>JAHCHG010000020.1 GCA_026129865.1 Pyrinomonadaceae bacterium
ATTTTTTTTAAAGATCAAACTGCGGGATTTGGAGTCGGCGCCGGCGGTTCGTTTATCATCTCTTCTTCCGGCATTTCCATGATCCCGTAACGAAATCCGGCATATATCGCGATTCCGTAGAATAAAAGATCGATCGGGCTGAAGGTCGCCGTAAAGACTTCGACAATGATCGCCGGCGAGGTCAAAATAACCAGCAGGATCGACCCGAGATCGACGCCTTCGGTCCGCCATGCGACGATTATCGAAGTCAAAAAATTGCCCAGCACACATCCAAAAAGCGCAAATGCGCAGCCGACAATACCGAATTTTGTATCGACGCCTTTTCCGAGATGTCGAACCGCCAGTCCAACCAAAAATCCGACGCCGATCGCCATATAACCGATCTGAAAATTAGTGATGTAAGTTACTAATGCCCAAACGAAGGCTGCGATCACCGCTGCGGCAAATCCGCCGACAATTGCCATGCCGAAGCTTTGTTTCGCTCTAACATCGCGCACCATTTGTTCATACCGCGCAGCAGAAATGCCCGCATCGGACGATTGTGAAACAGCTTCGTCCGAAGGATTTATCGATAATCCGCTCATATTTTATTGAGTCTCCTGTGAAAGTAGATTTTGATTTACTGAATTGTTGAAAAGACGGAGATATTAAAATGGAATTTCGGAAAAATAACAAGCATTTTTTTTACGGTCAGGAAAAATCGCTCTGAACTTGCGAAAAAGTAAGTCGTTTTTCGGAAACTCAGAGCGATTTTGGTTTGAATTATAAAGCTGACTAACTGGCGATATAGCTTTCGAGCTGTTCGATCTGGAACTGCTGTTCCTCGATGATCGCCTTAACGAGATCTCCGATGGACAGCACACCGATAACGCTGTCGTTTTCAACCACCGGAAGATGACGAATGCGTTTATCTGTCATCAATTCCATACAACGTTCAACCGTATCGATCGGATCCACGACCTCTACGCCGATGGTCATAATTTCGCTGACCGGAGTTTCGCGCGAAGATTTCCCTTGCAGGATCACTTTCCGGGCGTAATCTCGTTCGGACATTATGCCGACGAGGCGACCGTTGTCCATTACGAGCAGCGCGCCGACACCTTTTTCCGCCATCATTTTTATCGCGTTCAGCACGGAATCATCCGATGTTGTATGCCAGATCTCGCTGCCCTTAGAAGCTAGAATGTTCTTGACCAATTTCATGATTTTTTTTCTCCTGTTTGTGAAAAACAAGTCAAAAATGCTGCTTGCTTGCCGCGACCGAAAGTCTTTGAATGCCGCAATAGTATTGCAAATAATGGCGAAAAGCAAGATTTTTTGAAAAATGGACCGGACATAAAAAGGGGAAGCCGACCAGTGATCGGCTCCCTCGATAAAAATACAATTTAATGTCGATCTATTTTATTTCCAATTCGAACGGCATGATCAGCATCGCTTCGCCGTTGCTCATTCGGTCGAGCATTTCGGCGAATCTCAACGCACGCCGCGCGTCTTCGGGAAGCGATTTTACGATCGCTCTTTGCGCTGCGATTTCTTCGGATTCGACGCTGCCGCTTCGATCGAACAACGTTTCAAGCAATGTTTTTTCTTTCGGAAACGCAACGCGCTTTACTTCGTTTTCCGCCGGAATTCCGGCGAGTTCCTTGGCGATCGCGACAGCTTTATCAAGCCCGCCAAAATCGTCGATCAAGCCGTTTTCCTTCGCCTGGACGCCGGTCCAAACTCGTCCCTGACCGAGATTGTTGACCTCTTCCGCTGATTTATTTCGTCCGGCAGCGACCTTCGGAACGAAATCGTCGTAATAGATGATGTTCGTCTGATTTTCCATTTTCGCACGCTCTTCCGGCGTCCAGTTTTCGGTTTCGCGAAAAATTCCGGCGTTTTTGCCGCGCAAAACATATTCATTTGAAACGCCGAGCCAATCGTAAAGTCCTTTAACGTTCGGCTTGCCCATAAACACGCCGATCGAACCGGTTATCGTGTTGGGCATTGCGACGATCCTGTTGGCGTTGCATGAAATGTAATAACCGCCCGAAGCCGCGACATCCGCCATCGAAACAACGACCGGCTTCTTCTTTTTCGCTTCTTCGATCGCATGCCACATCAGATCTGATGCGAGCGCCGAACCGCCCGGCGAATCGACACGAAGTACGATCGCCTTTATCGAATCGTCTTTAGCAGCGGAATTTATAGCCTGAACCATCGTGTCCGAACCCATCATCTCGCCGCCGAGCGGGCTGTTTTGCGATTTTCCGACGTTGATAGCGCCCGAACCGTAGACCACCGCAATTCGCTCGCCTTTGTTCAAATTTAACGATTCCGGCGAAACATCTTTGTAGCTTGTATCGCTGATGGTTCGCAGTTCGTCCCCCGCTTTGTAACCGAGCCGGTTTTTCAGTTCATCATAAACCTGATCTCTGTAAGACGCGCCGTCGATCAGCCCGAGTTCAAGCGCTTGTTTGGCATGATACGGAGCGCCGTCGATGATCGCTTTTACATCTTCCGGAGTTTTCTTTCGGTCGGTTGAGATCGCATTGACGATGTTTCCGTAATAATTATCGAGGATCGCGTTCAAAACCTCGCGCTGTTCGTCGGACATATCTTTGCGCATGTATTGGTCGGGCGCATTCTTATATTTTCCGATCTTGATGAAATCCGGTTCAACCCCGAGTTTGTCGAGCGATCCGCGATAGAACATTGCGTTTGCCGCGAGCCCATTAATGTAAATATCGCCGGCAGGCGTGAGAAAAACCTTTTCCGCAGCCGAGGCAATGTAATATTCCTTGTTCATGCCGAGTTCCATAAACGAATAGATCGGCTTTCCCGAAGTGCGAAAATCTTTGATCGCTTCGCGGAGTTCGTCCGCTTTTCCCCAACCGATGCCGGGAAAATTTATATCTAGCAGAACGGCGCCGATCCGAGCGTCGGCTTTTGCCATTTTCAGCTGAAGAAGCATATTAGAAAAAGAACGCGGTTCGCCCATTCCAAACGCCTGCGCCAATGGGTCGTCAACCGTATGATCGGGCAAATTGCCGGAAACGTTGATGACCAGAACACTGTTATCGGGAACGGACGGACGTCCGATGCGGTCAGCCAAAATGGCGAACCCGATAAGTCCGACCAAAACGAACGCGGTGATTATTCCGCCAAGAATGAGAAATACTTTTGCTGTTTTTGATATTGCCATTAATAAAAATCCTTAAATCTAGTAATAATGTGTTTTATGAACTGCTCCCCGAAAAATTTGTCTGACTTTTAATACGAGACAAGCCCGAAAAAGTTTGGATCTTATCCAACAGACAGTACTGATCGCTTCGAAATTCCTTTTATTTGCACCGCTGCGGAAAACGATATTTACGCGCATTTATCTGAAGAGTGATGCCTGATCTTCAAGAATGACCGGGTCATTCTTCGGTAGATCGAGAAGTTCTTTTAACTTGTTCGCACTTGCCGGAGCATGTCCTTCGTAAAAATTGCTGAAGTAAACGTAGATCCCGTTCAGATCCAGTTTTTTAATCTCTTCCGCCCAAAGTTCGAGATTGGCATCTTCGCTGCGATAGATCCGGTCAAATTTAGGAAGATCGCGTTCACCCATGAACCGTAAATAAGAAAAATCCAGCTTCGATCTTCGAACCGCCGCGAGCATCATCTCGCGCGGGATCCAGCTTCCTTCGCAGAGGCAAAGCGCAACTTTTGCTTTTTCAAGTTCGGTAAAGGTCCAGTCTATCATCCAGTCGCAGTTTCGAAATTCGATAGTAAATCTTAGATCTGAGGGGAGGCGTTTTAGAAAATTTCTCAAATTTACAGCGTTTTCACGTGTTCCGCGGAACTGGGGCGGCATTTGTATAAGCAAAACCGCGAGCTTTTCCTTAAGTTCGCGCACACGTTCGAAGAAAGCGTCGGCGATCGGGAACGACGGCTCGGAAAGTGAGAGAGCGTGGGTTATTTCCTGAGGAAGCTTTAATGAAAACGTAAAGTTTGCGGGAACTTTTTTATACCAATTCTCAAAGGTCGAAACAGGCGGAATTGCGTAAAATGTCGAATCTACCTCGACCGAACCAAAGATCTTGGCGTAATGATCGAGCATTTGCCCTGAACGAGTGCCGCGCGGATAAAAAACGCGCTCGCCGGCAGCGGGTGTTACCCAATCGTCGCTCGTCCAGCTTTGACATCCGATAAGTATCTTACAAGTCATTTTTTATTCGACTATTTATCGCTTTCGCGCGTCAAAAGTCGCGTTTAGCTTGATTAATCGGCAACAAACGGTTAATTTCCATTTCGTTGTTCCGTCATTTCAGCCGATTTCCATTTATTGATTTCCGAGGTACCTTTTAATGCGTTTAGCCAAGTATTTGACCGTCCTGGCATTTATTTTATTTTCCCTGACAGTTTTTAGTCACCGTCGAGTTTCAACAAATGTTACAGCCCAGACTTCGATAAATGCTCCGACGGGCGTTGTTGTTACGGATGGCGTTTATTCAACCAAAGTCGGACTTTATTGGGACACGATGCGAAATGCGACGAGTTACCGCATCTTTCGCAATACGACGAACAACAGCGCAACCGCCGTTTCGGTCGGAACGACCGCCGCAAATTATTTTTTTGACACGACCTCGAACCAGGGTCAGGTCTACTTTTACTGGATTCGCGCTGAAAATGGAACCGCGACGAGTGATTTTAGCCAGCCGAAACAAGGGCGGCGCGCGACCGGAAATATTGGCGGAGGACTTCAGCCGCTTCAGCCGCCGGTGGCACCGCCCGGAAATCCCGTAACCGCAACAAAAGCTGCGCTCGGCAAAGCGTTATTTTGGGACGAACAGCTTTCGTCAACCAGAACGGTTGCCTGCGGAACCTGTCATGCGGGTTCAGGCGGCGGAATTGACAAGCGGACAAGTCTGCAGCGCGTCCGTTCGACAAATCCCGGAATCGACGGCTTGGCGAACACGGCGGACGATGTATTCGGATCGCCGGGTGTTATGGCTTCCGGCACGGACGGAACCTACGGGTGGGCGAATTTTTACGGATTTCGCGAACAGGTAACAGGGCGGCGCGGTATGCCTTACACGGACGCGGCTTATCCGAATTTGCTCTTTTGGGACGGGCGCGCGACGCCGGTTTTTCGCGATCCACTGACAAATCAAATCATCCTGAACACAGGCGGAGCGCTTGAAAATCAGGTTTTGGGACCGCCCGTGAACGGCGTAGAAATGGCACATTCGGGACGAAACTGGCAGGACGTCGCAAACCGGATCACAAATTCAAAGCCGTTGGCGCTGGCAAGCAATGTTTCGCCGGGAATGCAAAATTGGATCGACGGTCGAACATATTCCGAGCTGTTTCAGGAAGCGTTCGGCACACTTGAAGTAACACCGGCGCGAATTGCGCTGGCGATCGCGACACATGAACGGACTCTTTTTTCCGATCAAACGCCGTTCGATCAGGTAAATCAGGGCGTCGGAACATTGACTGCGTCGGAGCAGCGCGGCGCAAATCTTTTTCAATCGGGCGTTTCGGGCTGCAGTTCGTGTCATGCCGGAAATTTGTTCACGGACGATTCGTTCCATTTTATCGGTGTTCGCCCGCCGGCTGAAGACGCCGGAAGACAGGGAGTTACAAACAATCCAAACACGGCTGCGCAATTTCGCACTCCAAACCTGCGCAACGTCGACCTGCGCGACGCATATTTTCATAACGGACGCTTTACGACGCTCCGCGAAGTTGTCGATTTCTATAATCGCGGCGGCGATTTTGACGCGCCGAACAAAGACCCGAATGTTCGCCCGCGAAATTTCGGTGCGGGACAGATAAACGATTTGATCGCGTTTCTCGGGCGCCCGTTGACGGATCCGCGTGTTCGCGACGAGCTGCCCCCATTCGACCGCCCGACGCTTTATACCGAATCGAACCGGGTTCCGATAGTTTTTGGAACCGGACGAGCGGGAACAGGCGGAATCGTTCCGCAGATGGTTGCGATCGAACCGCCGCTTGTCGGAAATCCGAGTTTTACGGTCGGCATTTCTAATTCAGTTGCAAACGCGCAGGCGGTCTTAGTTGTAAGCTCTTCCGATCCGGGAATTGGTTCGACAATTCCCGCCGCCGGATCGTTCGCACGCGTTCAGACACAGCTTTCAAACACGGGTAACGGAGCGGGCTACGGTTCGGTTAGTTTGCAGATTCCGGATAATGCATCGCTGATCGGACGAACGTTTTTCGGTCGATGGTATATAACGGACGCGGCTGCGGCGAATGGATTTTCAGTTTCGCAAGTCGTTCAATTTACTGTTTTTGGAGAATCGAGCGCGGCTGCGTCCAATACACATATAGATTTCGACGGCGACCGCAAAACGGATATTTCGATCTTTCGTCCAAGCGCCGGCGAATGGTGGTATCTGCGTTCGTCAGACAACACGAACCGTGCGTTTCAATTTGGAACATCGACCGACAAGATCGTCCCGGCTGATTTTACCGGCGACGGCAAGACAGATGTTGCGATCTGGCGCGAAGCGACGGGCGAATGGCTGATAATGCGGAGTGAAGATAATTCGTTCTATTCATTCCCGTTCGGCGCGAGCGGCGACGAACCGGTCGTCGGCGATTTCGATGCCGATGGAAGGGCAGACGCCGGAATTTTCCGCAGCGCGACTGCAACCTGGTACATTCAAACAAGCACGCTCGGGACGATCATCGAATCGTTCGGCGCAAACGGCGACCGTCCGCAGGTTGGCGATTATGACGGCGACGGAAAATCCGATCTGGCGGTCTTTCGACCGAACGGTCCGAATGGAGCCGAATGGTGGATAAAACGTTCGACCGGCGGCGTTGCTGCTTTTCAATTCGGAATTTCAACGGACAAACCGGTCGCCTCCGATTTTACCGGCGACGGAAGAGCCGACGCCGCGTTCTGGCGCCCGTCTTCGGGAGAATGGTTCGTTCTTAGAAGCGAAGATTTTTCCTATTATTCTGCGCCGTTCGGAATTTCAACCGACATTCCGGCGCCGGGCGATTATGACGGAGACGGAAAAACCGACATCGGAGTTTTCCGCGATTCGAACTCGACCTGGTATGTAAATAGAAGTTCGCAGGGTTCGATGATCGTCGGTTTTGGCGCATCCGGCGACCGTCCGGTTCCGTCGGCGTTCGTTCAGTAGGTAAGAAAAAGCCGTTCAATTTGAGCATCTGAGGTCATTCCCGTCTCAGTTGCTCTTTTCATTTTTGCAGACGATCAAATTAATAATTCCGAACGCGGCTTTTTCGACCATTACGATCGTTAACCCGCATTTTTCTGCCATTGCAGCGGTTTCGCGGTTAAAGCAATCTTCGATCAGACGGACGGTAAACCAATTTAATGCGTCGAAAATATAGCCGAGCGTGCCGGGCGGGCGGACATGCTCGAGCAAAACAACCTTTCCGCCGGGCTTTACCGTCCTGATGATCTCTGCAAAACCGCATTCCGGTTGTGCGAGCGCACAAAAAACCAATGTCGAAATGGCTGCATCAAACGCATTGCTGCAAAAAGGGAGATTTTGAACATCGGTTTGTACGAGCGAAATGTTTTTTTCCGAAATTTTTCCGCGGGCGATCTTGAGCATTTCCGCCGAAATTTCCGAAGCCGAACAGGCAGCGCTCGACGGGAAAAATTCGAAATTTGCGCCGGTTCCGGCTCCGATCTCAAGGATCGAGCCGTCAGCCGGCAAAAAGGAAACCGCTCTTTCGCGAAGGCGGCGCAAAAAATATTTTTCCGCCGGGGCAAGCAGGCGGTCATAGCTGGCGGCAAATCCGTCGTAAAGCACGCAGCAACTATAGAAAACAAAACGGCGTCTGCCAAATGTATTTAATTTGTTTATAATGTTCGTTCGTGATAAACGGTTTAATTTTTACTTGTTATGGCTAAGAAAGGGACAATTTTAGTTTGCGACGACGAAGAAATAATGCGCGATGTGCTTGAGACGATCCTCTCCGGCGCGGGTTATAAGGTCGACCTTGCAAAGACCGGCGAAGAAGCGGTTCAGGCTTACGAAAACAAGAACTACGACGTTGTTTTAATGGACGTTTCGATGCCCGGAATAAGCGGACTGACAGCGCTCGAACAGATCATCGGCATTGACGAAGACGCTGTGATTTTAATGATAACGGCGTATGCGACATTCGAAACTGCTATTTCAGCCTGGGAAAAAGGCGCTGAAGGAATTATCCGCAAACCGTTTCAGAACGAGCAGATACTTGCGCTTGTCGCCCGCGGCATTAAAAAACGCCGCAACGAAGAGGAACGCGTAAATTTGCGCCAGGCGATGGCGAGATCCGTAAACCGGGAATCGATCGTCGTTCATTCGCAAAAAATGGAAGACGTTTTCCGGCTTGTCGAAAGAGTTGCGCCGGCGCGTTCGACCGTTTTGGTCACCGGTGAATCGGGCACCGGTAAGGAACTTGTCGCAAAGGCAATTCACGAAGCAAGTCTTCGCGCCGACAAACCTTTCGTCGTTGTTAACTGCACGAATATTCCGTCGGATCTGCTCGAATCCGAACTTTTCGGTCATACAAAAGGTGCGTTTACCGGCGCGATCAGTGCAAAGAAAGGACTTTTCGAAGTTGCCGACGGCGGCACGATATTTTTAGACGAGATCGGCGATCTTCGTCCGGAAACACAGGTTCGACTTTTGCGGGTGATTCAAGAGCGCGAATTTACGCCGGTTGGCGAAACGACTCCGGTAAAGGTCGACGTTCGAATTATCGCTGCGACAAACGTCGATCTGAAAGAAGCCGTAAAAAATGGGATGTTTCGCGAAGATCTATATTACCGTTTATCGGTCGTGCCGATCGAATTGCCGCCGCTGCGCGAACGCCGCGAAGGGATCTTGCCGCTGACGCAGTTTTTTATTCGCAAATATAATCTGGAAAACAACAGCAATATTTCCGAGCAGGTTTCGCCGGAGGTTCTTTCTCTGCTTGAAAATTATTACTATCCGGGAAATGTTCGCGAACTCGAGAACATTATCGAGCGCGCGGTTGTAATTGCGACGTCGGATGAGATAACGGTCGATTGTCTGCGACCCGAAGTGCGCGACCCAAAACTTGCGCGCGAAATGATCCACGAAGGCGAAGGCGCTTCGGACGAGATAGATATTTCCAGAGGCGTCAATTTTTACGACGAAGTGCGAAAATTTGAGGTCGACCTTATCCGCCGCGCGCTCGACCAAACCGGCGGACACCAGTCGCGCGCGGCTCGGCTTCTGGGAATGAACGCAACAACCCTCAATTCAAAGATAAAGAGCTATAATCTCTTTCCTGAAAATTGATGCTGAACCGGCAATTTCTAATTTTAACGGCGGCGGAATCTGGTTTAAGAATCCGCCGCTTTTTTCGCGCGTAAGCACAAAATTTACTCCAATTTCGATATTTCTCCGTGACCGGTTGAACGCAAGAAAACTGCGGGAAAATTCAAATTTTCGGAAAAATGAATAGATCCGTGAATGAGTCAACATAACTTCAAAAACTAAGTGTCTATTTCTAATACGCTTTCGGTCCTTCGGGCTGATGGCACCAAAGTTGCCGACTAGGCACCATCTTTCCCAAAAGATATTAAAAATTCAAAAGAAAATCTTCCCAATGGAGGGGTAAGTTTAATGAAAAACTTTTTGACAGGTTTAATGCTTGTTCTTGTGTTCACGATCGGAGCGGTTGCGCAGACAACTACCGGTCGTCTTTCCGGAACAGTTTCGACCGCTGACGGCGTTTTGCCGGGCGCGACTGTTACCGCAACCGACAACACGACGGGCAGAGAACAGACAACAGTTACGAACGGCGAAGGTTACTACGCGTTCACACAGCTGGAGTTTGGAACCTACACCGTTAAGATTTCCAACGCAGGTTTCAAAACCTACGTAGGTAACGAGGTCAAGATCGACGTTGGTCGTGAATATACCTTGAATCAAAAATTGGAGATCGGCGACATTTCCGAAACCGTTGTGGTTACGGCTGGTGCCGACGTTATTACATCAGGCTCGGCGCAGGTATCAAATACGGTTTCACCGGAACAGATCCTGTCGCTGCCCTTGATCACACGTAACCCGCTGAGTTTAACAACTTTGCAGGCAGGTGTTCAGAGCAATTCGGCTCAAGGTACGACGATTAATGGTATGCGCACGTCGATGACAAACATCACGCGCGACGGTATCAATATTCAGGATACGTTTATTCGTTCGAACGCTACGGACTTTGCACCGGGCAGACCGTCGGTTGACGATACCGGCGAGTTCACTATTGCTACTTCGAATGCTGAAGCCGATCAGGGCTACGGCGGCGCTCAGATCCGTCTTGTAACACCGCGCGGAACGAAAGATTTCCGCGGAGCGCTGTATGCTTACAACCGTAATTCCGCTTTCGCGGCAAACAGCTTTTTCAATAACCGCACTCCCAACAACGCGGATGGATCGCAGGCAGACGCTGCGAAAAAGCCTTCCTATCGTAACCGCAACCAGTTTGGCGGTAAGATCAGCGGACCGGTTCCGGTTCCCGGGTTTGGCGAAGGAACACCGATGTTCTTTAAGGACAAAGGATTTTTCTTCTTTGCTTATGAAAAGATCAAGGATCCGGTTTCGTCGGCTGCTACTCGTACGATCTTGACGCCTTCGGCACGATCGGGCGCGTTCCAGTACAACAGAGCGACAGCCGGTGCGGCGATCGCAACAAACGTTGGCGGCGCTTCGGTTAGTTGTCCGGCTTGGACAGGTCCGCCGGCTCCGGCTCCGGTTTGTACAATTTCTGACATTCTTGCTTATGCGAGAGCGACCGTCACAAACGGATCGACACTTCCTTCAAGCATCTCGGGTGTGATCAACAATCGCGTTTTATCAGCCCTTCCTACATCCAGTAATTTTGCCGGCGGCGACGGTTTGAATACCGCCGGTTTCAGACTGCTTCGCGGTTCCGATCAGGAGCGCGATCAATATTCGACCCGTATCGACGTTGATTTTAATGAAAAATCATCTTTGTCGGGTATTTTCAACTACAACGAAGAACTGAATCTTCGTCCGGATGCCGACACGACGAAATTCACGACGACTCCGGGTGTTACCCAGTCTTCGACGAACAAACAGTTCACAATGGCATATCGCCGAACGATCACTTCGAATTTCCTGACGGAATTTCGCGGCGGTGTCTTCACCAGTGAAGTTCCGTTCGATCGTACCGACGCAATTCCGGAATATTTCCTGGCGCTTCCGCTGGTTACCTTCCCGGAAAATACGTTCATGAGTCAGGGGCGAAACACGAAAGGCTTTAACTATCAGAGCAATTCCGACTACGTTATGGGCAACCATACATTCAGATTCGGTGGACAGCTCCAATACTTTAAGGTCAATGCGTATAACGACGCGGGTATCAATCCGACAATAACAGTTGGAACTGGCTCGGCTACGCCTTCTTTCTCGACGGCGAATTTTGCCGCTGCCGGCGGAATTAGCACTGCACAGAACAGTACGGCAAACGGGCTTTTGGCTCTGCTTGGAGGTTTGTATACAACCGCCGCGCAATCGTTCAACGTTAATAGCATTTCGGAAGGTTACTCGGCTTCAAGACCGATCGAACCGCTTCGTTATCAAAACCATTCGCTCTTTTTCTCGGACCGGTGGCTGGCGACAAAGGGTTTGACTCTTTCGCTGGGCGTTCGTTACGAGATATTCCCGGCGATGAGCATCACCAACGGTCTTGCACTTGAACCGGTTATTGATGATCTGAGCAATCCGATCAACTCGCTGCTTAACACGCAGGGATTCACCAATCTTATCGGAGGAAATTCCGGCAAACCGAACACATATTACAAAACCGACTGGAACAATTTTGCTCCTAACTTCGGTATTGCATGGTCGCCGGATTTTGAATCGGGCATCGGCAAATTCCTTTTCGGAGCATCCGGCAAATCGGTTCTCCGCGGCGGATACAGCCATGCTTACGGAAACGACTCGATCGTTACCTCGATCCGCAACGCGGCAAACGGTAATCCGGGACTTGCCCGGTCTACGTTCAGTTTGATCAATCAGAACGGACGTCTGGATGCGGGTGTTCCGACGGTAACCCCGCCGGCATTCACCGCTCCGCCGAGATCATATTTGCTCAACAATCAGCAAGCGAATTTCTTCGGAACTATCTTTGCGATCGATCCGAACATTAAAATTCCGCGAATTGAACAGTACAGCTTCGGTATTCAGCGCGAATTCTTCGGAAACACCGCTTTTGAGATTCGTTATGTTGGAACCCGCAGCAAAAATCTTGCTCGCGGAATCGACGTTAACCAAGTTGATATTTTCAACAATGGGTTCTTAAACGACTTTAATCGTGCTGCGTCCAATCTCGCGATCAATACTGCGGAAAGAAATGCTCGAATTGCTGCCTGCGTCAGCGGCGGTGGTACGACCGCAAGTTGCACAACGACCGTTAATTCACAACTTCCTTTAAGTGCCGGATACAATCCTGCTCTTGCGGGAAGTGTTCAACTGACGTTGTTTCCGCTGCTTGGAACTTTGTCGGGAACATCTGGCGGCGTAGGTTCTGCAACTGCTGCTATCAACTCGACAGTAGCAAGTAACCTTAACAACGGTACACCGGCAGATTTGGCGATTGTTTACATAAATTCGTCGGCGAATCTTAATGGTCATCCAACACCGGCTTCGCCGTTTGCTGTGCCAAGAATTAATTTCCTGCCGAGCCCGGCGGGCGGTGCGATCGACGTTCACTTGAACGATGGCTTCTATAGCTACAACTCGCTTCAAATGGAAGTTCGTCGTCGTTTCTCGAACGGCTTGTATTTCCAGGCTAACTACACGTTCTCAAAGAACTTGACGAATGCCGTCGGCACGTCGCAGGCTCTTTTCGAACCGTTCCTGGACAACAACAACAAAGAACTCGACAAACAGCGCGCAGATTACGATCAAACGCATGTCTTCAGTTTCAACGGCATTTACCAGCTTCCTTTCGGAAAAGGCAAAATGTTTTTGAACAACGGCGGCATCGTTGACAAAGTATTTGGCGGCTGGGAGCTTTCCGGTTTGGCACAATGGACCTCGGGCGCTCCGATTTCATTCGTAGACTCCCGCGGAACATTGAATCGTTCAGGACGTTCAGGTCGTCAAACTCCAAACAGCACGCTGAGCTATGACGAGATTCGCGCTCTGACCGGCATTTTTGAAGCCAACGGAAACATCTATTGGTTCAATCCGTCGGTTATCTGTTCAAATGGTGCGGCTTCGACCGGTTTCGGCGCGACTCCGTGCGCTGGACAGTCATTCTTCAACGTCAATCCGGGTCAAACCGGTGCTCTCGGTCGCGCTTTGATCGATGGACCGCGTTATTTCAACATCAACGCGGCATTGTTGAAGAACATCCGCTTTGGCGAAACAATGCGCGTTCAGCTTCGTGCTGAAGCGTTCAACCTTCTTAACAACGTGAATTTCATCCAAAATACGCAGTTTGCTAATATCAACAGCACTTCGTTTGGACGAATCACGAGCGATTTCGGACCGCGGCAGATGCAGTTTGCCGTTCGTTTCGAATTCTAAATTTCGATCTTCGGATCATTTTACGGACGCCGTTCTTTCGGGAGCGGCGTCTTTTTTTGCGATTTCCGGGCTTCGCGAATGCCGTCGAACATTTCGCCGCGACCAAATTTTTCGTAAATTTATCGGGACACGTGTGGCGCTTTCGACCTCGATACAGCTTCTGATCGTTGCAAGATCTTTTAATTCCGAAATTGCAGGGCAAATTCGTCCGGCAATTTTTTTGTCTCCGGTTACGAGAAACGATGGAAAACGGCTATAATTTTCGCAGAGTTTTTCACTAAATAATGAGCAGCCTTCAATCTTCGCATACTCAATTTTCTTTAACGCCGCTTGGCGCCGGAGACCTGATCGATCGGGCGGTTCGTCTGTACCGGAAAAATTTCTGGACGTTCGTTCTGATCGCAGCGCCGCCGGTTGTAATCGGCACGCTTTTTTCGATCGGCTGGACCATGCTCGGGCGGCAGCTGTTTTTTGTCGGAAACACATATAACCCCGACGACATGTTTTCCTATCAGTTGTTTACCTGGTTCGGCGGAATGGTCATCTGGTTCGTCGAAACGATATTTGTATTAACGGTCATGGGCGGCGCTTCGCGAAATTTTATCCGTCATTTGATCTTCAATGAGCCGATAACTTTTCGCGACACTTATTCAAATACGCGAAAGCGCTTTTTCGGATTGCTGATCGCGTCGATAACGATCGCGGTCGTGCTCGGGATATTCGGATTGACCTTGTTCTATTTTGCGCTTATCGCCGCAAGCATAATCATTATCGGCATTGTTTATGTAATGCAGACGGTGCCGACAATCGCACTGATCTTGTCCGTAATTGCCGGGCTGATCGCAACGCTAGTCGCTCTCTGGCTGTTTTTTTTAGTCGCTTCACGATTTGCCTACGTTCCGCAGGTAATGCTGGTCGAAGGAAAAAGTTTTTTCGGTGCGCTTAGCCGCAGCCTTTCGCTTGCCAGCGGAAATCTGAAACGGTTTTCCGTGCTCTTTATCTTTACAACGGTCGTGACATATTCGGCGCTCGCGCTGCTTTATATTCCGCTCGGCTGGTATGCGTGGGCAAGCGGGATCGAGGTTTTCTTTGCGACCGATGTAATTCCCGCCTGGTATCAGATAGCGAATCAAATGATCGGACAGTTCAGCCTGATACTTCTGATGCCGGTTTGGATGATCGGTTTATGTTTGCTTTACGTTGATGAACGCGTTCGCCACGAAGGTTACGATATAGAGTTAATGGCGGCGCGGCGGCTTGGCGATATTCCCGATGTTCCGACAAATTACGTAAATCCGCTGCAGCCGGCGCTTTCGAAAACTACTGCTGTAGAGGCAGTTCCGGTCAATGTTACGCGTTCCGAAAACATCACAACGCTCGGTTTGAAATGACGAGATCATTGAGATCAAAATTTGGAAATTCGTTAAAACGAGTGCTGGCGGCGCTGCTTTTCTGCCTTGTCTCCGCTTCGCCGGCTGCTGCGCGAACGTTGGATGAATACCGCAACGCGGTTCTGTATGCGCGCGAATTGACGCTTCAGCTGCTTTATCCGGAGGCGGAAACGACTCGATCTGCCGCTGCTTACGCGGCATTTGAAAAGCAAAAACTGCAGGAGTTGAGATCTGCTTTGCCGCGTTCGGAGAAGATCGAATTTCAGGGAAACTCTATCGAAACTGACAACGGCTGGTATTTTGAAAAGCTCGACGAATATGAAAACGGGGCGAAAGAGTCGGAAAAACGCGAACTTGTCTTAACCGCGATCAGTGAACGGCTTGATTCGATCGCGAAAAAAACCGCCGAGCTGCAAAATCCTGGTGCAGCCAAAACAAGTAAGGACGAAGATAAAAGAAAACTCTCCGAGATATTGCGCCGTGAGGAATATAGAAAGGCGGAAGAAGGCGACAAAAGCATGATCCGCCAAATGTACGATGCGGTAATCAAATGGCTGGATGAGCTTTTTCCAAAGATCGAACGAAAACCGGGAGAAAGCTTCGGGTTTGGTCAGATCGCTTCGATCCTTGTTTACGTTGTGCTCGGTCTGCTGCTCGTCGGGATCGGTTACCTGATCTATAAATTCGCGCCTGCCTTGATCCGTCGATACCGAACGCGGGAAAAAACGGACAACGGCGACCGTGTAATTTTGGGAGAAACGCTGTCAGCAGACCAGCGTTCGTCGGATATTATCGCGGACGCCGAACGGCTTGCACGAGACGGCGATCTTCGCGGCGCGATAAGAAAGGGATACATCGCGCTTCTTTTTGAACTCGGCGAAAGAAAGATCATCGGAATTTCGCGGCATAAAACTAATCGAGATTATTTGCGCGACGTTCGCGAACGAAAACTCCTTCATGAAAAAATGAACGGTTTGACCAAAACCTACGAACGGCATTGGTACGGTTTCGGCGAACCGCAATCGGGTGATTGGGAAGAATTTAAAACGGTTTACAAAGAGGCTCTGAACGGCTGATAAATGAAGGAAAAGTTTCTCATTTTTGGTGCATTGTTTGTGCTGATCATAGTATTGATCGGGCTCAATACGGCGTCGTACGTTCAACAGGAGAAAAAGCCGGACAACGAAATGACGCCGAATCGTTCGACGTTCAACGTCGGAGCAACCGGAACGCGTGCGCTTCACGATCTGCTGCTCGAAACCGGACGAAAGGTAGAAAGGTGGCAGGATCCGCCGTCGGTACTCTTAAATTATGAGATCGATTCGCCGTCGACCTTTGTGATCATTGGCGAACCGCAGGTCGCGCTGAACGACTCGGAGATCGACGAGCTTTTGATCTGGGTAGAAGGCGGCGGTCGGCTTGTTTTGATCGACCGTAGGCTGCCGGAACAATTTCTGACATCGACGAACGGATGGAAAATTTCTCTAAAAGACGGCGAATTTCCGGGTTTTGATATCGATCCTTCGAACCAAACTGCGATGACCGCCGAAACCATTGCGGCAAAGCCGTTTCAGCCGACCGTCGCGACTGCCCGGGTCAACGCCGTTCAGCCTTCGCGGTTTGCTTCCGGTATAAAGATCGAAAAAGAAAAGTTGGTCGAGAATTCATTGACGGACAGCACGGTTCAGGTGCCCGTCAAAACATCGCCCGCCGACGACATCCCATTTTTTGAGGAAAATTCGGAAGATCCGCCTCCGCCCGTGCCGGAGAAATTTGAGTCGGAACCGGGCGGCGATCAAAATTCCGCGCCGGTCATTCCGCCTCCGCCGACGGTTAGCTCTGTTGTCGAGAACAGCGAGCCGCAATCGACTCTTCCGGCGCCGATCGTCTCTCTTTCAAACGGCGAAAAGAATATTTTGACGGAATTTGCCTTCGGCGACGGATCGATCGTGATCTTGTCGGATCCATTCATCGTTTCGAACGGCGGAATTTCACTGGTCGACAACGGTCAGTTAGCGATCGATCTGCTTGATTCACGCGGAGGAATTATTGCTTTTGACGAATATCATCAAGGGTACGGAAAAAATAATAATCGGCTTCTGGCATATTTTGACGGAACTCCTGTTATCGCATTTTTTCTTCAGATCGCTGCTTTAGCGGCGTTCATTTTCTACAGCCGCAGCCGCCGGTTTGCGCGCGCTTTGCCGGGCGACGAACCGGACAGATTATCTAAACTTGAATATGTCGCGGCAATGGCAGAACTCCAGCAGCGGACAAAAGCGTTTGACCTCGCGATCGAGAACATTTACAGAGATTTTCGCAGGCGTGTTTCACGGCTGGTGGGAGTGGATAATTTTACGGTAACGAGACAGGAACTGGCGCGCAAGGTCGCGGAACGGGTCGAACATTCGACCGAAGAACTCGATATCATCTTTTCAAAATGTGAAGACATTATGCATGGCGAGAAAACCAATAAGTCCGAGGTGATCGATCTTATCGGCAAACTCCGGGAGATAGAAGATCAGCTCGGCTTGCGGCGGGGAAAGGTCTAGTAAAACGCCTATGCTGCCGACACTCGAACTAATAATTCTGATCCTGGTTTTCTTTGCCACAAGCATTCTCGGCGTCGTAACCGGCAGCAATTCTTTGATAACCGTTCCGGTCATGTTCCAGTTCGGGATCGATCCAAAAGTTGCGGTCGCGACGAATATGTTCGGATTAACGTTCATGAACATCGGAGCGACGATTCCGTTTGTAAAAAAAGGAACAATCGATTATCGCAAGGTCGGACCGCTGGTTTTGATAACGCTGGTCAGTTCGTCACTTGGCGCTCTGCTGGTCGGTTTGATAACCGGTGATAGTTTGAAACTGATCGTGTCGCTCGCGATGGTTGCGGTTGCGCTGTTCGTTTTGCTGAACCGCGACAAAGGCGTAAAAAAGATCGACCGGCTTTCCCGTCGATCGATAGTTTTGACCTTTGTTCTTACATTTTTGCTCGGAATTTACGGCGGACTTTACAGCGGCGGATATGTTACGGTTTTGACCGCGGTCTTCGTCGCGTTTTTCGGTATGACGTTTACCGAAGCGGTCGCGTCGACAAAGTTTATCAACGTGTTTTCATCACTCGTTGCCTCGTTAATTTTTATGTGGCAAGGTTTAGTAGATTACAAACTAGGTGCGATCCTTGCCGCAGCAATGTTTATCGGCGCCTACATCGGCGCGCATACCGCGACAAAATTAAACGATGTTTGGCTGAAGCGAATTTTTCTTTCGGTAGTTTTGATCCTAGCGGTCAAGACGCTCTTTGATTACATTTAAAGTGGAAGAGGACAAAAGCGGAAAGGTGAAAAAGCTTTGTAATCTTAATTCGTGGAATTATTGCGTAAGTAATGATCGAACAATTCGATCAGAACCATTTTAACTTTTCAAACATTTAAACATTTAGATTTTTAAACATTTAGAGATGCTGACAAATACACCGGCAACAATTGCGCAAATTACTGGCGAGCTTCACAAAACGATCGTGGGGCAGGAAGATGTTATCGAGCAGATCCTTGTGGCTATCCTAGCCGAAGGTCATGCTTTGATCGAAGGCGTGCCCGGGACGGCGAAAACATTGATGGTTAAAACGCTTGCGCAGATAATCGGCGCGCGGTTTTCGCGAATTCAATTCACGCCCGATCTGATGCCTTCGGACATTACCGGCAACAATGTTTTTAATATGCAGACGTCCGAATTTTCTTTGCGTCCGGGACCGATCTTTACGGATATTCTGCTTGCGGATGAGATAAACCGGACTCCTCCGAAAACGCAGTCGGCGCTGCTCGAAGCAATGGAAGAGCGGCAGGTTACGATCGACGGAAAACGATATAAACTCTCGCCGATCTTTACCGTTCTGGCGACGGAAAACCCGATCGAATATGAGGGAACTTATCCGCTGCCGGAAGCGCAGCTTGACCGGTTTATGCTGAAGATCTTGATCGATTATCCGGCGGAAGACGCCGAACTCGAGATCGTTTCGCGCTGGGATGAAGGATTTAACTCGCGCCACCTTGAGCAGGTTCAGTTAGATCGTCTGCAGGACGCGGAAGCGATCCAAAAATGCCGGGCTGAGATAAAAGCGATGCGAATGGAGCCCGGTGTTCAGAAATACATCGTCGAGTTAGTTAGAAAAACGCGAAATCATCCGACCATCCTTTACGGCGCGAGCCCGCGCGCGTCAGTTGCGCTGCTGCTCTGTTCAAAGGCGCTGGCAGCGATCCGCGGACGCGATTTTCCAACGCCGGACGACGTGCGCGATGTCGCTTTTCCGGTTCTTCGTCATCGCCTCGCGCTTCGCGCCGAAGCCGAACTCGACGGCGCAACGACCGATGCTGTAATTTCGGATATTGTAAAAACGGTGGAAGTTCCGCGGTAAAAGGCTGCGGAGTTCCGCCAAAGTCCCGCCAAAGTCCCGCCAGAGTTCCGCCAGAGTTCCGCCAGAGTCCCGCCAGAGTTCCGCCTTCAGGCGGGAAACTCTCTCGCCGCATAACTATTCACTGAACCCGAACCAGCGCGATATCGCCTGAAGGCGATACTCTGCGTACAGAGTTCCGCCTTCAGGCGGGAAACTCTCTCGCTACATAACTATTCACTGAACCCCGAACCAGCGCGATATCGCCTGAAGGCAATACTCTGACCTACATCGCCTGAAGGCGATACTCTGACCTACATCGCCTGAAGGTGACATGGTCAAGTTTAAATGGACAAAAAACTCTCTATCTTTCCTCC
>JAHCHG010000021.1 GCA_026129865.1 Pyrinomonadaceae bacterium
TCATTCGGCGGCGGGTCGGGGAATTCCGCCGGGTCTTGGGCAAAGACCTGCTGCCCGAGCGGTTCCTGTTCTTCTGTCGCGCGGGCGGTGCCGAGGTCTGTGTAAATGAAACGCGCCTCGGTTCCGGTTACAGGATCGGCGGTGAGCCACTCGATCGAATCGTAAATCTGCCCGCCGTCGATCGCCCGTTTCTGCTTCGCAATAACCGCTTCGCCTGCGAATACTCTCGTCTCCATCTTGTTCCCCTGCGGATCGATCTCCGTCAGCGAACTGCCCAAAATGCTCGGCAGCAGTTAACGAGGTTTTATGTTCTAACTATTCGACACTCTTAAGACAATGCAGCTCCAAATTAATCATTCAATTCAGAAGTTTCAACATACATCAAACTTGCTACTTTTAAGAGTATAAGTTTGGACAAGCCTATACCCAAACCCCCTTAAAATTTCGCCCAGACGCAGCCCGTGAGACTCGTCGAATCTTTACCCAAAAATCCCTCGGTATTGCTCGATGCTGACAAAAGTTGCTTTTGGAGATTCGGTTTAGCAGGAAGTTTAATTTCCAGAGATTCCTGCATTGCGTGTCCCGCGTGCGACGACGCCTGGAGGTTAACTTTGACAATTACGAATTCACTCGTCGCGTCGTGAAAATGAAAGCCTTCTAAATATCTTTCGGGAAGAAAAAACATGCCGTCAAAAAACTCATAAGCATTCTTGCTCAAGACGTTTTCCAGTTCGGAAAGGCTTGTTGGCTTGACGGCAATACGTCCTTCGCCGAACATCCTGGCAATTCCATCTCTGATCGGCGGCGCGATCATCAACGCGGAAAATATCTCATCAGCCGAATAAAACTCCTTCAGGGACACGAACCCGGTCTTCGCCTCGCCGTCTCCGTGTTCAATTTCGCGCCCCAGCTTCGTAAATTCTTGTTCGCGGCTCAGATCAACCGTCCGGTATCCCCATTTGATATAAGTACCGGGACCGCAGACCGTACTTTCTTCAAACTCAAAGCTCACATAATCACCAAAGATGGACTTAACTCGGAAATGGTAGTCGATGCTTCGACAGGTACGTGTCTGCCGCTCGAACTTGCTTCGTAAAGTTTGCGCCGCATCTTTAAAAAAATCAGTTTTTGTGCCGTTTGCATAGGCGATCGATAAGTCTCGCCCGTTCCAAAGAAATTTGCGATCCGCATCCGCGCCCTGCCACACGGCTGTTTCGGGACTTTCCTGATTGCGACAGTCTTCGTTTCCGGTAACGGTTTGAGGTTCTTGAATTCGTTCTCTCGCTTGAAGAGTCTCAATAAGCTCCGGTTTACGCTGATTTTTAGGTTCGACAAAAGATGCAGCGAAAGCAATGAATACTAAAACAAATAGCTTTAATGGTTTCATAGAGTTTTCGTTAAGCGACCGCCGCTTGCCCAAACCGCCGGTCGCACGCCGCGGAATATGAATTTACCAAAATCCGGAACAAGCATTCGCCGCATTGAATTGGTTCCGAAAGCATATTAAAGCTAGTTTGATTCAAGTAACCGTACCAGCGTGTCCGAATGATCGATCCAAGTGTCGCCGCCGTCGACGGTTTTAAAGATTCGGGTTAAGCCAAATGCCCATCCGACCGTTTCATTTAAAAAAACGATCGACTTGAGACCTAAAGGCTTTTCGTCTTGCCCGGGTATTGAGCTTGTGTACCAACTTTGTCCGCCATCGAAGCTTCGCTCAATTTTATCTCCGACGATCCATACCCTGTTCGTT
>JAHCHG010000003.1 GCA_026129865.1 Pyrinomonadaceae bacterium
CAACTCATAAAGCGGACGGCAACTCATAAAGCAGACGGCATCTCATAAAGCAGACCGTAATTCATAAATCAGAAGCTCCAGTTCAAAAGATAGGTGTGAGATTTATCATGAAAATTTGTCTGAAGGTGCGAAAAGGAATAACCGCTCTCTGACCGGATCAAAAAAACGAAAATCGGATTTGCGTAGCCACTTGACTTCATTTATAGTTTTTGTAGTCAAGTGGCTACATTTATGGATTTACGACGAGACGTTTTTCAGGCGATAGCGGACCCGACGCGGCGGGCGATACTTTTGTTGGTTGCGTCGCAGGCAATGACGGCGGGAGCGATCGCGGCAAACTTTGACACGTCGCGCCCTACGGTTTCAAAACATCTGCAGATACTTACCGAATGCCAACTGCTCGAGCAAGAACAAAACGGCAGAGAGATCTATTATTCACTCAAAATTGAAAAAATGAAGGAGATCGACGAATGGTTGAACCAATTTAGAGATCTTTGGGAAGCCCGATTTAATCAGCTTGACGATCTATTATCAAAAATGGAGAACCAGAACTAATGACAAATAATCTGCTTTTTGACTTTACCGCTGACAAAGCGACAAAAACGGTATTGATAGTTAAAGAATTTAATGCCGGTCTTTCGCTTGTTTGGGATGCATTTACGAAAAAAGAGCTTCTCGACCAATGGACGGCTCCGAAGCCGTGGACATCGAAAACGAAATATATGAACTTTGAGGTCGGCGGAAAACGATTCTATGCGATGGTCAGCCCGGAAGGAGAGGAGCGTTGGGCAATACAGGAATATACGTCCATTACGCCAAAGACCAATTTTAAAATGTTCAATGCGTTTGCCGATGAAAATGAAAATCCTCAATTGCCGGGTTCTGAATGGGATTACAGTTTCAGCGAAGAAAACGGAATAACCACAGTGAAAATTTCCATTTACAACGAATCGCTTGAACGCATGGAAAGAATACTCGAAATGGGCTTCGTAGAAGGCTTTAAGATGACGATCGGCAATTTAGAGGAATTGCTTGCGAAAAATTCGCGGCAATAGAGAGGTTCGGCGATCCACTATGAAGATGATCAAAAGCATTTTTGCCGTTATTGCGGGCTTTTTTACGATCGTCGTTCTTTCCGGCGGAATGGATGCGCTGCTTGAAGCGGTCGGATTTTACCCTCTTGATCGCGAGGCATTTACAATTGGAATGTTCGCAGTTTCAATTTTCTACCGCATCCTTATCAGCATTTTGGGCGGTTTTGTCGTTGGAAAACTTGCACCTGATAAGCCGGTGAAACATGTTGTCGTCCTGGCAGTTATCGGGACGATTATCGGTATTCTCGGAGTAATTACCGGCTGGAATCTTCCGGGATATCCGCGTTGGTACGCAATTTCGCTTGCTGCTCTTACGTTTCCTACCATTTGGTTCGGCGGCAAATTGGCAGTTGGCGGGAAGTCGGCTGGTTAGTTTGGTGCAGAAGAGAAACTTGATATTTTTCCGTCGGATTGCCGAAGGCTTAAGCTGACGGCAATCCGTTCTTAATTTAACCTAACCTAAAGACAAGGTGCCGGTGAATAGTCCTGATGTCCGCGACCTTCGCGGCAGCGTTGTGCCTTTTCGGCTGAGATCACCTGCCAAGCGCCTTGATCGTTTAATGTCAAATGAAATTTATATTGCTCGCCGCGAACCGAGTCATCGGCAAAGCCCTCATCCGTAACGGTAACGGTCAGTTCGTCGGTTATGTCCGCAATTTCTGCAACAATCTCAATGGTGCGGCTTTTAGTTTCAGAAAATTCTCCGACCAGATTCGTAATGACCTGAGTCGGCATTTTTACCCAATCTTCGTTTGCTTTGTAAGCTTTTTCGATCTTGTCATTGAAGCTTTTTACGTCGAGCTTTTCAAAACTTGGACCTGTTTCTTCGGTCGATTCCGGTTTTTCTTCGTAATCTTCAGGATCAAAATCGGCTATATCGACCTTTCCGTAATCTTTCGGCGGCGTCAAAACCGTCTCTTCGAGGGTTTCTTCCATCGGGCGAAGCGTGTGGTAGCTTGTCTTTTCAATTTTAACCAGCTGCCAGGTGTCGTCGATCCGGGAATAATCGAATTTATAGTCTGCCGACCAACGCCACGCGCTTCCGCCGTAATGATTTACCGTAAACGTATTTTTGCCAACGGTCACGCCGGCAAACGGATCGCCTAAAATGCCGCCGCATTGGGAACACATTACCATCCGCTCATTGCGTTTTGCTTCGCGCAGCTTGTTATCCGTACCGCGAACTAAGATCAACAGCGGTCGCTGGTTTGTCGGATAATCGTCGCCGTCCGTTTCGAGAGCGTTGCGCTCGAGAACCAGGACGTAATCCTTCAGAGCGTCGCCGTTCAGGTCGGCAGACTCAAGAGCGATCGGCTTGGTTCCATTTTCGATGAACGGTTTGACCTCAGCAGGAACCGTTACAGGTTCGCTCGTTTGCGCGCTTGCGCCGATCGCTGCGATGCATAATGTTATAGCCAGAATGATGGTTTTTTTCACAACTTCCTCCTTTTTGTTAAAAATTAAACTTGTTTTAGAACGTCAAATAATAGGTTTCCTGTTTTACCGCCGGCGTTTTCAAACTCCGAAATTTGACCAAACCCTCGTTGTCGTCCGTGCATGGATGTCGTTTCCGAACATTCGTTCCGTCCAAAATGAACTGCAGCTTGGAAAACGCTTTCGCTTTATTGATGCAAAGATCCAGATCGCCTTCGCCGCCACGCCAATACAGCGATTCGTTGCCTTGATACGTTCTTGCGTAATAATAGGTCCGGGGAAGCGTCCCGTATGGGATATTATGCTTTTCCTTCAGGCGTTTGCTGACCGGAATGTTGATGCATTTACCTTTGTCGACCGACCACCAGCCTTCGGTCCAAAATCCGCTGTTCGTTTCAAAACCCAGAACGAAATAAACTTTGTCCGGAAATCGGTTGTTGCAAACCTTTAGCGAATATTTGGTCGCAATGTTCTTAAAGCGGCTGAATCCGAATCTTTTTCCGGCTCCGATAATTATCTTTCCCGTATCCGCCGGCAGATCGCGGGTGTAAAGATATTTGTCTATTAGTTTTCTCACCTCATACACTTTCACTTTAAAATCGGTGAAAACCCCTTCGCGGTTCCAGTAAATGGATTCGCCGCCGTTCAGTTTGATACAGCCGATCGCAAAAAGAGTTATCGTCTTCGGTTTATGCATGCAGATCTTTCGCGCTTCGCCGGAATTATTTTTGATCTCAACCGGCGGATTGGACTCAAAACTTTGAGCCGAAGCCATAGGTGTAAATGACAAAAATAGGCAAGTAACAGCGAGCAGATAAATTATCTTCGTTCGTTTCATATAAATTTTCCTTATTTAGATGATGATCGCTTCTTTGAGCGTAGCGACCGGAAGAGTTGTGTTTAGTACGGTGACTTGAAGGTTTTTTTGCAGTAAATACGGCAGCTTCAGCGATGCCGGAGACAAAATTCTGCAAATTTAACCTGTTGTAAATAACATTTTAAAAGGCGCAGACAACATGATCGAAAAAAATTTAAAAGCGGTTCAAATATTTGTAAAAAAACTGCTTAGATCTATTTTTCTTATGAAAGAACTAGCCGCGACGGGATATGAACATGCGACCTTCGGGAAACAAAGCGGTCTGACAATTTTTTTTGTACAAAATCGTCGCGCACGAAACACTATTTTGAGAAATTATCTGAACGATGTTAAAAATACCGATCGGTCGCCGGGAGCGGCTTTACGACTTGAGGAGAAATTTTATGAGCAGCAATGAGAGAGTTTTCAAGATGTCGTTTGCGAGTGTTTACCCGCATTATATTGCGAAAGCGGAAAAGAAGGGACGCACGAAAGCGGAGGTCGATGAGATCATCTTCTGGCTGACCGGATACGACGCCCAAGGCTTGCAGCGGATAATCGAAGATAAAACCGACTTTCGATCTTTTTTCGATGAGGCTCCGCAGATCAATCCGAATGTTTCATTGATAAAGGGCGTGATCTGCGGCTATCGCGTCGAAGAGATCGAAGATCCTCTGATGCAGAAGATTCGTTATCTCGACAAACTTGTGGACGAACTGGCAAAAGGCAAGAAGATGGAAAAGATCCTTAGCAAATAACTCTGTTCGCCGGAGAGCGCAGGCTGCCAGCCTGCAGCGGCGAAGAGATCCGCGTTGCCGGAGCGCAGGCTGCCAGCCTGCAGCGGCGAAGAGATCTGCAATGCCGGAGCGCAGGCTGCCAGCCTGCGTCGCCTCCCGCAGCGGCGAAGAGATCTGCAATGCCGGAGCGCAGGCTGCCAGCCTGCGTCGCCGCCCGCAGCGGCGAGGAGGTCTACGCTGAAAGAAGGTTTCTTCGGATCGAACGTTTGTTCGCGCGTTGCGCTCATTGCGGGCATGCTGTCGGCGCTCCAATGCCGGAGCGAAGGCAGCCTGCCTGCGGTCCAGTTTAGTCGCAAACTTTTCGTGATTTTGCTAATCTTCCAAACAAATGAGCAATATTCAGATGGTCGACCTGCGCGGTCAATATCAAAAGATAAAAAGCGAGATAGACAAAGCCGTCATCGACGTGATCGAATCGGGAGCCTTTATCAACGGTCCCGCGGTCAAATCTTTTCAGAAAAATCTTGAAAATTATCTAAACGTGAAACACGTCATTCCATGCGCCAACGGCACGGACGCGCTGCAGATCGCCCTGATGGCGCTCGACCTGAAACCGGGCGACGAGGTAATAGTTCCGGCATTTACATACGTTGCGACCGCCGAGGTCATCGCGCTTTTGCGTTTAACGCCCGTCATGGTCGATGTCGATCCCCGTACATTTAACACAACCGCCGAACTGGTCGAACCTGCCATAACCGGAAAAACGAAAGCGATCGTTCCCGTCCATCTTTTCGGTCAGACGGCTGATATGGAGCCGATCGTAAACTTAGCCGAAAAACACGGGATAAAGATCGTAGAAGACAATGCCCAGGCGATCGGCGCGGTTTATTCGCTTGAAAACGGTGATAAAAAAAGCGCCGGAACGATCGGCGACATCGGCACGACCAGCTTTTATCCGGCGAAAAACCTCGGCGCGTACGGCGACGCCGGCGCGATATTTACCGAAAGCGACGACCTGGCGGAAAAAATGCGTCAGATAGCCAATCACGGACAGACGGAAACCTATTATCACGACCGCGTCGGCGTAAACAGCCGGCTCGATTCGATCCAGGCGGCGATCTTGGACATAAAACTAAAATATCTCGACGATTACGCCGTAGCCCGAAACCGCTCCGCTGCCGCCTACGAAGCGGCTTTCGAAGGAATTGACGGAATCGCAGCGCCGAAACGCGCTGCAAACTCGACCCATGTGTTTCACCAATACACGGTCCGCGTAAAAAACGATAAACGCGATGCTCTGAAACAATTTCTAAACGAAAACGGCGTTCCGGCAAGCATCTTTTACCCGCTGCCGCTTTACCGGCAAAAGGCGTTCGCGCATTTCAGCCCGGCGGGATTTGAACTTCCCGCAACCGAACAGCTCTGCCGCGAAGTCCTGTCGCTGCCGGTTCATACGGAGCAGACAGGAAGTGAAATCGAACAGATCGCGTCGACCGTAAGTCGATTCTTTGACCGTATCTGAGCTAAAAAAAATTTGTTGACTTAAAATAACGGTCGTTGGTATTATTCGCCTTACTAAATTGAGTACTTTTGATTTCTGGGAGATTTTTGCAACATCTCTTTACCCCTTATCTAATTTTGTAATGGTTTAGTGTGAAACCGTCTTCACACGTTTTTAATCAACGTCCGGCAATTTTGCCTTTGCAAAACGCCGTGCTCTAACTCATTCGGACGGTTCTTTTGATCAAACCTCTTTCTCGCGAGCGTTTTCAAGTTATATCTATCCGAATGCCTTACAAGAAGATGTCAATACCCGGCAACCCTGTCGCTCAAACCATTCGCCGCGCGATAGCTTTTATCGATGTCAACTGTCCGCAGCTTCACCGTGAAGCCGAGCTTACCGAGCTTCTTGCCGAGCTTTTGTTTTACCTTAAATGGACAGATCCGGCGTCGTCGTATGGACCGGGCGATGAGTCTTTTGACCAGAGTTTCGCAGCTCTCAGGCATAGCATTTTGACCGAACTTGCCGCGCTCGAAGGCGGATTGGAAGGAGTTGGGAAACGAAAGCCTGTGCGAAAACTTTTTGCTCCGGAAACAGAAAGCGACGAAAATCTGGCGGCGAAAGGCGAAGAGCTGATCAAGCATTCGCGCACCATTGAAACCGCTTCGCTGCTTGCCACCAAAGGGATCACACTAAAATTTTTAGAAAATCTCGCCGCCGACCTCAGTCTTTTACGACGCGCTTTAGCGACTCCGCGCGCGGGAATGCACGAAGCTGGTTCGACCGGGATTCTCTACGGCGTCCGAATCCGCCGCGCCGCCGCTGCGATCTCGGTTTTGGACCAATATATGATCGGATATTTAGCGAAAGATCCCAAACTCCTTTCCGAATGGCGTCAGATCGTCAAATAATCGCGATACTAGTTTTATGAGCGTTGATAGTTGATAAGTGAAAGTGGATAGTTGATAGATGAAAGTGGATAGTTGATAGGTGAAAGTGGATAGTTGATAGATGAAAGTGGATAGTTGATAGATGAAAGCGGACAGTTGATAGGTGAAAGTGAATAGTTGATAGATGAAAGTGGATAGTTGATAAGTGAAAGTGGATAGTTGATAGGTGAAAGTGGATAGTTGATGAATGAAAGTGAATAGTTGATAGTTCTCACTTAGCAGTGAACTCCATTTCCGCCGGCGGTAACGCGACCAAAAGGAAGCGTCCCAAATCGAGGGCAGAAACGCGACCACAAGGGAGCGTGCCGAATCAAGGGCAGAAACGCGACCGCTAGGGAGCGTGCAAATCTCCCGCACCCAAACAATAGCGCCGAACGCACGGCAGAAACGCGACCGCTAGGGAGCGTGCAAATCTCACGCGCCCAAACAATAACGCCCAACGCACGGCAGAAACGCGACCGCTAGGGAGCGTTCAAAAACTAACTAATACCGCAGCTAGAATTCAACCAACATATCGATCACATTTCTTTCACCGCAAAGGACGCAAAGTTTTAAGACGCAAAGACCGCAAAGGCAATAACGCAGGCTGCACACCAAGGGCAGAAACGGGACCGCAACGGATCGTTCAAAAACTCAATAAAACCGCAGCCAGAATTCAACCCAACTCCGGCGATCTTCGCTTCGTACATATTTCCTTCACCGCAAAGCGCGCAAACAAACTCACATTCATCAACCTCTTTATGCTAAAATCCGCAAAAAGACTTTCTTCATCATCATGACAATCGAACCCTGGGACGACAACGACAGCCCGCTTGCATATCTCATCACCTTTCGCACCTACGGCTCTTGGCTGCACGGCGACAAGCGTTTTTCCGTAGACACTCATGAAAACAAGAACATCTACGGATTGCCGAAAAGAGAGCCAAATCCAAACCTCGAAGCACGGATGAAGCAAAATTTTCGACATCCGCCGGTCGTCTTAACCGAAGCTCAGATCGCCGTCGTTTACGAAGCCGTCGCCGAACATTGCCGCTTCAAAGGCTACACGCTGCATGCCGTAAATGTCCTCTCAAATCACGTGCACGCCGTCATTTCCGCAGACAAAAAACCTGACAAATTGATAAACGAACTAAAATCCTATTCCACCCGCGCACTTCGCGCCGCACGTCTGTCCTTCAGCGATGAAAAGATCTGGTCGCGCGGCGGCAGCACGAAATATCTCTGGAAAGAACGCAGCCTGGCGCAGGCAATAGAATACGTCCTCTACGGACAAGGCAACATAAAGATCGAAGACGATTAAAATCCGCAGACGAAAATCATCGCAACGCAAGGCGGAAACGCGCAACCCAAGGGCAGAAACGCGCGCGCAAGCAAGCGTGCCGGTCGCTCGCCGTAAAGAGAGTCTGAGAATGCGCACTGGTCGGCACGCTCCCTAGCGGTTGAAATGTGGGGCAGAAACGCGCGCGCAAGCAAGCGTGCCACCCGCTCGCTGTCAAGAGAGTCTGAGAATGCGCACGTTGGCACGCTCCCTAGCGGTCGCGTTTCTGCCCTTGAAATGCGGGGCAGAAACGCGCGCGCAAGCAAGCGTGCCACCCGCTCGCCGTCAGGAGAGTCTGAGAATGCGCGCAGCTTGGCACGCTCCCTAGCGGTCGCGTGTCAGCCCTTGAAACGCGGGGCAGAAACGCGCGCGCAAGCAAGCGTGCCACCCGCTCGCCGTCAAGAGAATCTGAGAATGCGCACTGGTCTGCACGCTCCCTGGCGGTCGCGTTTCTGCCCTCGGGGCGCGGAGTTGATCGATGCGGGAGTTGTTTGCACGCTCCCTGGCGGTCGCGTTTCAGCCTTTGATTAGGGCGATTTTTTTGCGATGATAATCAGTAAAACGAGTCGCATTTATAACAAAAATTCCATCAGACCCGACTTAAAAACTTTCGTTCCCAATCCAAAATCTTCCGGCACCAATCCAAAATCTGACGCGACCGGTACAAAAACACGTGACACCAATCCAAAATCTTCCGGCACCAATCCAAAATCTGACGCGACCAGTGCAAAAACACATGACACCAATCCAAAATCTCCCGTCACCAATCCAAAATCTCCCGTCACCAGTCCAAGATCACCCGTCACCAACACAAAAACACCCGGCACCAACACAAAATCTCCCGTCACCGACCAAACTTCCCATTGCAATTTTCAAAAAACCGGTGCATAATGCCGTCATTAAATGCAGGCGTCCAAACGATTTGGACAATTCTCTTAAATTTCACAAACAAGCGAAACAGCCGCTTGACCCCTTAAACAGCTGTTAAATTCACAATTTTTATATTTTTTCTGTAACGTTTGGCTTCATCTTTACATAACAAATACGAAGCATAAAAAAAATCACAAAAAACGCCCGTGGATGTGAATTTCACCATATACATGGAGTCCAGAAATTAATATGGAAGACAGGATCAGACGCCTTTACGAAATGTTTCTCAGAGTGCTCAGCTTTATGAACTCAAACGCCGCCGATTTTGCCGGCATTCCTTTTGTTACAGACACCGTCGCCGCTATTCAAGCGGAAACGGACAGACTTCGCGACCTCGGCGCGGCAAAGATCTCAAAAACAGCCGATTCGAGAAGCTCGACGGTCGCCCGCGGCGATGCCCGCGACGATCTGCGCGACGACCTCGATTATATTTCAGCTGTCTGGCGGACAATGCCGGATGAGACCGCCGGAATGGAAAATAAATTTCGCCGCGTTCGTTCGCCAAACGACCAAACATTGGTCGCCGCGGCAAACAGCTTTGCCGATGAAGCCTTAAAACCCGACATCGCGCCGATATTTGCCTCGCGCGGCATCGACGCAGATTTTTTCAACGCGCTCCGCGAAAAAGGCGCAGCGCTCGCCCGGGCGATCGACGTTTCCGCATCAAAACGCGGCGAACGAGTCGGCACAAATGCTGCTTTCACGGAACCCGCGCGAAGAGCCAAACGCGCGGTGGACAAATTGTCGCCGATAGTTAAACATAAATATCGAACCAACCCGCAAAAGCTTGCGGAATGGACCGTGGCAAGCCACGTGGAACGCGCGCCCCGTCGCCGCGACCCGCCACCGCCGCCGCCACCCGCTCAGCCAACCGGGACTGAGCCAAACGAAGATTAATTTCCTCTAGACGTTCAGGTGAAATTTACGTCTCTGGTATAAACTCGGTTTCGGCAAATGCCGGAACCGGTTTTTATTACAAAATCTCAAAACACTTACTCGATTTGACGCCCTGCGGCTGTCATTCTAAAATTCAGCTTTATTGGAACAAGGGGTTTTTCTTCACAAATGGATTCAGCGGTAACCAATTCAGATAAAATGCTCATTGATCCGACCGCCGGAAAAGGATTGGACGATCAAACGCAAAATTCGGCTCATCATATCGAGCTGCCGGAAAAACCGGTCGTCGTAATAGAACCGTCCAAAGGCTGGATTCTGCTAAAACGTCGCAATAAATGGATGACAATTTTCCCCCTCTATTGCTTCAACCTAGCCAAATAGGAAAACTAACTTTTGAAGAGAATCCTCGTGGCAAATCTCAATAAATTCTATAACTTCTTTAGCGGGAAAAGAGACTTTTCGCTGAAGATAAATACGTTTTCCAACTTTTTCGGAAACGCTTGGTCAGCATTGATCAGCATAATTTTTGTTCCTATAAATCTATACTATTTAGGAGTTGAAGCTTATGGAATCATTGGGATATTTAACTCCTTGCAGTCGTTCGTTTGGCTATTAGATTTGGGCTTATCCGGAATAATTGCTCGCGAACTGCCCCAGCTTGCTGCACTCCCTCATAAAGCACGAGAAATCCTTGAACTAACCCGTACCGCCAGCATAATAAATTTTGTTGGTGGAATTTTGATATCAATTTTTTTAGTAGGAATATCCCCTATAATCGCTCGTTATTGGTTAACTGGAACTGAGTATTCGATAGACACAATAAGTCAAGCCTTAATGATAATGAGTAGTGGTTTCATTGTTCAATGGGCTCTTAATTTTTACAATCAAGGATTAGCGGGGCTACAAAAGCAAGCGGTTCTCAATATAATAAGTGTGATTTTCACATCCATCAGAAGTGTCGGTGGTGTTTTAGTTCTCGCTTTAATATCTCCAACTATTCAGGCGTTCTTGATATGGCAAATACTGATCGGAAGCATTCAGCTATTGATGACGGTCGTGTTATTTAAGTCGAGTATGCCTGCCGCTTACTCCAATTCGCACTTTAATTGGAGGACCTTACACGCCAGATTTAAATTTGCAGCTGGATTGACAGTAATGTCTGTTCTGGGTTTAATTCTACATCAGCTCGACAAAATCATACTCAGCAGGTTCCTGTCTTTAGAGTTATTTGGTTACTACTCATTGGCGACGACGATTACCAGTTTGGGGTTAGGGATGATTCCGCGGTCGATTACTAACGCAGTGTATCCACGATTTTCTTATTTCGTTGGTTCTAACGATGAAAGCGGCTTGAGGACTTTGTTTCACCGAAGTACGCAAGCAATGTCAGTATTGATGCTTCCTGCAGCCGCATTGATGATAGTTTTTCCACGTGATATTTTATATCTTTGGACACAAAACCAAGAGATTGCCAATAACACGTGGGTTTTGTTGATGATTTTGACCCTCGCAACCGTATTGAACGGATTCTTGACTATCCCCTTTTACGTCCAGCTCGCATACGGCTGGACTCGAATAGTAATAATTACTGCGATTATTGCATTATTTACGATTACACCGATGATGGTGTTTACGGTGAAACAATATGGAGCCATAGCGGGTGCTTTGAATTGGCTGGCGCTAAATCTCATCCAAATTCTGATTAGTGTGACCGTAATGCACCGCTATACACTGGTTGGGGAGCAATGGAAATGGTATTTTACGGATATTCTAAAGCCATTTTCAATTGCGTTATTTGTTACGTATTTTTGTGGATTTGTTTATGCCCCAAACGGTTCAAATATCGAAGTTATTGTCTTACTGGCTTTGACATCCACATTGACGTATCTATGTACAGCAATGGCAATGAATTTCACTCGCAACTGGATAATTCAACTTTACAAAAATTATTTTCATAGAAACTTAGCAAGTTAGAGATTCTCTTTAGATATGAAGGACCATCCTGAATTAGACCTAATTATGGAGGACGTTGAAGTTTGCCCTTTGTGTAAGGGCACTAAAAGGACCCTCCTGTTCAATACTTACGACCGTCTATACCGATTTCCTGAGACTTTTGGAGCATTTTCGTGTGATCAGTGCGAGCTTATCAGGATTTCGCCACGCCCGACTGCAAAATCGATGGATCGTTATTATCCTGATGAATATGGCGCATACGTAGAAATTAATGCAAATGAGGTCAATCAATATTCTTCCAATGAACGCGTTTTCAGTGGTTTGCGTGACGGAATCAGGAATTCCGTGCTTTCTTCACTAAATTATTATGAGGGAGAGCTTAAACCCTGGCAGAAAGTCCTACGTCCGATTTTTACTAAGTTATTCCTAAACCACGCGACTTATGGCTACGGCGATTTATTCCCATCGTTTGTGCTGGGAGGCAAAGCTCTAGAAGTCGGCTGTGGTAACGGAAACTATTTACGTTATTTAAAACGCCATGGGTGGGAGGTTAATGGGGTGGATTTGAGTCCGCATGCGGTAACAGCGGCAAAAAAAAATTTCGATATCGAGGTTTTCAATGGTCAGTTGGAAGAATGTTCCTTTCCGGATGAAAGCTTTGATTATGTACATTTGAGTCATGTTCTCGAGCATTTCTTTGATCCGCTGGAATCAATGAGAAAAATTTACAGGTTGTTAAAGAAGGACGGAATTGTTTTTATAGATGTGCCGAATGCAGACGGGACAGGCGCCAAACTCAGTGCCAATTACTGGTACGGATGGGATGCCCCGCGACATCTTTTTACGTTCACACCGCGAACCCTTTCCCTACTTGTAAATGAAGCGGGCTTTAAAATTAGCAAACTTAGAACTGATGTATGGAACTCCTTTGACTGGGCTGAGGTGTTTAAACAAGAAGAGCTTCACGACAAAAAACTGGAGAATCGACCCCCGGAGTTTAAAGGTGCCAAGCTAAAAATTTTTGCCCAGGGTATGTTGTCCCTAGCTATTCACAAATTTAAACCGGAATCTGGAGATTTTATTCGGTGCTGGGTCACAAAAGGTTTCTTGCCATAAAATCTATTATGCCTTTAAAAAATCCGTATTTTTCGGTTGTAATGCCGACGTACAATCGCGCTCAATTCCTGCCTTTAGCGATCAAAAGTGTCTTAAAGCAAACCTTTGATGATTTTGAATTAATCGTGTCTAATGGCGGTTCTACGGACAACACAAAAAATGTCGTTGCGGACTTTAACGATCCGCGGATTCGCTATATCGAATCAAAAGTAAAACTCGATATTGGGGACAATTATCAAATTGCTCTAAATGAAGCCAAGGGGGAATACATAACCTTTTTAGGCGACGACGATGCTTTTATTTCAACAATGTTAGATCGGGTCTATCAAATCATTAAATCAAGTAAAGCTGAAATTGTAAGTTTCAAGTTTTGTAACTATTATCAGGAAGACTATGTTGAAACGGATGGAACGACCATCTCTCCTAATAGTTTATTTATTCCATCTCATACGGGCGAGTTAAATGAATTTAATGCAAAGCGTGCTATGGAGCTTTTGTATAATGTCCACGGGCTTAATAAGGCAAATTGGGCGAGGAAGTTTTCTTTCCCCGTTCTTGCAAACGCGGTTTATCATCACGAAATTTTCTCTCGAATAAAGAGAATAAAGGAACATTTATTTGCTTCGACTCCAGCTGATATGTATCTAGCGTCAGCAGTTTTTTATGTTGTTGACTCGTATTTCTGTTTGGACGAACCAATGCTTGTCTGGACCAGGTGGAGCGGCAATTCGACTGCTTCCCCGCAAAAAAAAGGTAATGGTCTCAGGCGACACTACGAGAATCTACTGAACGGTAATACTCTGAAGGCTACTCCATTGAAATTTGCTCTCCCCCTTAATTGCAGCATAAATGCTATATTGCAAGCAAAAGAGGATTTCAAGGATGAATCACGAGTAGATTGGGTTCTGTATTTCAAAGCAATTCATTTTGATTTGATGTCGCTACGAGAAATCGGAGTAAATGTAACTCGAGAATTTGAAGAGTTCGAATCAGTTTTAGCTAGTTATTCACCTGAATTTCAAACTGAAGTAAGACGGGAAATTCTGGATTATTCGGGTACTTTGAAACAGCGTTTAAAAACTAAGCTGCCTTCGGTAGTTAATTTTTTAAGAAGAATATCGAAATTTCGTTCAACTCATGATTCGAAAATTATTAGTGGGTGCAATGTTGGTTTCAATAATGTCTTAGAAGCAGCGGGGTATATTAATCAACACAAAACGAATAATCATGAAAGTTAGCGTCGTTATCCCAACTCATAACCGGTCCGATGCGCTTACTGAAACGCTCCAAAAATTAAGCCTTCAAAAATTCAGTGAGGAATGGGAGCTATTTGTAGTTAACAATAACTGCACTGACGATACGGACGAAATAGTTGGGCAACAAAATTTACCCGTTAAGGTCAATTTGATTTACGAGAAAACTCCGGGAGCGGCTGCGTCCCGTAATGCCGGCGCACGCGTGGCTAGGGGGAAATATTTAGTTTTCCTTGATAATGATATTTTGGTAGAACCGGATTTTTTAGAACGTCATCTACACGCTTTGCAAATGAATCCAAGTTGCTGGATTGTGGGCAAAGTCAATAATTTGCCTGAACAAGAGAGAACTGCTTTTGGAACTTTTCGTAAATCGTTAGCGGCGCTTGATTCTTCGTTAGAAATTAAGGAGATTTCAGGGTTTACTGGAGCGAACAGTTCAATGCCCCGACGCGATTTTGAAGCGTTAGGCGGGTTTGACAAAAGATTTTACGATGCGAGTAGCGAGGATCACGAGCTTGCGATGCGAGCGCGTAAACAGCTTGGTATTAAAGTTCTGTATTTTCCTAGCATTGTTGCGGTTCATAACGATTGGGCAGGTTGGACTTTTTCAGATTTCTGTCTGCGACAAGAGATTTACGCTCGCTTTGAATACTTGTTGTGGAAAAAGTACGGCAGAGAACATCCGCGCTTGAAACTCGTTGAAGAAAATCTTCCGCCCAATTGGAGCAATGATTCTTCAACCTTGTTGTTTCGCAAAGTTGTTAAACGAATTTTGGCTGCTTCAGTTACTCAAACTTCTTTAAAGGGCAGTTGTTCAATACTGGAAAAATTCGCGCCATCTCGTCCATTTCTTCATCGTTTGTATAAACTCGCAATAGCCGGCGCGATCAACAAAGGTTTCCGAGAAGGAATGCAGACTTATGAAAAAGAGTAAGATCTGTTTTATAGTATCCGACGTTAATAAAAGTCATCAACTGGAGGCTCTTTTTAATGGCGTTCGAGACACCGGTTATGAGGTGAGTCTGGTATTTATTTCCGACAGTCTCCCCGAACTTTTTTTAACTTTTAGGAAAAGTGGGTTTTTAGTCAAGTTTATTGAATGTCACGGAAAGACCGACATGCTACGAGCGGCATTGCAGCTATACAGAATTCTAGCTGAAATTAAACCCGACATCGTTCACACACACCTTTTCAAAGCCGCCTTTCTCGGTCTGCCAATTGCAAAGCTTCAAAAAATCAAAAAGCGTGTGCAAACCAGACATCACGCCGACGAGGCACACCTATATTATCCGCACGCCGTACGTTACGATCGTTTTAGCAATTGGCTATCTTCAACTATTGTAGCCGTTAGCAACAATGTATCTAAGATTTTGGTGGAAATAGAAGGTGTTCGACCAGATAAGATAAAAGTTGTCCATCACGGCTTCAACTTGGAGGACTTTGTAGCTGAGCCATCGAAAATTTTAGCTCTCAAAGAAAAGTATCAACTGAATGGTTGTTATCCTGTCATAGGTGCCGTGAGTCGATTTACCCATTGGAAAGGTGTTCAACATATTATTCCTGCCTTCAAAGCGTTGTTGAAAAAATATCCGAAAGCGATATTGGTATTGGCGAATGCAACGGGTGATTACAAGGACGAAATTTTAGACCTCCTAAAAGAAATCGACGAATCTAGGTATATTATGATTGAATTTGAAAGCAATATTTTAGCTCTTTTTAAGACTTTTGATGTCTTCATTCACGTCCCAGTCAACGAGAGATCTGAAGCTTTTGGACAAATTTATGTGGAAGCTCTAGCCATGGGAATTCCGTCTGTTTTTACGCTTTCGGGTGTCGCGTCGGACTTTATTAAAGACAAAGAAAATGCCCTGGTTGTATCTCATTGTAATTCGCAGGAAATTACTGAAGCTGTCGCGCGAATTTTGGAGGATTCTTCTCTTAGTGAAAAAATAATTGTGCAAGGCAGAAGAGATGTCAAGAAATTTTTTCACATAGATGAAATGATAAAATCTCTCGATTCCATTTACTCAGATGTATAAGAGCCTAGTTGTAACCATCCCCTAAAATAGTACCGGTGAAAATTGGAGATTCCGGCTAGAATGATAGAACGGGAGGCTGGGAAATGAAAAGGAGTAAGTTTAGTGAGAATCAGGTGCTGGGGATATTGAAAGAGGTAGAGAACGGACGGAAGGTGGCGGAGGTTTGCCGGGAGCATTCGATATCTGAGTCGACATATTTCAATTGGAAGGCGAAATACGGGGGGATGACGGCGTCGGACATCAAGCGTTTGCGGGAGCTTGAGGAAGAGAACCGGCAGCTGAAAAGGATGTATGCGGACATGGCTCTGCAGAATCGGGCATTGAAGGATCTGATCGAAAAAAAGCATTGGTGACGGCGGAAAAGCGAGAAGCCGTCGGATATTTGAAAATAGCGCATGTGATAAGCGAGCGGAATGCGTGCGAAGCGATCGATATTTCGCGAACGGTTTATCGTTACGAGCCGTTGCCAAGCCGGGACGGGAGATCGGAGAGCGATTAAAGGAGCTTGCGGCGAAGCATCCGGAGATGGGATTCGGGAAGTTTTTCGGGATGATACGGCGAGACGGCAACGGCTGGAATCACAAGCGAGTGCACCGTATCTACTGCTCTTTGAAGCTAAACAAGCGGCGGAAACATAGGCGGCGGCTGCCAACGAGAAACCCGCGACCATTGGCGGTGCCGGCGCTTGCAAACGAATGCTGGTCGGCGGATTTTATGTCGGACGCGCTCGAAAGCGGCAGAAGATTCAGGACATTCAATCTGGTCGATGATTTTAACCGCGAGGCTTTGAAGATCGAAGTCGATTTGAGTTTGGGATCGAGAAGAGTCGTCAGAATTCTCGATCAAGTCGCCGAATGGCGCGGGTTTCCAAACCGTCTGAGGTTTGATAACGGACCGGAATTCACCAGAGTTGCGGTCGCCGAATGGGCGGAAAGAAACGGCGTCGAACTGGAATTTATCCAGCCGGGACGCCCAATGCAAAACGGCTTTATCGAACGATTTAACCGAACCTATCGCGAAGCCGTGCTCGATATGTTTATTTTTGAAAACCTGGAACAAGTCAGAGAACAAACGGACGATTGGTTGGAAATCTATAACCACAAACGTCCGCACGATTCGCTGGGAGGCATGCCTCCCAGCGAATACTTAACAAAACACAACCCGGAAATACTCCATTTATGATTGGTACTAATCAGGGGAGGTTTACATAGTGACTTTACTTACAAAATTTTTACGAGCTTACTTTAAGACGGGATGGCGTGGCAGTTTCCGTTTAACTGATATATTGTCAAAGAGATTTGAGTCACTGCAGTCCATTCTGATTGAAACGGAAAGTGGAAGCATCTTTGGTGACCTTAGAATTTCTAGTTGTCGCGGGCTTCTGGCTTACCCGAAAAGCACAAGTGGTGAAGACCTAGTAATGCGAAAGTTTGTGAAGAGAGGGGATATAGTTTTTGACGTCGGGGCTCACCTTGGATTTTATACGGTCTTATTGTCTGAATTGGTTGGAGAAAGTGGAGAGGTCTATGCCGTTGAACCAAACCGTGAATTGTTAAATTGTTTGACAAAGACAGTTCATTTGCGCAGTAACATAAAGCTTTTTCCTGTTGCGCTTTCAAAAAATTCAGGGAAAGTAAAGCTTTATGTGCCGGAAGACTATTCAATGGCGAGTTTACACAATTGGACCGAAGGAATTGCTGGAGAGGTTCACGAGGTAGATTGTAAAGCGCAAAAATTGGACGATCTAATCAAGGAAGAGAAAATACCTCACCCGAATTTCATCAAATGCGATGTCGAGGGTGCCGAATTATCTGTTTTCGGAGGTGCAATTGAAACTTTGAATTGTGTTGATGCGCCAGTCCTTTTATTTGAAATCAATTCAAGCGCAGCCAAGGCATTCAACAAGACATCTGATTGTTATTTTGAATTTCTGAGTAATCTTGAGAAACCAGGTTATAATTTTTTTGAAGTTCTTCCTGATAGATTGAAAGAAGTGGAATCCACAAGTTTAAATTATGCGAATATTCTTGCAATTCCCACCTCAAAACTAAACTCATGTAAAGAGATCTCATAAATTATAGTGAATTTAAAACTCATGATTTCAGTAATCATTCCCAACTACAATTACGGAAGGTTTCTCGGCGACGCGATCCAAAGTGTGTTAGACCAAACCCTTCAACCGATCGAAATTATAATTGTTGATGATGGCTCGACAGATAACTCGGTTGAAATCGTAAAGTCGTTTGGAACCAAAGTTAAGCTTATACAACAAAAAAATGGTGGAGTTGGCAAAGCGCGAAATACGGGCGCAAGATTTTCGACGGGGAACTTGTTGGCGTTTCTCGACGCTGATGATATATGGTTCCCTCACAAATTAGAAAAACAAGTTGAATTGTTTCAAGCTCAGCCCGAATTAGACTATGTTAGTTGCGGTATGCGGGAATTCGACCTTGAAGGCAAAGCGATTCGCGAGTATATTCCGGCAACAAAACAATGGCAGACGGAAGGCATTTTACTTTTTACTGAATCGATTGTTGCTTCAGGAAGTGCGATCATTGTTAAAAGAAAGGCATTTGAAAAAATCGGCGGCTTTGACGACCAAAGAGATTTGCATCCGTCAGAAGATTGGGACTTCGCACGGCGCATTTCTGAGGTTTGTGCCATAGGCGCGGTCGCCGACATTTTAGTAAATTACCGCATTCACGGTAATAATGGGCATCTTCAAATATCGCGGTTCGCTCGTTCTATGACTTTAGCATTTGAAAAAGCCTTTAATGAAACCAATGAAAGCCATCAAAATGTAAAAACACAATCGTACGGAAATTTGCATAAAGTGTTAGCCGGTTCCTATTTCAATGCTGGACAATACCAACAGTTCATTAAACACTCGCTAAGAAGTCTTACGATGACACCAAAGAATATTAGCTACTTTGCACGATTTCCTTACCGAAGGTTAAAGAGAATATTTAGCTAAAAGGAGCATTAAATGCAACCTGGTCATACCCTCTACCTGTGCTACTTCGGTTTACTTGAACCACTTGTGCAAACCCAAGTTTTGCCATATTTGAGGGAAATCAAAAAGCTAGATGGATTGCAGATCAGCTTCCTTACTTTTGAGCCACACTTTAAGGAGAAGTGGGGTAGTGCAAAGATTGAGAAGGAGAAAAGGAAACTTGCTTCAGAAGGTATAAATTGGCATGCACTGCCATACCATAAGAGCCCCTCTGTTCCAGCTACGTTATTTGATATTATTAACGGGACGCGTTTTGTCCGTAAACTAATAAAGGAACAAGAGATAAATGTTCTTCACGCCCGGGTTCATGTTCCGGCGCTAATGGGTGCATTAGCAGCTACAATGAGCAGAAAGAAAATCAAGCTTATATTTGATATTCGTGGCTTTTTCCCTGAAGAATATACGGATGCTGGGAATTGGAAAAAAAACGGCTTAATTTATAAATCGGTAAAACGAGCTGAAAGATGGCTCTTGAGAAAGAGTGATGGTTTTGTCGTACTAACTGAAAAAGCGCGCGAGATTCTTTTTCCCGAGAGCCGCAACACTGGTTTCGACAAATTCGGTAGACCGGTTGAGGTTATTCCGTGCTGTGTCGATTTGAATAGATTTGAAATTCCCAATAATATTTCTAGACAGGAAATTCGGCAAAAATACAATCTATATGACCGGAATGTTATAGCTTATGTTGGTTCGCTGGGAACGTGGTACTTGGCTGACGAGATGGCGGATTTAATGCAGACAGCCCGGGAAGGGGACGATTCGACTTTTGCACTTATTCTAACGCAGAGTTCACCCAAAATTATGTTTGATAAATTAATAGAGCGCGGATTTTCGGACCGAGATTTTCTTATAAAGAATGTGTCTCACGAAGAGATTCCAAACTTTTTGACAGCAACAGATATTGCTGTTTCGTTTATAAAGCCGTGTTTTTCTAAATTGTCATCCTCACCAACAAAAATTGCCGAATATCTAGCAAGCGGCGTTCCAATAATTACAAACCGCGGCGTTGGTGACGTTGCTGAGCATATTGAAGAAGATAGAACTGGCGCAGTCGTCGATAACTTTAACAGAGAAAGCTATCGACGAGCTTTACGGGAAATTGGAGATTTAAAGAAAAGGACCGAATTGTCTGTGGCATGCCGTCTTAGTGCTCGCAAAAGATTTGACCTTGAGCAGATAGGAGGTTCAAAATACCGCTTAATCTATGAAAAAATGCTCGAAAGGATATAGTTGCGTACGCCAAATGAAATTGAAGGTCCTCTTGGCTTTTTTTCTTTGAAAATAGTATATACCAGACCGACGAGCTGTGAAGATTATAATAAAAACGTTTGGCGTCGTGGAACTCTATTAAACGATTTTGCGAAAGCATCTAGAAACAAAGACAAATTCAAAGTGCTTCATTGCCCAGTTTCCGTTCTTGATATATCAAAGGGAGAACTCTTGATCTCAGCCTCAAATCGCTGGATTCCTCTGCCGTGAAAAGTGAATTACAGTCCGGCAAAGCTGATTCTACCTGGTGTTATCCTGTAACAACAGAAAAGTGTTTAAGCGTTCTACCTCAGTTTTGGGTAAAAATATGCGAGTCTTAACTCTTATTCCAAATCAAAAAGGCTATTCGCCCGGTCAGCGCGGTAGTATCGAACTTTGGGAGAAAATCCTTAGGCGTGAGGGCATCCTCTTAGATTTCGTTTCTTTTGAGACCGATGAAATGCGCAAGGTTCTCTATAGTAGCGGAAACTACACTAAGAAGTTATTTGAGATGGTTCGTGCTTACGCCCGTCGAATCAAGATGCTAGAAGAAATTGATACGTACGACGCGGTTTTTGTTTATCGCGAAGCCGCTTTGATTGGTCCCGCTTTTCTGGAAAAATATATAGCAAAACGAAAACCGATCATTTATCAGCTTGACGATCCGCTTTTTGTTCCCTATAAGAGTCCGCACAGCGGATATTTCTCGTATTTAAAGTTTTTTGGGAAAATTAAGGAAATAATTCGAATGAGTACTGTGGTAATGGTTAACTCGAGCCACATTCGCGATTACGCCTCGCAGTTTAATAAAAATATCTGGCAGGTTCCGAGTGTTGTTGATACAGATATATTTCGCTATCAGCCCTTTCCGGAACACTCAATTGGGACCATTGGATGGAGCGGAAGTCCTACGACATTAAAGAATTTGAAATTGATAGAGGGTCCCTTAAGCACTTTGTCTGCAAAGGGGCACACATTTCATTTTATTGGCGGAGATAACTTTGACCTGACGGATGTAAATTATTCTGCCCAGAAATGGAATGCCGAAACTGAGGTTGATGACCTTCGCAAAATGCAAATTGGTCTTGTCCCGCTTCCTGATAACGGTTGGAATAAACATAAGTTTATCATGAAAACAGCCCAATACATGGCACTGGGAATCGTTCCTGTCGGAACGCCGATGGCATCAAATCTGGAAGTGATACGCCACGGTGTGAATGGATTTCTTGCAGCAAATGATGCCGAATGGGTAGAGTATCTTTCGCTTCTTTCAGACGACGAAAAGCTTCGTAAACAGTTGTCTCAAACATCGGCAGATGATGCTGAGAAGTTTTACAGCCTTAAGGCTAACACGGGGAAAATTGTTGAGGCGTTCCGCAATGCTGTTTCCTAACAAGGATCTCAGTTAGCAATCATTGTATGGACAAAAGGTTAGTAGTTTTAACATCTTTGCTGTTTGGAATCATGGCGTTAATTTCGTTTCCAAATGGAGCGCTGTCAGTATTACTAGCCATTTCCGTCTGTGTTCCTGCGATTTTTATTATTGAAAAGTATGCGGAAGAAAATTCTTTCCTCATAAATGTTTTCTTGATCGGACTTATACTTCGACTTGGACTTGGAACCTTGATCCATTTTTTCAATCTGCGAGATATTTTCGGACCGGATGCGCATTTCTATGATGCCGTGGGCGCTAGACTTGTGGAACTTTGGCAAGGTTTAATAGTTCCGCCCGACGAACTTACAGAACTTGCAAATAACCCGTCGCCTTCAGGATGGGGTATGTTCTATCTAGTTGCGGTCATTTATTGGATTTTTACGCCCTCGATCTTCGTCGCACAAACATTTTGTGGCATAGTCGGGGCATTGACCGCACCGCTTGTGTTCATTTGCGCACGAAAGATCTTCTCGAACAGAAGAGTGGCTGTTTTATCGGCTATTTTGGTGGCGGTTTTTCCTTCCTCCGTAATTTGGTCATCTCAACTGCTAAAGGATGGCTTGATCATTTTTTTGCTCGTTTGCTCGGTTACTGCAGTCCTGTATCTTCACGACAAGTTCAGCTATGGACTAGTTTTCTTACTTGTCGCGAGCATCTTCGGCATTCTCGCTCTCAGGTTTTACATATTCTTCATGGTTGCAGTTACTATTGTCGGGACTTTTATGATCCCCGCTAAGGCATCGGTAAATTCTATCGTGAGAAACACGCTTGTTGTCGTGCTGGTGGGGCTTTCGCTAACTTATCTCGGGGTAATTCGAAATGCCTCAAGCAATCTTGAGCGTTTTGGGAATCTCCGTCAGGTGCAGAACAGTCGCCTTGACCTAGCGCAGTCTGCAGACTCGGGGTTCGGAGCGGAGATTGATGTTTCGACTCCGGTCGGAGCAATCTCTGCCGTGCCTTTCGGTTTAATGTACCTTTATTTCGCACCATTCCCTTGGGAAGTTGCCAAGCTACAGCAAGTTCTTGTACTTCCAGAAACTTTGCTTTGGTGGATGTTATTTCCGCTAATGATAAGCGGATTATTGTATTCCCTGAAGAACAGACTACGAAAATCGATGCCCGTTATTCTCTTCATTTTGATGCTTAGCCTTTCATATGCAATTTTTCAGGGCAACGTTGGAATGATTTATCGACAGCGTACACAGATTCAGGTTTTTCTATTTATGTTGGCAGCGGTCGGTTGGACCCTCCGTCAGGAAAAAAAAGAAAATAGAATGCTTGAAACGCGCGCGGAGATAGATGGGAAGATTCTAATTTTAGAAAATCAGTTTAAAAAAAGATGAATATCAATAGTCGCCAATTCGCATTAATGGCTTCGATAAATACAAATGGCTTTTGGGAAACAGCGAAGTACATTTTTGGTTATGTGCTTCATAAAGCAAAATTAAAGAGCTTTTTGAAATACAAAGGAACCCGGATCAATTTAAGATATAACTCCTCCGATTTCACTGTCTTTAGAGAAATTTTTTTGGTTTCAGAGTACGATTTGATATACCCCAAAGGTGTCGAGGTCGTAGTCGATGCAGGAGCAAATATCGGCGCCTCAACAATTTGGTTTGCTAAAAAATTTCCTCACGCAAAAATTATTGCTATCGAACCCGATAAGAATAACTTCAGTGTTCTTCGCAGCAACGTCAAAGATCTTGATAATGTAATTCCGTTGAACAAGGGACTTTGGAGTACCAACCAGAAACTGAACGTGAATAGTCGAAAAAATTTTGGCGAATGGGCAAAGTTTACGAGTCCCGATGCTGGCGGTGATGAAAATTCCATAGATGGAATTTCAATTGACCAGTTAATCGAAGATTTTGCAATTGAAAAGATTGATGTTTTTAAAATCGACATCGAGGGTGCTGAAAAGGAAATATTTAAGGAAAGTAAGTGGGTGGAAAAGGTTAATTTGCTCATAATTGAAACTCACGACTGGCTGGAAAAAGGGTGTTCGAAGGCTGTCTTTGATGCTTTAAGAGAAAGAAAATTTAGTACATCTTTCGCTGGCGAAAAATTTGTAATCCAAATTGAGGAATAAACACCATGAAAACATTCCTAATTAGTCTTGAACGAGCAAAAGAACGAAGGCAAAAAATGACTCAAACTTTGGATGCATTTTCAATGGATTATGAGATCTTTGATGCGGTCGATGGAATGGCGATGTCTGATTCCGAGATTGCAAACTATTGCGATTTGGAGTTCCTCCAGGAAAACGAATATTGGTTTCCCAGAGGAATGATTGGATGTTGCCTATCTCATTACAGCGTTTATGTTGAAATCGTAAAGAGGAACCTAGACTACGCATTCATAATTGAAGACGATGCGAAAATCAACCATGAGATACCGGCTTTGATTGAAAAGTGTAAAAATGAAATTCGTTCTAATGAAATTATTCTACTTTACTATCAGACTTCCGCCAAAACACTTAGAATCTCCAATAATGATAAAATTGCTCTTACTAATAGTCATTTTCTTCAGTATCCGTTTGATCCAAAACCTTTAACTTCGACAGGGGCATACATCATCACTCAGGACGCTTGTAAGAATCTAATCGACTATATTCTTCCAGTAAGCCAACCGCCGGATGCGTGGGGTGAATTTTATGAAAATTGCTTAGATTCAATTCGAATAGTCTACCCTCGACCAATGGTTACGTATGATTATCGAAGTACAATTACAAATCTTTCTGATATGAATGCAGGTAGTTTTACTCGAGTAATTGATCTCATTGACAAGTATAACCTCCCTATTCTCAGTCAAGCACTTGCGTTAAGAAGGAGATTTAATAAATGCCAAAGGGATAGTAGGTTTGAACTTACGGACGAATCATCTTTAATTACACGCAATTAATTTATCAGCTCATGTGCGGCATTACCGGGTTTGTACAAAATAATAATAGATCAGCCGATCTTGAGATACTCGAGCGGATGAACCGTTGTATTGTGCACCGGGGTCCGGATGATGACGGGTTTTATCTGAAGGGCAATGCGGCGCTGGCTATGAGGCGGCTTTCTATTATTGATGTCGCGCATGGGAAACAGCCGATGTTTAGCGAGGACGGGTCGAAGGCGATAGTTTACAACGGCGAGATCTATAATTTTCAGGAATTGAGGGCGGATCTGGAAAAGCTCGGCGACCGGTTTTTGACGAATTCGGATACTGAGGTAATCGTGCATCTTTACGACCGCTACGGCGCGGACTGCGTCGATCACATGCGCGGGATGTTTGCCTTTGCCATCTGGGACGAGCGCGAAAAGTCGCTTTTTCTGGCGCGCGACCGGGTCGGCAAAAAGCCTCTGCTCTATTCGCACCAGGCGAACGGCGATCTGATTTTCGGTTCGGAATTTACGGCGCTGCTTGCGCACCCGCAAGTCGGGCGCGAGGTTGATAATGAGGCGATCGACGCTTATCTTTCATTCCTATGCGTGCCCGCGCCGCTGACCGCTTTTAAGCAGATCCGAAAACTCGAGCCCGGGCATTGGATGCGCTGGAAGGACGGCGAGATAAAAACGCATCGATACTGGCTGCCGGATTTTTCGAAGAAGATAAAGATCTCGGAAGAAGAGGCGATAGAGGAAACCACGCGGATACTGAGGGAATCGACAAAGCTGCGGATGATATCGGAGGTTCCGCTGGGAGCGTTTCTTTCTGGCGGGGTCGATTCGTCGGCGGTCGTCGCGCTGATGGCTCAAGAGAGCTCGACGCCGGTGAAGACGTTTTCGATCGGGTTTGAGGAACAGGATTTCAGCGAACTGAAATATGCCAAGATCGTTGCGGATCATGTCGGCGCGGAATATAACGAATTTATTGTTAAGCCGGACGCGCTCGAGGTTTTGCCGGCGCTGGTCGAGCATTATGGCGAGCCTTATGCGGATTCGAGCGCAATTCCCACGTATTACGTTTCAAAGGAAACTCGTAAACATGTTACGGTTGCGCTGAACGGCGACGGCGGCGATGAATCGTTTGCGGGTTATGAGCGATACGCGGCAATGAAGATCGCCGGGCTTTACAACCGCGTGCCTGAGTTTGCTCGGAAACATCTGGTTGAACGTCTGGTTGAAATGGTTCCGACATCGGAGCTGAAACGCAGCCGCGCGCGCGATGCTAAAAGGTTTTTTAAGGGCGCAGCGCTGCCGCGTTCCGAAAGATATTTTCGCTGGATGACGACGTTTGACCGAGCGGCTCGGGAAGAGCTTTTGACGGCGGAGTTTCGGGCTTTGCTGAAAGGGCACGAACCGATCGGGCATTTGGATAAATGGTTTGCAAACGGGAACGGTTCGGGAACGCTGGATGCGGCGCTGCTGACGGATCAGATGACGTATCTGCCGAACGATCTGCTGGTAAAGGTAGATATTGCGTCGATGGCGAATTCTTTGGAGGCTCGGTCGCCGTTTTTGGATCATAATGTGATCGAATTTGCCGCTTCGCTGCCGGAAAATTTGAAGATGCGGCGGTTTGAAACGAAATCTCTGTTGAAAAAGGTCGCCGCGCGACTGGTCCCGCGCGAGGTCATTTACCGGCGAAAGATGGGTTTCGGCGTCCCGGTAGGAAACTGGTTCCGCGGTGAGATGAAGGAATTTGTCCGCGGGGTTTTGTTGTCGGAAAAGTCGCTTAACCGGGGAATCTTAAAGCCGGAAATTTTGCAAAGATATGTCGATGAGCATACCGCCGGGGAAAAGGATCATGCCTATCCGATATGGACTTTGCTGATGCTGGAGCTGTGGTTTCAGAGGTTCATTGATTAGGGTTTTTGCTGCGTTCTTCCTGCGGGCGGAGTTGGTTTTTACCGCAAAGAACGCAAAGGTTAGGACGCAAAGGGCGCTGAGGGGTTGAAACGCTGGTATTTGAATTTAACGGGGCGGTATCGTAAAAAATTCCCCTCCTGAGATTAGGAGGGGTGCCCGAGGGGCGGGGTGGTTGAGCGCGTTTAGGGTTCTTAAGTTTTAGCGGGAAGATCGAACCACCCCCAACCCCTCCTTATCCAAGGAGTTGAGTTTGGAGGTTTTATGCGCGGCGGTTTAAACGGTGCGGATGTTGAGAGTTGTGGAGTCGCGGCACGCTCCCTAGCGGTCGCGTTTCTGCCTTTGAAGAGGAGGGCTGAAACGCGCGCGCCAGCAAGCGTGCAAAAGGTTCGCTGTCAGCCGAGTTTGGGAATGCGGTGGGGTGGCACGCTCCCTTGCGGTCGCGTTTCTGCCTTTGAAATGGAGGGCTGAAACGCGCGCGCTAGCAAGCGTGCAAAGGGTGCGCGGTCAGCCGGGTAGAGCCTATCGAGGATGCTGATTTACGTCAGCCGGGTTTGGGAATGCGGAGGGGTGGCACGCTCCCTTGCGGTCGCGTTTCTGCCTTTGATTTCCGCGATTTCCGCGTGTTCCGCGGGCAATAAAAATATTAGGATCTGATTAAATATTTATGAAAGGTGTAGTTTTAGCGGGCGGGTTGGGTTCACGGCTCAAGCCTTTGACGAAGGTTACTAACAAGCATTTGCTGCCGGTTTATGATCAGCCGATGATCTATTATCCGATCAAGACGCTGATAAATGCCGGGATCGACGATATTATGATCGTTACCGGCGGAAATTCGGCGGGCGATTTTTTGAAGCTTTTGGGCAACGGTAAGGATTTCGGCTTAAAGCATGTCAATTACACTTACCAGGAAGGCGAAGGCGGCATTGCCGACGCGCTCAGCTTGGTCGAACATTTTGCGGACGACGAACCGGTCTGCGTTGTTCTGGGCGACAATATAATTGAAAACAACATCCGCGCGGCGGCGGACGATTACAGAAAACAGGGCGGCGGCGCGAAGATACTTTTGAAAAAAGTGCACGATCCGCAGCGCTTCGGCGTGCCGGAGCTCGAAGGAGACCGCGTTTTAAGGATCGAAGAAAAGCCGTCGGAGCCGAAATCGGACTTCGCCGTTATCGGGATATATTTCTACGACAACACGGTCTTTGACATTATCAAAACGCTGAAACCTTCGGACCGCGGCGAGCTTGAGATCACCGATGTAAACAACCATTACATCGACCGCAACGAAATGACCTGGGCAGAACTAGACGGCTGGTGGACCGACGCGGGGACATTTGAAAGCCTGCTTCATGCGACGAATCTTGTGGCGAAGTCAGGGGCTAATAAGGTCTAGCGAGTCTCGTTAGTCTGGCGAGTCTAGCGAGTCTGGAGAGTCTGGCGAGTCTAGCGAGTCTGGCGAGTCTGGAGAGTCTGAAATTGTTTAAAAGCGGACGAACTTTTTAAGAATAGTTGAGCAACGGGAAGTTTCAATTTATCTCATAAAATTGGAGGTGCATGCTGATGGCTACGATAAGGAGATTTGAGGATATTGGGGCATGGCAAAAGGCGCGAAAGCTTACATTTTCGGTTTACAAATTGACTAGGGAAGGTGAGTTTTCCCGAGATTTTGGACTTCGCGACCAAATTCGGAGGGCGAGCGTTTCGATTATGGCAAATATCGCTGAAGGATTTGCGAGGAAGTCTGATCGAGACTTTGCGCATTTTCTAACGATTTCTCGGAGCTCCGCGGCTGAAGTTCAATCGCATCTTTATATCGCGAATGATCTAGATTATATCAGCAAACAAGACTTTCAGCTTTTGTATGACGAACTCGAGCAGCTTTCGAAAATGATCTTTTCACTAACAAATCATCTTCGAAAATCTATCGAAAAGCGCTAATCTTAGGTTGAAGGCAACATCGAATCGCGCCCAAATTAAACCTTAGATTGGATTGTATTTATAAGGAATTATTAGAAAAATGAAACCATTCGAATCAAAAGACCCGCAAGACTCGCAAGACTCGCTAGACCCGCAAGACTCGCAAGACTCGATAGACTCGCAAGACCCGCAAGACTCGCAAGACTCGATAGACTCGCCAGACTTCATCCGAGCAAAGATCAATGACGTCGTCGTTTACCCGCTTCGCAAATTCGTTGACGAGCGCGGGTGGCTGGCGGAGTTGTTTCGCCATGATGAGCTGGACGAGCAATTCTATCCGGCGATGGCTTATATTTCTTTGACGGAGCCGGGCGTAACGCGCGGTCCGCATGAGCATGTCGATCAGGCTGATCTTTTTTGTTTTCTCGGTCCGGGCAACTTTAAGCTAAGGCTGTGGGATAACCGCGAAGATTCTTCCACCTACCGGCATGTGATGACGATGTTCGTCGGCGAAGACAACCCGCAGGCGGTGATCATCCCGAAAGGCGTTGTTCATGCATATAAAAACGTCAGCGCGCTGCAGAAAGGAATGGTCATAAACTGCCCGAACCGCCTGTTCATGGGCGAAGGGAAAAAAGAAGAGATAGACGAAATAAGACACGAAGACGATCCGGAGACCTTGTTTAAAGTCTAGCGAGTCGGGGGATAGTCTAGCGAGTCAGTTAGTCTAGCGAGTCTGACGAGTCAATTAGTCTAGCGAGTCAGTTAGTCTAGCGAGTCGGAAGATAGTCTAGCGAGTCTGGCGAGTCAATTAGTCTAGCGAGTCCTAATACTTTGTTAAGCAAGACTCGCAAGACTCAACAGACTCGCCAGACTCGCAAGACTCAATAGACTCGCCAGACTCGCCAGACTCAAACCCATGAAAATAATCCGAATAATCGCAAGGCTGAATGTTGGCGGACCGGCGCGGCATGTGGTTTGGCTGTCAAAGGAATTTCAGAACGAAGCAGACCAGACCGTTTTGATCGCCGGGACGGTTCCGCCGGGCGAAGAGGACATGCGCTGGTTTGCTGAGGAAAACGGCGTTTCGCCCGTGTTTGTCGAATCTTTAAGCCGCGAACTTTCACCGAAAGACGCGGTTTCGCTGTGGAATATCCTAAAGATCATCTTTCGCGAAAAGCCCGATGTTATCCACACGCACACCGCCAAAGCCGGGACGATCGGTCGGGTAGCCGCGATTATCTATCGAACATTCAGCCGGCGGCGCATTTTTATCGTTCACACCTTTCACGGTCATATTTTTCATAACTATTACGGCAGCGGAAAGACAAAGATCTTTCTTGCGATCGAACGCTTTCTTGCGCGTTTTGCTTCCGACCGCATCGTAGTCATCAGCGATCAGCAGTTTTCGGAAATACATGAAAAATTCGGTGTCGGGCGGCGCGAACAATTTCGTGTTATCCCGCTCGGTATCGATCTGGAAAAATTTGCGCCCGGAAACGCCGATGAGAACTTGCTCAGGGATCAATTAAAAACCGGCGAAGATGAGATGTTGATCGGATTTGTCGGACGGCTGACCGAGATAAAGAATCTGCCGATGCTGATGCGCGCGGCAGAGATCCTGAAAAATAATGTTCAAAATAGCCGCTTTGTCATTTGTGGCGACGGAAATGTGCGGACGCAGCTCGAAGATATGGCTCGTGAAAAAGATCTGGACGGTTTTCTGGAATTTATCGGAAACCGCGAAGACATCGAAAATATCTACGCCGGGCTAGACATCGTGGCGCTGACGTCTTTGAACGAGGGAACACCGCTTTCGCTGATCGAAGCAATGGCGGGCGGAAAGGCGGTCATCTCGACAGCGGTCGGCGGCGTGGTCGATCTGTTGGGAGAAATCGTGTCGGAGCATGACGGGTTTCAGGTCCGTGTGCGCGGAGTTTCGGTTGAGTCGAAAGATTTTCAAGGATTCGCTGCCGGGTTGAGATTTCTCATTGAAAATTCGGAATTGCGGAAAGATCTCGGCAAATCAGGTTTGAGGTTTGTCCAGGAAAACTATTCAAAAGAAAGGCTTTTTCAGGACATCCGCGAATTGTATAAGACATCGTAAAACTCGGTAACCGCCCCTGGGTCTTTTGAAACGGAGCGCAGAAACGCGCGCGCCAGCAAGCGTGCACACTCGGGGCAGAAACGCGCGCGCCAGCAAGCGTGCACACTCGAGGGCAGAAACGCGCGCGCCAGCAAGCGTGCAGCAAGTCAAGGGCAGAAACGCGCGCGCCAGCAAGCGTGCAGGTAGTTCGCCGTCAGCGGAGTCCGACAATGCGTAGAGGTTGGCACGCTCCCTGGCGGTCGCGTTTCTGCCTTTGAAATGAGGGGCAGAAACGCGCGCGCAAGCAAGCGTGCGGAATGGTCGCTGTCGTAATAGTTCGAGAACGCGCACAGGTTGGCACGCTCCCTAGCGGTCGCGTTTCTGCCTCTGAAATGGAGGGCTGAAACGCGCGCGCAAGCAAGCGTGCGGAGTGTTCGCTGTCGAAATAGTCCGAGAATGCGCACATGTTGGCACGCTGCCTATCAAGCAAATTCCGGGAATGCGCACAGGTTGGCACGCTCCCTAGCGGTCGCGTTTCTGCCTTCGGGCGTCGCGCTTTTGCCTTTGCGCTCTTTGCGTCTTTTGCTTTGCGACCTTTGCGGTTAAGAAAGTATTTCTCCGATCTGACCCGATGCGCGGCGCGGACAAAGATTTTTACCGCAAAGGACGCAAAGGGCAGAACGCAAAGGTCGCCAAGGGGTAATTCGCTCTCAAATATTAATCTCTGCGAAGTTCGGCACGCTCCCTAGCGGTCGCGTTTCTGCCTTTGAAATGAGGGGCAGAAACGCGCGCGCAAGCAAGCGTGCAGGTAGTTCGCCGTCAGCGGAGTCCGACAATGCGTAGGGGTCGGCACGCTCCCTAGCGGTCGCGTTTCTGCCCTGAAGCGCGCTCGCTAATGCTTTCGTCGCTACTTTTTTTTGTGAGTTTCGCGGGCAAAAAAAACTAAAGAACCTGGACCGGGAACGGGACGAACGAGAGCGCGAAGATCACTAAGGTCAAAAATGCGATGACAAGTCTTTTGCGATCGAGCGGCGTGTTGTCGAGCGGTTCGGGGTGGCGGACGCGCATCATTACGAATAGCAGAACCGCGAAAAGAAGTCCGCTCGGGCTGCTGTAAAAGTACATTCCTAAGATCGACAGAACGATCATCACGATAAATGCTATCCTGCCGGTCCAGAAATGTATTTTCTCGCCGAAAACCGAATAGACCGCATGCCCGCCGTCGAGCTGCCCGCTCGGTATCAAATTTAAGCTCGTTATCAGCAGACCGAGCCACGCCGCGGCGGAAAATGCATTAAACGCTGTAAATGTCGGGTCGATCCCCAAAAAATATCCAAGAATTCTTGTAAATAAAGGCTCGCTGAAATGCAGCCCCGCCTGAATCGAATCCGGGGAATGTGCGGCGGGTTTCGCGGTCAACAATCCCAATACCGCGATCGGGATCAACGCAATAAATCCGGCGATCGGTCCTGCAACGCCTATATCGAACGTCGCCCGCCGCGAAGGCATCGGCGAAACTATCTTGATAAACGCACCGAGCGTCCCCGCCGGACCGAGCAGCGGCGGCAGCGGAATAAAGAACGGCAAAGTAGCGTCTACGCCGTAAAGACGGCATGCGATATAGTGCCCGAACTCATGCGCCGTCAGAATAAAAAGCAAAGAGATCGAAAAAGTCAGACCATATTGGAGTACCGCCGGGTCGGAGAACATCGAAATGATCGACGCAATGATCAATGTCAGATAATGCGAAGGGAAGTTCGCGAGAAAATCGACGATTTCGGTTGTCGTCTGCGGATCGACACCGGGGAAAATTTCCAGCGGACCGAACGGCTGCAGGCTGCCGGCGACCGTTATCGTGCAGAACGCAAACAGAAACAGTGCCGCATGACGCAGCCATGTCCGCCACGTCGGTCGCATTGCCGTCCGGCGGTCGAAAAACTGTCTGGTAAGGGAATCGATGTCCTGCATAAGTCTGTTCAGAGACGAAAAGATCGTAAATCGATGTAAATTATTAAATATACAAACGATTTACGATCTATGAAAATTGATGAGGGAATTTTATTTAATTGTTTTTGCCTGCAGATCCTTGCCCGGTTTGAAACGAATGGTCTTTCCGGCGGGAATCGGAACTTCCTTGCCGGTTCGCGGGTTTCGCCCGATGCCGCGCTTTCGCGGTTTTACTACAAAAACTCCAAATCCGCGCAGTTCTATCCGTTTGCCTTTGGCGAGAGCGTCCTTCATAGCGTTAAAAAGAGCGTCAACCACCTGCTCTGCCTTTTGCTTCGGTACACCGGTCTGGTCTGCCACCTGATTCACGATGTCTAACTTAATCATATAATTTTCCTCTAAAGAATTAGTTGAAACCAAAAACTTGGGATGCGTGTTACCGTTGTGTAAATGAATAATAGTGACCTAAGTCCACTTATGTCAAGATTTTGCGGAAAATAATACGATAAATGGTCTGTTTTGCCAGTTTCATGGCACAAATCGGCTATCTGCAACGTGAAAATAGACTTATGCGTCAACGGGCAGAAACGTGCGCGCCAGCAAGCGTGCAGCAAGTCGAGGGCAGAAACGCGCGCGCCAGCAAGCGTGCCGATCGCCCGCCGTCAGCGGTGTCCCACAACGCGCGCCGGTTGGCACGCTCCCTAGCGGTCGCGTTTCTGCTTTGTAGGGCAGAAACGCGCGCGCCAGCAAGCGTGCAGGTAGTTCGCCGTCAGCCGAGTTTGGGAATGCGGTGGGGTGGCACGCTCCCTAGCGGTCGCGTTTCTGCCCTAAATCAGGCAGAAACGCGCGCGCAAGCAAGCGTGCCGATCGCCCGCCGTCAGCGGTGTCCGAGAATGCGCGCCTGTTGGCACGCTCCCTAGCGGTCGCGTTTCTGCCCTATATCAGGCAGAAACGCGCGCGCCAGCAAGCGTGCCGATCGCCCGCCGTCAGCGGTGTCCGAGAACACGCGCCTGTTGGCACGCTCCCTAGCGGTCGCGTTTCTGCCCTCTTGCGCACGCTCCCTGGCGGTCGCATTTCTGCCTTTTTGCCCGAGAGTGATACCATTTACAAAATTAAATTTGGGAGAATGATCATTTATGCGTTGGAGAAACCAGCGGCAGAGCACAAACGTCGAAGACCGGCGCGGCATGGGCGGAAAGTCGATCGCAATCGGCGGCGGAAGCCTCGGGACACTTCTTTTAATACTCGTCATATATCTCTGCGGCGGCGGCGATCTGACGCAGTTTTTGAACCAATTGCCCGCGCAGCAGCAGGAAGCGCCGCGGCAAACTCAACCGGGAGCCGATGCGCCGCAAAATGACGAACAGGCACAGTTTGCCCGAGCGGTTCTCGGCAGCACGGAAGACGTCTGGAATCAGATACTTCCCGAACAGGCACGGATGAATTACCGCGCTCCGACGCTCGTTTTATTTACCGATCAGGTTAGATCGGCATGCGGCGTTGCCGGCTCTTCGACCGGACCGTTTTATTGTCCCGGCGATCAAAAACTCTATCTCGATTTCGGTTTCTTCCGCGAGCTGAAGACCGAATTCAAAGCGCCGGGCGATTTCGCCGAAGCGTATGTCATTGCGCATGAGGTCGGGCACCATATCCAAAATCTTCTGGGTACGATGAGCAAGGTTCATCAGGCTGGAAATTCAAACGCATTGTCCGTCCGGCTCGAGCTTCAAGCCGATTGTTACGCGGGCGTCTGGGCACATTATGCCGACCGGAAAGGTCTGGTCGAAGCCGGCGATGCCGAAGAAGCTCTGCGCGCCGCCTCAGCGGTCGGCGACGACGCAATTCAAAAAAGGACCCGCGGCTATACCGCGCCGGAATCGTTTACCCACGGCAGTTCAAAAGAACGAATGAACTGATTCGCCCGGGGATTTAAATCGGGCGACATGCGGCAGTGCGATACATTTGGTCGTTAGAATTTGGTTTTTGGGAGAAAACGCGTGATCTACAAACTCCCCTCCTGAGATCAGGAGGGGTGCCCGAAGGGCGGGGTGGTTGAAAATCTCTGCCGTATAGGATTTCGCGGGAAGATCAAACCACCCCCAGCCCCTCCTTATCCAAGGAGGGGAGCCTAGTATTTGAAATCGTAGACTTTAAAATTGAAGATAGTTGTCCGACCAACGTCACAACTTAAAAGAAGATTTTTATAAAATAGGCTTTGATTGGCATCACGGATTTGGTAAACCAAGCTCACACTTGAAATTTTTGATCGGAGGAATGATATGCGATCGAACAACTCTCAACAAATTCACAACCGAAAGCGGCTGAAAACCTTCAGAAAAGCACTTCGAAACAATCTGACACCCGCCGAAGCCGGATTTTGGAACCTGGTAAAGAATAAAAAGTTGGACGGGCGAAAGTTCAGAAGACAGCACAGCGTCGGAAATTATATTTTGGATTTTTACTGCCCGGCTGAAAGAATCGCCATCGAACTCGACGGCGAAGGACATTATCAGGATGATAAACGCGTGTATGATTTCGCAAGACGCAAGTATTTGGAGAGTTTGGAAATTCGCGTGTTGAGATTCCAGAATCGGCTGGTGTTTGAAGATCCTGAATGGGTGCTCGGTGTTATTCGGCTAAATTTCGGATGGCGTGCGACGCAGAATGCTGATTTTACGGACAAGGAATAATCTTTTAACTCCTCTATGAAAAATCGGATATTCCAAAACTCCCCTCCTGAGATCAGGAGGGGTGCCCGAAGGGCGGGGTGGTTGAAAATCTCCGCCTTATCAGATTTCACACGAGGATCAAACCACCCCCAACCCCTCCTTATCCAACGAGGGGAGCTGGAGAGGTCGAATGATTACGTGATAAAAAAACTCCCCTCCTAAGATTAGGAGGGGTGCCCAAAGGGCGGGGTGGTTGAACACGTTCGCAAAATTTAATGTCCGCCGGATAATCGAACCACCCCCAGCCCCTCCTTATCCAAGGAGGGGAGCCGGAGAGTTTGAATGCGTACGTGATAAAAGATTCCCCTCCTAAAATCAGGAGGGGAGCCGGAGATTTATTAACCCGGCTGGAACGGTTTTCCGTACAGCTCCTGATATATCCAGCCGAGAATTCTCGCTTCGGCGGTGCAAAGCGCTTCGACCCAGCAGCTTGTTAGATAAAGACGGCGTTCGGTGGTTGTACCGATCTTTTCCGACTCCGAAACATGCGACTTTCCCTGCGGCGTTTCAAGCTGATAACTATCTGTAATCTGTTGATTTGTTTCTTTTGCCTCGCCGAGTGCCTGGACGACGTCCGTCAGCCAGGACTGCAGCGCTACTTCCGTTTTATTTTCGGCAAGCGCCTGAAAAATACCGATGGCAAATCTTGCTTCTGCATTTTCAAACGGGTACGGAGGATTTCCGTGAAGTTCGTCGTCGATCTGTTTCCATTGAAACAATTCTTCGACGTTCGGATTCCGCACTATCGCGACCTTTTGATCGTAATTTAAGAACCACTCGACCAGATCGGCAAGTGAATTTGCGTTGACGTCGCCGTCCGGCGTTTTCTCTAGCTTTGGCGGATAAATTTGTTGTGTTTTTGGATCAGACATAATGAATTTATAAGATTATCACGCCGAATTTCGATTTTCCTTAAGCGATTTTGAAAAGTTTCGAATTTGGAACAACTTTTCCGACAATATCGCCGCGGCGGCTTTTTATCTCCATCGGCGAATACCGGGTCAGATCGTCCGGCTGCAAAACACCCAGACGACGCAGCAGTTCGATCGCAACTACCGGTCGGGCGCGTTTGTCGTCGCCGTCTTCGATCTTAAATGCGATGCCGAGCCCGGTTTTCCAGCGCTCTGACGGCAAAACTCCGGCAACATAAACGCCGTCCGCGCCCACTTTTGAAATGACACGCCCGCTGCCTGCTTTGATTATTTCGGTATCAAGACGCTCGGTTCCGCCGATATATTCGGGATAATTTAGCATTGCGGAAACCACGCGGCGGCACGCGTCGCGAATCTTTTGATCAGTGTCCGGCGGGGGATTTACGAGATTCGCAAACGACCGTGCCATTGCAGAAACCGGAACGGCAAAATTCGGCGCGGCGCAGCCGTCGACGGCGATCGCAATTTTTTCTTCAGGAGTTTCGGTAAATTCGGAAACACATCGCAGAATTGCCCGCTGGATGGGATTGTCATTATGTTCATAGGTCTCAATATCCGCGCCGGTATGTCTTGCAAAAGCGAGCATCGCGGCATGTTTTCCCGAACAATTGTTATGCAGCTGAGAGGGCTTTTCTCCGGCACGGATCATTTCGTCGGCAGTTTCATCGTGAAACGGAAGGTGCGCACCGCAGCGGAGATCGGATTCCGACAAACCGATCTTTTCGAGCATTCCGCGCGCGGTTTCCGTGTGAAATTTTTCGCCGGAATGGGAAGCGCATGCAAGCGCAATCTCCTTTTCGTTGAAATTATATCTATCTGCGCCGCCGCTCGTGATAAACGGGATCGCCTGAAATGCCTTTGCGGATGAGCGAAAAAAAGTTACGGTTTCCGGATCTCCGATCGACAAAACGACGGAACCGTCACCTTCCAGCACGATCAAATGTCCGCGGTGAAGCGACTCAAGCGTATCGCCGCGGAAAACTCTTGCAAGGATCTCAGAATTCATATGATTTTTATTCGACTATTCGCGAATCGAGTGAACTAATCCTTAAAGGCTGAAACGCGACCGCGAGGGAGCGTGCTTCCACTACGCATTCGCAAACTCGGATGACGGCGAACTGGTGGCACGCTTGCTAGCGCGCGCGTTTCAGCCCTCATTTCAAAGGCAGAAATGCGACCGCTAGGGAGCGTTCCAACCTGTGCGCATCCTCGGACACGGCTGACGGCAGGCGATCAGCACGCTTGCTTGCGCGCGCGTTTCTGCCCTACAAAGCAGAAACGCGACCGCTAGGGAGCGTGCCAACTCGCGCGCATCCTCGGACTCCGCTGACGGCGAGCTGTCTGCACGCTTGCTGGCGCGCGCGTTTCTGCGTGATATACGGCAGAAACGCGACCGCTAGGGAGCGTGCCAACCCGTGCGCATTGTCGGACACGGCTGACGGCGAACTGTCTGCACGCTTGCTGGCGCGCGCGTTTCTGCCCTCATCGCAAAGGCAGAAACGCGACCGCTAGGGAGCGTGCCAACCTGTGCGCATTGTCGGACACGGCTGACGGCGAGCTGTCTGCACGCTTGCTGGCGCGCGCGTTTCTGTCGTCGAGTTGCGCGTTAGCTGTTCGCCGACAGCATTTCCCGGGCATGTGTCCGCGCGGAATCGCTGATCGTTTCGCCGGCTAGCATTCGGGCGATCTCTTCGACCTTTTCGGCGTCGTCCAATTTTCGCACGGCGACGATGGTTTTCTTGCCCGAAAAGCGCTTTTCAACGACAAAATGCTGGTCTGCGAGCGACGCAACCTGCGGCTGGTGCGTTACGCAAAGAACCTGCTGCGTTTTGGCGAGTTCTTTTAATTTCAAACCGACCGATTCAGCCACGCGCCCGCCGATGCCTGCGTCGACTTCGTCAAAAACCATCGCTTTTTCGCGCTCGACAAGCTTGGCGGCGGTCTTTAAAACCAGCATCAACCGCGATGCTTCGCCGCCCGACGCGACCTTTGCGATCGGCTTTGGCGATTCGCCGATATTCGCAGAAAAATAAAATTCCACGCGGTCAAAACCGTTGGCTGAAAGATCGTTCAGATCGTCAGATCCCATGAGCTGTTCATCGGAAGGCGAATCTATACGAACCTCAAACCGCGCCTTTTCGAGCGCGACCGTCTTCAGATTCGCTTCAACATCCTTTTCAAACTTTTTCGCCGTCTTCCGGCGCTTTTCGCTCAAAAGCCGCGCTTTTTCGACGTATTCGGCGCGAACTTTTAAAAGCTTTGTCCGCAGTTCCTTTTCGCGCAGATCGGCGGTTTCGATATTTTTCAAACGCTCGTCCGATTCTTGAAAATGCTCTAATGCGGATTCGATCGTTCCGCCGTATTTACGTTTGATCCGAGCGATCTCAGCGAGACGATTTTCGATCTCTTCGAGACGTTCGGGCGAATATTCCAGCCCGGAACTGAAACTTCGGAGCGAAAACGCAAGGTCTTCCAAAACCGCCTGAGCCGTGTTTAAATTTTCAAGATATTCGCCAAATGTCGATTCATATTGGGCGAGCTCGGTAATTCTTCTGATCGCCTTTTCAAGCGTTGAAACCGCCGCTTTTTCATCTTCATATAAAAAAGCATAGGCTTCGTCGCTCAGCGTCGACAGCTTTTCGACATTGTTCAGCCGTCGTTTTTCTTCTTCGAGCGCGTCGTCTTCGCCGGTCTCGAGTTTAGCCTTACCGATCTCGTCTACCTGAAACTGCAGAATATCGATCAACTGGAGCTTTTGCGCTTCATCGGATCTCAGATCTCGGATTTCCTTGTCTATCAGCGATAACTCACGAAATTTTTCCCGGACATCCGATAAAAGCGGCTCGGTTTCGGCAAACTCATCGAGCATCGCAAGATGCGAAGCCGGATCGAACAGCGCGGTTTGGTCGCCCTGACCATGAATATCCACGAGAAATTGACCGATCTTTTTCAGGAACGACTGCGTTACCATTTGATCGTTGACGAAAATCCGGTTGCGCCCGCTTGCGGAAAGTTCACGCCGGACGATCAGTTCGACCTCTCCGGAATTCTCGAGTTCGACGCCGCTCTCAAAAAATTCCTTAAGCAATTCCGGATTTGTCCGAACGCTGAAAAGCCCTTCGATCCGCGCGCTTTCTTCGCCCTCTTTGATCAGTTCCGAATACACGCGATCGCCGGTCAAAGCCCCCAGACTGTCGACGATTATAGATTTCCCCGAACCGGTTTCGCCTGTTAAAAGATTCAATCCACGGGCAAATTCGAGCTGAAGTTCATCGATCAATGCAATGTTTTTGATCTTGAGAAATGTAAGCATTTGAACTTCCAATTTTCAGGTCTCAGACCGAAATTGTAAAGCGATTGGTCGAGGAATTTGAAAAGCGGGAACGATAAAACGAAATTGTTGGACGCGCACGTGTGACTTTAATTCCCTTCGGACAATTCAATAGTCAAATCTTCAACGCGCTGGCGTGTCAATCCTGTGCGGGTTGTCGGACTCCTCTGACGGCAAACTATCTGCAAGCTTGCTAGCGCGCGCTTCAAAGGCAGAAACGCGACCGCAAGGGAGCGTGCTACCACTTCGCTATCGCAGACTCTCGCCGCGGCGAACTTTTTGCATTCTAGCTAGCGCCCGCGTTTCAGCCCTCGATTTCAAAGGCAGAAACGCGACCGCAAGGGAGCGTGCTACCACTTCGCATTCGCAGACTCTCGCCGCGGCGAACTTCTTGAATCTAGCTAGCGCGCGCGTTTCAGCCCTCGACTTGTTGCACGTTTGCGTACACGCGCGTTTCAACCTTCCATATTTTACGAGAATCGACCCCATCAGACCGATGTCGGCAGTTAGGTTCCTTGCCGATAAACCGCGTACCGAGGACCAAATAACATCGCTCACATTTGGGGAATTCTTCACTTTAGTGACTTTGAAAATTTCCCGTTTGCGAATACTGAATCGGGTTTATTTTTCGTCGGAAACGCAGGGTCGGTCCAATCGATCTTGCGCGATTTTTTGTAGAAGTGAAGTTCATTACGCGATCCGAGATTTAGTTCGCCGTCTTTTTCGATTACGTAATAATTCGCGGCGTCAAATTCTTCAAAGCCGCCATAATTGGAAAGATCGCCGATCTCGCGGATGAAAGTAGATTCGATCGCGCCGGTGCGCCGCCGTTCGAAATTGATCCCGATATCGGCTGTAAACGGCTGCGAAAATTTCAGCGGCGTTTCAATCCCGGTCGCGCCCTCGCCGTTTTCAGCGCGTGGTTTGTTCAAATTTATTATCGACGCGTTTTTTACCAGAACATTAAAAAGACGTCCGGACGAATTCAGCGGAATATTTTCATATACGGCTTCATTTCCGTTTTTTTCCGTTCCGTCTGCAAGCGCGTTCAGCGCAGTTAAATAGGCGATGAAATTCATCCGCACCAGATACATTTCGTCTTTTCCGTGCAGCCCGCCGGTTTCGATCAAAATCGTCGGAGTGCCCCATGCGCTGAAATTATCTCCGAATGCGACCGGATTATAACTTTCGTCGTATCGCCCGATATTTCCCTTGATATATTCGTTCAGCGCCCCGATCATCAACCCGCAAAGGCGTTTGTTGCGCTCGTGCGCGCGGCTCGAAAGCCCGTCTTCGTTGCCCAAAACGACGAGGAAGGATATGGAAGCCTGCTTTTTCGTGTCGCCGACGCTTGTCCAGATATTTTGATTGTGAAGATTAAAACCGATCTCCGGCTGCCATTCGTCGCGGAGCTTTTTCAGGAGTCGTCCTTCGGGAGTTTCAAGCGCAACGGCATCGCGATTGATGTCGATCTGCTGCGCATTTCGCCGCGTGAAGATCTCGGCACCGTCAGGATTTAACATTGGAACGGCACGGATCGTTATTTTTTCTTCAATTCGTTTTACCCAATCTTTGTCTTTGTTTTTTTGCAGAAACGCCAGCATGTCGACAAGCGCGCTGGTCGCGGTCGGTTCATTTCCGTGCATTTGCGACCAAAGAAAGATCTTCATCGCGCCCGTGCCGAATTCGACCTGATAGATCTCGCGATTTTCAAAGCTCCGCCCGACCTCTTCGACCTTTAGCCCGAGCTGTTTTAATCCTTCCAAATAACGCTTGACCTGTTCGTGTTTGACCTGCGAAGGCTGGATAGTAGAAATGCGGTTCTTATCCCAGACTTCAAAAAGCTCTTTCGGCGTTTGACCTAAAAGTGACATGGCAAAAAGAAGAAATGACAGCGGCAAAAACAATGCAAACTTCATAGTTTCAATAAAATAAAGCGAATTTCCGCGAAGTTCAAATCAATATTAAAGCTCTTTCTGTGCGAGCTTGCTCCAATGACGGAGTTCGCCGCGGCGAAAATCGGGCGATGTACGCGCGGCTTCGACCGCCTGTTCGAACATTTCACGCGCTTTTTCGGGTTTGTTCTGCAGCTTAAACGTTTTCCCGAGATAATAAAGTCCTTCGGAATCGACCGGACGGCGCTCGACGAATTTTTCGAGCGCGTCGGCGGCTTCCGCGAGCATGTCGGCTTCAAGATATGTCGCGCCTATTTCGCGCCAAATTTCGCTCAAACGGTGTTTGTCGTTCTGCTCGACGACCGTCGCAAAATGATCGAGCGCTTTTTGCAATTCGCCGCTTTTTCTCGCCAGCTTCCCGAGTTCGTAATTTGCATCGATCTCTTCATTGTCGATTGCAAACGCCCGCTCAAAATGTTCTTTTGCTTTCGCGTCCTGGCGTCGTTCCAGATAGATCAGACCCAGCTGAATATGCGCGTCGGCATCTTTCGGATTGACGGTCGCATTTTGAAGAAACCGCTTGAAATCTTGCCGCTGGCGAAACGAATTTCCGAGCCCGCGCACCTCGCCGCCGAGAAATCCGCCGAAATAAAGAATCACGAAAAACAGCAAAAACGGCGAAAATGCCCAGGGCGACACGAACTGCGATATAAAATTACCGAAACTTATCGCCAGCCAAGCCAGTGAAACGATCAGAACGGCAATAGAATAATTGACGCCGAGCACCGTTCGCAGCGCAAAGATCATAAACACGCCGAATAAAAGTCCGCTCAACAGCCAGAAGCTGAAATAAATTTCCGGTAAAATGGTCGATCCGAAAACGAGAATTCCGAGAATCGCGAACGGAAGATGAGCCGCCGTCCAAGCCATCAGCGTACAGGTTGCAAGCGCGCCGTAATCGCGCCGGAGAATTGTCCCAAATCGCGATCCGGTGCCGGTAAATATCGAAAAAAGAAGGATCAACGCGGGAATGTAAAATATCGAAAGCGATAAAAGCGGTGCGATAAAGCTCGAATTGAACGAAAACAGCCGGAAAAATGAATCGCCGAGTAAAGGTATTTTCGGACGCGAGTCCATTGCGTTTTTAAATGCTATCTCGGCGTTTCGAAATTCCGCGTCCATTGCCGGCGTCCATTCGTCATCGGAAAATCGGTCCGGCTGGTAAAATTCGTAGAACTGCGGAACCGAATAGATCGCGTTAAGTTTACTGTTTACAGTAAAAGCAAACGCAAACGAGACGATCAAAACGGCAATTCCGGCTGCGAGCCAACTCCCCCGGTCGAGGATCTCGCTCATGGCAAATGCCGGACGAAAGTATATTTGAAAAAGGAGTTTAAGATTTTCCATCCGTATTCGGGCGATGTCAGCGGTTCATTGTGCGAGATTTTACCGCAGTTTGACGATTAAAGACAGCGCGCACCAATTTGCGGTTCTCATCCTGTTTACGAATTCTTGCGCTGATGAAAGAACATTTGCCGGGCAGCAAGCCTTTGCGCGGCGATACACGGCGGGAAACCGATACTTTTTCCGCGCACTCGCTTTCGAAGGGCGAGACGCGATGAAAATAGATATGTAATTCGCGTTGGTTGAATTTCAGCACGAATAAGTATTTTAGTTGCGAAATTTTCTTATCTGCGACTTTCGGTTAAAATTTTCAGAGAAGCTAAATTAAAAGAACAAAATGATATGAATACAAGGATCGAAACGGATTCGATGGGCGAGATCGCGGTCGAATCGGATAAATATTGGGGAGCGCAGACGGAACGAAGTCTGCATCATTTTAACATCGGATTTGATACGATGCCGCGCGAGATGATTCGCGCGCTCGGGATTCTGAAAAAGGCGGCGGCGATCACGAATTTTGACCTCGGCAAACTTTCCGAAGACAAAAAAGATTTGATCGTGAAAGCGGCGGATGAAGTCATCGAAGGAAAATTGGACGCGCATTTTCCGCTTCGGGTTTGGCAGACAGGTTCGGGAACGCAGACGAATATGAACGCCAACGAAGTCATTTCAAACCGCGCCATCGAAATGGCTGGCGGCGAAATGGGTTCGAAAAAACCGATTCATCCGAATGACGACGTAAATAAATCGCAAAGCTCGAACGACACTTTTCCGACCGCGATGTATATTGCGGCGGCAGAGCAGATGAACGCTTTGATTCCCGAAGTTCAAAACTTAGCGGACGCGATAAATGCAAAAGCCAAAGAGTTTGCCGACGTTGTAAAGATCGGCAGAACGCATTTGCAGGACGCAACGCCGCTCACGGTCGGGCAGGAATTCGGCGGTTGGGCGAATCTGATCGAGCGCGATGTCGAGCGTTTGAAAATGGTTTTAAGCGGACTTTATGATCTGGCGATCGGCGGAACTGCGGTCGGAACGGGTTTGAATTCTCATCCCGATTTTGCCGAGCTCGCCGCCGCGAAAATTGCGGAACTAACAGGATTGCCGTTCAAATCGCACCCGAATAAATTTGCCGCACTTTCGGCGCATGATGAAATTGTTTTTGCCAGCGGCGCTTTGAAAACACTCGCTGCGAGTTTGATGAAAGTTGCCAATGACATTCGCTGGCTCGGTTCGGGACCGCGCTGCGGAATCGGTGAGCTCGTTTTGCCGGAGAACGAACCGGGCAGTTCGATCATGCCGGGCAAGGTGAATCCTACGCAGTCTGAAGCGATGACGATGGTCGCCGCGCAAGTTTTGGGAAATGATGCGGCGATCGGTTTTGCCGGTTCGCAAGGAAATTTTGAACTCAATGTTTTCAAACCCGTGATGATCCATAATTTTCTGCATTCTGTTCGCTTGATAAAAGACGCTTCACGCGGATTCGTCGAATTTTGCGTTGAAGGAATCGAACTGAATCGCTCTCAAATTGATGAATATGTCAACGATTCGCTGATGCTCGTAACGGCTTTGAATCACCATATCGGTTATGACAATGCGTCAAAGATCGCGAAAAACGCGCATAAAAAAGGAACTACCTTGCGCGAATCAGCGATCGAGCTTGGAATTTTAGACGGCGAGAAGTTTGACGAACTCGTCAAAGCCGAAGAGATGACACATCCCTGATCTATCGCCTAAAGGCGATACTCTGTCCTGTCGCCTAAAGGCGATACTCTGAACGAATCGCTCCGCTCAGAGTATCGCCTTTAGGCGATAAATCGCTTCCGCAGCGAACAGTTTACTAACGCGTTTGACTTAATCGAGTGCGTAATCTAAACTCTGAAAGTTAGTTTGTCGGGGCGTGGCTCAGCCTGGTAGAGCGCACCGTTCGGGACGGTGAGGTCGGATGTTCAAATCATCTCGCCCCGACCATTTAAGATCAGGGGAAAGCAGTTTGGTATGATAAGCCGAACTGCTTTTTTTGTATTTAGGCGCAAAGTTTTGATAAATGAACGGATTCCGGTTGACGTTCGTATATGATAACGTGAACCGGTCAAACATTTCTCCCGGCTGAAATTTCCCCCAATTTTATGTGGTATTGGACAAAAGTTCTGTTTTTGATATTCGTCGGCGCGGTTGTTGTATGGCTCGCCTATGAATTTTTTACGTTTCCGAGCATATCGAAGCTGCGAACCGAGAATCCCGCGACGACCTCGATGATCGAATATCGTTTGAGCCAGGCGGTCGATGAAGGCAAAGAACCAAAAAAATTTCAGATCTGGATGCCGATCGAACAAATATCGCCAAATTTGCAGCGGGCTGTTTTGGCGGGCGAAGACGGACGTTTTTTCGAGCACAACGGCTTCGATTGGGAAGCGATCGAAAAAGCCTGGGACGAAGCGGTAAAGGAAGGCGAAAAAGAGGCAAAAGCGGAAGGCGATTACAATCCCGAAGATTGGATTCCGCCGATGCCGAGCTTCAAACGCGGCGCTTCAACCGTAACGCAGCAGCTTGCCAAAAATCTCTATTTAAGTGAAGACCGGAATTTTTTGCGAAAAGGTCGTGAAGCTATCATCACTTATTTTCTTGAACAAAAACTTTCGAAAAAACGAATTCTGGAAATTTACCTCAACGTCATCGAATGGGGCGACGGCATTTACGGCGCGGAAGCCGCTTCACGATATTATTTCAAAAAATCCGCGTCAGGTTTGTCAGAAAACGAAGCCGCGTATCTTTCGGCGATGATCCCGTCTCCGCTCAATGTTTTCAATCCTAAAAAGAATCTGAAACGCGTCGTCAGACGTCAAAAGGCGATACTTCGTGGGATGAGATCTATTCGGTTGAAGTACTAAATGGATTTGTAAATTAAAAACCCCTTTTCAAAAATGCTTTAAACGCTTCACTATTAAATATGAAAAATTGATTACCAATTCGTCAAGATCAAGACGTCCGTTAATTTCTATTGGACTGCAATTTTGCAAAAAACTCTTGCTATTTGTTTTTTTTGTGATAATCGTTTTGTGCAGAACAAAAATTTAGGAATTTAGGGGCTATTTGTAAATCAAAGTTGTGTTTTCAAAATCGCAGAGTGTGCTGCATTGTAAATGAACCGTTTGAATCACTTTGGTAGAATTTTTTGGCTTAAGACTCGACAATTTTGTTAAAGCAATTTAATGATTCTTTCGAATTTTAGTTGATGTAAAAAACAAAAAGTTAAATAGAGGAGGAAAAGCTATGTTAAAAATTGTTAATGTGACATTGGTTCTCGTTTTGATTCTGCTCGTAATCATTGTATCTAGTTTTGTTTGGGGACAACATACAGATACGACAAAAGTTTCATATGGCAAAAACGACTCTATAAAAAAAATGGGAAATCTAGTAGTTAAAAACGATCTGCAAAAGTATGGTATCGAGATTATTGCCTCAACCGATCCAAACTTCGAAAGTGAGCTAACACAGTATATTGGCAGTGAAAATTCACTTATATCTCTGGTTGAGTCAGCAAAACCGTTTACTTTCTTTATTAAAAACAATTCCTCTAAAGAAATTGTTGGTGTTAGTCTGCGATGGAAGTTTAGTGACCTTAAAGGTCAAAACCATGAAATCCCTCAAAGTGAAGCTAACCCCGGAGTATTAATGGGAATCAAACCACTAGATCCGAAAATGAAAGGGAAAACAGGATTAATAAATAGCAAAGCCACGAAATTTTTTACCTATTTCAAGGATATGATAGGTCCACAAATTACTATTGCCAATATCCGTATCAATAATCCGTCGAATCAAAACGATCACAGTATTGATTCCAATCAAAAAGGGCATTTAATCCTAAATTCTCAAAAAGAGCGACTTTTGAGCGAGAATAATGATTTCTCAGTATCTATAGATGGAATAGTTTTTGATGATGGGTCATTTGTAGGCGCTGATCAAAACTTGTTTTTCAATATGTTAAGTGCGCAAATACAGGCGAGGAAAGATATTTTGAACTCACTGAATGAAGCCAGTTTAACCGGGAAAGAAAGCACGGAAATTCTCGATGATATTTTGTCTCGCACCTATAATGTATCTGCGAATTTTGCTGAGATAAAGTCTGGCAACTTAACCCCGGAGCAAGTAACTGATTATAGTTATAGAACTTATCTAAAGAATTTAAGAAGCGAACTGGTCATGAAGAGATCAGTGTTGTCTGATGATTCTATAATCAAGCAACTCCAATCTATCAGCGTTTCTGACATTATAACACTGTGCAAAAAAGATGGTTTTTAATTGCAACATTTCGTTGTTAAGGCTCTGAAAAGAAATCCTTTTAAAGAGATTTGCTTTTCACGATAATTCGCAAATGCTGAATCAATTTCGTTTAGCCAATGTTTTCCGTTGATTAAGTGAGGCTAAATTTATGAAAAATAAATCTTGGTTTTTGAGTGCGAAGAGTCTTCAAATTTTGATTAGAAAAACTATCAAGCCGTTACAATTGCTGACTTCGATCGTAGTTGCGTTGTTTGTTATGCAGGTTTCTGCAATATACGGACAATGGTTCGTTTGGAATTTAACTTGCACACCAAATACCATTGGTTGTTGGGATCAGGCGAATGGTGCAGCGGCGAATGTGAATTTCGAAGTCACTTTCACGAATGTGTTTATATATTCTTATGGAGTTGGATGGGCAGGTACGCTGGCAACCTGTCCGAATGGCACACTTGTTCAAAATAATGCCGTAGCATCTAACGATTTTTTTTGGGTTGGCTATGACCACTATTCATTTGAGTTAACCAGCTTTAATAGCATTTTTACAACTATTAGCCCTGGCTCACTGCAACCAATTGGGTTAACAGGGACTCCCGTATATACTCCAGCGGTTACATTGTATTTTCCGGAACTTTGTCCGCCGATTATCCCGCCGGGAAACGGCGGTCATTGGGAGTGCGATCCCTTTTGCCAAGGTAATGGACTTTCCAATAAGAAGGAATTGGATTTCAATACTTCAAATAGTGTTGATCCCTGTTGTGTTTGGACACCAATCGTGGTTGATATAAATGGCGATGGTTACGCAATGACCAGCGCGGCAAACGGCGTGATGTTTGACTTTAACGGCGACGGCATTCCGCATCGGATTTCCTGGACTTCGGCGGGTTCTGATGATGCCTGGCTCGCGCTTGACCGCAATAACAACGGCACCATTGATGATTCGACCGAGTTGTTTGGAAATATGACGCCGCAGCCCGCTTCAAGTGAGAAAAACGGTTTTCTTGCTTTGGCGGAATATGATAAAGCGGAAAACGGCGGTAACGGCGATAACGACATAAATAGTCAAGATTCGATTTTCAGCAATTTGCGTTTGTGGCAGGATATTAACCACAACGGGATATCGGAAGCAAGTGAACTTTTTACATTGCCTGCATTAAATATCGTGAAATTGGAATTGAAATTTAAGAAGTCAAAGAAAACCGATCCGTTTGGAAATGAATTTCGCTATCGCGCAAAAGTGTGGGATTCACACGGAGCGCAGGTCGGACGTTGGGCTTGGGATGTGTTTCTCAAATTGGATGAAGAACAATAAATTTGCGATTTGTGCAAAGTTAAGCGTAAAAAATGTGAGCCAAAATTTAACTCACATTTTTTACGTTTGAATGGCAAAAAGATCATTCGACTTTCGCAGCCTTGGCTTGGTTTCCTTTAATTGTCATTTCGTCCAAAATCCATCCGGCATCGCCGAATTTTTCTGTTACGAAAAGCACATAACGAATATCGACTGCTATCGTCCGACCGTAATTCGGATTAAAGAAAATATCGTTTCCCAAACCCTCGTAATTTCCGTCAAAAACTATTCCGACCTGTTCGCCTTTTCCGTTAAGAATCGGGCTTCCGCTGTTTCCGCCGATAATATCGGTCGTCGCGAGGAAATTTACGGGAACCGTACCGCCCGAGCCGTATTTTCCGAAATCTCCAGATCGCTGCAGATCTTTTAATTTCTGCGGAACATCGAACGGAAAGACACCTGTGTCCTTATCGATCGTCCCGCGCAGCGTGGTGAACGGGGTGTAAGTTACAGCCTCGCGCGGGCTGTAGCCCTTGACCTCGCCGTAAGTGAATCGAAGACTCGCGTTTGCATCCGGATAAGGAGTCGTGCCGGTCATTTCAGCCATTCCCTGCTGATATCGAAGGCGTAGATCTTCGATCTCCGAATTAAATTTCGCGGTCGCAGCATTGATATCGGCACGTGCTTTTGCGAGTCCGGTAACGAGTTCGACGATCTTAGGATGTTTGTTTTTCAATTCGTCAAGATTCATGGAATAAAGTCCGAAGATCTTTTCGGCTGAATTAAATTGATCTCCGGCAGCAATTTTTTCAGCCATTTCAGCTTCGGCTTTCCGGCGCTCTGCGTCGCTCATTCCCTTGAAAAGATCTTCAGCTGTTTGAAATTTTTGTCCGTCAGGAAGATCGGCTGCGGCTTTGAAGAAAAACTTCAACATTGAGGACTCGACCACCGGCTCGGCGCTGTTCAGTGTGTCTTCGATCTCTTTTTTCTTTTCAGAACGGTCTTCTTCCGCTGCAGGAACTTTTCCGCTTGCGACCGCCTGTATCGCATTGTAGATCAGTTGAAATTTCGGTGTCGTTCCGCCGCTCGGGAACGTGCGAAGAACACGGTCGCGGGCAGAAGAAGCATAAAAATCTTTCGAAATTCGCTCAAGATTTTGCAAGACATTTCCATATTTTGCCTCGCGCTGCGGATTGCCTTTTATCCATTCGGCGAAAAGCGCTTCCTGCGCTTTCCGCCGGCTGACGAAATCCGCGCGATTGATCGCATACACATTTCCCTCGTAAACCTTTATCGAATTATTTAAACTAAACACCAGATCCTGAAGCTTGATCCGTTTCTCTTCGCTTTCTTCACCGGCTTTTTGCAGCGCGGATGACCACGCCGTCAAATATCTGCTGAGAAAAGGGAAATTTACGTTCTGAGAATAATCGACAGACTGACTTTCGCGGTAACGCGTCGTGCCGCCGGGATAGCCGAGCACGAAGACAAATTCGTTCGCGTCGACTCCACCGAGCGAAATGGTCAGATGCTTTTTGGGTTTGTACGGCACGTTATCGGGCGAATACTCGGCGAAACTGCCGTCAGGCGCCACGTATGCGCGGAGAAATGTAAAATCGCCCGTATGCCGCGTCCATTCAAAATTGTCCGGGTCGCCGCCAAAGAATCCGATGTTCTGCGGCGGCGCGTAAACTACGCGAACGTCGTTGATCGTTTGAGTTTCGTAAAGATAGTAAAAGAAACCATTGTTCAACGATTGAACGCGGACCGTCGAACCTTTTCCGGCTTTTTCGCCTTCGGTCTTTTCAAGTTCAGCCAAATTCTTAGCGATCAGATCGCTGCGTTCCTTACCGGACAGACTTTCAGTTCCTGCAAGTATTTTTGCCGTAACGTCTTCAACGCGTCTGGTTAACAGAAGATTGTATCCTTTCGCCGGAAGTTCGTTCGCCAAAGAATCGGCTTTGTAACCGTTCTTTGCGTAATCTTTTTCCGGTGTCGATGCGCTGACCAGCGCATCGAAGCCGACATGGTGATTGGTCAGGATCAAACCGTTCGAGGAAACAAATTCTCCGGTTCCAAAGCCTCCGCTTGCAATGTTAACGCGCATTATCGCATCTGCGATCGCGACACCGTTCGGATTGTAAATATCGATCGGTTTGATCTTGAGCCCTTTTTTCTTCAATGGCAGACGGCTGATCTGATCGGGCGTGTACATGCCTTCGTCCGGAACAGCAACGGCGATCGAGACAGAACTAAGCGCGAACATCGCGATAAGCAGGAACGTTGAAAAGAAATGTAGTTTTATGCGCATCATTTTTTTTGTGATTTGTTATCCAGAATTTTCTCCGATTATGAATTTTACAGAAAAAATCGCGAATTGTCTTTTTGAGCGGTTTCGCACAAAAAAAGCGAGCCTGCAAATTGGACTCGCTTTTTAGTAACTAAAAAAGAATTTTTATCCTTTGATTTCCGTCGGTTCCGGCGGAAGAAAACGCCGCGGATTGATCGATTTTTCTCCGAGACGCAGTTCGTAATGAAGATGCGGTCCTGTCGAACGTCCGGTCGAACCGATCTGTCCGATCATCTGACCGCGCTGAAGCGAGTCGCCGACCTGAACTTCGATCTTCGAAAGATGTCCGTACCGAGTAGTTAAACCGTTGCCGTGGTCGATCTCGATCAAATTTCCATAGCCGCCTTGCCAACCCGCGGTTACAACTGTGCCGTTCGCGGGCGCAACGATGATGTCGCCGCGGTCGCCGTCAATATCCATGCCGGCGTGAAATTCATAAGAACGTCCGCCAAACGGATTTCTGCGAAAGCCGTATTCGTTATTGATCTTACCGAGATGCGACCACATGGTCGGCAAAAACGAAGGATCGCTGGTCGTTTCAATCACTTTAAGCTGCTGTTCCATCTCGCTTTCTTCAGATTCCGATTCGATCGTCAGCTGAAAATCGGACGAAGGTCCACCGCTATTTACTGTGTAAATATCGGATGAATCCGGTCTGTCATAATTAAATGTCTGCGATTGGGAATTTTGCGGTTGGTTTTCCGATAGGAACTGTTTCTGTGCGGTTTGCTTGGCGGATAAATTATGATTGCCGTTGAAGAATGATGTAAATCCGAAAGAAAACAATCCGATCACTAAAACCAAACCGGCGGCACCGGTATGAACCACGTTCTTTGAAACTTCGAATCTTCGAATGAAGAGTTTTGATTTTGTTGTATAAGACAACAAAAAACCGTATTTACGGTTAGATTTTTGCATTGTTACTCCTTAAATTTCGTGACCTTCGATAAATGCCCGCGGCAAACTCGATCACGTCTTTCGCGTTTCAGCAAAACTGACGCGTACTTCAAAAATGTCTAAATTCTCAGCTTTAGACACTCTTATCCAAATACTAAATTTTCTTGATTTTACTTGTTGCTATTTAATTTAAAGCAGGACACTAACACAACCCAAATCATTTATCAAGCAATGGGAACAAGCCGGAAAGCTCAAAACTCGATTTAGTTCAAAGGGTTTTGGTCGTTTTGATCAGTCATTTTTCTTCTTACGATCGGCAAACGCGCGGAACGCGAGCAAACCGACTGCAATAAAGATCGCTGCGAAAGCAAAGATGATCAAGAACTTGATCGCCGTGGTCAAAAAACCAATGAATGCGATCACTTGTTTTAATAATGAGATTATCAACGCCAGAATAACAAATACGCTGCCCCATTTGTCAGCGATCGTCATATATCCGACCGATCCGATAAGGGTAGTCAAACCACCGATAATTCCTAGTGCTTTTAACCAAACTGGCATAACTCAAAACCTCTCATTAATGCTAAAGAGCCGGGAACGAACTGAAGATCTTAAATCAGATCGAACCGAAACCCGTGACAATGATACTAGATAACCTACCTGCTTTTCCAGTTTTTAACGCGGATTTGCGTTTCGTAATCTGAATCAGCATCAAAACTGCTTGATCTAAAGTCTTCTTCGCCCAGTCCGTTTATGAACAGCGGCTGCCCCGTACGGCTGTCAAAATCGACCGAATTTGCTAATGATTTTCCCGGTCGCATAAAAAAATCGCGGATCAGATAAAGACCGAGACCGATCAGCAAGATCGGAAGAATTCCGCGCATCAAAAATCTGAAATCGAGAAACGCCTGAAGGAAAAATGAAATTCCCAAAAGGGTCAGAACAACGCCCCACGCCTTCGGATTATTTGAAAACCTCCGGACGAGAATATCTTCAGCACCGTCAACATTCACGCCGGAACGAATCAGGCGTGCTGTTCTGAACGCATCGACTGCGGAAAAAAGCCACATTCCGATGAATCCCAAAACGAATAGCGGCATTCCGCTGGTCAAAAAAGCCATTTGAAGCAAACCGGCAAATACCGCGAAATGGATCAAAGCTTTTGTTGTCTGCGCGTTATACGCAGCGCCCAATCCGGGGCAAAACAGCGACAAAACGGTTGCGATGAACGGAGAAGTTCGGCGTTTTGCGCCAGCCGATGCCGGACGTGAACGGTCGTCGCGCAGCATCTGGATACCGGCAACGATACAATCCTGACAAAACGGAAAGCCTTTTATTCGATGATCGCAGCCCGAACACAGCGAGCGCCCGCAACCATTACAGTTGACGACCGCCGCGTTGTGATTGTGATAGGAACAATTCATTACTTACTTGTCCTCATTATTAACGAAAGTACCCTCGACCGGTTCCTGAACATTCTCACGCGAGATGTTCTGTTCGCCGCGGATCATATCAGCCGATTGCTGATATGTTTGACCCGCAAGCTGAAAGCTTTTTTGATAAATTCCGCTGATCGAACCGTCGGCGGAAACTGTTTGATTGATAAACAAAAACGCGACAAGGATTAGCATTGCCACCGGCGCAAGCTGCGGAAGCGGGATCGGGTTTTCAAATCCGCGGATCCATTCACCGATCTGCGAGATCCACGAAGCGCGAACTTCCTTCGCATGAATCGTTCCGATCGTCGCCTGCAAAATTCGATCATGGAGTCCTTCAGGGACCGGCAGTTCTTCTGCTTTGTATGTGTAGCAAGCCGCGATCGAACGAACCACTTCGCCCGGAAGATCCGTGCATTTTTCGCAAAGAACAGCGTGGCGTTCCCAGCGGTGGAAAATCTGTGCGGGGAGAAAACCGTCCAAATAATCAGTTAAATGATCTTCGAACTTATCGCACGACATCGCCGTTTCGGGCGCCGTCATTGAAATGATCCGAGCTTCAAGATGCGTCATCGACACTTTCGGGACCGAGATCTCATGACAGACTTCGAGCGCGTCTTTAACTTCATTCAACAACGAATGACACAACGGACATTTCAGCGCGTGGGACGCAACGGCTTTATGGTCGGCTCGCTCGAGTGTTCCGTCCAAATATTCCGACAGATTTTCCTCAAACTCCGAACAGCCAATAATTTTTTCTTCATGGTTATTCATAAAACTAAACCCCTGATCAATATTTTCCGAAAACTTTCTCAACGATGACGTTAATCTTCATAATTTTGCCCTTTTAACTCTTTTCGGTAACTTTTATCAAACTCCTACTACTTTCATCCGGCGAAGTATTTTCGCCAATTCAATTCTTCCGCGATTAATGCGCGATTTCACCGTTCCTTCGGGAATCTCAAGCGCATCGACGATCTCCTTATAGCTCAATTCTTCAATGTCCCGTAAAATGACGCAGGTTCGCAGATCCGGGGGAAGTTTATCAATTCCTTCCTGAACCTGATGTCGAAGTTCGCGCCGCTCGATCTCTTTATGCGCCGAAGTTCCGACGGCTCTAAGATGAAACGTGTGATTTTCTACATCGTCGGCGTAAGCATTCTGCGGATTCCTTTGCCGGTGCCTGTAATCGTCAATTATCAAATTTCGCGCAAGACGCATCAGCCAGCTTGGTAAGTTTCCCTGCTTTGGATCGAACTGCTCGAGCGTTTTGTAAATTCGTATAAACACTTCCTGAGTCAGATCGTCCGCCGCCTCGACACTCGAGGTAAACCGGTATGCCAGATTAAAGATGCGGCGCGAATAAAGCGATACGATCTCTTCCCAAGCCGCCCCGTCGCCGGCACGACATCGCCGCACCAGGTCGGCGCCGTTATTCTCAGCTGCTTTCAATGCCTCCAAATTAATTTCTCCAAAGCTATACGAAAAAATTTTCAATAAAACCGGAACAATGTTCGTCCGGCTTTTTTTACGAATTGCAATTTACAAAAGTTCCATTAAAAACTTTAGCCTAGCGGCGGCGGAATATGAATTTTGCGACGGTGAACTTTCCGCCGTCGCGGCTCACGCGCTTTGAACAAATTGCGGAAAATACGGTATCTTGATTTTCTTACCCGCGAAATCGGGTTTGCTTCAACTAAATTTAAGATAGATCACCCGGGAAATCATTTTGGGAAAATATTTAAAGTTTGCGATCTTTTTTCTGCTCGCCATATTTCTTTTGTGGTTCTTCGGCAGAAATCTGGATTGGCGTCAGGTCAGTGCGAGTCTGCAGGAAGCGCGTGCGTTTTACGTTACGCTTGCCGTAATCGGGATATGTCTCGGCTATTTCCTCCGTGCTGTTCGCTGGAAGGTCTTGCTCGCACCGATCACCGAAACGTCAATGAAAGAACTTTTCGCGACGACCACGGTTGGTTTCGCGGCGGTTTTCTTTGTCGGTCGGATGGGCGAGATCGTTCGTCCCATGTGGCTGCCGATGCGCGACAAACGCGTGCGCCCGAGCGCTGCGCTGGTAACGCTCGGAGTCGAACGAATTTTCGATATGGCGGCGCTTGTCTCGTTCTTTGCGCTCAATCTTTTATGGATGGATGCACCGCCGGGACATTCAACCGAGTTTGAGAACGTAAAATTTGTCGGCATTTTGTTGCTTGCTGGAGCCATCGCCGGTTTCATCGGTCTATTTGTTTATCAGAGATTTTCAATTCCGATCATCAATTTTCTCGAAGCGCGCAGCGATCGACTTTTTATTTCAGGCAAGATAAAGCGGGTCGTCATCAGTCTTGCGAAACATCTTGCTACGTCGCTTTTGATCTTAAAGGACTGGCGCGAATTTCTGCTCGTATCGTTTTGGACGCTTACGCTTTGGCTAGCGATCGCTTTGCCGACATGGTTCGTTTTGCTTGCATTCGATCTTCCGCTCAATTTTAGTCATTCGCTCTTTATCATGGGTTTCGCCGCAGTAAGTTCTGTCATTCCGACGCCGGGCGGCGCCGCCGGCGCGTTTCATGCAGCAACCGCCGGCGGATTATTATTCTTGCTCGGCGAAGGTCAGGGTATGATCGAAAAGGCGGCGGCAGTTTCGATCGTCATGCATTTGGTTTACTTCGCGCCTGCGGTATTCTTCGGTATATACTATTTTATTCACGGAGATATCAGTCTAGAACGTTTGAAGAGATTATTAACCAGCGAAACAGAGATCGACGACGAAATGGATGAAGTTCTGCCGTCAGACCCGAATGGATCATCGTAATCGAGCAATAGACGTCCGTGAAAAATTTTAACGGTAAAGCTTATGAAATGTCCTTTTTGCGCGCATTTGGAAGACAAGGTAGTTGATTCCCGCGAATCGAAAGACGGCGATTCGATTCGCCGGCGCCGCGAATGTCTGGAATGCGGAAAGCGATTTACGTCATACGAGCGGATCGACGAAATTCCGTACATGGTCGTAAAAAAGGACGGCAAACGCGAAGCTTTCGACCGGAACAAGATCATGGCGGGCTTGCTCAGAGCCTGCGAAAAGCGTCCGATATCGGCAAACCAGCTTGAATCTATCGTTGATTCGGTCGAGCATTTTGTGCAGGAATCAGCAGATCGTGAACGTCCGACGAGCGAGCTCGGGAAGATAATAATGGCGCGTCTGAAAGAACTCGACAAAGTTGCTTATGTCCGGTTCGCGTCGGTTTATCTCGAGTTCGAAGATGTTTCCGAATTTATGACCGAGCTAAAATATCTCGTCCGGTCGCGCGATAAGTCGCCGTCTAAAGAGAAGAAATCAAAACTAAAATGAAACGTCATCAAATGGTTCCGTTCGGATTTGAACGCCCCGAGATCGAACGGCTGAGACAAAAGTTTGAACGCTTATTTTCGGTTCTACAGGAAGCCGCAGAAGCGGAAACGCTGGAATCTTACGGTGCATTTCATCCATCGGTCGATCTTCGCGAAACCATTGACGCGATCAAGATCGACGCAGAGCTTGCCGGAGTTGATCCGAAAAAACTGTATGTTTCCGCAAATTCGCGTGAAGTTGTCATCGAAGGCGTCCGAAACCGGTCGACTGAAACCGAATCGGGCGTTTCGCATTTTTGCTGCGAACGGCAATACGGCAATTTTCGCCGCGTAATTCCCATTCGATGGGCGATCGATCTCTCAAAATCTTCCGCCACGCTCGAAAATGGACTGCTGAAGATCGTTCTTCCAAAACTCGCCGACCGCCGCGGCAGATCCGTCAAGATTCCAGTTAAAGTCATTCAAAACGAATTGCCGAAAAAGAAAAACTAGCGTAACTTTCAGCATCTCGCTCCTTTGGTCAGGCACGTCTTTTCAATATTGCTGATTTCCACTTTACCCTTTTTTTTTCTAACATTAATTGTATGGTCGAACTTGAAGATTTTTCAGAAAAAATAAATGACGCCGAGATCGGCGACCCTCAACTGCAGATCCCATCCGAGCTCCCGGTACTGCCGCTTCGCGACATCGTAATCTATCCGTTCATGATCGTTCCGTTGTTCGTGTCGCGCGACAAATCGATTCGCGCGGTGGACGAAGCGCTCAGCCAAAACCGTATGATCATGCTTGTATCGCAAAAAGATCTGGACAAGGAAGATCCGGAACAGGCTGATCTTTACAAGGTGGGAACGGTTGCGGTGATCATGCGAATGCTAAAACTTCCGGACGGTCGAATTCGGATCTTGATTCAAGGGCTTTCGCGGGCAAAGGTTGAATCGGTTGATTCTTCCGGAAACTATGTAAAGGCGGGTTTAACGCCGATTTCGGAGCCGCTTGCTCCGGCAAATTCGCTCGAGGTCGAGGCGCTGGTGAGAAATGTTCGCGGATCGATGGAACGTTCGGCGAATCTCGGCAAAAATATTTCTCCTGAAGTACTTGCGATCATCGCCAATCTTGAAGAAGCCGGAAGGCTGGCGGATCTTTCCGCGTCAAATTTAGAGCTAAAGGTCGAAGATGCTCAGAGCGTTTTGGATATTTCCGATCCGGTGAAACGGCTTCGCCGCGTGAATGATCTTTTAAGTAAAGAGATCGACGTGTTGACCGTCCAGCAAGAGATCAATACTCAGGCGCGCGCAGATATCGACAGATCACAGCGGGAATATTTTCTCCGCCAGCAGCTAAAGGCGATCCAATCGGAACTCGGCGAAGGAAACGAACTGTTTGAGGAGATCGAACAATACCGGGAAAAGATCTTTAAGGCAAAAATGCCGGAAGCCGCCGAAGACGAAGCGCTTCGGCAATTGAAAAAGCTCGAACGGATGCATCCCGACACCGCAGAAACGGCGACTTTGCGAAACTGGCTCGACATAATGACCGAGCTTCCATGGTCAAAATCTTCAAAAGACAATCTGAATTTAAAGAAAGCCGAGCGCATTTTAGATGAAGATCATTACGGTTTGGAGCGTGTTAAGGAACGAATGATCGAAGCTCTAGCCGTTCGTAAACTTCGCGAAAAACCGAAAGGTTCGATCCTTTGTCTTGTCGGACCTCCGGGAGTCGGAAAAACCTCGCTTGGACGATCGGTCGCGCGTGCTCTGAATCGAAAATTTGTCCGTTTGAGTTTAGGCGGGCTTCACGACGAAGCCGAGATCCGCGGACATCGCAGAACCTATGTGGGCGCGATGCCTGGACGTTTGATCCATGCGATTCAACAGGCGGAAACGAATAACCCGCTGATCATGCTTGATGAGATCGATAAGGTCGGCGCCGATTTTCGCGGCGATCCGAGTTCGGCACTTCTTGAGGTTCTCGATCCGGAACAAAACAGTACTTTTCGCGACAACTATCTCGGCGTAACTTTCGATCTTTCGAACGTGATGTTCATGACAACTGCAAATGTTTTGGACACTATTCAGCCTGCGCTGCGCGATCGAATGGAGATAATTTCGCTTTCCGGATACACGGAAGAAGAGAAGCTCGAGATCGCAAAGCGCCACTTGCTTCCGAAGCAAATTGAGGAGAATGGACTCGAAAAAGGCGATATAAAATTTGCAAAATCGGCGCTGATGACGATCATTAGCCAGTACACTCAGGAAGCCGGTCTGCGGCAGCTCGAACGCGAGATCGGAAAGGTCTGTCGAAAGGTCGCGCGAAAAAAAGCGGAACTTGACGACGACTTTGAACGTGTGAACATTACAGCGGCAAACGTAAAAGACTTTTTACGCGCGCCGAAGATCTTTCCGGAAGAAGCGCTTAAGCAAGACGCGATCGGCATTGCGACCGGTTTGGCATGGACTGCGGTCGGCGGCGATATATTATTTATCGAGGCTATTAAGACCAAGGGGAAAGGCAAACTGCAGTTGACCGGTCAACTCGGCGAAGTAATGCAGGAATCGGCTCAAGCTGCGTTTTCATACGCCAAAGCGCGAGCCGGTGAGCTCGGAATTAACGATGAAGATTTTGAGAATTTCGACGTTCATGTCCATATTCCCGAAGGCGCGATTCCGAAAGACGGACCCAGCGCCGGAATTACAATGGCATCGGCGATTGTTTCGTCATTATCGCATCGCGCGATTCGAAAAGATGTCGCGATGACGGGCGAGATCACATTGCGAGGCAACGTGCTTCCGGTCGGCGGAGTCAAAGAAAAGATCCTGGCGGCAAGACGTGCAAAGATCAAAAAAGTGATCTTACCTGCTCCGAACGAGCGGGATCTTGAGGATCTGCCTCAGGAAGTTATGACCGATTTGACGTTTGTATTTGTAGAGAATGTCAGAGAAGTTTTCGCCGAAGCGCTGCTTGATCGAAAGCAGCCGAAATCCAGCAAGGCTAAAGGATGATAAGGGATTGTTATTAACATTATAAATTCCTTATAAAAAATCGGTTTTTGTTAGGTTTTATCGGCACTTATACTGATTGACACGGTATTTTTAGTGTGTTAGTTTGAAAAAGCTTGCGCATTCCTGCGCGAGTTTTTGGTTTTATTTATTTTTAATAAGAAAAAGCGTCGATGGACGCAATAGTTTTAGGTCGTTTTATTCATTCGCCCTAACCCCAGAATAAAGTATGTGGAGTATAGACGAAAACCCCCGATCGCCCAAGTCATTTATTTTTACAGCAGTTTTAACGCTTTTATTTTCCGTCAGCATGTTTGGACAGATCACGAGTTCAACTGCGAACGGTCGGAACAGCAATTATAAGCCGCGCGAAGTTCAGCAATCAGAAGCGATAATTAATCAGGTAACGGATAAGGTCGGAATTCTTTTCAAAGAAGGAATGATCGCGCTTAAAGATCAAAAACGATCCGATGCCGGTGAAAAATTTAACAAATCGGTTGAAGTTTTTCTTCTTTCGGCGTTGAACGTTCAAAGCAATCCGAAGCTTGCCGGCTGCTATAACCAGCTGATCGAAACGGTTTACCGGATGGAATTTCCGGAAACGCAGGCACCGAACATCAGAAGTCTTGCTTCGACGTGCGAATGGAATTGGAATAACAACGACTTTCTGCTAGCTGATGAGATCGCTGTAATCGTCCAGAAAATGCCGGTTCCGACCGACGTTGCGACGAACACCACGCTGATAACTTCAGCCGACGGCAGCACGTCAATGCCGGATGAAGCCCTGATCGGATTTAACGAACAGCGTTTTGAGCCGTCGCCGCTTGACGAACTTGCGAAGCTTCAGTTGACCTCGGATGAGATCAACATCGACACGCCGGAAGCACAGCAGCAATACCAATATATTCAATACGCCGTTGCGAACAGATCGCTCGGATTTTCATTTCAGGTTTCACCGCTGATCCAGCAGTTTCTGAACTATTACCAGGGTCGCGGGCGAAAGACGATGGAAGTCGGGCTTTACCGTTCGGGAATGTTTATGCAGATGGCGCGCCGGATCTTCAGAGAAGAAGGTGTTCCGGAAAACGTTGCATGGCTCGGTCAGGTTGAAAGTGCCTGGAAACCGACGGCGATGTCATGGGCTGCCGCTTCGGGTCTTTGGCAATTTATTCCCGGAACGGGCGCTCGTTTCGGGCTTCGCAGAACGGCGCATCTCGACGAAAGAAACAGTTTCGAACAGGCGACACGCGCTTCAGCTAAATATCTGAAATTCCTTGCGAACCGTTACAACGGCAACTGGGAATTGGCGATGGGCGCGTATAACTGCGGTGAAGGAAATGTTGACAAAGCGATTCGCCGCGCCGGCAGTTCAAATTTCTGGGCGGCTTATCCATATTTGCCGCAGGAAACCAGAAATTACGTTCCGAACATTTTGGCGACGATCTTGATAGCAAACAATCCGCAGAAATACGGATTCGGACATATTCGCCCGGCGGCTCCGCTTCGTTACGATCAGATCCGTGTTCCGTCATCGACAAATCTGGCAATTCTAGCTCAGGCTTCGGACACATCGGTTGAATATCTCCGCTATTTGAATCCCGAACTTCGTACGAATATGACACCGCCGGAACCCTACATTGTTCGCGTTCCTGCCGGAAAGGCGAACGAAGTGGTTGCATTGTTTAGAAAGATGCCGGTAACGCAGCCGGTTAACAACACGGCGGTCGCGAAAGCTAATAAGGGTGAGACTTGGGATTCGCTTGCGCGAAAATTGAGTATGGACGCCAAAGAACTGCGGGCGATGAATCCGGGAATGGCGGTTCCCCAGGGTAAAGTGTTGATTCCGGACCGCGGAAACCTGATAACCAAAACCACTTATGCACGACCGACGACCACTCCGCCGCCGGCTGCAGCTAAAACACAAAGTTCGATTCAGGTTGTAAAAGTTAAATCGGGCGACTCTTTAACAAGAATTGCGAAATCCAATTCAGTCACTGTTTCCGAACTTGCTAAGTTTAACGGTCTTGCAATAGATGCGCGGCTGCGACCGGGACAGGAGATCAAGATCCCTGCGAAATAGTTCGGATCATTGGACTTTTAGATCAAAGCCGGTCGCAGTTTTACTGCGGACGGCTTTTTTTCCGAATCGGGACTCTACGAATTAAAATGTTTGAACTGAGTTTAGTAAAGGATTCTCGAAAACGATTGGTCGCCTACTTTGCCGCGACCGTCCTCGCAATTGGATCGTTTTTCTACTTACTCGAAACAATTATCCTTGTTGTTTTCAGCGGCGGCAGCATTCTTTTCTGGAATGTCGAACATGCAGTCATATCCCCGGACGGCAAATATCGCGTTGAGATCTCGCGTAAATTGGATATTTCCGCGGGTTCGCTGTTTAGCCCGGCAGGAAACGTAGATATTTCGTTAATTTCAAATTCAACCGGAGCACGCTACATGTCCGGAAGGTTCGATATTCACGAATATAGCGAGCTGTCAGTTCCTGAGCTTGATTGGCGTTCAGATTCCGTAACGATTTCAAATGTTGAAGCGCACAGGGAGTTCGCCCTAACGTTGAAACTCCCAACCGAATAATCTGCGGTTCAAGTTTTATAAAGCGCGCTAACGTACCGAGTTCGGGTTTAGTTTCTGCCACTCCGCCCGCAGGAGAAAGCTTCCGTCCGTCACAATTTTATCGCCGACGAACAAACCTTCGAGGACAGGAAGCATTCCGTCCGATTCGATTCCTAAACGAACCGGTTTTAATAAAAACACATTCGGATCTTCCGTTGCGGCGAAGACGATTTGTTGTCCGTTTATGTTCTGCACCGCTTCCTTTGGGATCATCGGAACCGTGTTTTCAGAACCGCCGAGCGTCGCAAACGCTATGTTGACATACATTCCGATCTTTAATTTTTCGCCCGCGTTCGGCAATTCTATCCTGACCTGAGCGGTGCGCGTATTTTGGTCGAGATTCGGGTCAATATACGAAACATTTCCACGAAAGATCTCGCCCGGAAATGCGTCGCTTGTAATACTTGCGCCGCTTCCGATTCTCAAATTCGCCAAATCTTTTTCATAAACCTGTCCGATCACCCAAACGGTTGAAAGATTTGTTACCTTTAATAATTCCGTGTTCGCCATGATCGTTTCCCCGGCGTTGATCTGACGCATGGTAACAGTGCCGGAAACAGGCGAAACAAGCGGTAATTCCGCACTTATCTGACTTGATGAGGTTAAGGAATTCACTCTTTGAAGCGGCAATCCTAAGACCAGCAATCTTTGTTTCATCGAAGCGAGTTCGGCTCGCGCAGATTGAAGTTGTCGAAGCGCTGCATCTTGTTCGGCGCGCCGTGCGGGATTGATGTCGAGGAGTTTCTTAGCGCGTTCCAGGCGATTTTTTGCCTCGATAACCTTCGCTTCGGCGGTTCTGAGATCGGTCGTCGCAATTTCAAACGCTTCACGGCTGACAGCTCCGATTCCGACAAGTTTTTTCATTCGGTCAAATTCGCTTTTATCTTCTGCAAGCTTGGCTTCGGCGATCTTTAATTCCGCCGCAGCATTATCGTTCTCGTTTCGGCTTTCCGAAGCAATACCGGTCAATTTCAAGGCGCGATCGTAAGCCTTTTCGGCTTCACTTACCGCAGCGCGTTTTGCCAGATAATCCGATTCCGCGCTCGCCAGTTCGTTGCTTCTCACGACGGCAATCGTCTGACCGGCGCGGACAAATTGACCGAGCTCGGCATTGACGCGCTGAACAACGCCGCCGACTTGCGAAATGACAGGCGTTTCCCTGTAATCGTTCGGCTGAACTACGCCGGTCGCACTTGTTTCCTTTGAAACTTTACTCAAACCTTCGCCGACGGTTACGATCTTCAAATTCGCGGCTTCAAGCTGCGCGTCGGTCAGTTCGATCTTTTGCTCGCCGGAACTAAAAGCATTGCTGGCATCGGTCGGTTCATTAAAAGAAACATCGCGCGGTGCGGGAACAGGTTTGCCGCCTGAACCTTTGCTGACGTAAAGCCAGATCAATAGACCGGCGATCATTACCAAGATCAAACCGCCGATGATATACGGCAATTTCGTTTTTGCGGGCGGACGAATCTTTTCGGATTCATCGACTATTTCAGGATTTTCGTAATTTTCTTCGTTCATTTTGTTATTTTTCGTTCGGGAAAATCAACCGGCTGCTAATTCAAAATAATTATTAATTGATAATTGATAATTAACGAGAGTTCGAGTAAAGCCGTCGAAGACGGCATCATATTTATAGCCCATAACGCAGTTATGGGAACAGTTTAGATAATTATTTCAAGCGGTTGAACAACCGCGACATACAATTTATGTTATGTCGCCATTTTCAATGGCTTTATCAAATCTTTTCTTTTATTCCCACAGTTTGCACTGTGGACTATAAATATATCGCCGATTTCATCCGCTAAGTTCTGATTTTTCAACTCAAACAGACTCGTTCTTATCTCGAACTTTATTTATCAATATTTAAAAATCTTTTCTGTTAAGAATCACTTTCCCACCTTCAGTTCCGGCGCGGAAATCGCGCTTAAAATCGCTACCCGCGCCAGATACGTTTCAAGCTGCGCGTCTATAAAATCTTCTTTTATTTCAATAAATCGTCGTTGTTCGGCGATGTAATCGAGCAGATTCTGCTTTCCGAGTTCGTAGATCTGCCGCACGACATTTAAGTTAATTTCGGCTTGATTTTCCACACCGACGCGGAAAATTTCCATCGCCCGTGCAGCTCTCTGATATTGAATATAGCTTGCGGCAATTTCGCGTCGCACGGTTAGTTCGCCAAATTCGAGCCGTCGCACGGCTGCGGCTTTCTCCAAAACGGCGGCTTCGACCGTTCCCTGATTTCTGTCGAAAACAGGAAGGTTCAATGTCACGCCGACCGAAAGAACATTCATTTCCTCGCGAATCGGGGAAAGATTTCCCAGGTCTTCAAATCCAGTTTGCGGAAACATCTGGACGGATCGTTCGAAACCTGCGCTGACCGATGCATCGAGTTTTCCCTGAATTTTCCCCTGTTCGACGCGGGCTGTTGCGAGATTTTCCATTGCACGCGCGGTTTGCAGATCGGGTCGATTCTGCAATGCCGTCTGCGTCGCAATTTCCTGCGGCGGAAGCGGTTCGAGCAAATTTTCAAAACCGCCGCGCAAGATCAAAGTTTCTTCGGGCGCGAACCCGACCAAGTTTTTAAGTTCGAGCAGAGAAATTTCGACTTTTCCTTCGCTCGTTTCGCGCATTGCACGAATTCGGTTGAGTTCGACTGATTCCATACCTTGTTCGAGCGGGGCGTTTTTGCCTTCTTCGACGCGGGCGACGACCAAATTATAATTCTGCGTCGTTAAGGCAAGAGTTTCTTCGATAAATTGAAGTTTCAAGATCAGCGCGATCGTTTCGCCGAATTTTGAACGAACTTCCGCCGCTAACAATCTTTCACGATTCTCCAAATCTTTTCGCCGCACCTCCGCTTCTTTTTGTGCAACTTCAACTCTTGCACCGCGCCGTCCGAAAAGTTCGAGCGGCAGCGCGCCTTTGACCATAAAACTTCGCGCCGGAGTCGACGGATTTTTTGCCGCGCCGACTTCTAGCATCGGATTTGCGCGTAGATTTGCCTGTTTGACAAGCGCTTCCGCCGCTTCGACTTCCTTTCGCACTGCGGCAAGTTCGTCGTTGTTTTCAAGCGCATAAACTACAAGTTCATCGGCGGTTTTTCCGTTTGATTGATCGAGATATTTATCAACCAACGAAAGGGTTTGAGTGTTTGAAATTTTAATTTCTGAAGTTTGTGCGGAAACTTGTTGAATTAAAATGAATAAAAACGCCAACGAAAGAATCGCTAAATTGCCGCTAACTTTAGCTAGTGGCTGAAGTTGAAAGTTGAAGAAGGCTTTAGCCGAATGACGAACCGTTAAATAGATCCTCAATGCTTTAGCTAACGCCGGCGGCAATTTACAGGAAACGTTTTTGTTTGTGCTTCTGCTTTCTATGTTCATTCGCTTCCTCCATTTCCTGAATTTTCAAGCAAAGCTTCTTTCTTTAATTTTCGCTCGTGAATCCAGTAAAAGATCACTGGCGTAACGATCAAAACGTGCAAAAGGCTTGAGATCATTCCGCCTAGAACGGGCGTTGCGAGCGGTTTCATTACTTCCGAACCCGCACTCGAACTCCACATGATCGGCAAAAGACCGGCGACGATGGTTGAAACGGTCATAACTTTCGGGCGCAATCTTAAAAGTGCGCCTTCGGTGATTGCTTCGAGCAGATCTTTTCGCGTTAAAATTCCAAGTTCCTTTTTCTTTTTCTCGACCGCTTCTTCCAGATAAATGACCATTACAACGCCCGTCTGCACGGCGGTTCCGAAAAGCGCGATGAAGCCGACCCAGACCGCGACCGAAAAGTTGTAATCGAGAAACCATAGAAGATAAACTCCGCCGGTCAGCGCAAACGGCACGGCGAGCAAAACGTGCGCGGCTTCGATCGCGGAATTGTAGGTCAGATAGAGCAAGCCGAAAGTGATGATCAGAACGATTGGAATGACAAGCATCAGACGCTCGCGGGCGCGTTGCTGGTTTTCAAATTGACCGCTCCAATTGATGTAATAACCCGCCGGAAGCTGAACTTTTTCGACGACCGCTTTGTTTGCTTCTTCGACGAAGCCGACGACATCGCGCCCGCGAACATTGAGCAGAACCGTTCCGCGCAAAAGACCATTTTCGCTCTGGATCATTGATGCGCCCGTCGTTGTTCTGATCTCTGCGACCTGCGCGAGCGGAATTGTTTGTCCGCTTGCCGTTAAGATCGGAAGTTGTCCGATCGCTTCGGGGCTTTCGCGAAATTCCGGCGCGAAGCGAACACGAACCGGAAAACGATTTCGTCCTTCGATCGTAACCGAGAGATTTCGTTCGCCGATTCCTGCTTCGATAGAATCCTGAATTGTTCCAACGTCAATTCCGTAACGCGCCGCCGCCTGACGATTGATGTCAATATCAACATAAGGCGCACCGATGATTTGTTCGGGGTAAACGTCTGCCGCGCCCGGAACTTCTTTGACGATAGCAGCGACCTCGCGCGAAACTTGTTCGAGTTTTTTTAGATCGTCGCCGAAAATTTTGATTCCGACTTCCGAACGAATTCCCGTCGCAAGCATCTCGATGCGGTTGATGATCGGCTGCGTCCAGATGTTCGTAACGCCGGGCATTTTCAACTTTGCATCCATTTCTGCGATCAGAGATTGGCGCGTAACTCCCGGTCGCCATTCGCTTTGCGGTTTCAGATGAATGATCGTTTCATTCATATTGATCGGCGCAGGATCGGTTGAGGTTTCGGCGCGTCCGGCTTTCCCGACCGCCCATTCGACTTCGGGAAAGGTATTGATAATCTCGTCCTGACGGCTCATTATTTTCAGAGCTTCATCAATCGAAATTGCCGGGTCCGTTACGGGCATGAACATCAGATCGCCTTCATTGAGCGGCGGCATAAATTCTTTGCCGATGCCCGAACCGAGGAAAACCGCGCCGGAAAATAGAATGACTGCGAGAAGAATTGTCAGTGCGCGATTTTTCAAAGCCCAATTTAGAGCGGGTTGGTAAAGCCTGTGCAAAAAGCGCATCACGGGATTTGATTGTTCGGAATGAAATTTTCCGCCCAAAAGATATGTGCATAGAACCGGAACCAGCGTAACGGCGATAACGGTCGCGCCGATCATCGCAAAAGTTTTCGTAAATGCCAGCGGATGAAAGAGTTTGCCTTCCTGTCCGGTCAGCGAAAAAACCGGAATAAATGCAAGAATAATGATCGCCATCGAAAAGAAAACGGGTCGCCCGACGAGTTTTGTAGATTCCAAAACAGTCTTCCAGACGAGTTTTCGATCTTTCGGATCAACGCCGCGTTTTTCCATAAAACGAAATGCGTTTTCCATCACGACGATTCCCGCATCAACCAAAACTCCGATAGCAATCGCAATGCCGGAAAGCGACATGATATTCGAACTAATTCCCATGTAATGCATGAACAAAAATGAGATCAGCACGGCGAGCGGCAGAGGAATCGTTACGATCAAAATCGAACGAAAATGCGCCAGAAATATGATGTGAGCGAGTGTTACGAGAAGAAGTTCTTCAACCAAAGTCCATTTCAGAGTGCTTGTCGCGCGGTTGATGAGCTGCGTGCGGTCGTAAAACGGCACAACGGAAACGCCTTGAGGCAAGCCGACTTTTAATTCTTCGATCTTCTTTTTGACGGCGTTAATCGTTTCGAGCGTGTTCACTCCGTAACGCGCAATGACCACGCCGCCGACGGCTTCTTTGCCGTTTTTATCTAGCGCACCCGTGCGAAATGCGTCGCCGATCTTCACATTTGCAACATTTTTAACAAAAATCGGCGTTCCGTTTGACTCACCGATGACGATGTTTTCGACATCCGCAGTTGATTCGATCAAACCGATTCCGCGCACGACCGCCCATTCGCCGGATTGTTCGACGACGTTTCCGCCGACGTTGTTATTCGATCTTTCGACCGCTTCGACAACTTTTGACAGCGGAATATCGAAACCGCGAAGTTTATTCGGATCAACATCAACCTGATATTGCTGGACATAACCGCCAACCGAAGCGACTTCCGCCACGCCTGGAACGGAGTTTAATTGATAACGCACAAACCAATCTTGAAGCGTTCTGAGTTCGCGCAGATTGTGCTGATCGCTTTCGAGCGTGTACCAGAAAATTTGTCCAACGCCCGTCGCATCGGGTCCGAGCGTCGGCGTTACGCCTTCCGGCATTTGCTTTGTAACCAAATTTAAACGCTCTAAAACCCGCGTCCGAGCCCAATATAGATCAACCGAATCTTCAAAAATGATGTTGATCATCGAAAAGCTGAACGCCGAACTCGCCCGCACGGTGCGAACGCCGGGAAGTCCCTGCAAATTCGTAACGAGCGGATAAGTTACCTGATCTTCGACTTCCTGCGGCGAACGTCCAGCCCAATCGGTGAAAACGATTACCTGATTATCTGAAACGTCCGGAATCGCATCGATCGGCGTATTGACGAGCGCCCAGTAACCCCATGCTGCAAGTCCGATATACAGCGCGATGATCAAAACACGATTTTTGAGCGACCATTCGATTATTTTGTGAATCATAAGTCAGTAATCAGTAGTCAGCAGTTAGTAGTCAGTATTTTTATCTACTTACTACTAACTACTGACTGCTTCTTCAATTCGCCGTCAAGGGAAATGTAACTTTGCCTTTTCCGCTTTTGCCTTCATAAGTGATCTGCGCCTGCCATTCACCGGGCATTTCAATGGTTACCGAGCCTTTAAATTGTCCGGGCGTTCCGGTCGTGGTCAGCGTCGCCGGATCGTTCATTTCCGCCATCGTACCCATTGCGGGCATCATAAAATTCAGACTCGCCGCGCTGATCTCTGCCGGATTTCCCGAAGCGTCGGTAAATGCGAGCATCAATTCCTGCTTGCCGTTTTTTAATTTTCCGGTGTCGTTTGAAAGTGTGACGGTCAAATTATCGTCCGTCTTTTTCGTCTGGATCGGCTTCATATCGCCGCCCGGACTGGAACTTCCGCACGCGGCGCCCAATGTGGCTAACGTAAAGATCAAGGTAAAGATCAAAATGGTTTTTGTTTTTCGCATAGATTGCCTCCTAAAATAATGGTTGAATTGTAAATTGTTGTGAAAGCGTCGTTTATAGACGCACGAGTGCCGAAAGACACAAAAATTCGCCAGATTTCAGACGCACTTCGGCGCTGAAAAAAGACGCACTTCGCCCCTTTTAAGCTAGATCAAGAGTGATAGATGGCGGATGTATTTGGGTTGAACGGAGTTCAGAGTTGAAACCGATCGGAGAACAGGCTGGCTGTCGTCTTTTGTCCGGATCGTGAAAATTTGGTCAAAAAGACTGATCGATTCGGAAGGAATTAGATTTGGTGTGAAACTCATCTGCGATGACGAGTTAGAACCTGTCGGCGTAGGAGTTGAGCAATTTATTGTCCTGCAGATCGCGACATCATTTGCCTTTGGCTCCTCGCTTTTAGCCGATTTCTTCTTACAGCATTTCATCGGGCAAACGCTCGGGTTCATAGACCGATCGGAATACATCGTTCCCGCAGGAACGCTGACGATCAGCGAAACCAGAAAAATCAGCGATGTGAACCAGTTCTTCATCAATCACGACTGTAGATCAGTTTTGCAGCGAAAGTCAACAACAGTTGAGCGCCGGAAATGTGCGAAAGTTTGAAAATCAAAGGTCGTATTGAATCAGACTCCGTGTAAATGTAAGATTCTTCTAAAGTTCTTAATTATCGAAATAGATGAAATACGGTTTGATCGCAGGAAATGGTTCTTTCCCGTTTTTGGTGCTTGACGGCGCCAGAAAACATGGTGTGTCTTTGTCGGTCGTTGCGATCAAAGAAGAAACCGACAAGCAGATTGAAGAAGTCGCGGAGAATATGATCTGGGTCGGCGTAGGTCATCTCGGCAAGATGATCAAGTTTTTTAAGAAGGAAGGCGTTGAAAAGGCGATAATGGCAGGACAGGTAAAGCATGTTCAGATATTCAGCGGCGCTTTTCCCGATCTTAGAATGGCGAAAATGCTTTGGAATCTTCCAAAACGGAACACCGATTCGCTGATCGGAGGCATTGCAGCCGAACTTGAAAAAGAAAATATCGAACTAATCGATTCGACCTTTTTTATAAAAGACCGGCTTGCCGGCGAAGGAGTTTTGTCAAAACGGTCGCCTGATAAGACCGAGCGTGCAAATATCGAGTACGGTTTGACGGTAGCAAACGAGATAGCACGCCTCGACCTCGGGCAGACGATTGTCGTTCGCGCCAGCGCCTGTGTTGCAATCGAAGCCATGGAAGGAACCGACGAAACGATACTTCGTGCGGGCAAACTTGCCAGGGGAAAACTCACCGTTGTTAAAGTTGCCAAGCCCGATCAGGACATGCGTTTCGACGTGCCCGTGGTCGGCGTTCCGACGATCGAAAATATGGTTTCTGCCGGTGCCACCTGTCTTTCGGTAACGTCAGGAAAGACTCTTATTTTCGACCGCGAAAAAATGCTTGCGCTTGCAGATCGAAATAAAATTTCCGTGGTCGGAACTCCCTCCGAAACTTAATCTTGCAGATTATCGTAAAACTCTCGCAACCTAATTCCCGCAGATTGGAGTCATAAAAGCTTGGACTGCTAACGTTTTGATGTCCAACGGCGCGGTTTAGGCGTCAATGAAACTTTTATCGGAGAAATAATGAGAACTAATTTATTAAGAAAAAACATACTTTCGCTTGCGTTGATCTTTGCAATTCTGCTTCCCGGATTTGCCGTCGCACAAACCGCGACGAAAGCAAACTCGGCGGCGCGAAAATCGGCGCAAACTATTACGGCGCAGCAGTTAAAGGAATATTTATACTTCGTCGCATCCGACGCAATGGGCGGTCGCGATACGCCTTCGGACGGATTGGATATAACAGCTGAATTTATCGCGTTGATGCTGAAACGGTGGGGATTCAAACCGGCGGGCGACAACGGAACGTTCATGCAGACGATGGCGATGACGTCAAATCAGGTCGATCCGTCGAAAACCGCTCTTGAGATCGGCGGCAGCAAGATGAAATTCGGCTATCATTTCTTTGCACAGCCGACAGCGGGTGCAGTTTCAAACGCCCAGATGGTTTTCGCGGGAAACGGCTGGTTGATCAAGAAAAAAGACATCGATCCGCTGAAAGATCTGGACGTAAAAGGCAAGATCGTCGTGATCCATAGCGAGACCGATTTTCCCGAAGGCGTCACAATGAAAGATTTTCAGGAAGGAAAGCTCGGTCAATTTGGCGTCGATATTCTTTCCCCGCCGATGTATGCTGCATCGAAAGGCGCCGCGGGAATAATCGTAATAGCGAACGAAGATGTTGACCGCCGTTGGGATCTTCATAAAGCGGCAGCCGGAAAAGGACGTGCAACGGTCGATAAGCTGGTTAACGAAAACAGACGACGCGGACGCAATTTGCCGACCGTTACGATTTCTCGAGAAGCTGCTGAAAAATTGTTCGCAAGCGAAGAAAAGCCGATGTCCGAGCTCGCGAAAATTCAGCCGTTCGCAATGAAGTCGACTGCAAGTTTGAATGTGGCGACAAATCCGGTTGTCTTGAAAACCCAAAATGTAGTTGCGGTGTGGGAAGGGAGCGATCCGGTTCTGAAGAACGAAATGGTCGCGATCGGCGCGCATTATGACCACGTCGGAACAAATCCGCTGGCGAAAGGCGATGACAAGATCTGGAACGGTGCCGACGATGACGGTTCGGGAACGGTCGCGGTCCTGGCGATCGCTGAGGCTTTGAAAAATGCTTCGAAACGTCCGAAACGTTCGATTCTTTTAGTCTGGCATGCCGGCGAAGAGAAAGGTCTGCTCGGCAGCGAATATTTTAATAAATTTCCGACGGTCGATATTAAGAATGTCGTTGCACAGTTGAACATTGACATGATCGGTCGCAGCCGAAAAACCGACGATCAGGACCCGAGAAATAAAGAACTTTCCGGCGAAAATACCATCTATGTTATCGGTTCGGAAATGATGAGTTCGAAGCTTGGCGAGGTTACAAAGGCGACGAACGACGCGTTTCTTAAACTGGAATACGATTACCGATATGACGATCCGAAAGATCCGAATCGATTCTTTTTTCGTTCAGATCATTTCAATTATGCGCTAAACGGAATTCCGATCGTTTTCTGGTTTGACGGTGTTCATGAGGATTATCATCAAGCCGGCGATCACCCGGACAAGATCGATTATGAAAAGATGGAAAAGGTAACTCGAACCATTTATCTAACGATGTGGGAGATTGCCGATTTGAAAGTAAAACCGGCGGTTGATAAGCAGCTTCCGAAGGAACTTACCGAAAGAAGGTAAATTAAAAAAGCGCGCGGACAGTAAAGATCCGCGCGCTCTTTTTTTCGTTTCAGATTTTAGCCTTTTGCGATCGGGGCAAAATTTCGCTTGTACATAAATTTGAAACGGACTTCGAAATCTTTCAGCAATTGTTCCAGTTGGGTTGTCATCGCCTTAGCCTTGGCTTTCGATTCCTTGTCATTCAACTTCGAAACTTCGCTCAGTTCGTTCTGCAAATTCGAAATATCGTAATAGATCTGGCTAAAATCTTCGTCTCGAACCGAGTCGGCTAAAAAGCTCATGACCATATTTCTTCTGGTAACGTCGTGTTTGTCGACGCTCTGGAGAATGTTGTAGGTAAACAATGCCAGCTTGGGTCGGTTAAGATTGGATAGAATCGCCGAAACTCCGTAATCAACATAAACCGGTTCGGCGGCAAACCAGGATTCCTGCAAATAGGGATAAAGGACGCCCGAAATTCGAGATTTTTGTGTTGGGGTCAATTGTTTTCCGATTTGCGATGTAAAACGATAGTAATTTTCATTTGACAGGAACTCTTCGACAGGTTCTTCGGTGTTTTCTTCCGCATATTCCATCGCATAAAAGCTTTCGGAGAGGTCATTTATCGCATCACGGCGGGTTTCGGGTTCTTCAAGAAGTTTCACCATCCATTCGGTTAAACGCGGAAGCTGATCTTTCCGATCTTTTACGATCGATTCTAGTTCGGCAAGATCATTTTCGTAGATATCAAATTTTCCGCGAACCTGTTTCACGCCTGACGAATAATCGGTTATATAGTAGCTGCCCGTGTCCTTATCGAGAGTCAGAAAAAACAAATACTGGCTGCCGAGCTTGATCTTGGATATGTCAAAATAATCGCCGGAATGATCGTAGTTCATCAAATCTTCCTGATTTACCGGGAAGTAATCGGAACTTCGAAACGAGATCGTTTCCAAAGTGTTCGCGCCTTTCAAAACGCGCAAAATTCGAAGATTTCGTTCGAGCTCAAGCGTGTAGCCATATTCGTCTTCGTGAGTTTTCGTGCTGACGCCGTCGCTTTCATAATTCGCCAAAACGATAACATCACTGTTCATATACAACGATAAAAGGGTTTGCGGAATTTCTTCACAGGCGTTTACATTTCGCGGAGTGAAAATAGCAATAGCCAGAATGAAAACGATAAAAGCGAAATATTTGGATCGGTTGTTTTGCAGCATTGAATGACTCCTAAATTATAATTTTGTGAAAATTCACAAAACAAGAACGGAAGCTTCTGTTAAAAATTGCGTAATTTTTCAATTCGAACTCCAACAAAAGCTCCGTCTTCTCAAGCCAGTAGTTTTTCTACCGTCCCGAGCATATCTTTCAGAAGCAGATTGAAACAGGGTGTGAGCAACACAGGATTCTGTGGATTCTACTGTTTTGGAAGCGACTTTTATTTTTTGTATGAAACCATTTGGCGGTACGCTTCCGATTTCGACAAACCGAACTCCTTAGCCGCGATCTTTAGGGCAGATTTGCGGTCTATGTTTTCCGATTCAAGCTCATTGACGCGTTCGGGCAGCGAAAGCGACCCTGGTAAAATCTTCGCTCCGGTTGTACTCCGTGCGATAACCAGAACGATCTCACCGCGCAGTTTTTCTTTTGCAAACCTGGCGCTCAATGTTTCAAGATCGCCGCGAATGATCTCTTCGTGGATCTTAGTTAATTCTCTGACAACCGCGCATTTACGGTTTCCGAGAATTTCAAAGCAGTCTAGAAGCGATTTCCCGACGCGGTGCGGCGCTTCATAAAATAAGATTGTTGCGGGGATGTTGGATATTTCTGCGAGCCGCTTTCTTCGCTCGCCTTTTCTTGACGGAAGAAAGCCGCCGAAAAAAATAGAATCGGTTGGCAATCCTGATACAACGGCGGCACAGACGAACGCAACTGCGCCGGGAATCGGAATGACGGAAGCACCGATCTCATGAGCTTTTTCTATGATCCTGAAACTCGGATCGGAGATTCCCGGAGTTCCGGCATCGGAAATTATTGCAACGGATCTTCCGCTTTGGATCAATTTTATCAGTTCTTCGCTGCGCTGCAGTTCGTTATGTTCGTGATAACTGATCAAACGGTTCTTTATGTTTAGATGTTTAAGTAAAATTCCTGATCGCCGGGTGTCTTCACATGCAATAAGGTCGACAGTTCGAAGAATTTCAACCGCGCGATATGTGATGTCGCCGAGGTTCCCGATCGGAGTCGCAACTAAATAAAGTGTTCCGGTCATATTCTGGAAAATACAACCTTTCGAACCGAAAAACAAAAAGGCTGCCGGATGAAAAGCCGGAGCCTTTTTGTTTTTGCCAACGTCGCGATGATATCGCCGCTTAGGCGCTATCTCAATTAGATGAGCAGATCAGATTAATTTTAATAACGGTCATAACGTCTATTGTTGCGACTGTAAAACGCCCGCGAAAGGTCGTCCAGACTTCGTTCGATCGCGCTCCAGCTATTTGTTACAGCACTTCCAAGTCTAATCCGCGAGATCGCTCTATCCAGCTGAGAACCGAGGTTAAGAACATGCCGCAATTCGTCAGTGGCGCGGCGCGTATCGCGGCGACCGTCGTAAGCTCGATCGAGCTTTTCGACCGCCTTGCGAAAATCGCGTGCCATGTCATTTAAGCGATCTTCGCGCCGCGTTCCGTCGGCGCGGCTCCGGTCGAGAGCGCGGTCAAGATTTCGTTCGAAGTTTTTGCTCAAAACCTTGAGATTAATAATCGTGCGCTGAATGTTTTGATTGTAACGATCGTTATATCGCCGATCGTCATCATTACGGCGGTCATTGCGCCGGTCGTTACGACGGTCGTAACGGTCGTCGTCGCGTTCGTAACGGTCATCATCGCGCTCATAACGGTCATTTCCCCGGTTTCTCCGGTCATTGTCGCGGTCGCGGCGCTGCGCCGAAGCATCAAAAGGCATCGCAAGCAAAACGAAAGCAAACGCGAAAGCTGTGAATAGTTTTGTAAAACGGATCATAAAAGGTCTCCTCTAATAACTTAAAAGTTGAGCAGTCAAAATTAGTAGGGAAGAAGCCGCTCTTAGGATAGACGATTGCAATGACCGTGCCATTTAACAAAAATTAAGAAAGCCCCGATAATACGGGGCTTCAACGCTATGAATATTAAATTGATCAAACGAAATACGTTCAACTTACTTTTTAGTAGACCATTTCGTCAGATTAGGTTTGTTATGTTTTTTAGTTTCCCAATGCCTTTGCTGCATTAATTCGTCCGCCGCTGACAATTTTTCCATTCAAAGAGTCGAGCGGATCGACGGCAGCAAGAACGCGTTCGCGCAGCTCGGCAACAGTCAGATCGGCTTCGCTTGCAAGAATCAGCGCCGCGACACCGGATACATAAGGCGTCGCCATCGAAGTTCCCGAAGCTTCCCGGTATCCATCGTTGAGCCATGTGCTTAAAATATCTTTGCCCGGAGCAGCGATATGAACAGTTTTAATTCCAAAATTCGAAAATGAAGCAAGCTGATCGTTTCTATCAAGTGCCGCAACGCTGATCACGTTCGGAAGCTTGTAATTTGAAGGATAATGGGCGCGGCGGTCGTTGTTCGTACTGTTATTTCCTGCCGCCGCAACAAACAAAATTCCTTCTTCGCCGGCAGCTTTGATCGCGTCTTCGAGTGCTTTTGAATAAAGCGTCGAACCCCAACTTGCACTGATAATTCGCACATTCACACCGTTTCTTTTACGGTCGACCGCATAATTGATCGCTTCAATAGCGTCCTTGGTCGATCCAAATCCGCCGCGACCGATAAATTTCAAAGGCATAATTTCAACTTTCCAGTTGATGCCGGTGATGCCTTCGTCGTTATTTCCTTCGGCGCCAATTATGCCGGCACAATGCGTTCCATGACCATTGTCATCCATCGGATCGCCGGAGTTCGTTCCATCATAGCCGCGCTCATCGTTGAAGGTTCCGAGCTCGTCGTCCTCATACTGCGGAACGTTGTCCGGTCGAAGCCACATATTCGACAGCAGATCTCGGTGCGTATAATCGACACCGCTGTCTAAAACCGCAACGACGACTTTATCGGTTCCGCGAGTTTTCGCCCAGGCTTTTAGCGCCGAAATATGAGCATTTTCCGTACCGCCGTCCTGTCCGACATTGTTCAGAGCCCACTGATCTTCAAACATCGGATCGTTCGGTATGAACGGATTTTCATCTAATTTTCGAAATTGCGAATCGTCAATTGCGCTTCCGGGAGGATCGTTGAGTTCGATCTTAAAATTAGGCTCGGCATATTCAACAAGTTCCGAAAGTTCAGCGTATTGATTCGCAACCGTTTCGGCGTCGGCGTTATCCAAGTCATCGATGGCAACTAATCCCTTTACTATCTCTATCTCGTCTTCGACCCGGTCATTATTTTTAGCAGCGATCCGACGAATTTCGTTCAGACTGACGCCCGGACGGAATCTTACCATCGCTTCCGGCTCGGATTCTTCCGCCGAACGTTTTACCGCGACGGGTTTGTTTGCGACCTTGACCTTTTCAACCGTTCTGACACGTTCGCTGCGGTTGAGCTGCCAGGAACGGATCTGCCCGACGACGGCAGCTATTCCAATAATTACCAAAGCGATACCGAGATGCACCCAAAAATTTTTGCGATTCATAATTAAAACCTCTAAATCGATCGAAAAGTACTAAACTATCACGTGATTCTTACCGTTATATCCGACAAGTCTTATCTGATATTTATCCGCGCGGTATTCGTAATCTTTGTTGCCCGCACCGAGCTTTATTTTCCACCCGCTGGCGATCATCTGCGCGGACATTTCACCTTCTGCGGGCGCACCGAGCGACATATCGGGGAATTCGTGCTCGGAAACCGATCTTTCATCGATCTCATTTTCGGAAATTCCCAGCCTTTTAGCAAGATCTTGCTTTGCTCGCGCAGCGGCGCTTTCTTTGTTTAATGCCATAATTTTTAGTCGCTATTTCGTCGATGAATGCATTAATTTTCCTATTAATTACGGAATTAGTCAATAAATCTAACGTTTCATGCGACTCTAAATAGCTTTTTACGTTGATACATCTGAGATAGTTCAACGATCGCGGGAATGATGAAGATCGCACACGCGGCTCCGAGTATGGCACCGGTTACGAATCGGGACAAAAACGTGTTTTGCCAGATGTCGAGCATTCCAAGCAGCCAATCGACACCGATCGGAACAAGCGACAAAAACAGCCAAACTCTCGGGAAAGGCTCGATCTCCTCAATATTCCGGATAAGCGGATAGATTAAAAATCCGACAATCAATCCAAAATAAACCCCGAAGCACCGCACGCAAACTGCAAAATGATGACCAAGAACTTCGAACGAACGTTCCGGAATTTGGTGACAGAGAAAGCCGAAAAAATAAAATATCGAATTCGCTGCTGAGTTCGCGCCGGCAGATGCGAGCAACGGCGGCGCGATTATAACTAAATTCCAGATCGAAACGGCAGCCAGACCCATTCCCCAAGCCTTAAACGCACGCGAGCGAAATTCGTTATCTGAAAACTGCGGGACGTAATTTTCGATAAGTTCGGGCATTTTCGAAATTATACCTTTTGACGATCTCCTGCCGCAAAAAGATCTGTCTTATTAAACAGGAGATGACCGGGTTCATAAAACAAACGCCGGTCATCTCGGTTTTTTTGCGACCGGCTATGTACTAGTGAACCGCGACCGCTGCCGGACGACTTTCCGGCATAACGAAATCTTCGGGCAGATCGCCATTGTCGGCACGTAAATACTGCAATTGTTTTGGCTTCAAAGTCGCAATTAACTCTTTGCGGCTCAATACCTCGATCGGTTTGCCGGTATATATTTTGCCCATTTTTTCGAGGCGTTTTTCTGACAAAACACCCGAAAACATCAAAAGCGGATAAGTAAAATTCGGTCCATTCAATTTACGCAATTTATAAAGCCACATTCCGATCGAACCGACGCGCCACGCGGTTGGTCCCCACCAGCTATATTGTCCGGGACGCAGATTCATCTTCCAGCATTTCATCATCAGCTGCCATTGCATTTCCGAAAGCTGTTTTGTTTGCGTAACGCCTTTTTCCATTTCCATTCGCGTGTCGTGAAGCGGCGTGAAAATCGAAGGAATTAAGAATGCAAACAGTCCGCGGCGTTCCATTTCATAAACTAAATCGAGCGTCGCCATAATGTCTTCGTCGGTTTCGTCCGGGTTGCCGACGATCAAGGTCATTGCCGGAAACCAGTTGTTCTCGTTCAAAACGCGCAAACCTTCCAGAACAACGCTTTGCCAATGGTCAATAGCGAACGGAATGCCTTTCGTGGGCATAACCTTTTTCGCCATTTTTATCGAACCCGTTTCCAGACCGATCAGCGGTGCGAGTGCCTTCTTTTCGGGATGCGTACTCAAATAAGGAAAATGGATCGGACTTTTTGGCAGTAGAATATCGGAAAGTTGTTTGATCATGATCGGATCAACGACCGCCGGAGCGATCGTCGAATGACTCAAAACGTGCTGCTCAACTCCCGGCGTATCAACGATATCTTTGTATAGATCAACCAACGCTTCGCGGTTCGGAAAATAAAAAGGCGTGTCCGTGTGAACCTGTCCCCAAATGAACATATCTTCGGTCGCCAGCGAAATTTGTTTGTTTCCTTCGCGGACATTTGCACGAACCGCGTTCATAATTTTGTCTTTCGGCAGATCGATTTGCGGATTCAGATCGGGAACGCAAAATTTGCAGCGTCGTCCGCAGCCGGTCGTCATTTCGACAACGCCAAAGGTTGTGCGTGTATCGGGAAACATTATCGAATCGCGATCGGTCGGATGTTTGACCACAATTTCTTTCGGCAAATCTTCGCCCCGAATCGCTTTTGCAAAAAGATCGAGCGTGTCGTTCGATTCGCTTCTGCCGTCAACGATGCAGTCAATACCGAGTTCTTCATACATATCGGTTTGAATGATCTGCCAGCCGCCCGAACCGCCGACGATTACTTTGAAATTTTCGCGGTGCGGATTTGACTTTATTTGAGCAAAAAGTTCGCGCGAATAATGCGAATTGATCGGCATTTTCGACGAACCGAAGATCGAAGTATAAACTCCGGCAGCGAATGTTACGCCGAGCGGATTATGCGTTGAAACGCCGATGACGCGCGTGTTTGGTCCGACGAATTTCTCTAAGTCTTCGGGAAAGCAGCAAACAATGTCATCTTTGCTGTACTGACGTTGAAGCGATTTTTCGACCAGACGAACTCCGGCGGGCATATATTTCGCCGAACCGTCTTCGTATCGCTCTACTTTCCGCCAATCGGGATATTTGCGATTCAAAATGCCTTCGAGCCAAACGGGAAGCGAAGCCATTGCCATTTGAATAAAATATCCGGCGTGATCGATCGCTTCGGTCAATGGAGCGGTCAATACGATCAGTTTACCGCCGTCCGCCGGCACCGCTGCCGGTTTAATGTTTTCATTGGATAAACTCACTCTCGATAACTCCTTTTTTGGTTTTAAGATACGAACTTTCCATGCGGACCGCTTTTTCCTTAATTGATCTCGAAAGACAACCGGTTTTCAGCAGTATTTACATTCGTTTTGGACGAATAATTGTAACAGCAATTCGTGCGATAACAAACAGTTTGACCGAATCAACGCGATTCAAACTGCTTAAAACAGCTATTTAGTCGACTAAGTCGAAAAAAAATCCCACCGACGAGAATTTTCGATCGGCGGGACTCGGCATTCTGTAACAGCGTAAGCCCTAAAATCTTATAACCGCGTCCGGTCCGCCTTCTACATGAACGGTATCGACGAAACGAATACTCTTTGAATCCGACGTCATAACGACGGAATGAGTTCGTTTTCCCGCGCCGAAAAACCTGACACCGCGAAGCAGCGCGCCGTCCGTAACGCCGGTCGCCGAAAATATGATCTTTTTACCCGGCGCGAGGTCATCCGTGTCATAGATTTTCTCAGGGTCGGTAATTCCCATGTCTTCAAGCCGTTTTTTAACTTCTTCCGCCGGCGGGACTTTCGTGCGGTCAACACCCAGCCGTTCCGGATCGAAAACAAGTTTAGCCTGGATCTCGCCGTTCAAACATTTCATTGCAGCAGCCGTAATTACGCCTTCGGGCGCACCGCCGATGCCCATCAATGCGTGAATATTCGTGCCCGCAACAGCCGCTGAAATACCGGCAGAAAGGTCACCGTCGGAGATCAGCCGAATTCGCGCTCCGGCTGATCGAACATCATCGATCAGCTGTTTATGCCGCGGTCGGTCAAGCGTAATTACCGTCAGATCATCAATATCGCGCCCCAAACGCCGCGCGATATTTTTTAAATTGTCTTTAACCGGCGCGTCGATATCTACGGCGCCGCGGCACGATGGACCGACGACTATCTTGTCCATGTAAATATCCGGCGCGTTTAAAAGCCCGCCGCGTTCTGCAGCCGCCAAAACAGCGATCGCGTTGTTTGCGCCTAGCGCGCAGAGATTTGTACCTTCGAGCGGGTCGACGGCGATATCGATCTCCGGAAATTCGTCCCGCGCATCGTCCGCATAATCACCGCCGCCGAGTTCTTCTCCGATATAAAGCATCGGCGCTTCGTCGCGTTCGCCTTCGCCGATGACTATGCGCCCGCGCATCGGTACGGAATCCATCACCTGTCGCATTGCTTCTACCGCAACGTGATCGGAATGTTTCCGGTCGCCCTGTCCCATTGTCCTCGCGGCTTCGATCGCCGCCGCTTCGGTTACGCGCAAAAAGTCCAACGCCAGCTCTCTTTCAGATTTAAGGTTTTTCATCTTGTTTTCCTAATTTGGATGTCGATTAATATATTTGTTATTTGTCCCGTCATTCTAACACTTGACTAGTCTGCTTTGACAAGTAACCCTTCTGCATATTACGTTTTTATTTTATTTCGAACCGTATTTATTATCAGGAGAATTTTTAGAAATGACCTATATCGTGACGGAACCGTGCGTTGACTGTAAATATACCGACTGCGCGGCGGTTTGCCCGGTGGAAGCATTCCACGAAACCCCAGACCGATTACTAATTAATCCCGACGTTTGCATCGACTGCGATGCATGTATTCCGGAATGTCCGGTCGAAGCGATCTTTTCCGATATGTCCGTGCCGGAGGAATATATGGATTGGATCGAAAAAAATGCCGAAGCGGAAAATTTCCCTATCATCAGCACAAAAGTTCCGGCATTATATGGTGAAGGCTGTTCAGGTCCGCCGGAATAAAATTAAGAACCTTGAAATCGTTTAGAGGCGGTCTTTGACCGCTTCTTTTTTTTGTAGTGAACCGGAAGTAATTCTGAATCAATGTTTGCTCCGTAGGAGCCGATGTTAATAGCCACGCGATTTATCGCGTGGGCTGATTTGATAGAAGTTTTCAGTCCCGTAGGGACGACAGCTTCTTTCGTCCCTACGGGACTTCGACAAAATTTCACATATTCCACGCGATAAATCGCGTGGCTATTAACGAAATATCCCTACGGGACAGATACTTTAAAAGCGTTATTTTTAGTTCATTACCCTCTTATTAATTCCATCTCAAACCAATCCTTCCATTTATCGGCGAACTAACGGAGCGAATCGGTGTTTTGCCGATTGAATAACGCGAATTGAAAATATTTTCCACTCCGACGAAAAATTGTAAGTTTTTATAAAAACTTTTCGCGGCAAAAGCATCGAGCTGAAAAAACGGTTCAAGCCGAAACTGATTCAAATCGTCATCAAATTGTGCTGATGAAGCGCGACCTTGAAGCGAAAATGTCCAGCCTTTTCGGTTTGCGTAAAGCGTCTGAAACGTAAATTGATGTTTCGACACGAGCGGAACGCGCAAGCCTTCTAGATCTTCATTCGCCGGAAATTCCAGAATACGCGAATCGCTTAATAAATATCCGACCGAAAAATTAAAATCGCGCCATCTTTTCTCCGCTTCGATCTCAACGCCGCTTGCGCGAGTTTTGCCGATGTTTTGTCGCTGACGCGTAATTAAATTCGGTGTAATAGAAAGCGTTACATTCGCGATCGGATCTGAAATTTCCGTGTAGAAAAAATTTCCGCGCAAGTAAAAATCTTTGAAATTAAAACTCACGCCCGTTTCAAAATTTCCGGCTTTTTCAGCGTGAAGATTTTCGTTCGGATTTGTGACAACATTTCCGACGCGAAAGCCGCGATAAAGTTCGTTCAACGTCGGCGCACGAAAACTTTTTGAAGCGAGAAAATGAAACGATAAATTTTCCGTTGCCTGAAACAAAATCGAACCTTGCGGACTGAATGCGCTTTCGTTTCGGTCGGGAAAATCGGTCGTATTGATAAGGTTTGTCGAAAGCGAACGAGTTGAACTTAACGCTCTGAAATTTTTCCAATAATCAAATCGAACGCTTCCCGTTAAAATAATTTTTGAATTTATCCGCGCAAAATCCTGCAAAAATATACTGAAAGTTCTTTCGCGTCCGCCCGCGCCCGTTTGCGAAGTTGCGCGGTTGTTAAAAAATCCCGTTTCATCGCTCGCGCCGCGAACTTCTTTGGCTTCAACGCCGAAAACGAAAGTTTGATTTTCTTTAAAGACGGTCGAAAATTGCGTCGAAAAACCAAAAGTCTGCGCCGGAACTCTCTGAAAACGCACGAGATTTTCGTTGTTTCGATCATCGCTGACGGCGGAAAAAGTCTGATCAAAAACTTGCGTTCCGCTAAACACGCGAAACGCTAATTTTGGATTTTGGATTTTGGATTTTAGATTATTGAATAAGAACTCACCTCCTAGCACGAAATGGCGAATATGCGTTCGATTGTTTTGCAAATTTGTTCCATTTGAACGCGCTTCGCCGAAATATGAAGTTTTGAAAAAAACGGTTGTCGTTTCGTTAAAATCTCTGGCAATTCGCGCCGAAAGATTTGAATTACGCGAACCGGCAAAATCGTCAGCCAAACCGCGAGCAGATCTTTCAATAGGAATATAACCGCGCGTCTGAAAATTTGCGGCGACAAAATCCGCGCTCCAATCATTTAATTTGAAACCGAAAAATGTCGAAGCAGAAGAAGTTCTCTGCGAACCTCCGAAGATTTCTGCTGAAAAAACGTATTTTTCCTGAACTCTTCGCGGAATAATATTAACCGTTCCGCTCAAAGAATTGTTGCCGTAAAGACTCGACGCGCCGCCGCGCAGGACTTCGATTCTTTCGACCGCAATCGGCGAAATTCTGCTCCACTGCGTCCAACCGCCGAACGCATCGTTGAGCGGCACTTCATCAAACAAAACGAGCGAACGCCCCGCGCCGCTTGCGCCGACACCGCGCAGGGAAACGCCCTGCGTCGTCGGATTTGCATTGCGGCTTCCCGAACGCCGAAAGAGCGAAAACCCCGGAACCTGCCGCAAAACATCATCAATCGTCGGCGCGGCGGAAGATTTAATTTCTTCCTGCGAAAGCGAAACAACGCTCGCCGCCGTTTCGCCTATCCTGGATTCGGTTCGATTTGCAGTTACGACAACTTCTTCGGTCAAAGGCGGCGGAAACAAGCGGAAAACTATCCCTTGTTCAAAATGTTGCACGTTGTTAAAAGTTTGTCGTATTATAGAAAAGCCTTCTGCTTCAATTTCAAGCAGAAATCCGCCATCGATATTTAATTCACAGGCATATTCGCCGGTATTTTCCCTTTGACATACTCCAACAGAATTCCGTTCGATGGAACTTATCTCAATTTTTGCGTTATCAACGGGGAAATTTTTGGAATCCGAAACCTTAAATCTAATAATGAGCTTTTCATTAGCCTGCGGAAACGCATAAACCGAAAGGAAGCCAAATACTAAAACGATAATTAAAGGTTTCATTGCCGCAAAAAATTGAGATTTTTGTCTATTGACACTTTACTATTCAAACCCGATCGCGGGAAAAGCGTTTTATGGATTTTATGACCAGGACAAACGATGCCGATCTGAAGGAGCATTTGAATCGTTCGACCGGTTTCGGTGATTCGTCGGATAGTCCGAAAGTTTTGGTGCTTTTCGGCACGCGCCCGGAAGCGATAAAACTCGCACCGGTCATTGCCGCATTAAAACGTTCTCCCGATTTTCGATCGGTCGTCGTTTCATCGAGCCAGCATACGGATCTGCTGAAACCCTTTCTTCGAATTTTTGACATAAATGTTGACCACGACCTGAAAGTGATGTCTCAGGATCAAACGCCGAATCAGGTTTCGGCTAAGATCTTGAATTTGCTCGACCCGATTCTGGAGATCGAAAAGCCGGATGTAATATTGGTTCAGGGCGACACGACGACCGCATTTACCGGCGCATTTGCGGCATTTAACAGAAAAATTGCTGTCGGACATGTCGAAGCCGGACTTCGCTCCGGCAATCCGCTCAGCCCGTTTCCGGAAGAAATGAACCGCCGTTTGATCTCACAGCTGGCAGCTTTTAATTTCGCTGCGACGGAAAGTAATCGTGAGAACCTTCTGCGCGAATCGGGCGATTTTGATAATATTTACGTCGTCGGGAACACGGTTGTCGACGCGCTGCATTTTATACTGGAATCGTCGGAAACGGGCGAAGATCTCGGCAAACTGCTGAGTAAAACAGAAGGGATGAAAAGGATTCTGTTGACGACGCACAGGCGAGAGAGCTTTGGCGAAGTGATGGGCAAAAATCTTTCCCATCTGCGCAAGTTTGTTGAAACGCACGACGATGTTTGCCTCTTTTTTCCGGTTCATCCGAATCCGAACGTTCGCGAAGCAACGTATCAAAAATTGAACGGTTCCGACCGCATATTTCTTTTGGATCCGATGGATTACGCGGATTTTGTCGCTTTGATGAAAGAGTCTTGGCTGATCGTTTCCGATTCCGGCGGCGTGCAGGAAGAGGCGCCGAGCCTCGGCAAGCCGTTGCTTGTTTTACGTGAAAACACCGAACGCCCCGAAGCGATCGCGTCGGGCGTTGCTAAACTAATTGGCTCAAATGCCGATCTTTTCGAGATTTTAGAAGAAAATTATCGCGATGAAAGCTGGATACGTTCAGTTCGCGAGATCGAAAACCCGTTCGGCGACGGCGCAAGCGCAAAACGGATACTTACCGTCCTTAAGGAGAAAATTCGAATTTCGGCATAGGTCGAGCGAGAGATCATGGCTTCTGAACCCGTAAAAAACAGACATCTGCTGACCGTTCTTGTCGAAGACTATTTTCACGTCGGAGCGTTCGAAAAGCTGATCCGCGAGCAAAATTGGGACAGATTCGAGCCGCGCTATGAACAGAATACGTGCAAAGCGCTCGATCTGCTCGATGAATACGATCAAAAAGCGACTTTTTTTGTACTTGGCTGGATCGCGGAACAGAATCCAAAATTGATCAAAGAGATCGTTTCGCGCGGGCACGAGGTCGCCTCGCGCGGCTATTATCACCGGTCGCTGCGCCAGCTGACGCCGGATGAGTTTCGCGAAGATCTGCGCAAAACCAACCGCGCACTCGAAGATGCCGCGGGTCAGAAAATAATCGGTTACCGCGCCGCCGAAAAGCTCAATTTTGAACGCGATTCGTGGGTTTTAGATGTTTTGTCGGAAGAGGGATTGGCTTACGATGCGTCGTTTATGCCGGTCAAAGGCGATTTGAAAGTAAAACGTTTTGCGCACCAGCATCATTCGGACGGTCGCGCGATCTGGGAATTTCCGTATTCGACACGAAATCTCGGGCTCGGGCTTTTACCGATCTCGGGCGGAAATTATCTTCGACAGTTTCCATACACATTGATGCGCCGCGCCGTTCGCGATTGGTCGGAGCGATACGATCAGCCGTTCGTATTTTACTTTCACGTTTGGGAACTCGATCCCGAACAGCCGCGAATATCGGCAGCATCGAGTTATAACCAGATCCGTCATTATCGAAAGCTCGATAAAATGGAATGGATAGTCCGCGAAAATCTCGAGTTATACGATTTTTGCGACATTGCCGAGCATCTCGGGCTTCGCGAATCGCTTGAGGTCGACATCAAAACAGCTGCTCCGGCGGCGGAAAAGATCAAGGCAGTTACGCCGGTCGCGGACTCATCGCCGAAAACCGAAATTTCCGTCGTCATTCCATGCTATAACGAGGTCGACAGCCTTGATTATCTTTCTAACACACTGCGCAGCGTAGAAGAAAAGCTTAATCAGAAAGGTTACGCTCCGACATTTATTTTTATCGACGATAAAAGCACGGATGACACTTTTAACAAGCTTCATTCACTTTTTGGCGAGATTCCGAATGTCAGAATTTTGCAGCACGAGGTGAACAAAGGCGTTGCGGGCGGGATTTTGACGGGAATAAACGCGGCGACGACCGAGATCGTTTGTTCGATGGATTGCGACTGCACCTACGATCCGCATCAGCTTGTAAAAATGGTCCCGATGCTGACCGATGGCGTCGATATGGTTACGGCTTCGCAATATCATCGAAAAGGCGAGGTCAGAAATGTTCCGGCGTGGCGTCTTGTTTTTTCAAAGGGTGCGTCGGTATGTTACCGGCGAGTTTTGAAAACAAAGCTTGCAACGTACACAAGCTGCTTTCGCGTTTACCGGCGGAGTGCGATGATAGATCTAAACGTAGAAGACGGCGGATTTTTGGGCGTTACGGAAATGCTCGGTCGGCTTGATCTAAAAGGCGGTACGATTGTTGAATGCCCTGCGGTTCTTGAAACCAGACTTTTTGGCGCATCGAAAATGAATACGCTGCGGACCACATTTGATCATTTGGGACTTCTTTACCGGTTATCGAAGGAGCGTTTGTTTTCGAATAAAAGCGTCAATTCCGCTGCGTCGTCGGCTAAGATGGTTGAGCAGTCACCGGATCAAATGATCGATAAATAATTGTCATCCCGAACGAACTCACGCATTTTTGTCTTACCAAAAAAATTTAACAATGAAAGAAGCTTTAAATAGTTCCGCAAAGAAGGTCGCTATCGTCGGAAGCGGTTTTCTCGGGTTAACGCTCGCTCTGCGTCTTTCGCAGAAAGGTCATAACGTAACGGTTTATGAATCGTCGCCGGAGATCGGCGGTCTGGCGAGCGTTTGGAAGATCGGTGACATCACGTGGGATCGTCATTACCACGTTGTGCTGCTGTCGGATCATTACACCCGCAAAATTATCGAAGAAGTCGGGTTAAAAGACGAATTTGAATGGGTTGAAACGAAAACCGGATTTTATACGGACGGCGAACTGGTTTCGATGTCGAATACTTTCGAATTCTTAACTTTCAAGCCGCTCGATCTGATCAGTAAATTCCGGCTTGGAGCGACGATCTTTTACGCTTCGAAAGTCAAAAACTGGCGAAAGCTCGAAAAAGTAACCGTCGAACAATGGTTAACTAAGCTTTCGGGAAAGAAGACTTTCGATAAAATGTGGCGACCGCTGCTCAAGGCGAAACTCGGCGAAGCTTATCAGGAAACGTGCGCTGCTTTTATCTGGGCGACGATCCAGAGAATGTACGCGGCGCGAAATTCCGGATTGAAAAAGGAAATGTTCGGCTACGTCCGCGGCGGCTACGCAAGCGTTTTGCGCCGTTTTGCGGAGGTTTTGGAAGAAAAAGGGGTTGAGATCCGGCTCAATTCGCGCGTTGCTAAGATCGAGAGTTTGAAAGATGGACGTGTTCGGGTTTTTAATTCCGAGAGCGCAGGCAAATCTTTGCCCGAAAAGCAATTCGCCGTCGAACAGATCGGAAGCGCAAAAAGCTTCCGGAAACAGCCGGTCGAAACTTCCGCGGCGCCTGAGTCAAATGACAGCTCGGAAACATTCGATAAAGTCATCCTTACTTGTCCGTCAAACATAGCCGCGAAAATTCTTCCTCAATTAAGCGATGACGAAAAGAAACGGCTTGCGAAGATCCGTTATCTCGGCATTGTTTGCGCGTCCGTTCTAACGAAAAAACCGATCTCGCATTATTACGTTACTAATATTACGGACGAAACTCCGTTTACAGGAGTTATCGAGCTTTCGGCGCTGGTCGATAAAAAGGAATTCGGCGGAAATTCGCTTATTTATCTGCCGAAGTATGTTGCGCCGGATCACGAGATCTTCGATATGTCGGACGAACAGATCGAAGAACATTTTCTAAGTTCGCTTGAGAAAATGTATTCGCATTTCGATCGAAATGACGTTTTGGAATTTAAGATCTCGCGCGTAAGACAGGTTTTTCCGCTTCTAACGATAGATTATTCAAAAGGTGTTCCCGATACTGAAACTTCGATTGAAAATGTATTTATCGTAAATTCCTCGCAGATCGTAAACGGAACTTTGAATATTAACGAAACAGTGCAGCTTGCGGAAAAGTTTCCAATGGAATTGATCTGAGATTTCATCTGACGAATCGCAGCAAGTTTTTGAATATGAAACCGACAGCAAGTCTATCTTTAGACCTCGACAACAAATGGTGCTACATGAAAACGCACGGCGATGCGGGATGGGAAACTTTTCCTTCGTATCTCGATATCGCGGTGCCGCGCGCTCTCGATTTTTTTAAAACTCACGATCTGAACATTACTTTTTTCATAGTCGGACAAGACGCTGCGCTTGATATAAACCGCGAGGCGATCGCGCAGATCCCGAGCGCCGGGCATGAGGTCGCCAACCATTCGTTTCGTCATGAACCGTTTCTGCATCTCTATTCGCGGGAGGAATTAACCGAAGAGCTCGCAAAAACGGAAGAAGCGATCGAGAAAACAACGGGACATATGCCGAAAGGATTTCGCGGTCCGGGATTTTCGCTTTCGCCTACGGTTCTGGAGGTTTTGGCAGAGCGCGGTTACGAATATGACTGTTCGACCTTTCCGACTTACATAGCGCCGCTGGCGCGCGCGTATTATTTGATGAAATCGCCGCGGATGTCCGCCGGGGAACGCGAAAAATTGAAAAAACTTTACGGCAATTTTTCAGACGGATTTCAATCGCTAAAGCCGTATAAATGGCAGGTTGGCGAAAGGGAATTGATCGAAATTCCGGTAACGACGATGCCGCTTTTTAAAACGCCGATCCACGCGACGTATGTCATATATCTTTCGTCGTTTTCGAACCTAGCTGCGCGGGCATATTGGAAAACTGCGGTCAAAATGTGCAAATTAACCGGCACGCAGCCCAGTCTTTTGCTGCATCCGCTCGATTTTCTTTCCGGCGGGGACGTTCCCGAACTTAAATTTTTTCCGGGAATGAACATTCCGCTCGAAGAAAAGCTTGAATTCGTCAGCGGTGTGATCGAAACCCTGAAGAAAGATTTCGATATCGTGAATATGCGCCAACATGCTGAATCGGTTGCAAACAGCGGACTTCGAAAACTGAACGTCGAGCCGAGTGCGGCATTTCAAAATTAGGCTCCTTACATAAACTCGAAATAGAAATTCTTAGATTTTTGACCGATGTCCAAAAATATTGAGCAAAAATTGGTCTGGCTTTTGATGGCGATGCACGCTGCGCTTGCCTTGCCGATGGCGTATTTCATAAACATCTGGGCGGACGAAGCGTCGACGATGTACACGACCAAGAACGGTCTGCTTTACGCGCTCGAACGGACTCTTCCTGACGAAAAACAGGCGCCGCTTTATTTCTGGTTGATGAGCGTTTGGCGATATGCCGATCATTCGCTTTTTTTTGCGCGAAGTTTTTCAATTATTTGCTCGCTTGCCGCGATCTGGTTTTTCTTCGTTCTTGCGAAAAGGTTTTGGAGCGGCAAGGTTTCGCTCGCGTTAACGGCGTTTTTCGCGCTTCATCCTTTTCTTTTCTGGGCGAGTAACGAAGCACGCGGCTATGCGATGGCGATTCTTTTAACGGTTCTGCTGCTTTCGTTCTTTCGTGCCGCGTATTGGAATGAAGATCAAACATCTTCGAAACGCGACCGTCTGATCTATGGTGTCATCGCCGTCGTCGCGCTGTATTCCAATTATTATCTCGGCTTTTTTCTCGTCGGCGGATTTGCCGCTTTGCTCGGGCTGCGGCGGTTTCGCGACGCTAAAAATTATTTTCTGGACATGATAGTCGCCGGTGTATTTTTTCTGCCGATGCTTTTTGTCATAAAACAGCAGTTTGACGTTAGAACAAGCGATTACGTGCCGGAAACGTATTTAATAGAAGGTTTAAAGGCGCTTTGGAACCACGTTTTGACGTTCGTTTTTCCGACCGAGATCTATTCGTCTCCCGAACAGCCCTTTATCTCTGTTATCAGAGTTTGGATCGCCCGAATTCTGCTAGTCCTTCTCGCAGTTTTTCTAGCTGCTAAAAGAAAATTATTAGATGAGAAACTTCTCGGGTTCGGGCTGATAACCGGCGTTATCCTGCTGTTTTTCATCGGTCTCTACATAAAGACCGGAACGCTGCATTTACAGATCCGCCATGCCGCAGTCTTTTTTGTTCCGTTGATCTTAACGATCTTTTCCGCCGTTTGGGCGGTGCGACCGAAAGAAGGCAAAAGCAGGGTGATCTATTTTTCATCGATCGCAATTCTTCTTGCCGTTTTTTACGCTTACGCTATTCCGAATATTCATCCAAATTTCACAAAACGCGGCGATTGGGCTCGAATTGCAGAATTTATCGAACAAAATGAATCCGAAGATCAGCCGCTAATGGTGTTCGTAAATTACGAAACGATCGCGCTTGATTTTTATTACGACGGAAAAAACAAATTTTACCCCGGAGATAAGATATTCGATTGGAATCTGGAAGCGAAACCGGGATCGCCGGACACTTATCGAAAGCAGATCGAATATATGATTGCGAGTCTCCCCGCCGACCACAATGAGTTTTGGCTGATCACGCAGGAAGATTGCCAGACGAGCGAAAACTGCCAGCCTTTGGAAAATTTTGTTAAGACGAATTACACTGTTGTCCTCGAGAAAGATTTTTATTTAGAGCGCGTGAGGCTCTTGAGGAAAAAATGATTGAAACGGAAAAACTAAAGCTGCCGGAAAAACCGCCGATGCGATGCGTCGAATGCGACCGTGTGATGGAGCATTACAACATTTGGCTTTCTCCCGCGAACGAAGAAAGGATCGTTTGCTGGGAATGCCAGATGCGCGAAGAAAAGAATTTTTTCACCAAACGGGATTTCAGCCGACGTTCGCGACGCGGCGTTATTCCGCGGTAGGAATTAGCGGTAAGATTTTTTTCCGAATAAGGGAGAAGTGAAAAGGTGTAAGTGATAGGTTTTAGAACTTAAAACTTCTCCCTTTTCACTTATTCCGAAGAAAAAGATCTCTCAGCTTATTCAATCGACAAATTTTTTTGCAGTCTATGGCAATCAGAAAGATCAGCGAATATCCCGAAGAAGTGTTGGGAAAGGTCGGTAAGCCGGTCGAAAAATTTGACGAAGAGCTAGCCGCGCTCTGCGAAGACATGTTTGAAACAATGTACGATGCCGAAGGCGTCGGCTTGGCGGCGCCGCAGATCGGTCTCAATCTTCGGTTGTTCGTAATGGATTGCGAGGGAATTAAGCTCATCGCCGCAAACCCTGAGATCATCGAAACTTCCGGCGAACAATCCGGGCAGGAAGGCTGCCTTTCCGTCGGCAAAGTTCCTGCCGTTGTCGTTCGTCCGATGAAGGCAAAACTCAAAGCCCAAAACGAAAAAGGCGAATGGTTCGAACGCGAAGCCGAAGGATACGCCGCCCGCGCCTTTCTCCACGAAACCGACCACTGCGACGGAACACTTTTTATAGATCATTTGCCGAAAATGCGGCGCGAAATGTTGATAAAGAAGTTTAAGAAAGAAAAGAATTGGAAATAATCTTCGGAAGATCAAGCGGTATCCGCCGGACTTCGCACGCCTAAGCGATGCTGATTGAGAACATGCGTGTAGATCATTGTCGTGGTCAGTTCTTTATGCCCCAAAAGTTCCTGAATGGTGCGAATATCGTAACCGTCCTGCAAAAGATGTGTTGCGAAAGAATGCCGAAGCGTGTGCGGACTTGCGGTTTTGTTGATTCGGCTTTTTCGCATAATTTCCTTGAACGGTTTCTGCAGACTCGCGGGCGAAACGTGATGTCTTCCTGTTTTTCCAGTGCGCGGATCTTTGCTCAAACTTTTTGACGGAAAGACGTATTGCCAGCAAAATTCGCTTTCGGCGTTTGGGTATTTTCTCGCCAGTGCAAAAGGCATTTCCACTCTTCCTAATCCGAGCCGCAAATCTTTTTCGTGCAGTTTTTTGACAGTTTCGAGTTGTTTTTGGAGCGGTTCGATAAGCTTTGTCGGCAAAACCGTAAATCTGTCATTGCCGCCTTTGCCGTCTCTTACGGTAATTTGCCGATAACCGAAGTCCAAATCCTTGACTCTCAACCGCAAGGCTTCCATCAAACGCAAACCCGAACCGTAAAGCAAGTTGGCAATAATCCAATTCGTGCCTTTTAATTCTCCTAAAACCGATTTTACTTCTTCTTTTGTTAATACGACCGGAACGCGGCTCGACTTTTTAGCCGGCGTAAATTTATCGAGCCAGGGAATTTCGACTGATAACACCTCACGGTAGAGAAACAGCAGTGCCGCTAATGCCTGATTTTGCGTCGAAGCCGAAACGGTCTTTTCGACCGCCAAATGCGATAGAAACGCTTCGATTTCAGCCGCGCCCATTTCTGCCGGATGCCGCACATTGTGAAAAAAGATATACTGCCGAATCCAATAAATATAGCGTTTCTCAGTTTCATAGCTATAATGCCGAACCCGCATCACGCTCCGCACATTATCAAGCAGCTTTGACATTGCTTTCTCCCAATCGGCGTAAAAATTTACACGGAGTTAACTTTTTGATCTTCAAAATAAAATGAGAATCGCATAAAGTCAAATTTTGTTGACTTTGCATCTAAATTTGAAATATAAAAAATGTCGGTATAAGAAAATTACAATTCGGTTCAATATAAAGTTCGGCGTTTCTCGGTTAATTGAAACGTATAGTGTTAATTTGCGGCTCAGGCTTCGCCGCACAATCTTTACAAAGAAAAATTGACTTCGGGAAAGAAAGCCACGGCGAATAAAGAGGAATTTCTTTAGCTTCCCGTTTCTTCATTTGTTTTGCAGGAATCGGTTTTCCGCAATCAGCGCAATCCTTTTGTGTGTATGACATATTTTTCTAATCACGACACGCCGAACAAATCAATGGACGTGAGGCTTACAAGCTCCCTTGTCAAGGTTCTCGCAGCCTCGCCCACGTCATCTCGGTCGTTGTGCGCTTTCTTTAAAACCTTATGAAATCTATATCTGAACTAGAACACGAAATTCGTGATTTTATTAACAGTCCGCGAAAACGCTCTGATTTAATCAAAGATTCTGCTGAGTGGTTTAAACTTTGCAGTTCTTTGGATGTAATCGGAGACACAGAACAAGCATTCGACTCATATTTGAAGATTGATGAGCCAGAATCGGATGGTGAAAAATACTTGAATATTTACGGTGTTCTTCAAGCACTATTTATCCAACAAGACGCAGTTACACATTTATCCGAAGCATTAGGATTACCATATACAGTTGACCCTTTAATTACCCAAATTCGTGAAATTCGGAACGATAGTTCTGGACACCCAACTAAACGAGGTAAAGGCAGAGCATTTAATCACATTTCCCGAATCTCTATGGAGCGACATAGCTTTAAGTTGATGACAACTTACCCGAACGCAGACCCTAAATTTACAGATGTTGACGTACCAAAGTTAATCGAATCTCAAAGAAGCATTCTGCAAAGCACTCTTTCAAACGTAATTGACAACTTGAGAGAAGAAGAAATGGAACATCGTGAAAAACACCGAAACAAAAAGTTAGTTGATACATTCACTTCTACAGGCTATTACTGCGAGAAAATTGCGGAAGCCCTTGGTGGAGGTCTGCCGCCTGAATTTGGCGCATCTCTTCTGAAATCAATGATTGATAATATTGAAGAATTTAAGTCTGAACTTAGAAACAGAGGAGTTCTTGAGGCATATGAAGACTCAGTAGGTTATTATTCAAACCTTTTGGAATATCCGTTGAATGAGTTGCATAATTATTTCACTAATTCGTCTGAAACAAAACTGAATGAAAAGGACGCAGAAATTTTCTTATCCTTTATTCGTAAAAATATGGATGTAATGGCTCAAATAGCCAACGAACTTGATGAAGAATATGAAGCCGATGTGTAAAAGAAATGTTATTCCTATTTCACGACGCGCACAACAAATCAATGGACGTGAGGGCGAAAAAGCGACTTTCTTATCAACATTTTTCGTTTAACTCAGAATTGCGTGGTAGCGGTTTCGCCCCACGTCATCTCAATCGTTATGTTGCTTCGCGTTGTCAGAAGCAGTCGGATGATGAGCAAGTTTTATGCGCCGTAAAGTCATTCAAGATTTTGCTAACGTCTTTTGCCAGCGTATTCTTCTTTTGCCCGAAGCCTATGACTTGGCTTCTTTTGTTCATTACGGCTCTGGAACTTACGAGCTAGATATTTTAAGCGGCGAATGTCGTTTCAACGGCAATCCGATTCCAAAGTTGCGAACGTGCGACTCTTTCAAAGATTGGTTGTTAGCACAACTTGAAAAACATCACATTCTGCGTGAAGCTATCGAAGCCGCAAATTTGAAAATTGATGTTGAGTTTTCTCTGATTGATGCGGGACAATCTTATGGACACGAATTTGCTTCGGCTCATTTTTCCTTTTCTTGCCGCAGCGAATTAAGAACTGATGAGAAGATTTACACATCAAGCGCAACAGGCGAAAAAACTTGGGAAATTGGTTATTATTACAATCTTCTCTATGGAAGCGTGTTGAAGTTGGCGGCAAGTCTTTGAAAATAACGGGCGACATATCTCAACCGTTCGACAGGCTTTCTTTACGCGAACGGCGGCGCAAATGTTATAGATGTTTCGTTTATTTTTACTATTATTGATTTTCGGTTTCGGCATCTTGCCTGTAATGGCGCAAGATTCTGATGACGAAGATTGCCCGAAACAAATTGAGTATGTGAACCGAAACCAAGTTGACCCGCCGACAATTTCGTTGCGCGGCGTTGAAGGTCAAGCCGTTGACGCACAAGGCGAGGCTATCCCAAATATTTGCGTTGCGCTGTTCACAGAAAAAGAACACCGTTTTGTTGCTCAAGTTGTCGCTGACGAAAACGGATATTTTCGCTTTGGCAAAATCCCGAAAGGACGCTACCGAGTTGTAGCGCGAGTTGATTACGATTACTTTTGTCCTGTCAACGTCCGCATTCGTCGCGTGAGTTTTCCGCGTGGCGGTTTTTTCCGAAGGACGCACTTGGTTTTACATATGCGTTCGGCTGGCATTGACGATTGCAGTTATGGCGACACAAAGTAACGAAAGCGTATTGAAAAATAACGTGCTGTCGAACAAACCAATGGACGTGAGGCGGAAACAGCGACTTTGTTATCAGCGTTCTCCGTTAAATTTTAGCGGGTCTTCTGGCGGTTTCCGCCCACGTCATCTCAATCGTTGGGCGTATAACGCACGTTGCTGAAAATAAATGACGGAAATAGCTGAAACCTTCAAACAATCGCAAAAGTCATCTTTTTTTGAAGGCTTTTGGTTTTTAGTCGTGTTTGGGCTTAGCGCATCAATTTTTCTGGAGTTTATTTACCTACCGTTCGCGTGGCTTTTAGCTGGCTTGCTTGCAACTTGTGTTAGCTACTTTACTCTGTCTAAACCGAGAGTCGCATTTATAAAGTATTTTGCTGTAATTCAAACAGTATTGTTAGTTACATTGACGGTAGTTTTCTTCATTCCGCGACAACTTCGAGAAATTATACCAAAGTTTTGGGCTTATGCTTTTCCCTTGTTTTTAGTCTCGAATGTTTGTTATTTTGTGCCGCCACTTGACGGGAGCAAACGCGGAGCTTGGTGGAAGTGGTTTTTGGGTAGTTTTGTTTTTGCAGGATTATTCGGCTGGATAATGAGCTATTTGGCAAAGTGAGTTTTTATACGGAGTTTCGTGGTGGCAACATACGCCCAACAAATCAATGGGCGTGAGGGCGAAACAGCGACTTTCTTATCAACGGCTTTTCTTTAACTCGGAGTTGCGCGTAGGCGGTTTCGCCCCACGTCATCTCAATCGTTGCGAAAAGCATTAAAACATGAGCGTAAAAAATTTGAAGAAGCAATCGGAAACAGATTGGGCGAGAATTGACCGAATGACGGACGAGGACATTGACACTTCCGACAGTCCGCCGTTAGACGACGATTTTTTTGCTAGAGCTGAATGGCGGATGCCCGAAAAAAACAGAGCAGTTACATTGAGCGTAGATTCGGAAGTTTTGAAATGGTTTGAAGGACAAGGCGCGGACTTTCAGCAGCGCGTCAACGCGGCGTTAAAAATTTACGCCGAAGCACATCAAGAATAACGTCGTAAGAAAACACGCCATCGAACAAATCAATGGACGTGAGGGCGAAACAGCGACTTTGTTATCAGCGTCTTTGGTGAACTCGGAGTTGCGCGGTGGCGGTTTCCGCCCACGTCATCTCAATCGTTCGACATCTGCTCTTTGAAAGCGAATGGCTCAAAAATTAAAGAGTTGAAAATCCAGCCCGCAATTTGTAACATTTACCAATGCGACTGCCAAACGGAGAAAATGCCATTGTAGACATTCGCAAACTGACTAAATACTGCTTGGACATTGATAATCCGCGAGGCAGCCACAAGGCTAGCGTTTTTGCAGCGGCTTTAGGAATAACGGTTGAAAACGCCGCAGAGTTGCGCGAAAAATTGCTTGAAATTGCAAAAACGACCGAAACGGCGGTTTTAGGAGAACCCGACATTTACGGACAGCGTTACACCGTAGATTTCGAGTTGACGACAAATATCGGAAGTGCGCCCGTCAGATGCGGTTGGATTATCTTGCACAGTGAAAGCATTCCGCGACTGACGACCTGTTTTGTATTGAAAAGGAGGCAAAATGCAAAAGAAACAAATTGATTTGCTGGATACGGTAGCATTGCTTGAAGATTTGCCGCAAAGAGGCTTGGAGCGCGGCGAAGTCGGAACTGTGGTTGAAGTTCTCGCACCGGAAGTTTATGAGGTCGAGTTTAGCGACGACGAAGGACAAACGTATGCACAGTTTGCATTGAGAAGCGAGCAAATAGTTGCGCTTCACAATCAAGGTGAAGGATTAAAATTAGCGGCGTGAAACGTGAAACCGATGTCGAACAAATCAATCGACGTGAAGGCGAAACAGCGACTTTGTTATTCGGCTTGTCCGTTTTTCCTGACCTTGCGTGGCGGCGGTTTCGCCCCACGTCATCTCAAACGTTATGCACTTTCTTCTAAAATAGCGGTTGCAAAGATTATGAAATTAAATTTTGCCCTTTGCTTTTGTTTATTTGTCGTTTCTTCGTGCGGCGGCAATATTGAACTTGAGCATAAAAGTAGCGCACAAATCCCAAACGCACCTGTCGCTCAAAATAACCTTGAGCGGACGGCGGCAAAGTTGACGGAACTGCACGCCGCTAAAAACTGTCGAGAATTTGTAAATGCTTTTCCTGACAATTTTCAAGATTTTAATCTGTTGTATGGATATGATGACGAAAAAGGCGCACGACTGCTGTATTCAAAACCTGAACACATAAATTACTTTTTTGATTGTACAGAAGTTTCTGACCTTGAAAAGCTGAAAAAGTCTATCGAAATCGGAGTAAATGGTAAGTGGGACGCAGACTTAATCGGAATGTTTCAAGATTCGACTTTCATTCTGGTAAAAAATCATTCTAAAGAGGCAAAAGAAATTTTAGACAATTTGCCTGATGAAAAAGCCGCTTCGTTTTGGTATTTTTTGTTTGACAGTCCGCATCCGAACGATAAGCAAAACGTGAGAAATTTTGAGTTAATGAAATTTACACTTGGTAAAGACAGCAAACAATCGAGACTCTTAGCAGAACAATTTCAAAAACTGAGAGATTCGGACGACGGACACGGGCGTTGATTCTGCGAAGAACTTTAAGAATAAACGAGGGCATAACAAATCAGCGATGAAAGAAGCAGTCAAGCGTAGAGCGGTATTTAGCCGCGGGTGATGTTTGCTGCGGCGGGTTAGTTTATGAACGCCGGATGGCGCTTGCGTCGTTTTAAATCAATTTAGCAGGTCAGCTCATTTATACCAATGGCGCGAAAACTGACCATCAGAGAAATCCATGCAGAAACCGGCGCCGCGATAGTGACATTGTCGCGATGGTGCCGAATAGGTAAATTTCCAAATGGTGAAAAGGTTGTGTCGCCGGCTTGTGAGTTTTGGCTTAAACCGGAAAAGGATTTCACAAACGTGCGTGACGAGTTGGCAGACCTAAAACGCGGGCGACCTAAAGCCGATTAACGTTTTGTCTTTTTATTCTCAATGACCTTAGCCCGTGAATTCGAAAATCCTGCGCAAAATTCGGTGAGTTGATCCACTTGGTTAAGTGCCCGTGCATGAACATCATATTGGGAACTGCCGTAAATTAAGACATCTAGAGTATCGCTCAAGCGACTAAACAGCCTGTGAAGTTCATTGGCGCGTGAAAGCAGATCGGGGGCATAGATTCTAGTTAAGGTTTTGATTTTGGGAATAGAATGTTCGCTTTCTCTATAAAGGTCGCTGATATGTCGTTTGCCCACAATTTCTCTGATGGCAGTATTGATACTAGTCTCGACACCCAGCGAAAGGCGGTCTAAATATTCAATAAGTTCTTCTAACTTTTGAACGTCGTTTTTCAGCCGCTCATTCTTATGGTTGAATCCGAGCTCGAGTCTACGTGATAGAAACGTAAGTGCGGCTCCGGCAGCCAAACCGCCGATAGTAATCAAAAAGGTCTGCCACTGTCCCATGGTCGTTTAAAATTCCGGATCAATTCTCCGGTGAATGTCCGCAGCGTGTGGATCGGTGAGTTCGATCACATCGGATTCAGCGCCGCGGAGAGCTTTCTTAATTCTTCGTCGAGTTTTTTCGTCAGCGTCCGGAAAGCACCGATCGGTTTCCTTTAAAATCATTTCTCTTATTTCTAACCTGACTTCCTTACTGAGTGCCATTTATTCCTCCTGATATTTATAATTGCGGAGCCCGGATCAACCTGGGCTCCGCTGAACAAACTACCGCTTCTTACCTTTCGGTTTATTCGGAGCCTGAGTTAGAGCCGAGCCGGCGACGGATTTAACCTTTGCCGGAGTCTTGGGGTTTGACAGCAGTTTTGACGCTATCTTTGCGATGCGAGGCGACGTCGTCTCGCGGTTGGAAGGCTTCTTTGCCATTTGGTTTTTATCCTTGCCCGTGTGCCGGGCGTCTAGAACCTGTTGACAAGAGCCGCGAAAATGGTCTACTTTAAACGCAAGTTGACTGTTTCAGCTAGCAACTTGTCAACGCCATTAACTAAGCGTCTTGTCCACTAAACAAGACGCTTTTTATTTTCCTTCAAAAATTTCTAAACGTCAATATTTATAACGGTTTCACCTACATATGTTGTATGTGGAAAACTGCTTAATACTTCATGTAGTAGTTGAGCGGAGTTGTGAAACTGTCGATGGTCGGACCGCTTAAAACGTGCTTAAATTTCGACTGAACTGTGGAAAAAAAATAATTTAAATTTCATAAATAGTGAGGGTTTCTGCAGTTTTCTCCGTTTTGTGCGGCGCCCGGTTGTGATCGGTCCCAAACGAAGCGGATCGAATATCGGCGAAGCTTGGCTTTTTCCTGCATGGAAACAAGTAGAAATCCACCGGCTCCCCGAGCGGGTGTCCGTATAGTTCGGCGGCGGTCTGGAACAGTTCGCGCGGCGCGGCAGCGTTTCCGGCAAAAACACCTCGTGCGTCAGACCGCCGCGCAAAAGATCGGCGAGCTTGCGCGCGTCGCGCTTATCGTATTTGCGCGGATCTCTGGCGATCCGGGCTAGAGATTTCGGATGCGAAACAACAACGCGTTTGACCAGAGGTTTGATGACGCCGCACACCCAGCCGGCAAGCTCCGAGGCTTCGGTATGAACGAAAAGTTCGCCGTCAAAACCGGAAATGGAAACTGGTTGGAAATGTCGTTAAAGTTATAACCTCTGACAATTACGATGAGGAATTTACGGCAACAATAAAAGCCAATCGAATGAGCGGAAAATGGTTTGGAGGGATGAACAAGCGAGAAACTAAATTTCGAGCTGTGAAACAGTGATTTTATGATGAGCCTTCTGTCGGAATCTCGGCTACAATGAATTGTGTGAGGTAAAAGATGAAAGCATACAAGACTTATTCGACTGTTTCAGACACAAAACAAGTTATTTTGTCGAATGTTCCTTTTCGCGTTGGAGAGAAGGTTGAAATTGTCGTTCTAACCACAGAAAATGGAGAACGTGCCGCGCGCGTTCGCAAATTGAGAAATCTGTTCAAGGAAACACAGTCTTTGCCGCAAATTCAAACTCTGAGCGAGGACGACATTTTGCGCGAAGTTGAGGCATACCGAAACGGCAAATGATAAAAACGGTCATTGATACAGGAATTACCGTTTCCGCCGCTTTTCGAGACCGAATGCCGGAAGAAGTTATTTTGTTTATCGTCGAGCAGGAAGATTTTGAGTGGGTTATTTCGCCTGCAATACTCGAAGAATACACGGAAGTTTTGGCGCGTAAGAAATTCAACTTGCCGCCGGAATTTCTTCAAAAGTGGAGTGAGATATTCGAGCAATGCACGACAACGATTGAACCGGAGATTGAAATTGATTTTCTGCGAGACAAAAAAGACGCTAAGTTTCTTGAGTGCGCGTTGGCGGCAGAAGCCGATTATTTGATTACGGGCGATAAGGATTTTGAAGAAGCGCAAAAATTGGTAAAGACTACGATTATCTCAGTTTCTCAATTCAAGGAACTCGTAATGGAGAAGTGGAGTTGAGTGTAGGCTTAAGACCGCGCCGAACAAATCAGCTATGAAAGAAGCGGTCAAGCGTAGAGCGGTATTTAGCCGCGGGTGATGTTTGCTGCGGCGGGTTAGTTTATGAACGCCGGATGGCGTTTGGGGTTGATTGACAAAGAATTTGGAAAACAATCGATTTTGCCGATGATGCCTTTGTTTTCAGAAGACCTTGTTCATTGATCGAACTTGTTTTTGTGTTCCAGTCAGCTATTTGAGACTTCGGCTGTAATGTAAAAGCCGGTCTATGGTCGTATCGGGCAGACGGCTTAAAAAAGCGTCGGCGGCGGTCTAACCAATGGACGAAACTCGTTTATTAATAAACGGTTTATGATTTAAGTTTCGAAACCTGCCACGAAATATCCAATATCGGTCGACGAGACAGACCGAATTCTCAAAACCCTTTCAACGAAAAAAGCTCGCTGACCGAGTCCATCATCCCTTAAAAAAATAGCTTGAACCCAAATCCAAGCCGACATAAAATGAATTCTGCATAACAGATAACCTCCTTTGATTTAAGAAGATCATTCAAGGAGTTTGATTGCAAAAAAACAAAACAGATGAAACCCGACAAAAACCCGGCTTTCATCTAACTAATGGACGCGAGGCGGAAACAGCGACTTTGTTATTAACAAGTTTTATGATCTCGGAGTTGCGCGGTGGCGGTTGCGCCCGCGTCATCTCAACCGTTAGCCGCTTCGTGGTAAAACCGACAATGACTCTTTAACAAAATGGATAATGCAAACTTAAATGATTTGATACTTAATTCTGACGACAGGCAATTTTGGCTCAAGCCTTGGGGAAATCCTGACCGCGCGCCAGATGAGGAAGAACAATTTTTCACTTCGTCCAAGCTGACCATCGGCTTTTCTAAACAGCCAAACGCTGTCGAAATCGGAGATATTCTTATTGTGCATCGCATTAAGATTTCAAAGATAATGCTTGTTGCCGAAGTTATTTCTTCGGTGCATCACGCAACAGACGAGAAGAAAAAGAAAAATCCTTTGCTTAATCGTTGGGCGTGGAGTGTTGAGGCTAAAAATCTAACGCCCGAATACGGAGCGCAGTGGTTTGAACATTCGTTGAAAACATTTGCTTTGGCGAACGAGTATAACAAGAACTCGCCCGACAAAGTTAAACTTGGAAGTATCCAGTTTGGAAATGACAAGTTGCGAATTCCAGAAGAATTTGGCAAGTTTGTCATCAAAGAAATACAACGTCTTGAAGAATAAAAACGCGGCTGACAAGTTATTGGACGTGAGGGCGAAACAGCGGCTTTCTTATCAATGGAATTTGGTAAACTCGTAGTTGCGCGGTGGCGGCTTCGCCCCCCGTCATCTCAATCGTCAGCCGCTTCTCTTAATTCGAGGGTTGAAATTATGAACTCGAAGATTTTTATAGTAATTTTTCTGGCTGGTTTTACTTGTTTTGTTGTAATCAACATTCACAGTTTCAGCCAAGTCGTTGATCCGATGTGCAGTTTTCCAAATGAGTTTGGCTTCCCTTTTACTTTAGGAAATTACGGCGGTTTTGTAACCACAACGAATATTCTTTGGGGCGGTTTGGTCGCAAACTTAGTTGTCGCGCTTTGCTCTAGCTTGATTCTAGCGTTGGCAATCGTGAAAATTCGTCAGCTTTAAATGAGACTTCCTTAACTAATAACATATCTCAAATTGAGCACTGCAAAATCTTTTGCAAGTTTTGAATTACAACCTTAGAATTAAGAACATTACACGATTCACTAATCTTGCGCGTACTCGGTTTCCCCCCACGGCATCTCAGTGGTTCAGCGTTTTCCTTTGACAACAAACGAGTTTATAAATAGCGTTAAAAAGGAGTTTTTCTTGCGGACTCCAGTTAAAAAATTATGAACAGAAAAATACAAAACACTTTCTTCTCAATGTTGCTGATTTTCTTCTTGGCAACACTCTCTCAAGCACAACAAGTAAATTCATCGTCCGAACAAACAATTTCACCGGCAAAGACAATTCTTATCAAAGAATATTTTGAAGTTACGGGCGGGCGCGAATCTATCAACAAAAGTCTTGATGCGGTTTTTGCCAATCTTAATAGCACTTTGCCGATGATTATTGCTGCAAACATCGAGGAAGATATTAATTTGACCGCCGCACAAAAAGCAGACCTGCAAAAAAGTATGCCCGAAACGATAGCGCGTATGGGCAAAAAGCTTCAGGACGGGTTAAATCAAGAACTTGATTTCGCAAAGGTCGTCGAAGAAGTAAATTATCCTTTGCTTGACAAATTCTTTACTGAAGCCGAGTTGAATGATTTAATCGCGTTTTATAAATCCCCGACAGGACAAAAGGCGATTTCGCTCCAGCCACAAATTTACACCGAAGCGACAACGAGATTGAATGCGATTTTGATTCCGGTAATGCAAAAGGCTATGAAAAAGGCTGCCGAAGACGAAATCGCGGAAAGAGTCAACAAGACAAAGCAAGGTAAATAAACGTCGCGTCGAACAGCTCAATGGACGTGAGGGTGAAACAGCGGCTTTCTTATCAAACTTGCGTGGGAAATTCAGCTTGCGTTACGACTGTTTCGCCCCAAGTCATCTCAATCGTTCGGCTTCTGAGCTTTAATTTGAAATAATTGGAAGACTAAGCCGAAAGCCGCTATATTTTCGTTGTGCGGTTTGATTGGGACAAAAATGAAGCGGCGAGCAATCTCGCTAAACACCAAGTTTCGTTTGAGGAAGCCGCGACAGTTTTCGGCGACCCGCTTTCAGATACGTTTGATGATCCGGATCACTCCGCAGAGGAACGGCGTTTTTTAATTATTGGACATTCTGAAAACGGCAGACTATTGTTTGTGTCTCACACGGACGATTGCGAAACCGTCCGAATAATCAGCGCGAGAGAACCGACGCACGGCGAGCGAGACTCGTATGAACAAGGATAAAACTGAAAATTTGAAAGACGAAATGCGTCCCGAATATGATTTGTCAAAACTGACCGGTAGAGTTCGCGGCAAATATGTCGAACGTTACCAGGCGGGAACAAATCTTGTGCTTTTGGAGTCAGATGTGCGGGAAGCGTTTCCAGACGCAGAAGCCGTTAATGAAGCGCTGCGAATGCTAATGAAAGTTGCTAATCGTCAAATTCAAAAACAGGCATGATTGCAACGGAATGCCGAATAAATCAGTGAATGTAAAGGCGAAACAGCGGCTTCTTGATCACGTTCTTTGCTAACATCTGGCTTGCGGGTATTCGGATTCGCCCCACGTCACCGCAATCTTTAGACGGAATATATTTAAATCTGACCTTTTCATATTAAAAATCATGAAGATCTTATTTTCTGTCTTCGCTATTTTCCTCTTCTTTAACGGTTTGAGCGCACAATCGAAAACGATTAGTTCGGACGAGTATGAGCGAGTATTTCATTATGCAGTTTCTGAAACTAACGGGGACTTTCCTTTTGTTTTTGAGGTAATTACTGATTTTATTGAGAACGGCAAAACAGTTCGCACAGTGACGGAGGTAAACGAGCGCGAGTCTCAGGAACGTGAGCGAATCAAAATAACTGATTTTGCCAACGGACGTGAAACGACTAAATATCAGGTTAGAGTCGGATTCGGCAATGTTTTTTGCAGCGATGATGGAGTGTCTTGGGCATCTACGCAGTATGAGTGTTCGGGTCCAGAGATGATTTATCGCAGCAGAGAGCCTGAAAGTACCGAATACAGTGTTACTGAAAAAACTGTCGAAGGTATAAAAGTTAAAATTTATCGGGAGTACTTACTATTTGCGCCGTTAGAAGGACAAAAGAAAAAAGAGTTTCATGAGAAAATTTCAACCATTGATTCTCGCGGATTCTTTATAACCATTGAAGGCACTGAAGGATCGCTCGATCCCAAAACTGTAACACTTAAAAGAAGACAAACTTGGACAAAAGCAAAGTTAAAGCCGGTTGTAGCACCGATAACTAAGGCTGCGAACTGATAATTGCGGCGCATCTAACAGATCATTTGACGTAAAGTCTCCGCAGCGACTTTCTTATCAGAATCGTTTATTTAGTTCGGATGTGCGTAGGTTCGGCTTCTTAGAACATTATTCTAATCGTTCAGCTTTTTGCTTTTGATTTGACGCTCAACAGCAAAATCGCCGCTAAAATTGAAATTCCCGAACTCACCAAAAACGCTGTTTCCGCTCCGAATTTTGTCCATAATGCCCCGAAGATGAGCGAGGCGGGAAATACTGTGATTCCAAAGGCTAAATTATAAAATCCGAAAGCCGTTCCGCGTTTTTCGGATTCGACAAGATCTGCAACAAGCGCTTTTTCAACGCCTTCCGTTAAACCGAAATATGCGCCGTAGATGAAAAACAGCGTCCATATCTGCCACAACTCGCTGACGAAAGCGAATCCGACATAAACAAGTGCGTAGAGGATCCAACAACCTGCGAAGATCATTTTCTTTCGCCCGACGCGATCCGAAAGATCGCCGCCGATCAGCGAAAAAACGACTTTGCTGATATGCAGAAAAACCCATAAAAGCGGGAGAATATATTCCGCCACGCCGGCTTGGGTCGCGCGGAGAAGTAAAAAAGCGTCGGTCGAATTCGACAGAGTAAAAAGCGCAATAACGATCAGAAATCTCTTAAAATTTCCGTCAAATTCTTTTAATGAAAGCTTGATCGGCGTAACGTTTTCAGCATCGGCGGGTTCGTGCTTTTGTTCTTTTACGAGAAATGCAATGACGAAGACGCTCAGAATTGCCGGAATCGCGGCGATCAGAAAGATGCGGCTGTAATCGTTCGCCGTCGGTTCCGAAGGATTTTCCGACCAGAGATAAAGCAGCGCAAAGGCGATGAGCGGACCGATGACCGCGCCGAAATGATCTGCGGCACGGTGAAATCCGAACGCGAGCCCGCGGCGCTGCGGTTCGATCGAATCGGCTATCAGCGCATCACGCGGAGCACCGCGAATGCCTTTTCCAGTCCGGTCGGTAACACGAAGTACCAGAACCTGCTGCCAGGTCGAAACAAAGGCGAGCAGAGGACGCATCAAACTCGAAAGCGAATAACCTGCGAAAACAAGCAGTTTTCGCTTTTCAAATCGATCGCTCAAATATCCGGAAAATAATTTTAGAAGGGAAGAAACGGTTTCGGCGAAACCTTCGATCAACCCGATCGCAAACGGCGTTGCGCCGAGCGTGATGGCGAGAAAAGCCGGAAGGATCGGATAGATTATCTCGCTAGACGTATCGTTTAATAAACTTACAAGGCTGAGCGCGAGGACGTTGCCAGAGAGGTTTTTATAGCGGGAAAAGTAAGATTTTATCTTGCCGGGCATTTAGTTTCAGCGCGTCTTTTTCGACGCCGGAGCTTTTGCAGGCGCGCCGCTGCCGCCGAATGCCCAGAAAGCCAGTCCGCCAGCGAGCCCGATGAACAAGATCAAAAAAACGATAACAGCGCGCACCGCCATTTTTACGGCTTTTTTCAGCAGCTTAAAAACGACGAATGCGGCGATCGCCATTACGACGAAAAATAAAATTCCGGCGATAATCATAATTTATTCAACGCTTTCGCGTTTTTCCGACTCTTTAATGATCTCTTCCAACTCTTCATCCGACAAATTCGCCGATTGCGCCGGCAAACGGTAATTTCCGTCCGCCCATTCGCCAAAATCGATCAGCTTGCAGCGTTCCGAACAAAACGGACGAAACTCATTTCCTGAGTATTCAGTCTCTTTTCTACATCTTGGACATTTAACTTTCGGCATGGTTTACGAAATATAGCAAAATTAGATCGAATAGAAAAACGGTTGACCACCCAAGGTTTAAGGTGCAATGATACAAAGCTGTAACGGTTGCCGGCATCAAATGCGAACATTGGGAGAATAACGTTCGTAAAATAGTCGGGAAAAACAAGCAGAGGTTATAAAAGATGTCAGATTATAAAAAACGGTTTGAAGAATGGCAGCGCGAGGCGAAAGAACGTTTTGACGATTTTGATAAACAGATCGGTTTGAAAGAAAAGATCGCCGAAAGCGCCAAGGTTGTCAGCGATACGGCTCAAAAAGGAGCGGAAACAATCCGCGGCGGCGCGGAAAAGATCAAGAAGGAAGCCGAAAAATCGGCTGTAGGTAAACAAGCCGTAAAAGTTGCGGGAGAAACGATCAAAACCGCCGAAAAAGTTGCCGGCGAAACGGTAAAGACCGCGGGTGAAACTGCCAAAAAAGCCTGGAAAGCCAGCGAACCGATGCGCGACGCCGCGGACGATGCGGGTGAAAAAGCCGGCGATGTGTTTGAAAACGCCGCGAAAAACACCGGCGAGGTTTTGAAAACGGTTGGCGAAAAAGCTTCTGAAGTATTCAGTTACGCAGGCGAAAAGGCGAGCGAGGCTTTTGTCGACGCGCGCGAATCGGTCGGCGCAACAGCAGATAGAGTTTCGAAGGCATTCAATCTAGGTGCCAGCTGGACACGGACGATCAATTCAACGGTTAAAGCTCTTCAAAATACTGCCGGATGGATCGCGGAAAAACCGCTGCAGGCGGCGACAACGGGCGCATCGCTCGCAGTCGGAGCCGGACTCGGCGTTGTTTTCACAGGCGTTAGCTCGCACTGGTTTTTCAGCTCGTTCATTCCGACATCAACCGTTAAGCGGATCAGTGAAGAATTTAATAATTATCTTAAAAAACAGGAAGATCTGATAACGAAAGGCGAATTGACCAAAGCCGAAGCGGAAAGGGTCCAATTTGAACGCGAGATCGTTAAATATGTCGGCGCGCCGCTTTTGGGAGCATTTTCATTTGCCAGCGGCGCAGTTTTGATGACGAATATTTTTAATCCGAAAACAGTTACGGGCGCTCCGGTTAGCTGGTTTTTACTGGGAAACCCGGTTCTTGAAGGCGCCTGGTACTTCGGCAACGGATTGTTTTGCTTTAAGACGGGTTATGATTTTTTCATGATCTCGCTTGAAGACGATCAGGAAGTGCAGAAGATCGTGAAAGAACTGAAAGGACTTTTGCCTGCGGCGGAGCCTGCCTCGGTTTAAGAATATAAAGTTGCAGCAAACATGTGATCGAAAGTTAGAAAGCGGTGATGGGAAGCTGTCGCCGCTTTCTTTTTGTCGTTGTTTCAGTCTAGTTCGATCTTCCCGGTCGTTTTTCCTTACATTTTATCTTTTTGCGATCGGGGAAATGACGAAAGTAAAGCTTTCAAACCATCTTTTGGTTTAATGAGCCGGTCCGAACCGGTGCCGGTTCATCGTTTACCTCAGACCAAAAATCAATAGCCCACGTTTTGTAACGTATTGCGAGTAATCGTCATAAATAAATGATCGCATAAAATTGGTCTTTTTCAGCGACGGTTACATTTGCCGGATCGCCGTCGAAAGATATTATATTCCGAAAATTGTTGAGCCTGTCTTGCCGACCAAAAACCCTATACGCGGCATAATGCTGAATTAATTCACTTTACCAATCAACTAAAGCAAAAAAGGTCTTGGAACGTCGGGTTAGAATATGGTAAAAGGATAGACGAAACATTAGGTTTGCGTCAGATTACTTACAATTTATTTCTCGTTAAACTTTGCTTCAAATATGCAAAACGGCAAATTCTAATTTGGAACGACTCATACAAGGTTTTCTATGTTCCGTTTATTCTCAAATCCTTTCGCCGCTGCGGTCGTAAGCTTTTTAGCTGCAGTAATTCTAACGGTGCTTGTCAGGAAATTTGCGGTATCTCGCGGCTATGTCGCGGCACCGAAATCCGACAGATGGCATAAACGACCGACCGCCATGCTCGGCGGGGTGTCGATCTATCTGACCACGCTGTTGATGTTTTTCATTTTCGTGGAAACCACAATGGCGTCGATGGTCATTCTTGCGGGCAGTTCGTTTTTATTTCTTGTCGGCATTCTGGACGATTTTCTCCAGATCAAACCTTATCAAAAACTGATCGGTCAATTGATCGGCGTTTCGATCGTCGTCGGGTTCGGACTATCGCTTCCGTGGACCGAATCGGACATTCTAAACATCCTGATCACGGCGTTTTGGCTGATCGGCATAACGAATGCTATCAACCTGCTCGACAATATGGACGGGCTTGCCGCCGGAATTTCTGCGATCGCTGCATTCGTTTTGGCGCTCGGGTTTGCCGCCAGCGGTCAGCCGAACGAAGTAGTACTGGTTTCCGTCTTTGTCGGTGCGCTGCTCGGTTTTCTGGTCTTCAACTTCAATCCTGCGTCGATATTTATGGGCGACGGCGGTTCTATGTTCGTCGGATTTTTTCTTGCGAGCACGGTGCTTTTAAACGACGTCGCGGGACGTTCGCGAAGCGTTATTTCGATTCTGGCGGTTCCCGCGCTTATCTTGTTCGTCCCGATCTTCGACACGACCTTTGTAACAATTCTCAGAAAACTCTGGGGCAGAAAAGCGTCGCAGGGCGGGCGCGATCACACATCGCACCGTCTTGTTGCATTGGGGCTTTCGGAACGCGCGGCGGTATTAATGCTTTACGGATTCGCGCTCTTGGCTGGATTGTTATCGCTGCTGGTGCGCGAACTTGAAACTGTGCAGAGTCTTGCGCTGATCGGGCTTTTCACCGTTGTTCTTACCCTGATCGGCGTTTATCTGGCAAAGGTTAAGGTGTATAAGGAACAGGAAGCCGATCTCGCGCTCGAGAATAAAGCGGTTTTTGGATTTCTCGTAAATCTTTCGCACAAACGCCGGGTTTTTGAAGTTATCTTAGATGCGTTTTTGATCTCGCTTGCTTACTACGGCGCTTATTTTATGATCTTCGGTCCTTTTGAAAACAGTGAAAACTGGGCGCTGTTCGTAAAATCTTTGCCGATCCTTATTGTCATAAAATTATTTACATTTTTGGCTGTCGGCGTTTACCGCGGCATTTGGCGATATACGAGTTTAAGTGATTTTCTGACGTTTTCTAAGGGAGTTGTAATCAGTTCGGTCTTTGGCGCGCTGGCAATTCTTTTGATCTATCGTTTTCAGGGATTTTCACGCGCGGTCTTTATTCTTGATGCGTTGCTGCTTATTCTCGCGCTCGGGCTTAGCCGTGTTGCGTTTCGATTGTTCCGCAAGATCCTGCCAAATCCGACCAACGGCGAACAACGCAAGATCCTGATATACGGAGCCGGCGACGGCGGTGAAATGATCCTCCGTGAGTTAAAGAATAATCCCGATTGGAACCTTAAGCCGATCGGATTTGTCGATGACGACCCGCTAAAAAAAGACAAAGTCATTCATGGACTGAAAGTTTTCGGCGGAAACGGTTCGCTGAAAAAGATCTGCCTGGAAAATGATGTCGAAGAGATCCTGCTTTCTTTTAGAAACGTCGAACCGCACCGGTTGACAGAGGTAAAAGATATTTGCGCAAGCGCAGATGTTTCCCTTAAACGCGCTTTGATCAAGATCGAGCCGTTCGACTTTGCATCCTAAGCGCGTTAGTCGAGCTTTCAAAATTCACCAATAGATAATATCTTTTTCTAATGCCGCGAAAATCAATTCCGATCGATTCAATCTACGGAAGGGCGATCCTGGCGGGGTTAACGGTGCTGGTCGCCGTTTTTTCTGTGATCGCCGCAAAATGGTCTTTCGCAAATTCGATCTCAACGCAGGCGGAGCATATCGAAGTCGCGGAACTCGCGATTGAAATGGCACCGGACGATCCGCAGGCGCATTACGCGCTCGCGGTTTTGACGGAAAGAACCTTTCTTCCGCAGGAATTAGAACGTTCACTTTCTGAATTTAAAAAAGCTGCGATGCTTTCGCCGCACGATTTCCGGCTTTGGATCGCGCTCGGTAAAGCATTTGAACGCGCCGGTGATGACGAAAACGCCGCGCTTTCATTTAAAAACGCGAAACGGCTTGCGCCGAACTATGCTCAAGTAGCGTGGATCTACGGAAATTTTCTAGTTCGAACCGGCGACACGGAAAATGCGTTTGCCGAGATTCGCCGCGCAGCCGAGGCTGACAGGCAATATCTTCGTCCGGCAGTTGCGACGGCGTTTCAGATATTAGGCGGCGATCTTGCACAGATTCGAAAATTGTTCGGCGATTCTATGGATCTAAACGCGATGCTCGCAGCTTCGCTTGGCGGCAGCAAAAAGTTTGACGAAGCGCTGGAAATATGGAATTCGCTACCCGAATCGGACCGCCGAACAAAATACTCTGACGAAGGCGCCGCGCTGTACCGCCAGTTGATAGATGCGAAACACTTTCGCGAAGCACTGAAGATCAACAATCAGACCGCAAAAAACGACAACCTAAAATTCGAAGCCCAAACGATTTACAACGGCGGATTTGAAGCCGACCTGACGCTTTCGGGCGCACCGCTTTTCGATTGGAATTTGGCTGGCGGTTTGCAGCCGCAGGTTCTTTTCGACGCGGGTCAAAAGCGCGAAGGCTCGCGTTCAATCGTATTTCTTTTTAATTCAATAGACGGCAGAGATTTTCGCGGGCTTTCTCAAACTATCGTCGTTTCGCCGGGCAGTTCTTATCGGCTGGGTTTCAGCTATCGTTCCCAGTTCAAATCCGCAGCCACATTTACATGGCAGATCGTCGATCCCGCAGGAGAACTCTTGGGTGAATCCGAACCGATCGATGCGGAATCCGAATGGGAAGATCGAACAGTTAATTTTACCGTGCCTGATCAAACCGAAGCCGTCACGATTCGGCTTGCCCGTGCGAAATGTCCGGACGGAATTTGCCCGATCAATGGGCGTGTTTGGTTCGATAATTTCGAACTATCGCAGGCAAATTCCGGAACTCTGAACGAAAAATGAGCGGAAAACACGCAAAAACCGAAGCGTCAGTCTTGACGACGAGCCTTATGTTCGCCGTTCTTTGCGGTCTTTTGGTATTTACGACCCTAATTTTTGGTGCCGTCGATTCGTGGGCGCTCGGAATTGTTCTGCCTGTTCTATCGATCGTGTTTATTTTATGGAGTTTCGGAGCGTTTCGCAGCGGGAATTTTGAATTCAGCACGAATTTGCTTCAGCTTCCGATAGCTGCGCTGATCATCATCGGACTCATTCAGCTGCTTCCGCTCGGCAATTCCGGCGCGGAAGCTTTCGCAGACGCAAGTTCTTCGCTCTCGCTGGCGCCATATTCGACCCGGCTTGCCGTTCTGCAGCTCGCTGCGTATCTGATGTTTTTTGCCGCAGCGCTTTTTATACTTAACAACGAAGCGCGAGTTCGAAAGATCGTTTATCTGATCGTCATTTTTGGAACACTGATGGCGTTTTTCGGAATCTTGCAGCGGCTCGCAAGCGCGGACGATATGATCTACGGACTCCGCAATTCGTTTCAGGCAAATCCGTTTGGACCGTTCGTAAATTCGCATCATTTTGCCGCATTCATGGAATTGACGATCGCAATTCCGCTGGCGCTGCTTTTCGGAAAGGCTATCAAAAAAAACCGCCGTGCGCTTGCGGCGATCGCGGTTGTCGTCATGGGAATGGCGATAATCTTTACGACCTCGCGCGGCGGATTTTTGTCGCTGCTGGCGATCATCGGCTTTATCATTGTCGCAAATATTCTCGATCGAAAGCGGAGCGAGGCGCATTCCGATGAGGGAAATCAGGCGTTTCGCAGAAATTCGGCGCTCGTCGGGAGCGGACTTGCGTTAATTCTTATAATTCTCGGGATCGTTCTTTATCTGACAAACGATTCGACCGTCGACCGCGTTGTCACAATGGACAAAGGCGGCGCGGACATAAGCAACGGTCGGACGCATTTCTGGTCGATCGCATTGCAGATCTTTGCCGATAATCCTGTGATCGGAACGGGACTTGACTCGTACGGCATGGCTTTTCCGCTTTACGACACGTGGAACGGCGGTTTTCGGCTCGAGCGCGCGCATAATGATTACCTTCAGATTCTCTCTGACGCGGGAATTCTCGGGTTTCTCTGTGTTGCGGGTTTTATTTTTCTGCTCTTTCGAAAAGGACTTGAAACGATCAGCCGAGCGGAAGATCGATTTTTGCGGCATACGGCGATCGGCGCGCTGGCGGGCTGTCTCGGCGTTTTGATTCACAGCTTTTTTGATTTTCCGCTGCGGACGCCTTCAAATATGTACTTTTTCCTGACGCTGGCGGTGATAGCAACGACATCTTTCGCGGCTGGCGATCGTAAAAGGCTTAAAATCCGTAAAAAGATCCACGTGTCGTCTTAGCAAAAGCTTCGCGCTCAATTCTTTCCATAATTCTTGGGATAAATCCGATGGACGTAGCCGTCTTCAAATTCCAGAGTCATGATCAATTTATTCGACCGTTCGGGATTGGGTCGAACTCCCTTTAAAATTCCGCCTAAAATAACGTCCGCCTCGTTATGTTTTTTAACGTCGAGCTTTACGCGGCGCATTTCAACATACTCGGAAAACAGGATCGAAGTTCCTTCGGAATTGGTCGCAGAAATATGCAGATAACCCGAATTTTCGGCTGAATCGCAAACGAAATTTATCGCACCTTCACAGTCTCCTAAAACCTTTCTAACGGGGAAAACAAATTCCTTTCCGATGTAAGCCTGCGAGGCTGCCTTGAGCCGTGCGCGCGCGATCTCTTCCTGGTCGCGGTCGTTCGAAAACGAATAAGCGACAACCTTGCCGGCGAGCGAATATAGATAAATGTAACGCAGGCGCGCAAGTTTCAGATCTTTTGTTTCGGCACCGAGCTTTTGAATGTATTGTTCCGCAAGGATAGAAGTTTTGGTCCAATCTTGCTGCTTTAAAGCTGACTCCAGTTCGCTCCATTCTTCCGAAGAAATATCATTGGATTTGTTGGAAGTTCCGGTAATATTCGGAACATTTTCATCCAAAACGAGTTTACCGGTCTGCGCAAATACAGCGGGGACAAATAGCAAAATGATCACAAACAACTTCAGAGATCTATCGAACATTTACTTTGACCTCCTTTTTTCCGCAAGGCGATTCAAAAGTCACAACAAAATCACCGGTTTTGGTGCTTATCGATCTGAAAACGTAAAATTTTCGCTCTGTCAAAACTCCAATTCCGGATTGTAACTCGACGGTCACGTCGTCGGGACTGTTTGAAACGGCGGTTATTTGACCGCCGTTACTGCCTTCGAGACTTACAAATGTCCCGAGACTGCCGCCGTCATTTACGATCGATACATTTTCCTGTTCGATCTTTAGCGAACAGGCGGGAAGTTCCGGCTGGTTTGATGTGACGAGCCGCGGGCGCGAATTAATAGTTGCCGCTGACGTTTCAGGAGATTTCACTGCCGGATCGACCGGCTTTTTCTGTGAAGATGGAACATTAATGATGATCGGATCAAAGATCGAATCCACCGCCTTTTTCGGTTCGACCGCGGGCGATTCCGGAGTCTTTTCCGGTTCTGCCGGCTGGATCTTCTGCGTAGCGGGATCCGTTTCGGTTTCCACCGCCGTTTTCTGAATTGCCGGAACATTTTCAGGGATCGAAGTTTGAACTGCTTCCGGTTTCGTTTCCGGGATCGTTATCGCGGGTTCAACAATTGCAGGCGGTTCGGAGATCGCAGGTTTTACTACCGTCGTTTCGGAACTTGGATCATTGATCTTTGCAGGAGAAATTCCAGATCCCCTACCGGCAGGCGGTTCGTCATTAACCTTCATTGACGCAAAGGTTGTCTTGGCACCTATCAAACGGTCTAATCCTTCCGTCGTTCCGTTTAACTTAAGATAAACATTTTCTATTACGAGCCGTTTTCCAACGTCCGGCGCGGATCTGTCATATGCCGCCAGATATTCCGCCAATGCTTCTTTCGGTTTTCCTTCCGCTTCGAGCGCTTCGCCGAGATGCCATTTTGCCGAACGCCAGAATGAACTATCCGCAGGCAGCGTCCGAACCGCGCGGCGAAAACGAAGCGACGCCGCTTCCGGTTTTTCCTGCTGCAAAAGCGACCAACCGGCGAGCTCGTCGATCTTACCTGTCAAAATTTCCGCCAATGTTGCGCGCGGAACTGCCGGAACGATGAGCATTTCGTTTCGCAATGCAGCGATCGTCCGCTGTTGATAAAGTTCGTCTCCGATAACCGCCGCTTCCGGATTTGCGACGTTTAGAGCCGAATCGACCTTGCCGGAAACGCTTTCTGCGTATTCAAACGCTTTCGCGGGCGCTTTTCTTTCCTCGAGCAGGCGTTTTGCGGCAAAGATCGTCCGGTGAATTTTCATTGCGTCGTCGCCCCGGACAAATTCGTCCGAAGCACCGGAAATTTCGCTTTCGGAATCGGAGCGTTCGATCGTATATGAAAATCTTAAAAGCGATTTCAATCTTTTTTCCAACGTCGAATCGATCGCAGATTCGGGCTCAAAAATACTTGCTTTCCGTTCTCCTGCCAAAACTTCGCTGAACGATCTGCCGCTTCGAATAACACGTCCGCCCAGGCGAACAGCGATCTCGTCGCCTTCGATAGAAAAGGTTCGCAACAGTTCGTCCGAAGCCTCGCGGTAGAGTCCCGAAGCCAATCTCGCTTCTGCCAGAGCGTAACGAAGCGTTGGAAAATCACCATATTGACGCGCCGCCAAGAGCGTCTTTTCGGCTTCGATAGGTTTCCGTTTCAGCATCAATCCTTTCGCCAGAGCAATATGCGCCCAAGTGTAACGCGGTTCAATTGCGATCGCTTTTTCAGCCATTTCGATCGCGAGGTCTGCCTGCGCATTCGCAGCGTACCAGTAAGCGGCACCGACGAGAAGAAAGAAATTGTCCGGATTCTTCGCGATCGCCGAATTTAATTCGGTTTCAGCCTCAGCCGTTCGACCGGCATTAAACAAAGACATCACCAAGCCCGTTCGTGCAGATGTGTCTTCCGGATCTTTTTGAAGGATCTCGCGAAACAGAATAACCGCCTCATCGGCTTTACCGTTTGCACGTTTCATTTCGGCGAGGCTGCGCTTTGAAACGATCGAATCCGGGTTAAGTTTTAACGCCTGTTCGTAAGCTGCAAGTGATTCGTCTAGTTCAAAATTCATGCGCGCCGCCAAACCCAGTGTTTGAAACGCCGCGGCGGAATTCGGGTCGATCTCTACCGCCGTTTTCGCCAGTCTTTTCGCTTCCGAGCCGTATTCTATTCCAATGTAAAACGCGGCTAACCCGAGCATTTGCGAAACATTTCCTTCGATCTTTTCTTCGATCAATTTTGCGGTTTCAATTGCGGCGTCGGGTTGATTTCGATAATAGAGATTGGTCGGAAACTGGATGACGATCTCGGCAAATAGCTTGTCGGAGATCGGCTTAGGAGCTTCGATGACGGCGATCTTGAACAGATCGATGCCCGCCTGGATCTCGCTCAGCCGAAGTTTCTGATCGCCGAGTGCGGCGCGCGTACTGACCAGCAATTCCTGCGCTGCGACTTTTCTGGAAGATTTAGGATATGTCTCTACGAACTTTTTTAGCGCAGCGATCCTATCGGTCAAACTGGTTTCGGCTCGCGCGTTCCGAAATGCCTGATCCTCACTGATCGTGCCGATCGGAACATTCGCCGGCGGGTTTTTGGTCGGAGATTGGGCAAGGATGTGAAGCCCGAATAGCAGAATTAAACTGCAAATGAAGAAATATTTCATAAGAACTCTTGTGCTAAACGTCGAAAACAGTTAGCGTTTATCGCAAAATAATCAAAATAATAGCACGAAATTGCAAAAAGCCGTTCCCGGCTCTATGCTAAAAATCCTATGCTTCTGACCGACGAGATCTGGCAGCAAAACCTTTCCGAAGCCCTCGACCACGCCAGGATCTCGGGGCGCGCGGATCTTGCCGACTTTCTTTCGCTAAAGGCAGCCAACGACGCGATCCGCGAGCAAAGCATCAAATGGCTGTTCGATTCCGTGCTTGAGATCGTTTTTGCCTTTAATAATCACGGCGCTCGTATCACGATCGAACAGCGCGAAAATCATAAATTCGTAACCGGAAAGTCAAAACTCACCGGTTCGCAGCTGAAACTCAAACAAGGTGTGAGATGTCTGTCGCTGGAAGCAGGTTGGACGCGCAATCCCGGCGACGGTTTTATGCGCGGCGGCGCGCTTGCTTTTGCGCGAATAAATCATTTCGGCATCGCCGCCGGAGCCGAGGAGCTTCTTCTGCTGAAATTTGAAGGCGTACCGCAATGGTTTTTTGTCGAAGACGAAAGGCGAAGAGCTTCTTTCGAAATTAGAAGACTGCGAAGGCATTTCGAACTTCTTTTAGATCATAAGTAGCTGTCAGACAGACAGCGTTGAAAAGCGCGTGTTTATTTTATCAGGCAGGTGAGTTAGAATTGAGAAAATTTAATACGTAATAGTAATTGGACGGGAGATATTTAAAAGTGAAGTCAGAACTTGAAAAACTAATTGAATTGCAAATAACAGATACCAATATCAGAAAGCTTAAAAAGGCAATCGACACCGCAGAAGAAAGGCGTGCTGAAATCGAACAAGAGTTTGAACAGCACGCTTTTTCCATTCGGGAGCTGCAAAATAAACGCGATTCCGCGCGTGAAAAACGTGCCGAGCTTGAAAAGCAGATTATCACAAATAAAACGTATATCGACCGCGCGAATCGAAATCTTCAGGGCGCACAGGATCAAAAACAGTACGAAACTGCGATGCGCGAGCTGGACTCGCTTCAGAAACAGGTGACAAAGCTTGAGAACGAGGTTTTGGAGAAAATGACCGAGATCGAGGACGTGGAAAAAATTCTGGAGGAACGATCGGAAGAGGTCGATTCGCTTGAAATAAACCGCGACACGGCGCTGAAAGCATTTGACGAAAAAGTGGCGCAAGACCGGAAAGAATTTGCCGAAGAAACTAAGAAACGCGAAGAGGTTTTTGCAACGCTGCCGGCGAATATGGCTGGCGTTTACAACCGTCTTGCCCAGAGAAGCCGCGACGGAATCGCTGTTGCGGAAGTTGTAAACGGTTCGTGCAGCGCTTGTTTTATGACTCTTCGCCCGCAAATGCAGGTGGAGCTGAAAACGAGCGGTGAAATTGTAACCTGTGAAAGCTGTGCGCGAATTCTATATCTGCAGCCGAAATCCGAGGAAGCGTCGGCGGTTTGATTTGTAAATTAAATAGAGTGGTTAGCCGAAGAAAATTTCGATCTGCGGGTAATTTTGTAACCTTAACGTCGAAATGATTCTTTAACGACAATGATCGCGCTGTATTCGGTTGCGGTCAGTTGGCGGTCGTCTATTTGCTCCATTCGTCCGAGATCTTCACATCGACATTCACGGGAACGCGTTTGATGTATTCTTTTCCTGCGTCGCACATTGCATCTTCCAAAAATTTCGCGGTCTGCTCGGCTTCCGCGGTATCGGCTTCGACGATTATTTCGTCGTGAATAATGTTCACAAGCTTTGCCGAAGTTCCGGAGATCTTGTCGTGAAGCAGGCGCAAAGCGCGTTTCAGAATATCTGCCGACGTTCCCTGAATCGGGAAATTCTTACCGTTTCTCTGCGCACCGCCTTTTGCGGCACGGTCGGTTTCGTCAAATCTAAACTTAACCAATCTTCCGCTCGCTGTTCGTGCTGTCCGGTCAATAACTGATTTTCGCGCCGCGTCGCGCAGCCATGCGTCGAGCCCGCGATAGGTCGTGAAATAGCGGCGCATCATGTTCTCCGCTTCCGGTTCGGTCAAACCGGTCATCATTGCAAATTTTGACGCGCCGATGCCGTAAACAACGCCAAAATTCAAACGTTTGGCAAACGAACGCTGATCTGCCGAAACATCTTTCGGATCGATGTTAAAAACTCGCGCGGCGGTCGATGTATGAAAATCTTCGCCCGTGATAAATGCATTTATAAAATTTTGATCTTCCGAAAAATCCGCCAAAATTCGAAGTTCGACCTGTGAATAATCGGCAACTATCAGCTTTTTGCCGTCGGGCGCACGAAAACAGCGGCGATATTCTACCTCATGCGGAATTTGCTGAACATTCGGTTTTGAGCAGCTGAATCTTCCTGTCGGCGCTCCGATCTGGCGAAAATCGGCGTGAATTCTGCCCGTTTCCGGACGGATAAACTCCAGAATATTTTCGCCGAAACTTGTCAATGATTTTGCCACACCGCGATATTCCAGAAGCTTAGCAACAACGGGATATTGTTCCGCGAGCGGTTGAAGCTGCCAGGCACGCGTCGATTCCGGCATAGGAACGCCGAGATTTTTCAGCGCTTCGGAAACCTGAGTCTGTGAATTTAAATTGATCTCGGCAACGCCGAAAAGCGATGCCTGAGCTACACCGGCAGACAGCATTTTCTGCAGATCCAAACCAATGACTTTCTGCTGCTTTTCTACCTTATCAAGCTGTTCACGCCATCTGTCCGCATCGAGGAAAAAGCCGTTCAGCTCCATCGCCGCGATCGGCATTACGCAGTCAAACTCGAGTTTTGCGACCTGTATCAATTCATCCTGACGCAGCCGTTCGACGATCTTTTCGCGCAGCGGAACCATCGTCGCTGCATCTTTTGCCGCATATTCGATCTGCGAATGTGAAAGTTCGTCCGCGGACCAATCGCTGACCTGCTGCGATTTATCCATTTCAATTCCTAGAAAAAATTCTGAAACCGCCGCAAGATTATGTCTTCGATCTTGATCGCCGGCGGCGATCAGCTGGCTTGCGAGCATCGTGTCGAAAATTCCGTTTAGATCGACGCCGAGATGATGCCGCGTCCATTTTGCATCAAATTTTGCATTATGTGCGATCTTTATCGGGCGCGGCGCGGACAGAAGATCGCGCAAAGGTTTGAGCTCGGGCAGCGTACTCAGATCGCCGCGCTCCATAAACGGTTTCAGGTCGATAACCTTGGTGTCCTTGCCGTTGCTCAGCTGGACCAGACGAATGTACCCGTCAAACGGATCGAGCGCGGTCGTTTCCGTATCGAAACCCAAATACTCTTCGCTTTCGAGCTGTGCACAGGCTTTTTCGAGCGACGCCGCGTCGTTAATGAGCTGAAAATAAACTTCCATTGATAAATTTGAATGCTATTCTTCTTCGTCTTCGAGCGCTTCTGCGGATTCATGACGAATTTCGCCGACTCCCGCGTTAAATTTTCCTTCCGCGGTCGCGCCCGGATCGCCGGTCAGCATTCCGCCGATTATTTCGAGATCGCCGAGAATCTCTTGACCGATACCCTTTAGATTTTCTTCTGACATCGTTTCGTCGTCTAGTTCTTTGTTGTTTGGCATTTGATTAAAACTCCTTTGTAACGCATAAATCGAAGGAAATAATTTGTTTTTAAGATGTTTGAGACGGTCTGATTTTAACATAAACGGACAAGCAAAACCTCGAGCGCGTTTGTGATAAATTTGTTTTCTACTAAGATCGTTTACTAGATGAAGAAATTGATTATTTTATTTTTGATCGCGTTGTTTGCCGCCTCCGCGGCAGCGCAGGAGAAATGCGATTTGGCGTTAAACAGCGCACCCGCGCTCTTTAAATTGAAACTTGGAATGAACGCAGCCGAGGCAAAACATGCGGTTGACGGAAAACTAAAGATCAAGAATAAAGCTGAAGGAACGTTCTTTCAAAATTATATAAAAAAATCTCCACCGAAAAATCTGGACGGAATTCGGGCGATCTATCTGAGGTTTTTTGACTCTAAACTTTATCAGATAGAGATTTTTTACGAACCGGAGAGGAACAGGATAAGTTTGGAAGATTTTCTTCGACAATTTTCCGCCGAAAAGGAACTGCCGTTTGAGTCTTGGAAGGTTGATTACGGAATTGCCCGGCTGGATTGCGACGGTTTCTTTATCGAAGCCGATAATTATCTAAATCCGCGTGTTCAGCTGACCGACGAAGTTCTTTCTGCGAGGTTTGAAGAATCTCAAAAAGATGAAAAAAAGAAGAAATAGAACGCGGATAAACACGGATGAAGCGGATTATCACAGATCAAATTTATCAAAAAGATCGGCAGGGCTAAAAATGTAAAACCTTATGAATTGCCGCTTTACGAATTAGCGCCTTATGAATTGCCGTTTTAAGAATTAGCGCCTAATGAATTGCCGTCAGCTTTAGCTGACGGAAAAGTTAATCATTCAATCGGCTTTAGCCAAATATAAAAAAATATCAATCATCCGATTAGCTTCAGCTAAAGCATTAAGAAACCGGCTTTTATCAGATTTTCGGCTAAAGCACGACGGCAATTGATAAAAACCCGACAGAATTAACTTTTTAGCACCCAAAAAAACCAGATCCTGTTATTTGACTTATCCTTCCAGCGGAACGATCCGCAAAATTCTATCGTCTGTCTTTGCCGCGTCGCCGCGACCGTCGCGGTTTGAGGTGGAAAAATATATAAAACCTTCGGGAGATTCGGCGACTTCTCTGATACGTCCGTATTCTTTTTTCAAGAGAAATTCCTGCGCGGTGATCTTTCTGCCGTCAATGACGAGCCGGACAATCGCCTCGCCTTTTAACGCGCCGAAAAAGAAATTTCCTTTGAAAGCCGGAAAAGCGTCGCCTTTGTAAAACATTGCGCTCGCGGGCGCGACCGCCGGAGAATATTCGACGAGCGGCGTTTCCATTCCTTCTTTTGTCATCAAGTGGCTGATCTTGTCCCAACCGTAATTTTTGCCGCGTTCGACGACATTGACCTCATCGCCGCCCGAACGCTTTTTGAACCACGAAACGCCGTCGATCAAACTCGGTCCGTGTTCGGTTTGAAACATCAGATTCGTTTCCGGCTGCCACGCAATGCCTTGCGCGTTTCTGTGTCCGTATGTCCAGATTTCGCCCCGCGCATTTTTTTGTCCGACAAACGGATTGTCTTCGGGAATCGTGCCGTCATCATTGAGGCGCAGAGTTTTTCCGTTTATCGAATTCAAATCCTGCGCGAGTTTTTGCTTTGTCGCGTCGCCGGTCGTGATGTAGAGTTTTTTATCAACGGGACCGAAACTCAAGCGAGTTCCGGCGTGATATTTGGCGGCGGAAATTCCTTCGATGATCGTTTTCGGTTCGATTAGACTTTCGCCCGTTTCCTTGTAACGCACGACACGCACAAATTTGTCGCCGCCCATTTCATAAACGTAAGCAAAATAAAGTAAACGATTTTCCGCGAAATCGGGATGCAGAGTCATTCCCATCAAACCCGTTTCGCTGGAGAGTTCAACATCGGAAACGACAAAAAGCGGTTTTTCGCGCAGCTTTCCATCTTCTATCACGCGAATTCTTCCCGGACGTTCGGTGAAAAATATCCGTTTGTCGGGCGCGAAAACGATCGACCAAACAACTTCCAGATTTTCCGCGACCGTTTCGACCTTAAATTTCGGCGTTTCCTTCGGCGGCGATAACTTATCGTCGCTGCCCGAATCCGTAAACGGCGCGTTCGCACAGGCGATGTTGAAAAGTAAAAAGATCAAGAGAAGACTTTTTGTGAAAATATGCTTTGGCTTCATTTTGTAAATAGTTGAATCTTTTGACTTAAAACCGATAAATTTATCCACAGATGAACACAGATACTTTGATTTTGATATCAAATGTCTTCGATTGAGTTTTTAATTCTTGAAAATCTGCGTGAATCCGTGTTCATCTGTGGATAATTGATTCTTAATTACTTGATGCCGCGCCTTCTTCGAGCGATGCAATAACTTTCCCTAAGAATTCGTCAATTTTATTGTTTTCGATCCAACGCGCAACGACAACAAGGTCGTTTTTGCGGTCAATATAGACGATATTTGTGCCGTTTCCCAGAAACGCAAGTGTGCCTTCAGGTGCGCTTGGGTAAAGTTTTTTGTTTGTGTTGAGAAAGAAATTCATAAAACCGTAAGTCGGTTCGCCCGCACTCGGAGTTTCGGCGCGTTTTAAGAATTCCGTTGAAATTATCTGTTTATCGTTCCATTTCCCGTTTCGTTCGACCAGCAAACCGAAACGCGCCATATCACGCGCGTTGATAAACATTCCGCCGCCCCAATGTCCGCCGCCGCTGACCGACTGCATAATTTGTCCGTCAATCAAAACGTAAGAATTTTCGTAACCGAACCAACGCCAGGTCGCGGACGCGCCGATCTCGTCCATCAAGTTTTCCTTCAAAACCTGCGGCAGAGGTTTGCGCCAAATATTCAAAGCGCAAAGCGCGAGCAAATTTACGCGCGTGTCGTTATATTCGTAAACCGTTTCGGGTTCATTTCGCTTGCGATTCAGCCAATTGTTCGCGTCGCGGTCGGGTCTGTCCGCCCAATCGGGTTTTCCCCACAAAGTTCCTTCCCAATCGCTCGACTGCGTAAGCAGATCGTTCCAACGGATCTTTTTATTGTGTTCGGTGTCAAATAATTCTAAAAATTTCGATTTGCCGAATCTTTCCGCGTCATCGAATCTTTCCAAAGAATTATAAACCGAGATCGGAGCCATTTCTTTGTAAACAGGCGCGTTCAAATCTCTGATCAATTTTCGGTCAAACGCCAAACCGACAACGGTTGAAAGAAAACTTTTTGTAACCGAATGCGTCATATCAACGCGAAACACCTCGCCCCATTCGGCGACGATGTAGCCGTTTTTAATGATGATTCCGGTCATCTCGCCGCGCGTTTTCGTCGGTCCGATGATCTCGCCGAAAGGCTCGCGTCCGAAACTTTGCAATTGCGAAAGTTCTTGGTCGCGCGGTGCTTTCGCTTCATTTGCAATGGCAAAATCAATTGCTTCCTTTAATTTTGCCGCGTCAATCTTCAGATTTTGCGGATTTTTTGTTTCCCAATTTTCCGCGCTTGGAAAATACGCGCCTTGAGCGAAAACCGAAATGCTGAAAACAAATACAAAAATTATCTGCGCCGAAAGTTTTGTCATCTTTTTAGTCTTCATCGGTTAAAATTTCCTGCACGCGCCCGACTTGTCCGTCGGTTAAACGCACCTTTATTCCGTGCGGGTGATTTTGCGAATTGGTCAATAAATCTTTGACTGTCCCGACTGTTCGTTTTCCGGTTCGTTGATCCTGTTTTAAGACAATTGCGACACGAATTCCAGGACGTATATTTTTGCGTTCTTTTCCGTTCATAAATTATTACAATTAACCAAAGAATTAGACGCAGATCTCCACGGATTAAGCAGATTTACGCGGATTTATTATCAAAAATAATCCGCGCAAATCCGCTTTATCTGCGTTTGTCCGCGTCCAATTTCCGGTTTTTTTCTTAAATTAAATTTCAAAATTAGAAACTGTCTCCGCTCTTAATGCTTCGCCGTTTTTTACATTGATGATTTCCGCGCCCGCGCCGAATCGTTGGACAAAGGATTCTTTAGAAGTTGTTACAAACGTTTGCGTTTTGTCGCTGAGGAATTCCAGCAAGCGTCCGATTCTCTTGTAATCGAGTTCCGCATCAATGTCATCTAGCAGAAAAAGCGGATATTCGTTGTGCTGCGAAAAATAAGCCGAAAGCGTCGAAAGCTGCAAAATAAGCAAAGCGCTTCTTTGCTGACCGGACGAGCCGAACTTCCGCAGATCGCGCCCGTCAAACGAAATTTCAAGATCGTCCCGATGCGGTCCTATGAGCGAATATCCGGCGCTGAGTTCCGCCTGCACACGGATCTTCAATCGTTCTTCGAGCAATTCCGCATAATTATTAAGATCGCCTTTTCCTTCAAGCGAAGAAAGATAGCGGATGGAAACGACTTCTTTCTCAAACAGCTGTTTTTCCAGATCTTCGTTCAATCGTTCGACATATCGAACGCGCGCTTTGTGAATCTTCGCTGCGTTTTGAATCAGCTGTTCATTCCACGGTTCAAGCCGTTTCGCCGTTTCTTCGAGCGAAAGTTCATCTTTGTGAGCCTTTTGCAGAAGCGCGTTTTTTTGGCGAAGCGTCCGGTTAAAATCTGAAAGCGTTTGAATAAACGCAGGAAATATCGCAACAATTCCGCCATCGAGAAACTTTCGCCGAGCGTCCGGCGAACCGCGAACGATCGAAAGTTCGTCGGAATTAAAAAGCAAAGCATGCAGCTGCCCGAGAAATCGCTGAACAGTTTCGCGTTTGTCGTTTACCGTTAAAATTTTCGTATTTCCCTCGATCGCGACCTGAACGGATCGCGAGATCCCGGCGCTTTGCCGAACTATTCCGCGAACAATGGCGAGAGTTTCGCCGAAATTTACAGCCTCGGTCAATCGAGCTGTTTTGAAGGATTTTGTCGTCGCAAGAAGATAGATGGCTTCGAGCCAATTCGTTTTTCCGTGTCCGTTATCGCCTGCAATGATGTTCAGTCCGGCGGCGCAAGTTATTTTACCGCTTAAATTGCGGAAATTTGTCGCCTCAAGCGTTTCCAGGATCATGTTTGCATTTTAGCACAACGCGGCGCTGAAACTTTTCATCGAAAACTGGAAATTGATGCCTTATGAAGGTTTTCTTTAAACGTGCTGTTCACGCACATTTCTTAATAAAATCAATAAATTGCAGGAAAGAATAAATGAAACTCCCAATAAGTTTACTTCTAACTCTGGTTTGTTCTTTTGCGTTGTTTGCGCAGAACGGAAAAACCGCCGCCGAAGATTTCGCAGCCGTTGACATTGCCGGGCAAACCGTAAAGCTTAGCGACCTTAAAGGCAAAGTTGTCGTTTTGACATTTTGGTCAACGAAATGCGTCATTTGCCACAGCGAGATCCCTAAGCTGAACGCGCTTGCGAAGGCAAACTCGGACAAAAATGTCGTTTTTCTCGGGATCACAATGAACGGCGAAAATCTGCTAAAGCCTTATTTGAAGGAAAATCCGTTTAACTTCAGGATCTTGCCGAACTCGTTCGGGATCGTTCTAAAATACGCTGACAAAGACGGCAACGGAAATATCGCGATGGGTTTTCCCGCGCATTTTCTGGTCGATCAAAACGGCAACATAGAACTCAAAACCAGCGGTTTTGACAAGACGGAAAAGCTCGGTAAATCGATCGAAAGACTTCTGCAAAACGGCGGAGCGGTAGTCGAATAGATTCGCAAAAAATTGACTTTGCACGCCGGCGCAAATATAAAGTAGATTATGAAATTTCTGCTATCGTTCGCGTTTGTCGTAGTTTTAGTATTTTCCGTCACCGGTCAAGAATCCGAAACTTCAAAAAATCCGGATAAAAAGACAGCCGGAATTGTTTCGATAACCGGCAAAAGTTTTGGTCCGAACGAACTCATCGGAAAGGTCGTCGTGCTGAATTTCTGGTTTACAAGCTGTCCGCCGTGTTTGAAGGAAATTCCCGAATTGAACAACATTGTCGATGAATACTCCGGCAAAGACGTTGTTTTTCTGGCTTTTGCAACCGATAAGAAAGATCAGATCGAAGCATTTATTGCTGAAAATCCTTTCAAATACAACCTGATTCCCGAAGCGACGATGCTGATGCTTCGATTTCTAGAACCTGACAAAAACGGGAGAATGGAAACGGCGTTTCCGACGCATATCGTCGTTGACCGAACCGGCAAGAAAACGGTTTACGAAACGGGAATAAAAGGTGTGGAAGTCGTGAAAAAGGAACTGGAACGCCAATTCAAACCGGTCGACAACAAAGCTGCACCGGTTCCAACCCGTTAACCGCACGCGGCAAAGGTTGTTTCGTAAAAAAATTTGCGGTATATTCTGAATTCGCCTGCGGAGAGGTAGCCTAATTGGTAAGGCAGTAGTCTTGAAAACTACCGCGAGTAATCGCTTGCAGGTTCGAGTCCTGTCCTCTCCGCCATTTATTATTTTCCAACTTTCGATTCGACAATCCCCGTTTCAGAGCGGGGTTTTTCTTTGCGCAGAATTTTTTTCCGGTAAATGCAACTCATAGCGCGTTCAGTTACTCAAAGCGGTTTAGAAACCTTATATAACACAACAACTTGGAGAAATGATATGAGACTTGTTCCGATAGTATTCGTGTGTCTAATTTTCGCTTTACCGGCAGCGGCGCAAAACGGGAATGGTGAAAACGCTCCGGTGGGCGTGGAAGAAATCACTCTGGCAAAGGACGATGGAAACGGTGAAATGGGCGATGAACAGGAAGAGTTCATGCCGACCGATGTGCCGATTCATTGCTCGGTTTTGCTCGATTCCATAAAAGCGTCAAGCGTTCGAATGGAGATCGTATTATTAAAACCGGGAAGCGCAAGTTCCGGATCGAAGATCGTAACCGTAAATTTTAAAACTAACGGGCAGCACGACCGGATAAATTTCACAGGAAGACCTGAAAAACATTGGAAGACGGGCAATTATAAAGTCGATATTTATATCGATGGAAAACTGTCAAAAAGTAAAGAATTTACGGTGATATCAACGAAAGCAGGCGAGAAACCTTAACCGGAATGAAGGAGAACTCTGAAATTATCCCCGCCTTATCGATAGAAATCTTAAGTCGCGTGTCCGCTCCCACGTATAACGACCGCATTTAGATAAAAAAAATTTCATCAGAAAGCTGACAAAAGCTTTGGCGGTTCGTTCGATTAAAACGATCGCTGTCGCGCCAGCTTTGTTCGATTTTCAAGAAAATTCCTATAGAATGGTTGCATACCAAAAAAGTACTTGAAACGGAGTCTCAACTAATGAAAAAGTTTATCGAATTATTTGATTTGAAGGCATTTCTATTCGTCATTATTTTTGCGTTTGCCGCCAGCGGGCAGACGCAGGATTTTCATTCTTATTCAAATCCCGGAGAGATCAGGGTTACACATATCAACCTTGATTGGGATGTTCTGTTCGATAAGAAAATTCTGTCCGGCTCGGCGGTCTTGTCTTTCGAACGTGTCAACAAAGATCCGAATGCACTGCTGAATCTCGATACGCGGGCACTGGATATTCAGAAAGTTGAGACGTCGGACGATGGCGGGAAGACATTTTCAAACACTAAATTCCGCCTCGGCGAAAACGACAAATATCTTGGCACTCCGTTGACGATCGAACTGCCTGCAAAGGCAGACCGCGTCAAGATCACCTATTCGACGAGTCCGGACGCTTCGGGTTTGCAATGGCTGACGCCGGAACAAACCGCCGGAAAGAAATCGCCGTTTATGTTTTCGCAAGCACAGGCGATCCATGCGCGGTCGTTTATTCCGCTGCAGGATTCGCCTGCGGTTCGGGTAACCTATTCTGCGAAAGTTCGAACGCCGAAGGGTCTGCTCGCGGTAATGAGCGCCGAAGGCAACACAGAGGACAATGCCAAACGCGGCGGCGATTATTCGTTTAATATGCCGCGGGCGATACCCCCTTACTTGATCGCGATCGCCGCCGGTGATCTTAAATTTCAAAGTTTAGGAAAAATGACCGGCGTTTATTCCGAACCGTCAATACTTGAAAAATCAGCCTACGAGTTGGCGGATACGGAAAAAATGGTTGCCGCGACGGAAAAAATTTACGGAAAATATCGATGGGGACGTTATGACATCCTTGTTCTTCCGCCGAGCTTTCCTTTCGGCGGCATGGAAAATCCGCTTTTGACCTTTGCGACACCGACGATCCTTGCCGGCGACCGCAGTCTTGTTTCGTTGATCGCGCACGAACTTGCGCATTCATGGTCGGGAAATCTTGTAACCAATGCAACATGGCGCGATTTTTGGCTCAATGAAGGGTTTACGACATATCTTGAGCGGCGGATCATTGAAGCGGTTTACGGAGTTCCGCGCCGCGAAATGGAGGCGTCGCTCGGGAAAAATTCGCTGATGGAAGAACTTAGCGGAATGGACGAACGCGATCAGATCCTTCACGTCGATCTGAAAGGTCGCGACCCGGACGAAGGTTTTACGGGAGTTCCGTATGAAAAAGGCGCTCTCTTTTTGCGTTATCTGGAAGAAACTTTTGGTCGTAAAACCTTTGATAAATTTGTCCGCGATTATTTTGACAAATACGCTTTTCAAAGTATAACGACGGAAACCTTTGTCGATCATTTGGAAAAGAATCTTTTGTCAAAGAATCCAAAATTGGTTTCCCGGGCGGAGATCGAAAAATGGCTCGAGCAGCCCGGTTTGCCGGAGAACGCTCCTTCGCCGAAATCCGACGCTTTTGCGAAAGTTAAAATTCAGGCGGACAATTTCCTTAACGGAAAAACGGCGGCATCGCAGCTTGCGACGAAAGGATGGACGACGCACGAATGGCTCCACTTTCTAAAATCTATGCCGGCAGATCTCGGCTCTGAGCGGATGGCGAAATTGGATGAAGTTTTTAAGTTCACCAAGATCGGAAATTCCGAAATAGCGTTTCAATGGCTGATGATGTCGATCGCGCAAGACTACAAACCTGCAGACGCGCGTCTCGAAGATTTTCTGATAAACATCGGGAGACGAAAATTTGTCCGACCGCTCTTTGCCGAACTTGCAAAAACTCCTGCAGGAATGCAGCGCGCGTGCGAAATTTACGCGAAATCGCGTGCGGGTTATCATCCCATCACGCAGAGCTCGGTTGACTCGATCGTTTCCTGCGACCGGTAACTTATGAATAATCTGTCGGGACGGTTCGTACGTCGTGTTTGCAGAATTCAGCAGGGAGCCAGATCATGGGGAGTTGAAGAACTCGAGACCAATCAGTTTTGCCGCGCGTGCGGGTCAAACCTGACCATCGTGCGCGCAGCGATTGAAACTCCGGATAAGATAACCCAGTCCGCTGTACTTGCTCGCAGCGAGGTAGGCAAGGCATTTGCCGCGAAAATTCGCGAAGTGAACGTTTCCAATCTTCCTTCGGTCGCGAAAAATGTGCTGCCCGAAATTGAGAAGTTTCTTGAATCTTCGGAAGAGAAAAGGTTTCGTCTAATCGCAGCGGGAGTATCCTAGCCTCGATCGGGTTCGAGGTTGCCGTCGCGTCTTCTGTTCTTTCCTTTTTGCCTGGAAACTATCTAATAATTCTTGCAGGATTTGGCGTGGTTAATTTTTCATCGGGATCAGTTTCTGTCTGAACGGCATGTTCTTCACGATTCCGGCAAAAGAGATCGCGGATAACAAGGACGAAGCCGACCGCCAGCGTTCCATCGATCAAACGACGCAGCCGCGCCTGAACGCGTATCACGGTCCCGACTCGAAAAGCCGCGATTTCGGCTCGGTCGTTGAGAGCACAACGCGCAATCTAACAAAAACCGGCGACGATTAACGAATTCCGCATTGATCGATCTTTTGCGCGCTTTCCGCGTTTTCAAGTATGCTGCACAATTTAGCAAATAAGTTCCGATCAATAGCACCTATCTTTCTTCTGATTCTTGGAATTGTTATTCCGACGAACGCGCAAATTTCTGCACAAGAACGGCTCGCTGTTTTTGACCAGGTTTGGTCGGCGATCAACGAACGATACTACGACAAATCCTTCAACGGAATCGATTGGGAAAAGTCGCGGAGAATTTATCGAAAAAAAGCCGTCAAATCCTCGTCGGGCAATAAGTTTTTCGCGATTCTCGATGAAATGGTTTCGCAGATCCGAGATTCGCACACCCGCGTTTATTCTCCCGATCAAGTAGAAGCACGGCGTTCGGGCGGATCGACTAGCGCCGGATTTAGAATTGAAATCTTGGACGAACTTCCCGTGGTCATTGAGGTCGATCCCAGATCCGACGCGGCATTAAACGGTTTACAAAACGGAATGATCGTACGGTCAATCGACGGCGTTCCATTCAAAAAGGCGTTCAAAGCGGCGGAGAAACGAGCCGGAGTTTCGTCGTCCGCCCGCTCTGCGACGCTTCGCGCGCTATCACTTTTGATATCGGGAATCGCGGGTTCGTCTTCAGTTCTGGAAGTTCAAAATGTTGACGGTTCGCGGAAAACGATCCGTTTTGAACGTTCACGGTTCAAAAAGACACCGCCGGTTGAATCGCGCTTGCTCAAATCAGGCATTCTTTACGTCAAGCTCCGATCTTTCGAACCTGACGTGTTGGAATCGTTTGAAAACTTGATCGGCAAAGCTGATTCGGCTCGCGGAATGATCCTCGATCTTCGTTCAAATTCGGGCGGCGATGGTGAAACCGGACTTGCGATCGCCGGAAAGTTTTTTAGAGATAAGAAACTTGTCGCTGAAATAATTACTCGAAACGGTAAACCGCCGGTTCCCGGGATTCCGATGAAATTAGAGATCGGCGCTGGCGAAGGCGCTTTTGTGGGACCGGTCGCAGTTTTGATAGATCAACGAACGGCAAGCACCGCCGAATTGGTCGCAAATGCGTTTCAGGAACATAAGCGCGCCCGCGTTTTTGGGGAAGTTTCCTGTGGATGTGTCGTCGCTGTCATTCAGCCGTTAGAACTTTCGAATGGCGGTGAATTGACCATAAGCGAATTTGGGTTTTTGACGTTTGCGGGAAAGAAGTTGGAAGGACAGGGCGTAATACCGGAAGTGATGGTTCCGCAATCGATAAAGGACATTATCGAGGGACGCGACAGGGTTCTAGAAGCCGCCGAAATTTATCTTAGTTCGCGGGATTAATTACTTGCTTCACTTCGAGAAATTCAAAATAGTCAGGACCAGTTCCTCTGGTTCCACCGGTTTAGCAAGATGAACTTTATACCCCATCGACAACACCTTGACGCGGTCGCCTGGTCGGGCGTGTCCGGTAAGGGCGATCGCCGGAATTTTTTTATCCAGTCCCTGGTTCATTTCGTTTAATTTCAAGATAAGCGAAAATCCATCTTCGCCGGGCATTCCGATGTCGCTAATTACGAGATCGATCGGATTTTTTCTAATCGTCTCCATTGCGGACTCAACACAGTCCGCAGAAAACGCGGTCGCCCCTTCATTTCCGAGAATGAAGCAAAGCAGATCACGGGCGTCCTCGTCGTTGTCAACGACCAAAACGCGACGTTCATTAAGTCTTTTTGTGGGGGGCATTGTTTTCTTCCTTTAAAATTATTCAAACGCCAGATCAGACAAACAAAAACCTTTGCCGGAACAATTAAAAATCATTTCCGTTTCGTTAATCTTGTGTGTAAAGCAGCGAAACCGTGTTCGGTTTTTCTTTTGAACCTGAAACTTTTAAGGCACCCGAAGATAAAAAATGAAGATCGGATGCAAGAAAACAGAATATTAGAAATTCCTAATATGCTTTTAGCTAACAGGACTTTAATAATTTCTTAAAAAAAGGGAAGTCAATAAGAAATTACTTCGGATAAGCGGTTTCGTCAACAAAAAAATGCCCCTTGACAATGCAAGAGGCATTTTAGTTTCATTTTGGCAATCAATTACCAGCGCGAACCGCCGCCGTAACCGCCGCCGCCGCCACCGCCGCCGCGTCGGTTTCCACCGCCGCCGCCGCCGTAACCACCGCGACCGCCTCCGCCGCCTGAACGATTTTCACGCGGTTTTGCTTCATTAACGGTCAATTCGCGACCGTCAACTTCTTTACCGTTGAGCTGTTCAATCGCGTTCTGACCTTCTTCTTTGCTCGACATTTCGACAAAGCCGAAGCCGCGCGAACGACCGGTGTCACGATCTTCGATAATGTTGGTCGATTCGACCGTACCGATCTCGCCGAAAATTTGCTCTAATTCCTGTGTTGATGTGTTGAAGGAAAGATTTCCTACATAAAGTTTCATTGACATTTAAATATGTTCCTTTGTCCCGATTGAAAACGGGATTATCTAAAGAAGTTTCGAATCTGATCTGCTTTCAGGATTATTTAAATGCCTGCGTTGGAATCGGGTTTCGGATGCTCAAAATTCTTGGAGCTACTTCTGTAACTATTAACGAACCTGCTCTCGAACTACCCAAAAACCGTTTTGACGAGCGCACCGCAAGCGGCGCAAGAGACGGGCTTAACGGTTCTTATGATGCATTGTTCCGGGGATAGTTGCAAACAGACATTGTTGTTTATGATTCTATTATGTTGAAAAATCGTTATGGGAAACGCATAAACGACGTGCTTTTGAGCAGAATTCCCGACTTAAAATAATTGAAATCGCATCGGTTGCCGGTGGGCAATCCGATAGTTTGAAACAAACGAACCGACGTGCATGCGAGCGGTCGTAAAAACAATAACTGATTCAAAGATCATAATTAAACGATCTTTAAAGATCATCATTCGATCGGTTTATCGAATCGCATTTATCGGCAGGAATTTCCGAGGTTCAGTTAGAATCAAAACGGCAATTGAACGGTAAATTTAGCACCTTTGCCGTCGCCTTCGCTTTCGGCACGGATCGTTCCGCCGTGGAGTTCGACGATCTGTTTTGAGATCGCCAACCCGAGTCCCAATCCTCCATGTCTCTGCGACCCGGAATCATCATTTTGCGCAAATCTGCCGAAAACCTGCGGTAAGAACTCTTCGCTTATGCCGATCCCGTTGTCGCGCACGGAAATCTCAAGAACGCTATTTTTCGCATGCGACGAGATCTCGATCTTTCCTCCGATCGGGGTAAATTTTACAGAGTTATTAACAAGGTTCCACAATACCTGTTGAAGCCTTTGCGGGTCCGCTCCGATCGGCGGAATGTCTTTCATTTCTTTTCCGATCTTTATTTTCTTCTTGTTTGCGGCGGGCGCAACAGCATCGATCGTTTTCTCGATAACTTTGGAAACGTCGGTTTGAGCGACCATTTCGAGCCGCATCTTTCCGCTGATCATTCGTGCTACGTCGAGAATATCGTTTATCAAGTTAGTTTGAATTTTCGCATTGTTTCGGATGATTTTGAGTCCTTTCTCGAGGAGTTCGGGATCGCCAGATGAAGTTTCCAGAACCCGGATCCAGCCTAAAATGGCATTTAATGGAGTGCGGAGTTCATGAGAAACGATGGACAAGAACTCATCTTTTGCCTGGTTCGCGGCTTCAGCTTCTTTCTTTGCGGCAAGTAGTTCGTCTTCGAATTTGCTGCGCTGCCGAATCGGAATGAAAACGAATGTGTTCAGCGCTTCGCGATCAGCAACGGTCCGACGGTCGGCGTTCAGCAAAACCGGAACCGATGAATTCCCTGTCGATTTTAGATCAAGATATATCTCCTCGGCTTTGCCGTGAAGTTTTAAGAGCGGAAAGACATGAGTGTGATAAAAGATCTTCGCGCCCGGTGAGAACAAGTTTTCTATATGTTTACCGACTATCTCCGTTTTGCTTTTATAACCGAGCGTATCCAGCATTGTCCGATTAACATGCTTGATCTCGCCGTTATCGTTTGCTGTTAAGAAGTAACAGGGGGCGTTTTCTAATTGGTCATCCATTCGTAATAAATTGTTTTCCGCGTCATGTGTTCGTCGATCGAAGATAATTATTCATAATTTCCAGCGTTTCCTGCGGATGGCTCATATGTGGACAGTGACCGCTCGCGTCCATTAAAACCAGTTCGCTGTTTGGAATTTTGCCATTCATGAATTTGCCAACCGAAACAGGTGCAACCGCGTCATCCGTTACCTGAACGATCAACACCGGAGTCTCGATTTTTTCAAGATCAGCGCGATTGTCCGAATAGAAAGTTGCTTCAGCAAAACTTCTGGCGATCTTTGGGTCCGTCGAGCAAAAACTTTCCTGAAGTTCTTCGCCTAGCTCCGGACGATCGGGATTTTTCATTATGACCGGAGCCAGAAAACTCGCCCAACCGATATAATTCTTGTCCATCATTTCAAATAATCCATCGAGGTCTTCGCGTTCGAACCCGCCAACATAGTCCGGCGGATGATTAATATAACACGGCGACGGTACAAGTTGGATCAAGTGCGAAAAAAGTTCCGGGCGGCGAATCGAAGCCAGCGCACCTATCATACCGCTGACAGAATGCCCGACGAATATAACATCATTCAGGTCGAGTGCATCGCAGATCTCGATAACGTCTTCGGCGTAACCATCAAGTTTGGCATAACGATGTGCGTCGTACGTTTCGAAGTCCGATTTTCCGGAGCCGACATAATCAAATAAAATTGTGCGGTAACGGTTCTCGAAATGCGGAAAAATAAATCGCCACATATTCTGATCGCATCCAAAACCGTGCGCGAATAAGATCGTCTTTTCACCGTTTTGAGAATCTTTTACATTATTTCTTCTAAGAATGTTGTCCGCCATCTTTTGATTGTCTCCTAGCTCAATTTTACGAATCCGAATCGTGTCGCCATATTAAAACATTTTGCCTTAAGTTTCTCACATCAACCGTACACAGGTATTTATCGAAAGACACATTCAACCTAACTGCACCTTTTGAGTTGCGGAGTTATTCACCTGTGCCGTACGGGAAATGTCTAATTCTGACCTAGTTTTCGGCGGACAACGATCAGCAAATGGTCTGTGTTGTCGCGAAACTGCTTTGACTCGCTTGTTTCAGCGGCAACTTTGATGATGTTTTCGTAAGCCTGTCGATTATCATTTTCAAGTTTTTCCATTTGTGAAGCCATCCCGCTTGCAAACCCTTCTGCGCCGGCGTAGCTTATCGTTTCAAGTCCTGCCTGCTTGATCTCGGCGAGCGCAAGTTCCGGCGTTGACCAATAGCTTTCAGTGAAATTTTTCAGATCGTTACCGGTAAAGGTATTTCCTTCTAACATCGAACGCAGAAATTCAACGTCCTCGTATCGCGATGGGAAATCATTGATGCCCGTGCGCATCAGTCCCCACGAATTCAGATAGCTGACGATGCCGACTCCGCCCGGTTTCAGGATTCGCCGGAATTCCTGCAATGCTTTTAAGCGGTTTGCCGCTTCGACCACATGGTACATCGGACCTAAAAGCAGTCCGGCGTCAAAGCTTTCCGATGCGATTTCCGAAAGATGGCACGCATTGGCGGTGAGAAAAGCATCCGCACGCAAATTCTGACGCGCAAACTCCTTTCTCGCTAGCAGAATTTCTTCTTCCGACAGATCGGAAAGCAAAACGCGATAGCCGCGACTCGTTAGCTCAACGGCATAACGACCCGGACCGCCGCCGATGTCGCAGATAATTCCAGTCGGCGGAAAATACTTTTCTATCAAACGCAACGTCGACGCAAATTCGACGCGGCACAACGGCAGATCAAGCCGCGACAATTCAATTAAGGCGTTTTGATCGTAAAATTTTCTTACGTGTTCGCTCATCGTACAGATGCTTCGGTAATGATTTTTACTGTTGTTACTCCAAAATGTAAGAAGTCGCTTCATAAAACTTTAGACGCGGCATTTACATTCTCGTCGATTATAAATGAAAATTAGGAGCCGCGTCCTCAAATTGTTTAGAATTAGATCGATCATCTAATCTACTTTAAATTTGCTTTAAAATTTCTTATCAACCAAACATGAAGACCGAAGGCGTTAAATATGCGGGATCGAAGAACAAACTGATCCCGTTCATTTTAGACGCGGTTGGACCGCTGAAAATAAGAACTGTGCTCGACGCTTTCTCGGGGACGACGCGTGTAGCGCAGGCATTTAAGAATTCAGGCATAACGGTTATTGCTAACGATGTTTCCGAATGGTCACGTGTTTTCGGCGAATGTTACCTGGTAAACCGCAAGCCCAAGAAAGATTATGCGGAAAAGATCGAATATTTGAATAGTTTGCCCGGAAAACGCGGCTGGTTTACGAAACACTACGGCGGCAAGACCAACGGAGCAAGTTCGGTTCAAACGGACGGAAAAAAGCGGATCTGGCAGGTACATAATACGCGTAAACTCGATGCGATTCGTAAAGAGATCGACAAAATTGCCGAAGACAACATAGAAAAGTCGGTACTTTTAACTAGTTTGATCCTCGCTTTGGACAGGGTGGACAGCTCGCTCGGGCATCAGGTCTCTTATTTGCGCGAATGGTCGGCGCGTTCGTACAAAACGATGATCTTAAAATGTCCTGAGTTCAAAGTAGATCATCTTCCGCATCGTGTAATAAGCGGTTCCGCTCTTAACGCCGTCAAAAAATGCGAGGTCGATCTAGCGTATTTCGACCCGCCGTACGGTTCGGCGAATGAGAAAATGCCGCCGTCGCGCGTTCGTTACGCTTCGTATTATCACCTTTGGAAAACGATAATTTTGAACGACGAGCCCGAGCTGGTCGGCGCTGCAAACCGGCGGTCGGATGCCGGCGATCGCGAAAGCGGAAGCATTTTTGAAGATTTTCGCCGCGGCGAGTCGGGAAAATACGTTGTTGTCGAAGCGATCGAAAAGCTGCTGACAAATACGCGGGCTAAATTTATCTTGCTTTCCTACAGCAGCGGCGGACGCGCGACGCTTGGTGAGTTAAACGAGATAATTCGTAGCTTAAACTGCGAATCGACCGTGTCGAAGATCGATTACCGGCAAAATGTAATGGCACAGATGTCGTGGACGAACGATTGGACATCGACGCGCGGCGATTACAAGGAATATCTGTTTCTTATTGACCGGTTCGGACAGGGAATTCCGCAGCCGAGACCGCATTTCGGCATGCGCACAGCATGAATAATTTATAGACTTGCCGCAAAATTTCTGGATGCGTGCGTCGAACGACCGAAAATTCAATGCAAATTAATCAACTAAATTTCCAAGCAAATGGAGGCAAGTAAATGAATAGATTAGTGATCGTTTTGATCGCGGCGACGCTTTTTACGGGAACCGTTTTGGGGCAAAAATCTGACGATGAAACCGCTGTGACCGTAACAAACCTGACGATGCCGGAAAACTCAAATGTCGGTGAGGTCAGCGGGGACATTAAGAATGGGCAAAAGATCAGCCTGCGATGGGCGGAAAGCAGCTCAGTTGCGTGTTTTCCCGGGACGCGTTTCGAAATGTTCAACGGAAACAACGTCTTTTATCGCGTCGCGATGCCGGCGGCTTCGACAATGAAAGTTACCGTAACTCCCGACAACGGCGCAGCGATTAATCTTTACGCGCTGCGGCAGGGCGCAAATTCTACGGACGCCCCGCCAAATATCGCGCGCGCGATCTCGTGCGAGGCAAGCTATCCGATCTATGCGAATATGGGCGGCGGAAGAACCGTGAAAAATAAAGATGACGGCGTCCGTACGGTCGAATATATTTCTGTAAACAGTCCTTACAGCATTCTTATCGGAATCGGCGGTGCGAAGGGTTTAACTGAAGGCGGATTCAAATTGAAAATTGAGATCTCACCGCGGTAGACCTGCAAGTTCAACCGGCGCTGTTCGAATTTTTCTCTTCGATCAGCGCCGTAATTTCGTCCAGTTTTTCCAACGCGGCTTCTTCGCCTGCTTTGACAAATTCATCAAGTTTACCGATCTCATCCGGACGCAAGTGAGCGATCTTCGGAATTATTACGAGGTCGGCGTGATAATGCTGATTGATCGAAGCGGCGCGAAGCAGCATCATTGCCGATTGAAATGTAATGCCAAGCAGCGTCGAAGGTCGTCCCCAATATGTCGCGCCCGGCGCCAGGACATCGACCGCAATGATCGTTTCAGCACCCATTTTCCTGACCGCGGATGTCGGAATCGGTGCAACAACTCCGCCGTCGATCAGCCGGCGTGCATGTTCGTCCTCAAGCGGCATAAAAACACCGGGAATTGCGCAGCTCGCGCGAATGGCGAACGGCAGATCGCCGGTCGAACGAACGACCTCTTCGCCTGTTTCAAGATCGCACGCAACCGCCGCGAACGGGATCTTTAAATCCTCGAACTTTGTAAACGGAAAGCGCTTCTTGATGAAATTTCCCATTGGCGCGTTTGATAGGAAACCTTTGGGCGAATACGAAAAACCAGCCATTCCGAGCCAGGTGATCTCGCGCGCCATTTCAATGACTTCAGCGGCTTTCATTCCGCATGCGTAGGCTCCGCCGGCGAAGGAACCTGCGGAAGTTCCGGCGATCAGATCGATCGGAATATTATTTTCCTCAAACACCTTGAGCACTCCCAGATGGGCAAAACCCCGCGCCGCGCCGCCAGAAAGTGCCAATCCGATCTTTTTGCGTTCCATAGATTTTAGTTTCGCGTTCAAAGTTCAAAAGTTTAATGGCTTAGATCGATTCGCCTCAAATTTCGCTGCTCTCCGTAATCCAATTTGATATTAACCATTCTTTATGGAAAACTTAAATCCGCTCGAATTCCGATGACTCCGACAGAAATTTTACAATTTCAGCGACCGCCGACGAACGCCGACATGGCTGCGGGCGAACATGTTTGTCAAGTTTGTTCCCGCGAAAGCCGCGAAGGCTTTGCGCCGATGGATGAGCTGCCGAACGATCTTTCATCATTGATCCGTGCGAACGCACCGGACGCAAGCGATTTTTCGGAAGTTTGCCTGCGGTGTCTTCGGCTTTTTGAAGACGCCAAAGATCAGATCCTGCGCGACGCGGCGATGAAAAAAGACGGATCGTTCGTTCTTTCGACACCGCTTCGACTCGATGCTTTTGAAGAACTGACCGGAAACGGCGTGACGATCGCGTTTCTCGATTCCGGTTTTTATCCGCACGTCGATCTGACCACGCCGAGGAACCGAATCATCGGTTACCGCAGCATGATCGAAGAAGACGGGAACAACCAATCGCTTTTTAAGCCGGACGTTGCAAGCTGGCATGGAATGATGACCTCCGTGGTCGCCGCCGGCAACGGTTCGCTTTCGAACGGTTTTTATCGCGGAATCGCTCCCGATGCTGACGTTGTTCTGGTAAAACTCGCCCGAACGGGACGAATAACGGAACAGAATATCGAAGACGGGCTGCGTTGGGTTTTGGATAATCGTGAACGCTTTAACATTCGAATTGTCAATATTTCAGCCGGCGGCGATTTTGAACAGAGTTATCTTCACGATTCACTTTCAAAAACTGCCGAAGAATGCGTCGCAAAGGGAATTGTAGTAGTTTGCGCCGTAGGAAATGCGGGTCATTTGCCTAATCATCCTGTTTTTCCGCCGGCGAGCGCACCGTCCGTGATCGCGGTCGGCGGTTTGGACGATCGTAATTCGTTAAACCGCGCGCACCGCGGAATGTACCGAAGTTCTTACGGACCAACACTTGACGGTCTTCAAAAACCCGAAATCATTGCTCCCAGCCTATGGGTTCCGGCGCCGATCCTTCCAAATACTCCGACGGCGAAAGAAGCGGCGCTGCTAGAAGATCTTGATAAGGCGGACGACGCTGATCTCCATAAAATGATCGAACAAAATCCGGGAGTCGATCCGGAACTCGACGCTGCGCTCGATCGACCGGTGCATTCGATCCGTCAGATAATTGCGCTGAAATTGACCCAGGAAAATGTCATTACAAGAGATTATAAATACGTCGACGGAACAAGTTTCGCTGCGCCGATCGTTTCATCGGTGATAGCGCAGCTGATCGAAGCGCGCCCGGCGATCACGCCGCAGGAAATAAAGAGAATTCTGATAACAACCGCTGAAAGACTGCCGCATTTCGAGGTCGACCGACAAGGCTGGGGCGTAATAAATCCGCGAAAAGCGGTTGAGATGGCGTTGACAATGAAAAGTTAAATGCTAATTTGGACGGATAAAATTGTAAATTAAAACACCTGTCGCCTTCACATTTCTTCCCGACATTTTTACCGGAGAAAATTTTGAATTTTTCGCAGCATTTTCCGCCGTTGAACGAAGCAGCGGATGCCCGCTGACCGCCCGCGCAGAATTTACGTTCCCGTTTTCGTCAACCACAACCTGAACACGTACCGGACCGGACGCCCGCATTTCACGAGCGATCTGCGGATAGGAAGGCTTTTGCAGGTTGACGGCGCGGTCGTTCAGAATGCCCATATTTACAGGAGTTTGTGTCGGGGACGGCGGCGGCGTTGCGGTAACGTTCGGCGAAGGACGCGGCGAAGCGGTGGGACGCGGCGTCGGCGTCGACATGTTCGAATTGGAATTGTCCTCAGGTGTCGGCGTCGCGGTTGGCGTAGGAGTCGGTGTCGGAGTTGGCGTTTTGACGTTCGCGTTCAAATTTAAGTTAGTATCGATATTCGAGTTAATGTTCAAATTCGGATCGAACAATCCGTTCATATTATCCAAATTTGCATTAATGTTTTCGTCGAGCGCATTGATATTCGTATTCAAATTGGCGTTGATATCCGTGCCGTTCTGATTGCTGAATATCCAAATGATTCCGATGATCGAAGTCATTACAACGACCGTCCCGATGATGGTCAGTAAAACAACGACTGCCGTGTTAGCTTCGCGCGGCGGCGGCAGATCGCGCGGCGAAGGAGTCGTCTTGGTCCGTATTTGCTGACGTTCCGCTTCGTCGGTCGAAATTACGATCCTTTGTGAGTCCGTTCGATCTGTGAACGCTTCGGCTTTCGGCTCAGGCTGCGGCTCCGGCTCAGAAGTTTTGCGGCGGATGACCGTTTCTTCGCCGTAATCTTCGCTTTCGCTTGGCAATTCTGTAAAATTCGGCTGCGTCTCGTCGATCAGAGGGCTTCCGTCTTTTGTACAAAACCGCAATATTTCTTCGTCGTATTTCGTCTGGCAGGTCGGACAATATTTCATAATCGGCGTCGATGTTTTTGAATAGAAATTCTAAGGGAATCCTAACATTAAATATAATACTTTCTTGCAATTGTAAACATCGTCAGTAAGATCACCCGCGATTTTTTGAAACAAACATTCGATGAATTGGTCTGTCAGCGACGATCTTCTCCGGTACAATGCCGCCGCCGTCCGCAAGAACCGAACGAAACTACCGATAGGAAAATCGGATCTTGAATTAATTCGGGACGGCGAGTTTGAATGTTGAGATGACGTCGGCTTAGACTCTTAATTTGGCTTTACAAAATAAGGCGGCAAATATGACAGATTTTCGAAGTTTCATTGCAGACAGAATAGATAAAGTTCCGATTTCCGGATTGCATAAATTTTTCGGAATCGCGGCGTCAATGCCCGATGTGATCTCGCTTGGAGTTGGCGAGCCGGACTTTGCCACGCCCGCGCGGATCGCAAAAGCCGGGTTCGACGCGGTTTACGAAAAGCCGATAGGTTATACGGCAAATGCGGGTTTGATAGAGCTTCGCGAAGCTATCTCCGCGCATATCGACCGGCTTTACGGCGTTTCTTATGACATTCATCGTGAGATCTTGGTAACTGTCGGCGTCAGCGAAGCGTTGAAATGCGTTTTTTCTGCGATCTGCAACGACGGCGACGAGATAATCGTCCCGCAGCCGTGTTTCGTCGCTTACGAACCGGAAATCATCTTTTCCGGCGGCGTTCCCGTGCGTGTCATCTGCACGGCGGAAAATAATTTCGAACCCGATCCTCAAGATATTCGCGCGGCAATTACAGATAAAACAAAAGCGATCTTTATCGGTTATCCGAACAATCCGACGGGCGCGACGCTTTCGCGGGAAACTGCTCTCGAAATCGTTAAAATAGCAGAAGAAGCCAATATTTTGGTCATTTCGGACGAGATCTATGACCGTTTGGTTTATGGAATCGACCATGTCTGCATTTCCGCACTGCCGGGCGCGAAGGAACGTACGGTTTTGCTCGGCGGTTTTTCAAAAACTTACGCGATGACGGGCTGGCGGGTCGGTTATATTTGTGCGAACGGCGAGCTTTTGGAGGCGTTTTCAAAGATCCATCAATATGCCGTCATGAGCGCGCCGACGATCTCGCAATTCGCTGCGCTGGCAGCGCTTAAGATCGGAGAGCCGTTTGTAACTGAAATGCATGAAAAATATGACCGCCGCCGCCAATTTGTGGTTTCCTCACTAAACGAAATGGGTTTGGAATGCTTTGAGCCGACCGGTGCTTTCTATGCGTTTCCATCCATCAGATCGACAGGTCTCAACGGCGATGAGTTTGCTAATAAACTGCTTGTAGAAGAGCAGGTTGCAGTTGTTCCCGGAAGCAGTTTCGGGCTCGGCGGAGACGATCACGTTCGGGTCGCTTACTGCAAATCGATGAACGAGATCGAAACCGCGTTTGAAAGGATCGGGAAGTTTCTCAAACAATTCTGATTTTTCAGTCTCGCGCGCCGTATTGGATCAAAAGCTTTACGATCTTCTCGACGTCTTCGCCTTCTTCACCTTTTGCAATGGAAAGCGCCGTTTCTCCTTCTTCGTTCCGCAAATTGACGTCCGCGCCGGCTCGCAAGAGCGCCGCGACCGTTTCCGGTACTTCGTAATAAGCCGCGATCATCAAAGGTGTTTCGCCTTCTTTGTTCCGAGAATTGATCTTGATTCCTTCGCGCAGAAGAAGTTCGATCACCTGCGGATCGTCGTTCTCCGCAGCGCGATGAAGCGCGTTGTTGCCTTCTTCGTCAGTTGCCGATATTTTCGCGCCGTGATTCAGCAGCAGACGGATCAAATCGGCGCTGGTGTCAAATTCGAGCATCAGCAGCGGAGTCCGCTTCTCTTCGTTTCTGATGTTCACCTTCGCCCCGGAATTTAAGAGCAGCTCGACTAGTTCGTAATTTCCGTTCTCGACCGCAAAATGAAGCGCCGTCGAACCGCTTGCGTTCGATTCTTTCGCATTGACGTCTGCGCCCTGGTAAATGAGTTGTCGAACGGTTTCGATATCGTCATCCGCCGCCGCCTGAACGATCGGAAATTCGTAGGCGACAGAAACCATCATTCCCATAACCGCCCAATCTCCGACCTCAAGCGTGGTATCGAGATTTTTAGCAGAATTTTCATTGAGCGTGACCGAAACGGTTTTGGTAGTAAATCCGCCCGCCACGAAAGTAAGCTTTAGAATTCCCGCCGGAGCATTTAAAAAATGGTAATACCCGTTTTCGTTCGTGACAGCTTCGTCCTCAAAACCTTCGCCGCTCAATTTTACAGAAGCGCCCGGAATTACAGCTCCGACCGAATCGGTTACCGTGCCCGAAACCTGTGCGCCTGCCGACTCCGTTTTATCGGCTTTTTCTCTTAATGAGATCTGAGTCTGTGTTTCCTGATCCGATCTTAGAGTCACGGCGCTGCCTTGCGCATAAGCGGCGCCGGACATAGCCAAAGTGGCGGAAAGGACTCCGGCGGCAATGCCCGACCGTCTGGAGATCTGATAGATTTTATCGGAAAAAACAGGCGCGCCGGTATTCGGATCCGGAATGTATCGAATGCAGATACGTCCATTCGAATTTCGAACCAGCCGTCCGGCTTCGCGCCGCGTCATTTTGGAAATATCGTTGACCTCGTGGCTGCAGTGCGAGCAGAAACGAATCTTATCCGTCCCCTTCATCTGCTCCCAACTTTCTGTGCAAGGGGATGAAACTCTTAAATTTTCAGCGATTTTTGACATACGAACTCCTTTTGAGAAATCTGTTTACAGTCTCAGAACTTCAACAATATGAAAACTTGCAGGTTTTGCTGAAAAGATGCAGCGAGTTTTGAAAAGGGTTGCAACGGGCGGGATAATTAATTTGATAGGAGTTCCTAATTCAAGAAAATCACGTCGCGATAAACCTCGGACAACTGAATCCTGCAATCGATCGATTTCAGAAAAAGCGACTCGGTAACTTCTGTTAGAAGATGGACAACCCACTCTTTTTCATTAATCTTGATAAAATGCTCGATCCGCATCGCATCTTGTTCGACCAGGACGTAATCGGTCAGGCTTTCAAGAGACATATATGAATCAAGTTTTTGATTGCGATCCTTAAGCTTTGTGGTTTTTGAGAGAACCTCAATTATGACTTGAGGGTTGATCAAAATATCTTTCTTACTGTCTCCGTATTTCCGCTCGCCGCAAACCACGACGACATCCGGATAATAAAAATTTCCTATTTTGGCTTTCACGCGCATATCGCTGGAAAACGCACGACACGCTGTATTTTTAGTTTGGATTCCAATCTCAAGAAACAGATTTGAAGATATAAGATTATGGTTTTCGCTTGCGCCAGCCATCGCCACAACCCTGCCGCCGATCAGCTCGCTTTTCTCAACAGCCTGCCGCTCAATACGGAGGTATTCTGCGTCGGTAAAAAATTCTTTGTCAAAAGCAAGGTTACTTTTAATCATAAAAAGCAATTTTATCCGAGTTTCAAAATAGGAACAACAAGATCGTTAAGGAGAATTGACAAGAATCTCAGTTAATTTAGAGATTTCAAAACCCATATTCTCAATTCAAAAACTCATCCTTATTAATTTCAACTAAAATGGGAGCATCAAAATCGGGTTCTTCATCTTCCAAATTCCAGATCTCAAAAAGTGCCGGCGGGCATTCCATTATGAACCGGGAAGGTTTTTGCAGCACGTTTTGGCGGTTGTAATCGATCATCATCAGCGGGTATGTCAGATAAAGTTCGTCTTTGGCGCGTGTCAGCGCTACGTACCAGAGGCGGCGTTCCTCCTCTTCGCTGGCTGCTTCCTTTAGCGCCCGCGGCGAAGGGAATTTTCCTTCGGCAGCCCAGATCACAAAAACGACCTTCCACTCCGAGCCCTTTGCCTGGTGAACCGACGTCAATGTCAAAAGCTCGTCTTCTTCGCCGCCCATGACGACATCTTCGCCGACGACAGCGTTTGGCGCGCCGAACCTTTCGGTGGAAATCAGCGCGAGCTCGCTTAAAAACTCTTCCGTCGATCCGTATCGCGAAGCGTAGATCGCAAGCTGGCGAAGATCTTCGATCCGCGATTCGGCATTCTCGAACGTTTCCGTCAAATATTGTTCGTAACCTTCATTTAAAACGATCTCGATCTGTTTCGCGGGTTTATTTCGTGTTTCGTCCGTAGTTATCTTTTCAAGAAGACCGACGAAATCCTGCCAGGCTTTTTTGTTGCGAACCTTAAAAGTATTGTCAGAACCGCCTGCGTCAGCGGGCGGTTGAGACTTGGAAATCTCAGTCGAGTGTTCAGACTGCAAACTGTCGCCGCCCGCTGACGCAGGCGGTTCCGACTTGATCAGCGCAAACGGATTTTGCGCATACGCAATCTGTTCAAAGATCCTGGTTGCCGTTGCCGTTCCTACGCTCGGAATCATTTTAAGAATTCGTTTCCAGGCGAGTTCGTCGCGCGGATTGATGATAATTCGCAGATAGGAAACGACGTCCTTGATGTGCGCCTGTTCAAAAAATCGAACGCCGGATTGAACGCGGTAAGGAATGTTTCGCCGCGTCAGTTCGAGCTGCAGTTCCAGAACGTGATAATGCGAACGGTACAAAACTCCGATTTCCTCGAGCGAAACGCCTTCGTCGCGAAGTTCCAAAATTCTCGACGCGATAAAAGCTGACTGCTGATCGACGTCGGTGCATGGAACAAGAGCGGGCTTTTGTTCGGTCGAACGTTTTACCGCTTCGAGAACTTTAGGAAACTGGCGCCGGTTATTTGAAATAGAAACGTTCGCTAGTCCTAAAATTTCGGGCGTTGAACGGTAATTTGTTTCGAGTTTGTAAACTTCCGCTTCCGGATAACGTTTTGGAAACTCGTAAATGTTGGTAAATTCGGCGCCGCGCCATGCAAAAATGCTCTGGGCATCGTCGCCGACGACCATTACGTTTCTGTGTTTAGCCGCTAAAAGGTCGATTATTTCGGCTTGCAGCCGGTTCGTATCCTGATATTCATCGACCAAAATATGCTGAAATTTTTCGGCATAAAAATCTGCGATCTCCGGTTTTTCGACCAAAAGACGCTTCCAGTTCAAAAGCAGATCGTCGTAATCCATCACGTTTCGCTCGCGTTTTCTGGTAATAAATTCAAGATCGACACGTTTGATCTGCTGCGAAAGCATTTCGAAATAAGGATATTTGCTGATGATGACGTCTTCTATCGGCTGATCGGTGTTGTTTGCGTAAGAAATTATATTTTGAATGACCTGCGGTTTCGGAAATCTTTTTGATTTTGTATCGATCCCGGTTTCGTCGATGCAGACGCTTAAAAAGTCGCGCGCGTCCTCGGAATCGAGTATCGAATAATTTGAATCGAAACCGATCGAAACCGCATGTTTTCTTAAGATCAGATTCGCGATCCGGTGAAATGTTCCGCCCCAGACGCGATGGACGTTTTGCGTTCCGGTCAAAGTTTCGACGCGCTTGAGCATCTCGCGGGCGGCGCGGTTGGTAAACGTTGCGAGCAAAATGTTGTCCGGCGCGACTCCGCGTTCGAGGAGATACGCGACACGATACGTGATGGCGCGGGTCTTACCCGTTCCGGCGCCGGCAACGACGAGCGACGCCTGCGGTTTCGCCGTTACGACGCGAAACTGCTGTTCGTTTAGTTCTTCGCGATAGCGCGAAAGCCGCGCGGGCAAACCGCTTTTGTCGCGTTTTATGATGTATTTCTTCATCGGGCTTAGCAATCATCGTAAATTGATTGCAGACTTTTCACAAATCGCTCTCGTTGCAAAACTTTGCTCAGCCAGTTACGATTTAACGATCACAAATTTTGGAGAAATTATATGAAATTACCGGGTGGTTTTGATCTAAATTCGATGATGCAGCAAGCCCAAAAAATGCAGGAAGAAATGGGCAAACAGATGAAAGATATGGTCGTTGACGCGTCTGCCGGCGGCGGTGCCGTTACGGTTAAAATGCGCGGCGACTTTGAAGTATTGGAACTCAATATTTCGCCGGATCTGGTGAAAGACGGTGACGTTGAAATGATCCAGGACCTTTCCGTCGCGGCTTTGAACGAAGCGCGCCGCAAGATCGAAGAATCTTTGAAAGGTAAACTCGGCGGAATGCTGCCGCCGGGACTTATGTAAAATCAGTCAACAGTTATCAGTTATCAAAAAGATTTGCTGATAACTGATAACTGATAACTGATAACTGAAAATATGCTCGAATATTCAGAACCGGTCGCAAAACTGATCGACGAATTTAAACGCCTACCGGGAATTGGGCATAAAAGCGCGCAAAGGCTGGCGTTTTTTATTTTGCGCCTACCGAACGAAAAGGTCGAAAGCTTCGTTTCGGCGCTTCGCGAAGTAAAGGAAAAGATCGTATTTTGCGACGTATGCAACAATTTGACCGACGTAAATCCCTGCATGTACTGCGCGTCGCAATCGCGCGACCGTTCTATTATCTGCGTTGTCGAAGAACCGTATAATCTTGTCGCGGTCGAAAAAACGCGTTCATACAAAGGTCTCTATCACATTCTTCACGGAAGCTTGTCGCCGATTCGCGGGATCGGTCCGGACGAATTGATGATCTCAAATATCTTCCCGCGCCTTTCGCCGGAAAACAATGACGACGTTGAAGTTAAAGAGGTTATAATCGCCACAAATCCGACAACGGAAGGCGAGGCGACGGCAAATTATCTCGCCCGTTTGCTAAAACCGCTCGGCGTAAAAACGACGCGGATCGCAATGGGAATGCCGGTCGGTTCCGATCTGGAATTCGTCGATGAAGTTACGATGGACAAAGCAATGTCCAACCGTCGCGAGATGTGATGAATATAATTTCTAAATAAATGAGCGTAAATCCTTCTTAATTTCCCGAACTTTAAGCAAAACATCTGACTTTCGCCAGACTTGAATCCGGATTGGACGAAATTCTAAAATTGCCGAAAGACGAAGGCATTTTCGAATTAATCGTCAGGCACCCGAAAGAAAATGAAAGGAAAGTTTGGGAAGAAGCCGAACTCAATGTAGAAGTTGCACTCGTCGGCGACAATTGGAAAATTGCCGGAAGTTCACGGACAGCAGACGGTTTCGGTCACCCCGAAATGCAGCTCACATAATGAACTCACGCGCCGCCGCGCTTGTTGCGCAAAGCAAGGATCGTTGAAAACTTTCCGGTGATCAGCTTTATGTCGAACCTGATCTGGGCGACCAAAATCTTCCGCCAAAAACACAAATTTCCATTCGTGAACCCTTATCGAACTTACTGAAATGCCGGACAGGGGCTGTAAGAAAGCCGTTAAGCGTTTTAGTCTTGAAGCAATGAAATTTGTAAATTTCAAAATCGGAAAACAGTTTCACATGCGCGGAATGAACGCCAAAGTTATAAAGCCGCGCAAAATCCGCACCCGCGATTCATTAAGAAAGATTGAATAAATGTCTGAAAAAAAGTGTGTGGGAAATTACATTCTCGGTACACTTTTTTTGTAAAACTTAAATTCCTCTTTAATATACAAAAGCATACGGTGTCGGAATATCACCATTTGAGCCAAATTGCGTGACAGTCACATTTCCATTTGAGATATTTAATACATACCACACTCCGTTCCGGTAAACGGTAATGTCAGTTTTACCGTCGCCGTCGAAATCGCCCGGTGTCGGAATATCGTTGGTCAATCCGAATTGCAACGCGCTGAAACTTCCGTTACTGCTTCGCAAAATATACCAAACGCTGGTACTTGGTCGGAAGACTGCAAGATCGTTTTTGCCGTCGCCGTCATAATCTCCGGTAACAGGCTTATCTTCGCTGATTCCAAAACGCTCGGCACGATATAAATTATCAGAGCTTTGGAGAATGTGCCAAACGCCGTTTGAAGGACGATAAACGGCAATGTCGGTTCGTCCGTCTCCGTCGTAATCGCCGAAAGCCGGTTTATCTTCTGCAATGCCGAATTGTTGAGCAGAAACAGCATTGTTGATACTGCTAATTGACCACCAAGTTCCCGTTGACGGGCGATAAATAGCGATGTCGGCTCTGCCGTCGCCGTCGAAATCGGCTGGGACGGGAATATCACCTATTACGCCGAATTGAACTGCATTAAAAATTCCGTCGGAACTGTTCAGCCGATACCAAACGCCGTTGCGGAAGACGGAAATATCGGTTTTGTTATCACCGTCGTAATCGGCGGGCGTGATGCGGTCGGTGCTAAGTCCGAATTGTTCGGCGCGGAAAGAATTGTTTGAACTATTTGTGACATACCAAACCCGATTGTTTGGACGAAAAACGGAAATATCCGATTTGCCATCGCCGTCAAAATCGAAATTGGCGCGGTTGACGCGGGTTATCACAACATCATTTCCGTCGCCGCCTTGATAAGTAATGCGGAAAGCAGTATTGAGCGCACCTGCGAAAACCGCACCTTCGGGAGCGTTCAGAAATTTTCCGTTAATCGGGTCTGTTCCGTCATTTCGTAAAATTACAAATTGATCGCCGATTGCCGGACGAAATGTATTGAACGGAAGCGGCACGAGCCGTGCGTTGTTAAGTGAAACCGTTCCCGTCACATTCAATTGGTCGTGTCCGTTTGTTCCGGCGGCAGTTCCGCCGATTTTGCAGACGTAATTTCCATTTGCCGTAAAGGTCAAACCGTTGCTTATGTTCAAAATTCCGGTCGGCGAGTCTAGCGTTCCCGCGCTGATCACGCCAGCCGTAACATTAGTCGCGCCGACCGTTCCCGTTCCGCCGAAGCCGCTTAAACCGAAGAAATCAGTTCCGCCGATTGTTCCCGAATTGATTGTTACAGTGCTTTGCGGAATATTCGCATCAACGACGAGAACGCCTTGATTAAGTGTTACAGCGCCGTCATAATTGCCAGCCGCCGCAATCAGAGATGCGCCCGCGCCCGTTTTTGTTAAACTTCCTGTGCCTGTGATTACGCCGATAAAAAAACTGCCTGCACCGTCCAATGTCACCACAAAAGGATTTGAAAAACTACTGGCAATAAATAATAAACCGATTGTTACGGTCGAATTTTGCGCGGTACTAAAAGTCTGTGAACTTGTAAGTTCGACGAATGTGTTTAATGCTTGATTTCCGCCATTGACCGTTAAACCTCCCGTTATTCGTAAGGCTGAACCGCTAATTGTGTAATTTCCGCCTTCGATTGTCACAGAAGAAAAAGTAAAGGATGATAAATTATTCGTCGTAGAAAACTGCGCCGCCATCGCCGGAAAAATTAAACTGTCGCCAACAACTGGCGCGACATCGCCAACCCAATTTGCCGCCGTTGCCCAATTTGCGTCTGCACCGCCGCCGTCCCACGTTCTCACGGCAGAAAATGAATTGCTAACGGAAAATAAAAATACGATTAAAAATAAAAATGTTTTCATATAAATCTAAACCGAAAACGATAATTGGTGGTTTTGTATTTGGTATATTGGAGGTAAATCAGGGGATTTAAATTTCGACTAAAAAGGAAATGAATTCATTTCCTTTTTAGTCGAAAAAGCAATTTTTTAATTGCTTTTCTATTAAATTAAACTTTCTTTTCCATTTTGGAATTTAAGTGTTTTCTTTTTGAGCAACAAGTATAATTACAAGCACCGCAAAGAATGCTACAAATCCAATTATGATTGCCGTTTGCTTTGAAAGATTATTTCCTTTAATTTGCTTAACGCTTGAGTAAGAAACAACAGATTCGCCGGTTTTTTCGTTTTGGACAATAAATTGTTCCTCACCGATTTCAGAAATATAGCCTTTCATCTTATTTCCGTTTTTAAGTTTTATTTTAACCTTTGCTTCTTTACCTGTTCCAAGTTTAGCAATACCCGTTTTCACTTTCTCAGCGAGCTTTGCTTCTTTTTCAGCATTTCCCGATGCCCAAACGGAAGGTGCAACTGCCAAATTCAGCAATAAAAAAATTATTGCTACTGATAGAATTTTATTTAACATTTTTCCTCCATATTTGATTTACCATAATCTCATGTTGAGCTTATTACGAATCGCGGTATCTTGAATATATCCTGAATTATTTATTGGATTTTTTATCTCGCCGACATTTATTCTTGTATTTGCAAAAACTCCGCCTACATCTTGAAATCGTTCAACAACACAAGAGAAAAAAGTTTGATTGGCAATAAAAAGAAGTGTGAGATAAGCTAAATAACTGATTTGTCCGTAATAGTAAGCAAAATAGAGGCTTAGATATGTCGCATTTATAATATAAAGTGGAACAATCGGAAAATAGTTTGGATTGAATGTATAAGTTCCGTGCTTAGAACGGGCAAGCCCAAGTAAAATATGATTATTAATATCAACAGGTGTTGATAGATTTATGTATCTGCTTTGGTCAAAGAATGTGTTTTCATGAGCCGCGGTATAGATACTATAAACTTTATAAGCCTGAAGATTTGTATTATATGTCCCATTTGAAATTGGAGCAGCCACCAGTAGTGCGGAACGCTCATTATCAAGCGGATGGCTTGTAAGTTCAATCGTATTTATAAAAGGATTAGCAACACAAGTATTGCCGCTAACGAGTCCATCATCTCTATTCCATAATGTTAAATAATCAATTTGAATTAAGCCATATTGGATTCCATTATTTCCTGTTTGAATCCTTAAAGGTGTGACGCGAAAATTGCTTCTCGGTGGAGTTGACCCAAATACTTGATTGACAGTTTGAGGAGCCGAATTATTAAACGAAGCAAAACCTGTTCCTGAATTTTCGCCGCCCGAAACAAAGTAATAAGGCGTAAAGCCATCTGCCAGACTATTTTCAAAACTATCGGGTAAACCGTCCGAATCTGCATCACTTCCCGGAGTCGGAGTCGGGGTCGGGGATGGAGTCGGGGTCGGATTTGGTGTCGGCGAAGGTATTGGAGTCGGCGAACATTCAGGACAGGGTTCTTCAGGACGTAGTTGTTGAGGTTCTAAACCGAAATCCGGCGAATCTTTCGTGTTTGCCGATGCACTTGTTTCGGAAATCGAACCGCTGCCATTTACAAATGATAAAGTCGTATTTGTCGGAGAACTTTCCGGTTTCGTATTTGAAATTGCTTGTTTAACGATTGCTTCAAACTGTTCTTCAGCATCTGCTTTTTCGCTTTCCGTCAGGTTGTTCCAAGCGTTTGTTTGTTCAGCAGTTGGAACTAAAGAAGCGTTTGAAGGAAGCGGATATAAAGAACTTCCGGCAGAATTAAATGAATTGTTAGATTGTTGTGCCAACATGATCGGGGGGGGCATAAGTATTGAATATACAATGCTTAGGGATAGGAAAAGTCTTAAAATATTTCTTTTCATATTCTATTTTTTGTATTTCAGGGAGATTCTGAAATGAGTCTAAATTTGTTAAGATTCAAGAAGATTAGAGCAAGTTTTAAGTATATAGTCAAGATAAAATTCAAAAGATATGAAACCTGACGTAAAAGTTTTGCGGCTTGGCGATATGGTTTTCAATCGTCAGGGAGTTTTTATTCGCCGTGCGATTCACGCGGTTGTCAGCATCGCTTTGCGGCTTTTTTTTCGGCGGATCGAAACCGTAAATGCTTCCGAAGTTCCGTATAAGGGCGCGTTGATCTTTGTGATGAATCATCCGAACGGTTTGATTGATCCGGCTCTTGTCTTTGTCGCGCTTCCCAGAAAAATCTCTTTTCTTGCCAAATCTACACTTTTCAAAGTTCCGGTCGTTTCATACATTTTGCGCGTTATCGAGGCTCTGCCCGTTTACCGCAAAATTGATTCGGCGGATGTAACGCAAAACGCGAAAACTTTTGAAGCCTCGCACGAACTTTTGCGAAAAGGCGGCGCGATTGCAATTTTCCCCGAAGGCGTTTCGCACAATTCACCGAAATTATTGCCGATCAAAACCGGCGCGGCGCGAATCGCGCTCGGTGCGCTTTCCGTTAGTCAAACCGATGAAGAAATTGATCTGAAAATCGTTCCCGTCGGACTTTTTTACACGAGCAAAACGACCTTTCGAAGTGAAGCTCTTCTGCATTTCGGCGAACCTTTTCCGGTGAAATCGGTCGAACTCGAAGACGGCGATCTGCCGCGCGAAGCGGTTAAGGAATTAACAGAAAAGATAGAAAATTCTCTGCGCGAAGTTACGCTCAACGCCGAAACCGGTTCAGCGATAAACAACGCCGACGAAGCTGCCAATCTGTTTTTATCGGTTTCGGAAACTTTTGATCTGGAAGAACCGCTTTCCGCACGGTTTGAATTTTTAAGAAAATATCTGGCGGAAAAAAACACAAGACAAGAAAAAAATTTGAAAGCTGACAAAGTAGCTCACCGCATTTCGCAATACAAGAAAAAACTGCGGTTGATCGGTTTAGAACCCGAAAATTTATCACTTTCGAGCCAGCCTTTCTGGTATGTTTTTCAAGATTTTCTCGTTCGTGTTTTTCTTCTTTTACTTTTTTCTCCGCTTGCAATTATCGGCACGATTTTGCATTTCCCGGCTTATCAACTGAGCAAAATTCTTGCATCGCATTATACGAATCACGGAGTCGATGACATAATTTCGACCGTAAAGATCATTTCGGGGATCGTCTTTATGCCGCTGACATGGATCGCAGCCGCAATTTTCGTTTACATTTTTTGGGGATGGAAACTTGCGCTGGCAGCGGTTCCGCTCTGCTTTTTCTGCGGATATGTTGCGCTCCGTTCGCTGGAAGAGATCGAAGATCTGCGCGGATGGTTTCGCGCGGTGGTTCTTCTTTACAGAAAACGAAAACTATTTGTTGAACTTCTCCGCGAACGGCGCGACATTTATTTGAGTCTGAAAAAGCAATAAACAAAGGCGGGACAGCCCGCCTTTGTTTATCAATTCAAAAAAATTTTAGAACCGCACAGCCTCTTCGGCGGAATCGTTTCCTTCTTTTTCCTGCCATTCTTCGTGACTCTTATAAAAGCTGCAGTCGAACTCAAGTAATGATTGGACCTTTATGCCGTCGATCTCTTTTGGCGAATCTTCAAATTTGACGATCGCGCCGCAGCCGATAACCGTTGAACCGAGCGCCTTTACGAGCTCAAAAGTTTCCCGCATAGCCGAACCCGATCGGATCAGATCGTCGACGATGATACACGGATGAATCTCAACATCGCGCAAATACTGGCGAAACTGACGTTTTCCGTCTTCAAGTTCAGCCCAGTAGATCTGTTCTGCGTTAAGCGCTTCACGCACGGCAAATGCCACCGGAATTCCGCCGGGACTCGGGCTGATAATAGAAATCTTCGGCAAACGGCTCGAAACCGATTTGTCCATTCGAAATTTTCGGCTCAAGCCGACCGACATTACACGTGAATTATCATAGAAACGAAACGCCAGCGGCATTTGGAAATAATGCGACGCGTGGTTTCCGTTTGGAAACACAAAATGCCCCTGACGGTAAGCTCCTGTTTCCTTCAAAATTTTCATTACGGATTCCCCGGAGGGAATTAAATCAACCATTTAAAATCTCCTGATAAAATATCTTTGCCGATCGAATGATATCAATGACCCGAAAATTATACGATAAATGCCTTTGAATATGAATTTTACTTTTTGTTAAAAAGCCTTTCTTCTTCGACGATTGACCTGACAAGATCCGGTAAAGTTTGACCGACGCCGGAAGGGAAATCGTCTAATGCGAACCATCCGAAATCATTGATCTCGCGGCTTCTTATTTCGACAGAACCGAGCGGTTTCGCCGTGAAAAGTATTTCTACATGCCGGCGAATGGTGCGGATGCGATAGAGTTTTAGAGCCTCGAGCTCGATTCCGATCTCTTCCATTATCTCGCGGCGGATCGCGCTTTCCGGTTGTTCGCTGCGATCGATAAAACCGCCCGGAAGTCCCCACGGCGAATACGGACGCAGTGCATGATCGAGCAGCAAAATCTTGTCGTCGTCGTTAACGACGATCGCCGCGGTCGAAACCGTGAATTTTTGCTGCGCCGCCCTTACGATCTGCAGACGAACGGACGGCGGCAGGCGTTTCCAAAATTTTGCAACGAATTTTTTCAACATTTACTCTAACGCCTTGAAAAGAGGTTTCCTTTTTCAGGTCGGATTTTATGGAAATTCAATGCTGTTAAACATGTATTAACATCAGGTCTGAGTTTTCTCACAAAATGCAGACCTCAGTCTATCAAACAATTACAATCCGGAGGATTTACAGGTGAAGCATTTTTCCCATACCTGTCGTTTTTTATTTTTTGCAGCATTTATCGCTGTATTTTCGACCGCTGCTGCGGCGCAAACGGACTCTGTTTCCGACGAACTGAGCCGTTCGTTTTCGTCGTTCAACGTCATCAGTCTCGATCCGGCTGCCTTAAGCCAAGCGGTAGATGACCGTTTTTTAGAGATCAAAACATCGTCGCGGAATTTTCGGCTCGAATTTTATCCTAATGATCTGCGCGCACCGCGATTTCGCGCTGAGGAGACGGGCGTTGACGGGACCAGGATTCTCGAACGCGAACCGGTCTCAACCTTTAAAGGAACCGTCGCGGGCGATCCAAATTCAAAGGTCAGATTTTCTATCCGGAACGGAATGATCGAAGGATTGATCCAAACCGGAGACGAGCGATTTTTGATCGAATCTGCCTCTAAATTTTCAAGATCGGCGTCAGCCGACCGGTTCGTCATATACAGATCGACCGATCTAAGATCGTCTCCCAATCTTTTGTGTGATCTTGAAGATAAGATAGCCGGGACGAAAAAATTCGTCGATTCACAGGCGGTGACAAGTCCACAGCTTTTTCGTGTGATCGAACTCGCAACCGAAGCAGACTTTGAACTGGTCAATGTTCTTCAGGGTTCAGCCGCCGCAAATGCTGAGATCTTGAGTTTATTAAACATGGTCGAAGGCGTTTATGAATCAGAGCTAAATCTCACATTTTCGGTCGTTTACCAGCACACCTGGACAACGACGACCGGCTTTTTCGGCGCCGACCGCAGTGCGTATCTACATGCTTTCAAGGAATACTGGAACACCAATTTTCCGGCATCGCAGATCGCCCGCGATGCGGCTTTTATGTTTTCCGGGAAAAGCAACTTTACGGGACAAGGTCAGGGATTTCTCGGAACGGTTTGTGCGAGTCCGCTGTCCGCTTATGCATTCACGGGTTTTATTAATTCGGTCGAGGCGAACCGGATCTTGATGGCTCACGAGATCGGTCATACGATCGGCGCAAGTCACGCTGAAGCCGCAAACAGCTGCGGCGGTTCGATCATGAACGCAAATTTAAGCACCGCTACTCCGTTTACCTTTTGTTCGCTATCGCGATCACAGATCGGCGGATTTCTGCAAACCAGCGGCGGGTGCGTCACGCAGCAAAGCAATGCAGCTGTAAGATTTGACTTTGACGGCGACCGGCGCGCGGATGTTGCGGTGTTTCGCCCGGCGAACGGAGTTTGGTACGTCAACAAAAGTTCGGGAGGTTTTTCCATTTTTCAATTTGGACAGAGCGGAGACAAGCCCGTTTCGGCAGATTACGACGGCGACGGACGAGCGGACGGAGCGGTATACCGCAACGGAAATTGGTATCGATTGCGGAGCTCGGACAGCACGTTTGACGTCGTGAATTTTGGATTTTCCGACGACGTTCCGACTCCTGCAGACTTTGACGGCGACGGAAAAGCCGAGATCGCGGTATTTCGCCCGTCTAACGGAACCTGGTACAGCCTTAGAAGCAGCGACGGAGCTTATTCTTCCTTTCAATTCGGCGTCGCCGGCGACATCCCGGTTGCAGGCGATTATGACGGCGACGGGAAGGCGGATGTCAATCTTTTTCGACCTTCGAATGGAGTTTGGTACCGGATAAATAGTTCAAACGCCGCATTCTTTGCAGCCCAGTTCGGTCAGATCGGCGACCGGGCGATCAACGGTGATTTTGACGGCGACGGAAAGTCGGATCTCGCGGTATGGCGACCGTCAACCGGCGTTTGGTACGCGCTCAACAGTTCGAACGGCGGATTTACGATCGCAGCTTTCGGGTTTGCGACCGATGTTCCGGTCGCGGCTGATTATGACGGCGATGGGAAAACGGATATTGCGGTATTCCGACCGACCGACGGCGTATGGCACAAACTTTCAAGCGGAAGCGCCAACCAGTATTCGACCATTCCATTTGGTACGGGAAGCGATATTCCGGTTTCGTCAAATTAAAAAAACTCAGATAATAAACGAATAAAGGGAACCGGACCGGCTCCCTTTATTCGTTCTATCGAAAGCTGTTTACTTCAGCGAAGCGGTATCGACCCGGAAGGTCGTGGTAACCGAACTATCCATTGTCGTCCGGAATTGGATCCGAACCGTCTGCCCTTTATACGCCGCCAGATTGAACGACTTTTGCGAGTAAACGCCGGCAGTGCCTTTGTTCAAATTGCTGTAAGTCGCCAATGTCGAAAGCAGCGTTCCCGAAGTGTTTCGAACCTCGACGAACAATTTGTCATATTGTTTCGTGGTCGTTGTTTCGCTCGACGTAACATTCAGCCAGAACGTAAATGTTCCAGTGGCGTTCGAGGGAATTGATACCGTTTGATAACTTTGACCCGAAACGCTGTTATTTACACCGAAATACGGATAACCGGTTCCGCCCTGCGGATAATTTCCGTTCGAGGTGTAAAAATAGCCTGATCCCGAACCGACCCACGGCGAAGCGCTTCCTTCAAAACCGCCGTTTACGAGAAGTTCCGAACCGCCGCCAGGCGTCGGAGTCGGAGTGGGAGTCGGAGTTCCGCCTGCGCATGAACCTACTCCAACCGCGCACCAGCCAGTTTGAACAGCGCTGTACTGAGAACTTGAAGAACCGAAAAGGTCGGTTGCGGCATTCAAAGTTGCCGTTCTTGCGCCCGTAAAATTCGTGCCGGAAGTCATATATACCGACAATGCCCGATAAAATATTTTCGCTGCATCCGTCGTGCCGATTCCCGGAACCGTTACGCCGCTGACACGATTTGTACCACCGGCAGCGATCAGAAAATACGCGTGATTCGAAATACTCGAATTTGTGTGCACGCCGCAATTGTCGTTTGAACTTGACGGAGTACAGCTTCCCGGATATAGCCGTACACTATAGTGGTCCGGATCGCCGACCGAATTCGGATTATCCATTCGGCGAAGCGCGTCTCCGGGCGTTCCCGGCGTATATGCATCTTCACCTATTTTCCACGTATCGGTCGTTGCGGAACCGCCGTCGGCGTAAAGTTCCACCATTGCTCCGAAAATGTCCGACATCGATTCGTTCAGCGCGCCCGATTCGCTGGCATAAGTCAGGTTTGCGGTCCGTTCGGTAACGCCGTGGGTCATTTCATGACCGCAGATATCGATCGTTGTCAGCGGCGAAAAGGTCGTGCCGTTGCCGTCGCCATAGCTCATTTTGTTCTGATACCAGAACGCGTTGTTGTAATTGCTGCCGAAATGAACACGAGACGAAACAAGGCTGATCGAGCCGTTTGCCGCAGCCGATGTCGTTCCGGGACCGTAATTGCCGTCAATACCGTTTCGACCATGGACGTTTTTATAATAATCGAAAGTTTTTGCAGCACCGTAATGTGCATCGACACCCGCGCGTTCGTTCGTTGCCGTCCAGGAATCGTCCGTTCCCGAATATCGCGATTGAGTTCCGCCTGTACCGGTCGATGTGCTGCCGGTATTATTCATGTTGAAAGTTCCCATTTTACGGGTCAGATCTTCCATGTAATAGGTCGAACCGCTTTGCGATGTCGAGATGGTTACCGTGCCGCTGTAAAGAGAACTGCCGGTGCCGGTTTGAAGGTTATTGTATTCAAAAACCTCTTCGCCCGTTTGGGCGTCGATAAATGAAACCGGCGCGGAGGTTTCGTCTGAACCGTCGATTCGCGGGATTTCTATCCTGTACGCCAGATGATCGCGGGTTTCTCCGCGATAGATGTAAAGCCCAACAATCGGGTCGCCGGTCATTTCAGCTTTTCCCGAATACCGTGCAGCGGCTAGATTGATCGCGTCTTTTTCAGAAAGCAGCGGAGTCGTGTCGACCGCGATATTTTCCTTAAGTGCATCCGTAATTACCAAAAGTTCGCCGGTCGGCGTTAAATGGACGATCGCCTCGCCTTCCCAAACAGGGATCTTGTTGACGGTTTGGCGAACGCGAGTGTGCGCCATCATCAGTTCGTCGATCTCGACGTTTTTAATTTCAAACTGGTCAACCTCTCCGATCGCACGGAACGAAGCCTGATTTTTCAAAATTTCAAGACTGATCTCTTTCGCTCTTGAAAGTTCATCTTGTGAGCCATTGACGAATATCGGACTGTTCGCATCGGCTCGATTTGAGATCAACCCGAAAATGATCAGCCCAACGCTGAAAACCACTAGCAGACATAAAATTCTCTTCACGTCTTTCTTCTCCTTTTGAACTAACTTTTGAAATATGCTGATAAAATTTATCAAGCCGCAAAAGGGATTAATATGTATATAAAAACGTCAAAAGACTGCTGAATTGATCCGTACGAACGGAGCGGGAAAACTCACTGGATCATTCAATCTACGGGAATTTCTTTGATGGCGGATGAGAGTTTAGCATTAAACGCGGTCAAGTCAAATGCAGAAAAAGACAATTAGTGCCAAATTCATAAATATTTTTTAATATTTTTTAATGATCGTGTTTGAGGTTTAAATTTCTGAGGTCACAAAAGGATCTGTTCGCCGGTTCTAGGCGGAAAACTTTTCACTATTCCCTCGCGTTGCTGGGTGCGCAACACCAACTGGTTAAAGGAGTTGAGCGAAGAATAAAGAGCTAGAAAGCGTTCGATCACACAAGCAAAAAGGAACCAACCGCTTCCGACAAATTCTTCCTCATCAAAGGTGAGCGTTGTTTCGAGACCGCGAACAAATCCCGCTCCGATATGGCTGCCGATCTGTTTTACCACTTTTTTGCTCTCAATTCCGGTGATTCCGAGGATCTGTTTGCGCGTAACATCGGAATCCTGAAAGTTGTAAAGTTGCAGTATTTCCTGCAAGGCTTCGGGCGTTCCGTTCTCACTTTCGACGATCGACAGATAATTTAAATTCAAATGCGAGATCAAACGCCATTGAAGAGCTTTCCGCTGCGGCGGACGAATGGTTTCCGTCGGTTTTGTAAGACACCGAATGCGCGAAAGAAGCGCGGTTTCTTCGATCTCAAAATCACCGGTTTTTCCGCCGAATGGAAGCTTCGCCGGAAGATCGCGGTTCGTACAGGTCGTCCGCAGCGTTATTACTTCCGTCGAAGGAACGCTCGGGTTGAAATCCATATCGACGAGCGCTAAATACATTTCGGTTCCTTCATCGTTCGGACGCTGCGAAGCGCGGCGTGAAGCATACCAGAAGGTTTTTTCCATTTGTTCGCCGTATGCGTGCCGGAGCGAATAGAACGGCGAAAACTCACGGGTAATGTTCGATTTCGGATCGGTGGTCAAAACCTGGTTGATCGAATATATCTCGGTCGTATGCTGGCGGTGCACGTCAGCGATGACATGATATTCGTACTGCTGATTTGAAAGATAGATCGGGTCAGCCGAACGGTCAAACAGATTAACGACCGGCGTACAGCCGAGCTTAAACGTTCCCTCCGTAATCGGCGCCTGCGGCGGCGTTATGTCCTTGAGATGAATAAGCAGATCGAAATGGCTTCCAAACTTGTTTTCGACCGCTTTATCTAAACCGTAAACGTCAAAGAACATGAACTTATAGGGAAAGGCAAAATATTCCGTAAGCAGGCGGTAACCGGCAAAAGAACGTTTTGTGTAAGGCAAAACGGCTTCGTCTTCATCAAATCCGACCTGACGAATGTTTTCCGGCGGTAAAATGACCGGATCGGGAAGCTTCGCGTTCATATTCATCAGCGTTGAAATCGTTCTCATGCTGATCGGCGGTTCCTTGGCACGAAATTCAACGGCTGATGCGTGATTAAATATCAGTTCGTAAAGCGGATAGATCAGCTGCGGATCGCCGTTAATATAAAACCGGAGAAATTCCGGCGGTTTTTCGGTGTCGCCGACCTTGAATTCGTGAAGGTTCGCGTCGCCGTAACATTTCAGGCTGAGCTTAATGTAACTCTCTGCAAATTTTCCCCGGGCATCTTTCGGCGCAGGCGATTCAAGCGAAGACGATTCCAGTATCAAAGGCAATAGCTGTATGTCATACGCCGATCTAAAGCGGCACGGCGTTCCGTCAACGGGACGCGAATTGAGCTTCGCTCCGCGATCGAGTTTTTGAACTGCCGTTAGCTTGTCTTTGGGATTACCGAAAGTCATTTCGACGATCGCCATAGAAGGAATCGGAGCGAGATAATGAGGATAAAGAACGTTTAGAAAAGATTCGGTGATCTCCGGTAACTCATCATCGAGTTTTAACCCTATTCGACCGCTTAAAAGCGCAAATGCTTCGATGATCCGTTCAACATGCGGATCTTCGATCTTTTCTTCATCGAGAAGAAGCCGCGCTGCTATCTTTGGATATTTCTTCGCAAATTCCGCGCCCATTCGGCGCAGAAATATTAACTCCCGCTCGTAATATCCTAAAAGTTCATCGCGCATCTGAAATCAGTTTAACTGAATAAATCGTTATCTCAAATCGACTTACTGGATTAGCGTAGGAAGTGCGACAGACGGTCCGACATTACCGAGCGCGTGGCGCGTGAAAAAGTTTCCTTGCGAACGGACGGGTACGTCGGTGCCGGGATTTCGTCCGGGCGAACTGCTGACAAATTCGCCGCCGGCTGCGGTGTAGTTGGTGATTTGAGAGTTATCGCGAAACCATGCCGAAAAACTCGATGCGCCGACGAGAGGCGCAGGATTGACGGTACTTGCCGGAATTTTTGTAGAAACCGAGCAATAAGCGGCAAGTCCGCCGCCAAGCGAATGTCCCGCCAAATGGAATAGTTTTCCCGCAGGAACTCTTTGGCGAAAAGTATGGGTGGCATTTAATGCCTGGGTGTATTGGAGCGGTGTTCCGCCCAAAACCTGCCCGGCATCGGCGAGGACATCGGAAAATGAGTCCGTGCCGGCAAAGGCGAGGACATATTTTACGCCATTCGAATCCGACATAAATACCGCTTTGAAACCGGTTATCACATTTCGCGTATGATCGATCACGTTCCATGTCGATCCATTTGAAAACCGCCACGATTGTCCTTTGATGCCGCTATATCCGATTTCGCAACAAGATTTGGTTTCTACGAAAGTTAACATTGCAATGGTCTCCGAATTTAAGTGAATGGTTCTTTAAACTTCTTTAATTTCAAAATCGCCGCTTCCGACTTTTAGTACGGTGTCGAACGCAACCGGTTCGGGCGAAGGTTCGATATTCAGATTCGCTTCTATCCTAAATCTTAAAGATTTGTCGGTTGTGCTGATCGGCTCAAGTGAAACCCTAAGATCCAGAAAACGCGGCTCAAAATTTTTAATTGCCGTTTCGATCGCTTTAGTCATACGGCTTTGTTCGAGATGATTTTTCGCACTCACACCGGTAAAATCCGGCAAACCGTAAACCGCTACCGATTTACTCAATTCACTGAGAGATTCGGCGGCACCGGAAAGATAAGCCCGCGTATTCAAAAGCCATTCTAGGTCGCGCTGGACGGATTGCTTCAGCTCGCGAAGTGAATTTGATCTGGTTTGCAGAGCTTCTTGCGAAGATTTCGGCTCCAGATCGATCAATCGGTCAAGCAGCGATGGTGTTACTCGAACTTCGTTATCGGTTCGCGACATAAAAATGAAAAGCAGCTTAATGTGCCTGACGTTTTAAAGAAAGGCACATTAAGCAGGTAAATTGTAACCAGATAAAAGTTCTGCCCGGCGAATTTAAGCGCCCTGAACTTTTTTGGTGTCGTAACTGACAGTGTTCGTCAACGAAACGGAACCGTCGTTCTTCTGTTGGAAATATTCGTGCGTGATCTTCGTAAAGTTGAACGAACATTGTTCGATCGGAAGACCGCCTCCGGCACTTCCGCCGGTCTGGAACGATGAAATTACAAGGTCGTTAAATGTAACTTTGTAATACGTGTAGGGTGAGCCGTCCCCGCCGGTCTTGCGGCAGCTCAAGATCGCCTGCGGAATGTGATTGCCCTTGCAGCAAGCCAGGAATAACTGAACGCTCGCTTTACCGTTTTCGATCACAAAGTGAAAATCCTGAAGCGAAACTTTTCCCGTTCCCAAACCCGTTCCGAGTGATGATGAACCCGCATTGCTCGCACCGAATGACCACGATTGGATCTGCATTTGTTTTTCAAAGCCAACCGCTTCCGATTCGCCTTCTATTCCGTCTATTTTTAGATAAAAATCTTCTGATGCCATTTTATTCTTGCTCCTTATTTCAGATTTCGAATCTTGTTGAATTTTGCCTATTAAGCAAAAACTTCCTTATTTTCTATTGAGCTTTTGCTCTCTTTTTGAGTTCCTTCAGCTCGACTATGTACTTGAGACGCGATGAAGGAACTCTTTTGCGCGAGTTACGAATTTTTTTCTTAGCACAATTCGTAACCTACTGATTTTATTTAGCCGGCGGCGGAAGGTCGGCGACCAATCGCAGCGAGACAGAGAGTTCGTCGAGCTGGAAGTGCGGTCTCAGGAACGCAACGGCACGATAAGCGCCGGGCTTTCCGGGAACCTCTGCCACATCGACACGTGCTTCGCGAAGCGGATATTTCGCTTTTTGCGCAGCAGGCGCGACGTCGTTTTCCAGAACATAGTTTGTGATCCAGCGATTCAGGAAAAGCTGGCATTCTTCACGCGACATAAACGAACCGATCTTGTCGCGCATCATCGATTTCAGATAATGAGCGAATCGTGATACTGCAAAGATATATTGCAGCTGCGAAGACAATCGCGCATTGGCATTTGCTTCGTCGGTATCGTATTTTTTCGGTTTATTTGCCGACTGTGTCGCGAAGAACGCGGCATAGTCGGTATTTTTGCAATGAACCAGCGGAATAAATCCATTGTCGGAAAATTCCTTTTCGCGGCGGTCGGTAATGGCGACTTCGGTCGGACATTTCATTGCGACCTCGCCTTCGTCGGTTTCAAAGGTGTGGGTCGGCAAACCGTCAACAAGTCCGCCGCCTTCGACGCCGCGGATCGCAACGCACCATCCATGCATTGAGAATGCTTCCGTCAGACGGGTTCCCATCGCGTACGCAGCATTCGACCACAAATATTTTTTGTGATCCGTGCCGTCTACATCTTCTTCAAATGCAAACGTTTCGGTCGGTTTCGTCGCCGCACCGTAAGGTTCGCGTCCAAGAACATGCGGAAGCGTTAAACCAACGTACCGAGAATCTTCAGATTCGCGGAAGCTGCGCCACTTCATATATTCCATTCGATCGAAGATCTTTGAAACATCGCGAACTTCGGTCATTTCCGAGAATGTATCCCAACCGAACATATCCGGCGACGCCGCACTAATGAACGGAGCGTGAGCCGCTGCCGCAACCTGCGAGATCTGTTCGAGCAAAGCCATATCCTGCGGATGGTTTCCGAATTCGTAATCGCCGATCAGCGCGCCGTAAGGAGCACCGCCGAACGTTCCGTATTCTTCTTCGTAGAGCTTTTTGAACATGCTCGATTGATCGAATTCGAGCGCGCGTTCGAAATCTTTTAAGAGATCTTTCTTCGTTGCGCTCATTACCCGAATTTTCAATTGCGGACCCGTTAAGCTGTTTTTCACCAAATGATGAAGACCGCGCCACGATCCTTCCAATTTTTGAAAGTCTTCGTGATGCATTATCTCGTTCATCTGCGCCGAAACGAGCCGGTCGATCTCAGCAATTCGAGCGTTGATGGCGGCGTCCATGTTCTTAGACAGCGTTAATTCGCCGTTCATAACCTGTTGAACGAACTCGCCTATCATGTCTTTGGCGCGCGCGGTTTGAAACTCATCGCGAGCCATTTTTCCTTCCGTCAGGATCTGGTCAAGTAAACCGGCTTCCTGAACTTGTTCTTCAACTTGAACTTCTTGTTCTTTTTGTTTAGCCATAGATCTATTCCTCCGTTTTTCCGCTTCCTAATCCAAGCGCGTCGCTTAATTCCTTTTGCTTGCCGGTGTCCGCTATCACGTCATTCAGCAGATTTTCCAACTTCTCGTTTCCGTCCATCTTTGATCGAAGATCAGCAAGTTTTTGACGAGCTTCAACGAGTTTTCGAAGTGGTTCGACCTGTTGGACAATTTGGTCCGGCTCGAAATCTTCTATGTCGTTAAAGGTGATATCGACTCCGAGCTTGCTTCCGTCGTCCTGCAGTTTATTCTCGACGGAATATGCAAGACGCGGTTTCATTCCGGACAAAACCTGATTGAAATTGTCGGCATCGATCTCGACAAATTTCCGGTTTTTCAGCGCCGGAAGCGGTTCTTCGGGTTTACCTACAAAATCACCCATGACACCGATGACAAAGGGTAATTCTTTTAACTCAATTGCCCCGCCGACCTCCACATCGTATGTGATTTGGACGCGCGGTGGGCGAACACGATCTAATTTATGTTGCAGACTTTCTTTACTAGGCATGTACTTTCTCTCCTTTTTCTAGATTGAACAAAATATGAGTTTTAAAAAACTCTTTGTCGTTGGTTTTATTTACATTAAATAAATGCGTAAATGGGCTCGTATTCAATAAAACGATCTCAAACCTCAAATCAGGTCAAAATCTTAGTTCTATTACCAGTTTTCCTGGGCATTCGGATCGTATTCCGGATTTTCCGGAGCGACACCGGTGTTGAATCCCAAGGTCTGACGGATCTGAAAAAGAACCGTTTCGTCCTTGATAACATCCTGCAGCCAGGTTTCCAGCGGCATATTGCCCCATTTCACCGCACGCGTAACGAGATACGAGATCGGGCTGTGCGGTTCCGTTTTGCGGAAAAACTCTGCCAGCTGCGCGAGCCGCTTAAGTGCATCGGCGCGTCCCTGAATCGCGCCCGCCGTTTCCGGCATACCGGATTGACCTCCGCTGACAGCGCCGCCGCTGTCTTGCGTTTCCCCTTCATCAGCTTCTTCTTCCACTTCATCAGGTTCTTCTTCGCGTTTTTGCGCGAGCAATTTTTCAACCTGAGTTTGGACGGTTTCCAATGCCTTTTTAAGATTGGTCATGCCAGGCATTTGTTTCGGGTCGAACTTTTCTTCAATGACCCGGTTGATGTCGTTATAAGCTTCCCAACATTCGGCAATGATCAAAGCGAGATCTTCATAAAACGCACGCCGCGATGCAATGATCGCCTTGTTCCACAGATCTTCCGTAACACGGTTTTCCTTTTCTGCCTGAGCGCGCAGCGCAGCGTATCTTTGCTGGTCAGCGGTGTCGAGCGTGTCGACATTATCGGGAAAAGCAAATTTCTTGGAATCTTCCCAGTCAATTAAACTGTATCCCTGACCTTGCGTGATCTTCGCTTCCTTGATCGCATCTGCAGCCTGAGAATCGAGGAAAGCGATCGCATTTGCGCGCCCTTCCATATCGCCGTCTTCGATTTCCGGGAACATACTGTCCCAGAAATTCTCCTGCAGACCGCTCATTAATTTCATGCTGTCGCGCAAACCGGCGAATTGATACTCTTTCACCAGAGCTTCCGTCAAATACGCTGCTATCTGAAGATCTTTGGTCTGCGAGATCAATGCCGGAACGGCAAGATCGATGACCTTTTTGAAATCGGCGTATTTAACGTCGGTTTGCCATTCGCCCTGGGCAAGCATATCGTCAGCTCGGCGCGCTTCTATGATCTCGTCGTAAAGACCCGAGTAACGCGTGCTTTCCCCGGCAGGATTCTCCTCAGAGATCGGCTGCATTATCGCGTCGAGGTCAATGACGGGCGGAAACTTCGATTCTTGATTTTCTTCGCTCATTTTTGAATAGTTACCTTTCTAATTCCAATAATTAAAAATGCGACCAAACTCTCGGAAGCCGCTGAATTTGGGCAGACCGTTTTCTCGAAAAACGACTTCCATTTGCTAAATTTTCTATTCGCCTGACGAATCGTCGTTTTCGTGATCGAATTCGATCGTTTCGATATCGAAGATCGGCGTATGTCCGGCGTCGAACTGGAAAACCCGTAATCCTTCGCCGAAATAAATGTCGTTGCCCACATCGGTCCAGTTAGTTGCGCGTCCGAGCCGGACAAGGTCGTCGTCGCTTTTCCAGGAATTGACATAAAGTGCCGGCAGAAACATCTCGCCGTTCGTCCCGTTTTCCATTTCAAATTCAGTTTGAACCCAATAGCGGTCGCGCAGCGTTTTCGGCGCGGTCGTTCTAATTTGTTTCACCTGTTCAAACGGCAGCCACGTATAGCTTCCCTTTATGATCGCTTCAAAAACACAGGAGGTCAGATCGTTAAAATCTCGAAAATCCGAAAAAGGTTTACCGTTCAGTTTTCCCGAAAACGCGGGTCTTTCATTCTCAACTTCGTCCAAAATTTCGCGTGCCTCGGTCAATCTGCCTTCGCGAATATGATTGTTTGCAACGAGCAGGTTTTCTACGTATTTCGGCGGAGTCATGACGCACTCGGGCATCAGTCCGTCAGCAAAATGCCGAAGACGGTCGCGTTCGGCGCTGATGTTCTGTTTGTAGATCTGCGCACCGATCATTGCATTTACATCCTGGTGCCCGATTACCTCCAACTGTTTTTCTGCACGGTCCCATTCGCCGGTGAAGCACGATAATTCAAAGAGAAATGTTCTTGCGGTCGCATCCGTCGGGGTTGCTTTGACCGCTGCCAGAGCCTCCTGGTTGGCGCCCTTCAAATCCCCGCCGTCGAGTTTGATCTTTGCTTCATTAACACGTTGGGCTTTTGCTTCATTCATAATTTTTTCCTCGCTCGGATCTCGAAGGCAGATCACTTAAAGATATTTTCGGGCGCCTTGAGCGCGGTAAATATCGTGCGGTCGAAAAGATCGCCGCCGGTCGGTTTTACTTTTGCCGTTAACGATTTTCCGCCGAAATTATAAGTCAGCGAGTACTCGCCGCTTTCCTGTTTCTGCGGATTTCCCGCGTCAAAGAATTTGAACAATCCCCAGGTTCCGGGGAATTTCAATGGTTCGGTTGAATTTGGACTACTGACGGTCATATTGCCGGAATTTGCCGTCGACGTCGATGGCGAAGCAGCCGGCGCCGGGGCTGTCGTTCCCGCCGTCGAAGCGAAATTTATGAACACACCGGTTTCACCGGACGATGCCGGGAAAGTGAGTTTGTTCGATCCGGTTCCTTCGGATGTAACTTTCTGCCCGTCGATCGTAACTTCAACAACCGCGTCTTTGACCGCTCCGAGCGTGAATTCGTATTCAAAGTTCGGTGTCGCACCGTCGTTTCCGTAAAGCGCTTTCTGAAGTTTGAAAGCATCGTTCAAATATTTGACAAAAGCGTCGGAGAACTTAACTTCCGAATCCTCGCGCGGTTTTATTCCATCGTTCGTTTCGTCAAAATACTGCGCCAGGCTCGATTTATAAAATGTCGAAAGCGTTCCGCTCTTCGGATTAAGAAAATCGGAAAGCTTCTTCAGATCGATATCGTTACCGCCGTTTTCAAATGGATAACTCTTCGAAATCTCGTTCGATTCGCCAAGGATCTTATCAGTCCAGTTCTTCTCGATCTGTTCCTTCGCACCTGCGCCGAAAAGTGCGCGCAGATGGTCGAGCGGCTGCTGGAAAAGCCTAGCAAGCGATTGACCTGCATTGGTGTCAAAGCCTTTCAGCATTGTTTTGATCTTGTCGCTCGAATCTTTCAATTCACCGAAACTCTTGTCGTCGTCTTTGGCAAGTTCCTGCGAAACCTGATTGATCTTTGTCGTACTAAAATCGTCAAATTTGTTTGCGACCTTTGCCAAAGCGCTTTCGTAACTTTCGATCGGCGGTTTGGATTTATCATCTTCGCTGCCGACAAATGTGAACAGCGGCAGGAATTGACGCTCGACCTCGGTGCTTCCGCCGGTGTTGACAGAATCATCGCCGCCGCCGAAACTCGTCAACCATTCCCACCAGCCTTGCGGTGCGGATTTTCCTGAAAAATTCGTGTTCCGCGCGATCTCTTTCGCGAGAACCTTTAACGGCGAAGTCGGCGAAGATAGGGAATTTAATGAAGCCTTTGCAAAATCAACTTTTTCCTTGTTATATGGGACGACTTTTGTGTCCTTTACAAGTTCGATCCATTTTGCAGCATATTCTGCTAAATAGAGTTGTTCGACCTTTTCGACATCCGCCGTTTGCGCGGAACTATCTTTGGAAGTTTCGCCAATGACCCAATCGGGCTCGCTGAGTTTGTCTCCGGAAGTAGACAGTTCCTTTTTCAGCATTTTATAGCCCTCTATCGTAAACGCACTCGGGACGACGTATTCACCCGATAGATAGACCGCATCAGCACTGTTGCGGTTAAGAATGTCCTTGACGGTGATCTTGCCGATATCCTTGTCCAATTTTTCAGATATTTCGGCGACCTTTTGCTTGTAAAAGCGGTTCGGCGCAGGGAAAGCCTTCAATTTTGCCTGTGCCTGTGTTACCAGATCTTTGTTCAAACTGATCCGCGGAAATCTTTCACGATCGACCTGCGACGCCCAGAAAACCAGCTGTTTGTCGGCTTCTTCTTTGGTGTTTGCCGGCAATTTAGACGACGCGAACCAGTAATCCTTTAAAGCTGAGGCGATCTGTGCTGCATTCGCTTTGTCCTTGTGCTCTTCCGAAAGCATCAGGTATGCCCGGAGAAGATCGTAGTATTTGTTTAGGTTTTCGGTCTCTTTTTCGGTAATATCCTTCGGGTTCGAAACCGGTTCGGATTTTGCGAATTTCTGCAGATCTTCCTCAACTTTTTTAATCGTCGGAACCTTGTATCGTTGTTCGATAACATTGAAATAGATCGGAAGAAGGTTTTCTTTGAAAATTCGATCGCCGGAATACAGCCCCATACGCATATATATCGGAGCGCCTTCCCGGTCATATTCGTCGAGATCCTTCAAAATTCCGTAAAGCTTAAATGTTGCATCCGTTTCCGTTTTTGCTATTTCCGGAGCTTTTTCAAGCGGATTCTTTCCCTTGTCATCGCGAACGATTTTCAAAACTTCGGCACCGCGTTCGGATGCGGTTTTAAGCAATTTCCTGTTGTTTTCCAGCGAAACGCCCGCAAGAACTAAAACGACAATGGTGAAAAATGCGAGAAAACCGGTCAGAAGCCAGCCGAAGATAGGTGCGCGCTGAGTTTGCTGCTGAAAGGTTTGAACGAGATCTTTGTCACGAAGCAGAACGTCGCGGAAAAATCGTTCCGTAAAATAAGTGTTTCCCACGGTTTGAACCGTTTGTCCGCTCGAGGAACTTCTTTTCGCGCTTGGCGATGCGGCAAAGTAAAATCCCCGCAAAAACGGACTTGCGCTAAAGGGATTCGGACGGAAAAGCGTCGTGATAAAGGCTCCTATCTTTCGCCGCGCGGCACCGAAATGGAGCGGAAAATTGAAGATCCGAAGCTGCCGAACCGGAGCAAAAGGCGCAGACAGACGCATCAAGCGGCGCTTCATTACGGCGTCCTGCAAAAGTCCGTATTCGCTGTCGAACAGAGCCTGCGCATTTTCACTCTTCGCAAGCGGGATGGTCGATCCCCAAACGAGGTTTCGACCTTCCTGCTTAGACGTTGAAAACGAATCGGTAAAACCTTCGATCGTATCGGCGTTTGTGAAAACAATGTAGACGGGAAAACGGACCTTTGTCCGTTCGATGGCTTCGTCGAGCCGCGTGCGGAGAATTTTCGCCATCTGCTCGATGTCCGCTTCGCCCGATTCTAAAACCTGTTCTGTGTTAACGATCAAAAGACATCCGTCAAGCGGTCTTTTCGGTCGTTTGCTTTTAATCGTTTCGAGCAGAGCAGCCCATTCGTCCTGATCGGCGCCTTCGGTTTGATAGCGACCGGCTGTATCAATAAAAACGGCGTCGCTCGTGATCCTCCAATCAACGCTTCGCGTCGGTCGGACGAATTTTTGTTCGGATTCGCGTTGGCTGGGGAGAGTTTGAAAATTCAGCCTCGAACCTATAACGAGCGACGATTTTCCGCTTTTCGGCGTTCCCAAAACCAGATACCAGGGCAATGAGTAAACGGCTTCTTTTCCGCCTTCTCCAAGATTTGAAGATTTTAAGAACTGTACGACCTCTTCGGCGCCTTTCTCATTTTCGTCGTAATTTCCGGTCGGTTTAGCAAGTTTCGGTGCGGCGCCTTCCGAAGATGTTTCGTCGGCAGATTTACCTTCGGCAGCTTCCTTTTCGGCTTTTGCCGCTTCCTCTTTTTTCTTGCTGCGGCGGGAAGCGACGTAACCGATGATGAGAGTGAACGGCATCGTCAAAAGGATCAATGCGATCACCAGAACACGATATTCAACCTGAAGTCCGAACTGCGAGCCTAAGACCCACACAGCCATGTTGATGATCCCGTAAAAGGTCATCAAACTTCCGAGACCTAAAGCCCACTTTAGTTGCGAAAACTGCCACGTATTCATAAGAATTATGGAATCCGTTGAATTTCAGATTGTACGATTGAGCTTTCCATTATACATCGCCCGATCGATATTATTAAGTTTCAGCCGATTGCCGCTTTAACAGCCGAAAACGCGAACTTCAAAGCTGAAGCGTTTTGATCGCGTCGTCGGCAAACTTGGTCGAAAGCAAAAGCATTACAACGTAAATAATTACGGCAAGTCCAAGACCGCTGAATGCACCGATTTTTGCCCAGATCGGCATTCCCTTCTTTTCGACGGGTGTCGGCTGATCGTTCTGCAGCCAATTTGGCGAAAGTTCGACCGGCTTGATCTTTCCTGCTTTTACCAGCTCGTTCGCGGTTTTTTGCATGATCGCCAAAAGCTTTTCCTGTTCGTAAACGCCGTACCGCCCCTTGAACCCGAGCAGCATGCAAACGTAGTAAACTTCAACGGCGTCGGCGGTCACCTGCATTTGCTTTAACATCGCTTTCAGCTTGTCGAAGAACTTGTTGCCGGCAAGCTGTTCGCCAAAATATTCAAGCTGCAACGGGTATTTTTCCCACTCGTCGCGAAGCGGGAAGTTGTTCGTCAAAACGGTTTCGTCAACAAACGACGCAAGCGCGAATTTCGAAACCTGAACGATCTTGTGATTAAAACGATATCGCTCCGCACGCTTTTCAAATTCGGTCAGCATCTGCGCGATCTGCGGACGAAGTTCATTTGACGGAGCGACGATTCCCGCTTTTAGCCGAAGGATCAGATCGAAGATCGGTCCGGCAAATGCGATAAGATCATTTTTTGCAGTTCTTTCACTCATATCTTTTAAGTTCAAAATTCCGGGTTCAAAGTTTAAGGTCGTTGGGACCAATTTGAAACTTTGAACACTGAACGCTGAGCTTACTCCTATGGTTTAACGGCGTACATTTCAAGCGTTTCATCCGGAATTTCATCCGGAACATAAACGGCAACAACCTTCGAACCTTTGATACCGTTCCAATACGGACCGATCGAATCGAGCATAAAATATCTGAATCCAACCCGTGTCGGGATCGGCGCCGGCGGCGGATTTGCATGCGTCAAAACAACTCCCGGAAGCGCGGAACCGATAACCGAATCAATAACGTCGCGCGACGCGATCTTGACAACACGCGGGACGCCCTCGATAAGTTTCGATTCGGGCATCGGAGATTTAACCGCCAGATAAAACCCTGCTTCTTTTAGCAGTCTTTCGTCGTCGATTCTGCCGACATAGAGCGTTTCGCGCGTTTTTTCGAGCGGGATCGGAACGCAGCGGCTCGGGATAACCGTTTCGAGCAAATCTTTCAGCATCGCCGAAAGATTGCTGAAAGTGTAATAAAGATCGAGATGCTCATATTTAACAATGTCCTTAGGATGATGTTCGGTCGAAAACGTCATCAACTGACCGACGAGCCGTGCCATTTCCATGTACAGCGGTTCGGGATGAAGCAGCGGCGAGCGGAAATAATGCGACATCGCCGGAATGGAATTGTTGATCGTATGAAGCAGCCAGAAAATAGCAACTTCCGAGGTCGTAAAATCCGCAAGCGAAGCATTTCGCTGGCGGCGCTGTTCACCCAGACTTCCGCTTTTTGTGATCAGAATTTCAACCAGCTGGCGAAGCATATCGACAAGCCAGTTTGAAGCCGAAACCGTTAAGATCGGCGGAATATAATTTTCGGAGATCTGGAGCTGACCTGTCGGTGTTCGTTCGAGTTCGGCGATCTTTACGGAAGTAAATCCGTCGCGCAGCTCGTCATCAAAAATGATCCGCAAATTGCTTTTTGCAAAGGCAAGCGGCTGTTCGTTCGTTCCGCTTGTTTCATCCTTGACCATCGCGCCTTCCTGCAGAAAACGCAGGTTCGGACTCGCTTTTCCGCCGTTTGCCTGATAATTCGCCTCGCCCATCTTTTTCGCCGGTATCGCAAGGTGAACGCCGAGTTTTTCCGCTTCCGGCTGAAAATGCTCGCCGACCGGGCGCAGGTCGGGAACTGCTTCGGCATCGGGGACATTAACCATCCAGCCGTCCGGCAAGACAGCCCGGCAGCTAGTTATTTGAAAATTGCCGTTCGCTATCGCTTCGCGATTAACCTGCAGATCTAAAACACCAAATTCGTACGGCATCATCGAACGCAGCCGAGATGTGAGCAACTCTTCGTAATAGTTGTCCCACTGCTGGAAGTGATGCGGAGTCAAAAGCATCCCCTCGTTCCAGACGATTTTTCGATATTTGCTCATATGTTTTTGGTGTAAATAGTATGACTAATTTTGTAATTAGTAAATAGCAAACTACTTAACAAGCCTTTGGACAAGAAAACAGGGAAATTCCGGCATCGGAATCGCGGTTAAGTCTCTGCGCCCGGGATTTCTTTTCCGGTAAGCTTTTGGAAAAATTCCGATAACCATTGTTCGCCAGTCTTTTCGTCAAACTTTTCTTCGTTCGATTGTGCCCACCGCAGCGACATAACGAGCGGAATAAAATTAACGCCCGTTATCTGCCGTTTTTGTCCTACATTCAGCAGAGTTTTTGAAGGTTTAACCGGCGGTTTGATCATATCGATCGATTCCGCCGTCGGGTTTGAACAGTTCTCCGCCGGCGAAGAAACCAGATATTCGCGGCAGGCAAGCGGTCGGTCTTTGTGGATCGAGCATGCGCCCTCAACTAAAAACGGACAGGAAATGTTTTCGCGAAAATAATCCAAAACGACGGCTTCCTGTTCTTCCTTCGTTCCGCCGGCACATTCGGAAAGTCGATCGAACCAGCCGATCTCGGCGAAATGTGCGAACGATTCTTCAAATCGCCCCTTGATCTCACTTCTGCGCGGTTCCGGTAAGTTTTCGACAAGTTCTGCAAGTTGATACGCTTCGATCTCGGCGACAGGTACAGGTTGGCTGCAGCATGCTCCGCATCCTTTTGTGCATGAAACCTGTCGTCCTTCGAACGCAGCCGAAGTTACACCCATTTCGACGAACGAATTGGTCATTTGCTGAAAGATCGGAAGCATACGCTGCGGTTTAACCGGAATCGACGGAACGGTAACGCTCATATCGATCGGAACTCCGTTAATATCGAGCGTGATCTGCCCGGTAACCCATTCGTTTTCAGCGATCGGTTTCATCTATTTATCTTATAAATACGAAAAATCGGCGTGAAAAAGGTCATTTTTATTGAAATGATCTTTTTCTTAATTCTTAGAAATTCAGTGCTTCGGCATTGACGCCAAACTCGGAGGGCTTTTGCGCTATGGTTCCGATGGCTATAAATCTCAATGCAAAATCGAATTCGGCGTCGGAAAGTTTATTTTGTTCGTGCAAAAACCAGATCGTACGCACCTGCCGTGCGGTAACGCCCTGAGTTTTCGCGCTGAGCGCTTCTGTCTGAACTCTCAGCTGGGTAAATTTTCCGGCAACGCCCTGCTCATATGCTGCGATCACGAGCAGCGCATCATCTGCAGTTTCGCCGCCAAGCGAGCGGCTTAATTTCGCAAGAATTTCGACCATCGATTTCGCAGTTTCCGCAACGTTGCCGCTCTGATTTCCCAACTTTGCGATCGAGGCAGTAGAAAGATAGAGCGGAGTTAAGCCGGAATTGGAAGCGATCGATGCGATCTGCGCCGAATTTGATCTCGCATTTTTTAGATTTGCCGCAAGTGCAGAGGACGTTTTCAGCTGATCGATCTTCGGAGCGACCAGCGCTATCTGTTTGCTTGTCAAAAATGCGTTCGGATCGTTCTTTACCGCCTTTCTCAAAAATTGCGCCGACAAACTTTCAATACCAGCCGATGTTTTTGTTACCGGCTCAACCGGAATAGCCGGTGTTTCGGTCGAAATAACTTCGGTCGAATCACTATTCGCTTTTTCAGCAGTCGTTTCCGTTGTCGAAGCAGTTTGCTCCGGTCGCGGCGTTCGTTCGGGACGTTCGCCGTCATCGGGGCGCTCGCTGCTGCGTTCGTCGCTTGCGCGTTCACTGGTTCCTCCGCCGCTGAACGCGATAAAAATTCCGCCGCCGGCGCAGATCAGGATCAGCAGCCCGAATATCGGCGCAATATAGAAAAGACTTGTTGGAATCGAGCTTCCGCTTGAAACCGCCGACGGATTTGCCGCCGCAGGTTTTTCTTCCGCCTTCTCATCCTCCGGTTCGTCGGACATAAAGTTGACCTTTACGACGAACGAACCGCCGAGTTCGATCGAATCACCGTCCTTTAAACCGACCGGTTCGACCAGTTCGTTTCCGTTTAATTTCGTCCCGTAACTCGAATCGCGGTCAGAAATTACGAAAACTTCGCCAAACCGGTCGATCGCTGCGTGCTGCCGGGAAATTATGGATTCGGGAATGCTCAGATCGCAATCGGAATGCCGACCGATGACAAACTTTTCCTTGTCGACAAGCAGCTTTTCTGCTTTGCCGTCGGCGCCTTCAAATTCGAGCCAAAGTTCTGCCATTTTTTAATTGGTATAGGTTGAAAGCGGTTGAAGCTGAAGTCCGAAATCCTGCGGGTTTTCGCCGATTATCGCAGCCGCATAAAATTTCGGCACATACTTTATATTCTCGACCTGGAATTGTTTCGAAAGACTTTCCGCATTTTCCACGAGCGTCCAAAAGCTGCGCTCCTGACTTCCATTTTCCTTAAGAGCGGTTTCGAGGTTTTTGCTGAGCGCGCCCTGACCGCTGTTATAGCTGCCGATCGCAAGCGGCATGCTCAAAGGTCCCGTCCCGAAACGCCCCGAAAGCTGCTTCATATATTTCGCCGCAGCTTTTGAAGACAATTCCTGGTTGCAGCGGTCTGCGGGATCGAGACCGAAATCCGGTGCGGTCGAGGCAAGAAATTGAAACAAACCGAGTGCTTTTGTCGGGCTTTGCAGACACGGACAATGTTCCGATTCGATCATTGCAAGGTAAAGCCCGATCTGCGGATCGACGCCCTGCGAATAAAAATCTCGAATAATGAACGGTGCATTTTTGCTGGCTCGTTCGTAAGTCGCCTCTAAATTGTCGCCAAAATCGCATTTGGTCAGTTTCTTGGAGTTTAAACGGGTTACATACGCGTCGACAAAGCTCTTTATCTTCGCGACAGCGTTCGGCGGAATTGCGCCGCCGCTTTTGTTTCCTATTATTTGCGCGACCTTTTGCGATTTGTGCTCGACGTAACGCGTTTTTTCTTCCGGCGTCATCGACATATACGTCTTTCCGCTCGGCAGCGGCGGAGACTGAACTGTGGTTGAAGTGGTCGAGGACGCCGTTTCAAAATCGTTAGAATTATTCGTCGAATCGACTGGTGAGTCAGTTTCAATTGAAGGTTTCGGCGAAGGTTTTTCCGCACCGGTTTCATCGCCCGAATCTTCATCAATATCGTCTGCGGCTCGCGTGATCTGAGGAGTGCTTCCGCCAAACACGCTTATTCCGACAAAAACCGCGGCGCCGGAAATGATCAAAAACGCAAAAGCGATAACGGCGATCGGAATTATGTAGTTCGCAGTGTCGGAACCGGACGAAACCGAAACCGGATTGACCGGCGACGAAGTGGCGGCTTTTACCGTCGCTTTCTGTTTGATTTGCGAAATCCTAACGTTGAGAATCGTGTCGTTTCCTATCTTTATCGAATCGCCGTTTTTAAGAGGCGTTCCGCCGCCCGAAACGCCCGCACCATTTACAAAAGTGCCGTTCGTCGAATTTTCATCGACGATCCAAACACGGTCTCCGTCGCGGTAAATGCTTGCATGCAGGCGCGATAATCCGGTGTCGTCAAATTTATGATCCGAATCGCCGCCGCGACCGAACGTGGTGCGTTCGCTTTCGATCGCTATTTCGCGGGATCCTTCCGGCGTAGGGAATGTCAGAATCACTTCGATCATAGGTCAATCAATTTTGCTTCATAAATCCGTAAAGCTCGGAGATCGGGCGATCGCTTTTCAGACCAAATTTTTCCGGATGCTGCGCAACTGCCGCGGCTGCGAAAAATCTTACGACCTGTTCGCGCTCTTTCGGCGTGCGAATGACGTTCCAAAAATCTGTCTTGTCGCCCGGAAGCGACGACTTCCAAATACTCGCCGCCTGCGGCGATTTGCCGAACGCCGCCACGCTGTAGATCACGTCGCCTTCGAAAATGCTGATGACCAGCGCTTTTAGATAAAGCGATGACGCGATCGCGGCACAGGTTTGCTTCGCGTCGGACAGCGATTTGTTTTCTCCGCAAGGTTGATTATAGCTGTTTTGATTAACAAACTCATTGGGCATTCGCCATAATCCTTCACCCGCAGCATTTGATTGAAGCTCAAATTTCGACCGGCTCATCGCGAGGAAATAGCCGATCGCGGGATCAAGATTCTGGTCCTTGACGAACGCTTCATTGATCGTGTCTTTATACGTGGAGGCACGGGCAAAAAAACCTTCGGAACGATATTCGGAAGTCATTTTCTGAACCGCTTTCAAAAAGTCCGGGTCGAGTTTGTAAACGGCTGAACCCGAAAATTGCTTCAAAACGCCTTCCGTCATTTGTTTGGTATCGACCACGCCGACCGAACTTTCGGATGTTTTTGAATCGGCAGGTTTTTTATCCGAACCGGCGACCGTTTCCTTTTCGGGTTCTTCATCGGGTTTGACCGGTTCGATCTCCTGAGTCTCAAAGACGAGCGCGACATCGTTTGACCTGGAGATCTGATTTCCGCCTTCGTCAATTAAGATCACCGAAAGCGAATGTTCAAAACCGTCCGATAAATTTGCAAATTGGGCAGGATCCAGTTTTGCCTTAAACGGTTTATCGGTAACCTTTGCGATCTCTTTTCCGTCAATTGCGAAAATAGCCGATTCGGCACAGTCGTCGTTTTCCGTTTCGATCTCGACTTCGACCGACTTTGAGATCGTGTCGCCCGGTTCGGGACTTACGATCAGCGCTTTTGCATTACATGAACTTCCCGAAAAACCGCACTGCGGAGTAAAAAGAATAACACCGACGACGGTAACTATCGCCAATCCGACCGTCAGTCCGGCGAGACCGAATAAGATCGGCAATTTTGAAGATTTAGGCAGTTCCGCCGTCTCCGGCGTGTCGGGTTCTTCCGCGGTTTCGGCGGCTTCCTCAACTGGAGCTTTCGGGGTTTCCGTCTTTTGCGGCTCAGGTTCGGCACTGTCTTTTTCAAATGTAAATGTCAGATCGACAGAACCGCCGAGCGATATTTGGTCGCCTTCGGTCAGCAGTATTTCAGAATTCACGGCGGTGCCGTTTATTGAGGTTCCGTTGCTGCTGTTCAGATCGATCAGCCAGTAATCTCCATAGCGGTTTTCGATCTCGGCGTGATAGCGGGAAATATTTGAATCGGTTGAAAACGAGATCAAATTGTCCGATGTTCTTCCGATCGTCGTTATGCGCTCGGAAAGCAGAAATTCTTTTTCGTCCAATTTTAATCTGCCGATCTTCATGACAAGGAAAAAGGAAAAGGGAACTTTGAAGAAATTTCTAGGCTGTCCTCATTCCCCTTTTCCTTAAATATTTAACAGAATTCTGATTACTTCACATTTTTCATATACACGGAAATCGAAAATTATCAGCGGCGAAATCCGAGCATTCCGTAATAAAAGACGAAAAAAGTTCCGACGAACAGAACGATCAGAAATAATCCGGCAGCGGCAAGCGCCCAGACCAGCCACGACCAGCTCGATTTTTTGTTTGCTGCGCGCGGTTCAGGTGCAGTCGTTTCAGCGGGCGCGACATCGAATTCCAACGGATCAGCAGAGTTATCATCGATCTCAAATTCGGCTAGGATGTCCGACGATTCTTCAGTCGGCGGCGGTTCGTAGATTTCCGAAAGGTTCTCATTTATCTCTTGCGCCGGCAAATGATCTTGCTTGCCGGACCGTTTGCCCAATCGCGTCAAAATTTCGCCGTCGGTTACGCGAAAAACCGGTTCGGGCATTTTCCATCCGTCGGAACGCGGAGGGTTCATTCCCCAATCGCTGCGCCCCGATTGCACAGGAGAGATCGGCTTTAATACTTCAAAAGATTGAGGCGGCGGAACAAACGACCCGGGCGCCGACTCATCCGGCGTAGGTTTTCCGGTCGGTGCCGGTTCGGAAGACAATTCTTCGCCGGCGATGTCCCAGTCGTCAAGTTCGCCGGTGTCGGGCGGCGCATAGAGTTTTGCCGCAGCTTCATCAATTGGAGCTGCCGGTTTCGGTTTGACCAAAGGAATCTCAGGCTCGGACATCGCCCAGTCTTCTTCGGGCAAATCATTCGGATTTTGATTGCCGTCTGTCATTTCAACTATTTTTATATTCTAAATGACCTGTCAACCCTTTTTTCTCCCTGGTTTCGTGCCTGAGTTATCGCGGAAGGTCAAGCACGTCGGCGCGCGTTATGATTCCCGTAACCCGTTTGAAGTCTTCGATTAAGACCGCCGGGGCGCGGTGCAGATTCTCTTTGACGATATCAAAGCTCGCATCAACATCGAGAACCGGAAAACTTTCATCCATTACTTCGCTGACCGCGGAATTAAGCAGGTCGCGATTCTCTAAAAGTTTTGCCAAAATTCGACTTTCCTTCAGTGAACCGACCGATCTGTTGTCTTCCAAAACCGGGATCTGCGTTACCCCATTTTTGCTCATTTTTGCGAGCGCATCCGACAAAATTTCATCCGGCGCGGCAAAAATTACTTCTTTCGGCGAGCCGGAATCCTTTGTTTCCGAGATCAAACCGGCGGTGATCCGCTGCGGTTCGAGAAGAAGTTTTTCCTTCATCCATTCGTCTGAATAGAATTTCGACAAATAATGTTCGCCGGTATCGCAAATGATAACGACTACAAGACCGTTCTCGTCCAGATCTTTTGCGACGCGCAGTGCAGCGGCGACATTTGTCCCGGTTGAACCACCGGCGAAAATTCCTTCAACACGCGACAGCTGTCGGGCTGTTTCAAACGAATCGCGATCGGTGATATTGATTATCTGATCGATGGTCTTCATGTCGGCATTGCCGACCGGCAAACTTTGCCCGACACCTTCAACAAGATACGGCGTCGCCTCGGGAACCTGCCCCGTTTCTTTGTAAGTTTTGAAAATTGACCCGAACGGATCGGCACCGATGATCTGAATATTCGGATTCTTTTCCTTCAAATAACGACCGGTTCCGCTGATCGTGCCGCCGGTTCCAACGCCGGAAACGAAATGCGTTATCTTGCCGTCCGTGTCGTTCCAAATTTCAGGACCGGTTGTCCGGTAATGAGCAGCCGGATTCGCCGGATGACTGTACTGGTCGGGATAGAACGAATTCGGTGTTTCCTGCGAAATGCGCTTTGCGGTCTCGACATAATGATCCGGCGTTCCATGTTTTGCGGCTGCCGGGCAAACAACGACGTCCGCTCCTAATCCCTTCAAATACCGCAATTTTTCCGTCGAAACCTTTTCTGTCAGAACGAAAATACATTTATAACCCTTCACCGCCGCGGCGATCGCCAACCCGATTCCGGTGTTTCCCGATGTAGCTTCGATTATGGTTCCGCCGGGCTTTAATTCGCCCGATTTTTCAGCATGTTCGATCATCGAAATTCCGATCCGATCCTTTACCGAATAACCGGGATTAAGACTTTCCATCTTAGCGAAAACCTGCGCTTTGATACCTTGCTGAGCCGTCAGCTTATTGATCTTGACCAACGGCGTATTTCCGATAAGTCCGAGAATATCGTTGTAAAATTTCATCAACCACTCCAGTAAAATTGCTTAAAAAGTTTGTTTATTAACGCATACAAAGTTAATCGAAAGATAAAAAATCGGCAAGAGGCACAATTGGATTGAGCGAAAGATACTCTCGCCTCCCCATTTGAAAACACTTTTGAAAATGAAACGACAAGAGGTTTATGGACGGGCAAAATGATCGTCCCGAGTTTTGAGGAGTCGTTTCGGATCGTTGGTTATGATCGCATCGATCCCGATGCGCTTTGCGCGGGAAATCCACAACGGATTATCGGCAGTCCAAATGACGAGCGGGAAACCCGCAGATGCAGCACGGCGAGCGAGTTTTCCGGTGGCGAGCGAAAAATGCAGCGATATCTCGTCTGCTAAACAATCTTCGGCTTTTTTCAAAAGATGCTTTTTCTTATTGAGGACATTCAGTATCTTCGGCGCGAACAAAGCAGCGGTTCGAACTACGGGAAGTTCTACTTTTGCCATTGCGATCGCCCGGTGTCTGAAACATTTGAGTACGATCTGCGGGAAAAGCGGCGAATCTCTAATTACTTCGCACACGGCGGCTACAAGTTCCGCGCTCTCGCTTCGGCTGCATTTTAGTTCGATATAGATACGACCGCGAAAGTGTTCCAAGCGGCAGAGCAATTCCGTAAGGGTCGGAATGCGTTCAGCAGAAAAATCTTGAGAACTTTCTTGAGGATCTTTGCGATTAAACCAAGAGCCGATATCCAGCGATTGGAGTTCCGATATCACGAAGTCGCTGACAAATCCGTCAACACCGGCGATGCGGTTCAATGTGGAATCGTGAAATACGACGGGGACTCCGCATTTTGAAAGCCTTACATCAAATTCAATTCCGTCGACTCCGAGTTCTATCGCTTTTTCAAATGCTGCGAGAGAATTTTCCGGAGCGTCCGCCGAAGCGCCGCGATGCGCGATGATCAAAGGACTTTTTACATCTGGCATTAATTTTCGTTCCGGACCGCTATTTTTTTTCTAGTAAAAAGATCATCTTCGACCAGCCGATCGGTTCGGTCACGGGAAATTTATAATCGCCCTGGATCTCGAAATACGCCTGAGCACGCTCCTTAACTTCCTTGATCGGGTGAAGTTTGAAGTTGTAAAGAAATTCCAATACGGAACCGACGATCGACGGTTTTACGGGAATCAGGATCAATTTTCCTCCCGTTTTCAGAATTCGCGAAAACTCCCGCAACCCGTCTTCGAGCGGGACATATTCCAGGACGCCGCATGTCAAAACCAGATCAAACGTTTGATCGGCAAACGGCAATTCCAAAATATTGCCCTGTACCGGAAAAACATCCTTCTCAACCGTCCACTTGTCTTTTTTGAACTGTTCGCGCGAGACCTTCAAAGAATTTAGCGAAAGATCGAGTGTGATCGTATTCTTTGGTCGAAAGTTGGCTCGATAGAAACCTTTCGTAACGATTCCCGTACCGCTGCCGGCGTCGAGAACAAGCGAATCTTCGTTCACTTCCATATCCATCGACTTCAAAAATTTCGCGACTGAGTCGCGGTAGCCGTTGATCTTCATCATGAAATCGTGAACATCCGCTACGCGGTCATAAAAATGCTGCGTTTTATTTTTTACCTTCGAAGTTTTCTGCGCCATCCTGATCTTCATGGAGAAACCGAAAAATTGATTAAAATTGTTGTCCGTTTCGTTTACTTAAAATTTACTTCTCTGCAAGAAGTTTTTCAATCTCAGCACGAATATCTTCTTCGCGGCTTGCCGATGTGCCGGTCTCAACGTATCGAACGATGCCGTTTCGGTCGATCAGCACGGCGGTTGGAATCGAGCCCGCTCCGTATATTCCATGATTACGGTTGTTGTTCGCAACGATCATTCGATAGGGAAGCTTTTGTTCCTTTTTGAACTCCTTGAGAAACTTGAGTTCCGCAGGCGGTTCAACTTTCAGCGAACCGATGCGCCCGTAATAGCGCGTGACGCCAAGAATTTCCAGCCCGTCCTTTTTATACAATTCGTCCCATTCGATAAGCGAAGGAAATGCATCGATGCATGGTCCGCACCACGTCGCCCAAAAATCGAGTAGAACGACTTTCCCGCGGAGATCCGCAAGAATATTTGTTTCGATTTCAGGCGGAACGCCAATGTTTTCAAGTTCGGGTGCAGGTTCGCCGAGAAGTTTGTAGTGAACATCGCGGCGGATCAACCGGCGAAAAATGTCGGTTTGCAGCGATTTCGTTTTGAACAGCTTCTCGGTTTTGGCAAGCTGCTCTTTGAAGGTCGCAAGCGCGAGCGGCTTGCGACCGGTTTCGATCCGATATTTTATTTGTTCATCGGCAGCATAATAATAAAGATTTGTCGATTGGATCTTCACGGCTTCGAACTGCAGATCGTCCAGCGGCTTTTCGGCAGCTTCAACGTCGCCGAGCGCGCGATTTATTTCATAGACAAGCACACCTGCAGTTAGAAGCGTATTGATCGCCTTATTCCGTGATTCAAAATCGTTGAAGATCTCTTTGGTCGCGTTGTAAGCATTTTCAGCATGCGGCACCGCGCGACGGAAAAGACCGGCTGTTTTCATTGCAAACGCAAGCTCGGTTTCCATCGTAACGCGTTCTGCGGCTTTGTTCGGTTCGTTCTTTAAATATTCCGAAAGAAAATTTTCCGCCTGATCGAAATTCTTTGACCTCGCTTCGGTCAGCACCAGTCGAAACCTTGCGGTTTGCGCACGAGCGGCGTCGGGATCGTCGGTTTTGAGGAATTTCGAAAGCCACGCGACCGTATTCTGCGCGTTATCGTTGATCGAATAAAGCAATCCGAGGAAGAAAAGGTCATCTCCGGCAAGATCGCTCCGTTCAGATACGATAGCGGCATACTTTGCCGCCAGCTGTTTTTCCTCAATTATGGTTTTTTGATAAAGAGCGTCGCTGAACGGCGTCTTTTTCTTTTCAAATTCCTCAACTTTTCTGCGAGCGTAGCTGTTTGCTTCTTCGAAAAGCTGCTTAACGCTAAGCTCCTTCTTTAACGCGATGTCATCGCTTACGGGAAGTTCGGAACTCGTTCCGGTGCGACCCGACTGGGCGCTGCCGGTCGATGAAAAGATCAAAATAATTAAAACGATATAAAACTTAAAACGCATAAAAACTAAAATCTCAGGCAGCCAATCTTAAAAATCTTTCCAATCCGAATTTGGACAAAAACTCCGAACTCGCAGTTCCCGCCACGTTGTCGGCGATTATTTGCGCCGTAATCGGTGCGAGAAGAATTCCGTTGCGGTAATGAGCAGTTGCGATATGAACATTTCCACACTGTGGAAAACTGCCCAAAACCGGCAAACCGTCACGCGAAAACGGTCGAAGTCCCGCCCATTTTTCGTCAACCGGCAGTCCGGCAAGGCTCGGCGCGATCTCTAACGCATTTTGCCGGACGTTTTCGATCCCGATCTCGGTGAATGAACCGTCAAATCCGACATCTTCAACCGTTGCGCCCGCAAGGATCTTACCGAATTTTCGCGGAACGATGTAACCGCGCGGACTATAAATAACATGCGAAAATAAACGCTTTGCAGTGTGAAAACTGAGCATTTGACCGCGGATCGGTTTCACTTTCGGCAAACGGATCTCGCCGCATTTGATGAGCGAAGTCCATGCGCCTGTTGCAATTATTACTTCGTCCGCAAAGCGTTTCTTGCCGCCGGCGACGACGCCGATTAGATCGCCGTTTTCAAATAAGATCTCTGAGACATCGCAATTTTCTTCAATATCTATCGCATTAATGCGAGCAAATTTTTCGAGCGCAGCGAGCAGTTTTCGATTTTCGACCTGTCCTTCATTCGCGAAAAAGAGACCTTCGCGAACATCCGGAGAAACGAACGGTTCGGCGCGTTTAATGTCCTGAGCAGTAAGATGTTCGACCTTAAGTCCTGCTTTTGTCTGTATCTCATGAAGCCGTTTGATCACTGCCGAATCGTCGCGGCTGAACGCCAGAAAAAATGTGCCCGGCTGGTCGAGTTCTATATCGATCCCGGTTTCTTCGAATAGTTCGCGGGCGAATTCCGGATACATTTCATTCGATTGAGAACATATCCGAAAAAAATCATCGATCGATTCCGTTTCAGATTGCGGCGCAAGCATTCCCGCTGCTGCATACGACGCCTCGCTTCCGACCAATCGTTTTTCCAGAATCGTTATTTTCCGAAAACCTTTTTTGAAAAGCGACCTCGCGATCGAAAGACCGATAACGCCGCCGCCGATAATTAAAACCTCTTTTCGCATCAAAAACCCGTTGTTGTTGGAATTTCCCAGCTGTTCGTTGTAGATTTGTAACTGACCTCGATTATAAGATATTTAACAATCAACAACTAACAAACAATTTATGAAACACACGATCACATTAATCCCCGGCGACGGCATCGGACCGGAGATAGTTGCGGCAACAGTCCGCGTAATTGAAGCTACCGGGGTAGATATCGAATGGGAAACTCAAATAATCGGTGCATACGCGCTCGAAAAATTCGGAACGACCATTCCGGATGCAACTATTGAATCTATCCGAAGGAACAAAGTAGCGCTGAAAGGTCCGCTGACCACGCCTATCGGCAAGGGTTTTACTTCGGTAAACGTCGGACTTCGGAAAGCGCTCGACCTTTACGCAAATGTCCGCCCGGTAAAGGCGCTGCCGAACGTTCCGTGCCGATATCCCGAACTCGATCTGGTGATCGTTCGCGAAAATACGGAAAGTCTTTACGCCGGACTCGAGCATATCGTTGTTCCGGGAGTCGTCGAATCGTTGAAGATCATTACCGAAAAAGCTTCGACGCGGATCGCGCGCTACGCGTTTGAATACGCCGTTAAAATGGGTCGCAAAAAGGTTACGGCGATGCATAAAGCGAACATCATGAAATTGTCCGACGGACTTTTTCTCGAATGTTTTTACAAGATGGCGAAAAATTTCCCGCAGATCGAAGCCGACGATAAGATCATCGATAACGCATGTATGCAGCTTGTTATGCGTCCGGAACAATTTGATGTGATGGTTATGGAAAACCTTTACGGCGACATTGTTTCCGATCTTTGCGCCGGTCTGATAGGCGGTTTGGGATTGGCGCCGGGAGCGAATATCGGCGAACAGGGCGCGGTTTTCGAAGCGGTCCACGGCAGCGCACCGGACATTGCCGGACAGGGAATTGCAAATCCCACGGCGATAATGATGTCGGCGATCTTGATGCTGCGTCATTTAGACGAAATGGAAGCGGCGGACAGGATGGAAACGGCTCTGATGTCTGTCTTTAGCGACACCGACGTCCGCACGCGCGACCTCGGCGGAACGGCTTCGACCGCAGATTTTGCTTCGGCGATCATCGAAAAGTTGAGCTAACCGGCGTTTTTATTCGAATTGGCGGAATGACGGAATGCGAATTCCGCTTTCCGCCTTTTTTTAATAGCGCCGGAACGGCTCGCTGAAACGACCGGCTCGCAGTCTTCTTTTCGGCTGAACGCAGGCAGCGGATCGCGAAAACGTGCAGAAGTTATCCAAACGAGGCGGGCATGCGGTTTGAAGTTTTTTCCGAAAATTCGTAGATCGCGAAATTATCCGGACAACTGCTTAATACATTAATTATTCTTTGCTTCAAATTCCGCCGGTGCTTCGAGGGCATGAGTTTGCGTTTCGCCGCGTGCTTTTTTTTCTGCCAAAAACTTGTTAAATTCGTCCGAACGACCGCGCGGAACGCTCAGCGTTTTCCACGCTTTGGAACGAAAATGTTTTGCCAGAAACGTGATCTGTCCGATGTGATATGCGTAATGAGTCAGTTGCCGGTTGATCGCTTCGCAGATAGAATGCGGTTCGCCGCGAATCGCCACGGTTTTCGAAAAATCCTCAGATTTTAACGGCTCGATCGCGTTGAAAAGTGTTTGCCACCCTTCTTCCCATCGTTCCATTAACGACGCCCGCGTTTCATCCATCAACTCAAATTCGGTGTCGCGTTTTCGATCCGCTTTCTCGCCGTCGCTTGTTAAAAAATCGGTCCAGCGCGAACGAAGATTTCCCGCAATATGTTTTACGATAACGGCGATCGAATTCGCCTCTTCGTCGAGCGCGCGAAAAAATTCCTCATCGGAAACCTGCGCCATCGCCTTTTCCGCCATCGATTTATAATTGCGGAACGATTTAATCGAATCCGAAAGATAATTTTCAATAATTTCTGAAGTCATTTGTTCCCTTAGATCTTAAATATCCAAGCCTGATCGGTACTTGTCGGTTCACCGCTTGCGATAAATTCGTATCCGCCGATTATCAAAACGCGCCCATCCGTTAGGCGTGTTGCCGACGAATAATGAAGCGATTTGCGGACAGCGCCGGAAACGGTTGAAAATGAGAGCGTTTTCGGGTCGAATATTTCCGCCGAGGCGCTGCCGCCGGCGATCAAAACCATTCCGTTTTCAAGCAAAACGGAAGTCGAACCGATCTTGAACCGCGGAGACAGCATGTCTTTCGTTTTCGTAAAAGTCTGTTTCGCGGGATCAAAGATCTCGGCGCTTTTCAATTTGCCGCGAAAGTCGCGGTGGTCCGAACCGCCTGTTACGAGTACTTTTCCGTCGCCCAACAAGATCGAGTCATGCTTATATCGCGCGTCGCTCATTTTTGCTTTCAGCACGGAGAAACTGTTTGTTTCGGGCGAAAAGATCTCCGCCGCCGCAGTCGTCTCGCCGCGGCGAATTTCGCCGCCGGTAAAAAGGATCTTTCCGTTTTTTAGCAAGGTCGCGGAATGCACATTTATCGGAGTTGAAAGTCTTCCGACCGTTGTGAATGAATCGGTTTTCGGGTCGAAAATCTCAGCAGTATCCAGAATTCTTTCACCGTCAAAGCCGCCTGCGATCAAAACTTTTCCGTTGCCCAAAAGCGTTGCCGAATGTCCCGACCGTCGAAACGAAAGATCGCCGACCTTTTGAAATGTTTTCGTTTCGGGCATAAATATTTCCGCCGTCTTTTCAGGATTTGAGCCCGAAGACCAACCGCCTGCGATCAACACACGACCGTCCGGCAATAAGGTCGCGGTATGGCTGACGCGTTTTTTCGATAATTTAGAATCGATCTTTTCAAAGCGATCTTCGGACGGAATAAAGAGCGCCGCATCATCGATTAGAACGCCGTCGCGTTCCATGCCGCCGGCAACCAGAACGGTGCCGTCGCGCAGCAAAGTAGCGGAATGCGCGGCGCGCGCCTTGCTTAGCGAAGCGATCCCGGTCAAGTTTTGCGAGATGTTATCCGTAACGAGTGATTGTCCCCCGCAGGCGGTCGTCAAAATCGAAACGAAAAAAGCAACTATCAGGAATTGAACTTTCATAATTTTTTCTCCTATTTGCTGTAAACACACCGCGAAAACAAAATTAGTGACGACCGCCGCCGCCACTAATTAAAAAAAATCAAACAAAGATCAAACGAATATCGACCTACGGCTGAACCAGCGGCGGAGGAACAAATGAATTGTCAAACCCGAGTGCTTCCGGGAAATTCGCGCTGGTCGGTTTCGTTCGCGTTGCAATCCAATTGTCGAGCGTTGTTATCGCAGTTATCAGCTGTTCTCCGGTAAAGCTGCAATGCCCGTTGCCGTTCGTGTAGGTTTGATAAAGAAGATCGGTTCTTCGCAAGAACGATCTCGGATCATAAACTCCGCCGGGACTATTTCGCATTGAAATAAACCAGTTCGGACGTCCGGCGGCGGCGACCGTGTTTTGATAAGCCCATTCCTGCGAAACCGTTACAAGCGGATCGATCTTCGTATGCATCGTCAAGACCGGACTGCGTATCGCGCCGTTGTAATTTGCATTCTGCCGCAAGTAATTTCGTGCAGATTCCGGCGCGTTGAAAGTCCGCCGATTATTCATTGCAGAAATCCAAGCGTCGATCTGAGCATTTGGAACCCCGAGACCGTTTAAATAAAGGCGTTCATTTGCGGTCAGATTGTAATTTCGGTCAAGATTCTGCACGACCGCACCGCCCGCACGACGTTCGAGTTCGGACCGCGCTTCGGTTGTAAAGAACATGTCCGTAACGACCCAACCGGGATAAAAACTCGGCGGTGCCGGCGGATTTATTCCGCGTCCGGGCGTTCCGACGACGAGACGCATAAATTCAAATCCGGGAAAATTCGCAGGACTGTTAAGTTCACTGCTCAATTTTGGAAAAACTTCCGTTTCAAAATCGATATCGTCGCGCAGATCGCCCGGATTTCCCCAGGTTGCCGTCATTCCGAAAACGGTATCGTATGCAAGAAGAAGATCGCCCGCGCCGTCCCAGGAACTCGTCGCTCCGGCGCCGACCGCGCATCCGCACATTAAACCGTCAAAAACAGATGACGTTTCCGCGAGTTTGAAACCGATCACGGAACCCATTGAAAATCCCCAGTAAAGCGTCCGGTTCGGAGTGCCGACATTTGCCTTGAAATAATTAACAAGCGACAGAGTGTCGTTGTAACCTTCCTGAACCGCCCAGCCGTTATCGGCGTAAGCGGAACCCGCGAGCGCATATCCCTGACCGGTCAAAACCGAGATCAGCGCCGGGTCGGGCGCAATGTCCGGATTGCGGTTGTTCGGCTCGCCCGGATGGTCGGCTTTGTCGCGGTAACCGTGCCCGTAAACGATCAGAGTTCCGTTCCACGAAGCCGGTCGTACCAAACGAAACGGCGCGCCGTTTATTTCGCCGGTGATATCTATTCCGCCTGTTCCTGCGTCGGATTTTTCCTTTTGTGCAAAAGCGGCAAGGTTTAAGAGCAAAGCAACTAGAAGTACAAGGACTATTCGTGATCTGTTCATCGGATTTTCTCCAAAAGTTTAGGGTAAAAGAGGGAATTTTCTCCCGAAACGTTCGAATTCAGTAAAAGTGCGTTTCGGGAAAAACTTTCTATTGCCGGTCAAGATCACGGTCTATCAACGTGCCCGGCAAATCATTTTATGTTTCAGCTATTTAATATGAAACGCGCGATAAATACAAGCTTTTTCCGATTTCTAATGTTCGTTCGGGTTGATCGGAAACGAATTGACGAACGGTCGTGAACCAGTGAAAAATTGGTCGCGATCTGATCCGAACAAACCTTTACCTAGATATGGCTGTGGGCAAGTTCCCTCGAAACGACGGTTTCCTCGCCGCTTTCGAGGTTTTTGATCTTCACTTTGTTCTCGGCGATCTCTTCTTCGCGAATGATCAGGAGTTTCTTTATCCCGAGCGAATCGGCGTATTTGAATTGTTTCCCGAGCTTGTCCGCTTCGGGATAAACGAGCACGCGCAAGCCTTTTTCACGGAGTTCCGACGCCGCTTTCAGCGATTCGGCTGAGGTTTCTTCGTTCCAGATCGTGACCATCACGTCGGCGGTTTCGTTCTTGATCTTACCTTCCGCGATGAGCGTATCGAACATTCCGCGCTCTTCCATGACATAAATTATCCGCTCAAGTCCCAACGAAAATCCGACTGCCGGAATTTGTTCCTTTCCGAACATTCCGATCAATCCGTCATATCGCCCGCCGCCTCCGATGCTTCCGGCAAAATCGCCTTTTGTTAGGGATATTTCAAAGATCGCGCCGGTGTAATATGAAAGTCCTCGCGCGAGATCAATGGAAACCAAATTTTTTAACTCAACGGATACATTAGGGATGAATTTGAAGATTTCCTCCAATGAATTTAGAGCATTGTTACCTTGCGCTTCCGTCCCAAGGAAGTTGCGAATTTTTTGAATCCGCTTTCGATTAATATCTCGCAGGTCTTCAATCGTCATTGATCTGTCGCTGCGGGTTACGTTTAATGAGTTTTGGTCCAATTCAACCAGTAATTCCCAAAACAGCTCTGCTCTCGGTAAAAAACCCGCGGAATGCATTTCATCTACAAAAGCTTGATTGCTTAGTTTGTCTCTTTTGTCGAGAAGTATCAGAAAATCCGAGCGGCGATTCTCGTCAATATTACATTCATTAAGCAGTCCATTGAGAAGCTCGCGGTGATTGATTTTGATGTAAAAATCTTCAAACTCCAACCGTTCCAAAATCTCACTAACGGCAGAAATCAATTCCGCCTCAACAACCGTCGATTTCGACCCGATCGCATCGACGTCGCACTGATAAAATTCTCTATATCTGCCTTTTGCCGGACGGTCGGCGCGCCAGACGGGTTGGATCTGATAGCGTTTGAAGAATTTCGGCAGATCGTTTTTGTAATTTGCAACGACGCGCGCCAGCGGAACCGTCAGGTCGTAGCGCAGCGCTAGATCGGAGAGCTGATTTTCGGACGTGATCTTGCCTTCTTCGAGTTCCTGCTGCAGTTTTTCGCCGCGTTTCAGGATCTTGAACATCAGCTGATTTCCTTCGTCGCCGTATTTGTTCGTCAGCGTCTCCAGGTTTTCGACCGAAGGAGTTTCAAGCGGTTCGAAGCCGTATTTTTCGTAAACTTCTTTAATTATGCCGATAACGTAATTGCGCTTTCGCACATCGGCGGGAAGAAAATCGCGCATTCCGCGCGCGGGGTTTGTGTTGCTCATAACATTTGAAAGTTTAAACGCGGCGAGGCAAAAAAGTGAAAAGGAAGCGGGCGATTTTTTAAGAAGAACCGCCGGCTCCGCGCACAAGCGGTTCGCTGTCCCACGCGTGATCGAGGATATCTTCACTTGTTCCAAGGTCGCGCTGAATTACATCTTCCTGATATTTTATCCGGGCGCGGGCTTCCGAAATATATTTCTTTTCATCATGCCGGTGTTCGGCAAGCTGCCACATTGCTTCTTCGTCGTTTTGAAGAAAACTCAATCCCGCGCGGCGCGACGTGTACGCGCGGCGACCGAGTTTGCGCAGCACGTCGACGCCTAAACGCACGGATGTATCGAGACTTTCGCGATAGATATTTTTTACGCCCATATCGATAAATTCATATGCGTCATAACGATTCCGGGCGCGCATCATGATCTCCAGATGCGGAAAATGCTTTTGCAGAGTTTCGACGAGTTCGTAATTTTCTTCGGGCGATGCAAGCGCCGAGACGAAAACCTTTGCATCGTTCGCACCGGCGGCAAGCAGAAAATCAGCCCGGGTCGCATCTCCGTAATAGACCTTAAAACCCATCCGGCGCAGAAAATTTACCTGATCGGCGTCGTTGTCAACATAAGTTGCCTCGATGCCGTTTGCACGCAAAAACCGCCCGATGGTGCTTCCAAACTGCCCAAATCCCGCTATGATGACGGCATTTTTTTCTTCGACAGCATCGGCGGCGCGTTCGTCTGCAAAGACGGTTCCGCTGCAAAGCCGCGGCTGGATCAATTTTTCGTTAATAATGAAAAGCAGCGGCGTGATCGTCATACTCAAAGCGACGACAGCGATGCCGAAATTTAAGGTTTCCGGCGTTGAAATTCCCAATCTTCCGACAAATGAAAAGATGACAAAAGCGAATTCGCCGGCTTGCGCCAACGCGAATGCGAAAAGAAAGTTTTGCCCGATCGAAAACCGGAAAAACCTGCCGATCGCAAAGAGAATGCCGAATTTAAGCGCGATCAGTGAAAAGGTTAAGAACGCGACCGTTCCGGGATTTTCCGCGATCAAACGAAAATCGATCGAAGCGCCGACGGCGATGAAGAAAAGTCCCAAAAGCAGACCTTTTATCGGTTCAAGATCGCTTTCGAGTTCGTGGCGATATTCGCTGTTCGCCAAAATTACGCCCGCGAGAAAAGTCCCTAGCGCGGCGCTGAGTCCGACAAGCTGCATCAGATAAGCGATCGAAACAACGATCAGAAGAGCGGTTGCAGTAAATAGTTCGCGAACGCGGCTGTTTGCAATTATGCGAAGCAGCGGAGCGATCAAAAAGCGTCCGGCAAAAACAATAACGGCGACGGCGGCGAGCACGGCAAGCGTCTGCAAACCGACCGGAAGATCGCTGAAAAACGTTTTATCGCCGGAAGCTGCTGCAGAATTTACCGCTAGCAGCGGCAGGATCGCGAGGATCGGAATGACCGCAATATCCTGAAAAAGAAGGACGCTGAACGAGTTTTGCCCGCCTTCGCTCTGCATCAGATCTTTTTCATTCAAAGTTTGCAGGACGATCGCGGTCGATGAAAGGGACAACGCAAGTGCAACTGCAAGCGAACTTTGCCAGGAAAGGTCCAAAAACAAGCATGCGGCGAAGATCAATCCAGCCGTTGTAACCACCTGCGTCATTCCAACGCCGATGATAGAACGCCGCAAACGCCAGAGCTTTTCCGGCTCGAGTTCTAGCCCGATCAAAAACAGCATGATGACGACGCCGAATTCGGCAAAATGCATAATTTCTTCGCTCTCGTTCGTGATAAATCCCGCAACGAAAGGACCGATCAGCATTCCGGCGATCAAGTATCCGAGCACGGAACCGAGTCCTAAGCGTTTCGCGATCGGAACGCAAATCACCGCCGCTGCGAGAAAAACGGTCGATTGTAGTAAAAAATTGCTTTCGGCTGCCATTTGTAGTTAGTCCGGAATCTCGGATTTGGAGTTCGGAGTCCGGGCTCCGAAGTTCAAGGTTCAAGGTTTAATTTTCAACGTTCGCTGGTCAACGTTTAATCTTTAAAGATCGGAGGGTTAACCCGTTAGTTCAAACCATTTCGTTCAAAAACTGCTTCGACGATGCTTTTTTTATGTCGAAATCGGTTTTGCTGATATTTGTCAGCAGCTTACCGTAATTATCCGCGGCACGTTCGATCTGTGCTTCGGTCATCCGGTGCGTTCCCATTACGGCAAACGGCGGGAGATATTCCATTAAACAAAGCCGCGCAGTTTGTTCGAAAGGGTGCATGAAATCCTTGATCGTAAAGCAGTTATATCCCTGCGGGCAATAGGCGTCGGCATTTCCTCCGGTGGTTATCGCGTTGAAAACGATCTTATCTTTCAGCTTATCGCCGCCGGTTCCGTAAGCCCAACCGTATTCCAAAACCATATCGATCCATTGTTTAAGAAGCGGCGGCGCGGAGTACCAGTAAAACGGATGATGCCAGATTATTACATCGTGATTTTCGAGCAGCGATTTTTCGCGCGCTATATCGACGTTAAAATCCGGATAGCATTCGTAAAGGTCGTGAAATGTAATGTTTTCAAGCGGCGGAATGCTCTGAACCAGACGGGAATTTATCCTTGACTTTTCAAGCCGCGGATGCGCAAAGATGATTAGCACTTTGTTCATGATCGGGGTAATTTCAAATTCTGCTGACTTTTTCTAACCTGCGAATTATTCCCGCTGTAAATTTCGTTCATTTCTACATAACCGCGCCAAAAACGTTCCAGGTCCGTAACCTCTTCATCAGAGAGCGGTCGTTTGACCTTTGCCGGAGCGCCCATAACAAACGACCTTTCGGGAATGACGGTGTTTGGGGTAACTAAACTTCCGGCGGCGATCAAAGAATTTCTACCGATGCGCGCTCCGTCCAAAATTATCGCACCGATGCCGATCAGCGATCCGGTTTCGATATAACATCCATGGATCGTTGCGCTGTGTCCGACAGTTACTTCGTGTTCGATGATCGTCGGAAACTCGGCGCCGCGTGAAACATGTATGATCGTTCCGTCCTGAATATTCGTCCGGTCGCCGATGCGGATGAAATTTACGTCGCCCCGTAAAACGCAGTTGTACCAGATGCTCGCATCGGAGCCGATCACGACGTCGCCGATGATGACGGCGTTCTCAGCGATAAATGCGGAAGGATCGATCACCGGAGATTTTGAACGGAAATCCTTTATCATAACGAGTTGGCTGAATTGGTTAAATGTTAGCTTCTCACAAAATAAACCACAAGAGCGGTTAAGTTTTCGGACAGCTTTTGCAGCTGTTGACACAAAAATCTATGTTTCCGCGGAAAACTTTGGTATTTTGTAGAAACTGTCTGAATTCTACCAAAACCAGAGAAAAAAACGTGAAACCGACTGATATTTCCGATCCTGAATATTTCCACAAAGTTGTTGACTGCCAATACGCTTGTCCGGCGCACACTCCCGTTCCCGAATATATTCGGCTCATTGCGGAAGGAAAATATACGGAAGCATATATGATCAATTGGGATTCCAATGTCTTTCCGGGAATCTTGGGCAGAACGTGTGACCGTCCGTGCGAACCTGCGTGTCGTCGCGGGCGCGTTGAAGAAGAGCCGGTGGCGATTTGCCGTCTGAAGCGCGTTGCGGCGGATAATAAAAACGATGTGAAAAGTCTGATGCCGCAGGGACCGTTTGCGCCGAACGGGAAAAAGATCGCACTGATCGGTGCGGGACCGGCTTCGTTGACTGTTGCACGCGATCTTGCGCCGCTTGGCTATGAAATTCATCTTTACGACGATCAAAGCAGAGGCGGCGGATTTATGGTTACGCAGATTCCCGCGTTTCGTTTGCCCGTAACGGTTTTGGATGAAGAGGTAAATTATGTTCTCGATATGGATGGAATCCATACTCATTTCAATCAATATGTCGAGAGTCTAAAGGAAATTTTGGATAAAGATTACGATGCGGTTTTTATCGGAACGGGCGCACCTCGTGGAAAGGATTTAACGAAACTGCCGGGACGTTGGGATACGGATAAAAATATACATATCGGAATTGATTGGCTGGCGAGCGTTGCTTTTGAACATACGACTTCGATCGGGAAAAAAGTGATCGTTGTCGGCGGCGGAAATACGGCGATGGATTGCTGCCGAACTTCGCGTCGGATCGGCGGCGAAGATGTCAAAGTCGTTGTTCGAAGTCCTTTTGAAGATATGAAAGCGTCGCCGTGGGAAAAAGAAGACGCGATGCATGAAGACATCCCGATCCTTGATAACCACAATCCGAAATCCTTCGTCGTCGAAGACGGCAAATTAAAAGGAATGACCTTTGAAAGAGTCGAACCCGTTTATGATGAAAACGGCAGACGCAAATTAGTTCCGACGGGCGAACCGGATGTTTTTATCGAAGCGGACGACGTAATTATGGCAATCGGACAAGATAACGCTTTCCCGTGGATCGAAAAAGACATCGGCATCGAATTCGGCGAATGGGATATGCCGGTCGTTGATAAGGTCACGTTTCAAACCACTCATCCGAAAGTTTTCATCGGCGGCGACGCGGCTTTCGGTCCCGAAAATATCATCACAGCGGTCGCACACGGACATCAAGCGGCGGTTTCGATTCACCGTTTGTGCAGCGGCGAAGATGTTCACGACAGACTCGCGCCGTTCGTCAATCTGCAAAGTCAGAAAATGGGCATTCACGAATGGGCTTACGACAGCGAGATCGCGCACGATCCGCGTTACATCGTGCCGCAAGCCGATAAATCGATCACCTTAAAAGACCGCAAACAGGAAGTCGAACTCGGATTTGACCGTTTGGAAGGTTTCAAAGAAGCGCAACGCTGTCTGAATTGCGACGTGCAAACAGTTTTCACCGAATCGAAATGTATCGAATGCGATGCCTGTGTGGACATTTGTCCGACGGCTTGCATCACTTTTACGGGAAATGAAGAGGAAGAATTGGATCTGCGGGCGAAATTAAAAGTTCCTGCGCTCAATGAAACCCAAGACCTTTACGTTTCCGACACTCTACCGCAAACGGCGCGAATAATGGTCAAAGACGAAGACGTTTGCCTGCACTGCGGTTTATGCGCCGAACGATGTCCGACAGCGGCGTGGGATATGCAGAAGTTTTTCTACAATGTGACGAAAACTTATTCTGGATGTGAAAAATAAGATGAAAAAAAATGTTTCTTTGAAAAATTCGAGTTTTATTGCATTAATTATTCTGATTTTCTTTGCTTTAGCCTGTGTAAATTCAGGGAATCGAAACTCTCAATCATCTACACTGACTGGTTCTAATAATTCTTTAGCCAATTCTAATTCCACTAATCAAAGTAGTTCTGACGCAACTTCTTCGCTGAAAAATTTTGCTGTAAGCACTATTTGCTCAATTCCAAAAGAAATCGCACCAAATACTCCATACGCAAATCTTGGCGGAGGAAATTGGGGAAAATGGAATGACTCCGGCGGTAATTTGGATTATGGATGTAACGGCGGAAAAGATTCAGTAAAAGTTAAAGGAGATGACAACGGGGACGTTACAGCAGAATACGGTGCAATTGGTGATGCGGATGTTGTCCATTATGTTTCAGCAGAATACATGGCAATGCAATACACAGGATTAACTCCAACTGAAAAGAAATTCAGACAAGAATACGCAGATTTCTGCGACAAATTGGCGTTGAAGTTTTACGGCGTAAAACTACCTGAAAAATTTAGAAAACGATTATTAGATGAATCAACTTATTCTACATCTGGAACAGCCAACGAATATAGTGAAAAAGTTGGAGAAGGTTACGTTAATTTGTCTTCAAATAAAAATAAAAACGTAATGGTCTTGCTAGATGTTCATTACTTCTCCAGCGAGGAAGAATTCAAAAAATATAAAGATTCTTAGATAGTTTTCAAGGTATAATTTTTAACTTGAAAACGTATTTTTCAGCCCGTGAAACGGGCAATTGCATAAAGCCCGGCGCGACAACGCCGAATACAGTTACGAGGAGTTTTCTTTAACGTAAACGTGATAAACAAATTTGGTATGAGCGTTACATCAACATACGAAATAAATTTAACGAAAACAAAAGGCGGCGTTTTACGAATCGGCAAGACTCGCGTATCGCTCGATTCGGTAATTACGGCGTTTAATCAAGGCGCAACACCGGAACAGATTGTTTATGATTTCGATACTTTAACTTTATCCGAAGTTTACGCCGCGATCAGCTATTATCTGCAAAATCGTGAAACGGTAGATTCGTATTTGGCGAAAAGAGCGAAGCAAAATGATAAATTGCGCGAGGCGAACGACGCGCGTTTTGAGCATCAGGGAATCCGCGAAAAACTTTTAGCCAGACGGCGCAAAGCGGCTTAATTCACTCTATGAAACTTATCGCCGACGAAGATTTTAACGGCAGAATCGTGCGCGGTTTGCTTCGCCGGTTTCCGCCGCTCGATCTGGTTCGCGTTCAGGATGTCGGATTGATAGAGAAACACGATACGGAAGTTCTTGCTTGGGCGGCTGAAGAAAATCGTCTGGTTTTGACGCACGATTTCGCAACGATGATTGATTTTGCAAATAACCGCGTCGCCGAAGGTTTAAAGATGCCGGGAATCATCGCCGTGCCGCAGGATTTAGCGATTGGCGAAGCTATAGAAGAGATTTCATTGCTGATCGAATACAGTCTTGAAAATGAATTGGAAAAACAAATTGTTTTTATTCCCTTGAAATAGTAAAGAAAAACTAACCACAGATGTACACGGATAAACACAGATTAAACCGAATAGATTTTGATTTATCAAATTTATTTTGGTTGAGTTTTATCTCTTAATAATCTTAAAAAATCTGTGTCCATCTGTGATTAAAAACTCTTATATAATGAGCGAAAATAAAACCAACGATTTTGTGATCAGATTTGCCAACGTCAACGGTACAGGTTCGGCGAGTGCGAATTCGCTTTTTACGAAATCTATTTTTCGGATGGGAATTCCGGTTACGCCGAAGAATATTTTTCCTTCAAATATTCAGGGATTGCCGACCTGGTATGAAGTTCGCGTTTCGGAAAAAGGTTTTCTCGGGCGGCGCGAAGGCATTGATCTGATGGTCTGCGTCAATCCGCAGAGTATGGCGAAAGATGTTCAGAGCGTGAAATCCGGCGGTTATTTTCTTTACGACAATTCCAAACCTCTGCATTCACAGTTTATCCGCGAAGATATAAATTACATCGGAATTCCGATGACGAAACTCTGCAACGACGCTTTTACAGATGCGCGGCAACGCCAGCTTTTCAAAAATATCGTCTATGTCGGTGCGCTTTCCGCGCTTTTCGAAATCGAATTCGAAGTGATTGTTTCACTTTTGGGCGAACAATTTAAAGGCAAAGAAAAATTGATCGAACCGAATATAAAATCGCTCAAAATGGGCGTTGATTACGTTCACGAAAATTTTGAATATCCGCTCGATATTCGCGTGGAAAGACGCGATTTGGTTGGCGACAAGATAATGATTGACGGGAACACGGCGTGCGGACTCGGCGCGGTTTATGCAGGCGCGACGGTTGCGGCTTGGTATCCGATCACGCCTTCGACTTCCGTGGTCGAAGCGTTCGGAAAATACGCTAAGAAACTGCGCGTTGATAAAGAAACGGGCAAAAATAATTTTGCGATAGTTCAGGCGGAAGACGAACTTGCCGCTATCGGAATGGTTATCGGCGCAAATTGGAACGGTGCGCGTTCATTTACGGCAACGAGCGGTCCGGGCGTTTCTTTGATGAATGAATTCTTAGGTTTGGCATATTTTGCCGAAATTCCGACCGTTTTAATTGACGTTCAGCGAACCGGACCTTCGACCGGAATGCCGACTCGGACGCAGCAATCCGACATTTTTGAAGCCGCCTACGCTTCGCACGGCGACACGAAACATGTTTTGCTTTTTCCGGCTTCGCCCAAGGAATGTTTTGAAATGACGGCTGATGCGTTTGATCTAGCCGAGCGTCTGCAGACGCCGGTTATCCTGATGACCGATCTCGATCTGGGCATGAACGATCATGTTACATCGCCTTTCGAATGGGACGATTCACGAAAATACGATCGCGGAAAGGTTCTGGACGAAGCCGGGCTGGAAGCTTTGGAAAGATACGGAAGATATCTTGACGTAGACGGCGACGGAATTCCGTTTCGGACGATTCCCGGAACTCATTTAACAAAGGGCGCCTTTACTACGCGCGGCACGTCGCGCGACGAATATGCCGTTTACACCGAAGACGGCGGCGCGTATAAACGGAACGTCGATCGATTGATCACAAAATTCAACACGGCAAAAGAACTCGTGCCGAAACCGGAGTTCTATCAATCAGAAAACGCGTCCGAAAACGGCGTAATCTTTTTCGGTACTTCTACTTATGCCGCGGAAGAAGCGATCGAATTGCTAAAAGACGAACAAATTCCGCTCGACGCAATGCGCGTTCGCAGTTTTCCGTTCGGAAAAGAATTCGAAGACTTTGTAAATTGGCACGAAAAGATCTTCGTGATCGAACAAAACCGCGACGCGCAATTTAAGAGTCTGATGATGATCGAATTGGGCGTAAATCCTGAAAAACTCGATTCGATTCTAAATTACGATGGAACGCCGATTACGGCTGATAATATTTTGAATCAAATAAAATCAGAGTTGTAAACTTTTTTATAAAACATGCGTTACGATTTTGAATGGGACATCCGAAAAGCTCAAAGGAATGTTCGTAAACATAAAATTAGCTTTGAAAGAGCGACTACAGTCTTCCGCGACCCGAATCTTCTTTCAGTCTCCGATGAAGAACATAGCGAAAATGAGCAAAGATGGCTGACAATGGGATTAGACGAAAACGGAATTCTTTTAGTGATTTCGCACAAATTTGAAAATTTGAGCCCTGAAGTTAGTCGAATCAGATTAATATCGGCACGCAAAGCGACCAAATCAGAGGAAGAAAAATATGAAGAAGGAATATGATTTTTCAAAGGGCATAAGAGGCAGATTTTACAACCCTGATGGCGAATTTAATTTGCCAATCTACCTCGAGCCTGAAATAGCCGAATTCGTGCAAAAATTGGCAGAAGAGAAAAACGTTGACCGCAGCCAGATCGTCAACCGACTTTTAGAAAAGGATAAGGAAATTATTGAGTTATAGATATGACTTAAATGTTTTGAATTCTCAAAATGTGGAAAATTGAAAATCCAAAATTTGAAGAAATAACTTTGGACTTCTCGAGTTCAGAACAAGGAAAATTTCCGGCAACGTGGCTTGTTTCAGAAGGTGTTGAAATAATTAACGCCATTGAATTAATAGAGTGGGAAGACAACGTAATTCAAGTTTTCGTTTGCGATCATTGCGGCACTGTCAGATGTGCATCAGGCGGTTGGATCACGCTTCGATCTTCAGGAGATTTGGTTTTATTGATGCCCGCCTATGAAGCAATGAACGAAGATAGTTGGAGTCAAACGGAATTCAGTCCGCCGTATTTCATTAGAAAAAACGGAGCCGCGTATTTTGATAAACAAATTTACGAATCCCTGCGTGAACAAATTACCGAGTTGCCGAAGTTTGAAAAAATAAAGCCGTTACAGATGCGAGAAGCGATGTGGCTTGTGCAGCTAAATGCGCCCTTACAAATCTTAGGCGAACCGTCAACTCTCGAAATAGATCGTCGCAAATTTGATTTTGCGGTTGGCGCATCAGAAGGTGAAGCGAAAGAAATTATAAAGGAAGCAGAACAATTATTACGGGCAAATTTTGAAAATCAATCATCTGCTTATTTGCGACGATTATCGCAGAATGAAGAATCCATTTGGCTGTTTTTGGACGCGGCAGAATTTATAGATTGGCAAGTAGTAACTTTATCGCCAGGAAAGTATAAATTCGTATTAGATAATGAGTTTGTAATAGAAAACGGAGACTTTCCAAATTCAGATTAATTTAATTGTAGAAAACTAAAATATGTCATACGTCCGCTCAAAATTTCGCCATCCGGCGCTGCCAAAGAACGATTTGGGTTACACGGTCGATTATTATGAAGGCTCGATCTCGACTCTTTGCGCGGGCTGCGGGCATGATTCGATCAGTGCGGCGATTGCCGAGGCTTGTTTTGAACTCAACATCGAACCGCACAAGGTCGCTAAACTTTCGGGAATCGGCTGTTCTTCAAAAACGCCGGCATATTTTTTGAACAGTTCGCACGGGTTTAACAGCGTTCACGGGCGAATGCCGTCGGTCGCGACGGGTGCGAATTTGGCGAATAAAAAGCTCAGATACATCGGAATTTCCGGCGATGGCGACACGGCTTCGATCGGGATGGGACAATTCGTTCACGTCATCCGAAGAAATCTCAATATGGTTTACATCGTGATGAACAACGGCTGCTACGGTCTGACCAAAGGACAGGATTCGGCGACCGCGGATGCAGGTTCGAAGAATAAATCGGGAAACGTGAACCTGTTTGAATCGATCGATCTTGCCAGCCTTGCCATCGAACTCGGTGCGACGTTCGTCGCCCAAAGCTTTTCGGGCGACAAGGAGCAGCTGATCCCGCTCCTAAAAGCCGCGATGAACCATCAGGGATTTGCGTTCATAAATGTCATAAGCCCATGCGTTACGTTTAACAACAATGTCGGCTCTACAAAATCTTACGATTATGTTCGTGAACATATGGAAGCGACCGCGACGTTTGATTTTGTGCCGATCTCGAAACAGATCACGGCAAATTATGAAGAGGGAAGCATCGAAGCCGTGAAAATGCACGACGGTTCGCAAATTTTGCTTCACAAAATAACGCCCGACTGGGACCCGCTTGACCGTTTGAAAGCGACGGAAGCCGTTCGTCAGGCAAAGCGAAAGAACGAGATCCTGACCGGTTTGCTTTATCTGAATTCCGACGCTATAAATCTTCATGGACTTCTTGAGACCAGCGATACACCATTGAATTCGTTGCGAGAAAACGATCTCTGTCCCGGTTCGGAAATCTTAGAAGGAATCAATGAAAGTTTTCGCTAGCGCCGGAGCGCAGGCTGCCAGCCTGCGTGTCTGAAAGTCTCGGGACATCCGAAATTCGAAGTAAATTTAACCTAATTTTTGACGCAGGCTGGCAGCCTGCGCTCCCTTTTTTATGATCGATCTGAGAAGCGACACAGTTACCAAACCGACGCCGGCGATGCGCAAAGCGATGGCGGAAGCCGAGGTCGGCGACGATGTTTACGGCGAAGATCCGACCGTGAATCGTTTGCAGGAACGCGCTGCGGAACTATTTAGTAAGGAAGCTGCTCTCTTCGTACCGACCGGTTCGATGGGGAATCAGATTGCCGTTAAACTTCACACGAAACCGGGCGATGAAGTCGTTATAGAAGAGCGCGGGCATATCTTTAACTGGGAAATGGGAATGCCGGCGATCGCTTCCGGTGTTACGATCCGTCCTGTTCGCGCAGCCCGTGAAAGCGGAATGCTGACCTGGGCTGAAATAGAATCGGCTTTGCATATCAACATGCCGTATTATGCATGCCCGACGGGACTCATTTGCCTCGAAAACACGCATAATTTCGGCGGCGGAAGCGTAATGAACGCGGCGGAAACGGATGAGATCTGCGAAAAAGCGCATCAATTAAATTTGCCGGTTCACTTGGACGGCGCGAGAATTTTTAATGCGTCGGTCGCATTAAATGAACCGGTGGCAGATATGACAAGATCGGTCGATTCGGTCCAATTTTGTCTTTCAAAGGGTTTAGGCGCGCCGGTCGGTTCGCTGCTTTTGGGTACGAAGGATTTTATTGCGGAAGCAAGAATTTGGCGAAAACGCTTCGGCGGCGGAATGCGCCAAGCCGGAATTCTTGCTGCGGCAGGATTGATCGCACTGGAAGAATCTCCCGCAAAACTCGCGACCGATCATGAAAATGCGAAAAAACTAGCCGAAGGCGTCGCTCAAATAAAAGGCGTTTCGATCGATCCTAAAAAAGTCGTTACAAACATCGTGATATTCGACGTTTCCGAAACCGACAAATCTTCGAGTGATATCTGCCAACGGCTGAAACATGACGATATTCACGCGATTCCGTTCGGAAATTCGATTCGGATGGTAACGCACTGCGATGTTTCAAGTGCCGACATTGATAAAACGCTCGAATCGTTAGAAGATATGCTCGGCTGAAAGTGATTTGAGATCCTAAATTTTACGAAATGATCATAGCCATAGACGGACCTTCGGGCGCGGGTAAATCCACGCTCGGCAAGATGTTAGCAAAAAAACTCGATCTGCTTTATCTCGACACGGGTGCGATGTATCGTGCCGTCGGACTCGCCGTCATCAATGCTGGAGCCGAACTCGAAAACGAAACGGAAGTCGGCAAGATCGCTTCACAGGCATCGATCGAACTGATCGGCGAACCGGACGCGCTTTTTGTAAAATTAAACGGCGAAGACGTTTCGCAAAAGATTCGAACTAACGAGATCGGTCAGGCGGCGTCGATCGTTTCGACGATCTCGGAAGTTAGAAAGATACTGGTTGAAAAGCAGCGAATTTTGGGAAATCTTTCGAAGAAAGGTGCGATCCTAGACGGAAGAGACATCGGAACGGTAGTTTTTCCGAAAGCTGACGTTAAGTTTTTCCTGACCGCTAAACCCGAAGCGCGGGCGCGAAGACGGTTCGAGGAAGACTCTGAAAAAGGTCGCGCAGTTTCCTATGAAACTACATTTGAAGAGATCAGAAAGCGCGACGAACGCGACGTTTCGCGCGAAGATTCGCCGCTGCATATTGCTGAAGACGCGATAGTTATCGACACGAGCGAACTCGATCTGGGTGAAGTTTTTGAAAAGATGATGTCAGCAGTTGCGAAATTTGAACGCGAGAAAACGTCCGCCGGATTTAGATAACGTGTATCGTTCAATCGAATAGATTGTTTGACTAAACTTTCGCCAGTGGCTAACATCTAAATTTGCTTTTTTGATACGCTCCCGTAGCTCAGTTGGATAGAGCAACAGCCTTCTAAGCTGTGGGTCGCACGTTCGAGTCGTGCCGGGGGCATTTTTAATTTTTTGAAGGATCGAAAGTCAGTTCGCGGCTTTCGATTTTTTCGTTTTTAAGCGGATTCGCGATCAAGATGTCGATATCGACCGGAACTACGCGTTTGAATTTAAATATCGATTTTTTGAACTTCCCAAATACAAACACTCTGCCGGTTACGCGCCATTTCGGTCTCGAATCCCTCACTTCGTTAAGCAATCCTTTTGCGGCAGACGGTGTCGATAAAAAGATCTCAAACGGCTTTGGCAGCTCAACGGGTTCGTTTTTTTTGAATTCAAACGAATGTTGATATTCTGCGATGTCGACATTGAGCCCGTTTACGCGAAAATCGTGAAATGTAAGGAAATCGACTGTGCCTGATTGGTCGGCGGACGAAATAGAGCCGCTGAGTTCGAACATAATTCCCGTCAGCGACACTTTTACAAGCTGCGGATCGTCGATCTTTACTAAGGTTTCGGCTGAACCGTTTTTTTCCTCAGTTCCTTCGGTTTTTACTATGATCTTTGCTTTATGAACCTTGTAACCGCGAATCTTGTCGGGAAGTTTCTGAGCAAAAACAGTTTGTTCTGCAGAACCTGCAAAGACGGCTGCCACGAAAACCAAAATTCCGAAAACTTTCAGATCAATTAAAGCAATCATTAGAATTATTGTACCGGCAAAATTATCTCAAATCTGGTTCCGTTTCCGGGTTCGCTTTGGACCGAGATCGTTCCGCCTGAATTATTGACAATTTCTCTGACGGCATTGAGTCCAAAACCACGTCCCGATGTTTCCGTGACGCTTTTTGCTGTGGTGAATCCGGGTTCGAAGATCAACTGAAGCGCGGCGGAGTCAGTTATCGCCTCGTTTTCCGCAATGATCTTTAATTCTCTCGCCGATGCGATCAATTGAGCCGCGTTTATTCCGATTCCGTCATCCGAGAACAAAATCTTCAGATCGCCGCCGGACTTTGATAGATCGATCGTAACCTCGCCGGAATTTTCGAACGCATGGTCGATCGAATTTCTAATAAGATGCACGAGCGCCGAGAACAATGCTCTAAATTTCTCGTCGCCGATCAATTCGACCGCAGCCAAAGTACGAAACTTTATACTTTTTCCGGCGAGCCGCGCGAGTTTTTCGCCATCAAGCTTCAAAATCTGCAGCATTTCTTCAATGCTGTTTAGCGCGGTTGAATGGATCAATGAAAAGCCGGCGCGGATTATCTCGTCGCGCTTCATCGCCACCTCTTTTTTACCTTCCGCCGAGTCGTCTTTGCGGCTTTTTAAGAGAAAATCGAATGCAATAGAACCGGCAGAAGCTGGTGTAAATGAGGGAAATGCAGCGATGATCTCGCCGAATGACTCAAGTATTTTCCGCCGTTTTGGAAGCTCGTTTGCGAACGCGGATATTTCAAATTCCCCGCGGTAGATCTCAAAATATGTTCTATCCGATATACCGCGTTCGAGGCTGGCGAGTTCGCTTGCGGACAATCGGGAAAGATATTGGTGGGGTAAAGCGGGCAAATTATGATCCGCAAAATCCTTTACTATGACCGACCGCCGCGGGTTGCGAGTTTCGAAAAACTCGCCGGTTTCCAAACCTTTCCTTAGCGAAATTAGTTCTCCGATTAATTCTTTGTTCGCGACGGCAGTCTGAAAACCGCTCTCGATCTCATGTGCCAGCCGCCCGGCATCTTCCAAGCCAAAGGTCTGCGCGGTTCCCTTGATCGTATGGAGCGTTCGGAGAATGTGATCCCTGTCAGCGTCGGAGAGAATGTTTTCTCGGGAGAGGAGTTTGATCAACTCGGACAACTTGCCGGCAGAATCTCGAAGAAAATGTTTCCGCAAGTCGTTCATTTGTTGGAAAAGTTTAGTTGTTTAGGTGATTAACTGGAAGAAGCCCGGCTTTTTTCCGATAGGTTTTCGGAATCAGTCGTTTTTTTTCCCTTCGCCTTCTGCATGTCCTGCTTGATAGCGTCGAGAATTCCGTTAATGAACTGCGTCGCTTCAAAGGTCGAAAAACGGCGGGCAATTTCAAGCGCTTCGTTGATAACAACCGTGTGCGGAGTTTCTTCGAATAAGAACTCATAAACCGCCAGACGAAGAACGTTTCGATCGACGATCGCCATTCGCGGAATTCGCCAATGTTCGGCACGTGTTCGGATCTTTTCGTCGATCTTTTCGATCTCGCGCAGGGTTCCTTCGGCAAGCCCGTTGGCGAATTCACGGGTAGATTCGTCCAACTCCGGATCGCCGAGCTCGTCCCAGTAATATCTTGTCAAAGCGCTTCCGGTCGTCTTTGCGACGTCCGCGGCAAAAAGAATCTGCAATGCGCATTCACGTGCTTTACGCCGTGTTCCCATAATCCTTGATTTTCAAACGACGTGCGGAAATGCTTTTTTCTTTGCGTCCGAAGCATCTTTTCCGCCGTCCATACCTTTATATAAATTTACCAATTCAACCGCCGACATCGCGGCTTCAAAACCTTTGTTTCCCGATTTAACTCCCGACCGGTTGATCGCCTGTTCGAGCGTGTCCGTCGTGATCACAGCATTTAAGACGGGAATTCCCGTTTGAAAAGATGCCTGCGCAATTCCTTTCGAAGCTTCGCCTGCAACATAATCAAAATGCGGCGTCTCGCCCCGAATGACAGCGCCGATGCAGATAATAGCGTCAAATTTTCCGCTCTTTGCAACCTTTAGCGCGGTCAGCGGCAATTCGATCGATCCCGGAACTTTGAAGATTTCGACAGCGTCGTCATCAAGTCCCAATCTTTGCAAGCCGTCAAGCGCGCCTTCGATCAGCTTTGAAGTTAAAAAATCGTTCCACCGCGCGGCGACGATCGCAAAGCGAAATCCCAACGCATTTAACATTCCCTGATGAATTTTAGGCTGCACTTATAGATCTCCCGCAAAACTCAATTTGACAGCCTACAAGTATAAAGACGGTTCCGCAATAATGCAATGGAAAAATAATTATTGACCGAATGCAAAAATCGGGCAAAATATTGCCTTTTCTGCTAGCGCAGCCTGGCGAATTCCTTGATCGAAAGACCGCGTTTTGCTATCAGAATCAGCCCGATCGTCGTCCAAAAAATGATCCGCCCTTTTCTGATAATGGCAATCGTCACGCCGACGCCGGCGCCGATCGCTAAAGTTTCCGTTACAAACTGGGCACCGGCTTCGTCAACGCCGATGACGAACGGGACAAACTTAAAAAATATAGTTATCGCGCGGCTGATAGATTCAAGAAGAAACGCAGTGTGAATGCTCGGGATCATATCGCGAACGCGGCTGAGAATGAACCAGGCTTCGGCAATTCCGAGCAGATGATATGAAACCTGGCAAAGAAATATCGGCAGGAAACGTTTCGGATACTGGCGATAGAACCCGTAGATTAGATTTTCAAAAAGACGAACCTGCAGCCGACCGCTTTCTAAAAAACGCGTTGCAATATTGCGGTTGTAAAGCCATTCACAAAACTGGCTGGCAAAATGCCATTGTTTGATAACGATAAAAACGATGAATGCGATCAGCGCCAGCGTAGCGACGATAAGCAGGTCGATGGTGAATATCCAGCTTTCCGAAAGATCGAAGCTTCTCAGGAAAGTAAAACTTCCCAGACAAATAAAAATACCCGTAATTACCGAATAAAACAGATTTTCCGTCGCGATCGACGAAAGCCCGACGACGAGCGGCACGCGGTGTCTGACCGCGATCGCTTTCGACGTACCGCTGACCAGAATCCCGAGCGGGATCATGCTGCTCATTGCTTCGCCGATGATAACAGCCGGAAGCGTATCTTTCGTGCCGAGCTTATACGGCGCGTAAACCGATAATCGCCAGGCAGTTGCGCGAACGGTTATGCGGAGAAAATAGATCAGTTGAAGAACGATAAATCCGGAAATTCCAATTCGAGCGATTCCGTCTAAAACATTTTCGAGCCCGACCGAATAGATCAAATAGACGAAGAGGACGACGCCGAACATCGTAAAAACCGCGACAAAAATTTTGAAGCGGTTCAGATTTTTGCCTGAAGAGGTTTCTGATTCCGGTTCCGGACTTTCGGTGATTGATTCTGGGCGCACAAGATTCGTCTTAGTTCGATTTTCGTAACTCTGATGCTAGCGCAGTCAAATTTGTTCGGCAAATTGAACGAACAAAACAAAAAATGCCGACCAATGGTGAGATTGGTCGGCGAAACCGGATATTTATTGAGTTTTAATTTGCAAAAACGTCGCCAAAAGCGACGGCTTCGTCTTCGGACGCGTTCTCAAACTTTATCCAAACCCGTCCGATGTTTGAATCGACCTTGCTTACGGTTCCTTCCTTAAAACTTCCGTAGCGGGTCGCTTTTACCTTGTCGCCAGTTTTTACATTCGGTTTCACCGGAACGGCTTTGGCGTCGGATTTCGGAAAGACGCCCGTTTTGCCGGCAAAAAGCACGACAAAGATCTTGTCGCCTTCCGTTCGAATCACCTGCCCGTGTTTCATATCGGTACCGAGCGCGACCGATGTGCCGGGCTCAAAATCATTTTTGATGACGACGAAAGTATCCGGTTTGATCTGTTCATCCATTTGTCCGATCGTCGTTTTTCCGTCGCGCGATTTCGCCGGATTATCATAGTCCAGATCGAGATATCGAACAGTCGGCGCTTTCGGATCGGCATCGTCCGTGACGATCGCGCGCTGCATCCCCGAACCGCTTTGCCACCAGGTAAGCAAAATATCGTCCTTCTTGGCAGTTTGTCCGGCAGGGATCGGAACGATATAAGCGTTCGGAACCTTTTTCACCTCGCTCATAAATTTTACCTGCGACATCTCATCGCCCGGTTCTTCCATTTTCTGGGCATACCAGATCATCGTCGTTTTGTCCGCGCCTTTCTGCATCGCGTCGACAAGCCAGTTGTACGACGGAACAAGAACGTGTTCGCCCTTTTTTGCGGATGTTGGCGAAGTCGGGAAGTCATACGGAAATTTCACATCGCCCGTAAATTCAGCTTGTTCTTCAACCTTCTTTTCAGCGGTTTCATTTCCCGTTTTATTACCGGCTGCCGTATTGTTGTTTACGGTCGATTCTTCCGAACCGCACGCCGCCGTCAAACCGATGGTCAAACTTATTAGAAATATCAAGATCTTGTTCATCATTTTCCTCCTATTTTCTACAATTTACTTCAAGCGTATGCTTTCCTCTGTTCGCCTCGTTAACACAACGCTGCGCACAGTTTTTAGTTACATAATCAAGCAATTTCTTATCTTCCATCATCGCGTCATGCTTCGAAGGCTTTTTGCCGTGTAATTCTTCCAAACCTTTTGCTTTCGCGGAAGTCAGCCAGATTGCGTACATCGCTTCAAATTCAGGATCTTCTTCGCTGCAAAATTTGTTGCAGGAATTAAGCGCCGCTTGTTTTTCCGTTTTTGAAGCTCCTACAAAAGTTTTACCGTCCGCTTTTAACCTTCCGGTGCATCTGTCAGAATCTGCGCCTGGTCCCAAACATCCGAGCGTTGCCGCCAGCAGAATCAGAATTATCAGACTAGAGTTAAATCTATTGGGTTTTTCTAAACGACGTTTAAACATACGCTACCCTCTGCGATCTAAAATATGTGGCTGCATTCTTTTAGCGAAAAATCGAACACGGCGGTTCCTTTGATATTGCGGTCGATCGCTGCAAATTCACCTTTCCTTGAACACTTTGAATTCATTAAAAATTCACCAGCCATTATCGGCGAGCGGTCCGCCGGTTTATTTACGACAGCGAAGTCGAAATCGAGCTGAAGAATGTTTATTGACCGTTGAACGCTTTATCGTAAGCGATCGCCATGCTGCCCCAATAGCCGGCTACTTTCCTTTCTTTCATGCTAAATGAATGTTTTCCGATATGTCCTGCCGCCATCATTCTCAGTTCACTGTAACTTCCTTTTCCGATGTTTTTAACAGTATCGACAAAATCGGGCAGAGTTTTGTTTTTATTGAGGGAACTCGAAGCTTGTTCATATGTGTAAACACTTGCTTTTTCAAGTCCCATTTCAACTATTTCCTTAGTTCCCATGGTCGGATCAAGATCCGGTATCAACAAGATAAAAGGGCTTGCCAGGACAAATCTTTGAAGCCACCAAAACTGATCGGTAACGTAGTGCATATTTTCCAGGTTCTTTATACAGCAATCATCCATCTTAATTTCTCCTTAATTATTGGTTTGTGGTTTCAAGTTCTTTTCCGAATTTCGTTTTGAGAAACTTTATGTTTCTTTCCCGAGACAGATCTTGAGCGAAAAGAAGGCTGGAGACCGGATATTTCCGCTCAAGATCTCTCGGATTTGGGGGAATTTAATTCACATTTTTCGCCGGTAATTTAGCCGAAAGTTCTTTTGCTTCAACTCGCATTTGCATTTCATTCATGGGCGAAAAGTATAGATCGCTGATATCGTCCTGCACGTTAAAAACATGCGGAGCAAACAAAAAACCTTTCGCGAAAACTTGGAAAATGTATGTTTGTCCGACTTCGACATTTTCGAACCGAAAATAGCCGAACGTGCTTGTTCGTGCGGTTTTGATATTTCCCAAACTGTCTGTGTAACTGACGATCGCTCGCGGCATTCCACTTCCATTTAATAGCAAAACTCTGCCAGAGATCGTCACGGACGCGGCGGTTGGAGCGAAAACGGGTGTCCAGAATCCGCTCAGAATCTGATAAGTTCCGCCCTGCGGTGAAGCGTTTGAAACTGTCTGTCCCGAAGTGCTTTCGAGGGTGAAGTTTCCGCCCGAACTCGTATTTCCGCCGGAAGCTGTGACAGATTTTTCGATCTCATAAGTTCCGCCCGTTTGTGAAAATGCCGTGATCGAGATCATTGTTAAAATGATTGCCGAAGAAATCGTTAAAAACCACATTTTTGATTTATCTTTGCTCATGATTTTTCTCCTGCTCAAATCCATATAAAAATCCCGATTCGATTTATTTCGGCACCATTACCCAGCCGGAAACGCGATGGTTATTTTCAATTGCCGGACCAATATTTTTGACACAAAACCCGACCGTATGCGTTCCGACAGGAAAAACGGTCGTTCCGCTATAAGCAAATGGACTTCTAGATGAATTAACTGTAGAAAGAAGAAAATCCGAATCAAATGGAGTTATCGTTCCGCTGCCGTTCGTTTGATAACACATTGCGAAATGTATCACCGCACTTGACGGCGAAAATGTTGCGAGAGCGGCACTTGCCGAACCGGTTACGCGGTTGCCCGCCAAAGATGAGATGGTTACGCTTGTGGTCGGTCCGGCGAAAACAAAAGGAACTCCGGGTCCGGCAGGAATGTTGGCGATCGATCCCGAAAAAAAGTAAGTATTTACTATTCCGGCTCCCGTTCCCGGCGAAACATTCGCTTCATCCACACATTCGTTACAACTGAGATTGTTAGCAGTACTCGCAACCGCCGCAATATTCGCGTTAAAACTTTGTGAAGCAAACGGAGAACTGGTAATTTTCTGACGCGGCGAAAGAATTGTCGGCGTATCTGAATTTCCCGCCGGACGAATAGCTATTTGCAAAAATCTCTGTGAAACCGTTACGAACGGTGCGTGTGTAAAATCCAATTCGACCGAGAAAATCCCGTTCGCAACCGATACATTATTTATCGTCAAGGTCGAACCGACCTGCGTTCCCGCATTCACATCGTCAAAGAGCCGAAACGCCATATCGTAATTACCGTTCGCCGCTGTTCCGCCGTCATTCAATTTCCCTTGAAACGTAAACGCCGAATCTTGTTGTGCGACACAAACGCCCGTGCCGATCATCATCGAGATAAATATCGTTAATAATTTTTTCATCTTCTTCTTTTTCTGCGGTTTGAAAGTCATCCTCACTTCAAAATAAGCCGTTGAAAACGGCAACATACTTGTAGCCCACGGTGCAAACCGTGGGAACGGATGCGAATGAAATTTCCAGCGGTTGAATAACCGCGACATACAATTTATGTCGCCATTTTCAATGGCTTAAATCATATTCATTTCAGTCCCACAGTTCGCACAGTGGGCTACAAATTTAACGTCGGTTTCACCGACTAGAATCGCGTTTCTGTTTAATTCGCCTTGGTTGACGGAACAGGATAAGGATTTCCGACTTTCGGAACTCTTGCCGCCTTTGCTTTGCCTTCTGCGGTCGTCCACGGGATTCCGTAAAACAAACCCATTTCCGGCATCGGCATTAGACGAAAATCAATCGGGCTTCCGCCCGTTGGGATTTCCATATCGATCATCGCGGCATCGTAATATAGATTGATGTTGCCGTTTTGCTGTTCGGGGTGTTTGACGATTTTGCCGTTCGCAACTTCCCAACGAAATATGCGGTAAGTTTCGCCTTTTGCGATAACCGAACATTCCCATTTGCCGGGATGATCCAATATATTCATCTCACGCGGTTGGTCGTATTGCGATTTTTCTATATACAGCGGCATTGCAAATTTCAACTCCATAAACTCAATGTGATCTTTGTATGGCGAACCGCGTTTATATTGCGGAGTTAATCTATCCAGATAGATACCGATCTCCTGACGGTCGCCACCTTCGGACATACCAACAGCGTCGTAATCCAAATTGATTCGCCTGCCATTGACCGAACAGCGGGCAAACGAGCCGGAAACATTGAATGACTTTTCATTTGGAGAATAAGTTGTGTAAATAGTGAGTTTGCGAACAGGTATATTGGCACCAGTGGCAACAGGCTTGTCAGATTGATAGTTACCAAAGAAAGCAAATGCGATTGCCGCTTCAGCGTGGCGTTGGATGTAATAATCCGCAACATCCGGTTGCGGATTGGAAGCCGCACCGCGAACTTTTGTCGCTTTGTGAACATCAACTTGATATGTGCGAACAAGCGTTTCGGCATCCGTGTCGCCGTCAATAAAATAAACCTGTATGTTCACCTTTCCGATCTCTTTATTGACCGCTGTTTTATCAAGACATTTGAAGTCTACGTGCATAAAATCTTCGAAACTTAGATCTCTCCCTTCGCGGTCTCGCGGACGAGTCAGACCACTGTCTTCAGATTTTTTATAGACTTTGTAGGGTTCACAACGAACGATTGAAAGCTGTTTTCCGTTTTTTACGACAGCTATCCGAAAAGCACTTCGTTTCGGAAAAGTTCCCATCAGCCGCAAACGTGATTCCAAATACCACCCGACATCTTTGTTCAAACTAACTTTTGAATCATATTCCTCGACAGGTTCAGCTCCAAAAAATGCGTAACCGTCGTCCATCACCATTTGCCGTGTCTGTGAAAATTGCGGATTTGTATTATTTGCAACGGAATTATTGGTCTGATTCGGTTGCATTGGAATATTGGCTGGCTGCGGCGTACTTTGCGTTTCCGGCTGTTCGATCTTTGGAACTTTTATCTTCGGAATCTTGATCGGAAATTGTGCGTCCGCCGCGATTGCCGTTGTGATAAAAATAATTAGTAATAATGTAATTTTTTTCATTGTTCTACTTCTCCTTTTTCCAAATAATCAACTGACATTTATACGAAAGTCATTTTTTATTCTGATGAATTGCCGTCGGTTTTAACCGACGGACGTGCTTTGCATCAAAATTTCCGGCTTAAGCCGAATTTATAAAATCGGCTTTATTCCTTTTATAGCTTTAACTAAAGCTGATCGGATGATTGATATTTTTTTAATGTTCGGCTAAAGCCGTTTTTCCCATATTTGATCTAATCCGTCGGTTGAAACCGACGGCAATTCACGAAGAAACACACAAAATGCGTAACGACATTAAGTTTTCCTTTAATCGGCTACGATTATTTGACCGATTTATGCCCGTTCGCGGAAAAACTTCCTTTAACGGAATTTTTGCCGTCGGTTACGTCAATCTCGCCTTTGACGGTCGTTCCTTCGACGCTCTTTATCGTCAGGTTTCCCTTCATAGATTTTTCATCTAAACCCGTCGAAACTTCTTTTCCGTCAGCAAAGTGAGAAATCGAAACGCTTCTGATCTTGTTGAAAATGTCGCCTTCCGCCGGATAATCGCCCCTTTTGATCGGTGTGTCCTGATTCGTTCCTTTTTCGCCTAAAAAATTGATACTGATTTTGTATTCTTCCGGTTTTTCAATTTTTCTTTTGTTAATCGAAATGAAAGCACTTGAAGTATCCAATTCAAAATTGGCTAAAACTATCGTTGTCGAAGACGATACGGAACTTTCGCCGCCTGCCGAATATGTAAATGCCGTGTGATACGCCCAAGTCGTCTTCGGCTCGAACTTCTGCTCTTTGCCGTCCACATTAACGGTTATTTCCTTGCTTGCCGATGTTCCGGTTCCCGCCGACGAACACGCCGCCAGAAACACTGCGATTGTTACGGCTATTAAAATTATTGTATTTTTCATTGTCTTATTTCTCCTGTTTGTCTTTGTCCGTAAATTTGCCGTCCGCGAAGTTCGAGATATTTGCACAGTGCTTCCAAATAAGTTCTTGACATACTTAATGCCTGATTCTGTTTAACACTGAAAATGAAAGGCGTAAGAACGACGGGAACGACGCACATAAAAACAGTCCGAACGGCACGGCAAACTTCCAATAAGCCCAGAGTCTGCGTTCCGGCACGATGCGTGAGGTTCCGGCATCAACGGCTTCGACCCGGTAAAAGAAATACTGTCCGCCGCGAATCACGAAATGGGAATTTCCCTGCTCGATCAGTTTTGTCCCCGCCAGATTGCTGACATAATCGAACCTCACGACCTTGCCGTAAATATCGTTGTTTAACTCCACAAAATTCTTCGTCCATTTAGGATCGCTCTGAAAAATTTGCAGTATTTGTCTGAAATCCGCGCGAAAATATGCAAATTCGTTTTCGCCTTCGATTTTGTAAAAATTTGACATATTAGTCTCCGGCTTCCCAAAGATACTCCCGAGTTTTCAGCCGTCCGATTTACCGTCGCTTTTTCCATATATTTTTCCCGTAAAACACCTTTCAGAAATCCTTATTTATTCATAGTGATTTTCGAGGCAAAAACATTTCAGACTAAAGCATTAACCGACTATAAATTGGGGTGATAAAGACCTTTTTCTTTGAGATAATCTTTCGCTTTATCACCGCTTAAATCCGGCAAAGATTTTATTTTCTTTTCCGCCGAAACATTTTCGCTTCTCGAAACGGCGGAGAATAAAATCGCTCCGCAAAGAATGATAAATATGAAAAATCGTCTGAATTTTGTTGGTGTTTTCATTTTTTTTGTCAATTTCGGCTAAAGAATAAACTTCCTCTTTTAAACTGAAACTTTTTCTCCGTTTTAATGTTTTTTTTCGGCATTTATCAGAAGTGTCGAAACACAAAAAAACATTTCACTTTCTTGAAAAAAGAAAGTGAAATGTTTAAAAGAGGAGCGCCGACACTCTTGTCCGTTTCTTGAACTTCTTAAAAAACGCGGACAGAAGTGTCCGCGTTCCGATTTATTTCCAATCGCCGAGAAGCGTGAAGGCACTCCAATAATAAGGCGATCTGTAACGCGGGATTTTTTGCATTTCGATCTTTGTCAGTCGCAAGGATTCGGTTGCGGATAAACCTTTTTGCAGATGAAACGCGTAAAACCGCTTCATGAATTCGGCAGTTGCGGCGTCGTCAACTTTCCAGAGGCTCGCCATAATCCGCTTCGAACCGGCGTAGAGAAAACCTCTCGACAAACCGATCAAACCTTCGCCGCGAACGTCTTTGCCGAGCGCGGTTTGACAGGCGGAAAGCACGACGAGTTCGCTGTTCAAATCGAGATTATAGATGTCGTTTAAACCCAAAAAACCGTCTTGTTTATTGCCTTTTTCGTCATAAAGCGAGAAAACCAATCCCGATAATTCGGGACGCGAGGAATTTAACAAACCGTGCGTCGCAAAATGCAGAATTTTGAAATCTTCGAGATTCGCCGTTTCGATATTTCGGACGCTCGCCGCGAAATCCGTTCGAACGACCGCCTTGTTTTTATCAATTAAATTCGCAATATTCTTTGCTTCCTGCCGCGAGGCGAGCAGACGCGGCAGCGTTTCGCCCAAACGAAAATCGCGCAAAACTCCGGCGATCGAATCGTTTTTCTCGATCGAATCTGCATTTTTTGAAATCCGCGCATCTTCCGCGTCGAAAACCGGATCGGCGAAAATTGCGATGGTTTTATCGTTCTGTTTTGAATTATTCGGATTTGTTCTCAATTGAGCCAAAACAGAAGCGGACGGCAAAATCACAATTTCGTTTGTTTCGATTAAAAGTTGATCTTTGACTTTTGGACTCGCGAGAGCCGAAAACGGCGTGTATTGCAAAACGCCGTCGGCGACGATGGCAATTCGTTTATGTTCAATTTTTTCGGCGACTGGCGACAGTAGAATTTCGCTCAAATCTTTTGAAAGTTCGAGCGTTTTTGCTTGTTCATTTTTGTCTTTGCTGATTATCGAATTGTAAAAGACGACGGCTTTTTCTTCGATCTTTTGGCGTTTCGGAAGTTCAAAAAATTCGATCGAGTCTTTCGTCACAAACCACCCGAAACTACGCTTTTCACCGAGTTTATACTCGATCAAAACGGTTTTTTCATCGAGCAGTTTTTGCACATCTTTTGCCGCCAAAGGTTTGCCGCTCAGCAAACCGGCGTAACGCGGACTTGCCTGACCAATTTTCACATTTACGGTTTCCGCTTCGATTTCAAGCGCGTTTATCTCGGCGTTGATCTTATCTATCTCTTCGGGTTTCGATTTTCTTCTCAAAAGGTCTTCGCGCAGACCATATTTATTATTGAGTTCGTCCGTCAAAGCTCTTTGTTTTTCGAGCAATTCCGCACCGATTCCGGTTTGCAGATCAACCTTCGCTTCCTGCAAAAGATCTATCAAACTCCGCGAACGCGAACGCTCGCTCATCTCGAAAGCGAGCGCGACATCGTTTGAATTCTTATCTTTCTTTGAACGTTCGATCAAAAGATCTGTGTAAAGTTCGTAGAAATTCTGCACGGTCGAAAAATAACCAGTTCGCAAATCCTTGTTCCTGATCTCGCCGCGAATTTTTTCGATCAGGCGCAAACCGCTTTCGAGTTTTTCGATCGCTAAGGCAAGATTTCCGCGCCGGCTTTCGACGAGAGCGAGATTATATAGAGCCTGCACTTCATATCTCTGCGTACCTGTTTCTTTCGATAAAGCTTCGGCTCTTTGGAAAAGTTGAAAAGCCTTTTCCGATTCGCCCGTCGCCAAATATGCTTTCCCTAACTCCAGATAAAAAGGCGGCGAATCTATAAATGAACCTGCGGTTTCCTGGAGTTCGAGCGCGGTTTTGAGATCTTCAATTCCTTTCGGGTAATTGCCCGAAGCGATGTTTGCCCGACCGAGATCGCGCAGAACCGTCGCTTTAAAAATTAAAAATCTATCGTCGCCGAACAATGACAGTGCTTCTTCAAAATAGACAATCGCCGTTTCGATCTGACCGAGCGCGAGATATGACAATCCGATGTTGCTGAGTGCGACCGCTTCATTTGATCTGCTTTCGATCTCGCGGGTGAGCGTCAAAACTTCCTTGTTTTGAACGAGTGCCCTTTCGTATTCGCCGCTTTGATACCAAATACTCGCGATTCTTCCCGCTACGATCAATTCCATCCGGCGATTTTTCTGCTCGCGCCACATCTCCAAAACCTGCAGATTAACGTCGAGCGCGGGCTGAATTTCCCCGAATTTCTGCAGCAGATTTCCTATCGAATGCAATGCTCTGGCTTCGGAAACCTTATCCTGTTTGATCTTTGAAAGTTCGACAACCTTTTTCCATTTTTCGATCACTCTGCGATACGACGCAATATCTTCATCATCGCGAAGTTCTTCGATTTTGTATGTAAGATCCGTAATTTCCTTCGCGGCTCGATTTTTACTTCGATCTTTGTCCGTGGTTTCGCGGATTTCGGTGTTTTTTATGACAAATTTTCCCGCCATCGCGTGGCGGTTTCCGGCTGAAACCTCGACGATGTATTCGCCGGAATTTTCGGCGATCACGAGAATCGTTTCTTTCCCGACGCGACCGAGCGGCAATCCCCATTCGAGCATTTTTTTGCCCGACGTGTCGTAAGACGTTAAAGTAACATCGGTTTCCGATTGGTCAACCTCGACCGCCGCCGTCTGACCGGCAGATAAATAAATATTAAAAATTTTAGGCTTGCCGTCCGTAAGCTCTGAAGATACAGGGGTGTTTAGCGCAAGAGCGGACGCGGATGTTTGCGCGCGATTGCCGGAAGCGAGTAAAAAAACAAACGCGAGGATCAAGAGGGCGGCGGTGGAATTTCGAATTTCAAAATTCATATTCTGCAAAGCTTTTCTTTTTGTTTTACAGAAATACTTTTATTTAAATATGAATTTGAGTCAAATTTTCTTGCGCCCGCCAAACCGCTCAGAGTAACGCCTTCAGGCGTGAAGTTCGCGCCTAAAGGCGCAACTCTTAACGAGAGAATCTATTTTTTCACCCGGAATTGAAAATCTGCCGCCGATTCGGTTTCTCCCGCTGCATTGTATCCGGAAAGTTTTATCATGTAATCACCGGTCTTTAGTTTTTCGGCAGGAACAATGAAATTTATCGCAGATCTTTCAGCTTTTAATTTGTTCTGACGGTGCAGAACTTTTCCGTCCGCGTCGGTCAATTCCGCCAGATAGACACTGTACTCCCGATTTTCGAGATTGAGAATAAATTTTGCCGAGACAGCCTTGTCCGTAAGCAGCAACACCTGATTTTTCCCTTCCGAGCGCTGAGTACCCGAAAACAAAGCAAGCACGGGATTCGGCGGCGGCTTCGAAACCGGCGTTTGTAACGGAATCGGAGAAGCTTCGATCGGAGCTTCGTCATGTTCCGGCGTGTTATCTGCATCTTTCTCGGGCGGTTCTTCGATTTTCGCGGGCTGCGTAACTTCGGGAACAGGGAGAGATCCGGGGGAACTCGGCGCTTGTTCTTCACTTGAATCCGTGCGATTTTGCACAGATTCCGGAATATTGTTAACAAAATTTCGGTAGATCAGCCAACCGCCGAGGATCGAGATCAAGAGCACCGCTGCCAATGCAAAACCGTGCTTCAGAATCAAAAACCAGCCCCGCGTTTTTTCCCAAAATGAAAAACCAGGTGCATTTACGATCAAATCATCGCCAACCGATTCCCTCCGCTCGTCGAGGTTTGCAACGAGATTTCGAGCAAATTCTATTCTTTCGCGGCGCTTTTTTGTCGTCAGAAAACTATTTTCGAATCGTGCTCTTGAATCGGGATCCATCCATCCGCGAACGTACTTTTCGATCAGATCATCTTCAAAAGCTTTGATCTCTTCAAACAGGTCGGCATCGGCGGCAAAGCGATCTTCAAATTCAGATCGCTCCTTTGCCGTCATTTCGCCAAAAAGAAAAGCCTCGATAATTTTTTTATTGTCCGATTTCACAAAAGATTTTTCCTTTACCCGTTTGAAGTGTAAAAACGATCGAAAACCTTTCAGCAAATTTATAAATAGCACCTTCTAACCAGTTTTTTGCTCCGAACAACACTCTTTTGTACATTTTTCCAACTTTGATTTGAGTCTGCTCACACGTATCCGGAGCGTATTGAGATTGATACCCAACCGGTGTGCCAACGATTTTCTCGCCGGAATCATCGTTTTTTCGTCCGAATTGAAATATCGGATCAGCAGTTTCCGTTTCTCGTCCGGCAGTTCCCGCAGGCATTGATTCAAACAATCAAATCTTTGCTGCCGGATCTGCTCGTCAAACACATCTTTATCCAAATTATCCATGCTCAGGTCGCGTGAATTTTCGTCGAGTTCAGCGGTCTGAAAAGTTTCGCGGCGGTTTTCCATCAAGACAAATTTAGCGACCGTTATCGAAAAAGCCTCGGCATTCTGTATTTCTGCACCTTCCTCGATCTTTTTAAGGACGCGGTCAAATACAATATCTGTTAATCCCTCTACATCTTCGCAGTTGCGCCACTCGAAAAATCGCTCGAGCCTTTCGCGAAGCGCGAGATATTTCTCCGCCGCCCGGACTCGGTCAGCGTCAAGTGATCTTAGGAATTCGTTAAAACTATCTGAAATTAAACCGTCTCGCATTGATCGTTATGCAGTAACGTCGGGCTGGCGGCAGCGCTTTTTAGGATAATAGCAAACTAGTGATCCTTTAGGGTATAACTTGAGCTGATCTGACCGAACGCTTCTCAAGCAAAGGCATAAATTCTAACTATTTCGCTTGGTTGCAGAGCGGTTTGCTGCAGCTGGCAGAATTCGAGCAGATCGGACGTCCCATTTGCCCGGTGCCGATTGCCGAACCACTGCAGATTTCTTATGATTGAGTCAAATTAGAATATATTAATGAGCGAAATTTGAGGTAAAAATATTATGAACGCAGCAGCTTTAGAAACAGAAAATTTAAGACCGGCGTTAACACACCTATCCGAAGAAGAAGAACTTTTTCGCAGCAGTTTCCGCGAATTTGCCGAGGGAGAAGTGCGTCCGCGCGTCGAAGAAATGGAAAAAGCAGGAAAACTCGATCCCGAACTTATCAAACAATGTTTTGAAATCGGTTTGATGGCGATCGAAACGCCCGAAGAATACGGCGGCGCGGGTTCGACGTTTTTTAACGCAATACTGGCGATCGAAGAATTGGCGCGGGTTGACGCTTCAACGGCGGTTTTTGTTGATGTGCAAAACACTTTGGTAACAAACGCATTTATTCGTTGGGGAAGCGAAGATCAAAAGAAAAAATATTTAGCGCAAATGGCTGAATCGAAAGTCGGCGCGTATGCTTTGAGCGAAGCCGGAAGCGGTTCGGACGCTTTTGCTTTGAAAACTCGCGCGGTCGAAAAAGACGATCATTATGAAATTACGGGACAAAAACTCTGGATCACAAACGGCAACGAAGCCGAAATTTTCATTGTTTTTGCAACCGTTGATCCCGAAGCCGGCTATCGCGGAATCACGGCATTTATCGTCGAAAAAAGTTTTGAAGGCTTTTCGGTCGGCAAAAAGGAAGACAAACTCGGCATCCGCGCAAGTTCGACGACTGAATTGATCTTAGATAACTGCAAAGTTCCGAAAGAAAATGTTTTAGGCGAAGTCGGCAAAGGTTACAAAGTTTCGATTGAAACATTAAACGAAGGCAGAATCGGAATCGCCGCGCAAATGGTCGGCATCGCGCAAGGTGCTTATGAAGCCGCACTTGCTTACACAAACGAACGCGAACAATTCGGCAAAAGATTGGACGAGTTTCAAGCAATTCAATTCCAATTAGCGGAAATGGCAGTCGAACTCGAAGCCGCCAGACTTTTAACTTACAACGCCGCGCGTCTAAAAGATGCCGGAAAATCATTTTTGAAAGAAGCCGCCATTGCCAAACTTTATACTTCAAGAGTTGCCGAAAAAATTTCTTCAAAAGCCATCGAACTTTTCGGCGGTTACGGCTACGTCAAAGATTATCCGGTCGAAAAATTCTGGCGCGATTCCAAGATCGGCGCGATCTACGAAGGCACTTCAAATATGCAATTGCAGACGATCGCAAAATTGATTACGGGCGGGAAGTAGATAACAGATGCGGAGATTGCTTAAAAATCTTCGCATCTCTTATGTTAAAATTTGTCCATGAAAACGTATACGATCGAAATTCTAGAACCAAGAGCAAAGAAATTACTTGAGGATTTGGCAAACTTGAATCTAATCAAATTTCAAGAAGAAGAACCGAAAAGAAAAGAACGCAAATTCGGCAGTATGAAGGGTTTGGTTAAGCATATTGCTGATGATTTTGATGCGCCGGTAGAGGATTTTAAGGATTATATGTAATGCAATTGTTGATTGACGCGCATATTTTGATCTGGTTTCTCGAAGGCAACAATTCGCTTATTGAATCAAGGCGGCAAATTATTGCTGATCCGCAGAATGACGTTTTTGTCAGCATTGCTACTCTTTGGGAAATTGCGATAAAAATAAGCATCGGCAGATTGTCCCTTGCTGCACCGCTCGCCAATGTCTTTAAACAAATCGGCACTGAAAATTTTGAAATTTTGCCAATTTCGCCGGAACATACTTTGCAGGTTTCAACATTGCCGTTTTATCATCGCGATCCATTTGATCGAATTATTATCGCTCAGGCACAGGTTGAAAATCTGCTGATTATGACTGACGACGACGAGTTTGGTAACTATACAATTGAAGTTTTGTAAAAATCGGCGCAATTTATGAAGGAACTTCAAATATGCAATTGCAGACGATTGCAAAGTTGATTACGGGCGGGAAGTAATTTTCAATTTTGTTTTTTAGAATGCGAAGATCTCTAAAAATCTTCGCATTTTTTGTGTTAAAATATTACCCATTATGCCGATTAAAGAAGCAAAATATATAGACAAAAACAATCGCGTCGTAATGTCGCAATTAACAACGATTGAAGAACAGGGAAATCGTTCTTTTGACATAGAATTCTGGCAGCGTTTGACTGATGAACAAAGAATGCAAGCGGTTTGGGATTTGGTTGTTTTTGATTACGAATTAAAAGGAAAAAATCTCAATGAACTCCGACTTCAAAGAACTGTTGAAAATCTTCGCCGAAGAGAAGGTTAAATATCTTATAATCGGCGGATATGCAGTCGCCAAACACGCTGAACCGCGCTATACAAAAGACCTCGATATTTGGATCGACAATTCAAGTGAAAATGCCAGACGAGTTTTTTCGGCTTTGAAACAATTCGGCGCGCCTTTAACTAATATGACGATTGAAGATTTTACGATTCCGACACTTCTTTTCCAAATCGGTATCGAACCTTCGCGCATAGATATTTTGATGGGTTTGAAGGCTTTGAACTTTGACGAATGTTGGGAAAGACGTGCAACTTCCCTGATCGGCGAAACTGAATTTCATTTTATCTCGCTTGACGATTTGATTTTCAATAAAAAACTTGCCGGAAGACCGCAGGATTTGCGCGATGCCGAAAATTTGGAGTTAAAAAAGCGCGAACAGTCCAAGATTGAGCGACCCTTTCCAAATAGCGATCAGTAGTTTCATTTTTGAATTGTGCTAATTTGCTATGGAACTTCAAATATGCAATTGCAGACGATCGCAAAGTTGATTACGAGCGGGAAGTAATTTAAGTGAATTCTATACAGGATATCCAGGGTTATTAGGATAAAGTTTTTCTGTAAATCCTGTTTATCTTGTTTGTTTTTATGTCCGAAATCAGAATCCGCAAAGCCGCAATTGAAGATGCCGAAATGCTTGCCGAATTGTCTTATCAAACATTTTGGGATGCGTTTCACGAACATCCAAAAAACGCGCCGGAAGATCTGGCGGATTATATGGAAAAGGCGTTCAGCCTCGAACAAACGCGCCGGGAGCTTCTTGAAGAAAATTCGATTTTTCTGATCGCTGAAATCGAAGATAGAGCAGCCGGTTATGCGAAGGTTACGCTCGGAAATATCGAAGACGGAATTTCTGCCGAAAATCCGATTGAACTAAACAGGCTTTATTCGCACCAGAAATTCCTAGGCAAAGGCGTCGGCGCGGCGCTGATGGACGAATGTTTCGAAATTGCGAAGGAAAACGCCTGCGACGTAATGTGGCTCGGCGTTTGGGAATTCAATCCGCGAGCGCAGGCGTTCTACAAAAAATACGGATTTTACGAGGTCGGAAAACATATTTTCCAGCTCGGCTCCGATCCTCAGATCGACATTCTCATTCAGAAAGACCTCGACTAACTCATCAAGGTACGAATACGTTCGGGACCGGTCTATCGCCCGAAACTCCGAATTCAGTAATTAGAAAACCGGCGCTTGAACGATTGATGAACCACGTTCGCGTCGAAGGTCTAAAGACCGCGGGGTCGATCTTGCCGTCGCCGTCGTAGTCGCCCGCTGCCGAAAGATCGCCGACGGTGCCGAACGGAAATGAATAGAATGAACCGTCTTCGCTGCGCTGTATAAACCATTCGCCCGTCGATGGGCGAAATATCGCGACGTCAGCGCGCCCATCGCCGGAGTAATCTCCCTGAACCGGTTTGTCGGTCGAATTTCCAAACTGGAACGCGGCGACGCTTTCGTCCGTGCTGCGTTTGATCCACCATTCTCCGCTAGCAGGTCGAAATATGGCGATGTCGGCTTTGTTATCGCCGTCGTAATCTGCAACCACGGGTTTATCGCTCGAAGATCCAAACTGCGTGATGATCGTGCCGCCGGAAGATTTTAAGATATACCAGGTCAGCGCGGAAGGACGAAAAACTCCCGAATCCGCTTTGCCGTCGCCGTCAAAATCGCCTACCACCGGAATATCGCCTGCCGCGCCGAACGGATAGGAATAAAACGAGGAATCTTCCGAACGCAGAATGAACCATTCACCCGAACTTTCGCGCCAGATGGCAACATCGGTTTTGCCGTCGCCGGTGAAATCGGCGGGAACGAGTTTGTCGCTTGATGTTCCGAATTGAAATGCGCGATTTCCTCCGTCGCTGCTGCGCGAAAGCCACCATTCACCCGCCGCCGGGCGAAAGATCGAGATATCCGTTTTTCCGTCTCCGTCAAAGTCAAAAGGTCTTTTCCTTGCCGCCGGCTGCGCTTGAGTCGTGTTGAAAAGAACCTTTACATAGCCGTCGAACGATGTAGTGTAGCCAGCCAAAAGATCGATCTTTGAATCGTTGTCAAGATCCGCGAGAGCGAGGCTTCGCATTTCGACCCCGCCGCTCCAGATCGTTTCACGTCCAAGGGCGCCCGCGCCGTTGTTCAATAAAACCGTGATCGAATTTGTGCCGGAAAGCAGCGCCGCGTCGGGTTTTTGGTCGCCGTCGAGATCGCTGACAATTATGCCGAACGCTCGTTCCTGAGAGATCGGATAGTTCGAAGCGGGTTGAAAAGTGCCGTTACCGTTTCCGCGTAAAACGGTCGCGCCGTTTGATCTTGAACCGATCAGATCGTTGATTCCGTCGGAATTCATATCCGCAACCGCGACGCCGCTCAATCCGCCGCTGACGGACGGATTCGCAGGATTCGTAAACCCGCCGCTGCCGTTGTTCAGCAAAATCGCGAAGTTCGAATTATTGGTCGATCCGGCAAGGTCGGGTTTTGAATCGTTATTTAGATCACCGGCGACGATACGAGCTACCGAGGCGTTGGGTAAATAACTGGCAGACGCCTGAAAAGTTCCGTTTCCGTTTCCAAAATACACCGAAACACCAGCCGAACTGATAACCGCCAGATCGAGTTTGCCGTCGGAATTAAAATCAGCCGCGGCAGAATCAAAATTTTCGCTAGCTCCGAGAGCAAAATAAAATAATGAAAATGTCCGGTTTCCCTGATTTCTCAGCAACAAGGCATTCTGTCCGCCGCTGATAGCGCGTCCGAAGACGACGATGTCCGATCTTCCGTCCTGTGTGAAATCGCCCGTTACGACCGAGTTGGGGTCGATCAACAGATTGCCGCCGAGATTCAGTTCGTCATTCGGATTTATCGTTTCGCCCGCAAACGTCTTGTTGGCGGAGCGCGCCGCGGTTTGAAAAACGACGACGACATTTCCGCCCGAACCGCCGCCGCCGCGGTCGACTACGACAAAATCCTTGAACTGATCGTTGTTAAAATCGTCGACTGCTATATCGATCGTCCCGCTCGGTGTTTCGAGCGCAAAAGCCGATTCGAAAAATCCGTTTTGCAGATTTTTCATTACGAAAAAACTGCCCGAACCCGGAACCGCAAATTCCGTCGGCTGAGCGCCGACAATATCGAGCCATCCGTCGCTATCGACATCGGCAACGGATGCCTCGCCGTTTCCGCCCTCGGCGTAAACGCTTGGCGAAGAAAACGTTCCGTTGCCCGAGCCGGTTCTCACAAACGTTTTATTGTATGCGTTGAAGATCAGATCCGCCTTTTGATCGTTGTTGATGTCAGCTATTTCCTGCAGAAATATCCGGTCGCTTGCGTCGATCTGCATATCGTCGCCCTCGGTAAAGCTCAAATTCGCCGAGCCGAGCCAGATCGTCATCCACGGATTAAACGTTCCGTCCGTCGAAACCACGTCCGCAAAACCGTCGCCGTTAAAATCGGCTGCGCCGGCAAGCGTAACGTACGGATCGATGTTTATGGTCTGCGGCATTCCAAACACGCCGTTATTGTTAAGCAAAACTTTGTGAAGGGCATTGGTCGTGAACAGGATATCGGGGAGCGAATCATTATTTACCCTGGCAATTATCGGCTGAACCGCGTATTGCGTAGATATTTGCTCGACGAACGTAAAAGTTCCGTCGCCGAGACCGCGATAATGAGAAAGAAAATTCCCGCCGTCATTTCCGCCGCCGATAAGATCAAGCTTGCCGTCCGCATTAAAATCCACCGCTTCCATGTATGCCGGGATCGACGGACCGGAAATTAAGATCGGCGAGGAAAAAGTCGAATCAGAATTCCCGAGATAGATTCTCAGCGATCCAGCGAATTTGACCGCGATGTCGCTTCTGCCGTCACCGTTGAAATCGCCTGCAGCCGGAAACAACGGGTTGCTGCTCCCGTGGGCGAGGACGATTCGATGCGAGGGAAATTCGCCGCTGCCGTCGCCGAAATAGACCAATATCTCGTTAAGACCTGAGATCAGCGTATCGATCCTTCCGTCTCCGTTGAAATCGCCCGGCTTGACCACGTAAAACGCCGAACGGTTTCCGCTGAACGCCTTGGCGGCGAAAAAATCGACCGCGGCAGTCACTGACGAATTCATGAAAAGCGCGCCGATAAAAAACGCGGACACAAAAAACGATACAAAAAATTTCTTTTTCATTGATATTTACTGCTTCAGATTTTATGAAAAGGGGTGAAAAATGTAGATTAAATTTCTCTCTGCGAAAACGCAAAGTCCCGACATCAGTTGACGTCGTTCAGCTAAGCTCCGAATTACTATTTGTTCTTCTTTTTCCTGCCTTTTGAAAACTTTGAGAAGGCGTTCTTTCCAGGTTTTTCCTTAAAACTTTTCTTCGGTTTTCTTTTCGGCGTCCGGCTTCCGGGATCGGCGGGGTTTGCGTTTTCTCGGCGAAACTGCTTTTTCTTCGACGGATGATGTTCGGAATCGACTTTCTTATCACGCCGTGGTTCGGATTTCGGACCGGTGTCGATTCCGGCAGCCAAACGTAAATTCATTCGCTGTTTGCGAATCTTGCTTTGCTTCATCTTCGTCAAAACTCGTTCGACGAACTGCGACGGAATATCAACCAATGTATACCGATCATTCACATCGATCGCGCCGATCGCTTTGCCGGGAATATCGGCTTCATTGGCGATCGCGCCCACGATGTCGCCCGGATTTATACGGTGCTGACGACCGATGTCGATAAATAGACGTACCATTCCATCTTCAGAGAAGGAAAATTGTTCCGGTTCCGGTTCGACCGCCACCTCGAGACGTTTTTCGCCGACTGCCAGGAAGGTCGCTGCTGCGGCGATCTCGGAAATGTCGAACATCGTTTCGTCTGCCATATTTTCAACCAGCGACAGGTAAAGCTCCAGATCCTGCTCGGTCAATGTGGCGATGATCTTGTCTTTGAGCAATGAAACGCGCCGCGCCGCGACGTCGGCTTTTGTCGGAAGCTTGAGCGGTTCGATCTTTTGTTTCGTGTACCTTTCGATGTCGCGCAGCATCCGCTGCTGGCGAGGCGTAACGAATAATATTGCTTTGCCCTCGCGCCCGGCGCGTCCTGTTCGTCCGATGCGGTGGACATAGGATTCGGTATCGGAAGGCATATCATAATTGATGACCGCGGTGATCTGTTCTACATCCAAACCGCGAGCCGCGACATCCGTCGCAACGACGATCTCGACCTTGCCGTTCTTCAATCGTTTAATTACATTTTCGCGCTGTTTTTGGTTCATGTCGCCATGCATCGCTTCAGCCGCGTAACCGCGCGCCTGCAGCTTGTCGGTCAGGTCCGCAGCGCCGAGTTTTGTCCGGTGAAAGATCAGAACGGCTTCGCCCTGGGTCGATTCGGCTTCGAGAATTCGCGTCAAAACGTCGGTTTTCTGACGCTCGGAAAGATTGATATAAAACTGGCTTACGGTCGGAACGGTCAATGTTTTCCGTTCGATCTGAACATTTACGGCGTCTTTCAAATGCCTTTCCGCTATCCGTTTAACCTCGCGCGGCATTGTTGCGGAAAAAAGAGCTGTTTGACGCGTTTCGGGCGTGTGGCTCAAGATCCATTCTACATCTTCGATAAAACCCATTCGAAGCATTTCGTCGGCTTCGTCCAAAACCATCAATTTGAGATTGTCGATTTTAACGGTCTCGCGCCGGATGTGATCCATAATGCGTCCCGGCGTTCCGACAATTATTTGAACACCGCTTCGAAGATGCCGTATTTGCTGGCTGATCGATTGCCCGCCGTAAACCGGCAGCACGCGAACGCCGCCAAGATTTTTAGCGTACGAATGGATTGCTTCAGCCACCTGAATCGCCAGTTCGCGTGTCGGCGTCAGGATCAGCGCCTGGACCTGTTTGCTTTTCGGGTCGATCTTTTCCAGCAAAGGCAGCGAGAACGCCGCGGTTTTGCCCGTGCCGGTCTGAGCCTGACCGATTATGTCTTTTCCCTCTAAAATTAAGGGAATCGTTTTTTGCTGAATCGGAGAAGGCGCTTCATAGCCGAGATCATGCACCGCGCGTGTGATCTCGCGATTTAATCCGAAATCGTCAAATGATAATTCTTTGTCGTCTGTTTCTTGTAAAGTCATCGTTTGTATATCGTATTTTTGATAAACAAGCAGTATAAACGCGTTCGCCGGGTAAAGTAATTGCCGAATGTCGATTTGCGTTGATGTCCGGCTCTTGAATCGCGCCCGTCGATGCATTATTGTTTCATGTATGCGATACGTCGAAAATCCTCCGAATCCTTTCGAAAAATATTCTTCCGAATTTTTGGGCGAACCTTCGCCGGCAAAACTCGAGGTTTACGAGGAAAAAACGACTAAAAAAATAATCACAAAAGCATGGTCGTCGGATTTTGGCAGCCGGTTTACGGTAAATTGTTATCGCGGCTGCATGCACGCCTGTACCTATTGTTTTGCGCGGCGATATCATGAGTTTCTAGGCTACGGATCGGGAACGGATTTTGAAACGAAGATCGTTGTAAAAGTAAACGCGCCGGAAGTGCTTCGCGCGGAATTGAAACGAACGAGACAAAAGATGCCGCATCTCGATTTTTCATTTGCGACGGATCCTTATTTGCCGCTCGAAGCGAGTTACGAATTGACCAGAAATTGTTTGAAGGTCTGCCGCGAAATGCGAATTCCGACCCTCATCGTAACAAAATCGCCGCTTGTAACACGCGATATCGACATTTTAAAGGATCTGAACGTAACGGTAATGTTTTCGATCCCGTTTCTGACGAAGGAAAAGTCGAACCCGTTGGAACTCTACACACCGAACCCCGACGTCAGGTTTCGGGCAATGAAAACCTTGAGCGATGAAGGAATCAAGGTCGGGATCGGTGTCGCACCCGTTATTCTCGGCTACAACGAATCGGACATTCCGAAACTCCTTGAAAAAGCAAAGGAAAACGGTGCGTCAAAAGCATTTATGTCGCTTGTCCATTTTGATTCCGAATCGATCCTCGATTATTTCACCAAACGGCTGCAAGAAAAAATTCCGACAAAGGCAGATAAGATCCTAAATACAATGCGGCGCGAACGCGGCGGCAAATTGCTTCATAAATCTTATAAAGAAAGGGTTTCGGGAACGACCGAGCAATGGGAAACGGCGAAAAAGATGTTCGACATCCATTTCAAGCGGCTCGGGTTCGATCGTTCTGAAAAATCCGAAACCGTCGAACGAGTTCCGGTTCAGCGTTCGCTGTTCTAAGATGAATGTTACCGGTAATTGCCGGTTTTCGCTTAAAACCTGTAAGATTCGAAATAAAAATTATGTCAGAAAGAATAGAAGTTTTTCAGCAGATGCTCGAAGCTGACCCCGAAAATACGATGGTCATGTTCGGGTTGGCAAAGGAATATGAAAAATCGGGCGACGACGAACGTTTGATCGAAATTTTGGAAAAATATCTTTCAATGTCGGATGACGAGGGAAACGCTTACGGAATGCTCGCACGCGCATTTGTCCGACGCGGTGAAACAGTGAAGGCGAAATCTGCGTATAAAAAGGGAATCGAAGTTTCAAACGCGCACGGTCATCCATCGATGGCAATGGAATATCAGGAAATCCTGGAAATGGATTTCTCTTGATTTTTGCCGTCTTCAGATTAATTCTTACGGTCCGAATCTAAGGAATTTTGCAAAAGTTATGAAAATTGCTGCTAAGAGTCTTTTCGCCGTCGTACTTATCGTCTTTTCTACGAATTTTGCTTATTCGCAGCGCGAACTAGGTTCGCGACCGACCGAATCGGGCGGAACTCTGACGCGTGAACAAGCCGCATTTGATGTGAAAAGCTACGATATTTCGGCGCGAATCTTTCCCGACCGAAAATTTATCACGGGCGAAACGATCATTTCGGCTGAAATAGTAGTCCCGACAAATGTGATCCGCTTAGATCTCGACACGCCTTATGAAGTTTTAGGTGTCGCCGAAGTCGGAGGCATGAATGTAAAAAATCAGCTGGACTTCAAACGTGTCGACGGAAAAATTTTTGTAACGTTCCCGATGACGAAGCAGCCCGGAGAGATGTTTAAAGTTGCGGTGATGTACGAAGGAAATCCGCGTGTCGCACCGCGTGCGCCGTGGGTTGGCGGTTTTATGTGGGAAAAGACAGCGGACGGCAGCGACTGGATCGCGATCGCGCAGCAGAACGACGGTTCGGACATCTGGTACCCGAGCAAAGATCATCCGTCTGACGAAGCCGATTCGGTTTCGCTCCATATTACAGTTCCGAAAGATCTATATGTGGCGACAAACGGAAAACTTCAGACCATTCAGGATAATGAAGAAGATTCCCGGACGTTTAACTGGCTGATGTCGAATCCGGTGAATAACTACAATGTCGTTTTGAACATTGCGCCGTATAAATTGATCGAAGATTCGTATAAAAGCATTGCCGGTGAAACTTTTCCGATAATCTTCTATGCACTGCCGGAAAGTGCTGAAAAAGCAAAGGATATAGTTGAACAAACCAAGAAGTTTCTTGCGTTTTATGAAAAATTTGTCGGTCCTTATCCGTATCGTGCAGAAAAATTGGGGATCGCGGAAACACCGCATCTTGGAATGGAACATTCGACGATAATTGCGTACGGGAACAAATTTAAGAACAACGACGACGGTTTTGACTCTCTAATGCTTCACGAGCTCGGTCATGAGTGGTGGGGAAATCTGGTAACCGCGTCCGACTGGCGCGATTTTTGGATCCACGAAGGGTTCCAGTCGTTTATGGACACGCTTTATCTTGAACAGATAAAAGGCAAGAAAGCGTATCTGGATGCAATGAAACGGCGCGCCGAAAACACGCGAAACATGCAGCCCGTTGCGCCGCGCGATGAAAAGATCGCTTACCAGGTTTATATGGCGGAGCCGGACTATTTAAAAAGCGACGGCGATATTTACGGAAAAGGTTCGGTAGTGCTTCATACCTTGCGGTATCTGATCGGCGACGAAGCTTTTTTCCGCGCGCTTCGAAGAATGGCTTACCCGACCAAAACGATGGAAAAGATCACGACCGGAAAACAATCGCAATTTGTAACGACCGACGATTTTCGCACTATTGCCGAAGAGGAATCGAAAATGAAACTCGACTGGTTTTTCGAAGTTTACCTCCGCCAGCCAAAATTGCCGAACCTCGTGATCACGGATGCGGGCGGCAAGTTTGAAATGCGTTGGGACACACCCGGCAGCCTGCCGTTTCCCATGCCGGTCGAGGTTGAGATCGGCGGACGGCTTACAAAAATTCCGATGACTGACGGAAAAGCGGAATTAAATGTCGAAAAAGGCGAAACACCGCTGATCGATCCTAACGGCTGGATTCTAAAACGGATGAAGTGATCGCGGATAGCGGATATTTGTAAAATTTGGCGAAATTGCTCACATTCCGCATCTTTGGTATTTTATAAGTTATCCTTTTAATACTATAAAAATTCATTTATCACAGGAACTTATAAGAATGGCAATTGCAGCAAAAAAAACAGATACAAAAAAATCCGCGGCAAAAAAGAGTTTAGAAAAAGACAAACCGGGCAAATTAAAAACCGTCAAAGCGTCGAAAGCTTCGCAAGCCGACGGCACCTCGAGCTCGGCGAAGCCGCGAAAAACTGCCAAGACGACAGCCTCAAAAGCGGTAAAAAACAATAAAAGAACAAAATCGAACAAGGACCATCAGGGTTTCGACAAAAAAGCGCTCGTCGATATTTATCGGAATATGTATCTTTCGCGCCGGATCGACGATAAAGAGATCCAGTTGAAAGGTCAGAACAAGATCTTCTTCCAGATATCGGGCGCGGGTCACGAAGCTTTTTTAACCGCCGCGGGTTTGGCGTTAAAGCCCGGATACGATTGGTTTTTCCCGTACTATCGCGACCGCGCTTTGATGCTGCAGCTCGGCATGACGGCGCAGGAAATGCTTTATTCCGCAGTCGGCGCTGAAAAAGATCCGAATTCGCACGGTCGGCAAATGCCTTCGCATTGGGGACACAAAGATTTAAATGTTCCGTCGCAATCAAGCTGTACCGGCTCACAGGCTCTGCACGCGGTCGGAGCCGCTGAAGCGAGCTATCGCGCATCGCTTGTTGAAGAATTGCGGGACAAAATCACCGGTTTTAAAGGCGATGAAGTTGTTTATATGTCGATCGGTGACGGAACTTCGAGCGAAGGCGAATGGTGGGAAGCGCTGAACACTGCTTCAAATTTAAAACTTCCGGTAATATTTGTCGTCGAAGATAACGGTTACGCGATCTCGACGCCGGTTGAGGTCGGCGTTGCAGGCGGCGATATCGCGGCGCTTGTTTCGGGTTTTCCGGATCTTTTCATTCAGAAATGCGACGGCACAGACCCGCTCGAAAGCTACGAAACGATGAAAAAGGCGGTCGAATATTGCCGCGAGCGAAAAGGTCCTGCGTTTGTCCATACAAAAGTGATCCGCCCGTATTCGCATTCTTTGTCGGACGATGAAAAGCTTTATCGACCGGAAGAAGAACGTCAAAAAGACGCCGAACGCGATCCCATTAAAACATTTGCCGAATTTCTGATGACCGAAGGAATCGCGTCGTCGGAAGACCTCGAATCGCTCCGAAAATCGGTCGATAAAGAAGTTAACGAAGCCGCGGATATCGCCGTTGAAACGCCGCAGCCGGCGCCGGAAACTGCGCTCAGAAACGTTTATTCGCCCGATGTCGATCCGACATCGAAGGAATTTGACACAGAGGACGGTGCGGAACTTTCGGGAAATGCGGGAACGATGGTCGATCTGATAAACCGCTGCCTTCATGACGAAATGGCGCGCGATCCCCGCATTGTCGTTTTCGGCGAAGACGTTGCAGATGTTTCGCGCGAAGAATATCTCGATCTGGTAAAAGGCAAAGGCGGAGTTTTCAAGGTAACGGCAAATTTGCAGAGGGAGTTTGGTTCGGCGCGTGTTTTCAATTCGCCGCTTGCGGAAGCAAACATCGTCGGTCGCGCCGTCGGGCTTGCATTGCGCGGCATCAAACCGGTCGTCGAAATTCAATTTTTCGATTATATTTTCCCGGCATTTCACCAGATCAGAAATGAAGTTGCCGTAACGCGCTGGCGGTCGGACGGCGAAACCAAATGCCCGTTGGTCATAAGAGTTCCGGTCGGCGGTTATCTAAAGGGCGGAGCGGTTTATCATTCGCAATCCGGGACAACACTTTTTGCGCACACGCCCGGGCTTCGCATCGTTTATCCGTCAAATGCCCTCGACGCCAACGGGCTTTTGCGGACTTCGATTCGCTGCGACGATCCGGTTATGTTCCTCGAACATAAGCATTTATACCGTCAGGTTTATAATAAATCGCAGTATCCGTCTTCGGAATTTATGATCCCGTTCGGCAAGGCGAAAACGATTCGCGAAGGTTCCGATGTTACGATCGTAACCTTCGGCGCTCTGGTTCACCGTTCGAATGAAGCTGCAAAACGGCTTGAAAAAGACGGTGTTTCGGTAGAAATTATCGACCTTCGTACGCTCGTTCCGTACGATTGGGAAGCGATCGCCGAAAGTGTAAAACGGACGAACCGCGTTATCGTCGCGCATGAAGATTCGATATCATACGGCTACGGCGCTGAGATCGCGGCGCGGATCTCGGACGAATTGTTCGAATATCTCGACGCTCCGGTTAGAAGAGTCGGTGCGACGGATACTTTCGTCGGGTACGCGCCTCAGCTCGAAGATTTTATCCTTCCGCAGGTCGAAGATGTCGAAGAAGCTCTGCGAGAATTGATGAAATATTAGAAGGTCTCTCAAAAATCGGATAAAAGCCGCGTGAGCGGCACATTGATTTTAGCCATGGAATTCATTCCACGGTCAGGGTGGAGCGAACGATCACGTCGCGTCAGCGACAATTGAATATTTTCTACAATTTTCAGTCGTCGCTGACGCGACGCTGAACCTTTTATTAAATTACCTTTTATTAAATTACCGTGGAATGAATTCCACGGCTAAATTCATTTTATCGCTACGCGATTAAATGCTCTGCGATTTTTGAGTTATCTTCTAGATCGATCAAATCATCGCCAAAAGCGCACAGCTCGTTTGAGTCGTGCGCTTTTTAATTTGGATAATCCGCCAAATTGTTTCGATTCGTCCAAATTTTCCGTTTATAATGTTCGAAATTTTTTGATCCCATTATCTTGCTTTGAACATGATCGGACCATTCGTCCATAATATCGACCCGATAATTTTCTCGATCGGCGGTGTTCATATCTGGTTTTACGGGCTGAGTTTTACGCTCGGGTTTTTGAACGCGCATTTGTTTTTGCGGCGAAATCGCGAACGTATCGGACTTTCGCTCTCTAAGGTTTATGAACTGACGCTTTTTCTCGCTGTCGGCGTTTCGATCGGAGGGCGCGCACTCGTAGTTATAAACAACGAATGGGATTTTTACCGCGAATATCCAAATACTCTTTTCGGAATGCCGAACGGGCAGGCGTGGAATTTGATGACCGTCGCTCTCGGGATTATCTTGCTGGCAATTAACCTTTTGCGGTCACGAAAAGTTGCAGATGTTAACGATCAAAAGGCGAAATCAACGAACTCAAATACCGAAAATCCGGGCTGGCGGCGAGCTGCGCTTTTTGTCGTTTGTCTAATTCCGCTCGTGATTCCGAGCGATGCGACGCGCGATGTTCCGGTCTCATACGGCGAACGGCATCCGGCACTCGAACATTCCTGGATGTACCCGCCGATCGCGGATCAGCTCGAAAAACACGCTGAAAAGATCGAACATTAAATGCATTTCATAAAGTTTATGAAGGATTCAAACTCAGCTAACCGGTCCCGTTTTCAATTCTCGCTACGGAGCGAAGCGGCGGTCTTCGTCGCTATTTTGGTCGCCGCGTTCGTTTTGCGCGCCGCGCTTGTCTGGCTGCAGTGGAATTCGCCGGTTATGAATTTTGGCTTTTTCGGTGCCGATTCAACAGGTTACGACGCGATCGCGCAAAGTCTCGTTTCCGGCGGCGGATTTGCGATCGATGGCGAGCCGACGGCGTTTCGAACACCTGTTTACCCGATGTTTCTGGCGGCGGTTTATTCGCTTTTCGGCAGAAATTTTATCGTATTAGGTGTAATTCAATCGATCCTCGGGGCGGCGGTTTGTTATTTCACATATAAAACCGCGATCTTGATTTTTGGTCGCGCATCGGCGGTCGCAGCGGCGGTTTTTGTCGCCTTATCGCCGGATCTGATCATCTGGACATCAGGCTATGTTTTGACTGAGCCGGTCTATATTTTTCTGCTATCGGCTGCAGTTTACGCCGCGGTTAAACTGATCGAAGCGGAATCTATAGAGTTGTCGGATAAGAAAAATATAGGATTGGCGGCTTTGACAGGTCTTTTGTTCTCGCTGACGGCGCTGACGCGTCCGGCTTTTCTATATTTCGCGATCATCGCATTCGTTTTTCTTGCGTTAAAGATCGACAGAAGAAAACTGATCTTGATGATCGCGGTTTTTTTAATACCGGTTTCGATTTGGACGGTGAGAAATTATGCGGTATTTGACGAAGTGATTCTGACGACGACCGGCGGCGGTTACGTTTTGTATGAATATCATAATCCGATCACGACCTCCGAAAACGGCGGTTACGATCCGATCGATCATCATCCGCCGCCGCCCGAGGGAGCGACAGCGTCCGAAGCCGACGATTTTTATAAAGCGAAAGCGGTCGAATTCATTTTGGAAAATCCCGGGCGCGAGATGCGTCTGACGATTAACCGTTTCTGGAATGTCTGGCGTCCGGCGCTTGCGGAATCTTCGCCGCGAAACGCGGTCATTACATCGCTTTCATATATTCCCGTCATTCTCTTTGCATTACCCGCGATTCTTATTTTCGGTTTTCGCGATCCGAAAACTAAGTTTCTCGTGATCCTGCTCGCGTTCTTTTTCGTGTTTCATGTACTGGTCGCGGGCGAAATGAGGTTTCGATATCCTCTAATGCCGGTGTTTTCGATCTTTGCCGCGGCGGCGGCGGTTGAATTGATTAAAAAGATTAGATCAAACTCCTAGAAAGATTTCCTGAAAAGATAAGATGCGCGGATAAAGAAGCTTCGTCCATCCCGGCGTAATCCTTCGTCAAATCTGCCGGTATAAGGATTGAACCCGCGATAGAGCAGATTGTCGTTGTAGCCGATATAAAAAGCCGTTCCCGGGCTCGGGTTCCAGCCGATCAATGCCTGTCCGTTGAGCGTGTTGTCGATCGTCTCATAGTCCCAGCGAGTTCGCACAAAGATAAAACGAGTAAACTGATAAGTCGAACGGATAGTAAGAATATTCGCGTCAAACGCCGTCAAATCGGTATCGTGCCGCGTTAATTTTGTCCGGTCGTAGCTGAACCGGAGGTTCCACGGATCGGTCGGCTGAAAATTAAGCCCGAGCTCGTAGCGCAATCGAAAACCTTTACCGGGATCGGGCGGCGGAGGCGCAAGTGTCGGATTTGTCCGCACATCGATCAAATACTGCAAATATGCCGGACTGACACGCGGATATTTTTCCGAAGCGCCGAAATCGAGATCGAAATCGTTTTGCGTGAAACCGACCTCAGTGTCGAACGAAAATCTTTTCCCGAAAGATTTATTGACGCCGATCTCGCCGTAATATCGAAACGTTCCGCGCTGCGGTTCGCCGAAAAACGCGCCTGCCTGAGATGCATTTCGCCGCGGACCGAATTCGTCTTCGTAAAGTCTTTCAAAACCAACGCCGAACTCGCCGTCGATAGTTAGCTGATCTTGGAAATTTAATATAGCGCGAACATTTGAATTTCCGTTTTGCAGGCGACCTCGACCGTCCATGCTTATCCCGCCAAAACCGCGGGTTACTATTCCGATTAACTGATTATCAGGTTTCGGCTCGGTCTGAAGCCGCCAGCCGAACTCAGCGGAATGCGTGTCCGTGCGGCGCGTGAATCCCACAAGCGCACGATATTTCGCCGTTCTGCCGTTTAAACTGGCAAACAAACCGCGATTTCTGCCGGTGTAATCGTATGTAAAACGATATGCGGCGCCGTTACCCGTTCTATAATTTCGCGAATTCGTATCCGGATCGTAGAAAAATTGTCGCGTGTGAGTTCCGACGACCTGAAAATCGAAAACGGTCCGGTCGTCGATCTGATATTTTCCATCAACTCCCAAAACGCTGTTATGACGTTTAGCGCCGAAATGATACTGCGTGGCGAACATGCCGATATTCGAACGGGCGCCGACGTCGCGGCGCAAACGAAGAACGCCGACGTACGCTTTTGTATCGGTATTTGGAAAACGGTCGACGGCGCTCAGCAAACCGAACGTGTTTTTTCCGATCTTTCCGGTAAGCTTAACGGCGACATCGGGATCGGCGATGGTTCGCGTGTTGACAAGCTGCAGCGGCGAGCTGAAATAATCGATTCCCTCTAGAAAAAACGGACGTTTTTCCGCAAAAAATATCGGAAAACGTTGATTTGCCCGGACGACCGGTGCGTCGGATTCGACTTCGGCAAAATCCGGATTGATCGCTGCGTCGAGCGTGATGTTCGGCGTGATCTGATATTTCAGCGAAACGCCGACCTCGGTTTTTACAGGCGAATTAAGAATTCGCGACATCTTGCCGGGGATATTCGGATCGCCTATTCGTTCGCCGCTTTCGGAAAACGTAACGCTCGGCGTGACCTCAATGGTTTGCCCGGTGCTGATATCGTCAAAACCGGTTATCTTACCGAGCTGAGAAAGCTCGGAAACGCCGCGCTCCATCGGCATCCAGCCGTCGATCTCGCGGTTAAATCGATCGATCCGCCGCCAAAAATCGACACCCCACGTTTTGTCTTTTCCCGATTTGTAACGCAGCGATTTAAAGGGAATTTTTACCTCGACGGACCAGCCGTTCGGGTGAATTGCGCCTTTCGATTCCATTACGATATCGACGCTGAAATCCGAACCCTGGCTACCGGCGGTTTTTATACCGTCCGCCTGAATTCCAAGCGGATTAAACTGCAGAATATAGGCGCGGCGCTGGTCGTCAAAAGTGTCGAGGAAAACGCCGACATAATCTTCGCCGCCGACCGCGTCGCGTTTTGCGACCGTTGCACGTATCTTGTCGGGTTCGTCAAAACAGAAAAATGCAATATAAAGATGCTTCGAATCGTAACCCATATAGGCGATCGTTTCGCGCGAGGGCGGCAGAAGGTCGCCGGGTTCGGTTTGAATGAAATTTTCGAATTTTGCCGCGGTTTTCCAAACCGATTCGTCCAGAACTCCGTCAATCACCGGCGGTTCGTCAAACCGCGGGATGTTTACAGGCGACGCTTTTTCCGGCGGAATCACGATTTTCGCGCGTGTAGTTTGCTTACCGGTTTCATCCTGAGAAAAACAGAAGGTCGCGGCGAGCGCGATAGCGACTAAAAGTTTGACTAATGTATTGAACATAAAACTGCAAATCCGCAAAAATGCACGAATTTGCAGTTTAACAAACGAGAGATGGTTGTTAAATTTGCAAATCAAGGTTTTTCAAACTATATACGCCGGTTTCGATTCGATCTGCAAAACCTTCATCGACAAGGCGGTGGTTCGCTTTTCCGGCTTCGCGCCGGTTGAAGCCGAACGCCCTGGCGAGATCTCCCGGAAGCGTCAAACCGCATAGCCCAAGATATGCCTTTGCGATCTCAAAAACCGCATCGTCGCGGCTGATGGTCTTGGACATCTCTTTCGGAAACCGCGCTTCGGGAAGTGTCCAGATATAGGTAAACTTCGGCTGATAAAGAACTTCCTGCGGAATTACCTTCAGCGCTTTCTGAAGTTTTTCAATCTCTTTTGTCAGGATCGAACGGTTTCCTATCTTTGCCGCTTCGCGCAGATCGGCGGTTCCCATTTCCCACTCTTTTCTTAAAATTTTGAGGATCTTTAACGCGTCCGGCGAGAAATGATCTTTTTCAACGCGTTTTCGAACACCCCAGACCGCGTTGAACGCGGGAACAAGACGCGGCGCCACGAACATTGCCCGACCTTTTACCAGTTTTCCATAATAAACGTTGCCGCGCATCATCACTTCGTCCTTGAGCGTCCATGCGAGGCTCGCCTCGTAATCTTTCTGCACATTGCGCGGCATATGCGCATCGCGCCTGCCGCAGACGGCGATATAAACGCTTGGGAGCGGCGTTCGAACGTCCGTCAGGGCGAGCAAAAAGCCGAGTTCTTCGACCAGCGTTTCCACCTGCGGCGCAGTTTCGATCTTCAGAGCCTCTTCGCGCCGCCATTTTTTGTCGCGGTAGCGCTCGATCTCTTCGGGAAGTTCGGAAATTATGTTCAAAATTTTGATCTATCTCAGAAGTTTATGCCCGCGGAATACGCGGAAATCGCGGAAAAATGTTGAATGTAATTGATTTTCTTTCAATACACAAGGCTTATTAATCAGACAATATACGGAAAATTAACCAAGTCCCGTTCAGATTTCAAAATTTCTTTCCGCGTATTCCGCGATTTCCGCGGGCAATGTTTATTTAATAAAGATCTCGTCCACAAAGATAAAAGCATCGGAACCCGCGCCCGGATGCCACGCGGGAATTTTGCCCAAATTGTAGGCTTTGACGCGAACGAAACGCGCTTTAGTCGGCGCAATTTCTGCAAAATAATCCTTTATCTGCAGCTTCATATCTTCAGGCGCAACGTCCGTTTTTATCTCGGCGACTTTTCTAAAATCTTCGCCATCACTCGAAATTTCAAACTCAATGCGCGTCGGCATCCAGATCCACGGTCGCGCGTCCTGAAGAAATCCGCCGCCTAACTTTTTAATTTCGGTTTCCTTTTTCAGATCGATGACGGCGACAAGATCTTGACCCTGATAACCCTGCCATTCGCCCGAAGCCCAATTGAGCGTGCCGCGAATGCCGTCGATCAAACCTTCATCGCCGCCGCCCGTGTACTGGCGATTGTATTTCGAGAACAATTTGACCGACCAGTCGTTCGGCTTTTGAACAAATGCGGCTTCAGCGATGTCGCTTTTGTTTCCTTCGCGGTCAACAGCGATTGCTTTGACCGTCGTCGATCCGCCGACTGTAAATGTTCCGGAATATTTTTTCGATTCAGCGGTAGGCGTAGAACCATCCACCGTGTAAAAAATGGAAGCTTTATCAGTTATCGTTCGTAAAGAAATTTTGGCGGTCCCGAAAAACGAACGGTCGGCGCCTTCAATGATCGGAACGGCGACAAAATTGTCCGCCGCGGAATTTATGCGGTCGACGAAATCGTTTCGAAAACGTCCGAAAGCATCCTTGACCGGCGCATCAGCCATCTCAAACACTAGTGTTCCGCCGCGTCTAATATCGTCGTGCGTTATTACTGCACGATTCAATCGGTCACCGTTAAGAGTCGCCGATCTGACATAAATATTTTTAGCGGACACATTGGGAGCCTTGATCGTGAAAGTTTTACCGTTTTCAAGATTGTACTTGACCTCAGGAAAGATAGGAGTGCCGAGCACATAAACCGAAGTGTTCGGCGAAACGGGATAAAATCCGCTCGCGCTCAAAATATACCATGCCGACATCTGACCGCAGTCTTCGTTTCCTATCAGACCGTTTGGTTCAGGGCGATAAAATTCGTCCAGAATTTTTCTAATATATTTCTGAGTTTTCCAAGGCTCATCTACGTAATTATATAAATAAGCAATGTGATGCGAAGGTTCGTTGCCGTGCGCGTATTGACCGATCAAGCCTGTGATATCAGGTTGAAAGCGTCCCGATAGCGGAACTTTTGTCGTAAAAAGTTCGTCGAGCTTTGCCGCAAATTTCTGATTGCCGCCCATCAGATCGATCAGCCGCGGAATATTATGCGGAACGAAAAACGTGTAAACCCAGGAATTTCCTTCGGTAAAATGAAACGAGACTTCCTGCGGCTGAAAATTATCGAGGAATCCGCCGTTTTGGCGCGGACGCATAAAACCCGTTTCCGGATCGAAAAGATTTTCAAACGACCGCGAGCGCCGGTCGAATTTTTCGGAAAGAGCTAGATAATCGTTGAATTTTTTCATCTCCGCCTGGTTTTCAGGCTTGAGATGTTTTACCGATAAAAGCAGCGCCATCTGCGAAATGCACGCGTCGTCATATGCGTATTCGAGCGTTTTCGAGACCGATTCCTGCTCGTCTTCCATCGAGATATAGCCGCGCCGCCTGTAAGCTTCGAGACCGAAATGATTCAAATTTGCCGAATGAACCGCCGCTTCGAACGCCTTTTCATAATCGACGCCCGGAATATCCTTGATCATCGCGTCGGCAATGACCGGAACCGCGTGATAGCCGATCATCGTGTCGGTTTCGTTTGCCGCAAGTTCCCAAACGGGAAGTCTGCCGCCTTGTTGGTAATGGCGGATAAATGTATTGATAAAATCCGCCGTTCGCTTTTCATCTATGATCGTGTAAAGCGGATGCGCGGCGCGGAATGTGTCCCAGAGCGAGAAAATTGTATAGTTATCGGAAGGTTTTTGATCTTTGGTTTTAGGTCTTTGATCTTTAATATTAAGGATCTTCCTATCCATTCCCAAATAATTTCCGTCAACATCCTGAAAAATATTCGGCGCGATCATCGTGTGATAAAGCGCGGTGTAAAAATTCGTCATTTGATCAGAAGTTCCGCCGGAAACTTCGATTTTTGAAAGCTCTTTGTTCCATTTCGCTTTTGCGTCACTGCGAACTTTTTCAAAATTCCAATCGGGAATTTCCGCCGCTAAATTTTTTCGTGCGCCTTCGATGCTGACGGGCGAAATAGCGACTTTTAGTAAAATTTGTTCATTTTTTTCAGTATTAAAACCAAAAGCAACTTTTATGTCATGGCTTTCACTAACTAAAAATTTCTTGTTGCTCCATTCTTGATCTTTATTCTTTTCACTTCCTTCAACATAGACATTTTTAATAGGTGAAGAAAATTCCGCGACGAAATAAATAATTTGATCTTTTGCCCATGATGAAGAACGACGAAAACCTTCAATTTTATTTCCTTCGATTTTTAACTTAGAATTTTCAACTTTGTCTCGCCACTTTAAATCTAAAATAATATTCGCTTCGTCCGTTTTCGGAAAAGTGTAGCGGTGAAATCCGACTCTTTCCGTCGCCGTCATTTCGGCGAAAATATTATCGTCGTTTAGCTTTACAGAATAATATCCCGGCTCGGCTTTTTCGTTTTCGTGGGAAAATTTTGAAGCGTAGCCATTCACATTTTTTTCGCCTTCTTTCGCTTCAAATTGCGGTTCGCCGATTGTCGGCATAAATAAAATATCGCAATAATCGGGAATGCCCGTGCCGCTCAAATGCGTGTGTGAAAAGCCGTAAATAATTGAATCGGAATAATGGTAGCCCGAACTTCCGTCCCAGTTGTCAATGCGCGTGTCGGGCGAAAGCTGAACCATTCCGAACGGCACGGTCGCGCCTGGAAACGTATGCCCGTGTCCGCCCGTGCCGATAAACGGATCGACGTATCGCGTAAAATCCTTTTTTTGAGCGGATAAGTTTACGCTTAATATAAAAGCCAAAAAAATTGCGCTAAGCAGTTTCATCGTAAAGAAAAAATCAGCGAAAGACTGGAGCGCAAGCGTCCCGCTTGCAATGAGCGCGAAAGCGCGAACGCACTTCGCATTTGTAAACCTTCTTCGGCAGCGAGAAAATTTCCGCCGCTTTGCGACGGCTGCAAGCGGGACGCTTGCGCTCCAGTCGTGCCGGCTCTCTTGCGGTTCAGAAGATCGAATTGTGAATAACTTAAAGCAATTTTAGCAGATCGGTTAATTCTTTCGGCAGCGGCGCGGTCAGATCCATTTTTTCCTTGGTTACCGGATGTTGAAAGACCAGTCTTTCCGCGTGAAGAAAAAACCTGCCCAAATTACCGATCGCGCGTTTTATCTCCGCGTCGTTTACCGTATTGTCGCGACCTTCATTATAGGTTTCGTCGCCGACGATCGGGTGATTTATCGAGGCAAGATGAACGCGGATTTGATGAGTTCGACCGGTTTTGATCTCGACATCGACAAGCGTGAATTTTTCGTAATTCTTACGGACTTTCCAGAGCGACAGCGCGTTTCTTCCATCTTTTGAAACCGCCATTTTTACTCGATTATAACGGTCGCGCCCGATCGGATGATCGACTTTACCTTTGCTGCCGCGCATAGCGCCGTGAACCAGCGCGACGTAGGATTTATAAACTCTCCGGTCGTGAAAATATTTCGATAAAGTTTCGTGCGTCCGGTCGTTTTTTGCGACAAGGATCAAACCGGAAGTGTCTTTATCGAGCCGGTGAACTATCCCAATCCTGTTCTGGATCTTTGAACGCGGCTCGGCTCCGGAATCGGTTTCCGGTATTTTGAAATTAAAGTGATAAGCTATTGCATTTGCAAGAGTTCCGCTCGGAACGCCGGCGCCCGGATGAACGACCATCCCAGCAGGTTTATTGATAACAGCTAAGATCTCGTCTTCGAATATAATATCGAGCGGAATATTTTCAGGTTCGAAATTGTCGGTCGGCGCTTCCGTGAGTTCGACCTCGATCTCGTCCGATTCGTTTAATTTGTAAGAAGATTTCGCCTTCTTTCCGTTAACGGTTATGTCTTCGTCATCGATCAATTTCTGCAGGCGCGAACGCGACCAGCCTTCGATCTTTTCGGAAAGATAAAGATCCAGGCGCTTTCCAGCGTCTTCCGCGGTAGAAACGAAATTCATCATTTCTGTTTCATTCGTTTCATTTTTCATTTTTAGTTTTGCGTTTTTCGAAAAAATCGTCGGGCAGATGTTCGCCGTAGGTTCTAAAATAAATTTGGCGAGTCCTTTCTCGTTCAGAAAGGTGCTGCGGCAGAGACGCGATGACAGCTTTTCTTGCAGTCGAAAACATCCCGAACATAAAGCGCGCGCGCTCTTTTACAGAACGTTTCATCCAAAGTTCGTTTTGCAGTTCTTCTACATCACGTGTCGTGTCCATCAACATAATTTTGATCTAAAAGCGTGTAACACTCTTGCAGCAGTTCCGAAACACCGAGTTTCTCCGCCCAACTTTCGACATATGTTCTGTCGAAACCATTCCGAATAATGTTAGCTACGTCCCGCAATTGCATTTCAGACCGGCTGGGTTTCGCCCAATTGAGCTTCGAAAGTATTAAATCATCGCGGTTTACAATCCAAATATCAAAATCGGTAAACTTAATTCTGCGGCGGTTTGCAAACGCCGTCTGCTGAAATTCATCGTTCTTTAGAATAACGCAGTCGACTTTAACGATTTTTGTGAGGTGCAACATGTTAAACATTCGCCTTCGCTCGACCGCGTTTCTAACGCGAATGTCCGCGAGATAATAATCGGATTGAAATTCTTTGACTATCTTTTTGTCGTCTCCGGCGGAGGCATCAATGACGATATCGATATCATTCGTCATTCGCATAATAGCGTAAGAAACCATAGCCATCGAGCCGGACAACATATAGGGAATTTCAAGGGATTCAAAACGCCGGCAAACGTCTTTCAGAACTGATTCCTGATCTTCAAACGGCACGGGCATCTCAATTTACCTCGCTTACCTTTTTCGCTTTCAACCTCCAAACCATAAAAACGACCGCAATTACTGCCACAAGCAAGCTGATGATCTGCGAGGTCGAAATGCCGAGTGCGCTGGTCAATCCCATCAGATCGCCGCGCGGATCGTCGCGGAAAAATTCGATGGTAAAGCGTATGATCGGATAAAGGATCATATACGCTATCAAAACCTGACCGTTAAATCGTTTTTTTCGATGAAGATAGATCAAGATGCCGAAAACGATGAGCATTGCGAACGACTCATAAAGCTGCGTCGGATGAAGAAAAAGATCTTCGCCCGAAGCGCCGTAGATCGGAACACCGGTGTTTTCATGCGCGGCTTCGGTAAAATGAACGCCCCACGGCTGATAACACACATCGCCCCAACAGCAGCCCGCGGAAAAGCATCCCTGACGACCGAAAAATTGCCCGATCGCGACGCCCGGCGCAAATGCGTCGGAAACCTTCCAAAAATTAAGCTTATAAAGCGGTATCAGGATCGCGGCGGCGAGCAGTCCGCCGAGGAAACCGCCGTAATAAACTCCGCCGGAGCGCAGAAAATCGAGCGAAAAAAGATTTACGTTCGGCTCGGTGAAATACATCAGGATCTTAGAACCGAGCAAACCTCCGATGATCGTCCAAAGCCCGAGGTCGTAAATTCTTTCTTTCGGCAAACCGTCGCGTCCGGCAAGCTGCGCTGCGGTATAAAGCGCGATCAGCAGACCGACCGCGAGCAAAATTCCGTATGTGTTGATCGGAAAATTTCCGATCCTAAATAATTCGGGATACATTAATTCTTAGTTGTCATCGGTCAATGCGCGGTTGTCGCCGGTTTTAAAATCAAAACGCATAACGATCTCTGTGCCGTTAAGTTCGCCGGTCCTCGCAAAGCCGATCTGTTCATAAAGTTTTTGGGCATTCGTATTCTCGGGTGCGACGCTGAGATAAACGGCTGTGCAGTCTTCAGCTTTCCGCAAGCTATTTATGACCGCGAGCGTCGCGGCTCTGCCGAAACCTTTTCCCTGAAATTTCCGATCGATCATCAGCCGTCCCAGATAATAGCGGTCGTCATCGGTATCTAACCCGAACATTACAAATCCAACCATGTCGTCGCCGAAATAAACCGCACGGACATTATAAGTAGGGTAAAGGCTCGCTTGCGCGATGGAATAAACGTTTGGCGCGACGAACGTTTGTTGTTTTTCGCCCACCGAAAGTTTTATGGTTTCTTCAAAATTTTCAGGAGTTATCTCGCGAAATGTGATCATCATTCTTTCCCGAACCGCTTGTTTTATTGTTCGGCGGATCTTTTCGTAAAAACATATCCAGGATCAATATTCCCGCGCCCATTACGATCGCCATATCCGCCACATTGAAGGTCGGATAATGCCAGCTGCCGAATTGCACATCGATAAAATCGATAACAAAGCCGAGCCGCACGCGGTCGACGACGTTGCCGACTATTCCCGCAAGCAGCAGAGCAAGCGCGCCAAGAATTCGATCGTCCGAACGCGGCGTTTTCCAGAAAAAATAAAGCACCAAAACGGACGCGATAAATGCAACGCCCGACAAAGCCCAACGTCCGCTGTCGCCGCCGTCGTCGAACATGCTGAACGCAACTCCGGTATTCTGAGCGTAGGCAAAGTTCAAAAATCCCGAAATGACGGGAATGTCGTCGCCGAAGCGAAGTTTTCTGATCGCCCAGGCTTTTGTCGTCTGATCGATCATGAAAACCGCACCGGCGGCGATCAAATAACCTAATTTCCAGAAAAAACTTCTCTTGTCCATCACTTCAAAATACCGTCAATCGGAAAATTATTCCGTGTAAGGGAAAATTCGCTTTGGCGCTTTGTGGTCATTCCACCACGTTGCGTAGCAAACATCGGTGCAGCCGATCGCGTATGTGACAACCTTCCATTTTCCGCCCGATTTTTTCAAAAGCGCGAAGAAATTGTTGTCGAACATATCTGCATCTATCGCTTCCTGATATTCCGTACCTTTGTAATTCGGGCGTTCGCCGTTTGTGTTTTGCGGTTCGCCGCTGACAAACGCCCAATTTCCGGAAACGTTGAAATTATCTATCGAAAACTGAATTTTATGCTTCAACTCCTTTTCAACCGGAGTGCGCAGAGCGTCAAGAATCGCTTTTCTTTCCGCCGAACCTTTTTCAGGTGTGTAAACTTTCTGTCCGAAAGCCGCAACCGACAACAGTGAAATGCAAAATGCACCAAATAGTAAGTTTACAAAAGTTTTGTTCATATTTTTATCAACAGATCGCCTGCAGCAAACGAGCTATCAGCTCTAATCTATGATCTTTCAGCTATCAGAAAATTTAAGCTGACGCGCTTTGTTCGATTTCCGACAAAGCCGCGACGCATCTTTCGCAAACGGTTGGATATTTTTCCGATTCGCCAACGCGAACAGAGAAATTCCAGCAGCGTTCGCATTTTTCGCCGTCGGCTTTTTGGATCTCGACCTTCATCGCGTCGCCTTCGTGAACTTCCGTCTGCGATACGATGAAAATGTAGCGCAGATCTTCATAAAAGGGGAGCAGAAACATCATCGTTTCTTTATCAACCGTCAAAATAACTTTCGCCTGCAAAGATGAGCCGATCTGTTTTTCGTTTCGCGCCGTTTCGAGTTCTTTTAGAACGACATCGCGAATGGTAAAAATCTGTTCCCAATTCGCTTTTAATTCGGAATTATCCGCGCCCGAAACTTTTGGAAATTCCGCCAGATGAACCGACGTTAATTGTTGATTCGGCAGATTTTCCCACGCTTCGTCCGCCGTAAATGCGAGAACCGGCGCGAGCAGACGGCAGAGTTTATCCGTGATCTCGTAAAGCGCGGTTTGCGCGGAACGCCGCTCGACGGAATTCGGTGCGAAAATATAAAGCCGATCTTTGATGATGTCGAAATATCGCGCCGAAAGCGTGACGGTTACAAAATTATAGACGGTTTGATAAACGCTCTGAAAATTGTAAGTTTCGTAGCCTTTTATAACTTTTTCCGTAACTTCGTCCAAACTCGCCAGCGCCCAACGGTCAATTTCGAGCATTTCAGAAAGCGCGAGTTTTTCGGTTTCGTAATTAAATCCGTCGAGGTTGCCGAGCGCATAACGCAAAGTATTTCTGAATTTACGATAGGCATCAATGACGCGGTTCAAGATCTCGTCCGAACATCGTACGTCTTCGGTAAAATCAACCGCCGCCGCCCACATCCGCAGGATTTCCGCGCCGGATTTGTCGATTATTTCCTGCGGCGCGGTCACGTTTCCGACCGATTTCGATTGCTTTTTGCCTTCGCCGTCAACGACCCAGCCGTGCGTCAAAACCGTCTTATACGGTGCGGTGTCATGCGCGGCGAGTCCGCACATTAAAGACGAATTAAACCAACCGCGATATTGATCGCCGCCTTCAAAATAAACGTCCGCCGGAAAACGTAAGTTTTCGCGTGTTTCCAGAACGGCAACGCAAGACGAACCCGAATCGAACCAAACGTCCAGAATGTCTGTTTCTTTTGTAAATTCCTCGCCGCCGCATTTCGGGCATTTATAATTTTCCGGCAGCAGATCTTTCGCCTCCCGGTTATACCAGGCGTCGGCGGTTTCCTGCAAAAAGATGTCGGCGACATGATCCACGATCTTCGGATCGGCGACCGCTTCATCACAACCCGCGCAATAAAAAACGGGAATCGGAACGCCCCACGAACGCTGGCGCGAAACGCACCAATCCGGGCGACCTTTGAGCATATTCGCCATTCTGCCTTCGCCCCAATTTGGATGCCATTTGACGTTTTGGACTTCCGACAGAGAGTTTTCGCGCAGCGAAATTTCTTCGCCCGTTTGCGCCACCGCATCCATCGAAATGAACCACTGCGGCGTGGCGCGGAAAATCACCGGATTCTTGCAGCGCCAGCAATGCGGATAACGGTGATTGTAATTTTCGGTAAAAAGCAGCGCGCCTTTTTCCCGTAAATGTTCGACGATCAAAGGATTCGCTTCGAAAACCTGTTTTCCGTGGAAAAACTCTATATCGTCCTGAAATCTGCCGCCGCTATCGACCGGACAATAAACCTCCAGACCGTATTTGTTGCCGATCACAAAGTCGTCGTGTCCGTGTCCGGGCGCGGTGTGTACAAGTCCCGTTCCGGCTTTTGCCGTGTCTTTTTTCTCGCGCGAATCCGAAACGTCGAGTTCCGTTTCAGCGTCGGATTCGCCGCCCAGGGTTACGTGATCGCCGGTCATGATCAGCGATTCGCGTTCGATCCAAGGGTGTGCGGCGCGCATTTTGTCCAGCTTCGAGCCTTTAAATCGCGCTAAAACAGGCGGAATATTATGCTCGCCGTTCTCGTCCGCTTCGCCGAGACAGCATTTTACGACGACAAAACCGACCAATTCGGCGGCGACGATCAAAACCTCGCCGCCGACTTCAACCGCGACATATTCAAAATCCGGATGAACCGCGATTCCTAAATTTGCAGGGATCGTCCAGGGAGTTGTCGTCCAGATGACGAGCGAAACCTTTTTGCCCGCAAGATTTTCATCAATTTCCGCCGGATCGGTCACAAGCGGAAACTTTACATAGATCGAAGGCGAAGTATGTTCGCGGTATTCGACTTCCGCTTCCGCCAAAGCGGTTTGATCGTGAACGCACCAGTAAACGGGACGCGCACCTTTATAAACATATCCGCGCTCCAGAAATTTTCCAAAAAGCCTCGCCGTTTCCGATTCGTACTCATGAGACATCGTCAAATACGGGTTTTCCCATTCGCCCAAAACGCCTAATCTTTTAAAATCGCGTGTCTGTCCGTCCATCGCCTTTGAAGCGTGTTCCCGGCAGATTCGTCGAAAAGTGCCGACCGGAAGATCGGCTTTATTCTTGCCTTTTTCGGCTAATTTCTTTTCAACGTGCGTTTCGATCGGCAAACCGTGGCAATCGTATCCCGGAACATAAGGCGCGTTAAAACCCATCATCGAACGCGATTTGACGATAAAATCCTTCAAAATTTTGTTCAAAGCCGTTCCGATATGAATATCCGCATTCGCATACGGCGGACCGTCGTGTAAGATAAATTTCTCCGCGTCTTTGCGGTTTTTGAGAATCTCTTCATAAAGATTCATCGCGTCCCATTTTTTCAAACGCTCAGGCTCGCTTTGTCCCAAATTCGCCTTCTGCGAAAAATTCGTTTTCGGTAAATTAATCGTTTTCTTTAAATCCAAAGTTTCGCTCATAATAAGTTGTTAGTAATTAGTAGTCAGTATTTTCGACCTTTTTAATAAAAATGAAATTTTAACATTTAACTGCACAAAAAACGCAATCGGTAATCCAAAATCCAAAATCCAAAATCCAAAATCAAAGAGTCCCAAGCCTTTCATTCAGACTTGGGACTCGTTCGTTTCAAGCAAAGTTTTACCTTCGGCTCTAGCTTTTCAAAAAGCTCAAGTCCCTGTTGGTAATAATGCTGTCTATATTTAATCTAAACTTCATAAAATCTTTTCCAATTCATTTATGCCAAAATTTTCTGTTTGAGTCAAAAAAAAATGGGCTGACTTTGTTTTTAACGCTCTTTCTTTTATCGCCGTCGTTTGAACTGGTCATATTTTCTTGCTTTTTCCAATGCTGACACAATAGCCTCCCCGTCGTTAGTCATTATAATTTCGTATCCTAACTCGACATCAGGATTGAAATATTCCCAAATTGTGTTCATTAACTTACGAAAGTCGTGAAGAATACTGTCAACCAAGTCTTTATCAATTATAGTAGATAGAGATGGATTTAGTTTAAGAGATGTTAACAAATCATTGTGAGCTAATTTCTGGTTTCTTACATTTTTGATAGGCTTACATACTTTCTTCAACGCTAAGTATTGTCTATCAATACTATTTCGTAAATCACTGTATAAGGTGGGATTAATTTTTGATATAAGTTGTTCTAGGCTAAGAGTATTTTTCCCGGATGATTTTATTGGATCAGTTAAACGGGCAATTGAAAGAATAATGTCATTAGCGAATGAATCTTGGCAATATCTAAAAAATATAGGTGCAAAGTCATTCAGGAGTTTCACTCGTTCTTCATTAGTTGCGAATAGTTGCTTAAAAATAAGCCAATTTGCATGAAGTGAATACATATGCTGATTCAATTCTTCAAATATGTTAGCAAACTCAAGGGGGAGTTTTTGTTGTGAATTAGTCATAACTTTCTTTGAATAATAAGATATTTGATTATATTAATCTTTGTAACATATTTGGTTCAGTGAATATATTCTTTTACGCGGCTTTCCACCGTTTCGCGGATTTTCCGCAGATTTTCTTCTGAATCGGCTTCAAAACGTAAAACTAAAATCGCCTGCGTGTTTGAAGCGCGAACCAAACCCCAACCGTTTTCAAAGATGATTCTTGCGCCGTCAATTGTGATCACTTCGTTTGTTTTCGCAAATTCTTCGGCGATCTTTGCGACGATTTCAAATTTTTTCTCGTCCGAACATTCGACTCTGAGTTCGGGCGTGGAAAATGTTTCGGGCAGATCGCTTAGAAGTTCGCTCAAGGTTTTGTCGGTTTTCGATAAAATTTCTAAAACTCGCGCGCCGGCGTAAGTTGCGTCGTCGAATCCGTAAAACCTGTCTGCAAAGAAGATATGACCGCTCATTTCGCCGGCGAGCGCGGCTTTGGTTTCCTTCATTTTCGCCTTTATCAAGGAATGACCGGCTTTCCACATGATCGGATTTCCGCCGTGCGCGGCGATGTCGGAAAATAGATTTTCCGAGCATTTTACCTCGGCAATGATCGTAGATCCCGGATGTTCTTTTAAGATCTCGCGCGAAAGCAGGATCATCAATTCGTCGCCCCAGATTATCCTTCCTTTTTCGTCAACAACGCCGATCCGGTCGCCGTCGCCGTCAAACGCAATGCCGATATCTGCGCTTTTTTCCAAAACGGCGCGAATGCAGTCCTGCAGGTTTTCCGTAACGGTCGGGTCCGGATGATGATTTGGAAAATCGGAATCGGGTTCTGTGTAAAGTTTTACAAGTTCGACACCCAAATTTTCGTAGATCGGAACCGCCGTTACGCCGCCCATTCCGTTCCCGCCGTCGACGACGACTTTTAATTTTCGTGGACCAAAGTTAATTTTCGATAAAATGTCGCGCTCATAATCCGCCAGGACGTCGATAGTTTCTGTCGTTCCCGTGCCGGAAGCGAACGTTCGAGAAAAAGCGATCTCGCGAATCTGCTGGATCTGCGAACCGAACAGCGCCTGTTTTCCAAGGCAGATCTTAAAACCATTGTGGTTTGAAGGATTATGCGAGCCTGTGATCATCACACCGCCATCGACATCTTTTGTGAAAACCGTGTGGTATAAGACCGGTGTCGGAACCATACCGATCAGCGCTACGCTGCAGCCGGATTCGTTAAACCCGCGAGTCAAAAGTTCACAAAACCGCGGCGAACTTTCGCGCGCGTCGTAGCCGATCGCTATTCGTTTCGCCCCGCTGTCATGAAAGAATGTGCCGATCGCTTTGCCGAGAATGGCTACGGTTTCATCCGTCAGATCGGGTCCGACAATTCCGCGAATATCATATTCTCTGAAAATGTTTTTGTTCATCGAACTCTAAGTTACGAAAAATACCCGAAAATGTGAAAGCGGCGCGAAATATCGCCGTGTTTGTCTTTTGGCGTTTCTGCTATAAACTTCTACGTTTAGGCAACAGCCGTCCGCTTGGACGCATCGAAAACTAGCATTAAGAATTCTAATTATCCTTCTATGAAAGATTTAGTCCGTTCAATAATTTTATCTGGTTTTATATTGTCTCTTGGGTTTGCTGTCGCTGCTCAAACGGTTCAGCCGACTCCGCCGGCTGCCGACGACGACGGCGCGGTAAAGGTTTTTGAAGTTCGTCTGCCGGTTACCGTAACCGACAAGAAAAAGAAAGACGCACTTGTACCCGGATTAAAGCGCGGCGATTTCGCCGTCTATGAGGACGGCGTAAAGCAGGAAGTTACTTTTTTTACCGACGCCGGTTCAAATCCGCCGGTCTATGTCGGTGTTTTGATGGATACGTCGCCGTCAACCGCCGGGAAAATGAAGTTTTCGAAGGAAGCTGCGAAAAATTTTATTTATACCGTTACTACTTTGCGCAAAGACAAAGCCGCTTTTATGACTTTCGATCATAAGGTCGTTCTGCATCAGGATTTTACCGACAAGCTGGATCTTTTGGACAAGGCGGTCGACGATGTCGACAAGGTCGGTTCGAAAACATCGCTTTACGATGCGATCTGGCAATTTTCGGATGAGAAGCTGCGCAACGCGCCCGGACGCCGTGTGATCGTCGTGATTACGGACGGCGACGATACCTTCAGCAAAGCGGATCTTGACGATGCGATAGACATTGCGCAGCGCACCGAAACAACGATTTTCGCCATTTCGACCAAAGCCGGATTTCTTGGGACGGTTCCCGGTGTCGATGCCGGAACGGTCAAAGACAAAGGCGACAAATTGCTTTCAAGGCTTTGTGAAGAAACGGGAGGCGAGGTGTTTTTTACCGGCGATATGTACGAATTGGAAAAAGCATTTACGAAGATCTCCAATGAGTTAAAGGGGCAGTACATCATTACCTATCGTCCGGCGAATCAAAATTACGACGGAAAGGACAGAAAGGTTGAGGTAAGATTTGCCGACAGCGAAAAGGAAAAGCGTTACAGGATAAGAACGAAGACCAGTTACCGGCAGGTCGACGACAGTTTGAAATAAGGTTCGCGTTTTTTTGAGTATTTTTATGAAGTATAAAGTTTTAATAATTTCATTTTCTTTCCTTTTAGCGGGTTTGTTCTTTATCGGCTCGGAAAAAGGAAATGCGCAAAATTCGACGGGGATGCCGGAAGCGACCCCGCCGCCGATCGTTATCGAAGATGACGACGACATAATAACGATCGACACCGAGGTCGTAAATGTTCTTTTTACGGCTCAGGACAAAAACCGGAGGCTCTTAACAGAACTGAAGGAAGGCGATGTCAGGCTTTATGAAGACGGCGAAGCGCAGGAAATGACGGCTTTTTACCGTCAGATCGATCTGCCTTTGAGTCTCGCAATTTTGATCGATACGAGCGCATCTCAGGAACGGACGCTGCCGGACGAAAAGCTGGCGGCTAAATCGTTTCTTGAAGCGGTTGTTAGACCGACGAAAGATGAGGTTTCGATCGTTTCATTTACCGGGGAAGCCACGCTTGAACAGGGAATGACGAGCAACATTGCGCGCCTGCGGCGTGCGATCGACAATGTCCAATTCGTTCCGCCTTCCGGTTACATCGGCGGCGGAGTGATTGCCGGTGGAACCCCGCCGATCTCCGGAAGAAACCAGATGACGCAGGGCTCAACGGCGATCTGGGATGCGGTTTGGATCACTTCCGAAGAGGTTCTCGGACCGGCGCCGGAAAAAACTCGTCGCGCGATCATTCTGTTGACCGACGGCGTAAATACTTACGGAAAGAAGAAGTTAGACGAAGCCGTCGAAGCCGCCCAGCGCAGCGAAGCGGTAATTTACTCGGTCGGGATCGGAGATAATTTTTATAACGGTGTTGATGAAGGCGCGCTTAGAAAATTATCCGAACGCACCGGAGGAAGGGCATTTTTTCCGCGGGACGAACGTGAGCTCAGACAGGCTTTCGATCAAATTCAGGAAGAAATGCGGTCGCAGTATCTGATCGCTTACGCTCCGACCAATCAAAAGCGCGACGGTTCGTACCGGAAGATCGAGATCAAGCTTGTAAATCCGGAACTAGCGAAGCAAAAAGTAGTAATTACACATCGTCAGGGATATTTTTCAAAGGATACAGACGTAAGAAAGTAATTTTTCGAGGTATCGTTTCAGTTACTGGTCAGCGATCGGTTTACCGGATGCTGACCTTATTTGTTTGATGGAATTCAACATTTCGCTCGCTAGCTCCATCCAAAGAACTTCTTCGTAACCGGAAGCAGACGATGCGCGGCAACCATTCTGCTGAAAAATTCTTCATGCTGTGCCTCAACACGCGACATTTCCAACATTTCGCGTTCGCAGGCTTTCATATTCAATTCATTTGCATATTTTGCCGCTTCTTCATATTCCAGAATGTTTTGACTTTCCAATCTCCCTGCGAAATACATTGGCAAAAACCAGCCTGAAACGAAACATAAGACACCTAAACTTTGCCCGATAGTCCAGAAAACCGCTTCCCGTAAGCGTCTCGGTTCTGCGCCCAATTCGGTCAGCCATTTTCGCACATTATCACGGTGAAGCCATTCTTCAGTTTCGATGATCTTGATCTGCTTTTTTTCGTCGGATTCTCTCAAAGATTTCCAATGTCCGCGATATGCAAATCCGGCGGCGAGTTCTCCGGCGTGAGCGTTTTGCAAGATTCGTATTAGATTTTGGCGGGCATTTTCTAGCATACGATTTGAAGAATTTTCTAGTCAGAACCGTCTGCGGTAGCGGGCGGTTGAACTTTATTATATTGAGTATTAGCGATAAAAATTCTAGTTGACAAACTTTAACCATCCGCTGCCGCAGATGGTTCTGACTTCTTCCAAATCTTACTGTTTCGCGTCAATCAGCAAATTCATCAATTCAACCGCGCCGATCTTGCCTTTTTTCTCGATAAACTCGCGCGGCGTATTGTCGCCGATCTCGAAAACTATCGCTTCCATCCCGTGCGCTTTCAGAAAATAATTTCGGGAAACCATCGTCGGTTCAAGTCGTTTGTTCGCCTGAATTTTCGGTTTGTAGTTTGGAATTGCCTTTTGAATATTGTCCAGCCAATTCCATACGAGATCAGGCATACTGCCCGAAATCCCGCGCTCCATCGGGTAATAAATGTCATTCCATGTCGAATGAAAATCGATGCCGAAATAAAATTTTCCGCCCGTTTCCGCTTCTTTCTTTTTTAAAAATTCTCTGACGGCGGTCGTCTCCGGCTGATTGAACATCGCCCAATCGCGGTTCAGATCGATGCCGCCGGCGTTGTGCCGCCAATGCCCGTTGTCCACGCCGTCCGGATTCATCAGCGGAACGACGTAAACCGTCCAATCTTTGCGGAATTCTTTCGCAAGTTTTGAATCGCCCGCGATCTCTTCGACAAACGCCTGCATCGCGAAATAGCCGGTAACTTCCGGCGGATGCTGGCGCGAGATGACGAGCATCATCTTTTTCGCCTGCGGATCGCCGATGGTCATCATGCGCAGCGGACGACCTTCCGTGCTTTTGCCGATCTCAGCTATCTGCAAATTTCGTTTTTTCGCCAGATCGTCCATCCAGGCGAATACCTTCGCAGAATTTTCAAGTTCCTGCGCGGAAATCCAGAGCGGTTTGCTATCGACCGTAAGTTGCAAAACCGCGCGTTTCGGACGCGATTCCGGTCCTGAAGTTCCGGTTCCTTTTTCTTCTTCGGTTATAAATTTCTCGTCGAGCGGATGCCAGCGCACGCCGTCGCGGCTGATCTGCGGAGAATAGCGATGTTTTGCTTCTTCCGGGTAAACGAGTTTGACGGAGATCTCTTTTTTTTTGATCGATCGCACACGAAACGCATACCACGGGCTCATATTTACGGGCGCATTTTCGGGCGTGATCGTGATCGTATAGCTGTCTTTTCCGGTCCTTTCGATCTGCGTCAGACGCGCGCCGTCAAACTCGTTCGAAAAGAAGACTCCGTCCTCAAAAAACGAATACTTGCCTTTCTGCTGCCGTTCGATCGGGCGCGATGTCGTATCGACGAGCCTGACCGCTTCCGGCGCTTGTTCCGCCTGCTGTGCCAACGCAGAAACTGCAAAACCGGCGAGAAGAATAACGGATAAAAGTTTTTTCATTTTGTATTAATTCAATGTTCGTCGTCGCTAAAATCTACTTTGTCGTAAATTTCGGAAAGCAAAATGCGGCATTCGATGGAGGAAAATTCAATTTCAGAGTGAATTCCGACCGCTTCGGATAAAAGCCAAAAGCCGTCTCCGTGCCTGACATATTTCTCAACTCTCGCTTCATCTTGAGAAACCATAATGTATTCCTGCAAACTCTCGATACTTCGATAATGCTGAAATTTTTTGCCGCGATCATAAGACTCGGTGGTTTCGGAAAGTACTTCGATCAAAAGAATCGGATTTAACAGCGTATCGTGAACATCATCCTGAAACTGCGGGTCACCGCAGACGACGACCAGATCGGTATAAGTATAGAGTCCGGTTGCGGGAACAAAAACGCGCATATCTGCCGGATACGCTTCGCAATTTTTACTTTTCAATTTTTGCCGCAATTCACCGCCAATGTTCTAAGCGATGACATTATGATGTCGCTTTGCGCCCGACATCGCAAAAACTTCGCCGTCATAAAATTCGTGTCTTTCTTCCGAATTTCGTTCAAATTCGAGATATTCTTCTGCGGTTAATTTTGTTTTCAGAATCGCGCTCATAATTTTTCACCAAATTTCCGTTAAATCCAACATAAAACCTTGCAAAACATCTTCACCCGATACAATTTTCGGATTTTCTAAAATTTCAACTTCGCCGCCCGCACGGTAGATATGAACTTTTTTATATTTCGGATCAATCAGCCAACCGAGACGCGCGCCGTTTTCGATATATTCCGACATTTTATTTTGCGTGACTTTCAGACTTTCGGAAGCGGAGCGCAATTCTACAACAAAGTCGGGACTCAAATGCAAAAATCTTTCGCGCTGTTCGGCGGTAAATTTTTCGAGTCTTTCTGCTAAAACCCACGAAGCGTCCGGCGAAACAATCGCGCCGTTCGGCAATTTGAACCCAGTCGAGGAATCGTAAGTTTTGCCGCTTTTATCTTTTTTCGCCCAAAGTTTCAACTGAAAATTGATTTCCGAATTTCTTTCACCCGTATTCGCACCCGTCGGCGGCATAATTATCACGTCTCCTTCTTTGGTCATCTCGATTCGCAGATCATCGTTTTGACGGCAGAAATCCCAGAATTCGTCATCGGTAAATTCAAACGGTTTATTGTTCTCCTCGAACTTGAAACGCAGCGTGCCGGAGTTATTAGGAATAAACATTTTGCTGTAACTTTTATCTGAAACTGTCTGCATCGTCTTTCTCCTCTACAATTTCGGCGGGCGATAATTTTGTTTTCGCCAGTCGCGCTCATTTTCATGCTCCAATCCAACGCTTTGTTTCAACTATTTCATCAATTTTGTTTTTGAAATTACGTTCATAATTCTATTTTGTGCCTGTCCAACGAAAAGAATCAGTTATTACATTAATTCTTCTTTCCAAGCTGTAAAGTTTTTGTGGAGAAATTACATGATTTCGTTCTTCTTCCAAACATCCCAAATAATGTGTAATCTTTTTAGCTTTACCGTTTAATCTTAGCGAAGTTATTGCTGTTGGCGAATCTGTTACAACTATCGGGCAATTACCTTTGACATAGTTATCTTCTAAATCAAAGTAATCGGCTTTTTTAAATTCATTGATTAGTTCTCTAATTTGTTTGTCGCTTAATTTATCTTCAAATTTTCCTAATTTCTCGACGTTTGCAACTCCTTCATATTTGATTGTTCCGTCAGCTTCAATTTTAAGATTATAAACCCAACAACTTCCTTTGCATTCAGTTTGTTCATAAGTAATTTCCAAATCCTTTGGAATTGTTGAGTCTTTTGGAAAAATATCAGAAGTTACGGAATTTTTTTGACAAGCAAAGCTCAGCAATAAACTCATTAGAATTATAAAATGTTTGAATTTCTGCATCATAAATCTAAGCCGCGACTTTTTCCACTCTATTATAAACCGTATCGCGTTCGATCGCTTCAAAGCCGGCGTTTTCGATCATGGTGATTATTTCCTGTTTGGTCATTTTTACTTCTCCTTCTTCGGCGTAAGAGTGCGTCAATTCGCCGCCGTCGGTGATCGTGCCGTCGAGGTCGTTTGCGCCGAAATGGAGCGCGGTTTGCGCTACGTGTTTGCCGAGCATCACCCAATACGCTTTGATATGGTCGAAGTTGTCAATGATCAGGCGCGACACGGCAATCGTCTTCAAATTATCAATCGCGTCCGGTCCCGGAAGCGACGAAAGCGCAGTTCCCGGCGGATAAAACGCGAGCGGGATAAAGCATTGGAAACCGCCGGTTTTGTCCTGCTGCTCGCGCAATTTCACAAAATGGTCAACGCGGTCTTCGATTGATTCGAGATGCCCGTAAAGCATCGTCGCGTTTGTTTTCAAGCCCGCTTTGTGAACTTTTCCGGCGAGTTCGAGCCAGCGCGCGCCGTCGCATTTGTGGTCGCAGATGCGCGAGCGCGTCGGTTCGGCGAAAATCTCCGCGCCGCCGCCCGGACACGAATCCATTCCGGCGGCTTTCAGCCGTTCGATCACTTCTTCGTCCGACATTTTGTAAAAACGCGCAAAGAAATCGAGTTCTACCATCGTCAACGCCTTCAAATGAAGGCGGGGAAATTCCCTTTTGAGCGAAGAAAACAGATCGGTGTAATACTCAAACGGCAATTTCGAATTCAAACCGCCGACAATATGCAGTTCGGTCGCGCCTTCCGCAACGGCGTTTCGCGCAATCTCGATGCCTTCGTCAATCGAATGCGTGTAAGCGTCTTCCTGTCTGGCGCGGCGATAAAACCCGCAAAATTTGCAGTCCGCCACACAGATATTCGTATGATTAAAATGCCGGTTGACATTATAATAAGTCGTCCGTCCGTGCTTCCTGCGTCTTACGGAATCCGCCAGTTTCCCAAGCGCGTTCAGATCGTGGGTGTTATATAATTCAACGCCTTCATCAAAGGTCAAACGCTCGTTTGCTCCTATTTTTTCGGCGATTTTGTTTAAGTTTGTATCGAATGAAAATTGCATAAATTATTTTTGTTCGATGAAAAATTTTTCTTCTAAATTATTCGGAATAGTATATTCGATTGACATCAAATCGCCGTGCCGACGGTTATCCTTTTCTTCAAAAGTCGAGTAATTTTCCTTATCAAAAATATTATATTTTAAGCCGTATGAATCCGTATAAACATCGGTTGAAATACTTGCGGCGTTGCCGGAAAAATCATGTCCGAAGGATATGCTCTGACCTTTATAAAATTCATCGGGAAATTTAACTTCCGTAAAAGAAATTCTGTTTCTAGGAACAAGTTTTACGGAATAAATTTTATTTACAGACTGCGGTTCGGCAATTAATTTTTTCTTTATTCCGTTTTCCGTAATTTCCTTTGAAATGTCTTTAAAGTATGTAACAACTACTGTCCAGGTATCATCATATACGCAAATGTCTTCACAATCCTTGCCAAAGATTTCCTTTACATTATTCTTTGTGGAAATTCCGAGTTTTAATCCTCTAAGTTTTCCCTCATTAAAGAATTTATAACCTTCCAACTCGTTAGGCGTTGAAAATCCGAGTTCTAAGTTTTTAATCTTTTTTGGTCTTAATCCTAATAACTCACTAAATTCTGCTCCTTTTTCGAGCGGATCAATAACCTCTTTCGTGATTCTGGGATCGACTTGTTCCTGTGCCGAAACACAACCTACAAAAATCAAGAGAAAAATAAAAGTGATGAAAATTTTTGCTCGATTCATAAAATTCTTCTCAAATTAAGATTCAGTAACTCAGGCTTTTGAAATCATTCCAAAATTATCCAATAAAAATTCGACAACTTTTGTGCTATTATTTTATCAAATCAGCCGGTCGAACGAGCGCGAACATTATGCAAAACATCGAATATCTGAAAGACCAAAATGCCGTTCTCGTTCCCGTCGAGCAGTGGGAAAAACTGCAAAATGAACTCGCCACACTCAAAAAGCGCGTCAAAAAAGCAGACGTTCTTATCGATTTCAAAAGCTCGCTGACAAATCTGAAAAAGGATTTGCAAAACGAAAATTACGATTCGCAAACGGAAATTTCCGCCGATGATTTTTTAGCCGAACTCAAAAACGCCGAATAAAATCGTTGTTCGCCCAACCTTTCAAAAACAGGCAAAACGACTCGCCAAACGCTACAAATCTTTCCCTCAGGATTTACAAAACTCGTCCGCGAACTCAAAGAAAACGCCGCGCTAGGAACTTCGCTAGGCGGCAATGTCTATAAATTCGCCTCGCCATTACGAGCAAAAATAAAGGCAAAAGCGGCGGCGCGCGTGTTATTTCATACTTTTATCAAACAGCCGAAACCATTTATCTATTATCAATCTACGACAAATCCGAAACCGAAAACATCACGGATGCCGAACTCAAAGAATTAATTAAAGAAGTCGAAGAAGATATTAAATAAGTTTCAAATCTGTAATAGACTCAAAATCTTTTCGATTCAGAGTAACGAGATACAGATCAAATCAATCAAAATCCGTAGGCTATTCATAATTGCGCGTCAAATTTTCTCTTAACCGCCCGGCTTCTCTGACAGATTTCCGAACGTCGGATTTGTCTTCAACCGAATCAACATATTCTCTCATTTTCCGCAGACGCAAATCGTCGGAAACCTCGTTTTTTTCATTTTCCAAAAGCGAATCAACAAGCGCGCGCACCTTTCGCAAATATTCTTTGAGAGTTGTTTTACTGTTTTTTCTATTTGTTCAATCGTAGCCTGCATAATGTTTTCTCTACTTTAGGTTAATACAAAATCGGTTTTGCGCCGCACCGAATCCGCCAATTTCCCGAGCGCGTTCAAATCCAGCGTTTTATAAAGCGCGACGCCTTCATCAAAGGTCAAACGCTCATTAGCTTCAACCTTTTCGGCGATTTTGTTTAAGTTTGTATCGAATGAAAACTGCATAAATTTGGAAACTTTTACGAGGAAATTATTATTTTCTTGGACGAAATCATTTTCCATTTTACGTCTTTTTCAAATTCGTAAATGTAACCTTCTCCTGAAATCCATCTCGTATATTTCGATGAATTTTCAAAACGATAAATTTCGTCAATATATCTATCTAATGAAATTCTTACTTTCGAATCAACAATCTGAAAATTATTTAATTTAAAATAACATTCACCATTATTTTTCTTAACTTTTTCACTGATTTGCGAGTATGACATAATCATAGAGCGATATGCTTTCATTTTCGGAATTAAGTTTTCGTCAATATCAGTCATTAAAAATACCACCTTTTTTTGATCAACAATTGGAGTAAGGCACTGATTGAACTGTGAACTGCCAATCAGTTTTTCAAACCCGTCAGCAAAAACCTGATCCAAAATTTCAGCTTTATCTTTGTCGTTCACCTTAAATTTCTCAATCTCTGATTTTTGCGCCGAAACGCAAACAGCAAAAGCCAGAAGAAAAATAAACGCAGTGAAAATTTTTGCTCGATTCATAAAGAAGCTCCAAAAAACATTTTACGACGAAAAATCTAATCTCTTTAGTCTTTTAATGCAAAGTTCTCCGCACTGTGCCATTCGTGTTCGATGTTTTCCATCAGCAGCGCGTGGTCGAATTTGATAGAGCCTTCGGGAAAAACTTTCCGGTCGTCGAAAAAGCCTGACTTCAATGAGTTTATTGCAAAAGGTTCGACACGCCAATCGTCTATTTTGAGCGATATTCCTTCCAGGCTATCCTTCGTGCTGGAAGGAGAGAATCCCAAACTGCCGCATTCAAAGAAAGCGGATGCCTGCGAAAGCGTTGGAAAGATAGAATTTTTCGGAAAGCCGGCTCGACGCGATCCGGAAAATGCGACTTTCGTTTTCCCGTCCTCGGACTGCATAGAAAAGTCTATCGTGCCCTCTTTTTCTTCAACGTCAAATACAGCTCTATGATGCTCTCCGGAGAAAATTCGCCCGCCCGCAAGAGAATTAAGAATCGAATCGGTGTCGCGGCGCGGAATGTAAACACCTTCTTTTACAACGCGGTTTTCGTCCCATTCGACCGCGAAACGGTGAGCGGCATTTTCGCTGGAAATACCGCAATCTAACGGCGAAAATCGGGGGCGAACCTGCTCAAGTCGGATTAGACAAATACCTGCGATCGCTTTTCCGCGAACAAGTTTCGGGCGAAATCCGGACGGCAGCAGCGACGAAACAATTGCTGGATCTGCACTGTAATTTATTAATATTCTTCGTTTTATTGTTCCTCTTAATACCGGTATTCGCATTTGGACTCCTTTCAGACAGTAATTATCAAAGCAATCCAAATTCCACGGCAAAAATTGACGAAAAAGGCATTTCGGAATAAGTTTGTGATGATAATTCTTTGCAATATGCGAATTTTAAGAGAAAAATTGCGAATTTTATGCGCTGCGCTGGTTTCCGTCGTCTCGTTTTCCGCATGTGTCAGCGCGCAAAAAAGCGCTCCGGTTTTTGATAACCATGTCCATATAATGTCGCCGCAGATGATAATACTTTTTAAGGACGTCGGCATTCCATTTTCCAAACCGGACGCCGATTATTCGGATATTACCGCTATTCGCAAACGTCTCGGAACGGATCGCTTTAATCTGATCTCAATGGCGTATCTTTTTGGCAATCCTGAATTCGGAAAGGTCGAAGATGTCCGAAAAGCCGTCGAGGCGGAAAACGATTTTGCTGCCGCCGCAAAATCGACCGATCCGCAAAATATAAAAGCATTCTGCGGAATCGATCCGCTTCGCGATTTTGCGCTTGAAGAAGCGAAACGGTGTTTTGAAAAATTGAAGATCGATGGATTAAAGCTGCATTTTAACGCGTCGCAGATCTATCTGACCGAACCGGAACATCTTGAAAAAGTAAGACCGATTTTTACGTTTGCGGCGGAGAACGGTTTGCCGGTGCTGCTTCATTTTGACAATTCTCATCCGAAATTCGGCGAAACGGATGTAAATCTGCTCGTCGATGAAATTTTGCTGAAAATTAAACCGGTAAAATTGGTTTTGGCTCATTTCGGAACTTCGGGCGGCTTTAGCGAGAAAACAAAAAAGGTTTTGTCAGCATTTATCAAGCGGTTCAAAGAAGAACCGAAACTCGCGCAGCATCGTGTGCTCTTCGACATTTCTGCGGTCGCGCTCGATAAAGACAGCGACGGCGTCTTGAAACTTTCCGACGAACAGTTTTTAGAGGTAAAGGAATACGCCGGAAAACTCGGCTTTGACAAGATCGTGTTTGGAACGGATTATCCGCTTTATTCGTCGGCTCAGTATCTAAAGATCTTAAAAGACCGGGTCAAATTTTCCGACCGTGAGATCGCAGAAATATTGTCGGAAAAAGGGGACGTCACAAATGAAAAAAAATAAAACTCCCGACGAATTTTTTGCCGCAGAAGAACTTTGGAAACGGGAACTGACCGCGCTGCGCGAAATAATCGGTGAAACAGAGTTAGAAGAAACGATAAAATGGGGCACGCCGGTTTATACGATAAACGGTAAAAATGTCGTCGGTATCGGATCGTTCAAATCCTATTTCGGGCTTTGGTTTTATCAGGGAGTTTTTCTAGAAGATGGCGAAGGAAAGCTGATCAACGCGCAGGAAGATAAAACCGTTGCGATGCGTCAATGGCGTTTCAATTCTATTGAAGAGATCGATAGATCATTGATCCTGAAATATTTAAGCGAAGCGATCGAAAACCAGAAGCAAGGTAAAGAAGTTAAACCCAATCTTACGAAACCGCTCGAAATTCCCGAAGAGCTCGCCGAAAAATTTTCTGAAGACGCCGAGCTCAAAGAAGCGTTTTCTAGGTTCACACTTTCAAAGCAAAGAGAATTTACCGAATATATTGCGGAGGCAAAGCGCGCTGAAACACGCGGGCGTCGATTGGAAAAAATCGTCTCGTTAATCAGGCAGAATATCGGATTAAACGATAAATATCGTTAATCTTTTTGAGGTAAAACGTTATGCCGTCATATAACGACCTTAGACCGGCTGAAGATCTGGGGAAGCAGGAACATTCGCTTGTTTTTCCGAGTTTTCCGAAAAAGGAAAAGCTGCGGACCATCGACAACCTGCTGGTGCTGCGAAAAGAGATCGCAAAGAATATACAGGTTCGCAAAACCGATAAAAATCTCATATTGAGCAGCTGGAACATCAAGGAATTCGGACATTTAAAGAATCGTCTTCCCGAATCTTATTTTTACATTGCCGAAATTCTTTCAAATTTCGACTTGGTTGCCGTTCAGGAGATCAAAACCGGGTTGAAAGATCTGCAGATCATCATGAAACTGCTCGGCAGCGATTGGCGATTCCTAATTACCGATATAACCGACGGGACCGACGGCAATGCCGAGCGATTTGCTTATCTTTACGATACGCGCCGCGTAAATTTTACCGGATTGGCGGGCGAGATAACGCTCTGGAAAGACCTTTTCGACGAAGGCGAAGAGATCCGCCAACTCAAACGGACGCCGTATGTTACGGGTTTTCGCGCCGGCTGGAAATCGTTTGCGCTGCTAAACGTTCATCTGCAGCCCAACGATGACAAACCGAGCCGCGAACTGCGCAAAAGGGAAGTCGAGCTTTTGCTAAAAGCGCTCGCCGAAAAGAAAAAAAGAAATTCGCTTTGGACGGAAAACATTATTATTTTAGGCGATTTCAATTTGTACAAAAAGGATGTTGAGACCGTTAAAGTCTTTGAACAAAACGATTTTTTCGAATCCGATCTTCTCAAAGGCTTAAATACGAACACAGCCGCGGCGAAGGAAACTTTTGACCGCATGTTTTTTAAGAAAAATGAGTTTTTCGGCGCTCCGTCGGCGGCGACCGGTGAAATGGGCGGCGTTGTTGAGATATTCGACATGATCTATAAGCTCGACGGCTACGGCAAATATCGCGACGAAATGAAAAAGCACAAGGAAAAACCGGAAACGCTGGTCGATGATGCGGCATTTGAGCGCTATTTTAAAAACAACTGGCGAAAAACGCAGATGTCCGATCATAAACCTGTCTGGATCGAACTAAATATTGATTCGTCCGACGATTTTCTTCTCGAAAAACGAATCGAACTCGAATCGTAAACCGTTCGGGCGCGGCTTCTTTTCAAACAGATCTTCGGTTTGCCTGAGGTATCGCGCCGTTGTAATCTTTCGGTTGGCAAATTTCTTGCATCTTTTCTAAAGAATCAGAATGAAAATTGGATTCGAGGTAACCGGAAGCTTAACCGAAACGCCAACCGGTATCGCGTCATACATCGTTAATCTTTTCAGTGAATTAGAGCGGCTCGACGGCGAAAATTCAGTACAGCCGTTTGCCTGGTACTCGCAGTTTAAGAATCGCCGATTTTTTCTGGAACGCTTTCCCGGGCGCGAGATCGATTGGCATTATCGTTTTTCGAAAGCACGGCATTTGTTGAAAGGATTCGATATTGCGCACTCGACAGATGCAAAATTTCTCGATCTTCCAGGATCGAAACGTATCGCAACGGTGCACGATCTGGCGATCTTTCGCGAAGAAGTTTCGCAGCTTCCCGACTATACATCCGAAAAGTTTAAGCAAAAAGTATTTGGAAATCTTTCAACCATCGCGCGAAAAGCCGATCGGATAATCACCGACAGCGATCAGACAAAGCTGGATTTTATGGAAATGTTTCCGCGGTTCGACGCCTCAAGAATAGATACGGTTTATCTGGCACCGACGCTTGGGGAAGAAGATCTGCAGGGCGATGAAGACGAGATAATGACGCGGTTCGGCATCGAAAAGAAAAAGTATTTTCTGTTTATCGGAGCGGTCAGCGTGCGTAAAAATCTCCTCAATATGATCGAAGCGTTTAGGGAATCGGGTTTATCGTCCGATCTGAAGTTTCTGCTGGTCGGATTTCGAAGCATGGGCGGAGATCGGATCTTGCAGAAAATAAAGGAATCGGGACTTTCAGAGCGCGTAATTTTAACCGAATACATTGACGAAGCGCTGATTCCTGCGCTTTACCGAAATTCTGCCGGTCTCGCTTTTGCGACATATTACGAAGGATTTGGAATTCCGATAATCGAGGCGATGAAATTTCATGTGCCGGTAATGTTCGGAAATATCGGATCGGCGCCTGAGGTCGGAAGGGAATTTGGCGTAAAGGTCGATCCTTTTTCGGTCAGCGAGATCTCAAACGGATTCAGAAAGTTGACGGAAGCGACCGATGATCAATTGGCGGCTGCGTTCGAGCACGCTTCGGGTTTTACATGGAAAAAAACTGCGCTCGAAACTTTAGAAGTTTATAAAAAAGCCTTGAGCTAGTATCTCGCTTCGGTCAGCTCATCCGGAAGTCTGTTTTTATTGCTCAGCATTTCAAGATCGGATCTGACCATCTCTTTGACCATCTCTTCAAAAGAATATTCCGGTTCCCAGCCGAGCTTTTTCCTCGCTTTTGAAGAATCGCCGATCAGCAGATCGACCTCGGCAGGGCGGTAAAACCGCTTGTCGATCTTAACGTGTTCGCGGTAGTCAATTTCGAGCTCTCCGAATGCCAATTCGCAAAACTCACGAACCGAATGAGTTTCGCCCATCGCGATGACAAAATCGTCCGGTTCATCTTCCTGAACCATCAAATGCATCGCCCGAACGTAATCTTTCGCGTGTCCCCAATCTCGTTTTGCATCAAGATTTCCCAGGCGCACTTCCGTTCCGAGCCCGAGTTTGATGCGAGCCGCGCCGAGCGTTATTTTTCGCGTTACAAATTCAAAACCGCGGCGCGGGCTTTCATGATTAAACAGAATTCCCGTAACACAAAACATGTTATAAGCTTCGCGGTAATTTCGCGTCAGATCGAAACCGGCGACCTTGCTTATGCCGTACGGCGAACGCGGATGGAAACGCGTCGTTTCGGTTTGCGGGATCTCTTCGGCTTTTCCGAACATTTCGCTTGAACCCGCAAAATAAAAACGGCACTGCGGCTGAAGTTCGCGCAGCGCGGCGAGCATGTAATGCGTACCGTTGATGTTCGTGTTCATCGTCGAAAAGCCGTCGGCAAAGCTTTCGCCGACAAAGCTTTGCGCCGCGAGATGATAGCATTCGTCAAATTTGTTGTTGCTGACTACCTGAAAAATGCTCGGATAACTTTCAAGACTTGCCGGATGAAGTTGGATCTTGTCGATTATGTTGACGAGCCGCGTAAAACGGCTTTCCGGCGCTTCGAGGGCGACACGGCGAACTATTCCGTGAACCTCGTAGCCTTTTTCGAGCAGAAATTCCGCAAGATAACTTCCGTCTTGTCCCGTAATTCCAGTAATTAGAGCCTTTTTTGACATAAAGATCAGAAAATCGGTTGCGCGATCAATGCAGTTTTCCCAAAAAAACTGCGCCGCCGAAGGTTGCGAACAGGATAACGCTGACCATTGCATTTGTCGTAAAAAAAGCGGCGTTCATTTTAGAAAGGTCGTTCGGTTTTACTAATGTATGCTGGTAGATCAGCAGAATGCCGGTCGCGGCGACTCCGACGGCAGCGATCAAGCCAAGATCGGTCAATAAGTAGAATAAAACCAGAACGACGAACGCCTGAAAATGGAATATTCGTGCTATCCAAAGCGAATTTTTTATCCCGAACCGTGCCGGAATCGAACGAAGACCTTTTTCACGATCGAAATCAAAATCCTGACATGCGTATAAAACGTCGAAGCCTGCGGTCCACATCATAACCAGCAGCGAAAGCAGCAGCGGAATTCCCGAATCTATCGTTCCCCGCACCGCGATCCACGCAGCGGTCGGCGAAATCGCCAGCGACCAGCCGAGAATCAAATGCGCAAATGCCGTAAATCTTTTCGCGTATGAATAACCGAGAACGCTGAGCAATGCGACCGGCGAAAGTGCGAAAGTCAGCCAATTGAGCATGAACGCCGCGAGTTCGAATAAAACGATCGACGCGATAAGGAAAAGCCAGGCGAAATTTACGGAAAGCTTTCCTGCGGGAAGTTCGCGGTTTGCTGTGCGCGGATTTTCCGCATCGATCTTGCGATCGGCGATCCGGTTAAACGTCATCGCGGCAGACCGCGCTCCGACCATCGCCATCGCTATCCACATTATCTGCCAAAGCGTGGGCAAGCCTTCCGCCGCCAGGACGGCACCAAGAAACGCGAACGGAAGCGCGAACAGTGTATGCTCGAACTTTATCATTTCGAGCGTAGTAGCCAGTTTTTTTCCAAAGTTATCCATTAAAAAAGCGGATTTTAGCGTTTTCCTTCCCGTGCCGAGATCAGCCGGTGCGCCTGACGGCGTACTGCGTCGGAAACGTTTCTGTTCTTGTTAAGTGCCTTCAGATCGCGGAGCTGAAGACGCGTCAAGATCGACATCACGTTCGATATCGGAGTTCGCGGGTTTTGCGCCAGTTTATGCATGATCGAATAATTTCGCGCCCAATTTCGGTTTGAAGCGATCTGTCTTAAAACATCGTCCGGCACAGTTCGCATCGATGCGATCTTTTCAACTTCCTGATCCGTAATTCGCGCGTTACTGATAACTGCCTGCGAAACCACGCGGTTCGGGTCGCGGATCAGGATATTTCGCGCTTCGCGGTCGCCCTTTGACGCCAGCCGGACGCGGTCCTTCATCGACATCAGCAAAATGCGCTTGACCATCGAGATCCGTTCGCCCGAAATTTCGTCATCTTCAGCCGTCAGATCACCGAGGATCTTGTTAACTATTGCTTCGCGCTGCTCTTCGGTTTCTTCATAAAGCTCTTCGATGTATTCGAGCGAAAGCCACGAATCGTCGACCTCGGCGTCCGGCGTTTCGATATGTTCCGCGATCAGCATCGCGTCTTCGAATGTTAAATGTTTACCGTCCGATTCATCGCGAAGATCATCGGCAAACTCCGCGGTTTCGATAAACTCCGCCGCTGCAGACTTGCCCTGCGCCCGCAATTCGTCGGCGATCTGCTGTGCACCGCGTTCTTTTTCAAAAAATTCGCTTTTGATTTCGGATGCCCGCCGAAGTGCTTCGGGAGTTCGCGCCGGATTGGCGATTATCGCCTCAATAATATCGGGCGAACTGATCAAAAGCTGCTGATTATGCGAAAGGAGTTCGAGCAAACTGCCGTTTTGCGACGAACGCGCAAATTTGACGATCGACTTAGCCGGCGTATTTGAATTGATAAGAACGGTTTCCTGAAGATCAGCCGGAAAGCCTTGAGTTTCAATAAAATATGATAAAACCGTCGGTGCCGCGTCTTCCGATGCGATCATTACCTTTATTTGATCGGATTCCTGTGAAGAAAGGGTTTCCTGCGCCGTCCGTGCCAGTTCGGCATCGCTGTCCGAAACCAAGCCAACTAAAATTTCCAAAAGATCGCCCTGCCCGATAGGCAGCATTCCGCGGGCAGCCGCCATTCTTGCAGGCTGCGGCGCAGTGCCGGAAATGACCGCGGCGACGACCGGATTTGTAGAATAAATTTTCTGGCTCATATTAGGAGGTCGAACTTTGCGAAACTTTTGAAAAACTCAGGGCATTATATCTTTTTTGATTTTTGATTGAAATCGAGGAAACATTAAATCGCTTACTTTCTTGACTAACAAAAAAGCTTAACTTAGTCTAAATTTCGTGAATATTTTCTCAAACCTATAAACCGGTGAAAGCTCAAGTTACAGCACCGGAATTGAAATAATAAATTATGATAAAGAACGACTTAAAATCTCTAATTACGGATAAAAATGCGTGTGTTGGTGTGATCGGGCTCGGATATGTCGGACTGCCGCTGATCGTCGAATTTTCGCTTGAGGGTTTTCCGACCATCGGTTTCGAAGTAGATGGAACCAAGGTCGAGAGCATAAACAAAGGAAGATCTCATATTGTTGACGTGCCGTCGTCAGACGTAGAAAAATGTATTGCCGGAGGAAAATTTGAAGCAACGAGCGATTTTTCAAAGCTTTCAAAATGCGATGTCGTTATCATCTGCGTTCCGACGCCGCTCCGGAAAACAAAGGATCCGGATATGTCGTTCATTCTTGCATCCGGCGGCGAGATCAAAAAATACATGCGTAAAGGTCAGCTGGTGATACTGGAATCGACGACTTATCCCGGCACGACGGATGAAATTTTGCAGCCGATGTTTGAAAAAGCGGGATTTAAGCTCGACGTAGATTTTCTGCTCGCATTTTCGCCGGAACGCGTCGATCCGGGCAATCCGGAGTTTCAAACGCACAACATTCCAAAGGTCGTCGGCGGTGTTTCGAAAGATTCCGGCGAAGTTGCTTCCGAACTATACTCAACGATCGTTGACGAGGTTCATCTTGTTTCTTCCGCCCGTGTTGCCGAGGCATGCAAGCTCTGGGAAAACACCTTTCGTGCGATCAACATAGGCATGGCGAACGAAATGGCGAAGGTCTGCAGCGCGCTTGGCATCGACAGCTGGGAAGTTGTCCGCGCGGCGGCGACGAAGCCGTTCGGCTTCATGGCGTTTTATCCCGGACCGGGAATCGGCGGGCACTGCATTCCGCTCGATCCGCATTATTTAAGCTGGAAAGCGCGCCAGCATGGTTTCGATTCGCAATTTATTACGCTTGCCGAACAGATAAATTCGGGAATGCCGAAATATGTCGCAGCGCTTGTCCGCGATGCTTTGAACGAAAATGAAAAATCGGTTAAAGGTTCTAAGATCTTGATCTTAGGCGTCGCTTACAAAAAAGATATTGACGATATGCGCGAATCCCCTGCGCTTTCTGTCATCGATCTTCTGCGTTCGCGCGGTGCTGAGGTCGTTTATCACGATGATTTTGTCGAAGAGGTAACTTTCGATCACGCATATACCATCGGCGACGGTGAACCGCTTTATAATCAGGAATTAACGGACGAACTCCTAAGTTCCGCCGATTGCGTCGTCATCTGCACCGAGCATTCCGGCGTAGATTACAGTCGCGTCTGCGAACTTTCGAGCGTCATCGTGGATACGCGGAATGCGCTAAACGAAGACATCCGAAACGGAAGCAAGGCGAAGATCGTTAGATTGTAGCGACGATCTTTGACCTTTGGTTTTTGATCTTGGATTGTTTTTTACGGCTTCACAAAATTCAATCCTCAAAAATATGAAACGGACGAATTTTGAAAATCTCGAAATTTATAAACTTTCAGAAATTTTAGCTGACGAAGTTTGGAATATTGTTTCCGATTGGAAAAACTTGGCTCAGGACACAGTTGGAAAACAAATAATTCGCTCCGCTGACAGCATTGGAGCTAATATCGCGGAAGGCAGCGGACGCGGAACCGCGCAGGATAATCGCAGATTTCTTCGAATGGCGCGAGGATCACTATACGAAACGCGACACTGGCTGCGCAGAGCGTACAAAAGGAATCTTATTTCGAGCGAAAGCACCGAAAAGATTTTGCCGATAATCAACGAACTTGTTCCAAAATTAAATTCCTACTTAAATAAGGTTACCGAAACAATCCGTCAAAGTGGCAAAACTTGAAGCTAAAGATCAAAGTTCAAAGATCAAAGTTCAAAGATCAAAGGTTTTGAACATCGTCGGCGCGCGTCCTAATTTTATGAAGATCGCGCCGATCCAGCGTGAGATGCTTCGGCGGTCGGATGAGTTTTTGCCGCTGATCGTTCATACCGGACAACATTACGACGCGGCGATGTCGGAGTCGTTTTTCGCAGATCTCGGAATTCCCGAACCCGATCATCATTTAGAAATCGGTTCAGCTTCGCACGCGGTTCAAACGGCGAGGATCATGATCGCATTTGAACAGGTCGTTTTGAAGGAAAAGCCGGACTGGGTTTTGGTCGTCGGCGATGTAAATTCCACGATCGCATGCGCGCTTGTGTGCTCGAAATTGGGCGTAAAGGTCGCGCATGTCGAAGCGGGGCTGCGCAGCGGCGATATGTCTATGCCGGAAGAAGTTAACAGGCTTTTGACCGACCGCATCTCCGATCTTCTTTTGACTCCGTCAATGGACGGTGATGAGAATTTGAAGCGCGAAGGCGTCGCCGAAAGTAAGATAAAATTTGTCGGAAATGTAATGATCGATTCACTGTTTTTCAGTTTGGAGCGGTCAAAGAACTCGAATGTTCTTGAAGAACTAAACTTAACAAATAAAGAATACGCAGTAACAACCCTGCATCGACCGTCGAATGTCGATAAACGGGAGACGTTTGCCGGGATATTAAACGCACTGCGAGAGATCAGCGCTAAAATCCCTGTAATTTTCCCGGCGCATCCGCGCACGAAAGCGCGCATCTTGGAATTCGGATTCGACGACCTGATCAAAAATTCCGATATCAAACTAATTGAACCGCTCGGATATCTAGATTTCTTGCGGCTTTACAGCGGATCGCGGCTTGTTTTGACAGATTCCGGCGGACTTCAGGAAGAAACGACCGCGCTCGGAATTCCTTGTCTAACACTTCGCGAGAACACCGAACGCCCGATAACCATTGAGCTTGGGACAAATCAGTTGGTCGGGGTCGATCCCGGAACAATCAAGAAATCTGCCCTTGAGATCTTAGAAAACCCGGACACAGCTGCAGCAAAAATTCCGCCGCTTTGGGACGGCAAAACGGCGGAAAGGATCTGCGATGCATTGCTGGACGCAAAAAAATAAGAAGTGAAAGTTAAACTCACACTTCTTATTTTCATATCAAAAAATTCTCAATCTACTTTCCGCCTTTTTCCATCGGATATTCGGCGTCTTTCCAGGCTCGTGTTCCACCAACCAGAGCGTATACATTTTCGTATCCTTTGTCGATCAATTTAGCAACCAGACCGGCGCTAGTATGTTCGCTCGCTCAGGAACAGTAGGCAATTATCTTTTTGCCCTTCGGAATCTTGTTGTAAGCCGTGTCAAATTCATTCGCCGGAACATTTATCGCGCCTTTGATATGCTCAAGCGCGAAAGCATCTGCGAAACGAGTGTCGACAAAGATCGCTTCGCCGGCGTCGAACGCCTTTTTGGCATCCGCGAGCGAAATTCTCGGCGCATTTTCGTCGTCGCTGTGATTATGTGTATCGACCGCCGCCGGAGCAGCAGTCGGAGTGGTTTTCGCGATCGGTTCGATCTTCGTCGGCGCCGCGGAACTCTGGCAAGCGATCAAAACCGCCAGCGATGCCGCCAACATGATTGTAAAAATAAAACGCATTAATTACCTCCGATAAAATTTAAATGGTGAAAAAGGTTAAAAAAGAAAAACTAAACTCGCTTTTTCACAAAGAGTCTCTTCAACGTTTCCAATTATCTAACATCCATTTCGCCATTGGCAATGTCAGTTGGATAATTTCCGCTCCAACATGCGACGCAGGACGAATTTGGTTCGAAACCGATCGAATCGAGCATTCCTTCCATCGAAAGGTACCCGAGACTGTCTGCTTCGATATAATTTCGAACTTCTTCGACCGACATTTGCGCCGCGATCAGTTCAGCTTTGCGCGGAGTATTAACTCCGTAATAACAGGGTGAAATAGTCGGCGGACACGAAATTCTCAGGTGAACTTCAGTCGCGCCTGCTTCGCGAACCATTCCGACGATCTTTTTCGAAGTCGTTCCGCGAACGATCGAATCGTCGACCAAAATTACACGCCGACCTTCTATAAGATCGCGGATCGGATTTAATTTCAAACGAACACCGAACGATCGGATACTTTGCGTCGGCTCGATAAACGTTCGACCGATGTAATGATTTCTTATTATTCCCTGACGAAAGCTGATGTTCGATTCGGCGGAATAACCGATAGCCGCGGCGACGCCGGAATCCGGAACCGGAACGACGATGTCGGCTTCGACCGGATGTTCTTTTGCGAGCTGCCGTCCCATCAAATGGCGCGATTGATTTACAGACCGTCCAAAAATGAACGAGTCGGGACGTGAAAAATAAACGTGTTCAAACGTGCAGACGGCGCGCTGTTTCTTTTCAAACGGATAAAATGAACGCAGTCCTTTTTCGTCGATGACGAGCATCTCGCCGGCTTCGATCTCGCGGACGTATTCCGCGTCGATCAGATCGAACGCGCAGCTTTCCGAACCGACCGCCCAGGCATCTTTCAATTTTCCGAGCACAAGCGGGCGGAAACCGCGCGGGTCGCGGACCGCGATCAACGAATCGGGCGTAAGAAAAAGCAGCGAAAATGCGCCTTCGGTTTCGGTCAAAACTTTTGCGATCGCTTCGATCACGTCCGATGCAGGAGTTCGCGCTATCGAATGAAGAATAGTTTCGGTGTCGGAGGTCGAAGAAAATATCGCTCCCTGACTTTCCAGTTCCTGTCGTTTTTGCCCCGCGAACGGGAGATTTCCGTTATGACAGATCGCTATTTTGCCGTGCTGGCAGGTAACGGAAAACGGCTGCGCTTCGCGAACCGAAGAACTCCCCGCGGTCGAATAGCGCGAATGACCGATGGAGCTTCGACCGGGAAGCAATTGCAAAGTTTTCTCGTCGAAATTGTCCGCAACCAGTCCCAGACGTCGAATCTGATGCAGCTCCGCGCCGTCGCTGGAAACAATTCCGCACGCTTCCTGACCGCGATGCTGCAAGGCGAAAAGCCCCAGCTGCGTCAGCGTCGAGGCTTCTTCGTGACCGAAAACACCGAAAACGGCGCATTCTTCTTTAAATTTGTCTGAAAATAAATCCATTTTAGATATAGAGAATTTGATTCTTTATTTGATCGGCTGAATGCGTGTCGAGGATTTTCAAAATCGCGTTGGCAATTTCACGGGGACTTCGCTGCACTGCAATGATAATTCCACAATGATCATGATTCTTCTCGAAATATGATTGAGCCAATTTCTCATAATCATATCGATTGTGAGTCACGATCGCATATTGATGTGTGGCGGCAAAGCTCAATTGATCCGCATCACTTTTTCCTTTGCGTCCGGCTTCGTCGGTTGAAATCGCAGCAAAATTTTCTGAACGGATCATTTTGGCAATCAACACGTCGACGTCTTCATCAAGGTAGAGCCTGACAAAAATTTCATTCACAAATCTCTGACGAGCGGATGAATCCATTCATCCGGAACCCGATTTCGTTCAATATATTCGTCGATTTCGGACTGATTATCATGGTAATAACTCATTGCTTCGAAAATTTGCGCAAGCGTTATATGCGGCATCCCTTCAACCATTTCTTCGGGAGAATAGCCGATTCGCCACTTCTCAACGATTGTACGAACAGAAATCCTTGTGCCTTCTATTATCGGTTCACCACTTAGAATGCCGGGGTTTCTGGTGATGTATCTGTATCCTACTGACGTGCTCATGAACAAATTATAACTCAATTTCAGTTCGCGGGAACAATTCGCCCGCGGCACCTCCCGAAGCCGATTCGTCGGAAACCTTCACGTTCGCAGAAGCCTTTCATGATGATCTCGTCGCCGTCTTCTAAAAACTTACGAGTTTCGCCCGACGGCAATTCGACGGGTTCTGCGCCGCGTTTTGTCATCTCTAATAGGCAGCCGCGTTCAGAATCTTCTTTACCGGAAACCGTTCCGGTTGCCATCAGGTCGCCGGTTTGCAAATTACAGCCGTTTGAAGCGTGATGCGTCAGCATTTGCCCGATTGTCCAGTATAAATCTTTTAAGTTTGAACGCGACAGCAAGAAAGGTTCGATATTTTCCGAGCGCATTTTTTCGGTTTGAATATAAACTTCGAGTTTGATGTCTAGCCCACCGAATTTTTCGTTTTCTTCGTTAGCGAGATAATCTAACGGTTTCGGATCGTCCGCGTCGCGTTCAAACGCCGGAACTCTGAACGGCGCGAGTGCTTCCATCGTAACGACGAACGGTGAAATCGTCGTCGCAAAACTTTTGCCAAGAAACGGTCCGAGCGGCTGATATTCCCAGCCTTGAATATCACGCGCCGACCAATCGTTGACGAGACACAGACCGAAAATATGTTCTTCCGCGTCTTTTATATCAATCGTTTCGCCGAGTTCGTTGCCTTTGCCGACGAAAAACCCGACTTCCATTTCGTAGTCCAGAGCCTTTGACGGAATATAAACGGGCGGCGCGTCTTCCTTTGAATGATTTTGACCTTTCGGGCGCACGACATCTTCGCCGGAAACGACAATGCTTGAGGCGCGTCCGTGATAACCGATCGGAATCCATTTATAATTCGGCATCAACGGATTGTCGGGACGAAACAGTTTGCCGACATTCGTAGCGTGATAGATCGAGCAGTAAAAATCGGTGTAATCGCCGATAAAGGTCGGAAGTTCAAAATCGACGTCCGACATCGAAACCATGCATCTTTGCACGAGTTTTTTAGTCGCATCGTCGACATCGTCGCGTAAAATTTCGCTGACCCGTTTTCTCAGCTGAGACGCGCCGTGGTGCATCAGATCGGCAAGATCGGCATTGTCGTTTGCGTATTTCGCTTCCATTTCGGCTTCATGATCGGAAAATAGTCCATTTTCAAAGCAGGCGGTCATTCCAAGAATCTGATCGCCTATTGCGATGCCGATGTTCCACATCTCTTCACCTTCAAAGACGCAAAACGGCAAATTTTGAATCGGAAAATCCGTGTCGGGCGCGTTGGCTGATTCTACCCAGCTTTTAAGGTTTTGGTCGTGTGTTTCGTTTATTTCGTAAATCATAAAAAATCTTGAAAAATAAATGTACAGAGTAACGGCTTTAGCCGTGAAATAAGCTTCGCGTGTGAAGTAGCTGCGAATTGCGCGAAAATGTTGAATCGCGAGCTTTTTCACGCCTGAAGGCGTAACTCTGGCTGTTCTCACGCCTGAAGGCGTAACTCTGCGCTCACGCCTAAAGGCGTTACTTTTAACTTTAGAGAAAACCTATTTCCTGCAGGTCGGCGACAGGTTCTTCGAATGAACATGAACCGAACGACAAAACATTATGCCGCCGCAGATCTTCAAGCTGCGCGATGCTCAAAAAATATTCCTGGCGCCACAGCACGCCCGAATTATCAAAAATAAAACTCTCGCTCCACTCGTCCAAAAGCAGCTCTTTGATCAAACTTCGTTTGAACGCGAGCTTCATAAAACCGACTGCGAGGAAAAAGTTCAAAAACCCGTTCATCATTCCTTCCGGCGCGTCGTCTTCGTACGTCAGCGGCTTAAAGCAGCGGATCGGATGATGCAGACCGGCGGTTGCCTTAAACGGCAGATTAGCGGCGATGCATGTCCGGATAAACCTCAAGATCTGCGACGTTTTCGGAAACAAGTCTTCTCGAACGCCGCCCATTCTGATCTTGGCAAACCGCTTATTTATCGCCAGCGTCGCTATCAGATCGCCCATCGCGCCGTCGAGCGGAACCTCGCAAAAGGTCAGCATATGACGAGGGATCGCATCCGAAAGATGTTCGATCTCCGATCTGGTGTCGGCACGTGTTTCGATCGAATCGATGACCGCTTTTCCCGCATTTTCCGCGTTAAATTCGACGATCAAACTCATCGTTTCGTAAATATCGCTGCCGGCAAGAGCGCTGATGCGCCATTCGTCGCCGTCAATAAAAAACTCGCTCGCCGCCGTATAAAATTCTTCCAGACGCGACGCCGGAACGACAAATCGCCCGAGCATCCATTTATATTCGGTCGATCTATATTTAGCGTAATTCCGCACGGCATCCTTCATCGGAAGCCCGGACGGCGGAAACAAGCCCGCATAATCAACCACTCCGGTGAGAAGTGCGCGGATCGCATTGTTCGTCGGCGTGCTGTTCATGTGATTGACCATTCTACGATAAACTGTCAAAAGATTGAATTCGGTGTTGAGTTTAACTGGGTTTTTGTTCGAACCCTAACAGGATATTTAATTTACTTGATTTTGACAAAAGACTTGGGCTATTGTGCGTAAGGAAAAAGTCAGGTTGAGATCGTTTTCGACCGGAGTCGATCATTAGGAAAAGTTTATGAAGGTTTTAGGGATCGATCCGGGAAGTCAGACGCTCGGCTGGGGAATTGTCGAAGGCACGGGAATGAAATATTCCGTCGTCGACTTCGGAACGATTAGATCGAGCCCGAAGGAAGAATTCTCTAAACGGTTACTGAAGATATTTGACGGAATTGAGAAATTGATCGAAAGTTTTAAGCCTGACGTGATAGCGATTGAAGAAGCGTTTTACGCGACAAATGTTAAGGTCGCGTTAAAACTCGGTCAGGTTCGCGGCGTTGTTTTGCTTGCAGGAGAAAAATCGGGACTAACGATAGCAGAATACAGTCCGCGCCTGATCAAACAAACCGTCGTTGGTTACGGAAACGCAGAAAAACAGCAGGTTCAGGAAATGGTTCGAATTCTCTTGCGGCTCAAAAACCGCCCCGAACCGCACGACGCCGCGGATGCGCTGGCGATAGCGATCTGTCATTTTCACCATTCGCGCACCGGAAAAGCAGCGGCTCGAACGATTAAATAGTTTTTTTCTCTAAAATTTCACATCACGGAGGAGTTATGAAACTTCGTTTTTCCTTACTCATTGCAGTTCTATTTTTCGGATTGAATCTTCCCGCAAACGCGCAGCGGCGGTCAGTTTCGAAACGCGCAAGACCGGCGACGGTCGAAAAACCGAGAGCCGTAAAGGCATTTGTCATTGATCAACGGCTTGCCGTTCTGCGAAAATCACCGAGCCTTTACGCGGCGCCTGTGCAGCGCCTGAGCCTTGGTCGCGAAATAAACGTCGGTGAGACGAAAGACGCGGACGGCGTAAAGTTTGTCAAAGTGAATCTATCGGCGAAAACCGCCGGATGGGTTCAAACGGACGCGGTCGCAACCGCGCGGGACGGCGACGATCAAAGGCTTGCGAGTCTGATCCAGGGATCGGACGGATTCGACAAGATCGAACGCGCCGCAATATTTCTGGATCTTTTCCCGAGATCAATGCTCCGCCCTTCGATCCTGCTGCTTTTCGGCGATCTGATCGAGGACGAAGCGGTTCGCCTTTCTGCACGCGCGACTCGAAATCTCGATCGCCGCGAAATGGCGGCATCGGGTGCACCGATGCATAGTTTTTATTTAAATTATTCGTTTCTCGACCGTTATCGAAAACTCGGCGTCGTGTTTTTGTTTAATTCACGAACACGTATGTTTCATTACGACGGCGCATCGTGGCGGGAGATCTTGAAGAATTTCAAAGGATCGAACGAAGAGATCGAAGCTCAGGAACGGTTAAATTCTCTGAAGGAAAAGCTGGAAAAATAGGATCTTTAGACGATCGCCGCAGCGATCTCGGCAGCGACCCTCGCATTGTTTTCGAGCAGCGCGATGTTCGAAGCGAGAGTTTTGCCGCCGCTTCGCTTCGACATTTCGCCGAGCAAGAACGGCGTAATCTCTTTGCCGGAGATCTTTTCGGCGTCCGCAAAATCCAGCGATCGTTTCAGAATTTCTTCCAGTTCTTCAAAATCGATCTCGAATTCTTCCGGAACCGGAACGGTAACCAGAACCGAATTAGAAAGCCCGAGCGCGTCGCGCGCTGCAATGATTTCGCCCGCTTCTCTCGCAGAATCTACCCGTTCGTCGATCGGCAATCCGCTTGAGCGCGAATAGAACGCCGGCATTTCGCCGCATTTCCAGCCGAGAACCGTTACGCCGTTGGTTTCAAGCCATTCGCGCGTCGCCGGAAGGTCGAGAACGATCTTCGCGCCCGAACAGACGACGGTGATCGGAGTTTGCGCAAGTTCGGGAAGATCAGCCGAAATGTCCGATGAGAATCCGCGATGCACGCCGCCGATGCCGCCCGTTGAAAATACCTTTATCCCGGCGCGATGGGCGATAAAGGAAGTTGTTGCTACCGTCGTGGCACACGTCAGATTTTTTGCGAGCGCTATCGAAAGATCGCGGCGTGAGATCTTTCGCACCGAATCGCTTTTAGCAAGCGTTTCGATCTGATCTTGGGAAAGTCCGATGCAAAATTCGCCGTCAAAAACCGCTATCGTCGCCGGCACGGCGCCCGCATCGCGAATGATCGATTCGAGGTTAAACGCCGTTTCGATGTTCTGCGGAAACGGAAGTCCGTGCGCAATCACGGTTGATTCGAGCGCAACGAGCGGCTGTTTATTTGCGAATGCTTGCGCCACTTCCCGGCTAAATTTCATATGTTAAGAAAAAGATCGAAAGCAGACGTTCACTTTTCATCTTCCGTTTTTAAGTTTCAAAATTACACTATTTGATCATTTTACCTATTCTGTTCAGGCGCGGATTTGTAATGCATCCGAGCATGCTTTCGCCCGATGCGACACGATCGCACGACCAGTAAACGAACATCGCCTGTCCAATGACTAGATTCCGGTCGACCACGCCCCAATAACGGCTGTCGAGACTCGAATTTCTGCTGTCGCCCATTACAAAATAGCTTCCCTGCGGTACAACATACGGCTTGCCCGCGCTCGCAAAAGGATATTCACTCGGCAGAACATCTTCGTCAAAAGCATTTTTCGAATAGAAAACATCGTATTTCTGTTCGGGCTGCCGCGGTTCTATTTCGCGAGTTTCGAGTGCGGAAACGTTACGCAATGTTCTAGGAATATTCTCCGGCGGATCGCCGATAATACGATGTTCGGGCAGCAGTTGATCGTTAATATAAACGCTATTTTCACGAAACTCGATCTTGTCGCCCGGAAGTCCGATCACGCGTTTTACAAAATTTATCTGATACGGAACGCCGCCTTCGTCCATAGTTTTCGCTTTGTTGTCGGGGAAGCCGGGATATTTGAAGACGATAATGTCGCCTCGGCGAATCTCACGCTGCGGCAAAAAGGGAATCGGCGTTCCGCCCGGCGCAAATATAAATTTGTTTACGAGAAGATAATCGCCGACGAGGATCGTGTTCTGCATGGAACCCGTCGGAACCGTAACTGCTTGAATAATAAATGTCATTCCGAAGATCGCCATTATCAGCGTTACGACGAGTGATTCGAAATATTCACGAAAGATTCCCTTTGGCGGACCGACGGGCTTTTTTATCTTTTCATCTTGTTCCGAATGCTTAACTTTTTTATCTGTCTTATCGTCCATATTTCCTTTCAACTCTTACAAACTATTTCTTCGCTTTTGATCTAGGTTCGCCCAGTTTTTCCAGGACCATACTTGCCGCGGTCATTTCCGCAGATTTTATTGAATTTCCCTCGGCACGTACTCTTCCTTCTTCCCACACGGCTTCAACCGTAAAAACACGTTCATGCGGCGGTCCGTCGGTACTGACCACATTATATTCCGGCGCCGACAGCTTTTTTGCCTGCAAAGTTTCCTGCAAAAGCGTCTTGTAATCTATCGAATTTCTTGGTGTCGCTTTTTTTAGCTCGTCCGCAAAAATTCGATTAATAAAAGCCCGCGCCGAGATGTATCCGGTATCAAAAAAAATTGCTCCGATCACTGCCTCGAGCGTGTCGGCGAGCAGTGCCTGTTTTTTTCGTCCGCCTGTCTTTTCCTCGCCGCGACCAACGCGCAAATACGAGCCAAGATCGTAATTCAAAGCAATTCTGCCAAGCGTGTCCGCGCTGACGAGATAATGCTTCATCAGTGTCAGATCGCCTTCGGATGAGTCGGGATTTCTGTTAAATAACTGTTCCGCGATCGCCAGTCCGAGCACCGAATCGCCGACAAATTCGAGCGATTCGTTCTGCAAATTTCGAATTTCTTCATCGCTTCCCGACGGCTTGTTTTCATAAGCCCACGAACGATGCGTCAGTGCGCGTTCCAAGAGCCCGATATTTTGAAACCGGTAACCAAACATTTGCTCGAGTTTTCCGAGGTTTTGTTTCATGAAACGCTAATTTTATGAATAATAGAGAAAAAAAGAAAGCCGGACGTTCGATTATTTACGTCCGGCTTTTTTCAGTTTTCTTGCTTGGAGAAAAACTACTGCTTGTTTGGCTTGTTGTTGTTTCGGTCCGCGTCCGATTTTGCTCCGTTGGTTACTGTTTTTTCAGCAACTTTCGGTGCGGGCGGTGCGGGATTTGTCGAAGTCGTCGAAGTACTGTCCGCCGGTGTTTCGTCTTCCTTGGTCGGCGGGTCGACCGGCTCAACTTCGGATGTCGGATTCGGGAACTTCGTCGCTTTAACCTGCGCGATGTGTGAACTAAGCTTTTGGGTCAGTTCTTCATCTGTGATCGGATCTTCAACCGTTTCGTATCGGAATTTGTAAAGATTCTTCAACGTGTCGTAAAGACCGGTTACATAATCCTGCTTTTTCGGCTGGTCCGCCGGTTTTGATTTTGCAAGTTCAGCTTTCGCCAAATCATAAGCTCTTGAATAAGCATCGATCGCGCGGTCGGCATAACCTTTGGCAAGCGCAAGCTTCGTTTTGCTCTCGAATGTCTCGCGATTTTCATTTTGCTTGATTATCGCAATGCCTTCCTCAGAAGTTTTCTGCATCTTTTCGATGTACTTGTCGCCGACGAGCGCATAAATGAACGCCATATCCTGCGGTTCGGAGTCATACTGCGTGGCTTTGTACAAATAATTCAGCCCGCTTTCTTTATTTTTCAGTCGGAAATTCTCGATCCAGCCGATCGTGTAGTTCATCCAGCCGAGCGTATTTTCCTTGGTCTTGCCCTGATACCCGAACAATCCGAAATTATCGGATTTTGCACCGTCTTCGATCATTTTAATCGCTTTTTTGGCGTAACTGATCGTTTCGCTGTTGAACTTATCGTTGTTGCGAACTGCCGATTCGTCGTATCCATACCATCCTAAGAAGACAACAAGGTCAAGAAATTCGGGCTCATACTTCAAAATGTCAGCACCGGCAGCGTAGATCTCAGGAGTGTTTCCTGCAGCTGCGGCATCGTTAAAACGCTTGTAACGTTTTTCCTTTGCGATCTCTTCTTCCATCTTCTTAATGTCTGCTTCGCGAAGCGGCACATTCTTTTTCAACCACTCGACCTGCTGTTCATAGGTCGGGCATTTCGAATAGGTTTCGATGTACTCTTTACCTGCTTTTACAGCGATCTTCTTTTGTTCGAGATCGCCTTTGTAATTTTTGGTATAGGTCTCATACTTCGCCTGATTCGCTTCGATATCGGCGCAGACGTCCTGTGCGAAAGTCGGAGACAGAAACGCCGCTAAGGCGAAGAAGAATCCGACCGCAAAAAATTTGTAAACTGTTTTCATTAATATCAATCCTCCAAGCAATGTTAAATCTTGTAATTTTACCAAAACGTCCGTCCGCTTATCGTCCGGCGGTTTGCGAAATTCAGATGGTATGTTCAAACGATAGGTTGCATTTCTTAAAAAGCCGCCGACCGAAAATTAATCCCCTAAAAATATCAAAGGGGAACTGGTTTTACAACGATGGAAAGGCTAAATAATCGCGCAGTTTCAATCGAACTGTCAAGAAAAACGGGTCGCGGACAGGACTATATACGGCAATAAATGGTTTACAACGACGCGCGGCAAAGTTCGGCGGTTTTAGATGCGATTAGTTTTTCTGGATCACTCGCGGACGAGTTGTTGAATTTTTTATCTTAATGACGACTGGCGGGAAAAGCTCGGACGTCTTTTTCGGCGAAGACTTTCCTTTCGCGGCGGTTTTCGCCGGAGCAGGTTTTTTCGGCACGATCGTGTCGGCATCGTCCGAATCTTCGCCCTTTTCCGTATCGACACTTGCCGAAGTCGTCGCGTTTACTTTTGGCTGCGGTTTTAACAGCAGCGGAACTTTGGCGATATTTTTGTTGCCGCCCGTCATTCGCTTTTCGAGAGCTTTATAAATATGTCCGGCAACGGCTGCGGCATATTTTCCGCGTTCGTTCTGTCCGCGCGTGATGACGACAACCGCATATTGCGGGTCGGCGACCGGCGCGACAGATGCAAAAAGCCCGACCCAGCTGCCGCCTTCGATACATGATCCGGTTTTCCCGGCGATCCCGAGATCGGCATCTACGCCGCGGCGTGCCGTTCCATATTCTGCGGCGCCGATCATTCCTGGAATTACGCGTTGAATATTTTCTTTCGGAAGATCGATCGTTCGCCGCATATAGCCGCGGAAACTCGTCTTTTGGACTTTTGAGCGTGGAATTTGCGGAACAATTACTTTTCCGCCGTTTGAGAGTGCTGAGACCATTACGCCAAGCTGCAGCGGCGTAACCGAATAATCGTCGCCGTGCGAATAGATGCGTGCATTATTATTGCCGAAAGGAAGTTTTCCGCTGGTTTCACCTTCGGCATTAATGCCGGTCGGCTGACCGAGCCCGAGGCGTTTTGCGTACGAGATCATCGTGTCGGAACCGAGATTTGCGCCGACAAGCTGAAAATAGCTGTTGTTCGAATAAGCAAGCGCATCGGTCAGGTCGAGTTTGAATTTTTTATCCTTGATGCTGCCGTCGTCTTCGATCAATGCCTTATCCAAACCGGCAACGGCGGTTACAAGCTTGATCGTCGAACACGGCTTGAAGCTTTTCTTTATCGCCCAATCCTGATTTACGATCGTCAGAATTTTTCCGGTCTGAGCTTCCATTACGACAACAGTTCCGGCGCGCGCACCGAGCGCATTTACCGCAGCGCGGCGAATTTCCGAGTCTTCGCCCGTAACGTCATCGTTGGCAATATTTCGCGCGGTTTCTGTTCGAAATGAATTTTCAAATGCCAGTTTTCTCGCACGAGCTTCGCGGGCAGCTTGATCGCGTTTTTTCTTTTCTTCGAGCGCCGCAGCACGTTTTTTCGCGGCTATTTCATCAGCCTTTTTCTTGTCGGCGGCTTTCTTTTGCAGCGAAGCCCGGCTTTCGTTTTTTACCGGTTCGGATTTTGAAGATTTTTTTGAAGTATCCTTTTTTGCCGAGGACGCGTTTTTCGATTTTGATGCCGAATTCTTTGTGTCTTTCTTTGCGGACGAAGCGGCGGGTTTTTTAGCCGCGGCGGATTTAGTCCGCTGTTTTTGCGCTTGACCCGGAACTGTGAATGCCAGAAGCAGCACGCCGGTTAAAAACGCGGACGAAAGTCTGTAATACAACTTTGCGGAAAATAAAAACATCCTGAAGCTACCTCGATCTCACAGATTTTTTTCGGAAAATGACACGCGGGGAGTTGGAATTTCGCTGAAGTTTGGTTTTTTTAACAGCTTTGTTCGGCATTTACATCCTGAACGTTAAAGACTATAACATTCAGAACATTCTATCGGCAAGAATTTGGCGAAAAATGTTAATTATGAAACGACTCTCCTGATCGGTTCGATTTAAATATGCTCAATTTTTTCAATACTTTCCGGGGAAAACTTCTGCTTCTTCTGGCGTTTCTGCTGATCTCGACCCTGAGCGTTCAGCTGTATTTGAATATACTTTCGGAAAATGAGAACGCACGAAAACGTGCACTCCAGGAACAGGTGCTGCTTGCGGGAATCGTGCTGGGGTTTAACGGAATGCAGGCGGAAGAAGACCGTCTGCAGGATTTCGTCAAACGCGAAGGGCAGCCGTTTTTCGATGCCAGCATCGCCGAACGGATAAAGGATATTTTGGTCATCGACAACGAATGGGAAGTTTTTGACTCGCTTAGCGAGGAAAATCTGCCGACGAAAAACGCCGAAGGCGAATGGGTGAACAAAAAGCTCAAAGACGTTCAAAATTTGCCGCCGCTGATGGAAGCGAGCCGTTTGGGCGAAGATGCAAAACATTTTCCGAACGCGTTTGCACAAAATACCTCGCAATTTGACGGCGAAGCGCATGCCGTTCCGATCGAAACGAACCGCGGGCGATGGTATGTCGTCGTGATATTGAAGAAAGACGATAAATTTGCGGTTCAAAAGGCGATTCAGCCGCTGCTCTACACGTTTTTGATCTTTCTAATTTCGACAGCGATCGCGATCGTACTTGTGTGGCGTTTTACGCGACCGATCGCAAATCTTTCAAAAGCCGCGCGCCGCGTTGCTGCGGGCGATCTGGACGTGCGGGTAAAGGATGCAGACCGGACGGACGAGATCGGCGAATTGGCGGCGCAGTTTAACGTAATGACCGCCGAGCTCGAAAAATCGCAGGAACTCGAAGCGCAGCTGCAGCAAGCCGAAAAAAGCGCGGTTGTCGGGCGGTTGGCTTCCGCCATTGCTCACGAGATCCGTAATCCGTTGAATTACATAAATTTAACGCTCGATCATCTGCGTGCAAAATTTGCACCTGAAAAAGATTCGGAGCGGGAAAGCTTTGAAAAACTGACATCGCAGCTGAAAACCGAAGTCGCGCGGATAAATCTGCAAATATCGGACTTCTTACGCTATTCGCGTCCGGTAAAACTCGATATCAAGCCGACGAATATTAGGAAAGTCATAGATTCTTCGCTGCTTCTGATAGAACCGCAGGCGGAGGAGCAGAATATAAAGATCAGCATTGTCGAGCGCGACCATATTCCGAATATTTTAGGCGACGAAGACGTTTTGCGTTCGGTTTTCAATAACCTTTTCATAAATGCAGCGCAGGCGATGGAAAATTCGGGCGGAAACTTAAGCGTTACGATTTCAAGCGTTGAGGATCAAGTTCAAATTGAAATTAAAGACACTGGTGTTGGGATTTCAGAGGAAAATTTAGATAAGATATTCGAACCGTATTTCTCAACGAAGGAAACCGGAACGGGATTGGGACTGGCGATCGTTAAAAAAATAATTGACGATCACAATGGAATTATTGAAGTGGAATCGAAAGAGAATGAGGAAACGGTTTTCACCGTAAAATTACCGCGAGTTTGATTTCAGTTCGTCAACCATTTTGACTGCTCCTTCGATGTCGCCTTTATAAACAATTTGTCCGTTTTGATTGATGACAAAAGTTGTCGGGTAACCTTTTACGCCGAATTTTTCGGCTAAATCTGCATCTTTTGTGATAATAACCGGAAAACTGTGCCCTTCTTCCTTTATCATCTCAAAGGCTTGATTTGATTTGTCTTCCTCAATCGGCGAATTGACCGCTAAAATCATTACCGAAGAATCGTTTTTGTATCTGTCAAAAACAGTTTGAACCTGAGGGAATTTCTCAAAACATATTCCGCAAGTTGTTGTCCAGAAATCTAGTAACACGATTTTATTTTGGAAATTTTTTTCGGTTATAAAATTCTTTTGTTCATTAAAACCTTCAAGTTTCGTTGGTAGATTATAGGCATTAACTTTTCCCGTAAAAGTTCCAAAATTTAATTTATGAATCCATAGATCATAGCCTTGAAAAAACATAAATGTTGCAAGTAAACAACCAAAAAATGCGCTTAGGAATTTGTATGGATTTTTCAATTGCCAGTAGAAATAACCACAAATTATCGCAAGCGTATGCATAATTACGTCAGGCAGAGAAATTAAGGTTTGTTCAAAGTTAAAAATTCTTATTGGTAATTGAATAATCCAAAGCCCAATAGTTAAAGCAATAAGAATATGCCAATCGAATAGCTTTAAGTTATATTTTTTTAAGCAAAATATTGTCAGATAGAAAAAAAATATGAATCCGACTAGCAAAGAGTATCTAATTCCTAGCATGCCGCTTCTTACTGGTGAGATAAGAAGAGTAAGAAAAAAAGATAAAAAAATAATTTTAAGCGCAGATTTGTAAACCATATATTTGATAGTAAGGTTCGGCAGTAGATTTGTGAAAATTGTTAAAAATACTGCCGAGTGCGTTATAGAGTGGTTAACATTTTCCATCACAGCTAAATAACCAAAAAACGCCACATCCTGATCTAGTCCGACTACAACTTGAACTAGGGCAATACTCAGTCCAACATGCCGGAATGCTTCCTCGCGAACAATCACAGTTTCCGGCTAGCGACTCTGCCGAACTTTCGCCGCCAAATTTTAGAAAAATTTCTAATCCTTTTTCCTTAGGAAATGTTACATATATGCGGTCCGAGATAGTTTTAATGGCTGGTTGCATACTATCTTGCGAATTCTTAGAAGGTGTTGTCATTTCAAATAATTCTGGAGTAATTAACGATAATGCATCAATTATTACTTCATTTTGCTCAAAATTTAAGTCAGGAAATTTTACAAGGCTGTAAGCAAGTTGCACTTTCCAAAAGTTACTTCTTTCGAGTGCAGAAACATTTGAGAATATGTTCCTTCGTTCATCAAAAGTTGCTAAATTAGAAACTTCAATATATTTTTGCAACATTAAAGTATCTTCTTTGTTTCCACCTAAACTTGCAAAAATCTCAGATGAGTCTTGCTGAGAGAAAACCGATGTCGCTCGCGCCTCAAGAGTTTGAGCAAAATTTTCAGTATTGTCACTGACTTTTGTCCGATCATAAGTATCCCGATTAATTCCTGCAATACTTTCCAAAATTACGTATCTTTGATCTTTGGTTAAGTTTGGACGCTTAACAAATTGGAATGCTAAATGTAATTTGAATAAGTTTGCTTTATCTTCATCTGAAAGATCACTAAAAGTGAAAGATCACTAAAAGCCTTCGGTCTTTTGTTCATTTGCAAAGATGAAATCTCAATATAGTTTTGCAAAACATCTTTTTTGACCGTAGATGTTTGGGACTGTTTAGTATTAACCAAATCCGTCGTTTGCGCGAAAATGTTAGTTGTAAATAGGCTGAAAAGCCCTCCGGCGATGAGCATAAATAACGCTAAGCTGTTTTTTTTGTTCATTTATAGAATCTCCTAAAATTTGTAAATTGAATTTTTTAGCAGATAAAGTCTAATGCGTGAAAGTGTTGAAACGCGGGAAGCGTGAAACTTCGGGAGTTTCGTGAGATTTTCACAGGCTTTATTTACAAGCTCATTAATACTATAAAATAAAAACGAATTTCAATACTTTTTTTCAGCGGATAAATTTAAATAAGAATGGCAAGAAAAAGCATATTGGTAGTTGACGACGAAAAATCTCAGCGCGAGATTTTGGAGATGATCTTGTCGGGCGAAGGTTACGACGTGACGACGGCGAGTTCGGGCGAAGCGGCGATGAAATTTGTCGCGGACAGGCATTTTGATCTTGTTTTGACCGATCTGAAAATGACCGGAATGAGCGGTCTGGAATTGTTAAAAGAGCTGACCGATTTCGATAAATCTATTATCGTCTTGCTTTTAACGGCGCACGGAACGGTTGATTCTGCGGTTGATGCACTTCGTTTGGGCGCGTTCGATTATTTGCAAAAACCTTACGACCGCGAAAAATTGCTCGATACGATCTCACGCGCTTTGACGCAACTCACTTCGCTCGATTCGGAGATCGTGTCCGATTCCGAGGAAATGGACAAGGTTAAAAAGCTGATCTTGAAGATCGCCAAATCGAACGCGACCGTTTTAATCAGGGGCGAATCGGGAACCGGAAAAGAACTTATGGCGCGGGCGATTCACAAGAACTCGCTTCGAGTTAATCAGATTTTTCAAGCCGTAAATTGCGCGGCGATCAATGAAAATCTGCTCGAATCGGAACTTTTCGGACACGAAAAAGGCTCGTTTACCGGCGCGGTCGGCGAAAAACTGGGTTTGTTCGAGATCGCCGACGGCGGAACTTTGTTTTTAGACGAGATCGGCGAATTAGACATTTCTCTGCAAGCAAAAATTTTACGCGCTTTGCAGGAAAAACAGATTCGCAGAGTCGGCGGAACGAAGGAAATAAATGTTGATGTCCGCGTCGTCGCAGCGACCAACCGCGATCTTTTGAAAATGTCGCAGGAAGGAAGTTTCCGCGAGGATTTATATTATCGTTTGAATGTTCTTTCGTTAGAGATTCCGCCGCTTCGAGAACGCCGTTCGGATATTCCGGTTCTGATCGAATATTTTCTGAAAAAACACACGCGCGATTCAAAACGCGACATTTCCATCGAAAAAGACGCTCGCAAACTTCTGGAAAATTACGCTTATCCGGGAAATGTTCGACAATTAGAATCCGCACTCGAACGCGCGATTTTGCTTTGCGAAAACAACACGATCACGACCGAAGACTTGCCGCCTGAAATGCTGCAAGGCACAGTTCACGCTTCGGCGGACGAGCTTTTCAAACTTCCGCCCGAAGGCGTGAATTTTGAAGATGTCGAACGCAGCCTGATCACACAAGCGATGGAACGCACCGACAATAACATCACAAAATCCGCGAAATTATTAGGTTTAACATTTAGAACTTTGCAATATCGCCTCGAAAAATTCGGCATCAAAAGAGATGATGACGCAACGGAAGAGGAAGAGAGATCGTAAATATTTTGTGTTAAAATTTATGTGAGGTTTGAATTATGAAAACGGTAATAGTTAGTCCAAATAAAGCAGATAGATATATAGCTGTTTCAAATGGCAAAGAATCTATCGGTAAAACCATCGGCGAAGCAATTGATTCGATATATGATCAATTGGAAGAAGATCAGCAAAATACGGTTATTTACGTGCAGGAATTTAAAGGCGACGAGTTTTTTTCCGATAAACAAATAGAGCGTCTATCTATGTTAATGAAAAAGTGGAGAAGTGCCAGAGATCAAGGAGAAATGCTGCCTGCGGAACAACAGGAGGAACTTGAAAAACTCATCGAAATTGAATTAGAGGCTTCAGGTAAAAGAGTTGAGAAAATTGCAAATCAGATGAATAAATGAATGCTTACTATTTAGAAGTCGCTTTTCGTGCTGATGAAAAATGTGAATATTGCCAAGCACCGGAAACATTTTCAAATTTTCTATTTGAAGTCGAGCATATTATTCCGCGTTTCCATAATGGAACTGATGATTTAGAAAATCTGGCTCTGTCGTGTCGTTCCTGCAATATTTTCAAGTCAAATCATTTAACCGGAATTGACGATGATGAAACTGAAACGCATAGATTATTTAATCCTCGAATTGATAACTGGAACGAACATTTCAAAATATCCGTAGAAACATTAGAAATAAAAGGTTTAACCCAAATCGGACGCGGAACTGTTAATCGTTTGAAACTAAATAATAGCGAACAAATTAGAGCAAGACGGATTTGGAATAGATTAGATTTTTATCCATAAATCAATAACGAGAAATTCGGATGGAATGGTTTTCGACATTGACTTTGGCACTCGGTTCGGCTTGGACTTCGGGCATAAATCTTTATGCGACCGTAACGGTTTTGGGCGTTTTGCAAAAGTTCGGTTTGGCGAAACTTCCGGGCGGTCTGGATGTTTTGGATAATTGGTGGATCATCGGCGTCGCAGCATTTCTTTATGCAGTTGAATTTTTCGCCGACAAAATTCCATATGTTGACAGCGTTTGGGACGTAATTCACACGTTTATCAGAGTCCCGGCGGGAGCGATAGTCGCATGGGCTGCGGTTTATGACATGGATGCGACCGTTATGATCGTCGCGGCGCTTGTCGGCGGCGGATTGGCGCTTTCTTCGCACGGAACAAAAGCCGCCGTTCGCGCCGGAGCGAATCTTTCCCCAGAACCGGTTTCAAACTGGACGCTTTCAATTGTCGAAGACATTATCGCATTCGGCGGAACGCTGCTCGCGGTTTTAGCTCCGGTCGTCCTTGCGGTTTTTCTTCTGATATTCGGCGCGTTTTTTATCTGGTTTGCGCCAAAGATCTTTCGAGCGATCCGGCGGTTATTCAGCGGAATGCGCGCGCTTTTTCGCGGTGCGGGTATAAAAGAAGTCGCGCGAAAGGCGGGTTAGCTGCATATTTTGATTATCGCCTTTGAACGCCGGACATCGGAAAGTCTAATATCTCTACTCTGGTCTGTTATAAAATTTACGTAAAATCGTCTGGCGGCGCTTTTGAACCCTTTCATAAATGCGCTGAAAATTAAACATTTATGAACGAATGGCTGAAAAGTTCTCTCGCTTGTCCTCGTGATAAAAAAGCATTGAGTCTTAATAACGAAAAACTGACCTGCCCGGACGACCATGTTTATCCCGTCGTTTTCGGTATACCCGTCATGCTCGTCCCGGATGCCGAATCGACTCATGGATATATCGAAAGAACTTTGAAAAAGGTTGTGGAGGTCGAAAATTCTGCTGACGATTACGCGGAAGAGTTCGACCAAGCGGGGAATAAAGCGATCGACGAATTTGTCCAGCAGGAAATTCCTTATACGTCGGGAAATTTGTATTTTCCGGCGCAGAACCGACTCACGCGCTATCCGATCCCTGAGACCCGTTTATGGCAGGGAAATGGCGAAAGATTGCTAGACATCGGCTGCAATTGGGGGCGTTGGTCGATCTCAGCGGCGCAAAAAGGTTTTAAACCCGTCGGTCTTGACCCTAGCCTGGAAGCGGTTTTAGCCGCACGCCGCGTCGCTAAACAATTGGGCGTCGACGCAGATTTTATTGTCGGTGATGCCAGATTTTTGCCGTTCTCTGAAAACGTTTTTGACGTTGTATTCTCTTACAGTGTTTATCAACATTTGAGCAAGGAGAATGTTGGAATATCGCTCACTGAGGTCAGAAGGGTTTTGAAACCGAACGGGAAAACTCTGTTTCAAATGCCTAACAAGTTTGGAATTCGATCTTACCAGCAGCGGCGGCGGCGTGGCTTTACCGAAGGCGAAGGATTTGAAGTCAGATATTGGACCCCGGCGGAATTGTTGGAAACCTTTGAGAGAAAAATTGGCAAAACCGTAATGACGACTGATTGTTTTTTTGGTTTGGGCATTCAAAAGAGCGACGTCGACCTTCTTCCGGCAAAATATCAGGCGGTCGTTCATTTGTCTGAATTCCTGCGAAAGCTAAGCGGCTTTTTTAAACCTTTGACAAAGGTTGCCGATAGTGTTTATCTCGAGTCTGTGAATCAAAAATAGATCCAGGCGGATTTTGAACCGCCTCTAGGCTCTTTCCGTTAAATAGAGTTTGTTTAGAGGCGGTTTTCGACTGCCTTTAATTTTAATAATGAGTGTAATTTTAGGTATTAATACCAACCATGCAGGTGCGTCTGCGGCAATAATAGTTGATGGAATTCCGGTTGCTGCGATCGCGGAAGAGCGTTTGAACCGCGTGAAATATTTCGCGGGTTTTCCAAAGCTTGCGATCCTTAAATGCTTGGAGATCGCCGGAGTCGGTTTTTCGGAGATCGATCACGTCGCTGTCGGTCGCGACACGTCGGCGAATCTTCACAAAAAGCTTGAATTCGCCGTGCGCAATCCTTCGAAATTGCTGAATCTGGCAAAGATCAGAAGCAAAAGCAAAACGTTTGACAACATTAAAACGCTGATCGCCGCCGAATGCGAAGTCGATGAGGCGCAGCTGACGTTTCAGATGCATAACATCGAACATCATATTGCACATACGGCAAGTGCCTATTTTGCTTCGGAATGGGAGCATTCCGCGGGAATTACGATCGACGGATCGGGCGATTTTGTTTCGTGCTTGATGAGCGAATGCGAAGGCGACACGATAAAACCACTGCAGAAGGTTTTTGTTCCGCATTCGCTCGGGACGGTTTATACGGCGGTTTGCCAGTTTGTCGGATATGGAAAATACGGCGACGAAGGCAAGGTAATGGGGCTCGCGCCGCTCGGAGAGGACACGTATTCGGATTTTTTTGAAGGAATGCTTATTCCGACAAAGAAGGGTTTCGAACTAAACCCCGATTATTTCCTTCCGTTCGGTGCAAACCAGGGAATGGAGATCAACGAAAAAGGCGAGATGATCGTTCACCGCCTTTACTCCGACCTTTTTATCGAAAAATTGGGCGCCCCGCGTGAACCTTATTCGGAAATAACAAAACGCGACGAAGATATTTCGTTCGGACTGCAGCGAATTTTCGAAAAATACTATATGCATGTCTTAAATCAGCTGCATGAAAAAGTTCCGACGGAGCGTGTTTCAATGGCGGGCGGCTGCGCTTTGAACAGCGTGGCGAACGGAAAACTACTGGTCGAAACGCCCTTTCGCGAAACCTGTATTCAGCCGGCGGCAGGCGACGACGGGCTTTCGCTGGGCGCAGCACTTTATGTCAGCAACGCGGTTTTGAAGGAAGGAAAACGCTGGAAAATGGAAAATTCGTATCTCGGGAACGAATTCAGCGACGAATTTATCAAATCCGAACTCGAAAGATACAAACTTTCATACAAAAAGCTGGAGCGCGCCGAATTGATCGACGCGACGACCGAAGAGATAAAAAACGGAAACGTCATCGGCTGGTTTCAGGGCAAGATGGAATGGGGTCCGCGCGCGCTCGGCAATCGTTCGATTCTCGCTCATCCCGGATTTCCGAATATGAAGGACATTCTGAACGCGCGGATCAAGCATCGCGAAGAGTTTCGTCCGTTCGCTCCGTCCGTTTTGGTCGAACGCCAAAGCGACATCTTCGAACAGGATCATCCCTCGCCGTTTATGCTGCATGTCTACAAGATTCGCCCCGAATGGCGCGACCGCCTTTCGGCGGTAAATCATGTTGATGACACCGGCAGGCTGCAAACAGTTTCGCGCGAAGAAAATCCGCTCTATTACGATCTGATCATGGAATTCGATAAGAAAACCGGAATTCCCGTAATTTTGAACACGAGCTTTAACGAAAACGAACCGATCGTTTGCCAGCCTTTCGAAGCGATCGAATGTTTCCTGCGGACGAAAATGGACGTTTTGGTTATCGGGTCTTTCTTCTGCAAAAAGGAAGGTTGATCGCTCCGGTTTACGAAGAATATGGAATGGAAGATCGAAGAAATTCCTGAACTTAAAGGGTTTACGGTGGAATACGCTGCGCCCGGCGAATACTATCTTTCGCGGCTCAACGAGATCTTTCATTCGGAAACGCTCAAGCAGCCGTTTACGAGATTTGCGACGGTCGATGCGCCGTTTTGGAAATCGCTTATATCGGGATCACGGCTCGCACAGCGGCTGCTTCGGTTTCAGGTTACGAATGTAATAAAACTTACAAACGGAGATCTTTTTGTAACCTTCGACAAAACGGTCGGAATCGTACGAAATGGTAAATATCTTTCACTAAAGGGTCTTGTCCGCCCGTGCCGCGTTATGCGTTCGGCATGCGCGGTCGATGAATTTGGAAATGTATATTTCGGCGAATATCTTGCAAATGACGAACGCGGAGAAATGCGCGTTTATAAATACACGCCGGGCGGCGATTCTCTGGAAACCGCGTATGTTTTCCCTGCGGGCTCGATCAAGCATATTCACGGAATTTATCTGGACGATTTCACAAAATCGCTGTTTTGTTTGACCGGCGACGATGAAGCGGAATGCCGTTTTTTGCAGACGTTTGACGGATTTAAGACGCTGGAAGCGATCGGCGAAGGCGACGAAACATGGCGCGCCGTAAGTGTTCTTTTCACTCAGGAAGCACTATTTTACGGAATGGACGCGGAGTTTCGGAAGAACCATATTTTCCGCATCGACCGCGTTTCAGAAAAGCGCGTTTCGCTTGGCGAAGTTAACGGTACGGTCTTTTTCTCGAAAAAATTGGGCAAAGATCTCTTTTTCGCAACAACTGCTGAAAACGCGCCGAGCCAGACGGAAAATGTCGCGGCGATCTGGAATATCAATTCTGACGGCAACCTGAAAGAAATTGCAAAATTCCCGAAAGACCGCTGGCATCCGACGTATTTTCAGTTTGGAACGATTCATTTTCCGGCTGTGAATTTGATAGAAAACGAGCTTTACTTCCATCTTGTCGGTGTCGAAGGCGACAATCTCTGTTTCAAAATTTTCGCTGAATAGACTTTGCTGCAATAATTTTGGAATGACCGCGTTCTGAACAGAAATACGGAATCTTCAAGGAGAATCGATCACCGATGCGCAAAAACAAATTTTTCACGTTCCTGCTTGTTTTTACATCTATTTTCGCATCCTGCGAAAGCTCGAATTCGGCACAGAATACGGAATCCGCTTCAGTCAGCGGTTCCGAAAGGATGCCGGAACGCGATTTGACGACCGCAAATTCGAATACGGCGAAATCAACAGAACCGGAAACCGCGAAACCGCTCGAGCGCAAGATCATTAAGAACGCAGAACTTCGTCTTGAATCCCAAGATCCCGTGTCGGCACAGCAAACGATCGCCCAGATCGTCGAAAGCAGAGGCGGCTACGTAGTCGAATCGACTCAGAGCGGTTCCGACGCTTCATCGGTCAAACGCGACACGGTAACGATGTCGCTGCGAATTCCTTCCGAAAAATTCAACGAAACACTCGACGAGATCAGAAAAACTGCCAGCCGCATTGTCATCGAAACGGTTAGCGGACAGGATGTTACCGAGGAATTTATTGACGTCGAAGCGCGTTTGAAGGCGAAAAAAGCGTTAGAAGAACAATTTCTCGAAATAATGAAGCGGTCGAATTCGGTCGAGGACGCTCTGAACGTTCAACGAGAGATCGCCGATGTTCGCGCCGAGATCGAAAAGATCGAAGGCAGAAAACGGTTTTTAGAAAACCAGGCAAGTCTTTCGACCATAAAGGTTACCGTGCAAACGCCGAACGCGATCGCGGGCAGCTCGAAAGGGTTTTTCTACCGTTTGACCGATTCGATCGGAAACGGGTTAGACGTTGCGTTGAGTTTTGTACTGTTTTTCGTCAGCTTTTTGATCGCCGTCATTCCATTTTTGATTCTTGTAGTTTTGCCAATCGTGCTCGTCATAAGATACTTTTTGAAAAGGTCGGCGAACAAAATAACTGCGGCTCCAAAAAGCGCGGATGCGATCGTGAAGGACGAGATCAAAAATTAGAGCAATGGATAATGTTTTTAGGATCTTGGCGGCGATTCTTGGCGGAATCGCCGCCTATTTTTTATGGAAAGGCAATGGCGATGCCGCTTTTATTGCTGCGATAGCCGGCGCCGTTTCGTTTTTTCTCAGCATTCGCGTACAGGTAAAAAGTAGGCTGAGCGAACGAGACAGGGAAATAATCGAGCTTCAGGATCAGAAGATGCGGGAGATTGAAGCAGCGGAAAATGACGCTTTTGTCGACCTCGATCACGAAGCGACGACAAGTGAAATGCCCGAACGTCGAAACTGATGTTGGTAAATTGAAAAATGAACGGAGGAAGTGAAGAAAAAAACGGAAACATTCGCGAGCCTAGACGGATCGTCATCGCTCCGTACGGTTCGCTCGGCGATCTGCATCCGATGCTTGCATTGGGCGTCGAACTTCGCCGGCGCGGGCACGATGTTGTCATTAACACGCTTGAAAATTATCGCGAAAAGATCGAAGTGCTGGGATTTGAATTTTACCCGTTGCGACCTGATGTCGACCCGGAAAACCGTGAGCTCGCACGCGAGTTTATGGACGCAAAAAGCGGAACGGAAAAGATCGTTCGCGGGCTGATGATGGCAAATTTGCGTCCAATGTATGAAGATCTGATTGCGGCATGCAGGGGCGCGGACGCATTGATCTCCGGCGAAATTGTCTACGCTGCGCCGTCGGTCGTCGAAAAGACCGGATTGAAATGGATTACGACATCGCTTGCGCCGCTTTCGATGTTCTCCGCGCACGATCCGGGCGTTTTTCCGGTCGCGCAATGGCTCGAAAATTTGCGTTTCTTAGGTTCCGGTTTTCATAAAACGCTTTTTTATGCGATTCGCGGAACGATAAAGGATTGGTATCTTCCGTATAAAAGATTTCGAAAGGAACTCGAACTCGATCCCGATCACGATCCGATCTTTGACGATAAATATTCAAAATTGCTTCATTTAGCAATGTTTTCAAAGGTTTTGGGCAAACCGCAGCCGGATTGGCACCGACCGACCCTTCAAACCGGTTTTTGTTTTTATGACGGCGAACAGGATCTCGGCGAAATGCCGGACGAATTGAACGAATTTCTCGACAGCGGCGAACCTCCGATCGTTTTCACTTTGGGCAGCGCCGCCGTTATGGACGCCCGGGACTTTTTTGAGGTCAGCGTCGAAACTGCTAAGATTTTAGGTCGGCGCGCAGTTTTGCTTTACGGAATTTTCAATGAACCGCCGCGCGGGCTCAATGACGACATCGTCGGGTTCGATTATGCGCCGTTCAGCCGGCTCTTCCCGCGGGCAGCATGCGTCGTGCATCAGGGCGGTGCGGGAACGACAGGGCAGGTTTTACGTGCCGGAATTCCGCATTTGATAATGCCGTATTCGCATGATCAGCCGGACAATGCCGCCCGCTGTAAGCGTGTCGGAGTTGCGAAGCGAATTTCGCGCGACAAATATACGGCGGAACGCGCAGCGCGAAAGATCGGGGCGATCCTGTCCGACAGTGAATTTCTAGAAAACGCGGCTGAGGCGGCAAAGGTCGTGCGGACGGAACAGGGAACGAAGACCGCTTGCGACGCGATCGAATTGATGATCTGAAAGCTGTGTGTGTTCCGATTTTGCACTTTAAATGCATATTTTCTAACAATTAGGTCATCTATTGAAGCAATCGTTCATTTGTTTTTATTTTGATTTTTAAGATGAAGAATTTAAAAAGTTTTTTGACCTTGCTATTCATCGCGCTGCTGTTTGGAAGTTCGGCGGCGCAAATGACGCGAAAGCCGTCGCCGACGCGTGCGCCGAAGGGAGCGATGCCGTCAAAACCGGATACGGAAAAACGCTCGCTTGCCGAAATTACGTCGCGGGAAGATTTCGATTCGATCGCGCGGGTTTATCACCAGGGAACTTCTTACGCGCTGCCGCATGCGATGTTCGTCATCGACCGGCGAAACAAGAACAAGGTTTATTTTGTAAACAGTCAAAAATATCGTTTTCACAAGGATTTTCTTCTTGCAAACTATCTATTGCCGCGCGGCAGCAATGTTTTTGAGGACATTTACATAAATCAAAACCGTCGTTTTATGGTCGGAACTATCGCATGGCAGACACCGGTCGAGAAATTTACTTTCGAACTTTGGGAAGGCGATCTGGCGTCGGCAGAGCTGATAAAAATGGCGTTCGACACGATAAATGCCAGGTTTTACGAAAAGGTCGCCTTTAAGCCGAATTCGATCAAGCAGGACGAAAATTCCGAGAATCTGGGAATCGACCGAATTTCAGCGGATGAAATCCAAAAAAATCAAGAATATCTAGCGCTGAACACGGGAAAAACGGTCGGTCGGCTGCATATCATCGACAAGCTCGACGACACGGTCGAGATCGGCGACAACGAAATTCTTGTACTCAAAGAACTTCCGCTGAATCTTCCGCCGGTTCGCGGCATAATCGTTGCAAAGCCATCTTCGCCGCTTTCGCATGTCAATATTCTTGCAAAAGGTTGGGGAATTCCGAACGTTTATGTGAAGGACGCGGACAAACTTTACAGAGAATTTGACACGTGGTGGGTCGAACTCGAAGCCGATCTGACATCGTATAAATTAAAACGAATAGTAGATTATGCGCCGGGCGAAGCACCTGAGATTCCGGTTTCACCGGACCAGGAAGATGCGCCGGCAGATCTTTCCGTTGAAAAGATCGCGCCGCTGCGGCAAATGCGCAAAAAAGATTCGATCGCGTACGGGGCAAAGGCGGCAAATCTGGGCGAACTTATTAACGCCAAGATCCTGAACACGACCGTGCCCGACGGCTTCGGAATTCCGTATTACTATTATGACCAGTTCATGGACGAACATGGATTTTCGAAGATGGTCTATGATTTTGGTTACGATAATGAGTTCGTCCATAATCCGCGTTACCGGCGTGAAAAATTGGAAGAATTTCGGGCGAAAATTCAAAAAGCTTCAATGAGCGACAAACTCAAAACTGAGATCATTAAACGCTGGAAAACACAGCTCGGTGCGAAGCCTGTATTTGTCAGAAGTTCTTCGAACGCGGAAGATCTTCCGAATTTCAGCGGTGCAGGTCTTTATACGACCGTAAAAAACGTCAAGGAAGAAGAAAAAATAATCGAAGCGGTCAAGACGGTTTGGGCATCGCTCTGGAATTTCGATGCGTATGAATCGCGCGTTCGCAATTACATAAATCAATCCAGCGTTATGATGGGCGTTTTTGTGCAGGTTGGCGTAAATATGGATTTCGGCGGCGTGATGATCACAAAGGATCCGTTCGATAAAGACAACAAGAACGCGGTTTACATAAGCGCGGTTTGGGGGCACAACGATCCGATCACCGCGAATAAATTCGTCCCGGAACAGGTTTTGTTCAATCCGAAATCGAACGCGGTGCAGGTTTTAACGCTTTCGCAGCAGGAAGCGGTTTTGAAGTTCAGCGAAACCGGAGATCTTATCGAAACAAATGAAAAGCCGAAAAGGAGAGTTTTAACCGATGCAAATGTTCGCGCTTTGGTTCGGGCGGCAAATAGGATCAAAGCGGTTTTCGGCGGGAAAAAGGAACAGGATATTGAATGGGGCTATATGAACGGAAGAATTTATCTTCTTCAGTCACGCCCGTATATTGATTAAATTTTATGAAAAAATTAGCTTTAATATCATTTTTGGCGGCGGTTGCATTTGGCTGCGCGGACGAGAAAACCGCGATCACGGCGAATAATCAGGCGCCTGAGGCAAATACTTCGAAAGACCTTGCGATGATTCCGAGTCATTCGACCGAAAAGCCCGCGGAAAAAGCTCCGATGGGCGGTTCGCCGATGCAAAAGCCCGTGGACGTTGCCGAAATGACGGCTGCGATCGAAAAAGCGAATGCTGCTTTCAATAAAGATCCGAAAAGCGACGATCTGAAAAAAGAGCTCGCAAAAGCTTATTTCGAAAGAGCTTCCGCGCTTACCAGCGCAGCGCAGTATCGCGCGGCGCTTGGAGATTTCAGAAAAGGTTTGAAACTCGATCCGGGCAACGAGGAAGCAAAGAAAATGCATGACGAGATCGTGCGCATTTTTACTTCGATGAATCGAGAACCTCCGAAAGAGGGCGAAGAGCCGCCGCCGATGCCGATAAGTTAGAGTTTTCTCGGCATCTTTACTGGACAATTGTGATTTACAGGCAATAAACTCTAGGTTTGCCAAACGGCGGACGTTCCGGTTCGTATTGTGCAAAGCAATTTATATTACGGAGATTTTAAAAAGTTTTATGGGAAAGTCAGCAAATGATCTGCGCCGCGGAAACACGATAATTCTGGACGGCGCTCCGTGCAAGGTAATGGAATTTAGCCGGAATCAGCCTGGAAAAGGCGGTGCGATCGTTCAGACGAGACTGCGGAATTTGGTAACGGGAAGTTCGTTCGATCATCGGTTTCGTTCGAATGAAACGGTTGAAAAAGCAGTTCTCGACCAGCATGAAATGGAATATCTTTATTCCGACGGCGAATCGCATTATTTTATGAACACCGAAACATTCGAGCAGATCGGAATGACCGAAGACGACCTCGGCGACGCCGCAAAATGGCTGATGCCGGGATTGAAGATCGTCGTCGAATTTCACAACGAAAACCCGATCGGCGTTGAACTTCCGCAAACGCTTGATCTTGAGATCATCGAAACAGAACCGGTGCTGAAAGGCGCGACCGCGTCAAACTCAAATAAACCGGCAAAGCTGGAAAACGGCGTGACGCTTTATGTTCCGCCTTTCATGACCACGGGTGAAAAAATTCGCGTCAATCCAACCGAGGAAAAATATATGGAAAGGGTTAAATAGCCGTTTTCGAAACAAAAAATATTTGGCAAAAGCCGAGCCTTGTGCTAGGCTTTTGTCGCTTTAAACATAAATTTTGAAAACGAGGCTAATGAATGTATTTACTCTATAGCTTCCTCATCGCTCTTGGCTTAACCTTAATGCTCCCAAGATTTATGTTTGATTTTTTGCGAAACGGAAAATATTCCGAAGGCTTCACGCAGAAACTTGGACATCTACCATTAATTAGAAAAAACGGAAATCCCGTTCTTTGGGTTCACTGTGTCTCGGTCGGGGAAACGAACGCAGCAGTCCCGCTCATCAGATCGATTCTGGAAAAATATCCAAATTTCCGGCTCGTCGTTTCGACGACCACCAAAACCGGGCAGGAACTTGCCAAAAAACATTTTGAAAAGTCTGCCGATCTGGTTTTTTATTTTCCATTCGATCTCAAATTCGCCGTCCGGCGGGCGCTGAAAAGCATTCGACCGAATGTCATCTTGCTGATGGAAACGGAGATCTGGTTTAATTTTATCCGGGAATCGAATAAATCCGGCGCAGGTGTTTTCATCGTCAACGGAAGGCTTTCCGAGCGGTCTTTTCGGCGCTTCCTTCACATCAGGAAATTCACGGCACGTGTTTTTCATCATTTGACGCTTGCGCTCATGCAGAGCAAAAAAGATGAGGCGCGGATAAAACAGCTCGGAATTCGCCCCGCAAAAGTAAAGGTTACGGGGAACATAAAGTTCGATCAGGCAGCTGATGAAACCGATGTTAAATTGACCGAGGCGATCCGTTCGCAGTTTGATATTCGCGAAAATGACCAACTGATCATTGCTGCAAGCACGCATGACCCGGAAGAAATTTTGATTTTAAAGGCTTTCCGGAATTTAACTGCGAATTCAGGCAGCGAACGGATCAGATTAATGTTAGTTCCGCGTCATCCGGAAAGGTTCGATCGGGTCGTAAAATTAGCCGAAGATCTAAACATAGCCGTTGGGCGCAGATCGGCTGTTTCGAAAACGGATAAGACCGCAGATGTTATTGTTTTGGATTCCGTCGGCGAGCTGCGCTCGGCTCTGCCGCTTGCCGAGATAGTTTTTGTCGGCGGAAGTTTGATACCGCACGGCGGACAGAATATTCTGGAACCGGCGATGGCGAAAAAAGCTATAGTTACGGGATTTCATACATTTAATTTTGAAGCTGCCGTTAAGGAATTTCTTCGCAGCGATGCGCTCATTCAATTGCCGGATCTCGGGCAGGAGCAATTGACCGGCGCATTGACCGAAGCGTTCTCAAAACTTCTTAAGAACAAAGAACTGCGGGAAAAAATGGTCGAAAACGCTTATCGGGTAATTGCCGATAATCGCGGTGCGACCGGAACGACGATCGGTTTTCTTGAACCGTATTTGTCCGTCCAAAGCTGCTCGCTCGATTCTACCCAATGACGTTAATTTTCGTTTTTTACGTTTTCGCCGCGCTGCTGGTCTTTCTCGGATGGAAATCGCTTCGCGGCGGTCTTGCATATCTGCATTTTTTTGAAAGCGAACTTACCAAAAAGTCCGGCAATTATCATCCGTTCGCGTCGATCTTTGTTCCTTGCCGCGGAATTGACGAGAATCTTGAAGAAAATTTATCTGCGCTTACGCACCAAAATTATCCGGAATTTGAAATAATTTTCATCGTCGATGATGAAAGAGACCCGGCGCTTTCCGTCATCGAAAAAATACGCAAAAATCATCCGTTGACCAAGCTTGTCATCGCCGGACCTTCCGATTCCGAAGGTCAGAAGGTCCATAATCTGCGAGCGGCGATCCCTTATGCCGACAAACGGTCAGAGATCTTTGTATTTGTCGATTCGGACGCCGGAACGAGCAAAAATTGGCTGTGCGAACTAGTCGCGCCGCTTGAAAAAGAGTCCGCCGGCTGCGCGACGGGTTATCGCTGGTTCTTAGCTGACCGCTTTGACCTCGCCGGACAGTTACGTTCGGTTTGGAATGCGTCGATCGCGTCCGCACTCGGACCGAATATTCGATCAAATTTTTGCTGGGGCGGTTCGATGGCTATTAGTCGCAAGGTTTTTGAATCCGTTGATATGCTCCAAAAATGGAAAGGCACGCTTTCGGACGATTTTGCGATGACGCGTGCGATGAAAGCAGCGAATCTTCCGGTAATTTTTGTCCCGCAATGCCTTACTCCGACAATTGACACCACGAACATTCGTCAGATGCTTGAGTTTACGACTCGGCAGATGAAAATTACCAAAACCTACGCCAAGCATCTTTGGATCGCATCGTTCATCGGTTCAATTTTGTTTTCGATGACTTTTTGGGGCGGAATTTTAATGTTGTTTTTTGCTGAAGGCGTCCATTTTTGGATTATTTTGAGTCTGACCGCGATCATTACAATACTCGGCGCTCTGAAAAGTTACATCAGGTTAAAAGCTGTGGAACTCGTAATGCCGGAGCATAGAAAAGCCGTAAATAACAGCCGATTCTGGCATTTGACGCTTTGGACGGTAACGCCGGTATTGTATTTTTACAATTGTTTTTGCGCTCTTCTGTCAAACGAAATCAACTGGAGAGGCATCACATACAAGCTTATTTCAGCTGAAGAAACGCAGGTTGTAGAATCGAACAAGAATGGGATGGTCTAAATATTTATGATTTTGGGCAAGATGTGTTCAAAAATTTTTTTGCTCGCGGTGCTATTGCTTTTGGTGAATACGTCGCTCGCGCAGGAAAAGACAGGAGAATCCGAAAAGCCGAAAGTAAATGCACAGCAGGTCAAAAAAGGTCGTCCGCCTGTGATCATTATTCCGGGGCTGATCGGTTCGGAATTGATCAATAAGTCGACGGGCGATAAGGTCTGGTTCGACCTGGGGCGCGCAAAAGACGACGATATGCGGCTTCCGATCAGCGCAAACCTTGCGTCAAACAAGGACAATCTCGTTCCCGGCGATATTTTGCGCGACATTCAGCTGATTCGGTTCACTCCAAAGATCGACATCTATAAAAAATTTCTGGAATCAATGGTCAAAGACGGCTATACGGAAGGCAAGATCGACGACCCGCCGGCGGATGGATTTTCCGACACGTTCTACGTATTTGCTTACGATTGGCGGCTCGATAATGTTGAGAACGCCGCGAACTTGCTGAAAAAGCTCGATAATTTGAAAACAAAATTCGATCGGTCAGATCTAAAATTCGACATTGTTGCGCATTCAATGGGAGGTTTGATAACGCGCTACGCGCTGATGTATGGAACCGCCGACATCAATTCCGGGAAACTTCGACCGGATTGGGCGGGCGCGGGATATTTCAACACCATCATGCTTGTGGCTACGCCGAACGGCGGTTCGCTTCCGGCGCTGGATTCGTTGATCAACGGGTTTTCATTATTCGGGTCGGGGAAGATCAATCTTCCGTTTGTTCAGAATTTGTCGAAATTCGATCTGTTCTCGATCCCGTCGATCTACCAGCTTTTGCCGCACGACGGAATGGTCCGGGCATTTGATGAAAATCTAAAACCTTTGCAGATAGATGTTTACGACCCTGAAACGTGGGAAAAATACGGCTGGATCGCGTACCAGGACAAAAATTTCGCTGAAAAATACAGTGCTGAAGAAAACTTGAATGCGAAAAATTATTTTTACGCGGTGCTCAAACGCGCGAAGGATTTTCAATCGGCTTTGCGAGCAAAACCGGTAAAGAAAAATCCGGTACCGATCTATTATCTCGGATCGGAATGCAAACCGACGGTCGATGGAATGATAATTTATCGCGAAAAAGACGCGTGGAAAACTAAATTTGAGCCGGAAACTTTCACTCGCAGCGACGGAACGAAGGTTACAAAAGAAGAATTGGAAAAAATTCTGCTTTCGCCGGGTGACGGTGTCGTATCAAAAAGATCTTTGATCGCGTCATTGAGGACAGTTGGAAAACTCGGAAATCCGCGCTCCGGACTGGTAAACGATCTGACGATCGCATGCGGCGAACATAATCGTCTGACCGGCGAAGAATCCATTGACCGCAGTTTGCTCAGCGTCTTAAATTTATCGTTGAAAAAGATCGGCAATCCGAATAAATAGTTTTACATTCGGCGCGATAAATTTAACAATACCTCGATGCCAAGTAAGGTTAAACAATTTGTCGAAATGATCCGTTCGACAAAGCTTGAAAAAAAGCTAGATACGGTTATTTTCTTCGTAACTTCGCGCTGCAACGCTGCATGCGAGACGTGTTTTTATCACGAAGAACTAAATCAGGCAGGTGATCTAACTTTCGATCAGATCGCGAAAATTTCGCGGACGATGCCCAAAATAAAGGATCTATGGCTTTCCGGCGGAGAGCCGACGCTTCGAAAGGATCTTTCCCGGATCGTTCGGCTTTTCGTTGAAAATAACGGTGCCGAACGCGTCATTCTTCCGACGAACGCTTTGATCTGGTCGAAGGTCTGCGACGCTGTCGATTCGATCCTTGCTGACGAACGGTTGAACGACCTTTATTTAAATATAGCGCTCGACGGTTACGGAAAGACACACGATAAGATCCGCGGAGTTCCGGGGAACTGGGAAAAGACGCTTTTAACTATCGAAAAATTGTATCCGCTGAAGGAAAAATTCGGCGATCGACTGCGGATTAACGTAAATACGGTCGTATGCGCAGAAAATTATACGGAGATCGAAAGACTTTCGGAATATCTCTGGAGCAATTTTCAGCTTGACGGGCAATATTTCAACATAATTCGCGGCGAAACAAAGGTTGGAGAATCGATCAAGGAAATTCCGCTCGATGCGCTTCCGAAAATTTATAAACATGCAGCCGATCTGACAAAACGCTACAGCGAAAGGATGTTTGCGGACGACGATTCGATAAAAAGATTCGTCAAGAGTGTCGCTTATGTCGGAACGATAATGACGCATTACCGGCATCAGCATTCCAATTTTGCCGAGCCGACAGCGTGGAAATTTCCCTGCACAGCCGGCGAAACGACAGCCGTAATCGATTATAACGGCGATGTGCGGGCGTGTGAGCTGCTCGATAAATTTGCTTCGCTCAAAGATTTCGACTTCGATTTCTCCGCTCTATGGAACGATGGTTCGCGCGGGCTGGAACTTGAAAAGATCGACGGCGGAAAAGCGTGCTGGTGCACTCATGTTTGCTTTATCCACGATTCTTTGCGACATTCAAGAAAATCGATCTTAACGGAAGTTCCGAAGAACTATTTTACACGGGGGAAATGGGCATGATTCGCAGTTTGTTCGATACCGACAACGATTCGACTACCGAAAAAAAAGAGGGATCGGAACCGAATGAGTCGAATCCGTCCCCGGCGCCTGAAGAACCGCAGGTTCGGGAGCAATTCTCGGAGGAAATGGAAGGGTCACGAACGGTTGCTGCTGAGAACGATCCTGCGAAGAACGTTGAGCCGTTCGAGCGTTTATCGGAATTGGAATCGGATGTTGTCGGAAACGAATTTGATCAAGGCGATAATATTCTGGAGCTTGAGTCGGAGCTCGCAAGGATAGAAGACGAAATTCGCGCAGCTAAAATGCCGGTTTCGACGCCAATCTCGCACGCGGAAACTCCGGAGAAAAAAGATGCCGGCGGTCCGTTTACGGCGGCGATCGACAAAGCCTTTAATCAGCAGACATCGACACAGGCTGAGCCCGCTGCGCAGAGCGAACCTCAGGCAGCGCCGAGCGAAGAACAGGGCTTTATTCTTCCCGATCGGGTGGAAAGAACTGAAAAGGAAGAGGATTTTATGTTCTCCGGCAGTTCTAAACCAAGCTATAAACCGGAATCAAAAGCAGAAACGATTCGCAAAAGCGGACTCGCTTGGTCCGCGGGAATCGCGTTTTTCGCATCGGTAATTTTCCTTCTCATCATCGGCTGGTTTGCCGATCTCCTTTTTGGAACTTCTCCGTGGGCAGCGGTCGGCGGCGTTGTACTCGGATCGATCATCGGGTTTATTCAGCTTTTCAGGCTGTCGCGCCAGATCTTGGACGAAAACAAAAATCTTTTGTAAACATTCTATTGTTTACAAGCTAAATTCCATTCCCGCTTTGATATTTCCGCACTAAATTTGTAAAATCCTTGTTTCGCAATGAGCGACAATTCTGAACCAGAATCAATAAAGGAAGGAAACGACGCTCCGCTTTCAAATCAGCGAATTTTGATAACGATGGGTTTCGTAGTGTTGATCGGAACCGTTGTGAGTTCGATCACGGTTTCGGCGCGTTTCGGGCTCGGGTTTTTTGTCGGCGGGATCTTCTCATTTATTAATTATTACTGGCTGAAAGCGTCTTTGAAAAGAATTTTTGAAGCAGCCGCGGAAGGTTCGCAGGTCAGTGCCGGACCGGGAAGTTATATCTGGCGTTATATGATGCTGGGTGCGGTTTTGCTTATTGTTTTTTATTCGAATATTTTTCCGATCGTCGCGTTTTTATTGGGACTCGTAAGTTTTGTTTTTGCGGTGATGATCGAAGCGTTTATCAGAATTTTTTCAAATATTTTTAACCAAAAGGATATTTCATAATGTTTTTATTTGCAGAAGGCGGGCATCATACGCCATTGATCGTTGAATTTCTTAACGAACATTTTGGCGAGCCGGTCCATAAATTTCAGGTTGCTTATACGAAACCCCGATGGGAAAAAATCCTTGAACCGCTGGGGACAACACCCGAAGCGGTCTTCGGGGGTCCGTACACTGTTGAAAACGCGATACCGTGGTACACGGTGATGTTTGTCATTGCGTGTGTCTTGTCAGTTGCGTTGATTTGGATCTTTAAGGGCAAGCTGTCATCGGAAGATCCGACGCACAGCCAGCTGACGCTCGAAGCCGGTTTCCTGGCTTTGAAAGACATGATCATCAACGTGGTCGGGCATCACGGGTACAAGTATTTTCCGGTTGTCGCGACATTCGCGGTTTTGGTTCTGGTTTCCAATTTGATGGGATTGTTCCCGCTGTTCATGTCGCCGACGGCTTCGGTTAATGTAACGTTCGCGCTTGGTATCTCATCGTTCGTTTATTACAACTATGTCGGCATCAAGGAAAACGGCTTGGTTGGGCATCTTGCGCATTTTGCGGGACCGAAACTTCCGCTGGTGATTGCGCTGTTCATTACGCCTTTGATCTTCGGTATCGAGCTTGTCAGTAACATGATCCGCCCGATGACTCTTGGTTTACGGCTCTTTGCGAATATGTTCGCGGACGAGCAGATCGCCTTGAACGTAGCAAATCTTGCGTCGCCGTACACGAATATTCTGCTGCCGATCGCGCTAATGCCGCTTGCAGTTTTTGTCGCTTTTGTTCAGACACTTGTATTTACATTGCTGTCGATGATCTACATCAGCGAAGTTACGCACGAACCGCATGATCATCATGAAGAAGATCACGCACATTCCGAAGCCGTGCCGGCGCACGCGTAAAAAGTTTCCGCTGTGAGTAACGTTGATCGGCTCACCGCAATCGAAGGAATCTTGATCAACAAACAACGATCTTTTGAAAAACCGGGAAATTTGCCAATTATAGTGAGAATATGCCCGCACGCAACAGGAGCCTCGACTCCAACGAGAGTAGAAATCGAGTGCATACCGGAAGTGAGGCGAAATAATACCCGGCGGGTTTTTTAGAATTTTCAATTGATCTTCGAAAAAACAAAATAGTTTAGGAGATTATTACAATGAAAAAGTTTAAATATGTATTTTTTGCCGCGCTTGCTCTGATGGCGATGGCTGCAGTTTCAATGGCGCAAACGGGCGCTGCGGACAATGAAAACACGGTTAATGCTTACAAAGCACTCGGAACAGGAATCGGCGTACTCGGTTTCGGTATTGTTGCAGGTCTTGCAGGTATCGGACAGGGTTTGGTCGGTTCGCGTGCTGCTGAAGGCGCTGCCCGCAATCCCGGCGCTGCCGGAACGGTTCAGACGATGATGATCATCGCGCTGGCTCTTATCGAGTCGCTCGTACTTTTCGGATTCGTTGTTGTTCTGCTTAAAATATGATCTCGAAACGCTCAAAAGGCGTTACATTTCATTAAGTTAAAATGCGGGCAAAGTCTTATGCTTTGTCCGTATTTTCTTTGTTTTTGCAAAAATCGTGTGTTACAACTTAGTCAAAGCGAATTGAATCTCAGAAATTGTCCGTAAAGTATATTCAATTTAAGATTTTGAAAGATGAGTGAAGTAGTTTTTGAACAAAAAGTTGAGCTTCTGGATCGCTACGTCGGAAAGGTCGTAGCTGACAAATACCGCATCGAAAGCGAATGGCGCGTGTCCGGTTTGGGTAAAATGTACCGCGCGAAACATTTGCTTATGGATCGACCGGTTACGTTGAAGATCCTCTCGCCGGCGCTTGCCGTTGACGTCAAGATCGTCAACCGGTTTTCCGCCGAAGCGCGGACGATTTCGCAGCTTTCGCATCCGAATATACTGAACGTTACCGATTTTGGAACTACGCCGGAAGGCAGTGTTTACATCGTTTTGGAAGACGGCGCCGGCGAAACGATAAAGAACGTGATCGAAGGTTCGCAGGAATTTTCAGTCGAACGCGCGGTAAATGCGGTGCGCGGAATCGCCGCGGCGCTGACGGCTGCGCACGACAAAAAGATTCTTCATAAACATCTTACTAGTGATAGTGTTTTGCTCGTTAGAGCCGACGATCAGACCGAATCTGTTAAGGTTCTCGATTTCGGTGCGGTTAAACCGTCCGACGACGGAATGTTCGCGGAAGAACTCTCCCGGGAGGATCTAGTTTACACGGCGCCCGAACTGATAAGCGGATCGAAGGACGCGGACGAACGTTCCGACATTTTTTCCGCCGGGATCGTTTTTTACGAAATGCTCGCCGGAGAACCGCCGTTTGTTGCGGAAAACGGCGAAGAAATGCTTGCTCGGCAATCGGAAAATCCGCCGCTGCCGCTGTCCGCTTTTCGCGACGATATTCCTGAAGGATTGGAAACGGTTCTACTTCGGGCGATCTCGCTGGATCCGGACATGCGTTATCAAAAGGCTTCGGCATTTTATGATGACCTCGCGCCGTTTGCGGCAGATGGATCCGTTACAGAACCGGTTCCGGCGACATCGGCAGAACTTGCGGCTGCGAACAACAACATTTGGAAGACAGCATTCGTCGTATTGGCAGGAATCTCTCTGCTTGCTGTCGGAATGATCTATGCAACTTATACAAAGCAAACGGATCCGACGACTCAGCTTCAGACGGATGCAAACGGACTTCCTGTTCAGCCGCTGAATCCCGCAACAGGTATTAACGAGCAGAATCTTATTTTTTCGCCGGACGGAACGTTGCCCGAGATAGTCGGAACAAATCCCGGCGCGGAAGTCGCTCCCGGCGGCGACGGATACGACCCTTGGGCTCGCGGCGGCGCTCCGCCCCCGGGTGCACCGACTTATCCGAGCGGCGGACAGATCATTACAATTCCCGGCGACGGCAGCGGAAGTCAATTTATGCCCGGTTTAGACGCGTCGGGCGGAATAATCTTGATCCCGGTTCCCGTAAATTCAAATACCGCTCCGGCGGCGACTCCGAAACCCGGAAAATCACCGCCTGCAAATACGGCTGATCCTGCGACCAAGGACCCCGAAACGAAGCCTGAAACGAAGCCGACGGTGCCGAAAACGGAAAAAACTCCCGCACCGAAACCGGCTGAAACAAAGGAAAAGCCTCCGGCTTCGTCCGGCGATAAGACCGGGAAAAGCGGAAAAGAACAGGACGCGTTGTAAATTTTCTATTGAGTGCTGTTTACGGCTGTGCGAATGATATCGCGCAGCCGTTTTTCATTTTCGAAGTGCAAACGGTTTTCGACAACAAAACAGGGAATTTTCAGATCCGATTTTCCTAGTTTTACCGCGTCCTTCGCTGTTGTTAGAAGCATTACAGCGCCGGATTTTTTGGCAGTTTCGATAATGGTTTGAACGTCTTTCTGATCGTAAAAATGATGATCTCGAAATTTTAATGTCGCAGCAACATTAAATTGTTCTAGCTCAAGCTGATCGAAAAAATTTCCGGGGTTGCCGAGTCCGCAAAATGCAAGCGCGGGCGCTGTTTTCAGATTTTCAGATATTTGAGAGTTACTTTCAGAAATGCGCTCGCAGAATTTTTCAAGCGGTGTTATCGAGCCGATCTCATTGAAACATTCCAAAATAAGAATTCCCGGTGCTATCTTTTGAATATCCTTGATGATCGACCCAGTTTCGCCGGCAAGATTTGAGCGGCTTAGGATCGATAGATCCGCGCGTTCGAGATTTTCGAGCGGTTCACGAAGACGACCGAACGGCAGCATTTTTCCGTTTCCAAAAGGATCTGTCGCGTCGATAACGACAATATCCAGGTCGCGGCGGACTCGACGATGCTGAAATGCATCGTCCAGGACGAAAACAGTCGTGCCAAGTTTTTCGCGTGCCCAAATCGAAGCTGCGACGCGATCGCGGTCTGCAATGACCGCGGCTTTTCCGTCGAGTTTGCGGGCAAGTTCCAGCGGTTCATCGCCGGTAATGATCGGATCGTTTTGAATTTTTGTCCCGTCGGAGACGATAACGCGGTTTGAACCATTTTGACGCCCGTAACCGCGTGTCAAAATACAAACTTTTTCACCCGATTCCGCGAGTATTTCGGCAATAAACGCGACGATCGGCGTTTTGCCCGTTCCGCCTGTCGTTATGTTCCCGACGCTGATCACCGGAACTCCGAGATCATAAGACCGGAAGCTTTCACGGTCATACAAGCGATTTCGAAGATTTGTGATCGCGCCGTAAATTTGAGACAAGGGCATAAACTATTTCTTGTTCGTCGCGGCGATCATACGCTCCATTTTTGCTAATGCAGATCGGCTGTCGATGCTTTGTTCGGCAAGACGCGCGGCTCGCTTTGCGTCCGGTTCCACACCGCCGATCATCAGCGCTGCGGCGGCATTTATAACGATCAGCGAACGCGCTTCGTCGCGCCTTTTTCCTTCGAGCACTTCTAAAATTATCTTTGCGCTTTCCGTCGGCGATTCGGTTCTTAAATGCGAAATATCGGCGCGTTTTAAGCCGAACTCCTCCGGCGCGATCTTAAAGGAGCGAATCTTTCGTCCGGAAACTTCGGAGACAAGAGTTTCGCCGTTTAGCGTAATTTCGTCCAAGCCGTCCTCGCCGCTGACGATCCAGCCGCGGTCCGTTTTCAAACGGCTCAGGGCTTTTGCCGCCGGTTCGATCAATGAAGAATGCCAAACACCGATCAAATGATGCGGCGCTCCCGCCGGATTTGCCAGCGCCTCAAGTAAATTAAGACATGTTCGAATGCCGAGACTTCGCGAAATATCTTTCAACCGGCGCGATTCGGGATGAAATTTTGCAGAAAATAAAAAACCGATGCCTGCACCATTTAAACATGCCTGCGAAACCTTCGGTTCGATCGACACTCTTATTCCAAGTTTTTCCAATCCTTCCGCGCCGCCGGTTTGTCCCTTTGAACCGCGTCCAGTGTGTTTCGCAACGGGAAGTCCCGCGCCTGCGGCAACAAATGCCGTTGCGGTCGATACATTAAAGGTTTTTGCTTCGCTTGAGCCCGTGCCTGAAATGTTAATAAAATTGTCAAAACGCGAAGAGATCTTAACCGACTTTCGAAGCATCGCTTTTGTCATTCCCGCAATCTCTTCCGGCGTTTCGCCCTTTGCGGTTAGTGCGGTAACGGCACCCGCGATCTGAGTCGCGTTTGCGTTTCTATCGGTCAACGCAAGGAAAAAATCAGCGGCTTTTTCGTAAGTCAAATTCTCCCGGCGCGTCAAACGCACCAAATATTTAAAGAGATTTGTATCGGCTTTCGAATTGGTCGCGGAGATCGGCGCGGCGATCAGCCATTCAGGTTTTGGCATACGGCTATTATAAACGCCGAATTACAGCTGACAACCAGAGAAGTTATAAGTTAAGAAAATTCGCCAGAAGCTTTTTTCCGTCGGTCGTCAAGATCGATTCCGGATGAAACTGCACGCCCTCGATCGGCAGCGATTTATGCCGCAAACCCATTATCAGCCCGTCAGGCGACGCTGCGGAAATTTCCAGACATTCAGGCAGAGTTTCGCGCTCGACGATCAGAGAATGATAACGTCCGGCACTGAAATTTTGTGCAAGTCCCGAAAACACGGTTTTGCCGTCATGGATAATTTCCACCGGTTTTCCGTGAACCGGTTCAGGCGCTCTGATAACTTTTCCGCCAAAGATCTGACCGATCGCTTGATGACCTAAACAAACGCCCAGGATCGGCATGTTTTCGCCGAAAAGCTTAATGCATTCAAGCGAAACTCCTGCATCGTCCGGAGTTCCCGGTCCGGGCGAGATTAATATTTTTGCGGGTTTTATTTCCGATTCGATCTCGTCTAGCGAAACTTCGTCGTTTCGACGAACGATCATTTCGGCGCCGAGTTCGCCGAGATATTGAACGAGGTTGTAGGTAAACGAATCGTAATTATCGATGACTAAAAGCATTATTTTTTTAAAAGTTCGAACAATTCCGCGTGATTCCTTTCCTTTGCCCAATCTAGCGCGGTCTTTCCTTCCGAATCCTTGATCGATCTGTCGGCACCTTTGGCGAGAAGCATTTCAACGATCTGTCTGCGCGTACCTGACGATACCGATTTGTTCTGAGCGATAAAGATCAGTGCATGCGCGTTGTTCTCTGTTTCCTGTTTATTCACCTCGGCACCTTTATCGATCATCAGTTTAACGATCTCCGGGTCCGCGTCGGAATCGACCACCGCTTCGACAAGCGGAAGTGAGCCGCGGCTGTCGGATTTGTTCGGATCGGCGCCGCGGTCGAGCAAACGTTTTACAAGATCTTTTTCGCCGCGCGCGACGGCGACATATAAAACGGTTTGATCGTTCGTCTTCGAATCGATTCGACCGGGAACATTCACATCGGCGTTTTTTTCCAGCAGTAAATTAAAAATTTCTTCATTTTTCTTCAGCGCAAGATGTATCGGCGAATTGCCGAGATCGTCGCGCATGTTGATGTCAGCACTTTCGACAAGAAGCTTTATCAGCGGCGTTTCCGCATGGTGCAATGCGAAGGTCAAGGCGGTTTCGCCGGCTTCATTTTTTGCATTTGGATTTATTCCGCCCTGCAGGAATCCTTTGACCGCAATACCGTCGTTCCCCCGAATCGCCCTGAAAAACTGCGGTTCGGTGAAGTTAAATCCGCGAAGTTTGAGCATGTTTTGCGCCATTTCGGGCGTCGTTTCATCGGAACGAGCGGTGCAGGCGGCAAGGCTCAAGATGGCTAGAGCCGATATCAACAAAAAAGTGAAAAATTTCATAGCAGTAAATAAAAGACCGTTCTTTCGATCAAGTGTTCTGTGCCGACGCCAACTCGTCAAATGTCTCTGCAAGTTCGATTGCCGATCTTAAGGCAAGAGCCTTGTTCAATGTTTCCTGGAACTCACTTTCCGGAACGGAATCGGCGACGATGCCGGCACCTGCCTGGATCGTTGCGACGCCGTTTTCAAGCTCGATCGTGCGAATTGCTATACATGTGTCGAGATTTTCCGCGTAATCGATATAACCGATCGCGCCCGAATAAACGCCGCGCGAAGTCGGTTCAAGCTCGTCAATGATCCGCATTGCGGCAACCTTTGGCGCGCCGGAGACGGTTCCGGCGGGAAAGCAGGAACCAAGCGCGTCAAAGCGATCAAGACCGGCTTTTAATTTTGAACGTAAACTTGTGACAAGATGCTGAACATGCGAATATCGTTCGATCTTCATCAATTCTGCGACCTTTACCGAGCCGAATTCGGAAACGCGCCCGAGATCGTTTCGCCCGAGATCGACAAGCATCGTATGTTCGGAAACTTCCTTCACGTCGTGCAGCATTTCCAAGCCGAGTGCGGCGTCTTCGGCTTCGTTCGCGCCCCGTTTTCGCGTGCCGGCGATGGGTCTATATTCAAGATCGCGACCGAAACTTCTGATCAGCATTTCCGGCGACGCGCCTATCAAATGCTTTTCGCCGAAATTCAGATAAAACATATACGGCGAAGGATTTGTCGTTCTAAGAGCGCGGTAAATATTCATCGGCGCGGCGTTTGTTTGCCGCGTAAAACGCTGCGATAGAACGACCTGATAAGCATCGCCGGCAAGAATTTTCTCTTTTACCGCGGCGACCGCCGATAAAAAATCTGCTTTTTTCCAGTTTGATTCGTAATCATCCGACGAAAGACTTACATTTTCGTTCGTAGAAATTTGAAACTCAGCGGAACTTTTAAGTCGAGCTTCTAGATCGCGCGTTTTGTCGACGGCGTTTTCAAAAAGCTGCCTTAAATTCCGCTCGTCGTCCTGCGCTTCATCGGTGAAAACAACGGAGACGATCTCGATCCGCTGCTTTACGCGGTCGAAAACCATCAGATCACGAAAAAACATCCAATTCGCATCTTCGCTTTTCGAAGCGTTACCATCGCTTAACGCAGTTTCAAACCATTTCGCGGCTGAGTAGGCAAAAAATCCGACCGCACCTCCGCAAAGCGGCGGCAGATTTTCGCGGACAGCGAGCTTGTTTTCCCTAAAATGCTCTCGCAAAAATTCGAGCAAAGAAACCTTCGCAGCTTTCGGTCCGCCGTCGAAGTTGTCGATGTAAGTTTCGCCATTTGAAGAAGTTATAGTAAACTTCGGATTCGCTGCAAGAAATGAAAACCGGGCGATCTTTTCGCCTCCTTCGACAGATTCGAAAAGAAACGAGCGGTCGTTTTCCGATGCGATCCTGAGAAACGCGCTGACCGGTGTATGAAGATCGGCAAGAACGCTCCGAACGATCGGTACCACATTTCCTTTCGCCGATTCTTTTTGAAATTCTTCAAAGGTTTTGGGATATAATTCAAGCATATCGTAAACGTCTTTCGACTAAATTTTGCAGATCTCGATCGACCGCCGCCGGTCGCAGTTTTGACTTCCAACGGCGCTTTCACACGCGATCTAAGATAAACAAAAATTAAACTTTCCGGACGCGCAAAGTTATTGTAAAGGAAGCGTCAAAGTTCGGGAAGTAACCCGGTTCTAAATTTCAACCACTGAGCGCATCGCTCCACGGAGGCATAAATGTTCTTGAAGAAATTGTTTCTTTTCGCGGTCTGTTTAATGATCGCGAGCCAATCTTTTGCACAATCGACTGTTCCTGACAAGCCAAAATTCGAGATCTCGGACGATCTGCGTGCGAAAGCAAACAGCACTTTATTAGCAATGGCGCGCGAAGCCGATCAGTTTTTTCTTCCCGAAAACCGGATCAAGGCACGAATAATGGTTGCGCATTTGCTCTGGGATCAAGAGCCGAAACAATCGATGCAGCTGATGCAGAATGCGATCGGCGAAATGGATACGTTGGTTAATGGATTGCTCAATTCGGAGTTGTCGGAAAACGATTATTACTATGAGGTTTACACCGTTGGTGAGCTGAGAAAATCGCTGCTGCTTGAACTTGCCGAACATGATCCGGTTGCCGCACTTGCAGCTTTTAAGTCTCTGTCACGCAAAAAGGCGGAAGGCGAAGATCTTTTCGACGGCGATGCCGATTTCGAACTTGAACTGGCGAAGAATATCGCCGCGAAAGATCCGAATAAGGCGTTCGAGGTTGCGATGAGAAAATTGGAAAGCGGGTTAGGTTACGGAGCTTTTGAAGCGCTCGAGAATATTTATAAGAAGGACAAAGATCTCGGCGCGAAAATGGCACGCGAGATCTTGCGGCAGATCAAAGCGCAATCGACAATGAGCTTTCCGGCGTCGAATGCGAATTCGAATACCAACGTGTCGAACATGAATTCGGACCCGAGCGTTCCGGGCGAAACCGAGATAACGGTCTGGCAGATGAAGGAATTTGTCGATAAAGTACGACAATTAAATAATTTAAGCGCCAAGGACAAGGAATCTCCGGCGCTAACCGATGCGGAATATCGCGAACTGATCGAGGTACTGGCTCGAAAATACACGACTCAGCAATATCTATCGTCCTATGAAGTTGCGGGAGTTCTAAAAGATATCGAAAAATATTTCCCGAACTTAGGTCAGGCGATCCGCCGCCGGCTTGCTTCGGAGAAAGACACGCTGGACAAAATGGTTCGCGAAAGCGCTTTCGATTCCGAAATTCAAGGAAAAAACTCGAAAGAGATCGCCCTCCTGATCGAGCGAAAACCGCAGGCTCAGCGCGATGCGCTTTATCATAAAGCGGCGGAAACGGCTTTTAACAATGGCGATATTTTGACGGCAAAGGAGTTTTACGACAAAGCCGTCACAAAGCCGGAATATGATTATCTCGGCGAACAGATCAATATGGTGCTGCCGAAAGCTTTGGCGGAAACCGGTGATCTCACCTCTGTTCGCGAACGACTGGCTGAAATTAAAACGCCGGAAGAAAAGATCGAAATTTTAACGACTCTGGCGCAATCGCTCGCTGCTTCCGGCAACACAAAAACCGCAAAGGAACTGACGGAAGAAGCGCGTTCGATCTATTCGGGTAAAATGAAGAACCGGCGAAATTTGGCGTCGGTGATGCAAATGTCGGCTAGCTATGCAATGTTCGAACCTGATCAAAGTTTTGCATTTATCGAACAAAATACGTCGATCGTGAACGAATTGATCTCGGCGGCAATCGTGTTGGACGATTTTAACGAATACGGTTCGGTCAAGGACGACGAACTCCTGCTGACTGTGGCATTGGTGCAGTCGTATCAAGGCATGCCGAAAGGTGTTTTGATGCTGCGAAATCTTTCAAAAGCCGATTTTGAAAGAACTTCGGCGCTTGCCGACAAATTTTCTCGCCGTGAGGCTCGTTTTGCGGCAAGAATGCGAATTTTGCAAGCGCTGCTCGATCCGAAAGCGGAAGAGATCGAAGCAGAAAACCAGCAAGTCTATGAAGAAGGCTGCTAACAGTTACGGAGACAATTTTATGAAAACCTTCACGATTTTTCTCGCACTTCTGATCGCTCAATCGGCGTTCGTCTTTGGACAAGATACGATCGCCGCAAAGCCGGGAACCGCAGATGCGGATCCCGGCAAGATTTCCAAGGAACTAAAAGCCGAAGCCGTCGATTTCTTAAGAGCAACCGCCGCCGAGGTCAATAATATGCGGACGCTCGAAAACCGCATTAGTTTTTCTGCGGAAATGGCTGGTTTAATGTGGTTTACAAATGAACGCGACGCCCGCGCGATGTATCAAACGGTGATCAACGATTTCCGCCAGCTTTTAGCGCAGCATGACGCAGCACTGAATGCTTTTACCGCCGATTCGGATAAACCGTCGCAGCGCGTTTCCCGGGGAAGCGCGCAAGCGAAGACCGTTCGGAAGTTTATGAAAGCGCTCAGCGTTCGGCAGCAGATAACTTCAAGCTTAGCCGAACATGATCCGCAGCTTGCGTTTGAATTTTTTACCGAAACGGCTCAGGCGATCTCAAATCCGGAAATGCGTGAAAGAACGGCGCAGTCCGATTCTTATTTCGAATCCCGTCTGCTGCAGCAGGTCGCCGAAAAGGATGTTGACACCGCATTAAAATACGGACGAAAAAACCTTGAAAAGGGAATCAATTACGAAACGCTTAGTTTGCTTAGAAAAATTTATGACAAGGACGCTGACAAGGGAATAGGTTTTGGAGAAGACATTATCAGCAAACTTATAAGCGATTCGTCGAAATCGCAGGAATTTTACGTGTTGAGTTCGCTCATCGATTTTGGCGAAGAGACCATCGAGATCAGCAGGCTTAGACAAGCCGGCGACGCACGCCGACCGGTCTTTAGCGAACAGAATCTTCGCGAGATCGCCGAAATTCTGGCGCAGAGAGTCTTAAACAGCGACGACGATTCCGATAGGTCTCAATATTTGTCTGTAATCGAAAAATATGCGCCTTCGCGCGCGGTTCAGATCCGCTCCAAGTTTGGAATTAAAAAAAGTGCTGCACCTGCGGGCGGGTTAACGACAAAAGCAGGTACGGGCGTTGGAATTCCCGAACCGAAAGAAATGCCCGAGGAAAGCGTCGAAGAGCGCCTGGCTGGAAGCTTGGAAGAACTCGGGAATAAAGAATTGAGCGGTGAAGAAAGACAAAAGGTTATTGAACAGTCGCGAAAGATCATCGTCTCGATCGACGATCCAAATCAAAAGATCATGGCGCTTAGCGGGCTTGCCGTTCAAGTCGCTCAATTGGGCGACAAACAGCTCGCAATCGAAATTCTTGAAGACGCGCGCGGTTTGATAAATCCGCAGCCGGTTAACTATCTCGATTATATGGAATCGTGGATATTGATAACCGGATATTCGCAAATCGATGCACCGCAAGCGTTTCCGATGCTGGAAAGCACGATCTACCGTTTGAACGACACGATCTCGGCGTTTGTAAAGGTTGGTGAATTTATCGATGTCGAAGGCGATATGGTCGAAGACGGCGAGATCCAACTCGGCAGTTTCGGCGGCGGTTTCACACGCGAATTACTTGGAATGATCGGCGTCGCAAGTCCAACGGTCAAAAATCTCGCGGTCGCCGATTTTAAGCGAACAAAGGATTTGACCAATCGTTTTGATCGTCAGGAAGTTAGAATTTTAGCAAAAATGCTCGTTCTGCGGGCAATTTTGGGAAATGACCAGGCGAAGACCTCAACAAATATAATGGATTTTTAACTCAAGCCCGTTCCCGTCAAATAATGTCCGCCATCAACGACCAGAGTTACGCCGTTGATGTAGCTTGCCGCGTCGGAACAAAGGAAAAGCGCGGCTTTTTCAATGTCTTCGATGCGTCCAAATCTTTGGAGCGGAATTTTCTTTGTCAATTTTTCTTTTAAATCCGGCGGAAGAAGGCGTTTCATTCCTTCGGTGTCTTCGATCGGTCCGGGCGCGATGCCATTGACGCGGATTCCGTATCTGCCCCATTCGACCGACAAGTTTCGCGTGATTGCGTCAACGCCGGCTTTCGCGGCGGAAACGTGTATCTGCATCGGTGTGGCATTGTAATGAAGCGTCGCGCTGATGTTTAGGATTTGTCCGCCATTTTCTTTAAGATGTTCAAAAGCCGCGCGGCAGACGTTGAAAGTACCTTTCGTATCAATATCAACGACCGTTCCGAAACCGTTTGCCGACAATTCTTTGGCAAAACACAGAAAATTTCCCGCGGCGCCATTGACGACAATATCAATTTTGCCGAAATGTTTGACCGTTTCCGCGATCGCGTTTTCGACGGCTTCGTAATCGCGAACGTCCGCTGCAACCGCAAAACATTCGCCGCCGGCGTCTTCGATCAGCTTTTTCATCGGTTCGAGGTTTTCGATCTTTCGCGAAGTGATCGCTACTTTTGCGCCGTGTTCCGAAAGCGCCCGAGCAACGCCGCCGGTAATTCCCGTTCCGCCGCCCGTTACAAACGCAACTTTGCCCTGTAAAATCGTGTTCTGATAAATTTTGTCCATAATTTGAGGGAAATTTTACCATAACTGTGCTGCAACTAACGATGCGTTCAAAATCGAAAATTAGATTCTGCGTAATGTTTGCGACCGTTTTGAGTGTCGCGGTGCTCGCATTTCTTTCAGTTTCCTGTACTTCGAAAAAAACCGAATTGCCCGGTCTAGTTCCAAAAGAAACTCTGGTCTATTTAGAAACCAAAGACCTCGGTGAGCTCTTAAGAACAATGACCCAAAGCCCGCGATTTAAGGAAATTGCAGCAGGAACGCATGATTTTTCGGCGCTTGATGAAACTCCGGCAGCTGTTGCTATCACCGGATTTGAAACCTCGGAACAGCAATTGACCGATGAGAATTCTTCTCTGAATTTCAAGCCGCGTTTTGCGGCGCTGATCGAATCCGGTCTTTGGAACTGGCAGACGCGCGGCTTTGTCGAAGAGGTTTTGGGCGATTTCGTCAATGAAACTTACGGCGGGGAGGTCGTTCTGGAAACGACCGAAAAGTTTGGCGGGACGTGGTACGAATGGAAATCCCGCGATGGAAAAAGCGCGTTTGCGCTGGTTCAAAACAGCCTTATCTTTTTCGGCAATGACGCCGCCTCGATCGAAAAATGCCTCGCTGCCGCACGCGGCGAGACGGAAAAGATAACGGCAGACACGAAATTTACAAACGCGCGCGAAGATTCGAAAGAGCTCGTCGCGTTCGGTTATGTTTCGCCGGACGGAGTCGGACAGCTTGCAAATATCGCAGGTGTTTTCGCAGCGGTTGCCGCAACTGAGGAAGAAGCAGGACGGAATTTTGTTTCGGGCTTTTTACCAAGGCTGCTTCGAAACACAGTGTCCGAGGTCGTTTGGACCGCGCGAAGAAATCGCGAACGGATTGAGGACAGTTATTCGTTCGCGCTGCCGGCGAAAATTTCGGAGATATTTCAGGAAACGCTTCAAGTTTCCGAAAAAGAATCGTCAAATTTGTTCGAATACGTACCGGCGGATGTCGAATCTCTGACGAAATACGATCTGAAAGAACCTCTGATAGCATGGCGAAGTGCGGTTCTCGTCGCACAGGATTCTGCGGGTGCGGCGAATCCTGCAATTTTCGCCGAGTTTTCAAAGAATTTGCTGAATTCATACGGAATTTCCGACGCCGAACTTTTTCTTAGATCGGTTGATTCGCAATTGATCACGGTTCAAATAACCGGCGATTCCGACCGAGTACTTACGATCGCTTCGGTTAAAGACTTTGAGAATCTGAAACGTTCTTTGAACGAGTCGATCGATCTTAGAACGAGAGCCGAAACGATCGGCGGTGCAGAGGTTTGGCGATCGAAAGACGGTTTCGCCGCAGCTTTCCATGGGAACATTCTTATATTAGGCGATTTCGAATCCGTTCAACGCTCGCTCGATACAAAGGCGGGCGGAAAAAAATTCAGTTCCGACGCTTCTTATCAATATTTTTCGCAAAAACGAGCGATCGCTACAACCTTCGGCACCGATCTGAGTTCAGCGGAAAAGATCGTACGCGTTTTGGGAACCGTGAAGGACGACGCTGTCGGTGGAAAGTCCAATTTTGTCGTCCGAACAGAAATAAAAGACAAGCGTTTGGTCAGAACAACCATTTCGGATTTTGGTTTGATAGGTTCGATGATCGCGCAGTTCGATCAGTAATTTTACCGCTTTCGACGTTTTCGTGCTTTGCGGCGAAATTGCGCAATATTTCGGTCGATCCAGTTATCGGCTTCCGAGTAATAAGCAAATTGCCGCTCATCGCGCTTAAATGCCGGCGTGTGAATTCGCCGCCGTCCGTTGACGCGTTCGACCGGGTGAAGAATATGAAGCATCTCGTGAAACACGACGTATTCGACAACAAATTCGGGCACTTCGGGCGAGTCGAGCGATTTGCTGACGATTATCGTTTCATGCTCCGCGTCGTGATGTCCCAAAATTCGAAATGTTCGATCGCGCGACCATGAAAGCGTCGGTTTTTTCAGTTTGTTGCCAAAATAGAGCAGATTCAGACGTTCAAAAATGGTTTCGAGATCGAAGAATTCGCCGTAAGGAGACGAGATCACTTTTTTACCGCGCGCCTTCTTATTCTTAAGAGCCTGTTCGCGAAGTTCGGATAATTTTGAATAGTCGCGGTATATAGCGGAAACTGCGGGAGAGATTCGCGTCCGCAAGAGTTTTCCAACCAGAATAAAAGCGAGCGATTCCTGAACATCCAGCGGCGCGTCGCGGCAGATCTCGCCGATCCGAACATAGACCTTTCCATCGCGAACCCGAATCGTGTGATTGATGCCGAGATACGGATAAAACCTGACATTTATCTCCGGCAGCGGATTTCGCGGTTTAATTTCCAAAAAAGCGCGTTCGTAGAAGCTTTTAATTTGTGAGAGTTTTTCGTCCATCAAACCACCGATTATTCCAGTTTGACCGGATACTTTCAATTGCAGATGAGGGAGTTCCGCGGACATTATTGCGGTATCGAAACTTCCGCGCTAAAATTGAGACATCGGCAGATCGAGATTAAGGTTTTATTTATTTTAATAATGTTAGACAAAGTTTAACATTTTCCTTGACTTTTTCTCTGCCGAAATGGTATCCAATTAATGGCGATCGTTTACCTTTTTGGTAAGCACTACTTCTCATTCGAGGAAAAATGTCTGCCCGTGAAATAAATAACACATCAGAACCGAAAGTTCCGGATGCCCGCGGGCAAATAATTCTCTCCGCCATTATCAACGAACATTTGATAACCGGCGAGCCGATCGGTTCGAAACTGATTGCGGAGAAATTCGCAAATGCAGGCGGTTTGAGTTCGGCAACAATTCGCAATGTAATGAGCGAACTGGAAGATTTGGAGCTGCTTGAACAGCCTCATACTTCAGCCGGACGAATTCCGACGGACAAAGGTTACCGCTATTATGTTGATAATCTGCTTGGCGTTTTAAGCATTTCAAACGAAGATCTGCGGCTGATAAACCGTGAGCTCGGAGTTAACGAACAGGAACTGCACGACGCGCCGGACAGAATAATGGAAAGAACTTCACTCCTTCTTTCAGCTCTTTCTCAAAACGTCGGCATCGTCGTTTCGCCGTCCCTGGCGAAGGACAGGATGCAGCATATCGAATTCGTAAATTTGTCCGACAACCGAATTCTTGTAATTTTGGTTTCGGCTCCGAATATAGTTCATAACAAGACGATCAGGCTGAAAGATTCGTTTTCAACCGAAGATCTCAACCGGACGGCGCGTTATTTGAACACCGAATTTAAAGGGCGATCTCTTGCCGAGATCAGGACCGAGATCCTGAAATTGATGCATGAAGAAACCGCTCTTTTTGACAAAATGCTTCAAACGGCAATGATACTTTGTTCGCAAAGTATTGAGAGCGAGGAAGATACGATGGGCGAGGTTTTCGTGGGCGGAACTTCGAACATTCTGGCAAAACGCGATTTTGCCGATCTTGGACGGCTGCGCGAGCTGCTGAAAACGATCGAAGAAAAGTCCAAATTCGTTCAGATCCTGACCGAATGCATTGAGCAGGATCATTCGATGAAGGACAACGTCCAGATAATCATCGGCAGCGAAAATCCGACCTCGTCGCTGCAGGACTGCACTCTGATCACCGCGCCGTACCGCTATGGAGCGAGTGAGACACTCGGAACGCTGAGCGTTTTGGGTCCGACACGAATTGAATATGCGAGAATGATCTCCATTGTCAGCTATGTGGCGAAAGTTCTCGAAAAAACCATGACCAAGGAAGCTCCGAAATTCTGATTCGAACGATTTTCGAAAGCCCGTACCTATAAATGAATCCCAAGAATAATCACGACAACGCGGAAGATTTTTCCGACGAAGTAGAGATCGATGAATCGGCTTCGATAGATGATTTCATCAGAGAACTCGAAGCGCGCGAAAAAGATCTGCATATTTCGCCGGAAACCGTCATTGAGATCGAAGACGACGATTTCGACTCCGAAACGATCACTGCGTTTTTGGAAGGAGAAACAGCGATAGAAGAGATCGCGTTTGAAAAACCTGCTCCAAAACCCGCAGCGAAAGCCGCCGAGCCAAAACCGCAGGGAAAAACAGCGAGCGATGGAAAGCTGGACTCTGAGATCGCAAAACTCAAAGCGAAGATCGCTAATATGGAGAAAGAGCGCACCGAAGTGTTTGAACTTTCGCGCCGTCGACAGCTGGATTTTGATAATTTTAAGAAACGAACTGAACGCGACCGTGATGAGATATTTAGCAGCCAGCTTGGAAATCTTACCAGCGAAATTTTGCCGGTAATCGATAATCTTGAGCGCGCATTAAATTCTGTAACAACGTCTAATGTCGAAAAATCGCCCGATTTTAAGCAGTTTTTCGACGGAATAGTTCTCGTTGACCGTCAGCTCAACGAGATAATTTCGGAAATGGGTGTAAAGCCGATCAAAGCGGTCGGCGAAGTATTTGATCCGCATTTCCATGAAGCGGTTGCGACCGAAGAAACGACCGACCACGAGTCCAACATAATCATTGACGAATTCCTTCGCGGCTTTCAAATAGGCGAGAAGGTTCTTCGCCCGTCGATGGTTAAAGTTGCAAAAAAATCACCCAAATCCGGCAGCCTTCCGCTGACCGAAATCGAAAACGAATAATCCATCCAACCATATTCTCCTTCAGGACCCGAAAATATGAGCAAAGTAATCGGAATAGACCTTGGCACAACTAACTGCTGCGTAACTGTTTTAGAAGGCGGGACCGTCCAAACGATCTCGAATAAAGAAGGCGGTCGGACGACACCTTCGGTTGTCGGTTTTACCGACAAAGATGAACGTCTCGTCGGTCAGATCGCTAAACGTCAGGCGATGACAAACCCTTCGAACACGCTTTTCGCCGTCAAACGTTTGATCGGTCGAAAGTTCGATTCTCAGGAAGTTGAAAAAATGCGTCTGACGGTGCCGTTTGAGATCGTCGAAGCGCCGAACGGCGACGCTCATATTCGCGTCATGGATCACGTCTATTCGCCTCCCGAAGTTTCGGCGATCGTTTTGCAGCGATTGAAAATGGTTGCGGAAGAATTTCTCGGCGATACGGTCGAGGAAGCGATCATTACGGTTCCTGCATATTTCGACGACATGCAGCGCCAGGCGACGCGCGACGCCGGCAAGATCGCCGGACTCAAAGTCGAACGAATCATCAACGAGCCGACGGCTGCGGCGCTTGCTTACGGTTTTGGAAAGAACAAGAACGAGCGCGTTGCGGTGTACGATCTCGGCGGCGGAACGTTCGATATTTCGATCCTCGAGATCAATGACGGCGTATTCGAAGTTTTATCGACGTCCGGAAACACCTTCCTTGGCGGCGAAGATTTTGACCAACGTTTGATCAGCTGGCTTGTCGAAGAATTTTTAGAAGAGAACGGAATCGATCTAAAAGACGACCGTCTGGCTCTTCAGCGTTTGAAAGAAGCTTCGGAACGGGCAAAATGCGAACTTTCATCGGTCGAGGAAACGACGATCAATCTGCCGTTTATCGCGGCTGATACGAACGGACCGAAGCATATAAATTCGGTTTTGACGCGTTCAAAGTTTGAAGAATTGGTAAAAGATCTTGTCGAATCTTCTGTCGAGCCCTGTCAAAAAGCGCTTTGGGACGCGAAACTTAAACCGGAAGATATCGACAAAGTAATTCTCGTCGGCGGTCAAACGCGGTCGCCGCTGATCACAAAGACCGTTACCGAAGTTTTCGGCAAGGAACCTTCAACCGAGATCAATCCGGACGAAGTTGTTTCGATGGGCGCCGCAATTCAGGGCGGAGTTCTTTCGGGCGACGTGAAGGACATTGTTCTGCTCGACGTTTTACCACTCAGTCTAGGGCTAGAAACGCGCGGCGGTTTATTTGTAAAACTTATCTCAAGAAATGCGACGATCCCTTTGAAAAATACGATGACATTTACAACGGTTGTCGACAATCAGGTTTCGGTGGATATCCATATTCTGCAGGGCGAGCGCGAGATCGCGTCTGCGAACAGAAGTCTCGGACGATTCGAACTCGTCGGAATTCCACCTGCGCCGCGCGGTGTTCCGCAGATCGAAGTTTCATTTGAAGTCGACGCGAACGGAATCGTAAACGTTTCGGCAAAGGATAAGATGACCGGTCTCGAACAGGCGATGCAGATCACGCCGTCGTCGGGTTTGGCGCCGGACGAAATCGAACTGCTTATAATGGAAGCCGAACATTCAATCGAAAAAGACCGAGAATCGAAGGAACTTATTCTTCAGCGAAACAAGCTCGATTCGCTTATCAAGAACACAAAGAAAGCGCTGCTAGAATTTGGTTCGGGACTTACCGTCGAACAGCAAAACAGAATAAACTCAACGGTTACCGAAGCCGAAGAATCTCTGACCTCTGACGATATGGACATCGTTACGATCCATCTCGGCAAGGTCGAAGAAGCAGCAAATGAGCTGACTTCGGCGCTGCTCGCCGCTGTCTAAACAGCGCTGCTTGTTAAAAGCGGCGCGATATCGCAAAATATAAACAACGCTGGTTCAATCTGGATTGGGCTGGCGTTGTCTGTGTTTAGGATTTTGAATACGGTTATTTGAAGTTTTAGACCATTGTTTTTCGAATATGAGCAAACGAGATTACTACGAGATTTTAGGAGTTTCCAAAACCGCCAGCGACGGCGAAATAAAGGCTTCTTACCGCAAATTGGCGATAAAATATCACCCGGACAAAAATCCGGGCGATTCCGAAGCCGAAGAAAAGTTTAAGGAATGCGCTGAAGCTTATTCAGTGCTTTCAGACCCGCAAAAACGTGCGAGCTATGATCGTTTTGGACATCAGGGCGTCGGCGCGGGAGCCGGCGGATTCGATCCCGGATTTACAAATATCGAGGATATTTTCGATCTTTTCGGATTCGGCGACATGTTCGGAGGCGGTCGCGGCGGCGGCAGAACGCGTTCAAGCGCACAGCGCGGTTCGGATCTTAGGTACGATCTTCAGATATCGCTCGAGGACGCGGCAGCAGGAAAAGAAGAGAAATTAAAAATTCCGCGCCTCGAACGCTGCGAAGAATGCTCCGGAAAAGGAACTGAGAAGGGAACCGAGCCGGAAACATGTATTACGTGTCAGGGAAGCGGTCAAACTCGCTTTCAGCAGGGCTTTTTCAGTGTCATGCGCACCTGCGGAAACTGCGGCGGAAAAGGTCAGATAATCAAGCATCCGTGTAAAGGATGCCGCGGCGCCGGCAGAATTGAAAAGGAAAAGAAACTCGAGATAAAGATTCCGGCAGGCGTTGAAACCGGATCTCGTCTGCGTGTAAACGGCGAAGGCGAAGCGGGAACCAACGGCGGTCCTTCCGGCGATCTTTACGTTGTCATTCATGTTGCCGAGCACGAACTATTCGAAAGACAAGGCGCGAATCTTTATTCATCGATTCCGATCTCTTTTGCGCAGGCAGCGCTCGGAGCGGAGATTAATGTTCCGACTCTCGACTCCGAAGAAGAATTGAAAATTCCCGCGGGAACTCAGACCGGAACGGTTTTCCGCATCAAAAATCAGGGAATGCCGATTCTCGGCGGGCGCGGCAAAGGCGATCTTTTCGTTGCTGTAACGCTGGTTACGCCGAAAAATCTCACAAAGGACCAAAGAAAGGTCCTCGAAGAACTCGCTGAGATCGAAAATACCGATTTTGAAGACGAGTCGTTTATGGACAAGGTGCGGAATATTTTTGGATGAAATCTTGGAACGGTTTTCGTGACTCGAAAAAAAAGGAAGGACTTCGGTAAATCGAAATCTTTCCTTTTTTCGTTTGGAAGCAGTAAAATCTAAGCCAATTTTGCTTTTACCGTTTCGCTTACCATTTTGCCGTCAGCATTCATTCCTTCGAGATGCGCCATTGCGGCTTTCATAACGGTTCCCATATCTTTCATCGACGACGCGCCCGTTTCCGCGATTGCATTTTCGACTGCGGCGCCCACTTCTTCCTGCGAAGCGGCTTGCGGCAAGTATTCTTCGATAAACGCAATTTCGGAGATTTCCTTCGCTGCCAGCTCGGCACGTCCGCCTTTTTCATATTGATCGGCGGCTTCGCGACGTTGTTTTACAAGCGTTTGAAGCGCTTTTACGACTTCTCCGTCGGATAATTCCGAGCCTTTTTCGATCTTTTTGTTCATTAAATTGGCTTTTGCCATTCTCAAAACCGAAAGACGTTCGGCGTCTTTTGCCTTCATCGCCGATTTAATATCGTCCAAAATGCGTTCTGTTAAGTTCATATCTTTGTTATTTATCTGCAATCCATTTATTATCTATGATTCGCGCTGGAGACTTTCAACTTTATCCGATAATCGGCTGCTGTGCGCGAAACTTAATGATAAATGTTCAAAAATAATAGTTCAACGGGCTTGATCCTTTGGCGCTTGGGACTTGTTTCGGCGTTTCTTTGCGCGCTGTTCGCTCTTTACCCGCAATTCAAGCTCGTATATAACCGTGGCGCCGAATGGCAGGGAAACTATGCTTACAACGATATCGATGAGGTCGCGTACGCTTCTTACCTGCGTGCGCTGATAGACGGACGCCCGCGAAAGAACGATCCTTACACAGGACGCGATCATACGGCTGTTGATCCGCAGCCGGAATCGCTTTTTTCAATTCAGTTCGCAGCGCCTTATTCGGTCGCTATTCCGGCACGAATTCTGGGTATCGGCGCGCCCTGGGCGATGACGATCAGCGGTGCAGTTGCGGCGTTTCTCGCAGCATTGGCGATCTTCTGGGTCATTTTTCTACTTACTGGAAACAATTGGGTCGCCTTTGCGGGTAGTTTATTCGTAATTGCCGGCGGAGCATTAGCTGCGGGCGAAGGCGCGATCGGTGAAATACTCGGAACAGGCTATTCTTATCCTTATTTTCCCGGTCTGCGGCGATATATTCCGGCGATGGCGCTCCCGTTCTTCTTTGTTCTTTGCGGTTCGATCTGGAAACTATTCGAATCCGACGGTCGAAAAAAACTGCTCTTTGGTTTGCTCGGCATTTTCAGCTTTGGTTACGTAACGTTCTCATATTTTTACATCTGGACGACCGCGGCGGCGTGGCTGGCATCTATATTTCTGGTTTATTTGATTATTCGTCCGGACGGATTTAAAAACGATCTGAAGTGGCTTGCCGCCGTCGGGGTCGGCTGTGGCGCTGTTCTTTTACCGTACGCATATTTACTTTCGAAGCGGGCTGAAACGTTGGATCATATTCAATTGCTGGTCGAAACGCGACAGCCGGATCTTTTCCGTGTACCCGTCTATATCGCCGTTTTCGTAATTGTCCTGATGGCGGGCGGAGTATTATTTAAAGTCATCGAGTTTCGTTCAAAGGCGGTAATTTTTACCGTTTCGCTGGCGGTAACTGTCTTCGCGGTTTTTAATCAGCAGATTCTAACAGGAAAAGAACTTCAGCCGATCCACTACCAGGTTTTTATTGGCAACTACGTTGCTGCGCTGGCGTTGATCTGCGCGATCGGAATTCTATTGAAACGTAAATTGGCTAGAAATACTGCGCTCACGAAGGCGGCAATGACCGGTTTTGCATTGATATCAACAGTGTGGGGTTTTGTTGAATGCCATTACACCGTCCGTATCCTCGACGACGCGAACGTTCACCGCGATAAAGGAATGGGCGTTGCTCGCAGGCTTTCCGAACTTGCAATTAGCGATGCTGACCCGCACCGGACGACCGTTCTCTCATTCAGCATGACTCAGGCGGACGATTTGCCGACGATAATTCCACAAAACGTGCTTTGGGCGAGACATCAGCATGTTTTTGCCGGTCTGAGCTGGGAAGAAAGCAAGGAGCGCTATTATCAGTATCTTTATTATTCCGATGTCGACTCTGCGTCGCTTGCTGAACGATTAAAAGACGGCGATTTTGTTTCGATGATCGCGCTTTTCGGATGGGGAAGACATACGGACCGTTTAAGCAGTGCGGCGAAGCCACTAACCCTTGGTGAAATTGATGAAGAGTCAGCACGCTATCAACAATTTATAGAGCAGTTCGATCAAAAGACAGCGGCAAACCCGGTTGTTTCATATGTAATTCTTCCCGTGAACTCAAACAGAAAGCTCGAAAACTTCAATAAATGGTATGAACTTGACGAAGGGGAACCCCACGGCGATTTCATCCTTCATAAAGTAACGCCGAAATAAAAAAGAACCGCCCGGTCGGGCAGTTCTTTTCCTGGTATTACAAAAAGCTATTAAAACTTACGCCGCTAGAATATCGTTCGACGTTTCGGCGAAAACCCGTCTTCCGTTTAAGGCATCGTCGATTATTTCGCGAACTGCCGATGCGTCCGGATTAACATCCATTCGTGCACATGCGCGAAGATGTCTGATAATTCCTTCCGTTGCGATCTCAAGCGGTGCGCCGCTCAATTTAGAAAAACGTCGCGCCTGAATATGGTCGATCTGTAAAATGCGGTCTTGAATGGTCATTGGTTTAGCTGCTGCTGCCACGTTATTGTTGTCCTCCAATTTTTTAATCCGCCACACCTTGTGAAAATTGTCGCAAGGTACGACGGAAAATAAAGTTGCTGACTGCGCAAAGCCGTCCTTCGGAAATAAATTAGCTGATATAAATAGCAAATCGCTGGGAGAAAAGAACGTTCGTCAGTGCGTTTCAACTCAATTTAACCAGATATTAACAAATTATTAACGCTTTGTCACCATTTTTTTTCGGTGATTGTGATATTTTTCTCAAACTTGCCCCAAAAACATGAAAAAGACCGGAAAACCAAGCGATTTCCCGATCTTTTCACGTAATACAGTTATAAGAACTATTTGCCGACGGCGTCTTTCATTGCTTTGCCGACACGGAATTTGACGGTTGTTTTTGCAGGAATTTTGATCGGCTTGCCGGTTGCCGGGTTGCGACCTTCACGAGCCTTTCTTTCAGCTTTTACCAATTTTCCGAATCCCGGAATGGTAAATTCACCGTTTTTCTTGACTTCGCTCGTTGCGAGATCAGCCAATTCATTAAAGAAATCCTTCGCTTCCGATTTCTTAAGTCCTGTCTTATCAGCCATGTGATTGACAATATCCGTCTGTGTCATACGATCTGCCATAATAATAAATTAACCTCCAAAGTTATTGTGAATGTAAATTACTCCTTAATTGAACATACTTGCCGGAAAAAATGCAAACCCGCTCGGGACAAAATCGCCGTGCAATCGTCAAAAAAAATGGTCGGGGCGAGATGATTCGAACATCCGACCTCTCGGTCCCAAACCGAGCGCACTACCAGGCTGTGCTACGCCCCGAACACACGGTTTGTCTCATTCAAGAAACGCAACCAAGTGCCGAATAATACAGGCGAAAATTACATTGGTCAAGTTAGACCGCCGTAAATTCGCGCAAAAAATGAATTATTTTTCGAGCGGCTTTTGCGCGGTGGCTAAGCGTATGTTTTACGGAAGCGGATAGCTGTCCAAAAGTTTCCTGGTAGCCTTCGGGCACAAAAACCGGATCGTAACCGAAACCGTTTGTTCCCAAGGGTTGACGAACGATTTTCCCCTCGCAAATGCCGTATTCTGTCCGTAAAACCAAACCTTTCGGATCGGCAACAGCGATCACCGACGTGAAACACGCGCTGCGGTCTGCGGCGTGTTCCAATAACGACAAAAGCTTGTTGAGGTTTTCAGTGTCCGACGCATCCTCGCCGGCGAATCTTGCCGAATAAACGCCCGGCGCGCCGCCGAGAGCGTTGACTTCTAAGCCGGAATCGTCAGCAATAGCGATCAGCCCGGTTGCGGCAGCGTATTCGACCGCCTTAATTACTGCGTTTTCCTCGAAAGTCGCACCGGATTCGACCGGATCCGGAACGCGCGAAAACTGCTCCAGCGATATAAGTTCGAACGGAAGTTCTTCGAGAAGTTTCTGAAATTCAACAACTTTGCCGCGGTTTCGAGTTGCGAGAAGTATCTTCTTATTGATTTCCATCACAAATTGGTTTAACTTTTATCCGATAAACGCAAGATTTTACGACGCGTTGACCGGTACCGACAATTAGTTCTTTACGAACGACGTCGGGTACGTTATAAACGATTTAGCAAAGATCTCTGTCATCCCTTTTGAAAAACGGACAGAATTCGGCGCGTTTTTTGTGAGGATACTCTTATCTCAGAAGTCGCATCAAGCCAGAAAACAAAAGTTAATTCGTCGATCCTTGTCTTTGATCCGGCGTCGAACGAACCGCGATCGGCGGTTGACGAACTCAACGACATCATTTTTGATCTCGGACTTTGGTTATCGGGACTCGAGAGTTTTCTGAACATCCGGAATCATTCCTTTGGCGAGGAAAGCCGGAAAAAAGTTTCCGCACGCGATTGGACGCGCGAATTTCGCCTTACGCATTCTGCGCTGATGCTCTGTTCCTCAAAAGCATTTCAGGCTGGAAAGCGTTTATCGAAGGACGGTTCGGGCGAGTTCGGGGCTGGAGAAATTCTCGACCTTTCTCTGCTTTTAAAAGATGCCGTTCTGCTCAACGAAGGACTTTTACGCGCCGCGCCTTTAAAATTTGGAGAATGGACGGCATGGAGCAATTTACTTTCTGCGAAGTTAAGCTCGGAAGAAGTATTCAGCCGATTGATCGCGTTCGCGGAACGCGCGGGCGAGAAAAGTTTGCCGAAAAAACTCGCTGACCTCGTTGAATCTAAAGAAGTCTCGTTCGAAGCAAAAGCCGATCTCAGGCTGGTCTTGCCGCGCATTGCGCGCATTTTGAAATGGCTCAGCGCGGTTGGAATTATGCTCCGCAATGACGAGCCGCTGAAACCCGCGCTTCTGCTTTTTTCGCGTATTTACGAGCAGATAAACGAACTCACAAATTTTATCGACAACCGACTAAAGCGCTTTGAAAATGAGGAAGACGAACTTTTCGGAACGCTTGACGGTGCGGCTTATACCGCGTCGATCGAACTGAGAAAGGTTTTCAATCACGAATTGACCGGTCTGGTCGATATCCGCACGACGCCTTCGGTTTACGCCAAGATCGAAACTGCTTACGCGTTGTTAAATGACAGTTTTCAGCTGACTTTGATCAGCTTCGCGCGTTTGGTCGATCCGTCAATCGATCCGGAGGAGATCTTTCCGAATTTGAAGGTTAAATATGAGCAGTCGCTCGCTCTGCGTGAAACGATGTGGTCGATGCTTCGCGACGTTCGCGCCGCCGAGACAAACCCTGAAACATTTCCGCTCGACGCGCTTCACAAAAAACTTGCGGATTTTCGCGACTCTACGCAGCATTTTCTTTTCTATAAAGATAAAGAAACCATCGAACGGTTTATCGAAGAGGTTTTGATCACGAAAAACAAGCAGGACCTGGTCCCGATCCTTCACCGTTTCGGCGCCTACATAGAAACGCTTTTCGGACAGGTAAATATGCGAATTGTCCTCGCAAACGATCCGTTTGAATATCCTGAAAGCTAAGAGTTATTGTGAACGTAGCGTAGCAAGAGGTTTTCTAAACAACACATCAAAGCTTGCCAGAGCGCCGATCAGCGTAACAAGAATCGTCGTCACCAAAATTCCCAGGACGGTCAATCCCGCGTTAAATTCCCACTCGATATTCAAAACAAATCGAGAAACAGCCCACGAAAGCAGTACGGCGAAACCTGTTCCGATCATTCCGGCAAGTATTCCGAGCAGACCGTATTCAGTAAAAAGGATCGCGGTAAGCGTCGCGCGTTTTGCACCGAGCGTTTTCAAAACAGCATTTTCATAGATCCGCTGAGATTTTGTCAGCGCGACCGAACCTATCAGGATCAAAATTCCGCTTAAGATTACAAAACCGCCGACAAATGAAATTGCCAGAACGAAGTTATTGATCAAATTCTGAACGGCAGCGACGATATCGGCGATATCAAAGATCTGGATGTTCGGAAATCTGTCGATCACGTTTCGCTGCAAACGCGTCCGTTCGGTTTCGGGCAGCTTTTTCAGAACCGTTGCGATAAATGTCTGCGGTGCATCGTCCAAAACGCCGGGCGCAAAGACAAAAACAAATGCGGTGCGCGTATTGCGAAGATCGATCTCGCGAATGTTATCAACACGCGCGGTTACTTTTTTTCCGGAAATATCAAAAGTTATCGAATCGCCGAGCACCACCCGCAGATCCTGCGCGATATCTTTTGAAAGTGACACCTGCGGAACATCGGAAGTTTTGGGATCATTCCACCAATCGCCGGCGATCACAGTTTCATTTTCGTCGAGATTCGGGCGATATGTAACCGCAAATTCCCGACCGATCCGACCTTGTTCCTGACGAACTTCCGGACTTTGAAAATCTATGGGTTCGCCGTTAATATGCGAAATTCGCGCCCTTATCGTCGGAATCGCCTGCGGTTCTTCGCCGGACGCGGCAATGACGATCGATCGAAGTTCATCGACCTGACTTTTTTGTATATCTATGAAAAACAGGCTAGGGAGCCGCGAATTTCGCGTGAAATCAAATTCCCGGATGAGATTTGCCTGTAAAAATTGAACGGAAAGCACGACGAACGTGCCGAGCCCGACAGCGAGAAGAATGATGCGGGTTTGATTACCGGGACGATACAGCGAATTTATCGCCTGAGCGAGCGAAAAGGAACCGAGTTTTTTCATACGTTTGACGAAGAACGTCAAAACAAATGCGGCTGTATAAAGTATCAGCGACGTCAGCGCCAGACCGACGAGGAAAAACGAGCCGACGAGCACGGAGCCGGCTTGCCAGACGGCAAGTCCCAGCAAGCCTGCGATCGAAACAATCGTAAATATCGTGCGCGTCCAATCCATCCGGCGAAGATTGCGGTTATTTTCATCGCGAAGAAGGAGATTGGGTTTGATTGTCCGCACCTGAAGCAGCGGAAGCGCAGAAAACAACAGCGAGATCAAAACGCCCAGCAAAATTCCTTGCGAAGCCGTCGAAAAATTGACCGCATAGCTCATTTCCTTTGGAAGTTCGCTGCCGAATTGCGACTGCGCTCCCCAAAGTGTCAGCTGCGCGAGAAAAACTCCGAAAAGGCTGCCGATAAAACCAAGTGTAAGTATTTGAAGAAGATAAACGGTGATTATCCGTGTGCCGCTCGCGCCTAAACATTTTAAAACGGCGACCGATTTGCGTTTTTGTTCGACAAACACGCGCGCGACATTCCAAACTCCGACGCCGCCGAGAACGAGTATCAAAAGCCCGGTCAGCGACAGATAGTTCTCAGTTCGCGCAAAATTTTCGCCGAGACGTTCCTGCGATTCCCGGTAAGAACGCACACGCAGCGTCGTGCCTTTTAACTCTTCGCGCAGTTCACGCACAAGCGCCGTTGGATTATCGGCGGTGCGGTAAAGAATTCTGCGGTTAATTCTTCCGCGGCTGGCGGTCAAGCCGGCTTCGTCAAACGCCTTCTTTTCGATAAAAACACGCGGACCGAGCCTGAATCCGCCGGTTCCGCCGGGTTCTTCCTGAAAAGCGCCGCGAATCGTGAATTCGATCTCGCCGATCTTTATACGGTCGCCGACCTTGATCTTCAGATCCTCGAGCAGGATCGGCGCGACGACAGCGCCCCGATCTTCTAAAAGTTTGAAATCAAACGGCTTTCCGTCAACGATGAAATCGCCGACAAGCGGAAACGGCGGTTCGATCCCTTTAAGTTCGACAACGGAAAACGATTCGTTATCGGGATCTACCGGTTTAGCCATTGACGAAACGGTAATTGCTTCATTTCGCGCTTCGACGATCGACGAGCGATTTATGACCTCTTCGATCTTGGCGATCTCTGTGGGCGTGAAGTCGTTAGTCGAAATTATCTCAAGATCAGCCGTCATCAGCGCCCGGGCGTCGCCGCCGACAGCGTGTGCGAGATTTTGAATAAGCGAACGCAAGGCAACAACCGACCCGACCCCGATCGCGATGCAAAGAAAAAAGAACAAAAGACGCCGCCAGGAGGAGCGTATTTCACGAAATGTCAGGTTGAAGATAAATTTCATAGTTCAGTTTTGCGAGTCTAGCGAGTCTAGCGAGTCTAGCGAGTCTGTTGCGTATGGCAAATCGTTGCAATACTTTTTGAAATTACAAAAGTGCCTGTACAGTTTCAGCGGATGTGCAAACGTTTCATATCACAAATTTCGACTCGCTAGACTCGCAGGACTCGCCAGACTCAATAAACTCAACCGACTCGAAAGACTATTGATCGCTGACAACTCTTCCGTCGCTTAAAATTATTTGCCGCTGTGCTTTATCTGCAAGGTTTTGGTCATGCGTAACCAGAACCAGCGAAACGTTGTGCCGGTCGTGGAGATCGGTCATCAGATCGAAAATATGGCTTCCTGTTTTTGAATCGAGATTTCCGGTCGGTTCGTCGGCGAGCAGAATTTTAGGCTGATTGGCAAATGCCCTTGCGATCGCGATCCGCTGCTGTTCTCCGCCTGATAGTTCGGTTGGATAATGATGCCCGCGCTGCGTAAGTTCAACGGCTTCAAGCAGATCGTTCGCTCTCGCTTTTGCGCCTTTGACGCCGAGAATTTCCATCGGGATCAAGACATTTTCAAACGCAGTTAAGCTCGGGATCAGATGAAAAGACTGAAAAATAAAACCGATCTTTTCGCTTCGCAGCGTTGCCAGACCGTCTTCGTTCATTGTTGTGATATTCTCGCCGTCGATCAAGATCTCGCCCGAACTCGGCGCATCCAAACCGGCTATCAAACCGAGCATGGTTGATTTTCCGCTGCCCGACGCGCCGGTTATAGCAATAAATTGCCCGTCCGGAATTTCGACAGAAACATCTTTCAGTATCGTCAGATCGGTAACGCCGGACCGGACTGTTTTCGTAACGTTTTGAAGGGTTATCATAAGAATTTTCAGATCTTCGCTGCCAGGCGCGAATCAGCTCAATTTCAGAAAGCCGCGATTAACAATTAACAGTTTACTGCTTACAATCATCATAGCTGTCGAAAAAGGTGCGAACAAGTTAGCGCAAATTCGCATCGAATTTCCGGACAAACGCGAATAACCAATTATGAAGAGTGTATTTCGAAGAACATTGTTTTTAGGATTCATTGCATTTTTGCTAACCGTCTCGGGCTGCAGTGTTTCGACGGCAGAGCAGTTTTCGTCCGGAAATGCGAATCGACCGCTGGTCAAACCGAAAACGGCGACCGAACGACCAAAAATAGTCGCATTCGGCGACAGTTTAACAGCCGGATTCGGTCTGGCTGAAAAGGATTCATATCCATATTTGCTCCAGAAAAAGCTGGAATCGGACGGTTTCAATTACGAGGTAGTAAATGCAGGAGTTTCGGGCGAAACGAGTCTTGGCGGGCTGGAGCGGATCGACTGGGTTTTAGCGCAGGAAAATGTGCAGATCCTAATTCTCGAACTCGGCGCCAACGATCTGCTTCGCGGGTTACCGGTTGCGAAAATGAAGGAAAATCTGAGCACGATCATTGAAAAAGCGAAGGCGAAAAACGTTAAAGTCCTCCTTTGCGGAATGCTTGCGCCTGACAATCTGGGTGCTGAATATCAGCGCGATTATGTCTCTGCGTTTCCGGATCTTGCCGATGAGCACAAGGTTGAATTTTTACCGTTTATCCTTGAAAACGTCGCGCTGAAAAAGGAATTGAATCAAGCTGACGGGATTCATCCGAACGCGGAAGGCTCAAAGGTTTTGACGGCGAATGTCTATCAGGCACTAAAACCGATGCTTGAAAAAAAGTAGATGCGTTTTGAGATTTAAACACGGCGCAGCGATCATGTTTTGCGCTTTTCCTTTTACCATCGTATTTAATCGAAATTTTTTAATTGCTTCGGAAAAGCCCGGATATCGAAATCATAAAATCGCGCTTCGAGTCTCATTCGACCTTTTGTCTGAATTTCGCGAGCATTTCGCGCCCGGCAGCTTGACCGGCTCGCGGCGAAGCGCGGAAACTAGATTGACATGAACGTTACACATCTTGAATGCGCCAATTGCCATAAAAATTACGAAGCAAATCAATTGCTTAATCTTTGCACCGAATGCGGAAAACCGCTTCTTGTTCGCTACGATCTGGAGAAAGCGAAAAAAACTTTAACAAAAGATTCTCTACCGTCGCGCCGTTCAAATCTCTGGCGTTACATGGAAGTTTTGCCGGTTAAAAATGAAGAAAATATCGTTAGTTTCGGCGAAGGCTGGACACCGCTGCTTGAAGCAAAAAGATTGGCTGAAACGCTTCCTGTTAAATTAAATCTTTATATCAAAGACGAAGGACAAAATCCGACGCAGAGTTTCAAAGCGAGAGGGATGACGGCGGCGATCTCGATGGCGAAAGAACTCGGCGTGAAGAAATTAGCTGTTCCTTCGGCGGGAAATGCGGCGGGTGCGCTTGCGGCTTACGCAGCGCGGGCGGGAATGGAAGCGAATATTTTTATGCCGTCGGACACGCCGAAAGCAAACATCATCGAATGTCAGCAAACGGGCGCGAATGTAACTTTGATTGACGGTTTGATCACCGATTGCGGCGCGGAAGTCGCGCGGCGGAAAGATGCGGAAGGTTGGTTTGACGTTTCGACTTTGAAAGAACCGTATCGCGCCGAAGGCAAAAAGACGATGGGCTACGAACTCGCCGAACAATTTAAATGGAATTTGCCGGACGTGATTTTGTATCCGACGGGCGGCGGAACTGGTTTGATCGGAATGTGGAAGGCGTTTGACGAGATGGAAAAAATGGGTTGGATCGGCGAAAAAAGACCGCGAATGGTTTCGGTGCAGTCTTTGACCTGCGCTCCGATTGTCCGCGCTTTTCACGAAGGCAAACGATTTGCCGACGAATTTGAAAATGCCGAAACGGTTGCGTCAGGTTTAAGAGTTCCGAAAGCGATCGGCGATTTTTTGATAATTGATGCGTTGAATGAATCGAAAGGAACGGCAATCGCCGTTTCCGATGAAGAATTGGTCAAAGCCGTCGGAGAAATCGGCGCGGCGGAAGGCGTTTTTACTGCACCCGAAGGCGCGGCGTGTCTTCCGGCTTTGCGAAAAATGATCGAACAGAATTTGGTCAAAGAAAATGATACAGTCGTGATTTTTAACACAGGCGCGGGCGTGAAATATCTCGAGTGTTTCCAGACGATTTCATCGAACGGTTGATCTAAGTAGTAAACGAACTTAGCCAATTTCTGAAAATTGGCAGCGAAAGCCGCATTTTTTACGCCGGCACACGGAGGTGAAGGCGTCGAGTCCGAAATTGTTCAGATGCCTGAATCGCGCCAGATTATTTAGCTATTCAAGAAAATTTCAGATCGGTCGAAAGGTAGGTTGGAGAACTTTGTAGTTTTCTCGTCTACCTTTTTCCTCGTAAAAATTTAATGAATTTACAGACTGATCACTTCCAGGAAAACGCCGCTCCGCCGGCTGTTCACATTGATGTGGAAGCGCTCGTCAGGACTAAACTTCCGCCTTTGCCCGGAAGTGTGGTCCGAATTTTACAGCTTTTGCAGGATTCGAATGTAACAACCCGCGCTCTTGCAGACGCGGTGAGTTTCGATCCGCTGCTTACGACCAGAATTCTCAGGCTCGCAAACTCGCCGATCTACTCGCTTCAGCGGCGGGTGATGTCGATCGCAACCGCGATCGATGTCATCGGAATGCGTTCGCTTTACGATATTTTGATGCTCAGCGCAGCGGCTGAATCTTTTTCTGCAGAAATTCGAACGTCTGTCATAGGCAGATTGATCTGGGAACATTCTCTGACGACCGCGCTTTATGCGCGCGAGCTCAGCCGTGAACTGGGGTTACGCGGAACTGAAGAGGTTTTCCTGTGCGGATTGCTGCACGACATCGGCAAAATTCTTTTGCTGCGTGCCGATCCCCAAGAATATGCGGACGCGCTCGAAAAACGCGGAGAAAAAGAAATGCTGGTTTGGGAACAAGAGACCTTTGGAATCGATCATTCTTCGATCGGTGAATTAGTTGCAAAAAGCTGGAAACTTCCTGAAGCAGTTGGCTTTACGATAGCAAATCATCACCGCACCGGAGAAATCGAGAATATCGTACCGCATTTAATAAGTGTCAGTGATACGGTCGCTAACATCAACGGTTTTGGCGTCCGATTCGAAGAAATCGAGTCGCTGACGAATTCGGAATCCGTTCAGTTACTTCAGCTAAAAGGCGAGGTTCTGGAATCGGTCTGGGAAAGGATCGAACCCGGACTTCAGGAAGTGATGGACAGCTTCGGATAAAAAATTGGACAAAACTTAAAAATCCGCTAAAGAATAAAAATCATCTGCCGAAAAGATGAAGGGCAGTTATTTCGCCGCTTCTATTCAAATCTATCCAGAAAAATATGCTAACCACTACGTCAACCGAATCTGCTGCCGTTCAGGGAATTCCGCAGCATGAAGAAAACCGGCTAGAAAAAGTTTTGAAAGAAAACCTGCCGCCGCTTCCGGGCAGCGTATTTCGGATTTTGGAGCTGATGCGCGATCCGAACACCTCGAGCGCTCAGCTCGGCGAAGCGGTCGGGCATGATCCGATGCTCGCGGCGCGAATGCTGAGGCTTGCCAATTCTTCCTACTATTCCCGGCAAAAAAATGTTACGTCGCTTTCGAAAGCGATCGATACGATCGGGATGAAAGCGCTTTACGACGCATTAATGCTCGGGGTCGCCGCGAATGCGTTTTCGAAAGAGATCGGGACCGGAATCGGTGCGGCTATTTGGCGGCATTCCCTTGCAGTCGCGTTAGTTGCGCGCGAGGTTTCACAGCAGGCGGACATGCGCGGCGGCGAAAATGCCTTTATTTGCGGATTACTGCACGACATCGGCAAATTTGTCTTTCTCAAAGCAGATCCGAAAGGGTTTAAGGCAATTTCCGAACGCGCATCGGAATCGGAATTTTCTGAACTGGAAGCCCGGCATTTCGGAGTCGATCATTCGGAGATCGGCGCTCTGCTCGTGCGCCGCTGGAACCTGCCGGAGGCGATTTCGTCGGTGATCTTGCATCATCATCATCCGGAAAATTCGCCAATGGCGCTATACGTATCGCACGTCGTAAACGCGGCTAACGATATCGCAAATATGAACGGATTCGATGTTTTACCATCAAAAAAAGAAGAACTTTTCCCGGAGATAGAAAATCCTTTTGTTCCGACAAGATCGATGATTGCCCTGCATCTTTCGAGAGAACAGATCAGGGTCATATGGGAAAAGGTCGAACCGCATCTTCACGAAGTGTTAAACGCGTTTTCGAAAAGCAAGTAATTTAAAGACCGATTATTACGAAAATCCAAACCCGCTCCGTCCTAACAAAATATATGCAAACCAATCTAAATCAATACGATGTTCAACCTCCGATACCAAAAGCTAAGGTCGACATTGAAACTCTTTTGATCACAAAACTGCCGCCGTCGCCCGGAACAATGATGCGGATCACTACACTTTTGCGCGATTTTAATGCCTCAATGCGCGAAGTGACTCAGGCGATAAGCTATGAACCAGTGCTGGTCGTGCGAATTCTTCGCCTGGCAAATTCACCGGTTTACGCGCTTGAAAGAAACGTTACCTCTATCCAATCGGCGATAGCCGCCGTCGGGGCAAAAGCGGTTCATGACATCGTTATGATCGGACTGGCATCGACGACCTTTGCCAAAGAGATCAAAAATTCGCCAATCGCGAAAAAGATCTGGGAACATTCTCTGGCGGTTGCAATGACCGCGCGCGAACTCAGCAAATTGCTTGGAATGCGCGGCACGGAAGAAGCGTTCACGTGCGGGCTGCTGCATGACATAGGAAAGCTCATTTTGCTTTCGAACGATGTTGCGGGTTATTCGAGCCTCCTCGATCTGACCGAGGAAAGCCTTATGCTTCAGGGCGAAACCGAATTGTTTGGATACAACCATGCCGAGGTTGGATCGTTGATCGCAAAACGCTGGAATCTGCCGGAAGAGGTCTATTTTTCTATACTTCATCACCATAATCCGTCGCAGTCGGAAAAGGTAAATCTGGTAGCACACATTGTAGATATTGCCGACATGATGACGAATTCGCGCGGCTACGGACTCCGTCCTCAGGACCCTGCCCGGATCGAACATTCAGAATCCGTAATGAAACTGGGATTTACGCTCGAGCAGCTCGATAAAGCTTGGCAAAATGCAGAAAGCAATATAAATGAAGTCATAAAGACATTTTCGTAAGGTGTATTTTAATTAAATTTAGGATTCCCGGCTGTTGCAGAACGGTCGGGATTTTTTTTGGACTTAGAACATCTTTATGTGGCAGACCACGTTGAACCGATCCTAGATTCGCCTAATCATTAAGATACCTTGGAGAAAAAATATGAGAATGCGGATCTTTCGGATGGCACTTTGTCTGATTTGTTTTTGCGTTGGAATTTTGGGAGTTTATCTTGGTTCCCGTTTTTTAACCGATCAATTCGAAATCAGTTCCCTGGAAAAGATTGTGGCGGACGATTTCAGCGGAATCGGTTACGGGACCGGGTCGGCAAGTGGAAACGGACTTCGTGCGGCGGAACCATTTGTTCGATTTGTTCCACGAAAACTAATAACCCCGACTTGTTCCGATAAGAAAATCCTGCCCATTTGGAATGAACTTAAAAAGGATAGCGAATTTATCGATCAAGTGGAAACTTTTGATGAAAACGCGGATTGCACAAACCGGATCGAAATTGATGAAGTAGATCTCAATCGCGATTCTCGCAGAGAATATATTGTGTGGGGACGCTACAATTTCTGCGGCGGCACAGGGAATTGTTCGCTATGGGTTTTAGAAAAACGTCGGGGAAAACTTCGAATGATCCTGAGCTCAGGCGGCTACTATGGCGAATCTAAATGGTTCGAGGTTAAAAAACGTTCGACAAACGGCTTTCGCGATCTTCTCATTAAAGGTCATTTTACAGCCGCTGAAACGCATTACGGCAGGTACAAGTACTACGGGCGGAAATATGTGGAATCGGACTGCAAAATGGAGATATATTCTTCTAACGCAATTGAACCGCAATTTATCAGCTGTCGCGAGCACGAACGCAGGATCAATTCTGAAATCATTAATTCAAACTAAATATGTGCTGAAAACGGCTGTAAAACTTGGAAAAACCCAACAAATTTGCTAGCCTTAGTGCTGAATTTGAATTTTTCCCACACAGCCCGTTATTAGAATTTTTTAGGAAGAATTATTTATGTTCAGCGACAATTTCAGGCGCGGCGAAGGAACCGGAAACAGGAAAACCGGTTCAAAGATAGCATCAAAACTGGCGGACGCCGGATGGAAGGCGTTTCAGGCGGTGAATAAATCTTTGCCAGAAGGGAAATCCATTCAGCCGCAATGGGCGGCGGAACCGCTTTTGAAAAGCTATGAGCGAACCGCGCCGCCGTTAGGGTTTCCGCGCGAAACGGATTCTTTGTGTCCGAAATGCGTCAAGCAAGTTCGCAACGGCGTAATTAATAAAGATATTCCGCTTGAGATTTTGATGAATTCGCATCCGGGCGAGATCAAGGCGCAGATTTTGGAAGAGAACGGGCAAGTGATTATGCGAAAAACCTGCCCGACGCACGGCGAATTTGTTGACGTGATGGCGACCGATCCGGCGTTTTTAGAGCGCATCGAATCACTTTTTTACGGGCGCGATTTCCGCTCCGCAGAAGACGAACACATACACAAACACGGAACATCCGACATTAAATACGGACGCGGCGCGGTTTTGACGGTCGATCTGACGAACCGCTGCAATATGATGTGCAATCCGTGTTTTATGGATGCGAATCAAGTCGGCTACGTTCACGAACCGACGTTTGAAGACACGAAAGCGATTCTTGACCGCGCGATTTCATTCAAACCGAAACGGCAAATTATCATTCTGTTTTCCGGCGGCGAACCGACGATTGCGCCGCACTTTTTGGAATCGGTCGCGTATGCGAAAAAGATCGGTTTTTACCGAATTTTAGCCGCGACGAACGGCATTCGCTACGCGGAAGACATCGAATTTTGCAAAGCGGCGAAAGCGGCGGGACAGCACGGCGTTTATCTGCAGTTTGACGGCGTTTCGGAAGAGAAAAACAAACATCGCGGAGTCGGGAATTTATTCGACGTAAAACTTCGCGCAATTGAAAATCTCGCGTCGGTCGGCATCAAAGTTACGCTCGTAACGACGATCGTCAATACGATAAATAACGACGGCATCGGCGACATCGTAAAGTTTGCGGCGGAAAATATCGATAAAGTTCAAACCATCGCGTTCCAGCCGGTTTCGTTTACGGGACGCGATGAAGATGTTTCCGACAAAGACCGAATTGAGCAGCGTTACACACTCGCTGGAATGGCGCAGGATTTGGACACGCAGATGGACGGAACGCTCAAACCTTTGCGCGATTGGTTTCCGTTAAGTTCTTATTCTGCCTTTACTTCCGTGATGGATATGCTGCAAGGCGCGGATGCGCCTTGGGGCTGGTCTTCGTGCAATTGTCATCCGAATTGCGGGATTTTTACGTTGATGATCGTCAACAAAAAATCCGGCGAAATTCGTTCGCTTTTTGAATTTTTCAACTACGAACAATTTATGAAGGACGTGGCGACGATCACCGACACGGCTCGCGGCAAAAAGTTGACGATGGCGCAACTCGGAATGGCGATTATGCGAAATTATAACGCCGCGAACGCGCCGGAAGGTTTTCCCGTTTCGCAAATTCTAAATTTATTCAAACCGTCGTCCGCCGATTCAAATTCGGATCGAAACGACCGTATGAAGCAGGAAAAATCAGGAGAAGATGTTTGGCGCGTGCTTTGTGTCGAAGGAATGTGGTTTCAGGATTTGTTCAACTACGATTTCCGCCGCACCGAAATGTGCGTCATTCCTTACGGCACGCAGGAAGGCGAAATTTCGTTTTGCGCTTACAATACGGGTGTCGGCTGGCGGCAGATTATCGAAGAAATGCACAAAACCGCATCTTTGGGCGAATGGTATCAGGAACACGGTCGCCATGCCGTTTATGCGAAAGGCAAAGAGGTTCCCGGAATCAAAAAATCGCGCTCGATCTCGCTTCCCGTTATTGCCAATATCGTCGCTGAAGACAACGATGCGCCGAGCGTTACGCCGTATTTGGTTGAAGAAGAGTCCGAAACTGTTGGTGTTTAAGGACTTATCGTTTGAATAATAGCGATGCGGTAATCCTGTGCCCGCGGCGCTTGAAAAATTATTCCAGTACGAAAAATTTGCTTATAACGGCAATCCAAAAGTCGCAGTCGCGTCGCTCGATTTTACTAACCGCCGGAATTACTGCTAATTTTTCGAACATGATCAATCCGAAAATTCGACCATCGGACAACAATCAACATTTTTTGACCGCAGAACACTCGGGCGAATGTCCGTTCCCGGCACTGCGAAATACTGAAAAAGTTCGAAGCATTTGTGCAAGGTCCGCAATCTCTTAAAAGCCCACCAAGCCGCGCTAAACGAAGCTGTTTGGCTATTAATTCTGCCTAAATTTGGCAAAACACCGCTCGATTGTTACTTTATAAACTTAGAAGTTTATAATTTTTTAGAATAACCAGTGAATGAATCTTTTCAACCCCCCGAAAGATTTTCCGGTTTAACCATGCATTTAGCGGAATTTTGATGAAGAGATTTTATTCGGCAATTATTTTATCGGGCATTTTATGCGTTTCTTTTTTTGCTTCTTCAGCAAAAGCTCAAAAACGCATCTATATCGCGCCTGACGACCACACTGATTATATGTGGTCGGCTGACGAGGCGACTTATCGATCCAGCTTGCTGGCAATGACCGATTACTATCTTAACCAGATGGATGCGACTGCCGGAAATCCGTCAAATCAGCAAGCTCGCTGGAATGCAGACGGAAGCTTTTGGATGTGGCTCTACCAGCGAAACCGCACGCCCGCGCAATTTCAAAGATTAATTAACCGAATAAACGATGGACATTTCAGTGTTCCGCTGAACGCATTGGTACTGTCGAACGGCGGAACACCGGCGGAGGCGGTTTTGCGGGGAATGTATTATCCGGGTCTGATCCAGCGTCAATTCGGTGTTCAATTTCCGATCGCGATTTCCATGGAGAATCAGGTTTTACCGCTCGGACTGCCGTCTTTATGGGCGGGTTCAGGCGCGCGTTACAGCTGGAAAGGCGTTTGCAATTGCGCGTCGCACGTTACGCAGCTTAATAATCGCGACCGCGAAATTTATTACGCCGGCGGGCGTGACGGCAGCCGGATCTTGATGAAGTGGAATTCTCAGCTTCTAAATGACAGCGAATCGATCGGCGGATATGCCGAAGGTCGCGTCGTGGGAACGGCGATCAATTTTGTCGATAATAATGTATTGTTCACGTCCCGGTATCCGTATAACGTGATCGGGATATTCGGTCTCGGGCATGATGATCTGCAGACCATGACAACGGGTTTTGTTGAAGCCGCCCAGCAGCATTCGCTGCCCGGCAGGCAGGTGATCGTTTCGAATCAAACCGACTTTTTTCAGGATTTTGAATCAAATTTCGGGAGCGGAATTGAAACGTATTCTGCCAGTTTCGGGAACGAATGGGAGCTTTACGTCGCCTCGTTGGCGGAAGTTTCGGCGCGCGTAAAGCGTGCAAATGAAAAACTTAGAAACGCGGAAGCACTCGCAACTTTGGTTTCACTTCGCGACCCGTCGTTCATGAACAGCCGAATCGCCGCGCGCGACAAAGCGATGCTTAATTTCGGGCTATATTACGAACATAACTGGACCGCCGACGGCGCGGTGTCGCGAACCGACCGTGCAAATTGGCAGCGCCGCATCGAGTCTGAGATCACTAATTACGTCGATCAGCTGCATGAAGATGCGCGGAGTTCGCTCGGTACATATATCTCCAGAAGCGGTTCTAATACAAGGTTTTATGTATTTAATGGATTAAGCTGGGCGCGAACCGATTTTGCAGATTTTCCGGTAACCGATACAAATCCGGTAAATGTTATCGACGTTTCAAGCGGCTTGCAGGTTCCGTCTCAATACGTAAATCTCAATGGACAGACGTTCCTTCGCGTTTTGGCGAGCGATGTCCCTTCCGTCGGGTACAAGGTTTTCGAAATTCGCAGCGGTACGGGAACGACTTTTTCCGATGCGGCGACCATTAACGGCGGAGTAATTGAAAACGAAATCTACAAAGTCACCGTGTCGCCGACCGGAGCGATCACCAGTTTGATCGATAAAACACAGGGTAATAGGGAATTTGTCCGGACCGTAAATGGTAGAACGGTCAACGACCTCGGCGGCAGCGGCGGCAGTTTGGCTGTAGAAAATGTCGGTCCGGTCAGCGTCACGCTTCGCGCGACTTCTTCAAGTCCGCTGTCGCATGTTTCGAGAATAACCTTTATCCGCGGAACCAACCGCATAGAGATTCGAAACGAGATCACACAGAACTTCGGCAATTCGCCGACCTGGGGCTATTCGTTCGAGATCAATTCGCCGGATGTATGGCACGAAGAGGTCGGTGCCGTTATCCGTGCCAAATTGTTAGGAAACGGCGGTCATTATTCTCCGCGAAATGCCCGGTACGATTGGTTGACAATGAATCATTTCGCCGATATCAGCGGCGGCGGAGTCGGCGTAACCATCTCAAATGCCGATGCCTACTATATGAAATTAGGTTCAAGCGGATTTACAACGCTTGACACGAACACTCCGCAGATCAACATTTTGGCTGGAGGACAGATCGACGGCAGCGGGCTCGGGATTCCGAATCAGGGCGGCGATTCGCAGTTTTTGCAGAGATTTGCATTAAAAACGCACTTCGGATTCGATCAAACCGCAGCGATGAAATTTTCAAAAGAACATCAAAATCCGTTTGTGACCGGAACCGTAACAGGATCGAACGGCTATTACGATGAAAATTCATACTCGTTTTTAACCATTAGCGATCCTGATGTTCTTCTTTGGTCGCTGAAGCCCGCGGAAGACGGTATTGGTCAAGGAGTCATTACTCGTGTTTGGAACCAAGCAAATTCGGGCAGAACTTATAGTTTATCTCTCGCTCCGGACTTAATTTCGGCAAAACACGTAACGCATATCGAGACTTTTCTGTCTGATGCTTCTGTTGTAAATGGAAATCTTTCCGCTTTTGCCGCAGCCAATCAGATCCAGACACACCGGCTCACGCTTTCGGAAACGACACATAGTGCAGCGCCGGTTTCAGGACGAATTCTCTTTCATGGACGGGCAGCGTTTGGAAAAGTAACGGTAAAATTAGTCGATTCGACCGCCGGAGTAACTTATACAACCAAAACGAACGCCGAAGGTTATTTCGTTTTCCAGTCAATTCCGATCGGGAATGAAATTTCGGTTACGCCGGTACGTCCCGGTTATTCTTTTATGCCGCAGACGCGCTTTTACACCCATCAGGGAACGCTGATAAATGTAGATTACTCAGGAAATTACCGCGGATTAAACTGAAACAATCGACCGGATCTGCGAAAAAATTTGATAAATTTTCTAAAGATTTTGCCATATTTGTCGAAAAGTAAATGCGGAATCTATAGCTCCGCGACGACGAAGTCGACAATATGATCACTCAAATTTTACCAGGTGACGAGTTCGCTCCGGTTGCGCTTCGCGAGAAGCTGGATATCGAAACACTCGTCGAATCCAAACTGCCACCTGCGCCGGGAACTCTTTTGCGCCTGGTGAGACTGCTTGCAGATTATTCTACTCCCAGATCAAAACTGATCAGCGAAATAAACGGCGATCCGATTCTCGCAGCCAGGATACTGCGGCTCGCGAATTCACCTATCTACGCCTTCGAACGCGAGATCATGCTGGTTGATATGGCACTTACTGCCGTCGGCAGCCAGACGATTTATGACATCGTAGTTCTCGAACTTGCATCGCGTTCGATCGATAATTCGCTCAGCCGTACTGCTGCGTTCCGAAAGCTCTGGAACCATTCGATAGCGGTTGCGGTTCTTACCAAGACAATAAGCGAAACGATGGAGATGCGCGGTTTAGAAGAATCTTTCATTTGCGGGCTTTTGCACGATTTTGGAAAGTTTTTGCTGCTTAATCATGATCTGGAAAATTACCAGAAACTGTTCGACATAGAAGACGAATTTGAAATGCTCGCCGCCGAAGATGCAGCGTACGGATTTACTCACGCGGAAGTCGGTTCGTTGGTTGCCCGCCGCTGGAATCTGCCGGACGAAATATGCTACGCGATCTTGAATCATCACAGCGCGTCGCATTCGGAACAGCCGCGATTTGTCGATCATATTATTGAGATCGCCGACCTGTTAGCAATTACTAAGGGATTTGGAACCCGGAGCGTCGGCAAAGCATCGCTGGAGTTTTCCGAATCGGTAATGAAACTCGGGATGTCGCTAAAACATCTGGAAACGATCTGGAGTACCGCCGAACCGAAGATCAAAGAAATGATAAGCTACTTTTAATGATCAATCGACGAGCGCTGGCAGTTCACGAAGTTCTTTTGCAGCATCGCCGTCAAAATGCATTCTCAATGCCCGGCGTTTCCGGTCGAGCAAAACCTGAAAATCACCGCGTGCCTGAGCCGATTTGACGACACCGAACGTATAATCCTGTCCGGGAACCTCTAAATCCTGTGCGTCGTCCGATGTTATCTGCAGAAAAACGCCGTTGTTCGCGCCCCCTTTATATGCCTGTCCGGTCGAATGCAGGAATCTCGGACCAAAACCTAGAGCGGTCGCAGCAAGCTTTTTATTGAACACTTTCTCGCGGAATTCCTGCAGCAGTCCGATGTTCTCTTCGTTTCGTTCAACATAAGCCAAAAGCGCGAAGTAATCGTTTTCCTGAATATGCGCAAGATGCGCCTCAAGAAACTTGTCGACAGTCCTATCGCCTTCAATATATTTCTCCAAAGATTTCGCGTAATCGCTGCTTGAAAACAGCTTGATTCCGCCCGCTTCGAAAAATGGTTCCTCTTTCGGCAATTCGCCTGTTTTTTCGTATTCTTCGGTGAGCTTTTTTGCTTCGATCTTCGCCGATTCCACGTCCGGCTGATCGAACGGATTTATTTTCATGATCGCGCCGGCGACCGCGGTCGCAAATTCCCAGCGGAAAAACTCCTGTCCAAGGTTCATTTTATCGTCCAAAACTATTTTGACCACAGGAAATCCGGAGTCGCCGAGCAAGGCGATCTTCTCATCTAAACTGTCATCGCGAGTATTTCTCAACTTTAGGTAAGCAAAAATGCGGTCGTCCGAATAGCTGTCCGGCTTTTCGATCGGTTCGAGATCGATTGGAATGATCGATCTGTTTTGTTTTCCCGTGCTTTCGGCGATCAATTGTTCAAGCCACGCACCGACATCGTAGATCTCAGGCGAAGTAAATATGGTCAGTTTATCGCGACCTTGCCTGTTGCAATTGCCTAAAATGATCCCGAGCATAGCGCCCGGATTTTCCATCGCGTCCGAAGTTTTGCATGAGTCGACCATTTCCTGCGCGTTCGCCAAAAATTGCTCAACATCCAATCCCATCGCCGCACCGGCTGCCATTCCGAAGGGCGAAAGCGCGGAAAATCTGCCGCCGATCGTCGGATCTCCGTAAAAAATCTTGCGAAAGTTGTTTTCTTTTGCGATCTTTTCAAGCTTGGAACCGGGATCTGTGATCGCCGCGAAGTTATTTCCGGCATTTTCAACACCTACCGTTCCCTTTACCCGTTGGTGAAAATACTGATAGAAAGTGTTCGGCTCAAGGGTTGAACCGCTTTTGCTTGCAACAATAAAAAGCGTCCCGGCAATATCGAGTTTACCTTCTAAGGTCATGATCTGTGCCGGAACCGTCGAATCCAGAATATGAAAGTTTTCTTTGCCGAATGTTTCCGCGAGAACTTCGGGACATAGAGACGAACCGCCCATTCCCAGAAGTACGATTGACTGAAAACTTTCTGCTTCTTTCGCAAAAGCTTTATATTCACTCACTTTTCCGAGCTCCGCCGCGACGGAATCGAGCCATCCGAGCCATTTTGCTTCGTCCTCGCCGGTCCAAACGGACGCATCTTTCTTCCAGATCCGTTCGACTCCGGAATCGCTGTTCCAGGTTGAAACGGTTTTCAAAACAGCGGATTCAATTTCCGCAGGCAGCTTAAAACTTATTTGATCGAGCATAAAACTAATGTAACAAACGATTTCCCAAAAAGGAAAAAATTGCATGACAATAAACGGATAGATTCGGTTTACGATTTTTAATAATATCTTCGACATGGAAAAAGAACTCTTTTGGAACGCGGTGATTTCGAACGACAAAAGATTTGACGGCGCGTTCGTTTACGCTGTCGGCACGACCAAGATCTACTGCAAACCGTCCTGCAAATCTAAGCCTCCGAAGCGCGAGAACGTAGCATTCTTTCGTTCGCCGGAACTTGCGGAAAAAGAAGGTTTTAGAGCCTGCTTACGATGTCTTCCAAGATCGGAAAAGACAGACCGTCAGACAGATCTGGTTATACGTACGTGCGAATTGATCGAAACGGATATTGAAAACACGCTCGAATCGCTCGCAGAACGGTTGAACGTTAGTACCGGACATTTGCAGCGGACATTTACGCGAATCGTCGGCGTTTCGCCGCAAAAATACAAAGAAAATCGAAGACTGGCGAAATTCAAAAACGAACTGAAACAAGGCGGGGAAATTGTCGATGCGATCTATGAATCGGGTTTCGGTTCAAGTTCCAGACTTTACGAAAATGCTTCGCGAAAGCTCGGAATGACACCATCGAAATATAAAAAGGGCGGAAAAAATATGGAGATCGACTTCGCGATCACAACTACAAAGATCGGGAAAATGATTGTTGCTGCAACTGGGAAAGGGATCTGTTCGGTTTCGCTCGCCGATTCGGCTGAGGATCTTCTTTCGGCTTTGAAAGAAGAATTTCCGAATGCAATTATTCGGGAATCGGACGAACTGTTAAAAGAATTTATTAATGAGATAGTAGAAAATATTGAAGGCGATAATCGAGCGATCGAGCTGCCGCTGGACGTTCGCGCGACGGCGTTTCAAATGCGGGTCTGGGAAGAGCTTCGGAAAATTCCGTACGGCAAAACAGCCACGTATCAGGAAATTGCGGCAAAGATCGGTAATAAAAACGCTGTTCGTGCGGTCGCGCGGGCATGCGCCTCGAATCAGGTCGCTCTGGTTATCCCATGTCATCGAGTCATTCGCAGCGACGGCAGTTTGAGCGGCTATCGTTGGGGCGTAGAGCGCAAACGGTCTCTTTTGGAGCATGAAAGATCAAGATCGGTAGAAACATAAACCGCGTATTGAAAAGATCTAAAGCGATTAAATTTATTAAAAAACAACGAAATTTAGCGCTTTCATTCGGTCGTGAAAACTGCTCTCTTTAACGCTTTTTTGCAATTCGTGTCCGCTTGCTTATCGACAGCGCGAAGGCGATCGCTGCTGTGATCAGCGATAATTCCAGAAAGATCTACGAATCCTGGCTTGCGAGGGCAAAAGCCGCAGTTTCAGCAAGAAACGATTGGCGAGATCGACAAATTGACTCGGAACTTTAGTTCCTTAGCGGTAAAAACGAGTTCGATAGGACTATCGACATTAATCTGAAATATTAACCCCCGAAGTTTTCCGCTGCCGGAAGAGTACACTCAAACCAAAGCGAAATAGTTAACGAGAAGTTAAATTTTAAAAACTACGCGTTCAACCATTTCAAAAAATGTTTGTTTTGAATGTGAAACGCATGTTCCGGGGATTCGTATTTCGTCATCGGCAGTTTAAAGAACACCGATAGCTGCTCTTGAATGCCTGAATCGCCGCGTTGTTTTGCAAGGTCAAGGCATCTTGCGATCTCAATTGCCAGCGGGGCTGCAAGGATCGAATCTTTGCAGAGAAAATTCACTTTTATCTGCATTTTCTGCCCCAAAAAGCCCGTGATGTCGATATTGTCCCAGGCTTCTTTGTCATCGCCGCGCGGTCGATAATAGCGTATATCGACGATATGGTCTTCGACTTCGTAACCCAAAATATTCCGCAACACCGACGCTTTCGTTTTGATCTTTGAACGCAGACTGTCTTCGTTTGAAAGTGCGAGCCCGTCGCGATTTCCCAAAAGATTTGTCGAATACCAGCCCTCGATCTTCAATTCCCGGGCTTTCAGGGCAGGGGCAAGCACGGTCTTAATAAAGGTCTGCCCGGTTTTGCCGTCCTTTCCAGCGATCGGCACGTTTTGCATTTCGGCAAATTCGATCAACGCTGGAATATCCGCAGCAACAGAGGGCGTAAAATTGCCATACGGAATTTCTGTAGAGATTGCCGCGTAAGCGTAAAGCATTGCCGGCGAAATGTTTTCCGAGCCCGCATCCAAAGCGTTTTCAAATGCTGCGAGCGAAGAATATTCTTCCGACGATTCATCCACCAGCTTTTCCGTCGATGCAAGATTGATCACGACCACCTGATCACAGATTTCCTGAAATTTTTTCAGATCATTGACGATATTTTTGATCACTTCACGGTGATCTTTTGACGGTAAAAAATTTCCGCCCTCGATATTCGAAAGAAATCGTTCATCAACCGCGGCTTTCCAGGGATAAATCTTGGAAAGCGAATTTTCAACCGCGACGAATTGTTTATGATTCAACACTTCGTGTTCCTCGGCGGCTGCGGCAAGATTTTCGGCATTCAGATCCCATCCCCCGAAAACGATCCGTTCGTATGCGGCAAGGTCTTTGGCTGAATTCTGATCAAGTTCGGAAAGCGGCAGCCCGGTTTTATCGACCTTTCCCAATTTTAAAAGTTCGATTCCGGCAACCATCGTGGTGCCGACCGCGCCGCCTAAACCGATCACTGCAATTCCAAGAGTTCGTTCGCTCATAAAAATCTAGATTTTATAACTTACATCGAGATTTCGCCATATCGCTTTAATAAATGCGTTTGATGAGATTGAATCAGCGGTAAAATCTGACAATGTTCAGATTATAACGGTCGGGATTGAAATGAGACAATTGCGCGAAGGCACGATGAAATAACGGGATTTATTGAACGGAAGGAAATGGAATGCTTTCAAAAGCAGCGGGATTCGGTCAAAGCGGGCTTGTGTTTTTTTCTAATTAAAGCAAAGAAACGAGGTTAACTTCTCACAGTCCGAGCATTTTATGTCCGAATATAAAGAATAGGTGTGACGTAAGGCTCGCCCGCTCGCATCGGACGATGAGAGGTATTTAGTTATTCCATCTAATTTTTAACAAGTTATTGTTTATAGATCAGATCGCGTTTTTTGTGTTTTTTCTTTGAAAAGAAACCGGCGATACCGCCGACGGCTGCGCCGCCAAGTGCGCCAAGTAAAAATCCTGCACCAGCCAATCCATTATCGACCTGATCATCGCCCTTGCCGGCGGCGACCGCCGGTACTCCAAGCGCCAGCGCGCCGACACCCGCTCCGATTGCTGCGCCTTTTCCAGTGTTTCGATCATTTACAAATAGCAGTGCGCGCCATACTTTCTTAACCTCAGCACGGTTGATCGTTGTCTCCGTTTGCGTCAAACTTTTTGCTCCAGCAACCTGAATAACAAAACTATCTGGTGTTACGGAACGCATAATGCCGTATTTCATAGTTCCGCCTGACAATTTAACGGCTACTTCCTGACCGACCAGCGATTCCACCGATGACCAGTCCGTCTGGCTCCCAGCCAATGCCAAACTGCTGGAAACAGCCATTATTGAGCAGATCAATAGAGATGACATTAGTTTTCTGACCATAGTTCGATCCTCCAGAGAAAATGTTTTGTAAGCAGCTTTAGATTATCCGAACTATTCAAAGAACGGATTTGAGCTGTGATAGTTTGCCGGATTGCAACAGTTCGCAGCGCGAGAATTTCTCACAAAGCAATACTCAAATCTTGCCGCGTTCAATGGAGTTCGACGCGATCTTACCTAGCGCGCTGACGAACAGGTGGAAATTTGCGAACCGCTTATCTTTTGTGAAGCCTTTTACGAAGCGAAAATAGATCTGCTGGGCGATGACGGCGATCTTAAATGTGCCGAAAACGTAATAATACAAAATGTTTGAAAGATCAGCGCCCGACTCCGCTGCATAGATCTCTGCCAATTCGCGGCGCGATACATTTTCCATCAACGACCGCGGATTAAACGGCATTGAAAGAAGCGCTTCACCGGCGTTTCTCGACATCCAATAACCGAGAGTCGTGCCCAGATCCATCAACGGTTCACCGATCGTGGTCATTTCCCAATCGAGGACGGCAACGATCTTTGTCAGGTCGGAAGGGTCGAGCATTAAATTGTCGAATTTGTAATCGTTATGGATCAACGAAGCGCCGTCGGAGTCCGGAATATGCGAGTTTAACCATTTGATCGCCTCTTCTAGTTCCGCGTGATCTTCAGTCTTTGCGTTGAAATACCGCTCGGTCCATCCATAAACTTGCCGCTGAACATATCCCTCGGGCTTTCCAAGGTCAGCGAGTCCGATCTCTCTAAAATCTATCGAATGAAGTTTTACCAGATTTTGAATGAACGATTCGACGATCTTCAGCCGCGATTCTTGAGATCCGTTCAGCATCGCGCGCTGTTCGGGAGCAGCATCGCCGGCGAGCGAGCCGCGAATTATCAAGCCGCGGCGGCGCTCCATTATGTAAAACTCCGAACCGATAACGGACTCGTCGCCGCAATAAAGCAGCGGCTTCGGCGCCAATTCGTAACCGGTGCTCAGTTTCGCCAATACGTTAAACTCGCGCGACATATCATGTGCCGATTTGACGGGATTTCCTACGGGCGGACGCCGCAGGATAAACTCTTCGTTCTCGATCTTCACGCCGTATGTCAAGTTTGAACTTCCTCCGGTCAACCGGTGTATTTTCAGATCGGAATTTGCGTCAAAACCCTCCGATCTAAGAAATTCACGCAGCCGCTTTGGGTCAATTTCTTCGGTGTTTTTGGCGATACTCTGTTCTTTCATAACCAATCGACTCGCTTTACGACGCGACATTTTTCGATTCCGAACCAAATTATTTTCATCTTCAGAAAAAAAAGGATCTGCTTTGTTCGTTATAAGCGAAAACATCTAAGTTTATCGTTTCGAACCAGATAACGGAAACACCTTATTGCCGGTACGATCCTTTAATTCTTGCAAAGCATTAAATGTTGCAACAATGTTAAACATTTTTGCTTGACAGCGCCATTTTTCGGGTGCTATACCAGAGTTGGTACTAAAACCGTTACTCATAAAACCGAATGATAAGTCCTCCCGACGGTGAGTAACGATCGATCGTGGGATTGAAACTGCAGCTCTGCCGCGCAATAAGATTCCGGTTTTTGATGGATCTTTTGATCGCGTGAATCTTCGCAGACCTGCAAAACCAAACAACTAACATTTCTATTGGAAATCGATCGCGCTCTATTTGACGCGATCCCAAAATTTTAATATGTTCAACGGTTTTTGCACGAGCTTTTTCGGAACAAAGCAAGATTTCGTACGAACTCGTCAACGAAAACCAGATTTAGAGAGGATTTTATAAATGAAGACATTGTCAATCGTTCTAGTTCTCGGATTCTGCATCTTCGCCGGTTCCACTCAAGCTTCGATCACTTTGAGTTATTCGACGTTTATCAATTCAACCGGAAATGTAGAAGATGTAGTGCGAGATGCGGCTTTTGATTCGCAAGGCAATATATATGTTACCGGCGGAACCCGATCGCCAAATTTCCAAACGACCAACGGTGCATTTGATACTTCGTTCAATGGAGTAATGGACATTTTTGTTCGCAAGTACAGTCCGTCCGGCACACTCATCTGGTCAACGTTTATCGGAGGAAATGCGTACGACCGCGCATATGCGATCGAAGTTGACTCTGCCGGAAACGTTTATATCGGCGGAAGATGTTCGACTAACTGTCCGACCACGACTGGCGTAGTGCAGCCTAATTTCGGCGGCGACGATGTTGGCGGCGGCGCTTACGGTCAGCAGGACGGATATGTCGCAAAATTTAACACGAACGGCAATCTGCTTTGGGCGACTTATTACGGTTCTTCAGGACCGGATTTTTTGCGTGATATTGCGATCGATCCCGCCGGAAATGTATATCTGGCAGTTGCAGCGTTGACCAGGCAGTTTACAGCGCCGGGTAACCCCAACTCGTTCGATTCAACCTATAATGGCGGTCTTTACGACGGACAGGTTGTGAAGCTGAATTCCACCGGAACGGCAGTCGTTTACTACGGGCACATCGGCGGCAGCGGAGAGGACTGCAACTCGCCTTCGATCCGTGCAAACGCTGCCGGCGAAGCCTTCATGCTTTGTCAGACAAAAAGCACGAATGCCTACGTTAGTTCCGGCGCGCCACAGTTGACGCATGCGGTTGACGGCGGAAAGAAAGATCTTTACATCGTTAAAATAAATTCAGCCGGCAATTCGATTGCCTGGGCGACATATTTGGGCGGCGATGGAGACGACGATCTGGAAACGCACAATCTCGGGATCGATTCCGCGAGCAATGTTTATGTCGCGGCGTTTACGAAATCGAGCAATATTCCAGGAACTGCGGGCGGTTTTCAATCGGTCTACCGCGGCGGCGGGAACGATGCGCTGATCTCCAAGATCGCGGCTGACGGCAGAAGTTTTATTCAGAATACCTATTTAGGCGGAACGGGCGACGACGGCGCGGAAGGTGTTTTCATCGATTCTAATGGAAAGGTGATCGTTTCAGGCTTCACGGTTTCGACGAATTTCCCGGTGACGGCGGATGCAATTCAGCCCAACAAGTCGGGTGGATACGACGGAACGATCGTAAGATTTAACAGCAACTTGACCGCGCTCGAATTCTCAACTCATCTTGGCGGTTCGGGAAACGATTCACTGAGGTCCGCCGATATGTTCGGAAATCGCTCCATTCACGGTGGAGTGACCGTTTCAAGCAATTATCCCGTAACGAGCGGAGCGAGTTATCAGGGACAGGACGACGGTGTGGTCAGCGTTATCGATTACGGGACGGTCACCGCGCCGCAGATGCGAAGCAAATTTGATTTTGACGGTGATAATAAGTCCGATCTATCGATTTATCGCCCGGCGTCCGGACAGTGGTGGTTTAAGGGAAGCAAGTCCGGCGTTACGACAGGACTCACATTCGGCACGGCTCCGGATAAACCTGTTGCGGCAGATTTTACCGGCGACGGAAAAACCGACGTTGCGATCTGGCGTCCTTCTTCAGGCGAATGGTTTGTGCTTCGCAGCGAAGATTCGACCTTTTACAGTTTTCCATTTGGAACCAGCAGCGATACGCCGCTTTCGGGCGATTATGACGGGGACGGCAAGGCTGATGCGGCATTGTTTCGCGCCGCAACAGGAAATTGGTTCATCAACCGGTCAAGCGGAGGTACATCCATCCTAAGTTTCGGCACTAACGGCGATAAAGCGGTCTCAGGCGATTTTGACGGGGATGGGAAAGACGACCTTGTTGTTTACCGAGCCGCCGCGGGAGAATGGTGGATCTCCAAAAGCACGGGCGGTATTGCTGCTTTTCAATTCGGAAATGCTTCGGACATTCCGGTTCCAGGAGATTTTACCGGCGACAGCAAGACTGATGTCGCTATCTGGCGTCCATCGACGGGAGAATGGTTTATCTTGAGAAGCGAATCGGGAACATTTTATTCGTTTCCATTCGGTACAGCAGGCGATATACCTGTCCGCGGCGATTTTGATGGAGACGGGAAAGTCGATTCGGGAGTATTTCGACCGTCAAATGCAACATGGTATTTGAACCGGTCTCAATCCGGACTTTTCATCGCAGGATTCGGTGCGGTTAGCGACGTTCCCGTTCCATCGCTATAAGATCGGACAACCACTTCATCTTCAATAAAAAAAGAGCGCTGCATTGACGGGCAGCGCTCTACTTTTTAAATCGATACCGATGACTGGATTTATCTGTTCATTCCAAGCCTAATATCTTCAGCCAGCAGTTTTTTGATCATAGCTTCCAAATTTTCGCTTTCTTCGTTTGTCGCCCCGATACCGATATAACGGACGACGCCGTTTCGGTCGAGCAAAACCGTCGTCGGATAGACTCCGATGCCGTATTTCATTTCATCCTCGTTTCTTTCGGCAATCGCGATCGGATAGGGAAGTTTGTGCTTTTCTTTAAACTTCGCAACGTATTGGAGTTCCTGAACTGGCGTCATTTTCTCGCCGTCGCCGTTTCCATAAAATTGAGTAACCCCGATTATCTCAAACCCTTCGCCGCTGAATTTTTTATGCCAACTCCGCAGCCGCGGAAAGGTTGAGATACACGGTCCGCACCACGTCGCCCAAAAATCAAGAAGGACGATCTTGCCCCGGAATTTGTCAAGCGTGACCGGCTCGTGCCCGATCCAGTCTGATATTTTCAAATCCGGCGCGGGATCGACATTCGGGTATGATTCCAATTTTTCCATTAATTTCTTTTCGGAAAAGCCGGATTGATCGACAAAGTCGATCACCTTTCGATATAAATTTGCCGAGGGTATCGCAAAGGATTGCGCCCGGGCTTCAGCCAGAACATTGAGCGCAGCGTCTTTGTCCTTGCTCTTTTTGTAGCTCATCGCAAGGATCTCGACGAGGCTCGAGTAAAGCCGCTCGATATTTCGCTTGTCAGAACGGTTGTTCGCGTCCAACTGTTTTAGAAGGGAAAAAGCACTGTTTGCAAACTTTAGCGCGTTTTCAAACTCGCCCTCTTTATAAAATCCGTAAGCCAACAAGGATTCGAGACTCGGCTTTTGAACCGTCAAAGCTTCGTTGTTCGACGCCCATATCTGATAGATCTTCTCCGCCTCTGCGCTCCGCTTCTTTTCCACAAGAAACGAAATGACATGTCCGCGGGCGTTCTGGACCGCATTTTCACGGTTATCATCCGGATATTGCACGAGAAATCGCGTCAACGCGGCGAGCGCTTTGTCCTCGTTTTCCGACGTTTTAAAGAGCATTCCCAGAAAATAGAGATCCGAGCCGCTCAGATCGGACCGTACCGATATCTCACCCGCGTATTTCTTTGCGAGCTTTTTTTGATCATCGTAGAATCCGTCATTCTTTTGTCGATCGACTTTTTTTCCCTTTTGAGCCCACGCTTTTGCCTGGTCACGAGGGTAGTTCATTACCTCGGAATAAATTTCAGCAACTGGACGCTGATCGGTCTGCGCAATGATGTTGGAAATAAATGTCGAAAATACGATCAAGACGGCTGTCGCAATGACAAATGGGGAACGTAAATACATAAAAGGCGAGTTCCTGCTTTGGTTTTTAGATAATTAAAATCGTGATAATCTTTGCCTTTAAGAGCAAAATTTATGGAATTTAATTATTCACAAAAAACCCTTGAACTGCAACAAAACCTTTTAGCCTTTATGGATGAATGGGTCTTTCCAAATGAAGCGGAATATTTGCGCGAAATAAACTCCGGCGATCGTTGGAAACCGTTGAAATTGATCGAGAAATTAAAAGAAAAGGCGAAAGTGCAAGGTCTTTGGAATCTGTTCTTACCGGAGGTTTCGGGACTGACTAATCTGGAATACGCACCGCTCGCCGAGATAATGGGAAGAGTTCACTGGTCGGCGGAAGTTTTCAATTGTTCGGCACCGGACACCGGAAATATGGAGGTTTTGGAACGATATGGAACCGCTGAACAAAAGGAAAGATGGCTGAAACCGCTCTTGAACGGTGAGATTCGCTCTTGTTTTTCGATGACCGAGCCCGACGTCGCATCAAGCGACGCGACGAATATACGGGCGTCAATCATACGCGACGGCGATGAATATGTGGTAAACGGAAAAAAATGGTGGTCGACCGGCGCAGGCGATCCTCGCTGCAAAGTGTCGATCTTCATGGGAAAAACGGATCAACGCGCGCCGAAACATCTGCAGCAATCGATGATTCTCGTACCGATGGACGCTGACGGCGTAAAGATCGAACGAAATCTGCACGTTTTCGGATTCGATGATGCGCCGAACGGGCATTCGGAGATCACATTTGATAACGTCCGCGTTCCCGCGAGCAGTCTTTTGTTAGGTGAAGGTCGCGGATTTGAGATCGCTCAAGGGAGACTCGGTCCGGGACGCGTTCATCATTGCATGCGTCTTATCGGCGTTGCAGAAAGGGCGCTGGAATTGATGAAAGACCGAGCAAAATCGCGGATAGCATTCGGCAAAACATTGTCCGAACAGGGCGTTATCCGGCAATGGATCGCCGAGGCGCGGAACGAGATCGAACAAGCCAGGCTGCTGGTACTGAAAACCGCCTGGATGATGGACGAAGTCGGAAATAAAACAGCTAGAAGGGAAATTGCGATGATAAAAGCCATTGTACCGGCAATGGCGCTGAAGATAATAGACCGGGCGATCCAGATCCACGGCGGCGCCGGCGTATGCGAAGATCTTCCGCTGGCAAATTTTTGGATAGTTGCCAGAATGCTTCGAATTGCCGACGGTCCTGATGAAGTTCATCTCGAATCGATCGCCAAAATGGAACTTCGCTAAATAAGAAAGACCGTCTGGAAGATCCACACGGTCTTTTTCGTCATTAAATCAAGTCGGTTACGCACCGACGGTCGCACCCGGATATGCGCTTCCGAGTCTTGCTTCTTCACCTTCCGCAAGCGTATTCACAACTTCATAGTGAAAATAGTCGAAACGTTCAACAACCGCCGGCTGTACCCGTTTGTCGTACATTTCACGTGAACGGTCGAGCGCTTCACGGAGACGGTCGTAAAGATCGTTCGACTCGCGCCCTTCTTTCACTTTTTGTTCGTTATAAAGCTTGATCTCCGAAACCAAAAGACGCGCAAATCGTCGTGCGTCATTGTGCAAACGTCGCTCGTCTTCACTTACTTCGATCGGAAGGTCTAAATTTCGATCGCTGAAACGTGTTCGGAACGAAGGCGCAGGAGCAGGTTCAGGTTTAGCTTCTTCAACTTCTTCCCGGACAGGCTCCGAAACGGATTCTTCTTCCGATTGAATATCGTCGAAGGAAACTTCCTGAACATCTTCCGGTTGCGAAACCGGCTCGAAAGTTTCTTCTTCTACAAAAGATTCCTCGTAAGCGACAGGCGACGAATTTAAGTCCTGATTTGTTTCAAAGCTATCGGTTCCGCTCCTGAATGAATATGATCCAGTTTGTTCCGATTCGACTAAATCTTCATCGGATTCTGCCGTGTCAAACGAAACCGGTTCAACTTCGCTTTCGACTGAATCTTCGTCCGCCGCATCGACAAATTCCGATTCTTCTTGGAAAGCTGAATGATCGCTTTGCGTTTGAACTTCCTCGATCAAATCGTCGTCGTAAGCAGCGTATTCGTTCTGAAGCGTCTCGATCGTTTCAACTTCATCATATTCGGCGGAAACTTCCTCGGGTTCTTCGATTACGTTGTCCGACGGCTGCTCGCTGCTAAATGAATATGAAGGTTCGAATTCAGCTTCATCCGAAACCTCACCGGCGGCAAATGCAACTTCAGCCTCGTCTTCGATTTCGTCTGCAACAGCTGAAACTTCTTCAACTTCAACTTCTTGAACGTCAGAATCAAAACGAGCTTCTTCAACTTCGTCTTCTGATTCTTCGACCGCGGAAACGTCGTATGAAGTTTCCTGGAAATCGTCTGTTCCTTCAAATTCCGCAGACTCTTGATCGACGCCTTCTTCTACCTCATCAGTTTCCGCAAATGAATATTCTGTTGACGATTGAACGCTTTCAACTTCCGAGTATTCGGCTTCGGATGATTCCGACACTTCTGCCGGTGAATAATAGTCGGTTTCGGTGTCAGTTTCGGCTGCCCCGTAGGCTTCTTCCTCTGCTGGAGGCGCCGCAGCTTCGCGCGAAACATTTGAGTTTTGCGCCGCAGCGAGAAGTTCGACCGTCAAACCCGCAACGCTTACGAGAGTCTCGAGCGCTTCTAAATTTACCTCGCCTGAATCGCCGCCGTCGGCATATATGGCGGCAACGCCGCGACCGCGCGCGATCAGCGGAACCGCATACATGTCGCCGGGCTCCGAAAATCCAAGTTGACGCAAATAATCTGCATCCGCATCGTAAGTTCCAAACTCAGTTTTAACTGCACTTAAGGCGCGAACGGATTCGCCGAGAACTGTCGACGAGTCAACCGGAAAAACAATATCCGTGATCGAATCGTTCTCTGATTGCTGTTCGTTTCCAAAAATTCGCCAACCGACAAAATGATTGTTCTTAACAACAAAAAACGCACCGCGCGGCGTAAAATTCGACGCATGTGAAATTAGCGATTTCAGGATCGAAGATTGCGAACTCTGACTGCTGATGTCATTTACGGCGTCGCGAATGCCGCTAAGGTCCACGACGGTTGCGGCGGGGGCTGATTCGGCTTGTTCAGCTTTCGTCAACTCTTCTGCTTCGGCGATCGCAGTTGCGGTAATTCTCGCGCCTTCATCGCGGGCAAGCCGTAAATGCTCGACTACCGATTCGGAAAATCCGGCGTCAAGTTTTCGTTCCGACCTAAGCCGCGTTGAAAATTCCTGAAATACCTCGTTGAGATGCACCTTGTGCTTCTCGAGCTCAGCATCAATTTTTTGTTGAAATTGAGAGACTTCCTCAGCCATGTCTTCGAGAATATTCTCGAAATAGCTGTCAAATTCAGTTCTCAAACTCTGTTCGAGTTCTTCGCTATTCACTTTAAACTTCCTCCGTATTTGAAAAGACCGCTCTCTATAAGGAAAGGTTCGGATGGCGGAATATAGGGTAGATTATTATCAATTATTTAAGACAAGGAAGCACCCGAGAGGTGCGACATCAAAGATTATGACCAATTTTAACCTTTGATGTCAAGAATTAAGTTTACGCAAGTGAAGGAGGGATGAAGGGGTCGGATCTAAACCGCGACGACCTCGATTTCGGGATCGATCTCATCTTTGATCATATTTTCGATCGCCATCAACGTTCCGGTCAACGAGCTCGGACAGCTTCCGCATGCACCTTGATATCGGATCTTCAGCGTTTTGTCGTCCAACGAAAGTATTTCGAGCCAGCCGCCGTCGCTCGCCAGATACGGTCTGATCCTTTCGTCTAACAGTTCGTTTATCTCGGCGATGATCGGATCGTCGCTCAGCGCAGCAGCGATCGCACCGCCGACTTGGCTAGCTGCCGAACCGTTACCGTTCGAACCGCCGACCGATTCGGCAGCACGAATCGGAACCGCCAGCAGCGGTAAAATCTCGTCCCAATCGGCTTCATCCGTTTTTTCAACGGTGATCATTTTATCCATGTAGAAAACCGAAACAACTTCGCCGACCTCAAAGATCGACTTCGCAAGCTGGTTATCGACGGCTTTTTCTGCATTATCGAACGAATGCGAAGTTCCGTGGCTGACCGGCTCTTTTAAAATGAACTTAACCGCGTTCGGATTTGGCGTTTCTTGTATATCTGCAATTTTTGGCATTACTGTTTATGAATTAGCTTGTAAAAAAGAAAATATTGTAATCTTTACAATTTTGTAAACATTATACCAAATCCGATGCCGGTATCAATGAAAGCGTTTCAGAAAAATTCTAAAATGACCAAAAATAGGGAATAAGAATTGTTGCTATGATCCAAAAGATGATGTTGAGCGGAGTTCCAACCTTCAAAAAATCCGCAAATTTATATTGTCCCGGACCGTAGATGAGGGTGTTCGTTTGATATCCGACGGGCGTCATAAAACTTGCAGACGCTGCGAACATTACGGCGACCAAAAAAGGTCGCGGGCTCACGCCGAGAGTGTGCGCTGTCGAGATCGCGATCGGTGCGAGCAGCGCTGCCGTTGCGTTGTTCGACATCATTTCCGTAAAAATGAACGTCATCAGATAAAATGCGGAGACAAGGGCGATCGGTCCCCAGAATCCGACAGTCGAAATTATTTTTGACGAGATCAGGGGTGCTGCGCCGCTGTTTTCCATGGCAGCCTCGAGCGTTAAGACTCCGGCGAGCAAAAAGATTATCCGCCATTCGATGGCGAGATATGTTTCTTCCATTGTCAAACAGCCGATCAAAACCAGAAGGATCGCTCCGATGACCGAACTGACGACGATCGGAGCAATGCCGAGCGTCGCCGTGATTATGACTCCGGCTGTAATTATCAATGCAGGAATCAGCCGTGTTTTTCTAAAAAATTCTTCTTCAACTTCGGAAATAATAACGAACGACGGATTGCCTGCGAGTTGATGGTACCTATCGATCTTTACTTCCAAAAGCAGCGCGTCACCTGCTTTTAGCTTTATGTCGGAGAGTTTTTCGCGCATCAATTTTCCGCGATGACGGATAGCCAAAACGGTAGCACCGAAATTTTCTCTAAACCGCATTTCCTGTAATGATTTGTTGATGAAATATGAATTCGGGGCGACAACCGCTTCGATTAATTTCAGGCTTTCTGTTTCGAGGTCCCCATCGTGCCATTTGAATCGAGGCTTGAGCATTATTCCTTCGCGGCTGCGGATCTTTTTAAATTTTTCAAGATCGCAGCGTACAAGCAGAACATCTCCTATTTCGAGCACCATATCGGGCTCGGGAACGATTCGAAGGTCTTTGCCGCGCGATATTTCAATGATTGCAATATCAATATCTTTTACGAGAGGCGCGTCTTTGATCTTTTTTCCGACCGAACTGGAATTCGCAAGAATAACGACTTCCATCATATATTCTTGAAGATTGAAGCTTTCGATCAGATCGCCCTCGGCTCGACGGTCGGGGATGATACGAATTCCGATCAGAACCATATAAAGCATGCCGACGCAGAACATTACGATTCCGAGCGGAGCGATCTCGAACATCGTGAAAGGCGGCTCGCCGCGCTGTTCGGCGATAGAACTGACCAGAATGTTCGTAGATGTACCGATGAGCGTACAAACTCCGCCAAACATCGAAGCAAATGACATCGGCATCAGCAGTTTCGAAGTGCTTGCCTTGATCTCTTTAGCAACGCCCAGAAGGATCGGGATAAAAACAGCGACGACCGGAGTATTGTTGATAAATGCGGAAAAAAATCCGACGGCGACCATTACGGAAATCAGCCCGAGCCAATAATTCTTCTTAAATATCTTTGTAGTAAAACGCCCGAGATATTGAACTGCTCCGGTTTTAAACAAACCCGCACTAATAACAAACATTGCAGCAACCGTAACTGTCGCTTTATTGCTGAATCCTGCAATTCCTTCTTCCGGTGTTATTATCCTCGAACTGAGCAAGGTCGCCATGATCAAAAGAGCGATCAGATCCACCGAAAGCTTTTCAGTGGCAAATAGAATGACCGCAGCGATTGCGACTGCAAATACGAAGACAATTTCAAAGTTCATGGAGAACGCCGGCGTTTAAAAGTGCTAATTGTTCCGTCAAAAGGAATTTAGCTGCAAGCCGCAAGAGGAGACATTTCGACCTAAAGCTTGGAAATCAAGACTCCGGACACGACTAAATTTTTCGTTTGTTCGGCTACATTATATTGAATTTGCTAAGTTATTCAATAAATTCGGGGTTTTGAAGGGAATTAAATGCAAAAACTAAACTAGACGAACAGTTCGAAACCGCAGGACCGCCACGAAACAAAAAAGGACCCGGTAAATTAATACCTGATCCTTTTCACTAAAACTGTGTTGACTACGAAAAAGCGCGGATTACCAAGAAAGGCTATCGCCGCTTCGTATTTCGTTCTTAATTCTTTGATCTGCGACTACGGACAGCATTGGTACAGATTATTCGGTAATGTGAATATCTTCCGTTTTGTTGACTCTGCCGGTCATATACATCGCCCCGAACGCAATCGTAGCAATTATGCCAATAATGCCCACGACTACCCAGAGAGTTCCGCCGTCTTTACTTTGGAACATCCAAAACGAAATTATCGCCACAATCGCCGATAAAATTGCCAAACCGCTCGACATCATACTGTTCATAAAATTCCTCCATTTGCGTTAATAAAAGGTGTTCAATTCCGAAATATTAGCGGAGCAAATTTCCCGTCGAACTTTCAAACTTCATATTTTGGAATACGCCCTATAGTAAACCCAAACGTTTGAAAAGGCAAGAAAGTTCTGAGCCGGGCAGAACAGGAAAAAGTCGTTTAGCTGTCTAAATTAAAGACGAAAACGCGTCTTACGCCGCAGTTTCAAACAGACTGAGAATCTTCTTTCCTTCGCTCGATCGCGGATCGATGGTGCGCAAGTGCTTGTCGCCCTGCATTTCCCAGATCGCGGTTACTGAACCTTCCTTTTCCACAGCGTGGTAAGAAATCTCGTCTGCATTTGAATAGGTTACGTTTTCTGTGTTTTCCGGTGAATCCGCCGCTTCAGGCGCGGCGACCGTTCCATTTTCTGACATGTGTTGCTAAATCTCTCCTTAAGGAATATCTATTTAAAGTGTTAATGAGCGATCAATTCTAAAACTAATCGCGCCTGACGGAACCCGTTTATAGGGAAACAACAAATATAAATCACCCGTTGAGCGTAAGCAAACACTCGAGCGACATTATTTCTGCCGGTTAAGTTGAAGTTCGTAAAACCAAAAATCGTTGTTCGGTTGATCTATTTTCAACTCATCGGTTTTTCCATTCTTATCGATCGAAAATGTTACAAATCCGGGTGGAAAATCGTAAGAAACGGACGGACGCCATTTGATGCGAAAAGTATTAAAATGCCAAGGTTCGAGATCTGCGACAAAATTTGGCGCCGGTTTAAAGCGTAAAACGAGCTTGCCGTTTTCTTCGCTGACAAGCACATCGCCATAGAATTCTCCTGTGTAGGTGCCTGCATATTCTTTTAGCGGAAGACCCGGCGGTGCGTCTTTGATTCTAGCGGCGTTCATTTTCGCCAGCCCGGCAGATTCGGTTTTCTTCGAGGATTCCGCCCTTGCTTTCGATTCGGCGTTCCAATCTCGCTTCGGCGCATCAACGAAGACGTCCAAAATTTTGGACTGCATTATGCTGTAAACCGGATATTCGCTGTTTGTCAGAACGACAAAACCGACATTTTCTTCCGGAATTAGAACGGTTTTAGAAAGCATTCCGTCGAGACCTCCGCCGTGCGTTACGATCTTTTTCCCCTGATAGTCAAATAAGTTCCAGCCAAGCCCGTAAGTGTTGAAATGCCTCGTCGGCATATACTCAGATGCCGCCTTTGAAAGCGGAAGCAGAACCGCAGGCTGCCACATTTCCCAGGAATTTTTCTCGCTGAAGATCCGTTTGCCATTCGATTCACCGCGACCCAGCTGAAGTTTGATCCATTTTGTCAGGTCCGCTACAGATGAATTCAAACCAGCCGCCGCTGCCGCTCCGTCGACATTTCCGCGATTCAATGCCCTCAAACCGCTTCCGAGCGATTCGTTATGCGGCGTCGCAGCGTTGTCCCTTAAGTCTTTTACGGTAACGGTCGTCCGGTTCATTTCGAGCGGTGCAAGAATTTTTTCCTTGATGAAATCGCCCCATGATTTTCCGGAAACTTTTTCAATTATCTTACCGGCGGCGATGAACATCAGGTTTTGATAGCCAAATCCCGAACGAAATCCCCTAACGGGCTTCAAAAACTTGAGCCGTCGAAGAATCTCATCGTCCGTATAAGTCGTTTCGTACCATAGAAGGTCACCGCTAAACGTATCTAGCCCAACCCGATGCGAGACAAGATCGCGAATTGTCAGTTCGTCGGAGACATAAGGCGAGTAAAGCCTAAACTCCGGCAGGTATTTGGAAACCTTGTCGTCCCATCCGCCGATCTTTCCTTCGTCGATCAAGATCGCGATTCCGGCAGTTGTAAATGCCTTTGAATTTGATGCGATCGCAAATATCGTGTTTTCATCGACTTTGTCATTTGTTCCGATCTGCCGGACACCGTAACCTTTTGCAAAGACTGTCTTTCCATCTTTGACGATAGCGATCGCCATACCGGGCTGGTTCCAATCCTCCATTACTTTTAAGGCGTATTGGTCGATCTCGGCAAGTTTCGATTCCAGCGTTTGCGCCGACGCGGCAAACGGGAGAACCAGCAGCAATATCAATAAGTTAACCCGCAGAAAATAACGTTTCATATTCGTTCTTTTAATTAAGTAGATTTTGATCGAGATTATCACAAATCGCGAAAAAACGGGTAACTGACGCATTTGAAAAACTTGCCAGCGTACCCGTCACGCATTCAATAATTAAAACATTAAGTTTATTGAGCGAGTCTTGAAGTCGGCGCCGGAATATCTTCGGACGTGCCGAAATTCGCAATAATAACGCCGCTGTCCGAAGACCTTAGAACATACCAGGTTCCATTTCGATAAACAGCGATATCAAATTTGCCATCGCCGTCGAAATCGCCCGGTGCCGGTTTATCTGTCGAGTTCCCAAACTGACTTGCGCTAAAGCCGTCGCGGCTTCTTAATAGATACCAGGTGCCGTCGGACGGACGAAAAACCGCAAGATCCGCTCTTCCGTCGCCGTCATAATCGCCCTGAACCGGCAGATCGCCGTTTTGACCGAAGGTGACGATGATAAAATTGTTGTTCGTGCTGCGCCAAACGTACCAGGTACCGGTCGAAGGACGCCACACAGCGATGTCGGTTTTGCCGTCCGCATCAAAGTCACCCTGTGCGATCTTGTCGGTCGAGACACCAAACTGCCTGATGTCATAAGAGCCGTTGGAACTCCGCAAAATATACCAAACCCCGGTCGAAGGGCGCCAAACCGCAATGTCCGATTTAAGATCGCCGTCATAATCTCCGACAACGGGAACATCGCCGGTCGCGCCGAATTGAGTGATAAGGAAACCGCCGGTGCTTTTTAAGACGTACCAGGTTCCGGTCGACGGTCGCCAAACAGCGAAATCGCTGATGCCGTCGCCGTCATAATCCGCAGAAACGATCTTGTCTCCGGCGGCGCCGAACTGAACCGCCTGAAAATTTCCGTCCGAGCTGTTAAGCGAATACCAGGTTCCGGTCGAAGGTCTGAAAACGGACAGATCGCTTGAAAGATCGCCGTCGAAATTTGCGATCGCGGAACCCGAAAGAGCAGTTTTTTGACCTGTGTAAATATAATCGCCCGAAGTGTCGCCGTCGCTGTTCGCACCGTTCCCGGCAGCGTGAAAGCTGACTTTTCCGACGCGAAAAGCGGGTGCGGTCCATGTAAATGTCCAGGATTTCGTCCCGAAAACGGTCGGCGTTACACCGTTTGACGTGTGCTGAATATATTCGCGGGTATTTCCACCGACAAGTCCGAAAGTAAGCTGAAGCGGTTCCGGATTTTGCGTGGGAAATGAAAACATTCCCGCGCGCCTGCCTAAATTATCGATCGCTGTCATTTGGAAACCGTAAAGTACCGCATTTGCTTCATTCACTGTTACGGTTAAAGGAATCTGCTGATTTGGCAGATAGTTAGCCGGAATTCCAGTGATTACGATTCCGCCTGTTCCGCTGTTGACCGGGAAATCTGCGTGGCATGTTGTGCAATTTGCTTCGCCCGGTGCATTGGTATGCGAAGCGGTCGGACCTGCTACGGAGGCTCTTACCTTCTGCGTCTTTGGCGCGAATGTAAGATCAACGAAAACCGCTGAAAAAGTGGTTAGAACAATTATAAGCAGCTTGATTCGGACAAGTTTTGTTGAATAGTTAATCATTTAGGAAACTCCAGAAATTCATTGACCGGGTTTTGACGGCGCGCGGCAGATAATAGTTTAAGAATATACGCAGTTTCTAAGATATTCTTTGAAAAATTGAACGTCAAATTTTTTCGGGAAACCATCGGCAGCTTAAGTATTATGGTAAAGTATTGAAAAACCAAAGCGAACGAGAACGGGAAGCAATGATCAAATCGGATGCAGCGATTCAATTTCTTAAATGGACATTCTATTGTTTTGGCGGTGTAGGTGTACTTTTTACCATTTTGCCGTTTTTGCGGTTTGAAAATTGGTGGATTCGGATCGGCGATTTTCCAAGGCTTCAGATCGCGGCTGTTTTGATCACTGCATCCATCGCGATCCTGGTTTTTTTTCGACCGGAAAAGTTTTATGAAGCCGGTTTTTTGTCGGTGCTTTTGGGCTGTGCGGTGTATCAATTTTACTGCATTCTGCCGTACACGGCGGTTTATCCGAACAAGGTGAAACTCAGTGTTCAGCCGGAAGAAAGTAAAACTATTAAACTGCTTATTTCAAATGTTCAGCAGGACAACGATCAATATCAAAACTTACCCGAAATGATCCGCCGCACAGATCCCGACGTTATCTTACTTGCAGAACCGGATCAAAAATGGCTTTCCGAGGTTTCCGAGATCAAGGAAAACTATCCGTTTTATGTAGAAGTTCCGCTCGATAACGCCTACGGTATGGCGCTTTATTCGCGATTTGAACTGATCGATCCGCAAATTAAGTTTTTGATCGAAAGCGACATTCCTTCGATCCACAGCGGAGTAAAGCTCGTGTCTGGCGATGTCATCAAACTATACTGTCTGCACCCGCGACCGCCGTTTCCCACCGAATCAACCGATGCAACTGAACGCGATCTGGAACTTTTGGTCGTCGCGAAAGAGATCGCGAAACAATCCGATCCGGCGATAACCGCAGGCGATCTGAATGACGTTGCGTGGTCGCGCACGACGAGCGAATATCTGCAGGTCAGCGGGATGCTCGACCCGAGAATGGGTCGCGGCATGTACAACTCATTTCACGCAGATCACTGGCTGGTGAGATTTCCGCTCGACCACGTGTTTCATACATCGCATTTCAAACTGGTTGCAATCGAACGCCAACCATCGATCGGATCTGACCATTTTCCGATTTTGATCACGTTAGAGCTTTCATCGAAATGAAACTAACGTCGAATCCAGCGTGTCAAAAGTTTCATCAATCGGGATTCGCCGCTGCCGTTCTTTCTCCGGTCGAGTCGGGTCTCGGTTTTTTGAATTGTTTCAATTTCGTCGATCAGTTCGCGGGCAGATTGATACCGGTTATCTTTCGATTTTTCAAGGCATTTCAAGGCGACATTCAAAATATTTTGCGGAACTCGTTGGCTCACTTCGGATAATTTGTTGGGCGGTTCCTTCAAGATATGGTGGAGCGTTTCAATATTCGAGTCATTTAAGAACGGATGAACTCCGGTAAGCATTTCGTAAAACAGCACTCCCAAGCTCCAAAGATCGGTTCGCTCGTCAATATTTTTATTTTCCGCCTGCTCCGGCGACATATATGCAACGGTTCCGATAATTAAACCGGGCGTTGTGATCAACGTAGAGTCAAAAAGACGATTGGAATGATGTGAATTTTTGAGCGAATGCTTGATCTTAGCAAGTCCGAAATCGAGGATCTTAACTAAATTATTCTTTACGATGACAATGTTTTCCGGCTTAATGTCGCGATGGATGATTCCGGCGTCGTGTGCAGCTTCGAGTGCGCCCGCAATTTGCGCGACGAACTGTAATGTCTGATGCAGGTCGATTGATTTGTTCTTTAAATAGTATCGAAGAGTCTTTCCAGGAAAGTATTCCATTGCCAGAAAGTAATACCCTTTGAAGGATCCGAACTCATATATATGAGCAATATTCGGATGCGTAATCGCAGAAGCTAGACGAGCTTCCTGACGGAACCGCAGCACTCGTTCATCGGAATCGCTTAATACAGCGGGCAGGATCTTCAATGCTACCCTCCGCCCGAGTCGTTTATCGTTTGCCTTAAAAACTGCGCCAACGCCGCCGCGACCGAGAAGTTGTTTGAGTTGGTAAAATCCAAAATCGGTGTTTCTAAGCAGAACTTCAAATTCTTCGTCAAGCAGCTGCGCGCCGAGAGAGAATGCCGAATTGCTTAAGAAATCATCAGGACTGTCAGTTTCTTTAAGCAGTTTTGAAACCTCGTGCCGAAGACCGGAATCTTCTGCACAATTTTTCGCCAGATATTCGTTCCGCTGCCCGGAAGGTAGTTTCAGAGCCTCATTGAACAAATATTCAATCTTCTGCCATCGATCGACTTGCATAAAACGAAATTAGAGCTTTAATGTCTTCTTACGACCGAAATTCGCGGAAAAACTATATCTGATAAGGGAAATAATTCTTATCGAGTTAAAGAAGTAAGATTAAGAAGACATTGAAATTCGCCCGGAGACGTTTTTCGATCTGGAATATTGGCTGCCGCGAATCTCACTCTTTAACCAAGCTTTAGCAAGTCGCCAGTGAACTGCGATCGTTATCGGAGCCAGTCCTAAAACATCCGCAACCTCGTCGACCGTCATTCCGCCGAAAAATCGCATTTCAACAATCCGGCTTTTGAGCTTGTCAAACTTTGCCAACCTGTCGAGGGCGTCGTCCAGCGCAACAAGTTCCGCGTTTTTCTGAGGCGAAAGCAGGCTGATCTTTTCCAAAGATACGTGCTGAGACCTGCCGCCTCGCTTAGCGCAATTTTTATCACGTGCATGTTTCATCAGAATACGTCTCATTATTTGGCTGGAGAGCGCGAAGAAGTGCTCCCGATTCTGCCAGCTGACAGAATGTTGGTCGACCAGTTTAATGTACGCTTCGTGAACGAGTGCAGTAGTTTGAAGAGTGTGCTGTCCGTGTTCGCGCCTCATGTAATTGTGAGCAATTCTCCTAAGTTCTTGCTCGACAACAGGCATTAACTTTTCAAGCACTTGAGTTTCACCGCTATTCCAAGCGATCAAGAGGTCTGTAATACAGCTTTGTTGGGTCATGAGTTCCCCCGTTTTTTCAAAATTTGAGATAGCCTCTTAATAAGAGCGTAAACTCTTTTAAGAGATGAGCCACTGTCTTCCGGATATTGATTACCGATCTAAAAAGTATTTCCGGATTCTATCGAATTCTTTACGAATAATCCACATATTTTTTGCGCTTTGTAAAGAAAATGGAGAGCCAAAATAATTGAACGAGCCAATTTTTTCTGCGCCAGGCTTTGGTTTTTTTATTCCAAACTCCATTTATAAATGACAAAAGATCGCAATACGTTTCATTTTTCAGAAAAGTCGACGTCGTTTATATAGGTTCCTACCGACTCGAGCCGGTCGTTGTCGCGGCAGGTCCCCGCATAAACGCTCTCGTTTGACCTTTTTTTTTACTGCGCAGGATAAAAAATCACAAATCGATATAGGTTTTTCGGAAAACTCGGACGTAAGGAGATGAACAATCATTAGAAATTGATTTACGATTTCGAAAATCAATACGTCCCTTTCGGACCCTTAATGACTGTTGCCGGAGAATTTTTTGGGAAGTTCGGTGCAGTTAATTTTACGATGAAAGGACAACAGCGGGAGCTTTTTTCCGGGTCGATTTCCGGCTTGCTCCCGCCATCACAATCCAGAAAAAAAATCGAGGAGATTTCACTATGAGACGGCAAACTAGTTTTCTACTAACCGCGATGTTAGTAATGGTTTCACTTTGCGCGGCTGCTTTTGCGCAAGGTAAAGGTAATTTAATTCCGGTAAAAGATCCCGGACCGAGGGACGCAGATTTTGTGATCCCCAATTGTACGGCTCAACCAATAGATTTTGGTCAAACAGTCAATAATACTATTGCATCTACCGACTGCGTCGGAACGCGCGGTGCCACGCATCGTGCCGATGAATATACGTTCACCGGCACAGCCGGTCAGCAAATCGTCGTTTCAATCGTTTCCGATAACACGAATAATCCCGGCGGTTCAACGATCGACACTTACCTCATCTTAAGGAGTTCGAACGGAAGCGTAATCGCATTTGACGACGACGGCGGAACTAATGGCGGACAGGGATTTCCGACAGTAACAAATTCACGGATTCCGGCAATCACCGGATTCTTTACGCTGCCGAGCGATGATACATATTCGATCGAAGCTACGACATTCAGCGGCGGGGACTTCGGCGCTTATTCGTTAACGCTGATCGATGGCGGACGTGATAGATGCGCGGCAACCATGATCAACTACAGCCTGCCGCCGGTTACCCACAGCGGACAGCTTTTAACCTCCGATTGCGTATCGCGCGGGCAGTTTTACACTGACCGTTATGCATTTGAAGGCGTAGCGGGACAAAACGTTACGATCGATCTGAGCTCGCTTCAGTTTGACGCGTATCTAATTTTGCGCGATCAGGCACAAAATATTCTTCGCGAAAATAACGATGGCGGCGGCGGCACAAATTCGAGAATTACCTTTACGCTGCCGACAACAGGCTTATATTTCATCGACGCGACCACTAATCTGGAAAACCAGATCGGCAGCTATTCAATGGTTATGTCGCTCAACCTTCCAAGCGCGACGATCCCGGTTTCAGTTCCGACCGTGAGCGGAACAGTCGGTGGTCAGGTCACCGTGCCGGTTACGGTGGGCGCATTGCCGACGGGAACCGGAGCTAATGCAGTAAGAAGTTTCCAGTTTGTATTAAACTACAATCCTGCGGTCCTCAGACCGGTAAACAACTTCTCCGACGGCGCCGATCTCGGTATTAATCAGACCGGAACTCTGAGTGCGCCGTTTGCTTGTGACACAAATCCGCAGGCTTCGACGCCGGTACCGAATCCGGGTGCTATCACCGTTGGATGTTTTGGTAACGGAACGCCCATTTCCGGCTCAGGTACGTTGATCAATTTGGTCTTCGATGTGATCGGAAACGGCGGAACCAGCTCGCCGATAATTCTCAATCCGTTTATGTTTAATGAAGGAAATCCGATTTCGTATGTCTTCACGGCATCGGGCGGCGTTATCGTCAATCAATACAGAATGACGGGTAACGTTTATTATTACTTCGGAACGATCAACGGCGAACAGAAACCGATCGCTGCAGCACAGGTTACTGCCGCAGGTAATCCGGTCGTTCAAAGCGATTCCAATGTACGCGGAGCCTATCCGTTAGAAGGATTGAGCGGATCGGGTTATTCCGTTCTGACGCGAAAGAACGGTGATATTCCAGCACGCGGAGCGACCACGGGGTTACCCGGACAGACTGCACCGCCGCTTTCAGCATTTGATGCACAGCTTGCGAATGCGTTTTCTGTTGGAAACACGACGTTGACATTAAATCAGCAGCGCGCTGCGGATGTAAGCGGTAATGGTATTGTTACTTCTTACGATGCGGCTCTGATCCTCCAATACAACAACCCGCCGCAGGCTGTAATACCTGGAAACCGTACGGGTCAGTGGAAGTTTGTTAACCCGAACGGGACGTACGATGCGGCTCGCATTTACACGACGGCTGAAGTTCAGAGCAATCTGACAAACCAGAATTGGATCGGAATTCTTCTCGGAGATGTATCCGGAAACTGGACACAGCCTTGTCTTCCGCCGGCGATCTGCACGACAACTCCTTTGACAGAGGCTGATTTCGACGCAGTATCCGTCGATATTCCGGAACTTACCTCGCCTGCTAATACAATCGTGGAAATCCCGATCATAGTTGGCGACGTAACCAATCGAGGAGCCGTTTCTTTCGACTTCGCGTTACTCTACAATCCGGACGTGCTGCGACCGGCAACGACATCGCCCGTCATTCAAATGGGAACGATGAGCCAGGGGTACACGCTTGCTTATAACACCCCCGAGCCGGGTAAATTCCGGGTTGGAGCGTTTGGTTTAAATCCGTTGACCAGTTTTGGTACGCTTCTGAAGATCAGATTCGAAGTGATCGGCAGTCCGGGCGCAAACACCGAACTTCGTTGGGAAAACTTCTTCTTTAACGAAGGCGATCCGGCGACGACAAATACTGATGGCACATTCCTTGTTGCCGGACGGACGAAGTTTGACTTTGACGGCGACGGCAAAGCGGACAATACAGTTTTCCGTCCTTCCGAAGGAAACTGGTACATGATGAATTCCACAAATGGATTCTCGGTTACAAACTGGGGACTGTCTAACGATCTGCTCGCTCCTGCCGATTTCGACGGCGACGGACGGACAGATGTAGTGGTAGTTCGTCAAAACACCTGGTACATTCTTCGCAGCAACGGCGGATTTGTCACGGAAGATTTCGGTCTTGCCGGCGACATCCCGATGTCGGGTGACTGGGATGGCGACGGTAAGGCGGAAGTAGCGGTATACCGACCCTCAAGCGGAAGCGAACAGGGAACGTTTTATTATCGCGGAACCAGCAACAATCCTTCGCGTTCGATCACTTTCGTTCGCTGGGGCTCACAAGGCGACATTCCGGTTAGCGGAGATTTTGACGGCGACGGCAAACTCGATGCGGCTGTCTTTAGACCTTCGAACCGCGTTTGGTACATACTCCGGTCGTCGGATAATCAGCTGAACACGATACATTTTGGTCTTTCGACCGACAAACTTGTTCCTGCTGATTATGACGGAGACGGAATCACCGATGTCGCAGTTTACCGCGACGGCGTTTGGTACATAATGAAAAGCGCCAGCGGATTTGAAGTGGCTAATTTCGGATTAGCCGGCGATGTTCCGACACCTGCGGATTATGACGGCGACGGTAAAGTCGATGTGGCAGTCTTCCGCAGCGGAACCTGGCATATGCTTGGAACCGCAAGCGGTTACAAGGCAATGCAATTCGGAGTGGGAGCCGATAAACCGGTACCTGCAGCTTACTTGCCCTAAGTAACGGTACCAGGGAATAAACCCTCCTTACTTGTGCGGTGTGCCGAAAAGGCACATCGCACTTTTTTTTTATCTAAAACTCGTGTCCTACAAAAAAGAGTTGTGAGTCGAAAGGTTCCGATTCGGCTTGGATCTTCTGGTACGATCCGTCAGGACAGAGCAAATGGGAATTTACCGTATCGTTCAAATACGCTGCGAGTACCGTTCTTTTCAAATAGTCCGACAGCTTCACATCATTAATTGGGACGACTGCTTCGACGCGGCGATCTAAATTTCTATGCATCCAATCGGCGCTGCCGATGTAAATGGTTTCTTTTCCGCCGTTAGCAAAGTAGAATATTCGACTGTGTTCAAGAAAGCGACCGACGATCGAGACAACGCGAATATTTTCGGATAAGCCCTTAATTCCAGGGCGAAGAACGCATATTCCACGTACGAGAAGATCGATTTCGACGCCGGCTTGCGACGCCCGGTAGAGAGCGCGGACGATCTTGTCGTCGGTCAGCGAATTTATTTTTACAATTATTCGAGCGTCCTTTCCGTTTCGTTTGTTCTTGGTTTCACGATTGATAAACTTGATCATCTTATTTCGAAGGTTGATCGGAGCGATCAAAAGTTCGTGATACTTCGTTTGGAAAGAATATCCCGTCAAGAAATTGAAAAGATCGCTGACGTCTTTGCCGATCCCTTCGTCGGATGTCAACAGACCGAGGTCGGTGTAGATCTTCGATGTAACCGGATTGTAATTTCCGGTGCTCAAATGGACGTAGTTCTGCAATTCTTCATTTTCGCGGCGCACGATGAGCGTAACTTTTGAATGCGTTTTCAACCCGCGCATTCCATAAATTACGTGAACGCCTTCCGCTTCAAGCCGTCGCGCCCATTCGATATTGTTTTCTTCATCGAATCTCGCTTTTAGTTCAACAAGCGCGGCGACCTGCTTTCCATTGCGGCTTGCTTTTATCAAAGATTCGACGATAGGAGAATTTTTCCCGGTTCGATAAAGACAGATCTTTATCGCCCGGACGTTTTCGTCTTCCGCGGCGGCCTCAATGAAATCGGTAACGGTCGAATATGCCGTGTACGGATGATGCAAAAGTACATCCTGCTTTTTTAGGATGTCAAAAATATTCTCACGCTGGCGGAGTGCGTTCGGAAGGGTATGTATAATCGGTCGTTCTTTCAACGCCGGACGCACGAGCGAGTAAAGCGACATCAATTCCGGAATGTTCAAATAACCGTTGATAGCATAAATGTCCTGCTGTGCAAGCCCGATCGACGATGCGATGTATTCCACCATTTCCTTGGGCATCGAAGATTCAACTTCCAGCCTGACGGGAAAACTGAATCGCCGCAGATGATGCAGCTCGCGTTCCATTGTACTTAACAGATCGCCGGCTTCGTCCTCGCGCAGCTCGACGTCGGCATCGCGCGTGATTCGAAAGAGAAACGCCTTTCCGGTCTGCATATTCGGAAACAGCAGCGCGATGTTTGCTGACACCAACTCTTCAAGCGGCGTAAATCTCGTGTTTTCTTCGTCAACCGGGACAAGGCGCGGAACATTCGGCGGAAGCTTTACACGTACAAATCTGTTGGTCGTATATAGGTGAGTCAATTTACCGGAATTGGAATCCGCACGCGGTTCGACCATTAATCCGAGGTTCAGACTCAGATTGGAAATGTATGGAAACGGATGGCTTACGTCGACGGCTTGCGGCGTTAGAACCGAAAAAACATTTTTTAGAAAGTAATCGTCCGCGCGCTTTCTCTCTGCCGAACTCAGCGTCTCATAGGCGCAGATCTCGATATTGTTTTCCTTTAATTGAGGGAGCACCGAATTCATCAAACAATCGGTCTGTTTCGAGACCATCGGCACGAGCAGTTCATGGATACGGACAAGCTGTTCCATCGCCGTAAGTCCGTCAGGAGAGAGCTTGAAAATGCCTTCGTTCACCTGTTCCTTCAAACCGGAGACACGAATCATAAAAAATTCGTCGAGATTGTTAGAGAAAATGGAAAGAAACTTCAAGCGTTCTAACAGCGGCAGATTCTCATCGATCGCGAGATTGAGAACACGTTTGTTGAATTCAAGCCAGCTTAATTCGCGGTTAAAGAGAAATTTGGGATCGTTGACCGACAACTTTGACGATTCATTTTCGCTATCTTTAGCTCGTGTTTTTACTGCTTGAGTCATTTGAAGGGATTTTATTAATAGAAAGTTTTTGCAAGTACCTTTATTTAAGAACTTAGCAAAAAAGAAAGGACGCGGTCAAAAAAATCTGACCGCGTCCTTTCGATTTAGGATCATCTTCAGCTCAATGAACTGATGATGATCGGGTTTTTACGGAGCCAACGGGAAAACCGGTGCCTGTGCGCGATTGACGACAGGAATGTCAGAGCCCAAACCGAAGTTTGAAGCTGACACCGCGTTGCCGGACGCGCTGCTGCGTACCCACCATACGCCGTTGCGGTAGATCGCGACATCCTCGAAACCGTCGCCGTCATAATCACCCACGACCGGAATATCTCCGGATGTTCCGAATGGGATACTTGCGACGGTGTTAGCCGCGGAATTGTAGATGTACCACGTTCCGTTGCTCGGTCTAAAGACTGCGAGATCATCCTTGTCATCTCCGACGAAATTGCCGGGTGCAAGAATATCACCGGCGATACCGAATGCGCGGATAGTGTCGCCGCCCGCCGGAATCTTGGTGTACCACGTGTTGTTCGATGGACGGAATACGGTAATGTCGTCCGCGCCGTTGCCGATGAAATCGCCGACAACAGGAACGTCTCCCGAGATTCCGTAGACCGTTGTGGTCGCACCTGCGGTACTGTTAAGCATGTACCACGTACCCGTGCTCGGTCTGTAAACTGCCGGATCATCCTTTCCGTCGTTGTCGTAATCGCCAACAACCGGGACGTCGCTCGGAATTCCCCATTCAACTCCGGTAACTGTCATCGTACCGCTGTTCAGAATATGGAAATCCGGTGTTCCAGCTGCGTTGGTTCCACGGAAAATCGCCAAGTCGGTCTTGCCGTCGCCGTCGTAATCTCCGGGAACGACTCTGTCGCCGTTTAGTCCGAATTTAGTTACGTTGAACCCTGCAGTAGAACGGTTCAGGTACCAGTTGCCTTCAGACGGTCGGAACACCGACTGGTCGGTTTTGCCGTCGCCGTCAAAGTCAGCCCGTGCGCTGCCTGTCGTAGGATTAACAGGAACACAAGTGTATGAGCTAACTAATTCGAAGTCATCGACTATCACTCCGGAACCAGCTACAGATGAATCTGATCCCATACGGAATTTGAATTGAACATTCTGACCGTTAGTCGATGAAGGAAGTGCGACCTCGACATTCTTATAGCCGTTTCCGTTACCCGTCCAAGCTTGTCTGCCCGGAAGCGGATTACTGAATCCGGTTGAAAGAGTTCCGTTATAGCCGTTAGCGGTAAATGTGCCGCCCGCAGCTAAAATGTCTTGATACGCTCCCGATCCGACCTTAACTTCAAGAACCATACCGTCGAAATTGTTCTCGGTGTTGTGGTTTAACTTGAATTTCAACGCGGCGCTAGACGAACTGACCGCGATTGACGGAGTTTCAAGTTCGCTAAGACCGACAGCCCCCGGTTCTCCGGCAAACGCTGCATTTGGAGCGCTGCTCGGATTTGTGGTTGATGTGACCCAACCTACTCCGGCACCAGAAGTTGTGGAAACCCAGTTTGCAGGAAGCGCCGGTGCGGTAACGCCGTCGAAGTTCTCAACTGTGCCATTAGGCGCGCCGAGAACGAAACTTCGCATTTCAGGAGTTTGCGGTCCGGCAGCACTGCTGACGTTGATCGTTACGGTAACCGTACTTCCGCAAGGTGCGTTGCTCGGTATCGCAAACGGAATATTCCTGGTTTCTGTAGCGCCGTCAGCAATGCTGCCATAGCTGACATTCGCTCCACCATTAACATTAGCAACTACATTAGTAACCGTTGCTCCCGTCGTATTTCTGATTGAAACTCCTAACAAAACATTTTCACCCGGTTCCGGAATACCGTTATTGTTTCCCGGGGTGTCGCTGATTGCTAACGCTCCCGTCATAACAACATTCGGAAAGTCAAATGCTTCTGTAACACGCGTGTTGCCTGAACCCGTACCCGCGTTCAAAACAGCTGCGCTGAAGCCCATTCCGCGTCGGCGGAAACCTTCACGAACATCTACGACGTCAGCAGACGCTTCCGGAGCAACCGGCAGTGCGGAAGCAGCGGCAATGATCGCATCTCTTTCCTGCAGGAAGGTCGGTCCGTTCGGAGCCAACTTCATACCGTCAGTAACCACTTGAAGCGCTCGGAGAGTTCCGGGAGTAAAGCCTAAACGGGTTACCATCAGGCATCGAACTTCCCAAAGTGCCGAACTCCAGATTTCACCCAAATTGTGAACCTGGTCGACGGTTGCAGATCCGAACGGTCCGCGCGGGAACGCTCCATCACTAACGTCAAATTGCGTTGAGTCCGCGTCGGCGAACGTTAACGGGTTATGCGGACGATTAGACGGTCCGCCGGTGAATGCGATTACGGCTTTCGGGAACTTACGAATGCCGTAATAATAGTTTCCGGTAAATCCGGAAGTAGCTAAATAAGTTGCATAACCGCCGGTCGTATAGGTTCCGTTAATGGGATCGGTCGGTTCGGCAAGCAAAGTATGTGCGTACCAGTCGCCCCAACCTTCGCCCATTCCGCGCGACATGTTGTTCGACAGACCGGCTGAATTACCATGCAGACGATTTGATGTTCCGTGCGTAACTTCGTGAATGATTACATCGGCGTCGGTTGTACCGTCGTAATCCGGCGTCGGTCCCGTCCACAGGAACATTTGCATACGCCCGCGCCCGCCATCTGCCGGGGTTGAGAAGTTTGCGTTGTTCGTTCCGGACGAATCCTGTCCTTCAGCAGATACACGGTCATTGCCGACTCCGCCGCGACCAAAGTTGTCGGTCTGGAAATTGAACGACTGCTCGTTCATGCCGAGGCGGTACAACACATCATGATAAAGATTCATGACATAAAACATCTGAATTACCGCTCCGCGCTGCGCTTGAGCCGTCAGCGGATCATCGCCGGGTGCGGGGTTTCCTGGCGGCGGATTCCATGTAGATGTAAAGGTTCGACAACCGGCACCGGGACAAGTTCCGTCTCCAGGCTGCGGAGCATCGACTCCGTTCGGTGCGACTCTGTCGATACCGGCTTCGACGTTGTTACCGTCTGTAAAATTCGTGCCATCCGTCATCCAGCCAAGATTATTCATCCCGTCGTTGGGGGATTCGTTGCCGATCAATGTGACACTTGATCGCGAACTGAGAAGCGCCCCCTGCGTGCCCAATGTCGGATCGACCGGTCCCGGAGTTAACGGAGCCGGTGAATCGTGTGCAGGCATATAAGCGTTTGCATTTCTGTAAACTTGATAGGTCGCCGTAGCGGCTTGATCTTCGGTAATGTTCTTGCGCCATAACATCGTGCCTGTTTCAGCATCGACGATGACGTAATAAGCATTAACCGGTTTCCAGATCAAAACTCTCCAAGCTGATCGGGCAACGCCGGGTTCGGTCGGGAAATACATTTTTTCGGCGGTGGTCGCCCAATCGCCGTTTCCGAAAATTGCTTTTCGATCCGACGAAGCCGATTCGTTAATTCTAAGATCGCTGGTTGTCGGTTCTGTATTAATATTTCGAAATGCCGTTTTTACAGCATCAACCGGATTGCCCCAGTTGGTTGAAAGTGAATCGTAATCAAGACCCGGCGCCAAATTATTGATCACACGAATCATTCGCCCGTCTTTCGTAAATCCGGCTTTAACTTCGCCTGCAAATACGGGAACGCCGTTGATCTCCTGTGAAAGGTGAGCAAACGACATATATCCGTTGGGGTTGGTATAATCAGCCAAAACTTTGAGCGAGCCGGCTTGGTCATTCGATACGCCGATCAATTCATCGTTCTGCTTAACGAAGTTACGAAGGATTTCCGCACGCTTCATATCCGAAGGTCCGGTTAATCTTTCAATATCCGCTTTCCACATATCCGGGGTGATTACTTCGGGAGCGCGAACTCCGGTATTGTATTCAACCTTCAATGAGGGAACGCGGGATCGAAGCGATTCTTCTCCGCGGACAAATCCGTCCACGATGTCAGCAACAATTGCCGAGTCCTTGCCGGCTTCGGTGCGAAACCGCGTCAGCACATCAACGACTGCTTCGTCTTTTTGTTCGCGGATATCGTAATTTTCTAATCCAATTTCATGGCTTTCGGTTCTTTCGATCAGACCTTTTCCGGCATCTGATTGACTTCCAGCCTTTGAGCGGAATTGACCGGGCAGCACGATAAGTGCGGCAGCCAATCCCAAAACTACCAGGCTAAGTAACAGCCATCGATAGTTTGGTTTTGTTTCTTTATTCATTGTAAGCCCTCCTCAAAGCTTTACGGGTAATGATGTTATTTAATAACACCATCGTTCACTTGTGTTGATTACCTTAGAAAATAAGGGCGATAAATTTATAATTGACAGCGTAGAAGAAATGCTCAATCACGCGATCTTTGGAAAAATTTTTTTCTCTGCGTCTGACGGTGTACGCCGAAAACTTTGCAGAACTGCGGAATCGGCTCGGAAAAGTAGACGCTTATGAAATGAAAAATATTTCGGCTACTTAAAACGAACTCCGCGATTGGAAAAAATCTGATGATGACAACAAGTTCTAACAGATAATCTGTTTACAGTCAATTCTTTCCACAAAAAAATCTGGTTCGAAACTCGACTGTAATCGCTCCGCTTTTTAATGCAAGACTTTTCATTTGTTATGGTTTACCGAAACGATGTCCGGGGCGAAGAAAGCGGCGCTTGTCGCCCGAACATTTCGTGATCACTGCTGCGGACAGGAACCTAATAAAAGGTTCTTCACGGCAAAGAAGAACGCGCGGATTGGATCAAAGAGACCCAGCCCGCGCGCTCTTTTTAATGAATGCTAAAAGTGCGCGTTCGGCGGACTTTTAGGCGAAAAAATTACGGAATATACTGCTTTGGAACCGGTTTGTCGGATGCTAAACCGAAGTTCGTTGCAGACGCTCCCGATGTACTTCCAAGAACCCACCAGGTGCCGTTTCGGTAAACAGCCTGATCGTCTTTTCCGTCTCCGTCATAATCGCCGGGAACCGGAACGTCGCCATTCGTGCCGAAGGTTACGATCAGCGGACTGCCGCCCGAACTCTTCAATGCGTACCAGGTTCCGTTCGATGGTCGGAAGACGGCTATGTCGTCCTTGTTGTCGCCGTCGTAATCCGCCGGAACGGCGAGATCACCTGCGAGCCCCCAGTTAACATTTACCGAACCGCCGTTCGTAAGCGAAGCGATCCAGCTATTGCCGCGTTTTATGGAAAGATCCGACTTGCCGTCGCCGTCCCAATCCGCAACCAGCGGTACATCGCCCGTTTGTCCAAATGCAGCGAACAGAGTTCCGCCGCTGCTTCTTAGAACGTACCAGGTGCTGTTCGATGGACGGAAGACCGCAATGTCAGCCTTTTGGTCGCCGTCATAATCGCCGACTACCGGAATATCGCCCGTTGAGCCCCAATCTACGCCCGAAAACGTGAAACCGTTGGACCGTAGAATGTAGAAGTCAGCCTGTCCCGGTGTGTCGCTCGCACGGAAGACAGCCGTATCTGCTTTTCCATCGCCGTCAAAATCGCCGGGCGTAAGTACGTCCGAGGCGATTCCCCAGTTGATCACACTGTAACCGGAGGTTGAGCGAAGCAAATGCCAGTTTCCTTCCGACGGTCGATAAACCGAGATATCCGTTTTACCGTCGCCGTCAAAATCGGACCGGGATCTGACCGCAGACGGAGTGTACGAACAACCGAAACTTCCCACAACTCTGACAGTGTCAACATTCCAGCCGTTCGCAGCCGTATTGTCGTCGGCGCCAAACCGCCATTTCATCTGAATGTTCTGTCCCGCGGCGGCAGCCGGCATACGAACCGTTGTCGTTACGTAACCGCCTGAATTTCCGGACCACGCCAAACGACCCGCGAGCGGATTGTTTACGCCGTTCGCGCCGAGCGTACCGTTGTAACCATTTTCGAGAAAACTGCCGCCCGCAGCGATAATGTCCTGAAACGCGCCGCCTCCGATGCTGATCTCAAGAACACCGCCGTCCCAACCGGGTTCTGTATCGTAACGGTTTCGAAACGATACCGTAGCCGCAGCCGAAGTGATTGCGATTGAAGGCGATGTCAAGTCGGTTCCGCCGCCGACCGTTAACGGATCCAGCGCAAACGCTGAGTTTGCCGGTGTGTCGGGGTTTGTTGTCGACGAGACGAAAGTCGTTCCGTTCTGAACCATCGTCGCCGTCCAGCCTGCCGGAAATGCAGGTGCTGTAACTCCGTCAAAATTTTCGGTAAACGTTGTAACCGGAATGCCGATAGCTATCGCTCTAGTAAAGCTAAATGCACCGAGACTGCTGTTTACATTAAATGTCAGCGTGATCGTCGAACCGCACGCAGTTCCAGCCGGAACGGTGTAACTTACGTTTTGCGAAACGGTCTGCGAATTATTGATCGTTCCGTAGTTTGCCGATCCGCCTCCGACCAGCTGAAGTGTCGTACCGGTCGCCGGATTTCCGGTGTTGTTCGTTAACGGCACAGAAATCGTGATCGGTTCGCCCGGCTCGGGAAATCCGTCATTATCTCCGGGAGCGTCGCTGACCGTGATTGTCGGCGTCTGAACAAGATTCGGAAGATCGAACGACTCGACAACGCGGGTGTTATTTGCACCCGAACCGGCAGCAGTTACGCTTGCGCTGAATCCCATTCCGCGGATCGCAAAACCAGCCCACACGTCGGCAACGTCCGCCGCCGCCTCCGGTGCAATTGAGCTTGCCTGCGCTGCAGCGATTATCGCATCGCGCTCCTGCAAAAACGTCGGTCCGAGCGGAGCGAGTTTCATTCCATCGGTAACGAACTGGAGAGTTTTTCGTGTCCCTTCAGTGAAACCCAGCCGAACTACAAATTTTGCACGAACTTCCCAGAGTGCAGAACTCCAGATCTCGCCCAAATTATGAACCTGATCGACGGTTCCTGAACCAAACGGTCCGCGACCGAATGCGCCGTCGCTAATGTTGAATTGTGTCGAGTCAGCATCGGCAAACGTCAGCGGGTTGTGCGGGCGGTTGTTCGGTCCGCCGGTGAATGCCATCACCGCTTTCGGGAAACGGCGAATTCCATAATAGTAGTTACTTGTAAAACCACCGGTACCGAGGTAAGTCGCGTATCCGCCCGTCGTATAGATCCCGTTTATCGGATCGGAAGGTTCGGCAAGCAGCGCATGTGCATAAAAATCGCCCCAGCCTTCTCCCATTCCGCGGGACATGTTCGACGAAAGACCGGAAGCGTTTCCATGCAAACGGTTCGACGTTCCGTGCGTAACTTCGTGAATTATGATGTCAGCATCGGTCGTGCCGTCATAATCCGGATTCGGACCCGTCCAAATGTACATTTGCATTCTTCCGCGACCGCCGTCCGCCGGCGTTGAAAAGTTCGCGTTGTTCGTGCCGGAAGAATCCTGTCCTTCAGCCGAAACGCGGTCGTTTCCGTTACCGCCGCGACCGAAATTGTTGTTCTGAAAATTAAAAGCCTGTTCGTTCATCCCGAAGCTGTAAAGCGCGTCGTGATAAAGATTCATGATGTAAAACATCTGAATAACGGCACCGCGCTGTGCCTGTGCGGTCAGCGGTGCGTCTCCGGGCGCCGGATTTCCGGGCGGCGGATTCCATGTGGAAGTAAATGTGCGGCAGCCCGCGCCTGGGCAAGTTCCGTCGCCTTGCTGCGGAGCGTCAACGCCGTTGCTGCCGTCGCGGTCGATGCCGGCTTCAAGATTGTTTCCGTCGGTAATGTTCGCTCCGTCTGTGATCCAACCAAGGTTGTTCATACCCGGATTGGGCAATTCGTTTCCGATAACCGTGCGAAGCGTACGCGCCGGAATAAGCGCTCCCTGAGTGCCGGACGTATCGATCGGTCCGGGAGTGAAAGGTGCCGGCGAATCAGCCGCGTTCATATACGCGTTCGGACTCGCATAAACTTGATAACTCGCCGTTGTTGACTGATCTTCCGTAATGTTCTTACGCCAGAGCATAGTTCCGCTCTCGGCATCAACTATCACATAAAACGCGTTAACCGGCTGCCATATCAAAACGCGCCAAGCGGTTCGCGCAACGCCGGGTTCGGTCGGGAAATACATTTTTTCCGCGGTCGTCGCCCAATCTCCGCTGCCGAAAACAGTTTTAAGATCGCTTGACGCAGCATCGTTTCTGTTTAGTTCTGCCGGTTTCATGTCTAAATTTATAAAACCTGCCGCGGCTAAAACCGCACTCGCCGGGTCGCCGAAATCGTTTGAAAGACTTTCGTACTCAAGCGAAGGTGCGAGGTTGTTGATAACTCTGATCATTTCGCCGTTTTTAGTAAAACCGGCTTTAATTTCACTGCGAAATACCGGAATTCCGTTTATCCGCTGTTCAAGATGTGCAAATGAAAGATTTCCGTCCGGATTTGTGTAATCCGCCAGAACCGTTAGCGAATCTGCCTGATCGCGCGAAACTCCAATCAGGGATTCGTTTTCCTTTATGAAATTCTTCAAAATGTCGACGCGGCGTGCGCTCGACGCGCCGGTCAGGAAATTCCGACCTTGCTTAACATCCGGCGCGATAACTTCCGGCGTTCTGATATCGCCGTTATACTCGACCTTTAATGTTGGAACGGTTTGACGCAGCGATTCTTCGCCGCGGACGAACCGATCGCGAAGATCGGCAACGTTCGCAGATGTCAGACCGGAAACCGAGCGAAATTCAGCCAGCTTTTCGAAAGCCGATTTATCGCTGCGAATATCGTAGTTTTCTAATCCCGGAACATGACTTTCGGTCCGCGGATTCAAGCCGTTTTCGGCGTTCTGTTCGGCTTGGGTTGTAAAAATGTTCGGCAGAATAACGACCGCCGCAGTAAATCCAAAAATCAGAGCCGCAGCAAGCATTCTATTTCTCAAACTGCCGGTATTTTTGTTTTGCATTAAGTATAAATCTCCTGAAAACTTGTTACTGCCGGAAGGGCAGGGTGGAAACGATCAACCGGAAAATTCATTAGAGACCCGCATCTTAGCCGTGGCAAAAGATGTTCGTTCGTCTAAAATGTCGGTTGGAAATAATTCGAAAAACTGCGCTGGAATTAGAAGAGCCGGTTTGACCTTTCGGAATCGAAAAGTCGGCTCGGTAGCCAAAAGGGATATAGCTTCTAACGGTCGCTGCAAATAATTCGGTTCGAGAATCCACAATATATTTTTATTAAATCTCAAGTCAAACGAAATAAATCGTTAAAGCGGTTTGCCACGACCTCGGTTTCGGTAATTTAATTAAGCAATGGAAAAGATATTTGGCAAAGACGGTTTGATCGCACATCACCACCAGAATTTCGAATACCGTCCCGGACAACTCAAAATGGCGGAAGCCGTTCTTCACGCATTTGAGAAGAAAAAACACCTCATCGTCGAAGCCGGAACAGGAACCGGAAAAACGCTCGCGTATCTCGTTCCGGCGATCGCCGCCGCACTCGGGCAGAAAAAGCGCATAATAATATCGACCGGAACAAAGAATTTGCAGGAACAGTTGATGAACAAGGACATCCCTTTTCTGCAAAAGATAATGCCGAAAAAATTTACCGCTGCGTATATGAAGGGCAGGTCAAATTATGCTTGTCTTTATCGAATAGCGAAAGCGGAAAATCAGCCGATCCTCGAAGGGTTAAATGAAATGGATCATTTCGAGGAGATCCGTCACTGGTCGCGGGAAACTGCGGTCGGCGACCGCGCCGAACTTGTAAATCTGCCGGAAAATCTGTCTTTCTGGTCGCGAATAAACGCAAAATCGGATACCTGCATCGGTCAAAACTGCCCCGATTTTGAGCAATGTTTTATCACACGGATGCGTGCCCGCGCTGAAGACGCGGACATTGTTATCGTCAATCATCATCTGTTTTTTGCCGATCTCAACGTTCGCGGAAATCAATACGGCAAGGTTTTGCCCGATTACGGCGCGGTCATTTTCGACGAAGCGCACTTGATAGAAGACATTGCGTCCGATTATTTCGGGTTTCAGGTTTCGAGTTTTCAGGTCGACGAACTCGCGCGCGACGCCGACAAACTTCCGATTACCGAACATCAGGCGGTCAGTGAAATTTCAAAGATCGCCGCACGCGTCATCGGGCTAGCAGATCAGTTTTGGATCAGATTCGACCAGGGTCGCGGGCAGGAAGGTCGGTATATGCTTGTCCCCGACACGTTTGAGCGACGCAGCCGCGACGGTTCGAAGAATGAGACGCCGGTCGGTGAGGCGCACCGCGAACTCGACAGCGCGCTTGGGCGGCTGAAAGCGGTGATCGATCGATTTGAAGAAAAATTTCCCGAAGCAGAAAGTCTAGTAAGAAGGATTATGCAGACGCGTTTCGACCTCGATTTTATCGTTTCGCAAAGCGAGAAAAATTACGTTTACTGGCTCGAACGCCGCGGTCGCGGGACGTTTCTCCGCGCTTCGCCGATCGATGTTTCGCTGTTATTGCAGGAAAAGCTCTTTGATAAGATCGACACCGTCGTCCTGACTTCCGCGACGCTTTCTAATAATGAAAGATTCGATTTTATAAAAGGTCGTCTCGGTCTTGTCGGCGGAAAGGTCGAAACGCTGATCGCGCCGTCGTCATTTGATTTCGAAAAGCAGTCTATCCTTTACCTTCCCAAAGGAATGCCCGACCCGCGAGCGCCCGAATTTACTCAGATCGCCGCCGGCGAGATCATTAAAATTTTGAATGTCACAAGAGGTCATGCATTCGTACTTTGCACAAGCAATTATTCGATGAACGCGCTATATGAACTCGTTTCAACACGTGTAAATTTCCCGTGTTTTGTGCAGGGAACAATGTCAAAAACCGGAATTTTGGAGCAGTTTAGAAACACCAAAAACGCGGTGCTGTTTGCGACAAGTTCTTTCTGGCAAGGCGTCGATGTGCAGGGCGAACAGCTTTCCTGCGTGATAATTGACAAACTCCCGTTCGCCGTCCCGAGCGATCCGGTCGTCGCTGCTCGCACGCGCTTTATCGACGAAAGCGGCGGGAGATCGTTCATGGAATACAGCGTGCCGAACGCGATAATCTCGTTAAAACAAGGCATCGGACGCCTCATTCGAAGTAAAACCGACAAGGGCGTTATCGCGATATTGGATTCTCGACTCCGCACAAAAGGTTACGGAAAGGATTTTCTAAACTCTTTACCAAAAGCAAAAATTACGGGAGAACTGAAAGACGTTGCCGAAATTTTTACCGACAAAAGAAGCGTTTCACAGTAAGATTGTAAGGAAATGGAGAAAATTTATGTCAAGAACCAAGTTTTTATTACAGCTTTTAGCCTTACTTGTAATCTTCTTTAGTTGGCAGCAAATTAGAGCTCAAGATGTGAGTAATAACTCTAATTCTGAGGACGATAAGATTTATAGTCAGAAAGAAGTAGATATAAAAGCTAAAGTTACAAAACACGCTAACGTAAAAACAGCAGGTGAATGTAAGAAAGGTAAAGGATTCATTTCGTTGAGCGTAGTTTTACATAAAACCGGAAAAGTTACTGATATTAAAGTTATAGAACCATCTCAATGTGAATCGTTCAATAAGAAAGCAGTTAAAGCGGTTGTTAAAATAGAATTTGATCCGGCTATCAAGGACGGCGAAAACGTTTCACAAAGACAAACCATTATCTATAATTACAACGTTCAGTAAAATTTAAACGAGGTAAAGAATGCAGGAAATTTTAGATGAAGTAATCGAAAAAGTTGCAGCTCTAACGGACGAAGACCGCGAAAAATTGATCGAGGTTTTGCCGAATAAGAGAAATACAAATCGGGCAGACGGAGGTAAAGGAATTGTGCATCCGAATACGATTTGGATAAAAGAAAATCATACCAAATTTGCCGGAAAGCACGTCGCGTTAAAAGACGGCGAGTTGATTGCTGTTGGCAAAACTATCAAAGAAGTTGATCTGAAAGCTAAAGAAAAAGGCGTTAAAGATCCGTTGCTTACTTATCTTTTTCCGCTGGACCGCGAACCTTTCGGGGGTTGGTAATGCACAGATTAGATTTTGAAAATCTCATTCTCTACGATGCGGGAAGAGTTGGAATTTCACTTGATGTAAAAATCCAACTCGGCAATTTAACAGCAAATCTTGAGGCTAAAATTGATACAGGCGCAGAGGGGTGTATTTTTGAGAGGAAATACGGCGAACAAATCGGCATCGAAATTGAAAGCGGCGAACTTCAAAATTTCAGCACGACAACAAATTCTTTTAATACCTACGGACATTCCGTAACTTTGATAACAAAGGGGTTCAGATTTGATTCCTACGTCTTTTTTGCCGCCGATGAGAGTTTCCAAAAAAACATTTTAGGCAGATACGGTTGGCTTAACCGTTTGATAGTAGGCATCAACGATTATGACGGCAAACTTTATTTGAGCCGTTATGAAAGCGAGTAAAAAATGAATCCGATAGATCATTCACAAATGCTGATTCACGTTATTTTTTCGACGAAAAATCAGCAATCCTTTATTTCAAAGGAAGTTGAGCCTTTGCTTTACGACAAAATCTCGAAAATTCTTTTTGATGAATGTTATTCGCCGGCATTAATTATCGGCGGCGATGTCGAGCATATTCACATAATTTACGCCCAATCGCGTGAATGGTCGCCGGATGGAGTAATCAATCGCGTCAAAAAGCGTAGTACCGATTTTATAAAAAAATGGATTGCCGAATTTGAATGGCAGAAAGGTTACGGCGCATTTACGATCAGCCGTTCGGCGGATGAAATCGAGAAAAAATACATCGCCGATCAAAAGAAATTTCACAAAACGACTTCCTACAAAAACGAATTTCGGGAAATTTTGAGAAGGCACGAAATTGAATTTGATGAAAGAGAAGTTTGGGAATAATCTCCGGTACACCGATTTTATGTGGAACGTAAATCTTAGTGGCATTACACAAAAACTATTAAAACTAACGAAAACCGGCTATTCGCTGTTCGCTGTCAGTTATTAGCTTTTTATCAATAAATATCGGAATAAGTAGTCAAACAAAAGCAAATAAATCTATCGTTTAGCCAACGGTCTTTGACCGCGGCTCGTCAATAATTATGGGTGTCGCGGTCAAAGACCGCTGGCTAAACGGTCAGTCCGGTCTAAACTAATCTTGTTCATACTACTTATCAGCGAATAGCGAATAATTAATAACGAACAACTTAGCTTCAAAAAATTCAGTTTTTTTATTTTTTGTGCGACGCTAATTTTACTTAAAAATCTTCTTAAATTCCTGCAATTGTTCGGTTGTGCCGAGAATATTCAGTTTACTGCCTTTCGGCAGGATCATATCCGGCGGCGGATTGGCAGTCGTTTCGCCGTTTGACTCGACCGCGAGCACGATCATGCCCGTCAAGGCACCGATGCGGCTTTGCGCCAGTGTTTTGTTTGCTAAACTTTGCGGAAGATCTACTGTAAAGAATTCAACACCTTCGCCCAAAATTACAGGCTCGCGACCTTGGAGCTGAGACATGATCCATTCAGCTCCGAGCGGCGCATAGCTTAGAACGAAATCCGCGCCGGCACGATGAATTGCCTCAAGATTTCGCGTGTGCGTGATGCGGCTGACGATGCGAATGTCCGGTTTCAGTCGTCGGCAGTAGATCGAAAGATAAATATTTACCTCATCTTGATTGGTGGAAAGAATGACGAGCGAAACTTCCTTTAATCCGGCGCGGAAAAGGTTTTCGCAATCGGCTGCGTCGCCGATAACGAGACGGTCGGGAATATCGCCGATTACGCCGCGCATTTCCTCTTTTAATTCGACCATGTAAACTTTTAGATCTTTCTCTTTTAAAGTAACTCCCGCCGAACGTCCGACCTTTCCGCCGCCGAGGATCAAAACGGCATCCGGAGTCGAATTTTCAATCTTCAGCATTTCTTCGAGCTTTTCGATCTGTTCTTTTGTGCCGACCCCGACCGGCACGCTGAAATTTGAAAGAACTTTATCCGGCGCAGCGGGCGTAAGATGTCCTCGCTCCCAGACGCCTATGATATTTACACCGGTTTTTTCGCGAATCTGTGTTTCACGGATCTTCAAGCCGCTAACCGGCGTTTCGTGAACGGTAAATTCGACCGCCAGCCATTCGTCAAATTTACCTATGACATTGGCGCGTTTGTTGCCGACGCTGATGCGGTTTGCAAGGTGTTCGCCCAAAATTCGTTTAAGCGGAAGAACGTGCGTCGCACCGCTCAGTTCGAGAATGTCGATCGAATCGACCGCTTCCGCAGTTGCCGCGATCGGAACATCCGGTGCGGTTTCGCGAACGGTCAGAATCGTGTTCGTGTTTGTCGTATCGGCGCCGTTTGCAACGACAAGCCGCGCATTTTTTACGTTGATGCGGTCGAAGGAAGTGCGGCTGTCAACGTATCCATGAATTACCGAAATGCCTGATTGAAGAAGCTCGGCGGCTTTTGCCGCGTCGGATTCCATAACGAAATACGGAATTTTATTATGTTTCAAACGCTTGATAAGATTCGGCGTAATTGAATCGTAATGACAGATAATTACGTGACCTTCGGTGCCGGGCGGAACCTCTCGCGGAGCCTGCGTATGAATTTGCGCTTCGAGCCACGGCGCGTAAAAAAATCGTATAAATGCAAACGGCAGCATGATCAACAGCAGGATAATGCCCGAGATCAAAACGATCACGCTGAACAGCCGACCGAGATCGCTCTCAAATGTAATATCGCCGAAACCGAGCGTGCTCATCACGGTCAGAGTCCAGTAAAGCCCCGTAATCCACGAATAATAGCGACCTTCATACGCCATTAAAAAATGAAAAAGTATGGAATAAACGGCAATAAAGGCGAAAAGCAATATTACATATTTAAAAAGTGCCTTAATGTTCTGGCGCGTTTCGTTCTGGCTGAGAAAATATGTTACCTGTGTTGCTAAAAATTTCATTGTGCGGAATTTAGGGATATTATCAATATCTAAGAACTATTACTAGATGCATGCTAAGCCGTTAAAATTCGAAAGAGACAAAATCTTTTGTTCAAAAGCGCTTTCATTGTCTGAGCAATACTTCTTTTCGGTCAAATGGTCTAAAAATACGATCGGTCTTTATCATATCGTGAAGTGCATTGTTCTATCTTAAATAGAGCACATTTGATCCAAGATAACGCCTGCCGTTATTCGGCTTCCCAAAATGGAAAATCAGACTGCCGGATGATAAAAGATAACTTACGATATTTTTAGATCGGCGATGGCTGCCGCCGCGTCCGGTCTATTTTCGAGCGGAGATTTTACAGATGAGTTCTTTTTTTGAAGTAATGATAGAACGCAATTTCTCGAGCGCACACCAGCTGCGCGGCTATAAGGGGAAATGCGAGAACCTGCACGGGCATAACTATAAAATAGAGATCTTTGCGAAAGGAGCAGAGCTGAACAATATCGGGCTTTTGATCGATTTCGGCGATCTGAAAAAAGCCGCGGACGAAGTAGTGAATTATCTGGATCATCGAAATATCAACGAACTTCCTCCGTTCGATGAAGAGTTGAATCCTTCCGCGGAAAATCTTGCATATTTCATTCTCGAATATCTAAACTCGCGAATTGCCGACGAGCGCGTTTGCGTTCATAAAGTCCGCTGTTATGAAACTCCTACAAGTGTGGCAACGTATCAAATCGGATAAATCTGAACAGGCTCAAAAAATTAAACAAATTCGATAGGAATTTTTAATGAAAAAACTACCATTATTCTTGCTTGCAGTAATTTGTCTCGCAAACTCCGCATCGCCGCAATCTGTCGGTAAGTTTTCGGGAACTATCAAAGACCAGAACGGCGACGTTATTCCCGGAGCGCGCGTTTTCCTTCTCAATGAAGAGACGCGAATGGAACAGACGACCGTTACCGACTTAAACGGTGCTTTTCAATTTGAAAAATTAACACCCGGAAAACATGTCATACGCATTTTGGCGAAGGGGTTTGCCCCGGAAATAAAGGACGTGGCGGTTTCAAGTTCGTCGATGGAAAATCAGGAGATCCGGCTATCGATAGACGAAACCCGTGTGGTGGTTTCTGCAGAGGTCGGTCAGGCAGAAGTGCGCGAAAACATTCCGCAATCGGTCAGTGTGATCACTACGAACGAGCTCTTAGAACGTTCGACCTCCGTTTTATCGCAGGTTGGCGAGGAAGAAGCCGGGCTGAACGTTCAAACGACGAGTCCGACGATCGGGGCAGTCGTCGTACGCGGGTTGACGGGAAAAAACGTCGTAAACTACGTTGACGGCGTGCGTTACACGCATTCGGGACAGCGCGGCGGGATCAATACGTTTTTTAATCTGAACGACGCAAGCAGCCTGCAGTCGATCGAAGTCTTGCGCGGACCCAATTCGGCGCAATACGGTTCGGATTCGCTCGGCGGAACGGTCAATCTTTTGAGCAAATCGGGAATTTACGGCTCGAACAGAGCCGAATTTCACGGCGATGTTACTACGTTCTTCAACAGTGCAGACAGAAGTTACGGCGGTTCGACGTTTTTAAGTTACGGCACGAATCGTCTCGGCGGCTACGTTAATCTTTTTGGTCGGCGCGTTAATGAACTCAGAACAGCGAACGGAATCGATTCGCACTCTTCGATTACACGTTTTCTCGGTCTTCCGTCAACTATCCTTTACGATCGCAATCCCGACACGGATTTTTCGCAATACGGGGGCGCATTTCGACTGAACTTTGCGCCGAAAGACGATCAACAATTTGTTTTTCAGTATCAAAGAAGTCAGCAAGACGGCGGGCAACGTTTTGACCAGATGCTCGGCGGCGACGGAAACCTGATCGCAGATCTGAGAAATCTGATGCTCGATTTCGGCTATTTGCGCTACGTCAAGCAAAATTTGGGCTTTTTCGACAGCGGGTCGTTTACGCTCTCATTTAACAGCCAGCGCGAGGAACGCGTAAATCAAGGCGGGCAGGGAAATCCGGCGGCAAATATAACTCATCAATACGAACGCACGACCGCGACCGGATTCAGCTTCTTTTTGGATAAACTGCTGCCGTTTCGAAACGCGTTTATTTTTGGCGGCGATTATTATCACGAGAAGCTGAATTCGCCTGCATTTACGGTGAATCCTGTAACAAATATAACGACAGTTTCGCGTCCGAGAGTGCCGGACGAAGCCAGATTTGATTCGGGCGGTTTGTATATTCAAAATTCCTGGAATGCGATTCCCGATCGTTTGAGAATTACAGGCGCGCTCCGGTACAGCGCGGCGGCGTATAAAGTTCGTGCGGAGGATAGTCCGGTCGTGGCGGGACGAAGACTTTGGCAGGACGATAGTTTACGCGTCGGCGATTTTTCGGGAAGAATCGGAACGGTAATTCGCGTTGCCGACGGTTTTCGCGTCGCGCTCAATTACAGCCGCGGTTTTCGCTATCCTTCAATGACGGATTTGGGAACGCTCGGTTTGACGGGCGACGGTTATGAAATCGATTATCTTTCTGCAATAAATCTGGGCGGCACGATCGGTTCGACGGCAGATTCGAGTGCGGCAAATACGGGAATTTCCGTTGCGAAACAGCGTTCCGAGATCAGCCATAATTTCGACGCGGGTTTGCGCTATACAAATAAATGGTTTGATACCGAATTTACGGCGTTTCGGCTCGATCTGAATGACACCATCGTCAAACAGGCTCTGATCTTGCCGCAGGGCGCGGTCGGACAATTTTTGGGCGATCAGCCGATCGTCAACCAACTTCCGAACGGCGTTGTTTTCGTGCCGCTTTCAACCGCGCCGGTTCTCGTTCGCGCAAATTTTACCGATGCGAAACTTTACGGCATCGAATACGAACTAGAAGCGAAACTTACGCGGGATTTCAAATTTCAGGGAAATTTCACATACATTCGTGCCGAAGACAAAGCAACGGGCGAACCGCCGAATATCGAAGGCGGAACGCCGCCGCCGACGGGATTTTTAAGCTTAAAATACGCTCCCGTCGGAAAAAGATTCTGGATCGAGGCTTACTCAAATCTCGCGGCAGAACAAGACAGACTTTCGACATTGGATTTAAGCGACAGACGAACCGGCGGACCGCGCAGTCGTTCGCAGATCGCCAATTTTTTCCGGCGAGGCGCTTGTGCTCGCGGTCTGACAAATAATCCAGACGGCGTTTGCGGAACAGGCGACGAAACGATCTTACTTGCAACCGGCGAAACGCTCGCGCAGGTTCAGGATAGAGTTTTGGGAGTCGGCGTAAATTCTTCTCAGCTTTTCACATCTTTGCCGTCCTACGCGCTATTTAATTTGCGCGGCGGTGTTCGGTTTGGCGAAAACACGCAGCTTTTTATAGCATTTGAAAACATCTTCGACCAATTTCACCGCAATCCAAGCTGGGGAATTGACGGTGCAGGCAGAAGCCTTCTGCTGCAATACAGATATAAATTCTAAACAATTGATAATGGATAACGGATAATGGATAATTTTTTGAATCTGCAAGTAAACTATCAACTATCCATTATCAATTGGTTTCAGACTCTCAAATGATCGGCGCGCCAATTTTTGATCTCGCGTTTGATCTGCGACGTTTTTTCAAATTCGCCGTTTAACGTCCGTTCGATGAGCAGCGGCAATTCTTCATCGCTTGCGAAGCGCAGAGCTATCATTTGATTTGTTTTCAAATTCTGCGCTTTTAGATTTAAATCTTCGGGTAGGATCTTTTCGTAACGGAGCCGTTCTTCGAGCCGGATCAGGCGGTTTTGAACCGTCAGGGAGTTCAAACGAACCAAGATGCCCATTATCAGCAGTCCGATCGCTAAAATTAGGTAGGCGATGCGGTCAATATTGAAATCCTGAACGACCCGCACGATCGCAAAAATGAAATTGAACAAAAGTATCGGCGTTACAATAAAATGATGCGGAACATGCCATCGCACGTGGTTTTTAAATGTTTGCGTTTCAGCCATTTTTTCTCAAATTCTCCTTTATACGACGCGTTTTATTTCCGAAAAATCTTCTCCCGGATTAATAAAAAGGTTTTTTTCGAACTGATACTGTTTATCGTAAAGTTGCTTATATCGACCGCTTTGCAGCAAAAGTTCTTCATGCGTTCCGCGTTCGACGATCTCGCCGGCTTCGACAACAAGGATCATGTCTGCGCTGCGAATGGTAGAGAGTCTGTGAGCGATGACGAACGTCGTTCGACCTTTTCGAAGTTCGTTCAAGCTTGCCTGAATCTTTTGCTCGCTTTCGGAATCGAGACTCGAAGTCGCCTCGTCAAGTATTAAGATCTTTGGATCGGCAAGCAAAGCCCTAGCGATCGCGATGCGCTGCTTTTGACCGCCGGAAAGTTTGACTCCGCGTTCGCCGACGACCGTATCATAGCCGTTTTCAAATTTGTCTATAAATTCATCGCAATACGCAATGCGGCACGCTTCTTTGATCTCGTCGAGTGTCGCCTGCGGATTTGAAAAACGAACATTGTCGAGAATCGTACCGTCGAACAGAAAATTTTCCTGCAGCACAACGCCAAGCAGTTTTCTATATTCGCGCAGTTTGATCGACTGAAGATCGCGCCCGTCGATCAAAATTCGACCGCTTTTCGGCTGGACAAAATTTAGAACAAGACTGAGGATCGTCGATTTCCCCGAACCGCTCGAACCGACCAGAGCGGTGGTCGATCCGGCAGGAGCATCGAACGAAACGCCTCGTAAAACAGGCGTATTTTCTTCGTATTCGAAATGTACATCTTCAAAGGTCAGACGCCCTTCAAGAGCTTTCATGCTCGAACGGCTTTCATCCTGATCGTCCTCGGTCGTCATTTCCATGATCTCGCGAATCCGGTCGAGCCCGGCGAGCGCTTCTGTGATCTGCGTCCCGATCGAACTTAGCTGAACGATCGGAAAAGCAAGCAGACCGGTAAAAAATATGTACATGAACAGATCGCCGATCGTCATCGATCCGTCGATCACGGAACTGCCGCCGATAATGATCATGACGACACTGATCGCACCGATGATCAGCGACGAAAAGGATGAAACTGCCGAAACGCCGGTCATCGAACTTGCTACATTCCGGAAAAATCTATGCGCTCCGCGTGCGAAGATCAGTTCTTCGCGTTTTTCCGCGGTGTAGGATTTAACGATTCGGATGCCGCCGAGCGATTCCGACAAACGACCCGTAACTTCTGCATTTATAACACTTCGCTCGCGAAAGATCGGACGCAGTTTCTTGAATGCAAATGCGAGAACGCCGCCGAAAAGCGTCAGAACGATGATCGTTCCGGTCGTCAAACGCCAGTTTAACCAGAACAGAACACCGATCGAGATCGTCGCCGTAACAATGCTTCCGGCAAGCTGAACGAGCCCCGTCCCGACGAGGTTCCGAATTCCTTCAGCATCGTTCATGATGCGCGAGATCAATTGACCGCTCTGAGTTGAATCGAAATACGATATCGGAAGCTTTTCGATCTTTGCCTGGACGTTTTTGCGCATTTCTGTGATCGCCCGCTGAGCGGCGATCCCTAGAAGCTGCGATAATGCAAATGACGTAACCGCCTGAATTAAAGTTGCGATACCGATAGCCAGCGCGATCCATTTTAATAGTTCGTAGCGCTGTTTTCCGATGACCTCGTCGATAAGGAACTTAGACGACGCGGGCAAAACCATGCCGGAAAGCTGGCTGATCAGCATCAAAACGCCGCCGACGGCGAGCCTTCCGCGATAATTCCAGATCAGCTTTCGAGCGATCTTCCAGGCGCCGGAATAATTGACCTTTTTCTTTTTTACATCCTCGGACATATATTTCGTTGACCTTCGATCTGCGATGAACTTTAACAAAGAGATTCTCACATTAAGAAGGAATTCACCGTGCCGGCTGCGAAAGTTCCTGAACACCGAACACTGACTTTACCGCGCGGATCGTATTGCAATGAATTTCAACAGTGTCGCGAATATCTTGCGCGTATCCTCCGCTAAGCGTCGTAACGATCGGTACGGAATGGCTTCGAGCGTAGTTCAAAACCATTTCATCACGTTGCCGGAGTCCTTCGATCGAAAGCGACAATCGTCCTAATTTATCATTTACATAAGGATCGGCTCCGCCGAGATAAAACACTATATCCGGCTGATGATGGAAAATACGGTCGAGCGCTTCGTTCAATGTTTCAAGATAAATCGTGTCGGTCGTGCCATCCGGCAGTTCTATATCCAAATTCGAGACTTCTTTAAATAGCGGATAATTCTTCTCGCCGTGAATCGAAAACGTGAAGACTTCATCATCGTTTTGAAAGATCGACGCGGTTCCGTTGCCTTGATGTACGTCGCAGTCGATTATCAAAAATCGTTTTGCCAGACCCTCGCGCTGCAACACGCGGATCGCAACTGCGACATCGTTCAAAACGCAAAACCCCTCGCCGCGGTCGGGGAACGCATGGTGCGTTCCGCCGGCAAGATTTGAAGAAACACCGGTTTTCAGTGCCGTTTGAGCCGCGTTGATCGTGCCCGATACCGCGAGAAACGTCCGCCGGACAAGCGATTCCGTCCAGGGAAGTCCCAGCCGGCGAATTTCGCGTTTCTCGAGCGTTCCGCTTTTCAGACGGTTTACATAATCTTCGGTGTGAACAAGCGTCAAATCTTCAATTCGCGCCGGATGCGGTTCTTCGATCTCTCCGGCTGTAACCGTACGTTCCGCAAGGAGAATGTCGCGTGCCAATTCAAACTTTTTTATAGGAAATACGTGACCTTCGCCGATATCGGCGTAATAATGCGGCGAGTAAAAAAGCTTGTAATCGATCATCCGTATAACAGGAATTATCGCATTTTGATATTTTAAACTAAAGATGGAAAGCAGTTTAAAGGAGTGATGCGGCTTACACTCGGGAAAATGTAAGCCGCGGATTTGGCGGAAGGCGATACTGTAGGCAACGCGGAGCGGATAGGCAAAAGGCGGATTAAATTAGCGGGCAGGCATAAAATACCAATGAAAAACTCTCCGCAGTAGTTCAGTTCACGGGTACAAGAATTTTTTCGTTCGGACGACTCATCCCGATCTTTCGCGCTTCGCGTTCGATCGTTCGCGGGTCGTTCTTCAAACCGTTGACTTCCTTAAGAAGCAACATGTTTTCGTTTGTCAATTGCTGAATCTCGGTGTTCAGCTCCTCGTGCTGTTCGATCTCAGCACTCATTTCGGAAAAAGCCCGAAGGTTGATCGCAAGACAGACAAGAAAGATCAAGGTTACGATAGAAGCGAAAACAACCCATTTTGGTCTTGCTTCTTTACGTCCTTTTTCAGTTCGCGCCCGTCCCCGTTTTATGGGTGAACGTTTCGAACTAGTCTTCCAACAAGTATTTGCGACCTTGCTCAAGCAGCTCCTCCAAAATTTCTTTGCTTTCCGATTCGGCGTAAATTCGTACCATCGGCTCCGTGCCTGAAGGACGCATCAGCATCCAACTCTGATCGGTGAAAATGAATTTCACGCCGTCTAACCGGTTAATTTTTTCAATTTTCCGCCCGCCGATCTCGGACGGTCCCTTCGACAACTTGTCTTTAAGTTTTTGAGCTACTTCATCATTAAGCTTGACGCCGATGCGTTTCGACTCAAGCCGTCCGACTCTGGAATAAAGCTCTTCCATCTGCTGCGAAATGCTCTTTCCGCGAACTGCAACCGCTTCGGCAGCGAGCAAACATGCCAAAAGACCGTCTTTCTCGGGATAATGACCCTTTATCGAAAGTCCCGCGGATTCTTCTCCGCCGAGAATTATCTCATCTCTATTTATCAATTCGCCGATAAACTTAAACCCGACCGGCGTTTCGTAAAGCTTTATGCCGCGGTCTTCTGCTACACGATCTATCAAATGCGACGTGGCGACGCTGCGCGCGGCTCCTTCGCGCCATCCGCGCGATTCGTATAAATAATCTGTCAAAAGAGCAATGAGCTGATTGGGCTCGATAAACGTTCCGTTTTCATCGACGATCCCAAACCGGTCGCCGTCTCCGTCAGTTGCAATTCCGAGCGTGATACCGCCATTTTTGACCATGTCGATCAGCTCCGGAATATGTCCTTCGCTCGGCTCGGGCGGTCGACCTCCAAATGTTACGTCGCGCCAATCGTGAAGCGTTTCGCATTCTAAACCGTTGTCCCGCAGGATCTTGTCAAGATAGCCGCGCCCGGTGCCCCAAAGCGGGTCATAGACATAGCTTCCGTGCGCTGCGGCAATTTCATTAAAGCGAACCTTACTTTTTAGATCTTCCAGATAAGCCCGTCGCGGGTCGAAATCTTCGATCTTTCCGCCGCTTCCGTTTGGACAGTTCGTGCCCGATTCAAAATTCCGTTCGATCTGTTTTGTTATTTCAGGAAGCGCCGGTGCTCCATCGGAAGTTGAGAATTTAATTCCCTGATATTCCGGCGGATTATGCGAAGCGGTAAAATTTATCGCTCCGACAGCATTTTGATCGCGAATAGCGTGCGAAACCGTCGGTGTCGGCGTCGGATGATTTGAAAGTAAAACCTTAAAACCTTTTTTGGCTGCAAGTTCTGCAGCAACCTGGCTGAAAGTTTCACCCATGAACCGCGAATCGTGTGCGATTACCAAAGTTGTCCCGGAAGCGTCGTTTTGGGTTTTCAAATAACTGCAGATCGATTCCGTAACTTTTCTTACGTTTTCGAACGTGAATTCATCGGCGATGATCGAGCGCCAGCCGGATGTTCCAAAACGCATTGCCATCTTCTGAAAGACTACCCTTTTTGTTTGTAAACCTTGCTGAAAAGTTAGAGAAAGTACCTGTTGACCGTTACTCAGAATTAGAACTACATCTGAAGTAGAACCAAACTATCATATCGAGTTTAAAGTTGTAAAGGCTTTTTTTTGCAGGCGGAACTTACGCTAAATCAATAAGTTACAAAAGTAACTTGAAGTGATTGTTCAACAGAGTGCTTAAAGGTGTACAAAAAGTGAACGAAAAGCCGGTCAGATTGACATGTTGGGTTTTGGTCAATGATTACGGCGGTCGCGCGGGATTTTTTCGCGTGAATCGCCTGGAGATCGCTTAAACAATGGTTTAATCAGTTAAGGATGTCCGGCTGATCGCCTTCAAATATATACGCCGGAAGCGCAGACGGCTAAATTTCTCATGTGTCATTTCGGAACACTTAGCGGTTAAGGCGTGCCGCTGTGTCATAACCGCTCAGCTAATCATTAAAGATTATTTCACTAACTGTTGCAAGTAAAGACCTATACGCAGAAAAGTCCGCTGGCACGCATTTTGCTCATATTTAAATGAAAAGAGCGCGAAAAGGTTTTTCAACCAACAGCATTTATCAAATACCTTTTTCTGACCAAGCGTTCAAAAAATCAAAAACAATTGGAAATAGGAATTGTTTCTTTTGGAGAAAAGAAGATTATGAGACCAGTAAAACATTTTGAAAAGGGCTTGACATACGTCGCAGGCGGTCTTTTCAAGGCTATCAAAACAGTTAATCAATATAAACCCAACGCGTCGTTCACGCCGAAATGGTCGGACAAGCCGCTTTTGAAATCGTGGCAGAAATCAAAGCCGACGCTCGGTTTTCCGCGCACGACCGACTCGCTTTGCCCAAACTGCGTCATCGAAGCCCGTGAAGAAATTCTCGCAGGCAAGAAAGACGTCGGCATATTGGTCAATGAAAAGGTCGGCGAGATCAAAGCGCAGATCATCGAGCGCGACGGTCAGATCTGGATGATCAAAGATTGCCCGGAACACGGACATTTCGAAGATTTGATGGCGATTGATTCCAAGTTTTTGGAGCATATCGAAGCAAACTTCCCGGGACGCGACATTCAGGCGCATAACGACGAAAAACTTCATAATCACGGTTCGTCAACGATCAAATACGGTCGCGGGGCGGTTTTGACGGTCGATCTGACAAACCGCTGCAACATGATGTGCGACCCATGTTTCATGGACGCAAACCAGGTCGGATTCGTTCACGAACTTTCGATGGAAGACGTGAAAGAAATTCTCGATAACGCGATCTCGATCAAACCGCGTCGTCAGATGTCGGTTCAGTTCTCCGGCGGCGAACCGACGCTTTCGCCTTACTTTTTGGAAGCCGTTCGTTATTCGCGCAAGGTCGGATACAACTCGGTTCAGGCTGCGACGAACGGAATTGAGTTTGCTAAATCGAAAGAATTCTGCCGCGAAGCTGCCGAAGCCGGTCTTCGATTTGTTTACCTGCAGTTTGACGGTGTCGGCAACGACGCTAACTCGCACAGACAGGTCGGTAACTTGTTCGATGTAAAACTTCGCGCGATCAACAACCTGCACGAAGCAGGTGTTGACATCGTTTTGGTTACAACGCTTGTAAACGGCGTAAATAATGACCAGGTCGGTTCGATCGTCCGATTTGCTTTGGATAATCCGAAAAAGATTTCGTTTGTGTCATTTCAGCCCGTTTCGTTCACCGGACGCGACGAACATATTACTGAACAAAGACGTTTACAGCAAAGATATACGCTTTCGCATATGGCTCAGGACGTTAAAGATCAGGTCGGAATTACCGAACCGACACGCGATTGGTTCCCGCTTTCATTGATGGGCGCTTTTGCGGACTTTGCCGATCTCGTTCACGGTCCGGAAGCGGATTGGGGACAGGTTTCCTGCGGCTGCCATCCGAACTGCGGAGTCGGAACCGCGGTTATGATCAACAAAGATACCAAGGAAATGGCTCCGGTGCCGGAATTTCTACATATTCCGAATCTTGTCGAAGATATGAAACATATCACCGACACGGCGCGCGGAAAGTGGTTCTCAAATTTCATGATGGGATTGGCTCTTTTGAAGAATTACAATCCTTACGGTGCTCCGAAGAGCTTAACGCTGGGCGGAATTCTGAAGAAATTTGATAAATCGTTCGGTCTTTCGGGTAAAGATTACGGAAAGGTTGACGGTACGCGAACGATCGAAGATATCGAAAAACGCCGTCAGGACCCTTGGAACTTCCTGTTTATCGCGGGAATGTGGTTCCAGGATCTTTTCAACTACGATTTCCGCCGGACGGAAATGTGTATCATTCCTTACGGAACTCAGGAAGGCGAAATTTCCTTCTGTGCATATAACACCGGAATCGGCTGGAGAAACATCATCGAGCATATGCACCAAAATGCGACCGTTGCTCAGTGGTACAAAGATCACGGACGTCATGAGATCTTCGCACGCGGTAAAGATGTCGAACTCGACGACACCGATCACGGTCTGGCGCTGAACCCGGTCGATCTGGAAAGACCGAACAAGCCCGACATGGAAGGTCCGAAAACGGCTGCCGAAGAAATGCAGATGATGCGCAAACTTTACCAGGAAATGGTAATGGAAAAAAACCAGATCAAAGGCGAAAAACTCGTCCAGATCGGCGGCATCACACGCACCAAGAAAGAAAAATCAAAGACTGCTTAAATGTAAGTCGGATCAATCGAAAAAAGCCCCGCATGAAAGTGCGGGGCTTTTTTATGTGCGGAAGCCTGAGTCAATTTGGCGGATGCTTCATTTACATTGGCGGACGATTAAATCGTCCTGACGTAAGCCTGATTCACCGTGCTCGACGTCTCAAATATATTGGCAGAAGCTTGAATTACTTTGTCAGGCGCAAAAACTGCATTGACAGAACCCTAATTTAACTTGTCAGAAGGAACAAATAGATTTGCGCAAGGAAGATTTGTTTTGTCGGACACACGCACCAAACATACCAATGCTTGAATGGAGCTGCCGGACTCTAAAATCACAGCTACAAAAGGATCTATATATGGAACGTACCTTGAGTTTAAGTCAGGACTTTCCCCGCAACAATGAAATATTTTCTTTAAGATGTATTCTGAAACTAGAATTGATGGAGCGACCAATATTTCCTGTATAGCAGCTGAACGCCCAGCTTGAATTTCGCGCCGGGGCACTGTTAAATCAGCGAGCTTGAGCATTTGTATTATTTATAAACGATTATATTTCTGGAATTGAAATTTCGTAGTATTTCGTATCTCCAGTTCCAGTTGTAAATTTACCCACATCGTAACTTAAGGGACGAACATACCAGCACTGGGACAATTTGTATCCAACGCTCAATGCAGCACATGCTACAGCTTGCAACTTTGAGCCACTCAAAGCAACTTCAAAATTATATCCCTTCAAGATATACAGATCGTTGTAGCGTTCCACTAAATAACTCATAATACTGGATAAGTCATGAGAGTCGACCTCCGTAATCCCGGCATTGGGATAATTGCTAGCAGCCACTTCAGCAACAAGTTTTGCGATTCTGCTTTTCGGACCTTCGTCCGACGGAACCACAATTTCGATTTGGTCATATTCCCGTTCATCCAATAAAGTTAAAAGTCGTTCGTGTTTTGCAGAAGCAAAAGCGCATAATGCTCTTCTTCGAGACTCATCCGAATCTGATTGTAATTGCGAAATGCAATCGTATCGTCCTTCTTCGCCACTGACTAAAATTTGATTTAACTTTTCTATCAATTCAAACGGGTCCCCACTGTTGTCCGCTTCAAAAACCTTTTCTATATCTTCATCTTGGGGATAATAATTTTCGGCTTTTGTAGCACAAATGTATACCTTTTTGTTTAGTTTCAAAGCCTTTCTCACACTCTGAAAAATGAATGGTTTAGCCAACCCCGTTACGTCAATTAATATGTTTTCCCCAGTTAACTCCAATTCTGTGCTTTCAACTTCGTTATATGAAGTTTCAGATACTTTAGTAACACTTTTATTTATAATATCCCTGATTTCATCTGCCCAACCTTTTACGTCAGGATAATAGAGTAAATGTGCAGAATCAGGACTTACGAGTCTCAACAGCCTCGTCACAGAAGCCGGTGATCTGTCTTCAAAACCTAAGCCAACAACAATCTCGTTCACGGAAAGTTCTGAAACCTGCTTTTCCGTCAAAACCCGTGATATCGGAACTCTAAGTGGTATTGCGTCTTTAGTATGAGTGGAGGTTTGGGAAAAATTTTCTTTTAGAAAAACGTTTTTAATTACCTCTGAGTCTATGTTATCTAATAAACTGGGTTGCAGAATTTTATTCTCATCTAGATTGAACTTGATTTCTTCATGATAATTCTCCCCATTATCATCTTTTTCTTGTGAAAACTCACGATCATCCACTGTTTCGGAATATTCACTATCATCGGATTCCGTAGAAAGATTTCGGATTAAAATTTCTTTTCCGTTTTCTGGATGATCCAACCATTCAATTAATTGATCTCCCGACAATTCAAATCGATCTCGCTCTCCTAATGGAATAAAATGAGATAGTCCAAAAAGTTTTCTATAAGTTAAAACGAATTGTTGAATTGGATTGGAATGTCTGGTTTTTGCTCGAGGAGTATCATTTCCGCCTGCTAGTATAAAAATGCCTGCATCAATTAACTTACGTAATTCAGTAAATTGTTTTTGAAAATCTCCTACCGTAATTCTTACATAAATTTTGTTGTATTGACGTAATCTTTCTTCTGTTTTACCCTTCTTTATTCTGTCATAAGATTCCATCAATAATTGGTGAGAAGCCTCTGCGAACGAAAGCGCAAAATCTTTCAACTTTCCAACTTTTCTATTTACATCATACAAACGGCGACTGCAAAATGACTGATAACATTCTGATTGAATCTTGGGATTTACAGGAATGGATTTGTTCTGACCTTTCCTTAAAATTTGCTCATAGATTGAAATGACATCTCCAATATCACCGACACAAACCGCTGCCAAAGCTGATATTCCCCAATATATTTCTTTTTTTTGATTGGAAGTTTCAGGAGTAGAAACAATTTTTTCGGCAATTTTTTTCTGATTTATATCGCCAAGAATTTGGCTTGGACTCGAATTCGGATGATTCGGGTAATACTTCGCCCGACTCTCCAAAATCTTTTCAATGAATTCCTTGCCTTGTTTTCCACGACTGCGGACTTTATCGTAAACTTCCGCGCCTAAATCAAAAACCCTATAATCTCTTCCTTCTCTAGCTTGTTCAATTTCGCCGGGTGATTGCACCACCAATTCAAATGTTTGGGCTTCCGTCGTAAACTTAAATGCACACTCATCGCTTTGAAACAATAACTGGGAAAATAATTGTTTGATACGTTTTTCGTCTAAATATCTGGTTGAAACGTCGTCAAGAAGAAATAAAATGTAGTGCCCCGACCATAACGATGTGCATCTTTTCAACGCATGAGAAAGCCTTGAAAAGGCATCAACCGGATGACCTTTTAAGTTAAATACTTTTTCACCGGTGCTTAAGAGAACCTGTAGCTGTATTAGCTTTCTCTCAAGTTCATATTCAGAACCTATATGTTGAAATTCTTGATCGGCTAAACTATCGGACAATGCTTCGGCTATATTTCTGTAATAGGAAGAATATACTTCGACATCTTCAGGACTCCTCATTTCCTTTACAATTTCTTTTAGATGGTTAATCGCCCGAAGTCCTTCAAGAGCAAAACTTATTAGTAATCTTGCATATGGTTCACTTATCTCGCCGGTTTTGTGCGTTTCAAGAATTTTATTACAGGACACATATAATCCTACATACCCATCATCCTTTAATTTTTGAATCAATTTCTCAGACGCATTTTCTTTAGTTGCCCGTGCATGAAATTGGAGAGATCGTAAAAGCATCGTTTTTCCGCAACCTCTCATTCCCATGACTACTTGAGGACCTGTAATGCTGACGGCGGCTTGCCATTGTTTATCCGGGTCAACCAAAAGAAGTGGAACAAACCAAGGTCGCAGTGTTTGTGCATTGTAAGCATCGTCAAGGCGACTTAGTTTCGGAACTTCCAACTCTTTCCAAGGCGAACGCACAAAATCAAATGTTTGTTTAATATCCTTTATACACTCTTCGATTGTGGGGAGACGTTCGTTTGACGGAGCACCCAACATATTTGCCCTTTCATTGAGCAAGCTGGCAAGCCTGAATTCAAGGTCTTCACTTTTCTCAGGATTTTTAATCAGCAGGGTAGATAGGCGACCAAGATGTCGGGAAACTTGATGAATGTCGCCGATTCTCATCTCATCACTTAAACTTCCATCCGCCACTGAACCCAAATCAATAACTATCGCTCTAATTGAAGGGTCAAGAGCTTCCGCTCTGTGCGAGCCCGTTCTTAATTCCTGAATCATAATGTTGCCGCTATGCAGGTCATTATGACGAATTTGGTTGCTCTCCAAATCTCCAACAATTCTGAAGAGGTCAATTCCTATTTGAGCGACGATTCTTGCTGAAAGTGATTTTTCACCCTTTAAATAATCTTCTAATGGATTTCCATTTATAAAATCCAGTACCGATATCACACAAGGAACCGTTTCACCTCCGAATAAAACATCTTCTTCAAAAGCGTCGAATATTTTAACGACATGTTCTGAGTCGTCTGCTATTTTTTTATGCAGAATACATTCTGCGTTAAAGTCTTTGCCAAAGTAATCGTAAATTTTCTTAGAACTTACCTTTAAGACGAATTTATTTCCCAAATTGCCACGTTCTGCAACATAAGTTACTGAATAAAATCCCCGTGACTGAATAGGTTTAATTATCTTATACTCCTTGATAGATTCAGGATAATCCTTTAGCGGAAATTGATACTCCTTACCACATATCGGACATTTGTCGTCTAGTTCTTTTTCAGAGTAGTCTTTTTGAGGACAGGTTAAACAACAAAATTTAGGCATTGTCTATAATCTCCATCTTTCTCTTAATTGGAATTTTTTCGTCAAAGGTTAATACGGAAGGAACTCTACCTCTTAGAATATTCAGGGCATCTTTTTCCCCTCTTATAGTCGCAAGGATTTCGCCTTCTTCAACTACTTCTCCAGTAGTTTTCTTGAAAATTATTCCAGCAGGATCAGAAAATCTTAATCCTTTTGTTGTAAATTCTTGTTGTAAATTCACTAAAATATTTCGTAACTTGGCTAAATCAATATGAAGAACTCCCGATTCTTCTGCAATATAAAAATTCGTGGCATGTGATTCTTTGATACTTTCGCTTTTCTCTTGAAAAAGAGCAAAATTTGTTCCCTGTGCAATTAAGTTCTCTTCAAATATCTCTATGATACGTTTCTTAAAATGATGTCTGTCAGGAGTAGATAAGGCGTTAGCAATATCCGAACACAATTCTTTGTGTCTAATCAGTATGTTTTCGTTAGTCTTATTAAATAGTTCGTTAAGCGCAATTAAGGATTCTCCTCGTCCAACATAAGGTTGATATGGAAACCTAGCGTCTGTTAAAAAACACTTTGCATTTATTCCAAGTATTTTTGACACTGCGCAAAATAGTCGAGAATTTTCTATACCTTCTTTCCATGTTTTACCAAAGTTGCCATGAGGAGAAATTCTGACGTCCAGTCCTAAAAATCTTACGCCTACAGCTATTTTTTTTGAAAGTATACTTGCTACAACTAAATTAGGAACAGTTTGAGCGTTCATCTGCTGTCGAAATTGAAAGAGTAAAGCATCAGCTGGAGCAAAATCTTTATTTGCCAGAAAATGTGCATAACCAGATTCTTGCAAACATTGCTCAATTTTATCCTTGCTTAACTCAATTTGGTATCCTGGAATTTGAGCTAATACATCTATCCCACCCGCTGGTCTGCCGGGAACCCCCAAAGAAAGAACCTTAAAACCATTTTGAACTAAATATAGAGGACAAAGGAGTGTTGATAAGGACGTTGGACTACCTGTTGATGCAATATCGGCTATATTTTCATCGTTTTGAAAATCTAAAACTGTACCAGAGGAAGCCAATTTTAAAGCAAGATAAGCAATCTCTTCTAAATCAACATTTGGATTTTTATAGTAACCAATTAACTCACTAGCATCTTTTGCGGACTGAGAGTGAATAAACTTATTTACAACAAATACGTGGGACTTTGAGTTTGCCATTTATAGTGCAACCATACTTTGTCTAGCTCAAGACCCATCAAATTGCGTTTTAATTGATTTGCCCAAGGCTTTTGCAAAATTAACCGGAACAGAATTACCTATTTGTCGTGCTAGGTGAAGTATGGAGTTACCGTAAAATACATAATCATCAGGAAATGTCTGTAATGCAGCAGCCTCCCGCACAGATATCCCTCGATCTTGATCGGGATGAGTAAATCTTCCACAGTACACATCCGTGCAACGCGCTGTAAGGGTCGGAGCTGGGGAATCCCATCGCATGCGACCAAAAACGTCTTTGTGAACCATTGGCTTCTTTTGATGGCATTTTAATAAGATCGATGTATCCAAGATGTCGTTCCGACTTCCTCCGTTCTTAGGCACAGCTTGAACGATCTTTAATAAATGGGGTTGGAGTCTGCGAGCTTCATGGTTCGGAACTATATTAGATTTTTGTCCATGTTCTATTTCCGGGTACTTTTCTAAATATGTCCTGACAACAGGTTTATTGGTGACTGGAATCGGTGGTTTGATCAGGCTATGACGGCTCGCAATTAAGATGAATCTTTTTCGAGTTTGAGGGACGTCGTAATCATTGGCATCTAAAAATGCCGAAAAAATATTTTTTTCTGGAAATCCAGCGTCTTTGATTCTCGCCAAAAATCTTTCGTAAATCTCTCGCCCATATTTTGTATTTAGCCCCGGAACATTTTCAATTAGAATTACATCCGGCGGCGCTTGTTTGACAATATCACCGAACGAAACGAGAAGATCTTTTCGGTCATCAGCACCTTGACGTTGATTGAGTGTAGAAAATGGCTGACAAGGTGTACAGGCGGTGTATAAGACCCTATTTTCCGAGGTAATGCCAAGGAACCGACGGAGCGCATGGATGTTAATTTTTCTCGCATCACGGCAAACAAATTTTGCACCGTGATTATTCTTTTCGTATGTTAAGCGAAGACTAGAATCGACATCTACACCGGCTAAAACTTTGATTCCGGCGCTTAACAATCCGTGCGTCAGACCGCCAGCTCCACAAAAAAAGTCAATTGCAGTAATCATACAGAGGGGAAAAAACTATCGGCTATTAAAATTACAACTGCGATGAAATCTTAGCAAGTTTGACTTCTTATGTCGAAGGAAAAATTTCCTCCGGAAGATACGGTGCGAAGTACAATCCCCCGCACCGACGTTCAAGATTACTAACCTTAAAAGATCTTCTTAAACCTCAACGCCGACACCTGCTTATATTGGGGCGAGGCGGCGCCGAAGAGGGATTTTGTGTATTTCTTTACAAGATTTGCGCGGGCGATTATTCCCTCGGTTTCGTTGTAAAGGACGCGGTCGCGTTCGATTCGCGCGTTTTTGGCTTCGACGGCGGCGGCGATGACGGCGTTATTTTTTGCCTTCATATCGGCGAGCAAAGCTTCGAGCGCGGGAATCTGCAGATCGGTTTCGTTCGGCGAGTAAGAGCCCGAAGCTTTGAGCAGATCTATGAGCTGCTCGAAATTGGCTATGCGGTTGTCAAAGCTCATTTGCGAAGCCGAAATGCTTTGTTTCGATTCGTCGATGTCCGGCGTCAAAGGATCATCGACCGTTGCCGCTTTTGCGCGCCTGCCCTGAAGCTTCCGTGTAAGTGTTCGAATATCGTTTGAAAACAATTGGTCGGCGACGCTGACCTCGGCGGCGGCTCCGACCCGCGTAACGATCTGCGAAAGCGGTGCGAAGGTCGCGGCTCGGGCATTGATAGCGATCTTTTCAGCCTGTGCCTTTGGCGATACGGATTGGAGAGCGGTTTGCGATTCGGTTAGTTTACCCTGCATTTTGACGAGATCAATGATCGAATTCGGAGGGTTATAAACCGGTCCGAAACCGTTTGCGACGGTGATCAATTGTGAAAATTGAGCGACATTTTTTGCGTGTCCTTGTTCTGACATGACTTTGAGATTCTCCTTGAGATTTTCGGTTAAAGGGTTCGCGCTGGTTGGACAAACGGAACCGGAGTTTATGGGAAAGCCCGCGAGTGTAAGACGTTGCGGACATGTTTGAAAAAACGATTCACGAATAAGTTAATAAATTCGGGCAAATTCTGTCAAGAAATATCTTAAACCGATTTGCCGCAAAAAATTGCGATTTAAGACGCGGGAACAAACCAATTCGGCGCTTGTCTAATCAAAGCGGTTGAGTTAATTCAGTATAAGATTGATAAAATCCACGGATCGTCGTTCTAATAGAGATTATTTGTTTCGAAACGACGGTTCTTTTGATAGAATCAGGCTTATTTTAGTGTTTGGACGGATATCCGGATCTGTTCGGAAAGTTTGTTATTGCCGGTTTTTTCAAAACCTCAATCGCTGCAGCCCCCTGTTTTTTCGAGGAAGAAAAATATGTTGAAGAACCTTATCGTCACGTTCAGTTTGTTGATCGTCCTGATCGCGCTTGCTCTGTTTGTTTTTTCACCGCCGGGCGAGGCTCAGGGTGTTGACCGGAACAAGATCATTCTAGATACTTTGTTCAAAATTCCCGCGCCGCCGCCGCCTAATCCGCTTGTTTCCGCAGCCTCGATCAATCGACCTCCTGAATTTTACAGCCTGAAAAATCCTCCTCCGGACAATGCGCCGATCGGAGATCTGATCGATTACTGGTCGCGGCAAAGAGGCGCGACGCCGCTTTCCTACACTATCGAACCTTCGCCGCGCGTTATGGACCGTCTGCTGGCTGAGGTCGAGAAAAATCCCGGGCTCGAAACCTCGCTTTTGAGCGTTTTTTCACAGCATCCGGAAGCCGCCGATCTCGTAAAACGAGCTTACGACCGCGTGCAGAGCGATGAAGAAGCAGGTGAATATCAGGCGGAACAATTAAAAAATTGGCTGACATATAACAGCGATTATTTTATAGACGATCTCATTCAAATGGCTTCGCAGGTTCGCGATGAAGACGAATACGTAACAAACCAAGAAGAATTGCTCGCGCTCGGGCGCGTCAATTTCGACCGCGCAAAACCGATCCTTGACCGATTGATCAATGATCGATCGCAGCCTGTTTCGCAAACTTTGGCAAACTGGGTCTATTACCTAAACGCGCTGAAAAATGGAAATTCGATCGAAGCCAGCGGCTATCGCGATTATTTGATGGGTGTTGTCGAGGACAAAAACGCAATGCCGGGAAATCGCGATCTTGCGCTTGATGCGCTAGTTTACGGCGGCGATTTTCCGGGGCGCGACGATTGGTATTTTCGTCTGATGGAAGACGAAACTCTTTTTGATATTCGCGTCAACGGCAGAACCTATACCGGTTTGACAACGCTTTTAATGCGCTCGCCGCCTGATAAATATGTCGACAAGATGATACAGCTTGTCCGGAGCAGCAACCTGACCATTCGCAGCGCCGCAGCTAGAAATCTTGCAACAGTAATGAAGGACAACGGTTCAGAAGTTGTCAAAGCGCTTCTACCTTGGCTGGAAGATCCGAATTGGGCGAAACAGGTTAACGGTGAACGGAGACTCGTCGTTACGGCGCTTGCCGAACATGAAATTCCTGAAAGCGTTCCCGGATTGATAAAAGCTCTGAACGAAAAAGAAACGATCGAGGTTGAAGACGAAGATGGTTACCGTTACGATGCCAATGTTTTACCTCCGCTGCCAAGACCTACACCACCGCCCGGCGCGCCTCCCGTGCCAAAACGATCCACGCGGGAAATTTACCCGCTCCGCGATGCGGCTATAAATGCTCTGATGAGACAGCGCAGCGTTCAGGCTGCGGCGGCGCTCCGGCAGGTATTGCCGGAAGTCGAAAAATGGAAGCGCGGCGATGTGGTAAAGGCGATCCTTCTTTCCGGCGGCTTTACGATTCCGGAACAGGTCGATGGCGTTGTGGCACAGGCGCGTCAATTTAATGAGCAGAGAATGGAGATCGCCAAGCGGGTCGAAGCCGCAAATCTCGGGAATATCGAAGAGCTCGATTTTTCGGACGAAGCGGTTCGGATTGCTGTTGCAAATGTAAGTTCCAATATGATGCCGCGATCGGTTCAGTCGGACACGTACAACCCTTCGGATCTACCGCTGATGTTGGGAGAACAGGTCGGCGCACTTGATGAACCGAGCGCCGAACTCGTATCCGCAGTTAACTTTAGGATGAGGTCGCTCGAACGCAGCGAACCGCAGGTTGCGGAGATCATTCGCGAACTGATGGAAAAATGGAACGGTCCGGCGGTTTATGCGGTTCTGTTGAATGACCTTGCGGATGGAAAAACGACGGTAAATTCGATAGTTAAGCTTTTATCGGTCCGAAAAGAACTTCGCGAAAAACTGATGACGAATATTTACGATACTCGATCAAAAGGAAATCCGATCGCGCAGGGTGTTTCGGCATGTTTATTGGAAAATGAGCGGGACTACGAGGGAATTTTGGCAAGCGGCAGCGACGATGCAAAGATCGCCGTACTTGGCTGCGCGCGCCTGATCCGCGGAAAAATTCCGGTCGCAGCCGTCGCACAGTTTTTGAGCAGTCAAAATAAAGCGCTTGCTAAAGCGGCGGAAAAATACATGGAAAGCGAAGATTCGCCGGAAGCGCGGCAGGTCATTTACGGACTTTATCCAAATCAGGCAAAGATCACGGGTGCGCGTTTCTATTTTGGCGATCAATCGAACATTCCTATCCCGCCGCAGTTTTTTACGGCGCTGTTTGCGAGTGTGTCGCCTGCGCTTTCGTTTCCGCCCTATTACTATTACACGTTCAACGCAGCAATCAACTTAACTCCGGAAGAAAAACTGCAGAATGAGGTAAAGCAGGACGAGTCGCTTTTAGGGATTTATGCCTACGACAGCAATTACGTCCGGATCTATGCCGATCATGCGATGTACAGTTGGGACGAAGACGATGCAAGGTATCGCGAACGGCGTTTAACCGATTCCGAGTTCAGTTATTTAAAGAGTTTCATGGCGTCGAACGATGTCGGAAATCAACCGCCGTTCGTTTCATATTGCGGCGGATGCTCCGGCAAAGAATTACTGATGCTCGGTCGAAGCGGCGGCAGACGGATCTTTTTCTATACGAGCCCTGAATCGCAGCTTTCAAAAGGTTTGGACGATATTTTCATGGAATTTAAGCGTCCGCCGGCAAAGCTTAAATACTGGCTTGAAAAGGATATCGGAGGGTTGGAGATCTTGTTTGCCGAGCCCGAAAGCGAAGCGAAGGCGGTTTGGAAGAACGGCGAAGATCTGCGTTTGCTTGTAAATAACACGATGATGGAAGCGCAGATCGAAAAAGAACTGAGCAAGCTCGCCGATGCCGACATGGAAAACGACGATCTGACCTACGAACAGGCGGACGCGCTGGACACCAAACGACGCCAGGAACGAGCTTTTGCCAGTTATTCATGGCACCGGTTCGTGAATGGTAAATTGGCGGATTTTGCGAGTCAGCCAAACGGAGTGAATTTCATAAATAAATCTGCAAAGTTTTCGTCAGGATATGACGATTACATGGAAGAAATGTCCGTTACGAAAGGAAACATCGAGGTAAAAACGAACGACGATGAACTGCTGAAAGTGGTAAATGGACAGACCACAAAGATCGGAGAAGGAAGTTTCGCCAACGGAGTTATTTCCGAAGGCGGCAAATGGCTGGCGATAACGAGCTATGACTATGACAGTGGGAAAAGTACTCTGATTCGCATCAACCTTCAAAATAACCGGCAATTCACCGTAAAAATGGATGCGAAACACCGGTTTATTATGCCGGTCGCGCATTTGCCTCAGATCAATAAGTTCTTGGTCGTCTCGGGCAACGTTTACAATAATAAGGACGCCTCCGCGCAGAAAGGCTCATTTTGGTTTTTAGATCCTGAAACCGGAACCGTAACCGCCACAAACGGTGAATTTCGACCGATCCGGCAGGAAACGTATCGAAGTCTGCAGCCGACGCAAAATCCATCCGAAGCTTGGGCTGCGCTGCCTTCGGAAGACAAAAAGGTAACCGAAGTCGGCAGGTATAGTTTGAAAACATTCACGTTTACGCCGGTGCTGAAGGTTCCGAACATTGCATTCGAAAGCATGGATATGTGGGTCGACGAACCGGCGAATAAGATCTATGTCGTTTATAACGGGCAGCTTTTGGGAATTCCTCTGAAGAAACCGGAAGCGCCTGCGCCTGCGCAATAAACTTCGAAGCGAAACTTGCCATCGGCACTTAAAAAGTGTTTAATTATGGTTTGCTTTTCGAAGCAGGAATTTACGCCAAAAAGGGGGTGATACAGACTATGGCTTTTGTAACATTAAACAGTAATGAATCGATCGAAAACGCTTTGCGGCGTTTTAAGCGTAAAGTGATGACCGAAGAGATCATCAAAGATTACAAAAAGCATCAGCATTTTGTGCCGCCCGGTCAAAAGGCGAAGCTAAAATCGGCTAATGCGCGCAAAAGGAACCGTAAACGTTTCCGTCGTCCATTTCGTCCGATGAATTCTTCCGGTCCCGGAAGATAGTTTTGGTTTTTTTAGTTTAAGGATGCGTAAAGCGAACAGGTTTTTGATTTAAAATCATTTCGCAATTTACGCATCTTTTTCTTTTTCTATGGATAGCGAAAAAACACGAATTTTAATTACTAACGACGACGGATGGCATTCCGAAGGAATAATCGCCCTCGAAAACGCGCTGCGTGAGATCGCAGATGTTTACGTCGTCGCACCGGAATCTGAAATGAGCGGCGCTTCGCATAGTTTGACGTTGTCGCGCCCGCTAAGAATTCGGCAGGTTGACGAGCGGCATTGGACCGTCGATGGAACGCCGACAGACTGCGTAACGCTTGCGCTTAATCAAATCTTACCCGGTGAACTTCGACCGCATTTATGCGCATCTGGAATAAATCCCGGTGCGAACATGGGCGATGACGCGACATATTCGGGAACGATCGCCGGCGCGCTCGAAGCAACTATTTTGGGAGTTCCGGGACTCGCTTTTTCGCTCGCGGCGTACCGAAATCACGATTTTACCGAGTCGGCAAAAGTCGCCAGACAGCTGACGGCAAAGGCGCTGCGTGAGGGGCTGCCCGAAGGAACGCTGTTAAATGTAAACGTTCCGAAAGGAATTCCCAAGGGATTTCGGATCACGAAACAGGGCTTTAAAAACGCCCGACCGGTCATTACAGAACATACAGATCCGCGCGGCAAACTCTATTATTGGATAGGCGAAGTTCGCGAAGGTTTTCACGCCGAAGGCGGTACCGATTTTGAAGCGATCGACGACGGTTTTGTTTCCGTTACTCCGATGCGCAGCGATCTGACCAATCACCAGGTGATTGACAAGTTGAAAGACTGGGAAAACTGATCGAACTGCGGTTTTGGATGTTCTATTTGATACTGGTTTAATTGAAAAAATAATTCGTTTTATCGGACTTTAAGCATTGTAAAGCCGATTTTCGTAAATCGAAACCGGGCATTCTAGCAATTAGAAAGTCAAAAATCCAAAATCGCAAATCCGAAATCGAAATGGCTGACGAATTCGAAATTTCACGAACAAAGATGGTGCAGCGGCTTCGCGATCATTATAAGATCGCCGACGAACGCGTCTTGGACGTTATGCAAAAGGTGCCGCGGCATTTGTTCGTGCCTGAAGCGCTGAAATTTCAGGCTTATAAGGACAACGCGCTTCCGATAGCCGGAAATCAAACGATCTCGCAGCCGTTTATCGTTGCAAGGATGACCGAGCTTTTGGAACTTAAGCCGAGCGATAGAATTCTGGAGATCGGTGCGGGTTCCGGATATCAATCGGCAGTTCTTTCGAAACTTGCGCGGACAATTTACGCCGTCGAGCGCGTTCCGGCACTGGCGAAAAAAGCTTCGGAGCGTTTGTCCGAACTTGGGATCAAAAATGTTTCGGTAAAATGCGACGACGGAACGCTCGGTTGGGAAGTTTATGCGCCGTTCGACGCTGTGCTTGTCGCCGCCGGCGGACCGGTAATTCCCGAACCGCTGGTAGCGCAATTGAAGGTTGGCGGACGGCTCGTGATCCCGTTGGGTAAAGATACGAAAACGCAGGAGCTTGTTAGAGTTACCAGAAACGAAAGCGGGTTCTCAACCGAAAATTTCGGTGCATGCGCGTTTGTTCCTTTGATCGGACAGCACGGCTGGCAAAAAGAAACATAAGATCTTTGATCTTTCGCACAGACTTTTATTCGGAATTTTTGTTACGATACTTCAGCGAAAACACGGATACCGCGACGTCGAGGGTGATTTATGGAAGCAATTATCGATTTTTTATATCAGGTTAAGGAATTTCTTAATCCCAAAGTTATCATAGACACGCTGCTAAACTGGCTCGGCGTATATGTATATTTTGGACTGATCTTTATCATATTCGCCGAAACCGGACTTGCGATCGGTTTCTTTCTGCCGGGCGATTCGCTGCTCGTCGTCGCCGGTTTGTTTGCTGCCGCGGGAAAGCTGAATATTTGGATCATGCTCGTAACCTTGTTTATCGCAGCGGTTGTGGGCGACGCGGTCGGTTATTATTCGGGTAGAAAGATCGGTCCGGCGATTTTCAGCCGTCCGAAATCGCGATTCTTTAATCCGGAACACCTTAAAAAAGCGCATGCGTTCTATGAAAAGCACGGCGGTAAAACGATCATCATCGCGCGGTTCGTTCCGATCGTTCGAACATTTGCCCCGATCGTCGCCGGCGCGGCAAAAATGACCTATCGCGATTTTTTTGTTTTCAACGTTGTAGGAGGATTTTTCTGGGTAACGAGCATGCTGCTTGCGGGATATTACCTCGGCGGCGTGGTTGAGATCATTGTTCAAAACTGGTTCGGTGTGGCTAATTTCAAACTCGAAGACCATATAGATAAAGTAGTGATCGTGGTTGTATTCCTTTCGATTTTACCTATGATCTACGAATATACGAAAACCAAGTTCGGAAAGAAGGAACCGGACGCCGAAGTTCAAGCGTAATAAGAATTTATTTGAAACACTGAAAAAGCGACTGGGAAACCAGCCGCTTTTTGTGATTTGCAGGGCGGTCAAATTCGTTTATCCACCAATAATAACGGTCATTTCGCCTTTCACTATTTTGTTCGGCGGTCCGATCGGTTCAAGGATCGTATCGCCAAGTCGGCATGCGGGAAGATTATTTATCATCACGGTAGCAGATCCATCGATAACAACGCCCGGTCCGTGCGGCGGAACCGGAAAAGGCGTCGTACACGCATGGATATCGGCTCCGCCCGAGGCGGATGCTATTGCCGAAGCCATATTAGCTGCCGCCACACCTTTCGCTGTTTCTTCAGCCGCTTTCGCCGCCGGTGCGCCCGGAGTTCCTGCTGCCGCGGTTGAAGCGGCGATCGCTGTTTGAATCGCCGCATCTGCGACCGATTTTGCAGACTGGATCGCAGCAACTGCGCCAAGCGGCATTCCGCGCCAGGCTGGCAGAAACCCGATTACAACGTTCATACTTCCCGGACCCGGCGTTAAGACGGGAGGAAGCGGATGCGCTACGTTGTCTGTTATTCGTGCTGCTGGTCCTGTCGGCATCTTTTATCTCCTATGGTTTGGACGTTTTCGGAAGCAAAAATCCTTCATTTGCCAAAGTGTCAGCCTGTTTTCCGACGAATTGAGCCAGGAATTCGACCTCTTGTTCTTTCAACTTTCCACCGAAGAATTTGATCGCCCGCAAAATGCGGATCTCGGCAAATTCTTTCTCCTCTTCTTCGAGCGATTTTATCCTGGGATCGCTCAAAAAATCACGAAACGCCGTCGCGACTTCTTTGGCAAATGGGCGCGTGTCGACGCGTTCGGTTTGCTCGAGCGGGCTCGCCGCCCATGTTTCGCGGCGCAGACGCTTTGCCGACCAGCTTTCCAAATATTCCTCAAACCCGAATTCCAGAGCGAGATAGGCTGCGATCTCCTTTTCAAGCCGCTTTTTCCGGTCGGTCATTGCAACTATAGAATTTTTCGTATCTTGAACCTTTTCAGCCCGCGAAAGCTGTTGTTCGATCGCTCCCTGAAAATTGAGCAATTCGATCTCGGCTGAATACTCCGTATCTTTTTTTCCATCGAGCTCACCAATCTTTTGTTTTATCTTTGCGCGAAGCTCGCTAGACTTCGTTCCCAAGCCAAGAATTTCGTGAAGCTTTATCACTTCTTCAAAATGCTGCTGCGTGTCCAAACGAGGAATCAGCCGCAGATAAGCCTGTTTTGCAAACTCAATATCTTCAGGTTTGCCTACGCGCGCGATGGTTCGAACTAGCACGATAGAACGCAGCAATTCGTCGTCGGTTTTTGAAATGTCGGAAAAATATTCCTTAAACTTTGGAGCGATCTCAAATGTGTCGTAAAAATCAGCCGCTTTTTCCGCCTGGATCAGATGCTTTAGTTCCGAACTCGCATTTATTTTCTTGATCAAAAATTCAGCGACATTTTTCGCGTCGAGTTCGCGCGGGACGATCTCCTTATTAAAGGGATCGGATTTGAAAATAAAATCGTCGAGCGGCGCCATATTGCTGTCGCCGGTCGGGGCGTTCGGGGTATTTTCTTGATCTTCGTTGACCATAATTTTACTCACATTCTGCCCGCAGGCATTTAGAAACAGCGCGGCGATTAAAAAGCAAAGATAAACCGATTCGGTAACAAATTTCGTGCCTTTGGTCATATATTACCAGCTTTCCAACAGGGAAGAACCCTGACTTCTCATTCGCGAAACGAGGTTATGATCTCCTGCAATATTCCCGCCGTCGTAAGTAACGGCTCCGTCGCGAACGCGTTTTGCAATGGTGACGGCATCCGCTGCATCAGCAAACGGATGCATTAACTGCTTCGGAGCTGCCTGTGCATGCATCACCTCGCCGACGGCATGCATTGCTTCGTGCGCGATCACGGCGGGGTAGCCGTCACCGGCAGCCGAAGATCGAAGATCGACGAATGCCGACCATTTTACCGAAGGAATGGCACTTCGCGCCGGGTCGACCTGATGTCCCGACATCATCGCCGCGCCGAGCAAAGTCGGCGAGACAAACCGGTTAATTACGAAAAGATCGAACCGATTGTCGCCGCCGCCGTAATTTTTCAATATCGTACGCTGTTCGATCGAACCGACAAGCCAGTTGTTTCCGTTCCATTCCTGAAACAGCATCGGATTCGGTCGTCCGACGGTAACCGATTGTCCGGAATCGGTCGAATGCTCAAGGTCGATAATAACACGTTTACCGGACGCCTCGGTGATCAAAATATCTGCCGATTTTCGCCCCGGCGAGTGATCGAAGCGAGCCGGGTTTGACGTAACTACTGCCTTGAAAGGCATATTGATCTTGGCAGCAAGCGCCATTGCGGATTTTAGCGGACTGTCGGTCGGGTCCGGTCGATGCCTTATCACCTGGTCGGTTTCACCGGCAGCACGAATACGGAATTTTAACCTGCCGTTTCCCTGCGCGCGCGATCCGGTATCGTTTGAAATGGAAACGAGATTCATGGGCGGATCTACCTCGCGAACGGCAGAAACAAGCTTTGGCGCGATAGACATTTGCGCGTAAATTCTGCGCAGCCAGACAAGTATTCGGCGTTCTGCATCAGCAGTGGAAACGATCGGGGCACCGCCGACCGAGCGCCGCAGAACATGAACGTTCAATCTAAGACGGCGGCGGTCGGTACCGATCTGCGCATGAACGATCGAACGACATTTGGTTCCTTCCGGACAGCTCGGAATTGTGTAACTTGCGCGGACGAGCTGGTCGAGAATTTCAACTTTCTTATCACCTGCGTCGTACAGATCCGAAACAAGCAGCGCTTGTTTCGTGATCGCCGCACGGTCGGTGGCGTCAGTAACAAGCCGCAGATAACAGGACCGGAATCGTTTTGAACCAGCCTGCAAACCAAGTTTTACGGCAAGTTTTCGGGGGGTCGGAAACGGTTCGTGTTTTGTTACGGAACCGGCAGCATTGTAAACGGGTTTGAGCGCTTCGATCTCGGCGTCGAGTTCGCCGCTGCCGCGAATGTCGAAAACTTCTACTTTGAACGTATCGACATCGTTATGCCCGTTTGCGTTGAAATTTTTGACGCCGGTTCCCGGAAAAGCCGCAGTTCCGTCAGGATTGCCGCCGCGATTCGCTTCGTAATTACTGACATTCAAACGAAAAAGGGAAGGATCGACCGTCGGATCTGCGTTTGACGATCCATGGACAAAACGGACAAATGCCAATCGACCGCGTTTGACGAAATCGTGCCGTTTGTCGGTCGCTCCGTCGACCTCTTTTTCGGTCTTTTCCGGAATCGTGACGATGTCATTCGGCTGAACCTGGCACGGATCGACCTTTCTATTTAGTATGTAAGCATTTGCCGCGTCGGCGCGAAGCGGTTTGCAATCGGCAAAGCCGTTTTGATATGCAATGCTGCACAATGAATCGCCAGCTTTTGCGGTATATTTACTCGGCATCTAAAAACATTTCTCCTATTTCGCCTTCCAGGCTCTGCCGTCCAGAGCCGGAAAAGTGATCTTGCAGTTTCCCGGATCGATATTCGTAACTTTTGCCAAACCTTTTGCGTCGGTCGTGCCCTCGGCAAGCGTGGTGCCGTCGGGAAGTGTTACGCGATATCGTTCGCCGGCGACCGGTTTTCCTTCTTCATCGACCAGCATAACTTCGATCCACGACTTTTTATCCTTATTTTTTGGATGGTTAGGATTGTGGTTCGGCTTCTTAAATGTCGGCTTTTTCCATGTCGGAATCTGACGCTTCTGATTTTTATATGTCGGCGATTTACTTCCCGGATCGGCATTGTCCGCGATTTGAGCTTCTTCCGGTTCAAGCGGCGAAACGAGGCTTCCCATCGTCGCCGAACCGGCAGCACCGCCGCTGTTGATCATCACCATCGTTCCTTTAATGTAGATGCCGCCCGGATTAATGTCGATGAAATTTCCGCCAACCTTGAGCGTGATCTGGGTTCCGGCTTCGACTACGACGTTTGTTCCGGCTTTTAGAAAGATCGTTTGACCGACCTCTTCGGTATGACTTCCGCCGACTTTCTCGCCGATGCTCCCATCGACTTCATGGGAAAGCGACCCTTCGGTTTTTGCCGACATTTTTCCTTTGACAAGCCGGTGGTAATCACGCTCGATCTTCTCAATTTGATCGCGTTCCACAATGAGGTGTTCGTCTCGCTTTATCCGATCGCGCTTATCGCGGTTTACGATCAAATGGCGGTCGTTGCCGATAAGTTCGCGGCGGTCGTTTCGCACGCGAATGTCCAAATCTTTTTGCGCATGGAAAAAGATCTGCTCTTCACCTTTTTTATCCTCGAACCGCATCTCGTTAAATCCGCCGCCGCCCTTTGACGAGTCGGATTTAACGGTCATTTTGGTCTTTTCTTCCGGCAGAGAATATGGCGGCATCATCTGCGGATTGTAAACGCAGCCGGTCACGATCGGCTGGTCGGGATCGCCTTCGAGAAAATGCACGACGACTTCCATTCCGACGCGCGGAATGAACATCGTCCCCCATTTGTTGCCCGCCCAACTCTGCGCGACGCGAACCCAGCATGAACTGTCGGAATCTACCTGACCGTCGCGGTCCCAGTGAAATTGAACTTTTACACGTCCAAATTTATCGGTAAAGATCTCTTCGCCCGCCGGTCCGACGACGTAAGCGGTCTGGCTGCCTTGAATTAATGCTTTCGGAGTTTTCTTGACCGGTCGAAACGGCGGATTGTTCTTTCCGTATGGAATACAGCTGAAATTGTTCGAATACGGCTGTTCGAGCTCGTCGTCGGTTACATAGGAAGGATTCTGTTCAGCTTCGTGCGTTACGGAAACTACGACATATTCACCAGCGTCGACATGTTCCTGAAAAGTAAATTTATAGCCGGAAGTGATCGAACTGCAATCGGAAACGCCGCTGATAACGCGGTATTGCGCGTCGAGCGACTGCATTGCGACCTCGATCATTTTCTGCTTGTCGTTGAAAACATTGTTTACGTCCGAACGTTCGCCGCCCGACCGGTCGATGTCGTCATATTTTCGCGCGTACCCGCCGGGAAATTCGTAAATTTCAAGTTTTTGATTGTCGCCGGCGGTAAAAAGACTTGGCTGCGTGGATTGAAGTTTGTTGCCCGGCAGCTGAAAATTGTGATCCCACATCGTCACTTTACCGGTCTGGAGTTTGTGATCGGTCTGCCAGGCGCGAATCGACGTGATGAAATCTTCTTTCGAACGTTTTACATTAATAAAATATGGAATTTCATGCTTGCCAGGGCAATTCGGATGCGATTGCGGAGTATTGGCGATGACCATTTTATGAGTCGTTTCGCCGTGCTCGAAATAGTAATAAATTCCTTCTTCTTCCATCAAACGCGAGATGAAATCAAAGTCCGATTCATTATACTGAACGCAATAATTGCGAGGTTTGAAATCGCCTTGGATCTCGTACGAAACGTCGAAATCCGTTAATACTTCGCGCAGAATGTCGGGAACAGATTTATGCTGAAAGATCCGGCTTTGGTGATTTTGCGTCAGGATCCAGACATGTGGAACGATCGTCGCGTAATAGAAAGAAAAACGGGTGTTGCGGTTGCCCTGCGAAAATTGATTGACGATTCCGTTCAAATTTCGCTTGGTTCCGTCGCGCTGATCGATCGTTACGGTTACGCCCTGACCGAGTAGCTGGGTCGCGTCGACGACGGTCGGTTCGAAACCGGGATTTTCCTCTTCGTGAAGCAATTCTACTTCATAGGAAAAAAGTCGCGAAAGCCCTTCGGTCGCCGAAATCCGGCTGATCAGCAAATAGTCGTACGCCAAAGGTGTCGCGATCTGCATCAGCCGGTTGTTTTGAGTTGTATTTGCCATTGGGTTCCAAAAATCGAAGTTTAATAGATCTCGATCTTGCCGCCGAACGAATATGTCGCGGAAAGTTCCAAACCTACGCCGGCAGGCGTGTCAAAGCTTATCACTTTCGGCACATTTCCCATCGACGCCATGTCATATTCGTTGTAAATGTAATGAAGACTATTACGTATCGACTCAAGATCTTTTGGATCGGTAATACGAACCTTGGAACCAAGTTTAGCAACGGTTCCGAAAAATTTGTAGTTTTTGAGCGCTTTTGCAAGTTTGTCCCATTTTGCGCCGAGCGAAATGCTCACACCCCAATCGTCAGCCGACGTTCCGTGAAGTTGATTAATGTTGGTGCAGTTAAAAACGCACATCGCGACCAATCCCGCACTTCCGCCTAAACCAAGACCTACACGCGCATTCAAAAGCCCAAAACCCGCACGATTCGAAGCATTTGCCAGATTAAAAACAACGCCTTCGGTGCCTTCCATTCCAACGACAAAAAGTACGCCGCCTGTCTTTTCGCCAATGCCGAGCCAGGTGCGTTTCATTATATCTTCGCTCATTTTGTTTCTCGGATTGATCTAGTAATAACCAGTCAAAAAACGTGGTCAGCCATTGTTCTGTCTTTTACGGAGATTTGGACGAAATCAGAAACAAAAATTGCGTAAATGAGCGTTAATAATATCGAAGATCTGTTAAAAGCTGCGCAAGCAAAGATCTTGGTGCGGAGCCGCATAACGCAATTAAAATCAATACCTCGGGTCGGGAGTCGAAAAAATAAATAGTACATCCTTACCAAGCGAAAGATCGAAACGCTTTGTTCAGCCGAAATAGGACGATAGCGACGTGGTGAACATACCGTTTCGATTCGCGCGTCTGTGCCCGTAGATTTAAGTTTGAGCTGCGAGCAGTAAAAGTCGACAATCAGCAAAAAAGAGGCTGAAGAGGAGAACTTCAGCCTCGTGATGATCAACTTATCTGGTAATCAAATTTGCCGTCGTTCGTAACGTTTACGTGAACGGACTTGATGCCGTCGCCGTCCGCCATTCGAGAAAGAACCTCGCCGCTCATTTCAGGCAAAAGCGTTCCCGTCAGAATGTTATAGACGTTGCGCGCGCCGGAATCGACATCCGTGCAGCGCGAAGCGATGGTGTCGATCACCGAATCGTCATATGAGAATTTCGCATTATGATTATCGGAGATCCGTTTAGTAACTTTGCCGAGCTGCAATTTGATGATCTCGCGCAGCACGTCGTCCGAGATCGGATAATAAGGGACCGTAACCATTCGTCCCAAAAGTGCCGGTTTGAAGGCTTTTACGAGTTCCGGTCGAATTGCTTCGATCAGACCATCGGGCTCTGGTTTTGTGTCCGGATCGGCACAAAGCTTCATTATCGTATCGGTGGCGACATTTGATGTCAGAAGGATCACGCAGTTCTTAAAGTCGATCTCGCGACCTTCGCCGTCTTCCAAAACGCCTTTATCGAATACCTGATAGAAAAGCTCCATCACGTCCGGATGCGCTTTTTCAACTTCATCGAGAAGCACTACCGAATAAGGTTTTCTGCGTACGGCTTCGGTCAAAACGCCGCCTTCACCGTAGCCGACATAGCCCGGAGGCGAACCTTTGAGCGACGAAACCGTGTGCGCTTCCTGATATTCGCTCATATTTATCGAGATCAGATTGCGTTCGCCGCCGTATAGTGAATCGGCAAGCGCAAGTGCGGTTTCGGTTTTACCGACACCGGACGTTCCGACAAGGAGAAATACTCCGATCGGGCGTTTGGGATCGGTCAAACCGGCGCGCGAAGTTTTAATTCTTTCGGCAATTTCATGCAGCGCATGACTTTGCCCGAGAACGCGTTCGGCAAGCGTGTCGCGAAGATTCAATATGGCATGAATTTCATCGGCAACCATTTTTCCGATCGGAATTCCGGTCCAACCCGAAATGATCTCTGCAACTGACTGCGAATTAACGACCGGCTGCATCAGCGGGTCTTCGCCCTGAACTTCACGAAGCTCGGCGGTCAGGCTTTTCAATTCTGCTTTTAATGCCTCGATGTTTTCGGCTTTGCCGACCTGCGGTGCGGATGAACTTTCCTCTGCAACCGCGGTCGCCGTTCCTTCGCCCGAAGCCGAAGCGCCGGTTTCCGCCGTCGCGGCAGCTGCGGTTTCGGGTGCGTCGACGTTCGGCGGCGAATTGCCGTTTGACGGCAGTTGGGAATCGAGCCGGGAAAGTTCTAATTTGGTTCGAATCGTTCTGATCTTCTCGACCAATTCTTTTTCTTTACCCCATTGTTCGTTAAGTTTTTCAAGCTCTTCTTCGGTCTTTGCGCGTTTTGCTTTTAATTCCTCGAGCCGTTCGTCGTGTTCGGCGCCTGTAACCTGTTCCCGTTCTAAGGAATCGATCTCGGAACTTAAATTCTGAATCCTTCGCGTTGCGTCTTCGACAGACGCCGGAGTTGCGCCTTGTCCGATCGCGACTTTCGCGCACGCCGTGTCGAGCACGGAGACCGATTTATCAGGCAGCTGCCGACCCGTAATATAACGATGCGAAAGCTTAACGCAATCTACGACAGCTTCGTCTAAAATGCGGACATTGTGATGTTCTTCCATCTTGTCCGCGATGGCGCGCATCATCGAGATCGCTTTTTCTTCGTCGGGTTCGTCGACTTTGACTACCTGAAAACGTCGTGCGAGCGCCGCGTCCTTTTCAAAATACTTTTTATATTCAGCCCAGGTCGTTGCGGCGATAGTTCGCAATTCACCGCGTGCAAGAGCGGGTTTCAGCAAGTTTGCCGCGTCATTTTGACCTGCCGCGCCGCCGGCGCCGATCATCGTATGCGCCTCATCAATGAACATAATTATCGGCTGCGGCGAAGCTTTCACTTCGTCGATCACCGATTTCAAGCGATTTTCAAATTCGCCTTTTATGCCGGCACCTGCCTGAAGTAAGCCTAGATCCAAAGTTCGAACGATGACATTTTTCAAGGGTTCGGGGACGTCGCCTTCGGCAATGCGGAGCGCGAATCCTTCGACGACCGCAGTTTTTCCGACTCCGGCTTCACCGGTCAAGATCGGATTATTTTGACGGCGGCGCGTCAGAATATCGACGATCTGGCGAATTTCAAGATCGCGCCCGAGGATCGGATCTATCTTGCCTGCGGCTGCTTTTGCCGTCAGATCTTCGGTGTATTGATCGAGCGCTTTGGTCTTGCCCGGAACACCGGTGGCGACGTCGCTGCTGCTCGAAACTCCTGCGGTTTCACCGAGCGCGACCGCATCTCGTGCCTCTGCAGAATCGGCTGTGATATCAGGCAGTTCTTTTTGCAGCGATTCGACCGAAATATGTGCAAATTCGCGGGATATATCCTTTGCCATCCGCGCCAGATCTTCATCGACGAGCATTGCAAGCAGGAGATGTCCCGAACGGACACGCGCGGCGCCGAAATCGATAGAAGCGTGCAGCCATGCGTCCTGAACCAGCCGCGGAATGCGCGGGCTCAAACCCGGATTTCGATTATTTCCCGTCTTTAGCCTGTCGAGCGCAGAATTTACGTCCTTTGACAGCCGGTCGATATTTACCTCGTAATGACGGCAGATCTTGTGAAGATCGGTGTCGTCGGCTTCGAGCAATTTTGCCAGAAGATGCTCGATCTCGACGTCGTAATTTGTTCGCGAAAGACAAAGACCGGCTGCGCTTTCGAGTGCGCTGCGGCAAGTGTCGTTTAATCTTCCGACGAGCGATTTTAGGTTTACGTTCATTGGTTTGTCTCCTTTTTTAAAAATTCAATTGCGGCGGTCAGACAGCGGTTTCGCGATCAAATCTGCAAGATCACCTGATCATCGTCCGATTTAAACGGTTCGGTTTTGAGCCACGAACTCCAACCGAGCATCGGACGGCGTTTTGCACGAGTTGTTAAAATACAGCTCGGAACCTGCTTAGCCTTTAAAACTAAACGAAGATCAAAGTCGAATTCGAGTCCGGTCATAAAGCGAATGATCGATTTTAAGGCTTCATGCGCCGAGCCGTTTGGCAGAAAGGCTTGAAACTGTTTGAATGACATCGCTCCGAGTCGTATTCGGAATTTCGACTGTTGGTCCCATATTCTGGTCCCGATGATCGCAGTTCGGCTAAGATTGCTGTTAGCAGATCCGAGTTTCGTAATACTGTTGTTGTCCAGATCCAGCCATTGACCGAAAAACTGGATTATTTTTGCTGAAACGCCAAAGTAATCTGACAGGATATTTGCCAGCGCGTTTGAAGAATGCGGCTTTTGAGCGATCAGACCGCTGTAGGGAAGCAGCGATTCATCTTCCAAGCTCATCCGACCGCGCATTCCGTCCGTACCTAATCCGGCAAAATCGAACAAATAGCTGGTAAATTTATCGTTCCCGCGTTCATAACCGATCGGAAAGCGATATTTTTCCCACGCGCGGAAAAACATCGAGATCATGCGGTGGGAAAAAATGTCGAGAAAAGCCCACATCGCGTCGTCCTTGTACCGTGCGCGGGTTGCGACCAATTCGGTATAAGGCAGCGGCATAACGCCGCTCATTCCAACCATTCCCATAAAATTCACGAACATTTCAAGCTTTTTCTCGTCGGATTCTCCGACAAAATCTTCCTGAAACTTCTGAATTTCGCTGGCGGGAAAATTAAACGAAACATGCGAACGAAATCGAACGATCTCTTCGTCGGGAAGGGCTTCTCGTCCGACGGGTTTTTTGTCGGACGAGATCTTTTCTAAAAGGCGAACGGCTTGGAAAAACTCAAACCTGTACGGTTCGTCTAAAAGCAAATTTTTGAGCGATCCTTTTTCTGCCATTTCTATTGTTTGACCAACTCTACCCGGCGGTTCCGTGCGCGCCCCGCTTCCGTTTCGTTCGATGCAACGGGTTTTGACAACCCGTGCCCAGCCGATAAAAGACGCGACGCGTCGATCTTTGCGTCGATCGGGTAACTTTTGACAGATTCAGCGCGCTTTTCGGACAGATTCCGGTTGAACGATTCGCCGCAGATGCTGTCGGTATGTCCTTCGACCATCATTTTCCACTCGGAATTTTCTTCCAAAATTCCGGCTATCTGATCGAGTGTTTGTTTTGATTCGGACCTTATCTTATCAGAACTAAAGTCAAAATTGATACCCTAAACATAACGGCGCCATAATTTGCCATCAGCATAGTCCTTAAGATTTGAAAAGACTTTACGACCGTGTCGTCGTGATCGTCCGAAATCCGCCTCCAGTCGTTTGTTTGCCGATTAGATTATTCACTATTAGTAAATACGATTAATTTTACTTTTTCGGGTCAAAAACGAGCAAAAATCGACCGTTCTACAGATTTACATGCGACCTCACCGCCGATAACTACTCGTGTTTTCCTGAAACTCAACCCATCACGGACAAAGATCATTAGTCCAGGTGCCGGCTGAAGCCCCGCGGGCGCATTGAAATTGTCTGCCGCCCTGGACGAGTTCCCACGCGTTATCCTTTCGAAGGAATTCGATTCGATACCGTTCTCCTGAAACCGAATCGTCCTCAAAACCGGTCATCGTGAATAGATAAATGCCGGTGTTTCTGCCGCTTCTTTTATCGGCAAAGACGAAGGTTTCACCCTCGCCCGCTTTGTTTTGTTCTTCGGTGTCCGGAAGATAAAAATTTAATTTTTCAGCGCCGCATTCGGCAAGTGTTTTCCGGCAGATCTTTGTCGCCGCGGCAACCGCGCTTCCGTTTAAGGACATGAATCGGAAATCGTCGGCATTGGCGACATCTCCGCGCTTTGTCAAAGTCTTCGAATTTTCTCCCGTTTCCGGTAAACATTCGGTTTTCCAACCGCCTTTGACGCAGAGATACTGCCTTCCGGCTTGGACAAATCGATGCGTGGTTCCGCGTTTGATGAATGCTAAACGCAGCCGTTCGCCGGCAATGAGCGGATCTTTGATACCGGTAATCGAAAAAAGAAAGATTCCAACGCCGTTCTTAAATTCGAAAATCTCGGTCGTGTATTTGATACTGTCGGGACCGCCAAATCCCGCTAGATCGAGTGCGACAAGAGCCTTTTCGCCGCAGGTTCGGAGCGGACCGCGGCAATCTGCGACGGGTTTGTCGATATCGAGTTTTCGAAATGCATTAGGATCTGAGATCTCCGAACGCTTGGTTTGGGCGCAAATATTGGGAGCGCAGATGAACATGGAGACCAATAGAAAAAGAAAGACCTTGAGCATATTTCCTCCGAAGAATTGCTTAAATTTAAGAATGAATTTCTGCGAGCGTTAAGTGTACAACACTTTAAATCGCTGATTCAATTACTTTTGCGCGATGCAAAGGTTAATGACCCGAAGAGGAATGGACTTTTGCCTAATCTTTTTCACCGAGCGCGACCGCCTTTTGATAGGCGGCAAAGACGGCTTTGGACAGCACGGTTCTGAGACCGCCTTTTTCCATTTGATAGATCGCGTCGGCGCTGGTTCCGCCGGGCGAAGTTACCATATTGCGGAGTTCCGCCGGATGCAGGTGAGATTCCATCGCGAAAAGTACCGATCCGAGCATCATTTCCTGAACAAGCTCTTTCGACATGTCCCGCGAAAATCCCATATGAACACCGGCATCCGTCAATGCTTCCATCACCATAAATACAAAGGTCGGTCCGGTCGCGGAAAGGGAAGTCGCCATGTCGATCATGTTCTCGTTTTCAACAAACAGCTCGCGCCCGAGCGCGCCGAGAAGCAATTTAACCTGTTCGCGTTCGGCGTCCGACACTTTTTCCGTGCACGTCCAAGCCGTAATCCCATGCCCGATCTGCGAAGGCGTATTCGGCATCGTTCGAACGACGCGCTCGTTATTCAGAGCTTTCGAAATTGTTTCGATCTTCGCACCTGCAACGATCGAAAGAATCAACTGATCTTCAGCGACAACATTTTTCAGATCGTTCAAAACACTCTTTATTCTCTGCGGTTTAACGCATAAAACAATAATCGAACCTTCCGCATTTGCTGCTTTTTCGACCGTTTCAGCATTAGCGGCAAAGACCTCGATCCCATACTTCTGGGAAAGTTCCGATCGCCGCATTGACCGCGGATGGCTCGCCGAGATCTGTTGTGCGCTCAATAACCCTTTGCTCAAAAGCCCTGCGATCATCGATTCCGCCATCACACCGGCACCAATGAACGCGATCTGTTTGTTTAAAAGCGTTGATGATGTACTCATAAATTATTACCGAAAACTTCCAGCTCTGATCTTCGTAAATTAAATCAAATTGTTACATCGAACTTTTATGGAAGCAAAACTTAAAAGCAAACTGCGCTTTTCACCTGTTAAAGTTACCCGTCTTGAAATTGGCAAACAAAAAAATCGGCACCTGAACAAACAGTAAAGGTGCCGATACCATTTTAAAACCGGTAAACCAGTTAGAGTCGGCGAATTCTCTCGCCCAGGATCATCGCGATCCCTTGATCTTTCAACATTGTAACGTCCAGCAGGTCGTATTTTCCTTCAGGATAATTGCCTCCTCCTCCGGCTCCGTATTGGATCAAGAGTGTGTATCGATATCTCTGTTCGGTTCCGACCTCCCGACGCGGGATACCCTTTTCGTCAACGTCGATCCATATCTTTATCGGAATCGCCGGCACTCCATGCGGCTGAAAACGCCCGGTGCCGTCATCGCGGATCTCGATTATCGGCTCTCCTTTTTCTTCATATTTATAAATGCCGAGAATCTCTTTCGGCAATTCTTTACAAACCGTATAATCATCTCCCTGAAGGTTAATAGTTGTTATATCGCATTGAGCCTTAACCGCAATTGCCGAAATTGCAACAGCCAGGAAACTTAGCAGTATGTTTTTCATTTTATGGACATTCGTTCCTTTTCAATTTTGATTTTTGGTCTTATTTTTCGTTCAATTGTAAATGCGAAAATTGCTTAAGACGTTTCAACGTTTAGAATAAAAATTATTCAAGATTCGATGGACAATTGATTTATCTGACCATTTCCCGGAGTTCATTGTTTTAATGTAGTCCTCATGGGTTATCGTAGTAAAACTTGTTAATTTCAACTAATTTATGACGATCAACGAACAAATCGAATTTTTAAAAAAAGGGACCGTCGAGCTGATTCGCGAGGACGATCTGCGCAGGAAATTGGAACGGTCGAAAAAGACCGGGAAACCGCTGAGAATAAAGCTCGGAGCTGATCCGACGGCGCCGGATATTCATTTGGGGCATACGGTTGTGATCCGGAAATTAAAGGCGTTTCAGGAGCTCGGGCATACGGTGATCTTTTTGATCGGTTCTTTTACCGGCGCGATCGGCGATCCTTCGGGGAAAAATGCGACGCGTCCGCCGCTTTCGCGTGCGGAGATCGATAAAAACGCCGAAACTTATAAAACTCAGATATTTAAGCTGCTTGATCCGGATAAAACCGAGATCCGCTTTAATTCCGAATGGATGGACAAATTTGATGCGGCAGATTTTGTAAAGCTCTGTTCGCATACGACGGTTGCGCAGATCCTTGAACGCGACGATTTTCAGAAACGGATGCGGGAGGAAAAACCGATCTCTATGCATGAGCTGCTTTATCCGCTTGTGCAGGGTTACGATTCGGTCGCACTCGAAGCCGACGTCGAACTCGGCGGAACCGATCAAACATTCAATCTTCTGGTCGGGCGTTCGCTGCAGAAGGAATACGGGCAGGAACCGCAGGTGATCATCACGACGCCGCTTTTGGAAGGGACGGACGGCGTCGATAAAATGTCGAAATCTTTAAATAATTACATCGGAATCGACGAAGATCCGAACGAGATGTTCGGCAAAATAATGTCCATTTCGGACGATCTGATGTGGAAATATTTCGAGCTTTTGACCGATCTGACCCCGCAGGATATCAACGGAATGAAAGCAAGCGGAGAGAATCCGCGAAATTTGAAGGTTCAATTGGCGAAATCTGTCATTTCGGATTTTCACACTGTCGAAGCTGCTAATATTGCCGAGCAAAATTTTGTAAATCAGTTTTCAAAAGGTCAGATGCCGGATGAAATTGATACTGTTTCGCTAGCGCCCGGTGTGCGTAAGATCGTCGATCTGTTGATCGAAACGAACTTGACCGATTCGAAAGGCGAAGCGAAAAGATTGATCCAGCAGGGCGGCGTGAAATTGAACGGAGAAAAAATTCCCGATGCGCAGTTTGAACTTGAGATTTCCGGCGACGAGATCGTGCTGCAGGTCGGCAAGCGAAAATTTCTGAAGATCAAATCGGAAGCGTCTGTTTGATTTGAAGTTAAGAATGCGAAAGTTGTCGGAACCGCCTGCGTAAGCGGGCGGCTGAGAGGCGAGCAGCGGTAGGCAATATTGTCGGCACGACTCGCCGCGGCTAAGATTTTTGGCAGCCGGACCAAACAGCTGAAGTCTGATTTTTGAGATTTCAACTGGCAGCTGACAGAGGAGTCGACGCAGGATATATATAAGCGTTAATGAGCGAAGCGATCATCGAAACTGAAGAGATCCTGATAATTGAAACGCCGGAGCGCGTGCAGTTGGCGTTTTCGCTTGCGTCCATCGGAAATCGTTTTCTGGCGGTTGCGATCGATCATGCGATCCAATACGTCATAATGATCATCGTTACCGTTGTTTTCATCTCGTCAACGAGCGGATTTTCTGCGCTTGTCGAGTTTGGCGGAAACGAATTTTCTAAATGGACGATCGCAGTTCTAATCCTTTTGATCTTTCTTATCTTTACCGGTTATTTCGTGTTTTTCGAATGGCTTTGGAACGGGCAAACTCCGGGAAAACGCTTGATGAAACTGCGTGTTTTGCGCGAAGACGGTCGCCCGATCACGTTTTGGGAAGCGCTCGCACGCAATCTTCTGCGGCTTTTTGACGCGGTTCCGGGTGTCGTTATTCCAGTTTATTCGCTCGGATTGATCTCGATCTTTATGAGCAATCGCGACCAGCGGATCGGCGATCTTTTCGCCGGTACGGTCGTTGTCCGCGAACGGACCGATGAAGCGCCGACATTTAAGGAAACTTTTTCAAATCCGGTCAGCGATGCAGCTTTTCGCCGTGTTAATCAACCAGTCGATTTTCAGGCGAATATAGCCGAAATTACGCAATATGAGATAGAAGTTGCCGAAAATTTTCTGCGCCGCCGCTGGGATCTAACGGAAAAACAAAGACTCTGGATGGCTTGGCGCGTCGCGCTTCCGATGATGTACAAACTCAAACCCGTTTTCGAAATGGAAGGATTTACGTACGAGGGATTTTTGGAAGAACTTGTTCATCGTTATTACGCACGCCAACGACTGATCCAATAAAAAAAGCGGCGGGCTTTTCAACCCGCCGCTGCCTGTGAACTTATTGCAAAGGTCTACTTTGCGAAATCGAAAAACACCCCGTCATTTCGCCATTGAAAGTCCCAGAAACCGCCAGCCTGCTTAGCTGAGATCGGCGCGCCAAGAATTTCAGTCGCACGCGCCAGAACCGGATCGAGTCCGTCGGCAATGTCTTTTCCAGTCAGAATGATCGTTTCATCCGGAGTGACGCCGATATGCTCGAGCGATTTTCCATCCGACATGATCACATCCGCATGGGTGATGCTCGCGCCATAAAAGATAGAACTGTCGTTACCGGAATCTCCGCTCCATGTCCGGCTTTGAAGAACCGCACCTGCGGACGTCTCACCGATCACCGTTCCGCGTTTTTCAAGCTGCACGAGGCGGGCAAAGATCTCGGAAGCCGAACCCGATCTTCCATCGATCAAAACAACGAGTTTGCCTGTGAATGCAGAATCACCCTTTGTCTTACTCTCCATCGGATCCAGCGGTTTCCGACCCTTCAGATCCGCGATCTTAATATCTTTGTCAAACACATAGCTGACAAGGCGTTCCATAGTGTCAACGAAACCGCCGCCATTTCCACGAAGATCCAAGACCAGCTTGTTTTTACCCTTCAGCTTGCTCGTCAAACTGTCGACCTGACCTTTATCGAAAAGGAAAGTAGGCATTTTCCAAATGACCATGTCACCCAAGGTTACAAACAGATGCTTATCGGAATCTACATTGGACGTCGGGTCGGAAATTCTGAAAATATTTTCAGGAGTTAGCGAGTTTGGTCGCTGTTTAATTTTCGCGTCGATCTTCAACTTTCGAGGCGTCGTCTCGCCCGGACTCAGAACGTCGAGTGTTAAATTAGACCGCTTACTCAACGTATTGTAAAAGTAATTGACCTTCCACATTTCTTTTTTAACCGGTCTAAAACCCTCGATCGAAAGGATCTGGTCGCCAACCTTTAGTCCCTTGGCTTCCGCATCGCTTTTCGGCTGAACGGTCACAACGTAAAGTCCGTCGCCGTTCATCTGCGCTCGATAACCATATTCAACATCGACGTTGGTCATCGGCGGAATAAAATATAGGTGCGAATCATTAAAATCAAGAAGTACCTGGGCGATAACGCTAAACCCTTCTCCGACAGTTTTGATGTTTTTCAACTTTTCTTCCGCCGCTGAGAAACGCGCGTCGAGATCGATTCCGTGATACTTCTCGTCGTAATACTCTTTTTGAATTTGTTTCTTTAAAGATTTCAGCATCACTTTCATGCGGTCGCGGTCAACTCCTGTAACTTGAGCATTGGAAACTTGAGACGCTGAAAGAATTAAAAAACCGATAAAAAGAGAAGTAAAGGCGTATTTGGTTAGAAACTTGATCATTGTAAACTCCTGCAAATGATACAAAATTAAGGGGAATGTAAATTTTTTGATTTATTTTGAAGAGCCGGAAAATTAATTCGGCTTGTAAAAAATTATGAATTTTGCGGCTCAAAGTCAAATATGCTATCTTGCCGTTTGATTTCAAAAATCACTTTCCGGTTGGATTAATGCAGAAAAAAAATATCCTTGTAACGGGCGGCGCCGGATTTATCGGTTCTCACCTTGTTCGAAAACTACTTTCCGAAGGCGTCTGGCGTGTTTCCGTAATCGATAATTTCAACGATTTTTACTCGCCCCAGATCAAGCGTAAAAATATAGAACAATTTGCCGGAAGTCCGGATCTTTCGGTTATCGAAGCCGATATCCGCGACACCGCAGCGCTGCGAGACACATTTTCAAAAGTTTCGCCGGAGGTGATAGTTCATCTGGCGGCGATGGCGGGCGTTCGCCCTTCGCTTAAAGATCCTAAACTTTATACCGAGGTAAATGTCGACGGCACCGTAAATCTCTTACATCTGGCGCGCGAATTTGAGGTCAGGCAGTTTATTTTCGGTTCTTCATCGAGCGTTTACGGAGAAAATGCCAAGGTTCCGTTCTCGGAAGAAGATAACGTTCGAAACCCGATCTCGCCGTACGCGGCGACAAAAGCGGCAGGCGAACTTCTGTGTCATACATTTTCGCATCTTTACGATATTCGAACCGTATGTCTAAGATTTTTCACCGTTTACGGCGCCGCGCAGCGACCCGATCTTGCCATTCATAAATTTTCAAAACTGATCACGGAAGGAAGACCGATCCCGGTTTTCGGCGACGGCACAACGCGCCGCGATTACACTTATGTCGATGATATTCTACAAGGCGTACGCGCCGCGATCGATTTTGAAGGATCAAAGTACGAGATATTTAATCTGGGAGAATCGCAGACCGTTGAACTAAACGAGCTGATAAAACTGCTGGAAGAAAATCTAGGGAAAAAAGCCGTAATCGACCGCCAGCCGATGCAGCCGGGCGATGTTCCGCAAACTTTTGCCGATATTTCAAAAGCGAAAGATCTGCTCGGTTATTCGCCGAAAACCAAGATATCTGAGGGAATTCCGAAATTTACCGATTGGTTTAAGTCGCAAATGTAAACCGGCTTGCTTCACCTCGAACTGTCCTATCTAGCAGGTTTAGGGAAAACTACAGGACTCTTGTTTCCCGCCTTATCGACTGCGCGAACGCCGAAGAAAAAGTTGTCTTTCGACATATCTTTCATCGTGTATTTTGTTACGTTGCCAACGTTTACGGCATTCGTCCAAAGCGGCTCTGTCGTTTTTCGCCAAACGATCTCGTAACCGGCGAGATCGGCGTCCGGGTTCGCGGTCCATTTTAGATCGGTATCATTTGTCAGCCTGGTCGTATCGATCCCGACGTTTTTCGGCTTTGCCGGAGCAAGCGCCAGCGAAGCGAGGCTTGCCACGTTAACCTTCGCTACGTTAGCAATGTAACCAAAATCAACGAACTCGATAGTATCGCCATAAAAAACGCCGTTTTCCGTTCGAACCGTTTGGTGCTGATGCGTGTAATCTTCGTGCGGTTCGGTAAAACGAACTGCCGGAAAACCTCTTTCCAAAAACGGAATGTGATCGCCTCCCCTAAGATAGCGGTCGCGGCGGTAAATTATTTGCACACTGAATTTCGGTGAATAGATCTTTGCGGCTTCGTCAATAAACCGGGCAAGCTGCCGAGCCGGCGAATCGTTCTCGCCGCCGACGCTTCTTCGAAGATTCGCTTCCGCTTCGGATTCATTTGACGGAACGCCTTCGGCAAAAACGCGCACCGAATTTCTATCCGCTTTATTCTTATACGAGAGAACTCCGCCGATAATGTCATTCGTGAACATCGCTTCGATATTCATTCCTCTCTGCTTTGCCTGTTCTGCAAAATACGCGGCGCCGAGCAAGCCCTGTTCTTCGCCTGCGACGGTCATAAATATTATAGTCGCGTCATATTTCTGTTTTGACAAAACGCGCGCCATCTCGATTACAGCGGCAGTTCCCGATGCGTCGTCGTTGGCGCCCGGCGCATCGCAGTCAGCGTCGGTCGGCGACGAACACATCGAATCGTAATGACCGGAAACGACGTAAACTCTGTCCGGGTCAGTGTTTCCTTTTAATGTTGCGACGACATTGGTCAAATTTGTCGGTTCCGGAATTCGCCGTCCTTTTTCCTGCAAAAACGTCTGTTTTTCAACATTTAGACAGCCGCCGCAATCGTTCGATATCTTTTCAAATTCCGAAAAGATCCAGTTTGCCGCCGCTCCGATGCCGCGATTCGGATCATCCTGTGCCGAAAGCGTGTTTCGAGTTCCAAATGAGACGAGTTTCTTTATGTATTCGCCGATCTTATCCGCGGAAACCTGTTTTACCGGCGTTTGAATTGCCGGATTCGGCTTCGGTTTTACTGATTTTTGGGCGGCGACCGCGGTTGAAAACAGGACGATCGACAGGAAAATAGATAGTGTTTTGCTCATTTTTTGATCTCGGAAAAATTTAGGGTTTTTGAACGAAAATTCGAATTTACGCAATTATATACGAAAATTCTCGCAGAGCATCTTTTCCGCGGCTGGATGCGCGGAAAATATTTTTTATTGAATGCGGTAGGCTTCAGATTTCCAGATGATGACAACCGTTCCGTCAAGTTTTTCAACGATCGCCCGAAGCTGCGGGTCCAGCTTTCGATAATCCGACGAATCACGGCGGACATTTTTTGTTTTTTGATTCGAATAGCTCGAGTCGTACCAAACGCCGTCGCGGAAATTAAATTTCTTGCCGCTGACCGAGCGACCCGGCTCGCTCCTTAATCCAAGTTGTCCTTCGGCGTATTGTAGATCTTCCTGAGTTTTTTTCTTTGCAAGCGCTGTATCGCGATCTGCCGGCTTTGATGGAACTTCGACCGGTGCAGGTGCGGGTTTGGGTTCTGCCGCCGCGACGGATTCTGCACTATTCTTACGCGCGGACTTTTCTTCTTCTGTCACCGTTTGCCGGTCTGAGACGATCGCGGGCTGATCTTCACGCGGTGCGGACATTGTTGACGCGCCAAGCGCGGCATCGTCTTTTTCTAATTCTTTCGCGCGTTCAGTTTTATCAAGTTGGGTTCGGGCAGAAGTGTTTGCGTTCAACATCGGGACGTTCGCTGCGGTTTGCGGAAGTTCCGATTCAGTCGGTGTTGCAAAACTATTTGCTGAGATAGCGCTATTGACATTTCCAGCGGGCTGCTGATTAACGATTTCCGCCGAAGCGGAACTCTTATCTGCTGCCGCCCGTTCAAAACCGCCGGAATTCATAGATTGGAACAAGACAAACGCCGTTAGCCCGGTAAACGCAATTACCAGCGCACCCATCACATACGCCAATTTTCCAAATGCAAAAAGCGATCTGTACCATGGAATACTAGTGTCGGAAATGACCGGGGCTTTCACGGCGGCGGGTATTTCTGAAGAAATTACCGGCACAAGCGACGAAAGCGCCTTTCGGCACCTGTCGCATTCTGACAAATGGGTTACATAATTTGATCTCGCTTTGTCCGGAATCGCATTTTCCGCAAATGCCGAAAGCTCGTCCGCATCCAGGTGCACCGAATCGGGAATCGCCCGCGGTTCGGCAGTCTTGCCGAAATTGTGCAGCAGCGCATGAATCTCTTTGTCGAATTGCGGTTCCATTTTATCTAAGTCTATTTGAAAAATCGCTCGAAAAACAGCGAAGTTTCCGGCGTTTACAGAACGCCCCCATTGAAAATTTCTTGCACCAGCACTGCGAAGATCATGAGCCTGAACAGCGATTCGACGTTCAGCCCGAGTTTTTCGGCGTTTTCCGTCAAAGTCCGGTCGATCTCCGTCTTGGTCCATCCATGATCTTTTTCGAGATATTTCTCGACCGATTTTCTTATCACATTTTGAATTCTGACGACCTTTCTGCTTGCCGTCGCTTCATGAAAACCGAGCGCAGCGCCGATGTCCTTTAGATTCAGATCGTCGAAATAATAGAGCTTCAAGATCAATTTATCTTCGCTTTCGAGGTCTTCGATCGAGGCTTTTAATGCCGCGGAAATGTCTCTCTCGGCAGATTCCGATGAGAATATCGACTCAGGATCCGCGCTCAGGCTGACTACGGGTTTGAAATCAGAATTCTCCGAAGAATCCTGCGCAAGGATCTCAAACTCACGGTCGTCTTCCGTTTGAACAAGCCGCTTATTTTTTCTGATTTCGTCTATCGCCAGCTGATTTGTGACCGCGCGAAGCCATCCGCCGAGACTTCCGCGACCGGAATAATACGAAAGCTTGCTCTTCTTTTTTCCTGCTTGATCAACCCGAAGTCCATGCAGTTCCGCCCAGATAGAACCGGCAAGGTCTTCTGCGTCTTCTTTATTTTTGCAAAAATTGTACGCGGCGGATTTTACGGTAGAATCGAATTTTTGCACGAGATCAGCCCAAGCGGCTTCATCGCCTCTTTCACAGGCGATAACAAGGCAAAGATCGTCGCCGCGAATGCCGTCGATGAATGATTTGATCTCCGTCCTATCGGCATTTGAGTCGATCTTAAGAACGTATTTATCAACGGCTTTCGTAACTCGCGAACTGATATCGCCGACAGAAAGACCGCGCGAATTCTCAGCGCGCGAGATCAAAGCGGCGACCGATTCTTCTATCGTTTTAAGATGTTTTGATTGAGCGGAATCCATTCAAAATTGTCGGAAGTTTAACATTTTTCAGCGAGTCGTGTCTTTGATCTAGCGACCGAAAGCTAACCGGGTGATCTGGGATTAGCTCATTGCCAATTCCATATATTTAAGAAGCGCTCGCTTTATTTTCGTTTTATCCGTTTGAGGGACATTGAGGATTATCGAGAATCCTATTCCGCAATAGAGTTCGCTGTTACGGAACGCTATTGGAATTTGATTTCCGAATTCCGCGCGATTATAGGAATGTTCAGGCTCTATTTTTTCCGGAAACTCGCCGCGTGTATCTTGTCGCGCCGCGGGTAATGCAGGATCATCCCGACCAGACCGAAAGCGATCCAAATGAAGAAATATTGATATGAAAATGCAAAAGCCAGGAATATCCCGAGCAGGGAAATCGACTCGCTCAAGGCACAGCCGACGATCATTCCGGTTTGAATCAGCGTAACCCTTTGCTCCTCGACAGCGCGGTCCTGGAAGATCTTTCCGAGGAATATCGAGATCAGTAAATTGGACACGCCGATAACCGCGAAGATCAATACTATCAAAGGATTATCGCCCAATATCGATTTCGTGGCGTCAAATGCGAAAAGCTCCGGCTTGCCGAAATATACGACGACAAAAAACATAAATTGCGTCATAAACAGCGCAAACCAGATGATCATTAAGATTCGATAAGTCTGTTCGGCATTTTGATTTTCCATAGCGGCAGCCTCTTATCTTAAATTCTTTCGCAAAAAAGAGATGATCTTATAACCGTCGAGATAAACCCACGGTTTTTCGCCCAAAGTGTAGTGCCCGCAAGGGATCACAACTTCGTCATGTTCGACGCCGGTTTTGCGGAGTTCTTCCATCATTTGGCGGGAAAGATCGATCGGGAAAGTTAGATCGTAAAGCGTGTAAATATAGCGCTGCGGTCGAGGTTTTAGTTTGGCAAGTTTGTCCATGTACGCCATCGGCGAGATCGGCATCCAAAATTCGCGAAGGTCTTCGAGCGAGACATTTCCCTGCAATCCTTCTTTGACGTGATACGTCGAAAGTCCCTGCCAGACGACATCGGCGACGTAGCCGGAAACGTGATTGAAAACGCCCGCGTCAATCGTTTCGTCGTGAACGAAGGCGAAAAATCCGACGCAGCTTCCGATGCTCGTGCCGATCACGCCGACTTTTTCGTAACCTTGCTGTTTCAACCAGCGAACCGCCGCGCGTGTGTCCAAAACCGATTGCCGAAGCGACTGCAAAGTTCGCCCGACATTTGGCGCGACCAAGTAATCTGCGCGTTCGAGTTCCGGCGGCATACGTTCTTCGTGATACGGCAAAGTCAGACGAAGCGCGGAAACGCCGACTTTGTTGAAGAATTTGCACAGATCAAAATAAGTTCCGGCTTTCGCATTCCAATGCGGAAGCACGACGACCGCAGATTTTTTATCTTTTTCAAAAGGAAAAAACTTCGCGTAAGCCGTATTGTTTTCAACCGAAGGCGTTTTTATTCCGCTCGTCCAAGTAAGATCCTGGGTTTCGGAACTTTGAACTTTGAACTTTGAGTTTTGAACTTCATAATCCGAAATCTCCGGCAAATGATAAAACTCATCACTGTTTGCAACCATTTTCTTTGAATATTCACGAAAAAGCTTGCGCGGATCGTCGCCGTTCGGATTTTCCTTGATGAATTCTGTGCCCCAGCCAAACGGATGCACAATGCGATTGTCGTTGAGCATCGCAAAATATCTTTCCCGTTTGTGCATATAGCGCTTGAACATAAGTTTTTAATGGTAGGAAAAATGCGGGAAGTTATCAAACTGTAATGCTAGTGATAGTGAGTTCTGATAGCAGCGGAAGTGCGTTTATACGGGACATTCGTGCCGAGAAATCTTAACCGCCCGCTTACGCCGGCGGTTCTGACGCGGTGTTTAAGATCTTCTTATAGAATTCTATGTAATGCGGAATGATCGATTTCGTGGAATATCGCGAAATTGCAGATTCACGCGCTTTCCTACCGAAGTCGCGACGCATTTTTTCATCGCTCAAAAGCGTTACAACATTTTCACTCATTTTTTGAACGTTACCGACCTCGCTTAAAAATCCGGTTTCATTTTCGATAACTACTTCCGGAATGCCGCCGATCCGCGTCGCAACAACCGGAACCTCGCATGCCTGCGCCTCAAGCGCGGCAAGACCGAAAGATTCAAGCTCCGACGGCAGCAAAAAAACATCTGAAATGCCGAGGTAATCGGCGATGTTTTCACGCTTTCCGACAAAATGAACAAACTCGGCGACGTTCAGCTGCCGCGCGCGGTATTCGGAGGCAGCACGTTCAGGACCGTCGCCGACCATCAAAAGTTTCACATTCGAAACTTCATTTCGAACCGCCGCAAGGATCTCGATGCAGTCGACGGGACGTTTTACCGGTCGAAAATTTGAAACATGCGTTAAAAGATTCTCTCCGTTTGGCGAAAACTCCGTCTTTAATGGAGATTCGTCAATGCGCTGATAGTGTGCCGGACAAATAAAGTTTGGAATTACCTCGATCTCGTCGAAATCGAACGTTTCGATCGTTGCCTGCTTTAAAAATCTCGAAACCGCTGTTACGCCGTTTGACTGCTGCAGTCCATATTTCGTGATCGGCAGATACGACCGGTCCGCGCCGACGAGCGTAATATCGGTTCCGTGAAGCGTTGTAATTACCGGCACGAAACGCTTTTCTTTGATCGATTCCCGCGCAAGGATCGCCGAGATCGAATGCGGGATCGCGTAATGAACATGTAGCAGATCGAGCTTTTCCGAACGAGCGACCGTCGCCATTTTCGTCGCCAGGGCAAGGTCATATGGCTGATGTTCGAAAAGCGGGTAGTTCATCATTTCGACCTCGTGAAAATGAACGCGTTCATTGAGTTCGGTCAGCCTTGTCGGCAATGATGATGAAATAAAATGTACGTTGTGACCGCGCTCGGCAAGCTCGCGTCCGAGTTCCGAGCCGACGATCCCGCTGCCGCCGTAGGTCGGATATACCGTAATTCCTATGTTCATTATGAAAATTCTATGGAAGTATCGGGCGAGTGTCGAGTAATTTACGAAAAAATTCTGATGAATTTTCGAAACGAGTCTAGGTATTCGGTCATATCTCGTTTTGTCCGCTTTTTCCTTACAAAATAAACGACGCCCGAATGATCGTCGCTTAGAAGAAACGAATCCGCCGACATCTTGAAGATGTCGAGCGGTCGTCCGTTGACGGTTTTTCCTTTGAGAAAACCGGTTATAAAATCCTGTAATTTCTCGCCTTTGCGCATAATTACAACTTTATATCCTCGTCCGACCCTTTTATCCGTCGACCCATGAAGCGCGACGAGAAACGAGTCTTTTATGATCTCGTTTTCGGTTTCCGAGTCGAAATAATCAAAGCCCATCGCAGATGAATGTGCGGGAAAAAACGCATACGACGTCGGAACTCCGCGGCAGTTTCCGCCTTTGATCGAGGTATCGCGAAAAATCTTGCCGCCCGCCTGATAGCAGCGCGCCCAGCCGTAGTCGGCTCCGTCCTTGATCGCGTAAAACGTCTCATCCGGTTTATTTTTCCCGAGATGATCGGCGCCCTGGTTTGTCGCAAAAAGGTTTTTTCCTATCCAGCGAACTCCAACCGCGTTTCGCAATCCTTTTGCAAAAATGCGCTGTTTGCTGCCGTCGGGATTCATTTCTATGATCGATGCGCGCTGAGGTTCCTTTTCAATGCACGAATTGCAGCTTGAACCGACCGAAACATAAATCTTGCCGTTTCCGCCGACAACGACAGTTCGCGTCAGGTGCCAGCCGCCATATTTATAACTCAATCCGTAATCCGGGAAAGTTGCGATCGTTTCCGGTTTTGAGTCGGACGGTTTCGTTTCGCCCGACGAAAACTTGCGCCGCGTAAGTTTGTCCGTTTCAGCAAGATAAAACCAGGCTTGACCTTTTTCGTCCGTGAGAAACGCTATGCTGTTCGGATTCTTTAAACCTGAAAGATAGGTTTCGATCCTTCCAAATATTCCGGTCTCTTCGTCGAAGTCGTCCAAAATATAGACCTTTCCCTTCGAGTTATCAGTCAGATTGAACATATCCGTTACAAAAATGCGACCGTCCGGCGCTTTTGCAAAAAAACGAACTCGTTTCATTCCCTCAGCCGCGGGGATGATCTCAAATTCGGACGGAAGGTTTAACATGAAAGTTTTTCCATCCTTAAGACTTACTTTTTGAGGCGAAAGTACGGTCTGCGCAGCTGCAGCCGCCATCGTGAAAACCACGATCGCACAAGTGTAAATAAGCCTTGCGGTTAAAATATTGCAGTTCATATATGGTAATCTCTCTTCAAAAACTGGAGAAAAAAGATGAAAATTGAAAAGTTTCAGGTGCCGGAAGGCAAGGAATTAAATCTCGCCGATCATCCGACCGATTTCACCGGCGATTATAGCGGTAAAGAAGAGGCAGTTAAAGACTTAAAAGCGAATATAGAAAAGCTTTCCGAGCTGCAAAGCGTGCTTTATGCCGAAGATGTTCATTCGATCTTGATAATTTTTCAGGCGATGGACGCTGCCGGTAAAGACGGCGCCATAAAACACGTAATGTCCGGCTTGAATCCGCAGGGAACTCAGGTTTTTTCGTTCAAGCAGCCGTCCAGGGAAGAACTCGATCACGGGTATTTATGGCGATGTTCAAAGGCTCTGCCCGAACGCGGACGCATCGGAATTTTTAACAGATCCTATTACGAAGACGTTCTCGTCGTTCGCGTTCATCCGCAAATTCTGCAAATTCAACAGCTTCCCGACGAAATTAAGAACGATCCGAATATCTGGCAGCAGCGTTTTCAGCAGATAAAGAATTTCGAACAATATCTTTCGGAAAACGGAATTCACGTCCTTAAATTCTTTCTCAATGTCTCAAAAGAAGAACAAAAAGCGCGCTTTCTTTCCCGCATAAACACGCCCGATAAAAACTGGAAATTCTCTTCCTCGGACGTGCGCGAGCGCGGATTTTGGGACGATTATATGCACGCCTATCGCGAAGCAATTTCAGCGACATCGACCGCGGATTCCCCCTGGTTTATCATTCCGGCGGACAAAAAATGGTTTTCGAGATTGGCAGTTTCGGAAATAATCGTCCAAAAAATGAGCGAGCTGAACATGCGATATCCCGAACTGAACGAGATCCATCGTCAGGATCTGGCAGATGCCAAAAAATTGCTGGAAAGCGAAGAATAATTAAAAATTGGAGAGTCGATCGGAAAAATTGCGTCAACTGAACAAGTTAGTTGTTTAATTAGCAGCGATTATTCGAAAGCTTTTTGAATTGCTCGTGAGAAAAAGCTGATCGAAACACGAACAAAGCCTTAGACTTCATTCAAAATAACGATCTCTGCGCGTCGTTTTGCATCGTCAAGAAAAGCTTCGATCTCGGTCGCAACTTTGTCTTCGATCAAAGTTGTCCTGATATTTTCCCGAACTTCATCTATCGAAGGCAGCAGAAGCCCCGGATTTCTTCGCCGAAATTCGGGTACAAAGGTGTCGCGATAATAACGTTCTTCGTCTTCCGGGGTGATAACGGCGAACGAGCGAAAACGAAACTCGATGTATTTTTCGATGGCGACGCGTTGTTCCATCATTTCCAAAAAATTTTCGTCGCGGATCGAATTAAAACCGACCTGACGCAAACGATTTTCAAATTCCGCCGTCGAAGGAAAAAGCGACACAATGCGCGTAACTTCAGACCGTATCTCACCGTCGGACGGCGCGGTTCTAGGCAGTCTTTGCGCTTCGAGCGCAATGACGCGCTGGTCGATTATTAACTGCAATGCAATGTTGAGATTTTCGGAACTAGGCGGGTTCAAAGAAATTCCCGGTCGAAGTGCGAGCTGCCATAAAAGGTCCGAATAGGTAATAAGTTCCGTGCGGACACCGTCGCTAACGGTTGCAACCGTTTTATCTACAACAGTTTGAGCGCAGATCTGAGCCGCGCCGATCGTTAAAAAAAACGAAAAGAACGCCGGCAAAATCGCTGCTCGAAACCTTTTGAATTTAGTCGTCATACCCGATCAATTTGATTATTTTACTTTGCAGGAATTCCTGTCAAACATATTTCTCGCTTCTGTGTTAAAACCGTTGACAGAATGTTAAAAATCGTTTTTAATTGATGTGGGTGTTTTCAACCCTCAATCTGCAGAATACCACCCCAATTTGATGTCAAATTTCATAAAAGCGGTTTAACTTAATCCCGAATGTTGTCTTCAAAACAGATAAAAAGCGGCGCGGAACTATATTCGACCGGCGAAAAGCGATCAGATTCTAACGATGAATTAAAATTCATCACCGAATTGGGTCGCAGTCTGCTGTTCACCGTCCATCCGAAAAAAGTTGCGATGCGCGTCGCGGAGGCGCTTCGTGCGGAAACCGGCGCGCTTATTTGCGCAGTCGTCGTCGAACTCGGTCAGATCGGTTTGATAAGTTCGGCTTATTCGATCGGGACCGAAAGCCCGGAACCTGAATTTCTTGACCGCAGCCGCTTTAAAAAATGGCTCGATTTCATGCCCGCTCAGGTATCGGTTTGGTCGGACAGCGACGAAGAGTTTTTATTAAAAAAAGACGGATTAAGTTTCGAGTATGTCTCGCCGCTTCACATTGACGGAACCGTCAAAGGTGCCGTTATAGCAGGCTTTGCGAGCCGGAAAGACTGTACCGAGTCCGCGCATCGCTTGATCGATGCCGCAACGCAGATCGCTGCAATGAGCCTCAACCTGACCTCGCATTACGAATCTACGATCCACACGTCGATCAGCCAGGCAAAAGAAGAGCACCGGAAATTTACCGAAGTGATCGTCGACGCGCTGCCGGTTTCGCTTTATGTCATCGACCGCGAATACAACATCGTTACCTGGAACCGTCATCGCGAGGTTGGAATTCAAGGTTTGCCGCGCGATTCCGTTATCGGCAGAAATGTTTTTGAAGTTTTGTCGAAATATCCGCAAAACCAGCTCGAACAGGAATTTGAACGCGCCTTTCGCACCGGACGCATCGAGCGCATCGAGCAGCGGACGACGGACCGCAACGGCGTAACCAAACATTGGCTCGTCAGCAAAATTCCAATGCGGAACGAAGAAGGCGAAGTAACCCATGTCATTACCGTCGGCGAAGACGTGACGATGCGTGTCGAGGCGATCCATGCCGTCGGTCGCGCCGAAAAGCTCGCAGCAGTTGGGCGACTCGCAGCCGGCGTCGTTCATGAGATAAATAATCCGCTTGCGACGATATCAGCCTGTGCTGAATCGCTCGAATCTCGTGTTTCGGAAGGCGTTTACGGCGAAAGCGAAGATGTCGACGATCTTCGCGAGTATCTGGGATTGATCAGGAGCGAATCCTTCCGTTGTAAATCGATCACCAACGGATTGCTCGATTTCAGCCGAATGCGGACGGGAAACCGTTTTCCGATCGACATTTCGCCGATCATAAAGTCGTCGGCAAAGCTTCTTTCGCATCAGCAGCGCGGCGAAGACATTCGAATTGACTTTGATATTCCGGCGGAAATTCCTCTGGTAAACGCGGACGAAGGACAGATTCAACAAGCGATTATCGCGCTTTCGACCAATGCGATCGACGCAATGCCGCACGGCGGAACTCTTACTTTCCGGGTCATCGTAGACGAAGGTCGGTTAACCGTCGAGGTGCAGGACACCGGGATCGGCATCGCGCCGGAAGATCTTTCAAAGATCTTCGAACCGTTTTTCACAACAAAAGAAGTGGGCAAAGGAACCGGACTGGGTTTGGCGGTCTGTTACGGAATAATCACTGAGCACGGCGGAAAACTTGCGGTCAGATCGACACCAAACGTCGGGACGACCTTTTCAATATATCTTCCGGTTTCGTTGCCGGAAGAGGAAGAAGAGATCGACGAAACGTTCTAGATACCTCAGGTTCACGGCATCGGATTCATTAAACAAAAAAAATTTTATGGCAAAACTTTTAGTAGTCGACGACGAAAGCAATCTCCGAATGGTAGTTCAGAAAGAAATGAGCCGTCAGGGTCATGAGGTCGGAACTGCGTCCGACGGTGAAGAAGCGTGGGAAAAGCTCGAAGAACAAGATTACGATGTTTTGCTTTGCGATATTAACATGCCGCGGCTGGACGGAATTGCGCTTTTGCGCAGAATGCGCGAACGGAGCCAACACCCGCCGGAAGTGATAATGCTTACCGGGCAAGCGACCGTCGAAACTGCGATCGAGGCAATGAAACTCGGCGCGTACGATTATTTAACCAAACCATATCGAATTACCGAACTCGCCGTCCTCGTAACTCAGGCGGCAGACAAACAAAAACTCAAGATCGATAATCAGCGCCTTCGAGCACAGCTTGAGAGAACGCACAGTTCGATGCCGGAGATCATTGGCGAGTCGCGGCAGATGAAGGAAATTCTGCGTCTTGTGCAGCGTGTGGCGCATTCCGACACATCCGTTTTGATAACCGGCGAAAGCGGTACCGGCAAAGAACTTATCGCGCAGGCGATCCATCGATTAAGTCCGCGAAATTCGAGATCTTTTGTCGATCTGAACTGCGCCGCGCTGCAGGACACTTTGCTTGAAAGCGAACTTTTCGGACATGAAGCCGGAGCTTTTTCAGGTGCAAGAGCGCGAAAACTCGGATTGTTCGAAATGGCTGACAGCGGCACGCTGTTTTTGGATGAGATAATGGAAATGCCCGCCGCGCTTCAATCTAAACTCCTGCGCGCGCTGGAAACTAGATCGTTTTTCCGCGTCGGAGGCGTGAAAAAGGTTGACGTAGATGTGCGGCTTTTAGCGGCGACAAACCGAAATCCGCAGCAATCTATCCACGACGGAGTCTTCCGCGCCGATCTTTTATACCGCGTCAACAGCTTCGAAATTCATATTCCGCCGCTGCGCGAACGCCGTGAAGACATTGAACCGCTCGCTCGTCATCTTTTACAAAAGATCGCCGGTCCGAGTGCGCCGGATCTCGCTCCGTCGGCTATCGACGCGCTCACCTCGTACAGCTGGACGGGAAATGTTCGTCATTTAAGAAACTGCCTCGAACGCGCAGTCCTGCTTGCCGATAACGGACAGATAACGCTAAAAGAACTTCCTCCGGACGTTGTTAATAATAAATCAGAACCAATGGTGTCGGTCAGTTACAACTCCTCCGGCGAAACTTCGACGACAAGTTTTCAAAATTCGGCACCGGCGAATCTTCGCGACGTAGAACGTCAGCAAATTTTAAGCGCGCTTGAACAAACGTCCTGGCACCGCGGGAAAACCGCCGAACTGCTCGGCATTTCGCCGTCGACGCTTTACCGCCGGCTTCGCGAATATGACCTCGATTCGCGCTAGTTTTCAGTTAATGGAGCCGCACCGCAAAATCACAATTCGCGAATTACGGCACAAGGAGAATTTATGAGATCCTCGAAAATATTAATGCTACTTTGCATCAGCCTATTGCTGACGGTATCGGTTTTTTCACAGCGCCGGCTCGGCGGCAAGGTGGTTGAGATCGTTGACGCAAAAACCGTTATCGTTGAAACGACCAGCGGCGCCAAAATGGGCGTAATTTTGCAATATATCGAAGTTCCCGAACCGGGACAGCAGATGCACGAAATATCCAAAGAACATTTAAGATCATTGGTTTTCGGCAAGGAAATTACCGTCAGCCTGCGCGGATTGGTTTCAACGAATACGGTCGGACAGCTTTTGCTCAACGGGATAGATATGAGCCAGCAAATGATCCGCGACGGCGCCGCGTGGCACGCTGTAATGGATAACGCGGGGCAGTATCCGGCGGAAAGCGCCAATTATCAGAAGCAGCAGAATCTTGCGAAATCTGAAAAACGCGGTATCTGGGCAGTCGAGGGAATTTTGACTCCTTGGGAATTCCGTGCCAAACGGCTTGAAGCGGCAAAAATAGCCGAACGTGAAGAATTTGAAAGAATAAAAAACGAAGCGATCGCGGAACGATTCAAGAACGAATTGGCGGCAGCAGATTCGGCAAAGCCGAAACGACGCTTGGCTGAATCGGACATGATCCTGTGGGAACATCCGAACGCGGGCGATATGTTTGAACTGGTCAATGAAAAAGGCTTGATCAGCAGCAAAATCCCCGGTGTCCCAAACGAAGTTATGATGACCGGTTCGTCGTTTTTTATTGTCGAAAAAGGGAAAGAAAAATTTACGCTGGAAAGCAGGATTATGTACCTCGGCAAGCTTTCGGACAAAGATCTGCTGAGTATCGGGTTTCTTTCTCGTTCGGAAAAAGGTCGTTTCAAGGGTGTTAACGAACTCACAATTTCGGCGGACGGAAAAACCTACAAACTTGGAAAAGGCGGGCGAACCGAGCGAAAAACCGGCAGGTTAGTTGAGGAAATGATGATCTATCAGATCGATCGCGTGACGCTGACCTCGATCGCTCAGGCGGAGGATGTTTCGATCTCCATCGGCGGATATTCGTCAAAAATGCCGGTCCGGTCGCACGAGCTTTTGAAAAACCTGACGCTCGAGATCGCAAAGAAATAGATCTAAATAGAATTAGCTTGAAACATAAGAACGTTCTTTTGACCGTTTTTCCGCGCTGTGCAAACTGCGCGCAGTGCCGAAAGTTATCGTAAAAAACGTTGACGACTCATTACAAAAAACGGAAAAACGATTGTCCGGCTGGTACGTTTTTTTGAAAAGGAATATCGATGAATACATTGCGAAGAAAAGTCAGAACCATCTGCGGTAGCGGATGGTTTAAGTTAGTGACCAAACCCTGATCATTAGCACAATCCTGACGATAGTCTTCAACCGCCCGCAATCGGAGGCGGTTCTGACTTAAACCGCCTCCGATTGCGATGTAAAATTAAATTCCTTCAGTTTCAGCGCGGGCAGAAGAGTTCCGCCGCTGATTCTTTCGGGTGCGCCGATCATTTCGACGTTTCCGCTTGCCAGCATTTGAATGATTGATTGATTAAAACGCAGATTTTTGACCGGATATGCGATTTTTCCTTTTTCGATCAGCCAAACTCCGTCGCGGGTTAAACCCGTGACGCTCGCCGTACGCGGGTCGGTTGTGCGGATATACCAGAAACGGCTGATGAGCAGCGTTTTTTCGTCGGAATTCGCGATCATTGCGTCTAACGATTCGGGTTTGTCGTTCGCTTCGATGATCGTATTGACCGGACCGGGAGTTGGTGTCGTGTCTTTTTTCTTCGCCCAGAAGCGCGAGTAGATCAGATTTTCCAACACGCCGTTTTTGACTAAATAGACTTTTTCCGCCGGAATTCCGGCTTGTGCGGACGGTGAAGCGGGAATTTCCGCGTTCCACGGGTCGCTGTAAATATTTATTCTTTCGTCAAAAATCTTCTCGCCGAGTTTCGTTTTGCCGCCCAAGTTTGAAAACGCGCTACGTCCTTCTTCGGCGCGTCGCGCATCGAATTCGCCCGCAATTCCGCCTAAAAGATCGGCGACCGCTTGCGGTTCGAGAATTACGTTGTAAATTCCGGGTTCGATTGATTTTGCGTTGCGTCCTTCGTTTGCTTTGAGGATCGCCTCGCGGGCGATGCGGTCGGTGTCGAGTTTGTTAATGTCGAAATGACTTCTTTGAAAATAACCGGAACTTTGCCCGTCGGCGGTTCGCGCCGTTAATGAAAGGCTCGCGTCGGTTTCTTTTTCAAAATAAAAATTTCCGTTTTTTGTTGCTTGTGCGCCCGCCGTCGCTTCCGCCTCGTGAAAACCTGCGCTGATGACGTTTTCTTTAACGCTTTGCTTTAAAATTTCGCCGATCTTTTTTGCCCGCGCATCGAGCGAGATATTCGCCGTCACTTCGGCGTAACCGTTGGAATCTTTATATTTTTGTTTGCCTAGCGTCGGCAGATATTGCGGGTCAACGGGCGAGATCGCCGCGATCTTTTCGGCTTCTTCGACCATCGCTTTCAAACTCGCGTCGTCAAAGTCCGTCGTCGAAGACGAACCGCGTTTGCCTTTGAGCCAGACGGTGATATTCGCGCTGCGTTCGACCGTATTTCCGCTCGTTAAAAAGGCGTTGGCGGCGAAGCGCGAATGCGATCGTTTCTCGCTGCGAAGCGAAACCTGCGCGTCGTCGGCTTTGACGTAAGAAAGAATCTTGTCGGTAATTTGTTTGGCTTCTTGTTCGGTTAACAGCATTTGATATTCCTCAGACTAAACCAATGATTGGTGCAAGTATTTATTTGAACGATTCCTTATCTAAGAATCTGATTATCTAAAACAGCGACTCTCTCGCCCAATTCCTAGTGACTATTGCTAACCGCCCATTGCCGAGCGCCCGTTGCCGAGCGGTTCTTGCTGACCGCCTGTCGCCGAGCGGAAAAGCTTTGCTTTTCCGGTTAGCTCAGTTTCGTTTCTTAGCGGCTATGCCGCCCGAACAGCGGCATAGCCGCAAATTAAACAATCGTCGTTCGGAAAAGCATAGCTTTTCCGCTCGGCAACGGGCAGAATCCAAATTCGATAATCATGTAGATCTAAAAGCTAAAAACTTAAAAACCTAAGTCCTAAAACCCAAAAAACTAAAAAACTAAAAATCTAAAATTAAAAATTTAAAATCTAAAAATCTAAGATCCAAAATCTAAGATCCAAAAACCCCAAACCCCAAACCCCAAACCCCAAAACTCAAAACCTAAAATCTATAACCGAAGCCCCAAAACCGAAATCCGTAGCCCCGATTTCTTGTTGCCCAAGGTTAACTAAGAACCCGCCAGAATTCAGGTCTCCCGACGTTAGCTTGATGTATTTAAGACATTAATTTTACGAAAACGAGCAACCGGACAGCCGTGTGAAACGGCGTTCGATTGTCCGGGCTGACCTTTGCCGTCGCTGAATGTGCCGGGCAATTCGTAAGTTGATTTGCCGCCGAGTGCGTCGCAGGCGTTCCAGAAATCGGTCGTGCGCGATTGATATGCGACATCGCGGAGCATTCCTGTAACTTTGCCGTTTTTGATCTCCCAGAATGTCTGACCGCCGAATTGGAAATTATAACGCTGCTGATCAATCGAATAACTGCCGCGCCCGTGGATCATAATTCCATTTTTTACGTCGGAGATCAGTTCTTCCGCCGTCACGTCTTTTTCGGCGTGAGCGAGCGAAACATTCGGCATTCGCGGAAACGGAACGCTATTCCAACTGTCGCCGTGCAGACAGCCGCGCGAAGATTTTTCGCCGATCAAAGGCGCGAGGCTTCGCGTCGTTTGCCAGCCGACGAATTTTCCGTCTTTCACCAAATCCCATTTTTGTCCCGCAACTCCTTCATCGTCCCAACCCGTCGTCGCCAGACCGTTTTCCTGCGTTCGGTCGGCAAAAAAATTGACGATCTTTGAACCGAATTGAAGTTTATTAGTTTTATCAGGTGTTAAAAAAGAAGTTCCCGCATAATTTGCTTCCCACAAAAGCGCACGGTCAAGTTCCGTCGAATGTCCGACAGATTCGTGAATCGTCAAAAATAAATGCGACGGATGCAGAATTAAATCGTATTCGCCCGGCTCGATAGGTTTGGCTGACAATTTCATCACGGCTTCTTCGCCCGCTTGTTTTGCTTCGCCGATCCAATCATATTCGCTCGTATATTCCCAACCCGCGCCGCGACCTTGCGCGAGCGAGTTTCTCGTTTGAAAATCGCCTTTCGCGCGGTCAATTGCCGTTACCTGAAAACTCGGAACGCCGCGAATCAGATATTGTTCGACTCTCGTGCCGTCGGTCGTGGCGAGAAATTTCTGCTCATTAACCCAAGCCATCGAAGAATTTACAAAACTCACGCCTTTCACACCGAGCGCGGCTTCGTTTATTTTCAATAGAAATTCGATCTTTTCATCAACGGGAACATCGAATGGATCTTTTTTGAAAGACGATTTCCAATTGCCCGAAACCTTCGGCGCATCAACTAAAGTTATCGGTTTCGTCTGAAACGCGGAATTTGCTTTGGCAATATCAATCGCTTCGCGCGTTACGCGTTCGACTTCCTTCGCATTTACCAGCGGACTCGCCGCAAAACCCCAAGTTCCTTTGACCAAAACGCGCACGCCGAAGCCGTAATTCTGACCTTTCGCAACCGCCTGAACTTCGCGCTCGCGCGTCGAAAGCGATTCGATACGATATTTATTGATGCGAATGTCGGCATAAGTTGCGTCGAGTTTTTTCGCCAATTTGAGCGCGGCATCGGCAAGCGAGTTTTTATCAAAATCAGGCAGCGTTTTGCCCGAAATGTCCGCCGAATAAGCCCATGTCGGCACTGCGGCAGCGCCCAGCGCGATCGCGGTAGTTTTCAGAAAATCTCTTCGGGAAATCGTCATTGTTTTCGCTCCAAATACTAAGACTTGAGGAAATTGCAGTTTTAAATTTTAGGAAATTTATAGCGTTTATACGGACGTTAACGTGGAAAGGTTTTCGAACCTGTGAGGCGATTTCAAACAAACACCGAATCGAGATACATCATCAATGCAAATCCGATAAACAGGGAAAATGTCGCTCCGTTCTCAAAACCCGGGCGATGCGTTTCGGGAATAATTTCATGGCTTATGATGAAGAGCATCGCACCGGCTGCAAACGCGAGAGCCAACGGCAGAAACGATGCGGAAAAGAATAACACCGAAACTCCGACAATCGATCCAAAGATCTCGACCAAGCCGGTTAAAGCCGAAACACCGAAAGCATATTTTTTCGAATATCCTTGCGACCGCAGCGCGATCGCGACCGACAATCCTTCGGGTATATTTTGAAGTCCGATGCCGAACGTCGCTCCAAAACTCGTGGCAAATTCGCCCGTCGCATTCGCAACGCCGATCGATAATCCTTCGGGAAAATTATGTATCGCGATCGCGATAACGAAAAGCCAGATCTTGCGAAGTTTGGTCGTGTCTAAGCCCTCCTGCCCTTTTTCGAAATGCCGGTGCGGAACAAATTCGTTGATCAGCCAAATGAAAAATCCGCCGATACAAAGAAACAGGATCGCCCAAAAGACCGCGTTGGAATTTGTCGAGCCCGCAGCGCGCATCCGCTCGACCGCCGGAAGAAGCAGCGAAAATATAGTTGCCGCAAGCATAATTCCGGCGGCAAAACTCAGGAGATTATTGTTTAACTTTTCATTTAAACGGCGGAAAAAGAGCGAAGGGACGGCACCCAAAGTCGTCGCGCCAAACCCTGCAACCGAGGCGGCGACAAATGCATTTAAGAACTGGTCTTGAAAAATAGGCATTGGGGTCGTTAAAGAAGATACATTATCAAATTTTGCGAGCGGATATCCAAAATACCGACCGTACAAATCGAACGCGCGGCTTTTCGGCAAATTTTGGTCAGGAATTTGCAAAGATAACTGTAATCCCAACTTTTTGTACCGATTCAATACAGCGCAACTTTTAGGATCGAAGAGAATTTTTATGAACATTGAGCATTTACGGCGATATAAGGATATCGGCTGGCTTTTGATGAAGTACGGTCGATCGGATCTGGTCAAACAAGCCGGTATCGAAGAAATAATAACCGACGAACAAACGCAAGCGACCGAGGAAGACCGCGAACAGGCGAACGACCTGGCACAAGACCTTGAATCGCTTGGCAGCACATATATCAAGCTCGGTCAGCTTTTATCGACCCGCGCCGATCTTCTTCCGCCGGCGCATCTTGAAGCATTGTCGCGGCTTCAGGATAACGTCGAGCCGTTTTCGTTTGCGGAGGTCGAACGGATAATTTCCAGCGAGATAGGCGTGCGGATCTCTCGTGCTTTTTCTGAATTTGACGATGTTCCGCTTGCCGCTGCATCGCTCGGACAGGTTCACCGCGCCCGGCTGCGTGACGGTCGCGAGGTCGTCGTTAAAGTTCAGCGACCGGGCATTCGCGAAAAAGTTGTCGTTGATCTGGAAACGCTCGACGATTTTGCCGATTTGCTAGATGAACATACGGATGTTGGAAAGAAATACGAATTTGGAAATACATTAGAAGAACTGCGCAAGAGCCTGCTTCGCGAGCTCGATTACACGCGCGAAGCCGGAAACTTGAACACGCTTGCAGAGAATCTTAAAGATTTCGAGAATATCGTCGTTCCGCGCCCGGTCGAAGATTTTACAACTTCGAAAGTGCTGACAATGGAATTCGTCTCGGGCAAAAAGATCACAGATCTCAGCCCGCTATCGCTTCTGGAGATCGATCGAAGAAAACTCGCGGAAGAGCTTTTCCACGCATATTTAAAGCAAATGCTTGTTGACGGATTTTTCCACGCCGATCCGCATCCGGGAAATATTTACATTACAAAGGACGGCAAGATCGGATTGCTCGACCTTGGGATGGTCGGGCAGCTGATGTCCGGATTTCGCGATAATTTGATGAATTTGCTCCTTGCAATTAGCGAAGGGCGCGGCGAAGAAGTTGCGCAAACGGCAATAAAAATGGGCGCAGCGAAAGACAATTTCAATGAAGCCGATTTCAAACGGCAGATAGGCGATCTCGTTGCGACACAGAGCGGAGAAAGTCTCGGCAAAATCAATGCCGGTCGCGTTGTGCTGAAAATAACGAAGATCTCGGCGGAATGCGGTTTTCGTATGCCGCCCGAATTTACGCTCATCGCAAAGACGTTTTTAAATCTGGATCGTGCCGTTTACGCGCTCGACCCCGATTTTGATCCTAACGAATCGATTCGCCGGCATTCGAGTGAGATCATGCAAAAGCGCATGGTTGAAAGCCTTTCGCCCGGCAATGTTTTGAGCGGCGCGCTTGAAGTCAAGGAGTTTATAGAAAAACTTCCGAGCCGTGTGAATAACATTTTGGACGTCGTGGGCAATAACGAACTGCAAGTTAAGGTCGATGCGATCGACGAAAAGACCCTGATGGTCGGTTTTCAAAAGATCGCTAACCGAATCACGCTCGGGCTCGTTTTAGCGGCGCTGATCGTCGGCGCGTCAATGCTTATGCGGGTCGAATCGAGTTTTACTATTCTCGATTATCCTGCCCTGCCCTTGATCTTTTTCCTTGCGGCTGCCATTGGCGGAGTTGTGATGATCTTTAACATTTTGGCGCATGACCGAAAGGACGACGATTAGTTAAACCGTCGAAATGCTTTCCATTTTGAGCGGATGGTGATATCTTTCCGGCAAAATGCAGAACCACCCGAAGAAAGGATCGGGAAACCGCCGGCACTCAAAACTCGGGATCGCATCAGCTTTGATCGCGATTTTGATCCCGCTTGTTCTAGTCATTTTTTTCTTCGCGGTCGTTGCGTTGGACGTTCGCAAAAACACGATCGGAAGCTATATTGCCGGCGTAGGTCTAATTTTCAGCGTTGTTGCTCCGCTTCTTCACCTAGTCGGCGGTGCGCTCGGACTTGCCGGGATTTTTTCTAAAACACGCCTGAAATTTTATCCGGTTGTCGGGTTGATTTTGAACATTTTACTCGGCACAAGCGGCGTTTTGCTCTGGATTCTGGTGCTCAGCAATCTAAAATTCGGTTTTCGTTGAACGTTCAAACAAAGACCGAGAACACTTCGTTCGAATAAACCTTGCCTTTATCGGTCAGCTTCAGATTCGTTTCGCTCAAAACGATTAACCCGAGCGAGTTGAGCCTTGCCAGTTCTTCTCGAAATTCGGTCTTCAGATCGATTCCGAACCTTTTTTTATAATCCGGCAGATCCAATCCTTCGGAGCGCCGAAGCATTAAGAATGCAAAATCGCCAGAAACCTGTTTTTTCGTAAGGCTTACGTCCTCAACCACCGTCGAATTTCCGGATTCGACACGATTAATATACTTACCGGTTTCGCGTTCGTTGCTGTACCGTCGATCGACGCCGTCAAACGAATGCGCCGAGACACCAAATCCGAAAACCGGTTCGCACAGCCAATATTTGGAATTATGCCGCGAGCGAAATCCGGGTTTTGCAAAGTTTGATATTTCGTACTGCTCAAAACCGTTGAAAGCCAGCTTTTCGAACATTACTTCATACATTTCCGCAGCAAGATCTTCGTCCGGCTGCGGCTGGCGGCGGGAACGGATCTGCTCCGCGAGCGGCGTTGCTTCATGAATCTCGAGAATATAGAGCGAAATATGTTCGGGTGCCAAACTCATTGCTTCGCTTAGGTTTAACTTCCAATCGGCAAGAGTTTGATGCGGCAGACCGGCGATCAGATCAAAGCTGATGTTCTCAAAGCCGCTCTGCCTCAAAAGTTCAAAAGTCTTCCGCGCGTCGTTCGAATCGTGCCCGCGTGCGAGCAATTTTAAGGAACGATCGTCAAACGTCTGGACGCCGAAACTCGCACGATTGACGCCGAGCGACCGGAAATGGTTGAGCTTTTCGAGGGAAACCGTTGCCGGATTCATCTCTAAAGTGATCTCGGCATTTTCATCGACATCAAACTTCGAGTAAATGGCTTGCAGGATCTTTTCGACAGCAGAAGCCGAAAGCAGCGAAGGCGTCCCGCCGCCGAAATAGATCGTATCAATGTCGATTTTGGATTTTAGATCTTGGATTCTGGATTGATTCGAAGATTGAAAGCTGAAATTTGAGATCTCATTTATAAGCGCGTTGACATAACGCGCAACGGTTTCTTCCGACCTTAAAACATCGGTCGCAAAATCGCAGTAAGAACAGCGCGATTTGCAGAACGGGATATGAATATAAATTCCTGGTTTCATTATGCTTAGAGGTTTTTTCAAGGTTTATTAAAACGCACTTTCGAAACGATAACTATCGCGTTTAGACGACGGAAAAATTAACGCAGAAATACAAAGACTTCGAGCGACGATAGTTAAGACTTGGGATGGCACCAGCAACCACCGTGGAAATCCCCGTATTTTAACCGCTGCCTCTATGTTTTTATTCTATCAAAGCTTTGGAGGTAAACTAATTGAAGATTACATTCTGGTTAATCATGTTTCTGTTGTCTGGACTCGTCAGTTGTTCCCAATTTACGCAGCCGACTGTCACGCAAAACGGAAATTACCTTTCAAATGACGACAAATCTCTCCCACCTCTAAGCGAGCTTGCCGAGTCTGAGCCAAGCCCGGAGCCGACACTGCCCTATCCGGGGAAGTCAATCGACCAGGTTTTTCCGATCCTTTTTGAACGAAGCCGAACGAATGAAGAAGAGATAGATTCGGAAAAATACTCTTTCAAGATTGATCGTTACGCGATTCAATTTGATCAACTCACGCCAATATCTATAACGACCGGCACAAAAATGCTATCCAAATTTAATGCGCGGAGTAAAGGAGAATACAGTTCGACTCTCGCAGGAAAATCAAAGCTTTTGGGCGCGAATTCAAACGAGATATGGGTTGTAGCGACAGGACCGGGTGCAGTATGCTGCACGAACTATTGGATATTCGATATCTCAAATCCTAATCCACGATTGATATTTCGGAGCGAAGATTACGGTATGTTCCGCAATCCGATGGAAGTTTTCGATGCGGATGGCGACGGTCGTTATGAGCTTGTGCAGTTTGATTCCGCATTCAGATATTTTATGGACGATTGCGGAAGTTGTTCGCCCGAACCGCGAGCAATTTTTAAGTACGATAAAAAACTCGGAAAATATATTCCGGCAAAAAATATTCAACAGGACTTTGTAAAAACATACTTTCGCGAATCGGAAAAATGGATTCTCGAATCATTTGAAAAATTGAAAAATTTTGAACAAAATGATGAAACGGAGACTCAGGAGTATTTAACTCTGAAACAGGATTATCGCCGCGGGTTTTTAAATCATATCGTTGATACTTTTTATCTTGGCAACAATAGGAAAGCGTGGGCAATGTTCGAGAAGTATTACATTGGCTTCAACGAAAAAAGAGAAGTCCGCGCAGAGATCAAAAATCGCTTACGGCATTCCAAATTTTATCAAGCCCTGAGAAGGTCTCCTTAATTGTCCAACTGTTCTTCAAGCGAAGTTTTCCAAAGAGCTTGCAATTCGGAAACCGGAGCCGAAATTTTTTCTTCACCCTCGACGGAAATGTTTAAATCGCGTCCCGTCACCTTTCCGATAAGTTCAATCGGACAATCTGCGAGCTCTGCTTTTAACTTTTCCAGGTTTTTCGGCGCGAATGTAATGATAATCCGTGAAGGCGATTCGCCGAAAAGCAGACTTTCGGATGACAAATTCTGTTTATTCGTAAGCTCAATTTCTGCTCCGTTTGCTTCGTTATTTAACGAAGCGAAACATTGTTCGGCAATTGCGACAGCCAATCCGCCGTCGGAACAATCGTGTGCAGAGTTTATCAGTCCTTCGTCATTGAGTTTCAAACAAGTTTCCTGAACGAGTTTTTCCAGATCGAGATCGAGCTTCGGAACCGAACCGCTTTCGATCAATTCGTTCGTCGAAGATCCCAGGATCGTCTGAGCGTATTCGCTGACCGAAAGATCGTCGTTGGTAACTCCCAAAACTGCTATAACGTCGCCGTCATTCTTAAATCCTTGGGTAATTATGTTCTTCGCGTCTTCGATCAAGCCGACCATACCGATCGTTGGCGTCGGCAGGACTCCGTCGCCGTCTGTTTCGTTGTAGAAAGAGACGTTACCTGAAATAACGGGTGTTTCAAACTTTTCGCACGCTTCCTTCATTCCGTCTATCGTTTCACTAAATGCCCACATTATCTTAGGGCGCTCGGGCGATGCGAAATTCAGGCAATTTGTAACCGCGATCGGACGACCGCCGACGCAGACATTGTTTCGCGCGGCTTCCGCGACGGTCAATTTGGCGCCTTCTTTTGGATCGACGGCACAAAATCTGCCGTTGCCGTCGAGGCACATCGAGATCGCACGGCGCGTTTCCTTTACCCGGACGACAGCGGCGTCCGCGCCCGGAAGGATCGCCGTATTTGTTCTGACCATATGATCATATTGCTCGTAAACCCAATGTTTCGAACAAATATTCGGCGCAGCAAGAAGCAGTTTCAATGCCTCGATTAGATCCCCGGTTCGCGGTTTGCGGTTTTCGATCTTTAAAGAATTTGTTTTGGAGTCTCTTACCGGCGGCGCTATCGGGCGGCTGTATTTCGGAGCCGATGCGGTCAGCCTGTCAACCGGAAGATCTGCCATCAGTTCGCCGTGATGAAAAATTTTCAGCCGATTTCCTTCGACGACCTTTCCGATAACAACAGCGTCGAGATCCCATTTCTTGAAAATATCGACCAGCTGATTTTCACGTCCTGATTTTGCGACGATCAGCATTCGCTCCTGCGACTCGGACAGAAGCATTTCGTATGCCGTCATTCCGGTTTCGCGCTGCGGAACATCGTCCAGATAAAGTTCCAAACCGTTGCCGGCGCGGTCAGCCATTTCTACCGACGATGACGTCAAACCCGCGGCGCCCATATCCTGAATTCCTTCGACCGCGCCGCTGCGCATTGCTTCCAAACATGCTTCGAGAAGCAGTTTTTCTAAGAACGGATCGCCAACCTGTACGGTCGGACGTTTTTCCAGCGCTTCGTCGTCAAATTCGGCGGAAGCCATCGTCGCGCCGTGAATTCCGTCGCGTCCGGTTTTCGCGCCGACATACATAACAGGATTTCCTATTCCCGAAGCCTTTCCGAAAAAGATCTGATCCTTTCGCACGATTCCGAGCGCAAATGCATTAACCAAGGGATTTAGGCTGTACGCCTCATCAAACGCAACCTCTCCACCGACGGTCGGAACTCCGAAACAATTGCCGTAATGAGCTATCCCTTCTACCACGCCTTTTAAGATTGATTTATTGCGGTTGGCGATCTTTTCAGTTGTATTACTTGAACCATCCGCTGCCGCGGACGGTTCTGACACGAGCGGTCCGAATCTTAGAGAATTCATCGCCGCTATCGGTCGCGCACCCATCGTAAAAACGTCGCGCAAAATTCCTCCGACGCCGGTCGCTGCGCCCTGGAAAGGTTCGATAAAAGAAGGATGATTATGCGATTCGACCTTGAAAGCGACACACCAATCGTCGCCGATGTCGACCACCCCGGCATTTTCTCCGGGCGGCACAACGACGCGCGGACCGGTCGTCGGAAGTCGTCCCAAATGAACCCGTGAAGATTTGTAACTGCAATGTTCCGACCACATTACGGAAAAAACGCCGAGCTCCGTGTAGGTCGGCTCGCGCTCCATTATTTCAAGGATCTTTTCGTATTCTTCTTTGGAAAAACCGTGCTGCTGGATTATTTCCGGCGTGATATTGGAATTAAAACTCATTTTGATCTGGTTGCTATCGCCAACACCGTCGGCGAAAGATTTATCCGATGGAAAGAAACTTTATAAAGCAATCGAACCGATAATTCAAAGATGCGGTATAAAAAATGTTCCTGCGCGCGCGAGCTCAATTTGGACGGTTTGATCTCGATCGTCCGAAATCCTGTCTTCTTAAAGATCTTTCGAAGCGTTTTTGCGGAAAAACCTGTCAAATGGATCGGCGGCGGCGTTGCAAGATAGCTGAATTCGCCCTCTTCGCCGAGTCCTAACGATCGCAGGATAGGAACGAATGCCTCTTTCACGCGGTTAAATTCCATGTTCGGAACGCGAACGAGCAAAACGCCGTTCGCGTTCAATAAATTCGAACAATCTTCGAGCGTTTTCGTCGGCGACGGAACATGTTCAAGCACGTTTGTCATATTGATCACATCGACATTTCGGATCGGAAAATCATCGTCCGAAAGATCCGCAAACCAAACGTTTTCAAGCTTTTGCGTTGTTTTCATATAATCTACGGCGACATGCGAAAGTTCGCTGCCGTAGACATTCCAACCGCTTTTCTGCGCTTCGGCTAGAAAAAATCCGTAACCGCATCCGACATCCAGAAGATCGCCTTTTTTTGGATTAACTTTGGCGATCTCTTCTAGCAAATATTTTGAAACTTCTTGATAGCGAATTCGTCCGGCTTCGATCTCTTCCGGCGAACCCGAATAATATTCGCCGATGACCTTTCCCTGGTCGACGCGCGGAATACGGCTGACATACACGAGCCCACATTCAACGCAGCGCGATATCGGATATTCGTTTTCGGTTTTAATAAGCCGCTTTTCGGCGCTCCCGCATAGATCGCAGTTACGTTCGATCTGAGTTTCAGACATAATTGTTTCGTCCGCGAAAAAATAGCCCGTAAATTGCTGAAAAAGACGCTTTCGTCAATTATTTTGCGACTTTTCAGATGTTTTGACGGGCAGATAAAAATAATTAATTTGATTTTTCAAGCGAGAGTGCCGGTCTGCGACCGCCTGTGTAAAGCTCGCTGATAACAAATTTTCTCCGAAGAACTTTATATTTGAACACCATTCGAAACGCCTCGACCGCTTCGCGCCAACGCGAAAGCCAGATCGGGAAATCGCGCTTTGAAAAATTATTTCTCAACGGCAGACCTTCATTTTCGAAAAAGTCCAGAAAACCAAGCAATCCCTGAAGTTTGGAAAGTTTTTTGTCGTCTTTCAGCTCTATCTCCAGCCGTTTCGACGCCGACCAAACGGAAAACATCTTGCGCCGGACGCAGTCGTTTAAGACCAAAGGCGGCACGCGAATGACCATGTCGGCTTCGACCATTTCGTCGAGTTCTGCGACTATCTTATTCGGCACGTCCAAAAGCCATAAATGTTCGCCATCCGAGTCGGTTACGCTGAAAACTACTTTTGGAAGAAGCATTTTCCGGGCGATTGACGGCGTGCTGTCCAAAAATTTCGTAAAATAACGGTGAAATGCCTTAAAACTGGCTTTAGTTTTATCTTCTTTTTCGTATTGGCGGTTCAGTTTTTCGGCATATTTTTCCTGCATCTCGGCTATTATTTCGTTTTTTCGTGAATAGTCGAACTCGCGCAGGTCAAATCCATTCTTGCTGTCCCAGCTGCTGCCCGGAACCATTATTACGCACTCGGTTTTTTCGATGTCCGATATCGAATTATAATGATCGGCGACCATCTGCGGGTTCACGCCGGTGTCGTTGAATTTCACTGTTTCCTTATGCAGGAAACAATGGTTGCTAGCAAACGGAACGGCGTAACGCGCGCCGACTGCGTGCGAAAAGTTAGTAAATTCTTCTACGTAATCCTGCGCCGTTCTAAGGTCCGAAAACTTAGTTTTATAATCTTTTATCGTGTACGGAATCGGCGTCGCGCTGGAATGACTTCGAAAAACAAAATCGACCTTGGGAAAGCGATTGCGGATCTGGTCGAGCGGTAAACCGAAGGTTTTGCAGTCATTTGCGTTTAAAAGAGTGGTTTCGCCATCGCTGACGACCGCCATCGAATCTGCGGAAAATAATCCAAATTGGAACGAATGTAGAAAGCAGTCTTCCCAAAGTTCAAATTTCCCGCCGTGCGGGATCTCGACTATATTCTTGAATTTACAGGAAATAAGGTCGCGAACCATTCGCGTTCCGGGAATTTTCGGAACCAGATATTTAACATCGCGTCCAAAAAGGCGCATCGAAGGCGCGTGAAAATGATCCCAATGAAGGTGCGTTAAATAGATATAATCGGGTTTGATCTTTTTGATCTCGGCTCGGTCGATCTCGGGAAAATTCCACCAGCTGCGCCAGTAACAGGAACCGATCAGCCACGGGTCAAAAAGTAAAGTTTTCCCTTTGTCTTCGACCAACATTCCGGCGTGACTTAAAATCTTAAACTTCATAAAAATCGATAAAAGAGCTTTTTTGGACTGCGGCTATTTTACTTTAATTGACCGCAAAATGAAAAAGAGCACCGGTTTTCGAATTTGTTAAAACGAAACAGCGCTCTTTTGGAGTCGGTTTAAGTTAAATTCAAGCCATTGCGGGCATTCCCATGGCTTCCCATTCTTCTTTTGCGGGACCGTAAATTCCTATTACTTTGAGCCCTGCCTGACGCATCAAAACCGTGATCTGCCCGCGATGATGTGCCTGGTGAAGCATTAAATACAGCAATGTTAAACCTCGTTTCCATGTTTCACCGTACATTTCGTCTTCTGTTAACAGGGTTTCGTCGGTCCAATTTTCTTTAACCTGTTCGGCGACCGAATTTGCGGCTTTTTCAAACGCTTCGACGATCGCGTTGGCGTTTGCGGGAACTCCCGAATCGGGTTTCGGCGCGTCAACGTTAAGCCCGACCTTTTCCGGCATTTCCTGCATTGTAACTGCCAAATGCCACGCCAGGAAACCAAGACTTCGTCCCGATTCCGTGGTTTTCTGCCCGAGCGATTCGTCGGTTAAATTTTTGAATAAACTGACAGTTTGATCCGTTTCGTACTTCCAATCGCGAATAAAATCGTCTATTTTTCTGTACATTTTTGTTTGCCTCCCAAATAAGTTACGCAACAGTGTTGCACGTATGAAACTAACACGTTCGTTCGCAGGTCATCAACGTTATAATCCGGGCAATTCATTTCGCGACGAAAAGTTTGTCGATCTCAGCGATCAGAACGTCGGGTTTTACTTTTCCCTGACGCGAATACGCGATGTTTCGCTTTGAGTCGTACAGTACCGTAAACGGCAAACCGCCGCTCCACTCAGGCGAAATCGCGCCGATAACTTCATTTTCCTTAAGCGTGTGCAGCAGATATGCAGGCATTTTTGCATTCATTTCTTCTAGAAACTCAGGCACGCCGCGGTTGATCTCCGCCAGATCGTCGAGCGAGATCGTTATAAAATCGATCTTTCCGCGGAACTTTTCGTCGATCTTGACTAGATCTGGAAATTCTTCGACACACGGAACGCACCACGTCGCCCAAAAATTTATCAGCAGCGGTTTTGGATCTTCGAAATTTGCAGCAAAAAGCTTCTTAACCGTTATCTCATCAACCTTTGTAATGACCGGCAAATCCTTTTTCTCGATCGGTTTTTGTGCAAATGAAACGGCAGACAGCGCAATAAAGATCGTCCCGATCATTACGACGTGAAATGCAAAGTTATTGTAAATTCGCATAAGATTTTTCATTTATTTAACGCAATAACCGCCGGAAATTGACCGATCAACAGTAATTTCCGGCGGTAATAATTATTCAACTTCTTTTTTTCGTTTGATGGAACAGCCGAAAGCTTTCGAACTAGTTGTTTCGATCGTTTTTCCCGTAAGTCCCGAATCGAACGCGTCTCGCGCGTAGTTTGTCGAAATGTTCTTGCCGCTTCGGTCGTTGTCGATCGCGCCTTCGTACAGCAATACGTCTTTCGCGTTGAAATAATAGATCTCCGGCGTTACCGTCGCGCCCATTCTATCGGCAAGAACGTTGTCTTTATCGATCAAAACCGGAAATTTGTAGTTCGCCGCAGCGTGGGCTTTGACATCTTCCAAAGTTTCGGTCGAATTAGAATTGATACCGATAAAATTTATTCCTTTTGCCTTGTAATCTGCGGCAAGCTGATTAATACGGTCATCGTAAGCTTTTACGATCGGGCATTGGACGGAAAGGTAAATGACAACAGCGCCGTTCTCTCCTTTCAAGTCTGCATATTTATGCTCCTTTCCGTTGGTGTCAGAAAGAGTAAAACCTTCAAATTTATCGCCTACGCTAATATTTCCGACCGCGTAAACCGCGTGCGAAAAGATTGCACCGATCGCGAGAAACAGAATTCCTGTTTTGACCAAAGCCTTTAACTTCATAAGCAAATTCTCCTTAAATTTTCGATTTCGTTAGGTTCTAGATGTTACGTTCTGAAAAATAATAGGTTTCTCCACGAATTTTATTCCTTCAAATTCTAACTTCAAAATTATTGTTATCGTAGCACGGAGTTTAGTTAAATTTTCCGCGAAATTATTGTATCATCTATGAAACATTGATATGCTTGTGAAACGTCGGAAAAAATCGGGTCGAAATTAGTGAAAAGCTCGCAGATTTTTCCCGACTTTTTCGAGTCGAAATAGCTTAGGTCGATCGATTAAAATATTATACGAAAACACAAGATATTGTTTGACAAAAAATTACGGCTACAATATATTCGATAGACACTTCATCAGTCGTTTGATTGAAATTCAAAAAAATCTTGACCGCGAAAAAGTGAAAACGAGTATTTCACGCGTTGTTTGCGACGCCAAAAAATAAGGAAAAAAGAGAGGAAAAGTAGAAAATGGTTCAGAATTCGTCAGCAGCCGTTCGTCGATCGGACGAAGAAACCCGGACAACAATGCGCGTTTGCAAACGCAACGGTTCATTTGAACCGGTCGATATAAACAAGATCGTCAAAGCGGTTTCGCGCTGCTGTTACGGATTGGATTCGACCGATGCTCTGCGAATTGCGACGAAGACGATCTCGGGGTTATATGACGGGGCGACGACAAAAGATCTCGATAAACTCTCGATCCAAACGGCTGCAAGCCTTATTTTTGAAGAACCGGAATATTCGCGTCTTGCCGCGCGTTTACTAAACAATTACATCGGAAAGGAAGTTTCGAACCAGGAAATTCATTCGTTTTCGCAGAGTATTACTTTCGGATTCGAAAACGGTTTGATAAATCAGCGAACTTTTGACTTCGTTACTGAAAACAGCCGTAAGCTGAATTATTCGATCGATGATACAAAGAACGATCTTTTCGAATTTTTCGGTCTGAGAACGCTTTATGACCGTTATTTGCTTAAGAACCCCGAAAAGCGCGACGTAATCGAAACTCCGCAGTTTTTCTTTATGCGCGTCGCCTGCGGTTTGGCGGAATCGCCGCATGAAGCGATCGATCTTTACAAGCTGTTTTCTTCGCTCGAATACATTCCGAGCACACCGACGCTTTTCAATTCGGGCGCGCGCCACGAACAGCTTTCATCCTGTTTTTTGCTCGATTCGCCGCAGGATTCTTTGGAAAGCATCTATAAAAAATATACCGATGTCGCGATGCTTTCGAAATTTTCGGGCGGAATCGGTATTGCGTATCACCGCGTTCGGTCGCAGGGGTCGCTGATCAAGGGAACGAACGGTTTTTCGAACGGTATCGTGCCGTGGCTTAAAACGCTGGATTCGTCCGTGAGCGCCGTAAATCAAGGCGGAAAGCGTAAAGGCGCATGCTGCGTTTATCTCGAGACCTGGCATGCCGACATTGAAGATTTTCTCGAACTTCGCGAAAACACCGGCGATGAAGCGCGACGTACGCATAATTTGAACACGGCAAATTGGGTTTCGGATCTTTTCATGAAGCGGGTTGAAGGCGATGGCGTGTGGTCGCTTTTCGATCCGAAGGTCGTTCCGCATTTTCCCGATCTTTTCGGTGAAGAATTTGAAACAGCGTTCGTCGAAGCCGAAGAAAAAGGACTTTTTGTAAAACAGGTCAAGGCGCGCGATCTTTACGCGCGAATGATGCGTTCGCTGGCGCAGACAGGAAACGGCTGGATGACGTTTAAGGACGCCAGCAATTTAAAATCAAATCAAACCGGCGATCCGAAAAACGTTATTCATCTTTCGAATCTCTGCACGGAGATCCTCGAGGTTACAAATGACGACGAAACCGCGGTCTGCAACCTCGGGTCGATAAATCTTTCGCGATATTCGAAGGACGGCAAATTCGATTTCGAAAAACTTGCGAAAAACGTACGTCTTGCCGTTCGGCAGCTAGATCGTGTGATCGATCTGAATTTTTATACGATCGATTCGGCAAAAAAATCGAATATGCGCTGGCGCAATATCGGTCTCGGGCTAATGGGCTTGCAGGATGTTTTCTTTCAAATGCGCGTCCCGTTCGATTCGCCGGAAGCGCAGGCAATGTCTGCGAAAATCCAGGAAGAGATCTATTTTGCCGCGCTTAGCGCTTCCTGCGATCTTGCGGTCGAAAAAGGGAAGCATGCCGCGTTTGATGAAACCCGCGCAGCCAAAGGCGAACTTCAATTTGATCTCTGGGGCGTCGAGCCGGAAGCCAAAGAGCGATGGGACGAGCTGCGTAAACGCATAATCGAAAAAGGTTTACGCAATTCATTGATGATAGCAATAGCGCCGACCGCGACGATCGCTTCGATCGCGGGCTGTTATGAATGCACCGAACCGCAGGTTTCCAATCTATTCAAACGTGAAACTCTTTCCGGCGATTTCGTTCAAGTTAATCGTTATCTTGTAAATGAACTTAAAGCGCTCGGGCTCTGGAACGCGGAGATTCGAAATAAGATCAAACTTTCGGAAGGTTCGATCCAGAATATCGAAGAATTTTCCGACGAGATCAAAACGATCTTTCGAACCGCGTGGGAAATTCCCATGAAATCTTTGATCGACATGGCGGCGGCACGCGGCGCGTTTATCGATCAAAGCCAGTCGCTCAACCTTTTCATGGAAAGCCCGAGCATCGGCAAACTTTCTTCAATGTATATGTACGCGTGGAAAAGCGGTTTGAAAACGACCTATTACCTGCGCTCGCGACCGGCGACGCGGATCGCACAGGTGTCGGCGGAAGAAAAGACCGAAATCAAACAGGTTACCGAATCGGAAGCGCTCGCGTGTTCATTGGAAAACCCGGAAAGCTGCGAAAGCTGCCAGTAGGAATTTAGGAGAAATTAAAAAAATGCTGCTCGATAAAGGATTTAATTTAACGCTCAGACCGATGAAATATCCCGCGTTTTACGAAATGTACAAAAACGCGATAAAAAACACCTGGACAGTGGAAGAAGTCGATTTTTCAACCGACGTCGGCGATCTGCGTTACAAAATGAACGACGCCGAGCGACATTTGATCAATCGTTTGGTCGCGTTCTTTGCCACCGGCGACTCGATCGTCGCAAACAATCTGGTCTTAAATCTTTACAAACATATCAATGCGCCGGAAGCACGCATGTATCTTTCGCGCCAGCTTTATGAAGAGGCGCTCCATGTGCAGTTTTACCTGACGCTGCTGGATACGTATATCCCCGATATCAAAGAGCGCGAAGCCGCATTTTCAGCGATCGAAAATATTCCGTCGATCAGAAAAAAGGCGGAATTTTGCCAGAAATGGATCGATTCCATCCAGGATCTGGACGCGCTTGAAACGCAAGCCGATCGGCGCCAATTTTTATTGAATTTGATCTGTTTTGCAGCGTGTATCGAGGGATTATTCTTTTTTGCAGCATTCGCATACGTATATTTTTTGCGTTCGAAAGGTTTGCTGCACGGGCTCGCCGCCGGGACAAACTGGGTTTTCCGCGATGAATCGGCACATATGAGCTTTGCTTTTGAAGTTGTCAATAAAGTTCGCGAAGAAGAACCGGAACTTTTTAACGATGAGTTAAATGCCGACATCGCCGAAATGCTTTGCGAAGCTGTCGATTGCGAGATGCAGTTTGCGGAAGATATTTTGAGCGGCGGCGTTGCCGGACTTTCAACCGCCGATATGCGTGAATATCTGGAATATATTGCCGATCAGCGGCTTGCGCTTCTCGGGTTGCCGAAGATGTTCGGTGCGAAAAATCCATTCGGCTTTATGGATCTGCAGGACGTTCAGGAGCTCGCAAACTTTTTTGAAAGAAGAGTGTCCGCTTATCAAGTCGCGGTCGCAGGAGAAGTTTCGTTTAACGAGGCGTTTTAAAAATGGAGCGCGGGCGTCCCCGCCCGAAATGAGCGTGTAAACGCGAAAAGAACTCCGCCTTAGATCTACGTTTTTGAATGCGAACTTTTTTCCGCCGCAAATGCGGCGGCTGCGGGCAAGGCTGCCCGCGCTCCAAATGCGGCGGCTGCGGGCAAGGCTGCCCGCGCTCCAATTGGGGCGGCTACACGCGCTCCGTTAATCGAAGCGCTTCGGAAGAAGAATTTCCATCGCGTCGTCCACGGTTACGATGCCGACGATCTCGTCGAGATCGTCCAGAACCGGCAGAGCAAGAAGATTGTATTCTGCGATCTTTAAGGCGACGTCCTCCGAATGATCGGTCGGACGCGCAAATTGAAATTTTGTTCGCATGATCTTTTCCAAAGTCGTTCGCGGATGCGCCAAAATCAAGCTTCGCAATGTAACGACGCCTTCCAATTTCCAGGAAGTTTCCTCCGGAACGACGTACATGTAATAGACCATGTTCGGAGTTTCAGCCATCGCGCGGAGACTTTTTATCGCGTCGGCGACCTTCACATCTTTTGGAAACGTAATGAATTCCGTCGTCATCATTCCGCCTGCAGAATCTTTGTCGTAAAACATCAGCTCCGCTACATCGACCTTTTCGTCGTCTTCCATCAGATCGAAAAGTTCGCGGGCACGGTCTTCGTCCATTTCGTAAAGAACGTCAACAGCATCGTCGGGCGACATTTCCTCCAAAAGATCTGCGGCGCGTTCGCGTTCCATTTCTTCTAAAATTCGCGCCTGATTTTCCGTCGACATTTCTTCGAGCGTGTCAGCCGCGATCTCGTCATCGAGCGATTCGACGATCTCGGTCCGATGAACCGGCGAAAGCGTCTCCGCAAGCTGCGCTATCTCCACCGGATGAAGCCTGGAAAGCTTGTCTTTAGAAGATTTAAGCTGGACAGCGACGCTGGACTTATCGGTCGCAAGATAACCGACGTCCGCCCAATCCAGAACCTCGACCGGTTTGCTGCTGCCGTAAAAACCGGCTGGCATCAATCGTCTGACAAATCCTTTCAAACTGACGTCGGCACCGGTTACATGCCAGTTATCGGCGACGGTAATGATCTGAACATCGTTCACGCGAACGACGCGCTTGCCGTCAACATCGATCAATTGATTATCCAGAACGTCCTTTGCCAGCAGTACTTCGCCTTCGCGGCGTGCGAACGGATGAAGATTTAACCGGACGGAGTTCATCTTTGCACCGGCTGCATCGATCGATGCGATGTGGTCGCGTGAGATGAAAAAATCGCGGCGGCGGTACCGGGCGACCAATCCGATGATCGGCGGATGATCTTCCTCTCCATACCGAACGATAATGTCGCGAATTTCCGCAACCTTCTCGCCGGCGCCGTCAAAAACCGGTTTCCCAAGTATTTGCGAAAGATAAAGCATGTTCCAAAGATAAACGAAGTTCGAACAACTTTGAAGCGGCGAATAAAGTTTTGAGCTGAGCGGTGTTAGGTGATACTATCGATGTCGGTAAAACTGTTTTAACAAAACACAAACGTTTTGTGGAACAGATCATTAATTGTTTCTTTATTATTAAAAGGCTGCTCAAACTCTTGAGACTTCGCCGCACACAGTCCCGAAAAACTTCCGACAAGTTCTAATTGTCTATCGCCGATTATGAAACTTCGATATTCCGCACTTATCATATTTTCGATCGCTGCGTTAAGTCTTTCAACGACAGCGCAAAATCGTCGAGCGTTCGATAATTTCGACCGCAAACAGGGCGTGCCGATCGTAACTCCGACCGTAATTTCGGCTCCGGTCAAAGACGAAAAACCTGCAAAAGCTAAGAAACTCGTCAAAAAAACCGGTCAGTCGATGAGCGTTTCCGAAGGTTACGGCATTAAAGAATCACAAGTTTATTCGAACATCACGATGTCTTCGTCGCGAACGCTCGGCGGTTTTACGACAAGTGATCCGAAGATCGACAGTTACATAGTCGAATCCAGCAAACGGTACAATATCGATCCTCTTCTGATCTATGCACAGATGCATCAGGAATCGGCGTTTAAGCTGAAAGCGACGTCGTACAAAGGCGCCAGCGGATTGATGCAGCTGATGCCGGCGACTGCACGTCGATTCGGAGTGACTTCGATCTACGATCCGAAGCAGAATATCGACGCGGGCGTAAAATACATGCGCTGGCTGCTCGACACATTCAAAGGTGACGTGGTTTTGGCGCTTGCGGGATATAATGCGGGCGAAGGCGCGGTGATGAAATATGGTTGGCGAGTGCCGCCGTATCGTGAAACGCAAGAGTATGTTAGAAGAATTACAGCGCGTTATAACGCAATCGGAAACCCGACGAACCTTTTAAATTCTTCGCGAAAGATTTCACAAGACGAAGTTGCTACGATAGACTCTAAGGAGTCGACGCCGCTGACGGTTTACGAACCGAACATTTTAACGGTCAGATTGCCGGACGGATCCCTGAGGCTGACGACTCAATAAATTTTGCAAAAGATCTCGGTTGAGAACAATTTTTCTCCTCTAGTCTGAAAAGACTTCGCGGCTGGAACAAACCAGCCGCTCTTTTTTTGTCCGAATCTGCAATTTGCTGTATTATTGTCAACAAATAACGAAGCTTGCAGATCAAAAAATGTATTGTACAAAATGTGGGAATGAAAATCCGGACGACGCTGTTTTTTGTAAGAAATGCGGCGGCGCGCTGGACGAAGAAGAGCAAACTGTTGTCGCTCGCAGTTCATCGACCGAAACCGATGACGAAGAGCAGATATTTTCTATACACCCGACGTTGATGTTCGTAAAGATCGGGTATGCCGGAGCGGTTCTCGGCGCATTTTTGCTCGTTATCTTGCTGAATCTTCTGGGAAACGCGGCGGGTTTTTCGGTCCCGTATTATGTTTCAATTCCGCTCGGTTTTTTAATCTTGCTGATCCCGGCTTATTTTCATTTAAGGCAAAAGATCGTTCGCTACACGCTGACCGATTCAAAGGTCGAGATCGATCATGGATTGGTTTCAAAAACAACGCGAAACGTTCCGCTCAGAATTATTCAGGACGTAACGGTGTCCGCGAGTGTTTTTCAGCGAATGCTCGGATTTGGAAATCTTGAGATCGAAAATGCAAATGAAAATGACGAAAAGATCGTTTTGAAGAACATCAATTCTCCGAAAAAATATGCAGAACTTCTGTTAAAACAGATGCGAAGACTCAATAAATAAGACTAATTCAAGAAAAATCACAGCGCAGAATTCTCAACTATCTATGAAGACATTTTTTGTAACAGGCGGTGCGGGATTTATCGGTTCCGCTTTCGTTCGACTCGTTTTAGATGAACTTTCCGACGTTCACCTAGTAAATTTCGACGCGCTGACATACGCCGGAAATCCGGAAAATCTTGCCGGAATCGACGGTTCGAGGCATCAGTTCGTAAAGGGCGACATCACAGATAAAGATCAGGTAATGTCCGCATTGCCGGAGGAAACCGATGCGATATTTAATTTCGCGGCGGAATCGCACGTTGACCGCAGCATAAATTCGGCTGGCGAATTTGTCTTGACCAACGTTTACGGAACGCAGGTTTTGCTCGACGCCGCGCGTGCGAAGAATGTTCGCCGATTTGTCCAGATTTCGACGGACGAAGTTATGGGTACATTGCCGGAGCGCGACGATGCGTTTTTTAACGAATCTTCGCCGCTCGAGCCCAACTCTCCGTATGCCGCTTCAAAGGCGGCGGCAGAGCATTTTGTCCGAGCCGCCATCGAAACTTTCGGCATTGATGCAGTTATCACAAGATGCGGAAACAATTACGGTCCGCGCCAGTTTCCCGAAAAATTGATCCCGCTGATGATCTCGAACGCTTTGAACGACGAACCGCTGCCGGTTTACGGCGACGGCGGAAATGTTCGCGATTGGATATTTGTCGAAGATCATTGCCGGGCGATATTCGATGTTTATGACAAAGGAAAAACCGGCGACGCATATAATATCGGCGCGCGGAACGAAAGGAGGAATCTTGAGGTTGTGACCTCGATCCTCGACGCGCTTGGAAAACCTCATTCGCTTATCAAATATGTAACCGACCGTCTCGGGCACGACCGACGTTACGCCATTGACGCGGAAAAAGTTGAAAGGGAATTAGGCTGGAAACCACGCGTTAGCTGGGAACAGGGGCTTGAACAGACGATAAAGTGGTACCTCGATAATCAAGAATGGGTCGATCATATCAAGAGCGGCGATTACAAGAAATACTACGCTGAAATGTACGGAGAACGGTTAAGCGCAGCATGAAAGTTTTGATAACCGGAGCAAACGGAATGCTTGCAAAAGCTGTGATCGCGCATTGCCGCTCGATCGGCGATGATGTCGCTGCATTTTCACGCGATCAGCTCGATATTTCCGAGATCGAACAGATTCGCGAAATTTTCCGGCGGGAACGCCCGCAGGCTGTCTTAAATTGCGCTGCATTCACTGATGTAGATGGGGCGGAAAGGAATGTCGAAAAATGCTTCGCGGCGAATTCGACCGGCGTTGAAAATCTGGCGGTCGGCTCGAAAGAGATCGATTGCGCATTTGCGACAATTTCGACGGATTACGTTTTCGGCGGCGCGAAATCCGGCTTTTATACTCAGCGCGACACACCCGAACCGCTCGCGAGTGTCTATTCCCGATCAAAACTCGACGGTGAATTCAGAGCAAAGAAAGCTTATGCGCGGTCGATCGTGATCAGGTCCGGGTGGATTTTCGGCAGCGCCGGAACAAATTTTTTAAGCGTAATGCATAAATTGCTTGCAGACGGAAGATCGATAAACGTCATCGGCGATTCGTTCGGCACGCCGACATTCGCCGGCGATCTTGCAAAACGAATGCGCGAGCTTGTCGAACTAGATCTTCCGACCGTTTTTCATGTAGTAAATTCAGGCGAAGGAACAAGTTATGCAGGATTTGCAGAAGCTGTCTGCGAGATCGGCGGGTTCGATCCTGATCTGCTGAATGTCGTCAAAAGCGACAGTTTGAGCCGACCGGCGCCGCGTCCGAAAAGTTCGAAACTGGCTTGTCTATTTACAGAAAAATTCGGCTTAGCGCAGCTTCCGTTTTGGAAAACCGCGCTCGCCGAATTTATTCACTCCGAAACAAATTAGCCTTTCGTATCGTGGATCGAAAATGCCTCTTCGACATCTTCCATCATCGGTGTCGAATCGTCATCGTGGTTCGCATAATATTTGTAAGTATAGCCGTAACCGTAATAACCGTATTCAACGGAATTTGACTTAATGCCGTTTAGAACCACGCCGTAAATATGCGCGCCGATATTGCCGAGGCGCTGTTTGAAGCGGCGCATCAAATGGATCGAACTCTTTCCTGCCAGCGCAACAAGTACAACACCGTCGACCAATGTCGAAAGGATCGCTGCGTCCGTAAATGAAATAGCCGGCGGCGAATCGATAATTATATGTTTGAAATTTCCCTTCAAAAACTGAAGCAGATTTTTCATTTCGTTCGAACTCAAAAGCTCCGCCGGATTCGGCGGGATCGGACCGCTGGTAATTATTTTCAGATTCGGCAGCGCCGGATAAGACTTTAATAAATTATTCGGATTTCGCTCGCCCGAAAGATAATTTGTCAAACCATTTGTATTTTCCAAATTAAAATGGCTGTGCAGACGAGGTCGGCGAAGATCGCAGTCGATGATCACAACTTCCGCGCCAGATTGTGCAAGCGTTACCGCCGTATTTATCGCCGTCGTCGTTTTGCCTTCGGACGGCTGCGAGGAAGTTACGAGAATCGTCTTCGGCGGCTTTCCTGCTGAAGAAAAAAGAAGCGACGTACGCAAATGCCGGTAAGCTTCCGCCATTGCGGAGCGGTTGTCTTCGAGCGATATTAGAGACGTTGACGCTAATGCGCCATTCGATTTCCCCGGAAGCAGTTTGCGTTTCTCAAGCAAACTTTGATGCGGAATAAGCGCCAGCGTAGGAAGACGCAGATGTCGACCGATATCGTCCGACGTTTTAACCGAATCGTCGAGATAATCGAGCAAGAACGCTAAACCGATCCCGGCAGCAAGCGAAATAAGAAATGCGACGATGATATTTCTAGTCCGGTTCGGACCGACAGGAACGGTCGGTGTAACGGCGTCGGACGAGATCTTAATATTGTCCGGTCGGCTGCTTGAGATCATCAGTTCCTGCTCTTTCTGGCGCTGGATATATGTATCAAGCAGGCTGCGGTTGGTGTCGATCGTGCGGATCAAAGTGGTCAGCCGGGTCGTCGCGACACCTTGCTGGTTCGCGAGTGCGACCTCCGTTTCATATGCCGCGGTCAACTGCGCTTCACGTTTTTTCGCTGCATCGAGCTCCGCAGCCATTCCCGTCAAAACTTCTTTTGCGACGTCTTGTTTGATCTTCTTTTCGTCTCGTTCAATGATCGCTGTATTTTCCCGCTCAGTTTTTGCAAGGATGTCTTCACGTTTTTTGATCTCTTCGGTAACGGCGACGACCTCGCGGTATTCTTCCGTATATTTTGCCAGCAGCTGGCTCTTTTTCGCGGTCAGATCCTGGATCTGAGTTCTAAGCTCCTGTATGCGCGACTCGAGATTAGCCTTCTTATCGGCGATCTGTTTCCGCATGTTCTGAACCGCCTGATTACTGCCGAGAACGGAAAATATCTCGCCGCTGGCGTTAGCTCGTAACGCGGCGGAATATGCGGCTTCCAGCTTTCGGCGTTCATCCTTTGCCGCCAGCAGCTGTCCGCTGGCAGTTTGAAGTTTTCCTGCATTCAATTCCTGACCTTTTTCACCGGTCAAAGGTAAACCGCTCGATTGCTGGTAATTTAAAAGTTCGGCTTGCTGACCTTCGATCGTCGTTTTTAGTTCACTAATGGATTTGGTCAGATCCTCATACGTCTTGTTTGCGCCCTGCATTTCGCGTCGAATATCCTGCTTAATAAATTCGTCCGCAAGCGCATTTAAAACCTTTGCCGCAAGTTCCGGCTGTGTGCTTTGAAGCCGCAGATTTACCACGTTTGTGCGCTCGATCTGCTGAACTTCAAGCCCGCCGACCAGGATCGCGGCATACCGATCGGCGAGTTCTTTTTCTTCCGGAGTCAGAATTATCTGGTCCGACGTCATGTCCTGCGGCGTTTCGGTAGAAACGGTCGGCAGAGACGATTCGGTCGGTTTCGCTGCTTTATCGCCGGAAAACATTGATCGGATCGTTTCAAAAACTCCGCGCGTGCGCTTTCCGAGTAAATTTGGATCGCGCTGTAAACCTAAATTAATAACAACATCGCGCATCAAGTCCGGATTTCGGAGAAGCAGCAGCTGGGTGTTGTAATAATTTGCATCGCCGCCGAAATTAATGTTGATCGAATCTTTAGATTGACCTGCAGTCGGCTTTTTCGGTTCGATGATCATTGAAGCTTCCGCCTGGTAGATCGACTGTTGGCGGAACATATAAAATGCGACGGCGGCGGTTACGAATACCGTCAACGTCAGGATAATCGGCAGCCGTTTATAAACGATATTGAAATATTCCCGGATCGAACGCTGTTCGTCGAACGTCGTTTCATCGTAAAAGGGCGAATATTCTTTCGAGGAGTCGTTCCGCGAAACTCGCAGATCTTTTGCGGTAGGTAATGGGAGCAACCTTTCGTCTTTTTCCATATGAATTAAAGCCTAGAAAATTAAAATATTTGCCCTTCAAACCCTGAGGCGGCAATAGAGTTTTATAACATATCGGAAGAATAATCGAAATCTGCCGGGCGGCGGCAAATTTTTTAATCTGATATTGAAAAAAAATATACTCCTTTTAAATTTCCTTATCAATCGCGTTAAGTTCAGCTTATACGCTCTGTTTTGGTAACTGTTCCGTCCAAGTGATATATTTCACTATTGCTTTATATTTAATATTTTATAGAAGATTTGACCTTTATATGACAGCCATTTTAGAAAAAGAAAGATTAACGAATTTTGATATTGAACTCGGTGTTCCCGGCTTTCAATACTCGGATCTGTACGATGCGGTTCGGTTAAAGGATCTTGCGGAAAAGTTTTACGATGAGGTCTCGACGTTCGATCCCGTTCTGCACGAAGCGCTGACGCGATATATCGATGCGGGCGGAAAAAATTTCGAACCGAAGGTGGAATCGCAGATTTTGACGGATGCCGCGCCATATCTATCCGATTTTATAGCGCGGTTATTTAAGATCACCAATGAGCGCGCGGAGATCGAAAAGGAGATCAAGCGTCAGGATCCGATCTGGCGTTTTAAATTTTTCGTTCAAAGACGTGCGGTTCGAAGTTTCAAAAAAGAAGGTCTTTCGGAATTTAACGAGACAAAGTTTGACCAGGCGATCAACGAACTGAAGAATTACGAATTCAACGACGCGCTGGTTTTCGACGAAGAGCTGGCGATCGCATCGGTAGCGGCGCGAATTCTGGAAGTCGAAGAGCTTTTGACGAAAAATCTCGATCTTACCGACGGTGCGCGCGATACTTTGGAAAAGATCGATGCAACTTTTGAACGTTTTCGCGATAAGGCATTTGGCGAACTCTTTTCTACGATAATTTTACAACTCGATGAAACCGGCGCTCTTCTGAAGGTAAAAGCCGTCTTGAAAATGTTCGAAATTTGGTCGGCATTTAAGTTTTATAACGGTAAAAAAGATTGGTACAGCTTCAAGGTTCCGCATTCGCTCGATTATCAGAACCTTGTTCACATAACTCGCCCGAACGAAGAACTCCCGAATATTATCGACGGTTTTCTCGAGAAAATGCGCCGCCGCGACGGATTTAAATTAACCGACGATCGCGGAACTATGCGCGACGCGCTCAACGAGATCGATTATTGTCTGATCTGTCACGAGCGTGAAAAAGACAGTTGTTCAAAAGGTTTGCACGATCCGAAAACCGGCGAGGTCAAGCGAAATCCGCTGGGAATCGTGCTTGACGGCTGTCCGCTCGACGAAAAGATCTCGGAAATGCATCTTCTGAAAAAACAGGGCGACCCGATCGGCTCGCTCGCGCTTGTTACGATCGATAACCCGATGTGCGCCGGTACGGGACACCGCATTTGTAACGACTGCATGAAAGGCTGCATTTTCCAAAAGCAGGAACCTGTGAATATTCCTCTTGCGGAAACGGCTTCGCTAACGGACGTTTTAGATCTTCCTTACGGATTTGAGATCTATTCGCTTTTGACACGTTGGAACCCGCTCAACGCCAAACGCCCGTATCCGCTGCCGTATAATGGTAAAAACGTCCTCGTAATAGGGCTCGGACCTGCGGGTTACACGCTTGCGCATTATCTTTTGAACGAAGGATTCGGCGTTATCGGAATGGACGGTTTGAAGATCGAACCGCTTCCCGAAACATGGACCGGAAAAAACGGGGCGACGATTCCGAAACCGATCGAAAATGTAGAAGAAATTAAAAGACCGCTCGACGAAAGAATTCTTTCGGGTTTCGGCGGAGTTTCGGAATACGGCATTACGGTTCGTTGGGATAAGAACTTTTTGACAATGCTTCAGCTGCTGCTTTCGCGCCGAAAGCGTTTTCGCGCGTACGGCGGAATCCGTTTCGGCGGCACATTAACTATTGAAGATGCATGGGATTACGGTTTTGATCACATCGCCATCGCCACCGGCGCCGGTCGTCCGACGATCGTAAAAATGAAAAACAATCTGATCCGCGGAATTCGTCAGGCATCCGATTTTCTCATGGCGCTGCAGCTTACCGGGGCGTTTAAGAAGGACACGATGTCCAATCTTCAGGTTCGGCTTCCGGCTGTCGTCATCGGCGGCGGTTTGACCGGAATCGACACGGCGACCGAGCTTTTCGCTTATTATCCGATCCAGGTCGAAAAAATGCTCGAAAAATTTGAAAGCATTGCTGAAAACATTGGCGAAGAAGGAATTTGGGCGGCATTTGACGACGAAGAAAAAAAGGTTTTGGGCGAGTTTATTGTTCATGGAAAGGCGATTCGAGAGGAACGTAGACGTGCGATGGAAGCCGGCGAAGAGCCGAATTTTGTGCCGATGGTGCAAAGTTGGGGCGGCGTTTCGCTCGTTTATCGAAAGCGGCTTCAAGATTCGCCGGCGTATCGTTTGAATCACGAAGAAGTCCAAAAAGCGCTTGAAGAAGGCATAAATATTGTCGAATGCATGAACCCGACCGAAGCGGTTCCCGATCGGCACGGCGCCGTGAAAGCGATAATTTTCGAAAGGTTAAATTACAACGATGAAACCGGAAGGTTCGATAAGACCGGGGAAATGACAGAGTTTCCGGCGCGCACGGTTTGCGTCGCGGCGGGTACTTCGCCGAATGTAATTTACGAAAAGGAAAAACCGGGCACTTTCAAACTTGACGAGTGGAAGCAGTTTTTTCAACCGTTTAAGGTCGAAAAGAACAGCGATGGAAAATTTCACGCGGTCGAAACGGAAAAAGGCGAGACGGGATTTTTTACATCTTACGAGCACGATGGAAAATTCATTTCATATTACGGCGACAATCACCCGAAATACGCCGGAAATGTCGTAAAAGCAATGGCTTCCGCGAAAAACGGATACGGAAAAGTGGTCGAATTATTTGCGGAAGAGATTGAAGAGCAGGGAACGCTTCCGCAGAAAACTAAGGATAAAATTTTCGATGATCTTCTCGCGAAACTGGACGAAGACCTTCGCGCTTACGTTGTAAAGGTCGCTCGATTGACGCCGACGATCGTCGAAGTCATTGTTAAAGCGCCGCTTCAGGCGCGAAAATTCGAACCGGGTCAATTTTATCGGCTGCAGAATTTTGAAAGCAAGGCGCCCGTCATTGACGGAACGCGGATGTTGATGGAAGGTCTGGCGCTGACAGGTGCATGGGTCGACGAAGAAAAGGGTCTGCTCTCAATGATTGTTCTCGAAATGGGAACTTCGTCGCGGCTTTGCCGTCTGCTCGAGATCGGCGAGGAAGTCGTGGTTATGGGACCGACCGGAACGGCGACGGAAATACCTGAAAACGAAACGGTTATGCTCGCCGGCGGCGGTCTTGGAAATGCAGTTCTTTTTTCAATTGCGCGGGCAATGCGGGAGAATAACAACGAAATAATCTATTTTGCCGGTTACCGGAACGGCGCGGATCTGTTCAAACGAAAAGAGATCGAAGACGCGGCGGATAAGGTGATCTGGGCAACGGATTTCGGTGCCGAAATTGAGCCTGACCGACCGCAGGACGCGCATTTTCGCGGAAACATCGTCCAGGCGATGATCGCCTATGCGGAAGGGAAATTAGGCAATCAAACGGTCGATCTAAAAGATGTGGATCGAATAATTGCGATAGGTTCCGACCGAATGATGAATGGAGTGAAGGAAGCGAGATTTTCCAGTCTTCAGCCATATTTAAAGGAAAATCATACTGCGATTGGTTCGATAAATTCGCCGATGCAATGCATGATGAAGGAGGTTTGTGCGCAATGTCTCCAAAGACACGTAAACCCGCATACGGGCGAAGAATTTTTCGTCTTTTCATGTTTCAATCAGGATCAAAACCTTGATTTCGTTGATTTTAAGAATCTTAACGACCGGCTTCGTGCAAATTCCATTCAGGAAAAACTCTCGAATCTCTGGCTCGACAAGATCTTTAAATCGGCGGAGTGGGAATCGACGATTAACAATTAGGATTATTTAATTCGACAAAAAAGAAGCCGTGTCGTTCAAACGCGGCTTCTTCTTTGTGTTTTAAATTTCCCAATTAAAGCGCAGGTTTTCGCAATATCTCCGCAACCGCCGACATTCGCGCAGCGTCGGCGCCGCTCGCCGTTTTTGCTTTTTGTTCGATCGAAGGTGCGAGTTTCTTCAGTTTTCCCGCATCCTTCTTCTTAAGTTTCGAATTTTCGGCGTCCCTGATCGTTTGCCGCAGGTTTGCGAGTTCTTCGGCAGAAAGCGCCTTGCTCCTTTCAAGCTGGTCCAAATACGCTTTTGCAATGGTCAGGCTTTTGGGATATTTGATCATTTGCTGCATTTGAACGTTAAGTTCCGGAGTTCGAACCGATCTTGCCGCATCGATCTCGTTTTGCGTCAAAAATTCCGTCGGCGTAAGTTCAAAAATATCCAAACCTCGTGCGATCTCGGAAGCGTAGATAGCGCCGTTGTACCAATACGCGGACCAGAATCCGCCCAAAAGCAGGACGTTCGGATCGATCGGACCACGGTCGAAATAGGCGATCTCAACCGGTTTCATCGGATCGGTAAAGTCCATCAGCGAAATTCCGCCCTGATACCAAGCCTGAACCTTGATGTCGCGTCCCGGAACCGGAATAAGCGAACCGTTGTGCGCTACGCAGTTTTCGCTGTCGCCCTGCGCCGCCGGAAGTTTGTAATAGTTCTGAAACTTAAGTTTGTTGTCACTGAGATTAAATACCGCGTTTGCGCCCCAAACATTCGGATCGTTCGCCCGGCAGCGAGCGCCGAGCCCGCCGCCCCATTCATCTGTAAAGACAACCTTTTTCCCGTCGTTGGAAAACGAAGCCGAATGCCAGTAAGCGTAATTTGGATCATTTACGGCATCGATCCGTTTCGGATCTGCCGGATCTTTGATGTCCAATAAAATTCCATTTCCCGCGCATGCTCCGGCGGCAAGTCCGATCTCCGGATACACCGTAATGTCGTGGCATTGATCGGTCGGGTTCGGACGTTTCAAGATTCCGTCGTCGCCGTGCGATCCGCCGTCGGTTAAGCCTGCGATCGCTCCTGTTTTTTCGTCCGTAAAAATTCTCGGTCGGGAAACGATCTTCGAATCCTGCGGAGCGGCTACCGGTACCTTGATGACGTCAATTCGAAAAAGAGCGGTGTCGGGATTTTTGTCCGGCATTCCGTCCGAACATCCCTCAAGCTCTTCGTTCTGTCGGACAAAAGACGTTCCCGAAACGTAAATATACACATTTTTCTTGTCGTTCGGATCGACAAGCAGAGTGTGCGTATGCGAACCGCGGCAGGTTTGAACCGCGCCGACCTGCTTGGGGTTGCTGATGTCCGATATGTCGAAAATTCTCACGCCGCGAAAGCGGTCTTTGTCGGCAGCCGGCAGAGGCGGATTGTTTTCCTGTCCGGCAGGCGGCGGCGGTGGCGGTGCGAATCCCTGCGTGCCGCAATCGAGCCTGCCGTTCGGCATTTCAACCGACATAAAAAGCAGATTTTTATATACCGAAACATCGCCCTGACCGCCCGGACAAACGATCGAGGTCAACAATTTCGCATTTGCGGGATCGGCAATATCATAGATGCTCATGCCGTAAAAATTTCCCATAAAAAGCCGGTTTCCCTGAAACGCCAGATCCGAATTTGCAAATGAAAGCTGTGCCAGCACCAGTCGGTCGGGCTTAGGAATTTTCGTCATATCGCCGATTCCGATCGAACCGAGCATTTGTTTAACTTTGTCGCTGTCGGCGTCGTCCGTGCCGAGCTGGAACGCCGCCGGTTTTTTCAAAAGCGAAATATGTTTTATACCGAGTGAAATTTCACCTGCGTCGTATAGCCCCGGCGAAAGTTTTGCTCTCGGATCGTTGGTGTCGGAGCCGGTCATTCCTTTTGGAAGCGGCGGCGCTTTTTCAAAATTCTGCGCCGACGCAGAAAACGTTAAAATAGAAAGCGAAAATACGGCTAATGCCGTTAAACGAAATGTAAACGATTGAATCTTTTGCATAATTTTTATTTAGGATCTTTGCCCAGCATTGTCTGCATTATTCTGATCTCAGCGCGCTGTCCGCTGTCGACATCTGTCGCAAAACTGAAAAGTTCGGCGTCCTGTCCGGCGCCGCTTGTGTCAAAAAGTTCCCGTACCATGACAAGCGCACCGATGTGATGCTGGATCATACCTTCTAAAAACAAACGGTCAAACTCACCATCTTTCGAGTTTCGCAGTGCTTCCATCTGTTTCGCCGTCAGCATTCCCGGCATCATTGTCATGTGGTGATCGTGTCCCGGCATGTTCATATTCGACATGCCGGTCATCGATGTCGTTTGTCCGCGCGACTCGAGCCATCGTTTCATAAACGCGATCTCCTCTGCCTGCGTGTGACCGATACGCGCGCCGAGACTGCGAAGTTCTTTATTTTCCGTTCGCGAATCGATAAGCGCCGACATCTCAACCGCCTGGGCATGATGCATGATCATTCCCTGCATAAACTCGACATCTTTTTGGGAGATCGGCGGCAAAACGGCGGTGGTATTCGCCGGAAGAATCTTCGACGGCTGCCCCGGCGCGCCCGGCTGGACGATCACGGGTTTAACGTCATTCCCTTTCTGCTGCGCAAAGATTGAAATCGATAATGCTGCGAACAGAAGCGCTGTCGCAAAGCTACGGTAAAAACTGCGGCGGATTGAATACCTTGACTTCATCATTGGATTTTAGACTGTCGAAAATTTGATCTGGAACAAATACGAGACCAAAGCACCGCAGGTTTCACGTACGGCGAAAAACTATTTATTCGTCTTTGTCTGGATAAGTACCGCGTTCAAGCGGTTTAAGTTCAGAGTACCGCCTTTAGGCGGTTCCCCGTTCAGAGTACCGCCTTTAGGCGGTAAAGATCGCCCGCCTTTCAGATCTTCGAATCTGCGACCCGCGCCTAATTTTCGCGGAATGCCGGAATTTCCCGCCTAAAGGCGGAACTCTGAACGCGGAACCGCCTAAAGGCGGCACTCTGGACCTAATCAAAATTATTTTTGCCCTTTCAGCGGCTGCAAGTAACGCGCATCGCCGTTCGGGTCGTCATACCGAACGGGAACGATAAAAGGCACCGGTTCCGGCTCAGACTCTTCGAATCTTTCAAGATCCTGGACGACGATCGTCGCCAGACGCTTTCCGACCGCGTTTTCTAATCGGCTGAATTCAACTTCGCGAAGTTCGCGAACGGATCCGAAATTTTTAATAAGCTCCCGCCGCTGACCTTCGTTCAGCGAAGGAAGCGCCGCCGCGGGTTCATAAAAATGTGAAAAATCGCGGCTGATTCCATGGACGCTGTTTGCCAAAATATGCGCTTCGTCGCGGATCTGCTTTAGAACGTTGAACGCCGCGATATTTTCTACATAATCGACCCTCTCGCCGTTTTCCAGAAGAAAATGCGAGATCTCGCCGTGTTTCCGCGCAGGTTTTACCGCCGCAGCTACGGGCGGTCGAACGCTGCCGCAAATTTCCAAAGCGCGGACCGCCGCGTTCAAATTCGATCTTCCGCCGTCAATGATCAGCAGATCGGGCAGATTCCCGATCGAAATTCGCATTCGCAAAGATTCAGCGAGACTTTCCAGCTCGCCAAGTTCGCCGAGCAGCCAAAAACGGTACTCGTCCGTTTGAAATCTGCCGTTTCTCCAGACCGCGCAGGCTCCGGCGGAATTTGTTCCTGAAATATGAGCCGTGTCAAACGATTCGATCTTCGACGGAATGAATTTGAGCTTTAAGATTTTCTTGATCGATCGTTTCAAGTCTCCGGCTTCGACCGGCGGAGCAACATTTCTCAGGTCAAATTCAAATTTGTTTCGCGCTATCGCCCGGCGCGCCGTAATTCTCTCCGAACCTTCGTCGATGACAGTGATCTTGACCGTCCGCTTTTCACGCTGGGAAAGCGTTTGCGCAAGCATTTTCCGGTCCGGAAAATCGACCGGAACCCGAATTTCGGACGGTGCATGGATCTGATAAAATTCCATAAACAGCGATTCTAAGACCTCTGCGTCGGAAAGCCTTTTATGAAAATCGTAAGCAAACACGCGCTTTCCGAGTGTTTTGCGACCGCGCATGGTTACGAGAAATACATAAAGTCGATCGCCGCGGCGTTCGATCTCCCACGTGTCCGATGCCTTATCGAGCCAGAAACTCGAGTGTTTATCTTTCCAGATCTCTTCTAATTCGTTCAAAAAATCCCGAAGTTCAGCGGCGGTTTCAAAATCGAGATCTTCAGCAGCTTTCTCGATCTTTGAGGAGATGAAAATGCGGATCTCATCTTTCTGCCTTGTCAAAAACTGGCGCAAAAGTTCGATCATTTCCGAATATTTTTCAGGAGAACAAAGCGACCGAACACACGGCGCGAGACATCGTTTTGCGTAAAACTGCGGGCAGGGAACATCGAAACTTCCGTCGATATCGATCAAACATGTGCGAAATTTGAACAAACGGCTGATCTTTTCGAGAAAAAACCTGACGGCAGTTTCCGGAAGAAACGGACCGAAATATTCTGCATGTTTATCCGAAAGACGACGCGTTACCATGACTCGCGGAAAAGGCTCGTCGGTGATCATCAAAAACGGGTGAAGCGATTGATCGAGCAGCGAAATATCGTCTTTCGCGGCGTGTTTGGCGATGACGATATTACGCTTCATATTCTTTCAGCAGGTCTAGAATCGTCGCGAGCGAATCTGCGTCCTTAATAGTTTTATCCTCGCGCCAACGCGCGATTCGCGGAAAACGAACGGCGACGCCCGATTTATGGCGGGTCGAACGCTGAATTGCTTCGAACGCGAGCTCAAACACCAGTTTCGGTTCAACGCTGCGAACGGGACCGAACGTTTCTTTCGTATTTCTTCGGACAAAATTGTCGACGCGGCGGATCTCTTTATCCGTCAAACCGGAATATGCCTTGGCAAACGTAACGAGTTCGTTTTCGTCGTTCCAAACGGCAAAAGTGTAATCGGTATAAAGCCCGGAACGCCGCCCGGAACCTTTCTGTGCATAAATTAAAACCGCGTCGACAGTGAAAGGGTCGATCTTCCATTTCCACCAGTCGCCGCGCTGGCGACCTGCGCGGTACGGCGAATCGGCATGTTTGAGCATAAAGCCTTCGACCCGCCGCGAACGGCTTTCTTCACGAATTTCTTCCAGTTTTTCCCAGGACTTTGCCTTGACGATCTCCGTCGGTCGCAGAGTTTGCTGCTCGTCCGCAGGAAGCCCTTGAATAGTTTCTTCAAGCAGTTTCCGACGTTCGCGGATCGGGGTAGCGCGAATATCGGCGCCTTCAAATTCGAGAATATCGTAACATTGTAAAATTACGGGAACTTCCGCAAGAAGCTTTTTACCCAATGTTTTTCGACCGATCCTCCGCTGAAGATCGTTAAACGGCAGGACAGATTCGTCGCGGAACGGCAGGATCTCGCCGTCGAGAACCGTTCCGTCGCCGAGCGCTTCGGCAGCCTTTGCGATCTCGGGAAAAGCCTCCGTGATCAGATCTTCGCCGCGCGACCAGATAAAAACCTCGCCGGCACGTTTAATTACCTGCGCGCGGATGCCGTCCCATTTCCATTCCGCCTGCCAGTCTGAAATTTTGCCGAGATCTTCGAGCGGGAAATCGATCTGATGAGCAAGATGAAATGGATAAGGGCGCGCGATCGGCGTTTCATCGGATTCGAGTTCGGAAGAAATGACGCTTTCGAAAAATTCCGCGGTCGGTTCCCAATGACCCATTAAACGAAGCGCTATGACATCGACCTCTAACCCGCTGAGCTCCGCCAGAGCACGCATGACGAGCCGCTGCGAAACGCCGAGGCGGAACGCGCCGGTGATCAATTTGTTATAAATAAGCCGCTGCGTATAATCCATCGCACGCCAGCTGCTTATCACTTCTTCAAACTGCGCGCTTTCATCGGCTTTTTTCAGCGGCAGCAGACGCTGTTCGACCAAAATTTTCAACGGCGTGTCATCAACGCGGTCATTATTTGGCAAAACAAGCGCGATCGTCTCGGCGCTGTCGCCGACCATGCCGCGGCATTCTTCGAACAGCCATTCGGGAATTTCTGCTAGATCGACCGCCCAGTCGCGCAGTTTTTTCGACGGAACTATCTGCCGCGGCTTTCTTCCGGACAAAAAATAGAGCGCCCACGCAGCATTTTCGGGTCGAGCCTGCGAGAAATATTCCTTCATCGCCGCGACCTTTTCGTTTGTTTTATTGGTCGAATCTATTTTTTTGTAAAGTTCCGTGAACAGTTTCATTTAATAACCATTTATTAGTCTCGTAATCTTACTCATACTTTTCCAAAACAAAAGTCGCGCCGGCTCTCTACCTCGAATATGGAGAGGCTGAGTCCGGCTCCCCTCCTTAGATAAGGAGGGGCTGGGGGTGGTTTGACGTTCTTCGCGACCGAACCTGAAAAGTAACACCTCAACCACCCCGCCCTTCGGGCACCCCTCCTAGTCTTAGGAGGGGAGTTTTGTAAACTCATAATTCATAGTTTATTACTCCGCTTCTATATGAATCGAAAATCATAAAATTCTCCGGCTCCCCTCCTTAGATAAGGAGGGGCTGGGGGTGGTTTGATTTTTCTGCAAAATCTCGTAACGCGAACAAGTTCAACCACCCCGCCGTTCGGGCATCCCTCCTAATTTTAGGAGGGGAATTTCACAGTCCTCATTTTTTACCCTCAAAAACCGTTTCTTCACTTTCAAAATCGCTGTCATCTCCCGCGTAATTCGCGCGGAGCGGTTCCGCCGTTTTTCCATTTTCGTTAAGCCAGCGGACAAGAACGTCGATAAACCCATGCGTAACATAGATCTTTTTAGCGTTCGAACATTCGATGACCGTTTGAAGTTCATCCCAATCGGCGTGATCCGACAAAACAAAGCCGCGGTCGACCGCTTTCCTCCGGCGCGCGCCGCGCACGGTCATCCAGCCCGATGCAAAACCGGTCGAATGCGGTCCGAAACGTTTTAACCAAGCCGAACCGATCGCCGAAGGCGGCGCTACGACTAATCCTCCGGCGAAATCTTTCTTCTTTTCCACTTCTCCCACATATCGCGTTTCCGGAAGGTCGACACCTGAAGCGCGATAAGCTTCGTTCAAACGCTCGACCGCACCGTGCGTGAAGATATTTCCGATCGAACGGTCGATTCCGTTCAAGATCCGCTGCGCTTTGCCGAGCGAATAAGCAAAGATCACCGAAACCTTTCCGTTTTCCTGATTTCCGCGCCACCATTCGTTGATCTCTTCGAAGATCACCTCCGTCGGTTTCCATCGATAGATCGGCAGCGCAAAAGTCGCTTCGGTGATCAAAAAATCGCATTCGACATGTTCAAAAGGCGCGCATGTCGCATCCGGCGTTAATTTATAATCGCCTGTAACAAGCCAGACCTCGCCTTTATATTCGACCCGAACCTGCGCGGAACCGAGTACGTGACCCGCAGGATGAAACGAGACGATCACACCGTTCATTTCGATATTTTTTCCGTAATCGAGCGATTCAAAAACGGCTTCGTCGCCGAGCCTGATGCGCGAAAGCCGCTCGCCCGCCGCGGGTACGAGGTATTTCGAGTTTCCGCGATAACTGTGGTCGGCATGCGCATGCGTAACGACGGCGGTTTCGACCGGTTTCCACGGATCGATATAAAACCCGCCGCGTTCGCAGAAAAGTCCGCTTTCCGTTAACTGGATCAAAGGTTTACGCGCCATAATGTTTTCGTCTAAAACTTCGGGAGCAATTGTCATTCCGTCTGGATCGTATTGTTTCAATTCAATCTTTAATGTTCAAATGGTTTCGAAACACCGCTATTGAATAAAGATTCGGCGAAAATTACAATTGGATTCAATCAAAAACGGAGTATCTTTCAAAATGTTTACCGGAATAATCGAAGAACTCGGCAAGATCGCCGCACTAAATAAAACGCCCGGCGGCGCAAAGATCACGGTCGCGGCAATTGTCGTAACCGGCGGCACAAAGGACGGCGATTCGATCGCGGTCAACGGAGTTTGCCTGACCGCACTCGACGTTCGTGAAGATTCGTTTGCCGCCGACGTTTCGGAAGAAACTCTGAAAATATCTACTTTAGGCGGTTTGAAAATGGGTTCGTTCGTAAATCTCGAACGCGCCGTTACGCCGCAGACACGGCTCGGCGGTCATATTGTTCAGGGACATGTAGATTCGCGCGGAAAATTTCTTAAGGCGGAAAAGAACGCCGATTTTTGGACCGTCCGCATCGGTTTTCCGGCGGAATTTTCGCGTTATCTTGTTTATAAAGGCTCGGTCGCCGTCGAAGGGATCTCGCTAACAGTCGCCCGTCTCGAAGACGATTTCTTCGAGATCGCGGTCATTCCGAAAACGTGGGAAATGACCAATTTTTCCAAACTCGCCCCCGGCGATCCCGTAAATCTCGAAGCCGACCTCATCGGAAAATACGTCGAACGTATGCTGACCGCCGCGCCGTCAGCCGGCGAGATTATAACTCGTGAAAAACTTAAAGATAAGGGGTTTATTTAATTTTGTCAGCTTATCGGGTTGGTTAACATTATTATCAGTAGGTGAGGTTTTCATGAGATAATTGAGCGACTTTTAGGTGGAAATCGTTTAATTATTCAAAGGGAAATTGCTATAAAATTTCTTGGGCTGAAAAGTTTTTTTCGCGTTCTATGACGGTTTTCATCGAGAACTGAACCTTTAATTCGATCGAACAGGCGCGGTCGGAAATCTTCAGCTACATAGAAGGCTATTGCAACCGCATCCGCCGCCATTCAAGCCTCGGCAACATAAGCGCAAGGGAATTTGTAAAACAGTTAAAGACTAGACAAAAAAGGATTAGTGATAGTTTTCTCTCTCGCTTTTCTTGACCATCACAAAGATTAAGGACGCTCACAAACAAATCAAAAATGAACATTAATCTAAATAAGAATACTTTCGTTAAATGGGTACTACCGTATAGCATGATTTTATTAAGTATTCTACGGTTCTTGCCAATTCCAATTGTTCCACAATCTTGGCATAAGTTCTTATCTTGGGGACTTTTTCTTGAGGGCTTTGGTTTGCTAGTTCTTATTTTTTTGTATTTTTTGAGGCTATTTAAGAATTTGTCTTACAAAAAAAATTATTTAATATCAATACTTGTATTTATCGCATTACTATTTTTTCATCCTTTTTTACAGAGCATTTGTATTCACTACGTTATTTGGATAAATAAAGGAAACGAGGCGAATGAATTGATCAATCCAGTTTTAGGTATGGAGTTACGAAAGAAGTTTAATAGCTCCGGAGATATTCAATATGCTGAATTTATATATTATAAAAATCCAATAAATATAGTTAGCGGGAGCAATGGCGGATATATTAGTTATATTGCACTTATTTATAATGAGAACCATGGGCTTAATAATTCAATGAAAAGAGATGAACTGGATTCTGCCTACAAATAGATTTACAACGAAGACTGGTAAGTATTTGAAAAGTCAAATTGAGAGGGTTTACCGTTTTAAGAGAAAAAAATTCTCATTCAGATAAATAGAAGAAAAAATACGATCCAACCGGGAACCTGACGCGCAAGACGGATGCGCGCGGGGTGCGGACGGATTATGTTTACGACGCATTGAACCGCGTTACGAACCGCAATTATTCTACGCCGAACGGCGCTCCGGCGAATTATCAGGCGACGCCGAATGTCGTTTATACGTATGACGACAAACCGAACGCAAAAGGGCTTTTGACTAAAATCTCAAACGGCGTTTCGACAACCGAATACACTGAGTTCGACATCTTAGGGCGTGTGAAGGCGCATAAACAGACCACCGACGGGCAAAGTTACACGACCGGATATGTTTACAATCTCTCAGGCGCAATGGTCGAGCAAGTCTATCCGAGCGGCAGAGTTGTCAAAAACGTCCTGGACAATGACGGGCAGCTTTCGATGGATCAGAGTAAAAAGAATGCGAATTTCGGATTTTGGAATTATGCCGATTCGTTTACATATACAGCCGCCGGAGCAGTTTCATCGATGCAGCTTGGCAACGGCAAGTGGGAATCGACACAATTTAATTCCCGTCTGCAGCCGACGCAGATCGCGCTTGGGACGGTTCAGGGCGGCGCTGATAAACTCAATCTCGCGTATGAGTACGGAACTTGGGAAAACGGTGTGTTGAATGCGCAGAAGAACAACGGAAATGTTGCAAAGCAAACGATAAACGTCCTTTCGCAAGGTGGGGTAAACGGTTTTACCGCCGTTCAAAAATACGAATACGATCCGCTCAACCGTTTGAAATCGGCGGTTGAAAACATCGACGGCGACCAGACACCTTCGTGGAAACAGACGTTTACGTTCGACCGGTACGGCAACCGGAATTTTGACGAAGCGAACACGACGACGCTGCCGAAAAACTGCGGTACGGCGCCGAATTTTACGGTCTGCCCGGCGGACATTCCGAAGTTCAACCCGACAGCAGATTTGCAAAACAACCGTTTGAACGGCGCGAGCTATGACGCGTCGGGCAATACGACGACCGATGCAAATGCCCGGACGTTCGTCTATGACGCTGAAAACAAACAGGTTCAGGTCGCGGACGGCGCGGTGATCATTGGGCAGTACGACTATGACGGTGACGGGAAACGCGTCAAAAAGATCGTCCCTTCGACCGGCGAAGTAACGGTTTTCGTCTACGACGCCGCGGGCAAAACGGTCGCCGAATACTCGACCGTCGTCGAGTCCGCGCAAACGGCAAAAACCAATTACCTGACCGCCGACCACCTCGGCAGCCCGCGAATCATCACGGACCAACTCGGTCAAACCGTCTCGAAACGAGACTTCATGCCCTACGGCGAAGAGATCCAAAGACCCAACCAAGGCTCCGATACGGTCAGGCAGAACTTTACATCGTATGAACGGGATGATGAAACTGACCTCGATTTTGCTCAGGCTAGAATGTTTGCTTTCAATCACGGGCGCTTCACAAGCCCAGACCCTTTGCTTTCGTCTGGAAGAATCGAAAACCCTAAAACTTGGAATCGATTCACCTATGTTTTGAACAATCCACTAAATTTTGTTGACCCTGCCGGGCTTTATGAATGTAAAGTGAC
>JAHCHG010000004.1 GCA_026129865.1 Pyrinomonadaceae bacterium
CACGAACAGGGTATGGATCGTCGGCGATAAAATTGAGCGAAGCTTCGATGGCGGACAAAGTTGGTACATAAGCTCAATACCTGGACAAGACGAAGAGCCTTTAGGTCTCGAGTCGATCGTTTTTTTAAATGAAAAGGTCGGATGGGCATTTGGCTTAACCCGGATCTTTAAAACCGTCGACGGCGGCGACACTTGGATCGATCGTTCGAACACGCTGGTACGGTTACTTGAATCAAACTAGCTTAAATATGCTTTCGGAACCAATTCAATGCGGCGAATGCTTGTTCCGGATTTTGATAAATTCATATTCCGCGGCGTGCGACCGAAAAACATAAGCCGGGCGGGCAGCAAGTCATTTCGCTATGAAGGAACTTTCTCGAAGGGATGAAATCTCAACGCCGCAGAGTAAAAACAAACGGAAATCGTCGCTTTAGATTGAGCTATCTCAAACAAAGCAAAACGATCAAAACTAGCATTCCTTTGACCAAATGTTCTACAATTAAAACCCGGCAGAAAAATTAATTGAAAATGTATTCGATTAAGCATTTCCTAAAGAAAAGTTCCAAAAACGAAGTTTTAATTTATGCAAGAATTTACCGATCAAATGCCAACGGATATCGCTCGTTATCCGATGGTTCCTATCCGCGATGTCGTCATTTTTCCTTTTACAAAAGTAGCTTTCAAGATCGGTCGCCCGAGCTCGGTCAAAGCGCTTGAACAGGCGATGAACGGCGAGCGGAACATCTTTCTGGCGACGCAGCACGACGCGACGGTTGACGAACCGAACACGGATCAGATCTATCAAACCGGAACGCTCGGACGGATCCTGCAGGCTCAAAAGCAGGAAAACGGTCAGATAAAGGTCGTCGTCGAAGGTCGCGAGCGCGGACAGGCGGTCAGGTTTGAGCAGGACGATGAGGGAATGTTCTTCGCGATGGTGCGAAAGGTGCAGTCGGTCGATGAATCGGGCTACCGCACGGACGGTTTGCTCCAGAAAATTCACGGGCTGGTCGAACAATTTTTAAGAGTTTCGCCGGATGCCTATACGGACGCGCTGCACGCTAGTTTGCGAGGAATTTCGGCAGCGCAGATCGCAGATTCGATGTCGTCGCATCTGCGTATCGAGGTCGATGAAAAGCAGAAACTCCTTGAAACGGTTTCCGTACCGGAAAGACTGCAGAAATTGATCGATATTCTGGAAGTCGAGATCGAGAAAAAACAGCTCGACCGCACCGTTCATGCGCGCACGAAAAAGCAGATGGACAAACATCAGCGCGAATATTATTTGAACGAACAGATCAAGGCGATCCATAAAGAACTCGGTCGCAAAGACGAAAAAGCCGAGCTCGAAGAATTAAAGAAAAAGATCGAAGAAGCCGGAATGACCGAAGAGGCAAAGGACAAGGCGATGCAGGAATTTGCACGGCTTGAGTCGATGCCGCCGATGTCCGCCGAATCGACCGTTGCGCGGACGTATCTCGATTGGCTGATAAATGTTCCGTGGAAACAGGCTTCCGAAGAGATAAACGACCTGAAAGCGGCGGAAGATGTTCTAAACGAAGATCATTACGGTCTTGAAAAGATCAAAGAACGCATCGTTGAATATCTCGCCGTTCGTCAGCTCGTAAAAAATCCGAAGGGAACTATTCTATGTTTTGTCGGTGCGCCCGGCGTCGGTAAAACAAGCTTAGGAAAATCGATCGCGAACGCGACGGGAAGAAAATTTGTCCGCCTTAGCTTGGGCGGCGTTCATGACGAAGCCGAAATTCGCGGTCATCGCAGAACATATATCGGCGCTCTCCCGGGACAGATAGTTCAATTAATGAAACGCGCCGGCACCGTCAATCCGGTTATTTTGCTCGACGAAGTAGATAAACTCGGAAAAGATTTCCGCGGCGATCCGTCGGCGGCGCTGCTCGAAGTTCTCGATCCGGAGCAGAACAGCACGTTCCGCGATCATTATCTTGATGTCGATTACGATCTTTCACAGGTTTTCTTTATCGCAACGGCAAACGTTCTGCATACAATTCCGCCGGCGCTGCAGGATCGTCTTGAGATTTTGAATCTTTCGGGTTATACCGAACGCGAAAAGGTCGAGATCGCAAAACGGCATCTAGTACCGAAACAGGCTGAAGGAAACGGTTTGGACACGGAGAAAGTTCAGTTTACCGAAGACGGAATTTTGGAAGTTATCCGCCATTACACACGCGAGGCAGGCGTCAGAAGTCTGGAACGACAGCTCGGGTCGTGTTTGAGAAAGGTCGCCAGAAAATTTGTCGATTCCGACAGGAACGAGTTGTTTAAGGAAGTGATCGATGCGGAAATGGTTCGCGAACTTTTGGGGACCATTCGTTACCGCAAACAGGATATTGCGCGAAAGAGCGAGGTCGGGCTTGTTAACGGATTGGCGTGGACCGAGGTCGGCGGCGATGTTCTGCAGGTCGAAACGACGATCGTCAAAGGAAAAGGCGAAGTTACATTGACCGGAAAGCTCGGCGAAGTAATGCAGGAATCGGCTCGTGCGGCGCTGACATGCGTTCGGACGCGTGCAGAAAAACTCGGCATCAGCCATGACAGTTTCCGCGATAAAGATATCCATATCCATGTTCCGGAAGGCGCAATTCCAAAAGACGGACCGTCAGCGGGAATCACGCTGGCAACGGCAATGGTTTCGGCGCTCACCAGCCGTCCGGCGCGGCACGACGTGGCGATGACGGGTGAAATAACGCTTCGCGGCAAGGTTTTGCCGATCGGCGGCGTTAAGGAAAAACTGCTTGCAGCGCACCGTTTCGGGCTGCGGACGATCATTATGTCGAAAGATAACGAAAAGGATCTGGCGGACGTTCCGGAAGAAGTGCTGGAAGATCTGACGGTTCACACCGTCGATATGATCGATGAAGTTCTTGAGATCGTTTTGGAAGCAAAGGTCGAAGATGTCGTAACGACAGACGCAATCCCGGTTTGGAAAGCCGATTCGGCTTCGGGCGAGATAACAACGACCATCGAATAATTCTTTTAGGTTAATTAGATCAAGCTCCGTGAACTTTATTCGATCGCGGAGCTTTTCTTTTTTTTAGAATTAAACGATCCGAAAATAGATTTATTCACGCGTTTGAAATATGATGTCAGGAAATTTACAAAAACGGAGCAAAAAATTATGAATAAGACAGATTCAGCCGATCTGATCATGAAGTTGTACGACCTGCGCCGCGAAGACAAAATGCGGGAAGCGCGTGAATGGTTTATTTCGTATTTTCCGGAAAGCGCGGACGAGATTATCGAAACTATGATCGACAGAGAAACCAGCGCAAAATACCGGATGGTTACATCGTACTGGGAAATGGCAGCGTCATTTGTCAATCATGGTGCTATCGACGAGCAGATGTTTACCGAATCGAACGGGGAGCATATCGTTGTTTTCAGCAAGATCGCGCCCTTTATCGAGGAGCTTCGGGAGAAATTTCAATCTCCGCAAATGATGGCAAATCTTGAAAAATTGATCATGAAAATGCCTGATGCCAAAGAAATGCTCAGCAAAAGGCGCGAGATGATGAAAAACTGGATTGAAATGAGCGCTCAAAAGGCGCAGGCGGCGAAATAACCGCTGATTTGAATAATCCGCAAGATTAAGGGAGACTTTTTATACGAAAAGCTCCCTTTTTTCCATTGTTATGAAAGTTACCGCTGCAGAATTTGTTAAGAGCGCCTTCGAAGAGGCGCATTGGGTCGAAGGAGATCTCCCGGAGATCGCCTTTCTCGGGCGGTCAAACGTCGGTAAATCCAGCCTTTTAAACTCGTTATTGCTGCGCAAAGGTCTCGCGCGAACATCCAACACTCCCGGTCGCACACAGAGTATTAATTTTTTTCTTGTAAACGACGCCTTTTATTTCGTCGATCTTCCGGGTTACGGCTATGCGCGGGTTTCGAAAACGATGCGGTCGGACTGGGGCGTAATGGCAGAAGATTATCTTTCGAGCCGCGAACAGCTCCGGCTCTGCATACAGCTGGTCGATGCGCGGCACGAACCTACCGCACTCGACCGGCAGCTGCATGAATGGCTGCAGTTTAATGATAAAGAGCATATCGTGGTGGCGACGAAATCGGACAAACTTTCAAACAATAAGCTTGCGGAAAGTTTGAAAAAGATCAGAAAAACTTTGGCTGGAAGTCTCGTCATTCCGTTTTCGTCAGTTACGGGCAAGGGAAAAGACGAGGTTTGGGGTCAAATTCAATCTCATTTATAAAAAAAATTCACAAAGCGGTTGATTTATTCGGTCAAATAGGTTAAAACCAAAGTATCCCAAAAAACTCAGGGTAATTGAATTTAGCCTTTTGGGCTGTCTTCAAAGTTCATCACTGCGAAATTTCCAATTCAAACAAACATCGAGTTTATCAATTCATTTACATAGAAATAGGCTTTAAGTCCTGCCTTAGAACGATCATATTTTCCCATAAAAAAGGACAATAAAATGGCTACCAAAACTACTACAAACAAAAAAGCGCCGGCGAAGGTCAAAAAGACCGGCAAATCAGACGAAAACGGGTTAGAGCAAAACGCAAAAGGCGATTCGGAAGAATCGCAGTCGCGCGACGGAAAATCCGGCAAGAACAACAATAAGAATTACAGCCAGCCGGCTGATACGCTTGATCTTGCGGAACTCAAGGAAATGTCGATCTCCGAGCTTACGCAGGTTGCAAAAGAGATGGAGGTCGAAGGCGCGTCGGGAATGCGCAAGCAGGAGCTGATCTTTAAGGTTCTTGCGGCACAGACGGAAAAAAGCGGTTTGATCTTTTCACAGGGCGTTCTTGAAACTTTACCGGACGGCTTCGGCTTTTTACGGGCGCCGGAATACAACTATCTTCCGGGTCCGGACGATATTTACGTCAGTCCGTCGCAGATCAGAAAATTTGATCTGCGCACCGGCGACACGGTTTCCGGACAGATCCGCCCGCCGAAAGAAGGTGAACGATATTTTGCTCTGATCAAGGTCGAAGCGATCAATTTCGAAGCGCCGGAGCAAGCGCGTGAAAAGATATTTTTCGATAATCTAACGCCGCTCTATCCGGACGAAATGCTCAAGATGGAGATCGCGCCGGATAAGATCTCTGCCCGCGTTATCGATCTTGTAACACCGATCGGGAAAGGACAGCGCGCATTGATCGTCGCACCGCCGCGTACCGGTAAAACCATGCTTTTGCAGACGATGGCGAATTCCATCACGCAAAATCATCCGGAAGTTACACTGATCGTTCTTCTTATCGACGAACGCCCGGAAGAAGTTACCGATATGCAGCGCAGCGTTCAGGGCGAGGTCATCAGTTCGACATTTGACGAACCGCCGACGCGCCACGTTCAGGTTGCGGACATGGTTATCGAAAAGGCAAAACGACTCGTCGAACATAAACGTGATGTCGTCATCCTGCTCGATTCGATCACACGTCTTGCACGTGCGCACAACGCGGTTGTTCCGCCGTCAGGAAAGATTCTTTCCGGCGGTATCGATTCAAACGCTCTGCAGCGCCCGAAACGCTTTTTCGGCGCGGCGCGAAACATTGAAGAAGGCGGAAGTCTGACGATTATCGCAACGGCGCTGATCGACACAGGTTCGCGAATGGACGACGTTATCTTTGAGGAATTCAAAGGAACCGGTAACTCGGAAATTCATCTCGACCGAAGACTTTCGGACAAACGTCTCTTCCCGGCGATCGATCTGCAGCGCAGCGGTACGCGAAAAGAAGAACTGCTTATGTCGCCCGAAGATCTCAACCGCATCTGGGTAATGCGGCGCGTGCTCAATCCGCTTTCGCCGGTCGAGCAAATGGAAGTTGTGCTCGAGCGTCTCTCAAAATCAAAATCGAACTCCGAATTTCTCGCATCAATGCAGAGTTAAATTCGAAATTCGATAAATCAGTTAACAAATGCCGCGGATCTTTCGTTCGCGGCATTTGTTTTTTTAGTAAGAATATTCCAGATCGATCACCGGCGCCGGCGGATTGTTGTAGAAATATTTTGCGTTTAAGATCTGCTCTGCCTGACCGCTGTCGACGGCGCGCGAAAAATAAAATCCCTGACCAAACTTGCAGTTCAAATTCCGCAGCATTGTTAGTTGTTCGATCGTTTCAATTCCTTCGGCGACGACCTCCATTCCAAGGCTTGCCGCCAGCGTCAAAATCGTCTGAATGATCTCGGAATTTTTGTCGAGCGATTCCATGTCCCAGACAAACGAACGGTCGATCTTTAACCGGTCGATCGGGAATTTATGTAGATAACTCAGCGAAGAATAGCCCGTTCCAAAATCGTCCGTCGTCAGCCAAACTCCGAGCTCCTTCAACTGACGAAGCAGCGATTCCGCGATCTTCGAATTTTCCATAATCGCGCTTTCGGTAATTTCCAGATTCAAATTTCCGGGTGAAACATTCGTTTTTGCAAGAGTTGCCGCAATAACACCTGCGAGATCTTCGCGGGCGATCTGTTTCGGCGAGAGATTAATGCTCATCAAAAGTTCTCTGTGTTCGCCGTCCGCTTGCCAGGTTTTTAATTGTCGGCAGGCTTCTTCAATGACCCAATTTCCGATCGGCACGATCAAACCGGTGTCTTCTGCGATCGGAACAAATTCCGACGGCGCGATCATGCCGTGTTCCGGATGATTCCATCGCAGCAGAGCTTCAAATTCAATTATCCTGCCGTCCTCAAGCGAAACGATCGGCTGGTAATGCAGCTGAAATTCGTGCCGCTCCAGCGCGCGCCGCAGATCGGTTTCGGTTTTCAATACTTTCGCGGCGTTGACATACATTTCCTGGTCAAAGATCTGGTAACAGTTTTTGCCCATGCTCTTGGCGCGGTACATCGCCGTATCGGCATCGCGTAGAACTTCTTCCGGAAGTTTGTAATTGGACTCCGAGGACGTGATGCCGATCGATGTCGTCGTATAGATCTCGTCGCCTTCGATCATAAACGGCTGTGCAAGCGATTCTAGAATTCTTTTCGCAACATTGACCGCATCGTGAATTCCGCCGACTTCATCGAGCAGTACGACAAATTCGTCGCCGCCGAGTCTTGAGACGGTATCGACGGTCCTGATACATTTTTTCAAAGTTTCCGCGACACCGATCAAAAGCTTGTCGCCGACAAGATGCCCGAGACTGTCGTTTATCACCTTGAAACGATCAATATCCAAAAAGAGCGCGGCATATTTATGATTTGGATTTCGATGCTTTCGAGCGATCGCCTGTCGAAGCTGATTCAGCAGCAAGGTGCGGTTCGGCAATCCGGTCAACGCGTCGTGCATTGCGTTAAAACGAAGCTGTTCCTCCGCCCATTTTCTCTCGCTGATGTTTCGCGCGATGCCTTGAATTCCGACCGGTTTTCCCTCGTGCGTTACGATCCGGTTTCTGACTTCAAGCGTCAAACGCTCGCCGTCGGCGTTCATTACGTCGATCTCAAAATCCGTCCGGCTGGTCGTTTCGTCATATTGTTTCATCATTTTGACGATCGTTTTTTGGAATTCCGGCGGAACGATTGACGCGAGGGTTTTTCCGCGCGCTTCTTCCTGCGAAATACCGAGTGCGCGCTGTCCGGCTTTGTTTAACGACGTAAATCTGCCGTGCAGATCGATCGTGTAAATGATGTCGTTAGCATTTTCGATCAGATCGCGATACCGCTCTTCGCTTTCTTTTAAAGCTTCTTCGGCGAGCTTTCTTTCGGTAAAATCGCTCATCGCACCGATCATTCGCGTCGGCTTATAATTTTCGTCGTAAATGATATAACCGCGGTCGAAAATATACGCGTAATGATCGTCGAAATGGCTGAATCGGTATTCCTGCGACCAGTATTTAGTTCCTTGCGCGAAAACCTCATCGAGTGCGGTCATTATCCGTTCGCGGTCTTCGGGGTGAATTCTTTCTTCAAGCCAAATAATGTCGGGCGATCTTTTATAATCCGGCATCGAGATTTCCGGCTCGACGTCGCCGTCATCGTGGTTTCGTTTGGTTTCAAGCGTGTGTTCATAAATAACATCGCTGGTCGCCTGGGCTGCCAGATAATAGCGTTCTTCGTTGCTCCGCAAAATTTTTTCCGCCAGTTCGCGTTCGCGGATCTCGTCTTCCAGCAGTTTGTTAATATTTGAAAGCTCGTTCGTCCGCGCAATTATGGTCCGCTCCATTTCAGCGTAGGCATTCTGCAGCGTTACTTCAGCATGTTTACGCATCTCAACGGCTTCTTTGACCGACGTTTTCAGCTGCGTCACAGCATGAACAACCATCTTTTCGGGATCTGCAGAATCTGATTCCGCCACCGAAATGTCCGGGACCGCCTTGTGGAGAGTTGTATGGATGGATTCGATCAACGCGCGCGATCTTCCGATTAACACCAGCGAATACGTTATTGAAATAAAGAAAATTGCCGCTGCGGTCGCAATTAACGCCGGAAAAATCGGCGAAAAGAAGATTGCGGAAACCGTACCGGCGATCGTTGCTGCAAAGATCGCGCAAAGAAAAAATTTTGCGATTCTTACAAGTGGAAATTCATTTCGCATAGGATTAATGGAAGCTGCGTGGAGAACGGAAGACATGCGCATTTGCGGCAGGTCGAAAGCTTGATCGCACCGCAAAACACGGCGAGATAAACTTACGCTTATGCATATCGGCTAAAATCTATAATTCATTAATCATCGGGCGAAAAAAATTCCTATTCGCCAAAATTTCCGGTGGTTGACCAAAAAAGCGCCAATCTTGACAAACGGCGCGTTAAAAGTCAGATTTGAATGCGGATAATTTTCACAAATTGATCAATTGAACAGATGAGAGTAGCGGTTCTTTCTGCCGAGGCAGTTCCATTTTCAAAAACCGGAGGACTCGGCGATGTTGCCGGTGCGCTTCCAAAGGCGCTTCGCCAGATCGGCGTCGACGCGCTGCTGATAACGCCGTGTTATCTGCAGACGAAAGGCGAATATTTATGGAATGTCGCGGTCGATGATCTTCATGTTAATTGGCGCGATCGCACGATTCGGGCAAAGGCTTTTTATTCGGAAGCGAACGGATCGCCGACGTTTTTGATCGATGCACCGGAGTTTTTTCATCGTTCGTCGATCTACGGATTTAGCGAAGATTACGAGCGTTTCGCCTTTTTTAACCGAGCCGCGCTTGTACTCCTAAAACGGATCGGTCGTGCGCCGGAGATCGTTCATTTGAACGACTGGCACTGCGGATTTGGCGCGGTAGAAATTGCGCATTTGCGTTACTGGGACAGCTATTGGCGAAATACGAAAACCGTTTTTTCCATCCATAACTTAGCCTATCAAGGCGGTTTCGACGCCGGTGAACTCTGGAAACTCGGGTTTTCGAGCGATTTTGAACGAAACGCGTTTATGTTCAACGGCTATGCTTCTGCAATGAAAGCGGGACTTTCCGTCAGCGATATGCTCTCGACCGTTTCCCGCCGATATGCATACGAAGTTCAGCAGCCGGAAAATGGATACGGGCTCGACTGGCTCCTCAGGTCGCGTGCAAATAGGTTTGTCGGCATTACGAACGGCGTCGATTACGACGTTTGGAATCCGGCGACAGATGAAGAATTGCCGGCTAATTACAGCATTCACGATATGTCCGGAAAACGCGAATGCAAGCGTGCTTTGCTGGAAAATTTCAATTTGCCCGTAGATCTCGACCGTCCGCTTTTCGCCATCGTCACACGTTTAACGGCTCAGAAAGGGATCGAACTGATCCAGCAGGTTGCCGGCGAACTTCTCGCGACCGGCGCATATTTCGTCGCGCTCGGTTCTGGCGATAAGATTTACGAAAATTTCCTCCAAAAATTGCGTGACTACGCTCCGCGTCAGGTCGGTGTTTACAAGGGATATAACGAGGCGCTGGCACATCGTATCGAAGCCGGGGCAGACATCTTTTTAATGCCGTCCAAATTTGAACCGTGCGGGTTAAATCAAATGTATTCGCTGCGTTACGGGACCGTTCCGATCGTTCGGGCGGTCGGCGGATTGGACGACACGGTTGAAAATTACGATCGCGTCAACAACCGCGGAAGCGGGTTTAAATTCAATGCTTTTCGTGCCGACCGGTTCCTTGAAAAGATCTACGAAGCATTGTTCGTGTATGCCGAGCCGGAAACCTGGCGAAACATTCAGATCAACGGAATGAAGATCGACAATTCATGGCAAAATGCTGCGCGAAACTACCTGCGTTTATATAATTCCGTTTAATGCTTTTCGCGTTGTTGAGAGAGATTTCGTAAGCGTTTATAGTATTTGTTCCGGCAAAAATTTGGAAAGGTCATGAAGATCGACAAAATTGCGACGATTTGAAAGAAGCTCGGGACTATAAGAAAATTTTGATCTACCGGATCGGGCATCTGGGCGACACGTTGGTGTCGCTGCCTGCGATCTGGGCGATCCGGAAGGCATTTCCCGGTGCAGATATATCGCTCTTGACAGGCGTCGATTCAAAAAACGCCAATTATGTTGTCGCAAAGGATGTTTTGCCTGCCAAAGGTTTGATCGACGATTGGATCTTTTATTCAAAAGGTAATTCGCGCGCCGGCTCCGCGTTTAATTTTCTAAAGCTGTTTGCCGGCGTACGGCGCGCGAAGTTTGACTGCGTTTTTTATCTGATGACGCGAAACCGCGACATCGGCAGAATCGCTAGAGACGAATCTTTTTTTCGCCGTGCGGGAATACGGGAAATTTTCGGCACGGAGTATCTCAGGCAAAACCGGATCGAAGAACCTTTCGAAAAGCCTTTGCGAACGGTCGAATCCGAAGCTGAATTTTTCATAAATCTTTTGCCGCATGACCGGTTTGAATTTGATAAAAATGCCAAGCCCGATCTGCTGCTTTCTAACTCGGAAAAGGAATTTGCCGAATCGTGGCTTAAGAAAAATGCGGGCGAAGTCATTTACGATAACAAACTTATCGCGATCGCTCCGGGCAGCAAATGGAGTTCAAAGATCTGGGCGGAAGAGAACTTTGCCGATGTCGTCGCACAATTGATAGATAAATACGATGTTTTTCCGGTCGTTTTCGGCGGCAGGGAAGACCGCGAAGTCGGCGCGCGGCTGATCTCAAAATGGAGAAAGGGCGCAAACGCCGCCGGTGAATTAAACATAAGGCAGGCTGCCGCAGCGCTTTCGCACTGCAAATTTTATCTTGGAAACGATACGGGAACGATGCATTTAGCGGCATCCGTGGGAACGCCGTGCGTCGGAATTTTTGCGGCGATAGATCTTATTGACCGGTGGAATCCGTTTGGCGCAAAAAATATCATTTTCCGAGAACGGATAGAATGCGAAGGATGTCATTCGCCGGTCTGTCCGATCGGAAATGAATGTTTAAATCGCATAAAACCTGCTGATGTATTGGCTGCATGCGAAGAAATTTTATCTGAAAATAAAACCTTATGATCATAGTTATTATCGGCGCACAATGGGGCGACGAAGGAAAGGGAAAAGTCGTCGATCTGCTCGCCGACAGGTTTGATATCGTTTCGCGCTATCAGGGCGGACACAATGCCGGACACAGTGTTTATGTCGGTGATAAAGCCTTTGTTTTAAGGCTCTTGCCGTCCGGCATCATTCACGAAGGCAAAATCTGCGTGCTTGGAAACGGTATGGTCATCGATCCGAAGGCGTTTTTTGAAGAGGTCGATCAAATGGCGGCGCAGGGAATTGAGATCACGCCCGAGCGGTTAAAGGTTTCCAGTCGCGCGCATTTGATAATGCCTTATCACCGTGCGCTCGACCACACTTCGGAAGAACGTCTGGGCAATGAAAAGATCGGAACGACCCTTCGCGGAATCGGTCCGGCATATGAAGATAAAGCCGGTCGGCGCGGAATCCGCGTTTCGGACGCGCTGGTTCCGGAGCTTTTGAAATCGAGAATCGAAAGAAATCTGGCGGAAGCAAACCGCGTCATCGTTCTTTACGGTCGCGAACCGCTTCGCTCGGATGAGATCTATGAAGAAATTTCGGCGCTTGCCGAACGGCTGCGCCCGTTCGTTTGCGAAACGTCCCATTTTCTGTCGGAAGCGAAAAAGGTAAACAAAAAGATACTTCTTGAAGGCGCGCAGGCGACTTTGCTCGATGTCGATCACGGCACATATCCTTATGTTACGTCGTCAAATCCGACAGCGGGCGGTGCCGCCGTCGGTGCCGGCATTCCTCCGCATCATATAACAGGCGTTCTCGGCATCGTCAGAACTTACGCGACACGTGTCGGCGAGGGACCGTTTCCGACGGAGATGCTGGAAGACGAAGAGCCGGTCGCGCAGCTCATCCGCGAACGCGGAAACGAGTTCGGTTCGGTAACAAAACGACCGCGCCGCTGCGGTTGGTTCGACGCCGTTGCTACACGCTATGCAGCTGAATTAAATGGATTTAACTCGATGGCGCTGACGAAGATCGACGTTCTCGATACTCTGGACGAGATAAAGGTTTGCGTCGGTTACGAGATAAACGGAGAACGGATCGACACATTTCCCGCGGTCTCGCTTGATCTGCGGCAGATAAAACCGGTTTATGAAACGCTTCCGGGTTGGAAATCCGAAACGCTTGGCATTACCGAACTAGCTGATCTGCCTGCGAACGCACGCAAATATGTCGATTTTTTATCGGAATCGGTTGACGTTGAGATCGGGTTAATCTCGACCGGTCCGGAACGCGACCAGACGATAATCTTACGCGATTCCGTTATGGAAGGATGGTTCAAATAAAAAAGTTTGACATCTTACTTGATTTTATCGCCATCAGTATTTAGAATCTAGAATTTCGCTGAGAGCGAAACAGTTTGTGAAAATTTAACTTTGTGTGGTCCGATAGCTCAGTCGGTAGAGCAAATGGCTTTTAACCATTGGGTCGGAGGTTCGAGTCCTCCTCGGATCACCATTTTAATTCAAAGAGAGACGGTTTTTATTAGCCGTCTTTTTTTTTGTGATCTGCTACGGCTGGAATTGCTGCTTTTTTTCAAAATCGGGAATCTTTTCGAGTTTTTCACGGCTCATTATCAAAACTTTTTGCTCGTTTAGAGATCTCTTCAGCGCCGGAAGATCAAAAAGCGAGATCGCGATCTCGTCAGGCGAGTGATTAATATGAATCCAGAAATCCTTGCAGTTTGCGGCAGCGGCATTTCGGTTCACGATCCATAAATTTCTACTTACATTTAATTTATCCGCATTGAAGTCTAAGAATTCCTCGATGCTTTTCCAAGCCGGGTCCTGGTTTGGATAGACAAACCGGAGACGGAAAAGTTTGTCGTCAAAAAAACCGATAGAAGCGGAACTGATTCCCGATAGGCGCGGATTTTCCCGCGAACCATTCTCGTTAAAAAGCGAATAGCGCGTTTCGCTGCCGACGAGAATGGGCTTTTCCGGAGCTTTAGAAGCGAATCGTTCCCGGGAAGAGGTTTCACTGCTCACAACGTACGCTCCGACACGCGATGAGCGATCCTCAATTTTCAATGTTTCTCTGACTTCCGCAGACGACATTCCGAGCTTTACTCCGCGAAGGCGCGGCGAGTCATCGGTCGTCAAACTGCAAGCCGGGAGCGGCTTGGCGCTAGAAGATTTTGAAGAGAACTTTACACGCGTTCTTTGCGCTTCGGTCGTTGCGGTGCCGATGAAAGTAAGGGTAACAAGAGCGGAAATACAAACGAGAGTTCTAATATTCATAGCGTTAGAGTTGTGCGTGACTACTCGATGAAATCGCTAGCCATCTCACGAGGTTTTAAATTATTGCGCATGATAATTCGCGCGCAGCCGTTCCAGCGAAGGATAACGTCGTCATTTCCGGGCGGGCGGAGCGATTCCGCCTTTTCAAACCAGATCATCGCGTTTCGGAAAAGATCGTACGCGGTCGATTCGGACCCGACTGCGCCGTTTCTCAGCGTCGCCTTTGCGCGCTTTTCATAAACAATGCCGGTGTAATATGCCTTTTCGTAATCGCCTTTTATTTGCGCCAGGTAATCCTGTACGCGCGAATCGCCGACAGCGTAGTCGCGACCAAAACGGTCGCTCATTGCCAGAATAAGATTGATCAGTGCTTCCTGGTTATCCGGTTCTACCGCCAAAATATCAAGACAAATGCTTTCCGCAGCGCCGGCTTCGTTCAAAAGGCGGTAATGTTTCGCGCGTTCGAGCGCCGAAGGCACGGCTTCTTTATGTACGGTTTTTAATTCAAACATAATTTTTCAAAGCTCGGATCTTTTTTCGGGCGATTCGCCTTCCGAGGATTATCCGACGGAAACGGCGCCGACCTACTTTGTCGTCAGTACGAAACAGGATCCTATTTCCTGCGCAATATTTTTACCAGTTTCGTAAGCGGATCGTAAAATTCATCTACCACGCGTTCTTTTAGCGGGATTATAGCATTATCCGTGATCGTTATTGACTCCGGACAGACCTTTGTGCAGCATTTGGTGATATTACAATATCCGATGTTCGACTCGTCCTTTAGATCACCGAGCCGGTTTTCCGTGTCGAGCGGATGCATCTCGAGCGCGGCGGCGTAAACCAGAAATCGCGGACCGATGAATTCCTCGTGTTTGTGATGATCGCGCAGAACATGACAGACATCCTGACAGAGAAAGCATTCGATGCATTTGCGGAATTCCTGAACCCGGTCGACGTCGCCCTGCGACATTCGCCAGGTTCCGTCCTCGGCATCGGGCGCGCGCGGTTTGAATTTTTTGATCTTCTTTTTGACCTCGTAATTCCACGAAACATCGGTTACGAGGTCTTTTTTAAGCGGGAAAGCCTTCATCGGCTCGACGGTGATCGGCTCATTTTCCGGAAGCGTGTTCATGCGCGTCATGCACATTAATTTCGGCTTGCCGTTTATCTCAGCGGAGCATGAGCCGCATTTTCCGGCCCTACAGTTCCAACGACAAGCGAGATCGCCGGCTTGTTCGCCCTGGATCTGCAAAACCGCGTCGAGTACCACCATGCCGGGTTGGATGTCAGCGTCGTAACTCTTAAATTCGCCGCCCTCGCTGTTTCCGCGCCAGATCTTAAATGTTGCTTTTCTCATAAATTTGATGGAGCGCGGGCAGCCTGCCCGCAAAGGCTGCCGAAGCAGCTTAGTGTACTTCGCATTCGGCTTCGCAGAGGAAAGCGAAAAAGATCGCGGCGCGTTGCGCCGTCGCGGGCAGGCTGCCCGCGCTCCGTTAACCGAGCTCTTCGATTATCTGTTTTAATTCAGCCGGCATTTCGGGGATCGGAATCGATTTAATTTCCATTTCGCCTTTGTCGCCTTTCTTAACTGAAAAATTCACTTTACCGAATTCTTCGACTTTTAACGGAAAATCGTCGCGAAACTGCCCGCCGCGCGATTCTTTCCGTTCGATCGCGGCAAGCGTTACTGCTTCGGAAACGTTCAAAAGATTATGCAGATCCAATGCCGTATGCCAGCTCGGATTAAAGTCGATATTTCCGGTCGCACTTACGTTCGCAAGGCGTGTGCGAAGCTTTGTGAGACCCTCGAGCGCCTGTTTCATTTCGCGTTCCGTTCGAACGATCCCAACCAGATCCTGCATCATTTCCTGCAGATCTTCCTGTATCTTAAACGGATTTTCGCCGCCGGGATTATTAAACGGTTGAAGCGACCATTTCACTTTTTCGGAAACCTGACTGTCGTCGATCGTCCCGTGATCGTTTTCCTTCGCAAATTTCGCTGCAAACTCACCGGCACGTTTGCCGAAGACCAAAAGGTCGGACAGCGAATTTCCGCCGAGTCGATTGGCTCCGTTTATCCCGGCAGCGCATTCGCCCGCGGCAAAAAGCCCCGGAACGGTCGACGCCTGCGTGTCAGCATCTACGCGAATGCCGCCCATTATGTAATGCGTCGTCGGACCGACCTCCATCGGCTCTTTTGTAATGTCGAGATCGGCGAGCTGTTTGAACTGGTGATACATGCTCGGGAGTTTCTTCTTGATATGCTCTTCCGCGTTCGAAAGTTTTTCCTTTATCCAGGCGATATCGAGATAAACGCCTCCGTTCGGGCTGCCGCGACCGGCTTTAACTTCGCGGACAATGCAGCGGGCAACGTGATCGCGAGTCAGTAATTCCGGCGGTCTGCGCGCGTTTTTATCACCCTGAGTGTATTTCCAACCTTCTTCGGGATTATCGGCGGTTTGATCCTTGTAAAGATCGGGAATGTCGTCGAACATAAAGCGTTTGCCTTCGCTGTTCTTTAATATTCCGCCTTCGCCGCGGACGCCTTCGGTTACCAAAATACCGCGGACCGACGGCGGATAGACCATTCCGGTCGGATGAAATTGAATGAATTCCATATCAATCAATTCCGCTCCGGAGTCGTAAGCCAGCGAATGCCCGTCGCCGGTTCCTTCCCAACTGTTGCTGGTAATTTTATAAGCGCGACCGATTCCGCCCGTCGCAAGAATAACCGCTTTTGCCCTAAAAATTCGAAATCTTCCGTGTTCGCGTTCGTAAGCGAACGCACCGACAACGCGGTCGCCATCCTTTAGCAGCGAGACGACCGTAACTTCCATGTAAACTTCTATTCCTTGATGAATGCCGTGATCCTGAAGCGTTCGGATCATCTCAAGTCCGGTTCGGTCGCCGACGTGCGCGAGCCGCGGATATTTATGACCGCCGAAATTTCTCTGCAAAATTTTCCCGTCTTTCGTCCGGTCGAAAACCGCGCCCCAGGCTTCGAGTTCTCTAACACGGTCGGGTGCTTCTTTCGCATGAAGCTCAGCCATTCGCCAATTGTTTACGTATTGTCCGCCGCGCATTGTGTCGGTGAAATGAACTTTCCAATTATCGCGGTCGTCCACATTCCCGATCGCCGCCGCCATTCCACCTTCCGCCATTACGGTATGCGCTTTGCCGAGAAGCGATTTACAGACAAGCCCGACCGAAACTCCCGCAGCGGACGCCTCGATCGCGGCGCGAAGACCCGCGCCGCCCGCGCCGATCACAAGGACATCGTGTTCAAATATTGGATATTCAGCCATAAAGAGTGCATTTCACCGCAGAGACGCGGAGCCGCAGAGATTCATCACAATTAAATTTCCTCCGAGACTCTGCGTCTCGGCGGTGAAAAACATCTAGAAAATTCGCCAATCGCTCCAAATTCCCATCGACAGCATCCGAACGTAAAGATCCGAAAATCCCACGACGAAAAGACTGCACCAGGCGAAAAGCATATGCTTTACATTGAGCGAAGTGCACGCTTTGTAAGCGGCGCAGCGAACCGGTTTATCGGCAAGTTCGTCGCATTTGCCGCCGACGACGTGTCTAAGCGAATGACACCCGAACGTATATGCGGCGAGAAAAAAGACATTTGCCGCCAAAACGATCGATCCGACACCGACGCCGAATCCGTCCGCGAACCAAAAACCCTTCCAGGCATCGTGCGCGAGAAAAATTAGAAATACGAGTGCTAAATAAAGAAAATATCGATGAACGTTTTGCAGGATCAAGGGGAATTTCCGTTCGCCCCAATAGCTGTCGCGCGGTTCGCCGACTGCACATGCCGGCGGATCTGCCCAGAACGCTTTGTAATACGCGCCGCGATAGTAATAACAGGTGAAACGAAACCCGCCCGGCGCCCAAAGTATCAAAAGCGCAGGCGAAAACGGCACCCAAGCCGGAATCCACGCGGGTTTTGCGCCGAACATCGCATGCGGCGAATCACCGAAAATCTCAGGCGAATAGAACGGCGACAGGTAATTTCCGAATGCGTAATGCTCTCCCTGAAAAGCCGCCCAAGTCGAATAAACAACAAACGCGCCAAGTCCGATGAACGTTAAAACGCCGGGAAGCCACCAAAGATCGCGCCGCAAAGTTTCACCGAACGAACGCCGAATAGGAAGACTCGTAGTAGCCATGTTTATGTACTCAAAACAAACTAAATTTCTGGTCTTAAGGAATAAAAATTACTGAAGTTGGCACAGTATTACGCAAACAGTTTGATCAAGTCAAGCTTTTTTCATAACTATAACTTGTTTATTAAATACGACTTTTGTCAATTTGAACTGCGATCGACATTATCTTTCTGATCATTTTCCGGAATCTTACGGACTTCCGAGCAGGGGCGGATGACAGCTTCGCGCAGCATTACGGGAATTTTCGGTTTTTCGCCGTCGACCGGTGCCGCATTTATCTTTTCAACTATATCCATGCCCGCAATTACGCGTCCGAAAGCCGCGAACGACCCGTCAAGATGCGGCGCTTCGCTCAATAATATAAAAAAATTGCTCGACGCACTGTTCGGCTCGTCGCCTCGTGCCATGGAAATTATTCCGCGTTCGTGTTTTACCGAGTTCGGTTCGTCCCCGATCTTTCGCCGGGCGCGCTCGGTCATTTCCGCCGTCCTTTCGCCGCGCGTAGAAATAGAACCGCCCTGAATGATAAATCCCGGCACGATTCGGCTGAAAGTGGTCGTATCGAAGATCTTTTGATCGACCAAATTCAGAAAATTTCGGATGGTCTTCGGCGCGAACTCGGGAAAAAATTCGATAAAAATATCGCCTTCCGCGGTTTTGAGCAAAACGCATGTGTCATTGAGTTCGCTATTTGAAACTTTATCGAAACGTTCGAGATCGCGTGCGGGTTCGGGACGGACATTGAGTTTCTTTTCTTTTAAAGATTCGTTTGTCGAATTTTCGGAGGAATCAACCTGACCAGCCGTCGAAACACACAGGAAACCGAAAGTTATAATTAACAATAAATGGCGCTTCAACATAATTTTACCTGTAAACTAATTTATCGCAGCTTCGCAGAATCGAAAAGGTTTCCTGTGATTCTTTAGGTTGCGGCGGTGTTAAATGAAGGTCGAAAAAAACACCGGTGTCAAATTTTGAGAAACTAACCGTTGATGACTATATTTGTTTCAATGTAAACGATCGGTTTGGCTGTTTAGAACTTATGATATTTCCAAGAGCAAGCGGTATCTTACTTCATCCGACATCATTGCCCGGCGAATTCGGTATTGGCGATCTGGGACCTTCCGCGTACGAATTTGTCGACTTTTTGGCAAGATCGAAGCAAACCTACTGGCAAATTCTACCGCTAGGTCCGACCGGTTATGGCGATTCGCCGTACCAGAGCTTTTCCGCATTTGCCGGAAACACCAATCTGATCTCGCCGGAAGTTCTTGTCGAAGAAGAGCTTCTGACGCAGGAAGAAATTGACGACAAGCCGGATTTTCCTGAAGACAGGGTAGATTTCGGCAAAGTCATCGATTGGAAAAGTTCATTGTTGAAAAAGGCTTACGAGCGGTTTCGCCTTACAGGAAATGTAGATTTGCGTTCGTCGTTCGAGTCTTTTGCGCAAAACGTCGCGTGGTGGCTGGAAGATTACGCACTTTTTCGCGCGATAAAATCTTCGCAAGATCAAAAAATATGGCTCGAATGGGACGAGCCGCTTCGTTTGCGGCATCAGGATGCCCTGCAAAAAGCGCACGAAGAACTTCTGGACGAAATTCTTGCACAAAAGTTTTATCAATTTCTGTTTTTCAAGCAATGGTCGCATCTAAAAAATTACGCGAACGGCAAAGGTATCAAGATCATCGGCGACATACCGATCTTTATTTCGTTCGATTCGGCTGACGTTTGGTGCGATCCGTCGCAGTTCAAATTAAACGAAGACGGTTCGCCGAAGGTCGTTTCGGGTGTTCCGCCGGATTATTTCTCAAAAACCGGACAGCTCTGGGGCAATCCGATCTACGACTGGGACAAAATGCGTTCTGAAGGATTCCGCTGGTGGCTAAAACGTGTGCAGTTTACTTTGAAAACGGTCGATATTCTGCGGATTGACCATTTTCGCGGATTTGCCGCGAGCTGGGAAGTTCCGGGCGTCGACGAAACGGCGGAAAACGGCGAATGGGTAAGTGTTCCGGGCAGCGATCTGTTCAGCACTCTTAAATTTGCGCTCGGCGATCTGCCGATCGTTGTAGAAGATCTGGGCGAGATCACGCCCGATGTTGAAGAATTGCGAGACGGTTTCGGCTTTCCGGGAATGCGCATCCTGCAATTTGCTTTTGGCGGCGACGCGAACAGCCGGGACCTGCCGCACAATTACTTGCGGCACTGCGTCGCTTACACCGGGACACATGACAACGACACAACTGTCGGTTGGTTCAGATCGCAAGCCGGCGCAGATTCAACGCGTGACGACGACGAGATCCCGAAAGAACTGGATTTTTGCTTGAGTTATCTTAAGTCCGACGGGGACGAAATTCATTGGGATTTCATCCGCGCCGTCTGGGCATCGGTCGCCGACACAGCGATCGCTCCGATGCAGGATCTTTTAGGATTAGGGAACGAAGCACGAATGAATCTTCCGGCGACGACTTCGGGAAATTGGAATTGGCGATGTAATTCGGACGATCTGTCGGAAGAAATTTCGGCGAGATTAAAAATGTTAACTGAGATCTACGGAAGAAATTAGGATAGATTCGATCTGACGATCTATATCTTCTTTTAACATTACGCTTCGCGTTCAAGGTCTTTCGACCAAACTATCTGTGGAAGAAGGACAAGAACAAATCAGTGTAAACGAGGATCTTTTCAAGAAATACAGGTTAGAACGGTTTTATCACAAACATCCTAATCGATTGGGGAGTAACTAAGGTCAGCCAGCCGCCGACCAATTCGGAAACTTTTACGGAAATTTAGAAAACGACAAAACAATAAAATGAAAGCATTTACATTAATGGGCTCGATATTCGCGGTTTTCCTTTTGATCCTGGGCTTTACTTCGCGAAACAGCGCGGGGAAAATTCTTTCAAACGCGGTGATCGCAGCGGGACTCCTTGTTCTATTGTTCGTCGCCGCAATTCGTGTCATCTCATATATTAAAGCGAAACGGGAAGGTGAAAAATGAAAGGCGGATATTGATAAAAATCAAAACATCGCAATTTATTATCTTTCAAGTTAACGGATATTCTGATGCCACAAAAAACTTCCTAAAACCGCGCGGGAATTTAGAGTCGTTAAAATATCGAATTTCGACGACGAGATCGAAAAACGGACATTGCATCGTGGATAAAAGGTTTTGCTAAATTGTTTGAAGCATAACGATCTGAAAACCTTCATTTGGAGCATAAGTATATGAAGATCAAACTTTTAATAGTATTTGCGACATCGACAATACTGCTGTCGTCCTGCGGCAGCAGTGTACGAATGGGATCGACGTCTTCCGCCGACGCGAACAAAAGCACAGCCGCAATATCCGACAAAGCAGGCGCGTCCGAATCGCGGCTATCTGTTGAGGAAAAGGAACCGAACAGCGCGGTCGTCTTTCAAACAAAGGAACCAAAAACGGTAATGGACTTCTTCGCGCTGCTGCCCGAAAAATATTTCACGCTCGAGGGTTGTGTTCGTGAAGACGACAAGGATTGCAGCAAAGCTCGCGCCGAATATCTGAAAAATTACAAAGAGATCGAGGACATTCCGAACGGTTATTTCAAAGGCGGCTGCGACGGCGGACAGCGCTGCATCGAAATGGCGCTTTTCAAACGTCCCGATGATTCGTACGTCGTTGCCGTGGCGACGTTCGGAGAAATGCTGGATGAAAATCATTTCCTCGATTATGACAATGGAAAATGGAAAGACATCTCGGTTGAGATCGTACCGGAATTCAGTACCGACAAGCGCTATGAGATTCCGAGAAACGGAACGACGGTGCAGGTTTTTTCGACAAAATTGATCGAAAAAGTTGACGATTACGAAGTTCGTGAAAAGGATAAGAAACTCTACGACCTTGTCTGGAAAGACGGGAAGTTTGCGAAAAAGACTTAGTGTAGCCACAGATGCACTCAGATTGACACGGATGAAGGAAGTTATGAAAAGAAATTTATTCTCAACAAAAGTAAATAAGCCGGGGAATTCGAAGTCAAGATTTTATCAAAAAATATCCGTGTCAATCTGTGTCAATCTGTGGTTACTCCTTCTTTGTCTTTCCGCGACAGCGCAAACGCTCGCGCCGGGCGCGCCGGGAAAAGACGCGCAGTGGGCGACCGCCGGAAAACAAGCGGTCGGAACTTCGGCAAATTTGGAATCGAAAGTCTGGTTCACGCTCGCGCAGGGCGTGATGACTGAAGTTTATTATCCCGATGTCACGGTGGCGAATGTTCATCTTTTGCAGTTTGTCGTCGTTAATCCGAAAACGCGCAAAGTCGAAACCGAGCAGGACGATGCGATTCACGAAATCAAAGTTAATTCTATTGACCGGACAAAAAATATCTCTCCAGTAGAAAATTTAAGTATTTACAGAAATTTTCAGTCTTCCGCTTCTTTGGCTTTTACTCAAATTAGCAGATCGAAAGAAAAGGCAAAAAACCAAGCTAATATAAATGGTCTGATTATTGGCGGGCAAGTTTCTGTTTGGACAATCACAAAAAATTATGTAACGAATCCCGAAAACAATTCGGTTGTAATTTCAATCGAATTTAGAACCGATGATTCGAATAACGAGTTGTATATTTACTACGATCCTTCCTTAGCCAATAGCGGAATGGGAGATACGGCTTGGTCAAAAGGTAATACGCTTTTAGCAAAAGACAAAGAATATTTTTCTGCCCTTACTTGTCGGTTTTGCAAATTCACCGAAACTACAAACGGGTTTTTGGGAGTCAATGACGGCTTAACGCAGTTAAAAAAAATTGGAAAAATCGAAAGTTTTTACGGGCAAGCTGAAAATGGTAATGTTGTCCAAATGGCAAAAATTGTTCCTGTTTTCAAAGGAGGAAACAAGAAAGAATTTAGATTTGAAATCGCTTTAGGATTTGGCAATAGCGAAAACTCGGCTGTAAAAGCAACTAATGAATCATTAATCAAAGGTTTCAATAGCGTTAAAGAAAATTATCAGAAAGAATGGATTGATTATATAAAAACTCTCCCAAAGGTCGAGCCGAAATATCAGGCGCAGTTTAATATGGCGGCGATGCAGCTCAAAGCTCTCGAAGATAAAACCGTGCGCGGAGCGAATATCGCGTCGCTGACAGTTCCGTGGGGCGGCGGCGACAATGCGAACGAAAATAATATCGGCGGTTATCATCTGATCTGGTCGCGCGATCTGTATCAGGTTTTTACGGCGTATATGGCTCTGGGCGACACGGCGGCGGCGCAGCGCGCACTCGATTTTCTATTTAAAATTCAGCAGAAACCGGACGGCAGTTTTCCGCAAAACTCATACTTGGACGGCAAACCTTTCTGGGGTTCGCTGCAAATGGATGAAGTCGCGTATCCGCTGATCATGGCGTATCAACTCGGCAGATTCGATAAAGCGACGTGGGAAAATCACGTCAAACGCGCGGCGGATTTTATCGTCAAAAACGGTCCGGCAACGCCGCAGGAACGCTGGGAAGAAGAATCGGGCTATTCGCCTTCGACGATTGCGGCAGAAATTGCGGGATTGGTCTGCGCGGCGGAAATCGCGAAAGCAAATAATGATCTCGAATCTGCAAATATTTATCTCAAAACCGCCGACGATTGGCAGGCGAATATTGATAAATGGACGGTTACGACGAACGGGAAATTGTCAGAATTACCGTATTACGTCCGCATCACGCAGAACGGCACACCGGACGCGGGCGACAAGATCGAACTCAACAACGGCGCGGGAACTTTTGACGAAAGGGAAATCGTTGACGCGGGATTTTTGGAATTGGTGCGGCTCGGAATCAAATCGCCCGACGATCCGATCATTCAAAATTCCGTCAAAGTAATTGACGAAACAATTCGCGTCCAAACGCCGAACGGCGACGCTTTTTACCGCTACAATCACGACGGCTACGGCGAAATGGACGACGGACGGCGTTGGAATTTCGACGGCAAATACACCGGAAAAGGCAGACTATGGGCGTTATTGAGCGGCGAGCGTGGGCAATATGAATTTGCTAAATGTAAGATGGCATGGGCAAAGACTGGTTTTGTGATTGATGGTGTTGATTGCCATGACGAAGCTACTGCTCGTTGGCTTGACGCAATGGCAAAGTTTTCAAACGAAGGTCTAATGATTCCCGAGCAAATCTGGGACAAGCCGGAAGTGCCGAAAAATGCCGACAAACAATTCGTTCCCGAACTGAAATTCGGCGAAGGCACCGGCTCGGCAACGCCGCTCGCGTGGTCAATGGCGCAATTCATCCGCCTCGCCGTCAATTTGCAGGAAGGCAGAAATCTCGACACGCCCGATGTTGTTTATAGCCGTTATGTGTTGGGGAAGAAGCCAGAAGTTGGAAGTCGGAAGATAGTAGAAAGAATAAATAACAATGGGGCAATCACAGCAAACTGTTACAACAATTGGTGGGATAAAAACAAAGAAAAAGTACTACGGAAAAGTCCAATCATTCTCGATTGTGATGAAGAACTTTATTTGCCGATTTTTGTTTATTCAGGTAATGGTGAAAATATACAGGTTGTTGGAGACTTTACCGGGTGGAAGCCGAAAAATTTAAATCTAACTCAGTATCAACCTTATGCTCCGGTCGAAGGGAGTTTTTTAGAATTCTCGAGTTATTATCCGTTAGATAGTATTGCTCCGACTGCCCGCGTCGAATACAAATTCATCGTTGACGGCAAATGGATCACCGATCCGTTGAATCCGAATAAAATTGATAACGGTGTCGGCGGCGAAAATTCTTATTTTGAGATGCCGGATTATCAGCCGACTGTTTGGGATAAAGGTGAAATTCCGAAGCTCGAAACAATCGAAATCGAATCGAAAATCTACGGCAGAAGAACGATTCAAGTTTACGCGCCGAAGTCAGAACCATCTGCGGTAGCGGATGGTTTAACGCGGCAATCTGAAAACTTAGAAAAAAACTCAAACGCTGCAAATGCGAAACGTAAACCGCCCGCTACCGCAGGCGGTTCTGACTTGCCGACGCTTTATTTGCAGGACGGAACTGATTACATCAATCGCGCGAAAGCCGTGCAGATTCAACAAAATCTCGTCGAAGCCGGAAAAATCAAGCCTTTTATAATGGTCTTTCTTGATCCGCAAGACCGCACGAAAGAGTATTGGGCGAATAACGATTACTCGAATTTTGTTGCGAAAGAGGTAGTTCCCGCGATCGATGCTAAATTCAACACGATCAAATCACGCGACGCGCGGGCGATAATGGGCGCGTCGCTCGGCGGCATAACAAGTATAAATACGGCGATAAAATATCCAGAAATCTTCGGACGAATCGGCGGACAATCGAGCTCATTTTGGGTTGACGATGAAAGAGTTGTAAAAGAAATCGAAAAGCTCGATGCGTCGAAAAACGCATTCAAATTTTACATTGACGACGGGACATTGGAAGGCGTTGAAGATTCAAACAAGGTCGTCAAAATTCTCAAAAACAAAGGCTACGATGTAACTTATGTCGAACGCGAAGCCGGACATAATTGGACGGCGTGGCGCGACCGTTTGGCAGATGCTTTTGTCGCGCTCTGGAAATGGCACGCCAATCTCGAAAGCGTTTTCCCATCGCCCCACTTTTTTTCGTTATTGCGCCCTGCGGCGATCCGTTTTCGTGTCGAGCCAAACAAAAACTCTGCCAGGACGAGTCCCTTAGATTTTTTCGAACAGTGTTACTCCGGCTTTAAATCGAAGTTACAAGTTGACTCAGACCAGCGCAGAATCGGGTATCATCGAAATTTGAGATAAGTTATGATCCGCTGCTTGAAACAACATTATTTCTCTATCCAATCATTAGCGGAAAAGCGGAAAATGCGCATTATTTAGCACCTTTCTCGGCGAAATTATGACGGTTTAATAAAAGCGGTGAATTCTTATTGATTTCCTCTAATGGGAGCACGAAAAAGATCGCTGCGTAAAAAACTATTGACCGCTCATTTCAATATTTATTAATCTAATCGAGGTTCTGTTCCGAATTCCTTACGACAGGAGATCAAATATGAAAATCTTTAAGTTGAGAACACTTGTTTGTTTATCTATTTCATTGTTAATGCTGCAGCTTCTGAGCAATTCAGTTTATTCTCAGGAATCGGCAGCCGAAAAATCGGTTGCGGCGTGGAGTTCAAAGCTCAAAACTTCCAGCAAGGCAGTAGATGCATCATATTTTGCCATCGGTCTTTCGGTTCAAAAGCCTGACGATCGATCGATTCAGATCGATGCTGCTATCGCAGCCTCTGCTCAGATTAACGAACTAAAGCCAATGGAGTTTATTGTTCAGCCCCTGCAGGATGCGGCAGAAAGCAAATCTGAAAGTGACTTTACCGAGATTGGGTCTCCGTCAAAAATTTCGCTTCCAAATCTTCGACGGAATTCAAGCAGTTATTCGGAAATTATCGCATCGCCCCAAACGGTGATTCGGTTCGTTCCGAATGTTCGCGCCGTAAGAATCTCAGTTCGTTTCGTTTCCGATCCGTCTGAAGCCGCATATTCCGTAATTCTTCCGGTAGAGTCTGACCCCAGGTCGGCAGTCATCGGAAAAATCTTGGAAAATTGTTCCGAAAACTTCGGGGACTGCAGTTGGTTCACCGGCTCGTGCGGTGAAGGCGGGACCGAATGCCAGGGAAGGACTTTATGTGCCGCCTGCAGCAATAATTCTCCGCATTTAAATTGTGCATCTTGTACGATGGGATGCGCAAATGGAGGAACCTGCAATCCCGACGGTCCGGCGCCGATCGGATGCAGCGAAAACTAAACATTTCGGAACAGAACTTTTATTTGGGCGTGAGCAGCCGGCTGCTCACGCCCATTTATTTTACGTTATTCTCAAAATTGTTTTTGGCGGCAGTTAAATTATATTCGGCATCATTCTTGCACTACTAGGTTCGGCGAAGCAATTTTCGTCAAAAAATTGCCACTTATTACCGAACTTTTTAATCAAGAATGACAAATTCACCACTCGAACGCTTTCTCGGAAACGCCGGAAAATTTTCACATTTAACCGTGCCGATCGCGGCGGTCATCATCCTTTTGGTGCTGTTGATCCCTTTGCCGTCGTTTTTACTCGACGTTTTGATCAGTTTTAACCTGATGATCTCGGTCGTCGTTTTGCTCGTTTCGATGTATATCATCGAGCCGACGAAATTCACATCTTTCCCAAATTTACTGCTTCTTACGACACTCTTCCGGCTGGCTCTGAACGTTGCGACTTCGCGCCTGATCCTGACCGACGGTTCGAGCGGCGAATCGGCTGCGGGGACGGTAATCAAAGCGTTTGGTGAATTCGTCATCGGCGGAAATTATGTCGTCGGCGTCGTGATCTTTCTGATTCTTCTGGCAATTCAATTTCTCGTCGTCAATCACGGTGCGGTGCGTTCATCCGAAGTAACTGCACGGTTTACGCTCGACGCGATGCCCGGAAAACAGATGGCGGTCGACGCCGATCTTGCCGCCGGTCTGATCGACGAATCGGAAGCAAAACAGCGTCGAAAGGACATCAGCGGCAGCGCCGAGTTTCACGGCGCAATGGACGGCGCGATCCGCTTTACGCAGCGCGATGCCGTCGCATCGATAATTATCGTCACGATCAACATCGGCGCGGGTTTCGCTATCGGAGTTTTGCAGCACGGAATGTCGCTGGCGGACGCGATAAAAACTTACACGACACTCACCGTCGGCGACGGCGTTGCTGCTGCTGTTCCTTCGCTTTTCGTTTCGGTCGCCGCGGCGATCATTACTACGCGTTCGGCGACTAAATCGAGCATGGGCGACGAGGTGAGCGGGCAATTGCTTACCAATCCTCGTCCGCTTTTCATTTCGGCAGCGGTTCTTGCTTTTCTCGGCATTTTGCCCGGCATGCCGCATCTGGCTTTTCTGGCGCTTGCGGCGGGAACAGGCGGCGTCGGTTACCTGTCGATGCAGAGCGCGAAACATACTCAGGAACGCGAAGACGACGACCGCAACGCGGAAGCCGAAATCGAACACGCGAAAGCCCCGGAAAATATCGAAAAACTATTGAAGGTCGATGCCCTCGCGCTTGAGGTCGGTTACGGTCTTGTCGGAATGGTTTCGGGCGACGATTCGTTCCTGAACAGAATCAGAGAAATTCGCCGGCAGGCAGCCGTCGAACTCGGGATAATTGTTCCGTCGGTTCATGTTACGGATAATCTGCAGCTCGCTCCGCGGGAATATGCCGTGCTCTTAAAAGGCGAAAAGATCGCCTCGGGCGAAATTCATCCGGACGGCTATCTGGCGATCGATCCGGGCGCCGTTCGCGAGAAAATTCAAGGCGTCGAAACCGTCGATCCGGCGTTTGGTATGCCTGCTGTCTGGATCCGCCGCAACGAGGACCGTGACCGCGCGACATCAGCCGGTTACACGGTCGTCGATCCGACAACCGTCATCTGCACACATCTTTCGGAATTGATCAAACAGTTTGCGCATGAACTCCTTGGACGTCAGGAAACACGGCAGCTGCTGGATAATCTGGCGGAAACGCATCCGAAAACCGTTGACGAAGCGACGCCGAAAGTCCTTTCGCTCGGCGAGACGCAGCGCGTTCTGCAAAACCTTCTGCGTGAGAAAGTTCCGATCCGCGATCTGGCGACAATTTTGGAAGCGATTACCGATGTCGGGGTCGTGACGCACGATGTCAACGCTTTGACAGAAGCGGCGCGCGCTTCGCTTGCGAGAACTATCTCGTCAAGTCTGGCGAACGAAAGCGGCGAAGTGTCGGTTTTAAGCCTCGATCCGCGGCTCGAAGCACAGGTTGCCGAACGTCTCGGCTTGCTCGGAGGCGCAAATAATCAGGCTATCGACCCGGAATTCGGCAAACATCTTCTTGAAAAAATTGAGACCGCCAGCCGAGCCGCAGTTATGCCGCAGCCCGTTGTTTTATGCTCTTCAATGATCCGACCGCACCTTCGGAAATTAACGGAACGCTTCTTGCCTGATCTGGTAGTGATCGCTCATGGCGAGATCGCTTCAAACGTCAAACTCGTTTCGATGGGCACGGTCAGCTAATTTTAATTTCTCCCACTTTTCCGAAAGTAAGAGTTCAAACAGAAAAGAAGGACGTGAAGAAAATGAACGTTAAAAAATACCGCGGCGAAACAACACGCGAAGCGCTTGAAAAGATCAAAATGGACATCGGCGAAGACGCCTTTGTTCTCGAAACAAAACAGGTTCGAGCCGGCGGCTTTATGGGTCTCGGCGCGAAAACTCAAGTTGAGATCAGTGCCGCGGTCGCGGTCGAAGCCGGTGCGGCAGACTTGAAAAAACGATCGACGCAGTCGGTTTTCGCAAACACTAGCTTTCTGCATTTGGCGGACAATTCTGCAGCCTTTCCGGCAAGAAACGACGACACGGAGAATAACGAAAGATCGGACATTATGCAGGCGCTGCATTCGCGTGCTTCTCATGACGAATCGTTCGAATCGGAGTTTACTTACGACCCGAAGAAATTTGCCGCTCCGCAAAGGACGAAAACGATAGAAACGGTCGAGATCAGTCCCGAAGCGCCGAAAGTCGTTCATCAAAAGCCGGAAGCCGCAAAAAAAGAAGATGTTCTGGCGGAAGCCAAGCCGGCGGTCGAAGCTCCGGCGAACGTCAACGCAAATCGCGAGATGGATCTTCTTCGCGCCGAACTTCGCGAAATGAAATTTTCGATCAATGCGCTTGCCGGTCGACAGCAGGTTCAGGCTTTTCGCTCGAATAACGAGATCGACGCCTTCAGCGAAGTTTTCGATATGCCGTTTGCGAATGCCTATATCGAACTGACCGCAATGGGCGTTGCACCCGAGATCGCACATGATCTGGTTGCTGAAATTATTCCGCAATATAAAAACGGCTCGATCGCGCTTAATGAGATCAGCCATGCAAGCATGCAGCGCGCGATCATTTCGCTTGTAAAATTTGGCGAAGATCCGCTGCAAACAACCGAACCGGCGGTTCTTGCCGTGATCGGTTCGACCGGAGTCGGCAAAACCACGACCGTTGCAAAGCTTGCCGCGCGACTCGCGCTCGAAGAAAAGCGGCGCGTCGAACTTGTTACTCTCGACACTTACAGGATCGCAGCCGTTGAACAGCTGAAAACTTATGCAGAGATCATCGGCGCCGGCTGTCATGTCGTCAGTTCGGTACTCGAACTCGATGTAATGATCAGACGATTTCCTGTTGATGCGACAGTTCTGATCGACACGACCGGTCGTAATCCGCATGATCTCGCCGATCAATACGAGCTTTCCGATTATCTGAAACGCCATAGCGAAATTAGAAAATGTCTCGCTATTCAGGCAACGACAAATCCGGCAGATGCGTTAGCCGCGGTCAAAAAATTTGAAATGTACGGTGCCGATTGTCTGGCGCTGACAAAGCTCGACGAAACAACAAGACCGGGCGCAATGCTCGAAGTTTTGGTCGGAAGCGGGCTGCCGCTCAATTACCTTTGCGTCGGACAGCGCGTTCCTGAAGATCTCAAATTGGCAACCGCCGAAACCTTTGCGGAACGAATTTTTGGAAACGTTCAATAAACAAAATTAGACAAGGAAATCATTTAACGAAATGGAAGATCAGGCATCAACATTACGGCTAATCGCGTCGAATACTCCCGCAATCTCCCTCGGGATGCCGCTCGATAACAACATTAAAACAAATACGCCGCGTGCCCGGACGATCGCTGTTACGGGTGGAAAAGGCGGCGTCGGCAAATCGAATCTGTCGGTAAATCTCGCGCTCGAACTCGGCGGTCTCGATAAAGAGGTCGGGCTGCTCGACGCCGATTTTGGACTCGCAAATGCAGACCTGCTTTGCGGAATAACTCCGAAATTTCATCTGGGACATGTCGTCGGCGGTGCAAAGGATCTCGACGAGATCGTAATCCGCCTGTGCGAGAATGTCTCGCTAATTCCCGGCGGAAGCGGCATTGAGGAACTTGCGAATTTTTCATTTTCAAACCGTCCGTTTATCTATTCGCAGCTGGTTGAAATGGAAGAGCAGCTCGATTTCCTGCTGATCGACACCGCCGCCGGAATTGCGGAAAACGTAGTCGGTGTGCTGACTTCCGCGTCCGAGATTATCGTCGTTGTTACTCCCGACCCGACTTCGATCGTCGATGCATATGCAACGATCAAAGTGATCCTGCGGCACGCGCCGGAAAAGAAAATATCGGTTGTTGTTAACAATGTCGTCGGCATCGGCGACGCGGAACATGTTTTTCAACAGATAAGCTCTGCTTCGAAAACCTTTCTCCGACATAAGGTCGAATTTCTCGGGATGATACCGCACGACCCGATGGTTTCCGAAGCAATTCGCGAAATGACGCCGGTCGTTCAATATAAGCCGGAATCTCCCGCAAGCCGTGCGATCCGCCTGATCGCGCGTCAACTTCAAAAATCCTCTTCGCCGGAGATCGGTGAAGGCGGCAAACTTCAATCCTTCTGGAATCTTCTTTCAAAATCCTAAATAACGAAAAAATCCCCCGTTATGTATCCATATTCCAATTGCACAGGTTACCAGGAACCCGCTCCGTACCGCGCCGCTTACTCGGCGAACGAGCGCGAGACCTTGATCACAACTCATCTGTCGAAAGTGAAGTACATTGCCGACAGAATGGCGGCTAAACTGCCGCCTTCGGTCGAATGGGACGATCTTTACGGCGCGGGCGTGCTCGGGCTGATCGACGCGGTCGAACGGTACGATTCTTCGCGCGGCATCGCGTTTACGACATTTGCCGAAATGCGCGTCCGCGGCGCGATCCTCGATAATCTCCGATCGCTCGACTGGGCTTCGCGAAACGTTCGAAAACGTTCGCGCGAAATTCAGGCGGCGTACACGTATATCGAACAGCAAAAAGGCGAAAGTGCGACCGAAGAAGAAGTTGCGGCGCATATGAAGATCTCACTCGCGGAACTTCGCGAGATTCTGCAGGACCTTCGCGGTCTCTCTATCCTCGATCTTGACGAAAAAGACGAGGACACCGGTTTGACCGCCATCGACATGGTGCGCGACGACGGGGAAGACGCGCTGCAAATGATGGAATCGAAGCAAACACGCGACGAGCTCGCGCGCTCGATCAATAAATTGCCGGAACGCGAACGTCAGGTAATTGCGCTTTATTACAACGACGAATTGAACATGAAAGAGATCGGCGAGGTTCTGGGAGTTTCGGAATCGCGGGTGTCGCAGCTTCGTTCGCAGGCGATCGTTCGTCTGCGGGCAAATCTTGCTAAATAGATAATCGAATCAAAATGAATTCAAACGAAATTTTATCAACTGAAGAATTATCCGCGCTGATGCCGGAACCCCCGAAATCGGACGGGACCGAACGCGAAAAACGCAAACGGATCGTGCCGTACAACTTCCGCCGTCCCGACCGTCTTTCGAAAGATCAGGTTCGATCGCTTTATCTCTTGCACGACCTTTTTGCCCATAGTTTATCGACCAGTCTGCCGCTCTTTTTGCGGACGATCGCCGAGGTAAACTTGATCTCGGTCGAACAGCAGGCGTACAGCGAATATTTGCGCGGACTGCCCGATCCGACTACGGTTTTCACCATCTCTTCGGCGTCGCTGAACGGAGTTTTCGCGATCGAGATCAATTCGTCGATCGCGTTTCCGATCATTGACCGCCTGCTTGGCGGAACCGGCGCGGAACTTTCCGAAAAACGCGCGGCGACCGATCTTGAACTAAAGATCCTGGAAGGATTTTTGACGATCGTAACGGAAAATTACCGCAACGCCTGGAACCCGATCCTGCCGATCGAAACCGAAGTTGTCGGGCGCGAAACTAGACCTCAGATGCTTCAGATAATAGCGCCGAACGAAGTCGTCGCAACGATCGGTTATCAAGTCCAGATCGGCGAAACGATGGGTGCGATGAGCATCTGTCTGCCGGTCGTTATGCTTGAAAACGTCATCGAAAAGTTCAATCAATCTTCATATTTGCCCGCAAAAGCGACCGCGCCGGAGGCGACGCGCTGCCTGCTCGAATCGCTTTCCAAAGTTCGCCTTCCTTTTTCGACCGAACTCGACAGCGTTCCGGCGGCGGTTCTCGATCTGATGAATCTTTCGGTCGGCGACGTCGTTCGAACGAATCACAGAACCGATCGTCCGCTGAGCGTGAGCGTCGGTGACACGGTCAAATTTGTCGGAAAGATCGCTTCGCTGGAAGGCAGAATGATCGTTCAGGTAACCGACCGCGGCAATAAAAAACTCAGCAATTAAGAGGAAATCAAAATGGAAGAAAAGAAAACCGACAACATTAAAGAATCTGCCGAACCGCAGAAAGAACCTGTGAAGAAAGCTGCCGCGCCGGCGGACGAATTTGCAAATGTGCCGATCGACGAAAGCTTCGACGAGAACGGCGGCGAGGTCGATCCGGTTAAAAATATGATGCGTCTTTTGGACGTTGAAATGAACATTACCGTCAGATTCGGCAAAACCGAGATTCCGCTGCGCGAGGCGGTAAGTTTCGGGATCGGTTCAATGATAGAACTCAATCGCTCGGTCGACGAACCGGTCGATCTACTTGTTAATAATTTCCCATTCGCCCGCGGCGAAGTCGTTGTCATTGACGGCTACTACGGGGTTAAGGTCACCGAGATCGGATCGCGCGAGGAACGTTCGCAAACGCTGTTAAAGAACGCTGTAAATTAATTTTTGAACGGAGAATTTTCACAATGGAACTAAATTTTTTGATTGCAGCAGGTTTTGGCGCAGCGGGATTCGCCGCAGCCGGTGTTACCGCATTTCGTTTGAAAACTTGCGCCCGAAAAGAAGCGGAAATTTCAGCTCGGTTAACTGAGCTGCAGGCGGAACTCGAAGAATTGCAGCAATTTAGGGTCGGCGCTGAATCGCGTATCAGCGATCATTCGCGAAAGATGGCTTGGCTGGAAACGCGGATCAGAAAGCCGGAAAAAGCTGTGCAAACAACCACGGTCAACGAGGAATTCTTTTCGTCAGCGAGACTTCCTATGAACATGACCGAACGTCGGCACCGCGTTTTGACGCTTGCCCGGCGTGGTCACGACGCAAACGCGATCGCAAACTCGCTTGGAATGCTGATCGGCGAGGTCGAATTGATCATGAGTATAGGTCGCGGAACAAAGCAATTTGCACGGCAAATTTAGGTAAATTTTATGAATAACGGACTTTACACATCGTTTATGGGAATGCGCGCGCGCCAGCGGACGCTCGACGCGCAGGCGAATAATATCGCCAACGCAATGACAACCGGTTACAAAGCCGAAAGGTTGAAATACAGCACGATCGAAGCAAACGAAAAGGGCGAATCGAGCCGGCAAAACCTTGTTGCGGCGGCGGTAACTTCGGGCGCTGCAGATTTTTCCGCAGGTTCGATCAACCAGACCGGAAGAAATCTGGATATTGCTATCGAAGGCGACGGATTTTTTCAGATCCAGACGCCGCGCGGACCGCGATTTACTCGCGCCGGAAATTTTACTATGGATTCCGCCGGTCAACTGGTTACGAAGAACGGCGATCTTGTGATCGGCGCACGCGGACCGATAACGGTTCCGAAAGGCGGCGAATTGTCGATCGGGACCGACGGTAGTCTTTCAGTTAACGGAAACGTTTTCAACAAATTAAAGATCGTAAGTTTTGAAAATCCGGCAGCGGCGCTCGAGAAAGAGGGCAATTCGCTTTTCGCTCAGACCGGCGAAGAAGCAGGGAAAGATTCCGTTCGATCGATAGTCCATCAGGGCGCGCTGGAGTCTTCGAACATAAATTCGATCACGGAAATGGTTTCGATGATGAACAACAGCCGTGAATTTGAATCGATGCAGAAGTCGATAACGCTGATCATGAATGATCTCGGGCGAAAGATCGCAGGGGAGATCGGGAAGATGTAGCGGGGAGTCTCGAGGTTGGAGTCCAGAGTCCAGAGTTCAGAGTCCAGAGTCCGGAGTCCCGAGTCCTGAGTCCTGAGTCCTGAGTCCAGAGTTCAAAGTTCAAGGTTCAAAGTTCAAGGTTCAAAGATCTAAGATCAAAGATCAAAGATCAAATATCAAAGATCAAACTTTCAGGTTGGAAATTAGGCAAATAGCTAACGGAGTAAAATTATGCCAAACAGAGCACTTTTAACGGCTGCGACCGGAATGCAGGTTCAGCAGCAGAATGTCGATAACATTGCGAATAACCTCGCGAATGCTTCGACGAACGGATTTAAACGCACGCGGATCGAATTTCAGGATCTGATGTATCAAAATATGCGAGCCGCCGGCGGAGCTGCAAATGCTTCGACGAATTTGCCTGTCGGTCTTCAGATCGGAATGGGTGCGCGGTCGATCGCAACGGAGCGTTTATTTGCCCAGGGCGAATACAAACAGACGGGAAATCCGCTTGATCTGGTTGTCGAAGGCAGCGGCTTTTTCCAGGTTCGAATGGCGAACGGCGACCTTGCTTATACGCGCAACGGCTCGTTCCATTTGAACAATCAGGGACAGGTCGTTACCGCAAGCGGCGAATTTCTTGAACCGGCGATCACGATTCCGACGGAAGCGACATCGGTTACGGTCGGTAACGACGGCACCGTTTCGGTCACGATTCCCGGACAGGCGAACGATCAAAATATCGGTCAGATCCAGCTTGCCATCTTCGCGAATCCCGCCGGAATGGAAGCCCTCGGTCGCAATCTTTTCCGTGAGACCGGAGCCTCGGGTCAGGCGACGGTCGGTTCTCCGGACTCGAACGGCATCGGTCGTTTGAGCCAGGGAATGGTTGAAGGATCAAACGTAAACGTCGTTGAAGAGCTGGTCAATATGATCTCGGCTCAAAGAATGTACGAAACGAATTCCAAAGTTATCTCCGCTGCGGACCGAATGCTCGGAACGATAAACCAGGCGGTAAGCTAAATAAGACTTAACAGGCTCCCATGAAAAAGATCGTTAATTCTCATCGTTTTTTCGGCTCAGAATTGTTAAAGGTTTCCGCGTTGATACTCGCCGCGGTGCTTTTGTCGAGCCTGCAGAGTGCGGCACAGAGACGGATCAGCATTCCGTCGGAATCAAAGGTGGAAAAAGATCTGATCGCGCTTTGCGATATTGCAGAAGTTTCCGGGGAAAAGACGGAAAAAATCTGCGGGATCTCGCTCGGTTACGCGCCGAATATCGGGATGACGAGAGAAATTTCGCGCGAAAGGATCGCGCTTTCTATCGCGGCGGCGGGTTTTTCTGCGGGAGAGTTTCAGATCAAATCGCCTGAGATCGTACGAATTTCGCGCCGCGGACAGCACATCGACCGATCCCTGATCCGCGCAGCTATCGAAAACGCGGTTGCGGACATGTTTTCCTCGAGTGCGCTGGAAATTCGCATCGTGAGGATCGATCAGATTCCCGTTCTGGAAGGACCGGTCGGAACGGTTGAAGTTCGAACAAGTCTGCGCGAGGTTGCAAATCCATTTGCGCCGTTCGCTCTTCCGGTCGAAATTAGGATAGACGACCGCGTCTTCCGGCGAACCGCCGTCAATGTTGAACTCGAGGGCTTTGCCGATATTCTCGTCGCGTCGCGCGATCTCTCGACAAATTCGGGAATTCTTCCGGACGACGTCCGCATCGAACGCCGCCGGCTTGAGCGCACGCCGGCATATTACTTGCGCGATTTTGAAAAACTTCGCGGAGTCAAATTGATCAAAAACATCTCATCCGGCAGCGAAATTACCGCTGATTCTTTCGTATCCGCAGTCGTCGTGAGATCCGGCGATCTGGTCAAGATCGTCGGGCAATCCGGCGCGATGCAGATAACGGTTTCCGGCGAAGCGAGAACTTCGGGGAAGATCGGCGACCGCATAGCGGTTAAGAACAAACAGTCGAACGCCATCATCCAGGCGACGGTCATTGATGAAGGATTCGTGAAGATCTACTTCTAAAATTGTCTTAAAAGAGCATTATGAAAAACTTAACGATATTGTCGATCATTGCATTTTCACTTCTGACCGTTTCGGTCGGCGCGCAATATAAAGATCCTAAATCCAAAACGAACAAGTCTCTGCCTAAATTAAATGTAGTTGAGATCGAACCCGACGAACCGATCGTTTTGCTGAAAGAAAAGGAAACGCCCGCGAACGGGTCTCTTTTCACCGACGGCGCGGCGAACGGAAATCTTTTGATCGATTTTAAGGCGCGCCGCGTCGGCGATCTGGTTTTTGTCGATGTCGTCGAAAGCAGCGAGGCGACGGTTGAATCGGGCGCGAAACGCGACCGCGATTCGGGCACCGTCGGCGGCGTCGTTACGGCAGCCGGCGCGCTTCCGGTTCCCGGCGCAGCCGTGGCAGGTGCAGTGATCGGCGCGCTTGGGAAGCGAAAATATGACGGCAAAGGTTCAACGCAGAGAGCGAGCGACGTCCGCGCGCGGATAACGGCGCGCGTTGTCGAGGTTTTGCCGAACGGCGATCTGCGGATCGAAGCGCTGAAATTGGTTCGCATCAACAAAGAGACGGAACAGGTTGCCGTTACGGGAATCGTTCGTCCGAACGATCTGAATTCCGACAACTCGATCGCGACCTTTGAGATCGGCGATCTGCGCGTCGAATTTAATGGCAAGGGAGTTGCAAGTAAGGATAATGCACCCGGATGGTTGTTCCGGTTGTTTGACAAGATCTCCCCATTTTAGACTAGCGGAATTCGCATTGACGGAATTCCGAAAATTAACGGAAACACCGATAAATGCTAAACAATTCACCAACAAAACAAAGCAGCGGCAAACTTCGTAAGGCGGGTTTGCCGCTGCTGTTTATTTTTCTGGCGGCTTTTCAAACGGCGGTTTACTGTCAACAAACCGACGAACCGTTTCAGGTTCGCGTCAAGGATTTGGCGGACATCGAAGGCGTTCGATCGAACCAGCTTGTCGGCTACGGTTTGGTCGTCGGATTGAATAAAACGGGCGACCGCGTTCAGCAAAATATTTATGCGCGGCAAACGCTGCAGAACTTGCTCGAGCGGATGGGAATTTCGACCGACGCTGCCGGGTTAAAGCCGGAAAACATTGCGACGGTTCTGGTTACCGCAAATCTTCCGCCGTTCGTCCGGCAGGGAATGAAGATAGATGCGACGGTTTCCTCGATCGGTGACGCGAAAAGCCTGCAGGGCGGAACATTGATAATGACGCCGCTAAAAGGAATTGACGGGCAGATCTACGCGGTCGCGCAAGGCTCCGTTTCGATCGGCGGAATTTCAGCCGGAAAGCAGGGAAATTCTGTCGAGATAAATCATCCGACTGTCGGCAGACTTCCAAACGGAGCGACGGTCGAAAGATCGGTTCCGACGGAGCTTGCGGCGAACGATCAGCTTAATTTGATATTAAAGAACGACGATTTTTCAACGGCGTCAAAGCTCAATCAGGTGATCAATGCAAAATTCGGTGCCGGAACGTCGCGCGCGCTTGACGGTCGAAACATCGAGGTGAAGTTACCGGAAAGTTTTAAGAACGACCGCGTGATGTTTATTGCCGAAATGGAAAATCTACGTTTAAGTCCGGAAAAGATCGCGAAAGTCGTGATAAACGAACGGACCGGCACGATTATCATGGGGCGCGAAGTCCGGCTCGGCGCCGTCGCGATTTCGCAGGGCGGAGTAACCGTCCGTGTCGGAACCGAATTTCAGGTTTCACAGCCGGGAATTTTATCCCGGACCGGCGAAACGCAGGTCGTTCCGCAAACGACCGTAGATGTCGAACAGAAGGCGCCTGAATCGGTGATCTTAAAAGACGGCGCAACGATCGACGAAGTCGTTCGCGGCTTAAGGGCGCTCGGCGTGACCGCGCGCGACATAATCAGCATTCTGCAGGCGATAAAAAGCGCCGGCGCGATGAACGCGGATCTTGAAATGCAGTAAGTCAGTCCAGAGTCCGGAGTCGAGAGTCCAGAGTCCAGAGTCCTTAGTTCAAGGTTCAAGGTTCAAGGTTCAAGGTTCAAAGTTCAAAAATCGAAAATCGAAAATCGAAAATCAAAATTCCACGATCAAATTACACAGTTCACCGACCATTTAGATTAAAGTTTCAATGAACATTTCAGCATTAACAAATTCACCGAATCTCGATAATTTGACGAAGAAATCGTCGAATTATGAAATGCGCGCGGTCGCCAAACAGTTTGAGGCGATCATGCTGACGCAATTGACTTCGGCTTTGAGCGGGTCCGACTCGGATGAAGATTCGCTGTTCGGCAGCGACGGCGGCAGCGGGCTGGCGAAACAGATGTTTGCCGAACAAATGGCGAAGACGATGGCGGAATCCGGCGGAATCGGTTTGGCGGATCTGATCATGCAAAAATTTGAAGCGCAGGGAAAATCTGCCGAATCCGGAAAATTCTCCAACGCGATCGACGCCGTTCGTGAAATTAAAGGCGGAATTTCGTTAGAAAATTTCAAAGGCGACGTAAGTGTTTTCGAGGTTGTATCGACATACGAAGACCAGATGAAGGCAGATATCGCGAACGGATTGATCAAAGATCCCGTTGCCGAGTTTCCGGCTGTCAAATCGGCGATCGCCGACGTGCGAGGTTTAGATATTTCAAAACTCGGCGGAAAGTTGACCGAAGTTGCATACGAAATGCCGTTGACAGGAAGAATCTCGTCCGAATTCGGCAACCGCTTTCACCCGATCGACAAGAAAACTAAATTTCACTCCGGTTTGGACATCGCCGTCCCGCGCGGAACGCCGATCGCAGCGGCGGCTGACGGAGTTGTTACATTTGCCGGTAAAAAAGGCGGTTACGGCAACGTCGTGATCCTTGAACATGCGGACGGGCGTACCACATTTTACGCGCATTGCGATAAACTGCTTGTCGAAAAGGGAGACACAGTTTCAGCCGGGTTCGAGATCGCAAAAGCCGGTTCGACCGGAAAATCGACTGGACCGCACTTACATTTTGAAGTCCGCGAAAACGGAAAGCCGATCGACCCGCTGAAGTTTTTGTCTAATGTTTTACCCGATCGAGCCGAAAAGTAGATGGGCAAGAACCGTAATTTAAGGACAAAACCATGAGTAAAATAAATATCAACAAAACCGCCGATATCGATTCGATACGAGGTGTACGTCAAAACGAACTGTCGCAGCTCGCGAAATCGGCTTCGACAAAAACCCCGGAAAAAGCTGCGAAATCAGAAGACAAACTTGAACTTTCCGACCGCGCGGCGGAAGTAGGAAAATTGGTCGATCAGGTCAAACAGCTGCCGGATGTTCGTCAAGAAAAGGTAGCAGAACTTCGCGTGCAGATCGCAGCCGGCGAATATCAGCCGACCGATGAAGAGATCGCAAATGCGATCATCAAAGACGAAAGTAAGGCTTAGCGAAACATATATAGCCGCTAATAAAAAAATATGCAGGACGAATTGATAAAAAAAGTAGCCGCTTTAATGGCAGAACAAACTTCGGCGTATTCACGACTCGAAAGCGCCACTGCGCAGCTTTCTACGGTGATGATGCGCGGCGAATCTTCGTCCATCGAATCGCTTTCAAAAGCCGGTGAAAAGGAGCTTTTGGCAATGCGTTCGCGGCTTTTGGAAATAACATCCGATCTGACCCGTTTTGCCGAGATCCGCGCTAAAGAACCTGAACGTTCCCCGCTCGACCCCGACGCGCGCGAACATTTTGAAAGTTCGGCAAAGGCGCTTGTCGAAGCCTCAAAATCATTTCAGCGAACGGCGGGACGCGCCTCAAGTTTGGCGCTCGGCGGAATTTCGTTCGCAAACGCCTGTATTCAAATGTGCGGTCTGCCGCCGACGACTTACCGTGCACCGGTGATCAGATACGCAGAAGGAGCCGGTCGATGAGCATAAATTTTTCACTTTTTGAAATTGGAAGAACGGCGCTTAATGCAAATCAGCTTGGCATTTCGGTTACCGGGCAGAACATTGCAAATGTAAATACGCCGGGATATTCACGTCAGCGCGTTAACCTTGCCGAAAATACGCCGCAGCAATTTGGACGCTTCGCGGTCGGAACCGGTGTTTCGATCCAGGGTGTCCAATCGTTTCGCGACCGCTTTATTCAATCGCGAATTCAAACCGAAACAGGTATAGCCGGACGCTTAAATGCCGAGCGCGACGCGCTCTATCCGGTCGAATCCGCATTGCAGGGAAGCGAGAACGGCGGACTTCAGAGCGCTTTGACGAATTTCTTCGGTGCTTTTCGCGATCTTGAAGCAAATCCGAATTCGACTGCGCTGCGCGGTATCGTCGCTCAAAAAGGTTCAAATCTCGCGGCGGCGTTTCAATCGACCCGAGGTCGTCTCGATCAAATTCGTCGCGGTACGGACGCCGAGCTGAGAAATACTGCGGAGAGCGTAAACAACTTAACGCCGCAGATCGCCGAATTTAATAAACAGATCAAACAGATCGAATCGGTCGGCGGAAACGCTTCGTCGCTGATAGATCAGCGAACCGAACTCATCAACCGTGTTTCGGAACTCACGGGCGCGCGGTCGACGGATAACCTGGACGGCACGATATCGCTTACGATCGGCGAAGGTCGCGCACTCGTTGCCGGCGCCAACGCATTTCAGCTCGAGGTTCAAAGTACGCCGCCGCTCGGGCTTACTTCAATTTCGCTCGGCGGCGATCCCGCCATATTTGATGAAGGCAAGATAAAAGGACTTCAGAACGCTTTGTCGTTCACGTCCGGTCAGATCGATTCGCTCGATGCCCTGGCGGCGTCGGTTGCGGCTCGTGTTAATGCGATCCATTCATCCGGGACGGATCTTGACGGAAATCCCGGTATTAGCTTTTTTGATGATTCTGCGCCGGTAACGGCGGCAAATTTCGCCGTAAATTTTGCGATCATAAACGATCCGCGGCTTGTCGTCGCATCGCCTTTGACACAGCCCGGGCAGACCGGAACGGTTGCGGGCGAGATCGCAAATCTTTTGACCGATGCAGGAAACACCGTCGGCACTCGAACAGGTTCGTTCAATTCGATATTTGGTTCAATGGTCTCGGAAGCCGGCGAACGAGTTCGTCTCGCCGATGATGGTTTGACTACGCAGGGCGTAATTCTTTCGCAGGCGATAGCTCAGCGCGATTCGGTTTCCGGAGTTTCGCTCGATGAAGAAGCGATAAATTTGATGCAGTATCAACGGGCTTTCGAAGCTGCGGCAAGATTTTTGAGGGTCGCAGACGAGATGACTCAGACGATCCTTTCACTCGCACAGTAATTGAGGTTGCAAAATGGCTTTTAGAGTTACAGATTCGAACACAAATTCCAGCTCGGTATCGCGGATAAATTCGCACCGCGCACAGATCAGCACGCTGCAGGAGCGGCTCGCGACCGGAAAACGGATAAATCGTCCATCTGACGATCCGTTCGGCGCCGAAGCCGTGATCAATATCAGAACTTCGCAAAACGAGATCCGTCAATTTAAACGCAATGCGGAAGCCGTAAATCTGCAGCTCGGCGCAGCCGATGAATCGATCGGAAGTTATCAGAATCTTGTCGATCGTATCAAAACGCTGATCAGTCAAGGTTTAAGCGACACGACGACTCAGGAAGGACGAAATTCGATCGCGACCGAGGTCGAAGCGCTTCGGGAGCGGGTTCTTTCCGTCGCCAATCAAAAGTATGACGGCGAATATCTTTTCGGTGGCGTCAGGCAAAGTGAACCTCCCTTTGATCCGACCACCGGTTTGCCTTCTGCACTTCCGACGAGTTCGCGACATGTTCAGATCGAGCCCGGCACGAATGCCATCTCTGCGGGCGTTACCGCTGATACATTTCTTTCCGACGCGGTAAGCGACATTTTTGCCGATCTCGATGCGGCGGTTACGGCACTTCGCGGAACCGGCGATCCGGTCGCCGACCGCGCCGCATTGCAAAATTCTTTTGCCCGCGCGGAAGTTTATTCCGAACTTTCAAATTCAGCCCGTTCACGTATCGGCGCGATCGTAAACATTACGGAATCGGCGATAGAGCGGCTTTCCGGAGATTTTCTATCGTTCGACCAGCGCGCTTCGAACATTGAAGACGCAGATTTTGCAGAAACGGTCGTCGAACTTACGGAGTCGCAATCCGCTTTGGAAGCCACTCTCCAAATGATCGCTAACGGGCGCCGTTCGCTTTTTGATTATTTGCGATAAATAATTCCGGAACGACGTATTTACATCGCTGCTTACCTTATCGTTCTACTGACAATTTTGAAAAAATAACGCTTCGCGAGATCGATCCCGACCGCGCAGCCTTTGCCGAAGGTACATTTAATTTTAGGGAAAAAAGATTATGCCCGAAATTTCAATAAACAATATGAATCTCGAATATAACGAAAATGCGGTGATCGATTTCACCGAAGGTTTGATCGGCTTGCCGGAAATGCGGCGAGCCGTCATTGTACCGATGTCCGATTACAGCCCGTTTTGCTGGCTGGCATCGGTCGATGACGAGCGCAACCGTTTTGTCGTCGTCGCGCCAAGTGCGGTTTTTCCGGATTATTCACCCGATCTGCCGGAAGAATTGCGCGAATCGCCGCTTGAAACGCTGGCGATCGTAAAAATATCTTCAAATTGGGAAAACACGACGATAAACCTTCGCGCGCCGATCTTTATTAATTCCGCAACAAAACGCGGCGCACAGGTCATCCTTTCGGAAACGAAGTATCGTCTTGCCGAAGCTCTGCCGACCGCGTAAAGCGCGTAAGGAATGTGAGTTCAAAGTTCAAAGTTCAAAATTCAAAGATCAAGAATCGAAATTTCAATTTAGCTATGCTGGTATTATCACGCCGCCCGGGTGAAAAAATTGTTATCGGAAACGAAGTTATCATCGAGATCTTATCGGTCAGCGGAGAAGGCGTTCGCGTCGGTATTTCCGCGCCGAAAGAAACCTCGGTTCATCGTTACGAAGTTTTTTCGGAGATCGAAAGTGAGAATCGACAAGCCGGTTCGGCTGCCGGAAATGCAGACACGACCGCACTTGAGAATCTCGCTGCGCTTTTGAGGGAGAAATCGAAATGAAGAGCAAAATAGATTGGACGATCTGGCTTGGTGTTCTTATCGGACTGTTCGCAATCGCGGGCGGCGCGTGGTTCGAAGGATTGAATCTTACGTTTCTCTGGCACCCAACGGCGGCGTTGATAGTTGGCGGCGGAACGCTCGGCGCGGTCATCGTCCGGCGCGGCGGGTTCGGATTGACCAATGCCGTCGGAGCAATTTGGAAACTTCGGCATAAGGATGACGAAGACGAATCGCACCAGATCGAACTCGCGCGGCTCGCCTGGCTTTCGCGTTCGGCGCAGAAAAACGGCGTCCGGGCATACGAGAATGTCGCTGAAACGACGCTCGATCCGTTGGTTTCCCAAGGATTATTGATGGTTGCGGAACGCGCCGATCACGATCAGATAAAAGAAGCGTTAACAAGAAGGTTAGACCTCGAACACGAACAAGGTTTGGAGGATTCCTCGACGTGGGAAGCCGCCGGCGGATTTGCCCCGACGTTCGGCATTCTCGGCGCCGTAATCGGCTTGATCGGGGTTTTGCGCGTACTCGATAAACCCGAAGCGCTCGGGTTCGGCATCGCAACCGCTTTTGTTGCAACGATCTATGGGATCGGATTCGCGAATCTATTGTTCTTTCCGCTTGCGTCGCGTCTTCGAGCGCGGCATGAACTGCGAATGAAACGCCGCGAAGAGATCGCTTCGGTCATCCTTTCTCTGAGTACAAGAGAAACTCCGCGGGCGATAATAAATCAATTTAATATGATGAAATAACGCGGCGCTTATTTATTGAATACTAATGAGAACGAGACAGTTTGAAAGAAAAAATTCGGCGGAAGGTCAAAATCGCGATCGTTGGCTGATCTCGTATGCCGATCTCGTGACTCTGCTGCTTGCATTATTTATTGTTCTTTATGCTGCAAGCGATCATGAAAGAGCGAAACAGATCGCGCAAAGTTTTTCGGACAAAAGTTTTGCAGGGGAAGGAATTTTGCCGGAAAATGCCGCGCTTGTCGGTCCCAGAGAACGGCTTGAAGAAAAATTCAGATCGAACCCGGTGCTGTCTTCCAAGACGTCAATGAGCCAGACGTCGCGCGGCTTTGTTGTTTCACTTTCCGAGGCTGGTTTTTTCGCGCCCGGCGACGCTGCCGTCAGTGCCGAAGCGAAACAAGTGCTCGATGAGATCTCATCCTCTATAAATGAAACGGAATTCTCGATCCGCGTCGAAGGTCATACCGATTCGGTTCCGATCTCAAATTCGAAGTATCCCAGCAATTGGGAACTTTCCACCGCGCGCGCCTCATCGGTTTTGATCCGGCTAATGGAAAACGGCATCGCGCCCGAACGCCTTTCGGCAGCCGGCTACGGAGGTTTTCAACCTGTCGCCGACAATTCGACTCCGGAAGGTCGCGCAAAAAACCGCCGTGTCGATGTGGTAATTCTAAACCGCTAAAATATCCGGAAGGCGATCACCGAACTTCAAGTTCATACCTCAAAAATCAAAGATCGAAGACCCGGCGAACGACCGTTAAAGATAAATTATTCGTTCCCCAAAATTATTTCTCAAATTTTTTTCTAAAGTTATTTTAGGCTTTTCCGATAAGCATTATGTAAGGAACGCTGCGAGGCGATTCCAATCTTAAAATAAACAAAAACACTTAAGACCAAAGCAGGGAAGCGGCGGTCAGAATGTTCACGGAGGAACAAAAACCATGTCAAATTTTTCATTGATCAACAACAGCTCGTCATCGATCGCACAGTCGAAATTGGCGGGAACCAGCAACCAACTTACAAAAACTTTGCAGCGCTTGTCTTCAGGACTCCGCATCACGCGGTCCGGCGATGACGCAGCTGGTTTGGCTATCGCAAACACGTTCCGCAGCGATGTCAGCGTTCTTTCACAGGGCGTCCGCAATGCTAACGACGGACTATCAACATTGCAGATCGTAGACGGCGGATTGAACACGATCTCGGGCTTGCTCGATCGTGCAGCATCGCTAGCTTCGCAGTCTGCATCGGGAACCTTCCAGGGAAACCGCGACACGCTTCAGGCTGAATTGGGCAAAGTATTGTCGGAAATCGACAGACAGGCTCAGAACATCGGTTTGGGCGGCGCAGCGGGAACGGCAGAAGGACGATTCAACAAAGCGATCGAAGTATTCATCGGCGGCGGCGCTTCGGCAAATGCAGCAGGAAACGCAGTTTCGGTAGATCTTTCGAACAGCCGCGTTGATAAAACAGGATTGGATCTGAACCAGATCAACATCGGCAACGGAACAGGAAACGTAACAGGCGCTCAGGATATCTCTGCAGGAATCACGGTGGCTGAAACATTGTCGTTCCAATCGATCGGATCGAGCGGACAATTGAATTCGTTCACGGTTGCTCTTTCGGCAGGCGCGACGGCTTCGAACGCGCTGGACACGATCAATAACGATGCAAACGTACAGGCTGCCGGTGTCAAGGCTTCGCTCGACAACACAGGCAAATTGGTACTTGCTTCTTCACAGTTCTTCTCGGTTTCGTCAAGCGTAGCTGACGGAGCGGGACAGACAGGTATCGGCGGTTCAGGCGCAGCAATCGGCGACGCTGCTGTCAGCGGTGCTGCTAACAAGCAGGCTGTTGCCATCTCGGCTGCCGGCGGAACGCCTGCGGTTCAAACGCTTAGCTTCTCGGGCGATCAGATCGGCTATGCCGGATCATCCAAGAACGTAACGTTTACTTCGGCTGCAACGGCTGCTGCCGGTGCAACGGCTGCGGTTAATGCTGTAAACAACGACGTTGATCTTCGATCGGCTGGCGTGTTTGCCGTTCAAACAAAAGCTGACGGTTCCGAAGTTGCTTTCGTTTCGCTGAAATCCTTTAACCTGGGAATTTCAAGCGCTTCGACAGCAGGAGCTGACAACAACATCGACGCTCTTCAAACGCAAACCGCTGTCGGCGGAGCAGTTCTGACGGGCGGAGAACAGGGTGCGAAGGATGCGATCGACGCTATCAAAGCTGCGGTTGCAACTCTCGGCGAAGTTCAAGGTAAGGTCGGTGCGGGTCAAAACAACCTGACGCAGGCTATCGAACTTGCTTCAACCCAGATCACGAACTTCCAGGCTGCTGAATCGGCTATCCGCGATGCAGACATTGCTCAGGAAGCTTCGAACCTTGCACGGTTGAACACATTGCAGCAGGCTGGTGTTTCGGCACTTGCTCAGGCTAACCAATCAAGCCAGGCTCTTCTTTCATTACTCAGATAATTGATCGAAAAGTTGATTCTCCCACGAAAATCCAAGGCGAAGATTGGCAAAACATTGTCGATCTTCGCCTATGGGCTTTTACAGATCAGCTAAGGAGGTAAAAAATGCAAATCGCAAATACGCTGCAGCCTTCCGAATTTCATTCAACGATCGAACGAGTATCCGAGAAGGCTGAACAGCCGAAGGTAAAAATTCAGACTGAATCGAACGCAGACGAGAACAACGAAGCTTCACAAAAACTGCAGGAACTACGTTCCGCTTTTGAAGACTCGAATATCTCGCTTTCGTTCAGCCAGGATGAACAAACAAAAGCCGTTGTCGTCAAATTGGTCGACAAAATAACGGGCGAAGAGATCCGGCAGATTCCTACCGAAGTCTCGCTTAAACTTGTAGCGATCAACGCAAAGCTGCAAGGCAACTTTCTGGACCAAGAATCCTAGAAAACAAACCGGAGCGGCAAATGAAAATTTGCCGCTTCGCTTAACTCATTTTTTGTTATGGCTACAAACATCAGTTTCAGCGGGCTCGGCAGCGGTATCGATTTTGGCGTCGTTCGCGATGCGATCATTGCGCAGCGGTCGCTGCCCATCAATCGCCTGCAATCACGAGCGAGCAACTACAACGGGCGGATCGAAGCGCTAAAGCAGCTGAATGCAGCGCTTGCCTCGCTCGCGACCGCATCGGAAGCATTGACGGACCGCTCGGTCGGAACCGGACGCAACGGTGTTACCAGCGAACCGACGGTAGCAACCGTCAGTGCGACGAGCGCGGCTTCGCTTGGAAATTTCGATCTTAATGTCTCGCGAATCGCTTCGAATCTGACGCAGGCATCGCGAAATTATTCATCTGCGACCGATCCGATCCTCGCCGGCGGAGCAACCGTCGGGACATTTGAACTGCAGAAAGGCGGCGTCGTACCGGGAACCGTCATTACAATAGATTCCACCAACAACAGTCTTGAAGGCTTGCGCGATGCGATAAACGCTGCAAATGCCGGAGTCAATGCGAATATCGTCGATATCCGAGGCGACGGAACGGAGCTTCAGCTTGTTTTGAATTCAAATGAAACCGGCGATGTCGGGCGGGTGGAACTGGTTGAAACTTCGGCGACCGGGACAAGTGCCGATCTGAATCTTCGATCGCTGAATCCGCCGGACGGCGATTTTTCGAAACTCAATGCGTCGTTTACGGTAAACGGACTGCAGCTTTCGCGACCGACAAATTCCGTTACGGACGCAGTAACCGGCGTAAATCTAACTCTTAAAAAAGCCGGAACTTCGTCGATAACTATCACGCAATCGACCGATATCGAAAATCGGCTGCGCGGTTTCGTAAATGCATATAATGCCGTGCAGGATTTTGCCGCCGCGCAATACAAGAAGGACGCTCAAGACCGACCGACCGGAATTTTAGCCGGCGATGCCAATCTTCGAGGCGTTCAGCAGGAATTGAGAAACGCCATCAATCGGACATCCGAATTGAACGGCGGGACGTTTGAATCGCTTTCGCAATTGGGAATTACCTCAACGGACGACGGACATCTTGCTTTTGATTCGACGGTTTTGAACGAAGCGCTGAAAACCAACCCCGCAGACGTCCGCGCGCTGATTTACGGTGCGACGGAAACCGATTCCGGACTGTTTCAAAATATCCGGGAGATCACAAAAGGCATGAGCGACAGCGTAACCGGAAGCGTGCAGGGCGCGATTTCCGGGTATCAAAGTTCGGTCAAAAGCATTAACGAATCGATATCAAAAAAATTAGAATCGCTCGACCGTCTGCGTTCTCAATTGACCCGCCAATTTGCTGCGGCGGACGCGGCGATCGGACAGCTGAATAATCAGGGAACTGCTTTGACGAGCATAATTAAGTCGCTTGAACCGCGCGAAAAATAAATTCATTTTCGCGAGTGTTCAGGTCCGATTTTCTTTCTGGGAACTTGTTTCAATTTGAAAAACTACTCAAGTTTTCAAACATTTAGCCGATATGTTTATTGGCAGAAACAGCACTCAAAGGAAAAAATTATGTACTCAAAAGGACTCGCAAGCTACGGAAAGATCGCAAATGCGGAAACCGATCCGATCAAGCAGATCGTCATGCTCTACGACGGTGCGATCAAATTCATCAACCTGACCGCAGACGATATTGAAAAAAGCGATTTTGTCGCGAAGGCGGAACATTCGAACCGCGCGCTGGACATAATCAATTATCTGCAATCGATCCTCAATTTTGAAAATGGCGGAGAAGTTGCGGAAACCTTAGACACACTTTACGCAAGCGTCGCTCGAATGATGCTTCGCGCCAGCGCCGAACTCGATTCCGAGTTGATGCGGAAATCGGCGGAAATGCTTGCACCGGTTCGAGATGCCTGGGAAATAAATGCCCAAAACGGCAGCAGCGATCAAGCCGTTCCCGAAAATGCGGCGGCATATTCGCCAAACGCAATGACCGGCGTCAGCATGGCATATTAATAAAATGTTGGATCAAAACGAGATAAAACATAAATCCGAATCGCTGATCGAGCTTTTGACCGCACAATGCGCGGATCTTGAAAAACTGCTCGATCTGGCGCGGGCAGAAACGGATGCTGCGAAGTCCGGAAATTTTCTAGGCGTGCTCGATATTGTGTCCGACCGCGAAATTATCGGAAAAAAGCTCGAAACATACCATCGTCAGATATCGGAGCTTCGTTCGGCGCTTGGCGAAAATGCAGAGACCTATCGAAGGAACGAGATAGCAAACCGTGTTGTTGAGATCGCGAATTTGACGATCGAACAAGATCAATTTACACACAAACTGCTTTGCGCGGCACGGCAGGATTCGAAGGAAACATTGGAAAGATCTGCCAGCAGAGACCGCGGGCACCGTGCTTATCTAAGCGCGCCGACAAAAGGTTTAGCTTACGAAGGGAATTTTTGAGCAGAAAATTTCGCTTTGTAGATAAAAATGCGGAAGAGGACGAAGGCGTTACCCGAAACGAATCGTCTTAACTCTTCCGCTTTTTTAATTTAAGATCCTGTAGCTGAAATTGGTCCGTCTTCGCCGGTATCGTCGCTTTCGATCTGCAGACGTTTGATCTTTTCAACCAGCGTCGTCCGCTTCATATTCAAAAGTTTCGCAGCCTGCATTTTATTTCCGCCTGTTTTTTCGAGCGTTTGAAGCAAAAGTTCGCGCTCTACCTGGGAAACGACCCCTGACAGATCGATCCCTTCGTCGGGAATCGAGTCCGGGATCAAGCCGCCAGTTGCCGGGATCTGAAACATACTCGGCTGGTTTTTTATCTCTTCCGGCAGATGCTGAAGTAAAATCTTTGTTTCCGCGCCCGAAAAAACCGCTGCTCTTTCCATTGCATTTTGCAACTGGCGAACATTCCCGGGAAAATTGTAGGAGATCAGCGAATGAAGCGCTTCTTCGGACACCGTTTTATTGACGAGTCCGGTGCTTTTACAAAATCTGTTGAGCAGCCCTTGAGCGATCGGCGGAATATCGTCCGGACGTTCGCGCAGCGGCGGGACACGCAGGTGAACGACATTTAAGCGGTGATAAAGATCCGCGCGAAAACTGCCGTCATGAATTTTTTCTTCCAAATTTGCGCTTGTCGCCGCGACTATTCTGACATCGACCTTGATCGTCTTCGCCGACCCGAGCTTTTCAAATTCACTTTCCTGCAGAACTCTAAGCAGTTTCGACTGCAGAGCCAAATTCATATCTCCGATCTCATCAAGGAACAGCGTTCCTCCGTCGGCTTGTTCAAAGCGACCTTTTCGTTCGCCCTGCGCGCCGGTGTAAGCACCTTTAACATGACCGAAGAGTTCGTCTTCAAGCAGCTGTTCAGGGATCGCAGCGCAGTTTAGCGCAACAAAGGCAGATTTGGTACGGTTGCTCGAATCATGAATCGCGCGGGCGACAAGTTCCTTTCCGGTCCCGGTTTCGCCCGTGATCAAGGCGTTTATCTTAAACGGAGCGATGGTTTCGATCTGTTCCATCAGCTGAAGCATGATCGACGATTTCGCGATTATCGACGAATGAGTCGTGTTTTCGTTCGAACTTTCGTCCGGTTTCGATCGAGCTCGACTCAACGCCACGCGGATCGAGCTGATCAGATCGTTCAATGCGACGGGTTTACAGAGAAAATCGGACGCGCCGAGTTTCATTGCCTGAACTGCAACATCGATCGTTCCGAAGCCTGTCATTACAAGGATCTCGACATTCGGATTATGTCCCAGCCCAAAAGGAATGAATTCGAGACCGGATTTTTCAGGAAGATTTACGTCCGTCAGAATAACGTCAAAGACCGTAGATTCGAGCAGCTCGATCCCCTCTTCCGCCGATTTTGCGCCGTGAACGTTGTGTCCTTCTGATTTTATTGCATCGATCAAAACGCTTCGGAGCCGAATATCATCTTCGATGATCAAAATATTTGCGTTCATTAATTAGGAGTGGTAAGCGTAAAAAACTACCGGACTTAAAGCACCTCAATGAAGTTCCGAGACCTCAATCCGGTAAAGCAAAAATATCGCACACAGTGTTTCGTGTCAACAAAATGACGATCCGAGCGTCATTTTTGACGCATTTTCGTCAAAAAACCGCTTCGATTGCCCAAAATGCCCGTAAAATCAGGGATCTATTTGCGGCACGGTCATTGCACTAACCGACTCCGGAGGTAATCGAATGAGTTTATTCTCAACGGACGGTATAACTAATCTGCTTCAATCGTTTCTGGACGTTCAAGCACGTCGTTCAGAGGTAATTGCCGGCAACGTTGCCAATGCGGATACTCCCGGTTATACCGCTAAAGAGATTGATTTCAACGAATATCTTCAGGAAGCCGCCCGCCAAAGCAAGCTCCCGCAGGCAAGGCAAAATTGGCAGAACCTTTCATCTTTCACTCCCGCGATAACCGAGCAAACTCCCACAGTTATCGGATTAGATGGAAACACAGTGGATGCGGGGCGCGAAATGGCAGATCTTGCGCAAACCGGAAGTAATTTCAATTTCGGTGCCAAAATGCTCCAATCGCGCCTGCGTTTACTTCGTTCGGCGATCAGAGAAGGCAGATAATTCTCAAAAAGACCTAAAAACGCTATGTCATTATTTACAGTTTTCAAAATTTCATCGCAGGGAATGACCGCACAGCGGCAGCGTTTAGAAGCTTCTGCAGCGAACCTTGCGAACGCAAATTCAACGCGAACTGAGAACGGATTGCCGTACCAGCGACGCGACGTAGTTTTCGAATCGCAAAATGTTAATGAAACGTGGAACGAGACCGCGATCGCCAATGGATTGTTCGACGGCGATGAAAATCGCCCGCAAGGCGTAACGTCTGAAGTAGTTTTAGCCGATCAAAATCAATTTATTACGCAATACCAGCCGGGGCATCCTGACGCCGATGAGAACGGATACGTCAAACTTCCCGATGTCGATCCGCTCGAAGAAACGGTAAATATGATGTCCGCAGCGCGGTCATTTGAAGCGAACGCAACGGTTTTTAACACTGCGAAAGAACTCGCACGAATCAGCCTTAATCTCGGCGACGCTTAATTTTTATGAATGTTTCAAGCTTACTTTCTACGGTTGCTCCCGCACCGATGTCTCCCACAAGCCAAATTTCCACCGGAGGAACGGAAACCTCCGGTGGAAACTTTGGGACTTTGGTGAAAGATGCAGTTGAATCAATAGAAGGCTCGCAAAGATCTGCCGACCAAGAAATAGCAAAAGCGGTTACGGGCGAATCGCCCGATCTACACCGCACGATCATTGCGCTGCAAACTGCCGATCTAAAATTTCAACTCGGACTTCAAGTCCGTAATAAGCTTATCGGCGCTTATGAAGAAATCATGAGGATGCAGGTGTAAAAAAGTGGATAGTTGATAGTTGATAGTTGATAGTTTGTCCTTAATCTGTCGTTCCACACTGTAAAAAATCGAAAATCGAAAATCGAAAATCGAAAATCGAAAATCACGGATCGGAAATTCTAAACCTTAAATCGTAAGTCGTAAGCCGCAGATCAAATATGCCCGCTATTCTTGAACAATTAAAAGAAGTCTGGAACCGTCTGCCGATGACCGGCAGGATAGCGACGATCTCTGCCGCCATCGCCACGCTCGGATTGATCGGAGCGATCGCCTATTACGGCTCGCAGCCGGAATACGGCGTTTTGTTTTCCGATCTTAACGCGACCGACGCGCAGAACATCGTCGAAAAACTAAAAGGAGCGAATGTCCCATATTCGCTTGCAAACGGCGGAACGGCAATTCAGGTTCCGATCGAAAAGATCCCGGAACTTCGTCTGCAAATGGCGGGCGAAGGTGTAATTTCCGGCGGACATGTCGGTTTCGATCTTTTCGACAAAACAAATTTCGGCGCGACTGATTTTGCCCAGCAGATCAATTATCGCCGCGCTATTGAAGGCGAACTCGCACGCACGCTTGAGTCGATGGAAGAACTCGAAGGCGCGCGTGTTCATATTACTCCCAAAAAGGAATCGGTATTTACCGAAAAAGAAGAAGGCGCAAAGGCATCGGTAATGCTTCGCGTTCGGCAGGGAAAGCAAATGTCCGGGGAGAGAACCGACGCGATAGTAAATCTCGTGGCGGGCTCGGTCGAGGGCTTAGATCCTGCAAATATTTCGGTTATGGACACGCGCGGCAGACTGCTGACCTCGGGACGCGAAAAGTCCGGAGGCAGCGGCGACGCCGGTGCCTTCAGCGCTCAGCTTGAGGCAAAACAAAAATTTGAGGCGGAAAACGCAGCCCGCGTGATCGCTTTGCTCGAACCGGTCGTCGGTGAGGGACGCGTCCGTGCGGATGTCTCCGCCGACGTAGATTTCAGCCAGGTCGAACAGATGGAGGAAAAGTATAATCCGGCGTCGCAAGTCGTCCGCTCGCAGCAAACTGCTGAAGAAACGCGAAATTCGACAAAGACCAATGCTTCGGGACCTGCCAACGGGAACGTCGCCGGTGCCCGATCGAACGACCCGACGACGCCTGCCGGACCGGCTTTGCAAAATCAGCAGAACGGAAACGATAAAAAGCAGGCGACGACCACCAATTACGAAATTGATAAAACCGTCAGAAAGACGATCGGCGGCGGAGGACGAATCAATCGTCTTACGGTTTCGGTGGTCGTTGATCACAAAGACGTTAACGGGACCGAAGCGGCAAGAACAGCGGACGAGATCCGGCAGATGCAGGATCTTGTTTCCGCCGCGGTCGGAGTTGACGCAAACCGCGGCGACAGCGTTGTGGTGGAAACAATGCCGTTCAGCAAGCCGGAAGTCGAATCGGGTACTGCAAATTGGCTCGATAAAAACCGGCAGATCATAAATCCGTCAATTAAATACGGCGTTCTGGCGCTAATCGCACTGCTGATCCTGTTCTTCATTGTCCGACCAGCTCGTAAAGCCGTTAAAGCGGCGATCGCTCCGCCGGTAGAACCGAATTTGCTTTCGGAAGGCGAGTCTTCCGGAGATCAGGAACACGGCGAGCGGCGTTCCGAAATGCTTAATCCGGCGAAAAACGCGGAAAATTCCGCGGCGATGATGACCGTTGCCGAGCTTGAGGCGCAGATGGACGGAAACGATCTGTCCAAGCCCGAAACCGCAGTTGAAGATCTTAAAGAGCGGCTCGAAACCGTCCGCAAAACGCTGATAGAACAGACAATTCGTGAACCTGAAGTAGTCGCAAGTACTCTGCGCGGTTGGCTTCGTGAACAAAATTAACAGATCGAACCGATACAAATGACACAGGCAACAGAAACAGTTTTAGTGGAAAATACACCGGCGATGCCGAATATGCTGACCGACGGTTCGGAGAACGGCGAAAATGCAATGACGCTCGCCGAATCGAATGAAGGCAGATTTTCCGGCGCGCGAAAAGCGGCGATACTTTGTCTCTCGCTCGGCGAAGAGGCGGCGTCCGTGCTTTTCAAATACCTCGACGAAGAAGAGGTTCAAATTCTTTCCAAGGAATTGGCTCTGCTGCCCGATGTTAAATCGGATATTGCGGATGATGTCGTCGATGAATTTAACCAGCTTTTATTAGCAAGAAGTTACGTTACGACCGGCGGCGTCGAATATGCAAAGCGTCTGCTGAACCGAAGTTTCGGCGCTGAAGTCGCTAAACGCCTGACGGACAAGGTTGTTCACTCGATCGAATCGCCGGCGAGTTTTGAAGAGATCCAAAAAACCGATCCGCAACAGCTCGGCAAACTTTTTCAATCCGAACATCCGCAGACGATCGCTGTTGTTCTGGCGCATCTCGATTCATCGACCGCGGCGGACGTTCTGAAACAAATGCCGGAACATATGCGCGGAGACATTATCTTGAGAATGGCGAATCTGCAAACGGTTTCGCAGGACGTCGTTAAACGGATCTCCCACGTTCTAAATCAAAAACTTGTCAGCGTAAAAGGTATGAGCCGTTCGACGGTTGGCGGAATTCGCGCGGTTGCTGAGATCTGCAACCGGCTCGACCGCGAGTCGATGGGCTTGATGCTCGAGCAGATCGAGGACGCAAACCCCGATCTTTCGCTTGAAATTCGAAATCTGATGGTTACCTTCGACGATATTTTGCTGATCGACGATATTGGGATCCGCGAGATCATGCAGCGCGTCGACAAAAAAGTTCTGGCGCTTGCGCTCAAGGGAACGGTCGAAGAACTGCAGCAGCGATTCTTTTCGAATATGTCTAATCGCGCGGTCGAAATGATGCAGGAAGAAATGGACTTTATGGGTCAGGTAAAACTGAAGGACGTAAACGGCGCTCAGCGGGAAGTTGTTGAAATCCTGCGCGAGCTCGATGAACAGGGCGTTGTCAGCCTGAGCGGTTCCGGAGGCGGTGAAGATGAGTATGTTAGCTAAAGTTGTAAAACGCGATGCTGTCGACTTCAAACCGTTCACGGTCCCATCCGTCGGCGATCTCGATTCGATGAATTTTTCTAGGGTCGATCTGTTTCCGGACGCGGCGTCGCTTGAACCGGTTGAGATCGACGTCGAAGCAGAAAATGTTGAGGCAGCTGACATTACGCCGGAGCAGTTGTTGTCGAATGCGCGCGAAGAAGCAGCGCGTATCATTGAACAAGCTGAAAAAGATAAGGAAATGATCGAACAAGCTGCCAGGGAAAAAGGGATGCAGTTCGTTCAAAACTCGGTTGAGTCGGAAGTCGAATCGCAAGTGCGCGAAATGCGCGCAAATTTGACCGAAACCATCGAAAAAATATCTTCGATGGCTGAAGAACTAAGTGCCGGCGCTGAGGTTCAACTTGTTGAACTTGCCATTGAAATTGCAAAAAAGATAGTTATGCGCGAGGTGACGATCGACCGCGAGATCGCACTCGCACTCGCCAAAGTTTCGCTTCGGCGTCTAAACAGCAGAACTGCTGCACAGGTTCGGCTAAGCCCCGACGACTTCGCTTTTGTTCAGACAAATCGCGAAAAATTAGAATTTCACGGTTCGCTCGAGATCGTCGAAGACCGATCGATCACGCCCGGCGGATGTCTGATCCATACGGATACAGGCGATATAGACGCACGGGTCGAATCGCAATTTGACGAGATCGCGCATGGACTTCTTGGAAATTAACTTTACGCCGGCACGATAAATAATATGCTTGCAGCTTATCGCGAAAAATTGGAAAAGATCGACACGCTCCGCAGCGTCGGACGAGTTTCACGCGCGGTCGGATTGATCGTTGAATCGCAGGGACCGGCGGTTTCGGTCGGCGATCTTTGCTACCTGGCGTCTTCAAACGGCAGCCGCGACACGATGCTCGAAGCGGTCGGGTTTCGCGACAACAACGTTTTGCTTATGCCGCTCGGGCAAATGCCGCCGGTAAAAGCGGGCGAAACCGTTATAGCCGCAGGAGTTAAAAGCGAGATCGGGGTTGGCGACGAACTGCTCGGTCGAACGATCGACGCACTCGGACGCCCGCTCGACGGACTCGGCGAAATTCATACGGACGTTTCATATCCATTGAACAGAACGGCTTCAAATCCGCTATCAAGGGCAAATATTGTTGAGCCGCTCGAAACCGGTGTTCGCGTCATCGACGGGCTGCTCACCGTCGGCGCGGGACAGCGGATCGGTATTTTCGGCGGTTCGGGCGTCGGGAAATCGACGCTTTTAGGAATGATGGCGAAACGTTCAAATGCCGATATCAACGTGATCGCATTGATCGGCGAGCGCGGACGCGAGGTTCGCGAATTCATTGAAAACGAACTCGGTGGAGAGGGAATGGCGCGTTCCGTTGTAGTTGTTTCAACGTCTGATGATTCGGCTCTGGTTCGAATTCGTGCGGCATTGACGGCGACAGCCATCGCCGAATATTTCAAAGATTGCGGCGCAAATGTTCTGCTCATCATGGATTCCGTAACCAGATTTTGCATGGCGCAGCGCGAGATCGGGCTTGCCGCCGGAGAACCGCCGTCTTCGAAAGGTTACACGCCGTCGGTTTTTGCACTTTTGCCGCGGCTGCTCGAACGCGCCGGAAATTTCCAAACGGGCGGTTCGATCACGGCTTTTTACACCGTTCTGGTCGAAGGCGACGACATGAACGAGCCGATCGCGGACGCCGTTCGGTCTATCCTTGACGGTCATATCGTACTTTCGCGACAGCTTGCCGCTCAGAATCACTATCCGTGCATCGATGTTCTGCACAGCGCGTCGCGTCTGTTCAGCACCGTTGCGGCGGATGAACATAAACTTCAGGCGGGCAAGATCCGCGAGCTGATCGCCGCTTATCAAAAGGCGGAAGACCTTATCAATATCGGCGCATATCAAATGGGAAGCAACAAGATCATCGACCTTGCGATCGCGCGTATCGATGAGATCAATGCATTTCTGAAACAAAGCGGCGCTGAAGAAGCGGAGTTTAACGAATCGATCGAGCGGTTGATGGCGATCAAAAGCTCACTCGAATAAAGACCTTTCAACTAAATGAAAAAATTCAAGTTCAATTTACAAACCGTCCACGACGTCCGCGAAATGCGCGAAGAAAACGAGCAGCTCGAACTTGCGCGTCTTCAAAACGATGTCGAAAAAGCGGTCGCTGAGATCGAACGGATCGAAATGCTGAAAGCTCAGGCGCTCGAAAATTACTCGGCACGGCTCAATACGGGAAAACCGATGAATGCTTTCGAACTCGAACTAAATTCAAACCATATTTCAAATCTCGACCGGCTGAAACGCGACGCGGTCGCCGTTTTGGAATCGCGAAAAGCGGCGTGTGCGGTGCAGACCGCAAAAGTCGCAAAGGCGATGCAGGCGGTAAAAATTACCGGGAAACTACGTGAAAATCAGGCGCTGAAACATAAAGGCGAAGCAGATAGATCGGAACAAACCGCGGTTGACGAACTGGTTTCCGCAAACTACGCGAGGCAGATAACACAATGATCAAAATGATTTCATTCGGCAATTTCGACAACTTAGACACAAAATCAGCCGGATCTACAGATTCCGACAACGAAAAGATCGCAGGCGAATTTTCGGCTGCGCTGAGTTTGTTCACTGCTCCGGCGGAAAATCAAATAAAAGCTGCGCCGGAAAATACTAAATCCGATCCCGCCGTTGATCTGCCTGCTCCCGTTTCCGGAACAACGGAAAAGATTGAGCCCGAAACTGAAACCGCAGATCGAGTTCCGGAAATATCAGACGGAAAAAATGCGGAAGCACCATCCGATTCGATCCCCGATGCCGGACCGAATTTATTTCACGGCGGATTCGATACGCAGCCTTTGCCGCTGCGCCGCGGTCGGCAGCCTTTGGGCGATCCGTGGGGCGGGCTGAAAGGCAAATGGGCACAATCGCAGATCGAACCGCAGATAATCACTGTAACGCCGGAAGACCGCTTGCCGGCAGGTCGATTTCGCAGAACTAACGACCCGACGACTGTAACGCCGGAAGCGCGCGGGCAAATTCGAGTGGGAACTGGCAACGGTGATCCGTCTGAGATTTTCAACGAACGCATTGAAATTTCCCCGAGTGCTGAAACGATCTCGCCGGAATTCGTGAAAAATACCGGTCAAGGCGACGCGAAGATCGCGGTTTCGAAAGAACAGTTGCTTGAGATTCCGAAGCAGACCGCGCCGATCTCGACCATCGATCAAAATCGGATTTTACAGATCGTCGATGAAGCAAACCGCGGTTCGGTCGAGCCGATCGCGATCCTTGATGTAAAAACTTCCGGCGAAGGAACGGAGACGGCGGTCAAAGTTAGTGATCTTTCCAATGCTTCGACTACGGACGCGGACAGTTATCTTTTCGATTTCCGAACGAACCGCAATGTAGTTTTTGATTTCGCAAGTTTGAACGAAAACATCCTGCAGAAAATTCGAGCCGGAAATGCGACCCCGCCGACCGTCGGTAAAATTCTGGACGAAGATAGACAGAGCGCGCTTAAATATCGTACGGAAGGTGAGCCGGTCGAGGTAAGTTTTCAATCGGAAATAAACCGGATAGACAACGCAGCTGCGGACGCGGACGGGCAGTTCCCGATCGAAGTAATAGATCGAGACGATCTTTCGATTCTCGATCTTTCCGGAGATCTGCAGAAATCTGACGCTTCGATGATCGAACCGGAATTGCCGGTAGTTTCGCCGGGAACAACTGCCGACGCGGTCCCATCCAGCGAAAACACAATTTTAGAACTTTCCGACATTTTGCAGCCGACGGCGCAAATATCGAACGAAACGCCGGATCCACCAAGATTGACCAACGAATTCGGTGCGCCTGAACTATTGTCCCCGGAGACTGACCTCAAATCGGAACGATCGAACTATCAAAGCGATCCGTCCAAAGGCGTCGATGCCGCAGCGGAATCTGTTGAAGTTCCGCTAGATCCGCAGAAATTCCAGCCGATCGCCGCAGCGCCTATCCAGGCTCAACCGGTCGCGACGAAACCCGGCATTTCGTCTGCACCGTCGTCGGTGCGCGAGCCGGAAATTGTAAAGAGCGAGATCGAAGATACTAAGATCATCGTCGACAATTTTTCTCAACTTGAACCGAATAGCGTTAAGCCTACCGAGCCGACTGTAGTTTTGGCAGAGAAAGATTCGATGTTGTTCAAACGCGGCATCGATGAAAACCGTGAAACTGCCGCTGTTTCCGAGAGTTTGGAAATCTTCGAATATGTGAAAGCTTCAGAAAGTAATGTGGAAACGCCGGAAATATCGGCTTTCGAGGAAAGTCCGGTTCGCGAATATTCTGCGATCAAGATCGAAACCGCCGATAATCCTATTCCAAGACCCGAAATTCCGGTTACCCCGTCAAACGAATTCAGCGGTTTAAATTTCGAACGATTTATTGATCGTTCGTCCGCAAAACTGGAATCGTCTTCACCTGTTCGGGAAATAATGCCGGACCGGGCGCCGGTTTTCGAGCAGATCTCTACCGGATTAGTTAAATCGGCAGAATTCGTAAAAGCAACAGGCGATGCACAGCTTTTGAAAATGCGGCTCAGACCCGCCGAGCTCGGCGAAGTAGAGGTTCGGATCGAGCGAGATTCGAACGGCAGGATAAATGCACATTTTCAAACAAGCGGCGAAAACTCGCACAAAATAATTTCAGAAAATCTACCTCAGCTTCGCGAATCGATGCAGAATGCCGGTTTGCAGGTTGAAAATCTGGAAGTTTCTTCCAGTCCATATTCTCCAAACGGTGAGGAACGCCGCGAAGACCGCGCGCGCGAACAACATTATTCCGGAAACGGTCGTTCGTCCAACGAAGACGAAACTCCGGCTGACAATTTACCTGCGCCCGACCGTTCGGGCGAGCGTTTGGTAAGTTTGCAGGCTTAATTTGCGCTGCAAAAAATTGGTGAAACCATGAATGTAAGTCAGATCAGTTCGGCAAATGCAATGATGCCGAATAACAACACAGCCGGCGCGAGCCAAACGTCAGAAAGAGATCTCTTTATGTCGCTGCTCGTCGCACAGTTGAAAAATCAGGATCCGCTCCAACCGCAGGACGGAACCGAATTCGTCGCGCAATTGGCGCAATTTAACTCCCTCGATCAGCTTGTCGGAATTCGTCAGTCGATCGAATATTTAGCCTATTTGATGCAGAATTCGACACAAACTCCGGTCGATCCGAAAGCGGAAACCGGCAGATAGCTGCCAGAATTCTTCCCAAAATTAAAAGTGGTTAACACGCCTGACACTTACCGAAGCCATCCGAAAGATTGACCAAGAATTTTTCAAATATGCTTCCCGTAAATTAGATCTCAGCAAAGTTAAACCCCAAAAAAACACAAACGGAGAACAAAACAAATGTCATTTTCATTTAACACAGCTTTGTCGGGCTTAAATGCTCAAGCTAACGCACTTAACGTTGTCGGAAACAATATCGCAAATGCAAACACGATCGGTTTTCGAAGCAGTTCAATAACTTTCAGCGATGTTTTCGCCAATTCATACGGCGCACGGCTTAATGGCGCGGGCAGCTCAATGCAGATCGGCAACGGCGTCCGGACCGGCGCGATCCATACAAGTTTTGCTGCGGGAAATATCAATGAATCCGGCTCGCCGCTTCACGCCGCTATTCAGGGGAACGGTTTTTTCGTCGTTCGCAATGCTGACGGAACTTCCGGTTTTACCCGTGCCGGCGATTTTATCGTCGATAACAAAGGATTTCTGCGCTCGACGAACGGCGGTCAAGTGCAAGGGTATATGGCGCAAAACGGCGTTATTCCGCAGGGAGCGTCGCTTGCCGCTTTAAAGCTTCCGCTTGGACAGCAGATCGCACCGCAGGTAACTACCAATGCTACGATGCGGATGAATTTGAACACCGCCGCGCTTCCGGGCACCGAATTTAACGCGACGATGGTCGTTCATGATTCACGCGGAACCGAGCGAAGTTTGGATATGACCTTTACCAAACTTGCAGACGGTTCGTTCGACATGGTCGGCACGCTCGACGGAACACCTTTTCAGACAAGCGTAAACGGTAATCCGGCAGATGCAAATCCGGTCAATTTTACCTTCGACGCCAACGGCGCTCTTTTGACCCCGACATCGCTTTCGATCGTCCCTGACCAAACGGCACTAAATGGAGCCACACTTCCGTCGATAGATATCAATCTTTATGAAATCAATCCCGACGGATCGCAGGGTGCTTCGAACATTACCAGCTACGATGCGGACTCGGCGGTTTCGACGACCATTGCAGACGGATATTCGACAGGTTCCTTGAATGGAGCGTCGGTCGATGCCAGCGGTACGATCTTTGGATTATTTTCAAACGGTCAAACCCGCGTCATAGGACAATACGCCGTCGCAACATTTAACGCGGAAGGCAGTTTGCAGCGCCAGGGCGGTAATATGTTTGCCGAAACGATCGCTTCCGGACAGCCGACGATCGGGCAGCCGGGAACCGGTGGTCGCGGACAGATCGCCGGCGGTTATCTCGAACAGAGCAACGTCAATATCACCAATGAATTCGTCGATCTGATCGAAGCCCAGCGCGGTTTTCAGTCAAATTCAAGGGTAATTACAACTTTGAACCAAACTTTTCAAGATTTACTACAAATTCTCTAAAGTTTCCGCGAAACCAACCGATAGGTTAAATGAACGATGGAGAGCTTGACTCCCACGGTTGAAAAATTTAGCAAATTCATCGTTCATTTCTTCCACAAAAACTTGACCACAGATAGATCTGTTGCTCCCACAAACCGAATTTATCTGTGGTCTGTTTTTACCGGAATACGAATTCTCAAAAATATTTTGAGGCGGTTTCTATGTTTGTAATTATCGGAATTGTTGTTGTTTTTCTAAGCGTGATCGGCGGATTTTTGATGATCAACGGTCCGATCGGCGCGCTTATTCAGCCGTCGGAATTCGTCGTTATCGGCGGAGCCGTTATCGGCGCAACGATTGCAGCAAACCCGCTAAAATATCTAAAACGCATTGTCAGCTCGCTCACAACGGCGCTCAAAGGATCGCAATACGACAAGAATGTTTATATCGAGCTTTTGCAGATGCAGTACGATATTTATGTAAATTCGAAAAAAGGTGGGCTTTTATCGCTGGAAGAAGACGTCAATAATCCGATGTCTTCTTCGCTTTTTACAAAATATCCAAATTTCGTCGGAAATCACCACGCCGTCGATTTTTTCTGCGATGCGATGAAAATGCTCGTTAACGGCGCTTGTTCACCGGAAGAGCTTGAAATGATGCTCGAATCCGAGATCGAAACGCATCACGAAGAAGCGGCGATCATCCCTGGGCTTTTGCAGCGCGCGTCCGACGCTTTGCCGGGACTCGGAATCGTCGCGGCGGTTCTCGGTATTGTTGTAACTATGCAGCATCTCGACGGATCGCCGGAGGAACTCGGACATCACATCGGAGCGGCACTTGTCGGAACATTTCTGGGGTTGCTGCTTTCGTACGGCTTTCTTGCTCCGGTCGCGGCAAACATCGAAAATCTCGCGGCGGACGAGGGCAAATATTTCAATTGTATAAAAACCGGACTTGTTGCATTCGCTTACGGAGCGGCACCCGCGACGGCAGTTGAATTTGCTCGAAAAACGATCTTTAGTTTCGACAGACCCGGCACCGCCGAGATCGAACCGCTTCTCAAGGACATTAAGCCGAGATAGATTCGGAGAATAGTGAATCGTGAATAGTGAACAGTGATGGGATGATAGATACGAACCGACCGCGAACAGCGGTTTACGAAGTACAGAACAAGAATTCAGACTGTTCACTAACTACGAAATACCGGTGAGATTCAAATTTCATCATGCCAGTATTCACAATTAACGATTCACAATTAACTATTTACCTTTAACACGATGGATCAGAACCAGGAACAACCGCCGCGCAGGCGACGGGTCAAAAAATCGAAAGGACACGGCGCACACCACGGCGGCGCGTGGAAGGTTGCGTACGCCGATTTCGTAACCGCGATGATGGCTCTATTCCTCGTCTTATGGCTTGTTTCGCAGGCGGACACAAAACTCAAAGAATCGATCGCAAACTATTTCCGCTCGCCCGGCGTTTTTGAAACGATGGACGGCGGAATTCTTTCACAGGCGAAAAAGGTCAGCAAAGAACCGTCAAGTCTAACTTCAAAAGACGACGAACAGACGCTTTTCGCAGTTTCACAGACATTGCAGAAAAAATTTCAAACGCGTCCCGAATTTTCAAAATATAAAGATCAAGTGCAGGTCGATATAACGGAAGAAGGCTTGCGTATTCAATTGATCGACAAAGCCGATCAGGTTTCGTTTCCTTCGGGAAGTTCGGAACTTACCGCCAGCGCCCGCGAAATTTTAGAAGAAATTGCAGTTGATATTTGCGCGCTTCCGAACAAGATCAATATCGGCGGTCATACCGACCGCCATGTATTTCCTTCCGAAAAAGGCTACACAAACTGGGAACTGTCCGCAGACCGCGCAAATGCGGCGCGGCGGCTTCTCGAATCCGTTTGTGTTAAGCCGAGCCAGATCCACCGGATCATAGGATATGCCGACACGGAACCGTTATTTCCCGACGATCCGTTCGCACAGGGAAACCGCCGGATCAGCATTACCGTTTTACGGCTGAATGTTCCCGATCCCGAAGACGGCTCAGCGCCGGACGACGTAAAACCGGATGTCGCGCCAAACGACATTGGCAAAGATCGGACAAAACCGGCTGAGAAAACTGCAAAAGCCGAAAAGCCGGAAACGGCAGCGGAATCGAACGAAGCTGACGATCAAAGAACAACGGAAAAGGAAAAGATCAGGAAAAAGCTAAAAGAAGACGGCGCCGTAAAGATCGGTGAACCGGACGAAATTCCTTCCAGCAAAAAGGTCATTCAAACTGCAAAGTCTCAATAAGAATTCACCGCTCAAACTCTCTCAATTTATGAAAAACCACAAGATCATACGGATAATTCTGCTGCTTTTCGTCTTTAGCTTTACGATAGTTTCGTCCGGGGTTCTTTTGACCGGATGCGGATCGTCCGCCAATACGAAAGATGAAAAAGCACGGAAGAAGAAAAAGAAGCAAATGTTCGATCTTGAAGATGAAGACGATCTGAGCGAAGAGAACGCAAATTCCGCGGAAAAGGATAAAGATAAAGAATCGGAAAATTCGAACTCGCCGGAAAACAATTCAGAAATAAAAAAGGAAGTCAAAAAGAACGAAGAAGCAGAAGCGGTGTGGAGCGATCTGATGAAGGGAAACGAGCGGTTTGTTTCCGGAAAACATACGACGGCAGATTTCGTTTCAGTTCGCAAATCGCTGGCGAAAACGCAAAAGCCGGAAGCGGTCATTCTCGGCTGCGCCGACAGCCGCGTTCCGCCGGAGCTTGTTTTTGACAAAAATCTGGGCGAACTTTTCGTCGTTCGCGCTGCCGGAAACATCGCCGATCCGATCTCGCTCGGAAGCATCGAATATGCGGTCGAACATCTAAAATCAAAAGTTATCGTCGTATTGGGTCATGAAAGCTGCGGCGCGGTTGCCGCGGCGGTTTCGAACGAGGAAATGCCGACGCGGAATCTTTCTGCGATCGTGAACAAGATCGCGCCCGCGCTCGAAGATTCGTCGAGCTGTCCGTTGGGAGGCGAAATGAAGCTTGCCTGTGTCGAATTGAATGTAGATCAAAGCGCGGAGGATATTTTAAAAAGCAGCCCCATAATCAAAGAAGCGATAAAAAAAGGCGAATTGACGATAATCCGAGCGGTTTACATGCTTGAAAGCGGAAAAGTATTGCGCCGCGATTGATCTGAATTTTTTAGCCGTTAAAGCAAAAAAGCCCGCCCAAAAGGCGCGGGTTTTTTCTATTTTTAAAGTGTCAGGAACTTGACGCCGGTCGTCAAAATAAAGTCGAATCCAGCACGGATTTACCCTCAAACTTCGCAAAAACTACCGTATTTACAAGGCGATATGCGTGGCACAGCGTTCGCACTCCTGCTAGACCGGAGGACTTTATGTCAGAACAATCACAGGAAACCACGGAAACCATATCGACGCCCGCCGAACCGAAAAAGAGCAAAATGATGCTGATAATTATAATCGCAGTCGTGCTTTTGGCAGGCGGCGGAGCGGGTTACTTTTTTCTCGGCAGCAAAGCCGGCGCGGACGAAGCCGATTCATCAAGCGACAAGGTTAAAAAGCCGAAAGATGTGCTCGCGGACGAAGAAGCCGCTGTCGACGAGGAACCTTCCGACAGTAGGACTTCGAAATCTGCAAAACGTTTGCGCTCCGCAATTCCGGACGATGAGGATGTTAAGAACATCATCGAACTCCAGCCGTTTATCGTAAATCTTGCCGATACCGAGCAAGCGCGGTATTTGCGGATGAGCGTAAGTTTAGGCGTCGGCGGCGAAGGCGAAAGCGAAAAGCCCGATCAATTGTTCATTACACGCGTTCGCAACGCGATGCTCGCAATAATGTCGGACAAATCTTCGGATGAGATCCTGTCGACGGACGGCAAAACGAAACTCCGCAAAGATCTGCTTCGCGCCGCGCAGGCAGCGGCGGATGAACCGGAAATTCACGCAATTTACATCACGGACTTTATCGTCCAGCTCTAAACACAATGAAACAGGAAAACGACGAAATAATCGAATCGTGGCGCGAATTTATGGATGTTCGAATTCCGCTGTCGGTCGAACTCGGCTCGACCCAGATGAAAATTCGCGACATTTTGGAGCTTGATGAATCCAGTATCATTCGCCTGACGCGTTCGACCGGTGAAGGTGTCGATGTACGCGCGGACGGGCAGAGACTCGTGTCCGGCGAGATCATCGTTATCGAAGACCGTGCCGGCGTTCGGGTTAACGAAATAATCAAAAACAAAAACTGATGAAACCGAAAAATTTGATCATTTTGATCGTCGCAATGTTCGCTTTTGCGATCGGTGCCGCGGCGCAGGAAACCACCGAGCAGCCGCCTGCTGCTCCAAAAGCTGAGGCGATGACCGAAAACGACAGAATTCCGTTCATGCAAACCGAGAACGCGGACGATCCGGCGGATGCGGGTTCGGGCAGCATGATATTTAAAACGTTCGGAGCAATGTTTATTATCATCGGTCTGCTGTTTTTCGGCGCGTGGGGCGTAAAGAAATACGGCTTGTTCGGCGTTACGATAGACACGAGCAGCGACCGGAACGAACTAGATATAAGCACGACAAAAACCGTCGCAAACGGTCAAACGATCTCGGTCGTACGTTTCCGGGACCGCGTTCTTTTGATCGGATCGACGGCACAGAGTTTTACGCTTCTTGCCGACGAACCCGCCGGCGGGACAATACCGTCATCGCCAAAATCTGTTTCGGATCTGCTGGCGGAAGAAAACGCAAATTTTCAAACGAAGCTATCAAATGCACAGGACCGGTTTGAAAGCTGGAACGACATCGGAGGAAAACTTTCGTGAAAAAAGTAATTCTTTCGTTCGCGTTTTTGTGCTTTTTCTCATTCGCTGCTTCGACGACGATCTCCGCTCAGACGCCGCCGCCGGAAGCTCCGAAAACCCAGGAAAAGACGATAAAAGCCGAAGAAACCGTCGCGAGCTCGATGCCGCTTCAGATCATCGTTCTTTTAACGCTGCTCAGCTTTATACCGGCGATCCTAATTTCGATGACGTGTTTTACGCGTCTCATCGTCGTCTTTCATTTTCTGCGGCAGGCACTCGGAACTCAGGAAACGCCGAACAATCAGGTATTGCTCGGGCTTTCGATGTTCATAACGTTTTTTGTTATGAGTCCGACGCTGACGCAAGTTTATAACGAGGCATATCTGCCGATGTCGGAAGGCGAGATCAGTCAGACGCAGGCGCTCGAAAAAGGACTTGTTCCGCTTCGCGCGTATATGCTCAAACACACGCGCGAGCGCGATCTGGCATTGTTTCTCCGGCTTTCGAAAAGCGCGCGACCGGCGACCGCCGAAGATGTTCCGACAACTGCGCTGATCCCGGCTTTTATGATCTCGGAACTAAAAACTGCTTTTCAGATCGGTTTTGTCCTTTTTCTGCCGTTTCTTGTGATCGACCTTGCGGTTTCAAGCGTTTTGCTTTCAATGGGAATGATGCAGCTGCCGCCGGTAATCGTGTCAATGCCGCTGAAAATACTTCTGTTCGTGATGGTGGACGGGTGGTATTTGATAGTCAGCTCGCTCGTGAAAAGTGTGATGTGACCTTATGACAGATGCTCAAATTACAACATTAATGCAGGGCGCGCTGGAAACTCTGATGTGGATCGTACTTCCAATGCTGGCAACTGCCGTCATTATCGGGATCGTCGTCAGTTTGATACAAACATTGACATCGATCCAGGATCAGACTTTTTCATTCGCGCCGCGCGTCGTCGCCGTGTTTGTTGTGTTTCTCGTTACGTTTCCATGGCTTTTGAGAGTACTGGTCACTTTCACGTCGAACATTCTCAGCGATTTCACGCCGTTTATTAAGTGAACGGAGCATTCGGGGGCGTAATTTTCCCGCTCGCTTGGACGCGCGATCGCGCGTCTGCGGACTGGAGCGCCTTTCAGTCGGGTTAATTATGGAAACCTTTGAGATTCCGCTACATCCTTTGCTGGTTTTCATGGTCGTGCTCGCGCGTGTCGGCGGGCTTGTTACGTTTGCGCCGTTCTGGTCGCATAATGCCGCAACGCCGAAAATTAGAATCCTCCTGGCATTTGCTCTTTCGATAGCGCTGACTCCGGTAATTACAACAAAAATTGCGACGCCGCCGGACGAGATCTATGCTTTCTCGCTGGTTTTGCTCGGCGAACTTATGATCGGGATGGCGCTTGGTTTCGTCGGAAAACTTATTTTTTCCGGATTTGAAATGGCGGCGTATTTGATCGGATCGCAGATGGGTTTTGCGCTTGCCGGAACGATCGATCCGTCAACGCGTGCGCAGACAACGGCGTTCGGAACGATCGCGCAGATGATGGGATTGATGGTGCTGCTCGGCGCGGACGGTCACCATTGGTTTCTGGCGGCGACGGTTAAAAGCTTTTCGGCTGCCGAGCCGGGAAGTTTTATAGTTTCTGCCGAACTGCTCGACATTTTCCTGAGGCTTTCCGCAAACGCGATCGCGGTCGGCGTGTCGCTCGCAGCACCTGCTTTGATCGTGCTTCTGGCAGTTGAACTCGCGCTTGAATTTTTTGGAAGAACCGCTCCGCAATTCCAGGTTTTTATTCTCGGATTTCCGATCAAGATAGCGATCGGTCTGTGGTTGATCGGCGCGGCGCTGTTCTTTATGCCGAACGCCTTCCGCGATGTTCTCGGTGAGATCTATAACGGATTGAATAACGTTCTTGGAGTTATCTGACAATGTCCGATAAGCACGATAAAACCGAAAAAGCGACTCCCAAGCGTCGGGAGGACGCAAAGAAAAAAGGGCAGGTCGCGCGCGGCGCAGAACTTCCGACGGCGTTGGCGCTTCTGCTTGCCGTTTTTGCCGCCAGCGTTTTCGGCAAAGATCTTTTTGCTAATTTCGGCATTTATTTTCAAACGCTCGCACAGCAGATCGCAGATCCCGCTCCGTTTACATCCGTCGACGTTCATCTTTTATTTGTCGACGGAATCAAATTGCTGGCAGTAATTGCCGCGCCGATCGTTGCGGTATCATTGAGTGCCGGTCTCGCAGGTAATTTTGCGCAAGGCGGACTTAATCTCTCTACCGAAAAATTTAAACCCAAGGCTGACAATTTTAATCCGGCAAAGAATATCAAAAAGATCTTCGGGCTTGATTCGGTCGTAAATCTTGCGAAGTCTTCGCTAAAACTGATCGTTATTTCATACGTCGTCTACGGCGTGCTTGCGCCTGTGATTGAGACCGCCCCGGCGCTGCTCAACGCACCGGTGCAAACGATCGCAGCAAATTTAGGATCGACGCTGTTTAGTCTTTCGTTCCGCTGTGCGCTGGTAATGCTTTTGTTCGCTTTTGCGGATTACGGGTACGCGATCTATAAACATGAAAAATCGCTCAAAATGAGCAAGCAGGAAATTCGCGACGAGTTCAAACAGCAGGAAGGCGACCCGATGATCAAAGGTCAACGGCGGCGCGACGCTCGCGCGTTGCTTCAGCGGCGTTCGATCGGCGAAGTTCCGACCGCGGACGTGATCATCACCAATCCGACTCATATTTCGATCGCGCTGCGATATGACCGCGACAAGGACGCTGCGCCGACCGTTGTTGCGAAAGGCGCGGATAATCTTGCAATGCGGATTCGCGAGATCGCGAAAGAGCACGACATTCCGCTCGTAGAAAACGTACCGGTTGCGCGCGCGCTTTATAAACTTGTCGAACCGAACGAAATTATTCCGGTCGAATTTTTCGGCGCGGTGGCTGAGATTCTGGCATTTGTTTTCCGGCAAAAGGAAAATTCTTAAACAGTTACGGCGCTCTGCGAAATTGCAAATTATTAGAGATTTACCGCTTTTCAAATGCCGTAAACAGTGATAAAAATAGAGGCACCCAACGTTACCGAATCCATTAAATCAATGACAGAAGCCGCGAAACCTGATAGAGGAACCCTCGATTTTTCGGACGAATCACCTGTAAGCAGAACGATGAATAATTTCAAAAGAATTTTTGAAATTGCTCCGAATCCGATCTTGATCGCAGATAAAAAGGGAAATTATTTCTATGCGAATCAGGCTGCCGGGGATTTCCTCGGATATTCCGTTGATGAGCTTTTGTCGATGAATGTCGCAAAGGTCTTAAGACCGGACGACCTGGAACGTCTAAAGAGCTTGACTGAAAAATTGTACGCAGGCGAAGGCGACCGCGGCACGTGGGAATATGTGCGGAAGAACGGAACAATTGTTTGGGGCGAATCGCATCTTCGGATGATCGACGAAAATTTTTGCGTTGCGTTTATCTATGATCTTTCGGAAAGTAAGAGAGCACAGGAAAAGATTCGCGAGTCGGAAGAGAGATATCGTGCATTTATTCAGCAAAGCAGTGAAGGAATCTGGCGACTCGAGCTTGAACTGCCGATCTCGACCTATCGCCCGGTGACCGAACAGATCGAATTGCTCTACAGAAACGGTTACGTCGCCGAATGTAATGACGCGATGGCTCGTCAATTTGGTTATTCGAACGCGGCAGATCTTGTTGGGAAACGTCTCGATTACTTTTTGAAACAGGACAACGACGAACATCAAACCTATTTAAAGGCGTTCATCGAATCGGGCTATTATCTGATCAATAAAGAGACGACCGAAAAAGATAAGAACGGAAGATCGAAATACTTCATAAATAACCTTCTAGGAAACGTTGAAAATCGTAAACTTCTGCGATTATGGGGAACTAAACAGGACATTACCGCTGCGAAAGAAACCGAGATCGCATATCTTGAATCGGAAGAAAAGCAGCGGCAATCGGGGAAGGTCGAGGCGATCGGTCGTCTTGCCGGCGGAGTAGCGCACGATTTTAACAATTTTCTCGCAGTGATAATGCTCCATGTCGACATGCTGAAACTGCAGCTGCCCGCGGACAGCCCGCTTCGCTTTAGGATCGACGAAATTAAATCGGTTACCGACAGCGCCGCGACCATGGTTCGGCAGCTGCTTGCCTTCGGACGCAAACAAACGCTGCAGCCGAACCCGGTGGTTTTGAACAAGGTCGTCAATGAATTTCGCAAGATCATCGGTTCATTGATCGGTGAAGATATCGAGATCGAAGTAGATCTTGATCCCGATCTGGGAGTTTGTTTCGTGGATCAGCACCAGATCACACAGGTGCTGATGAATTTGGCAGTAAACGCGCGCGATGCAATGCCGGACGGCGGAAAATTAGTTATTGCCACGTCAAATATCGATCTCGACCGATATTCGAAAAAACTTCGGACACAGCCGACCGGTTCCTATGTGCAGCTTTATGTTGCGGACAACGGGATCGGAATGGACAAAAACACCCGACATCGAATTTTTGAACCGTTCTTTACAACTAAAGAAGCAAGCAAGGGTACCGGGCTCGGATTGGCGACCGTTTACGGAATTGTAAAGCAATCGAACGGATTTATCTGGGTTGAATCGACGCCGAACGAAGGAACTTCATTTGCGATTCAATTCCCGAGAATCGACACTCCGCCGGAACAGTCCATCGCGGAAACCGCTGCGAAAATACCGAGCGGACACGAAACCATCCTTCTTGTCGAAGACGAAGATCAGATCAGGCGCGCGGCTGTTGAAGTTTTAAATGTGCTGGGGTACGAGGTTTTCGAAGCTAGCAGCGGAATGCAGGCTCTGCAGCTGGCAAAACTTTACCAGCATCCCATCCATCTTTTGCTGACCGATGTAATAATGCCGCGAATGAACGGCAGGGAATTGGCGGAAAAGATCAAAGAAATTCATCCGGAAACGACCGTTTTATATATGTCAGGTTATACGGACGATATTATTTCAAAACACGGCGTTTTGGACGAAGACGTACATTTTCTCAGCAAGCCGTTCACGCCTTCGATCCTGGCAACGAAGATCCGTGAGATCTTAGAGTCTTAGAAGGATCTTCAGAATACTCTTTCCAGCTAACAGGGTTGCTGCCGTCGTCCAACCTAACCATCGAGATCGCACCGGGCGAAGGGCAGACAAGTGCGCAGAGATTGCAGCCGACGCATTCATGTTCATCGACGACCGGATATTTGTTCTCATCAAACGAAAAACACTGATGCGCGCCGTCTTCGCAGGCGATATAACAGAGATTGCATTTTATACAATGTTCGTTATTAACCCGCGCGACCACCTCGTAATTTAAGTCTAAATTTCCCCAATCCGTTACGCGGCTGACGGATTTTCCGATAATTTCATTGACCGACGCAAAACCTTTTTCATCCAGATAATTATTCAAACCGTCAATCATATCTTCGACAATTCGATAACCGTAGTGCATAACGGCAGTGCAAACCTGCACATTTCCCGCGCCCAAAAGTAAAAACTCAACTGCATCGCGCCAGGTATTTATTCCGCCGATGCCGGAAATTGGAATATTAAATTCCGCATCACGCGCAAGTTCCGAAACCATATTCAAAGCAATCGGTTTAACCGCAGTTCCGCAATAACCGCCGTGCGCCGCCATTCCATTGACATTCGGATACGGAATCATCGTGTCGAGATCAACGCCCATCACGGAATTTATCGTATTTATCAACGAAACCGCGTCCGCGCCGCCTTGCATCGCCGCACGTCCCGGCGGAACAATATGCGCGACATTCGGCGTTAATTTTACAATTACAGGTAAATTTGAAACTTCCTTCACCCATTCCGTAACCATACAAGTATATTCGGGAACTTGTCCCATCGCCGAACCCATTCCGCGCTCGCTCATTCCGTGCGGACAGCCGAAATTCAGTTCAAAACCATCCGCGCCCGTGTCCTGTGATCTTTTCACGATCTCATGCCACGCCTCGCGCTTCGACTCGACCATCAAAGAAATTATCACCGCATTATTCGGATATTTCTTTTTACATTCGTAAATCTCTTTCAGATTCACTTCCAAAGAACGATCCGTGATCAGTTCGATATTATTCAACCCGATCATCCGCAACGCGCCTTGGTCAAGCCCAGCCAACCGCGACGAAACATTAACGATCGGTTCGCCCAAAGTCTTCCAAACCGCGCCGCCCCAACCCGCATCAAACGCCCGTTCCACCATCGAACCCATATTCGTCGGCGGTGCGCTCGCCAGCCAAAACGGATTCGGCGACTTGATGCCCGCGAAATTTGTAGTTAAATCTGCCATAATTTTATTTCCAGCTTTGGTTTTCTCTTAAATCAAACAGCATTTTATAAACTCTGCTGAGTCCGAATGTTCCAATCAAGCCGTAATCATCGATCTTTTTAACTTTTCCGCCGTCGTAAGTAACAATTAATTGAGAAGATTGATCGTCCGTCCAACCTACTGCATAACTGTCTTTCAAATTTGTGAAATCAACATAATTCAATAATCCGATCAATTCATCATATTCAAAATTTCTGATTGTGCCTTTGAATATCCCTTTCTTCTTTTTATTAAAAGCATTTGGTTTATAAATTGCGTTTTTATTTGAATCAATAGTCAATTCAAACACCGGACAAGTTCCATAACACCCTGAAGTTTTATATTCGATTTTTTCGATTTGATGAGTTTGAGGCGAGTTACTTATTTCTACGAAATCGCCAAATTTATAAATCAAAACTTTCGGATTTAATTCGCTTCCATTTTTATAATACTTCCCATTTTCGTAATAGTTTATAAGAACAGCATTTTCAGTGTTTACTACAACAGGTAATGAACATTGAGGAAAATATCCCTGAGATAAATTTCTAAAGATAAAGTTATTTTTTCCATTATCCAATAAGACAACTGAATCTCTTCCAGAATCGCCGATAATTAAAATATCGGTGTAGCCATTATTATCAAAATCCGCTTTAGTCCAAGATTTCGCCTGAATTTCTTTCGCTAAATCTCCGCAAGCTACTGTTTCGACTTCTAATTTTTCTCTTACGATATATGTTTCAAACCGTTTTTTGTCAATAGAATCAAGCAGTTTGTCAATATCGTCAACTGTTTTAATATCATCTATTTTATTGTAAAATTTTGGCTCTTTCCTTTGAGCATTTTGTACTTCACAAATATTAAAGAAACTAAAGAACACTAAAATTGAAAGAAATATTAAGAATAGATTTTTCATAGTTTTAAACCGCTTCGAGTTTTTCCTTCAAAGTCCGCAAAAATTCTTCGTTGTTCAAAATATCGTTTTACCAGAAAATCTCAACTAAATTCGATTCGTTGATTGCAACATCTTTTGTAATCAGCGGAATTTCAAACTCGACTGCCGTTGCCACAATCGCATTATCAAACGGATCATTGTTGAAATTGTAGCCGACTGATTTGGCAATAATTTCGGTTTCCAGATGCGCGATGGCAAAACCACTTTTCGACAAAACTTTACGCGACCATTTTTCAAAGCCGTCTTTCAAAACTATCCGTCCGCGTTTTTCCAGCAGAGCGATTTCCCAGAAAACGACTGCCGGAATATAAATCACGATTTCCGCATCTTCGGCTTTTTGAAAAGCGGACAAAACTTTCGGCGAAAGCGATGAATGTTTGCCGGTAAAATACCAAATGAGCGGATGCGTGTCCGTTACATACATCAGAGATTCGCCTCGGTATTTTCTAAGGATTCATTAAAAAGATCGGCGATTTCACGGCTTCCGCTTTCCAAATCGTCGTCGACTATTTCAATCGAACCGACCATCGAATCATTTTTCGTTTCGATTTCATCATCTAAAATCGTCAGCAAAGCGCGGCGAACTTTTCCGGTTTTGATTTTTTCTTTGACTGAAACTCGACCTTGCGTATCGACTACGGCTTCAACTGTTTGAATCATAAATTCTACCTCACTAATATTATACTTTCCGGCTAAACTGTTTCGAGTTTTTCTTTCAAAGCCCGCAAAAATTCTTCATTGTTCAAAAGTTGAAAGATGTCCAATTTCTTCGATGATTTGCTGTGGGCAACATCTGCCTTTTTAGTCCTTTTATTTCTTGATTTTGTTATTTAACTTTAATAATGCGAATCAAGGGTTGAAAATAATGTTTGAAAATCAAGATGTTCTTTCTCGGCGAAACTCTGCGCCTCCTCTTCGGCTCGGCGGTAAAACCAGAGTTAAACCGCCGAAACGCGGAGATTTACGCGGAGATTCGCGGAGAAAGAAGTTTTCAAACCCTTGATTCGCATTTTAATAGTTTCACTTTTCATTTTCACATACTGCCTGCAAATGAAAGTTTTTTGCCGAACAAGCTAAAATGAATGCCTTGCGCTGCGAGTTTGCCCATCTGCGCTGCGTCAACCGCTTCCGCGCCGCCGTTGACGCAATCGCCGCCCGCGAAGATCTTCGGGTTTGAGGTTTGCATCAATTCGTTAACGGCGACGCGTCCTTTTTCGTCGAATTCGATGCCGATATTTTGGAAAAACGAGGTTTGTTTTTGCTGTCCGATTGCCTTGATGACCGTATCGCAGGCGATTTCAAACTCTGTTCCGTCTGATTTTTTGCATTTCAAACCTGAAACTTTTCCATTACCCAAAACCTTAATCGGCGAAGTTTGCCAGACGAATTCGATACCGTCTTTTTTTGCCAGTTCGTATTCATAATCGTAAGCCGAAATGTCTTTTTCCGTGCGCCGATAGATCAGTAAAACCCGTTCCGCGCCGAGCCGTTTGGCTTGCGTTACGGCATCAATCGCGGTGTTTCCCGCGCCGATCACGGCAACGGTTTTGCCAATCGGAACAGATTTCCAATCGCGCGTTTTGATTTTCTCGATAAAATAAAGCGCGTCCATCACGCCTTCGAGATTTTCGCCTTCGATGTTCAAATCATTCGTCGCGCCCAAACCGACACCGACGAAAATCGCGTCGTGCAAGTCAGAACCATCTGCGGTAGCGGATGGTTGAACGCCATTATCTGTAACGTTTGACTTAAATTGAATGGTTATTTTTCCCAAACTTAAACCGCCCGCTGACGCAGACGGTTCAGACAAGACTTCGCAATTCAATTTAAATTTCACACCGAGATTTTCAACCATTTTAACTTCATCGAGCGAATCCTTCTGCGACATTTTATATTCCGCCATTCCGTAAGTGTCGAGTCCGCCGGGCAAAGCCTTGCGTTCATAAATAGTTACGTCATAACCGAGCCGTGCCAGATAAGTCGCGCAAGAAAGTCCCGCCGGACCCGAACCAATTATTCCGATGGATTTCCCGTTCGATTCTCCTTTTTGAAAAATCTGCCGATTATTTTCAACCGCAAAATCCGTCGCATATCTTTGAAGCCGCCCGATTTCAATCGGTTTATCCATCAAAGTTTTCTCGACACACGCGCCTTCGCACAAAACCTCGACGGGACAAACTCTCGCGCACGTCGCGCCGATCGGATTTGCATCAAAAATCACACGCGCCGAACCGTGCAGATTTCCTGTCGCGATCTTTTTGATAAACGACGGCACATCAATATGAGTCGGACAAGCGTGCATACACGGCGCATCAAAACAATAAAGACACCGATTCGCCTCAAAAACCGCCTCGGCTTGGTTTAACGGCGGATTGATCTCCGCAAAGTTTTGTTCGATTTGTTCGTGTTCGAGTTCTGACATAGTTTTTATCAAATACGGAGGAATTTTTAACACAGATTCACACAGATTTAAGAAGATAAAAACGGATAAAATTGATCTTCTTCCATCTGCTTTTATCCGTGTGTATCTGTGTTAAAATTTCTTAAAGTTCCGCGTCGGCTTCAATCTCGATCAACATTTCTGCATCGATCAATTTTGAAACTTCAACCATCGTCGTCGCGGGCAAAATCTCGCCGAAAAATTCCCCGTGCGCCTTGCCGTATTCTTCCCAGCGGGAAATGTCGGTAACGAACATTCGCGTTCTGACGACATTTTCGAGCGTCGCGCCCAAGGCTTTCAAAGCGCTTTCGATATTTTTTATGGTCTGCACGGTCTGTGCATAAGCATCGTCCACGCCGACGATCTCGCTGTTCTCATTTGTCGCGGTCGTGCCGGTTACATAAATTCTATCGCCGACACGAACCGCCCGCGAATAGCCGACGATCGATTCCCATTTTGCGCCGGAAGAATATTTCTGACGTTTCTGCATTTTCTATTTATTTTGCGAGTGCAATTGATTGTCCCGCGTTACGCGAACCAAAAATCGTAATGCTTCATTTACCGATTCCGAACTCGGGAAATTTTCGGCGATGTCATCGTCTAATACGACTGTTCGCTGCATTTGCTGATATTTGGCGGCAAAACGATTCGGCTTGGACTTTGAATAATCCAAATCATATTCGGGCAACAATTCATCATTTTCATCCATTTTCATTTTCGTATTTCCTCTTTTCTTTTGCTGTCGTTTCCCTCGCGCTGATGATTCTGATCGTGTCATTTTCTCTTTCCGTAAAACTGATGATTAAAAGACGATTTTTGGCGGAATGTCCGACAATACCGTTTCGTTTTTCTCCAAGCGAATGTTCTTCGTCTTCAAATATCCGCGCCAAAAAATCACCGAAAACCGTTTTAGCTTCTTCAAAACTGACTCCGTGTTTTTTGAGATTCAATTCCGCTTTTTCGGGATTCCATTCAAATTGCATTTTTTCTTAATCCGCCACAATTTGCCCGTAAGCATCAGGTCTTCTATCTCTAAAAAACTGCCAAGTGTTGCGGACTTCACGAATCAAATCCATATTCAAATCGGCGACGATTAATTCGTCTTGATCTCGTGTGCCGACGGCGAGCATTTGTCCGCGCGGGTCGCAGAAATAGCTTTGCCCGTAAAATTCGCCAATGTTCCAAGGTGCTTCCGTGCCGACTCGGTTTATCGCGCCGACAAAATATCCGTTAGCGACGGCGTGTGCGGGCTGTTCGAGTTTCCAAAGATATTCGCTCAAACCTGCGACGGTTGCCGAAGGATTAAAAATAATCTCCGCACCGTTCAAACCCAAACAACGCGCACCTTCGGGAAAATGGCGGTCATAACAAATATAAACACCGATTCTGGCAAACGCCGTATCGAAACACGGATAACCCAAATTTCCCGGACGAAAATAAAATTTCTCCCAAAAACCCGGATTAACGTGCGGAATATGCGTTTTGCGATATTTCCCCAAATATTTCCCGTCTGCATCAATCACCGCCGCCGTGTTGTAATAAATACCGGAAATTTCCTCTTCGTAAATCGGCACAATTAAAACCATTCCGTGTTCCTTCGCGACCGACTGCATCATCTGAACGGTTTTTCCGTCAGGAACTTTTTCGACCGCTTCATACCACCGAGTTTGCTGTTCGGCGCAGAAATACGGCGTCGTAAAAATCTCCTGAAAACAAAGCATCTGCACGCCTTGCTCCGACGCATCTTCGACAAATTTCATCTGATTTTCGATGTTTGCTTTTTTAATTTCCTCGATCGGCGCGTCGGTCGGCGCAACATTATGCGCTTGGATCAATCCGCATTTTATTATTTTAGACATAGTTTTCCTCAGCTAATTTAACGTAAATATTTGATCATCGAATTTTGCGCCATTTTCAACTTTCAAGACTTTTCTCGTCCAATAGATCTGCGGCATGGCGTAGTTTATCGTTGTGGGCAATTTGAATCCGCCGAAATCTTTATAGTCCAGATAATCTACCTGGAAAATATGGAACCCCAAAACCGTGGGCGTTGCTGACGAGCGCCGCACGAGCAAACCGCTGTCCATGTCAAAGTACAAGCGATCGCTTTGTTTATCTGATGTGACCGCGTCTATCCGGTAAACTTTTCGACCGTCGAGCAGTTCAACAGCCCGGAAATCCATCTTTTGGTAGATCGATCTTAGATCGCCCGACAATAACTGAGCTTCGCGTTTTATTTGTTCCGCCTCATCCGGCTTGATGTCGATCTTCGACGAATTTCCAAATTTCGAAGCGGAAGTGCCGTCAAACAGTTCTTTGACAATGTAGTCCCCGTAACGTGTTTCCGTCAAAACTTTTTCATTTTTAGCCCAAATTTCTTCCGGTTCTGTCGTTACGCCGTCCGGTTCAACGCGCAGCGCTTTGATGTGAAGCGTTTTAATTCCTGCCCGCGTTCTAGTGCCAACTGCCGCAGAATATTTGTCGATCAGCTCGAATACATCGGGCTTTTTCTCAGGCTGCTTCAGACGTCCGTCTTGAGAAATCGCAGGTGCGAGCGGAAATTCAGCACGCGGGTGAGCGTGCCCTTGATGACAAGTGCTGCAGTTGACCTCGGGCTTTCCTTCGAAATAGTTTTTGTTCAGATCGAACGTCATCTTCAGCATTTGGCGCGCAATGTCTTTATGCTCAAAACCCTCTTTTTCGTAATCGCCATCGTCGGATGCATGGCAAAATCCGCATTTTACGCCGAGCGATGCCGACATCATATTCATCACTTTGCCCATCTGATCGGCTGGCATTTCGTTGAGGATCTTTATGCTTTTGAACTTTTGCCCGGCGGTTTCAAAATGCTTCGTTTGTGTATTTCCTTCGGTCAAGAAAAATAAACAAGCGAATAGCGCAAATGTGAAAATTATGATCATTTTGAGTTTCATAGATTGTTTTTGACTGGAGCGCAGGCGGCTCGCTTGCAACGCGGCTTGAAAAGCGTCGTCAAAATGTTTGCGGAAAAACAAACTTTATTTTATTCGAAACACTTTTTCGCGCTCCGCGCTCATGCAAGCGAGCCGCTTGCGCTCCAGTTCTCTAGCTCATCCAATTCACGCCCGCTTCCGCGTTCCATTTGGTCGTTGTTTTTTTCAATTTTGTCCAAAACTCGATCGAAGATTTACCCGTAATGTCGTTAGCGCCGAAACGTGATTCGTTCCAGCCGCCGAATGAAAACGGCTCGCGCGGGACGGGAACGCCGATGTTCACGCCGATCATTCCCGCTGAAGCGTGTTCCATAATGTAACGCGCCGCACCGCCCGATTGCGTGAAAACGGAAGCCGCGTTGCCGTAAGGATTGGCGTTTTCGATCTTTAACGCTTCGTCCAGATTTTCCGTCCGCATAATCGAGATCACGGGACCGAAAATTTCTTCTTTTGCCACAGACATTTCCGGCGTTACGAAATCAATCACCGTCGCGCCGACATACGTTCCGTTTTCCTTGCCTTCAACCACAGCGTTTCTGCCGTCAACCAAAATTTTCGCGCCGCCGCGTTCGGCTTCCGTGATGTAATTTTCAATGCGCTCTTTTGCCGCTTTTGAAATCACCGCACCGAGATTTTTACCCGGAATTACTTTTTTCGCTTCGACGCAGATTTGATTGATAATCGAATCAACATTTCCGATTGCGAGCATTGCCGAAGCCGCCATACAGCGTTGCCCCGCGCAGCCCGACATTGACGCAGTAACATTCGTCGCCGTCATCGAAGGATTCGCGTCCGGCAAAACGAAAAGATGATTTTTCGCGCCGCCGAGCGCGATACAGCGTTTCAAATTATGTGTCGCCTGCTGATAAACGAGTTTCGCAACGTGCGTCGAACCGACAAAACTGACCGCTTCAATCTCACGGTGAGCGCAAATACCTTCGACAATTTCCTTGCCGCCGTTGATGACATTAAAAACGCCGTCGGGAAGTCCCGCTTCTTTCAAAAGTTCCGCCATTTTCTGCACGGAAAGCGGCACGAGTTCCGAAGGCTTCATAATCATCGTATTGCCAAGCACAAGCGCGTTCGGCATCGTCCAATTCGGCACCATCAACGGAAAATTGAACGGCACGATTGACGCAACCACGCCGAGCGGAAAATGCTCCGTCCGGCATTCAACGCCCTTTGAAACCTCCAAAATCTCGCCCGAAACGAGTTGCGGCATCGAACACGCAAACTCTGTGAGTTCGATAGATTTTTCGACTTCCGCTTTTGCTTCATCATAAGTTTTGCCGTTTTCTTCGGAAACAAGTTTCGTCAGTTCATCCAAATCTCTTTCGAGCAGCGCGCGATACCGGAAAAACACCTGAACGCGCTCTTTGATCGGCGTTTTGCTCCACGCATCGAAGGCGTTTTTCGCCGATTCAACCGCCGCGTTTAATTCGTCAACTGTTGACATCGGAACTTGCGACAACAAATTCCCGTCAAGCGGCGAAACGACATCTAAACTTTCCGTCGAAACGCTTTCGACAAATTCGCCGTTGTAATAATTTTTAACTTTTTCGTATTTCATAAATTTTATTTTAGCCGCAGATTAACGCGGATTTCGCCGATAGAAGAACAAAACCCAAATTCTAATTTAGATATTTTGTTTTAGGTATCAATTCTTTGCTGTCAATAATGTATGTATAAATTGTATATGCGGTAGCGCGAGATAACATTTGCCAAAATCCGAGTTCCTCATTACTTACAATAAATTCTGACATTTCTTCGTTTTCTGTATCGGGTTTTATTTCTCCTTTATGAGCAAAATATTTCAATCCAGAAAAGTCGTCTGTATATTGCCAGTTTCCGTGTGCGATTGAATTTCTAAAAGCTCTCACAGGATTATTCAGAAGAAATTTACAAATTCGTTTTGTCAGACTTCCTGATGGATTCACTTTCTTTGCAACTTCAAAACAATTGTCTTTTAAGTAGACAAATGCAATGTAGTTTTGCACGATTACTTGAGAGCGAACTAATTCAGGCAGTTGTTTTAACTGAGTTTTATTCACCCTATCCATCATCATATTGAACGCCTTTAATTCTTCAATTCTTGTTTTTAAATTTACTGGCGAGGCGTTTTCAATTTTTGATAAATCTTCCGAAGATAATTGAGATAATTCTTGATAAATAGTCGAACAAATCGAATCAAGATATTTTTCTTCAATTTTTACATCGTTTTTTAATCTGTTACTGAAGTATTTTAATTGTTGGTCGAGTTTTCTCATAATAAACTAAAATCCGCGTCTATCCGCGTTCATCTGCGGGTAAATTTTCTTCAGGCTGAGAAACTTTCATCAAAATCAAATATACACCAAACCCAATCGCAAAAGTTACAAACCACGCATAAACGTAGAGCGTGTCAAAGAAATTCGGGTTTTGAACTTGTCCGCCCGGAGTCGTTGCGGCTCTAACGAATCCCGGAATGACGGGCGCGATTGCCAGAACAAGCGCGACAATTGCCCGCCAGTTGAAACCGCCCCGATAAGAATAAATCCCGTTCGTTTTGAACAATTCGGCAAGTTCTAATTTTTTCCCGCGAAGCAGAAAATAATCGCAGATCATAATCCCGCCGATTGCGCCCATCAAACCGGAATAGCCGATCAGCCAAGTAAAAATATACGCGCCCATCGAACTCATTAACTGCCACGGCATCATCAAAATCCCGATCACCGCCGTTATCAAACCGCCTGTAACGTATGAAATTCGTTTTGGGTTCAAGTTTGAAAAATCGTTCGACGGCGAAACGACGTTTGCCGCCATATTTGTCGTCAGCTGCGCGACGAAAATCACGAGCATCGCAAATAAAATCACAATTGCGCTGTCAAATTTTTGAATCAATTTCACCGGATCGGCAATCGCTTCGCCGTAAATTATTACCGTCGCCGAAGTTACCGCCACGCCGATAAATGCAAACGCCGTCATCGTCAATGGCAAGCCTAACGCCTGCCCCAACATCTGCGATTTCTGCGATTTCGCATAGCGCGTAAAATCTGGAATATTCAAACTCAAAGTCGCCCAATAGCCGACCGAAGCCGTCAACGCGCCGGGAAAAACCGTCCAGAAACTGCTCGACTGTTTCTGCAAAACGGAAGAATTCGACAAAATATTTCCGAGTCCACCCGCATTACTCGAAGCCCAAATAAGAAGCGCGATTCCGCCAATAAGAAGAAGCGGCGCGGCGTAAGATTCGAGAAATTTAATTCCTTCGATGCCCTTTAAAATAATGACGACCTGAATTATCCAAAACAGAAAAAACGCCAACCAAGTGTGAATCGCAATATCCAAAACCGTCGCCGAATTAAAAAGCGTCGCCCAATCCGACCAAACCGCCGTAAAAAGCGCATCAATCGCCGTCCCGCCGATCCAGGTCTGAATCCCAAACCAGCCGCAAGCGACAATCGCCCGCAAAACTGCCGGAATATTCGCGCCCTTCGTGCCAAACGAAGCGCGGCACAGCACGGGAAACGAAACGCCGTATTTCGTCCCGGCGTGCGCGTTCAAAACCATCGGAATCAGCACGATGCAGTTTCCCAATAAAATGGTAAGCATCGCCTGCCACCAATTCATTCCCGCTTCGATAAAACCGCCGGCGAGCGTGTAGGTCGTAATGACGACGCTCATCCCGATCCATAAAGCGGCTATGTTCCATGTTGTCCATGTACGTTCCGAAAGGGAAGTGGGCGCCAGATCTTTATTCCAGAGCGGCGATCCGGAAAGGTCTTCGCTCATTTCATGAAAATCGTTTTGTGAAACTGCAATGTCGTCTGTCATATGTACCAACCTATGTTATTTCAATTTCGATTTGATTTGGTCGCGGTCGTCATTAGATTTAATTTGAAAAAACGGGCATACGCGAACTTTACGACGAAAGCACAAAATAAAAAGACGGTTTCGCGGCGAGTAATGGACGAACCCAAATGCCCGGATGTTTATCTGCGAAAAACTTACAAGAGCTAATGTCAGAAGAGACGGAAAATATTAGCACAAAGCCCGGCGAGCATGACAGAGAAAATCTGGACAGGAAGTGAATGCCCGGAAATCGTTTGGATATCGGCTGTTCGGATCAAACCGGAAAGAAAAACGGCTATTTTTCAGCGTTTCAGCTTTCACTACCCGAATTTCGTTTGCCGAGACTTGCGACCACCGCTATCAGCTCGACCGGCTCGACCGGTTTGGGAATATGAATTTGAAAACCCGCGGTTAGAGCTTTAACCCGATCTTCTACGCGGGCGTATGCGGTTAATGCAATTGCCGGAAGCCGTCCGCCTTTCTCAGGCGGCAGTTCGCGAATCTTTTTGATCAAGGCAAATCCGTCTTCGCCCGGCATTCCGACGTCGCTGATCAGAATGTCGAACGAGGAACTTTCCAGTGTTTCCAAGGCTACTTTTGCCGAACTTGCTGTTTTAACGGTCGAACCGCATGTTTCCAAAACATAACGAAGAAGTTCACGAGCATCTTTTTCATCGTCAACGACCAAAACACGAAGGTCCGTTAGCTGGGGCGCACAATCGAAACTCAAAAATTCCTTTGAAACTGTCGGGTGCGTGCGATTCGGCTCCAAATTACGCTTGTTCGCGATCAGTCTCGGCAGACTAACTGTAAAAGCGGTTCCCTTGCCTTCACCTTCGCTTTGAACCTGAACGGTTCCGCCGTGCATTTCGACCAACTGCCGGACAATAGAAAGCCCGAGCCCGAGCCCTCCCTGACGCCGCGTCGTGGTTTGATCACCCTGACGAAACCGGTCGAAAATATGCGGCAGAAATTCCGGGTCAATTCCTTTGCCGCTGTCTGCTATTGTTATCTCAATATGTGAATTAACTCTTTCAAGCGTGACCTGTATTCGACCGCCTTTCGGTGTGAACTTCACCGCATTGCTAAGCAAATTCCAAAAGACTTGCTGAAGTCGGTCGGCATCGCCTGAAACCGGTCCAACGTTCGAATCGAGAAGCAGTTGAATTCTTATTTCTTTTGCATCAGCTGCCGGTCGAACCGCATCTACGGCGGCTTCGATAATCTCGGAAAGTTCCAAAGTTTGAACTTCCAGGCGGAGCTTGCCGGTGATTATGCGCGAAATATCGAGAAGATCGTCGATCAGCTGCGACTGCGAACGCGCATTTCTTTCAACGGTTTCCATTGCCCGCTTCGCGCCGTTTCCTTCTAGCTTTCCGCTTCGCAGCAAAGTGGACCAGCCGAGAATGGCATTTAGCGGCGTTCTTAATTCATGCGAAACGGTCGCGAGAAATTCGTCTTTTATCTTGCTTGCCTCTTCAGCCGCTCGACGGGCATCCTGTTCCCGCTCGAGCGATTGCTGGAGATCTTTAACGACTTTAGCGCGCTCGATAGATTCCCAGAAACGATTAGAAATCAGCCCGACGAGTTCGATCTCGTCGAGCCGCCATTCTCGGACCTCCGAATGATTTATCGACATGCTTGCGACAATACGGTTTCTTTTGTGCAGCGGAAACGCGATCAGCGCGCGAATGCCGTATGTTTCAAAAGCGCTGCGGTCTTCGTCCGATAATCGATTGTCCGTACGAATATCGTTTATTATCAACGGCTGGTTTGCGAGAAGAGTTTTCTTAACCGTCTCGCCGAACTGGTCGAGCGTGTAGCCGCCGACAAGGCTCGGAAGTTTTCCATTCGAATAATCGCCGGGAATCGTGAAATGAGTTTGGTCTTCTTGGATCTCTGCGTAAGCGCAGGAATCAACCTGCATAAATTCCCCGAGTTCGCGCGCTAAGGTAAGAGCTATCTCTGACGGCGTTTCCAATGTACGGACCGATTCGTCGATCCGAATAATAAACCGGTTTCGTTCGTTTATTCTTCGCTGGTCATCGATGTCGGTGTTTGTACCGAACCAACGGATCAGCTTGCCGTTCTCGTCGCGAAGAGGATTAATTCTGGTTAAGAACCAGCGAAATTCACCGTGCGCGTTTTTTAATGGAAACTGCATTTCGAACGGCTCTCCCGTACGGATCGAAAGTTTCCATCTTTCCAAGACTTTCGGCAGCATTTCCGGATCATGAACCGCCTGCCAGCCCCAGCCGTCCATATCTTGAGGCGTCGTGCCCGTATAGTTGTACCAGTTCTCGTTATACCAGAAAATATGACCATCGGGATCCGCCATCCACACCAGCTGCGGAACCGCATTTGCGAGCGTGAGAAATAGTTGTTCCTGTTCGCGCACACGTGCTTCCGACTTTGCGCGTTCCGATACGTCGCGCGCAATTCCGATAAAAATACGCCGGTCTTTAGAGCGGTATTCACCAAACGAAAGCTCAATCGGAAATTCCGATCCGTCGCGATGAAGTCCTGTAACTTCGACATTTTCCCAGTTCAGATTCCGTTTTCCCGATTGCACGTATCTTCGGAGCCCGGACAGATGAGGTTCCCGAAATTTTTGAGGCATCAACTTTGTAAGGCTGTGACCGACCAATTCACGATTTTCATAACCGAAGATCGATTCGGCTGCACGATTTGCAAATACGATGCTCGAATCTTCGGAAATGCTGAAGATCGCGTCGGAAGCCGTTTCGGCGACGATTCGGTATTGTTCCTCGCTTTGCAGCAAAGCCGTTTCGATTATCTTTCGATCGATGGTATTCGCGATCCCGTTTGAAACCGACTGCATGACAAGTAGGGTAGATTCGTCGAGTTCGCGGCGGGCAAACACGTCCATCACCCCAACCGTTTGTTCTCCGACGATCAGCGGATACCCCGCAAACGACGCGATATCTTCCGAAGTCGCCCATTCGCGGTCAACCAGATGCGGGTCGTTTAAAAGATCGTTGGTCAAATGCGGCTTTCGTTCGGCGGCGATCCATTCAACATCAAATTTTTCGGTTTGTTTTTCGAGAGGTGCGCTTTCTCTTTGCGCCGACAATCCTGAACTTGCCTGAAGTTCAAGCCTTCCATTCGTGCGGTTATACACCCAGATGCGCGCCATCACAGCATCCAGATAATCCACCATAATATCGCTGCAGCTTTGAAGCACTTCGCGAAGGCTCGAATTTTTTATCAGTTCGTTTGCGATCGACGCGACAAAGACATCGGATCGGAGCATTCTAAAATCGGAATCGGGATCGAAGAAGGATGAGAATAAACCATCGGTGATAAGAATCTTCACTGATCCGCCGAAGTCACCCGTTTTACCGCGCAGAGGAAACGACGCTACAACTATGTCGGCGGTCGAACCGTCTTTTCGAGACAAAACTTCGCCGTTTGAAGATGTCCGTTGCTCAACGGTTTCGACAAGAAGTGTTTTAAAATCGATGCCGACGAGTTCGCGTCCGTGATACCCGAGCAGGCTTGCAGCTGACGGGCTGCACGAAACGATAATATCGTGTTCGTCCAGATCTATTCGTGGAAGGTTTGCGATCGTGTTGGCGAACGTGATGATTTGTGGACTGCGACCGAAAATCGAAGTATTTTTTTCTTCCAACTTAAAAACCGCCCCCTTGAATTAAACCGCATTCGAAACACGTTTCAGATACACACAGTATTAATGTTCAAAATTTTTAAATCAATTGCAGTCCGGCGTCAAACCAATAAAAGATATTCACGGCTAACACTTTGATCCGGGTCAACATAGCGCAATCTAAGCAGTGGAATTTCGGTATCGGATCGGTGGATCAAGATCAACCCGCCGACGGATCAAAATTAACGAGCCGTAAGTTTCCACATTTCAATCTATAGGTTAATTATTCTTTCGGGGAGAGCCAACGGCTTCAGCCATGAAACCGCCGGTTCAGAGTTACGGCTTCAGCCGTGAAACCGACCGCTCAGAGTTACGGCTTCAGCCGTGAAACCGCCGCGCTTCGCTGGCGGTTTCTTCACGCATAAATGCGTAACTCTGAACTTAAATCTTCACGCATTCACCGCGTTTGATAAATTGCCCGCTTCCTTTATCAACCAGACATTCGCCGTTTTCAATCACCACTCTTCCGCGAGATAGAACAGTTTCGACTTTGCCTTTGATCGTTTTGCCTTCATAGGCGCAGTAATCCACGTTCATATGTTGGGCTTCGAGCGTGAAAATGTGTTCTTTTTCCGTGTCGAAAATCACGATGTCGGCATCCGAACCGACGGCGATGGCGCCTTTTTTCGGGAACATTCCGAACATTTTTGCGGCGGCGGTCGAGGTCAACTCGACAAAACGGTTTAACGAAATCCGGTTTTCGACGACTCCACCGTTATAGATCAGTTCCATTCGATATTCCACGCCCGGCGCGCCGTTCGGAATTTTTGAAAAATCGTCGCGCCCGAGTTCCTTCTGGTCTTTCATGCAGAACGGGCAATGGTCGGTGGCGATGGTCTGAAGATCGTCCATTTTTAAGCCTTTCCAGAGCTCGTCGTGATTATGTTTTTCTCTCAAGGGCGGCGTCATCACGTATTTCGCGCCCTCGAAATCGTCGCCGTAATCGTCGATCGAGAGAAACAGATATTGCGGACAGGTTTCGGCAAACGCGGGAATGCCTCGATCACGCGCTTGACGGACTTGGTTGAGCGCGTCGGTGCAGCTCAAATGCACGATATAAACGGGCGTTTCCGCCATTTCCGCAAGCGCGATGGCGCGATGCACGCCTTCGGCTTCGGCGATGGTCGAACGAGTCAGCGCGTGATATTTCGGCGCGGTTCTGCCATCGGCTAAAAACTTTTTGATAATTTCGTTGATAACAATCCCGTTTTCGGCGTGCATACAAACCAAACCGCCGCGCTCTCCGGCGGCGGACATTGCTCGGTAGATCGTCGCGTCGTCTGACAAAAACACGCCCGGATACGCCATAAACAATTTAAAGCTCGTGATGCCTTCGTCGATCAGCTTGAACATTTCCGGCTTGTTCTGATCTTCAAAATCCGTCGTGATCAGATGAAAACCGTAATCAATGACCGCTTTTCCTTCGGCTTTCGCGTGCCACGTGTCCGCGCCTTTGAGCATTGATTCGCCTTTGTTCTGCACCGCGAAATCAATGATCGTCGTCGTCCCGCCGAACGCCGCCGCCCTTGTGCCTGTAAAAAAATCGTCCGACGATTCAGTTCCGCCAAACGGCAATTCCATATGCGTATGCGGATCAATGCCGCCCGGAATGACGAGTTTTCCTGAAGCGTCAATAATTACATCGGCTTCCATCTCAAGCGTTTTGCCGATCACCGAAACTTGTTCGTCTTCGATTAAAATATCCCCAAAATAATCGTCAACCGCCGTAACGATTCGTCCGTTTTTGATTAGTGTTTTCATAATTTATTTTAAATTAGATCGGTTCCATTCCAAACAGCACGATCTTCCCTTTAAGGTCACGACCGATCTCCAGATTCAGCGTCATTTCATCGTATTCGACGTGATATGTGTATGTCCGAATCGAACCCGTTACATTGCGTTTGGTCAATACAAAAGTCTTGATCTGACCGAGTTTTTTAACGAATTCAAAAAGACGATCCGGTTCGTCAAACAGAAGTTTTTGGAGTTGCGGACTAAATTCATTTCGATCCGCTGTGCCTGCGGTCAATTTTTCAAGCAAACTCTTAAATTCGGCGGTAACTTTTGGTTCAGGGTCATCAATCGGCTTTGGCTTTAACTTCGGTTCGATGATTTCCGCGATCCCGTGCGCCATCTTTGCCGGATCCATATTTTCGAGATTTGCAAATAAAATGATCGTTATTTTCTCGTCCGGGTATTTGGCAATAAATGACTTAAAACCCTGCCACGCGCCGCCGTGTTCGATCTGGCGAGAGCCATTTACAGACTTTACTGACCAGCCGAAACCGTATGGATATTCTTTGCCGTCGTTTAACTTAACGGGTTTCCACATTTCCCGGTAACTGTTCTCATTAAGAAGTTTTCCTTTTGAAAACGCGTCGTCCCATTTCATCAAATCGAGCGCGGAAAGATACAAAGCCCCGTCCGCGGTCGAGTTTAGCGACGGCGAAACCCAATTCTGGTTTTTTACCTGCCCGTTCACGCGGATATAACCGGCAGCGCGGTTGGGAATTATATCCGCTTCGCTGATAACCCGGGCGGTTGTCATACCGAGCGGCTTGAACACTCTTTCTTGAAGGAAATCGCCAAAATATTGACCGGAAACTTTTCTGATGATGATTCCGAGAGTTACATAACCGAAGTTGCTGTATTGCCAACGCTCGCCCGGTTCAAAAGCAAGCGGTGTTTCCTTGATTATTTTCAACAGATCGTCTTCGGTATAATCCTTTCGAAAATCAAAATCGTTTGAATAATCGGCAAAACCGCCCGTGTGTGTCAGCAGATGTCGAACCGTGACGTTCGCCCAAGTTTTTGGAGTTTTATTTAAATATTTGCCGATCTTTTCATCAAGCACGATCTTTCCATCTTCGACCAGCAGCATAACCGCCATCGAAGTAAACTGTTTGCCGACCGAACCTGATTGAAAAATAGTTTCGGGCTTTACGGGAACATTGTGTTCGATATTTGCCAGACCGTAGCCTTTTAGGATCAAAGGCTTGCCGTCTTTTAAAACCGCAAGTGAGACACCGGGAATCTTCAGACGTTCCATCTCGGTTTTAACGAAATTATCAACTTGCTTTAGCGACTCATCCTGGGCATCGGCGGGAATTATTAAAACAACAGCCAAAAATGCCAGAACTCCGGCAAATCGCAAAAATCGTCTTTTACTTTTTTTGAAGTTCATAATCTGTGAAACCTCCGATTGCGGCAAATAACGATTCGCACTTTTATGCGAACATCTTCGCAAAGGTCTTAAAATGAAGGATCAATCTCACCCGAATGCAGTGCAGAATTTTATTATAATTAAAAAGTGAAATTGTTGTAGGGAAAAAGTTAAGCGGGGCAATTAGTTGAAGTAACAGAAAGGCTGCCGGCGGTTCGTTGGAAGGCTATTGTGAACGAACACTCAAGAATGATGCTTTCATCGAATTGCACCGAAAATCACCGCGCACTGGTGGATTTTCCAAAATAGTCAAGATTCGCAGGTATTGTTGATTTCCTTAATCATTGAAGAGTCTAACTGATAGCTAACTTTAGTATTTGTGGGTGATAAATTGAACGCAAGCCCGCAGAAAAGGGCTGTACCTGACGGGTGTTTTTTGAAGGAAAAGCCGAGCAACACTTCCTGCTTTTTGAAACCCAACAATCGTTGCAGCTAATTTCCAGGAAATTTATGCAGAATTCCAGCTTTGTTTGTCAGGTGAACTTTCCGGGTCGTGCTCGGTTCGTCGGCACGGAATAAAATATTCCCGATCGATTGGTTGACGAAAATTACCTGAGCCGGCTGGCTAAAAGCAGCTCGGGGAGCCCGGACGGAAATGATGTACGTCTCACCTGAGGGAACTTCGTTGACTCGAAAATAGCCAAACTGTGAAGACTGCGCGAAACGCCGATTCCCGAGCTGGTCGATCATTGTGATCCTGGCGTTGGCAATACCCCGACCGAAACTGTCAACCACAGAGCCTCCGACGAAAACATTCGCCGAAGTAGGTCCGGTTACAAGTGTTACAGAGCCGTTTACAGGCGTACTGGCGACGGCGCCGCTTGAGTTTTCCAAAAGCAAATTTCGAAACGCAAGCGGAGATTGAGATCCGGTGATCGCGGGTTGATCGACGACAAAAGTAATGTTGAGCGCGGCTCCCGATCCGGATATCGGTTGGGAGCCGTAAACTACCACACGAAGCGTCCCCTGTGTCGTGACATTGCAGGTAGCCAGGAGATTGGCTGAGATCGTTCCGGCGGTCGAACAGCCGAAATTACCTGCCGAACTCGGATCGATCACCGCTGGGTTGTAATCGAGATTAAATTGAAAACCGATGATCCCGTCGCCGGTCGTATTGCTGAAATGGATCGGAACGGTGAATGATCCGACCGGTGCCTGATCCTGTGTCGGCGCAGTAACCGTGATCGGCGGAGGGCGAAATGCGGTCGGCGATGGGAGGTCATTTCGTAAAAGTTCTCCCGCGGACACGTCGACGCTTAGAGTCGTAACGACACTGCACATAACGGTAACCACGACAATTACATGAAAATAAATTCGTACTGAGTTCGGAATCGCACGAGCTGAAAAAACTTTTCTTTTGATCGACATAAATTGCGCCTCCACAGAAAAGGGAATTTAGGGCGGAAAGACATCTCCGCCCCTTCGATGGATAATCCGCCTATTGCTGGGCGATCAATTCAATCTCGGTCATATTTTCAGTGATGCTGATTACCTGCCGATTGAATTTATGAGATTTAGCCTCGACCGAAACCGAATACGTTTCGCCCGGAGTGAGACCGGCAACTTGGAATCGCCCGAGAATATCGGTGTAAGCTTCAAACTGCTCGCCCGATGTGCTTTCGAGCAGAATTCGAGCTCCGCCAATGCCGATTCCGATTGTGCTAAGAACTCTGCCGCGGAAACTCTCGTCCGTCTCAGGATCGGTTAACAAGAGTTCTGCATTAGTTATTACCGTCGGTAATGCTCCGTCATCGACCAACAAGTTTCGGATCTCGAGCTTTGTCGAGGCGCCGATCTTGCCCGTTACACGGAATTTCAGGTTTAGGTAAATTCCATCACCGGTTACCGGCAGCGCGTCGAAGACCACGACCTTAAGAAGTCCGGGCTCGGGCGCGTTTGAAACGACGAACATGTTTTCGCTGATCGTTCCCGATTTTCCGGCGGCGTTCTCGACCGGTTCCAGAGCCGCCGGGTCGTATTTAACCTCGAATTGATAGGAGGTGATTCCCCGACCTTTCAGATCCTCGATCTTGAAGGGAACTACGGCGATCGAATTAACCGCAGCTTTACGGTTCGCTACCGAGACGACAGCCGGATCTTCTTCGCGAATTCGAACCTGCAGCGGCGTGCCGGTGTTACTCCAGCTGCCGTTTACGTCGCCGAGAAGATTAGCGTCGTAGTTTTGAACGGAGTGAACGGTCGTATCGGGTGTCGTTAAATTCGGAGTAAAACGCCAAATTCCTGAGCGGTTATTTGGGTTGACGATCCCGACGATATATTGCGCAACGAATGCCGCGTCGAGCGAAGAGATCGTTCCGTCTTCCGTAACGTCACCCGCGATCGCCTGATTTCCGGAAAGCGTAACGATTCCGACGACATGTTGTGCTATCAAGCTTGCATCTCCGGCGGAAAAGCCATTGTTTGGGTCAGCCTGTCTCGGTTTTGCCGGTGTTACAGAATAGGAACCGGCGCCGAAATTTGCCAAAAGGTAATCGCCGTTCGCATCAGAAACGTCAGAAACCGCCGTCGTTCCGGCAGCGTTGATCGTTACTCCCGGAACCGCATTTGGTTGCCCGGCTCCGTTGGCATAATTAACGTTTCCGGTTACCGTGCCCGATTCGACCGTTAGGAATCCCGCCGGAGCGATGGTCGAACAGACCGCCAAAGTGTTGGCTTCATTAAACTGAAATGACGAAACCGTCAGGGGACTCGTCGAACCGATCGCGCCGATCACATCAAAATTAAGATCAACCAGCGATCCCGAGCCGTTAAGGGCAGTTGTGCTGCTTAAACTTACCTGAACCGTGCCGGGTGAACTCGGATTTGCCTGAATGCTTGCGCCCGAAGCAACCGCACCGGGAACAGCATTGACAAACTGTAAAACCGCAGGATCGAATGTAAACGTCAGCGTTGCCGCAAAGATGCTTGGCGAGGTCGCGTTTGAAAGTGCCGACGTGCTGACCGGAACTGTGATCGGTACATTGGTAAGCGAAGAAATGTTCGCCGTTGATATCACCGGGCAATCCTCCGCAGTGGTTGAACTGGTGACCGTCGGTGCCGGATCGTATGTGCCGTCGCCCGCCTGATCATAATTGATCGTGCAGTCGGTCAACGCGCCGCCCATTATTATTGTCGCGCTGCCGTTCGTGCCGCCTGAAAAAACCGAACAGTTTCCCGCCGCCGTTATCCCCACCGGAAGTCCGGACGAAGCCGTCGCCGCAACATCAAATTTCGATCCGATGTAAGCCGCTGACGGTGCGCCTTCAGATACGGTTATTGTCTGCGCAACTGGCGGATTGATTAATGCTGTAAAGATCTCTTCTTCGACTGAGCCTGTGTCTTCGTCCAACGAGGTCATTTTGATCAGGATTTCCTGATTAATTTGAAGTCCTGGGACATCAACAGAAAATGTTACGCCTTCTTCTGTCTGTACACCCGCAGCCGTGTTTCTAAATAAACTTGTATCCAGTCGGTGCGGATAAGCTCTTCCGTGATCGGTAAACGTGGTGCCTCCATCTGTTGACGATGCGAAACTAACTGCCTTTGGCACGTTTGCAGAACCGCGAATAGTTCGTTCGAGTTTTCGCACGGGGACCGGCGGCTGCGGACCCGGAGAAGGAGGCGCAATTGTAACCTTTACTTCCTTTACTGAAGCTTCTGTGTCGCCAACCTTTGCCAGATTCTTGACTGGTTCCTGCAAAATGGTTGGAAAGTTTCCGACGAGTATCTTTGACGAAGGAGTTTTTGTAATGGAATGTACCTCACCTGTTACATTAAGATTTGATGAACCGGGTTTATTGCTTCCATTGCTAGTGAGGTCGGCGTAATTGTTTCGCTGTGCGCCGTTTACCACCGAAAAGCTGCCGGCGATTGAAAGTTCCCCGGCGGCGTCTTCTACAATGGTGTTAATGGTACCGTCCGTAGTCGCGTTCGCCATTGGACTAGTGGAACTGCCGCCGGAAGGAATTGTTTCGACAAAGTTAACTGCCGATGGCGCGATCGAAGATCCGGCAACTGACGGCGCCCCTCTAACAATTAGCAAAGAACCGTCAGCGCGACGTTTGATCAACTTAATTCCGGGACCTGCCGGAGGACTGAATGTGGGATCTACCGTCCCGCCGGGCAAGACTCGGGCAAGGTTTTGCTTGGCTGATCCGTTAACCGTAGCAAACGTACCTCCGATCACTATCGAGCCGTCAGGTTCTATTTCATTTGATTGAACCTCTCCGTCCGTGTTTATTTCAAAACCCGGATCCAAAGTGCCGTCATTTTCTAAGACTGCAATGTTCTTTCGCAGACTGCCATTAATGACTGTGAAACTTCCGAGGATTAGTATTTTTCCGTTCTCTAACGGGCGAACCTTTTTTATAGAGCCGTTAATGTTAGGGGCAAATGCGGTATCGACCGTTCCATTCGGATTTAGCCTGCCTAAATGGAATTTCGAAGCACCTGCCATCGTAGTAAAATCTCCGCCGAGAAGGGTCTTACCATCGGCTTGTCTGCTTAGTGTTTTTACTGCACCGTTCAAGCCCAGATCAAGCGGTTTCAAGGTGCCTTTGGCATCCAATGCCGCAAAAAAGTTCTTCGGGGCTCCAGCGATATTGTTAAAAGCTCCGCCGATGTATAAATCACCGTCGTTTTGAACTGCAACGGCAAAAACAGGCTGATCGGGATTCGGTTCAAATCGTCGTTCTAAGTTTCCAAAACGGTCGAATCTAGCGATTCGATTTCGCGATGTGCTGGCGGCGGTCGAGAAATTGCCGCCGACCAAAACGTTGCCGTTCGATTGAACCGCAACGGTTTCAACATCATGGTTGAAAATTATCTCGCCGAAAGTTGTGTCAAGCGATCCGTTATTGTTCAGCCGTGCAAGTTGGTCACGGGACTGTCCTCCAACTGTGTTGAAGAACCCATATACCAGAATTCTTCCGTCGGTCTGGAGAGTGATCGAAGTAACCGAGCCGTCCAAATTGGGATTAAAACTCGGGTCGAGCGTTCCGTCGGCATTTAATCGGGCAATGTGATTTCTAGTGGAACCCTGAATCGAGGTAAAAAACCCTCCGATCAGAACTTTGTGATCTGGTTGGACAGTTATCGCATTTACAATATCGTCTGCATTTAAATTAAACGATGTGTCAAGCGTGCCGGAATTATTCAGACGGGCGATAGCAACGCGGGTCTGACCGTTAACTTGAGAGAAATATCCCGCTATCAAAATATAACCGTCAGCGAGTTCTTTTACGGAATAGACCGTTTGATTAATGTCTGGCGCAAAATTGGGGTCGAGACTGCCGTTCGGACTAAGACGGGCAAGACGCTGTCTCGATGCGCCGTTCATGGTTGTAAAATCGCCTCCGACGAGGATATTTTCGTTTATTAATCTAGGTGTGATTGTGAAAACGGAATTATTTGCGATTGCTGTAAAGGTTGTATCTAAAGTGCCGTTTGTACTTAATCTCGCAAAATAGCCTTTAGCTTGACCGTTAACGGTCGTGAAATCACCGCCGACGAGTATTTTTCCGTCCGCCTGAAATGCGATTGCTCTTACGGTGTTGTTCAAGTTTGCAGAAAAGGAAGTGTCGAGTGTGCCGTCTGCATTTAACCGCGCAATTCTTCCTACAGATTGACCTCCAATCGCTGTAACTTGACCGCCTACGACAATCTTGCCGTCAGAAGCGATAGCGATCGCCAAAATTTTGCCGCTCGCGTCGGGATTAAACCCATCAAGCGGAGTTTGTGCCTTATTGCTCATCGCAAACGCCGCTGTTAACAGCGAAACACCAATGATCAGAAACAGCAGGCGAGGGTTAATACCTGTTTTTAGGCTTTTACCATTGACGCGCGCTGGTTCCAAATTCATTTTTCTTTCAAATTTTGATCCTCTTATCGTGTGTTTTTGATCGTTGATTTTCATTTTTCTCCTGTTTGCCGCGGTCATTTGGCGACCGTTGTCCGAGTTTTATACCGATGGAATTGAATGAAGCGAACATCGCAGGCATTAAACGGCGTGGCTTCAATATGTTTGCTGGTACCATAAGCCCGGTCGAAAGAAATAAAAATACGCAGTTCCACGTATATTTCGTACGTGGAACTGCGTATTTGAAATTCAACTGCAGATTGATTTAACTTCGAGCTTAGTTCCGAGCGATTCTGAATTCGAGAATAGTTAAAAGCGCTTTAATGGTCATTTAGAGAATTGGGAACAACCTTAGGATTTTCGCCGGTCATGATTCTCTCGAGGTCGAATAGATCATCCTTAAGCAGAAATCCAAGGGCGCCGGCATCGATTGCGTCACGACGGATGGCTTCGTCATCAAAAGATGTAACCATGCAAATACGTGCGTGCGGATAGCGGCTGATGATCTTTCGAATCGCGCTCGCGCCGTCCATTTCCGGCATTTGCCAATCCATCAAAACCCAGTCAGGCTGGTGTTTTTCATACAATAAAAGCGCTTCCTGACCGTCGCCGCATTCGAAGACCTCGATACACGCCGCGGGCAGATAATCTCTGATCACACGCCGCACGGTTTGATTGTCGTCCACGATCAAGACTGTCATTTAACTGATTAAACTTAGTTTTCCGAAATTTACCGCACCTGAATCTTAGAGGCTTCGGCGAAGAAAAAAATACGCAGTTCCACGTAGATTCGATACGTGGAACTGCGTATTTTGTAGGGTCGAGAAAAATCAATCTTAAAATTAAAGCAATTTAGACTTATTTAAAACGGCGAATTTGATGAGCGAATGACTGCCGCGAAGATCGAGTTTTCTGCAGATATTGGCGCGGTGTTTTTCGACAGTGCGTGGGCTGATGAACATTTGTTCGCCGATTTCCTTGCTGCTTTGATTTTCGGAGATGAGTTTTAGGACGCCGCGTTCGGTTGCGGTCAGATCGTTGATCGACGGCTGCTTTTCCGACAGACCGATCGCGCGGCGGCTGCGGTTCATCAGAAATGTCGTCAACGAATGGCTCGCGTAATAGCGGTCGGCGGCAACTTCTTTGATGCATTCGATGATGTCGTCGAGCGCGCTGTCCTTGAGAACGAAGCCTTTCGCTCCGAGATCGAGCGCTTCATTAAACATTTCTTCGTCGCGGTGCATTGTCATGAAAACTATTTCGGTGAGGATGTTTCTCGATTTGATTTCACGCGCCGCTTCAAAGCCGTTCATCACGGGCATATCAATATCGAGAACGATGACATGCGGTTTCAGCCTTTCGACCGCTTCGACGGCATCGCCCCCGTTTCCGGCTTCGGCGACAACTTTTAACCGGCGGTCGTCTTCGATAACTTCGCGCAAACCTTTCCGAACGATCGGATGATCGTCGGCTAAAATGATCGTGATTTCGTTCATATTTATTGAAGCTGTAAATAAAGTGCGCCTTTTGCTTTTAATAAATTGCCACTAGCTTCAGCTAGTGGTGGTTTGATAAATGAAGACTTACGGCTTTAGCCGAACAACGAAACCTAATCAGATGATTAATTATCTTATTAATTCGGCTAGCCCGTTTCTCTTATCATTTAATTCCACTAGCTAAAGCGAGTGGCAATTTAGAAGAGACAAAAATTATTTTCAGGTGCTAATTTTATTAAAATTTCATTACACTACAAGCCCTTACTTCGTGCGGGCTTCCGCAATATTGTGATTCGAATTTTTGTGCCTTCGCCGATCTTTGAATCTATTTTTAATTCGCCGTTCAGTAAATCTACTCTTTCTCTCAAACCGACCAATCCCAATCCGCCGTGGGTTGTTCCTGCAGTGTCGGCATCGAAGCCGTTTCCGTTGTCCTCGATCAGGATCGAAACGCTCGAATCACTGCGTGATATTTTAACGCTCGCAATTTTTGCTCCCGAATGTTTGAGAACGTTATTGAGCGATTCCTGCACGATGCGGTAGATGTTGATCTCCTCGTTTTCTGAAAATCGACCGTCGATCGAAGCGATATCAGATTCAAGCTCGATCACGCCCGAAATTTGTTTGCACATTGCAATTAAGGCTTTGGTCAAACCGAGCCGGTCGAGAAGCTGCGGGCGCAGATTGCCGGTGATCTCGCGGACTTCTTCGAGCGCGAGCACCGCCGATTCGGAAATTTCGTTGAGTTCCTTTAAGACTCTTTCGGGGTCGTCGCCTTTTCGGATGCCGAGCATCGCGCGGTTTTTGATGACGACGAGGTTTTGTCCGAGCCCGTCGTGCAGTTCGTTGGCGATGCGCTTGCGGTCATTTTCCTGCGATTCGATAAGTCGGCGCGAAAAGTTGGTTTTCGCATCGGCGATCTTTCGTAAGTGTGAAACGCGAGAGTAATAAATGAATCCGATTATCAAAGCCAGCGCGAGAACGGAAAGAATGCGAAACCACCACGTTTCATAATAGAACGGCAGCACATTGATCCTTATCGCCGCGCCCTGTTCGTTCCAAACGCCATTGGCATTGGCGGCGATGACGCGAAAAGTATATTCGCCGTGCGGCAGATAAGAATAATTCGCCGAACGCAACGCGCCGCCGTCAACCCAATTTTCTTCCAAACCTTCGAGTTTATATTTAAATTTTATCTGATCGGATTTTACGAGACTCAAACCCGTGTAATCAATTTCCAAACTCGTCTGTCCGGGCTGCATTTCGATCACGTTTTTCAAATCGTGGTTGGCTGCATAGACGTTTGCCGCGTCCATTTTTTTGCGATCAATTGAGATGTTTTCGATGACGACCGGCGGCGGTTTCGGATTAAAAGTTTCGGCGTTCGGATCAACGATCGCCACGCCGCCCATCGTCGGAAACCATATCTTTCCGTCTTTTGCCTTTATCGCCGACGGATGCCGTCCGCCGTTGGCTTCCGTGTTGAGCATTCCGTCGCTTAGCCCGTATGAAACGCTTTCGATCTTTGCAATTTTCCCGTCCGCAAGATCGTTCAATTCTTTTTTACCGACGCGATAGATGCCGCGATTGCAGCTCATCCAGAAATTTCCCCGCTCGTCTTCGACGATGGCAAAAACGCCGTTATTAAAAAGACCGTTTTCGACCGTATAGCGGAAAAACTTGCCGTCTTTATAACGCACGAGACCGCTGCTGTAGGTGCCGATCCAAAGCGTGCCGTCCGCATCTTCGTAAATATCGCGGATGAAATCTTCCGGCATTCCGACATCTGCGCCGTAATTCGTAAATTTTCCGTCTTTAAGCCGTGATAAACCTTTGGCTGTGCCGATCCAGAGAACACCGTTTCGATCTTTATAAAGCGTGATTACTTTGTTATGCGGCAAACCGTCACTGACCGTTAATTTTTCGGTCGGCTGACCATGCTGAAATCTGATCAAGCCTTCTTCGTTCGCCAGCCAAATAGAGCCGTCGGAATTATAATCAAAGTCCGTATAGCCGCTGGGAACATTTTTTTCAAGTATTTTCTGCGATAGATCACTTTTGATTTGTCCGAATCCGCCGTAATAGCTAATGTATAATTCTCCGTTGTCACTTTCCGAAAATCCGCGCGATGAAACTTCCTGATTGTTTGGGTTTTTCACCTTCTCGAGGAAACTTAATTTTCCGTTTTGGTAGAGATTCACGCCGTTCATTGTGCCGATATAAATGTCGCCGCTGCGGGTCTGGATGAGCGGATAAACCTCATCGCCGGCAAGTCCGTCTTTGACGGAAAGAGTCGTGATCGTGCGCTTTTGCAGCCGCATCAAACCGCTGCCGATGGTTGTTAACCACAAATTGTTTTCGCGGTCAATGATTCCGCCCATCGCAACACCTTCTGTCTTACTCAATTCAAAGTTTCCCCCGTCATATTTGACCAGTCCAGTCTTGGTGTAATTCGGAGTTTCAATGATCAAACTCAACCAGATGTTTCCTTTTTCATCCTCAAGAATCGGAGCTATATCAAATTGTATTTTCGATCCGAAAATTTCCGCGGCGGTAAAAAGCTCAACCTCGCCGTCGCGCAGGCGGTATAGTCTATCCCTTACTCGTCCGACCCATAATGCTCCGTGAGAATCTTCAAAACAATATGCCGCCGCCATTTCCGGGAAATAATTTACAGTAAAGTCCGCCACGGAACTTGTTCTTAGTTGTCTGAAATCGAAGGAATAAAATGTTTCCCCACCGTTTTTTTTGTGCGTGATGCTGCCCGGTTTCATGATCCAAACCGAATCCGGCTTCCGGCTGTATGTCTTTATCGGCTCCCTCTGCTTTTCGGCGGGCAATGGAATAAATTTTCCGTCTTTAAAATAATACAATTTTTGATGGGTCGCGATGATGAGCCGGTTATCTTCGTCTTCTGAAATTTCCCGGATCAGCTCACTTAAGCCTTCTGGCGTTTCGTAGGATTCAAAAACGCCTTCGCGGTAAAGCGTTAAAATTCCGCTTTCCGTAAACGCCCAAACCGCTCCCGCACGGTCGGCGTAAATTCCCACAAAGCGATTATTGATAATGCCCGGACTGTTGCCCTTGTCGAAAATCGTAAACCGCACGCCGTCAAACCGCGCCAGCCCGTCATACGTCGCCAGCCACAGATAACCGTCCGGCGTTTGGACGATGCCGTTAACGGAATTCTGCGGCAGACCGTCGGCGGTCGTCCAAACGTCAAAGCCGAGTTCTGCGGCTAAAGCGGTCAATCTGACACACAAAAAAAGCGTTAAAAAGACGAACGCTTTCCAGCAACTTAAACAACTTTTGACAGTAGAGTCCATAAATCCCCGGAAATAGGCAAGTGGTTTCCTATACTTCGGTCTTTTGACACGAGCTTTCGAAAATTCTTGCGTGTATTATTATGAAACACGAAACTAAGTATATGCTGAGTGCGTGTAGCTTTCTTTAGGGTCTACGTCTTTCGACTTTACAAGCACGAGGTCTTTTGGAACGGCTTTATCTGCGGCTCTCTAGTGAATAAATTGAACAATTCAAAATATTCCGCAAAACTCACAGCGGTATTTAGAGCTTTCTGTTCGAGTTTTCCCACATCCTCGGCAGGGGTGCGGAGAGAATCGAATAGTGGCATCCGTCCTAATGAATTTTCGCCGGGGATTTCGGAATTTTGGGGAAAGGCAAATTGTGCTTTTGTGCTTTCGCCACTGTCGGATCGTAAAATGCTGCGAACACATGTCGCAAAAAAGTCGCATTTTCATATTTTGGAATACCAAGTTCGCCTCTTAACAGTCCAAGTCGGAATTTCGTAATCAACTCAATTTATGCCCGCGAAAGGCGCTGGAAAAAGTGGCAAAAATGAAAATAATGATAGGTTCAATATAACTACTAGATTCCAAGTTCTGAAACTAATTCAGTCATTCGGTTGACAAAAATTTTCAATACTGGGAATCCACAGCAAAAAAATGTGACTTCTTGTGGATCGAATTTCATCCGACCCAATCAAATCTTAGTACCGACAGAATAATTATTGTTTCAAAAATGTATACCATTTAAGTTGGAAGCAATCCCAAACTAGATGTTGGCAAAACCTTTTTCCAAAGCAGCGATAAGTTCATCGACATTGTCTTTTGTCGAATTGAGCATCATCCCGGTGCGAATGACATTGCCATAAAGTCCGCCTTTGCCGATGAGAACACCTTGCCGTTTGGTTTCTTCGAAAATTTTCAAAACTGCTTGCGGATTCGGTTCTTTTGTGTCGCGGTCAACGACGAGTTCGATCGCCTGCATCAGCCCCATTCCGCGGACGTCTCCGATGATCGCGTATTTTGCCTGGAGTTCTTCGAGTTTTTCGCGCAGATAACCGCCGACAATGCGGGCGTTGGTCCTCAGATCTTCTTCTTCAATTAATCTGATCACGGCGAGCCCGGCAGTCATTGAAACGGGATTTCCGCCGAACGTCGCGAACGTTATACCTGGAAACTTATTTGCGACGTCGTCCGTTGCGATCGTCCAGCCGATCGGCGCGCCGTTGCCCATCCCTTTCGCGCTCGTCATAATGTCCGGCGCAACGCCCCATTGTTCAATGCCGAACCATTTGTCGCCCGTTCTGCCCCAGCCGGTCTGAACTTCATCGGCTATGCAGAGACCACCGTATTTTCGCGCGATGCCGTAGGCGATCTCAAAATATTCGGGCGGCGGTACGATGAAACCGCCGACGCCGAGGATCGGTTCAGCCATAAACGCAGCGATCTCGCCGGTCGTTGTTGTTTGAATGATGTTTTCAATATCCTGAGCGCATGCGACGCCGCATGACGGATATTCGAGTTTGAACGGACAACGGTAACAATACGGCGCCGCGGCGTGAACCATTCCCGCGACCTGCGCAGGAACCGGACGCCACGAAGCTTGTCCAACTGCCGACAACGCGGTCGCGCTTCTTCCTGAATAACTGTGCCGGAGCACGACGATCTCATTCCTGCCGGTCGCCGTTTTTGCCGCCAAAATTGCCGTGTCATCGGCTTCCGTTCCACTGGAAGTAAAAAAAGACTTTTTCAGATCGCCCGGCGCGATCTCGGCAAGTTTCTCTGCCAGATCCGACTGCACGGGATTTACATATAGCCCGGACGTGTGCTGCATCGTATTGACCTGCTCGACGACCGCCTCATTGACCTTCGGGTTCGCGTGCCCGACGCTAACGGTTAAAACACCGCCGAAACAATCGAGATATTTCTTGCCGTCTTCGTCCCAAACGTATTCGCCCGAACCGCGAACAAGTGCCACAGGTTCTTCATAATAAGTGGCAACCGCCGGGAACAAAAATTCTTTATGCTTTCGAACCGCATCCGAAAGCCTGGTTGATTTTTCAGTTGAATTCATTGTCATAGCCTATTTTTTGGATCTGCGAGCGCGAAAACTTTTCTCTTTGTAAAAAGTTCTCCTAATTTATACCGACAAACTAATTAAATGCAATGGTTTCTCTGCAGTCGTCGATTAAATCTTCAGCGATCGATGCCGGTCAATGACCTCCAAACAGCCGCGCTGCAAGTTCGACTCAAGTTTACCTCAAGGTCTCTTCAACCTTTTCTCAACCGACGGCAATTATCTTCAAGCTACCAGGAAAAGTGAAATTCACAAGTAGATAGATTCCCGCAGCTTGGTGAGTTCAATTCAACAAAATCATTGAAGAGAGGATCAGAAAAATGAAAAGACAATTTACAAAGTTTCGAACAGTTGTAACGGCACTTTTTGCGATCGCGGTGTTGATCGCAGGATTCACATATTTAGATCTCAATTCCACAACGAATGCGTCCGGAATTTCCAGTTCCGTCATCGTACAATTAAATGACGAGCCCGCGGCGGTTTGGAAGGCGAGACAGGAACAAGCCGGCATTGCGGTTTCAAACGAAGACCTTCAGGTCTATCGCAACACGATCACAGCGAAACAAAATACCTTTTTACAAAGGCTTCAGAATGCCGGCGTCAATTACCAAATTGACGGAATCGACATCAAGAACTTTCAAGGCGGAACCGAGATGCGTGCCGATTACAGATTTAATCTGGTATTGAACGGCATTACGCTGAACGTTCCGGCAGAAGCGATCGAGACGATCAAATCGATGCCGGAAGTTAAAAGTGTCAAACCAAACGATTATTTGACGATCAATTTAGATAAAAGCGTGCCGTATGTTAACGCCCCGGCAGTTTACGGACAGTATCCTGAACTGACGCCGTTCGATGATTTTCGTGAAGGATTTGAAGGTCAGGGAATGAACGTCGCAGTTCTGGATACCGGAATTGAATGGCAGCATCCGATGTTCGGCGGCGATCCGACGCCACCGCGGCTCGGTGTCGCACCTCCGGTCGCGGCTGTTAATGCGAACAAGAAAGTTATTTATTATCTTTCGTTTACAGCCGGCTTGGTCGACGATTTCGGTCATGGAACCGCGGCTGCTTCGAACATTGCGGGATATTTGGCAATGGCACCTGGCGACGACGGCATTCCGGGAACGGCAGATGACAAACGTCTTCATGGCGTGGCGCCTCAAGCGCGTTTGATGGGTTACAAAGTTTGTACAGGTTTTGGAAGCTGCGTATCGGCTTCAACAATTTTGGGAATCGAAGATGCGGTTTCTCCGGTAACATTAACTCTTCAGCCGAAACCGATCGCGCATGTCATCAATATGAGTTTGGGCGGCGTCGGCGGTCCGGACAGTGCAACAGCAGTAGCCGCGGATAATGCCGCGCTTTTAGGAACTACGGTTGTGGCATCGGCAGGGAATTCGGGTCCGGGCGAAGGCACGGTCGGAGCACCGGCTGCGGGGCGACATGTCATCGCAGTTGGCGCAACGACCCATCCGGGCGCTGCGAACGCAAACTGGTCGGTAGACATTTTGAAAGCGAACGCAATTCCGGGGAACTTTCCGACGGTAGTTACGCCGGCGACGAACCTTCCGGCACAAGAGGGCTTCGACCGAATTAAACTTTACAAAATGGCTGGCACACCCGATCCGGCTGCGGGTTCGATCGCGCAGCGATATGTTTATGTAAACCTTCCTGCGACCGGAACAACGTATCCGGCAAACGTTGCAGGAAAAATTGCGTTGGTTAAGGGTTCAGGCTTGGGTGCTACATTTGCCGATCGCTGTCTCAAAGCAAGTCTCGCAGGAGCGGCGGGCTTGGTATTGATCTCGACCACCACCAACCCGACGGCAGTTCGCGGAACCATTCCATGTGCGATCGTTTCACCGGAAGACGGCGAAGTGCTTATTGATGCTGTTTCTTCGACAGACGACGATAATGTCGATCCGCCGAATGGAACCGTTTCGGAATTTCCGATTCGAATGAATCCATTTTTGACAAATGTATTCGTTGGTGAAACTGCAAGTTTCAGCTCGCGCGGACCGGTTCTCGGACTCGGACAGGTCAAACCTGACGTTACGGCGCCGGGCGTTGCGGTTTTGAGTGCAACGGTAAGAGTCGGCGGTGCAACAACGGGAGGCGGAACGATGTTCGACCCGTCGGGCTACATTCCCGCAAGCGGAACAAGCTTTTCTGGACCGCACGTTGCTGGTGCGACCGCGCTTGTAAAACAATCGCATTTGAACTGGTCGCCGGATATGATCAGAACTGCTTTGATCAACACTTCAACAAACCTTAGAAGAACGGACGGCAGCGCGAAATCTGACGGAAATACCGCCGATTCGATCAACGAACAAGGCGGCGGTCTAATCGATGTCGGCGCGGCTGTAACCACAAAAGCTCTGATGGGTGTGGTCGGCGACGGAATTGCCGCACCCGGAATTCTCGGAAGCCATTCGTTCGGCGAAAAAGCGATCCTAAACAATCGAGTCAATAATACGTTCACGGTTCCGGTCACGATTCGCGACGTTTCGGGGCAGGGAGGAATGTACGATCTTTCAACCGTAAACAATCGTTCGACTGATATTGCCGGCGTTTCGACTTCGGTCAGCCAGCAAAGCATCACCGTTCCGGCAAACGGTTCGGCGACATTTAATGCTTCCGTTTCGCTTGACGGCGATGTTGTTCGATCGCTCGATATCAAACAGCTGCAATGGTATGTCGTAGCTGAAAACAGCGGCAAAAAGCTTCGCACGCCGATGTATTTGCAGGCGACGCCGAGCTTGCCGTCGAATGATATTTCATCGTCCGTAACGAATATCTATACGGGAACTGTTCTGGCAGGCGACGGCGGCGTTCAGCGCGACAACAATCTTTATCTCTTGAGCAACGCAACCTATGTTGATGTTCCGGTTCAAATTGGTCCTTCTACACTGAAACTCGATGCGACGCTGACTTGGGACATCACTGATACAGGCGCAGGTGTTGGAATTCCCGATCTTGATTTCATTCTTTTCGATCCGAACGGAACCGAGATCGGAAGCTCAGGAAATTCGGACGCTCCGGAACATATTGCTGCGAACACAACTATTCCGGGAACGTATATTTATCGCGTCTATGGATGGGCAAACGGTCCGACCGATTTTGAGGTCGAAAGCACGGAATTGAGCGGCGGCGCTGCTCCGACAGTTCAACCATTTGCGTTTGATTACATTCGCGACGATGTTCGTTACGATTTTGACGGCAATTACAATTTGAACTGGAGCCCGCAGGGCGCGGTAGAAGCATACGAGATCGAATCTTCATCCGACGGGACCAATTGGACGGTAGTCGGAACGACGAACGGAAACACCACCAGCGCGAGCTTTTCGGATGTCGCCGACGGAACCCACAGTTACCGGATCCGTTCGATCACAGCCGGAAGGATCGGTAAATACGTAACGATCCCGAGCAACGTTCAAAGCATTACGGTTTCAAAACGCGTTGAAGTCGATGCGACGAATGACATTGTTGCGCTAAACCGCAGCATTTCATTCCCGCCGGGACTGACCGAATTGAATACCGCATTGAAGAACAATTCGTCAAAAACGTATTATCCGAACATGCGGTTCGAGATCGTTTCGATCCAGTCGGCGGGCAATTCGGTTCGCGTTGCAAATGCTGCTAACGGCGGCGATGGCGTGAACAATGTTGCTGTGTTTGATTATTCACAATCGATCCCGACACAATTTAATCCGGGCGCCGAAAGCACGAACAAGATCATTCGGTTCAACAACCCGGGTACTGTTTTGTTCACTTTTACCGCAAGAGTCAAAGCGAACGTTCTGGCAGGTTCAGCCGGTTTGCGCGAAGGCGGTACGGGCTCAGGTGAAGGAAGCGGTTCTGCGAAAGCAGGAGCTGATTCCGGAAAAGGGGAATCGTCAGGTTCGACTTCGGGAATACCTGAGGGTGATCTCGTACAATTCACGGTTAATCCTTTAACCGGTTCGGTAAGCGTTAAAACATTGAAATAGACGCAGCTTTATTTCGTCGTTGATCGGAAGTCGCATTCAATTACGGCTTCCGTTTTTATTCTCCAAGTAGAGTAAGCAGGCTGAATCCGAGCATTATTAAAACTACTATCCAGCCTGTTATCTGCAGCCAAATCGGATGTTTGTAGTCCTTTACAATGTTTTGTTTACGCGAAGCTATCAGGATCAGCGCAAGCCCGACCGGCAAAATGAATCCGTTGATCGTTCCCGCAAAGATCAAAACCTTTACCGGTCGTCCGATCAAAACAAAGACGAGCGCAGAAAACGCTATGAATCCGATCGTCAAATATTTTGTGTGTTTTTCGAGTTTTGCGGAAAAGGTCTTAATGAAAGATACGGAAGTATAGGCAGCACCGATCACCGACGTGATCGCAGCCGACCACATGACGATCCCAAAGATCTTGTAACCGACGGTTCCCGCTGCGTTTTCAAAGACCGACGCAGGCGGATTTTTGGGGTCGATCGTCAATCCCATCGAAATAACGCCAAATGCGGCGAGAAACAGCAGAAATCGAATTACCGCCGTTAGTAAAATTCCGGTTGTCGCGCTTTTTGTAACTTGAGGAAGATTTTCTTTTCCGGAAATTCCCGCGTCGATCAACCGGTGTGCGCCGGCGAACGTGATATAACCACCGACCGTTCCCCCGACGAGAGTAACGACCATTAATGCGTCGATACGTTCCGGGTAAAATGTTCGAAAAACCGCTTCACCGAGCGGCGGCTGCGACGTAAAAACTACATAAATTATCAGCCCGAGCATTACGAAGCCCAGGATCTTCACGACCAGATCGAGTGCTTTCCCAGCGTCCTTTACAAGAAAGATCGAAATTCCGATCAGCGCGCTGATTACGGCGCCAATTTCAACGTCGAGTCCGAACAGAACGTTCAACCCTAATCCGGCACCGGCGATATTGCCGATGTTGAACGCTAATCCGCCAAAAACTATCAGTGCCGCCAGAACAAATCCGCTTCCGTAAATGGTTTCGTTGGCAACGTCCTGAGCGCGTTTTTCGCTGACCGTCAGTACGCACCAGACGTTTAGCTGGGCGAAAATGTCCAGAATTACCGAAAGCAGGATAACAAACCCGAAACTCGCTGCAAGTTTCGATGTGAAATCTGCCGTTTGCGTCAAAAAACCCGGTCCAACTGCCGAGGTCGCCATCAAAAATGCGGCGCCCAGAATAACGGAAGACAGTGAAGATTTTTTCATAAACTTAACTGTTTAGGTCAGCTTTTGATCTCAATTCCGTTCTCGATCAATTTCTCATTGATCGATCTTGCAAATTCCAGAGCATTTTCGCCGTCGCCGTGAATGCAGATCGTTTCAGTTTTTAGCTTGACCAGTTCGCCGGTAACTGCGGTTACTGTATGATCACAGATCATTTGCATTACCTGCGCCGCGGCAATTTCGACGTCGTCGATCAATGCATCTGGTCTGTTTCGAGGTGTCAGATTTCCATCGGCACCGTACGTTCTATCTGCGAAGACCTCGCTCGCTGTTCGAAGTCCGATCTTTTCCGCTTCGGTGATCAAAAAACTTCCCGAAAGTCCGTAAAAGACCAGATCGGGGTCGATCTTCACAACCGCCGAAGCGATGGCATTCGCAGTTTCAGGATCTTTCGCCGCTTGATTATAGAGCGCTCCATGCGGTTTTACGTGATGAAGTTTGGTTCCCAGAGCCTCGCAAATTCCTTTTACGGCTGAAACCTGATAGAGAACAATATCGAATATCTCGTCGATCGACATTTTCATTTCTCGTCTGCCGAATCCTTGAAGATCCGGAAACGACGGATGTGCGCCGACGGCGACTCCTTTTTCTATCGCCAATTCAACGGTTTTTCTAATAACGGTCGCGTCGCCGGCGTGAAAACCGCATGCGATGTTTATTGACGAAACATAGTCCATCAACTCCGCGTCGCGCCCCATTTTCCACGCGCCGAATGATTCGCCCATGTCGCAGTTTAGATCTATCGATTTCATATTTAATTTGAAAAACTCTGTCGGCGTAAATGTTAAATGTCTCGATAAAGGTCGCAGCCGGTCTTAAAAACTTTAAGGTCGGATTCGAATTCTGCATTGATCGTCTCCGCTTCTTTTTGTGAGATCAACCTAAATCGAACGTTTTGACCCGCTCCAAGCTGTCCGAGCAGCGGAAGATCGTTTGCGATCACGCTCGCGACCCGCGGATAACCGCCGGTAGTTTGATGATCTGCCATCAAAATTATCAATTGTCCGTCAGGCAAAAGCTGGATCGTCCCAAAATTAACCGCGGACGATACCAATTCAAATTTGTGAAGCAGATGCAGAGTTCTGCCCGCAAGCCTAAAACCCATCCGGTTCGAATCCGGAGTTATTGTAAATACCTCTTTGAAGAAGATCTCTTCGCTCTTTCCCGTCAAGAGATCGAATTCGTTTCCGGCGGTAATTCGTACGACCGGTTTGCTTTTGTATTCAGGAATGATCGAAAACGAGATCGATTTAGCGAAAACCGGCACTTTTTGAGAATTGTTCAATTCTAAAACATCGCCCGACTTCAAACTCCTGCCGCGAAAACCGCCGAATTTTGCCTGAAGATTTGTCGAGCCGCTCCCAAACGATTTTTCGATCTTAAATCCGCCGTGAATCGCAAAATAAACGCGAAAACCAAAACATTTTTCCTTAAATTCCAGCTTTTGACCGCTTGCGGCTTGCATTGCTTTCCAATTTTGAACCGGTTTGCCGTCGAGTTCCGCACGAAAATCGGCGCCTCCGAGCGCAAAAACCGCATCCCGGCAAAAACGAATTACGGCTGCGGGAAAATGCATCTCGATCGCCGCTTCGTCTTCGTCATTTCCCAGAAGCAAATTGATCAAACGAAGCGCCTTTTTATCCATCGCGCCGTTCGGGTTTATCCCGAAACGACGAAAACCGTTTCGACCGAGATCCTGAATGGTCGATAACAAACCGCCGCTGACAATTTCCAAAGTCATTCGTCTTAATTAGATCTTTTCGACAAATCTTACGGCATCGCCCGGACGGAAAAATACCGGGATATCGGACTCCGGATCAAACAGCCGGAGATCCGTTCTTCCGATAATATTCCATCCGCCGGGAGATTCGAGCGGGTAAATTCCGGCTTGTTTTCCGGCGATCGCAACGCTGCCGGCAGGTACGTTCTTCCGAGGAACCGGACGACGGTCAAGCGAGATGCGTTCGTCAACTTCGCCCATATAAGCGAATCCCGGCAGAAAACCCAGGAAATACACTCGATAAACCGTCGAAGTAAAGATCTTCTTGAATTCATCAATTGAGAAACCGCGTTTTTCAGCGGCGAGATCGAGGTCGAGCGCAAAGTTTAGGTTGAAATCTACCGGTACTACGACCTCGCGAGAATTTTTTTGAATCTTGCGCTTGCCGGTTTTTAATAACTCCTTAATGAAAGCAGCTACAGATTCGAACGCGGTCTCAAAATCGGAACGGGTGCGCTTTACGTTTAACGCGTCGTAATAAACGGAAAGGGAAGAATATGCCGGAACCGATTCAATAAAACCCGGAAACGGATCGCTGTTCAGTAAAATATCAAGTTCGAGAACTTTGTCGTTTAACTCGCGCGAGATCTCGTTGCCGAACGACAGAGTCAAAGCCGAATCGCCGAGCGGCGAGATTTTTACGCCGTCAAAGGTCATTCGTAGCTTTCCAAAACTTCAAGCAAGGTCGTTTTTTCCGTTTCGACATCAAGGATATTTATGTTTCTGCCGGCGATGTCGGCGATCGTTTCTCCGAGCGTTCCGTCGTCTGCTTCACGTGTAAATTCAAGCGTCAGCAGTTCGCCGTTCTGTTCAAGTTGAAAATCACGCAGATTGTTCAGCGTTTGAAGGCTTTCCGGTAATCCGTTTTTTAGGGAAATGCGAACGCGCTGAGTTTGCTTATGCGAACTCCTCAAATTTTCAGGCGTGTCCGATGCGCGGATCTCGCCGTTTGAAATGACCGCGATGCGGTCGCAGAGCTCTTCGATCTCGGAAAGATTGTGCGATGTGAGCAGGATCGAAACACCTTCTAAAGAAGCGATCAGGTTTCGCATCGACGCGGCGGCGACCGGGTCTAACGAACGCGTCGGTTCGTCTAAAAGCAAAACCGGCGGCTTTGCAAGTAATGCGCGGGCAACCGCCAGCCGCTGTTTATTTCCCGTCGAAAGCTCGGAAAAACGGCGCTTTTCGTATTTTGCAAGATCAAGCTGTTCGAACAGCTCATCGATCCGCCGCCGCGCGTCACGGTCTTTCATTCCATAAAGCCGTGAAAAGAACAACATATTCTGCCGCGAGGTCAGCCGCCAGTAAAATGACCGCTCCTCGGCGGTCGCCAGCCCGATCATCGACCGAACCTTCACCTCGTTTTTTACGGAATCAAAACCTTTTACCTCGACCGATCCCGAGGTCGGCTGAACAAGCGTCGCAATTATCTTGGTCAAGGTCGTTTTGCCCGCGCCGTTCTTTCCGATCAAACCGAATATCTCGCCATCTTGAACTTCAAGCGAAACATGCCTCAAAGCCTCGACCGGTCGTTTAAAGGGCAAGCGAAAGAATTCCTTTAATCGCGGAAACGATGTGGGATATGTTTTCGAAAGATTTTTTATTGTAATTGCGGACACAAAAAGTTATAAATTGGGAACCTTAAACGTTCGAAGGTGTAATTTTATCACGTTTCTTTGCATATACAATCAGGTCATCCTTTTGCACCTCGGAGATAAATTATGAAACGTTCCGCATCAGATCAACCGGACAGATCCGTCAAACTTTACGAGGTTTTGTTGGAAGAATACGAAAAGCTTCAGTTGATCCATCCGGCGGAAGCCAATCGGATAAAGGGTGAACTTTTTGCAAAATATTCCGGTCTGGATTGGCACGATTTCAAGATGAACGATTGGATCCAGGCAAAGCGCGTAAAATTTATCCGGCAGGAAATAGTTAAGCACCTTGCGCTAAAGCATGGAAAAAACTTAACGCCGTCAGCGCTTTGCTTTTCCGGCGGCGGCATCAGAAGCGCGACATTCTCGCTCGGCGTACTTCAAGCGCTGGCGAAATACTCTCTGCTGGATAAATTCGATTATCTTTCGACGGTGTCCGGCGGCGGCTATATCGGAAGCTGGTTTTCCGCATGGATCGACCGTGCCGGAAGTGTCGAAAAGGTTCAGGCATCGCTTTGCCGCGATCAGACAAATCCATTTCTATTTGAACTGAAGGATCTTGAGATTGATCTTGACAATATTTTCGCCTCGTTCAAGCGGTTTGAGTCAATGCCGATCGCGCTCGATCCGGTCGCGGCGAATGCACTTCTAGAAGACGATCGAAAGCTGATCGAGTCCTTTTATCAATGGGTCAATTTCCTGGCGCTGCAAGATCCGGATGAACCCGGCAAGATCGTTCCTGAAAATCATATTTTACGAATTGAACTAAAAGCTTTTTGCAAAGCATTAAACCGCTCAATTCTTAGCTGCCGGGCGGTTAAAGAGGTGCAAACGCAGGAACTATGTCAAAAGATGACGACGGACTCACTAAAGAGCGTGTCGCAGAGACGCGACGATCTGGAACGCGCTGTCGCGCCGCTTTTGAGGGTTCCGGCAAGGTTTGCGCGTACGGACCTGACCACTGAACTTACGCTTGACGCGCTTAAAACCTACGCTGAGGAATCGTCAGACGAAATAGAAGAGCTCGGCGCAGAGGAAAAGCTGCTTCGGCTTGAACTCCAAACGCTGGCTGACGCGAGAAATTCCGAAACTTCACAAACGAAAAGAATTCATCTCCGGGAGCGCGAAACGATCAAACAAAATGTCCTAAAGGACATAAGAAAGCAGATAGGTAAACTCGAAAAGCGCGTGCAGTATGTCAATTCCCTGATCGTCGAACTGGATGATCCCGGCAAAGCGAGCGTGCCTGAGGATTTTACCGGGCGATTTCTGCGAATAATAAACAACCGGATCGAAGCAAACCGCGATCCTATCGAGCAGCTTAAAGTGCGAAAGCTTGTTCGCGATAATTTGCCTAAATTCATAGCGCCGTATTTAGAATCCGATCTGCTGCAAAACGAAAGTACCGCAAACACGGCACCCGAACCCGAGGAAGTCACACATCTTCGGACTTACAGCAACTATATGAGTCCCAAACTAGGACTTTTTTCAACCGATTCGTTCGGACTTTTTACGCTGTATCTGCGAAATCTGCTTTTAAATTGGCTTGTCTTCGTTCCGCTGATCGCCGCGGCTCTTTTGCTTCCAAAAATGTATCTATGGCTTTTCGAGCAGCGCGGAATAAATGCGCCGTTTGGTATCTCCGAGTCAAATTCGATCACCGGATGGGCAAGGTCGATTCCGCTTAAAACTATATATCTCCCGATCGAGCTTGCCGTTTTTCTTTTCTTATTGATCGTAACAGCCGTCGCCGGCGTTGTTCTGATCAATAAATTTCGTCCGAGTCTCGGCGAAGATTCGATCTTTAAACAAAATTACGGCTACGACAATATCGGCGGAATCACGACTGTCGGCAAGAAGGTCGTGATACTGTGTTTTTTACCGCTCACGGCAGTAGCGTTTGCCATTCCGTTGTTTTGGTTATGGCTTTCAAGCGAGCCGGACGTTCCCAGATACGATCTGCGGGATTTCGTAACTTTCGGACTCGTGCTTTTTGTCGGGGGCTTTGTGTTTGCGCGAATAATTTTTGCGGTCAACCGCCGGAACCGGCGGCGTGCTCTGGGCGCGGATGCGGTCAGACCGTACACGCGAAACGACCTCTGGCATATTCTATTCGAATTCGGCATCTCGTTCATTTGCGGAGCTTTCGGCGGTGCGGCGCTGCATTTTGGAGCGGAGCGTTTGCCGGAAATTATGAAATATTCTTCGGCAATTTTGAAAACGAATGTCGATGCAAAGATATACGCAGCGCTTTCACCGGCGATCTTTTTGACGGCGTTTCTGCTGGCGGCAACGCTTTTTGTCGGCATCGCGAGCAAGATAACGGATGACATGGACCGCGAATGGATGAATCGTTTCGGAGCAATGGTCGCAAAAATGATCATCGCCTGGATCGGCATCGCGACGGTTGTCCTGCTCGGCGACACTCTCTTAATTAAGCTGGGTCCGAAAGGATGGACTACCCAACTTTTAACGTCGATCGGCGGCATTTCCGGTGCGCTAACTCTTATACTCGGGTTTAGCAGCAAATCGACAGAAGAAAAGAAGGAATCGGGGAGTTCGAGTAAAAACATGATCTTCGCGGTACTGCCTCAGATTGCGGCGCCCGTGTTTCTTGTATTTCTGATCGGGCTGATCGCGTGGCTGACGACGCAGATAATGGTCTACAGCAATTTGGAAAATCCGTGGCTCTGGTTCTTCATTCTTGCGGCGATCGGCGCGCTTGCGGGGTTTGTCATTAACATAAACAAATTTTCCCTCCACGCAATGTATCGTGAACGGCTGATCAGAACTTACCTCGGTGCCTCGCGCTTAAAGGAACGATTCAAGACCGCGAACAGCTTTACCGATCTCGACACGCGCGACAACGTTGAAATGAAATATCTTTTTCAGAAGCCGTATCACGTTTTGAACATGACGCTGAACCTTGTCAAAGCAAAGAATTTGCGGTGGCAAAACCGCAAGGCGGAATCATTTACGTCAAGCGCGCTTTACTGCGGAAGTTCGAATATGGGAAACGGGACGGGACATTTTCGATCTTCGGAAAAATACGCAAGCAATCCGCAGAATGAACGGTCGATCACGCTTGGAACTTCGATGGCGGTTTCGGGCGCCGCCGCAAGCCCGAATATGGGGTATTTTACGGTTTCAACGTCTGTCTCGTTCTTAATGACGCTTTTCAATATTCGTCTCGGCTGGTGGTTCGGTAATCCCGGAAAGCAAGGAGACAAAACGTATATGCGGGCGTCGCCCGACTGGTCGCCGCGGCTTCTGGCAGCCGAGGCGTTCAGCGGAACTACCGATACTTATCCTTACATATACGTTTCCGACGGCGGGCATTTTGAAAATCTCGGCGTTTACGAAATGGTCGTACGTCGATGCCGTCTGATTGTCGTGGTCGACTCGACCGCCGATCCCGATTTTTCGTTCTCCGACCTGGCAAATGCGATCCATAAGATTCGCGTCGATATGGGCGTGCCGGTGCTTTTTCGCGAAAAGCCTGCGAAACGGGTTTACTGCGCGGTTGCGGACATTCGTTATTCGGAGGTCGATGGAACGAAACGGGAAGAAGACGGAATTTTGATCTATATCAAACCGACGATTCGCGGCGACGAACCGATCGATATTCTTCAGTACAAGATCAAGAACGGCGCGTTTCCGCATGAATCGACAGCAGACCAAATGTACAGCGAAACACAGTTTGAAAGTTATCGCGGGCTCGGATTTCACATGCTCGACACGATTTGCGCGGGACAAGGCGATGCATCTGCAAAAGTCGATGATCTGCTTACTCTGGTCGCGAAAGCGAACGATTTTATGAGAGACGAGAAAGCGAGGATCGACGCCGAAAACAAGGAAAAATTGAGGGAATAGATCAGCGCTTTCGCTGTTTAGGATCGAGATATTCGCGAAGCCCGTCGCCGATGAAATTGAAAGACAGAACGGTCAGAGCGATCGCGATTCCCGGAAAGAACAAAACGTGCGGTGAATTGTATAAAATATCGATCCCTCGCGCTTCTTCGATCATCGTTCCCCACGAAGGCGCCGGCGGCGGAATTCCGAGCCCGAGAAAAGAAAGAGACGCCTCAGATAAAACCGCGCCCGCCATTCCGAGTGAAGCCTGAACGATCAGCGGCTGGATCGCGTTCGGCAAAATATGCGTGAAAAGCTGGCGCATATTGCTCGCACCGAGCGCTTTTGCCGCTTGAACAAAATCGTATTCTCGAATTTTGAGAACCTGTCCGCGCATGACGCGCGCGTAGCCGACCCATCCGATCACACATAGCGCTAGGATCAATTTGCCAAGTCCGGCGCCGAGAAATGCGACAAGCGCGATCGCAAGAAGAAGACCCGGAAATGCAAGAAAAACATTAAAAACGTAGCCTGAAAGGAATTTATCAACAAAGCCGCCGTAAAAACCCGCGATCGATCCGATAAAAATTCCGATCACCGCCGAAACCGTAACGACGATAATTCCAACCTGAAGCGAAATTCGCGCACCGTAAACAACTCGCGAAAAAATATCGCGACCCAACGCATCGGTGCCGAAAAAATGCTCGGCAGACGGGGAAGCATAACGCAAAAAAAGATCCTGCGCCGCAACGTCGTGCGTTGCGATGAAAGGGGCAAAGATCGCCGTCAAAATAAATACAGCCGCGATCGCGATTCCGATGTACGTTAATCGATTCATCAAAATTATCCGAGCCTAATACGCGGATCTAGCCAGCGGTAAACAAGGTCGGTCATTGAATTTGCAATGATATACGTGACGCTGATGACCAAAACGCAGCCTTGAACAAGACGGTAATCGCGTCGACCGATGCCGTCGTCGAGCAGTAAGAGCCCGAGTCCCTGCCAGTTAAAGATCTTTTCCGTAATGATCGCACCGGCGAGCAAAACGCCGAGCTGCAGTCCCAAGATCGTAACGACCGGTATTAAACCGTTTTTCAAAACATGCTTGTAAATCACCTTTCTCTCGCTCAAGCCCTTCGCACGCGCCGTTCGAACGTAGTCTTCGCCGAGTTCTTCAATGACAGATGAGCGGATCATTCGGGTCAATATCGCAGAAAGCGCAGCGCCGAGCGTAACCGCCGGCAGCACGACATCTTCGGGATTTGCACTTCCGGTCGGCGAAAACCAACCGAGTTTGACGGCGAAAACGTACATCAGAAACGGACCGATCACGAACGTCGGAAGGCTGATTCCCAAAAGCGCGATAAAGGATGAAAAATTGTCGATGAGGGAGTTTTTGTTCGTTCCTGCCAGCACGCCGAGGGGAATTGCGATCGCAACTGCGATCAAAAGCGCTACGACCGCAAGTTCGATCGTCGCCGGATAGCGTTCGAGGATCATATCGAGGATCGGTCGATCGGTTCGAAACGAACGCCCCAGATCGCCGGTCAAAACACCTTTCCAATAGTCCAGATATCGGTTGTCCGCGCCGTGCCAGTTGAATCCTTTTTCGCCGGAAATTGAGAAAAAGAATGCCGGTTTGTCCAGACCGTGCTTTTTATTGAAAGTCGCGACCTGTTCGGGCGTCGCCTGTTCACCGAGGATCGCCGTTGCCGGATCGCCCGGAACAAGTTCGATCAGCAAAGTTACGAGCGAAACCACGGTCCAGATCACGAGCAGAAATAGCCCGAACTGTTTGGCGAAATTTGTAACTCTATGTTTCATTTAAGGTTTTGAACCGAAAGGAAAGCTCGAAAGATTATAGAACGAACCTGCAGGATCTGACCAATCGCGAAAGAATTCGGCTAAACCGGATTTATTCCGATATGGATCGCGGCGATTCCGCCGGTAAGATTTGTATATTCAACATTTGAAAATCCGGCGTCGGACATCATCTGTTTTAATTTCTTTTGATCGGGAAACTTCTGAACGGAATCGGATAAATATTGATAAGCGCCCGTTTCGCCGCTGAAAGCACCGCCGATGCGCGGCAGAATGTTTCGGAAATAAAAATCAAAAACCTGTCGAAATCCGGGAACGATCGGCTCGGAAAATTCCAGAACGACCAGCTTTCCCGAGGGTTTCAGAATTCGTTTAAGTTCGCGGAGTCCGTCGTTCCAATTGGAAAGATTTCTCAAGCCGAACGCGATCGTAACCGCGTCAAATGACGCATCGCAAAACGGAAGCTGCATTGCATCGCTTTCGATATAGGGAATCTTTCCATTTGACGTTTTCTCCGCCGCGATCGACAGCATCGGTCGGCAAAAGTCCGTTCCGTAAACGGCGGCACGCGATCCGTTCTTTAATTCGAGCGAAAGATCGCCGGTCCCGCAAGCGACGTCGAGCACCGAAGCTTTCGGATCATCCAATATCTGCCGAAGATTCGCCTTTACCTTCGCGCGCCATCCCTTATCGATATTGATCGACAGAAAATGATTAAGAAAGTCGTATTTCGGCGAAATGCGCGAAAACATCTCGCGAACCTTTCGCGCATGTTCGAGCTCAGCCGCGGTTCTTTCGTCTTGCATAGATCAATTGTTTTCAACGATTTCTGAGGTTTTAGGGTTTTGGAATAAAAGAACCGACGCGAATGGCTGGTTTTTCATTTTCTGCGCAAGTTTTCTTACGTCGTCAAGTTTTGTCTGCTGCGCCGCCTGCATATCAGAGGTGAACGACGAAAGACCGTAGCTGTCGATATCCAACCATAAACGGTCGAGATTTTGTTCGTTAAACCGCGTAAGCATTTTCGTTTTTGCCGAATTAAACTCGTTTTCACTAATCGCGGTTCCGATCAGCGTTTCCAACTTTTTGTCAAAATCGACCGGCAGGCTTATCTTTCCGTCGCCGCGATGGATGATCCCCAGATTCCAATCGCTGACGCGGATAATGATAATTCCCGCTAACTGATTTCCAAATTCTTCGACTGATGGAATTCCTGTATCTGTTGTTTTTAGCCGATTTTCGATGATGTTCTGCAAAATTTCCGCCGCGAAATAATTTGCGTCGTTCCGCGCGACGCCGCGAAGCGCAAACCGAAGTTCGCTGGTATCTTCAACCGGCGATTCAATAATCTTCAAATTCTTGCTGGGCGGATCAGGAACGCGAAATGTCGCAGGAACTTTTTCGTCGGCTTTGACCCAGCTTCCAAAATATCGGCTTCCGGCGCGGAGCATCAGGTCGGACCGGACATCGCCGGAGATCGTTAATGTCGCATTATCCGAAGTCAGGAAACGGCTTTTTGCGAGGATCAGGTCAGCAAAATCGATCGCTTTTAACGAGTCGACGGTTCCCATAACGGGGCGTCCGTACGGAAAATTCCCGAGAAGTCTTTCCGCAACCGCTCTGTCGGCAAGGTATTTCGGATCTTTTTCAAGCTCACCAACAATTTCAAGCTGTGCCGTCCGAACCGTGCCGGTCGTTTCCTTGTCGATCTGCGGATTCAGAACCGCGTTTGCCAGCGATTGAAGCGCGTCAAGCGTTTTCTCCGTCCGCGCTGAAGCGTTGATCTGCAAATAATCGTAGGTAGTAATGATCTCAAGATCGCCGCCGAGGTCTTCGACGAAAAAATCTCGCGAACTTTCGTTCGGAAAAAGGATCTTTGCGAGCATCGCCATCGTACCTTCTTTGCCAAGCTGGTCAAATGCCGCGCCGCGGTGGATGCGAAGCTTGATGTCGGTTCTTTCTGCTCCGGGCTTGCTCCAGACGACCAGGTTCAATCCGTTCAGGAGCTTGTCCCGGCGCGGAGTTTTAAGTTTGGTATCTTGAGCAATGGCTGCCGTAGTTAATAAAGTACTTAACAAAGCGAACAACGCGAAATATCTGATAAAGTTTTTTGTAATCATTTATTAATGCTTTTGAATTTTTGAAGATCGAATTCTTAGTTGCCGGATTTGCCCAATTTGGTTGTAGAGACATCCGGCGAACGGTTGATTTATTCAATGAAATTCGATTAAGTTACGAAAAGGAAATTTTAGTTGCCCACAGGCATCGCGTCAAACGATTGAGGCATCTATCAAGTTGAAAGCAGCCCGACTATTAAAACTCGGGTTTTGCGGGTCAGGACAAACTTAACATCGCTTAGGAATCAAGCTATAATTTAATTGGTTAAAAGCTTTGAACGTTACATTGACACATTAGAGGCTAGAGATATGGGAAAAATTGTGAAGTATTGTAATGCTTGTGAAGAGAGTTTTACCGAGAAATTCGGATTTTGTCCGATTTGCGGGGAATCGTTAGAAGCATTTGAAATGAAACCGGTGAGCGAAGAAGTACCGGTTGAAAAAGAAGTTTCCCGTGATTCTGTAAAAGAAACACCGGTGATCGAAGAACCGGCGCAGGAAGTTGCGGCAAGTTTTGAAACTGCCGATCTTCCGGCGATCGAAGAAACAGCGTCTGAAGACGATTTTGAACTTGAACTGACCGACGAAATTGCTGAAGAAGCCGAACCGATCGCGCGACCGAAGTTTTCCGTAGCCGGTTCGAGCTCCGGACTTGGCGCGGATGTTTCGGAATCGACCTATGAAACGACGATCGATTATACAAATTACAAACCGATCGATTCCGGTGCGAATAGTTTTGCTTCTAACGACCCGGACGACGATTTCCACGTAACTGTTCTAACCGAAAAGAACGTTAAGGAACGCAATATGCTGTTTCTCGGCGTCATGGTTCTAATGCTCGCGTTGAGCGTTGGAACGGTAATCGGCTCTATCTTTAATCATCCTCTGCTTGTCGGCGCTATCGGCGAAGACGAACTGCTTGCGTTTGTCCCGGTCGTTGAACAAATTCCGATGACCGTTGAAGAAGAAAAGCAGAAAGCGAACGATGAAGACGCCGGCGGCGGCGGCGGCGGCGGTCGTGAAGAGCAAACCGATACGTCGAAAGGACGACTTGCAACACAGACGGCAAAGCCGATAATTGCTCCGGACAAAAGCATTGTCCAAAAAGATTTTGAACTGAAGCAGCCGATCGCTTCTACGCAGGGGACAAAAGTAGCCGAACAGACTCCGGATCCGTACGGCGATCCGAATTCTGCGCTTGCCAAACTTTCTAACGGTATGGGCATCGGCGGCGGACAAGGCTCCGGACAGGGAACAGGTCAGGGCAGCGGACGCGGCACCGGACAGGGAACCGGTATCGGATCGGGAAGCGGCAGCGGAACGGGCGACGGCAACGGCGGCGGAACGGGAACCGGCACAAGCGGTTCGCGGGATCCTGAGCCGAGAACGACCGGACCGACGACGTCGGTAAAATTCATTTCCAAACCGCAGCCGAAATATACGGACGCGGCGCGTCAGAACAATATTCAAGGTCAGGTGGTTCTTAGAATTACGTTCCTGGCAAACGGGCAGATCGGAAGCATTTCGCCGGTCAGCGGTCTTTCATACGGATTGACCGAACAGGCGATCGCAGCAGCAAGACAGATCAGATTTGAACCCGCAATGCGAAACGGTCAGCCGTATTCGATAACCAAAAGCGTTCAGTACACCTTTACGATCTACTAAACTGTTGTTTTAAGTCTTTTCTTTTTTGATCGCGAACCGGAAATTCGGTTCGCGATTTTTTTCGTCTAACCTTTTAATCCAAAGAATTTACGGATAGAGTTCACAACGCCGACCTGACCCGATTTGCCGGATCGGGAAGATTTTTGCTGCTGCTGGTCTAGTTCGGCGCGGCGCTCTTCAATTATCGCGCTAAAGCTTTGAACCAGATCGGGATTTGCCTCAAGGATCGGACGAAGACTGTGATGTTTGATCTCGAGAACTTTAGTTTCCGTTTCCGCTATAACGTCTGCCGTTCGTTCTTCACCTGTAAATAAGCCCATTTCACCGAAGAAATCTCCATCGTGCAAGGTTCCGACGACCGAAGATTTTCCGTCTTCGCGAATTGATATATTTACAGTTCCGCGGTGAACGACAAACATCGATTTTCCTTTGCTCCCCTTGCGGACAATTAATTCGTTCGGAGCAAAAACGCGGATCGAGCTCGAAGCAGCAAGGGTTTCGATCTCTTCGCGGCAAAGCGGTGAAAAGATCGGAACATTGTTCAGCCGCTCGAAAACATCGTTCGGACTCTCCGCGAAAGTGTCTGCAGGCTGTTCGTTAAGCATGTAAACAGTCCGCGTCGGGAAAGCAAAATGAATGTTCTCGCGGTGAAATGCATACCAGATGTTTTGCCGGATCATCGCGTCGGTTTCATTAAATCGCGAGTAATCTTCCGTCCAGTATTTGATCTCCCAATCAATGCCGTCGGCGCCGAGGTTGCCGATTCGAACAACCGGGCGTATTTTATTAGACACATTATCAACCTGTCTTACGGCTTCGCGAATTACCTGAATTGTTTTCGCCGGCGAATTTGAATAGACCGTATTAAAACGGACGATTCGCGCGTTTAAATTACCGCGCGGCGCGACCTCGATCGCCTCTTTTCCGAGAACGCTGTTGCTGATAACAAGAAGCTTGTTTTGAAAAGTTCTGATCTTGACTCCGCGCCACGAAATTCCCTCGACGACGCCGATCCCTTTGTTCGGAATCGTAACGACATCGCCGATCTGAAAAGGCTGGTCGGCTTGGATCGCAAAACCGGCAAATAGATTGCCTAGCGTGTCTTGAAGTGCGAGACCGATGACGACACCGATAATCGTTGAGGTTGTAAATATCGCACCGAGATCGACATTCGGATATTGAGTTTTGAAAATTATGAAAAACGAAACAATGTAGATGAGGATGTTTACGATGCTTGTGATCAATCCTGAAAGCTCGTAGGATTTTGCGTTTTTCAGCGCCGTTTTAAAGACAAGCGTGTTCAAAAGTCGAACGATCAGTACGATCAGCGTAAACCACAGTAATATCTTGAAAAAATGAAAAGCGTTCTGGCGAATGCTCAGCGCGAAAACGGTTTGAGTGTTAGCTTCGGTCGTCGAATCGTTTGCAACTTGAAAAAGCGTTTGAATGTAGGAATCGATTGTCGGTTCGATCAGGCGCAGAAAAATGAGGGTCGCAATGATGATCACTGAAATGATCAAAACGACGAATGTTTGTCTTCGAAGGTTCTTATTGTCCATATTTTAGCAACGCGATTATATTCGAAAACCCTTTTGATAGAAAGGCTAATATCCCAACAGGGCACTGAATATCAGCAGCAGCGACAGCGCCGAAACGACGATCGTGATCAGCCAGGCAAGAATTTTGTAGTAAAAACTGTTCTTATAATCGCCCATGATCTCTTCGTTGCTCGACAAAAGGACAACGGCAACAAGAATGATCGGCAAGAGCAAACCGTTGATCGATTGAGTCAGCACCAGCAGTTTGATCTGCGGAATTCCCGGAATAAGTGCTACGACGGCTCCAAATACGATCAAACCTGTGAATATACCAAGAAAGATCGGCGCTTCGCGAAACGTCCGCGAAAGACCTTTTTCAAAACCGAGCGCTTCGCTCAGCGAATATGCGGTTGCGATCGGCAGAACACCCATCGCCAACATCGATGCGCCAAGCAATCCTAATGCAAACAAATATTTCGCATATTCACCGACCGCCGGCGCCAGCGCACGCGCGGCGTCGGATGCGTCTTCGAGCTTTATTCCTTGTTTATGAAGAGTTGCGGCGGTCGAAATTACAATAAACGCAGCGATCAGATTTGCGAATAAAACTCCGATAAAAGCGTCTGCACGTGCGACCGGATAATCTTCCTTATCCATTCCTTTTTCGACAACGGACGACTGCACAAAAACCTGCATAAACGGCGTTATGGTCGTACCGATGAGCGCAACGACGGTAAAAAGATATGCAGAATCGAGCGAAACGCTCGGATAGATTACCTCGCGACCGACCTGTTCCCAATCCGGTTCGGCTAGAAATGCCGAAACGATGTAGGTTAAAAATATCAATGATAGGAAAAGAAAAACCTGTTCAACGCGTCTCGGCGAACCTTTTACTACGAGCCACCAGACGACAACTGCCGTTACCGGTATCGTTATGTATCGCGAAATACCGAATATTTCCGATGCCTGCGCAATTCCGACAAATTCAGCGGTAATTATTCCGGCGTTTGCGATCAATAACGAAAGCATGATCACAGCGGTCCAGCGAACACCGAAATTTTCGCGTATTAGATCGGCAAGTCCCTGACCGGTGACGACACCCATCCGGACGCACATTTCCTGCGCAACCATAAAACAGATCGTCATGGGAATAAATGTCCAGAGCAGCGTGTAGCCGTATTCGGCACCGGCGGACGAATATGTTGCGATTCCGCTGGCTTCGTTGCCGGCGTTTGCGGCGATCAATCCCGGACCGAGAATAGCGAGGTAAGTAATGAAACGGTATTCAGAAACACTTCGACGTATTCGCGCCGGAAGCCGGCGCAGATTTTGAACGGATTTTTTTATCGAAAACCTTCCTGAACTCATTAAAACTACCGCCGTCTTCGTTCATTTCCAACTCCGAAACTACTTGTTTTTGTGTAGGTTGAATATATCGCGAATGATCGAAACTTAAAAGCGCATGTACCGCGAACAGCAAATCCATAACCAAAATTCAACCGAAATGTTGATCAAACTCCCGAAAAATGGAAAAAGCACATTGCTTAAACAATCGCCGTGCGATTAATAAGCAGACATCATAATAAATTTTTCGAAATGAAATCGATTAATAAAAATGGGTATTGCTTGAGTTTTGACAATCATCGGCTTATTCTCGAATTACGAAATTCATTGAATACGCCACGGTTTAGACAAAGGAACATAAGAAAAAATGACACATAATTTATTCAACAGCAGACAATTTTTTAAGACCGGAAATGGAAATGACGGCTCATTCTATTCGCTTCCGCAGCTCGAACGCGAAGGAATTGCAAAGGTTTCACGATTGCCTATTTCGATTCGTATCGTTTTAGAATCTGTTCTTCGTAATTTCGACGAAGGCAAAAAGATCAGCGAGGAAGATGTCCGCCGTTTTGCAAATTGGAATGCGAACGCCGAACGCGTCGAAGAAGTTCCGTTCGTCGTGGCTCGGGTTATTTTACAGGATTTTACCGGGGTTCCGCTTCTTGTGGACCTTGCAGCCATGCGCTCGGCGGTAGCACGAATGGACAAAGATCCGGGTGTAATAGAACCGCTCGTGCCGGTAGATCTTGTCATCGATCACTCCGTTCAGGTTGATTACGCCGGCAGCGAGCAAGCGTATCAAAAGAACATGGAGATGGAATTTAAGCGCAACGAACAGCGTTACCGTTTTCTAAAATGGGGCACTAAAGCATTTAGCGGATTTCGTGTTGTACCTCCCGGAATTGGGATCGTTCACCAGGTTAATCTTGAGTATCTCGCGAAAGGTGTTTTTGAACGGAACGGTGTTTATTTTCCCGATACATTGGTCGGAACAGATTCGCACACGACGATGATCAACGGTCTCGGCATCGTCGGCTGGGGCGTCGGCGGAATTGAAGCAGAAGCCGGAATGCTCGGGCAGCCGGTTTATATTCTGACTCCTGATGTTGTCGGTGTTCACCTCTCCGGCTCGCTTCCCGAAGGGGCGACCGCGACCGATCTTGTGCTTCGGATCACGGAAATGCTTCGCGAAGCTAAGGTAGTAGGGAAATTTGTCGAATTTCACGGCGAAGGCGCGCGTGCTTTGCCGGCGACGGATCGCGCTACTATCGCAAACATGGCGCCGGAATACGGTGCGACGATGGGCTTTTTCGGAATTGACGATAAAACTCTGGAATACTACCGTGCGACCGGTCGAACCGAAGAGCATATTGCAACCTTGAGAAATTACTATGAGGCGCAGGAAATGTTTGGTATTCCGCGTAAAGGCGAAGTGGATTACACGAACGTCCTCGAGCTTGACCTCGGGACGATCACACCTGCTGTGGCGGGACCAAAACGTCCGCAGGACCGCATTGAACTCGACGCGTTAAAGGAAAAATTCACAGAACTTTTTACCAAGCCTGTAGCCGAAAGCGGTTTTGGAAAGACTGCGGAAGATCTCGAACGAAGCTTCGGTGTTACGATCGGAGCCCATCTTGCGGACGTTGCCGTCGGCGGCGGTTCGCAAAGTTCGTCGGGAATTGCTCTTCCCGTTCTCAATAATATGAGTGTCGAGAATACAAACACCTGGACCGAAACAGAGATGGTCAATAACCGACCGACTCCGGACAGAGTAGAAAATCCGTCGGAAAACGCGATCGACGGTCCGGTAACGGCATCTATCGCGCACGGCGATGTTTTGATCGCAGCGATTACATCATGTACGAACACGTCGAATCCAAGCGTAATGCTCGCTGCCGGACTTCTGGCGAAAAAGGCGGTCGAACGCGGAATGACGGTTCCGCCGTACGTTAAGACTTCACTTGCTCCGGGATCGCGAGTTGTAACCGATTATTTGACCAAAACCGGTTTGCAGCATTACCTGGACGAGATCGGATTCGACCTTGTCGGTTACGGATGTACAACTTGCATTGGAAATTCCGGACCGCTTGACCCGTCTATCGAAGAAGCGATCGTTGAGAACGACCTCGTCGCGGCGTCGGTTCTTTCGGGAAATCGAAATTTTGAGGCTCGCGTTCATCAAAACATTAAAGCAAATTTTCTAATGTCGCCGCCGCTTGTCGTGGCATTTGCACTAGCGGGAAGCGTTACGGTCGATATTTCGAAAGATCCGCTTGGAAAAGACCGCGACGGCAACGACGTTTATTTGAAGGACATTTGGGCGAGTTTGGAAGAAGTAAAAGCGGTGATGGAGACCGCGTTCGATCCTGAAATGTTCAAAAAACTTTATGGAGATTTTGCGGATCAAAATCCTTTGTGGAATCAGATCCCGACAAGTGTGGGACAGGTTTATGAATGGGATGAAGATTCCACATACATTCAGGATCCGCCGTATTTCGAAGGATTTTCAATGGAAACGGGAAATTTCGCCGACATCAAAGGCGCGCGACCGCTCGCGATTTTCGGAAATTCGGTTACGACTGATCATATTTCACCGGCGGGAGCGATCAAGCCTAGTTCGCCTGCGGGACTTTATTTGCAGGAAAAGGGTGTGGTGCCGGCTGATTTCAATTCTTACGGTTCACGCCGCGGGAATGACCGGGTCATGCTGCGTGGAACATTCGCAAACGTTCGGATCAAAAATCTGCTTGTTTCGCCGAAAGAAGGCGGGTTTACAAAGTTTCAGCCAAGCGGTGAAGAGATGAGCATCTACGATGCAGCCATGAAATATAAGGCAAACGACACGCCGCTTGTGATCATTGCCGGGCAGGAATACGGAACCGGCAGCTCGCGTGATTGGGCGGCGAAGGGAACCGCGTTGATGGGGGTAAAAGCCGTTATCGCGGAAAGCTACGAGCGAATTCATCGTTCGAATCTCATCGGAATGGGCGTGCTGCCGCTACAGTTTAAAGAAGGCGAATCCGGAGCGACGCTTGGCTTGGACGGGACAGAAACCTTTGATCTGATCGGTTTTGAAACCGAAGAGGTCAAGCCGCGCCAGAACATTACGTTGAAGATCCACCGGGCAAACGGGGAAGTTGCGGAGGCGCAGTTAACTTTGCGGATCGACACCCCGATCGAAGTCGAATACTACAAACACGGCGGCATTTTGCCGTATGTCTTGAGAGAGTTGATCTCGGGAAACTAAAAGAAAAAGGGTCGGAAACTCAGCATTTCCGACCCTTTTTGAAATTGGTGTTAAATATTCGTCAAGCCGCGACGGCAAGATACGGATTTTCTCGTGGTTTGGAATTCAATTCGTAAAACCGAACAGGCATCGCGCCGTTCACTTTGACTTTCTCTTTGCGCAACTCATACCACTTATCGCACTCAGTACAATGATAAAATTTCATCGCTAGATCATCTGTTTGAAAATCGAACTTCAATTCGCTATTACAATGCCAACACATCATAGGTTTAATAACCCCCCATTTGTCTTTTGAGCCATTCTACCATAGATGTACGGTGCGAAAGCAAGCAATTTTTTAGCACTCAATTGAGCCGAGCGCTTAAGTCCTGCGCTCAGAGCGAATAATGTCTTTCGGATGACTTGAAAGCAATTTGATAGATCGGTTAAGCGAGTGAACGATTCGAAAAGCCCGTTCAGTCAACGATCTCGGCAGTTTCGCTTTTCGATTTGAAATTGAAGACGCCTAGAAGGTAAAAGAGCACGCCGTGGGCGACGTATGTCGCGGTTACAAATAAAAGAAGATATTGTGAGTAAAGCCATAAGAGCATTCCGAATGCAGCGATCAAAAGGATCAAATAGAGCTTTTGTCTGCCCATTCCAAATTCCTTAAAGCTTGTATAGCGAATCGTGCTGATCATCAAAACTCCTAGAATCCCGATCAGGATCAGCATTGATACTCCGTAAAACCGCGAAAGACTTTCGCCGTAAACGTTTAACGAAACCGGTGAAATATGTACGATCGAAGCGATCAATCCGGCTGCAAGCGGAATCGGCAAACCGACGAACTGTTTTTTATCGATCTTCGGCGTACCTTCGATAAGAACGCGCGGACGCGTCGCCTGTAAATTGAACCGCGCAAGCCGGAACGCTCCGCACATCAGATAGAGAAAAAGTACAACCAGACCAAATCCGTGAAAAGTACTGTTTTCCGGAAAAACCGCGCCGATTCCCCAACAATATGCAAGCACGACCGGGGCGATCCCAAACGTTAATACATCTGCGAGCGAGTCCAGCTGAACGCCGATCTCTGTCGCAGTTTTTGTCATTCTTGCAAGCCTGCCGTCGAGGGTATCAAAGAGGATCGCAAGACCGATGGCGATCGCGGCGTAATCGAAATACGCAGCTGCTTTTAAGGAATCGACAGCGACCACCTGAAATCCTCGAAGCGAAAAGAGCACGGCGAGAAAACCCATCCCGATGTTTGCCGCGGTGAATGAAGTCGGCAAAAGATAGAGTCCCTTTTTTAATCCCTTGTGAACGGGCTGAGTTTCTGCTTGGTCAATCATATTCGTGAAAATTATAACATCAGCCGAGTTTAGCGATGATCGTTTCGCCGCCGACGACACGGTCGCCTAGTTTTACCTTTAATTCAACGCCCGACGGCATTAAAAGATCGGTGCGCGAGCTGAACTTTATCAAACCGTATTTTTGACCAAGCGCAAGTTCATCGCCTTGCTTGCTCCAGCAAACGATTCGCCTCGCAACGATTCCGGCGATCTGAGTGCATTTTACGGTCATCTTTTCACCTTGAATAGTTATCGAATTTCGTTCATTTACAAAACTCGCATCGTTTCTTGTCGCCGGAACCTTCTTTCCTTTCACATATTCGAGCTCAATTATCTTTCCAGCGATCGGTGCGCGGTTAATATGAACATCCAAAGGCGAAAGAAAAACGCTGACAAGCTTACCGTTTTCATCTTCATCGATCCGTGTGACCTTCCCATCGGCTGCGGAAACGACGATATCATCCGCAGTCGGAACGTTTCTCTTCGGATCTCTGAAAAAATAAGCCATAAAGAACATCAGCACCAACAGTAAAACTGCGACGATCAAATATCCCAATGCGAAAGCAACAATTGCTGCCGCGAGCGGCAAGAATATGAACGGTAAACCTTCTTTAACCATAAAATTAAGCTGAAACAATAAAAGGTTAGACCGCAAGACGTAAGGAACATCAGACATCTAACCCAAAATTAAACTGTATTCTACGTTAAATCGGACAGTTTGGAAAATACAAAAAAATACCCGGCGTTTTCGACGCCGGGCTTCAAAGGAGGATTGCATGGAGAAAACCAAATGAAAACTATCTGACGGGATGGTCGGAAGCATAACTATAAGCACACCAGGCGGCGATCAGATGAACGACCCAGCCGAGAAGTCCGGCAGAACCGATCCAGGAAAATCCTGTCAAGATCAACCAAATAATTCCAACCAAAACTCTTCCGTTATAAATTTGTCCAAGTCCGGGTATCAAAAGACTTAAAAGTCCGGCTATCCAGGGTTCACGCATCGTATTTAATTACCTCCGCTGTGTCTTACGACTCGCAGCGCGGTTTGTTCCCAAAAATCCGTAAAAATTCAAGATTTTTTTCTGACGTCGACGATCTTTCCTCGAAATATTCTTAACGCCTTTTTTACAACGGGGTGAGCATGTGCGTATTTCATTAATTCTTCCCCGGTTGGGTTGTCGGGCAAGAGGGGCATTTCGTCGTACGATTCATCAGCGCTGAAATCGGGCATTAAATGCGAAAACTCAGAACCGCCTACGCCTGCATTTGCAGATCTTGAATAAATCTCGGCGACGGATTCCGATTTTTCTTTGTATCCGGGAAGTTTTGCGGCTATTTCGGATGCAGTTGCGATCAAACTTATTTCAGAGCCGGAGAGCGCTAGTTTCTTTTCATAAGCCGCGTCGAGCCAATTGTCGTCAAAATGTTCCAGCTCTTCCGAAGAGATCTGTATCGAGCCTTCAAAAAATTCCTCCGGCGAATTTGCCGTGAGCCGCGAAATAAAATCCTCATTTTTCGTAGATTCGAAGAAATCCGGCGGAGGTTCCGGGTCAAAATCCGGAGGTTCTTCGGAAATATCTCCCACGCTATCCGGAATCGGGTCCGAGTTTACCGGAAACGGCGCATCTTCGGGCTTTGCGTTAGAAATTAGAGTTTTTTTTTCCGGCGTCGGAGCTGCCGAAACGTGGTTTTGCGGTTGCGGCGCGCCTTCCAAAGCCGACAGGCGGCGAAGTATTTCCTCGATCGAATGAACACGACGCATTTCCACAAGTTTTATCAAGCCGATCTCAAGCAGATAGCGCGGCTGAAGGGCGTCGTGCAGCCTCATTTCGGTTTCACTTAGTGAATTGAAATAGCGGATCAGGTCAGATTCGGAAAATCCCTGTGCAAGTTTCTGCAGATCTGCCAGCGGGAAAACGGCAGTATCGAGCAGATTCTCAACGTCGCCTGCCATCTTGACGACAACCAGATCGCGAAAGACCGCCAGAAGATCGCGCGAAAAATTGCGAAGGTCTTGTCCGCGTGAGACGAGTTCGTCGACAACCTTAAGGATCTCGGAACTGTTTGAATCGGCGATCGCGCTGATCGTACGAGTTAAAAGCTCGGCGCTGGCAATTCCGAGCGCGCTGATAACGTTTTCAATATCGATCTTTTCGCCGGAAAAACTGATGACCTGGTCAAAATTGCTCTGGGCGTCGCGCATCGACCCTTCGCCGGAGCGCGCGATCTCGCGAATGGCGGGTTCAGAGATGTTGATCGTTTCTGCGTCCGCGATCAACTTGAGCCGGTCGAAAATTTTATTCAGCGGAATCGAACGGAACAAAAATTCCTGACATCGGGAAAGGATCGTATCCGGAAGTTTGTGAAGCTCGGTCGTCGCCATGATGAACGCAACGCGCGGCGGCGGCTCTTCCAATGTTTTCAAAAGTGCGTTAAACGACGAGTTCGAAAGCATGTGAACCTCGTCTATGATAAAGATCTTAAAACGGTCGCGAGCGGGGTTAATGTTAATACTTTCAAGGATCAATTCACGGATGTCGTCGACGCCCGTGTGCGACGCCGCATCAAATTCGAAAACGTCGATCGAGCGGCTTTCCGATATCTCTTTACACGAAGCGCACGCGTTTCCTTCGTCTGTCCGGCAAGGATCCGGATTCGGCTCGCTGGTCTTGTGGCAATTTAAGGCTTTGGCAAGCAGGCGTGCAGTTGTTGTCTTACCAACGCCTCGCGAACCGCTGAAGATGTACGCGTGATGAAGACGATCGTTCTCGATCGCATTTTTCAGCGTGTGAGTGATCGTCTCCTGACCGGTCACTTCTTCAAATGTTTGCGGTCGCCATTTACGGGCGATTACCTGGTAAGACATCGGGTAAAAAAATAGAAAAACGGAAAATGGATTAACAACAGTTTATGCAAGTTCACCGAACCTGTCTAACTGATCGCCCATTTTCCGCTTAAAAATTTGGAGGCTTCAGACTTAACCGCAACACAGGCTGAAATTGCTACCGTTGCTCGATTCCTCGCCTAGCGGAGTTCACAACTCAAACCTTGTGCGGAGCCTGAAGCCATATTGTCAGTTATCAGTTATCAGTCAACAATGAAATCATTATTTATGTTGACTGATAACTGATAACTGTTTCTGGCGGAAAGGGTGGGATTCGAACCCACGGAACCCTTTCGAGCTCACAGCATTTCCAATGCTGCCAATTCAACCACTCTTGCACCTTTCCGAAAAACTTTATTTATCAAACAAAATTGCGGACTCTAACAAATCGAAAATCCGCAATCTAAGATCCAAAATTTAAATGGCGGAGAGGGTGGGATTCGAACCCACGGTACCCGTAAAGGCACAACAATTTTCGAGACTGCCCGATTCAACCACTCTCGCACCTCTCCGCAAATAAAGTCTAAAAGTGCGAAAGATCAAAAGAGGAGAAGATACTTATCAATCTTCAACCTCGCTTATTCATTCGCAGCCTTTTAAACTTAAAAAACTCCTGCATCAAATTTCTACAATCCTCCGCTAACACTCCGGATGTAATTTCAATTTGATGATTCAAAGAACTGGAATCGCAAATGCTGAAAACACTTTCAACGGCGCCGAAACGCAGATCGTGAGCACCGAAAACCAGCCGTTTTACACGTGCATTTACAAGCGCACCCGCGCACATTGCGCAAGGTTCAATGGTCGTATAAAGCACTGTATCCGTCAACCGATAATTGCCGATTTTCGCGGCAGCGCTGCGCAAAACTAAGATCTCGGCGTGAGCTGTCGGATCGTTGTCGGAAATCGTCCGATTTCCCGCGACAGAGAGCAATTCGCCGCCGGCATCTATTAAGCATGCGCCGATCGGAACCTCGTCCGCTGCGAACGCCTTTCGTGCCGCGTCAAGTGCCTTTGCCATCCAGAACTCATCGGTTTCCGGCATAATCTTATCAAACGTCCGTTCGGACAAACAAAAAATATAAAGTCTCAAGATGCGTGTGTCAAGCGTTCGCCGGATTCAATCGAATGACATGAAGCTCAATAAGCTCGGGCTTTTTCTTGCGCGCGCTATCGATAAATGTTACAACGTTAAAGGGTCGCTGATCCGCGAATCCTGTCCCGCATTTTCACAAAAACGAATATGAAAAATGAAGTTCGGCTCGAAACTGCCGAGCCGGAAAATAAGGAAGCCGAAATTAGAAATGAGTTTTTGCCGCTTTCGGAAGAAGTGCGTGTCAGAAGTTCAAAACCGAAGACCGATCTTAAAAAGATTCCGCAAAAGCTTTCGGTTAGTGAATTTAACACGGCGATAACGCATTTTTACCGCGGCGAGATTTCACGTTCGAATGTATGGCGAACGCGGCTCGATGCGACGACGAACTGGGCGGTGATCACCGCCGGCGCGACGCTTTCGTTCGTCTTCAGTTCACCGACAAATCCTGCGTTTGCAATTCCCATAAACTCGCTTCTGGTTGCGATCTTTTTATTTATGGAAGCCCGGCGCTACCGTTATTACGAGGTTTGGGCGAACCGCGTGCGGGTTCTCGAGACCGGATATTTCGCGCCGATGCTTTCGCATCAGACAATTCCGCCGGATAAAGAATGGGCTGAGCATATCTCGGGAGACCTGCTGACACCGCATTTTACGATCACAATTTGGGAAGCTATCGGAAAGCGCCTGAGAAGCAACTATTTATGGATCTTTGTCTTGCTTGCTTTGAGCTGGGGATTAAAAATTTACATCCATCCGTTTCCGATACCGTACACGACAGCAGCGGAGCAAGCGAATTTTTGGAATGTGATGTTCTCACGTGCCCAGGTTGGCATTGCTTCGGGCTGGTTCGTAATTTCGGTTGGGATAATATTCAATTTCCTTGTATTTGCTTTCGCCATCGGTACGCTGAAACTCCGCGACGCGTCAAGCGAAGTTCTTCCGTCTGAAGATCTTGAGTGGCATCCGCTGAAACAGGTCTCAAACTGGGCTGGCAGCAATCTTAAACGGCGCAACACGATCAGACGCGTTAAACGAGCACGACAGCGCATAAAATCGGTCCAAAGCTGATAAATCATTTTAGTCCAAAAGATTCCGCAGGCAGAGATTTGGAACTCGGGGTCTTTTTTGCTAATTTCAAGGTAATTTCAAAAAAAGGAGATCTATAATGTCAGAACAATTGGAAGACCGCGGTCGCGCGCTGGAAAACGAATATTTTCACAGGAAAGAGAAAGAACTGATCGAGAAAATGAAGGCGAAACTTGCAGCCTCGGAAACCGTTGACCTTAACTTGAATTGCCCCAAATGCGACGGAACGTTGGTTGAAACAGATTACGAAAACATCAAGATCGATGTTTGCAACAAATGTTCGGGAACCTGGTTCGACGCCGGAGAACTTGCCCAGGTCGTCGATAAGAACGAGAACAGCGGATGGTTAAGCAGACTATTTGGTTAACTTACGAGAAAACAATATGAGGCTGAATTTTCAAAAGATCGTCATCGCTTTTTCGCTGGTATTCCTGCTGTCTATTTCGGGAGCAGCACAAACTGCCGATAATCCGGCAACAGGAAAAGTTTCGAAGCAAACGATAAAAAGTGAGCTGATGAAGCGCGAAATGCCTTATAACATTTATCTTCCGAAAAACTATGCGGAAAAATCTAAGCTCGATCAGAAATTTCCGGTCATCTATTTGCTGCACGGATTGACCGGAAATTTTGAAAATTGGGCGCAAAAGACCGAGCTGGAAAAGTACGCTTCCGGTTATTCGTTCATCATTGTCATGCCGGACGGCGCGAACGGCTGGTACACGGACAGCGCGACTGAGCCGGACGATAAATACGAGAGCTTTTTGATTAAGGAACTGATCCCTGAGATCGAGTCGAAATTTCGAGCGAAATCGACTCGTGAAAATCGTGCGGTCGCGGGACTTTCGATGGGCGGCTACGGCGCAATGAAATTCGGTTTAAAATATCCCGCGAACTTCGCACTTGTCGGAAGTTTCTCGGGAGCGCTCGGTATCACAGACATAACCGACAAAAACTCGCAGCCGTGGATTTCTGCTTCCGTCATGAAGGTTTACGGTGAAGCGGAAAGCAAAACCCGGACGGAAAACGATATTTTTAAGATCGTCCGGACGATGCCTGCAGAGTCGGTCAAAAACCTGCCGTTTATTTATCTCGATTGCGGAACCGAAGATTTTTTGATCGCAAACAACCGCGATTTTGTACTTGCGCTGGCGGAAAAGAAAATTCCGCACGAATACCGCGAATTGCCGGGCGGGCATGACTGGAAATTTTGGAATTCGCAGGCAGCTGAATTCATGCGAATTGCGGAAAGGTTGATCGCAAAATAAAAAATGGACCAGACGCACGCCTGATCCATTTTTATCAAAGTCTCGGAAACTTACTTTCCTTCCTTTAACTGTTTAAGCAGCGTTTCTGCGCCGCCGACATTTGCTGCCGGAGTTTGCGATTTGCCGAACGCAATTGCTTTTTCAGCCGCCGCCATCGCTTCCGCTTTCTTACCCATCGCGTTTAATAATCTAGCCTTTTGAAAATGACCGTTATAACTTTCGGAAACCATCAAAGATGAATCGAGCCATTTCATCGCATCGGCATATCGGTCCGTCATTTTTGAATCAATAACATATCGCGCTGCGATAATTCCGCTTGAAACCATCTGCGATCTCGCTCCGTCAAGAAGGCGCTTATCGACATCGCCGACATTTACCGTAAAGGGGACGCGAAGTTTTTCCCAAGCAATTACAACGTCTGCTGAGTTGGCAGTAACGTTGTCGATCTCGATCGCCATCGTCTCTTTGAAATCACCCGCGACCGGTTTCGACGTTACACGCAGTGCATCCTGTTTTTCGTCGTATTGAAAACTGCCCCATTGATCCCAGACTTTGTTGAATATAATCGTCCATTCGTCTTTACCCGGAATTGTATGCAGGCTGTATTTTCCTTTCGCGAGAGGCGTTCCGTTGATCGTTACATCTCCGGAAACTTCAAAGACGGTCGCTTCATTTGCGCCGGTTCGCCAAACTTTGTCCAAAGGAACGAGTTCGCCCCAAACGGTTCTGTTCTTAACACTTGGACGATTGTAATCGATCATGATCACAGCGTCGCCGACGTTTTGCCAAACTTTCGAATTCGGGCTTGCCGGCGGGATGGAAACCTGTCCGACCGCCCCGATAACTGAAAACATTGCAATAAATGCAAGCAATAAAATAGATCTTTTCATAATTTTCTCCGATAAAAAGTTTAAGATTGTTCCAATCGCATTCGGGCGCGCGAAACAAATTGTTTGATCATTTCTGCGATCCTTTTCGCCATTTCATTGCTGATCTGCATTTCGCTGGCGAGCGGCGCAAGTAAATGGAGTTCGCGGGCAGATTTGCGCCGGAGCTCAACCGCCTGACTAAACTGGATGATCGTTTTATTCGCGCTGACCTCAAAATAATCAACGGCGTACCGCAGAAAATTCTTTGTCTCGCCGCTGACCGGCAGCCATTCCAGCCGTTCGTCGCTGTCTTCCGCGATATCGACGGAAAATTTCTCCGTAAATGCGCCGATCAATGGAATTTCCGCCTTTATTTTCCAGTGCGTAGTTCCTTTCCGGTCGGTGTGAATGCTTTCAATATTCGGCATCAGATCTATAAAGTTCCTGATATCCGAAAAAAATTCCCGAACCCGTTCAAGGTTCGAACTGACTTCGATCTTATCGGTGTAAGCGGCGCGAATGGTGAACATATAAATCGAGTTCAAACGTTTGCGGATCGCGGCGCTTTACCAAAAAAAGGGTCAAACCACGCTACGACCGCGAACCGTTAAGTTTCTAAAACGCTCCATTAAACAACATTGAATTAATAAACGGTCTCGTCATCGAGCGGAAAATTCCTCGATAAAACGGCTCTTCGGCGAATAATATCACATGTCCGCCGCCGATCGGCTCGTCGATCAAATAAGACGTTCCTTTCAGCAATCGTTCGGTATTGCCTTCCCAGACAAACCCGGAAATTGTCAGCGGTTTCTTCGGGTTCGGATCGAAAATTATCGCGTTCGTTCCTTCTTTTGAAATTCGGAAGAAATATCCTGACGCAAGAAGAACCGGAAGTTCGTTTTCCGTCATTCCGTATGTCAAATAATTTGTTCGGTCGACGGTGCCGCGCATTATCGCGCCCGGAATGCCTTCGGGAACCGCGCCTGCGTTTGCCGATGGAGACGCGATCGGCGGCAGAACCGGCGCGATTCCATCTGCTTTGTCCGATTCGGGAGTCGGCGTCGGTGCCGGTTCTTTTGCTTCCGAATTTCCGTCCGTTTTTCCTTTCTGCTCATCGTCGCTGCTTCCGACGAGTTTCGTCGACGTTAAACCGACGTCTTTAAGCGCTGCAAAAACAGACGCGCCGCGGACGGTGATGATCGTTCCGCCTTCCTGTACCCAATTTTTCAACGTCGAAACTCCGCCGCTCCCGAGCGATGCGAAATATCGTCCAGCCGATCCGTCCGGCATGATCAATACGTTGTAATCTTTCAAAGCTCCGCCGCGGACAGCGTTCATGCTCATCGGCGTAAACTTGATTCCGTATCTGTCAAATGTCCACCAGATCGATCCGTAACTTGTCTGATCAATTCCTTCGTCGCCGACCATCGCTATTTTCGGCGATTTAAGCGAGATGACATTCTCGCCGCCCACTCCGGTGTCGCCTTCGTCGTTATAGCCGGTATTTACGGCAGTTACGCGAACGCCAAGCTCGCGTGCGAGTTCGGAAACGGCGTCATGAACCGAATCGGGATTTCGCGAAATTCTAATGACAAACGTTCCAGATTCCCAATTTCGACCGGCGGAATTGAGCGGACGGGAAGTAACCGAAACCCGAAATCCTCTTTGAGCAAGTCTCAATGCCATAACGCCGGCGCCGTCCGTATTGTACGGAATGATATAAGCGATCTGAGCACGCCCGGAAACCGATCCCGTTTTCATCTGTTTGATGTATTCGTCAGTTACAGCATTTCCCGTGAAGCTGCCTGCGTCCTCCGTCCAAAAAGCATCGACCCCAAAAGCAAGCGGCAGATTCCAGGCGGTGATATCGTAAAAACCGTAACCTTCTTTTGAATTGGAATTTCCGCGAAGTTCATTTCTCCGGAATCGCGCCATGTTGTCATCTATAAATTCCTTATCCTGCGGCGTGTCCTGTTCCATTAACGACTTTATCCAAAGTCTTTGCGGTTGATTAAGATCGATCACATACGCGCCCGGCTGAAACGTCTTGGAAACTGCCGGTGAATTCTTTTCCATGTAACTGTGAGCTCTGGTCGATGAAAATGACGACGACGCGACTTTTACTTCGACTCGTGCATTTCTTAGAATCTCGATCATTTCCGCAGCCTTTACCGGATCTTTGTCGGGAATAATGACGATCCGCTTAAGCTGTTCTTTAGCATAATCATCGAGCGCTTTTTTTCGGAACTGATAAAAATCGACCAGGCGCTGAGTCTTGTTATCGGAAAGCACTTCAAGCGTCGCCAGCGATGCGACATAATGTTTCGCGATCGCAGAACGCAGCGTTACGATCGTTCCATCGTCGCGCCGCCATTTTAAGCCTTTAAATCCGCCGCCGTCAGTCTCATAGGTCATTCCGATCGCGCCGTTCAGCGATGGAAAAGTATCCCAATAGCCCGGATAGAACAAATCGAAAATGTCGCGAACGTAGTAATCCCATCTTCGGGCGTCAAATTCTGCCGCATTTCCGCGACCGAACATATCCAGCCATTTATTTGTAACCGGCTGCGGAAGATTTGGATTGATCGGCAAAGCCGCCGGCGGAAAGAAAAATTGCGAAGGCTGCCCATGATGGTCGACGGAAACCTGCGGATTCCATTCAAGGTAAGCTTTCTGCATATTCTTGGTTTCTTTCTGAGTTGTTGCAATGTTATCGCGGTTCAGATCGAAGCGGTAATGATTGTACCTTCCCATTATCGACCAAGGTTCACGATGTTCCATCGCCGCCGGATTCGGATCGCCGACCGCGACCGAATTGTACCAGGTTACAAAACGCTCATGACCGTCCGGATTTTCGCCGGTGATTACCAAAACGACCGTGTTATTGAGTATCTCAAGCGTTTTAGGCTCGTTCGAGGCAGCAAGCTGATAAATAACCTGCATCATCGTTTCAAACGAAGCCGACTCGTTTCCGTGGATCGTGTACGCCATCCAGGCGATCGCCGGAGTATTTTCTGCGATCTGCGCGGCTTCGGACGGGGAAGTCGACCGCGGATCGCTCAGACGCGCGACGTTTGCGCGGATTTGGTCGATCCGCGCCATGTTTTCCGGCGAACTTATCGCAACGATATGCTGCATCCGGTTTTCGTTCGTTAACCCGATGTCATAGATCTTAACGCGATCGGACGCGGCTTTTTCGATAGAATAGACGACCTGTTCCATTTGTGCGTAAGTCGTGTGGTGGTCGCCAACGTCAAACCGCAAAATACTTTGCGGTCGCGGAACTTCCGTCCGATAAGAACCGCGCGAATAAAAATCGAATTTCGGCTCTTCCTGCGCGAAAATCGATTGGAATGAACAGAAACCAATTACGATCGCGAACAAAAATGTTACTTTTTTCATCAAATTTTCCGGATTTTACAGTTTGAATTTTTCGAGCTTTTTATCGATATTAAACCCGTAAATGCATAAAAGCAAAACAAGTAAAGAATCTATGGACATGAGCTTGTGCCGAAGATGCGGCTCGTCTAAATTTGCCGAATTCGAAAAGCTGTCGGAAGACGAGAAGTTTATCGCCGAACGAACTGCGTCGGATTCTGATTTGCGCGGCGATAAAATAAAAGAACACCGCTTTTGTAAACGATGTCTTTTTCCGCAATTTATTGAAGCCGGAAATCGCGTTTAGATCGCTCGCCTTATTTCATCTCGGCACTCAATTTTTTTGAGATCTCGCGAGCAAGGTTTTTCGCCAGGCTGCCCCACGAAGTAGTTTCGCCTGCGGCAATAACGGTTCCGCTTTTATTGTCGTAAACGCGCCACACGTACCGGTGAGTCAGCCAGCTCAGAGAAACATAACCGATCTCGATATAAAGGTCAGCGCCGTCTTTGTAACGCACGAGATTCAAATTTAGATCCTGCCAATCTTTTCTCTTTAAAAGTTCTTTTTCAAGCGCCTGCCGCGAAGGATGAAGCGACGATTTTTCGATAGCCACGGTTTTTGCCGCGGTCAAAGCCTCGTCGGGCTCCATCAAAATGCGTGAATCACCAGTGGGAAACTGCGCGGAAGGTTCGCTTATCTTTTCCTTGACCGGCTCGGATCCGGTCAGTTCGAACATGACAAGGATCAATTCGTCCGAAACTCCCGCTTTTTTCAGCTCGATCAACGCCGCAGAAGAAAGATCGAAATTTGTTGAAGATTCTTTCACTTTTTTAATAACGAGTTCTTTGCTCAAGCCCGCGCGTGTAAGTTGGATGACTTCGGAATTAGTCAAAACTTCACTCTGCGCAAATACAGTTGATGCAAGCAGCAGAAAGATCAATGGAACCGGTGTAAGCAGTTTTTTTCGCATATATTTGTTCAAAAAATTCAGGATCGAGCCGGACGATTTTGCTCCCTTTGCGGGTAACAAAGCCGTTTAGCTTTAGGCTAAAGTTCTTCTCTTTAATTTTGAACAAAAATGTGAGAGTTTTTCGAAGCGTCACAGTCAGTCGAGCATCAAATTGCGGAACGATTCGCGAATGTTCATGCGATGTATTGCGAGCTTTTCCGAAAGGTCCGACACGCTCGAGATAGACATCCGTTTTGCCAGAATTTCTAGCGCAGGTTTGTTTGCGAACGGGAGTGTCGTCGACCGACCGACCGTTAAACGCAGGTTATGGTCGAGCTTTGTTAAAAATCGGTATCCTTTCGTAAAGTTTACGAAATCTTCTTCATTTAGAGATCCTTTATCAAATAGCTTTTGAATTGTGCTGAGAGTCGACCTGTCTTGCGGATCGTCCGGAACGTTGTCGCGAAGCTGCAAATAGCGCGTTGCAAAATAAACATCCAGCATTCCGCCTTCGCCGTATTTGATGTCAATGTCGCGCGATTTTCTTCGTGATGATTTTTCAATTTCAAGCCGTTCACGCACCCGCAGCGATTCTTCGCGCAGGTCATTGGGATCCGCACTCAAAGCATTTTGATGGATTATCCTTTTCGCTTCGTCCTCAATTGCGGATGCGAGTTTGAGATCGCCCGCTGCGCCGCGGATCTTGAGATACGCAAGCCATTCCCAAATCGCAGAGCGATTCGTTAAATAACTCAAAAACGATGATCTCGGAGAACTCGACGCGCCGTCATTGCCGTCCGGGCGAAGCCTCAGATCGACGCGGTAAACCAGCCCGTCGCGCGTCAAACTGGAAAGCGAAGTAACAAAAATTTCAACCAGACGGTGATAAAATTCGGCGTGTGTCGCGGTCGGGTCAGGCGAAGGATAAGAATCGTCATAGACCAATACGAGGTCAAGATCGGAGCCGTAATCCATTCCGCCGCCGCCGAGTTTTCCGAGCCCCATGACCGCAAACGGAACCTTTGCCGTTGCCGGATCGATCCGCGATCTCAACTGCGAAACACTGATCGCAATGGCGGCATTGATCGCTGCTTCTGCAAGCTGTGTTTGCATTCTCTTTGATTCATTCATCGAGATCTTTCCAAACACATCGAGTTTTGCGATCTCCAAAAGATGACGCGCCCATCTTTGGCGGAGAATCGACAGCTTTTTCGGAAACGGAAGTTCATCGGCAGAAGATTCTGTCAGAGACTCGAAAAAATCGGTCGGATTCTCCGAAAAATCTTCAAAACTTTCAATAAGCGACGGATTTGCAACGATCATTTCAGCAAAATTTGGCGAAATATTGCTGAACGCTTTAAGAGTTTTAACTGCCGCAGATCCTTTTTTCGCTTCGAAGTCCGATTTTTCAAGCGAAGACACGATCATTCGAAACGCGCGCGAGTCCGTTTCGATCTCAGGTTCCGGAATTTTTGCGTCTTTCGGCAAAATACCCGAATCTTCCGGTTCGTCGGGCGTACGTTTCGGATCTACGATCTCCGTTCCAAATATTCTGACAAACGTCCTGTGAACATTTTCGGTATGAACCATCAGCGCACGGTCAAAATGCGAAAGTTCGCGAAATTTCATTCGCTTTGCCAGTGCAGTTCTTCGTCCATCATTTGCCGGAACCAGATGAGTCTGCAGTCCGTTTTCCATCTGAAGACGATGTTCGACCTTTCGAAGAAAATCGTAAGCATCCGACAACTGGCTGAATTCCTGCTCGGTCAGCAACTTTCGGTCGAACAAACGATTCAGGCTGATCAGCGTGTGAGGGCTTCGGATCCATTCGTCAGAACCGCCGTAGGCAAGCTGAAGCGCCTGCGCGATAAACTCGATCTCGCGAATTCCGCCGTTGCCGAGTTTTACGTCAAACCCGCGATCCGTCGTTTTTTCAATGTTTATCTGCTCTTTTGAAAGGCGAACGTTCCTCAAGGCATTGGCGACCGTTTCGTCTTTTGAAAAAACCTTAGACTCTATTGCGCTAAAAAAACGTTCGAAGATCTCCGCGTTTCCCGCCGCAGCACGCGACCGGATCAGAACCTGCCGCTCCCAGTTTCGTGCCGAAGTTTTGTAATAATTTATCGCGTCGTCGACAGCGATCGCCGGTGCACCCACGCGCCCGTTCGGTCTCAGACGCAGATCGACTCGATACGCCGCGCCTTCCCCGGTTTGTCCGCCTACGAGACCGGTTACTGTCTGCGCAAGTTTAACGAAATATTCCCGATTGGTAATCGCGCCGCGGTCGCCGAGTCCGGTTGTCGTTCCTTCGCTTGAATAAATGAATAAAAGATCGATGTCCGACGCGTAATTGAGCTCCTTTGAACCGAGTTTTCCAAGCGCGGCAATGCATATCGAAGATTGTTTCGCTTTTCCGTTCTCGTCGGTTTCAAAAGGACTTCCGTAGCGGTTGTCGAGTTCCTGCAGAGCGATCCGCAGAGCGTACTCCAAGATCGCATCGGCAAGATTTGATATTTCTTCGGTTATTTCCGCGATCGTGCCGAGATTTCGAATATCGTTGAGATAAATACGCAGCAATTGCCGGCGGCGAAATCTTGCGAGCAGAATATTTGTGTCGAGCCCCGAATTTGTCAGCGCAAAACGCGCGAGCGATTCGAGAAGCTCATCCTTTTCAGCAACTTTCGCCGACTCTCGCTGTTTTTTTAACCAGTTGATATATTCCGGATTCTGGATCAAAGTCGTCGCAAGCAGCGGGCTGAAGGACGCCAGCGAAAGCAGATCGGAATAAAGACCTTCGTCTTTTAGCAGTTTCTTTGCCTGAAGCGGATGCTCTTTTCGCAGATCCATCAAAAACCGCTCCGCACCGTCGGGATCGGGCAGATCTTTCAGAAAAATATGCAGCTTTTCTTCGCTCATTATTTAGAATGTTCGATCGCGCAGGTTTTTGACGATATTCGATGCCGGAAAACTATCAATTATAGTCAAGAAAGTCGATTTGCACTTATTTTGACCTCTCGAAAATTGAAAGTCATGATCTCGTGATTTCGACTTTGCGCAGCGCAAATCATTCTAACAAAAGGCGCTTCTCTTCGCAGTTTGCAGCGATCCGGACGAGAAGATTTATTAGCGACAATGCCTCCATCGGAAAAACTGCGATACTATTTTTATATGAAAGACCGCTTCGAATTTGTCGTCTGCGAAAAGTATCACCGCCGCCGCGTAGACGAATTTCTATTTGACGAATTTGCATCGCTCAGCAAAATGTACCTTCGCGATGTTTTGAAAGCGGAAAAATGCGAGGTAAACGGTTACGTAGTAAATTCGGGCAGCATTTTGCGGCAAAACGACTTCGTAGAGATCGAATTGGACATCAGCCGCGAAACGGCTATGAAACCGCAAAAAATGCCGATCAATGTTGTTTACGAAGACAGGGATTTGCTGGTCGTCGACAAACCCGCCGGAATGCTCGTTCATCCGACACACCGCGACAAAAACGGAACGCTTCTCAACGGGCTCGCATATTATCTGCGCATGAACGGCGGCGATACGCGATCGCTGCGTCCGGGATTGGTTCATCGGCTCGATAAACACACGTCCGGATTGATGGTAATATCCAAAACCGACCGTGCGCTGCGGCTTTTGACCGGCAAGTTTAAGAAAAAAACCGTGCGAAAGCGCTATTTTGCGCTGCTCGACGGAATCGTCGAAAAGGATTTCGGCGAGATCATCGCACCGATCGCCCGTTTTCATGATGAAAAAATTTGGAACGTACACGAAGATGGAAAATACGCCGAAAGCCGTTTTTGGGTGACCTCCCGACACAAAGATCGGACGCTTGTCGAACTAGAACCGGTAACCGGCAGAACAAATCAACTGAGAATTCACTGTGCGTTTATGGGAAATCCTATCGTCGGCGACGTGAAATACGGCGGAAAAGAATTTGTCCGGATGTGTCTTCACGCCGGTGAACTCGCGTTCGAACATCCGGAAACCCGGAAGTTTATGGAATTTACGTCAGAATTGCCGGTGGAATTTAAGTGAAGTCTTAATCCGCCGGCAGCGAATAATCTTTCAAACATTCGGAACAAAGACAGCCGGTAAAGTTTTGTTTCAGTTCCGCTTGCGCATCTTTGGTTAAGCTGATCTTCATACACCAGCAGCCCTGCAGCGACGCACCGCACTTAAAATCGGATCCGCATTTACCGCATTGTGTCGGCGCTTTTGACGCAGCAGAGATTAATTTGAAAGCTTTTTTGATCATTTAATTGCCGGATTTACAGGGCTTATCGCTTGAACTGTCTGCAAGCTCGCGCGCGCGTTTGTTTGCTTCGGGCGCAGGCTCGACTACATTCGTAATACATGAAACGTTCGGCGTTATTTTTGAAACTACGAGATACGAAATGGGTTTGGCGGATTCTTCGGAGTTTTTATCGACGTTATAGCGAACGATCAACGCGAAAGGCTGCGGCTTTCCGTCGATAGTTTTCATTCGCCATTCCGCCTTTTCGCCAAGCGACGAAAATCCGGACGAAACGATACGCGGGAAATCCAATTCTATTTTTTTCTTTTCGGGAGTGATCACGTTGATCGACTGCCGAAGATCGCCTTCAAATACCTCAAGATCGTAACCCGCCGTTCCCGAACATCTTTGAACGATCCACGCTTCCTCTTCGTTCGAATCTATCGTTTTGCATTTCGACGCCGCGATATCGGAATAAACCGATGTAATTCCGTCGGTTTGTCCGGCGTCATTGTTAGCCGGAGCCACCGGCGTCGGGCTGCTGACCGGAGTTCCGGTCGCCGCTGCCGAAACGGGTGTAGCGGCGTTCGACACTTTTTCCGGCGAGGAACACGCTGCCGCAAGCATTAAAAGAAAACTCAGTCCATAGATCGCTATTTTTGTGTTCACTGCTTTAACTCCACCGAAACAGTAACGTTCAGATCGCTATGATTATCCGGCGTGTCCGAAATATTTCCTATCTCGAAAACGAACTCGCTCGTCTCGCGAAGCTTCGCTTCCAAAACGTTCGTAGCACGGTAAGCGATATTCTTTTTCGCAGGTTTCGGATTCACGATCAGTTCCGCGTTGCCGCTAAAAAGCCGGAGACGGGCGTTAGGCGAAGTTGTTGAAACGTAAAGCGTTTGCCCTTTGTCGCCGCGGATCGAAAACCGTTTGAACTCATCGCTTTTCGGGATCTTCAGATCGAACGTGACCGCCGATGTTCCTTCGGAAAAAGCGATCGAAGTTGGCGGATAGATCGCGACCCGCGCCGGTTCTCCGATCTGCTGAAGATCGCCGTTCTCTAATTTGTACCGCGAAGTTTCGATGAATTCGGCGCAGCACGGATCGCCCAAAATGCCCGGGCGGCTTCGTTCAAGGATCAAAATTCCGCCATCGACGCGAGCGCTGCGCAATCCGCCGGCGGCTCGGTCGCCGCCGTCAAGTCTGGCGATCAATGCCGCCTCGCCGTCTTTCGTCGAAAAAATAAATCCTTCTGTGTAACTTTCAATTCCGCCGCTGCTGCATGTCGTCAAAACGACCGCTTCCTTCACACCGTCGCCGCTCAGATCTCCGTAAACGATCTCAAAAGGTCTAAAATATTTACGTTCCCAAACCGGTTCGGGCGGCAGCTTCGACTTTTTCCCGGTTACAGGCGCAGGTATTTGACGCTCTTCATAAAATAAACCGTTGCGGACAGCGGTCGAAACCGGCTCAGTTTTTCCGCAAAGCGGCTGGTAAGTAAAATTGTAAAAGTCGACCGATTTGTCCGGGGTTTGACCGAATGAGTTAGCGGTCGTAAACAGAAATGCCAGAAAGAAAAGTTGAGCAATTCGCTTCATGAAATATTAACTCCTGATCGTTTAAGGTTTAATAAAATTTACGATACCGTAACATAAAGTATGCAAATGGAACAATTTAAGAAATTGTCATTTACATATTTTATTTTTTCCCGGGACCATATATCGCCTGTCCCGGCATCTTTCCGGTCATTTTTTCGCCGGCAAAAACCGGCTCGCCGTTTACGATAATATGCGAAAAACCTTTGGCATATTGGTGAGGCGCTTCAAAAGTAGCCGCATCTGCGACAGTGTTTTCATCAAAAATGACGAGGTCGGCTGCAAAACCTTCGCGGATCAATCCGCGATCCCTTAAGTTAAAAGTCTGCGCCGGAAGCGAGGTCATTTTTCTGATCGCGTCTTCGAGCGAAATTATCTTCATCTCGCGGACGTATTTTCCAAGAACGCGAGCGTTATTTCCGTATCCTCGCGGATGCGGCATTCCTTCACCGAAATCGCGAACGCCCGAGTCGGATGCGATCATGGTAAACGGCTGGCGCATAATGTTTTTCACGTCTTCTTCGCTCATCACGCGATAAACCATTCCCGCACCGCCTTTTTCGTACATTTCAAAGATCTGATCTATTTGAGCGTCAAGCTTGCTGCTGCCGCGCTCGGTTTTTGTAATTTCTGCAATGTTCTTTCCGTTAAATTCCGGATTCGGCGAATAAGATGCGACATATGCGAAACTGTAATCTTTGAAATCTTTCTTTTTCAGATCTTCCTTCATTTCGGCAATTATTTTTTTGCGCGTTTCCGGATCGGCGAGACGTTTTTTGCCCGCTTCGCGACCGCCTGCGACAGACCAATTCGGCATCCGCGCGTCCAAAGATGTCGAAGAAGCTGTGTAGGCATATTGATCGACGGTTACCTGAAATCCGCGTTTACGCGCGTCTTCGACCAGACCGATCGTCGTCGGAGTTTCGCCCCAGAGCGCTTTGCTTGAAATCTTAAAATGGGAAATTTCGACGGGAAGTTTTGCCTGCTCTCCAATATTGATGGCTTCCTTTATTGCCTCGACGACCTTCGTTCCTTCGTCGCGAATATGGCTTGCATAAACGCCGTTGTATTTTGCAGCGACCTTTGCGAGTTCGACGACTTCTTCGGTCGCAGCGAACGTACCGGGCACGTAGATCAAACCGGTCGACAGCCCGAGTGCGCCGTCTTTCATCGCCTGTTCGACGATCGCATTCATTTTTGCCTGTTCTTCGGCGGTCGGCGGACGATTGTCGGTTCCCATCGCTTTTGAGCGAACGGAATTATGCCCGATAAGCGTTGATAAATTAACGGCAAGCGGTTTTTCTTTGATCCGCCCGAGAAACCCGGCGACATCGGTGGTCGAACCGCCGCAGTTGCCGGTAACAAGTGTCGTTACGCCCATTCGGACAAAATTTTCCGCTGCCGGATTGTTGTAAATTCCTTCGGTATGCGCATGAACATCAATAAAACCGGGCGCCACGATCTGATCTTTTGCGTCGATGGTTTGCCCGGCGCCGGTTGCCTCGAAGCTGCCGATCTTCGCGATCTTTCCGTCTTTGACCGCGATCGAACCGCGAAACCAAGGGTTTCCGGTGCCGTCTATTATTCGCGCATTGGTAATGATAAGGTCAAATTTTTCCGCCGCAAACACAGGCGATAGCGCAAAATTTGTAAAAAGAAACGCGAAAAGCAAAAAGTACGAACAAAGTTGTTTTAACATTTAAATTCTCCCTGACAAGAAAACCGCCCGCAAGCCGAGCGTGCGAAAAAACTGATTTAAACCCGGAACTTTTCCGCTGCCGATTCGCCGTGTTCGGTATAAGAATCGTGCAATTCGACAGGTTTGCCGCGTTTTCGAATCTTCATATTTAATAGTTCGACAAAAACAGAAAACGCCATTGCCCCGTAAATATAGCCTTTCGGAATATGCTGGTGGAATCCTTCGGCGACAAGTGTAAATCCGATAAGAAGTAGAAACGCGAGCGCCAGCATTTTAACGGTCGGATGTTTCCCGACAAATTCGCCGATCGGTTTTGCGAAAAACATCATCGCAATGATCGAAACCGTGACTGCAGCGATCATTACCCAGATATTATCGACCATTCCGATCGCCGTGATGACCGAATCAAGCGAAAAGACGATATCGAGAAGTGTAATTTGAATGATCACGCTTGTGAACGAGGCAAAAACCTTTTTTGCTGCATGACCTTCCTCGCCTTCGAGCGATCCGTGAATTTCGTGCGTGCTTTTACCGATCAAAAAGAAGCCGCCGATAATCAAAATCAGATCGCGTCCTGAAACGGATCGATCGAAAAGCGTGAAAAGCGGTTCGACCAAACCCATGACCCAGGTCAGCGAAAACAGCAGCAGAATACGCATGATGAGCGCCATTGAAAGCCCGATAAATCTTGCACGAGGCTGCTGATCGGCGGGAAGTTTGCCCGAAAGGATCGAAATAAAAATAATATTATCGATGCCCAAAACAAGTTCTAAAACCGAAAGCGTGAAAAACGCGATCCAGATCTGCGGGTCTGCGATCCATTCCATAATGAATTATTCTCTCGAACAAAGATTTTGATCTTGAAAGACTTTCGCGATTTTAGCACGAACGAAATTAATCGACATATTGACTATCGGATTCAAACAGTTACAGAAATCATGGCTCATCGACTTTGCCCAAAGCGGATTCGTATTATTTATTTACTGCAAGGCTTTTAACGCCTTCGATCAATCGGTCGATCTCGTCATTCGTCGTGTAACAGGCAATTCCGGCACGAACCAATCCTTCATTTTCCAAACCCAACCGCGCAACAACGGTCGATGCATAAAAATCGCCGTGAGACGTGAAAATACCGTGATCGACGAGTTTTTCGGTAACTTGCTGCGAGGTAAAACCTTTGACCGTGAAGCCGATCGTCGGTGTGCGCTTTTCGTGCGGATTCGGACCGAAAACGCGTACTTTCTCGATTTTCGATAATCCGCTCCAAAGTATTCTAAACAAATCGCTTTTTCGGGCATGGAAACTCGAGAAAGTATTTTGAAGTTTTTCGCGGCGCGTTTCGCCGTCAGAAAGTCCAGCCAAAAAATCAACCGCAGCGCCCGCACCTGCAATAGATTCGTGGCTCTGCGTTCCGGTTTCGGCTAATTCCGGCGAATAGTCAGGCGCGGGCTTCAATTTCGGAAAATCGATCGTTTCGAACAATTGCTTTCGTCCATAAAGAATACCGATATGGGGACCGTAAAATTTGTATGCCGAACACGCGAGAAAATCGCAGTCGAAATCCTGCACATCGATGAGTTCGTGGGCGGCGTAGTGAACCGCATCTACAAAGGAAAGCGCGCCGTTTTCTTTTGCCAATCGGCAAGCGCGTTTTACATCGGAAATCGTCCCGACAGCATTGGAAGCCGCGCCGATGGCTAGCAATTTGGTTTTCGAGTTAAAAAGTTCTTCAATTGAGCCAAATTCCAATTTTCCGGTTTCGATATCCATCGGCGCTACGCGAATAGTAACGCCGCGCTCTTTCTCAAGCGATCGCCACGTATCGATATTCGCGTGATGATCGAGTTCCGTAACAATTATTTCGTCGCCCGCCGACCATTTTCTGCCCAAAGCTCGTGCAAGGTGAAAAGTCAGCGAAGTCATATTTTGCCCAAACGCTATTTCGTCCGCCGAAGCGTTTAAGAAATCTGCAATTGCGCCGCGCGAACCGGCGATGATCTCATCCGTTTCATTGCTTGTCGGAAACGCCCAGTGTGTGTTTGCATTGTGATTATAGATGTAATCGGACATTGCTTCGACGACCTGGCGCGGTACCTGCGTTCCGCCGGGACCGTCGAAATAGGCAACCGGAAAGCCGTTATGGAGCCGTTTCAAAGCCGGAAAATTAGTGCGAATCTCTTCGACGGAAGCCGATTTTCGGTCGTTCATAAAGAAGTCCTTTTAATAAACGGGCGATCGTCTATCGTCGATAAACGATGCGTCCGCCAGCAATTGTTGCGACGACTCCGCCGGTAAATTTCCAGCCGTCAAACGGCGAGTTTTTTGACTTAGATCTGGAATCGGCGTTTCGGTAAGTCCATTCGAGTTCGGGATCGATGATCGTAACATCGGCAATCGATCCTGCTGTTAAAGTTCCGCGATCTTTCAATTTGAAAATCTTTGCGGGATTTGATGAACAAAGTTGAACGAGTTTCTGAAGATCAATGATTCCTTTATGAACGAGTTCGTTAAATGCCAAACCGATCGCGGTTTCAAGACCCGTGATTCCAAAAGGTGCACGATCGTATTCGAGAGCTTTTTCGTCGGAATGATGCGGAGCGTGGTCGGTTGCAATTGCGTCGATCGTGCCGTCTTTTATTCCTTCCAAAATCGCTTCCAGATGTTCTTCGGACCGAAGCGGCGGAGCCATTTTCGTGTTTGTGTCGTATCCTTCGACTGCTTTGTCCGTCAAAGTAAAATGATGCGGCGTAACTTCACAGGTTACGTTAATTCCTTCATTTTTCGCACGTCTGACGGCTTCGATCGCGCCTTTGGTCGAAACATGCGCGATATGGATATGCGCGCCGGTTTCCTTCGCGAGAAGAATGTCTCGAACCGCGTCAACTTCTTCGGCAAGCGCGGGCATTCCTTTTAGCCCGAGAAGAAGGGAAATCTTGCCTTCATGCATGACGCCTCCGCTCGAGAGCGATTTGTCTTCGCAATGGTCGATCACGGGAAGGTCAAAATCTTTCGCGTATTCCATGGCGCGGCGCATCATTCCGGCGTTCGGAACGGGTCGTCCGTCGTCCGAAACAGCGACTGCTCCCGCAGCTTTCATCTCGCCCATTTCGGCTAATTCCTTGCCGTCGGAAGATTTGGTGATCGCGCCGATCGGAAAGACATTTGCAAGCCCGGCATGTTCCGCTTGTTCGATCATATAACGCGTAATCGCTGCATTATCATTGATCGGATTCGTATTCGGCATCGGACAAACGCTCGTCCAGCCGCCCGCAACAGCCGCCGCCGCACCGGATGCGATCGTTTCTTTATGTTCCTGTCCCGGTTCTCTTAAATGAACGTGCAGATCGATAAATCCCGGCGCGACGAGCAAACCGCTTGCGTCAAAAACCTCCGCATCTTCGGGAGCCTTTTCATCCTGTCTCAACCAGGCGGAAACTTTTCCGTCCTCGATCAAAACATTCATTCCGGTGTTTTCTTTTCCGATGGGATCGATCAAATGACCATTAGCAATTAAAAGTTTCATCAACTTAATCTTTGGGTTTTTCGATTATTGCGTCAAACCAGCCACACTTGTTATTTCGAACTTCAACCTCATACTCAATATAGCCTCTCTTTTTACGGTCGATTCCGCCGCGTTTGATCACGCTATGCTGTTCTTCCCATTGTGAAATTTTGACATCCGCTCCTTTCGGCGGGAACACTCGCACCTTATATCGACCTTCTTTCGAAACGACGATCTTGATGTCGCCGTTTTTGTCGCTTACCCCGGAGAGCACTTTCCCGCCGTCCTGAACTTCGGCTCGGACGCCTTCTATTGTCGGAGAACCAAGGAAAACACCCCGAACGGTGCCCCAGATCCAGTAGTTCGGACTTCCGCTGTTCACTGCTTCGAAAAAGTCAAAATCGGCTAAGTTTTCATCGTAGATCGATGTTCGTGTACAAAAACCGGTGCCAAAATGATTTTCTCCGGTTTTGGTTTTGTTTCCGTAAAAGAGGAACTTTTCGCCCTCGCTAAATTCCCAGGCACACGAATTTGACCAATTGCGCGTAATCGCCAAATCGCTGTTGATGCCTTTGTAATTCTTTTCGACGTTGATCTCGACTTTCGGCTCAAACTGGTTCTCGTCGCCTTCTGAGTTGACTTTTGTTACCGTTCCGACAAAAACGACATCAAATTTCGAATAATTATAACAAGGCGGCGGAGGCGCATAACAAGTGCATGCGAAAATTTTATTGACTCCCAGAATTAGAAGAATTGTGAGAGCAAACAATATCTTTTGTAGTTTCATCCGATAAATCCTCCTTAGCGCTTTTGATAAATGCCGATTTTCGGTGTTCCAACCGCGACCGCGTCCAATCAATAAAAATGTTTAATACGCGTATTTAATCGCAAATTGATCGGTTTTGAGATTACGTTTGGCAAGCAATTCAATATTGACATCAATTTTCTTCCAGCATATTCCGGTCGAATCCTTAAAAATGTTGCGAGGGAATCCATTATTCTGCACATATCTAATACTTATTCGCATCGATAAAATCTAGTCCATATAGATCAAATACACGATCAGCGGACAATAATTTAAAATTCTCTATGTTTGCTTGAGTAATCAACAATCGGTCAAAAGGATCTTTATGAATTTGCGGTAAATCTGTGATTGCCAGAGCGTGTCGTTGTGTGATGTCGAGAGATTTCAAATTTGCTCTGTTAATTCTGTCGGGAACATAGATTTCGGGTGAATCGGGAAGTTTGAGTTTGCCGATCCTATATTTTATTGCGATTTCTAAAGAACTTGCAGATGAAAGAAAAAGATCATTGTTTGAGTTCTTTAAGAGTGCTGATACATTTGCCGAAATACGCGAAGGTGTGAGAAACATCCAAAGAAAAATGTGAGTATCGATAAGAATTTTCATTCGATTTCTTTTCCTTCAAAAGCTTCAATTATATCTTGCGGCGTTTCGTCAAAATCGTCGGCGATCCAACCTTTGCCGTCATCCATTCCAAACCAATTTTCGTCGGATTTTACCGGCGACACTTTCGCTACGGGTTTGCCGTCTTTTTCGATTATCGTTTCTTCGCCAGCTAATGCTTTACGCAAAATTTCCGCCCAGCTTTTTTCAGCAGTTTGTAAAGATATTTGCGACATATACTAAACTTCCTTTGCTCGCATTTTACCCGAAAAATCACTTTCCGACGAATTCTGCAATAACTTTGTTGTTTCCGACAATGTTCCTGTTAAGTTGTTCCAAATCTTCTGCCGGGATCCAATATTCTTCGTGAGTTTTGCCGCCGACAATTTTTGTTTCATATTTGTCGAGAAACTCTTTATTAACTTCAAATTTTGTAACGTAACCGAGTTTGTCGGCGTTAAATTTTGCATTTCAATCGCGGGCGATTTGGATAGCGTAATTCTCGTTCAAAACGGGATAAAATATCGGTTGTTCGGGCAGACGCGGCGGAAAAGCGGTGAAATCGCTTTCTTCGATCAACGCCAACTCATTTTTGCCGACGGGACGAAACAACGTGATCGTTTTACTCACTGCTAGCAGTTCCTCCGGTCGCCAGATAAAGAACCGCCATGCGCACGGCGACGCCGTATTTTACCTGATCAAGGATGAGCGATCTTGAACTATCGGCGACGTCCGATGCGATCTCGATGCCGCGGTTCATCGGTCCGGGATGCAGGACGATCGCGTCTTCCTTGGCAAGGTTTAGCCGTTCATGCGTTAAGCCGTAATGAATCGAATATTCACGCAAGGTCGGAAAATACGCCGAATCTTGCCGTTCTTTCTGAATTCGCAAAATCATTACAACATCAGTTCCTTCAATTGCTTCTTCGATGTTTTTGCAAACGATCAAATCTTTTTCAACCAGATATTGAAAATCATCGGGAACGAGCGTCTTCGGTCCGGCAACTCTAACTCGCGCCCCGAGCTTTGTTAAAAGCTGAATGTTCGAACGCGCAACGCGCGAATGAAGAATGTCGCCAACAATCGCAACCTCTAAATCCGCGATTTTCTTTTTATGTTCGCGGATGGTCATCGCATCGAGCAGCGCCTGCGTCGGATGTTCGTTCGTCCCGTCGCCGGCGTTGATGATCGCGGCTTTGGAAACTTTCGCTAACTGGTGGGGAACGCCCGCCGAACCGTGCCGGACGACGATGCAGTCCGGCGACATCGCGTCCAGGTTCAGCGCCGTGTCGATCAATGTTTCGCCTTTCGCGACCGACGATGAAGAAATGCTGATATTTACGGCGTCTGCAGAAAGCCGTTTTGCTGCGAGCTCAAATGAAGTTCTCGTTCTGGTGGAATTTTCGAAAAAAAGATTGATGACGGTCTTACCGCGAAGCGTCGGAACCTTTTTGATCTCGCGGGCATTGATCTCGCGGAAATTCTCAGCAGTATCGAGAATGCCTTTGATCTCCTCCGCCGATAGATCGCGAATTCCGAGAAGATCTCTGCGTTTAAAAGGTTTTTCCATTATTTGATCAGCGATGATCTCACAAAATACCGGATAACATCGTTTCGGCTCAAAAAAAGCAAGGTGTTTGACCTTGCTCTAAGAGAAATTATTGATTTGGAATTTCATAAATACCAACCGCCTCGCGGTCGTCAAATTCTTTCAGCATTACCTTAATGATCTCTGTCTGTTTTGTCGGTACAAGCCTTCCGACAAAATCTGCCTGAATCGGCAATTCGCGATGTTCGCGACCGCGGTCGATCAACACAGCCAGTTTTACTTTTCTCGGTCGTCCAAAATCCATCAATTGATCGAGCGCAGCGCGGATCGTTCGTCCGGTGTAAAGCACATCGTCGACGAGAATAATATTCTTATCTTCAATATCGGTCGCAAGTTCGGTTTTATTGACGATCGGGTTTGCACCGACCGTCGAAAGATCATCGCGGTAAAGCGTAATGTCGATAATTCCGTAAAGCGGCTTTTCGCCTTCGAGCTGTTCGATCTTGTTAAAAAGGCGTTCAGCAAGCGGAACGCCGCGGCGGCGGATGCCGACCAGATAAAGATCTTTTGCGCCTTGATTTTCCTCAACAATTTCAGACGCAAGCCGTGAAAGAGCACGTTTCATCCGTGCGCTATCCATGATGATCGCTTTTTCGATCAAATTATATTCATCTGCCATAAGTTTCCCGCAAATCGTAGCAAACAAGCTGTGCGGGTTACAAGTCGGAAGCAAATATGACAAATAAATTCGTAAAGCGTAAAATTGGTCAAATTCTTACGCGAGGTGAATTGAATGAACTCAAATCGATCGTATTTATGGATTGCCGTCACAGCGATCCTGATTTTCGGTTTTTCGGCTTACGCTCAGACACCGCGAACCTACACCGCCGAAGAAGAAGCACGTGCGGAAAAAATGTTTTCGGACGCGAACGCGTTGATGGAAGCCAATAAACCGGCTGAAGCGCTTGCCAAATATAAGGAACTGCTAAATTTGTTTCCCGACGAGATGGGAGCGATGTATAACGGCGGTCTGGCGGCGTTTCAATCGAAGGATTTCGACCAGGCTCTGACACTTTGGAAGCGGTTAAAGCAGCTGGATGCTGACGATTGGCAAGTGCGCGCAAAGCTGATTCAGACTTATCAAAACCTCGGGAAAATGCCCGAACGCGACGCCGAACGCCGTGAATTAATTGAACTGAGGAAAAGCGGCAAGATCGACGAGTTGAAAGAAGCGGAATATTATGTCCGCGAACAATCCGAACTTGGCGGTCGGTCGGTGATGGTTTTTGAACATTTCGACATGGTCGGACCGCGCGGCGTGAAATTTGTTTTCTACATTCTGGACAATGAAGGCGGGATAGATTATCGAATTTCACTCGGGTCATATGACACAACGAACGCGATCTGGCGCGAGATCGAAAAGCGAAAGCCGGACGAAAGGCTTTTTCATCTTGACGGTTATTTCAAAAACGGCGCGCATGCGACTTACGGAATGTATCCCAAAGAACCGAACTACGACGAAACGCGCGAGATCGTGAAAAACATTTTGGAAAAAAAGTCGAAACCTATTTCTGCTACTATTCCCGCCGCGCCGCCGAAGGCGCCGCCGGCAAAACCGGTCAATTAATGACGTATTTATGAGTTTTTATGAATCGGCGATCCGACCGCTGCTGTTCAAAATTCCGGCGGAAACTGCACATGAATCCGGAATAAACGCACTTCGCGTCGGGCTCGGCAGCGGGTTTGCGCGAAATTTAGTACGGCGAAAATTTGTGCCCGATCCGGTCTGCCGAACGGAATTATTCGGATTGAAATTTGCGAGTCCGCTCGGGATCGCGGCGGGATTCGATAAGAACGGTATCGTCGTCAATCAACTTGCCGCGCTCGGCTTCGGCTTCGTCGAAGTTGGGACAGTGACCTTTGAACCACAGCCCGGAAATGAAAAACCGCGAATGTTTCGGCTTCCTGCTGACCGAGCGTTGATCAACCGGTTGGGATTTAATAATGAAGGTACGCCGGCAGTCGTTCGTCGGCTTAAGCGCTTGAACCGCGAATGCGTTTTGGGAATCAACATCGGGAAGAACAAAGATGTCCCGAATGAAGAAGCGGTCGAAAATTATCTAAAGAGTTTTGACCTTGCCCATGCGGTCGCCGATTACATCGCGGTCAATGTTTCAAGCCCGAACACGCCGAACCTTCGCGAACTTCAAAAGGCTGATAATCTGGACGATTTGCTGCGTTCGCTGCAAAAAAGGAACAAGGAACTCGGAAAAAAACCGCTGCTTGTAAAGATCGCTCCGGACCTCGTCCCTGCGGAGGTCGAAGCGGTTGCCGGAATTGCCGTGGATCTGGGTCTGAGCGGAATAATTGCGACAAACACGACCATCGCGCGCACCGGTCTCAAAAACGATATCAACGAAACCGGCGGTTTAAGCGGAAAGCCGCTGGCGGAAATGTCGACTAGAATTATTTCAAAGCTTTTCGAGCTCACCGGTGGAAAATTGCCGATTATCGGCGTCGGCGGTGTTTTTACGGCGGACGATGCGTTTGAAAAAATTGCCGCCGGCGCGAGTTTAATTCAGGCATATACGGGTTTTGTTTACGGCGGTTTTTCGTTCGCAAATACAGTGAACCTGGGTCTTTCCAATATCTTGAAAGACCGCGGATTTGATCGGATCTCGGACGCAGTTGGATGCGGCAGATAAAGCGCTAAATCGTTTTCGACGAGAAGTCGAAATTTTTGCGGCAATTGCTGTTTTCAATCGCTTGACAGCATTAATTCAATGGTTATACTTAGTTCTTTTGCATTTTGCGCTGTCTGAATCGCATGTTTGCAATGCAGGAATGAAAATAGACGTTACAAAACTCGACGGGTCCGCATCGGAATTTTCTTTCAAGATCGATGGCGAAAATATCGATCTCGGCGACGATGCTAAAGTTAAGAATTCTGCGAAGATCTCCGGAAAAGTCGAGAAACATGCGGCGGAAACGAAAATTCACGGAATTATCGACGCGACCGTCGTAAGCGAATGCAGCCGATGTCTTGATAAGATTGAAAACGATTTAGAGGTCAAATTCTCGACTTCATTTGTCAATCCGGAGAATTTTTCCGACCAGCCGGAAAAGGAACTTCAGCAGGATGAAATGGAAGTTTCGGTTGCCGATTCGAGCGAGATCGATCTGAAAGAACTGGCTCGCGAACAGCTTTTGCTGGCGATGCCCGCACAGAATTTTTGCCGCGAAGATTGCAAAGGTTTATGCCCGGTATGCGGCGGCAATAAAAATTTGATAGATTGTAAATGTGAAGAAAAAGAGACCGATCCGCGTTGGTCGGCTCTGAAAAATTTAATAAAGTAATTTTATATTTGAGGTTATTATGCCAAATCCGAAAAGAAGACATTCAAAATCGCGCACACGTCAGCGTCGTGCCCACGACGCTCTGGAAGTGCCGCAGTTTTATTTAGACAAAGATTCGGGCGAACCCAAAGTTCCGCACCGTGTCGATCCGAAGCACGGCACCTATAAAGGTCGCCAGATCATTGACGTAAAAGAAGAAGTATAAGCAATTATAACGCGAAGCTTCAGTTTGAATTTTCCTTCGAGGCAATCAGCTGAAATTCGCGTTGAATTTTTTAATACTGATAATAAATGTCGAACATTAACGCAGGAATCATCGGCACCGGGCACAGTTATCCTGATGGGGTTCTAACGAACGCCGATCTTGAAAAGATCGTCGATACTTCGGACGAATGGATAACTTCGCGCACGGGGATCAAACAGCGGCATAAAGCGGCTGATAACGAATACACGTCGCAATTTGGATCGAAAGCCGCTCTGCAGGCGATAGAGCGGGCAGGGCTGACTCCGGAAGATGTCGATATTATTGTTTGTGCGACGACGACCCCAGATCAGATCATGCCGTCGACCGGTGCCTTGATACAGGCTCAGATCGGTGCAAAAAATGCCGCCGGAATGGATGTGTTTGCTGCGTGTTCGGGATTTATATACGGCGTGACAATGGTCGAATCGATGATCCGCACCGGACAGATCCGATATGCACTCGTGATCGGCGCAGAGGTTTTGACCAAATACGTCGATTACACCGATCGCTCAACCTGTGTAATTTTCGGCGACGGCGCCGGTGCTGCCGTTCTGGGACCGGTCGCTGAAAATAAGGGAATTTTGGCGACAAAGATCAGATCCGACGGTCGCTATGAAGAACAGCTTTACGCGCCCGGCGGCGGAACCAAACTAGGCACAACCCACGAAACGATCGACAATCGGGAACATTTCTTTAAGATGAAAGGCAACGAGCTTTTTAAGGTTGCGGTGCGGTCAATGGCTGACATCTCGGCTGAAATGCTTGCTAAAGCGGGTTACACGGTTGATGATGTCGATATTGTTATCCCGCATCAGGCAAATCAAAGAATTACCGACGCTGTCGCTTCGCGGCTCGGCGTTCCGGAAGAAAAGGTTTATTCGAACATCGCCTATCACGGAAACACGTCGTCAGCGTCGATCCCGATCGCGCTTGACGAATGTATCGAACAGGGAAAAGTAAAGGAAGGCTCGCTTGTTTTGATGACGGCGTTCGGCGGCGGCGTTACGTGGGGCGGCACATTGGTCAGATTTTAAGTTTTTTTCGAACATGGGTAAGTTAGCGTATATTTTTCCGGGACAGGGAAGTCAGCACGTTGGTATGGGAAAGGATCTTTGTGATAATTTTCCCGCCGCGAAGCAGGTTTTCGAAGAAGCGAACGACGCTCTCGGTTTTTCATTGTCCGATCTTTGTTTTTCCGGTACCGAAGAAGACCTGGCGTTGACCGCAAATACTCAGCCGGCGATCTTGACGACTTCGGTCGCCGCATTTGAAGCGATGAAATCCGAAGGATTTCCGATGCCGTCTGTCGCTGCGGGACATAGTCTCGGCGAATATTCGGCGCTTGTTGCTGCCGGTGCGATCTCGCTTTCAGACGCTGTAAAAACGGTTAGGAAACGCGGCGAATTTATGCAGTCGGCGGTGCCGGTCGGAGTTGGCGCGATGGCGGCGATCCTTGCGCTTCCGCTTGAAACTATTGAGATCGCATGCGACGAAGCAGCAAACGGCGAAATTTGCAGTCCGGCAAACATTAACTCTCCGTCGCAGGTGGTAATAGCCGGAAATGCCGGTGCGATCGACCGGGCTTGCGAAATTTTGAAAACCAGGGGTGCGAAACGTGCGGTCAAATTAAACGTTTCAGCGCCTTTTCATTGTGATCTAATGCTTCCCGCGCAGGAAAAACTGGAGAAAGTTCTTGCCGCGATCGATTTTAACGATTTAAAATTTCCGATCGTCGAAAACGTTTCTGCGCAGTTAAATTCAGACGGTTCGCGCGTGGCGAAAGCCCTTACAAAGCAGGTTTCGTCGCCCGTTCGGTGGTCCGATTCGATCGTCAGCCTGGTCGCAGCGGAAATCACGGCGTTTGTAGAAGTTGGTGCCGGAAAAATTTTATGCGGTCTGGTCCGGCAAATAAATCGTGATGCGAAGTGCTTTAACGTCGAAAACAAGGAGAGCCTTGAAAGCACCCTAAGCGCGCTCAATGAATTAAATTAAGGGATGTCGAAAAGATTTGAGAACCAGGCGGGATTTCAAAAAATTTGGGAATTATTATAAATTCGTAAAATAGAAACAGGAGAAACTATGTCAGAAATTCAAGAAAAAATTAAACAGATCGTAGTTGATGAATTAGGTGTCGATGAAGCGGAAGTTACTGAAAATGCTCGTTTTATCGAAGATTTGGGAGCAGATTCACTTGATCTGGTCGAACTCGTTATGCGTTTTGAAGAGGAATTCGATATTGAAATTCCGGACGAGGACGCAGAGAAGATCCAGGCTGTTCGCGATGCTTACGCCTACGTCGAAGAACATCAAAATAGCTAAAAATGGATAATTGATAATGGATAATGGTTCAGTCATTGAAGTTATCAATTATCAATTATCATTTAAAATATGAAACGTCGTGTAGTTGTAACCGGATTCGGATTGGTCACGCCTTGCGGAAACACCGTCGATGAAACTTGGGCTGCGATCATGCAGAGCAAGAGCGGCGCCGGACCGATCCAGAAGTTCGACACCGAAAAATTTTCTGTAAAATTTGCCTGCGAGGTCAAAAATTTTGACCCGCTGAATTTTATGGATAAAAAGGAAGCCCGGCGGATGGGCGCGTTTACACATTTCGCAATTGCCGCATCCGATGAAGCCGTCAGGCACAGCGGATTGAAGATCGACGATTCGAATGCGGAGATGGTCGGAACTTACATCAGTTCCGGTATCGGTGATTTTTGGGCAATCGAACGGGAGCATGAAAAATTGCTTGCGTCCGGACCGGACCGGGTTTCGCCGTTTTTTATCGTTTCTGCGATCGTAAATCTCGCAGCCGGAAATGTTTCGATCCGACACGGCGCGAAAGGTCCAAATTCGGCAACTGCAACAGCTTGTTCGGCGGGAGCGCATGCTATCGGCGACAGTTTTCGCCTGATCGAACGCGGCGACGCCGATGCGATGATCTGCGGCGGCGCGGAAAGCGCAATTACACCGATGTCGGTCGCGGGGTTTGCTTCAATGCGTGCGCTGTCGACGAGAAACGACGAGCCGAAAAGAGCTTCGCGCCCGTTCGACGCGGAACGCGACGGTTTTGTGATCGGCGAAGGTGCGGGAATCGTAATTCTGGAAGAACTCGAATTTGCAAAGAAACGCGGCGCGACCATTTACGCCGAGATCGTCGGTTACGGTATGAGCGGCGATGCGTATCACGTTTCTGCTCCGGACGAAACCGCGTCCGGCGCGATCCGCGTTATGACGAAAGCGATAAAAGACGCAGGAATATCGCCGGAAGAGATCGGTTATCTGAACGCGCACGGAACGTCGACGCCGTACAACGACAAATTTGAAACGCTTGCGATCAAGAAGGTTTTCGGCGATCACGCTTACCGGTTGCCGGTGAGTTCGACGAAATCGATGACCGGACATGCGCTCGGCGCTGCCGGCGGTATCGAAGCAGTTCTTTCGGTTTTATCGATCGATAAGAATACTTTGCCGCCAACGATCAATTACGAAAATCCCGATCCTGACTGCGATCTCGATTACGTTCCGAATGAACCGCGGCAGACCGCAGTCGATTATGTTCTCTCGAACAGTTTCGGTTTTGGCGGTACGAATGCGACTCTTATTTTTAAGCGTTTTGTTGAGTAGCGATGAGAAAAGTTAAATACACTTTTTGGAAAGACGAAGATTTTTTATCGGATATTTGAATGATTATCCGGATTACCAAACGCAAGGTCGTTCAAAAGAAGAGCTAATTGAACATCTAAAAGACCTCTTGCAGGATTTGGAATCGGACGAGGTTCAATACGTTAAGAAAGTTGAGGAAATGGTTGTCGCCCGATGAATCGTCGGAAATTGATCAAGCGACTTGAAGAACTGGGTTGCGTGCCTGTCAGGCACGGCGGAAAACACGATTGGTACGTAAATCAGGTAATGAAATTTCGCAGCCGGTTCCAAAACATTCTGAGATCAACGAAAACTTGGCGAGATCAATAATTAAAAAGCTTTCGGAAAAATAGTTTTATGAAAATCATTGTATTAATGAAGCAGGTTGCCAATAAAGATGCTGTTTTGCGAATTGGCAAGGACGAAAAATGGATCGATGAATCCGACGTGGCTCAGCAAACGAACGAGTCAGACGGGTATGGTCTTGAAGAAGCGCTCCGTTTGAAAGAAGCAAAAGGCGAAGGCGAAGTGATCGTCTGTACACTCGGCGGTCAAAGTGCAAAAACGGTTATCAAAGATGCGTTGGCACGCGGTGCGGACCGTGCAATTCATGTCGTTGTTGAAGATGACGAAAAGCTTTCGCCATATCAGATCGCAAAATCGATCGCCGGAGCTGTTCGGGAGGAAAATGCCGATCTTATCTTTACAGGGCTCCAGTCCGACGACGCGGGTTACGGTCAAACCGGTGTAATTCTTGCAGAGCTTTTGGGAATTCCGCACGCGACTATCGTGATCGAGGTCGATCGAGAATCGTTAAACGGATCATTGCGCGTAAAACGCGAACTCGAAAGCGGCTGGTATCAATGGTTCGATTACCAGCTTCCCGCGCTTTTGACCATTCAATCCGGAATTTCGCAGATCCGTTATGCAAGTTTGAAGGGAATTATGGCGGCAAAGAAAAAAGAGATCAGAGAGGTTAGTGCTTCGCCGGAAGCATTTTCGTCGGCACAAAAGATCGAAAAAGTTTATCTTCCGCTTAAATCTAAACAAACACAGATGCTCGGCAACGGCGACGCAAAAGCCGGGGCGGTCGAATTGGTCGAGAAACTGAAGAACGACATCCGCGTAATTTAACGTAAAGTCCAACAATTAAACAACCAATCTTTATATTAAAAAGATCGTTTTTCGGAACGGTCTTTTTTTGTGTCTAAAGCGTTTCTCGAATCGGGTTTTCAATTCCCGGTAATTTGATTTATACTGCAACACGTATTCATACAAATTAATTCGCTGCAGGATTTGCGTCCTGTTTGCGCTTGAGGATCGGAAACCTGTCGCTGTTTTTTGGCGGCTTAGTATTTGCCCTTATAAATACCTAACTCAATTGCAGCAGTCTTTCAGACTGCTGCAATTGAAATTAATCTAAAGGAGAAATCAATGAACCGAATGAAAAATGAAAAGGGAAAACCTGCGTGGTTTTCGAGTCTAAGTGTCGCCTTAGGGTTGGCATTTGCCTTAGGCGTAGGCGTGCTCGGCAGCGGCGTGCTGACCGATCGTGTGGAAGCTAACGGAAGCCCTTTTATTTACGATAACGGCGGACTTGCGACGGGCGCTACATCAAACAGCGGAGCTTCCGCACCGTCGGGTACACAATGGAGCGAAGCGCAGAATGAAACCGGAAATACGACGTACTCTAACACTTTAGCGGGTGTTTCGTGTTCCGTGACAGCGACGCAATTTCGCTGTGCTGATGATTTTACTGTCCCGTCCGGTCAGACATGGACGATCAGTCAGGTTGTAACTTTTGCGTATCAAACGGGATTCGCAGGCACGACGAGTCCGGTAACCGGAGCGACCTTGCAAATTTGGAGTGGGCGACCCGGAGATTCCGGATCGACCGTGATCTTCGGCGACACTTCGACCAACAGACTTGGTTCGTCAACCGATTCCAGTTTGTTTAGAATCTTTAACAGTGCGGTTCCGGCACCCGGCTCAACGCCGGCAACTAACCGTCGAATCTGGCAAAATAATATTAACGTAAGCCCGGCACAAGTACTTTCTGCAGGAACATATTGGGTTGATTTCCAAACGCAGATCGGTGCAACCACGGCGCATTTTGCCCCGCCGGTAACAATTCCGGGCGTTCGCAGTCAACCGGGAATGAACGCGCGGCAGTTTACCGGCACAGCTTGGCAGGACGTCATCGACGTTGGTAACCCGGATGCATCCGCACCGGACGTACCGCTCGATTTTCCGTTCAAATTGGTTGGAAGTATTGTCGGCGGTCCTAGCGCTCAGGCTCCGCAGATCGATTTTGACGGTGACGGCGAATCCGATTATTCGATCGTTCGCAACATTACTCCGGGATTAGCAGACGGTTCGTCCATTCCGGGCACCCGACGGTCGATTCAAGAGCAGATGAAATCTCCCGGATTCCGACCTGCAGATACCGGCGCTAATTCAGCAGCACCGAGCAATCATGGAACGAATCTCGGATGGTATATCCATAACAGTGGTTCGAACACTGCCAGAGTTCAGGGACACGGACAGCCTGCAACAGATTTCTGGGTTCCCGAAGACTATGACGGAGACGGCAAAGACGATATCGCGGTATGGCGCGGCGTAGCCGCAAGCGGACCGGGCGGCGGATTCTTCTACACGTATACGAGTTCCGATAATACCGTAAACGAAATAGATTTCGGTGTTCAGGGAGACAATCCAACCGTGGTCGGAGATTATGACGGCGACGGAAAAGCAGATCCTGCAGTCTTCCGCTGCCCATCGGGAGGCGGACAATGTACCTTCTTTTATCGTGGTTCGCTCAATAACCCGTCGGGCGCAATCACATATATTCCCTGGGGCAACAACTCCACTGCTTTTATTCGTCCGTATCCCGGTGATTTTGACGGCGATGGCAAAAATGACGTTTGTATTTCACAGGGCGGTCAATACATTTTGCGGAGATCATCGGATTCCGGCGTTGAATATATCAGCTGGGGTCTTCCGACGGATCCGACGATAGCGCCGGGCGATTATGACGGCGACGGAAAGACCGACTTTATGAATGTTCGTGTCAATGGATCCACCGTTGAATGGTGGCTGCGAACGCGCACGAACGTCCAGTCTACCCGTACATGGGGAGCGCTCGTTCCCGGATTCTCTGAATTTGCGACGCCGGGTGACTTTGACGGCGATGGGAAGACGGATCTATCCATTTGGAGAAGAGATAACTCGAGTAATACGAACAGCTTCTTCTATACCTTGCGTTCAAGCGACGGAATGCTGGAAGGATTCCAATGGGGCTCAATGGGCGATTCGCCCGTTCCGGGTTGGAACGCTAATTAGTTTTTCCGAACTTCTTAGTTTGGGGCTGGGTGCAATTCCCAGCCCTTTTTTTGTTGCACTGAACTTGTGACCGGCTTTTTGCCAAACAATACTTTCTTTGTCATAATTTTAGCTGATCAAATTTCCTTTTAAACGAAACTTAAAATGAACAACATATTAGTATTTATCGAACATAAAGACTGCGTATTGAACAAGACTTCGCTTGAAGCAATTGCAGCGGGGCAATCGATCGGTGCGGATCTTGGGCTGACGGTATCAGCTGTTATTCCGTGCGACAAAGACTGCGCGCTGGCGAATGAGATATCACAGTACGACATTGAAAAAGTGATCGTTGCGAAGAACGAAAAATTGAATATGTATACGCCGGACGGCTATGCAGATGCTTTTGAATCCGTTATCAGATCGGAAAATCCGCAGTTCGTCGTAATGGCACACACTTATCAGGTTCGCGATTTTGCTCCGAAGGTTGCAGCGCGGTTTGAACGCGAAGTTGTCGGCGACTGTATTCGATATCGCGCTGAGAATGGAAAGCTGGTTTTAACAAGAAGAATTTTCCTCGGAAAGCTTGATGCGGACGTAACTATCGGCGGCGACGCGCCGTATTTTGTAACTTTCCAATCCGGAGCTTTTCGCGGCGACAATGCCCGGAAGGGCGGTTCTGCGGCGGTTGAAAATGTCGAAGTCGAAGTTGGCGAAATTCGCATGAAAGCCGAGGCGCCTTTCCAGGAAGCAAAAGCGGCGGTCGATCTGACAAAATCGGAGATAATCGTCGCCGTCGGTCGCGGAATTAAATCGCAGGAAAACATTGCGATGGCAGAACAGCTTGCCGAAGTCCTGGGTGCAGATATTGCGGCATCGCGCCCGATCTGCGACAACGAATGGCTTTCGATCGATCGGCAGATCGGTTCATCCGGTCAAACTGTCGCCCCGAAAGTTTACATTGCGCTGGGCATTTCCGGTGCGATCCAGCATATCGTCGGAATGAAAAATTCCGGGACGATCATTGCGATCAACAAAGATTCGGAAGCTCCGATCTTTGATATTGCCGATTACGGTATTGTCGGCGATCTTTTCGAAGCTGTACCGGTTTTAGTCGAAGAGATAAAAAAAGCGAAAGCCTAAACGCTTTTTCCATTTCAAAAATAAAAACCCGTCGAAAGTCCCGGCGGGTTTTTTGTTGCCTGCGGAAACAGTAACGTATTTATTTTACGGTCAACATCATTGAAATCCGGTCGAAAATCAGGCTATTAATTCTGGAAGATTTCTGTTCGCACTTAATAATTCATCCAGTCTTTGTTCTTGTATTGAATAAAAGCTTTTGATCTTTTCGATCTGACTTCTTATACGACTTTCATCGATCGTCTTATCGCTTTTAATTCCGACGATCATATTGTTTTTCGGAGTATGTTCGGTCGAAATAAACTCGAACACTTTTGTTTTGTACCCGCTTTCTTCCAGCAGCAGCGCACGCAGCCCGTCAGTTAGGGTTTCGGCTTCGCGTTCGAGCATTATTCCGTGTTTTAGGACATCTTTCAGCATCGCAGGCGGTTTTATTTGCGGACGCAGCTGCTGATGACAGCACGGCGCGCAAACGATCAGATCCGCGCCGGCTTTTATACCCTTAAAGATGGCATCGTCGGTTGCGGTATTGCATGCATGCAGCGCGATCAAAATATCCGTGTTTTTCAGATCGAAATTATCGATGAAACCGTTAACGAACGACAGTCCGGTAAATTCGGACGATCTTGCTATATCGTTCCCAAGCCGGACAAGTTGGTCTTTGGTGTCGACACCGATCACTTCAACGTCAAGTCCGCGCGAATTTTTAAAATGATCATACGTCGCAAAGGTCAGATAACCTTTGCCCGATCCCATATCTACAATTCGCAATTTTCTGCGGTCTGCAAGCGGGGAATTTTCGAAAAGATTATCGAGCGTTTCGATGAATTTATTGATCTGTTTCCATTTATCATGCTGTTTTGCGCGAATTTCGCCGCGATCGGTGGTAATGCCCAGAGCCTTTAGATAAAAGCTGTTCGGATCGACCAGAATGTTCTTTTCCCGGTCGTGATCGATCGACGGAAGCGATTTGAACGTCGGTTTTCCCTTGTTCAATCGCGATCTTCCTTTCTTTCCGATATCCAGCTGATGATCGTTCTCGACTGTAAACAGATGCCCGCTGAAAAAATCCTTTCCCAGAATATCGATTATTATGTTCAGCGCTTTTTCTTGATCAAAGTTCTTCGCGGTGTCGCGAGTATCGAAACGATAGAGAAAAAATAGACGGCTGCCTTTCTTCGTTTTAACAAGGCGAATCAGAAGTTTTTGCAAATGCGGGTCTTTTCCACGATAATTGCCCAAAGTTAATTTTACAAAAGTCTGTTTTTGAAGACTTTCGGAAAGAAGTTCAACGAATTTCGAAATGTTTTCAGCAGACATAATTAGCTTAATCAGATTAGCACAAACATTTTCAACTTCTTAGGCGGTAAATTTCGGATGAAAAAAATAAATGGACAGGATTTTGTGAATTCGCTAAATTATCTATTCAAAGAAACTTTCGAAGGATCTCCGCCGGCGGGAAGCATTTACCTCGACCGCGGGATCGGCGTTTTCAATACAATTGAAAATATCGACGCCGCATCGGCTTCCAAGTTCGTTTCGACAACGACAGTTGCATCGCATGTCGAACATCTGCGTTACTATTTGGAAGTTTTGACCAATTTTATGCAGGGAATCGTTCAAATTGCCGACTGGGACAAGAGCTGGGCGAAAAAAGAGGTTTCGGAAGAAGAATGGGAAGAGTTAAAAAACAATTTGCGGACGACGTACGAATCTGTCGTTACCGCTTACTCCGGTGTCGAATCATGGGACGAAGATAAAATGTCCGAGGCAATGGCGATCGTCGTTCACACCGCATATCACCTCGGCGCCATCCGGCAAATTGCAAAGTCTTTTGAACCGATAGTTTTGACAAAGATCCATTGACGGATCCGAATTTCGAGGCGAACAAAATTTTATGACGAATCTGTTTCATTACGCGTTTCCGGTAAAAGATCTGAATGAATCGCGGGAATTTTATGGCGGAATTCTCGGGTGCGAAGAGGGACGAAGTTCCGAGAACTGGATCGATTTTAATCTTTTTGGACATCAGATCGTCGCGCATCTCGCGCCCGATGCGGTCGGCGTTCGCCACCGTAACGAGGTCGATGCCGATCATGTTCCGGTGCCGCATTTTGGAATTGTCTTGCCGATGAACGAATTTCGACAATTTGCAGAAAAACTTTCTGCAAAGGGCGTGAAATTCGTTATCGAACCAAAGATCCGTTTCGAAGGCGAAACCGGCGAACAGGCAACGATGTTTTTTCTCGACCCGAGCGGAAACGCGCTCGAGTTTAAGGCTTTTGCCGATTTTTCCCAGGTTTTCGCTAAATGATCGAAGCCGGTCTTTTCCTATTTAAAGGCTAAATAATGAAGATAAAACTTTTCCTATTATTTTTTGCTGTTTTATTTTCTTCCGCTCATGCGCAGTTGCCGCAGAGATCGATCGCAATAACGATCGATGACTTGCCGGTCGTGGTAAAGAATAGTGATCTTAAAACGCGGCAGGAAATTACCAAAAAGCTTCTTAAACATATAGAAAAAGCAAAAGTTCCGGCGGTCGGTTTTGTGAATGAAGGCAAACTCTACAACGGAGAAAAACGCGATGAAGCCGAGATAGATCTGCTCCGGCAATGGATTCGCGCCGGGCTCGAACTCGGCAATCACACTTATTCGCATTTAAGTCTGCACGACAATCCGCTTGAAAAATACCAGGCTGAGATCCTGAAAGGCGAGATCATTACAAAAGAATTGCTCGGTGAAAAAGGTAGGAAGATTAGATATTTCCGGCATCCGTATCTTTGGACGGGTTTAAGTTTGGAAATTAAGTCGAACCTTGCTCAGTTTTTAGCCGAGCACAATTACACGATCGCGCCGGTGACCATCGATAATTCCGATTGGATCTTTGCCCGAGCTTACGACAACGCGATCGAAAAAAACGATAAAGGTCTGCAGCTAAAGATCGGCGAGGCTTATGTTCCGTACTTAATAGAGAAAACCGAATATTGGGAACGCCAGTCGGTAAAGCTATTCGATCGCGAAATAAAACAGATTCTTCTGCTTCATGCAAATTCGATCAATTCAGATTATTTTGATGACGTTGCTGCGGCGCTTGTGCGTCGAAATTACGACTTTATTACACTGGAAGAAGCACTTGAGGACGAAGCCTTTAAACTGCCGGATAAATTTGTAAAAAGGAATGGAATCTCATGGCTGCATCGTTGGGCGCTCGATAAAGGGAGCGATTTTGTTTTGCCAAATGAACCGCGCGTCGCCGACTTTGTTCTGAAAGCTGCCGGGATGGACTCGGAATGACCGTTTTATTTGAATCCGGGGTCGCGAATGAAAGCTGTTAGCGAGATAAATGAGAGCGCCAGCAAAAGCGCGGGAACTAAAAGAATAAACGTCATCCAGGCGATCGTAAAACGACGGTCGATAACAGAATACCCGGGATCATCAGGGTCGACAAAAACGGCGGTTTCCGTTCGGTTTAAGTTTTCAAAAAAAACGGCGCTGTCATATTTGAACAAAGAAACACGCGTGCCTTTGAATTCCTGTCCGCCGAACGAATAACCGTATTCTGCGTCAACATACGCGCTGGCAGCGGATCTCGAAGAGCTTTTCGAAACATGCCGATCCCATTTTCGAATTACCGCCGGAACGCTGACTGAAGCACGCGTTTTCCAAAGACCGTAAAGCGGAGCGATCGTCAGGAAGTACAGAAAGACCGATCCGATCGTTCCGGAAACTAACGCGGTCAGAAGCCAAACGATGCGCGGCGGTTTTTTATGATCTTTAAATTTTTTACTCACAAAGACGACAGTGATAAGTCCATTAAACTATAACAAATAGAACGGCAGCAGCGGAAGCTTTTTTTATGAAGAATGCGGAAATCGTGATCATCGGCGGCGGTGTGGTGGGCGCAAGTGTTGCGCATCATTTGACAGCGCGCGGTGCTAAAAATGTTTTGATACTTGAAAGCGAGGATTCGCAGGGAAAAGGTTCGACCGGAAAAGCTACCGGCGGCGTGCGGGCGCAGTTTGAAACTGCGATAAACATAAAGATGTCGCTGTATTCGCTGGATTTTTTTAAAAACTGGGAATTCGATTGCGAATACGACCCGAAAGGATATTTGTTTTTTGCGACCAACGAAGCGCAATTCGATTATTTGAAGAGAAACGTCGAGTTTCAAAAGTCGCTTGGCGTAAAACAAGTGGAGATCGTCGATTGCGACCGGGTTTCAGAAATTTGTCCGATCCTAAATTGCGAGGACATTGCCGGTGGAAGTTTTGGAAAATCGGACGGATTTATCAACCCGATTGCGGTAATGAACGGATTCACGAGATCGGCACTGGCAAACGGTGCTGAGATCGAATATCGAAAAGAGGCTGTCTCGCTGATCGTTAAAGGCGGAAAAATAACCGGTGTTCAAACAAGCGACGGAAATATCAACTGTGAAACTGTCGTGATCTGCACCGGCGCGCGCGCAAAATTGCTTGCGGAAACGGCAGGCGTCAATCTGCCGGTCGAGCCGCAAAAACGTCAGATCGTCTGGGCGAGATCCGAATTGCCGTTACCCGCTGAAATGCCGATGGTTATTGACATAGGAACCGGATTTCATTTCCGTCCGGCGCGCGACTTCAGCGACAAGAGTGTTGCGAAAGATCCGAGTATTCAGAGCAATGACGAGATTCTTTTCGCATATCCCGACCCCGATGAAAGATCTTCGTTCGACGTAGAGTTTGACGAATCTTTCATCAGCAAGGTGTACGACCGGGCACGCCGTCGTTCACCGTTTCTTTTTCGAACAAAAGTAATTAGGGAAAAATGCCGTGCCGGTTTGTATGAAAATACGCCGGATCACCATGCGATCCTCGGCGGCTGCGATGTGGAAGGACTTTACTTTGCCAGCGGTTTTTCCGGTCATGGCGTAATGCATTCTCCTGCGACGGGGCGCGCGGTTGCCGAGATCATACTGGACGGACATTCTTCATTTTTGGATGTTTCAGATCTTCGGCTCGATCGTTTTGAAAAGGGAAAAATGCTGCATGAGACAGCGTTTATTTAGACCCGACGTCGACGAAATGTCTAACGGTTTCAGTCAGCGAATCGAAATACGGCTTTAAAACATAAGATTCCGCACCTGCCGCGAGCCCTAGCCGCCGGTCCGGTTCGGCAGCGTCGCTGGTAAAAAATACGACCGGAGATTTTGGCGAATTCTTTTTGATCTTGCGGCATAATTCAAATCCGTTTCCGTCAGGAAATCTCGTTTCCAGCAGGAATAGATCAAATTTTTCCACCGATGCGAAAAAGAGCGCGTCCGCCGTGTTGTTGACGTGAACGATGTCCGTGAACGGTGAACCGATAGCCGTTTTCATCAGCAATCCATCTTCTTCGCTCGACGCTGCGTACAAGATCTTGAACGTTGTTCGCGCATCAACTTTACTCGCCATAATTTCACCTCGTTGTTCTTTTTTTCTGATTTCTGAAATCTTAGAGTCCGACCCGAGTTTTACATTAAAACCGGACGGTTGAGAAATTCTTGAGAATCTACTTCCGCAGCATTTAAGACAGCCGGTTGTCGTTCGAGGGCAGGCAAGTTTATTCTAAGTACAGTAAATAATTATGAAAACAGCCTTAATACATCATCCGGTGTTTGAACTCCACAAGACCGGAACGGGACATCCCGAAACTCCGCAGCGTTACCGCGCGATCATGGAGGCGCTGCAGGACGACGAAGTGCTTTTTAATTCGTTGATCGTGAAAGAAGCCGAGCAGGTTTCGCGCGGAGTGATCCAGTCGGCGCATGCAAAAAAGCATTACGATCTGATAGAAAATGCATTCGCGAGCGGCACAGAATATCTCGACGCGGATACGATCGTTTCGCTAAAATCCTTTGACGCCGCAGTTTATGCCGCCGGCGGCGTTTGCCTTGGCGTCGATACGGTGATGAGCGGCGAAGCAGATAATGCATTCATCGCAGTTCGACCGCCAGGTCATCATGCAACTGCTGAAAATGCAATGGGTTTTTGTCTATTCAACAACGTCGCGGTCGCAGCCAGATATGCGCAGAATAAATATGCCGAGATCGAACGCGTTGCGATCATCGATTGGGATGTTCATCACGGAAACGGCACACAGGGAATTTTCTTTGACGACCCGACGGTGCATTTCTTTTCGATGCATCAATATCCCTGGTATCCCGGTTCGGGAAGCCGCGGCGAGACCGGTTTCGGTCGCGGGAAAGGATATACGCTAAACGTTCCCGTAAAAGCGCGGACGGACGCATTGCACCAGCGGAGAATGTTTGAAAATGCTCTGGAAGATATTTCGCGGGATTTCAAACCGGACTTGATCATTATTTCGGCAGGTTTTGACGCGCATTTGACCGATCCGCTCGGACAGCTGCGGTTGGAAGACGAAGATTTTGCGGCAATGACGCACGTTGTAAAACAATGGGCGGACGAAGCCTGTTCGGGGCGCATCGTCTCCGCTCTCGAAGGCGGTTATAACCTTAAAACGCTCGGACCAACGGTGAAGCGCCATATCGAAGCGCTGCAGCAAGATTAATTTTGCTGCAGCTTGAACCCAATTTCCGGTGTTTATGTTAGAATTGTCCGTAAACCAGACAAACTCTTCAAAAACGGAGGTGAACAATGCCGGAAGTCGAAATTCCATGTGTTCAATGCAAAGAAATATTTATATTTTCCGAGAAAGAGCAGCAGCTTTTTTACGAACGAAACATGCCCACGCCGCAGCGCTGCACGAAATGCCGTTCAAAGAAAAATGCTTCAAAAGCGGCAGATCCATCTTCGAAATTTGAGATCGTCTGCGACAATTGCGGCAGACATGACAGGGTTCCATTTCAACCGAAAACCGGTCGCACGGTGCTTTGCCGCGATTGCTATCAGGCAAGCCGTTCGCGTGCGCGGGTAGCATAATGTCCAAAAAACTCATTTATGTTTGAAACCGTTAAATACGAAGCTGACGGAAGCGTCGCGTTCATCATTCTTAACCGTCCTGACGCACTCAATGCGCTTTCGCTTCAGTTGACCAGGGATCTTCATGCCGCGATCCAAAAAGCGATAGACGAAAACGTCAGATGCATTGTTCTTTCGGGCGAAGGAAGAGCTTTCTGTTCCGGCGGCGATCTTCGCGAAATGCAGTCAATGTGGAAACAGGAAGGCAGGATCGAAGCGTTTTTAGAAGAACCTTTGAAAGCTCTGCACGACCTGATACTTTTGATCCGCGAAACTCCGGTGCCTTTTTTGGGGTCGATCAACGGAGTCTGTGCCGGAGCGGGAACCAATCTGGCGTTGGCGTGCGATCTGATAATTGCTGCGGAAGAAGCGAGCTTTAACGAAGCATTTGTAAAGATCGGGTTGTCGCCGGATTGCGGAGGAACATTTTTTCTGCCGCGCGCTGTCGGCGAAAAGCGCGCCGCTGAAATGCTGATGCTTGGCGAAACGATCAGTGCCGAAACCGCGAAGGAGTTCGGCTTGGTCAATCGCGTCGTTCCGGCTGAATTTCTAATTCAGGAAACGAAAACGCTTGCAGAAAAATTGTCGCTTGCGCCGACAGGCTCGCTCGGGCGGATCAAAAAAATGCTCAACGCTTCTTTTTCGAACGACCTTGCTGCTCAGCTTGATATCGAACATAAATTGCAGATCGAGTCCGGTCGCTCGTTGGACTTTAAAGAAGGCGTCAATGCATTTTTCGAGAAACGACCGCCTGCATTTACCGGTCAATGATAGTTAGTGTTTCGACGCGGCAAATGCAAATTTAAATTGCTTTGAAATGAATCCGAATTTTCCTTTCATTCGAATCTACGATCAAACAATCGATCTTTAATTCATGAAGGAAATGAGACAAAGTAACTACCCTACAGATCTATTGGCTCGCGGATTTTTGGAATGTAAATCGATCACGCGCCGCTACGGCACAAGCTATTTTTTTGCCACGCAGTTTTTCCCAGAAGAAACCCGAAAAGCTATTTACGCGATATATGCGTTTGCGAGAATCCCGGACGAGATAGTTGACGATCCGAACTCTGGCGGCAAAGCAGACGTTATTGCAAAGCTGGACAAATGGCGCCTTGATTGGGTCGTGGCGATGGATGAAGGCTGGAGCGACGATCCGGTTCTGGCAGCAATTGTACATACTTTCAAAAAATACCAAATTCCGCGGAGCGAAGGCGAAGCATTTTTGCGGTCGATGTTCATGGACGAAGAGCGTTCATCGTATGAAAATTATGACGAATTGACGGAATATATGTACGGTTCCGCCGGCGTCATCGGATTGATGGTGACGCGGATCATCGGATTTTCGTCAAATTCTGCATTTCAGTACGCATTAAAACTCGGATACGCATTTCAGCTGACAAATTTTCTGCGCGACATTCGCGAGGACGCGGAAGACCTCGGTCGGATCTATATGCCGCGCGACGAAATGCAGCGATTTAGCCTCCGCGAGCGGGATATTCTGGAGAAAAAGATCGATCAGCGGTTCGTCGATTTTATGAAATTTCAAATTTCCCGCAATAAACAGATCTATCGCGAAGCGCTTCCGGGAATTGACCTGTTAAATTGGAAGGGACGGTTCGCGGTCAGGATCTCGTACGTGCTTTACAAGGCTATTTTGACTGAGATCGAAAAATCCAATTACGACGTTTACTCGCACCGCGCCAGAACAAATTTCACGCAAAAGCTGATGCTTTCCTTAAAAGCTCTCGTCGGAATTTATGAATAAGAAAGTGGTCATAATCGGCTCCGGGATCGGCGGTCTCGGAGCCGCATGTCTTTTTGCGAAAAAAGGTTACGAAGTCGCCGTTTTTGAAAAGAACGACAACTTCGGCGGTCGCGCCAATATCTTTGAGGCAAACGGCTTCCGGTTCGATATGGGACCGTCGTGGTATCTGGCGCCGGACATCTTCGAGCATTTTTTCAATTTGGTCGGCGAGAAAGTTGAAGATCACCTTGACCTCGTAACGCTTCAGCCTTCATACCGCATATTTTTCCGGAACGATCCTCAGAGCTTAGACATTCACTCCGACATAGAGCGCGACGCCGCGACGTTCGAAGCGATCGAACCGGGCGCGGGCGAGCAGTTAAGAGCGTATTTGAAACAATCAGAATATCAATACAAGGTCGCGACCGAACATTTTATGTTCAAGAATTACGACACGATCTTCGATTTTTTCAACCGCCGCGTGATGACCGAAGGACAGAAGCTTTCGGTTTTTTCGAAGATGCATAAATTTGTCTCGAGATTTTTTAAGACCGAAAAACTGCGGCAGGTGATGGAATATACGATGGTTTTTCTCGGGACGTCGCCGTATGAAGCGCCGGCGCTTTACAACCTGATGAGCCATATGGACTTCAATCAGGGGGTTTTTTATCCGCGCGGCGGATTTTACGAACTGATCAACGCTTTATGCCGCATTGCGGAAAAAAACGGCGCCGTGCTGCGAAATTCGTGCGCTGTAGATGAAATTATCGTTGAAAATGGAAAAGCATCAGGCGTTCGGCTTGAATCAGGGGAAGTTGTCGAAGCCGACATGGTCATTTCCAACGCCGACATGTGGTTTACCGAAACCAGATTGCTTAAAAAGAAAGAGCGGACATACAGCGAACGATATTGGCGCAAGCGCGTGATGGCGCCTTCGGCTTTCATTATGTATCTCGGAGTCAGTGAGAAACTTCAGGGAATTACGCATCACAATTTGATCTTTTCCGAAGATTGGCGCAAGAATTTTGACGATATTTACAAAGATCCGCAGCTTCCGATAGAGCCGTCTTTGTACGTTTGCGCGCCAAGCGTCACCGACAATACGGTTGCGCCTGAAGGCAAAGAGAATCTATTCGTTCTTGTCCCGATCGCTTCCGATCTAAAAATTTCCGAAGACGAAAAAGAAGCATATGCCGACAGGATTTTGGCGGAAATGGAGCGGGAAATGAAGCTTCCGGGTCTTCGACAAAAGATCGAATACAAGCGAATATACACGGTTGATAATTTTGCCGCAGATTATCACAGCTTTAAAGGCTCTGCGCTCGGGCTGGCACATACGCTTCGTCAAACGGCGATCTTTCGACCGAAAAATTATTCAAAAAAGGCGAAAGATCTGTTTTATGTCGGCGCCGGAGTCAATCCGGGAATCGGCACGCAGATCTGTTTGATCAGCGCCGAACTTGCGTATAAACGCGTTCATGGAATAAAGACAGCGGAGCCGATGACGGAACTCTAGAGGAATTTATTTAACGCGATGATCCAGAATAAAACAAAGCCGGCGCCGGCGTTTACGATCGGAAAAGCTTTATAAACTTTGAAAATTTGATCGGTTCTTGAAAATTTGAATGAAACAAAGATCATAGCGGTAAAGACCGCTGCAAAAATTGCGCTGAAAGCTCCGAGTTCCGGAAAGGCGAGCGCCGCAGAAGCCGTGTAAAAGATCAGACAAAAAACAAGAGTTCCGCCCGCGCCGAGAACGGTCGCAACGGTTTGGAGACTTGCTTCGCGGTCCGCCTTTATATCGGGAATGGCTGAGTATGCATGCATTGCCATTGTCCAAAAACCGCCGGCAACGATGATCCGCAATGGAGGAAATTCGCCGGTCAGCATTTGGTAGGAGAAAACCCCTGGAAATATATAAAGGACATTAAAAATTGAATCGAGGAACGGTTTTGTCTTAGCTCTGATCGGCGGCGCGGAATAAAAGATCGAAAAGAACAAAAAAAGTCCGAGCGCCGGAAGCGTCCGCGGTGCAAGAAAAAATGCGGCGATCCAAAAGGGAAGATTTAGGAGAATAATAACCGAGATCAGAGAGCTTCGGTCGCCGGGGCGGACGAGCATTTCGTATTCCGCTTTCTTGGCATTTATACGGTCGGTTTCGTAATCGAAAATATCGTTGATCCCGTAAACCAAAATGTTTGCCGGCATTGTAAAATAGATACCGAACAGAACGCTTGCGAACATATAAACGTCCGATTCTTCCACGGCTCCGGCGGCTATGCCGATAAGATATGGACCAAAAAGGTAGATCCAGAAACGAATTCGGCTGACCTGAAGAAAAAATGCGGGTTCGGGCATGAAATAAGTATAAACCACTTGAACAGAAATCTTTACAGCGAGATAAAAGCGCTTTTGGTGCTGATGCCGATACTTTTTGCGTCGGCATTTTTCACGGTCAATGCGCCGATGCCGCCGTGGGCTTTTGCGGTCTCAAATGCGAGCATTCTGCTATTTGCCGCACCTTCGTTTTTCGCTGCCCGGCGATGGATCGGGACGCGCGGCGCTGTAGTGTTATTCGGCATTCTGGGGCTTTTCGCGCTCGCGATCGAAACCGCCGCGATCGCGACCGGAATTCCATACGGAAACTTTGCATACAGCGAAATGCTCGGCTTCAAACTGTTCGGTTTAACGCCCTGGACGATACTTTTTGCCTGGACTCCGCTGATGATCGCGGCGTATGCGGTCGCACGAATTTATTTTGAAAATTGGATCATTCGCACGGCTGCGGTTGCCTCTATTTTAGTAGGTTTCGATCTGGTTCTAGACCCCGGCGCCGTGAGTTTGCGTTTCTGGAGTTTCCAAAACGGCGGATGGTTTTACAGCGTTCCCGTTTCAAATTTCGTCGGATGGCTGATCTCCGGAGCGGTCGGCGCGCTGATCCTGGAAACATTTCTTTATTACTTAAAGCCGCTTTTGCCGGTTCCCGTTCAATTGATTCAGAGCGCATTTTTAATCTTGATCTTCTGGGTGTCGATCGCATTCTGGAGCGCTCTCTGGATGCCGTTCTTTGTTGGAATCTTACTGCTCATCGTTCTCGCGGTTATATATTCCCGTCATATTTACCGGTTCGATGAAATGATCGTGCTGGTCAATGAAAAGAACGAACCTATCGCTACGGCTGAAAAACTTTCTAACCATCATGACAAGACTCCGCTTCATCGTGCTTTTTCGATTTTTCTTTTTAGCGGTGAGGGTAAAATGCTGCTTCAAAAACGGGCTTCGCACAAGAAAACCTGGGGCGGAATATGGTCAAATTCCTGCTGCGGACATTTGATGCTGCATGAATCTCTGGAAAACGCGGCGAAAAGGCGTGTGAAATACGAACTCGGCATTAAGAAGATCGAACCCATCGTTATCCTGCCGGACTTTCGCTACCGTGCTGAAAAGGACGGAATAGTTGAAAATGAAATATGCCCTGTGATGGCGGCGTTTATCGATAGCGAGCCCCGTCCGAACGCGGCTGAGGTGGAAGATTTTGAATGGATCGAGTGGAAAAGTTTCGTTGATGAGATCGCAAAACCGGACGATCGATACTCGCCGTGGGCGAAACTTGAGACCGAAGAGCTCGAAAAGAGTGAACTTTTTCAAAAATGGCTTTCCGGCGTCGTCAAAAAGGGCGGTATATGAAGTTGTGAATTCGAATTGAAATCCTCTAGGGCAAGAAGTTAAAGTTTTAAACTGTCGTCGAACGAGATCCGGCGGCGGTTTTTGATTTTGCTTTATGAATTTAACCTATACCGAGCTGCTGAAAAGCAACCGAAATTTCAGAAACCTGCTTTGGGGTCAGTTTGTCAGCGAAATGGGAAACTGGTTCAATTTCATCGCGGGGCTCGGTTTGGTGCGCGTGGTTTCGGACGCTTCGCCGACCGCGGCGGGAATTCTTTTTGTCGCGCGAATCATTCCGTTTGCGGTCTTTTCACCGATCGCCGGAACGTTTGTCGATCGATTTTCACGTCGCCAGGTGATGATCTGGTCGGACCTTGCGCGAATGTTTATCGCGCTGGCATTTCTGCTCGTTTCAACTGCTGATGATCTTTGGATCGCTTATTTGGCGATGGCTTCGCTTTCAATGTTCGGCGCGTTTTTTGAGGGCGCGAAAAATGCGGCTGCACCGAATTTGACCGGCAAAGAAGGACTTCTGGCGGGTACCGCCTTACTTTTTTCCACGCGATTTTTATTAATGGCGATCGGTTCCGCGCTCGGCGGATTTGCCGCAACGTTCTTCGGTTACGAGATAGCATTTATCATTAACGCGGCTTCGTTCGGATTTTCCGCATTTTCCGTTTGGCTGATTCCGGATGAAGCAACTCGCGCTCAGCTTCGACCGCGCGAGCTTGCCGAACCTGTAATTCCCGCGCCGATCACTCCGGCGGGCGGCTTTACCCAAACCGCGCCGTTAAAACCGCCGCGCCGCGAATCGTTTTACTCGGAGTTAAAAGAAGGATTTCACTACACCGTTAAGAACCGTTTCGCGCTGACGATCCTTTTGATGAACATAATTTGGGCGACGGGCGGCGGCGCGATTAATGTCATTTTCGAGCGAATGGGCGGCGTTTATTTTGCTGATCGCGAAAATTGGCATCCCGATCTTGCGGTGGCTATTTTATGGACGGCTGGCGGGCTCGGTCTGACGCTTGGAATGCTCGTCGCTCACCGGACCGAAGCAGCAATAGATAGAAATAAATCGCATTCAAAATTTATCGTCGCCACGCTTGTCATTCACGGCATTCTCTTCGCGGTCGGCGGAATAATGCCAACGCTTTTGCTGTTCGTTGTATTCGTGTTCATTTCCCGCGCTTTGATAGGTGTGGAGTATGCAGTTCAGGAAACGCTTTTTCAGCGAAGTCTGCCGGATCGTATTCGCGGGAGAATTTCGACGCTCGACCGCGGCGCCGAAATGCTGGTCTTCGGACTTTCGAGCTATCTTGCAAGCGAATTGATGTTTCTTATTACACCGCAAACCCTGACCGTAATTTCAGGTCTTTTGTCTGCTGCCGCCGGACTTGTTTGGTTTTTCCGTGAGCGAAACGAAGCCAAATGGGCGAAAAATTGATTCGGATGTCGTTTACGGATAAACTAACAACAAATCTATGAACAATTTAGAACGAATAAGGGTTGCGACTCTGCAATATTTCATTCGACCGGTGGCATCGTTCGAGCAGTTTGAAGAACAGGTGTCCGCGCTGGTTGAAACCGCCGCGGATTACAAATGTCATCTGCTTGTTTTTCCGGAATATTTCACGGCGCAGCTTTTGACCTTGGGCGACATTAAACGTCCGATTTCCACACAGATCCGCGATCTCGCGGGGAATGTTTCGCGATACATCGAGATGTTCGAAAAGCTGGCTAAAGACAGCGGAATTTACATTGTCGGCGGAACGATTCCGACGATCGAAGACGGACGGGACGAGATTTTCAATAAATGCTACTTGTTCTCACCGAAAGGCGGTTACGGAACGCAGGGCAAGCTGCATATGACGCGCTTTGAACGTGAAGAATGGCTCGTTTCGGCGCATTCGTCGGTCAAGGTATTTGACACAGATCTCGGTCGAATTGCGATAGCGATCTGTTACGATGTTGAATTTCCCGAAATCACGCGCGAAGCCGCGCGGCGCGATGCAAACATTCTCATCGTTCCGAGCTGTACCGATGACCGGCAGGGATTTTTGCGCGTCAGATACTGTGCGCAGGCAAGGGCGATCGAAAATCAGATCTATGTTATTACCTCATCGACCGTCGGATCTCTGCCGCAGGTTCCGGCAGTTTCACTTAATTACGGGCAGGCTGCGATCCTAACTCCGTCGGATTTTGCATTTTCACGCGATGGAATTTTGGCGGAAGGGAACTTTAATCAGGAAATGATGGTGATCGGCGAGTTAAATTTGAAAACGATCAATGAATCTCGGTCAGGCGGAACGGTCTTGCCTCTTAACGACAGTTTTCACACCGCGGAACTCATTTCGCATGTCAGTGTCGTGGAGATCTAACTTTTTCCATAATATGAAATTCAGGATCAGAAATACCGAACCGCGGGATTTCGCTGAAATTATCGAGATTTCAGCAAAGATCTACCGGAAGAAAACCGCGTGGACCGTTCGCGAGCTCGAGTCTCATCTGAATATCTTCCCCGAAGGACAGTTTGTCGCAGAAGAGATATCTACCGGAAAGATCGTCGGAATGTCGGCAAGTCTTGTCGTTCTCTGGCACGATTACGAAGTAAAGGAAAACTGGGAAGATTTTACCGACTGCGGAATGTTTACCAACCACGATATCGAAAACGGGCGAACGCTTTACGGCGCGGAAGTGATGGTTTCGCCGGAAATTCGCCGTTCGGGTGTCGGAAAGCGGCTTTACGATGTTCGTAAAAAGCTTGTGAAACAGCTTGGCTTGCTGAGAACTCGCGCCGGTGCCCGCTTGCGAAATTACCATCGTTTTGCCGGAAAGATGAGCGCAGATGAATACGTCGAACTCGTTAAGCAAGGCAAACTGAAAGATCCGACGCTTTCGTTTCAATTAAAACAGGGGTTTAACGTAATTGCCGTCGTTTCCGGTTATTTGCCGGACGATCCCGAAAGTCTGGGAAAAGCGGCAGTGATCGAGTGGAGAAATCCAGATAAGAATTCTTAGTGATGGGAACTTAGCGGGCTCCAACGCGTTACCTCGTGATGGTCGATCAGTACATGAAGAGCGTCCTGCACGGCAATATCAAGGGTTGGAATTATAAGATGCGGATTTAGTTCGCAAAGCGGTTTCAGGACAAAACGTCGTTCGTGCATCCGCGGATGCGGGATCGTCAAAAAATCGGTCTGCATGACAAGGTCGCCGTAGAGCAAAAGGTCCAGATCGACTGTTCGCGGCGTTTTCAGATTCTTTTCCTTTCTTCCTAGCAGATATTCGATCCGGAGCATGCGCGCCAGCATCTGCGACGGAGAAATATTGGTGACGCAGATCTCTGCGACCATGTTTAGAAAAGGCGGATGCCCGACAACGCCGATGGGTTCGGTTTCGTAAACGGCGGAAAGTTTATTGACGACAAAACTTGCTTCCATCAAACCGCGAGCCGCGAGAAGTAAATTTCCCGCCCGATCACCAAGATTTGATCCCAAACCGACGTAGGCTGTAATGACTTCAGTTTCCACTTTTTGATTCCGGATTAAGATGAAAAATCGAATCTAGTGTGCGAAAAATAGCTCATTTAATCAAACTGCGGGCTAATATTTGAAGGTTCTTTTACATTTGCAACCTGAAATGATTCAATAAATACAGCAATAAAATTCCAGTAATGCTCGATTTTCGAGCATTCGGGCGGCTGGCACGGTGCCGTCATGACAAAAATAGCCCGCCGAAAAAATGTCACGAAAAAAATTTCGTCGAAGCCAGAGATTTGAACCCACCGGGGATCGCTCTTTTCAAGAATACATCATAAACACGCCCGCGCCGCCGACAACGCGGTCCGAACTTTTGCGCCTGATCCGCGGCGGTGAAGACACCTATCTCGAACTAAAAGTTAAGCTATCGAATTCAGAGCGGGTGGCACAGGAGATAATCGCGATCGCCAATACAGCCGGCGGCGTTATGATCTTCGGCGTTTCCGACCAGTTAAGGATCGAAGGCGTCAATAATCCGGAAGGCGTTCAGGAAGAACTAGTTAAGATCTGCCGCGAAGAGATCTATCCGCCCCTGATTCCGCTGCTCGACTGCATTTCGTTCGACAATGGGCGGCGGATCGTCGTTTTGGACATAGATCCGAAACGGCGACCTTACCGGACGAAAGACGGTCGTTTTTACCTCCGCATCGGCGCAGAAAAGCGGGAATCGACGCGCGAAGAACTCTCGGACCTGCTTGAAGAAACGCGACCGGTCGCGTTCGAAGATATTCCCGTTCAAACCGCTACGGAAGACGATTTTGACGACGGAATTCTATGGAGCTTTGCCGAGGCGTTCGACGACGAGTTTCTCCAAAAGAATCTGTATCAAACCGTCGAATTCTTGAAACGCGATCTGGTTTTGGCGTTGGGCGAAGGCGATGAATTTCGTCCGACCGTCGCCGCCGTTCTTCTTTTCGGCAAAAGCGAACGCGTCGGCGAGATCGTTCCGCGTTCGGGCATAACCGCGACGCGGTATTCAGGAAATTCTTCAAATTTTCAGATCGTCGAAACGCACGAACTTAACGGAAATCTCCTGACACTTTACGAATCGTCGATGCGTTTCATCAAACGCTTCTGCGATCTTGAAAAATTCAGACCGAAAAGATCGGTAGAAAATTCTGCAGCGCCGGTTGAGCCGCGCAAAAATTATCATATTTATGCGGTCCGCGAAGGAATTATCAACGCGCTTATCCATCGCGATCTTGCGCTCCGCGACGGAGAAACGCGGATAAATGTTTTCGACGATTCGATCGAGATCATCAATCCCAGGAGAACGAACGGCTTTGTTCCGCCGTCGTCGAGAGCGATCAGGTTTGGCATTACGCAGGCGATTAATCCGCAGATAGCGGCGATCTTTAAGCGACGTGAATACGGAACGAACGTACCGCGCGGCGGAATTCCGATGATCCTTAAACAATCGCGCCTGTTTTCCGGCAGGCGGGCTGAAATTTATACTTCGGGCGATGAGTTTAAATTAAAGATCTTTGGGTTCTAAAACAAAAAAAAGCCGGCGTCCGAAACGGATTCGCCGGCGAACTTACTGCTTTTTGAATAAATTACTTCTTCTCTTTTCCCGGTTCTTCCGGAGTTACATAAAACGGTCGGTGCTGAACCTGAAATTGTTTATTGTCGTAAACTCCGTCGCCGTTTACATCAACTTTTACTTCGAGCTTGTTCTTTTTTCCCGGCTGATTTTCTTCATTCAGATCGTATGCAATGCTGTACTGATTTCGAAGCATCGCATTTATACTCTGCAAATAATCGGGAATTTCTCCCTGAAATGTCATCTCGTAATGCTTGCCGCCAGATTCTTTCGCGAAAGTGTTCATGGTGTTGCGCGCCTGCAAAAATGTCAGCCGACCGGGAAACCCGTCAATTCCGTCCATCGGTCCGATAAGGTGTTCGTTTCGCTTAAAGAAAAAATTGCCCGTACTGATAACGTAGATCGGAATACCGGATTCCTGTACGATCTTCCTCGCTTCGCTGTAACTGGTCTTGCTGAAAGTATCTATTCCTGAAGCAACCAGAATGATCGCCCGCCGATTTGCCTTAACATCGACCATTCCGCCGTACTGCGCATATTCTTCCGGCGAGTCTTCCAAAACTACGGAATCGCCTTTTCCGCCGATAAGGGCAAATTTCAGCGCGTCAAACAGGTTGTTTTCCCGAAATGCCGGGCTGTTTCTCAGTAAAAGATCGATGGATTGTCTGATCCTAACCGGATCGTTCGTAAAATCCGTTATCGGCGTGGGTCGCATATCAAACGCGATCAGCGAAGCATAATCGTTCGGAGGTTTGATGAAATTTGAAAGAAAATATGCGACCGGACGAACGACTTCCAGCTTTCCGGAGTCGCGCCCCATTCCGCGTTCATAACCGAAGATCTCCGACCATTTGCTGTACTCCATTACAAGCGTAACCGTGATCGGCGATTCCGGCGTGGCGAAATTTGTAATTTCCTGCTTAACCCCGTTTTCAAAGACGGAAAAATTTTCCTTCTTTAATCCGGTCACGATCTGACCGGTTTTCTTGTTGTAAACGACCGCATCGACATTGACGATCTTCGTTTTAATATCGATGATCTCGTCGTCGACGACGGCATTTCGCTGCATTTCTTCAAGTTTTCGCTTTTCTTCTTCCGCGGCAAGTTCTTCGGCGGTCTTCGGTTTAGGGCGCTTATTGGCTTTCTCGTTGCCCGTGTTGTCCGGGCGCTGCGGTCGCGATTGGGCGCTTGCGATCGCGCCGAATAAAAATAGTAAGGCAATTGCCCAAATGGACAATTTAAATAAACTGCGGAGAGTTGCTGACTTCATAGAATTGCTGCCTCGGAAACTGGTTTCTTTTTTAGATACCGATTGATGCGCTCGGGTTGGAAATGCAAACAGATGAAAAGAATTAATATCGATCTAGTTTCCAGATCCGGGGTCGATCTCGATCGTAACATCGAACGATCCCGAATTGTCGCTCAAATTTCCTTCATTTACGCCAAGAAAAAGATCGCCGTCGCGCGCGGCGACAAATTCATAATTTTCGCCGATAAAGATGAAATCGTTATTGTCCGCGCCGATAACCGCGATCAAACCGCCTGTCGGCTGATTTTTGATCAGCTTATCGGTGTCCGGAAGAGTCGCGATTCCGCCCGGCAGCGCATATCTGCCGTTTCCCAGCGAAATTCGTCCCGTCGCTTTTATCCTTATTCGCTGCCCTTTACGAACGACCCAGCCGGAATTTGTCCAGCCGTTTGCCGTGTCGTCGGCAAGGACCGGAAGATTCAAAGTGATCGGTCGGGAAGTTGTTATAGTTGTTTTCGGTTGAGTTAGTGCAGGTTCCGGCGCTTTTATCGGTGCCGGTTCGACCGGCTTGTTTTGTCCGACCGTGATGATCGTTGTGCCGTCTTCTGTTGTTCGCTTTATCGGAGTAGAAGTCGTGGACACGCCGGTTGCAGGTGCGGGAACGCCGTTCGAGTCAAAGCTGATCGAATCGACTTCATCAGCCGAAAAATAAAGAGTTCGCTGGCGAACGCCGTCGTCGATCAAAACTGTGAACTTGCCGTCGCCGAATGTAATGATCTTGCCCTTTATGATGCTCCCGTTTTTCAAACGAAGCGTGTCGGCAAACCCAACCGCGGTCAGCACAAAAATAACGATCAAAACTGATAAAAATCTGGCAAAATTAGACATTGAAAACCTCCGCTAAGATGATGTTCCGGGGAAAGTCGGTAAAGATTTTGTAAAAGCAGCTGTTCAGGAACTGTTGTTGTGAACGGCGCCGAAAACCGTTTAATAGATGCGGCATCTCGATCGAAGGATCGCAGAAAATCGGCTGAAAAAACCTTAAGCGCGATTATACACAATCCTAAAAGCGATGTGAATTTTCAAAAATTTTCATTTTTTGAGCATATCTTTCAAAACCGCTCCGGCAATTTCCGGAATAATCGTCCGAACCTGCGCGTTATTTTTTGTAAACACGACGATCACGACCTCGACACCGTCGGCAGTTTTTATGTAAGCAGCATCGTGCCGCGTCGAGCTTGTCCAGCCGGCTTTCGAATAAAGTTTTGCGTCTTTCAATCCCAGATCGATTAGTGCGATTCCGGTAAACCCGTGCGCCTGGTCGTCAATATCCTTCGTCGGCGCAAAGGGATCGCGTGCCATCAGATCAAGCATTTTTGCACTTCGTTCCTTTGAAACGAATTCTCCGCGTGCAATTTCGGCAAGCAGCCGCGCAGTGGCGTTCGTTGTCAGCATATTTCGGTTTTCGCCGCGAAAATTTCGAAATTGCTGCTCGCGACCGTATGCGTCTTCGCAATAGGTTTTTTGATTCACATTGATGTTTTCATAACCGAGCGACGAAAAGTATCTGTTGACGGCGTTTCGTTTGAATGACCATTCCTGAAACTCTTTTTCCGGAAGTTCGCCGCCGCTCGAGGTGTCGGTTAAAACATCCAAAATATAATGCGTAGCGTCATTCGAAGAATCGACGATCATATCCTTCAAGCCGCGCTCGAGTTCCGGGGTCAATTTGATCTTTCCGTCTTCAAGCCAGCGATGGATCGCTGCCAGATAGAACATTTTGACGACACTTGCCGGATAGATCTTCTGATCGCCGTTTACATCGGCATAAGTCATTGTTTTTAAGTCGATTACCGTCGCAGCGACATCTTCGGATTTAACATTTTTAACGGAATCAGCATCGATCGCTTTCGCCACAGCACTGGAAAGACTCTGCGCGAGCGTTTCCGAACGCTTGAACTTTTCTTCGAAACCGATCTTTTTACCGGTTGCCGTCAGATCTTGACCTGCAGCTGCAGCAGAAAGCAGCACAAGCGACATAAAGATTGCAGTAAATGTTCGCATCAATTAAACTCCTTCGAGACAGTTTTCAAATCTACTATAAACCATCGTTCCGTAACAATTAAAAGTTCAAAACTGCTGAGAGCAATCGTGCGGTTTTGTTGTCCGGAAATATTTTAATACCGATATGCAGGAAGAAAAACTGATCCGCGGGATAAGCCGCAACGACCTAATCGCCATCACAATCAATACAATTATCGGCGCCGGAATTTTTGGTCTTCCGTCAAAGGTTAATGCGCTGATCGGCAGTTACAGTTTGATCGCGTTCGTAGTTTGCGCGCTGATCGTCGGATTTATCGTCCTCTGTTTTGCCGAAGTCAGCAGCCGGTTTGACTCAACCGGCGGTTCGTATCTTTATGCAAATGAGGCATTTGGCTCGTTCGTCGGTTTCGAGGTCGGTTGGATGTATTGGATCGTCCGCGTTACGACATTTGCGGCGAACTGTAATCTGCTGGTCGCTTATCTGGGATTTTTTTACGACGGAGCAAATACGGGAACGAGTCGAATAGTCTTGGTCGCGTCGATCGTCACGGTCATCTCTATCATAAATTTGGTCGGTGTCAGACCGTCGGCGATCGTCACTAATATTTTCACTGTCGGAAAGCTCGTCCCGCTCGTTATTTTTATCGTGGTCGGTCTGTTTTACATTCGACCCGAGAATTTTGTTTTTGATGTGGTGCCGGAAGCCGGAGCTTTTTCAGGCGCGGTGTTGATCCTGATCTATGCCTTCGTCGGTTTTGAGGTCGCTGCTATTCCGGCGGGTGAAACGAAAGATCCGCAGCGAAACGTGCCGATCGCGCTCCTTTCTGCCCTCGGGATTGTGGCGATACTTTATATATTGATTCAGATAGTTGCGATCGGAACTCTGCCGGGAATTGCTGCTTCCGAGCGTCCGCTGGCAGATGCGGCTGGAAAATTTCTCGGATTTTTCGGGGCTTCGTTCATCACCATCGGCGCGCTTATTTCGATCTTTGGAAATCTTAACGGCGGTTATTTGACTGCGTCGCGAATACCTTTCGCTATGGCTGTCCAGAAGGAATTGCCGGGATTTTTAGCCAAAGTTCATGAAAAATTCAAAACTCCGCATTTCGCGTTGATGATCACGTCGGTCGTGATCTTGATCTTTACCATCCGGACATCTTTTCTTGAAGCATTGACGATAAGCACGATCACCAGACTGCTTGTTTATGCAACGACCTGCGCCGCGCTGCCCGTTTTTCGTTTTAGAAAAGACGCTCCCGAGGCGAAATTTGTTGTTCCGTGGGGAACGTTAGCGGCGGTAATATCGCTCGGGTTGACGGGCTGGCTGCTGCTTTCGGTCAAGTTTAAGGAAGTCCAATTGATCGCGATCGTCGCCGTAATCGGCGCGGTATTGTTTGTCCTCCGCCGTTTTTGGAAGGCATCGAAAGTGAAGTCTTAGATCCCATAGGGGAAATTAAAAGAATCGCTAGTTAGCTTTTTGATAATGCAAACAATTGACTGTGGAAATGCGCGGCAAAAAAATATCAGGCAGGCTCGAAGACTAAACGAGGCAGAAACGCGACCGCCAGGGAGCGTGCGGTTCAAGGGCGGAAACGCGACCGCTAGGGAGCGTGCCCCACACTTCGCATTCCCGCTGCGCCGTTGACGGCGAACATTTTGCACGCTTGCTTGCGCGCGCGTTTCTGCCCTTCCCGCGGCGGAAACGCGACCGCTAGGGAGCGTGCCACCACTCCGCATTCGCCGGGCTCCGTTGACGGCGAGCATTTCGCACGCTTGCTGGCGCGCGCGTTTCTGCCCTTCCCGCGGCGGAAACGCGACCGCTAGGGAGCGTGCCTACGCTTTGAATTCTCGGACTCGGCTGACGGCGAGCATTTCGCACGCTTGCTGGCGCGCGCGTTTCTGCCGTTAGATGCGTGCCCGGCGACATTTATTTGCGATCCGCAGAACGTTCGAAAAGGTCGCGCAAGCCTTCAAGAATCAAGTTTTCTTCGACGCGGTCGATCGATACCGTATGCTGCGCAATCAATTTTGCGAATCCTCCGGTCGCGATGACCGGGCATTCGTTTCCCATCTTTTCCTTCATCCGCAAAATCACCCCTTCGGCAGCACCGACAACAGCAAACAACACTCCTGATTGAATTGAGGTGACAGTCGTGTTCCCGAATACATCGCCGCGCGCGGCGATCTCGATCGCGGGAAGTTTGGACGACCGTGAAGAGAGCGATTCCGCCATAGTTTTTGGTCCCGGAAAGATAACTCCGCCGATATATTCATTTTGTGAATTTACCGCGTCGATCGTTACCGCGGTTCCGAAATCACAGACGATTACCGGAATTCCGACTCTTTCTTTGGCAGCAAAAGCGGCAACCAGACGATCGATTCCGCAGGTATTTTCGGGAAAATATTTTACAGAAAAACCAAAGTCGAAACTATGATCGACCGAAACCGGATCGATTCCGTAAATTCGAAAAAACATTTCTCGAATCTCCGTTTCGATCTCGGGTACTACAGACGAAATGATGATCGAATCGACCTTTTCAGGCAGAAATTTTTCTAAATTCGTAAAAGTTGACGTCAGGTCTCTGCGAACGGTTGGCAGCGCAAATCTGTTTACGAGCGCTTTTTCGTTAAAAACGCCAAATTTTATTGAAGTATTTCCCGCATCAACCGTTAAAAGCATGTTATGAAAAAAATAAAGCGGACAAAAAGTCCGCATTCATCTACACCTTATTGAAACTATTACCCGCGCAGCGGTAATCCGTCGTAAACGACCGCCCAGCCGTTCGCGCGGCTCGTGCGAAGGCTCTTAGTAAACCATTCCATCGCCTTTTCCGGATCGTCGTAAAGCTGAACCGAAGGGTTAGGTTCGCGCGGATCCACGCGGCAGATCGCGCCGCCCTTGTTGGCGGTTTTTACGCATAACAGCGCCAGCATATTGTTCTTTTGGAGGATCGCGGTACGAATATTAACGTCCTGCAATTCAAACTCGTCAAATTCCGACGAATCCAGTTCGTCGAACTCTTCAAGTTCTTCCGTAAATTCGCCAAAATCCAGATCTTCCGCTTCAAATTCAATATCGTCGTTCATAAAAAATCAATAAAAACTCCAAATACACGGTACACTTTCGGATGATAAAGTTCAATCTTGCGAAATAACTGAAGGATTCTTGCGAATTCGGGTGACATCGCCCGCTTGAATTATTACAAGACCTTCGTCCGCCGTTTCGATCTTTAGCGCGCCCGTTTCCGTAATTCCGCTGGTTCGTCCCGAAATTGTTCGATCCGGAAGGGTGGCACGCACTTCTTTTCCGTTTGCATAACTCGACCGCTCGATCCATTCCTCGCAGGTCTTCTCAACTCCATTCGGCAAGTGAAGTCCGGCGTATCGCGAGGAAAACTCCCCGATCAGAGATTGAAGAACGGTCTGTTTATCCGGCGGCGATCCTGTTTCGTTTTCGATTGACGTCGCCGTTTCACTTAGTTCCGGCGATATTGCGTTTCGACGCAAATTTATCCCGATTCCCAAAACGACAGCCATTCCATATTCTGAATCCGCAGTTTCGGCTAAGATTCCGGCGATCTTTTTTTCACCGACCAGGACGTCATTTGCCCATTTGATGTCGGGCGAAAGAGAAAAATTGGTGCGAAGACAATCGTAAACCGCGATCGCGCCGGCAAACGTCAGGAGCGGCAAATATCGGATTTCGATCGCCGGACGAAGCACGATGCTCAAATAAAGCCCGGCATTTTTCGGTGAGATCCATGTACGACCGTGCCGACCACGCCCCGCCGTCTGCGACTCGGCGACCACGCAGAGTCCTTCCTTTGCGCCTCTTTTTGCCTGATTTGCGGCTTCAAGATTCGTGGAATCGATCGATTCGAAGTTTAATATCGTGATGTCGATAGACGGATTTAATAACTCTGGAGTTGAAAAAACTAACCCGCCGGTTTCCAAAGCGAGTTTGTATAAAACCTGTTTTCATCAAAAAAGTTTTTGCCGACATAGAAACCGCTCTCGGCAGCGAGACGTTCGATCATTCCGATCCCGTATTTTTGCGAAACCTCCATATAGATCGGCTCCCATTTTTTGAATTCAAAAGTTTTGCCGATCGCATCGATCGTAACGGTCTGGTTTTTTTGACTAATTAGAAACGAACGCGCCGCACGTTCGAGCGGATGATAGCTGGCGTAATGCGAAAACTCTTCGATGTTAAAATCGGCGCCAAGTTCGCGATTGATTCGTTTTAGTAGGTTCAAGTTGAACTTTGCCGTAACGCCCTGCGAATCGTCATAGGCATTTAAGATAGTTTTCGGGTTTTTATGAAGATCGAATCCGATTAGCAGAAAATCGTGGTCGTTCATTACAAGCCGAAGTTTCCGGAAAAAGTCGAGCGCCTGCTCTTCGCTGAAATTCCCGACGTTCGAACCTAGAAATAAGATCACTTTTTTTCGCTGTGAGCGTTTTGAAAGGGTTTCGATTGTTTTAAAATAATCGCCCTGTTCCGGATTTATTTCTAGAGCCGGGAATTTCAAATGGAATTTGTCGGTCAAAAAATTTAAAGCTTCTGCCGAAATATCAACCGGAATATAACGAAACTGCGCATTCCGTTCAATGAAATGGCTGACCAAGACAGAGGTTTTCAAGCCGTCGCCGGCGCCGAGCTCGATAAGATCAAATTCGCGTTCTCCGCCTTCGATCGTTTCAAAAATTTCCTGTGTAGAGTTGGTAAATATCTCAAGCTCGCTTCTGGTGAGGTAATATTCAGGCAATTTCATTATTTCCTGAAAAAGCCTTGAACCTTCGTCATCGTAAAAATATTTTGAAGATAAAAATTTCGGATCGGCGGAAAGACCCGTATCTATGTCTCCCGCGAAAGTCCCGTATTTGGTTCCGCTTGCGCTCTGCATTTTTGTTATCCCCTGGTTCATTATTTTTAAGGTTTGAAATGATTTAATTACTTTTATCGTGCTAAGCGGATGCCGGTAAACTGCCACCGCAGCGGCGGATGAAAAAAGTTTCGATATGTTTTGCGGCTGTGACCGTCCGGTGTAGCGACCGAAGCGCCGCGCAGAACCATCTGATTTATCATAAATTTGCCGTTATATTCGCCGACCGCGCCCTCCGGCTTTTTGAATTTCGGATACGGCAAATATGCCGAATTCGTCCATTCCCAGCGCAATCCCCATTCGAACATTTCACTTGCAGCTTCCCATTCAAATTCAGTTGGCAGCCGCATTCCTTTCCATTCAGCGAATGCCGCAGCTTCGTAATAGGAGATATGACAAACTGCGTTGTTTTCATTCAGTTTCCGCAGTCCGCCCAGCGTAAATTGATTCCATTCGCCGTTCTGATGGTTCCAGTAAAGCGGATGCGCGACCTTATTTTCGTTGACCCAATCCCAGCCTTCCGAATGCCATAAGCGGTGATCCGCATAACCGCCGTCTTCGATAAATTCCAGAAATTCACCGTTTGAAACGATGTTCGGGGAAATGGAAAAATCTTCCAGGAAAACGCGGTGACGTCCGAGCTCATTATCGAAATGAAATCCTTCGCCGGCAAATCCGATCTCGAAAATACCGCCTTCGATGTCGATCATTTCCGACGGTTCGACTTCGCCGATCTCGGCGAGAATAAAGTCGGGATGATAAGCAGGGAAAAGCGGATTGCAGCTAAGCGTGTATTTCAGATCGGTAACGAATAATTCCTGATGCTGCTGCTCGTGGTTCAATCCCAAAACTACAAGCTCTTTGACGGAAGCCGGAAGCGCGGTTTTCAGAAACGCCTCCATTTTTTCATCGACATATTTTCGGTACTCGAAAACTTGTTCAACCGTCGGTCGCGAAAGATCGCCCCGGTTGTCCCGCTTGGTTCGCTCGCCGATAGAGTTGTAATAACTGTTAAAAAGGAAGCCGAAATTCGAGTCAAATTCGCGATAGCCCTCAGAAAACTGCTTGAGGACCATTTCCTCAAAAAACCACGTTGTATGGGCAATGTTCCACTTCGGAGGGCTGACATCAACTATCGGCTGAGGAATGTAATCTTCAATGTTGAGAGGTTCGCACAGCTTTTCGGTTTTACCGCGAACATTTTGATAAAATCCGAGCAAACCGGACGTTTCAGTTATACCTTGCTTGATCCCTTGCATTTGTTTATTAAACCAAACTCGCAGGAAAAATAGAAGAGGGAATATTTCATCTTTAGCTCACACAAACCGTCCAATGCGGGGAAAATTTTGCAAATTCGCCGGATTTCACGCGGAGAAAGACCGTCTGCCGTGTAGAAGAACGACAGCAGTCCGGAAAGAAATCTAACTGTTGTATTTAACTTCCGACAGACGTCCTGAGTCGCTGAAGACGCATCGACTCCCATTCGGAAACCTGACGAGCACGCCGGTTTTCGTAGGATGACGCGAGCATTGCGATCAAATCGTCGCTTTGGTTGGTGGTGTTTCGTAAGTTAGTTAAAGAAGTTTGCTGCGGAGGGTACGCTTTATAAGCTGATTCGGATTGTGCGCTGTAGTTTTCGGATAAATTGCTGTTTCTCTTGTTGACCATCTTGCCCTCCTTCGATTCGGCAGACAGTCAAGCGACGATGAAACTTATCTTTTGACTGCCGTTTGCGTGATTTCTATCATAAACTGCCTTGACTAGATCTCCCGAACCATCTAAAAATTTTGCACCTCTATATATATCACAGCGATAAGCAGTTACGCAATAATTTTTCCTGCGAAAGCTAGACATTTACTGACTTATTCAATAGACTAACCGCATGAATTTCATAAGGCTTTCTCCAAAGCTTCTTCTTACCTAGCCACCTCGCTTCGCAAATTTTGCCGGCGTGCGTGGCGGACTACCTTTTCAAACCAAGATAATAGTTGATTTGTTTTCTCGGGTTTCTTTTGACTGGTGAATTCCGGCTGAAATTACTAAACTCGAGTCTTTACAATGATAAGGCGACGATTGAGCAAGATTATGGACGAGAAATATTACGCTGAAAAGATCGAAAAGAAATGGCAGCAGCGATGGGCTGAACGCGGGACTTTTGAAGTTAACGTAGACGAAGAGAAGGAGAAGTTTTATTGCCTTGAAATGCTTCCTTATCCGTCGGGTAGACTTCACATGGGGCATGTTCGCAACTATTCGATCGGCGATGCTTTGAGCTGGTACAAACGGCTTCAGGGATTTAATGTTCTGCATCCGATCGGATGGGATTCGTTCGGTCAGCCAGCCGAACAGGCTGCGATCAAGAAAGGCGTCAATCCGCGGGATTGGACGGAGGACAACATCGAACAGATGCGCGATCAGCTTCAGCGTTTGGGGCTGAGTTACGACTGGAGCAGGGAATTCGCCGCGCATCGACCGGATTATTATAAATTCGATCAATGGTTTTTTCTGAAAATGCGCGAAATGGGCTTGGCATATAAAAAAATGACCAAGGTCAACTGGTGTCCGAAAGATGAAACGACCCTTTCAAACGAACAGGCGAGCGGCGGCATGTGCTGGCGCTGCGGCAGCGCGGTCGAAAAGATCGATCTGGCGCAGTGGTTTTTGAAGATCACCGACTATGCCGAAGAACTCTTGACAGGAATGGATCAGCTTGAGGGGAATTGGTCGGAACGCGTTTTGACGATGCAGCGCAACTGGATCGGTAAAAGCTCGGGCGCGTACGTCGATTTCAAACTGGATCTGCATGACGCGAACATCGAAAACGACTCGATAAAAGTGTTCACTACGCGGATCGATACTATTTACGGAGCAAATTCGGTCGTCGTCGCTCCGGAGCATCCCGTCGTTCTGGAAAACATTGAACGATTTTCGAACGACGTAAAAGCAAAGATCAAGTCGATGAAGACCGAACTTTTGAAACCGCGCGATTACGGCGAAGAAGTTGAAAAAGACGGAGTCGATACGGGTTTGAAGGCGGTCAATCCGTTCAGCGGCGAAGAGCTGCCGGTTTGGGTCGGAAATTACGTAATGATGGAGTACGGGACTGGAGCAGTAATGAGCGTTCCGGCGCACGATGAACGCGATTTCGAATTTGCAAATAAATTCGGACTTCCTATCCGGCAAGTGATCTCTGAACCGCATCTCGTACATGAACATCATCAGATGCAGGCACTTGCGCTTGATAAAGCATTTACCGAAAAAGGCATTTTGGTTCATTCGGACGATTGGAACGGCAAATCGAGCGAGGAAGCAAAACGCGAAATGACGGAGTTTGCCGAAAAACACGGATTTGGCGAATCGGCGATCACGTATAGGCTGCGAGACTGGGGAATTTCCCGTCAGAGATTTTGGGGCGCTCCGATTCCGATCGTTTATTGCGACGATTGCGGCGAAGTTCCGGTGCCGTACGATCAGCTGCCGGTCGAATTGCCCGAAAGCGCGCCGTTTACCGGCGTCGGTGAATCGCCGCTGGCAAAAGCTCCGGAGTTCGTAAATACAACTTGCCCGCAATGCGAAAAAGGCGAAGCGCGCCGCGAGATCGATACGATGGATACGTTTGTCGATTCGAGCTGGTACTATTTTCGCTATGTCGATCCAAAGAACGAGATTCTTCCTTTTGATCCGAACGCGGCGAAATATTGGATCCCGGTCGATCAATATATCGGCGGAGTCGATCATGCCGTAATGCATTTGCTTTATACGCGGTTTTGGACCAAGGCGATGCGGGATATGGGTATGATCGATTTTGACGAACCGGTCAAAAAGCTTTTGACGCAGGGAATGGTCGTCGGCGAATCGTATTACAGCGACGATCATGCGAGCTATTTTCCCGAAGATGCCGTAAGCATTGAACGCGACGAGCGCGGAAAAGTTCTGAGCGCAAAGCTGAAAGAAGACGGTATGCCGGTGAAAGTCGCCGTCGAAAAGATGTCGAAATCGAAATATAACGGCGTCGATCCCGATGATATGGTGCTTGCGTACGGCGCTGACGCTGTGCGAATTTTCGCGCTTTTTGCCGCCCCGGTCGAGAACGAACTGGTATGGCAGGAAACCGGCATCGACGGCGCGGTCAGATTTTTGCAGAGAATTTACCGTTATTTTTACCGCTGGAACGATTCTCCTGCAAATTTTTCGGGCAGTGAACCTTCGGAATTCTCGGCGGCTGCCCGCAAACTGCGCCGGAAAACTCACCAAACTATTAAACGGGTCACCGAAAACTTCGAGTCCGGACAATTTAACACGCCGGTTGCCGCATTGATGGAACTGTTAAATTCAATGCAGGATTTTTCGATCGAGCCTGAAAATGCTGAAGACGGCGATCTTTTTGCGGTTAACGAAGCGATCTCAAGCCTTTTGTTAATGCTGACGCCGTACGCCCCGCACCTGTGCGAGGAGTTGTGGGAAATTAAAACGGGCAGCGACATCGGGATAATTAATTCCGGCGCGCGATTTCCGTTGGTTCTTGAAGATTGGGCAAAGGTTGACGAACTCGAAATAGCGATTCAGGTTAACGGCAAACTTCGTTCGCGAGTTTTCGCGGACCCTGAAGCCGATAATTCGTTGCTCGAAAAGCTCGCGTTAGAGGACGAAAAGATCATCGAACACACCGCGGGCAAGTCGATCGTAAAGGTGATCGTAGTACCGAAACGGCTGGTTAATATTGTGGTCAAATAATATGAGCTAAGTAGCCGTTCGACGGGCTTAAAATTGATCGAACGGCATGAATTGATCTCAAAAACATCGAAAGCGTCAAATTTTGCTTATTTCTTGATCGAAGAACCGTAAGCGATTAACATTATTTATGTTAAAATGTACCTTCTTTATTTTCGGTTCGGCGGCAGCGCTCGAATTTCATAGTTTTCCTATTGCTTCTTAGTCAAGATGAAAGAATGCCAGCTCTGTAAAAACTGCTTTACTGACGATGTAAATACTTGTCCGCACGATGGAATGCCGACGTTTCATTCGATTAGCGGCGAGCCTGTGCTGGAAGGAAAATATCATCTTGAATGCCGTCTCGGACAAGGCGGGATGGGTGTTGTTTACAAAGCCCGCCACCAGTATTTAAAGACACTTCACGCGATCAAAATTATTCTGCCGGACCTTGTCGGGAACGATCCGGAGCTTGTTACTCGGTTTCGTCAGGAAGCGCTTGCGGCAGCTGCGATCCGTCATCAAAACGTGGTCGGCGTTTCCGATTACGGCGTGGCGCAAGGCACGATGCCGTTCCTGGTAATGGAGTATGTCGAAGGCGAATCGCTCCACGATCTTTTGGAACGCGAGGGGAAACTTTCGCCCGAGAAAGCGCTTGAATTGATGTCTGCGATCGCCGCAGGAATTGGCGTTGCGCATAAGCAGGGAATTGTTCACCGCGATTTAAAACCGCTCAACATAATGATCGTAAAGGATCAGCCGAAAATGTCCGAGGCGGTCAAGATACTCGATTTCGGATTGGCAAAGATCAAATCGGGCGAACTTTTGGGTTCGTTCATTCAAGCCCAGACGACGGGATTAATGGGATCGCCGTTTTACATGGCGCCAGAGCAATGGGCGGACGAAGAACCGGACGCGACATCGGATATTTACAGTCTCGGAATAATGTTCTATCAGATGCTTTCGGGCGATGTTCCGTTCAAAGGTTCGTCGATTCCGGCGATCATGAAAAAACATATTTCCGATCTTCCGCCGACGTTTGCCTCGCTTGGGCTGAAAGTCAGCGCGCCGGTCGAAAAAGCCGTTCGCCACGCATTGGAAAAAGATCGAAAAGCGCGCACTCAAACTGTCGAACAATTTATTGAAGAACTGAAAGAAGCACTTCGCGGTGAAGGCGGCGAAGAAGAGTTCAGCGCCGTAACTAATTCGCAGACGTTGACCTCGTCGCTTCAGGTGCTGACCATTCCGCCGGGTTCTGCGGTTTTTGTTGACGATAAAGCCGTCGGAAAAAGCGGCGACGATGGATGGATAATCTTCAATCAAATGAAGGTCGGGAAACATCACATCCGCGTCCGCGCTGAAGGATTTTTTGACTGGGAAACCGAATTTACGCTGAGTGACACTCCAAAAGAGCTCGTTGCACATTTGAAAAAAGACACACTTGCAATTCCGAAACCGGAAATTGCTGAAATGTCCGCAATTTCTGCCGCAAATGAAACGCAGCGCGATATGGTCATCAGTCAGGGAACTCAGCCGTTCATTCCGCAAACAACTCCACCGGAGATCGATCCGACTTCGCAGCAAAATTTCCAGCCTGTTCAAACCGGCGGTTTTCAAAATTCGATGCCGGCACCGCCGAAATCTTTCTTTTCGCCGGTCGTGATCGCTGTAATTGGAATTTTCGGGTTATTCGCACTTGGTATAATTGGAGCCGGCGGAGCATATATGGCTGGAGTGTTCGGCGGGTCGCCGTCGCCGGAACCGACTGCCGAAACTTCTCCGACGCCTGTTCAGGAAGATCCGCGAAACGAAATGGTTGAAATTCCCGGCGGAACGTTCATGATGGGAAACAACAAGGGGCGCGACAACGAAAAGCCGGAGCACGAAGTTATTGTCAAGCCATTTTTCCTTGATAAAACAGAGGTTACGAACGCCGAGTATTACCTTTTTGTCAAAGAGAGCGGTCACATCCCGCCGGCGCATTTCGTTAACGGAAAACCGGCGCCCGGTCAGGAGAAATTTCCGGTCTATTTTGTTTCGCACAAAGATGCGATGGCATTCGCACAGTGGCGTTCGAAACGCGACGGCAAGGAATATAGGCTTCCGACGGAGGCTGAGTGGGAATATGCTGCGAGAAACGGCAGCGATGGGAATCTTTATCCGTGGGGAAACGAGTTGCTCGAAGATATGGCGGTACTCGACCGTCCCAACGGAAATGCTTTGCCGGTCGGATCGAAAAAAGGCGCAAATAAATGGGGAGTTCAGGATCTGATCGGAAATGTTTGGGAATGGACCGGATCGGAGGCGAAACTTTATCCGGGCAGTTTAGGAATTGAAAATGAGCTTAAGGACAAATACTTCATTATCCGCGGCGGTGGAGCCATTTCGGCTTCGGAAGGGGATCTCGCGGTAAACTCTACTTTTCGGGTGCCGACAGAGGAAAACGAGGCGAACAAAGTGCTCGGGTTCCGGCTGGCTCGATCTAAATAATTCGAATAAAGGTTCGAAGTTATGAATATTAAGATATTTTTGCTGGCAGCGACCATGACCGTTTTAATTTTACCGGTCGTCGTATTTTCCCAAGATCTGGGAAGCAGCACCGAAGTTTTGAAAACTACCAAGAAGACGAAAGCTACGCCTCGAACCCGAACTTCGCCGACAAAACGAAGGAGCACAACTAGGAGAACGTCGACGTCCAGTAAGAAAAAAAATAACACCCGACCGGCTGCAACGCCCGACGTCGCTGAAAAAATCACGCCTGTTGCGGAGATAAAACCCGAGAAAAAAGTAGAAATTAAGCCGGCAAACGAGATCGTTATCAAGGTTGGTGAAAAGGTTACCGGAAATTTTGATGAATTGTATGAAAAAGCGATCGAAGAAGGTAATGCGGCGAGGAACGAGCGGAACTACGACGCGGCGGAAACGGCTTATCTCCGAGGCAAGAGTTTAAGAACCGACGATTATCGTGCCGCTTACGGATTGGGAAATCTTTACAGCGACCAAGCGCGATGGGAGGAATCCGAAACAGCCTATCGCGAGGCAATAAAAATCGAACCGGGCGTACCTGAGCCATATATTGCGCTGAGTTTTGTGTTGACACAGCCGATCGCGGGAACAAATTTGATCGAACGCTATTCGGAAGCTGAAAAGTTGGCGCGCAAAGCGCTTGAACTCGATCCGCAAAACAGCGTGGCGAATGACCAATTGGGCGTTGCGTTGGAACTGCAGGGCGATATTTCCGAGGCGACGCAGAGTTATTATGAAAAAGCCGTAAGGACGGATCCGACGTTTGCGCTTGCCTATGCTCATCTCGGACGGCTGCTGCGCAAACGCGGTTCGATCGCGGAATCTTCGCAGGCGTATGTTAACGCCATACAGTTTTCGGTCGATGTTCCGACGATGATCCAGGTCGCGGATGTGATGCAGTCGCAGCAAAAATATCTCGATTCGGAACAGCTTCTGCGCCGCGCTTTGAAGGAAGATCCGAAAAACCCGACGGCGCTTTACCTGCTCGGTAAAGCTCTGACAACGCGCGGGACGTATGATGAGGCAGAGTCGGTCCTAAAGAAAAGCGCTCAGGTAAGTCCCCGAAGTTTCGTTTCTTACACGCTTTTGGGATCGCTGTTCCTGCGTCAGAAAAAGCTTGAATCGGCGGAAAAATATCTTGAAGAAGCTGTCAAAGTAGTTTCCCAAAATGAAAAAAGGCGGCTCGCGCTAGATTTCGAAGCTGTCGGAGACGCTTATCTTCAAAACGGTCGAAACGCGGATGCGGGGCGGATGTACAGGAAAGCGTTCGCACTCGACGAAGCCCGCAGCGACATTGCGAAAAAATTAAAATCTCTTGAATTAAATTAGTCCGGGAAATTCTCAAAAAAGGCGGATCAACTAAACATAATGCTTTATTGTCCAAAATGTCAGGCGACATATACCGATGGAACTCAGCGCTTTTGCACCAACGAAGGCGCGCGGCTTCAACCTTATCATTCGGAATCGGGAAGCAGATCGCGCGGAGTTTTTACAAGCATTCTAAATAAGAATCTCAGTGAAAAAAGTACGACAGCGAAATCGTCCGACGATATCAAGAACGAGTCAACGGCAGAACTGAGAACTCCTTCGGAAAGCCGGTTTTTTAAAGCGAAATCGGATTCAGCCGAAACTTCGCCTGTCCCGCCGAAAGTAGAGAAAGAATTGCCGCTCGAACTCGAAATTGACGAGCCGGATGAGAAGTCTTTCCAACCGATCCCGATCGCGCGCGTGATAGACCCGCGGGCGATTCCCGAACGTGGAAGTTCGAAGGACCGCTCGTCTAAGCGGAAACGAAAGATTTCGCCTTCGCCCTTATTTTCTCCGAATGAGGAGATCTCGCTCGACGTGTTCGATAGTGAACCTGAAGCGGAATTTCAGCTTGATCCCGAAGATCCGCTCGGCGCGACCGATCTTTTCGATTCGGAAACGGCGCAAGATCTTTCGAAACCTCAGCCCGATGACCTGTTATCGCTCGAATCGCCTCAAATTTCAGATCTGCGATCGAACGAACCGGTAGAGACGTTAGAAAAGATCGAGCTCGATCCGGAAAGCTCCGCAGAAGTGGATGTTATCCATTCGATTCCGCCTATCGAACTTGAGCTCCGAAGCGAAGAAAAAGCGGAACCGGTCGAGGAAAACTTGATCTTTCCTCCGGTCGATCACTCGGTTGACGAAACGACCCCGCAAATAGATGAAAGATCAGACGAATCCGAATCGGCTGCGGCAGCGGTCGTACCGGCAGCGGAAACCGCCGATACAAAAAAAGCGGTCACAGAGGAAGCTTGGGAAAAACGCTCGTCGGACGCTGCCGATCTCGAGGAATCGACCTGGTATCTTTATCCTGTGATCGGTGTTCTGATCCTTTTACTCGGTGCTGTAGCGTTATATTTTCTGCTGCGCTCCGATTCAACTGTTGAAATCCCGGCGAATAACGGCAATCTCGCAGCCGAACAGCCGGCGGTGAACGCAAATGCGGCAAATTCGAATTTCTTGCCGCAAGTTGAACCGTCGATCGAACCGCCGCCGCAATCTGCGCTGCTCGATATTCCGCCGCCGCCGCGAATCATAAAACAGCCGCCGAACACCGTTTTGTACCGCAATCAAAAACGCGGTCAAAGCGGTAAGCTCGCACAAAAGTTTCTTGAGTTTTCGATTTACTACCCGAAAGACTGGACGATCGTCGATACCGGAAACAAGTTTCTCGACATCGCCCGGCGAAATCCTGAGGGTGTGCCGATAAAGCAGATATTGATCTCGCAATATGACAGCAACGGCACGTTTGAAGCCGATAAAGCGCTGTTTCCCGAACTCGTAAAGAATTCGAATCTTGATCTGAGCAAAATACTTGCAAATTATAATGTTTTGTCTGAAGGCGAGATCGTTTTTCAAAACGGACGCTGGCGCGCCTGGGAAGTAAAATTTGAGGGAATCGGCGGAAAACAAAAACTGACGACATGGGGAAGAAGACTTTGGATTCCCGTCCAGCGTCGCGGAATGAAAAGCGGTTTTATAATTACAGTCATCGCGACGTCGCTGGCAAATAATATCAAGAGTGCCAACGATCTGGATAACGACAAAGAGATCGAGGCAATTCTAAAAACTTTTGAACCGGATTTGAATTAACAGCCGCAGTAAACTGAATAAAACCGGGCAAAAAGCGTTTGGCAGTTAAACCTTACGCTTTTTGTCGTTATTCCGAAAAAGCCCAACAAAAATGAAGATCACTTTAGCTGAAGTCCGAAACGGCGTAAAACTGCCGGAAACATCGTTCGATCTTGATCTGATCCGTGTCGGCAGAAACGCCGAGCAATGTCAGATAGTTTATGATAACGCGGCTTTTCCGATGGTCTCGCGCGTCCATGCCGAACTTCGCTGGCAGGGAGCAAATTGGGTTGTCTTTGACGCTAATTCCAGTTTTGGAACCTACGTTAACGGTCAAAAGATCTCGTCGCCGCATCCGGTTTCTGCCGGTTCGAAAATACAGTTTGGAACTAACGGTCCGATAGTTGAGATTTTGAGTGTGGGCGACAAACCCGCTGCTCCCCCGAAAGATGTTTCCGATTCCGGCTGGGCAACGCCGCCGCCCGCCGCCGCTAAACCGCAAACTCCGCCGCAAGTTCATCAACCAGCGCCGAGAACGCTGGAGAAACCGGTGCTGGAATTTCTGGATTCCGGCGCGCAGCCAATAGAGATCACTAAATCGTCGATCTGGCTCGGTCGCGATCCCGGCGGTGATATCGTTTTTGAATCTACAAAGATCATGGTTTCGCGAAAACACGCCGAAATTCGAAATGAAAACGGCAAATTCGTGCTCCATGACAATAAAAGTTTTAACGGTACGTTGGTAAACGAGCAGCGCATTTCGGTTCCGACACCGCTGTATCACGACGACCGGATCAGACTCGGGTTAGGCGGACCGGTTCTCCGATTCAAGTCGCCTTCGCGAACGGCGCCGGCGGGTGCGGCGCTTGCCGGGCAGCGTTCGATCGCAATAAATCAGCTTGCCGAAATTTCTCCTGCGAACGAATCCGTCGGTTCGAAAACGATGGTCTTCAAAGTTGAAGATCTTACATCGCGCACACCTTCGGCAGCATCGGCGGAACCGCAATTACTTATGTCGCTTACGTTTGGCGGCAAGAAAGAATTGCTGATAGGTCGCGGCGAAGATTGCGACATTCATCTTGACGGTCTGCAGATTTCAAACCGCCACGCAAAGCTTTCGATGACCGGATCGGGCATTGTCGTCGAAGATCTAAATTCGACCAACGGCGTATATTTAAATGGCAATCGAATCAGCCGGCAATCGATCGGCATTGACGATTCGGTTCAGATCGGTTCATTTGTCATCAGGGTCGATCAGGCAAACAACATCGGCGTGTTCGATACACGCGCGAAAACGCGGATCGATTCCGTGAACATAACAAAAGAAGTCAAAAACCGCGCCGGCGGCGGAATGATCAAGCTTTTGGACAATGTTTCGCTTTCTATTCAACCGAACGAATTTGTCGGTCTTTTAGGACCGTCCGGTGCCGGAAAATCGACTTTGATGGACGCGATGAACGGAATGCGACCCGCGACCGGCGGCAGCGTCTTGATCAACAATCTCGATCTTTACCGCCATCTCGATTCATTGAAACAATCGATCGGCTATGTGCCGCAGGACGACATAATTCATCGAGAACTAACGGTTTACAGAACGCTTTATTATGTCGCCAAACTTCGCCTTTCGCGCGATGTTTCAACGTCCGAGATAGATCAGATAATCGACGAAGTGCTTGATGTTACAGGGCTTTCCGAGCGGCGCGAAGTTCCAATAAATCAACTTTCCGGCGGACAGCGAAAGCGCGTTTCGATCGCTGTCGAGTTAATTACAAAGCCGTCCGTGATCTTTCTTGACGAACCGACGTCCGGTCTCGATCCCGCGACGGAAGAAAAGATAATGATCCTTTTTCGCCAGATCGCGGAATCGGGACGAACCGTTATTTTGACCACTCACGCGATGGAGAACGTCAAACTTTTTGACAAACTCGTAGTTTTAATGCGCGGAAAACTCGTTTTTTACGGAACTCCGGATGAGGCGCTTGCCCATGTCGGCGCGTCGAGTTTTAAGGAACTTTACGACAAACTCGAAGCGCCGATCGAAGAAAGGCTGGAAAGATCGGGCGGAAGCCGTTTTCAGGTTACGGAGCAGGTTGCAGAAGAATGGAAGGATAAATTTACTAAAACCGCGCAATATCGGAACAATGTTTACGAACCGCTGAAGGAACTCGGAACGCTTCAATCCGGCGGCGTCCAAAAGAAAAACCGGCTGGGTCTGTTCGGCGCGATTCGCCAATGGGCGACGCTTTCACGGCGTTATTCTCAGGTTTTGCTGCGCGATAAATTAACGCTTTTCATTTTGCTTGTTCAGGCACCGATAATCGCGTTTCTGGTTTTTTTGGTGATGGGCGACGATCAGCCGCGTGATTTCGCTTATTTTATGCTGTCGCTTGTCGCCGTTTGGTTTGGAACGTCTGTCGCCGCACGCGAGATCATTCGCGAACGTGCCGTTTTCAAACGCGAGCGAATGGTCAATCTCGGGCTGATCCCTTATTTGTTTTCAAAGCTGTTCGTCCTCGGTGTGATCGTCGGCATTCAATGTTTGCTGCTTTTTTTGCCGCTGAAATTCTTCGATATCGTCGGATTGATGCCGATGCCGGGCGTGCTGGCGGGAATTCCTCAGCTTTGGGTTATGCTTTTGACCGCCGGCGTCGGAATTGCGCTCGGGCTTTTGATATCGGCTCTGGTGAAAACTTCCGAAATGGCGACGAGCCTTGTTCCGCTGATCTTGATACCGCAAATATTATTTTCGGGATTAATGGGCGTGCCTCAGGGTATTAATAAAGCAGCCGGTCTTATCATGCCGGCGACCTGGTCGTTCGATACGATGAAACGCTACTCTACGCTCGACACGCTCGAACCGGAAGGCGCTATAAAGGGCGGCGAGACAGATGGTCTCGGGCTTTATAAATTCATTGAGAAAGAAAACGATAAAATAATTGCCGATGCGAAAAGCGAATTGGACGATTACAAAAAAGATTCCGAGAAAAAGCTTGAAAATTATCAAAAGGAGTTGATGAGCGGAGGAAGTCCCGCCGCGCCGAAGCTTGACGATCCGCCCGCGATCGCCGATGCGAAGAAACTTCCGGAGAATTTGAGCGGGTACATAAATTTTCTGCATCCATGGATGCACGAGATTTTAAACCAACTTGTATTGATGTTAATGTTTGGAATGTTAGTTATTGCAACACTTATAGTTCTGCGATTGCAGGACACTCGTTAAATGAGGGGTTAATGAAGAAAATTTTTAATTATTTTGCACTTTTTATAGTTCTTACTTTGGCTATTTCCGGCTTAACGTCGTGTAAAAACAGCTCGACAAGCGAAAGCGGCGATACTACCGCATCCGCGCAAACGAAAGACAAAGGACAGTTTCCGCCGCTTCCCGAAAAGATCGCCGCCGCGGACATTAAAATGATCGACGGAAGTTCGTTCAAACTCGCCGACAAAAAAGGCAAGGTCGTTTTGGTAAACCTATGGGCGACCTGGTGCAGCCCGTGCCGCGCAGAAATGCCGGAACTTGTTGAAATGCATACCAAATACGCGGATAAAGGTTTTGAGGTCATCGGACTGGATACCGATCAGGGCGAGACCGTCGATCAGATCCAGGCTTTTGCTAAAGAGATGAACTTAAACTATCCGTTGGGTTATGCGGACGACGAAATGTTTCGCCAGTTTGTCAGAATAAGCGGTCTGCAGGGAATTCCGCAGAGTATTTTGGTCAACCGCGAAGGGAAAATGACCGGCGTTTTTGCAGGCGGAAACCCGGAAACCATTAAAAAGATGGCTCAAACCGTCGAAAAGACCGTTAATGCGGACTAACTATCACCGCCCTGCGGATTTTTCGGTTCAACGAGCAGCGTTTTAAAACTTGCCAGACTTACCAGACCCGGAGCGGCACCTTTTGGTTTGTTTACGAACTTTTTCTGCGTGTAATGAACCGCCGCTTTTGGTTCCGATTTCGCTTTGCTGAAAAAAGCCGCGAGTTCGGCGGCTTCGAGCAGTGTTCTCTGCGGAATCTCAAGCCGGTTCGGATTACGAACGACGACGTGCGATCCCGGATAATCTGCTGCGTGAAGCCAAAGATCGAGCGAGCGGGCTACTTTGAAGGTCAGAATATCATTGTCTTTTGACCTCCGACCGACGAGTATTTCAAAACCGTCGGACGATGTATATCTTCTAAATCCGTCGCCCGAATCTATTGGCTTTTTACGCTTTCCCGGAAGTTCGTCCCTTGTCGGCAAAAGCGCTTCAATGGCGGAGACGTCTTCATCGGCGACCGCCTCTTCGAGAGCTTCTTTGCGCTTGTAAAGCATTTCGAGCTCCGCTTTTACGTCTTTCACTCTGGATGAGATCGCCGCCGCCGCATTGCGCGCCTTCGTATATTTCTTGAAATAATTTTCGGCAGCTTCCGCTATGGAATGATTTTCATCGGCTTCTATCTCAATTTCGGGTGTATCACCGGCGTAATAGTCAACGACGACAAACTTATCATTTTCCCGGCGCGCCGTTGCTGCGTTTGCCAGCAAAAGATCTCCGCACCGCTTCCAATGTTCGGCGCTGCCGTGTTCGGAAAGATCCTTTTCTAAATTTCGTAATAATTTTTCGCTTTTCCTGATCTCACGTTTTACCGAAGCGCGTGCGGTTGAGGCGAGATTTCGCAGTTTTGTGCGGGTTTCTTTTTCGAGATAAAACGAGTCGAGCGCAGTTGAAAGATCGACAAAACCTTTTGAAGGAAAAACTGCATTTTCAGAAGCAGCTCGATCCGATTCGAACGGTGCCGGCGGCGAATATTCGTCGCCAACCTCTTGCCCGGGACCGGATGTTTCTCGTGTGGACGTCAGGATCAGCCCGCGTTCATCGAGCAAAAAAAGATTTGAAGACCGCCCGGAAAACTGAGCGATCATAAGATACTTTGAGGTTATTCCTACGTCGTCGCGAACTTCGAATTCAAACCGAAAAATTCTGTCATCCGGCAGTTTATGCAACGATGTCAACGTCCCGCCGGACAGACGGTTTCGCAAAAATTGCAAAAAAGGGGTAAGAGTTTTAGATTGCGCATCAAGATCGCGAAACCGCCGGATAACGAGATACATTCGCGGCGAATTCGGTTCGATGCTAATGAATAGATATTTAGAATCGGGAAGCCGGAGATCAATAATTATCTGATTCCGTGTCAGAGGAAAAATTTTGCCGAACTTACTTCCGGTCAATTCGGAACTAAGTTCGGCGGCAATTGCAGAAAACGTTGCTTCGTTCATAACGGTTGACCTTTGATGTTACCGAAAAATCAAGCGTTTTTGAATCGAATGCGGCAATTAGAATTCTTTAACAACTATCGTTCGCGAAACGATGTCATGGATCGCACGATTTTCTTCATTAAAGAAAATAGAGATAAAACCGGCGCCTAGAAAACCAAGCGAAACTAAGTAAAGACAGGAACTTACAGCAGCCTGGTGAACTGTCGGATACTCTTCGCCTTCGATATCGACGACCTCGAGCGAAAAGAGTCTCATTCCGAACGTGCGTCCGTAAAAACCGACCGACGCCGTCATATAGATCATTAGAACGACCGCTGTGGTCAGCAAAAATGCCAGTACGCCCGACAGAGTAAACCATTCGCCGCCGATCGCCATAAACGGCGTTAAGAGTATCAGGCTCGCAAATGCGCCGATAATGACGTCGAATAAACCAGCGTTAAAACGAACCGCGAGCGGCGCGCAATCGTCAATTTCCTGCAGTTCGAGATCTTCTTCCTGTTCGTTTTCGATCGATTCGATGTCCAGATCATCGGGTCTTAGTTCTTCACGAATGATCGGACGTTTCTGGCGAAAATCGGTTTCGATTATCTCGGCTGACTCTGTGTCGAAACTCGACGAGATCTGCGCAGGTTTCGGAAGCTCCGGAAGTTTGTTCGTGTCGAGTTGTCCGCTGTCCGTCAATGGAGGATTTGAAGCTTTACTTTCAAAACGATATGAACCGGGAGTTACCGGCAAATGATCGTTTGGTTTCGCCGTAAAATACAGAAGCGTGTTGTTCGATTTTGCTTTTTCTCCAAACGTCAGTTCCTGCGGCTCTTCCGGTTCCAAAAACTGCCGCCGCGATTTTTCGATGCGGCGAAGCGCTGCTGCGAGTTTCGGATTAGAAACTCCTTCCGCGTCCGGTGTCGACGGTGCTTCTTCAACTTTCAGCGCGTTTGCTCCGCTCGTTGCAAGAGTTTTTCTTCGAATTGAAGGAGAATCCGCAATTTCAATGGTTCCGGTTTCGCCGGAATAATTCGACGAACGCTGGCGAACCGCGTTTTTTAACTGCAGCCGCCATTCCGGCAGCTGTGCGTTCTTGTTGTGAAATTCGACCAGTGTCGGACTCGTATGTTTAGGTTCAAATTCCGTTGTTTCCACTGGCTCTTTCTTGATCTCGCTCTTAACTTCAGGCGCATACGTAAATTCGATCCGCGTTTTCGGCAAACTTTGAAGGTCGTATTTCGGCGTCTGCGGCGCACTCGGTTTGATCGGGTAATTGTCGGAAATTCCAGGCAGATCGATCTTTTCCGGCTTTGGAATCGGTTTTATAAGCGGCGTTATCTTGGTGATCAATTCTTCACGAACCGAATCGTTGATCATTGTTCCGCAGCTCGGGCAGATCGATAATGTAAAAGCGTTATCTCGTTTACAAACAGGACAGTTCATAATTTTAAAAGATAGAAACTAGAATTGGAATTCTAAGAGAATTAGGGAAAAAACCTAGGAAATGATTCAAACTTTGTGGATAGTATCAGAATGTACTTTAACTAGTCAATAGTAAATTTATGAGAACAGGCGAGTTCGCCGATGAGATAGCGAATTCGTCAAAAAATTATCCGGTCACAGTCTTTGCCTGCCGGCGAAACCGCCTTCCAGATCGTGCCACCATTCAATTACGGGCGGTTCGTCGAGCTGCCAGCAGAGAAGAACAAGCTTTCCTGCACGCATGGTCGGAAAATCGATCAAACCGCGGGTATAGTCTTTTATCTGTACGCCGAGCTCGATCACTTCGGTTGTTAATTTTCCTATTTCAACCAGCGATGTAATATACATCGAACCATGTTCGGTTCCGCCGCCGCCGCTTTCTGCCGCCTTCGCCGCGCGTTTGGCAGCATCGCGAAGTCTTGAGACCGTTTGAGAATGCGAGCGAATATCGGTGAGTTTCGGAATTATCACCGGCAGCATATCGTTCGCTTCGTCAACGGTAAAGATCTTCATTTCTTCAACAATCATAAGAAAATTTTAGTTGTCGTCGCTTACGCGGACGTATTCCGAAACTTCATCGTCATCTTCGGCAAACCCCGAATCTATCGCGACTTTATCGTCCGTTCTGCGGAATGATTTCGACGAACGGTCGAGGACTCTCTCGTTCATCATCTCGCCAGCCGGGACGAAGGTCGGTATGTCATATTCATCCATCTGTGTCGAATCTTTACACACCAGGTCGGCGATGTCGCCGAGATCGATGAAAAAGTCGGATACGTCTATCAGTCGAGGTGCGGTATTTGAGCGGAATCCGGCAACTTCGACACGGCAACCCTTATACGCGACAGCGTTTAAGGCGTAGACGAAATCCTCGTCGCCGGAAACCAAAACTGCTGTATCATATCGACCCGCAAGGCTGAGCATGTCAACTGCGATCTCCACATCGAGGTTCGCTTTTCGGGTTCCGTCATAAAACGTCTTTAATTCTTTCTGAATGACGCGAAAACCGTTTCTCCGCATCCATAAAAGAAAGCCCTGCTGTCGTTCCGCTCCGGCGTCAACGCCTGTGTAGAAGAAAGCACGCAAAAGCCGACCATCGCCGAGCAATACGCGCAGAAGTTTGTTGTAATCGATATCGAGATTGTGAAATCTAGCTGCGTGAAATAAGTTGTTTCCGTCAATGAAAACCGCGACCCGACCGCGATGTCCAAATTGCCAGGAAGAATTTGTTGCCATATCAAACTGCATTATTAAAACCTTTTAAATAAAAATTAAGATAAAAGCTGCGGCAGTTGTTATGGAATTTCGAAGGAACTTAAGGTCGGAAACTAAAAGCAAATGTGCCGAAATCAAACATTTATACGGCAGAAACGGCATTATCGTGATTTGCTAATTCTGAAAAGTATCTAAAAATAACGCCGTATTAATACGCCTGCTTTTAATAGATATACTAATTAATAGATCCGAAATTCTAATGGTCAACTGCAAAAAAAATATAAAAAAATAATTGAATAAGATTCTGCCTGCTTGTCTTTACGTCGGTCAAGCTGATTAATATAAACATACTCGTTTTCGAAGAGTAAATCAAAAATCAGATCTGCAGAACGCCAAGAGATCGCTTCCGTGACTGCTGCGATCTGCTCAAATAATTAAGGGAAAATATAAGAAATAAATGGACCAATTGCTCGAATGTGAAAAATGTTCGCGAAAATCGCCGCCCGCCAGGTCGGAATGTCTCTATTGCGGCGCACCGCTCGCCGGCGCCGTTGACCGTAGCCGACCGATCCGCAAAATGCCGCGTATTTTGGATGAATGGGAAAAAGGCTTTAATGTGGTTGTTAAGCCGATCGCCAATCAAACTGGTCGATTTGAACGAGTCAATGTAGAAGAGATAGCGGCTGAACTAGATCTGGTAGTTGACGATCTGATAAAACTCTTTTCAGCCAACGTACCGTTTCCGGCAGCGAGAGTTGAAAGTTCTGCGGAAGCTGAGGCAATTTCGGCGGTTTTGCGCGAGTACGGCGTCGAAACTGAAGTTGTTGCGGATCAAAAATTAGGTTTAAGTTCACCGCAGAAACGTGTCCGGGCGGTCGCGATCAAAGGCGGATCGATCTCATTTACGCTATTTAATACAGGCGACGTAGAAAATTTTTCATCGGAAGATCTAAAATTGATCGTTACCGGATCCGTTTTCGAAAAGACGATCGAAACAGTTGAAAAACATTCGAAAAAACATACGAATAAGACTTTGAACATCGGTCACACGGCACGCGATCAGCGAATGATAGATGTATATGCCGGAAATGAGATGATCGGCTACCGGATTATTCCGACCGGATTTGATTTCTCTGCGCTTGGTGCTGAAATGAGCATTTTGGCAACGGAAAATCTGCAGAAATTGTTCGTAAAACTCAGTAATTGTATCGCGAACGGCGAAGCGATCAACGGATACGACGAGATCAGAAATTCCTTAACGAATATTTGGAGTTTTGAAGAAGTGAACAGCACAAAAGGCGTTACAAAAAAAGGAGTCGGAAATGTCAACGTTGCGCGCCAGACTATAGTTACGAATTTAAACCAATTTACGCGCTTTTCGCGGTTGTGCCGGCAGTTCATATGAAAAAAAACAGGCGAAATTTCGACAAAAAACCACGTGAGTTCGACGACCGCGGTGCGGAAAAGGAAAACAAAGGCGGCGCAGTTATCTGCGGAGTGTCACCGGTTTTAGAATCGCTTCGAGCGGAAAAACGTAGGATCGACAAGTTGTTTATTGCCGAAAATTCGAACGAACATAGAATTTCCGAGATTCTCGAACTCGCACGTCAAAAAGGAATCCAGTTTCAGCGAAGTCCGCGAGAAAAGTTAAATTCTCTTGTAGAACCGGGCGCAAATCATCAGGGAGTTGTTGCGATCGCGGCGTCTGCGCGGTATTTCGACGCCGACCAGCTGATCGCAGATCTCTCGTCCGATCCTTCCGCACTTGGATTGATCCTGGACGGTGTTGAAGACCCGAGAAACCTCGGCGCGATCTTGCGCGTTGCAGAATGTGCGGGTGTCAATTCGGTTTTTATCCCGGAACGCCGCGCGGTCGGTTTGACGGAAACGGTTGCAAAATCTTCCGCGGGTGCCATCGAACATGTCCGTGTCGCAAAAGCTGCGAACGTGAACCGTTTGATCGATCTTTTGAAAAAGGAGAACATCTGGATTATCGGTGCTGCGGGCGAAGCCGACGCGGATTACACCGAATGGGATTGGACGCAGCCGTCCGTGCTCGTGATGGGCGGAGAGGGCGGCGGACTTCATCGTTTGACCGCGGAGAAATGCGATAGTTTGGTGAAAATTCCGATGAAAGGTAAAATCGAATCTTTGAACGTTTCAGTTGCGGCGGGCGTTATACTCTTTGAAGCTCTTCGTCAACGAAATTTGAAATGAATAAAAGGAAAATCTATGTTTTGTCCAAAGTGCGGTGTTAAGAATCCGGATAACGGTAAGTTTTGTAGAAACTGCGGCACTGATCTCAAGCCGGTTTCCGAAGCTCTTTCGGGACGTCCGACTTCTAGCGGGACGTTTCAATGTGTGAACAGCAAAGGAAAACCGATCACCTGGGAGAGCGCGTTTGGAAAGCTTTTCACGGGTCTGGCATTCGTCGGCGTGACGATCGCACTGGCAAATTCTCAAATGGGTCGAGGCTGGTGGTTTTGGATGTTGATTCCGGCGCTGACAATGATCGGCGCGGGCATTGCGCAGGTCGTCCAAATAAAATCGAGCGAGCGCCGTGTTACGGGACTTGGCAATTTTAATCGAACCATTGAACTCGATCAGCCGGAAGTTCAAAGCTTGCCGTCAGCCAAAACCGAATATGTCGCGCCGTCCAAAGATTCCAAATACAAGACGGGCGATCTCGTTCCTTCGAGTGTTACGGATTCGACGACCAGGCATCTGGAAATGGATTCCGAAGGCGAGACGATGACACTGCCGAAATCTAATCTTTAGAAGCGGTCGGATTAAGAAAGAGGATGTCTGAAAAGACCTTAAATTCGCTGAAAGCGATAATTTTGATAGCGCGGGTTAAAGCGAAGCAGCACCCACGTATGTTTGAGTCATACATTCCGACGCTGAAGGAGTCGAAAATAAATGGTTGATTGTACGACACTTCCAGCGTCGGGACATGTGCTATATCGAACGTAGGGTGTCGCTCATTTACATTCGCTCTACCCTACGCTATTAAATTTGTCCCCGTTGTAGTCTTTAAGGAATTTACGTTTCAGACCGCCTCTTTTCATTATTCGGAACGGTTCGAAATTTTATTCATTGTTGCCGGCGGAAGAACGAAGGAATTTTGACCGGAATTTACAAAGACCGGTGAATTCCAAATGGCGAAACCATCGCCCGTTTTCGTTATTCCGAATAAATAATAGCTTCCCGGTTTAACCCCGCTCAGCGTCGCCATTCCGCTCGAATCCGTAATAGCGTCAAATTTCATATTTTCCTCGATCGCCTTTAAGGATTTGGTTCGAATTTCAGGATATTTTGACGGATTCAATATTGCCAGACCAAATGAATTTACAAGCGATTGCCCGTCAATACTCTTAATATTTGCTTCGCGCAGCACGGTTTCAAGGTCCTTTTCGAGAAGATAGAATTTTTCGCGCTTTACGGTTTTTTCTTCACCGTCTTCGTCCAATATTTTTGCTTCGATCTTGATCGTGCCGGAACTTGGGGTGTCCGGTTCGATCACGGTCGTTTGTGTGTCGGGCGGAATTGATTGAGTAACGGTTTGATCGGGAACCGTCTGCACGACCGTCCGATCGCGTTCCGGAACTCTTACTTCGTCCGCACCGCTCGTGCGCTGTTTTGCCAGATTTACGTTGATATTACTTTCAGGATCGTTGTTTCGCATTAAAGCAAAAACTACAAAGATAAAGATCAATCCCAAAACTCCGATCGGGATTATGATCCATTTCGGAAATTCATCGCGCTGCGTAACGACCGGCTGCGTTACAACCCGATTTTTCACATGCGGCGGTGCAGAAAGCGGATGTCCGCAATTTGGACAAGCTGACGCGGCATTTGAAACTTCGTGTCCGCATTCAGGACAGTTTATTAAAGACATAATTAATTTTCCTCCATCAAAATACTCTTTCGAAGTTTCAATTTTTTCCGAAAAACATTATGATTTCAGTCTTTCAGACGTTTTATTTCTAAAACTTCTAACGATTTCACGGCAATTGACGGACCATGACCAAAAACACCGACACGTTTAGACTTTTCCGAATCATTCTGCGTCTTTGGAAAAATTTTCGAGATCGTTTTGCCGACTCGTTAAATGTCGATGAAGATCGAAAAGCGGCGATTTATATCGATCTATCGAAATCGGCTACTTTGCGCGACATAACATATTGGCTGCAGATATTCTTTTCTGCCGGAATTGCGACCTTAGGACTGGTACTGAATTCACCTGCGGTTATTATCGGTGCGATGCTTATTTCGCCGCTGATGGGACCGATCCTTTCCGGCGGACTCGCGCTTGCGACGGGCGATCTTATTCTTGCCGTCCGGTCGTTTGTAAATCTGTTACTTAGTTCATTTGGCGCGATCATATTTGCAATGATCCTCGTCGCATTCTTGCCGTTCAAAGAAGGGAATCAGGAAATTTTAAGCAGGACGTCGCCGAACACGCTCGATCTCGGGATCGCGCTTTTTTCCGGTGCCATCGGTTCGCTAGCTGTATGTAAAGAGGTGAAAGGAGTCGTGACGTCGATTCCCGGCGTCGCCATCGCTGTTGCGTTGATGCCGCCGCTTTGTGTTGTCGGATACGGAATGGGATTGGCGGTCAGTTTGAACTTTTCGGACGGCTGGCGTTTTGCCAGCGGCGGCGGATTGCTCTATTTAACAAACCTGGTTGCGATCACCTTCATGGCAATGGTCGTCTTTATCCTGCTGCGGATAGATTCACCCGGTGTCAGAAAACGCGTTCGTGAATGGCGCGCTACCGATTCCGAAAGTATCGCTTGGCAAAACGCGATCGCGAAGATCCCTTCGCTCGAGCAAGCACGGGAGATCAGAAGCATGTCCTTAAGACTGCTGATGATCCTTTTGCCGCTGCTGCTGATCTTTATTCCGCTAACTCAGTCGTACTACAAATTGAAGAACGAAATTCAGGTAAAACAAGCCGAGAATCAAATTCAACAGACAGCAAAAGCTGTTTGGAATGAAGGGTTTTCGAAACAGGAAAATGGTGAAGCGAGGATATTGGACGAGATTCGTGTCGCGACGAAGGATGAAAAATTAGAGATATATCTCCGCATTTTTGATAACGAACCGTACACGCAGGAAGAGCGAAACCAGTTTCTGACGGAATTGTCTAAAAGGCTCGACCGCCGCGAGGATTCTGTTGCCCTGCAGTTGATCGAAATACCTACTTCTGCGCGGGACGATCTGACGGTTAAGGCGGAATCGACTCCGGTGCCGTTGTCCATTTCCGAACTCCAAACTCAATTTCTACAACGCGTTCAAAACGCCTTGACCGGTGTATCGCTTCCGGCGCCGGCGAAAACTCTCGATTTTGTAATAAATTACAGCAGCGGTATAAACAACGCCGGAGTGATAATATTTTATGCGAGCGAACGTGAGATCGATAACGACGCGAAAGAACTTCTTCGCGGAAATATCCGGCAGCGGCTGAATCTTCCTAACGCTTCGATCTCGTTCGAACGCGTCAGCACGGAGAAACGCGCATTTTCGTTCATCAACAACACCGCGGAACTTTCTCCGGAAGCCAGTCAGGAACTTGCCGAAGCAATGGAAGTATTGCGCGCTCATCCGCAGCTTAAAGCGGTGTTCGAGCTGAATTCGAAGGTCAACGGAACGCTGCTCGCAGAACGGCAAAAAGCTGTTGCTGCTTACTTTAAGGAGATCGGGGCGATACCGGAAAACAGATTGTCATTTGTAAAATCCGACCAACAGTCTAATAATGGTAAAACCGATTTTTATAGGATCGCTCTTGGTGAGTAAAGAGAAATTTCACATTAAGCAGCGGTTCTTTTTCAAACTCTTGCGAAAATCTTTCATTAAAACTTAATAAATTTGCGAGGATCATTTTATGGATGCCGAGAAACAGGGAAGAAATTTTCTAGCCAGCGTGGATCACTATTTTGACAAAGCCGCTGCATATACCAATTATCCGGATGGACTTTTAACGCAGATCAAGATCTGCAACAGCGTTTACTCATTTCAATTTCCGATTAAAAAAGGCAACGGCTACGAGGTTGTAACTGCGTGGCGCGCCGAACATAGCCATCATAAGCTGCCGGTCAAGGGCGGGATCAGATATTCGGAACATGCGAGTTCCGACGAGGTCGTAGCACTTGCGACACTGATGTCGTATAAATGTGCCGTCGTCGATGTGCCATTCGGCGGCGGAAAGGGCGCGATCAAGATCAATCCTAAAGAATTCACGATAGAAGAACTTGAAAAAGTTACCCGGCGTTATACTTCGGAGCTGATCAAAAAGAATTTTATCGGTCCCGCGATCGACGTACCGGCGCCAGACTACGGAACGGGCGCGCGCGAAATGGCTTGGATCGCAGATACGTATCAGGTTTTTAACCCCGGACAGATCGACGCGCTCGGATGCGTTACCGGAAAAACGATCCCGCAGGGCGGAATTCGCGGTCGTAACGAAGCGACCGGTCTCGGCGTATTTTACGGGCTTCGCGAAGCGTGCGACAGCGAAGAAGACATGAAGGCGATCGGTCTGACAAAAGGGATCGATGGAAAAACTTTTGTCGTTCAAGGTCTCGGAAACGTCGGTTATCACGCCGCAAAATTCTGCATCGAAGGCGGTGCGGTAATGGTCGGAGTTGCCGAATATGAAGGCGGAATTTACAACAAGAACGGCATCGATCTTGAGAAATTGATGGCGCACCGCAAGCAGAATAATGGTTCAATGATGGATTATCCGGGAGCGGAAAATCTTCCGAATCGTGAAGCGGCGCTTGAACTTGAATGCGATATATTAATTCCCGCGGCTTTGGAAAATCAGATCACCGCCGCCAATGCGGGTCGGATCAAAGCCAAGATCATCGGCGAAGGCGCAAACGGTCCGATCACTTCGGACGCTGAAGATATTCTCGAAGTTAAAAATATAATGGTCGTTCCCGATCTTTATTTGAACGCCGGCGGTGTTACGGTTTCGTATTTCGAATGGTTGAAAAATCTTTCACATGTGCGATTCGGAAGAATGGAGAAACGGTTTGTCCAAAACACCTTCGACCGTTTGATCGAATATGTCGAATCTGCAACGGAAAGACCGCTGACGAGCGAAGAAAAGAACCGGATCGCTCATGGTGCGGACGAAGCCGAACTGGTTTATTCCGGTTTGGAGGAAACGATGATCACGTCGTATCACCAGATCCGCGAGATCCTAAAACAAACAAAAGGTATGACCAATTTGCGGACGGCGGCGTTCAAAAATGCGATAGATAAGATCGCGACCTGCTATTTCGAGCTCGGTATCTTTCCGTAAACTGCAGAAACCCGCACAATGTAAGGGTAATAAACTGAAGAAAAAACCCCGCACGCGGTCGGTGAATAAGATCACCAATGCGTCGTGCGGGTTTTTATATTATTAACTCGTGCTTGTTTAAAGTTAGATCGCCATCATTTCCATATGCTCGCTCGCTAGGATTTTATGGATCGCGCTGATCTGTTCATGAAGTTCCAGGTACTGTTCCGGTGTTAACGCCTGCGCACCGTCGCAGAGTGCTTCTTCCGGGCACGGATGTACTTCGATTATCAGTCCATCTGCGCCGACCGCAACTCCGGCTCGCGCCATCGGGTTTACCATATAATTTCTTCCGGTTCCGTGCGACGGATCGACAATGATCGGCAAATGCGTCAAACGATGAACTGCCGGAATTACCGAAAGATCCATCGTATTGCGCGCATGCGTTCCGAAAGTCCTGATCCCGCGTTCGCAAAGAATTACGTCGTAATTTCCTTCCGCCATGACGTATTCGGCAGCGAGCAAAAATTCTTCGAGCGTGGCGGAAAGACCGCGCTTTAACAGCACGGGCTTTCGCGTTTTTCCGGCGTATTTTAAAAGCGAAAAATTTTGCATATTTCGCGCGCCGATCTGAATGCAGTCGCCGTATTTTTCTACGAGATCGATGCCGCGCTCATCCATCGCTTCGGTAACGATGTTTAATCCGAACCGATCGCGAACCTCGGAAAGGATCTTCAGCCCGTCCTCACCTTTGCCTTGAAAAGCATACGGCGAGGTTCGCGGCTTGAACGCGCCGCCGCGGAAAAATTTTGCGCCGCTTTTAGCAACGAATTCCGCAACCTTAAAAACCTGATCCGGAGTTTCTACCGCGCAAGGACCGGCAATTACCGCCAGTTCGTCGCCGCCGATCTCCGCGTTTCCGACTTTGATAACCGACTTTTCCGGACGAAGGTCCTTCGAGATCAATTTATACGGCTTCGTTACGCGAATTGCGTCTGCGACGCCCGGCAAATTTTCAAAATGCGCCGGGTCGACCGCGCCTTGATTGCCGGTGATTCCGATCGCCGTTCGGCTCGCGCCCGGCATTAAATGCGGTCGATAGCCGAGTTTTTCTACTATTTCCGCGACGCGGTCGACATCTGCCTGAACCGCATCGGCTTTCATTACAATTAACATTTTTCAGTGTTTGATAATTTTGCCGCACAAGATCGCGCAGCTTTTATCGCCATTTATTATAAATTTCTAATTAAAACTACATTTTTTCCGGCACTTTAATTCCGAGCGTTTCAAGCGCGGTCGTCAAGCTCCGTCTGACAAGATCGGCAGTCGCTATCAAGACGGCACGTTTTGCTTCGTTCTCTTCAGCAATGATCTTGTGATTATGATAGAAAAGATTAAATGCCTTCGCCAGATTAAAACTGTACTTCGCCAGGATCGCCGGTTCAGATGCATTTATCGCCGTCTCAACCGTTTCTTCGAGCCGCGCCGCGAGGATCGCGACCGACCAGATATCGCTTCCATGTTCCGATTCAAAAACTTCGGCGACCGACTCCGGATTCTGGCGAATAAACTGCCTGCTCTCTACCAGATCCGATTCTTTCAGCTTTCGAAAGATCGAATTTGCCCGCACTGCCGAATACTGGCAGAAAACGCCGGTCTCACCTTCGAACGAAAGCGCCTCTTTGAAATCGAAAACAATGATCGTATTTTTTGTAAATTTCAATAGAAAATAACGCAGTGCGCCGACCGCGATCGTCGTCGCGATCTCTTTTCGCTCGGAGTGCGGCGCGTCCGGATGACGAGATTCGACCTCTTTCAGCGCATTCGCCTCCAACCGGTCGATCAGATCGTCCGCCTTTACGCCGAGTCCCTTTCGCCCGGACATTTCGACGAACGGTTTCTTGCGGTCTTCATCGGAAAGCTCGAATCCTAATTCTTCCGCGGCGGCGGATGACAGCGCGACCATTTCATACGAAAGATGAACGCTCGCGTCTTCTCCCTTTTCCGGAAAGATCGTCGCAACTCCTTTTTTTACAACTTCCTGCGGGTATGATTGACGTGTGTCAATAACGTTATAAACGGTTTCGCAATGCCCAAATTGCGGAATGTCCCCGCCGAAGGATTCGTTCGCGGTCGTTATCCAGACATCTTTACCGTTTTCGTATGTGTGGAACAGTTTGTAATTGAAATCAAGCCCGAGAAGACCGAGTTTCCACATCTGGTAAGCGATGTCTTTGCCGGTATATGTAACCGTTCCGTTCGATCTTACCAGTATTTTATCGGCGTCGTGCTCGTCGTTTCCGGTATGAGATTCGAACGGCATTACCCAACAGCCGGCATTTTTGCCTTCGGTTTCAAATTTTATGACCCCGCGCGACTTCATCTTTTCAAATGCTTTCTGCCAGAAATGAAGATGAAGAATTTCCGATTCGCGCGGAAGAAGATCATATCGGATGGATAACCGTTCCATCGTTCTTAAAATACAGTGAACATTTGTCGTTGCAACAAAATCGGCAAGTTTTGCAGTGTCGTTTCCGCCTTCTTCGATCAGATGAAGAACCTCTGCGCGCTTCGATTTCAGTTCTTCATTGTGCTGATATTCCTGCCCGATGCGGGCGTAAAGATCCCAGCAGTAAAAATCGAACGAAACTCCGTCAGCCTGCAATCGTTCGTTCAAATCTTCGATGTCGGCGAGATCCATTTTCAGCAAATGTATAAATCCGACGACGACGTCGGCGACCTGAACGCCTGTATTATCAATGTAATTCTGGATCTCAACGCGCTTTCCGCTTGCTTTTAATATGCGGACAAAACTATCGCCGAGTACAGAATTTCGAATATGACCGATATGCGCCGACTTATTCGGATTAACCGAAGTATGTTCGACACAAACCTTCTTTGCCGTCGTTGATTTCGAAAGCGATTCGTTCGGTAAAAGCCCGGCGTCTGACGATTCCGCCAAAAATCGCGAACGATTGTAGAAAATATTTAAATAGCCGGGACCGGCAATGTCGATCTTCTGGATAAAAATTAGATCTTCGAGCTTTGCTTTCAGCTTCTCGGCGATCGCACGCGGATTTTGCTTTTCACCGGTCTTTTGCTTTATTTGTTTCGCAAGTTCGAACGCAGCCGGAAACGCGAGATCGCCGAACTCGGTTTTTGGCGGAACTTCCGCCGCGATCTGTTCGATCTCAATATCAAAAAGCTCGACCGCCGAGCGTCTTACCGTTTCCCTGATCTGTTCCTGCAACTTTAAAAGATTCATAGCTTTTTGGAAACAAGCAGTATAACGAGCATCAGCCGAATAAAGCAAAAGCGCTCTTCAGTGTGCCGGTTTGGGCGCGCTGCAATTGCACCGAAGTGCGGAAATCCGATCGATTAAGGTATGATAATTTCACGGCAGGAATTGATCGGATATCAAAAGAAATTTTATGGAAAACCTTTCGCAAGTTAAGGAATTGTTAAAAAATTCAAAACGCGTCTGCGTCTTAACCGGCGCAGGAGTTTCTGCCGAATCGGGAATTCCGACATTTCGCGGGGGCGGCGACTCTGCGGTTTGGAAAGGAATGCCGTTCGAAAAGATCTCGTCAGCGGAAATGGTCGAAAAAGATCTCGACGCGGTCTGGGAATGGTTCGATCACAGACGCGCACTTTACAAAGATTGTCTGCCGAACGCTGCGCACCGCGCGTTTACGCTCTGGCAGGAAAGGTTCGAAGAATTTACATTGATCACGCAAAATGTCGACGGTTTGCACGAACGCGCAGGTTCAAGAGAGATCCTGGAACTTCACGGAAATATCAACCACGCAAAATGTGTCGATTGCAGCGGGATTTACCGGATCGATCCGCAGATCGTTCCGCATCAGCCGTCGGAATGCAGCGAATGCGGCTCGAAACTGCGACCCGACGTTGTTCTTTTTGGCGAAATGCTGCCGATCGAAACGTTTCAAAAAGCGGAGCGGCGTTCGAAACGGTGCGATGTTTTTTTTGTCGTCGGAACGTCGGCGCTGGTTTATCCGGCGATCGGTCTTGCCGATCTGGCAAAATATGCCGGTGCAAAATTGGTAGAAGTAAATCCGGAAGAAACTCCGATGACATCGTTTTGCGATTTTTCGCTGTGCGGAAACGCGGGCGACATAATTCCGCTGATCTAAATTTTGTTTTGAGCGCCGCTTTATGTTCAAATTCTTTTTATGAAAACGCTTTATTTTGATTGCTTTGCGGGCGCGAGCGGAAACATGATACTCGGCGCATTGATCGCGCTCGGGGTTGACGAAGCCGAGCTGAAACGACAGCTTGGGCTTTTGTCGATCAGTGATTTTCAGATCGATCTATCTATTCGCGATAAATCCGGCATTTCAGCGCTTCATGCACAGGTGATCGTACCTGACGAAAAAGACCACAGGCATTTAAGTACGATCGAAAAGATCATTTCAGATTCCGGACTTTCGGATGGCGTAAAACGGCGTTCGACAGATATTTTTCGAAATCTCGCACGTGCTGAGGCAAAAGTACACGGAATCGAGCTCGAAAAGGTTCATTTTCACGAAGTCGGCGCGCTTGATGCGATCGTTGACATCGTCGGTTCGTGCATCGGTTTCGAGCTATTGGAGATCGACAAATTTGTTTGTTCAAAGATTCATGTCGGCAGCGGTTTCGTCAATATGGCGCACGGGAAATTTCCGGTTCCGCCGCCCGCAGTTGCCGAGCTTTTGACCGGAATTCCGGTTTATTCGACCGAGATCGAAGGCGAATTGATCACTCCGACCGGCGCGGCGATAATTTCTACAGTTTGCGAGAAATTTGGAACAATGCCGGAAATGACGGTGGAAAAAACCGCTTACGGAGCAGGTTCGCGCGATTATAAAGATTTTCCGAACGTTCTTAGATTGATGATCGGCAAAACAACTCCGGCGGCGAACGGCGAAGCGCCGCATACCGATTCGCTGACGCTGATCGAAACGAACATTGACGATCTGTCGCCGCAGATTCTCGGTTACGTAATGGACCGTTCGATCGAACTCGGAGCACTCGATTGCTGGTTTACGCCAATCCAGATGAAGAAAAATCGTCCGGCGACGATGGTTTCGATACTTTGCGACCCGTCGAAAACCGGGAAATTGTCGGAATTGCTTTACACTGAAACGTCAACGATCGGCATTCGCCTAAATAGCGTCAAACGCGACTGTCTGCCGCGGGAAATTGTCAATGTCGCCACGAAATTTGGAGATTTCGATATCAAGATCGCAAGATATAACGGAAAAGTCGTGAACGCAAAACCCGAGCATGACCAGATTCGAAAGGCGGCTGAAAGCTACGGCGTGAGTTTGCGGGAGATCGAGGAAACTGTCTTATTGAATTTTAGAAAGACATATTCTCAAGCGGCTTAACAAAATTTACTAAATTTAAGAGGAAATCCATTGGCTGAAGAAAGAAAGGTAGATATTGAGAAAATTGCAAAGGGCGTTCGCCTGATGCTTGAAGGCATTGGCGAAGATCCGGACCGCGACGGGCTGCAAAAAACGCCGGAGCGGGTTGCGAATTTTTACGCTGAGTTGACCGAAGGAATGTGGCACGACGCAAAAGCCGAGATCGTTCCGCTGCCGGGCGATTCGCATGACGAAATGGTGATCGTAAAAGATATTTCGATCGCATCGGTCTGTGAACATCACCTCGCTCCGTTCGTCGGAAAAGTCCATATCGCCTACATTCCGAAAGGCGGGCGCATTGTCGGACTTTCAAAACTAGCCCGCATCGCGGAGATCTTCGCAAAACGGCTTCAGGTTCAGGAACGTTTGACCCAGCAGATCGCGCAGACGCTTTTTGACGAACTCCAGCCGATCGGCGTAATGGTCGTAATGGAAGCCGAACATACCTGCATGACGCTGCGCGGCGTAAAGAAACCCGGTTCGAAAACGATAACATCAAGCGTTTTAGGCGGATTCCGAAGCGATGCCAGAACCCGGGCTGAAGCGATGAGTTTGATAAAGGGATAAATTATTCAGTGGCGCAAAACTTGAATTTTTCGATATAGATTAAAACTGATAGCTTATAGATTTTAGATCCGCTTACCCAAAATCTATCAGTTATCATCTAATATCTATTCCGTTTTGAAATTAAGACGGAAAACGGAACCACCGCTTAGAATCAATTATGAAAAGAGCAACATTAATTTTTTTGACTTCGGTTTTTTTCGCAGCTACGATTTTTTCGCAAGCAAGTAACGATTATTCAAAATATTTTAGCGAAAGCGATCTGCGGACGACTGTTAAGTTTCTTTCCGGAGACGGTTTCGAAGGTCGCGCACCGGGCAGCCGCGGCGGGGAACTGGCTGCGAAATATATCGCGCACAGGCTGGAACTTGCGGGAATAAAGCCTGGAAATAACGGCAGTTATTTTCAGCCGGTTTCGCTGGTCGGATTGACGCCCGATCCGAACACTGTGATGGACGTTACGCGCAGTTCGGACAGTAAAAATTTTCAATTTAACTTTGGAAAGGATTTCGTCGGATTTACCGATCTTCAGAAAGACGACGTTTCTGTCGAAGGAGATCTGGTTTTTGTCGGTTACGGCATCGACGCGCCGGAGCAAAACTGGAACGATTACAAAGGCGACGCATCGCAATATAAAGACAAGATCTTGCTGATGCTCGTCAACGATCCGCCGGCGACCGCAGCCGAACCGGAGCTTTTCGGCGGAAAAGCGCTTACTTATTACGGTCGCTGGACTTATAAATACGAAGAAGCCGCGCGAAAAGGTGCGAAAGGCGTCATTTTGATCCATACGGACGCGTCCGCCGGATACGGTTGGAACGTTGTCGAAACCTCGTTCGGGGGGACCGAAAGATTCGACATTGCGCGGTCGGAGACCGACAAGTCGCCGGCGCTGCAGATGAAAGCCTGGATGCGCGATTCAAGCGTTATGGAATTTATTAAATTTTCCGGAACCAGCCTGAATTCTTTGATCGAAAAAGCGAAAACGCGCGATTTTCAGCCGGTTGATCTAAATACGAGGATCTCGATCGATCTCAAAGCGAAACTCAAAAGGGTTGATTCGAATAATGTTATCGGGATATGGGAAGGCGCGGACCCGAAATTAAAAGACGAATACGTCGTTTACACGGCTCACTGGGACCACCTCGGTGTCGGTAAACCCAACGCGAGCGGCGATACTATTTACAACGGCGCGCTCGACAACGCGTCCGGAGTTGCGCAGGTTATCGCGTTGGCGGATGCGTTTACAAAACTTCCAAAAAACATGCAGCCCAAAAGGTCGCAGGTTTTTCTTTTCGTAACTGCGGAAGAACAGGGCTTGCTCGGTTCCGAATGGTATGCGAAACATCCTGTTTTTCCGCTCGATAAAACCGCGGCGAACATTAATATCGACGGCGGCAATTTTTACGGTAAAACCAAAAATTTCGGCGCACTCGGCGCAGAACGATCTTCGCTGGAGGTCATCGTCAACGACGAACTGGCGAAACGATCGATGAAATTCATGCCGGATAATCGACCGGAACAAGGCTCGTTTTTTCGCTCGGACCATTTTCCGTTTGCCAAGAAAGGCGTTCCGGCGTTGAGTATCCGAAGCGGCGACGATTTTATCGGTCGTGAAAAAGGCTGGGCGGATAAGTTTTTTGCAGATTTCAATAAGAATCATTATCACCAGCCGTCCGATGAATTTCGCGAAGACTGGCAGTTCGACGGAATGGTTCAAACGCTCGACATCGCAATGGCGATCGGTCTCCGCGCTTCCAATATCGAAAAACTGCCTGCGTACAAACAGAGCGACGAATTTGCAAGAGCTCAGCCGAATCGAAAGTAAGTTGTAAAAAATTCATCCGCAGTTTCGCACAGATAAACACTGATTTTCATTGATTATCCGATCGTTGTTTACCTGTGCTAATCTGTGGTTTCTAGTTTGATCTTATGAACAGTTTTTATATTACGACGCCAATTTATTACGCTAATTCCGAGCCGCATTTTGGACATCTTTATACAACGATGGTGGCGGACGTCGTAAACCGCTATAAAAAACAGCGCGGTTTTGACACGTTTTTTCTGACCGGCACGGACGAACACGGGATAAATATTCAGCGGGCGGCGGAAAAGAACGGCAGAACGCCGAAGCAGCAGGTCGATCATATTTCGGACGCGATCAAGCAATTGTTTGCGGATTTTGAATTAGACACTGCGTCCGGCGGTTACGATATTTTCATGCGAACGACCGAACCGTTTCATTACGAAGCGGTTCAAAATCTATGGAAAAAGATCGCGGAAAATAAAACACCGAAGGGAAATTCGACGATTTATAAAGGATTTTACGAAGGCTGGTTCTGCGCGCCCTGTGCTGAATTTAAATCGGAAGACGATTTCTACTCCGAAGAAAATTCGGACATTCCGCTTTGCAGGGTCCATGAAAGACCGCTCGATAAAGTTTCCGAAGAAAGCTATTTTTTCAGACTTTCGGATTACGGCGACGAACTGCTGGCATCAATAGATGAAAACCCGAATTTGATACGACCGGAATCGCGGCGAAATGAAGTAACCTCTTTTATTAAGAGTGGCTTGCAGGACCTTTCGATCTCGCGCGAGAAGGGCTCGGTATCATGGGGCGTTCCCGTTCCCGGCGATGAAAATCATGTAATGTATGTCTGGCTCGATGCGCTTTCAAATTACATAACCGCGATCGGGTTTGGAAATGAAACGCAAAAGTCGATCGGTTTCGAAAAATACTGGCAAAATGTCGTGCATCTGGTTGGCAAAGATATTTTGCGGTTCCACACGGTTTACTGGTTTTCATTTTTAAAGGCTGCCGGTATCGATCTTCCGAAAACGGTGTTCGCGCACGGTTTATGGCTCGACGGCGACGGTCGAAAAATGAGCAAAACTATCGGTAATGTCATCGATCCGTCGATCTTAAAGCAGCATTTTTCGATAGATTCGGTTCGATATTTTACTTTGCGCGAGATGGTTTTCGGACAAGATGGGAAATTCAGCTACGAAAATCTGATCGACAGAACGAACAGCGACCTGGCGAGCGGTCTCGGCAATCTTTCTTCGCGAACTCTTTCAATGATAGGCAAATATCGCGACGGAGTAGTTCCTGATGAGGTCATTCACGATAAAAATTATATTTTTGCGAAACGCGCCGGAATTAACCCGGATTCGCAGGAACTTGCGTCGATCCTTGAGTTAGCACGTGATGAATTTCTGCGCCATTTCGATAATTTTGAATTTAGCCGCGCTCTGGAAACAGTTTGGGGCGTGATCGCAAAGATCGACAAGATGATCTCCGATGCAAAACCGTGGGAATTGATAAAAGACGAAAATCAAAACGAAACGCTGAACGCCGTGCTTTACCGCGCGACCGAAACGCTTCGCTGGCTCTGCGTTTTGCTATATCCGGTTATGCCGCGCGCAACCGTCGAGATCTATCATCAGATCGGGCTCGAAGGCGAACTTGCTGCGACCGATCCGAAAAGTTTGAAATGGGGCGAATTGACATCCGGTTCGAAGATCGGCGAAACAAATCCGGTTTTCCCCCGCATTGATAAAAATAAAGTACTTAAAGAGATAATGAACAACGAAAATAAAGAAACGGGAAATAACGAAAAAGAAATAGTTCGGACGTCTTCGGTCGCGCCGGCGGCGGTCGATCAGGCAAATGCTGTTGCTGAAGATAAAGAAGAAGAATTCATCACTATCGATGATTTCTTCAAAGTTCAGTTGAAGGTCGGCGAGATTCTGGTTGCGGAAAAGGTTCCGAATGCCGATAAATTGCTCCGATTTGAGATCGATCTCGGTGAAGAAAATCCGCGGCAAATTCTTGCGGGATTGGCGGAATATTATGATCCGGAAAAGCTCGTCGGGCGAAAAGTTGTCGTCGTTGCGAACCTTAAACCGCGAACGATGCGCGGGCTCGAATCTCAAGGAATGATCTGCGCAGCAAGTCTCGAAGGCGGCGACGACCTCGCGCCGGCAATGGCGACGTTTGTCGAAGCTGTTAAAAACGGCGCTCGACTCAAATAATTTTAATAGCACCCCGTTTTGCAAAAACTTACATGAAGATCTTAATAAATTTTCTCGCGGCAGCCGCACTTGTAACGCTGTTGCTCGGTTCAAATGGGCGCGGACAGGATAAGCCGCCTCCGACGCTAAGTCCGCCGGCTCCTTCGAACGATTATTATCCCGCGTCCTGGAAAGAGTTTGTTTCGACAGCCGCCGGATTCAGCGTGAAGCTTCCGCGGACTCCGCAGGAAAGACAGATCGTTCGGGAGTCCGACGGCGAAGCGATCGGGCGAAAATACCGTTTGGGTTCTGAAAACTTTATCGTTTACACGATCGAAGCAGTCGATCTTGGATCATCGGAAAAATTCGAACAGGACCAAAAAAAGGTTTTTCTGTCGATGCGCGACGAGAGAGCAAAAAATTTCGAATCGCCCGTGAGCGTGGTTTCAGAATTGAGCGCAATGCGCAACGGCTATCCTTCTTTTTACGCAGAATTTAATGCAGGTAAAGACCTTCGTTATCGAGAACTCTACGTGTTCGGAGACGGCGTTTTTTATCTTGTGTCGATCCGGACATTTCGCGGGCACAAAGAATTTGTCATGGGTTCAAAGGACGATTACGGTGAGATCGCAAAGGCTTTCATCCAATCGTTCAAAGTGCTCGGCGACGACGAAACTAAAAAGTTGACCTCGACGCCGCTGGCTGGAAATTCGGGCGGAAAGTTTCGCGACGAAGAATATCGGTTTTCCGTCAATATTCCGGGCGAGCTTGAGATTCTTGAATCAAAGACCGATTCTGAGGCAGTTGACGTTACATTCGAATCGGTCGTGGATGACACCGTTTATACCGTCGTTGCGAAAAAGATCTCGGATATTTTTTCGTTCTCCGACGGAATTCGCGAGATGTTCTACGACAACTGGCGAAACGGGTACTTGAAAGGCGTTGAAGGAAAGCTGGAATCGGAAAAGTCGTTTGAATATAAAGGGATCAAAGGTCGAGACTTAGTCGTATCAAGCCCGAAAGTAAAAGCACCTCTTTTTTGCAGGATTTTAGCGATGAACGGAAAGTTCTATTCTTTAAAAACCTTGCATGTTAAAGAAAATCTGTCTCCGGAGCTGCGGGCTAAGTTTGAGAGCGATACTCAAAAGTTCTTTAATTCGTTCGAAAAGCTTTTCGAATTTGAACCGCCGAAGTATTACGGAATAGTTTTCGATGATGTTTACACCAGTGAATATTACCGGATCGTGATAAATCTGCCGAAAAAATGGAATGTCGTGGGCGGACAGGTGATGGTTTCATTTGGCGACGATCGCGAAGATGTCGGGTTTGACGTCGATGCTCCGCAGAAACTTGAACCGGAGCTTCTCAGAATCTCGAGACCCGGCTCAACGACCGGAGAACCGGCTTTCATTCTGATGGATGCAAAGTTTTTTGGTTCCGCAGATCTTCCGATGAAACAGGTTGCGCTGAGCGCAGAAAAACAAATCATCGAAAAACGTCCGGGATTAGCGGTCGCTGAACAGTTTGCGCCGTTTAAGGTCAACGGAGTCGAAATTTGGAAGGGCATTTTTAAATTTACCGACGCTGATAACGCAGGTAAATTTGTGGTCAGCTATTATATAAAAGAAGGAAATTACCTGTTCACGATAAATGGCGGTTACAAATTAGCCGAGGACGGCAAATTGATCGACGACGCTGTGCGTTCGATCCGGTTTCTCCCGAAATTATGATCTTTGTCGACAGTCATTGCCATATCGACGGTGAACAATTTGACGACGACCGCGAAGAAGTTATTCAGCGGGCGCTGGACGGCGGCGTGCGCGCGATGCTTAACGTGGGAACTGGAAGTCCGAAGGATCGTTCTTTCGAGAAGACCGTGGAACTTGCCGAAATGCATGACGCGATCTTCGCGGCTGTCGGAATTCATCCGCACGACGCGCGTGAGTTCGACGAAACTGTCGAAAATCGTTTGATCGATCTGATAAAAACTTCAACAAAAGTAATTGCCTGGGGCGAGATCGGGTTGGATTTCTATTACGATCATTCGCCGCGTGAAACACAGATCGAGGTTTTTCGCCGTCAGATTCGCGCGGCACGAAAGCTTGATCTTCCGATAATCATTCATTCTCGTGATGCAAATGACGAAACCGTTGAGATCCTCCGTGATGAATGCTCGTACGATTCTTTCCGCGGCGGAGTAATGCATTGTTTCGGCGGCACGCCGGAAATGGCAACGGAACTCTTGAAAATCGGTTTTTACATCTCTTTTGCGGGAAATGTCACTTTTAAAAAAGCCGAAAATCTGCGCGAATCTGCCCGAGTCGTTCCGCTTGACCGGCTTTTGATCGAAACCGACTGCCCTTATCTGACGCCGATCCCGTACCGAGGAAAAAGAAACGAGCCGGTGCGTGTCGTCGAAACTGCGAAGTTTCTCGCCGATCTATTGAATGTCGATCTGGAAACGTTCGCTCGCCGGACTTCCGATAATTTTTTTGACCTCTTCCGAATTCAATCGTTAAAGTAACGGCTGCATTTGAACCGCTGACATAAATACCAAAGCGGTACGCCGAAATGCGGTGATATGCGGAAAATTTCCGGTAAGAATTTTCTTGCGGACCGGACAGGAAATACTGTTCCGATCCCGTCTCGTACCGCCGTCATAACAAAGTTGCCGTCGACCCGTTTTTCTGGACTTTTCCGGCACGGTTCGTAAGTGAGATCGTCGATCGATCGAATCTTCCAATTCGACCGGCGGTCACCGCGGGCGGTTCCGGATAAATATTATTAACCGGTAACAGCGCTTAAGAAAAATGTTCGAAAATATGCCGGTGAAAGTTGGTTTATTCGGTGGTTTAATACAGTGAAATTAAGGTTTTAGCTGTTTTGACTGCTTATATTTCGGTGTTATTCTCTAGTGCGAGGAAAATTATGGCAAAAGAAAACTCATTCGATATTGTTTCCAAAACCGACTATGCGGAAGTAGGCAACGCGATAAATCAGACAAAAAAAGAGATCAGTCAACGGTTCGACTTCAAAGGCAGCAAAGCACTGGTCGAACTTCACCAAAACGATATAATTTTAAGCGCCGAAGACGAAACAAAACTGAGAAATATGAACGATATTTTTCAAAGTAAACTCGTAAAACGCGGCATCGCTTTGAAAGCGATGGAATACGGCAAGGTCGAGCCGTCCGCCGGAGGAACGGTCAGACAGGTCGTTTCGATCCAGCAGGGAATTCCGACCGAAAAGGCGAAAGAGATCGTAAAGTTCATTAAGGAAGAGAAATTAAAGGTCCAGGCTTCGATTCAGGGAGATTCAGTGCGCGTTTCCGGCAAGGACCGCGACACGCTGCAGGATGTTATTGCGAAGCTGAAGTCAAAAGATTTTGGAATCGACATGAAGTTCGATAACTACCGAAGTAATTGATCTCATAAAAATGCAAAGTTTTTCGCCGATCAAAGAAAAATTAAATCCGGTAATTGCTGCAGAACGGGTATTCAGCCTGATCAAACACGAGCTTTCACTGGTTGAAAAGGAGTTTGCCCGGCAGGCTGAATCGAATGTACAGGTCATAAATTATCTGGGTTCGTACCTTCAAAAGTCTGGCGGAAAGCGCGTTCGACCGGCGCTTTCGATCCTTTCAAATTACGCCGTCGGCGGCGATAGTTCCGGTGAAAACTCGATTCGGATAGCGACGGTGATGGAATTTCTCCACACCGCAACATTGGTTCACGACGATATTATCGACAATGCGGACACGCGGCGAAACCGACCATCGGTCAACGCAAGGTTCGGCAACCAGGCGTCCGTGCTGATGGGCGATTGGTTGTACATGACCGCGTTTGAAACCAGTTTGACGGAACGTTCGCTTGAGATCCTGGACATCTTGACGCTGATCACGCGAAAAATGACCGAGGGCGAACTGATTCAGCTGACTACGCTTGGAAAATCGGACATTTCGCAGGACGAATATTTTGACATTATCCGCCGGAAGACTGCTTATCTCTTTTCCGCAAGCTGCGAGATTGGTGCGATTGTCGGAAGAGCGTCGCCGGACGAGCAAGCGGCATTGAAAAATTACGGTTTAAACCTCGGAACCGCGTTTCAGCTGGCTGATGATATTTTGGATTTCGTATCCGATGAAAAAGATCTCGGCAAGGCTACAGGTGCCGATCTTATCGAAGGAAAAGTAACTTTACCGTTGATTCTTTTGCTCGCAGATCGTCCGGAAATGAAAGCGGATATTGAACGAATAATGATCGATGGAAACTATCAATCGTTCTCACGGTCGAACCTTTTGGACGCGCTCGAATCGGGCGGATATCTTTCGCGAACGAGGAAACAGGCTTATCAATACGCAGAGCGAGCATTAAAAAATCTTGAAATTTTGCCGCAAACACGCTATCGTCAAGCTTTGGAGGAAATTCCTTCTTTCCTGATCGATCGAAAAAACTAGAGTCATTCGGTAATGACCGCACGCTTCCGCAAGCAATTTTCCGGTATGTTAAACGAAAATCTGATCGCGACATTAGAACAGAGCCTTCGCCAGACGCGCAATGCGCAGGGCAGGCTTGTCGGTCGTTTGCGCGAAGTCGAAACGGAAGCTGAAAGTCTTCGCCAGGAGATCGAAGCAATGGAAAACAGTGCGGCGCAGACCGAACAGGCGATCTATAGTCTTCTTGCAACAATGGGTTCGGGAAACAAATTATGGAAAGTGAACAAACCTCAGCAGAACGAACCGGAATATCGTCCGCAGGAAATCGACCAGAGTTCGCGAAATTCTCCGCCGCCGCAAAACTATAACCGCGGGGGATCCGTTTCCTACATAAATTCCAGAAATTCAGGTTCGCACGGACAAAATATCGAGCCGTTAAGCCACCGATTTTCAGATAGAACTATCACTCAGGCTTGCACTTTGCTGCTTCGCGAAGCGAGCCGTCCGCTTCATGTAAATGATCTATACACACAGCTTGTCGCCGGCGGATTTGAGTTTAAGGGAAATAATCCGACAATTTCGATCGCGGTTTCGCTAAACCGAAATCGCCGGTTTCGAAAGGTCGCGCCGGGAACTTTCGACCTGATCATGCGCGACGCTTCGCAAGCCGCATCGTAGATCTTAACCTGGTCTGCGTAATTTTTTAGAAAAGTTAAATAAATTCCGCAGCATTTTTTCAAAGTAAGTGCTGCGGAACTTGTCTTTATTAGGGATTTGAGCCAAGATTTCGACGTATTATTTAAGTCCGAGGTTTTATGAGGAAATGTTGATGGAATCATCCAGAATTCTGAAAACGTCATTGGTCGTTTTTGCATTTGTTTTAGTGGTTTCTGCCGGTGCTTTTGAAGCTTTCGCCCAAAAAGTTCGTCTCCGTGCGCAGATCAATCCGCCGTGTGCTACGTCGTCGCGTTTAAAGTTTGCAGACATTTATGCGGACGGAAACATCGCCGTTCAGGGAAGTTATAACTGTCGCGGTGCGTTCATTTATGACATCTCAAATCCGGATAATCCCGTATTGGCGAGCTGGTATAATCCGGGCGCTAACATTCAGTTTCTGGAAGCGATCGTCGTCGGAAATCGCGGATACTTTGGAAGCGGCAACGGATTCGGTGTTCACATAGTCGATCTGACCGATCCGTATAATCCGATTTTTCTCGGAAAAGTCGACGCGTCGAGCGGCAATGGTCATAATTCGATCCATGAAATGATGGTCTGGGGCAATTATCTGATCGAAAATTTTAACGGATTTTCGAGCAAGATAATCAAGTTCATCAATATCAGCAACCCTGCGAATCCCGTTTTTGTGCGCGATCTGAATCCGACGGAAGTTAACTGGGTTCACGCAATGCACATTCGCGGGAACAGAATGTTTACCTCGGGCTGGGGAAATTCATCAAATCGCGCCAGAACCGAAATTTACGATATTTCAAACATCGCTTCTCAGGCGCCGACTCTTCTCGGGTTTATCGAAGATCAAACCAGCGTAACGGCAGGCAACAGCATGCATTCGTCGTGGTCGAGCGAAGACGGAAATTATCTTTACAGCTGCCGCGAAACGACCAGCGGCAACGGCGATGTTCGTGTTTACAACATCACAAATCCCGCACAGCCATTGCTTGTTAAAAGTATTCGAATGGACGATCTCGGTTTAAATGCAGTTACGCCGCATAATCCTGTGGTGGTTGGAAATTTGCTTTATGTTGCCTGGTATCAAGCCGGATTGCAGGTCTTCGATATTTCGATTCCGTCCGATCCGAAGCGTGTAGGACAGTACGACACGTATCAACCCGTTTTTGCGCCCTCGGATGACGAAAAAGAACGTGCGCTGAACTCCGATCCGTGGGACATAGTTTGCGGAAGCGACGAACTGCAGAATATTTTGCCGACAACATATGACGGCAACTGGGCGGTTTATCCGTTTCTCGGTCAGGACACCGTTTTACTCGGCGATCTGACCAACGGCTTGATCGTTGTCGATGCAAGTCGAGTTATGGCGCCGGCGAAAAATCAAGTTTCGGATTTTGACGGCGACGGCAAAACGGATCTTTCCGTTTACCGCCCGCAGTCCGGGACGTGGTCGATCGAAAACAGTTCCAATTCTAATTCGATTTCTACAAATTTCGGCTTGGCTGACGACAAACTGGTTTCCGGCGATTACGACGGTGACGGCAGATCGGACATTGCCGTTTGGAGACCGTCCACGGGCGTTTGGTACGTGCTGAAAAGCACCGGCGGATTTCTTGCGCAGCAATTTGGCGCCGCCGGAGATATTCCGGTTCCCGGCGATTTCGACGCGGACGGTAAAACGGACCTGGCTGTTTGGCGACCTTCCACGGGCGTCTGGTACGTTCAGCAAAGCTCGCTTGGTGTCAGGATCGTAAAATGGGGTTCGACGAACGATCTGCCGCTTGTCGGCGATTATGAGGGCGACGGAAAGGCGGATATGACGGTATTTCGACCTTCGACCGGCGTTTGGTATGTTTTGCGAAGCAGTTCTAGTCTTCCGATCGTAGTTCAGTTCGGATTGGGATCAGACAAACCGGTTTCAGCCGATTTTGACGGAGACGCGATTTCAGATTTTGCAGTTTACCGACCGTCCGAAGGCAACTGGTACATTCTGAGATCTGAGACCAATTCCATCAGCGTTATACGATTCGGAAGTTCCGCGGATACGCCGATTCCGTCTGATTTTGACGGCGACGGTAAAGCTGACATTGCCGTTTTCCGCGCGTCGGAAAACAACTGGTATCGTCTCGACAGTTCCAACGGAGCATTTAACGTCCGCGCCTTCGGGCAATCTGGCGATCTTCCTTCGCCGGGATCGGCGCAGCCGTAAAAACATAATTGTTTTGATCTTAAAAAAGCCGTGCGGTTTTGCGCGGTTTTTTTTGTTTTTGTCACAAAATGCCGGTTTGTAAACGGATCGAAAGTTACTTATAGTTTAGAAATATTTCACTGAAACCTTAGATTTTATGAACTTTGTTCTGAACGACGAACAGGAACTTGTGCGGAATTCGGTCCGCGAGTTTGCTCAAAACGAAATTGCTCCGCTGGCTCGCGAATATGATGAGGAAGAGAAGTTTCCGCGAACGCAGCTTGACGGTTTGGCACAGCTCGGTCTGCTCGGGATGATCATTCCGGAAGAATACGGCGGCGCGGGATTCGACTCTGTTTCATATGCGCTTGCGCTCGAAGAAATAGCGAAAGCCGACGCTTCCGTGGCGGTGATCGTCGGCGTAACGAACTCCGTTTGCTGTTATCCGATCCTTAGTTTTGGAACCGAGGAACAAAAGCAAAAATATCTGAAGCCATTGGCGATGGGTGAAAAGCTTGGCGCATTTTGCCTTTCGGAACCTCAAGCCGGTTCGGACGCGACGAATTTGAAAACGCGCGGCGAGAAACGAGGCGATCATTATGTGATAAACGGAACAAAATCGTGGGTAACGAACGGCGGAGAAGCGGAAACGCACATCGTTATGGCGGTTACCGGCGAGAACGACGGTCGATCGGAAATAACAGCTTTTATGGTTGAAAAAGATTCTGACGGGCTTTCGGTTTCTTCGGTCGAACATAAACTCGGACAGCGCGCTTCGAAAACGACGGAGATGAGCTTTGTCGATGTCAATGTTCCGGCGGAAAATGTCCTCGGCGGCGTCGGCAGCGGAATGCGCGTCGCATTTAACAGTTTGGACAATGGACGAATCGGAATTGGCGCGCTTTCGGTCGGCATTGCTCAAGCTGCGTTTGAAGAAGCGACTGCCTATGCAAAAGACCGAACCGCGTTCGGGCGTCCGATCGGTGATTTTCAGGCGATCAAATTTAAGCTTGCGGATATGGCGACCGAGATCGAAGCCGCACGGCTGCTGACTTTGCGCGCCGCGTCAATGAAGGACGCGAATCACAAAAACACGAGTGTTTTTTCTTCGATGGCGAAGCTTTACGCTTCGGAGATCGCGAATAAAGTCTGCGCGGACGCGATCCAGATCCACGGCGGAAACGGTTATTCACGCCATTACAATGTTGAAAAATATTATCGCGATGCGCGGATCACGACGATTTACGAAGGCACGAGTGAGATCCAGAGGATCGTTATTTCTAGAGGCATTTTGAAAGACTGATCTCCTTTGTTAAAAATTTGCGCGTTACCTAATTGAATCGAAATTTTTCGATGAAGGAGCAGCGCAATGAAGCTTAATATCCGAAACGCCGAGTCGTCGGATGCACCGGTTCTCGGACGCATTTGCTACGAAGCATTTTACAAGATTTCCGACGAGCATAATTTTCCGGCTGATTTTCCGACGCCCGAAGTCGGCATCGGTCTTATTTCATCGCTGATCGAAAGAAACGACGTCTATTCGGTCGTTGCAGAGCTTGAAGGAAAGATCGTCGGAAGCAATTTTTTATGGAAAGGGAATTCGGTTGCCGGTGTGGGACCGATAACGATCGATCCCGGCGTTCAAAACCGGTCGGTCGGCAGATCGCTGATGGACGAAGTCTTGCTCCACGCGCAAATGAGAGGTTTTCTCTCAGTAAGGCTCGTTCAAGCGGCATATCATAATCGATCGCTTTCACTGTATTCAAAATTAGGTTTTAAGGTCGACGAACCGTTGTCGACTATTCAGGGTACAGCTATTAATAAGACAATTGACGGTTATCATGTTCGGGAAATGACAGATGATGATGTCGAAGATTGCGACCAGCTTTGCAGTCGCGTTCACGGACATACTCGTATTCGGGACATACGCGATGCGGTTGATCAAAAAACCGGAACTGTTGTTGAAAGCGATAACCGAATATCCGGCTATTCGACGACCGTCGGATATTTCGGTCACACAGTTGGCGAGTCGAACAATGATATTAAGGCGCTCATCGGCGCTGCAAGGGAATTTCCGGGACCAGGTTTTCTGCTTCCGACAAGGAACTTTGAAGTATTGTCGTGGTGTCTGGAAAATGGATTGCGGATAGTTCAGCCTTTAAATCTAATGAGCCGCGGTTTCTATCAGGTGCCCCGCGGCGCATTTATGCCTTCGATACTTTTCTAAAGAAAGTAGAAGAAACGAAATTAATTTTTCTTAATAAGCCTTCGCAAAAACGACTCGTTTTGCCGAAGGCTTTCCTGAATAGACGTCCTCGCCGGCTTCCTCGACGGAATTCAGCGGAATGCAGCGGATGGTCGCTTTTGTTTCGGCTTTGATCTTTTCCTCCGTTTCCGCGCTGCCGTCCCAATGTGCTAAAACGAATCCTTTGTCGATCAATTCTTTAAATTCGTCCCACGAATCTGCGATATAAGTATTTTCGTCTCTAAATTTAAGCGCTTGATCGTAGATGTTCTGCTGAATTTCATCGAGCAAGTTCCGGATATATTCGGCGATGCCGTCGATCGATCTTGATTCCTTCGTTAGTGTGTCGCGGCGGGCGATCTCGATCGTGCCGTTTTCAAGATCGCGCATTCCTATAGCGAGCCGCACAGGAACTCCCTTCAATTCGTATTCGGCAAATTTGTATCCGGGTTTGTATTTGTCGTCATCATCAAATTTCACCGAAATTCCGAGTAAACGCAGCTCATTAATTACCGGATCGACTTTCGCAGTTATTTGCGCCAGGTCTTCTTCTGCACGATAGATCGGCACGATGACGACCTGGATCGGCGCCAATTTCGGCGGAAGAACGAGTCCCTGATCGTCCGAATGAGCCATTACGAGCGCGCCCATCAAACGTGTCGAAACGCCCCACGAGGTCGCCCAAGGATATTCGAGCTCGTTATCTTTGTTGACAAATTTTACGTCGAACGATTTAGCAAAATTCTGTCCAAGAAAATGCGAAGTTCCGGATTGCAAAGCTTTACCGTCCTGCATCAGGGCTTCGATGCAGTAGGTTTCCACGGCTCCGGCAAATCTTTCGGAAGGCGTTTTAACGCCCTGAATTACCGGCATCGCCATCCAATTTTCAGCAAACTCCGCGTAAACTCCCAACATTCTTTCAGCTTCTTCGATCGCTTCCTGTTCGGTCGCGTGCGCCGTATGACCTTCCTGCCAGAGAAATTCGGCGGTGCGAAGAAAAAGCCGTGTCCGCATCTCCCAACGGACGACATTCGCCCATTGATTTATCAGGATCGGAAGATCGCGCCAGGACTGGATCCATCCCTTATAGCTATTCCAAATAACGGCTTCAGAAGTTGGGCGAACGATTAGTTCTTCTTCAAGTTTCGCTTCCGGATCGACGATCAGTCCTTTTCCGTCGGGATTATTTTTCAGCCGGTAATGCGTTACCACCGCACATTCCTTTGCAAAACCCTCAGCGTGTTCTTCTTCAAGCTCCAGAAAAGATTTCGGCACAAAAAGCGGAAAATACGCGTTTTGATGACCGGTTGCTTTGAACATATCGTCCAATGCACCCTGCATTTTTTCCCAGATCGCAAATCCGTAGGGTTTAATGACCATACAGCCGCGCACCGCGGAATTTTCCGCCAGATCGGCTCGCTTAACGATTTCGTTGTACCACGCCGAATAATCTTCGCTTCGTTTTGGAAGTCCTTTACTCATAATAATTTTCCGGTAATTCTGCTTATTTCAAATGTCGCTTAGCAAAGCTTTAAATGATAATTGAAAAGCAGATTAGAAACAAAGCGCCGTCCGGGTAAATGCCGCCGCTTGAAACTGTCTGAATTCAAACGACTATGCTAAATTATTGTAGATGAGCGAGTTTAAATTGAATTTCCGGGACACGGAAACCGCATTTGCAGACAAAACGACCGCCGAACTCCGCGAAAAATATCGTTTGTTTAAATTGATGAATTCGCCGGTGCTTAACCAGATCGCGACAACTTCGGCAAAGGTTGCGCTGGCGCTGCATTTGCCGGTCGAATGGTTGATCAAAAATACCATTTTCGAGCAGTTTTGCGGCGGCGAAAATATCGAAGAATGTCAACCGACGATCGAAAAACTTGGCAGATCGAACATTGGAACGATCCTCGATTATTCGGTGGAAGGGAAATCAGACGAAGCAGATTTTGAAAGAACCAAGGAAGAAACTATCTTAAATTTAAAACGCGCAAAGAACGACGATAAAATTCCATTTGCGGTTTTCAAGGTGACGGGCATTGCTCCGCTCGGGACGCTGGAAAAGATCAGTTTAGACGCAGATCTAAAAGATTCGAACAAGGTAAAGTGGGAAAACACCAAGCGCCGTGTAAATGAGATCTGCGAATATGCGCACTCCATCGGTCAGCCGATATTTATTGACGCAGAAGAAACCTGGATCCAGCCTGCCATCGACGCTCTGGCGACCGAGATGATGGAACTTTATAACCGCGAGCTTCCGATAGTTTTCAACACGGTTCAATTGTATCGCCGCGACCGGCTGGAATATTTGAAATCTTCGCATTTGGCGGCAAAGGAAAAAGATTATCGCTACGCAGTAAAACTTGTGCGCGGAGCCTATATGGAAAAAGAACGCGACCGCGCGAAAGAATACGGATATCCGTCGCCGATACAGCCGGATAAAGCAGCGACCGACCGAGATTTTGACGCGGCGTGCAGATATTGTTTGGAAAATCTTGAGGAAATCACGTTCGTCGCCGGAACGCACAACGAAAAAAGCGTACAGGATCTTGTCGTCGATATGCATGCAAACGAAATTGCTTCAGATCATAAAAGCGTTTATTTTTCGCAGCTTTACGGCATGAGCGATAATCTATCGTATATTTTGGCAGGTAACGGCTACAACGTTTCGAAATACGTCCCGTACGGACCGGTTCGCGATGCAGTTCCGTATTTGATTCGTCGCGCCAAAGAAAATACATCGGTCATGGGACAGGTCAGCCGCGAACTTGATCTGATCGAAAAAGAAATTTCCCGGAGAAACTCTAAATAGAAGTACCAAACAATTATTCGTGAGCGATCATTCAAACGACTCTAAAAATTCACTGAAAGCCGAAGATCTTCAGAAAACCTACGGACGCCGGCGCGTTGTTGACGGCGTCAGTCTTTTTGTCGAACAGGGCGAGGTCGTCGGTCTGCTAGGAGCCAATGGGGCGGGAAAAACAACTACGTTCTATATGATGACGGGTTTGGAAAAAGCCGAAACCGGTCGCATTTTTTTGAACGGTCAGGACGTCACGAATCTTCCGATGTATCTTCGTGCGCGGCTCGGACTCGGTTATCTGCCGCAGGAACCGTCCATTTTCCGGAAAATGTCGGCGGAACAGAATATTTTGGCAATATTGGAAACAATGAAGTTCTCACGCGAACAACGGTTTGAGCGGCTCGACGAACTTTTGGATGAATTTGGCATCGATCACGTCCGCAAAACCCGCGGCGATGCGCTTTCCGGCGGTGAGCGACGACGCGTTGAGATCGCGCGCTGTCTGGCGACCGAGCCGCAGTTCATTTTGCTGGACGAACCGTTTGCAGGGATCGATCCGATCGCGATCGATGATATTCGCGAGATAATTTTGTATTTGAAAGGGCAGGGAATCGGCATTTTGATCACCGATCACAATGTGCGCGAAACGCTGGGGATTACTGACCGTGCGTACATTATGGCGGAAGGGAAGATACTTCGGTCCGGTAATCCGGGCGAACTCGTCGAGGACAAAGAAGTTCGCAGACTTTATCTCGGCGAAAGATTTACACTTTGATCCGGCGCGATTATCGATAAGATTACAATTTTTTTTCGATCGATGAAAAATATCAAAGCGCTAGTTTTACGGGTGGATGTGTATTATTCGTCCGCTCAATCGGTTATAATTTAGCCGTCCACAAGATTTTCGAATTATTGACTTGTTTGGTGTTCCAAAATAAACTTTTTGTAAAGAATGGCATCATTAAGACTTACACAAAAATTAGCCCAGCGGATGGTTTTGACGCCTCAGCTTCGTCAGCGCATCGAGATGCTTCAGATGACGACGTTGGAACTGAGCGAGCTCATCCAACAGGAACTTGTCGAAAATCCGGTGCTCGAAGAAGTTATGACCGACGAGGAATTTCAGGAAATTTCTGAAAAGATACTCGATCAAAACTCCGAAGGACAGGAAGAAACGTTTGACGACGCAAAAAAGTCCAGCGATTCCGATTCCGATAGTTTTGATGAGTTCGAATCGGTTGCGGCTGAGTCCGTTTCGGAAAACAGCTTACCGGACGATGGCTCGGGCGATTCGGACGGCGACGACGTATCGGAAGATAATTCGGATGCGTTTGAAGAAGTCGATTTCGGTCGCGAATTTCAAGAGTATCTAGATCCCGGCTACAAAACTCAAGAGATCGAATATAAAGAAGACGCGCCGAGTTTTGAACAGTTTTTAACGCGGTCGCCGTCGCTGACAGATCATCTGGAATGGCAATTGAGCCTGACGCAGATCAGCGATGAACTTGAAGAGATCGCGTTTTGTATTATAGGAAACCTTGACGCCGACGGACGCCTGACAGCGTCGGACGAAGAGATCTGCGAAATGTGCGGCTGCACGGAAGAAGCGGTCGAAGAAGCGAGGCAGATAGTTTTAATGCTCGATCCGGTCGGCTGCGGTGCGCGTAACGTGAAGGAATGTTTGCTGGCGCAGCTTCGTTCTAACGGCGAAGGCGAAAGCCTTGCATCGGAACTTGTTGAAAATCATCTTGAAGATCTTCAGCCCCATCGGCTTCAGCATTTATCTAAAGACACAGGAATCGACCTTCACGTTTTAAACGAAGAAATAAATAAGGTTAGAATTCTCGATCCGTATCCGGGAAGACGATATTCGAGCGACGAACCGATCTATGTCCAGCCTGAAGTTTATATCGAAAAGGTCGACGACGATTACATAGTTTATTTCACCGACGACGGCAGTCCGAGGCTTCGCATCAGCCAATCGTATAAAAATCTGGTCGATCACGACGAAACTTCAAAGGAAACGAAAGATTTTATCAAAGAGAAGGTTCGCTCGGCGGTTGATCTTTTGAGAAATATCGAACATCGCCGGCAGACGATCTATCGAGTTGTCGAATGCATCGTTAACCGCCAGCGGGATTTTCTCGAACATGGTGTGCAGCATATCAAACCGATGATGCTCAAGGATGTCGCCGAAGATATCGGAATGCATCTTTCGACGATTTCGCGCGTTGTAAATCGTAAATACGCGCACACTCCGCAAGGCGTTATCGAATTGCGCAGGTTTTTCTCGGAAGGAATGCTGAACGAAGACGGCGAAGAAGTTTCAACACGAATATTGAAGTTGAAAATTAAAAAAATGATCGAGGAAGAAGATACTAAAAAGCCGTACACGGACGACGCGATCGCTAAAATACTGGCGAAAGGCGGCGTCAAACTGTCGCGCAGAACGGTCGCAAAATATCGCGATCAAATGCAGATACCCGGTTCCCGAGAAAGAAAAACGGTGATCTGATCATCAGGGCAATGCCAAAAGTTGAAAGAATGCAGAAAGCAAAATTGGTCAAGTTTTTTGACCGGAACGAACAATCGAGGTGCAAAATATGAAAATTGAATACACAGGAAGACACATCGACGTAACTCCCGCGCTGAAAGCGCATGTCGAGGAGCATTTTGAAAGGATCGACCATCTGTTCGAGGGAGCGCAAAGCAGCGCGCACGTGATAATCGAGGTCGAACGGGGCAAGCACCGCTCGGAAATTGTCGTAAAATGGCGCAATGAAGTCTTAACTGCGACGACAAGTGTCTCAGACATGTATAAATCTCTATCTCAATCGATCGCAAAGATCGAAAAACAGGCTTTAAAATTAAAGAACAAAATTACCGATAAGCATCACAAAGCCGAAAAACTCGGAGCGATCGCTTCGCCGCAAAACGACGTGCAGCCGGAACCGGACCAGCCGGGGATCATTAAAACGGAGAATTACTCGATAAAGCCGATGACGCCGGAAGAAGCGGTTCTGCAGCTCGAGCAGCAGGATAATCAGTTTTTAGTATTTAGGACGACGGCGGACCAGAGCGTCGCCGTTATTTACAAAAGAAACGACCGCAATTACGGATTGATCCATCCTTAATTTGCGGCGAATGACCGAAGAATCCCTTTAATGCAGTTTGATATCACAGATCAGAGTCCGAAGATCTCGGTCGAGCGTTTTTTGGAACTCTCTTCGGAAACTCTTCAACTTTCAATTCTTGCGGGAAGCGCTGGTCTTAAAGATCGAAAGATCAGTTCTTCCAGGATCCAAAAACTCGGGCTGGCGCTCGCCGGTTTTGCACATTATATCCACGAAGGTCGTATTCAGATCGTCGGGCAAAGCGAGATCGCCTATCTAAATCAGCTGGAAATTGAAAAACGTCATGAGGCTTTAAGAAACCTCGATCTAGATAAAATTTGCTGCATTTTGGTGACCAAGGGACTCAAACCGCCGCGTGAACTGCTTGAAATTGCTGAAGATCGATCGCTTCCGGTAATTCAGACCGCTGATGTCAGTTCACTAGCCATCAATGAAGTTACAAAGTTTCTCGGCGAAATTCTTGCTCCGCGTGTAACAATTCATGGCGTTTTAATGGGGCTTTACGGCGTTGGCGTGTTGATGCTTGGCGATTCCGGAATCGGGAAGTCCGAATGTGCGCTTGACCTAATTTCACGCGGACACCGTTTGATCTCCGACGATTCCGTGTTGATAAAAAAGATAGGCGGAAGTCTGGAAGGTTCGTCTCCGGAGCTGACGCGCGAACATCTTGAGATCCGTGGACTTGGTATATTAAATATTCGTGATCTCTTCGGCATTTCAGCCGTCGGAAAATGCAAAAAGATCGAGTTAATAATCGAATTTGTAAAATGGGAAGACGCCGGCGAGATCGATCGTGTCGGATTGGAGATCAGCAAACACGAAGTATTCGGCGTGCGGGTAAAGAAATTTAAATTGCCGGTCAGTGTCGGACGAAATCTTTCGACACTTGTCGAAACCGCTGTAAGGGTCTTTTTGATAAATCTTTCGGGCGGAAATGCGGCGCGCGATCTGATCGAAAAACATTCCGAACTATTAACGAAAGACGAAAACGCTAAATGAATAAAAAGTCCAATCACAAAGGAAGCGCTCCGAAATTCGTCATTATCACCGGCTTGAGTGGTTCGGGGATGAGTTCGGCGACAAATGCTTTTGAAGATCTCGGTTATTTCTGTGTCGACAATCTTCCGCTGACGATGCTTCGGACGTTTTCGCGCCTTCTTCTTCCAAATTCCGAAGACGTGGTTGCTATTGAAAAAGCTGCGCTTGTCATAAATATTCGTGAAAGACATTTTTTGTCGGATTTTCCCACAGAGCTTTCAAAAATGCGGAAAAGACTTTCGCCGTTCGTGTTATTCTTTGAAGCCTCCGACGAGGTTTTGCAGCGAAGATTCAGCGAAACACGCCGTCCGCATCCGGCTGACAGCGGCAAAGGGTTGGCGCGTGCGATTCGCGACGAACGTTCGGAACTTGCGAAGATCAGAAAAAACGCCGATCTGATCGTGGATACTTCCGAACACACCGTCCACACGCTGCGGCGGTTTCTGATCGAAGAATTCGGGCATTTTGACGAAGGCGCGCCGCTTCATATTCAGTTGATGAGTTTTGGTCACAAGCACGGTTCGCCATCGAGGGTCGATTTGCTCTTTGATGTTCGCCATTTACCTAACCCATATTTTGAAAGGGGTTTGCGCGAACTTCCCGGGACCAGTAAAGAAGTTATCGAGTTTCTTGAAAAACAGGACGAAGTGATAGAAACGACAGATCGTTTTATCGACCTTTTGAGATATCTCATCCCGCTTTATAAAAAAGAGGGTAAATCTTATCTAATTATCGGGATCGGGTGCACGGGCGGACGGCACCGGTCTGTTATGGTTACAAACAAGATCGCGGAAGCATTAAAAGACGTCAATCATCAAATTTCCGTCGTTCACCGCGACGTAGAAAAATAAATTTGCAGGCTATGAAGAAAATCGGTGGAGTTGTGGTTTCGCACGGACAGGTGGCAAACGAGCTGCTTGCCGCGGCAGAGACAGTGGTAGGTGACGCGACGCATATTGCAGCAGTTTCGATCGGCTGGCACGACGATGTAGAGGCAGCGAAAGAAGAGATCTCACGAGCGATCAAGTCGGTATCGGAAGGAAAGGGCGTGCTGCTTTTGACCGATATGTTCGGAGGAACGCCGACAAATATTTCCGCAATGTTCATAAAAGAGAACGAAGTTGAGATAATAACCGGCGTCAATTTGCCGATGGTTATAAAACTGGCTTCGCAAAACAGGGACGTTTCGCTATCTGAACTTGCTAAAGAGGTTGAAGAACAAGGTAAAAAGGCGATCTACCGGACGAGCGAACTGCTTGAACCTAAAAAACACAAGAAGGATGGTTGAAAAAAAGATTACAGTAATCAATCGGCTTGGGTTACATGCCCGCGCAGCGGCGCAGCTTGTCAGGCTGGCGGCGGGATTTCAATCGAAAATAATCGTTCGGCGCTGCGACACTAACGTCTTTGCAGATGCGAAGTCGATCTTGAGCGTCCTAACGCTTGCCGCCGCAAAAGGAACCGAACTTATGCTGGCAATCGACGGCACGGATGAATCGGGCGCGATGGCTGCGGTTGAGCAGTTGTTCTTATCGGGATTTGGGGAAATGTAGGTCTTATGAGTGAAAAGGATAGATTCTTGCCGGGAGAAGGAAAAAAGCTTGGAATTCTTGGAGTTCCGCTGGGATTCGGAGCCGGGACGAAAGGCAGCGAGCTCGGTGTTACTGCGATGCGGCTGTCGCTTGCGCAAGGTAAGCAGTTGACGGAGCATATTCAGGACCTTGGCTATGATCTAAAGGATTTCGGCGATGTCGAAATTGTTAAGCCCGACTACATTGCGTCCGATAACGAAAACCCCAAGTATTTATCTGAGATGGTCGAGAGCAGCCGCCGGATAATGGACGGTGTGCGTTCAATATTGGAAGACGGAAGAATTCCGCTTATTTTAGGTGGTGATCATTCGATAGCGATCGGATCGTTTTCCGGAATTTCGTCTTATTTCAACTCACAAGATCAAGAGATCGGATTGATCTGGTTCGACGCCCATGCTGACATCAACACGAACGAAACGTCGCCTTCGGGAAACATACACGGAATGCCGCTGGCGGCTCTTCTCGGTCGGGGAACCGAATCGCTGACACATATTGGAGACTTTTCACCGAAACTGAACACAAATTATTTTGCGCACATCGGCGCACGAGACCTGGACATTGGCGAAAAACGTTTGATACACGACCTTGGACTTCGCGACAACTTTTTTACCATGGCAGACGTCGACCGTCGCGGTATGAACGCTTGTATAAAAGACGCGATCGACATTGCTTCGAAAGCTCCAGGCGGATTTGCTGTAACTTTTGACGTGGACATGATCGATCCGAGGTTTGCACCGGGTTCGGGAACGCTTGTCCGCGGCGGAACGACATACCGCGAAGCGCACGTTGCGTTGGAAACGATCGCCGAGTCCGGCAAACTGCGCTCCCTCGAGATCGTTGAGGTTAATCCGATGCTCGATAAAAGCAATATCACCGTGGAACTCGCGATCGAATTGATCCTGTCGGCACTGGGTAAAACGATCCTTTAATTATTTATGAAAACTCGTGTTGGAATCATTTACGGAGGGCGTTCGGGCGAGCACGAGATCTCGATTCGTTCCGCCGTCACAGTCATCGAAACGATCGATCGCGATAAGTATGATGTCATTCCGATCGCAATTTCGCCTGACGGACATTGGCTTAGCGCGTCGGAATCGATCGGTTTACTGCCGGAAAAGACTCGAGAAGTTTTTGGAGACGCGTCCAAATTCAATGATTCTGCAATATCGCTGACCGGCGATTCACGTTTTAAAGGTTTGCTTTCAGGCGACGGTAGTGTTTTTCCGATAGATGTCATCTTTCCCGTTCTGCACGGGACGTTCGGTGAAGACGGAACAATTCAAGGATTGTTTGAAATGGCTGACATTCCGTATGTCGGCTGCGGCGTGTTGGCTTCGTCGTGCGGGATGGACAAGGTGTTTATGAAGACCCTTTTTCGCGATGCCGAACTGCCGATGTGTAGGTATGTCTGGTTTTTGCGGAGCGAATGGGAACGCGATCATGCGGTTGTCACCAGGCAGATCGAAAACAAGCTGGGATTTCCGTGCTTTGTTAAGCCTGCGAATCTAGGTTCTTCCGTCGGTGTTTCTATGGCGCGCGATAAGGAATCGCTCGAAGCCGCGATCGCGCTTGCCGCTGAATATGACCGGAAGATCATTGTCGAAGAAGGCTTGGACATGCGCGAGATCGAATGCGCCGTACTCGGCAACGATGACCCGAAAGCCAGTCTGCCGGGTGAATACATCGTTAAAACTGCCGATAAAAAATTCCTCGACTACACGGAAAAATATGCAGGAACCGGTAACAATGAGTTCGTCGTTCCTTCATTCGTTTCAAAAGAATTAACCGAAAAAATTCGTGAAATGGCGGTAACCGCATTTCGCGCGATCGACGGTGCAGGATTAGCTCGTGTAGATTTTTTCCTTCGTAACGACAATGGCGCGCTGCTCATTAACGAGATCAACACGCTGCCCGGCTTGACCGATGCTTCCGGCTTTCCAAAAATGTGGAAGGGAACCGGAGTGGACTTCAGGGAAGTTATCGATGAATTGATAGAGCTTGCGTTTCAGCGGCACAAGGACCGTTCGCGCAATAAGACCAGTTTTTAATTGGCTTTTTTCGCGTTGTAACCTTTTTTCGTTCGAATATTAACGTCTTTTTTTGCGACTTTCAACTCGATCTTTCTCCATTTTCCGTCGGTCTTCTTATTTTTGGGTTCGTATGCGATGGTATATTGAAATCCGAGTTCTTCGACGATATTTCCAAACGCTTCCCTCATTGCGACTCCGCCAGGTGTCGCGACAAAAACTCCGCCGGTTTTTTCTGTAAAATTTTTCAGCGCAGCCTGACTGATCATTTTTTCGCGGCTGCGGTCGTTCGTATCCGACATATCGACCGCATAGATCGTCGCGCCCGCTGCTATCGCAGCCTTTAGGGCTTCGGAAGTTGAATTTCCGCTTTTTGTGTCAGCGCCGTCTGAAAGCACGACGATGGCTTTGCGTCTTTCGGAGCGCTTTTTCAATAGATCGGCAGCTTCAACGACCGCGTCGTTCAGCACAGTCCATCCGTCTGCTTTAATATTAAAAAATTGAGACGCCACATCGCGGCTGTTGGAAAAGTCCTGAATTAGCGAAATCTTTGTATCGAAGCTGTAAATAGAAGCGACGTCGTTAACACGAAGTCCGTTGAGGAAATTGATCGCAGCAGATCGCGCCAGCGAAACGCGCCGTTCCATACTTCCGGAACTATCGAGCAAAATAACCGCGGCAAACGGAGTTTCAAAACTTTCAAATACCTCGATATCCTGTTCCACGCCGTCTTCAAAGACCTTAAAATCGGACAGTTTCAGTCCGGCTACCGGCTGACCTTTCGGATCGGTAATTGTTGCATTTAGTACAACTAACGTAGATTCGATCGTTACCGGTTCATCATCTCGTTCCTGCCCTGCGATTGGGGAAAGTGAAGCGGTTAAGCACAGTGAAAACAAAAATAGAAGCAAAAATGATCGCATCAAAATAAAAAAGACGAAAAATTACCGTTTAGAGACTTAATGGATCAAGAACGGAGATATCCTATCACGAGCAGTATTCGGTTACTGATATCGATCGCGGATACGGAGATCGCATAGCGCGAGACTTTTTGAATTTCCTGATCAAACAGTTCGATCTCCGCAAAAAGTCTTTCCATCGCAGCTTTTTTTGAAACCGGTTTTGCCATTTCCTCTACATCGCTGCTGCCGGACGCTCCGAGATCTTTGCGTAATTTTTTAATCAGCTTCTCCAGGTCTTTGAGTCGTGCAAGTTCGTTCGAAGTCAGTTTCTTATGCTTTGTAAATGATGTTTTAAGTTCGTCGCAAATATCAGAAGCTTCGCGGGCACGCTCTTTCAGTTCGTCAAATTCCTTTTTTTCGTACTCAATCCGCTGCTTTGCCAAGGTTTCCAAGATGCTTTGCGGTAACGGTTCCGACCGCTCGCGACCCGACGCAGTCTCTGAAGTGATCTGAGCCTGCGAAAAAACTGCCAATGAAAGGAAGATGATAATAAAACTAAAGATCTTCATAAATAAATACCGGAATTTACGGCTGTTCAACCTTTTGCGATTCGTCCGGCGAGATCCCGGTGATCATTTCCACCAGTTTCGACAAAAACATATCCTCCGCCAAACCGGAACTCCGCAAAGTGTTCCATTCCTGAGTCAGTCCGCTGTTGGCGCGACCTTCGATCTTTGCGGTTACGTAAACATTATTTTGAATGCCGTCGATCGATTGAACCTCGATCGTAAATGTGTAGCGACCGCGCGTCCAAGCAGTGTCCGAGTTGTCCAACACCGCATAACGGTTTAATTCGGTATTTGAGGTAACCGGGCTTTTTGCAAATACATACGGCTGCGATACGATAATTCCGTCGTTCAGCCGCGACGCGGCATCGTCAACGATGATCTGGTTCTCGCTCAGAATATTTACGATTGTTTCCACTAAAATATCGCGCCGCGAATTGAGTTTCAGCGGGTTGTCCAACCGTTCCCGAACGCGGGTTTTGCCGCTGCCCCAATTCCATGAACGAGTTACATCGTTTGTCCGCGCTGTTTTGTTGCCTTCGGTTTTGATCTTTTCCGTCTGCGGGTCGATGCCTTTTTGTCCGAAACAAAATACGGAAAACAAGAGCATGAATATCAATAAAGAGATCAATTTTTTCATATAATTACTCCGCTCCTGCGAGCCGATTCAAATATATCGTAAAGAGATTCGAAACTGAAGGTATGATGTGCCGTAAAAATTGCAGGTTGTACCGGGTAAAGATTTACCTGTGTTCGGCTTCCGCGGTCCGCTCGGAATTTTGAAGTTCCCAGAGAATAAGATGTTTTAAGAAAGAATGATGCGCAGCAAATTTGGCGATCGCGAATCCGGGCAATCCATCCAAAATACCCATTTTCAAGAAATAAGAACGAAAAAAGCTCGACGGACCGGCGGCTGCGATCTTAAGCGGCGATGTCGTTTTTCCGGAATCATACAAATGTTTCGCGGCGAGCGGAGCATATCTTTCGCCGATCATTTTGTGGTGATGCGCCGCGCCTTCAACGCTGTAATGAAAAATATCCGCATGGATGACCTCAACGGTCGCCGAATCGTCCATTTTAACCGACTCGTGAATGAGCCGGTCGTTCCAATGACCTTTTCGTTTGTCAAAAAGTCTAAGCTGGCGGTCCGGATACCAGCCGCCGTGGCGAATCGCCCGGTTCATATAAAACGAAAGTCTCGGAATCTTATATCCATCCGCTGACTTTTCTGAAGTTCTTATTTTTTCAATGCCTTCTGCCAGTTCGCTCGAAACTTCCTCGTCGGCATCCAAACTGAAAATAAATTCGTTAGCCGCGAGATCGGCAGCAAACTGTTTTTGTTTAGAAAACCCGAGCCATTCCTGAATTGTCACCTTTGCACCGAGCGATCGCGCGATCTCCGCTGTCCGATCGTTCGAACACGAATCAACAACGACGATCTCGTCCGCCCAGGACAGCGATCGAATAGCACGCTCAATATTGTGCTCTTCGTTTAAGGTGATGATTGTTGCTGAAATTTTCACAGGCGCGTGTAAATGAGATCCGATAAAAAGGTAAGACTTCGCGGCGAAAAAATCAATTAAGAATTTACTTGAGGTTTAATATAGATAACTTAATGTAAAAAATTAAGAGTCGGCAGACCGACTCTTAAACAGAAACTTTAACTCGAGGCTTAATCGTTGTCGTCGGGCGGTGAATCGACCTGAATATTATTTACCGAAAAGGTCGTAGAAGTTGCCCTTTGAAGGTCTGCGAGAAACTTGTTGTAATCGGTTTCCGCACGAATCTCAGCATTCCGCGCATTTACAAGCGCGTTTTCACGTTGAAACAAAAGAAAGGTCGTCGATCTGCCGACCTCGAAAAGCTTTCTTTCGCCTTCGAGCTGGATCTCTGCATTTTCTCTTGCTCGGCGTGCGGTAAGTACACGGAGTCTCGCCGTTTCAACTGCCTGAACGGCGTTTCTCACTTCCGCGATAACTTGCTGTTCGCGTGATCGTGTTTGCGCATCGATTCTTTCCTGAGTGATTCGAGCGCCAGCCAGATTTGCCTGTGCCGTTCGGTTTCTTAATGGAAAAGAAAATGTAACGCCGACCGAATAATTTGGAGCGTCTGATCTTAAAATATTCGTTATCGACTGTCCAAAGCCACCGACCAAGTAATCCGGAACCGCCGGAATGATGATGTTCGGATTCGGTATCTGCGAATTTGCAGGAAGAAGTGTGTTCAGACGCTGCCGCAAAATCTCGTCGTTACCGGTAAACTGAGGTACGAGCTGATCGGTGTTATCGCCGGTTAATCCGCGCGAAATTCCGTTAAGCGAAAATGTCGCATTTAGATCGATCTGCGGTCTGGTCTGGTTTTTGAAATATTTTAGGTCGATTTCGTTAATTTCTTTTTCGAGACTTAACCTGCGAAGTTCCGGACGATTTTGCTTTGCGTCATTCAGCGCGTCGGTCAGATCGACAGGTTCGTCGCTGTAAACCGGTCGATCGGTCGGGACCAATGTCGCGGTCCATTCTGCAGCGGTCGGCTCCCGCAGAAGCAATGTTTTAAGCGTATTTTCAGCCGTCGAGACCGATTGAGTTGCTGAAAGCAATTCGCCTTCACGGGTCGCGACCTCGGTATTTACTTCCGCACGAGCGAGCGGTGCCGCCGCCCCAGCCTCGATCTTAGCTTCGACCTGTCGAAGGTTTTCCTTTGCGAGGTTCAGATTTGCGAGCCGGTTTTGCTGATCGCGGAGCGCAAACACGAGATCCCAATATGCGCGTTGAACCTGGGCAATGACCTCAATAGCCTGCTGTCTAAAATCGGCATCAGATTGTTGGAGACGCTTTTTCTGAATCTTTATTAGCCTGCGGTTATTGTCGATTCCAAAGTTTCGAAGTATCGGCTGCGTAAGTTGGAAACCTGTACTGGTTGAATAAAATCCAGCCGCCGCACCGCTTGAAATTCCTGATGATCCCGAAGTTAACTGAGCCTGCGTAAACGAATTTTCCGTCCGCGTGTTGTTAAAAAAGAATTGGTAAGAACCGCCGGTTCCGAGGTTTTGCGTAATGTTTGCATTCGCACGAAAATCGTTCGTCGCTTTATTGCCCGTACTCGAGTTCCTGGAATATGTCGGAGTAAAATTCAGTGTCGGATCGTAGAAACCGCGGAGGGAACGAAGCTGGGTTTCCTGCAGCCGAATATCGTCGCGGGCGATCTCAATATCATTATTGTTTTGAAGCGCGCGGCGGATAGCGTCGTCCAAAGAAAGCGGAAGCGTTGTCGACGTCTGGACGCCTACCCGATTCAATGCGGCACCGTTTGAAAATGTCGAAACGTTTGACCGAACCGGAACACCGGTTTTAGGTTCAGCCTGAACGGCATCTGCCGGTTCGGTCGGGAATTCTGCGGTTTCTATCGATTTAGCAAGCTGGACGGATGTTGCGGTCTCCTGCCCAAAACTGTTCAAACAGCAAAGCGCAATGGACAGGCACGTAAATGCCAGAAATTTGTTTGCTGAAATTAATGATTTCATTTTTATGATGGCTCCGAGAAGTTTGATCTTTATGAAATTTTATGGCTCAAAATACAAACACTAACTACGTGAAACGGTTGTGATTGTTTCAATTATTTAATCGTCGGCAGACTGTTTTTTTCTACATGCGGCTCCACAAATGCTCAATTATGGAAGCTTTGAAGTTTGGGTTAATATAAGTTATCTTCAAGTTTTTATCACAACCAACAGGAGGAATTTAAGATATGGCTATAAAAGTAGGTATAAATGGGTTTGGTCGCATAGGTCGAAATGTAATGCGTACGGCGCTGGGTGATTCGGATTTCGATTTTGTTGCGGTTAATGATCTTACGGACACAAAAACGCTCGCACATCTTCTGAAATATGATTCGATCATGGGAAACCTCGAGCAGGATATTTCTGCCGACGGCGATACAATCAACGTTGACGGCGATAGTTTTAAGGTTTTCAGTGAAAAGGATCCCGCGCTAATTCCGTGGGACGAAGTGGGTGCAGACATCGTTGTTGAGTCGACCGGCAGATTTACGAATGCTGCGGATGCAGCAAAACATCTTCGCGGTTCAGTCAAAAAGGTTATAATTTCGGCACCCGCAAAAGGCGAAGATATTACGATCGTTCTAGGCGTCAACGAAGAAAAGTACGAACCTGCCAATCATCACATTATTTCAAATGCCTCCTGTACGACAAACTGCCTTGCGCCTGTGGCGAAGGTAATACATGAAAAGTTCGGTATCAAAAACGCTTTGATGAATACGATCCATTCGTATACCAACGACCAGCAGTTGCTCGATCTTCCGCACAAAGATCTTCGGCGTGCGCGCGCTGCGGCAGTTTCGATGATCCCTACGTCGACGGGGGCTGCAAAAGCCGTTGCTTTGGTTATTCCCGAACTCGAAGGTAAATTCGACGGCATTTCAGTGCGCGTACCGACGCCGAACGTTTCCTTAGTAGATGTTGTGATGAATCTTGAAAAAGAAACATCGACCGAAGAAGTTAACCGTGTGCTGAAGGATGCCGCTAACGAAGAGTTAAAAGGAATTCTTGCATTTGAGGAGGAACCGCTTGTATCTATTGATTTTAGGGGTAATCCAAACTCTTCGATCGTCGATGCCGACAATACAAAAGTGATCGGCGGCACGACTGTTAAGATCCTTTCATGGTACGACAATGAATGGGGTTATTCGTGTCGTGTTCGCGATTTGATCAAGTACATCGCAGACAAGGGTTTATAAATCTTAAGTTGATAATTTAAGTGAAGAGTTTCGGGTAATTTCGTGCCTCTGTAGATCGTTGGCGATATGCCCGAATCTCTACTTCACCTCTTCATATTAGACCGGTATGAAACGGATTCTCAAAATTTCTTCAGTAATTTCGTTTTTCTTTCTCTTATTCTCGTTCCACGCCGGCGCCCAAGAGCCGAAGATTTCAAGAGTACCGCCGCCGGTCAAATCTTCACAGATCTCGGCTGATCAGACCCGGAGACTTCGGGCTTTCCAGATCGTTTGGACGACCATCGCAGAAAATTATTTTGACCAGACATTCAACGGGTTAAATTGGGATAAGGTCAGACTTGAGTTTGAACCCCGCGCTAAAGCGGCAAAAAACGATAGAGAACTTCATTTTTTGCTTCAGGAGATGATAAATCGTCTAGCGCGGTCGCATTTTTCTATAATTCCTCCGGAAGTTGCGAGAGAATTGGAAAATGTTAAGCGCGAAGCCGCCGCGTCAGCGTCGGATCAGAACGGCATTGATGAGGAAGACGATGTCGAAGAATCTACCGAGGACGGCGACGGTGAAAAGGAGATCAACGCTGATTCGATCTACGGGATCGGAATAGAAGTGCGTGTTTTCGGGAACGATATTGTCGTTTCCGCTGTTGAACCAGGATCGCCGGCTGAGAAAGCGGGCATTCGGACCGGTTTTGTAATTGAAGGGGTCAACGACCTTCTCTTTGCCGATTTTATTAAGAAAATCACCGATCTTGGCTCGTATGCGAAATCCGTTGAAAAACAACTTCCGCTCGAGATCGTTGCGTGGTTTTTCAACAGTCGAACCCGGTCGGAGTTGTCGCTGCGAATAATTGACAATGAAAATCGGCGTCAAACCTTGCAAATTCAGCGGGAAAAGCTCTCGGGCGAACTTGAAAGACTCGTTCCAAATTTGCCAAAGCAGTTTCTTCGTTTTGAGAAAAGATCGCTTACCGATGATATCGGATATCTTAAGTTCAATTTTTTCACAATTTCGACGGTTGATAAATTTTGCGATGCTATGACCAAGTTCAAAGACAAGCGTGCTTTGATCATCGATCTTCGCGGAAATCTCGGCGGGTCATATGGAACCGTCATCGGCATCGGCGGACTTTTGACTCAGAAACAGATCAAAATGGGAACCGAGATTCACCGTTCGGGATCATTTTCAAGAGAAATCAATCCGCATCGAAAGAACTTTAAGGGAGACATCGTAATTCTCGTAGATAAACTTAGTTACTCCGCTGCTGAGATCTTTGCTTCGGCACTTCAGGAAAACGGGATCGCGACTGTCATCGGCGAGCAAACGGCGGGCGAAGCGCTTCCTGCGGTCACAAAGATCCTTCCGACGGGTGCGATCTTTCTTTATCCTGTCGCAAATTTCAAAAGTCCGCGAGGGAATCTACTCGAAGGTCGCGGTGTCGTGCCCGATATTGTCTTACGAAACGACTTGATCTCCTTGCGTAAACAGCAAGATCGGCAGCTTAGCGCGGCAATCGCCGAAGCAAATCGAAAGATCGCCGAAAAGACGGCAAAAAATCCGAATTTGAATAAAAATGATCTGCCTAATGCAGCCGCTTCGACGGTCAAAAGAGCTTTACCGTCCAAGCGTGTGAAGCCGATTCAAGATGAAAAAGCGTTACAGATCATTCTTGATTCGATAAATTCGATCGGCGGCGCGGATGAATTAAGAAAGATCACTTCATACACAGCGTCCGGAAATTTGACGATCGTCGATTCCGGCACCGAAGTAAAAGGTAGAATAGAGATCTTTCGGCGCGCACCCGACAAATTCGCTGAGAATCTCTTTATCGAAGGGTCCGGCGAAATTCGGGAAGTTTTTAATGGAAAGGATCATTTTGTTCAATCCAAGATATTTGGCACCGATCAGACTGTCCAGCCCGCGCAAGTTAACGAATTAAAGCTTTTAGCCGATTTTTATGAAATCCTTAACGCTAAGTCTATTTATCCGAAGATAATTTATCGCGGAGAATTTGAACGGGAGAATCGTCAGGTTCATTTGATCGAAGCGACTGACGTAAACGGTTCAAATGTTATGTTCGTTTTCGATGTGGAAACGGGACGGCTGGTGAACAGGACAGGAACTTCGACCGTGAATTCGTTCGGCGATTATAGAAAGGTGGGTCAGATTTTCTTTCCGTTTTGGCAATCGCGGACCGATACGATAGTTTATATGCTTAACGAAGTTAAATTTAATGTTGAGATCGGGGACGAAGTGTTCGAAGCCGCCGTTAATTGCTTCGATAAGATCGATTGAGACCTATTTTTTGTATGAAAAAGAAAACGATCAAAGATATTGATATTGCAGGCAGAAGAGTTTTTGTCAGAGTTGATTTTAACGTGCCGATCAAAAACGGTCACATTGAAGACGCTACACGTATCACGAGTGCGCTGCCGACTATTAAATATGCGATGGAAAAAGGCGCAAAGGTTATAGTGGCGTCGCATTTGGGAAGACCAATCAAGGACAAGCAAAAGGCGGAAGAAAAAGGAATGCCTTATGACGAGGCTGCTTACAGTTTGCGTCCTGTTTATGAATTTTTAAAGGATCTGCCGGAATTTTCCGGCAGCTCGTCGACCGGTGGATCAACAGGGTTGGCGAGCGAGGAAGGTACGGCAGCGGCAAAAACAGGTCGGATCTTTTTTGCTGAGGATTGCATCGGCGACGATGTCGAGGAAAGGGTCCGGTCGTTAAGTTCCGGCGACGTACTGCTTCTTGAAAATCTCCGTTTGCATCCGGAAGAAGAAAAGAACGCCCCGGAATTTTCCAAAAAATTGGCGAATCTTTGCGATGTCTATGTTAACGACGCATTCGGAACGGCGCATCGTGCGCATGCTTCGACGGCTGGAATCACCGAATTTGTCGAACAGTCCGTCGCGGGTCTGTTGATGGAAAAAGAATTGGAATTTCTCGGAAAGGCGCTGGAAGATCCGGAAAGACCGTTCGTTGCGATCCTCGGCGGAGCAAAGGTTTCGGACAAAATTCCGGTGATCAAGTCTTTGATCGAACGAAAAGTTGATAAGCTTTTGATCGGCGGAGCAATGGCTTATACGTTTTTCAAAGCCAACGGATATACTGTCGGAAGATCACTGGTTGAAGACGAGATGAAGCCGACTGCGCTGGAGATCGAAAAGATGGCGCAGGATTCCGGCGTTCAGCTGATCCTGCCGACTGATCATCAGGTTGTCGATTCGTACGATCCGCTAAATTCTGCGAAAACGATTCCGGTCGATTTTACCAATGCAGGATTGGTCGGGTTGGATATCGGGAAGGAAACATCGGCAATTTTTGAAAGCGCGCTTGACGGCGCGAAAACGATCATCTGGAACGGACCGATGGGAATGTTCGAGGAAAAGCCTTTTGACGAAGGAACTCTCGCCGTTGCGCGCGCGGTTGCCAAAGCAACAGCGAACGGTGCGACATCGATCGTCGGCGGCGGCGACTCGGTCGCGGCAATAAATCAAGCAGGACTTTCGGATAAAATTTCACATATATCGACGGGCGGCGGCGCGACGCTGGAATTTTTGTCAGGTGCGGAGTTGCCCGGAGTTGCCGCATTGGATAACAAGTAGGAATTTTAATAAATGAGAAAACCCGTGATCGCCGGAAATTGGAAAATGTATAAGCTTCATGACGAAGCTGTAAAAACTGCTTTGGAATTGAGATCTCTCGTTGCAAACGCAAATCATTGCGAGGTTGTTATCGCGCCGGTATTTACCGCGTTGAAGACGGTTTGCGACAGATTAGAAGGTTCGAATGTCAGAGTTTCGGCGCAGGATTGCGCGACAGAAACCGAACAAGGCGCGCACACCGGCGAAGTTTCTGCGGAAATGCTGAACGATGCCGGGTGTTCGCACATAATAATCGGGCATTCCGAACGCAGGCAATTTTACGGTGAGACAGACAGGTCGGTAAATTTGAAAACGCGGGCATGTCTTAAAAGCGGATTAACGGCAATTGTTTGTGTCGGTGAAATGCTTCCGGACAGGGAATCCGGCAACGCGGAAAAAGTTGTAAAAGAGCAGCTCGAAGGCGGATTGGACGGTTTGACAGTTTCAGACATGGAACGTATTATTATCGCTTACGAGCCTGTTTGGGCAATTGGCACCGGAAAGACTGCCACGCCCGGACAGGCTCAAGAAATGCACGGATTCATTCGTTCGTTCATAGCTGAAAAACACGGAAAGGAAACTGCCGATCAGACGCGAATTCTTTACGGAGGATCGGTTAAACCTGAAAATATCGGCGAATTGATGGATCAGACGGATATAGACGGTGCATTGGTCGGCGGAGCAAGCTTAAGCGCCGAAAGTTTTTCGAAGATTGTTAATTATAATTTGGGGTAACGAAGTTGGCTTATTTTTTGTACGGATTATTTTTTGTTTCTTGTATTGTGCTGATCGGTGCGGTTCTATTGCAGCCGGGTAAGACTGATGCGGGCGCGCTGTTTACGAGCAACATTTCAAGCACGTCATTCACTCCCCGCGGAGCGCAGAGCGTTTTATCAAAACTGACTATAATTGCTGCTACCTGTTTTATGCTTTCGGCACTTCTTTTGTCGATGCCTGCATTGACGGGAAATATTTCGGTACTTCAAACGACGGATACGACCGAAGAGGCGCCGGCGGTTGGAACGGACGCTGCAAATACGAACACCGCGGCTGATGCGAACACGGCGAATACAAATGCTGCGACTGAAGAAGCACCGGTTAATTCGAACGCAGCCGCTCCCGCGAACGCAAATTCCGCTGAAGATGCGGGCGAAGAAAAGCCTGCGGCAAACAAATAATTAGTTCTTTTTAGTTTAATTTACCCAGGCTGAGGTGGCGTAATTGGTAGCCGCGCACGTTTGAGGGGCGTGTGGTGAAAACCGTGCGGGTTCGAGTCCCGCCCTCAGCACCATTAATAGAAAAGGTTCTTCGAAATTGTTCGGGGAACCTTTTTCAGTTGTTCAGAACAATTTGAAATTGATCGTTAAGTATTTCTTAGGATTCTGGCGGAAATCGTAGATCAGTTTTGTGCTTTCCGATGAAAGCTGGTTAATGTTCGTGCTGGTTTGATTGATATTATTAAACAATGAATCGTCCGTAAACAGCTTTCCGACCGTTCCTTTCCCGTCCTGAATGTCAGCCAATATCGATTCGAAACGAAGAGTCGTCGAATTTATTCGTGCAAACGCCGTCCTTGCTTCGTTGTAGATCTCTTCGTCTTTCAGCAATTTACCCGCGGTGCCTTTGCCCTGGTTAAGTTCCGAGGTCAATTTTTTTACATCATCGGCAATTTCGTTCAGTTTCTTTGCCGAGGTTCGAAAATCTGCTATTGCCGCACGGCTGTCATTGTAGAGTGCTTCGTCAGTTAAAAATTTTCCTGCGGTTCCGCGTCCTTCCTTTAGTTCTCGCGAGATCGTTTCCAGCTGAATAACGGTTTTGTTCAGATTATTATAAAGTTCGGGATCGTTAAGAAGTTTACCTGCTGTTCCGTCGCCTGACTTTACCTTATCAAGGATATTCTGAAGCTGGACGATGGAAAGCTTTGCTTCGCCCATTGTTGCGTCGAGATTTTTATAAAGCGATTCGTCGTTTATTATGCGCCCGAGCGTTCCCTCGCCTTGATTGGCTTTATTCAGGATCTCGTTGGTCGGAATCGAAAGTTTGTTTATCTGCTGTAAAAGCTCGTTTCCGGTCTGAGTTAGTTGGTTTATCGAAATCGCTTCGCTCGAATCCAGAACATCATTTTCGGTTACGCCTGCTGCAGTTTGCGATCCCGGCGTAATGTTAATAATTTTATCGTTTGCCAAAACGGAAGTAGCGATCAACTGCGCAGTTGAATCGTTTTTGATCCGCTGCGAAATGGGTTTTCCGTCCAGCGAAGCGTCGACGATCATTACGGCTTCGATCTTTGCTTCCTCAGGGCTGTCGGGCGGCAAGAGCCTAACTTCGGAAACTTTTCCGATGTTAACGCCCGCAAGCTGCACTTCAGCGCCTTCGCGAAGCCCGTCGGCGGTCTTAAATCGCGCTTTCAACGTTAAAGTGTCTTTAAACGGATTAAAGTCGCCGGTTGAATTTAATATCAAAAACCCGAGCACTAGAAGTCCTACGAGAACGAAAACTCCGACACGCAGCTGCTTAAATCCGAGATATCTGTCTGTTTTCGGCATAAATCAGTGTTGGTTTACTTTCCTTTAAGAAAGCGGCGAATATAAGGATCGGTGTTCGCCTGCAATTCTTCGTCTTTTCCGCTAAAAATAATTTTGCCCTGCTTAAGCATGATAATTTCAGTATTTATCAAACAAAGCCGTTCGCCTTCAAGTTCAAATTTTACCTCACCGTTTTCATCGATTATTGCATATTCGGACGAAAGATATTCCAGATTGTTCATTTCATGCGTAACAAATATCGAAGAAACATCTTCAAGATCGCGAAGCTTTATCGCCAATTCACATATTGTTCTCGCTGTCGGCGGATCGAGACCTGCAGTCGGTTCATCAAAAAGAACGATCTGCGGATCACCGACGAGCGCACGCGCTATTCCGACACGGCGGCGCATTCCGCCGGAAAGTTCGTTCGGCATTTTGTCGATCGCCTCTTCGAGGTCGACGAAATGCAGCATTCGCTTGACCTGAGATTCGACCTCCAATTCTTCGACGCCGAGTTCGTGCAGGCGGTACGCGACATTGTCGTAAACTGAAAGCGAATCGAAAAGCGCACCTTCCTGGAAAACCATTCCGATCTTTTTCCGGACGGACATAATATCCTGTTCAGAATAAGCAGTGATCTCTTCGCCGTCGATGAATATCTGCCCGCCGTCCGGTTTCAGCAGTCCGAGAATAAGCCGAATTATGGTCGATTTTCCGCTTCCGCTGCGCCCGAGAATGATCTTCGTTTCGCCGCGACGGACCGTGAAACTGATGCCGTCGAGAATAACTTTTTTGTCGAACGCGAGATAAATATCCCGGAATTCGATTGCCGGAATGACCCGATCGACGTTATCGACCGCAGATTCCATATCCGGCGATTCCGCCAGAAGACCGTCCGACAAGTCAATTTTTTCTTCGATCTGCTCAGATAGCATATTTTAGCCGGAAATTGAAAACTCTAAATATGATTAACGCCGAGAACGTGCTGGAGCGCGCGCGACAAAAAGAAATCGACAATAATTACAACGATGGATGACTGCACAACTGCGCTCGTCGTCGAACGCCCGACGCCGACCGTTCCGCCACTTGTGCTCAACCCGCGGTAACATGCGATGCTTCCTATGATCAATCCGAAAAACAAAGGTTTGATCACTCCGCCGATAATATCTTCGATCGTAATGCCGGTTCGCGCCGACGAAACAAAAACATTGTAGTCGTGATTATAAATATATGAAGCGACGACTCCGCCGCCGATTATCCCGGAAATGTCCGCCGCAACCGTCAACAGCGGAAGCATCGTGATCAACGCGATCAAACGGGGCAGCACGAGTTTTCTGACCGGATCCGTCCCAAAAGCCCTCATTGCGTCAATCTGCTGCGACACCACCATTGATCCAAGCTCGGCTGAGATCGACGAACCGATTCGTCCGGCGACCATCAGCGCAGACAAAACCGGACCAAGTTCGCGGATCAATGTAAACGCAACTAACTGACCTGTTTGACTTTGTCCGCCGTAATACGAAAGCGTCGGATAAGATTGAAGCGTCAAAACGCCGCCCGTAAAAAATCCCGTAAGTAAAATGATCGGCAGCGATCCGACGCCGATGACGTCCATTCGTTTGACCGTTTCAGTGTAATAACGCGGCTTTGAAAAAATACTTAAGAAAGCACGGGCTATCAGAACGCTAATTTCCTGGAGCTCAAAAATGATCTGTTTAAGCGGATTCATCAATCAGTGGTTATCAGAGTGCCGAAAATGGAGCAAATTTTACGATCCTGAACGTAAATTTTACAGATATTTTAAAAAAGATCGTTCTACTTGATCGAAGGGCGATGTAAATCGTTCATTAATCTGTTATTTAGAAAGACTACAACGAAGACCTGAAAACGACAAATGAAAAAAAAGCCGATCGTGAAAAAATCGGCTTTGACGGAATGGACTTGAAACTATGATCAGGGGCGCTGTCGGTTCGGCTGCCGTCTCAGCGGCGGTCCCGCATCGTTCGGCGGTTCGTCGCGGCGGCGCATCGTCCGGCGTTCGTTATTTTTTTCCTCGCGCCTTTCCCGGAACTGTTCGCGAAGCTGCCGAAACTGAACAAGCTGTTCGGGCGACAAGACCTTCCGAATCTCAATTTCGCTTAATGCCCGTATCCGTGCAACTTCAGCCTGGGCGGCGTTAAATTCGCGCAGTCTTTCATCGACGAGCTTTTCATCGACCGTGTCCGCATAGATCGCTTCGTCGAGCGAGCGATTTGCTTCGCGCAATGTACTTTGAGCTTCCTGCATCAACGGTCCGCGTGCGGCGTTCAGTTTGCGGATCTGCTGGATCTGCTCTTTCGTCAAGCCAAGGCGGCGCATCAGGTTGCCGCGCATGTTTTGATTGTCCGGCGGTGGAGCAAAATTGTTGTCACCTTCGCGTTGTGCGCTTGCAGAATTCACCAAAAGCAGCAAGGTCGCCAGAAAAAGGATTGCAATGAAACCAGTTGTTTTTCTCATTTGATTTTACGATTATTTAGAACCGACCTCGTCGAATAGATCCGATAAACGAATGGAATCATCTTCGTATTCGGTAAAATTCGTCAATTTGGGAATTTCCTTCACCGCCTGAACGGGAGTTTCTTTTACGGAATTGTCGGGAACAACTGCCGGCGCTGTTTTTAAGCTTCGTTTCCTCGGACGAATCGTTTTTTCCGGATTCGAAGGAATCTCCGCTTTTTCGATCTTTGGTTCGGGCAGCGTCGCAGCGCTGCTTTCCGACTCAACAGCTTCATTTTCGGTCTTTGCGTCAACAGGCATTTTTTGCGGAGCTTCCGGTACGAAATTCCCGGTGTCCGTCGGCGCATTTACGGCGATCGAATTTGTCTGTTGAAACGCAGAAGAGAAATAAAACACTCCGAAACCGATCAGGAGAATCGCCATCGCCGGCACCGCGGTCCAAACGGGAACTGCATCAATGAATTTCCTCAACCGTTCGAACAAACCAGAATCGGCGCTTTCTGTGATGACAGCAGCGTTTGAAGAAAACGCGTCGGGTTCAAATTCCGGCAAAGAGATCGGTTCGAACAGCCGGTCGCGCCATTCGCCGATGCCGCTGCGAACGGCGGCAAACGCGGTTATTTCTTCGGCGCAAACTTTACAATCGCCTAAATGTTCTTCAAATTTTATCCTGGAAGCCGAATCGAACTCGTCGTAAAGATATTCGACAAGTTGTTCAGATCGTTCGCATTTACTATTGTTTTCCATCTATTTCGCCTCTAAACAATCTCAACCGGGCTTCGTTCCATCTTCATCCGCAGTTGTTTCAGCGCTGTATATAAACGGCTTTTCACCGTGCTCAACGGAAGTTCAAGTGTTTCCGAAATTTCCTGAAAAGTCATTTCCTCAAATTCCTTCATGACAATGACCTGTTTAAGATCTGCCGGAAGAGCTTTCACCGCCTGGCGGATCAAATACAAACGTTCGTTCTGTTCCGTTTTCCGCGCCGGCGAATTGTAAGCCGGAGCGACAAAAACTCGTTCATGTTCTCCAGTTTCTTCGTCGAGATAACTCTCGGAACGGCTTTTATTCTTTCTCTTCGTTGTCAAACATTGGTTGACAGCAATTCTGTGCAGCCAACTCGAAACCTTTGCGTCGCCGCGAAATTTCGATAAATTTTTGAACGCAGCGATGAACGTTTCCTGCGCGGCGTCTTTTGCTTCATCTTCGCGGTTGAGCATTCCGTAACAGAGCGCTAATATCTTGCGCTCCCACCTCGAAACTATTTCGCCGAACGCATCCGGATTTCCACCGACCGCCAACTCGACCAATTTCTCATCCGCTAGATCTCTAATCATTAACTCGTGTATATTTTACAAATTCTGCACGAGAAGAATACCAAACGCGCTCCGGAACGTTAAAGCATTTTGCTCCGTTGTTTAGACGCCGATTGCGGCAAAATAGTCGAACGGTTCGTCAATAAAATACAAAACAGGCGCAAAACCGATGATTTCGCGCCTGTTTTTGCTAATATTACAAAGTTAATTTGGTGGGTCGTGCAGGTATCGAACCTGCGACCCGCGGATTAAGAGTCCGCTGCTCTACCAACTGAGCTAACGACCCGAATTAACGAATCGGATTATAACAACTATAATGTAAAGAGTTCAAGCCGTTGAAGTTTGCAATTTTTTTGATTTTTCTGGTTCTTAAAGTCAGCAGTCAAAATTTATCGTTCTCAAATTATGAAAGAATGTCCAAAATGCGAGATCTGTTATCCCGACGCAGTCGATGTTTGTCCGGGCGACGAAACTGCGACGCGTCTTAGTTTGCCGGGACCGCAGCTTCTTGCCGGAAGATATTTGCTCGAGCGCAGACTCGGTCGCGGAGCGATGGGACAGGTTTATCTGGCAAACGATAACAATCTCGGCACAAGAAAAGTTGCGGTAAAAACAGTTCGTCAGGACATTCTCAACAGCGACGATCTGCAGGAAGGCGAAGCAATAGCACGATTTGAAAGGGAAGCGATGTCTGCCGCATCGATCCGCCATCCCAATATTGTCGATGTTACGGATTTTGGCGAAACGGAAGACGGCGTGTTTTATCTAGTGATGGAATACGTCGAAGGCGAAACGCTTCATCGATTATTGCGCCGCGAAGGAACTTTGACCGTTAAACGGGCTACGCAGCTGCTTCGGCAGATAGCAGACGGAGTAGAAGCAGCACACGAAGCAGGAGTTCTGCATCGCGATTTGAAACCGGCGAACATTTTCATCATGACAAAAGGTCGCGGCGACGGTTTTATAAAGGTCGGCGATTTCGGTTTGGCAAAGCTCGTCAATCAAACCGTAACCGATGCAAGCAGCAATGCTACGCCCTCTTCGCGGGGAATTATCGGGACGCCGGAATTTATGTCTCCCGAGCAGATGCAGCCGGAGGTCGGCGTCGATGTTCGCGCCGATGTTTACGCTATCGGTACGATCGCATATCTCATGCTCGGCGGTCGGACACCGTTCACCGGCGACCTTATGCAGCTTGTGATGCAGAAAATAATGCATAAGCCGCCGCCGCTGAAGGAACTTCGCTCGGACATTCCTCAAAAAGTTGAAAGCGTAATAATGAACGCGCTTGAGATCGATCCGAAGAACCGCAGCGCGACCGTTGCCGAATGGATAAACGAGCTTGAAAAGGCTGCCCAGGACATGTCGGAGGATTCGCAGACCGGTTCATCGCGTCTCGTTATAATGGCGCCGATCGGTGCTGAAGTTTATATTGACGACGAGCGAAAGGGAAGCGTAGGAAGTTCTGGCAGACTTGTTTTATCGACGGTTCCGGCGGGTCAGCATATTTTGCGAGTCTCGAAACAAGGCGAAAAGGACGACGAACGCGTGATCGAACTTCGTGAAGGAGTGAACGAGCAGGTGATTCAGGCTGAACTGCGACCGCTTCGCAGCTCGCAGAGCCAGCCGTCGCCGTCGCATAGCAGCGGAATCAGCGGAGCGCAGTCGAGTTTGATGCCCGGTATCGTGGCGTGCACAAACTGCAGTTCGCGGTTTGCGGAAGGTGTAAAATTTTGCGGTCGGTGCGGAAATAGATCGTTTACGCTTGTTGCCGAAGGCGAAATTCCGAGGACGATCGACTGTCCGCGGTGCCGTTCGCAATTGCCCGCAAATTCAAAATTTTGCGGAAAATGCGGTTTTAATATTCCGCCGAATGCGGCTTCCGGTTCGCCAAATCGTGTCGGTTTCGCGTCGAGCCCGCATCCGCCGGCGCAAAACTTGCCGACAAGACGATGCCCGCGCTGTCGCGGCGAATTTCCAGGTCATATCAAGTTTTGCGGAAAATGCGGATATAGTTTAAATTGATTTGGTCGATTCTATTGGTCTACAACCGTAACAAACTCGCGTTCGTCAAATCGCGAAGCGCGCAAATCATTATAAAGTCTCGTTTTACGAACAGGTACAAAAATGAAGATCTGCCCCAAATGTCAAAAAACCTATAACGACGAAAATTTGAATTTCTGTCTCGATGACGGATCGGTACTCGCCCAAGGCGGTTCGCAGCCGGGAAACGATAGTTTGCCTGAAACGGTTATGATGAGTTCGCCGAGACCAACTGCGCCGAACCAACAGGTCGACACAAGTTCGCCGCCAAGTTGGGGGCATCAGCAGCCTTCGGTTCCGACATGGAGCGCCGCCGCTCAGCCGGCGAAAGGCAAATCGAAAAGCTGGCTTTGGGTCCTTGGAATTCTGGCAGGCGTGGTCGTACTTTGCGGCGGCGGAATAGTTGGCATGGCTGTGCTGCTGGCAAGCGTCGACACGGAAGAATCAAATTCAACAACAAAAACGAATATCGACCTTGGAAACCGGACGATTTCCTCGGACGACAGCGCTAAATTCAGTAAAGTGGATCTTTCCGGCTGGACGAAAGTTAATCCGGAATATGCCGCAGCCGAATACGAAAACGGCGAACTGGTGATGGGAACGAAAGAAAAACGCTATTATTACGTTTTGATCGCGACCTCGCAGTTTAAGACCGACGACGCAACGACCCGTGTTACGGTCAGAAATGTCGACGAAGAACCGACTGATCTTGGCTATGGTTTGATATTTCACAGCGATCCCGAGAAACCGCTGGTGAAGGATTATGCCTTCTTGATAGATGCCTCGAAAAAACGGTATCGGATTGTAAAACATTCTCCCGGAAAAGAAACGGATCTCGTTAAATGGACCCGCTCCGCAGTGATCAAGGACGGGACGCAGAAAAATGTGCTCGAGGTCCGCGATAGCAACGGCGACATATCGCTGTTTATTAATGGTCAGAAGGTGGATTCGATAAAGAATTCTGACGGTTACGGAGGCGGCGTTGCGGGAATTTATTCGGGCGGCGGAATCCCGGTTGCGTTTTCCGATCTGGAGATCGGCAAGTGATATTTCAATCCGCACGTTTTCCACGTTTTGGGAATTGGCGATCTGATACTAGACTAGTTAATAATGCGAGTTACTTTAAGGGTGTTGGCGGGTCCGCAAAGCGGACGCGTCTTTACGTTTGACCAACATGAAACCTTCATGATCGGACGGAGCGAGGCAGCACATTTCTGCTTGCCGCACGACCGGTTTTTTTCGCGTCACCATTGTTTATTGGAGATAGCGCCGCCGCAGTGTTTTCTACGCGATCTCGGCTCGACGAATGGAACGTTTGTTAATGGAATTCGCGTCGAAACTGCGCATTTGAAGAACGGAGATCGAATTCAGGGCGGTGAAACGGTTCTTGAAGTCGAAGTTACGACCGATTCGAAACAAAATCTTTCGCACGGCGCCAATTCGCCGCAGATAAACACGGATACCGTTCCATCGGTAATAACCGTGCAATGTCTGAATTGCGGAATTCCGGCAAAAGCCGAAGCTTCGCAGCCCGATGCGAAGCTTTCATTTCTCTGCGACGATTGCCGCGAAAAATTGAAGAAAAATCCGCAGCCGATTCCCGGATTTCAGATGATCCGCGTTTTAGGTCAGGGCGGAATGGGAAGCGTCATGCTGGCTCGTTCTGTCAAGGACGGTCGGGCGGTGGCGATTAAAACGCTTCTGCCTGAAGTTGCGGTCAGCGAACAGTCATTGAAGCGGTTCATGCGCGAGATCGAGGTTGCCGCCAGCCTGCAGCACCCGCATATCGTCAGCTATATCGAACATGGAACTCATAACGGCATTGTTTATCTTGTTTCGGAATATGTCGCCGGAATGGACGCGTCAAAACTTGCGAAGATCAGCGGCGGGAAGTTGAGCTATCAGGAGGTTGTTAAGATCATATCGCAAACGCTTGCCGCTCTTGAATTTGCCCATTCGCTCGGATTTGTTCATCGCGACATCAAGGAACAAAATATTCTCGTTGACGGAAATTTTCCCAATTATCAATCGAAATTGACCGATTTTGGATTGGCAAAAAGCTACAAACAAAGCGGAATGAGCGGCGTGACAATGGTCGGCGATGTCGCCGGAACGATCGCCTATATGCCGCCGGAACAGGTTCGCGATTTTAAGGAAGTGCGACCTCCGTCCGACATTTACGCGATGGGAATGACCGCGTACAGCCTTTTGACCGGAAGTCATGCGCTCGACCTTTCACCGAAAGCCGGAATTTCGGAAACTGTAAAGGCGATATTCGAAAAGCCGATCGTTCCGCTTGCTCAAAGACTTCCGGACATCCCGCCGCAGATCGCATTCGTCATCGAACAGGCGATCGCAAAAGAGGTCGAAAACCGCTGGCGAACCGCGGGAGAGATGCGGGAAGCGCTTTTGAGTTTTAGTACGCAGATGTGATTAAATTTCGTTAGTAATTTTTGGCTAACATGTGATCGGATTCGTTCGCGGTTAGTTTTAAGCGGTGAAAGCTTTACATTGCCTTTGAGAAAAAGAATTCAAAAAACACGCTTTTTAAATCGACTTTCTAGGTTAAGGAGTCATACCGCTCTGTATCGGAAGCTGGCTCTTTTGTGGGTTTTTCTCATATTTTTGGAAATAGCCTGTCCCATTTTTGAATGCCAGATCTTTGCGGAAAGTTTCCCCGAAGATAACACAACAGTTTCGCATAGATTCTCTCATACCAACATGCCCGATTTTTCGGCAACCGTTTCAAGTGGAAATATAGAATTTCATGAAATTTCATCTGCTGGCGATTACCAATCCGTTACTGACCAGAGCTCAGTGTCGGAAGACTGCAAGGACGAATGCCTGTGTCATGTAACTCCGATTCAGGGGTTGTCTTTCGTAGTACCGAAAGCCCAATTGCTTACCGAAATTTCTCCCGTTAAAAACAAGTTCCAACCTACCGGCAATCTTCCGCCGCCGTACCAACCACCACAAGTCAGCTAAGTTTTCTTTGTCCGAACATTCAATTGTTTGTTTCAACTTCGCGCCGAAGTGTGTCCTTTTTCGGCTCGATTGAAACTTCTAACGCTGTTTTTGTCAGTTAGAGAGGAAATTTTAGCAATGACTATTTTAAATTCGCACAGCCTTTTCAAATGGCTGGCGGCGACGGTTTTATTATTGCCGATTATCTACCCGAATTATAAAACGAACGCCCAACAGGTAGCTTTATTGACAAAAGAGGAAACAAAAGTTTCTTCTACGGCGAAACCGATCTTGGTTTCAACTTTGCCGAATTATTACGATTCGCAGGACGGCATTTCGCTTAAAGATCTGATCCGCCGCGCTCTGGAAACGAATCAGGATCTAGCGGCGGACAGGCTTGAAATCGAAAAGGCGAAAGCCCGATTAGACCAAGCGCGTCTGCGTCCGAATCCGACGCTTGAATTCGAGCAGGAATCCGGCAGAATTGTCGGCAACGGCGGCGACGGACAGTTTACCGTCGGCGCGTCGCTACCGATTGAAATATACGGACGGCGCACGGAGAGAATAAATTACGCGCTGATCGCCATCGATGCAAGCGAGGCGGAAGTTCGCAACCGCGAGAGAATTTTAGTTGCCAATGTTTTGACCAATTATGCCGAAGCACTCGCCGCTTTGCGCGAACTCGAAGCGACGGAAAATCTGCTCGAACTTGATTTGCAGACGACGCGATTTGTGCAGATTCGCGTCAACGAAGGCGACACGCCGCCGCTCGAACTGAATCTTTTGCAGGCGGAAGTCGAGCGTCTTCGCTCGCGGCGTGAACTTGCCGAAGGTCGGCTGCAAGCGGCTTTAACGCAGCTGAAAATGCTTGGAGGATCATCTTTTGATGAACCTTTAAGATTACGCGAACAAATCAACTCGGCGATACTGCCCGTTCTGCCTGCGACACCGGACGCGGCGGTTGATATTGGACTCCGAACGCGCCCGGATGTTCTTCTGGCGCGGATCGAAGAGCAGGTTTCGACCGCCGGTTTGCGGCTCATCAAAGCGCAGTCGCGCCCGGATTTGACGGCTTACACACGCTATTCACAAGGGCGTTCGGTGATTGATACTTCAATCGGAAATTTTCCGCAGCGCGACCGCAGTTTGACGTTCGGCGTGGCAATCGGAATTCCGATTTTTAATAAAAATCAAGGCGCGAAAGCCGAAGCGGAAATTAATATCCGACAGGCAAAAGCGCGGCTCGAATTTGCCGAAAGAGTCGTGCGCGGCGAGATTTTAGCGGCGTACCAGAAAATTGAAGCCGCTAATCGTGCCGTTTCAACACTAGAAACGGCGGCAATTCCGCAAATGACGAATAACGTCGAAACCTTTCGCAAAGTCTATCAGATCGGCGAGATAAAAATCACCGATTTAATCAACGAACAAAGAAGACTGCTGGACGCAAACCGCGATTTGACCGAAGCCCTGACGCTGCGGTATCGCGCCAATGCCGATTTGTTGATCGCGCTCGGCGCGGGCGGACTTTTGCCGGAAACGAAGTGAGGTTATTGACGTGAGTTCTAGATAAGAAATCAAGATTTAGTCGGTGAAACCGACGTTATATTTGTAGCCCACGATGCAAATCGTGGGAATAATGCCGGAAAATTGACAAAGCCATTGAAAATGGCGGCATAAATATTATGTCACGGTTATTCAACCGTTTGAAACAATCCTGTAACCTGTTCCCATAACTGGCGTTATGGGCTACAAATATATCGCCATCTTCGATGGCTTGTCTCGAATTCACGAAATATTAGAGCAAAAGTAAAAAGGTAAAACCAAGAACTTTTGCATATTTGAATTTGTGAAGAAATTAAAAGGCAAATTGGAATGAAAGAAGAAATTAAACAACGAGAAACGAAAAACATTAGTGAAACCGACGAAATAATTGAAACTACGGAAAACGTTGAAACATTTGAAGAAGTCGAAAGCGACACGCCCGAATCAAAACCGCGCCAGATGTTCGCATGGCTTTTAACGATTGCGATTATCGCGCTCGTCGGAATTGTCGCGGTTGCTTGGATGGCAAGCAAAAAACCAACAACCGATGTCAGTGTCGAAACCGCCGCCACGGAAGAAGAACATTCCGAAAACGAGAGCGGGCGCGAAGTAAAACTCGAACCTGAAACTCTTGCTTCGGCAAATCTAGAATATGAAGCCGTAACCCAGCGTCCGGCGGTCGCTTTGCTTAATGCGACGGGAATAATCGAGACCAACCCGCAATTGACACAATCGGTTACGCCGCTCGTCGGCGGACGGGTCGAGCGGATGACAGCGACTGTCGGTGATCATGTCAGGCGCGGCAGTTTGCTGGCGATTATTTCCAGTCCGCAGATCGCGCAGATTCACGGCAAAATGCACGAAGCCGAAACCGCGCTCGGAATCGCTGAAAGAAATCTGGCGCGGGTGCAAAAAGCGGAAAACCGCGTCGCCGTTCTTTCTGCGAAAGCCAAACTCGACGAATCGGAAGCGAGCTTAAAGCGCGTCAGACGTTTGAACGAGCTCGGCGCGGGCGCAGGGAAAGATATTATTTCGGCAGAGACGAACTATAAAACCGCCCAAGCCGAGTACGAATTTCAGACGAATATTTCGCTCAACAAGGAAATTCAGGAAGCGAAAGCCGCCGCCGAAACCGCGCGTGTTGATCTGCGCCACATCCGCGACGAGATGCGCTCGCTCGGCGTAGAACTTGCGCCGCACAACGCCGACAATCATCAGCGCGATACGTCTCTGGTCTCGATTTATGCGCCGGCGGCGGGAATGGTAACGGAGCGTCCGGTCAATCCCGGCGCGGGTATCGAAACCGGAACGACGCTGTTTGTTTTATCGAATTTATCGAGCGTTTATGCCGTCGCCAACGTGCCGGAAGCCCAGATGACGCTTTTGCAGATCGGCACGACGGCGGAAATTCGCACACCGGCAATGGGCGGCGGTTCGCTCACCGCGCGGATTACTTATATTGATCCGCAGCTCAACGAGGATACGCGGACGGGCAGAATTCGGCTCGAAGTTCCGAATCCGAACGGTCGTCTGCGTGCGGGAATGTTTGTCGAAGTCGGCTTTCATACCGGCACGAATGCCGCGACCGGCGAAGAACTCGTTGTTCGGACGGCGGCGATTCAGAATACCGGCGGCAAATCGGTCGTGTTTGTCCCGCGCGAAGGCGAAGCGGGCGCATTTGAGGTGCGCGAAGTCGAAACGGGTTTGGAAACCGGCGGCTACACGCGCATAAAAAAAGGCTTGCAGCTTGGCGAGACGGTCGTTACAAAAGGGAGTTTTACGCTTAAAACGCAGCTCGAAAAAGGCGCGATCGGCGATGACCACTAATTCGAATTTTAGGTGTTGGATTTTGGGTTGAAAAAGGGATTTTATGATAAACGCACTTATTCGCTTTTCTATTTCGCAAAAACTGGTCGTTCTGATGCTCGTGGCAATTATGTCGGGCGCGGGAATTTACAGTTTGATTACTTTACCGATTGATGCCGTGCCTGACGTAACTAACGTGCAGGTGCAGGTCCTAACTGGCGCGCCGTCGCTCGCACCTTTGGAGATCGAACGGCAAATCACGTTTCCTATTGAAATTGCAATGAGCGGAGTTCCGGGTGTCGAAGAGATCCGCTCGGTGTCGAAATTCGGCATCTCCAACGTAACCATTGTTTTTGAAGAATCGACCGACATTTACTTTGCCAGACAGCTTGTTCTCGAACGTCTTTCCCAGGCGCGTGAACAGATTCCGCCCGGCATCGGGTCGCCCGAAATGGGTCCGATCGCGACCGGCTTGGGCGAAATTTATCAATACGAAGTCAAAGCCGAGAAAGGCAGTAATTATTCGGCGACTGATTTGAGGACGATTCACGATTGGAACATTCGCCGTCAATTGATGGGCGTTCCCGGCGTAACGGAAGTCAATTCGCACGGCGGTTACGGCAAACAATACGAAGTGCGTCTGTCGCCCGAAAAACTGCAAAGTTACGATCTGACGTTGCGCAACGTTTACGAATCCGTCACCCGCAATAACGGCACGGTTGGAGGAGGCTATATCGAAAGAGGCGCGGAACAGTACCTTCTGCGCGGGGTCGGCTTAATCGAAAAAATGGACGATATTTCAAATATTGTCGTCAAAACCGGCGCAGACGGCGTTCCGGTTTATGTCAAAGATTTAGGCGAGGTGGTCGAAGGCAAAGGCATCCGGCAAGGCGCGGTAACGGCGGACGGCGAAGGCGAAATCGTGTCCGGAATGGCGATTATGCTCAAAGGCGAAAATTCCCGCACGGTCGCCGAGCGCGTTGCGGCGCGAATCGACGAAATCCGCAAAACTTTGCCGGACGGCGTTACCATTGAGCCGTTTTACGACCGCACCGCGCTGGTCAAACGGGCGATTGCCACCGTCGAGAAAAATTTGATCGAAGGCGCGCTGCTTGTCATTTTTGTTCTGCTTCTGCTTTTAGGAAACTGGCGCGGAGCATTGCTCGTGGCGACGATAATTCCGCTTTCGATGTTGTTTGCGGCGATTCTCATGCGGATTTTTAATGTGTCGGGAAATTTGATGAGTTTGGGCGCGTTGGATTTCGGTTTGATCGTTGACGGCGCGGTTGTGATGGTCGAAAACGTCGTGCGAAGACGAAGCGAGGCGCAGCACGAACATTCACGCGAACCGCCCGAACGGACGATTTTGGAGGGGTGTCTCGAAGTTGCGCGTCCGGTCGTGTTCGCCGTTGCCATCATCGCCATCGTATATCTGCCAATTCTTTCGCTTCGCGGCATTGAAGGCAAAATGTTCGTGCCGATGGCTTTGACCGTGATTTTCGCCTTGCTCGGTTCGTTGATTTTATCTTTAACTTATGTGCCGGCAATGCTCGCTCTCATTTTGCGCGGCAAAGTTTCCGAAAGCGAAAGTTTTCTGATCCGCTGGGCGAAACAAACTTATAAACCTGCACTTCGGTTCGTGATGAGATTCCGTGCACAGGTCTTGGCGATTGCCGTCGGAACGGTTTTGATTTCGGGCGCGATTTTCCCGTATCTCGGCGGCGAATTTATTCCGCGTCTCGACGAAGGCGATATTTTGATCGAAGCGATTATGCTGCCGAGCGTTTCCTTGGATCAATCAATGAGAACAACGACTGAAATCGAAAAATCTCTTAAAGCATTTCCCGAAGTCAAAACGATCGTTTCAAAATGCGGCGCACCGGCGGTTGCGAATGATTCGATGAGTCTTAATCAATGCGACGTTTTTACGATGCTCCATCCGATTGATGAGTGGAAATCGGGAATGACGAAAGAAGAATTGATCGAGGCGATGACGGAAAAGGTCGAAAAGGAAGTTCCCGGCGCAGCTTCGTTCGGTTTTATGCAGCCGATTGAAATGCGAGTTAATGAACTGATCGCCGGTACTCGAGGGGATGTCGCCATCAAACTTTTCGGCGACGATTTAGATGTTTTGGCAAAAAAAGGCGTGGAAATCGAGCGGGTTCTCGCCCAAATTCAGGGTGCGGAAGAAACAAAAGCCGAAGTAACGACCGGCTTGCCGCAATTGCAAATCAAACCAGACCGAGCCGCGATTGCGCGATATGGTTTGAATGTAGAGGATGTCAATGATCTTGTCGAATCGATCTTCGCGGGCAAAAAAGCCGGACAGGTTTTCGAGGGCGAACAGCGCTTCGACATCGTTTTGCGCTTAAACGAAAGTGCTTCGCAGACTATCGACTCGGTTAAAGATCTGATGATGACCGCGCCGACGGGACAACGCGTTCCGCTTGCGCAAGTCGCCGAGATTTCTGTTGTCGAAGGCGCAGCGCAGATTTCCCGCGACGACACGCGCCGCCGGATCGTCGTTTCAACGAATGTCCGCAACCGTGACATTGCGAGTTTTGTCGAGGAAGCAAAGCAAAAAATCGAAAAAGAGGTCAGTTTACCGCCTGGATATTACCTGACGTGGGGCGGAGCGTTCGAAAATCTCGAACGCGCCACTGGAACGCTTATAATCGTCGTGCCTATTGCACTATTCCTTATTTTCGTGATGCTTTTTTCGACCTTTGGTTCGGCAAAACAAGCGCTAATAGTTTACACCGGAATTCCGTTTGCGATAGTCGGCGGCGTATTTGCTTTGGCAATTCGCGGAATGCCGTTTTCGATTTCCGCCGGAGTCGGTTTTATCGCGCTGTTCGGCGTGGCGGTGCTAAACGGCGTGGTAATGGTTTCCTACATCAACCAACTCCGGCGGGAAGGGAAAACCGTATTGGAAGCCGTTACAGAAGGCGCGATGACGCGGCTTCGTCCCGTTTTAATGACCGCACTCGTCGCCAGTTTGGGGTTTATACCAATGGCGATTGCGACCAGCGCGGGCGCGGAAGTTCAGCGTCCTTTGGCAACGGTTGTGATCGGCGGTCTGATAACTTCGACGCTGCTGACTTTGCTGATTCTGCCGACGCTGTATGCGTGGATCGAACGCGACCCGGAAGGAGTTTTTGAAGAAGAATAAAATGATGGAAAGACGATTAATAATTGCCGTCGTGAGCCCATTTCTGCTGGACAAATTCGTCGTCGCGCCCGCAAACTTCGAAAAATTTCCGGGCGTCACGGTTGCGGATGCAGAAGGCTTCGAAAATTGCTGGAGAACTATGAGGCAGTGCGAGATCCTGAAAAGCCGGATTCGGCTCACGGAGGTTATAAACCTTCGCGAGAGAACAGATTGCTCTGAAATCAAGGTAATTGAAGATAGCGGCTCTTAAGGGATATGATGCCACTGCTAAAATCTGTTAAACGCGCACGTCGCCTTGCTTACAAACCGCTCATTACATATTGGCGGAACTGCGATTCGAGAGAACTCATTACATTTTGAGATATGCCTGTTAGAGATGACAGGCATATCTGGATTTTTGAAAATCTTGATGATCGAAAGTCTCAAGATAGATCGCGCTGCGCTAAATCGGAATATAAGTTTGATTGCTCTAAATACGGTTACCTCCTGAACTTATATCTTTCTATCCCGAGAGGAGTAAAAAGGTTCGAACTTCAAGAATCCCCTTCGCGCTCATAAGGCACGTTCAAATCTAATGCTGATATTCGAAGGGAATCGGTTTATCGGATGAAAGCCCGAATCGTTCGATATGGAACGTCGAATTGGAGCTTCTCAACACATACCAGACTCCGGTTGACGGTCTAAATACCGCGTAATCAGAAGTTCCGTCTCCGTCGTAATCGCCGGTTACCGGAACGTCGCCCGTTGCGCCGAACTGAACCGTGCCGATCGAACCGTTCGGTCGAAGATAATACCAGGTTCCGTTCGACGGTCTAAAAACTGCGACATCGTCATTTGAATCGCCGTCAAAATCAGCGGGCGTCGGAATATCTCCGGCGACACCGAAATCGAACGAATCAAATGTCGAATAGATAGTGCCCGAATTATAGACGATCCATTGGTTATCGTTCCGAACAACTGCCAGGTCGGCTTTCCCGTCTCCATCGAAGTCACCCGAAACAGGTTTGTCGCCTGCATTTCCGACTGTTCGGGAAAGCACCGAACCATCGCCGCTTTTGCTGATGTAATAGGTGTTTGTCGACGGACGGAAGACTCCAATATCGGATTTCCCGTCACCGTCATAATCGGCTACGACCGGAATATCATTTTCAATTCCCCAGGCAAATCCTGAGAACGTGTAATCGTCGGAAAATAATATGTAAAAGTCCGGCGCACTCGGATCGTTGTTCGCCCTGAAAACCGTAATGTCCGTTTTGCCGTCTCCGTCCATGTCCGCGGGTACGAGAACATCGCTCGCAATTCCCCAATTTAATGCGAAAAATCCGTCGCGGCTTCGGTTCATATACCAGGTTCCGGTCGAAGATCGAAAAACCGAAACGTCCGTTTTTCCATCGCCGTCAAAATCCGCCCGCGCCTTGCTCGGTGCTGCCTGCGGTATCGAACCTTTGGCGAGCTCGCCGACGAAAGAGAGCGCTAGTTTGGTAAATTTTAATGCATGATCCGCATTATTGTTCGACAGCGAAATTGTGTCATTCGCGGTGTGAATCTGGCTGTTCGAATTATTAAAGCTAGATTCAAAAGGGAATGACGACGGATAATTTTTTGAAGTCCAAGATGCGTGATCGGAACATCCGTAATTGCAAAGCGAAGTTCCAACGCTCAATGCCGGAAGATAAGCAGCAGCAAGATCCATAACAAATTGATTCTGAGCCGCATTGGTAAAATCAGTGATCAGGACGATGTCTTTGTCCGGAGTTCCTTTGAAATTTGTCATATCGAGCTGCATGACCCCGATGACATTTACGTTCCGGTTTCGATAATCGGTCGCGATGGCATTTGACCCCCGCAATCCAACTTCTTCCGCGGCATAAGCCATAAATTTTACGGTGCGTGCCGGACGAAAACCGGTCGCAACGATCGATCTGATCGCTTCGGTTAAACTTGCGATACCCGAAGCATCGTCATCCGCACCCGGCGCGGTCTGTGTTTGTCCGTTGCGATTGATCGAATCCTGGTGCGCGCCGAGGACAACTTCCTCGGTTGGATTGGTAGTTCCCTGGATCGTCAAGATAATTGAAGGCTGAGCAGAGGTTGACGTCGGATGCGTGAAAAAATCAACCGAAATATCGCTCCGTCCGGCGGCGAGCGATGTCCAGGTGTTTTTTATATAATTTGCTGACTCTGTTCCGCTGGGCTGATTATAACGACGGTTCGGAAACGCTGAAAGGGAAATGATCATCTGTCGAACGCCTGTTTCACGAGCCTCGGCGATCATCGGGGAAACGTTCGCCTGGTTGTCTATAGTGTAATCGACAAAGGAGTGTCCAAGATCTGCGGCAAATGTCGAAGCGATGCTTTCCAACGCTTCCTCTTTCGAAAAATGCGCAAAGAAGCCGCTGCATTTTTGAAACGAATCATGCATATGCGAGCTCAGCTTTTGCATTTGAGCCTCATCCGCACGGACGACGGCAATTCCATTTTGAACCGCAACAACGTCGAGCGGGAAATCGTCGCCCGCGAGAGCGGCATTTTGCCGGATCATTTCGAGTTCCGATTGATCAACTGAGATCCAAAGCGGCGGAGTGCCCGCGCTTGTGGTCGAAAAATAGCCGATAAAAACAAAAATTGCCGCCGCAATAAACAAACTGATTGCGGAAAACGCTAAAAATCTAGATCGCATTAAACCTCCAGGGGGGAACGTGTATTATTTTTTGATTTGATTCGAAGTAAAGACTGAAATTATAACAAATTGCGCGATTAGACAAGCGGAATGCCGCTGTTTCAGCGTTTTCGAACACAAGTGCTAATCTATTTTGCCGCCTGCATTGTTCGAGTCTTCAGAGTTTTCACCCGTTACATCCTTATCGGCGGCTTTTCGCATTTCGTATAGGACGGAATTTACAGAACCCCCGATCAGGATCACAAGAGAAGTGAGGTAAAGCCAGAGCATTAAAATAATAACGGCACCGAGTGAACCGTACATTCGGCTGTAAGTGTTGTAATAGTTGAGATAAAGTCGAAAACAGCCGGATAAAAGGAGCCAGAGAATGATCCCCGTTATCGCGCCCGGCGTTACCCAGACCCAGCGGAAGGGAGAATGCGATGGAACGAAACTGTAGATCAGATCAAAAACCAGAAGCAAAAGAATGATAACTGCGACCGATTGGATCGCAAACAATAGATATCCTTCGGGAACCGGGACGGAGATGGATAGAAGAACGAATTCGACCAATTTCCAACCATAAAAAATGATCAAAAGCGCAATCGAAATCATTGACGTGATCACGACCGTGAATAACAGTGACAGCAGCTTAGTCTTCCACCAGGCACGTTTTTCTTTCAAATTATAGACGGAATTTAAACCGACCCGAATGCTGTCGATTCCCGCAGACGCGGACCAAAGCGCGATGAAAAAACCGAATGTTAATTTGCTGCCTGAACTCTTATTCGTAATTTCGTCGATAGTACCTTTGACAACATCGAAAGCAGAATACGGCATTATCTGGCGTAAATAAAAGAAAAGTTCCGCGCGAATATCGTCGGCGGAACTTAAAACCATCCCGAATAAGCTCACCAAAAATAAAAGCAACGGGAAGATCGCAAAAGAGAAGTAAAAAGCAACCTGCGCGGCACTGCTAAAAATATCTTCATCCAACGCCTTATTGTAGAGCCGTTCGAAGAACTTTTTTAGAGGAAACTGTGACAGCCGCATAAGTAAACTATATCATCGCGGATTTTTGTAACGCTAACCAAAATGTAGTCTACAAACACCTGTCGCGTCCGATAACGTGCGATGGTGCAGAATCCATTTAACCGCGGGCGCGTTCGAGCAGTACCATCGTCAGGATTCCAAGTAATACTAAACTTTCCTCGGCGGTACTTAAATTGCCGGGTTCCGAGAGATGAAACTTGCTTTCAAAAAACGCACGTTGTTTTCCCACCCGCAAAACCTGAGTTCCGTCCATTCTGGAAACGATGTAAGCCGGATGGAAAAAATATCCGGTAAACATTCCGATTACCGGCAATTCTCCGACCAGCGAATCGGCAATTTTGACCCATGGACTCTCTTCGTTTACTTGAAAAACTTGTGTTCCGGAAGGATCGCAGATCTCATAATTTGCCTTCCAAATTGAGCGCATGCCGCGTCTTCGGATGGAGCCGAGCGCATTGCCGCGCGAGTCGGTAAAATTATATCGAGCCGAAAAATCAAGAATTCTGTCCGCTTTTATATTAAAAAGTACGGTCGTTTGGCTTTCGTCGGAATACACGTTGATATCTTCTTTAAGCTTTAGAAGTTTCTGCTTGACGTATCCCAAAAGGTTGCCTTGAGCATCACGGACGTAGATTTGACTCGCCAGTGCTAGAATCTTAAATGTTAGATCGATAGGGAATTTCATTCTTTTTGTTCTCCGAGACGAACGTAATTTGAATTTATCAAGTCAATCTGCCCGCCTTTTTTTGCTTTCGCAAATCGGCTAAAGCCTTAAAATAGCTAACAGATTACACAAACTTAATCTAAGTCAAAATCTCATATCACAAAACCTTTATATTCAGCACTTACAGAAAAACTCGTAAGTAATATCTTAATATTTCTTAAACCATTAATAGAACTAATTTTCTTTTCGTATGTATTCTTTGCGAACTCGCTGACTAATACCGCAGGTAATCTCGTATGAGATCGTCGAGCAAGTCCCGGCAATATCTTCAGCAAGGATCATTGCTCCGTCCTGTTCGCCGATCAAAACAACATCATCGCCGACAATTATGTCAGAAACTGTTGAAACGTCAAGGGTTATCCAGTCCATGGAAACTCTTCCGATAATGGGCACGCGTTGACCTCTTACCAATGCAAAACCCCGATTTGAAAGCATACGAGGGATTCCGTCGTGATAGCCGATCGGGATTGTCGCAACAGTTGTCGTGTCTTTCGCTACAAAAGTTCGACCATACCCTATGGTTTCCCCGGAAGATATTGTTTTCAGATGAGATACGATCGTCGAAACGGACATCACCGGCTTCAGATCGGGCACCGGCACCCCATTTGGAAGGACATCGCCGCCCAATCCATACAGCACCCCGCCGAGCCGGGCGAGTGAACTTCTCGTGCGCGGATAGACGACCGCAGCCGGAGAGTTTGCCAGATCTATCGTCTGCGGAGAATGTCCGAATTCATATATCATTTTCAGCGCCTCTTCAAATCTATCAATCTGCGCATTTGTGAAATCCGAAAAAGCAAGGTCGTCTGCAGCGGCAAAATGCGTCATCGCTCCTGAAAGTGAAAGGGACTTAAGATTCGCCAAATTTTTTAAAAATCCCGCAAGATCTTCCGGTCTAACACCTATTCGCCCCATTCCGGTGTCTATCTTCAAGTGAAACTTTAATGTTTTGCCTTTTTTTCGAGCAGCTAGATCAAGTAAATTTGCGCGTGCAGTATCGGAAATTACAGGCGTGATGCCATGATCGATAAGTAACTCTTCCTGTCCGCTCCAGAATCCGCCCAGACATAGGATCGGTGCAGTAATTCCGGATTCCCGAAGCTCAAAGGCTTCTTCCGGAATCGCGACTGCAAGCCATTCCGCCCCTTCAGAAACCAGTAGCCTGGCACATTCCACGGCACCGTGACCATAAGCATCTGCTTTGACGACCGCCATTACGCCCACGTCTTCACCGATAAATTTCCGGGCGGAGTGAAAATTATAAGCGAGATTCTTTAAATTTATCGTCGCGACGGTAGGTCTGAAAGCGGAAATGCCTGTCATAGACTACTTAAGATAATGGCGTTATACAAAACAAACAAAATGGGTTAGAAGTTAGAGAGTTACTTTAACTGTCGGGGCGCCGACAGTTAAAGTAAATTCACGGCGCCTTTAAAGGGGAATATTCCCGTGCTTTTTCGGCGGATTCGTGTCGCGCTTGTTTTCCAGCAGAGAAAGTGCACGAATTAGTTTTGTTCTGGTTTCAGCAGGTTCGATTACTTCATCGATAAATCCGCGTTCTGCCGCAACATACGGATTTGCGAATTTTGTTTCGAATTCTTTCACTTTAAGTTCGCGAAGCGTCGCCGCGTCCGTTGTTTCATTGAATTCTTTGCGATACAAAACGCCAACTGCGCCTTCGGCACCCATCACTGCGATCTCGGCGGTCGGAAACGCAAAGTTGATATCGGTTCGAATATGTTTGGACGCCATCACACAATAGGCTCCGCCGTAGGCTTTTCGCGTGATCACCGTGATCTTGGGGACCGTCGCTTCGGCGAACGCATACAGCAGCTTTGCTCCGTGCCGGATAATGCCGCCGTGTTCCTGGTTTACGCCCGGCAGAAAACCCGGAACGTCTTCAAAAGTTATCAGCGGAATGTTAAAACAATCGCAAAACCTGACGAATCGAGCTGCCTTGACCGATGCGTCGATATCCAAGACACCGGCTAGAAAAGCCGGTTGATTTGCGACGATACCGACGGAACGACCACCGAGCCGCGCAAATCCGATCACAATGTTCTGTGCGAAATGCTCCTGGACCTCAAAAAAGTAATTGTCATCCGCGACAATATTTATAATCTCCCGTATATCGTATGGTTGAGTCGAAACTTCCGGAACTATGCCGTTCAAACGCTCTTCGCGACGGTTTTCCGGATCTTTTGTCGCGCTCCGCGGCGGGTTTTCCATATTGTTCGAAGGAACGAAGGAAAGCAATTCCCGCGTCAATCGCAACGCGTGCCCGTCGTCATCGGCAGCAAAATGTGCGACACCGGAACGCGAGTTATGTGTGACGGCACCGCCCAGTTCGTCTTTCGTCACCTCTTCGTGTGTGACGGTCTTTATCACGTCAGGACCGGTTATGAACATGTATGACGTATCTTTCACCATCACATTAAAATCCGTGATCGCCGGCGAATAAACCGCTCCGCCTGCGCATGGACCCAGGATGCAGCTGATCTGAGGGACGACACCGCTTGCCAAGGTGTTTCGCAGGAAAATATCTGCATACCCGCCGAGGCTGACGACTCCTTCCTGGATTCTCGCCCCGCCGGAATCATTCAGACCCACGACGGGAGCGCCCACTTTCATTGCAAAATCCATTACTTTACAGATTTTCTGCGCGTGTGTTTCTGAAAGAGAGCCGCCGAAAACGGTAAAGTCCTGAGCGAATACGAAAACCTGGCGCCCATCGACAAGTCCATGTCCTGTAACCACTCCGTCGCCGGGATACCGGCGTTCATCTAAACCGAAATCGGTCGAACGATGGACGACGAATTTATCAAACTCTTCAAAAGTTCCTTCATCGAGGAAAAAATCGATTCGTTCGCGCGCTGTCATTTTGCCGCCGGCTTTGTGCTTTTCGACACGCTTTTCGCCGCCGCCAAGCTCGGCAAGTTTATTTTTTTCTTTAAGGATCTCAAGTTTTGACTTGCTGTCTTGTTTACTTTCGGGATGCATAAAATTAGTTTAGCCAGTTCGGGATGATTTGCAACTTTCGTGAATCTGCAAACTCAGCTAATTTGTGAGCCGTACGAACCTCAAACGACCATTCTTTTTCGAACGCTTTTTAGCGCCCATTCCAGGCAAATTAACGCAGCAGCGACCACATAAAAAAATTCAATCCAATGACGACCGGCAAAGTTTCCTGTCAGAAACGCGCGTGTCAGATCTATTACGGAAGTTGTCGGTATCGCATAGGCGATAATTTGCAGCCAACGTGGAAGAAGTTCAACGGGAAACCAGGCACCGCACAGAAAAATTGTAGAAAAGAATATCGCAAAGAAGATATTAAAATGGTCGATCTCGAAAACATGTGCAGTCAATGCCAAGCCGAGTCCTGCCAAAAATATGCAACCAAGGACCAGAGGAATGATCGCCAGCGGAGTGAATGCTGAACTTGCTGCACCGAAGATAACGATAAGCGGCAAAATAAAGATGGAATCGATGACGCCCTTAGTTACCGCCCACAAAATCTCGCCAAATGCCAGCGATTCAGCATTTACCGGAGTTGCAAGGATCGCGTCGTAGGTCGATTGATAGACCATCCTAAAATAAGCGCCGTAAGTTACTTCGAAAATTACGCGCATTAAAACTGTAAAAGCCAGGACACCCGCTCCAACAAAAGCGAGATAGCTCATTCCCTGAATCTGTGATGTAACGAGGGCGCCGACACCAAATCCGAAAGCGAAAAACGTGAAAACAGGCTCGATAACAGGCGCGATCATCTCGGTTTTCCACAGCCTTAGATAGACCCGCGAATTTCTTCGCCAGACAGATAAACTATCGACAACATCAACTTTTGATAGCGCGATCATCGGAAGAAAAAACGCCTAAATATCGAATGGAAAATCTCGCCGGTCGATTAATGCTAAAAGAGTTGCCATATCCTCGTCGACATCTTTTCGAAGTTCGTCAGAATAGCCGAATTTCCGCGCGTTTATCTCAAATTCGTCTAGGTCAAGGATCTTTACCGTAAAATCTTCACTGACCAAAACGTCAATATCGAGATCGACATAGTTGACTACGCGATCGCCAAAACTCGGCGGCATAATGATATTACAGTAAAAATTTCGAAAATTTCCACCCGGTTCAAAGAATTGAAAAACGTTATAACCCTTGTTTTTCCAGTAATATTCGAAACTTCTTGTTCCTTTTTCAATTAATCCGAGTTCGGAGTGATCGACATCGAAGTCAAATACGCCGTGGAATTCGTAAAGTCCGTTTTGGGACGATAGAAGCTCGGCGTGCCAGCTTCGATGAATTTCACCGTCAAATTTTCGCGAATTTATCGTAAATATCCGCGGCGATTCCGTTTGATCTTTCACCGCGACCTCAGAAAGTTAAGAATAGCCGCATTGAATTCAATCGGCTGCTCTAAATTGGAGTAGTGTCCGGCGTTCGCGATCTCAATATATTCGGATCCCGGCGTCAAAGCATGCATTTTGCGAGAAATGTCCGGCGGAGTCGTAATATCTTCCGAACCGACGACGAATGCTGTCGGAACTGAAATTGACGGGAGAAAGTTGTCGGAATCGTTTCTAACCGCCATTCCGCGCAGCGCTGCAATTGCGGATTCGGGCGCGGTTTTACGGAACATTTCTTCAATCTTTAAGACTAGTTCGGTATTGTTCTTTTTCGTGCTTTCGCAGATTAGATTTGGAAGCATATTTTCTATCAATGCGTCCGAGCCGTCTTTTTCGATCTTTTTTATCAGGTCATAGCGATTATTTTTCTTTTCTTCAGTGTCCGATGATGAGTTGGTATCGCAAAATACTAGTGACGAGATACGTTCGCCGGCGTTTTTCGCAAATTCGAACAGCACGTAACCTCCCATTGAAAGCCCGCCGAACACCGCGTTTTCGATCTCGAGCAGGTCGAGCATTTCGACAAGGTCGTTTGCCATCTCTTCCATCGTCAAAATGTCGGAAAAATTGGCGGATTCGCCGAATCCGCGATGGTCGGGCGTGATTACGCGAAATCCTTCTTCCGCGAAAAACTCGATCTGCGGCTGCCACATTTCATTTGACAGAGGAAAAGCGTGCAGCAATACCAGATTTTCACCGTTCCCGGTTTCGGAGAAGTTTAATTTCATATAGATCTATTCCTTTGGAATTCTAACGACTAAAACCGAACACGGAGCATGATGGACAACCGAGTCAGAAACCGACCCAAGCAATAATCGCTCCCAACGGTTGTACCCGTGGGAGCCGACAACTATGAGATCTGCGTTGATCTCTTCGGCAGTTTCGACGATCCTGCTGTCAGGAGAACCAACGAGCACTTCGGTAGAAATATTAAGTCTTTCGTTTCCATGCATTTGCCTTAACTTATCTGACGTTTCACTTAAGACTCGTTCGGCATTCTCACGTACATGTTTTTCAATCTCAGGAGTCGACGGCAGATAACCTGCATACATATCCACCGCCATCGGAACAGCCATGTCGACGACGGAGATGACATGTATCTCATCGGTTTCCGTCAAACGAAACGAACGGATGATTTCGACGGTTTGATCGCTGTGTTTCGATCCGTCGGTCGCAAGCAAAATCTTCACGGTTCACCTCCAAACTGAAAAATGATTTAGTACCAAAATACCGCAAAATCAAACGTTTGCAAAGACTTGCCGATCAACTCGCGATCACGCCCAAGAATACGTCTTCCAAATTCGAAGGGCGAAGTATCATCGGACGTGATCCGTATTGAGGCATAAGCTTAGCCAATTCGTCCGTATTTTCACCGAAATAAATATGCAGCGATCCTCGTGAAACCGCAGTTATGCTGTGATCGACGTTTGCTAACGGGACTCCTTTCGCCTCGCGAACCTCCAGTGCGAACTTACCAACTCGTGAGCGGATCAGTTCTGCCGGATGACCTGTCGCCGCGATCTTTCCATTAGCAAGGACGATTAAACGCCCGCTTAATTTTTCCGCTTCGTCCATATAATGCGTTGATAAAACAACGGTTATCTTTCGTTCGGACCTTAGATCGTCGATCTTTTCCCAAATTTCCTGGCGAACGTTCGGGTCGAGACCTGTCGTAGGTTCGTCAAGCAGCAGAATGGAAGGTTCGTGGATCAATGCCCGGGCTATAACCAGACGCCTCTTCATTCCGCCGGACAGAGAATCGACTTTAGCTTTTGCTTTTTCACTAAGACGTATAAAATCCAATAATTTACGGCTTCTTTCTAATGCCGCTTCGTAGGGAATTCTAAAATATCTTGAATAAACTATCAGGTTTTCAAGAACGTTCAGATCCGGATCGAGGTTGTTTTCTTGAGGAACAACTCCTAATACCGACCGTATCTTTCGATCATCTGCTCCGACCGTATATCCGTTAACCGTCAGGTTGCCCTCAGAAATCGGCGAGCGGCACGCTATCATTCGCATCGTCGTCGACTTTCCGGCGCCATTCTCACCTAGAATGGCAAACGTTTCGCCGGCAGCGATGTCAAAGGAAATTCCGCCAACCGCGCAAAAATTCCCGTAGTATTTCTTTAGATTCTTTGCCTCTATTATCCAGTCAGATCGCATTTTCTTCTTTTTTCCGCAGCTTCTTCAGCAATTGACCAAACATTAATCTTTCCGTTTCGGTAAATTCGGAAAAAAAGCTTTCTTCGAATAGTTCAAGTCTTGCATTAAGTTCAGGTTTTAGATCGTTCGCTTTGTCCGTAAGAAATATCCGCGTCACGCGGGCATCCAACTCGCATTTCCTGGGTTCGACAAACCTTCCCGCCAAAAGACTTTTAACCATATTGCTAACCGTCGGCGCCGAGACCTGAAGTTCACCGGCTAACTCGATCTGGCTCCGTCCGTCCTGCTCATAAAGCGCGAGAAGAATAGACACCTGCCCGCCGTGGAGCCCGATTTCCTTCATCGCCCTGTCGAATTCGTAACGAAAAAACGTTGCGGCTTCAGAAAATTGAAGCGTGATCCCATCCGTTAGCATAGGAACATATTAGCATACTAATCAAAGTTACGTAGTATGCTATCTAAAATAAACTTGTTATGGAATTCATTCGCAATTCGCTTAACTTCAAGGGAAAAATAATTAACTGTCGGCACCTGAAAATACGAAAAAACCCGAACGATGCCGGGTTTTTTTTGTTTAACTTTTTTATCCGCTTAACCTTTAGGTTCGACCGCTTTTTTTCCAATCATTAAGAAAGGCTTCCAAACCGCGGTCGGTTAACGGATGTTTAACGATCTGTTTAAGCACCTTAAAGGGAACAGTCGCAACGTCAGCTCCTGCGAGTGCAGATTCGACGATGTGCATCGGATGACGGATCGAAGCAGCCAAAACTTCAGTTGCGAATCCGTAATTTCCATATATCTGAACAATATCCCAGATCAGCTGCATTCCGTTTTCAGAAATATCATCGAGCCGACCGATAAAAGGGCTGATGTATGTTGCGCCAGCCTTTGCCGCAAGCAGCGCTTGCGATGCAGAAAAACAAAGTGTCACATTGACCTTTATCCCGTCCGAACTCAACGTTTTTGTTGCCTTCAATCCGTCCCACGTGAGCGGACATTTGACCACAACATTGTCTGCGATCTTTGCTAATTCGCGCCCTTCGGCGAGCATACCTTCGGTATCCATCGCTGTCACTTCAGCAGAAACGTCTCCGTCGACGATCTCACATATCTCGGCAATCCGTTCCTTAAAATCAATGTCGCCCTCTTTTGCAACAAGCGACGGATTTGTCGTAACTCCATCGATCAACCCGAGCTCGGCAGCTTCGCGAATCTCGTCCAAATTTGCCGTATCAACAAAAAATTTCATTTCTATCTCCTAAATATTTACCAATAACCTTCAATTACTCAATTAACTAACCCATTTCAAAAACAGGGTTTATCAGCGGCTCGAGACCTTCGAGCCGAACTTCTACAATATCTCCATCAACCATTTTTGAAACTCCCGAAGGTGTTCCGGTTGCAATTATGTCGCCCGCATTCAATGTCATCTGATTTGAAATGTATCTTATCAGAAAGGGAACAGGGAAAACCATTTCGGAAGTTCGCCCGTCCTGCCTGACCTCTCCGTTTACAAAAGTCTGCACGCGCAGATCGCTAACATCAAGCTCAGTTTCGAGAAAAGCACCGATCGGACAAAATGTGTCGAAAGACTTGGCACGGGCAAATTGAACATCCGATCTCTGCAGATCTCTTGCGGTCACGTCATTTAGACATGTGTAGCCTAAAATAAAAGGAGACACATCGTCCGATTCACCCAGATTTTTGCATCGTTTTCCGATAATAACTGCAAGTTCGCCTTCGTGTTCGACCTGGTGAGATTGAGAAGGGATCTGAATGATTTCGCCATTTGTAATGACGGAGGACGGTGCCTTGAGAAAAAGGAGCGGCTGCTTCGGGACCTCATTCCCGAGTTCAGCTGCATGGGCGGAATAATTTCGCCCGACACAAACGATCTTTGATGGTTCAACGGGAGGCACGAATTTGACGGCAGAAATCTCAACTCGTTTCGTTGTTGGTTCAGCTGTTGAAATCTCTGCAAGAGTTGAAAACGACCCGAGAATTGCTAATTGAGAATCCTCTATACGGGCATAAGCAACCTTATTTTCCAAATTGATTCGGCAAATTTTCATAATCAATTACGGCGCCTTTTCAACAATTATCTCCGAAGGAGCGCTAATATTGCCGTTTTTATCGACCGCCAGAATATAGTAGTAATACCTCGTGCCGGAGCGGACCGTTTTATCCTGAAAGGTATTTGTTTTCAATAATTCAGGTGTCATTTTGGTCCAGTTTTGCAGCGGAATGTCCCGGTCGGTCGAACGGAATATTTGATAGCCGGCAATGTCAGATTCGGGGTTCGTCGCAAAAAAGATCGACATAACGTTCGGTGCTGCCGCGATCGTTATTGAACCTGGAGCTGACGGCGCAAAAATATCTTTTGGCTCGATAACGACGGACTCGGTCTCGGCGCTCTCGACCGTTTCACCGTCGGCTGCAAGGGAAACGGTTCGAATAAAATACTCGTATGTCGTGTCAAAACCAAAAGTTTCATCAGAATACTGTTCACCCTCGACCGGACGGGCGTTTATTTTGGCAGGCTTTTCTTCGGCTTTCGATTTTCGATAAATGTTGTATCCGATGATGTTGGGCGGGGAAGTTTGATCTACATTTGCAGTTGGCGCGTCCCACTTTAAAATAACCGCTGATTCCGTCAAGTTAACTTTAACGTCCGAAGGAGCCAGTGCAACATTTGATGCGGGTTCGACTAGCAAAAAATTCGAAAAAGCAGCCTTTTGCCCGGACGAATTAACAAACCTGACAGCGTATATCAGCCGAACCGCTTGTCCTGCAAACTGAAGTTTGTCCGTATAGGTTTTGGATTTCAAACCAAAATCCGCCTGCGAAAGTTTTAACGAAGCGATCACGGTGCTTTTTGCAGCGAAATCACCTTCGGTCAACGCACGTGTTTCGCTAAGCGGTTCCGCGTAACGATAAATATCAACTCTATCGACATTTAGGACGCTAGAATCCGACGCGTTCCTTGCAGGCATGTCCCATGTTATAAAAACTGAATCGCCGCGCTGGACGGCTCCGATCTGCGCGCGCTGCGGGACTCTGTCAACCGGCGGCAGAGGCGGCATCCGCTTACCGCAGCTTAAGCCTGTGAGTGCATAAAGCAGGTAAAGCATAAGCACTGCTTTACGGTGCTTAAATATGCGTTGATTTAATGAATTAAGCATTCTGTTTAATCGGTGTTTAATTACAACACATATTGTCTTAAGTTTTGATCCTGAATCAATCCGGAAAGTTTCGATTTTACATATTCGGCGTCGATGATCTGATGCTTTTCTTCGAGTTCGTTTCCAAGAAAACTGATCTCTTCGAGAAGTGTCTCGAGAAGCGTGTGAAGTCGCCGCGCTCCGATATCTTCAGTGCTTCGATTGACTTCTTCGGTCATTTCCGCGATCTCGGAAACCGCGTCGTCGGTAAACTCGAGATCTATTCCCTCAGTCTTAAGCAGTGCTTGATACTGCTTAATAAGCGAATTCTTAGGCTGTGTAAGAATTCGCTTAAAATCGTCGAGAGTCAGTGATTCGAGTTCGACGCGGATGGGAAATCTACCCTGTAACTCCGGGATCAGATCTGACGGTTTAGAAACGTGGAACGCTCCAGCTGCGATGAAAAGAATATGTTCTGTGTTGACCATGCCGTAACGTGTATTGACCGACGTTCCTTCAACTATCGGCAAAAGATCGCGCTGAACGCCTTCGCGCGAAACTTCGGGACCTCCGCCGGATTCGCGACCGGCGATCTTGTCGAGCTCGTCAAGAAAGATAATCCCCGACGATTCCGTCTTTTCTATTGCAGAGCGCGTTATTTGCTCCATATCGACCAAACTTTCCTGTTCGTCGCGAAGTAAATAAGTTTGGGCTTCAGAAACTTTTATCTTTCGCTGAACAGTTTTGTTCGGAAACAGGTTCCCGAACATATCTCGAAAGTTAACGCCCATTTCTTCCATTCCCTGTCCGCCGACGAAATCGATCATCGGCGTTGACCGGTCCTGGGTTTCGATCTCAACAAGACGGTCATCGAGCTCGCCGTTTCGAAGCTGTTCACGCAGTTTTTCACGTGTCCTATTTTTAGAACTGCTGTCGGTTAGATCAATGGACGATTCCGGCGCATAACTCGCGTAAGAACCTGCAGCGGAAGTCGGAAGAAGTATATCGAGTATCTTTTCCTCGACGTTTTCTCTGGCGCGCGCCAAAACTTTCTCAAATTCCGCCTGCTTGGTCATATCGATCGCAATATCCGCAAGCTCGCGGACCATGCTCTCGACATCGCGCCCGACATAGCCGACTTCGGTGAATTTTGACGCTTCGATCTTGATGAACGGTGAATCGGCAAGCCGTGCGAGTCTTCGCGCGATCTCGGTTTTTCCGACACCGGTCGAACCGATCATCAATATATTCTTGGGCAATACATCACGTGCTAATTCAGCAGGCAATTTTTGCCGCCGAATTCTGTTTCGCAAAGCAATTGCGACAGAACGTTTTGCTTTAGCCTGTCCGACGACATATTTATCTAAAGCTTCAACGATCTGCCGCGGCGTAAGTTCGTCAAGTTTTGGCATGTTTTCTGTTGTTTGACCACCAAGGTAAATTGGCATTTGATATTTCTACAATTCCTCTAAAACAATGTTTGTGTTCGTGTATATGCAGATCTCGCCGGCAATAGTTAGTGCTTCGATCGCAACCTCTTTTGCCGAAAGCGAAGTATGTTTGACCAATGCACGCGCCGCCGCCATCGCAAACATGCTTCCCGAACCGACCGCAAGCAATCCTTCGTCCGACGCAATGACATCGCCTTTGCCGGAAATTAGAAAGGCGTCCTTTTTGTCGGCGACGATCAACAGCGCTTCCAAATGTCTAAGATATTTATCCGTCCGCCATTCTTTGCTTAGTTCGATCGATGCACGTTCGAGCTGACCTTGATATTGTTCAAGCTTGGCTTCAAATTTGGTTAAAAGCGAAAACGCATCTGCCGTCGCACCGGCAAAACCGACGAGCACGGTGCCGTTGTAAATACGCCTTACTTTACGCGCATTTCCCTTCATAACGGTTTCGCCAAGCGTTACCTGACCATCGCCAGCCATTGCAATTTCGCCGTCTTTTTGCACCATTAAAACGGTTGTCGAACGTATTTTCGGCATGTTTGAATGTTCTTTCATAAAAAGTTCAATGATAAATCTTTAAATTGAAATGCTCAAATTGACATCGGGACGTCAATTGTTTGAACATAAACAGGTTTATGTCAAAGGCTCCGAGAATCGGAATAACAATGCGGTTGGAAACGTCCACGCGGCGTTTTTACCTCGGGCGGGATTACAGCGAAGCCATCGAGCATTTCGGAGCAATTCCGGTTCATATCGGGTTGATCCCCAATCGTGAATCGTTGGATCGTTTAGTAAATGAACTGGACGGCGTTTTGCTTCCCGGAAGCGATACGGACGTCGACCCGCTGCGCTTTGACGAAGAACCGCATCATCGTTTGAAAAATGTCGTTCCGGAAAAGGACGAAACCGATCTGATCGTTCTGCAGCAGTGTGAAGCCCGCGGTTTGCCGGTGCTGGCGATCTGTTATGGTATGCAGATCCTTAACGTTTCGCGCGGCGGCACGCTCATTCAGGATATTGAGTCGCAGGTTTCCGGTTCGATAAAACATGAGCAGGGAATTCCGCTCGATCGAAACTCGCACAGCATCGAATCATCAGAAGATTCGATCATTGCGCGTCTGATAACGACCGAAAAAGTACTTGTGAATTCGCATCATCATCAATCGATAAAGGAGCCGGGAGAAAATTTGCGCGTAACAGCGCGGGCAAAGGACGGCGTTATTGAATGCATCGAAGACATTCGTCCGGATCGATTTGTTTTGGGAGTTCAGTGGCATCCGGAGATCGGTTGGAGAAACAACCGGTCTTCTTCGGCGATATTTCAAGAGTTTGTTGATAGAGCGCGGCAATTTAGTTCGCAAAAGGGAGATTTGAAAGCTTGAACCAACATCAACAAGTGAGAGTTAAATTAGGCATTGAAAAGCTTTTAGCAGATCACAAATGTCTGCTAAAAGGACAGCGCGTTGGGTTGATCTGCAATCAGGCGTCGGTCGATCATTCGTTCGATCACTCAGCCGACCTCATGTTTCGCCATCCGGATATTGATCTTCAGACGTTGTTCGGTCCGCAGCACGGCATTCGCGGTGATGTTCAGGACAATATGATCGAAACGCCGCATTCGACAGATGCAGATACGGGACTTCAGGTGTATTCGCTGTACAGCGAGACTCGCGAACCGAACGCCGACATGCTGGAAAATGTTGATACTCTTGTATTTGATCTACAGGACGTGGGCTGCCGTGTTTATACTTTCATCTACACGATGGCAAATGCGATGAAGGGCTGCGCGAAACTTGGTAAGAAATTTATTGTTTGCGACCGTCCGAATCCGATCAACGGAATTGATATCGAAGGAAGTTTATTAATTCCGGGTCATGAGTCATTTGTCGGAATGTACCCGATTCCAATGCGTCATGGAATGACCGTCGGAGAACTTGCGGAAATGTTCAATCGTGAGTTCGACATCGGCTGCGATCTTACGGTCGTCAAAATGGACGGATGGGAACGAGAGCTATTTTACGACGAAACCGACGCGCCGTGGGTAATGCCCTCCCCGAATATGCCCACTGTCGATACGGCGGTTGTTTTTCCCGGAACGGTTTATTTAGAGGGAACGCAGATATCGGAAGGGCGGGGAACGACGCGACCATTTGAAATTGTCGGAGCTCCGTTTGTCGATGCACGATCATTTGCCGAGAATCTCCAGAAAGTCGGTCTTCCCGGCGTGAAATTTCGCGCGACCAATTTTTTGCCGACATTCCAGAAGCATAAAGGGGAAGTTTGCGGCGGTGTTTTTCTGCATATAACGGACAGACGGTCTTTTGAGCCAGTGATCACAGGACTTGCGATCATTCGGCAATTATTTGAAGATTACGGTGATCAGTTAAAATGGAAAATTCCGCCGTATGAATATGAATTTGAACGTAACCCGTTTGACGTCATTTCAGGCGACACTGAAACGCGAAAAATGATCGAAACCGGAAGCAGTGTCGATTCGTTACGTTCTTCGTGGCAGCAAGATCTGAAAAACTTTGATTCGGTTCGCACCAAATACTTACTTTATTAAAAGTAAAAGTAAATTAACGGAAGTCAAAGATCGCATTTTCAACATTTAAGCCGAGAGAACTCTAAAAATAAATTAACTGTCTGCGGTTCGACAGCTAAGGTATCAGTTAAAGTAAATTGAGTGAAAAATATGGATAACCCGTGGGTTTTAAGTTTAATTTCGTGGTTTCTGCCGGGCGTCGGACATTTGCTGCAAGGACGAATGCGCCGCGGCATCATTATCGGTGCTGCGATCTGGATAATGTTTATCATCGCAATTCTCAGCGGCGGTGCTTATTCTCCGGCTTTCGACTTTAAAGACGGTCAACTGCTTTATCTATTGAATTTTTTCGCTCGCCTCGGAAACGGATTGGGCGCTTTGATTAGTTTTGTTTTAATAGCAAGCCCGCCGCCCAATGTTGCAGCCTGGGCGACTTTTGAATACGGCGGAAGATTCCTTGAGGTCGCCGGATTGCTTAATTATTTAGCGTTGATCGATACGTTTGATATTGCGGTCGGGAGAAAGAAATGATCCATTTTTTATATTTAATAAGTTTTGCTGCGATCGTCGGGGTAGTTTTCGGCGCATTGCTTGATGGAACTTCAAAAGAACGAGTAATTTACGGATTAAAGATCTTCGGGCAATTCATTGGCATCAGCCTGGTTCTCGCATGGTTATTCTATTTCCTCCCGTGGTAACGTTATGTCGCTTTTCGAAACCGAAGCGCTGATACTTCGCAGCTACAACCTCTCGGAAGCGGACAAGATCGTACTGCTTTTAACTGAGGAACACGGCTTGGTCCGGGGTGTTGCAAAAGGCGCAAAAAGGTTGAAAAGCCAATTCGGCGGCAGTCTTGAACCGTTCACTATCGTCAAAGCAAGCATTTACCAAAAAGAAACAAGCGAACTCGCGTCGATCAGGCATTTAGAACTCATCCGGTCGTATTTCGGAAGTGCGAGTAATCCTGAATTTCTGCACCAATTCTCTTATCTTGTCGAAATGCTGATCGAATTCGCGCCGCCGAACGATCCGAATGAACGATTGTATCGAATGACCAAAGTCTGCCTTGAAAGCGCTTCGGAAAATGCCGGATCGCTTGAGATCGTTGGACTTTACTTCGAGATCTGGCTCCTCAAATTGTGCGGATTTTTGCCGGATTGGTCGCATTGTGAGGTTTGCAGAACGGAATTTAGCCGCGACGAGAGATCTACATTGCAGATGAATTTCAATCTGCGATGCGATAAATGCAAGCAGTCTCGTGCGGACGGCACTCTGACCGGACAAGATCGTGAAATAATGCTTTCAGCCCAGCGAATGGGACCTGCGAAATTCATTCGAACAGTTGAAAATGCTGCATCGAAGAATGTATCGGTCATCTTGCGGAGAATGATCGCACATGTTCTCGGTAGGGAATTCGCTAATGGGAAAATCGTTAAAGCCAAAGGATACAGTTAAATGAATCGCGCGGGTTGGTTAATTTCAAAGTACATAATTCAGTCGATTCTGCCTTATTTTCTCTCATCGTGGCTGCTTTTAACGGTCGTTTTATTCGTTCAACAGGCAAGCCGTTATTCAGACATCTTCTTCAGTATCAATCTGCCGAGCAATCTGACGTGGCAATTAACGATAGCGCTTATCCCAAACGTGATCGCATTTACATCGCCGATGGCTGTTCTTTTAGGTGTGATCATCGGTCTTTCGAAAATGCAGGGCGACAGTGAATTGGTAGCGATCAGAACTGCAGGTGTCGGCAGCCTTCAGATCGCTCTGCCTATCATCATATTAGGACTTTTACTTTCCGGCTTTGCTCTATTGATCAATGTAAAAGGCGTTCCTATCGCCGCCCAGGTTGTCCGGGCAGTGGCTGTCAGGGCAGCGCTTTTCAAACTAGAGTCGCCTATCGAACCCGGCGTTTTCAATAAGGAAATAAACGGGCTGACAATTTATGTAAAAAAAGGAAATTTAGAAAGCGGTAATTGGGAAAACGTTTTCATTTTTCAGGAAGATAAGCAAAACGGACAGATGCGTCTGATAACGTCAACCAACGGGCGGATCGATTCGACCGACGAAACTTCCGAACTTATTTTGGATAATGCCTTTGTCAATACGATCTCATTGAAGGACGACAAACAAAAACTCGTTTCTGAAAGCCTGGGACAGATCCGTTTGGCGATAAAAACCAGGAGGAACGAGATAGTCGAACGGCTCGCGAAAACCGAAAGCACACCGGATGAGTTGGGGCTTTCGGAACTTGCTGCGTACGCCGGGACTCAAACTGGTGCCGAACGAACGGAAGCGCTTGTCCTCTGGCAGCGTCGAATTCTGCTTTCGATAACGCCGTTAATATTTGCATTGCTCGGAACCGGACTCGTGCTCCGATACAACCGCGGCGGAAAAGGTTTTGGCGTTTTTCTCGGGCTCGTCAGTCTTGTCGGATATTATTTGATCTCGCTTTTGAGCGAACAGTTGGCGCGAACCAATTATATAAATGTATTTCTCGCAGGACTTCTGCCTTTGGCTGCGAGCGTTACCGCGATCTCCTGGCTTTTTCTTTCCAACAGATTTTTTCTCAGAGGAAGTCGCCGCAGTTCGTTTAAGCTGCCGGATTGGAATATCGGCGGGCGCTTTAGAAGCTTTTTTCGCAGTAATTACTATCCGGACTTTGCCGGCGGAATTCTTGACATCGATATCGTGAGATCTCTGCTCAAATATCTGTTTTTGACGGTTGTTTTTCTAACCTCGATCTATTTGATATTTACCGCTTTTGAACTATGGAAATTTGCCGGGACCATCGAAAACGGAGTATTTTTGCTCACCAAATATCTTATTTATTTGATCCCGTTCGTCTATATTCAGCTCGCACCGTCTGCGCTGATGATCGCGATCCTGGCGACGTATGTGATCAAATCCCGTCAGAACGAGATCGTTACATGGACCGCGTCCGGGCAAAGCATTTATCGACTTCTTGCGCCGTGTTTTGCTCTGATGATCGTGATCGGGTTTGTTAACTGGGGTATTCAGGAGACCATTGCGCCGGTGGCAAACTTAACGCAGGATCAGCTTCGGGTTTTGATCCGCGACCGCGGCGTCCAAAAAACGCGAAACGACAAACTATGGGTTGCGAATAACAACCGCGTGTTTTCGTTTAATTTGGGTGAAAACAGCACGACGGGGACAACAAAAGTGCGGGATCTAATGATCTTCGAATACGCGACCGATCGTTCAAAACTTGAATCTATCTATCGAATTCCGGCTGCAGAATGGTCGGGTCAGGAAATCCACGTAGAGGGTAACGCGACCAAACTCGTGTACACCGGGGACGATGTAGAAGAGCTTGATCTGTCAAACGGCAAAATTCCGGTCGAGATCAATCCATTTGGATCGACAACTCAGAAGCCGAGTCATTTGAACAGTTCGGAAACAAGGAATCAGATCGCAGCTCGCGAATCGGAAGTCGAACGGCGAATGTTCCGCATCGCGCTGGAAAAAAAGAACTTAACTCTTGTTTTACCACTCGTAGTAATGCTTTTTACAGCGCCGTTCGCGCTTTCGCTCAGCAGAAAAGGGAAGGCGGCAACGGTTGGCTACGCGGTCGGGATCTGGCTGCTTTTTATGGGAACAAGCAATGTTTTTGAACAATTCGGTCAAAACGGATTTCTTTCACCGTTTATCGCCGTTTGGTCCCCTGCGATCCTGTTCGGCATAATCGGCGCTTATTTATTAAGTAAAGTTAAGACTTAAAAGGTTAAGCTTTTACAAAATCCAAAAAAGGTCGTGCCCGTTTATCGGACATGACCTTTTTTTATTACTGGATAGGGAAATTTAAGTTCCGGTTTCCCAGCTGTTCATGTACTCAAGCATTTCCGGCGTCAGAGTATCGATGCTGATGCCGAGCGATTTAAGTTTCAAACCGGCAATTTCCTGATCGACTTCCTGCGGCAGAACATGAACTCGATGTTCGAGTTTTCCTTTGTTCTTAACCAAATATTCGGAAGAGAGCGCCTGGTTAGCAAAGCTCATATCCATAACACTTGCCGGATGACCTTCGGCTGCTGCCAGATTGATCAAACGACCTTCGCCGAGAACGATCACGCTGCGACCATTTTTGCCCATATATTCCTGAACAAACGGACGTCGATCGGCAACTTCCGTCGACATTTCTTTCAGAGCTTCCAGGTTGAGCTCAAGATCGAAATGTCCGCTGTTGGCGACGATCGCGCCGTCTTTCATAACTTCGAAATGTTCTTTGTCGATGACATGGCGGTTTCCCGTAACGGTTACAAAGAAATCACCGATCTTCGCAGCTTCGCTCATCGGAAGAACGCGGAATCCGTCCATAACAGCTTCGATAGCTTTGATCGGATCGATCTCGGTAACTATTACGTTAGAGCCCATGCCCCGCGCACGCATTGCTGTTCCTTTACCACACCATCCGTAACCGACAACAACAAAATTCTTTCCTGCAAGCAATACATTTGTTGCGCGGATGATGCCGTCTAAGGTCGATTGCCCGGTTCCGTACCGGTTATCAAAGAAATGCTTCGTCTGCGCATCGTTTACAGCCATGGCAGGGAAGCTCATAACGCCGGCTTTCTCCATTGCTTTCAAACGGACAATTCCTGTCGTTGTTTCTTCGGTCGTACCGATAATGCTTTTTGCCAGTTCTTTCTTTTCCTTAAGCATCGTTGCGACGACATCGGATCCATCGTCGATAATGATATCCGGCTCCGTTTCGAGCGCCGCGCGGACGTGGCGCATATAGGTTTCGGTCGATTCGCCCTTAATTGCCATAACCGGAATGCCGTACTCACCCACGAGTGCCGCTGCAACATCGTCCTGCGTTGAAAGCGGATTGGACGCGATCAAGAGCGATTCCGCGCCGCCAGCCTGCAGTGTTCTTGCCAAATTGGCGGTTTCGGTAGTGATGTGCGCGCACGCAACGATACGAACGCCTTCAAGCGGCTTTTCTTCCGCAAAACGTTCTCTGATCAGCCGCAAAACCGGCATCTCGCGGTCTGCCCATTCGATTCGTTGTTTACCTTGAGCGGCAAGGTTTATGTCTTTTATGTCGTATTCCATTGATAATCCTTCTTTAGCCATAATTTTATCGGTCAATCCTTTCTGATTTTTATAAAGAAAATGGCAAGCGAATTTGTGAAACTCAGATCCACAATAATTCGATTGCCATAAATGTTAAAAGTTTCTACGCTCCCGTTCCGTTCGTAGCGCTAAGGGAATTCAACAGTGCGTCCGCTTTATCAGTGCGCTCCCAGCTGAATTCATCGTTCGTTCTTCCAAAATGACCAAATTTCGCTGTCGCACGAAATATTGGTCGTCGGAGGTCGAGGGAGTCAATAATTCCTTTCGGAGTCAGTTCAAATGTCTTCCGAACGGCATCTGCAAGCTGTGAGTCGTCGACGCGACCTGTACCGTGCGTATCAACCAGAACGGAGACCGGTTCTGCAACACCGATCGCATATGCAAGCTGAACAGTGCATTTTTCTGCAAGTCCCGCCGCCACAATGTTCTTAGCGATGTATCGCGTCATATAGGCAGCCGAGCGGTCAACTTTTGTCGGATCCTTGCCCGAAAAAGCGCCGCCGCCGTGCGGAGCATAGCCGCCGTATGTATCAACAATGATCTTGCGTCCCGTAACACCGGCATCGCCCATCGGACCGCCGACAACAAACCGACCGGTCGGATTTATGTGATATTTTGTATTTTCGTCCAAAAGATCTGCTGAAACCGTTGCTTTAATTACTTTTTCCAGAATATCGCTTCTCAGCTGCTCGGTAGTAACGTCGTCCGCATGCTGCGTCGAGATCACAACCGCTTCAACGCGAAAAGGCTTGCCGTCGCGATATTCAATGGTAACCTGCGATTTTCCATCCGGGCGAAGGTATCCGAGTTCGCCGCTTCTGCGTACTTCCGAAAGCTTTCGAGTCAAATTATGAGCAAGCTGAATCGGCAGGGGCATCAATTCCGGAGTTTCATTGCAGGCAAAGCCGAACATCAATCCCTGATCGCCGGCACCGCCGGTGTCGACGCCCTGCGCAATATCAGGCGATTGAGTTCCGATAGCGTTCAGGACGGAGCAGGTATTTGAATCATATCCAAAAAGTGCGTCGTTGTAGCCGATCTCATGGATCGTGTCGCGCACAACCTTCTGATAGTTGATCTCTGCAGACGTCGTGATCTCGCCCGCAATAACCGCAAGTCCAGTAGTTACAAGGGTTTCACAGGCTACGCGCGCGGTCGGATCCTTTTCAAGGATCGAATCCAAAATTGCATCTGAAATCTGATCCGCTATCTTATCCGGATGTCCTTCCGTTACAGATTCGGAAGTGAATAGAAAATTAGTGTTACTCAATTATTTGAAACTCCTTTTAAAAAGATTAAAGTCTTAGTGATATATAACAAAACTCAAATTCTATAGATTAAACATTATGCTGTCAAAAGCGAATCGAAACTTGTATTTTTAATTCAAAATTCAGCAATTAATTGCGGATTGACCGATAAAGAACTTCAAGTATTCCGAAATTACCACAACAAAGCGCTCAACTCGTACGGTATTAAGTAAACTAACGAAAGGAAGAGAAGTGGGATGCTAGCCGCCGATCTCTAGGGAATTAAATGCAATATATCTGCATCCCGGATGAAATCTTACCAAAACCGAACTCTATTAAAGATATTAAGCGCGTCTGATAATAAAGATTATGTAATAATAAGGTAATACGAAGATCGTCTAAAGCTAGTGCTTAAAGCTGACTTTCGATGACTCCGTTAATTAGGTCGAAAATTGGCGTATAAACTCTCGGAGAAAATTAAAGTGCCGCGATCACCGTGATCGCGGCACTTTCGATGCTCTATTCTTCATTACGGTTTCTTACTTAGATTTAACCGAATCGAACGCTTCTTTAAGAGCTTTTAATATTTGTGAATCCGTTAGATCTTCACCTGCTTTTGCGAAACGTATCTCGACACTAAAATTGTTCTCAGGCGAGGAATAATGAAAAACCTTTTTGGGATTCCTAATCGTTTGACCGGTTGAGTTCTTAGCTTTCGACTTTTCAGATGCGGGTCGCGCCTTTTGACGAACTTCTTTCCGGGAAACTCCGCCATCTGAGAGATTATCAACGAATTGATGCATCGCTTCCTCATCAAACTGTCTGGCGATCTCTAAAATAACCGACTTTGCGCCGATCTTTAACTTCCGACATTTCTCGCGAATCGATTCCGGAACTCCCGCGATCGTGAGCGATTCGGTAACTGTTGAGCGGCTTTTCCCTATCTTTTTAGCGATATCTTCGTGAGTGTACCCAAATTTTTCACCCAGATATGCTAAACCGTCGGCAACTTCCCAGATTGTTAGATCCTTTCTCTGTAAATTCTCAATTAAAGCGATCTCGGCAATCGAGTTTTCGTCAAGATCCAGTTCGATGCAAGGAACTTCGGTCAAGCCGGCAAGATTTGATGCGCGCCAACGTCGTTCGCCGGCAATGATCATCCACGTCCCATCATTTCTTGGCTTAACAAGAATGGGTTCTAAAACTCCATTTTGTTTAATCGAACTCGAAAGTTCGCTCAACTCGCCAATCTCCACGCGCGGCTGGTCCGGATTTGGAACGAGTTTTTCGATCGGAAGCGTTTTTCCAATTGACCGGTGCGATCGAGTTAATTCTTCAACATAATGCGAATCGTGCCGCATTTTCACCCCGCTTGGTAACCCTCTCTTAAGCACGTTTGAACACCTCCGAACATAATTTCTTGTATTCTTCCGATCCGGAAGAAGTCGGCGCGTAAGTGAAGATCGGCTGCTTATGTGCAGGTGATTCTTCTAATCGCACGCTGCGTCTGATAATTGTTTTAAATGTTTTATCTCCAAATACTTTGCGAATATGCTCCTCTACATCGCGCGAAAGCGCAGTTCTACTGTCGAACAGCGTTACGAGAACTCCCAAAATTTCAAGATCCGGATTTGGGCGTGTCCTAACTTTTTCGATCGTTTCAAGAAGGTCGTCCGTTCCTTCCAACGCAAAATAAGACGACTGGATAGGGATCAAAACATGCGTAGCCGCCACCAATGCATTAACGGTGATCAATCCCAAGGTCGGCGGCGTATCGATGAATATATGGTCGTAATGAGGTTTTATGTCTTCGATCCGGTCGCGAAGCCGATAAATTGCTTCAAAGTCGCTAACGAGCTTTGGTTCCAATTTCGCCAAATTGATCTTTGACGGAACGATGTCCAGCTTTTTTACATTCGTTTTGTAAACGCAGCTTTCCCACGGTTGAGAAACCTCAGTAAAAAGTTCAAAAGCACTGTTTTCAATGGTTAACGGATCAATAAATGAAAGCGACGAGTTTCCCTGCGGATCCAAGTCAATTAGCAAAACCCGCTTCCCTTTCAAAGCGGCAGCCGCCGACAAGTTTATCGCAGTGGTCGTTTTTCCAACACCACCTTTTTGGTTAGCAATTACAGTAATCATTTAATATTAACTAATCGAAAGCTTAACCGATAAGATCAGGCCAGTCTTCCGTTTGCAAAGAAGGCTCGTCAGACGTGATATCCTGCTCGTTCGGAGTAGAGGATGCTGATAAATCGATAACTTTTTGATCTACAAAAATTGGACAATCCAGTCTTAACGCCAATGCGATAGCGTCGGACGGGCGGGCGTCGAGCGATATTTTCTGGTCCTTTTCGTCGATAATCTCAACCATCGCGTAAAAAGTGTTCTCGAGCAATTCCGTTATGACGACTTTCGATGCGCGGAATCCGCTTTGAACTATAACGTTGCGAAGAAGGTCATGCGTCATCGGTCGCTGCGGTACGATCTTTTCGATCTCCAATGCGATCGCGTTCGCTTCATACGCTCCGACCCAGATCGGCAGAATCGTATCTGAATCGACCCCTTTCAGCACGACGATCGGCGTATTGGTGTTTGGATCCATTATTAGAGCCCCAATTTTTACTTCTAGCAGCATCAAAACCTCAGGATTGAAATCTTAACAGATTTCACCGTACAACGTAAAAGACTTCGCCTCCGAAATTTTAACTTCAACGATCTTGCCGAGCATTTCGGACGATCCTTTAAAATTGACCACTTTATGACAAGTGGAATGTCCGGAAAGTTCGTCGATATTTCGCGTCGAATTTTTTTCTACCAAAACCTTAACCTTTCTTCCGAGATATGACTCTAAAGCGTTCTGTTGATTGATCTTCTGCAGAGATTCAAGTTCAAGAAATCTTCGTGTTTTTTCCTCAAAAGAAACGTCATCAGCCCGCTCGAACGCAGGCGTGCCCGGGCGCGGCGAATATCGAAAAATATATGCACTGTCGTATTCACAGTATTGTACCGCAGCCTTCGTATCTTCAAAGTCTTCAATTGCTTCGCCTGGAAAACCGACAATTATATCCGTGGTTAAAGCAATTCGGCGCGGCGATTCACGAATCTTATCGATCCTTTCGAAATAGCTTTCGATCGTATGACCGCGTCGCATTGCGCGAAGTACCGAATTGCTTCCGGATTGAACCGGAAGATGAACCCAATTACAAAGATTCTCGTTTTCATTTATCGCGTCGACGATGTCGGGATGAAAATCCCTCGGGAAAGATGTGTTGAACTTAATTCGCTCGATCCCGGTCGCAGCGACTGCTCGAAGCAATCTCGAAAACGGCGTTGCGCCGTGAAAATCTTCTAAACCCTCGGTGGATTTCGGTCTGTAACTATTGACGTTTTGCCCGATCAGGTGAACTTCCCGCACGCCTTCCCGCCGTAAAGTTAGAACTTGACGTATTATCTGTGCCGGCGCCAAACTGATCTCACGACCGCGGGAAAACGGAACAATGCAGTAAGTGCAAAATTTGTTACAGCCTTCGATTATTGGAACAAAGGCGATATATTTCGAATGGCGATAGTCTTTATCGACACTCCAATCGTACTCATTCTCGCGTTCGCCGAGATCGATGAAGTCCTTTTCGCCTTTAAAAGATGCGTCAATCGCGCTGGAAATTCGTCCGACAGCCTTTGTTCCGACAATAAAATCGATCCCGCGGTTTTGCGAAAACAGCGTTTCGCCCTCTAGCTGAGCGACACAACCGAGAACGCCGACCTTCTTATCATTACCGCTCTCTTTGCGAATTTGACCAACTCGGGTGTAAAGTTTTTGTTCCGCCTTTTCCCGAACGGAACATGTGTTAATTAAGACGATTTCGGCTTCTTCTTCGGACTCGGTTATTTCATAACCATCTGATTTTAAGACACTTGAAACCCTTTCCGAATCGCTGACATTCATCTGACAGCCGTAGGTTTCGAGGTAAACTTTTTTCATATCAATATTAATAAAGCGATAACAAATGCAAGAACATTCCGATAAATTTCAGTTCCGTTCAAAGGATTTCGTTCACCTTCACGTTCACTCGGATTATAGCCTTTTGCAAAGCACAATCCAACTCAAGTCAATTCCGGAAGCTCTGAAGGAACTGGACATGAAGGCGTGTGCGATCACCGACTATGGAAACATGTTCGGAGCCGTATCATTTTATAACACAATGAATTACGCGGGTCTTCATCCCATAATCGGGTATGACGCGTTCGTCGCAAACGGGAGCCGCTTTGATAAAGGAACTCCGCTGGCAGGAGGCGAACGACCTTATTACGCTGTAACTCTGCTGGCGAAAGATTTCGAAGGCTATTTGAACCTTGCATACATTGCATCAGCGGCGTTTACCGACGGATTTCATCACAAACCGCGAATTGATCTGGAACTTCTTGCGGAAAAAAGTAAGGGATTGATAGCGCTGTCGGGTGGGTTAGAGGGCGCAGTTGCGCATTACCTTTCAACTGAATCGCAAGATAAAGCAGAAAAATATGCCAGCTCTCTAAAAGAAATCTTTGGAAAGGACAACTTCTTTCTTGAGATCCAGGACCATGGACTTGATCGTGAACGCAACATACACCCGAAGCTAAACGCACTTTCAAAAAAACTCGAGATTCCGATAGCCGCAACGAACGACGCACATTACCTAAAACCTGATGATGCGAAAGCACATGAAGTATTGATGTGCATCCGCGATGGAAAAACGGTTTACGACTCTACCCGTGCCGTTCTCGAGGCTCAAAACTACCATCTATGTTCCGCAGCGGAAATGTGGGAGAAATTTGGTAAAGAATTGCCTGAGGCTTTAACCAATACTTTAAAAATCGCCGAAATGTGCGATGTGAAGATCCCTTTGAAGGACAATCTTCAGCTTCCAAACTTCCCGATTCCCGCGGAAAGCAAATGTAAAACGAACGCAGAATACTTTGAAGAAGTAGTGCGTGAGGGTTTTGATCACCGAAAGGAAAGCGTCTGGCTGCCGATGCTTGACCGTCAAGAGTTAAAGTGTAACCTCAACGACTATGAAGAACGTTTAACGACGGAAATTTCGATCATTCAAAACATGAAATTTCCCGGATACTTTTTGATCGTATGGGATTTCATCAAGTATGCAGTTGAACAAGGCATTCCGGTCGGTCCGGGGCGTGGATCGGCAGCGGGCTCATTGGTCGCGTATTGTTTAGGAATTACGGATGTTGACCCGCTTCAATATGATCTGCTTTTTGAACGATTTTTAAATCCGGAACGCGTTTCAATGCCCGACATCGACATCGATTTCTGCGTGAAGGGACGCGGAGACGTTATAAACCATGTTTCGGAACTCTATGGACGCGATTCGGTTTGCCAGATCATAACCTTTGGAACGATGGCTTCGAAAGCCGCAATCAAGGACGTCGGACGAGCTCTAAACATGCCTTACGGAGATGTCGAGAGGATCGCCAAACTGATCCCGCCGCCTGTACGTGGACGAAACATCAGCATTTTGCAGGCGATCGAACAAGTTGCAGATCTCAAAAAGCTGATGGACGCAGACCCGCAAGTAAAGGAAGTCGTTGAACTTGCCCTTCGAATTGAAGGATGTGCCCGGCACACTTCGGTTCACGCAGCCGGAGTCGTCATTTCGCCTAAACCGCTGCATGAACTCGTTCCGATCGCCGTCTCCGGAAAAAACGAATTAACGAGCCAATACACCATGGGCGATCTCGAAAAAGTCGGGATGCTCAAGATGGATTTCCTTGCATTGACTACACTTACCGTCATCAATGATTGTCTAAAGACGCTCAAACAGCAAACCGGGACGGAAATAGACTGGGCAAAAATTCCGCTCGATGATCCGAAAAGTCTGGAACTGTTTGCCGACGGCAGAACGGAAGCGATCTTTCAGTTTGAATCATCCGGGATGCAGCAGATCTGCCAGCGTTTGAAACCTAAAAATCTTGAAGATCTTGCCGCGCTAAACGCTTTATACCGACCTGGTCCGCTCGACGGCGGCATGGTGGACGATTTCATTGCACGGCATCGGGGTGAAAAAGACGTGGAATATATTCTCCCGGAAATGGAGGAAATTCTAAAAAACACGCTTGGAATCCTCGTTTATCAGGAACAGATCATGCAGCTCGCGCAAAAGCTTTCCGGTTATTCACTCGGCGAAGCGGACATGATGCGCCGCGCAATGGGTAAGAAAAATCGTGCCGAGATGGAAAAGCACGAGGTTCGTTTCATAAGCGGCGCGGTCGAACGCGGAATTGACAAGAAGAAAGCGGCTGAGATCTTCAATTTGATGGCGCAGTTCGCCGATTACGGTTTTAACCGAAGTCATAGCGTCGCTTACGCGTATCTTGCGTTTCAAACCGCATATTTGAAGGCGCACTTCCCTTCTTATTTCTACGCCTCGGTGTTGTCGAACGAATCGCAGGACACCGCAAAAATTTATAAATATTCAAATGAGTTGCGGGCAGCGGGACTTAAACTTCTTCCACCCGACATTAACGAAAGCGGCATCGGCTTTACTCCGCTGGACAACGCCGTTCGGTTCGGTCTCAGCGCTATTAAGGGTATCGGCACAACAAGCGTCGAGGCGATAATAAAAGCTCGCGATGAAAAAGGAAAATTTACCTCTCTTTTCGATTTCGTTTCGAGAATTGAACAGGGCGCGGTAAACCGAAGAGGATTGGAAAGTTTGATCACAGCCGGTGCCTTTGATTCTTTAATGCCTGAGGAGATGAGCGTAAATCTCTGGCGTGCTAAGCTTTACGCAGGCGTTAACACGGCGATTTCGCATGGTCAGCGAGTTTGGGAGGACAAGCTGAGAGGTCAAACCGGATTATTCGGCATGGTCGAAACAACAGAAGTTGACGCAAATTCGGAGCTTCCCGAAGCAGATGCGTGGACTTTGAAGGAAATGTCCAATCACGAAAAAGCCGCGGTCGGTTTTTACCTTTCGTCGCATCCGCTCGATGAATTTCAAAAGGTTTTACGGGATCTTTCGATCAAAAATCTTGCCGATTATGATGAGATTCGTCCGGGAGACCGAATCACGCTCGCCGGAATTGTCGCTGCGTTTCAGGTTCGTCATAGTAAAAAAGGCAATAGATTCTGTATTTTCCGCCTGGAAGATCAATCGTCCGGAGTTAAATGTCTCGCGTGGTCTGAAGCATATACAAAAATGGCGGAGATTCTCCGCGATGATGAAGTTCTGATTGTAGAAGGAAAGGTTGAATCAAACGAAGGGCAGGAAATTACGCTGATCATCGACGACGCGCGCAGGCTCGCCGACGCAATTCCGCAAAGGGCGCAGAATCTTCAGATATCGATACCCGAGCATAAATTTGAGGAGAATTTTCTTGAAGAGATATTTTCGCTGCTCAGTTCGTCGCAGGGAAAATGCCTGGTAAATTTGGAAATTACCCTTGAGGATGAAATTGAATTAACGATCGAATCGCAGCCGCTTCGGATTCAGGGGTCGAGTAAATTGGAGCAAGATTTACGCGACAAAGGATGTCAGGTAAACTGGATTCTATAAGATCCTATAAAAAGAGCGAAAATGAAAAAAGAAACCGACGACAAAAATGCGTTTGAACGTGTCCAAATTGCCAGAGATGCTGAGCGACCTTATACAAACGACCTATTAGAGACTATTTTCAGTGATTTTCAGGAGATACACGGCGACCGGCGGTACGCCGACGACCCGGCGGTCGTTTGCGGTTTTGCAAAGATCGACGATTACGAAGTAGCCGTGATCGGTCAACAAAAAGGGCGAGATATCAATTCCCGAAGACATCGAAATTTCGCAATGCCGAAACCCGAAGGCTATCGTAAAGCATTGCGGATGATGAAATTAGCGGAAAAGTTCGGACGTCCCGTAATAACCTTGATCGACACGCCGGGCGCTTATCCGGGGATCGACGCAGAAGAGCGCGGGCAAGCTGAGGCGATCGCTTTTAATCTTCGTGAAATGGCGAATCTGAAAGTTCCGACGATCGTAGTCGTCCTCGGCGAAGGTGGTTCGGGCGGCGCGCTGGCGATCGGCGTCGGAGACCGCGTTTTGATGCTTGAAAATTCGGTCTATTCGGTTATCACCCCCGAAGGATGCGCTGCGATTCTTTGGAAAGACGCTGCACAGGCGCCGCGCGCTGCGGAAAGTTTGAAATTGACGGCGGCGAATCTTCTCGACCTTGGACTTGTAGATGAAATCGTTACCGAGTCGGAGGATTGGAAGATCGACGCTTCAACCTCTCAGTCAGGCGGCGAAGTAGATAATTCAAAGTTTGAAAAAGCCGCAAATGAATTAAAGAAAGCCATTTTGCAAAATCTGAAACAGCTCGAAAAAATGCCGTTTGAAAAAAGGATGGATGAGCGCTACAAGAAATTTAGAAACATGGGCAAATTTATATGCTAAAAAACGGGAAACGCGCAAAAGCACATTTCCCGTTTTGAGTGAACTAAAGTTTCGCGCAGTTAAAACGGAATATCGTCGTCCGAAGGTGAATCCTGGCTGCTGACCGCACCGCTCGGCGCCGAACTTTGCATTTGTTCGACGTTGTCGCCGCCAAACTCGTCCGTTCGCCCGCCGCCGAGAAATTGCACTTCCGAAGCCTGAATATTTAGGGTAAAACGGTCTTTTCCGTCCCGATCCTGCCATTCATCAACCTGCAGCCGACCTTCAACGTAAACCTGACGCCCTTTTGATAGATATTTTGAAGCATTTTCAGCCATTTTGCGCCAGGTCGTTACGCGGAACCAGGTCGTTACATCTTGATAATCGCCGGATTTATCCCGCTTTCGGTCGTTAACGGCGACCGAAAAGTCGCAAACGGCATCGCCTTGAGGTGTGTATCTTAACTCGGGATCTTTGCCGAGATTCCCGATCACAGTAATTTTATTGTAAGACATCGTGTTTTCTCTCCAATTTTAGATTTATGAACGAACTCATTTACGGTTCAACTTCATCTATTCGTAATGACGATGAGCCAGCTGTTAAATTAGAAAAATAACTGGAATAAGTTGATCCGAAAATTGTCTTTATATATTTACATTCATGCGCTTTTTTCACAACTTCACGAACAAATTCTTTGACGTACAAATAAATTTAATTCTGATCTTCGCGCTGCTGTTGGGAAACACTGCGGCGGCACAATCGATCGATTGGAAATCGCCGCTCCGACCGTGTGCCTTGAAATTTAGCGGAAACACAGCATTTGACGCAATTGCGTCTGATAACGAGTGGCTGTTTGCCCTTTCGACGTCGACAGGATTATTGAGCTCGTATCAAACTGTTCCTAACGCGGATGTTCAATGGGAGCTTGATCTGGGGTCCTCGATCATTTCGAATCTTGAACAAGATCGGACAAGCCTCTATGTAGCTGCGGTCACAGACGGCGATCCTGAGGTTTTAAGCGTTCGCCGTATCAGCAAGTTGACCGGAATCACAAGCTGGCAGCGAGATCTGCCTTTCGCAGATTCGTATGAACTGCAGCGTAACGACAATTTTCTTATTGCGCTGTCAACTACGTCCAGGACGACGCTTAAAATAGAATCGGGTCAAATTGTTTCTTCCGAGGTTCCCGCACAGCCGAATACTGTCGAATCACACGATCGGAGACCAGGCACGACCGCGGGCGAAGGGCGATCGATCGCCGTAAAAACTTCGAATTCGGACGAGATCGAGATTACAGCGGTCTTTTCTAACGATTCGTTAATGTTCTCCGGAGATAAAAACGGGAATATAAGTACGACGGACATTAGCGGAACAAAGAATCTGTGGAAATATAAGGCTGGCGGGCAAATATCCAATTTTTCACTGTTAGACGGAGGTCTGCTTGCGAGTTCGTTTGATAATTTTCTCTATTATTTTGATCAGGAAAGCGGAAATTTGAGATGGAAAAAGCGATTTCCGTTTCGGCTGACCGATCGACCGATTATGGCAGGCGAAGTGATCATCGTTTCTTCCGCCGGCAACAACCGTATCTTTTTTCTAGAGAAAAATTCCGGCAAAATTATAAATCAAATAAGTTTGCGGGAACCGCTGTTGTTGACTGCTCCGCCGGTATTCGCCGCTGACAAATTGTTCATAGCGACAAATTCCGGGATTCAAACGTATGGTCAATGCGAAAAAACCGGAAAATAAGAAAGGCGCCAACATTTGACGCCTTCTTGATAATCCTTTTTTAATGCCCGACGGAATGTTCCGTCATCATCGCATAAATTTCATCTTTTAATAGCAGCTTTTTCTTCTTAAGTTTCGTTTCTTCAAGCATTTCATCTTCGTTCGGGTAAGTTAATTCGGCTAATTCAGACAGTCGCTTTTCGTAATTTTGATGTTTCTGAACCAGTTCACGAAAAGTCGCATTGTCTTTAAACAGGTCATCGTGAACCGCGTCACTTACTGAAATATCCATAATGTTGTTTTCCTCACTTATTGAAATTTTACAGCGAATTTTGCAAAATTTTTCCTTAAAATTTGCCAAGCTCCTGTGATTACGATGTTATATCAGCCGGCGCTGATTAATCAAGTTTTTAATCGTCATTGTAAATTTACGCATTACTTAACATAACTGCGCATGATTATGGCGTTTTCTGTCGGATCGGTGAAGTAATTTCGCCGGGTCGACATCGGTTCGAAACCGTGTCTTCGATAAAAATTTATCGCCGAAAAATTTGATTCCCGCACTTCGAGCCACAGTTCGTCGATCTTTAATTTTTTTAATTGCCTGGTCGATTCATAGAAAATCCTTGAACCGACTCCGTTTCGTTGAAATTTTTTCGAAACGGCAAAATTTAAGATCTCCGCCTCCCGGAAATCGTTCCCGTCTCCCGCTAGAAGTCTAATAACGATGAACCCCGCCACGACGGAATCGACTTCCGCCGACAACCCGATCGAATCCGTTTGTCCGATCTCTCGGCTATAATCCGTCTCTGACCAAAAACTCAAACCTGTTTCGGATTGGATCGACAAAACTTGCGGAATATCATCCAGAGTCATTTCGCGAACGATCAATGCGCCGGTCGTTTTCATCGCAGGTTAAATATATTGGAAAAGATCATTGTCCGACAGCGGTTCCGAAATTGCCGTCCTGCCAATGATCTCCGCAAGGTTACTACCGATATTTTGCACGCTGATGTCAAGATCTTGAATCCGCTCACTCAGAAGATCATTCACGACGGCGTGTTTAATTGACGAGTTTCGAATTTCGTCCAGAAATTGGTCGATATCAACCAGCCGCGGTTGAAAGGGCAGTTCATCGGGTCCGTTTTTGAAAATATGGAAGAAAATATGCCTTTCGCTTGAAGCCGCGGCGCAGATATAGTTCGATTTGTTAGATGTTCGGCTCGCCATCGCTTTTAGAAGGGAAACTCCCGCAACCCGGCAATTTAGCGCTGCTTTTAAGCCCAAAGCAGTGGAGATGCCGATTCGAAGCCCGGTACGGCTGCCGCAATCGTTCGCGACCGCTACCAGATCGATATCGTTTCGATCTATGGAACAGGAATCGATCAAATTCGAAATTTCTAAAAGAAGATCTTCCGAGCGCGATACTTTTCGCGTACCGATCCAGTTTGCAAGAAGCGTTTCACCCCGAAAAACAGCGAGACTTCCGCCGCCGACCGCTGATTCTATTGCGAGTGTTATTTGATATGATGACATTTCGCCTAACGCTTCCCTTCCCGTTCACGACGCATTCTGAAGCGTTTAACAATATCACGGATCTGGTAAATGATTCGCGTCCTCGAGTCGAAATCGCCCTCACAATCGATGGTTGCCATTATCGGATTCGGCGGCAGGCGTTTCCAAATCTGTTGCAGAAACGTTTTCCAAGAGTGTTTTGCCTGTGAAAGAGGAATGAGCGGAATATTGCGTTTCCATTCTTTTTCGACACGTTTCGTCAACCATTTAGGAAGGTCCTTTGCATCTTCCTCGATCGGAGTTCCGCGAAGATCAAGCCCCAAATATCGATGCGCCAGCCCGATCGTACAAACTATCCACCTCCGACGTCGTTTGCTAACGACATTCAAACATCTATCCCAATCAAAATCCGCCGGACGGTTCTTGACCATGTAATAAATGTCCCAAAGCCTATGTCTGTTTTCACCACCATCGGTGAGCCAGTGGACACAAACGACACGTAAATGATCTTCAGGTGACAATATTCGAATTGATCCTAACTCTTTTTCAGTTACGATGCTGCCGTCGAATAGTATACTCCAAGGTGCCGAATCTAGATTCCTTAAACCAATATGGAGATCGATTAGCGAACCGCTTAATTGGGGTTCGTAACGAACTATATCGTCGGCGCGATTCGGATCTATGACAATATCAAAATCGCCTAAGGTGCGAGTATGCGATTTCGGAAAAAATTGCGCGGTCGCCCAGCCTTTAATTAGAATTGGATCAAAACCCTTTAACTGCTCAAATAATTTAATTAATTTAAGCTCGTGGACCCTAAAATGGATCATTTTAATCTTAGTTTTTAATTTAGAATTCTCCATGATCATTTTGATCAAGTCGCGTCAGCAGCCACTCAACAAGCTCGGAAGCCTCGCCGCGTATGCCGCTATAATACGGAACTGACTTTATGATATCGGAAACCGATTTCCACGTCTCAGCCGGATCGATTGCAAGGAAAGCGTGATAAATAAAATTTGTCGTGAGCATCCAAACCGCTTGAGCTTGGGATTGATTAGACGGCGTCCAAGTCGATCCAGGCGAATACGGTGCGTGCAAAATCAACCCTAGCGGGACAGATACCTTCCCATGTTGGGCTCCGAAAACGGAGGGGGAGACGATCGAACGTTTAGACGAATTATCACGAATGGACAAAGAATTATTAAAAGGGTGGAGAAAGCCGTTGCGGTCAACTACTGCCACATCGTCAGAATAATAAACGGCGCCCGATTTCAGCAAGCTTTTAACCAATGAGGTTTTACCGGAAAAAGATGGACCGACAATAATCACTCCGGTGCCGCATATCGACACCGCGCCTGCATGAAAAAAATATTTTTGCGGAGCCAGTACAAAAGCGAATACCGAAATGAGTTTGTCCGTCAAATGAGAAAAAACCTCATCATTCAAGTTGTAAAAAGTTGTAATTTGATTATCGTCGAAAATCAGCGAACCGGAAGCACCGTCAAATACAAGCTCAATGGTGGAAAGCGTTTCGTCGATAAAGTCTACTTCAGTGAAAGACGAAAAAGCAGGAGCAATCCTACTCAATAATTTTTTAGACCGCCCATCAGAACAAATAAAGTTTAATCGAGCTTCGTATCCTTTTAAGAGAAAAGTTGTCGGCACTTATACGAGATTGTGAAGTCAAAAATCGGACTTTGGCTTGATGTTCGCAGGAGGTGCACATGGTGCCCCACAAGTAGTCTGATCAGGTTGGCAACTCCCACGGCAACAATAGGTCATGCCCGACGGGCAGGTTCCTGGAAGATCCCCACAAATTGACGGTCCACAAGTGAATGCCAACGCAGAGTTCGGAAAACTTAACATCGAGACTATCGGCAGCGCGGCAGCTGACATCAACCCAACTTTTCTGATGAGACTTCTTCGCGACATTCCTGAAAACTGCTCAGGCAAAGATTCTTCAAAAAGCTCAAATTCCGACAACTGGTCTAGTGCAAGTGATACAAATTCTTCCGAAACAGCAGTTCCGGTTTCGAGAACAAACGCCTCCCGCAAATCACTAATGCTGCGAGTACCATCGCAAAATCGCCAGATTAACGAAGCGCTTTCGTTTAAGCAATGGGCATGGTTAGTTTTAAGATCGTAAACCAAAAACTCTCCATCCAACTCCTGAACAACCAAATCTTGTTTCTTTGCTAGTGGCTTTAACGCTCGCATCATAGCTGATGATTCAAACTCCTTGGAACTACCGTGATTTATAAGTTTTGTCGCCTAGGGGATTGACCAAAGTACAATACTGCAGGCTTCAGCAACACGAAGTATTACATTGATTTAAATTCAATGCAAGGACTTATTAAAAATTTATCGTGATGAGAAAAGTGCCTGTTTTGAGTAAAAATATACGTTCAATAAAAAGCTTAATCGACCGTTTATCATCAAGTCTGGACAGCCATATTTTGAAAACTGAAAGTTGCTCAACTTAGCAAAACCAGGACGGCACATGAGATCGCAATCGATACGCAGCTGTAGATCATAGTGACCGAGCGATGCGACCATCCCCGTAGAACGAGATATTGATAAAAATGTTCGCGATGCGGTTCCCACACTTTTTCGCGACGGAAAAGTCGTTTGAAAAAAGTAATAATTGAATCTGCAAAGAAGCAAAAAACCAAAAGTACGGTTATCCACGGCATTTTTGGTTGTGTTCCCGCTTCGGAAAGCAGCGGGATACAAGCAAAACCGAATCCAAGAAAAGCGCTTCCGACGTCGCCCATGAAGATCTTTGCGGGTTCCCAGTTGTGGACGAGGAAGCCGAGACTTGAAGAAGCCAAAATTCCGCCGAGGATCGAAGTTTCGGGCATTTGCAGCATTTTTCCGATAATGAGCCAGCCGATTCCGGCGGTTACAGCCTGGAGCCCGGCGATGCCGTCGATGCCGTCCATGAAGTTAAACGCGTTTGTCATCCAGACGATCCAGCAAAAGCTGAAGAACGCGCCGAAAACCCCGAAATCGACGACGCCGAAATACGGAAAATAGATCTCGCGCCAAAATCCGACTCCGAAAATGATGATCACCGCCGCAGCTACGTGGACAAGGAAACGCCAGCCGAACCCGATGTTTACTATGTCATCCAGCCAACTGATGGCGGCGATCAATAACGCGGCGAGGAAAAACCACCAGTTAAAACCGATCGGGAAAAACAGCGACGCAAAGAAATATGCCGTCAGCGAAACAGCGACGATCACCAATCCGCCCCCCCGCGGTGTTGGCGTTGAATGAGAACTCCGCTCATTTGGAATATCGAGAATGTCCTTCCGAACGATCCAGCGGCGGAGTAATTCGACGCCGATCAGCGAAACAAAGAAAACTGTAATATATGCAACGGTTTCGATCACGTTTTATAATAATCGACTTCACGTCGAATTGCGTCAAGAGCCGGAATTTCAGAAACAAAGTCGTATTTTCGCCTTAACAGATCGGCAGAATAAATATCGTCCGCCAGCCATTTTTCAATGGTCTCAGCAATGGTCCCGAAACCGATTATTCGACTAAATTTTGCAAATGCAAGCGCCACCTGTGAAGGAACAAAAACCCGCCGAATCCGTTTTCCTAGAGTCTGTTCGATAGTTCCCACAACGTCTTTCATTTCAACAGCTTCCGCGGAACAGTTAAGAACTTCGTTTAACTCAGTTGATGTTTCCAACACGGTTGCACAGGCGTTCGAGACGTCTGTCCGGTGGATCAGGCTTTTTCGGTTAGTTCCCTTTCCTATCCAGAAAAAACGACCGCGGTCGATCGCGCGGATCAGCCTGAAAACATTTCCGCGATCGCCCTCGCCGATAACGGTTGCCGGACGAATTATGGAAAGAGCTATACCGCTTTCCGCACAAATTTCCGCCGCAGCGGCTTCCGATTCGTACTTGCTTTTCGCATAAGCGCTTTCCGGAAAACATTCCGACGTTTCATCAACCGCTTTGCCTTTCGAGCGTTCGACCGACCCATACACCGCGACCGAACTCAATAAAATAACACGACGGACTCCGATCTCCGATGAAACCCGGCAAATATTCCGCGTTCCTTCAACATTGATTCGAAAAAATTCTTCGTCCGGTGTTGACCCGAATTGATGCGCAAGCCCTGCGGAATGAATCACTGCATCTATATCTTTAAAATTTCCTAACTTTTCGAAAACATCGCGTTTGTCGGCAATATTTACGCAAATACCGTTTTTTGCATCTGCATGAATGCTGAAAACAGGAATTACCTCGTGTCCGCGCTGCGCAAAAACCCGGACGATTTCCGACCCGATAAATCCTCCAGCTCCGGTAACCAAAATGTTCATTTAAATAAACTCTTTTAATTTAAACATTTGCGATAATTTTGTACGGCGGACTCGAGCGAATATTTCCCCAATGCGGCATTTCTTGCATTTTGGGATTTGTCCGAAATTGTATCGCGCTCCGCATAGATCTGTTCGATCGCTGCAAGAAGATCTTCTTTATGATCGGGCGCGACCGACCACCCGACATTCTCTTCGCGAACAACGCGGTCCAATTCGGAATCCTTTTCCGTTATCGCAAGCATCGGTTTGCCGGCTGCTAATATATTATAGGTTCGGCTCGGCATAGAAACGCCCCACATTTTTTTGACCAGAGAGACTAATGCAACGTCGCAGGCGTTTAGAAAAATGTTTTGCTCTTCGCGCGGACGCGGCGCAAGCAGCGTTACGTTCGTCAGGTTATTTTCCGAAACTTCCCGTTCGAGCCATTTCTTCTTTACGCCAGCGCCGAGAAATACAAACTGAAATCGGGGATCGTTCTTGAGCTTTTCCGCACACCAGATTATGCTCTCGATATCGTTTGGATAACCCATGTTTCCCGCATAGAGAAATACAAATTTTTCCGTCAATTCTAGTTCTTTAAGAAGCCGATTTTCAGCACGCGGAAAGGGTTTAACGGTTTCAAGTTCAGCCCAGTTAGGGATCGTTTCGATCGGTATATCCAGTCCTTGGGTCTTTTCTCCGACAAGCTCGCGCATATCGCGTCCGACGACAATGATCTTTGCGGCGTACTTGTAAAGCCAACGGTTGCAGAAGTTTAGAAATTTAACCGAAATAGACCGCGAGTCCGCTTTTCCCGCGGCGATCAATATTTCGGGATAGTTGTCGTGGATCAGCAAAGTGTAACTGCAGCCCTTAAAAAGCGACGCAAAGGCGGCGATGAACGGAAGACTCGGCGGTGTAGTAACGACCAGAACACGGTCGCCTTTCTTAAATTTCGTGATCGCCTTTAGAAAGATTGAAAAGCTCAAGGTGAGCATATTGATCAGGCGAAAAGCAATGACGTTTTTGTCAAAGGTTGTGCCGAACGCACGAAAGATCGAAACTTTTTTATGAATCTCAAATTTCGGAGCGCGCGTTCCGCGGGCGGAATAGTTCGGCTGCCCGCAGATCGCCTTTACATTAAAATCATTTACTAAACCTTCGGCGATCCGGGTCAGATAATAGCCGGTCGAGGTTTCTTCCGGGTAATAAAGTTCCGTGATAACCCAAAGCGTTTTGTTTGTTTCCGATCGATCGGCGAGCGATACGTTTGATTTAACTGGTGTGTTTTCTGACACTTAAATAACCCAAGACAATTTTGCTGACGGTTTCGGAAACGTTGTCGATCAGATAATCTGCCGGAGCCGTCCATTTTGAACGGTTCGAAACCGCGAGTTCGGTTGACCGGACGATCATATCTTCACTCGCACCGCTCAAGATATTGCTGCCGCATTCTATCGTTTCCGGGCGTTCCGTCACGTCGCGAAGCGTAACGTTCGGAATTCCGAAAATGGCGCATTCTTCCTGAACCGTTCCGCTATCGCTGAGAACTGCAAAAGCATTCTTTTCAAGCTTCACAAAATCGAAAAAGCCCATCGCGTCCAAAAGTTTTATTTTGTCAGGTTCGATCCTGATGTCAAAAGTTCTAATCTTTTCAGCCGTCCGCGGATGAACGCTTATTAAAACAGGTCGGTTAAATTTATCCGCGATCGCAGAAAAACCGCGAAAAATGCTTTTTAAACGTTCCGGCACATCGACATTTTCAGCACGATGGAGCGTAACAAGAAAATATCCGTTCGGTATGACTCCAAAATCGTCAAGCGAAGGACTTGAATCGATCTTGACTTCAAAATTGTCGAGAACCTCCTTGATAGGATTTCCCGTTACGAGAATTCGCTCGCGCTCGATGCCTTCATTTACCAGATTTTCCTTGCTCCGCTGCGTATAAGGCAGCAGGATCGTGCTGGAATGATCGATGATCCGCCGATTTACTTCCTCCGGAACGCGATTGTCGTAGCAGCGGTTTCCCGCTTCCATATGATAAACCGGAATTCCCCGCCGGGCGGCAATTATCGCAGAAAGCGCGCTGTTCGTATCGCCGAGAATGAGAATGCGGTCCGGCTTGTGTTCTTCCAAGATCTCATCGGTCCGCGATAGGATCTGCCCAACCTGGCTCCCAAAGTTCTTCGCACGTATGCCGAAATGAACGTCCGGCGTTCGAACTTCCAGATCCCTGATAAAAATATCGCTTAGACTTTCATCGTAATTTTGCCCGGTATGCACCGTGATCTGTTCGCAATGATCATCCAGCTTTTTCATGATCAGGCTCAAACGAATAATTTCCGGTCGAGTCCCGAAGATCGTCATTATCTTCATAATTAATTAAGAAATCGTGCTATTTCATCGCTGGCGCCGGCAAACAATGTTCGAAGTTCTTCGACGGAAATATTGTCATCTTTTGATGAATACTCATTTTCGAGCGTATTCTGAGCTTCCATGTCATCACGAAGTTCCGGCAAAACCGGAAGTATTACGTAATATCCATCGCGCTCAACGGTTCGAAAACATTCTTCCTCGGAAACCATTATCTCGTGAATCTTTTCGCCCGGGCGAATTCCCGTGTAAACGATCTCAAGATCCTTGTCGCCCATCAGACATTTTGCGACATCTGTTATTCTGGCTGCGGGCACTTTCGGAATATAGGTTTCACCGCGCTTTCCGCTGCCGATCGCTGCAAAAACCGTGTCGACCGCGCGGTCGAGCGAGAGCAAAAAGCGCGTCATTTCCGGCAGAGTAACCGTCAACGGCTGGTTATTTTTAACTTGCTCAACGAACAGCGGAACGATAGAACCGCGCGAAGCGATCACATTTCCATACCGCACGCACGTGATGTTCGTTTTCGAACAATCGCGATTTCCCTCGATCAAAATTCGTTCCTGCAAAGCCTTTGTCATGCCCATCACATTGATCGGCTTACATGCTTTGTCGGTTGAAATTCCGACTACTCTTTCTATCGGAAGATCGTTTTCGCGGATCGCTTTGACAACATTTTCTGCGCCGATAATGTTGGTTAAAACCGCCTCGTACGGAAAATATTCACACGACGGAACCTGTTTTAATGCAGCAGCGTGAAATACAACGTCAACATCGCGCATCGCCGATAACAAAGATGACGGGTCGCGAACGTCGCCGATACGAAAATTCAAAACGTCGAGCGAATTTTCGTAGATAACATCGTCGGTCGCCGCCGTCTTGTGAAGATATTCCAAACGCATGAAATGCTGCTTCGCTTCATCGCGCGAAAAAACCGTTATTTTTTCCGGTCGCCCCATTTCGCCGGTCAAGAGCCGGCGAACCAATGTTTTGCCGAGCGACCCCGTGCCGCCCGTAACCAATATTCGTTTTCCTTCTAAATTGTTCTTCATATTTTGCTTAAGTAAGGTAATTTATCGTCCGCCATTTTGCGGATCATTGTGTCCCATGATTCCGGTATAAAATCGGTTTCTGCACGAAATTTGCCGGAATCTAAACTCCTGTCCAACTTAAATTCTTCATCCCTTTCGATTTGAATGTCCAAATCGAAATGCTTCCGCACAAGTTGAAGCAGGTCGAATTTTGAGATCGGATCGCTGGAAATATGGTATAAACCTTTGATTTCCGGATGATTTCTCATTAAATCGCCGATAATTTCGGCTAAAACTACGGTGGGAAAACCCGAGTAAATTGCATTTGCGAAACCTTTTACGGTCTTTCCGCGGTTCGATAAAAACCATTCGATCAAACTATGTGCGCTCCCAAGTTCGCGCCCGATGATCGAAGTTCTGATCGTTAAATGGTCGCCGTTTACGACTTCACCTAAATTTTTCGATTTGCCGTAAAGGTCCGTTGCGTCCGGAAGATCTGTTTCGCTGTACATTCCTTTTCTGCCGTCAAAAACGCAGTCGGTGCTTATCGAAATAAGCCGTGCGTTGTGATTTTCAGCAATTTGCGCAAGTTGGTGCGGCAGCAACGAGTTGATCGTTATCGTTTTCACCGCATTTTTCGCGCTTGGGAGCTGTTTTATGATCCCGACCGCGTTAATCAGATAATCCGGCGAAACTTCAGCAGCAACGCGTTCGACGGTTTCGATGGATTCAACGTCTATATTTTCAAATATTGTTTCCGCGCTGAAGATCTCACGATCGGAGATCGGTTCCGCAGAGCCGCGCACGGTGGCAAAGACTTCAAAATCGCGTGAAAGGCATTGAACGAGCTTGTGCCCGAGCATTCCGGTTCCGCCGATGATCAAAGCTTTCATTTAGTTCGATTAAAGTAGTTGTTGAACTGTCTGCATTTCGACAGTTCATTAAAAATCTAAAGCTGTAAAGAGTAAATATGTCAGCGATTTACGCTGCCGTAGTTGAAGTGACGGGTAACGCCTCATCAAGTACTTGTTTTGTGTCTTTCTCGACGGAATCATCCGCAAGCCACTCTACGACAAATTCACGCGCCTGCTTTGACAGGACTGAAAATTGGTCCTGCTCCATATCGACACATTCTTGAATTACCGATTTCCATTTGTCCGGATCTTCGAGCGGAATATCCCAACCGACACCTTTTTTTTCCAGATTCAGCCACGGCGTCCGATCGCTGATCACTAGCGGGCAACCGGCAGCCATCGCCTCGAGAAAAACATGACCAAAATTTTCGGAAAATGTCGGAAGAACAAAGAAATGGTATCCAAGCAAAAGATCGCCCACAAGTTCATAGGCGACCGAACCGCGATATTCGACATTGATGTTCGGCGGGAGCTTTTTGATCGCGGCTTCGCAAATTTTCCAATATTCCGGAGTATCGATCGGACCGACAATATCCAACTGAAGAGCGCCTTTGATCGATCTTAACTCATCGATTAGCCAATCCAGATTTTTCTTGTCGCACACACGCGATAAATAGATCATTTTGGCAGCACCGCTTTTCTTGACGGGTTTTTTCTCGGGCGCATATTGATCGCAAAGAGAAATTGGCGGAAGATCCGGCGCAATAAAGATCTTTCCTCCGGAACCTTTAATTTCCGCGATCTCATCCGACTCAAGCTGCGACGATGCTTTCCAGATTATGTTTTTATAAAGTCCCGATAGCTTTGCTAAATTTAAAAAGACCTTTTTCTTTTTCGCACGAAAGCGCAGCGACGCATCTGAAAGCTCGCCGCACGGCGCGATAACAATATTTTTCTGAGGTATTAGTCGAAGTTTTCTAAGTTTTACAAGAAAGATCGCGGGTGTCGCGAAAAAACTATTTGTGTAATACACATCCGGTTTTACTTCCTGAACCAATGTCCGAAGTTTTGAAATCCGCATGTTTTCTTTTGAAAGATAGTACACCCGTGCGTTTCGAATCTCGTTCCAGTCATTTATCTTAACGTTGTCATAAGGTTCAGGATTGTTCCTTCCGTCGTGATCGCGCGTTATTACAAAAAAGTCGTACTGATCGTGGAAACGGTCGACCATATTGACGATCGTTCGCATTCCGCCGCCGCTTTTATAGCCCGGCAGATAGTAGTTGCAAACGATCAGTATCTTTGGTTTTTTCTCCATTAGCTAGATAATTTATCAACAGTCTTGGGGTTCAGTTCGATGTGCCGAGTCGATCAGTTCCGTTCTATTAATAACAGTAGTTCCTATCTGTTCGATCACGATCCCTGCTGCGATATTTGCAAGCCGGGCGGATTCTTCAAGCGTTTTGCCGGAACCCAGAGCCACCGCGACTGTTGCGATAAAAGTATCGCCTGCGCCCGTTACATCATAAACATCGCGCGGCAGCGCTTCGATATGCAGAGGCGCAACGCCATCTTGAAAGAGCGTAACGCCGTCTTCTCCTTGAGTAATCAGGATCGCGTCAGTTTCAACCTCACGTAAAAGCTGTTCACCTGCAATCTCTACAACCCGTTGACCGTTCTCTTCCAGTTTACAAGCCTCCGCAGCCTCTTTGCGGTTAGGCGTCAGCAGCGTAGCGCCGCGATATTTTTGATAATCCTTTCCTTTCGGATCGACTAAAATTTTAATATCGTTCGTTTTACCAAAATCAATGACGAATTTCAGCAGATCGTTTGTCAGAATCCCTTTGGCATAATCGGAAATTACGATAATATCCGCTTCCGCCAATTTTGATTCAAGGCGCTCTTGTACGATCGATTCTTCCGCCGCATTGAATTCGCCCTCGCTTTCCTGATCAAGCCGGACGATCTGCTGACTATGCGCGACAACGCGGGTTTTTACGGTTGTCGGTCGGTCATTCAGCTTTATCAAATGATCGGCGGAAATTCCTGACTTCGCCAAGATATCCGGAAACATCGCGCCGCCTTCGTCGTTTCCGATCGCTCCGAAGAGCATGACGCTGGCGCCGAGAGCTGAAACATTGGCAGCAACATTTGCGGCGCCGCCCGCGGTCACCGTGGTTTTATTAAGCCGTACAACCGGAACAGGTGCTTCCGGCGAGATTCGATCAACGGATCCCCACCAGTAACGATCAAGCATTACGTCGCCGAAAACCAAGACATTCAGCCGTGAAAATTCTTCGAATCCGTCCATTTTTATTGATCGATAAATCGCTCGTCGATTATCTCGCACCAGATATGAGCAACCGTGATATGTGCCTCCTGAATGCGCGCCGTGCGTTCGGACGGCGCCATAAATGTCAGATCACACAGCGATGCGAGTTTTTTGCCTTTTGCACCGGTCATTCCCAAAGTTTTGCAGCCGATGTCGCGTGCCGCCATTACTGCGGCGATCACATTTGGCGAATTGCCGCTTGTACTGATCGCGATCAAGAGATCGTCTTTTGCTGCGAGAGCTTCGACCTGCCGCGCAAAAACGCGCTCAAAACTATAATCATTCGCAAGTGCCGTAAGTGCTGATGTATCAGTCGTTAAAGCTATTGCAGGTAAACCTTTACGTTCACTTTCATATCGTCCCACGAATTCGGCAGCCAGATGCTGAGCATCCGCCGCGCTTCCTCCGTTTCCGCAGATCAGAAGTTTTTTTCCTGCCTTTAATGTTGAATAAATTAGATCGGCGCAATCACGAATTGACGTTTTGTGATCCTTCGCCAAGACGGAAAAAACGGAACTATGTTCATCCAGCGACCGATCAACAGCATCGTGACCGACATCTGCCGCAGCAGACTTATTTTCAGCGGCTTCGCCAGATCGTTTTATCACGTTGACGATCGAGCTTGATGAATACCCGTCTTTTAATGGAAGCGAATAAACTTTGCCGCCGTTTGCTTCAACAAAATCGGCTCCGATTATCTCACCCGTTTTCCAATCGCCGCCTTTTACCAAAACGTCGGGTTTAATGTCTTTGATCAAATTCTCCGGCGTAGTTTCATCAAAAACGACCACTTCATCGACCGACGCAAGCGCAAGAAGCACGGACTTTCTGTCGTCCTGATTCATAAACGGGCGCGGCGCACCCTTTATCGAACGAACCGAACGGTCGCTGTTGATGCCAACGACGAGCCTGTCGCCCAACGCCCGCGCCCGCTCAAGCAGATCGACATGTCCAGGATGAAGCAGATCGAAGCATCCATTTGTAAAAACTGTAACCGACATTTTATTCAGCACTTATACATTGTTTCGATAAAGACGAAAGCTTAGTAAAGCACATTCAAATCGTTGAATCAAAACTGTCTTCGATCGAAAAAACACGCCCGTCGACGACGACCGCAGGTCGTTATCGAAATGAGCTAAAAATTTCCTTTAGAAAATGATCTCATGGTCCTTCAGGAAAAATAAATGAATGCCCCAATGTCCGTGATCGCTAAAGCGAACAAAACATTTATGACAGCCATTGCGCTGAAGTATCCGAAAAATTTTATTTAAATCGTACGTGTGTACGGGAATCAGAGGCTCTTGCTTTTTTTGAAGCAGCAGATTTCTAAGCGAAAAGACGAACGGCAGCTTCATATAGAGATTGTATTTCAGCACCGAACTACGTTTCCCCGGATGATCGTAAGTTAAATGAAGTGCGCCGATTCCGCCGTCTTCCAGCTTTTCGATCATCTTTTCAAAGATCGTTTCGCCGATAGAAGGATCGATGTGCTGAATTACGATAAACGAGTGAATGAAGTCGAATTTCCCCGAAACTCTGGAAATGTTGTCGTCGCTTTGAACAAACGAAATGTTATTAACGTTTGCCTTCACCGCGTTTCGTTCGGCTTCTTCGAGCATTCGTTTCGAAATATCGACGGCGACCAATTCTCCGCTTCGCCGGGCGATGGGTATCGAAAGTCTGCCGACGCCGCAGCCGAAATCCAGCGAGCGCTTTGGACGGAAATCTGAGACCAGATTAGTTTCTATTTCCTTCCAAACCGTTTCCGTGTAACGACTTCCGCTCTCGAAAAATTCAGCCAAAACATCTTCGCTAAGATTTTCCTTCTCAAACTGATCAAGCGTAACAACGGCAAAATACGGATTTTCCTCGCCGAAATGTTCCCAAGTTTTTTGAATTTTACTCATTTAGATAATTCGCCGCTGACTTCCAACCATTAACCTGATCAGCAAAATGCCAAGGATCGAAACGGCGCCGACCTTGATCATATACGGCAGGATCGAACCGTAAAAACTTTCATAAGAAACGCTGGTTAAAAGCATGTAAAACAAAACGACGCGCCAGTAAGAAAAATCCTGGTCTTCGATAAAGGTCGAATAAAGAATTCGTAGTAAAAATCCCAGCAGGATCATCCCGATCGGAACGCCGATTGGTCCGAAATTTCGAAGCAGATCGCCCATCGGCGTGATCGTGAAAGAATTTTCGCCGTAATCAAAATAAAGATCGCCGTATTTTCTCGGTTCGGACGCGACCGGTTTGTCCGCCCACATAACCCGTGGAATTACAAAGGTTACGGTGTCTTTGTAAATGTTGTTATCTAACCCGTAACTCTCTTCATAAGGTTTCAGCTTTTCATAATTTGCAACCACGACCGCAAGAGAACTGACGGCTTCAATTCGTTCGGCAAAGGCTGAAAAACCGCGCTCTAGCGTCACGCTAAGATCCTGTTCGGACACGCGATCGATCGTCTTTCCGACATATTCAGCGTATTGTTCCATACTGACCTGCGCTTCCGTTTGTTTGATCGAACGAAAAGTCGTCCCGTAGATCATTCCGATCAAAAGCGCCAGCGTGATAGTCACGCCTGCGTAAACGCGGTGCTGGATCTTAATGGTTCGCCCTGAAAGCACAAACGCAAACGCGATCAAAATGAAGATCTGAAAGAGGCTCCCGCGATTTCCCTGAAACGCTGCCTTCACGAACGAGACCGATATCAAGATCGACATCACCAGGTAATGATTTACGTTCCACCTTTTAACCCGAAAAACGCAGAGCCAGAGAAGAAAACTCGCCTGGAGCCAAAATAGCGAAAGCAGAAAGATCAATCCGTCATAGGAATTAATTTCGTCAACCTTTTGAAATCCGAGCAGACCGTTGACGAAAGCGACGATCATATTAACCAGACCAAAACCGAACAACGCCAATCCCGGCAAAAGAAGATCGCTGCTTTTCCATTTCCATTCCGGAAGCCAGGAACCGACCTTCGCCCCAACGCTTTTTCCATATGGAATGAAGAAACCGACGGCTAAAGCGGCATAGCCGATCATTACGTAAACCAGCGTCAGAGGCAGGTTATATCTTTGATCATCAATGAATGAAAGGAAATACGGTTCGGAGATTCCGCTTGCTAACACGAGCCCGCCGACGAAAAATGCAGGGAAAAAATAAGACCAGGCAGCGAAAACCAGCGGATGAAAAACGTTAAATTTGCCTTTGTAGTAGAGATAGAGACTCGGCGCGGCAATGACCAAACCTGTGGCGAAAACCCACGGCATGAGGTACATTTCGCGAAATGGATTAAAGCTGTCGGTCGTCAGAACAAGAAGCGTAAATAACCCGATAAGGACAAGCGCAAGAAGTCCGAACGCCGGAATTAACAACGCTTTATCGTGATCCATTGTAAATTTGCCGTTTCTTCTTTCCATCAATTAAACCGATCTCAGTTGCTTTTTAACCGGAATACATAAAACATTGGCTCCGCGATCTTCGTTTCGAAAGGATTTTAGCGGTTCAAGTTTCCCATTCTCTTCATTGATCGCAAAGTATTCAAAATCGCCATGCGCTTTAAAAAATTCCAATATATCGTTCGGCAAATAACCGAATCCGCGAGTCGTGTCGAGAGCCATTTCAATTTCAAAAACAGGAAGCTGTTCGAGTTCGAAAAGCCGCGTTGCGCCTTTAAGCATCATCAATTCTGCGCCTTCGATATCGATCTTTACAAAATCGACCGAATCGATCGCGTTCTGCTCCATGTATGAATTCAGCGTTCTTACCGGACATTCAAACGTACGTTTTTCCGACCGCCCAAAATCCGCCATCGAAGCGTGCCCGTCGGGCAGATCGTCAAAAACATTCATCAAAACAACACCTTCGCTTTCCGAAAGCGCAAAATTGTTAAGTTTTACGACCTCGCTGTTCGCATTCGATTTTACATTTTCCTGCAAAATCTCAAAAGTTGCGGGAATCGGTTCAAAAGAATGAACCTGCCCGTTTTTGCCGACCAGTTGCTGCAGCAATGTAGTATACCAACCGATATTCCCGCCGATATCGAAACAAACAAATCCCGGTTTAACAATAGATCTGATTATTTTCGTGATCTCCGGCTCATATTCGCCCAAAAAATAAAGAAAATAGGCGGAATCGTTGTTAAAGTTTGTCTTTAAGCTGCGTCCGTCGATAGTTTCAATGCGTAACCGCTTCGGCAAGTGCTCTTCAAGACGCAAACTTGCCAGAGCCAGACGGTACTTACCTTTTCTGATCGGAGAATTAAACGTATAGAACCGCGCAAGACGCGGCAAAATTCCAAGCTGTTCCGCCACAAATTATTCCTTTTCAAGCCCGCAAATCGCTATGATGCCGTCAGAAAGTTGAGGTGATACTTTAACTGCAAGATCGTTTGCCAGATTGTAATACCACGGATTAAATTTCCGATGATCGCTGCCAATGTCGTAGAAATAAAATCGATTGATATGCAGTCCCGATTTTTCAACCATCAATTTAAGCGTCCGATATGAAAAATAAGTAACATGATCGGGATGGACCGGTTCATTTTCGCCGCCATTTCCCCGAAGTCCGTAAAGAACAAAACGAAGTGCACAGTACGCGTTTATCGTTGTAATGACGAGCTCCGTCCCGGAATGCATAAATCTCTGAATCCCTTCAAGAAACAATCCGGGATTTAAAAGATGTTCGATGATCTCGCCGGCAATAATAACGTCGAAGGTTTTATTAAGCTTAACATTTTCAAGCTTTTCCAGATCGGCTTGAAATAGATTTTTTGTTCCCGAACCTTCCAGGATGTCGATCCCTTCGCGGTCGAAATCGAATCCGTAAAGTTCCCGCACGTTTTTTCCGAGTTGATCGTGAAGAAGCATGTCATTATCCAACGCTTCTTTTGTAAACGGGTAATTTGTACATCCCAAATGAAGGACAGACCGGTCGTCCGCTATTTCTTTAATGAGTTCAACTCGCTGAACAAGCTCAAATTTTCGTGCCATTCTTTATCGCGCAAACAGTCCTTTAACCATTGCCCGTTCCTCTTTGGTAACTAATCCCATTATCCACACCAAAAATAGGTAAACAACTCCGCCTGTGCCGACCGATATTAAATAATAGATCCATGAAAGCGGCAGCCGCGACGAAACTATGTATTCGACCGCACCAGCCGCGGCACCGGCGATCAGCAAAGTTGCGAGTACACGCAGCCAAAACCTCCATTGGATATTGCCGAAAAACCAATTTTCAATATAGAAGATCGAGCCCGTAATTGCAGCAAAGCCCGCCAATCGGGACAGAGCAATGCCTGTATTTCCATACAGATCGGCAGTCAGCACAAATCCCGAAACCGCAATGATCAAACATACGGAGAACATCTTGAAAATATAGTTTGGAAACCCGAGCCCTTCAGTCATTTGCCACGAAACGATCTGAACCGCGAGGATCGAGAACGTGATCGTGTGAATTATCAATAAAATAGCCGAGCGGTCGGCAAATTCGGCGCCCAGCCAAAGCGTCAGGAAAGTCTTGCTCAAAACGATCAGCGTCACCGCCAAAAAGCAGGTGAAAATGCAAACGATCTTCGTAGCCTTTAGATAAAGGCGCAAAAGCTTTTTCCTGTTCTCGTTGAGTTCGCTGGCAAGCGGAAAAACTATGATCATCAGGCTGGAAATAAAACTGTGTATATAAAGCGCAAGCATCATCGGGACGACGTAATAGGTCAGCGCTTCTGTTCCCAATTTCCGCGTTATCCATCCGCGTTCGAAAAGCAAAAGAAAATTTGCCAGGATCTGATAGCCGATAACGCCGTAACTGAACTTTAAAACGAGTTTCAGCGACTCTTTTGAGAATCCAAATCCGATCCCAAATTCCGGCAGCAGAATTCTTGCAGCTATAAAATAGATAGCGCACGTGAGTCCAGAAATTATCAAATTCCAAACGAGCAGAGTTAACAGACCATAGCCAAGTAAAGCAAGAGCGATGTTTCCCGCGATCAGACCGATGATATTGAAGTTATAGATCTTCGAATAAACATCGAAACGCTGAATTCCCTGCAGAACTGCGCTGAAAACCTGGATCAGCATCGATGAAAAGATGATTCCAGTCGATAGATAAAGTGCGTAAACCGTTTTTGTTTGAAACTCCGGCTCTATCTTAAAAACATCGGCGACAAGCCATTTTGATATCGAAACGATTATTACGCTTCCGATCAGCCCGACGGCAAAATTTAGAAGAAAAGTAGCGGATAGTATCTCGCGGATACGGTCGTCCTGTCCTGTCGCGCGAAATTCGGCGATGTATTTTGTAACAGCCCGTCCGATTCCAAAATTGAAGGAATAGGCAATAAATCCAAGCACCAGTGCGTAAATACCGTAATCGCTGTCCCCAAGTGCCTTAACCAAAATAGGCGTCGCAAAAAAGCTCAGTCCGAGCGGCAGGATCCAGGTTGAAAATCCGTAAAGTGAGTTCCGAACTATGCTTTTTCCGCTGCCGGCGTTTTCGCTGTTCATTTTCGCGCTCCTACCGCGCGTCGATATTCGATTAAGGCGATCTCCGCCACAGCTATTTCGTTAAATTCCTTCAAAACAAACTTTTGCCCGTCGTTAGCAAGCCGCTTTCGCAGCGCATCGTCATTTAGCAAAGTTTCGACCGCATCGGCAAGCGCGGGCGCGTCGTTCGGTTCGATCAGCCAAGCCGTTTCAAGATGATGAACCGCCTCCGGAATAGCATTAACGTTTGTCGAAATTGACGCGATGCCCAGCGCCATCGCTTCCAAAAGCGAGATCGGCAAGCCTTCCTGAGTGCTTGCCAGGACGAATAAGTCCGCTAACCGCAGTAATTTAAAGAGATCTAAATGTTCCTTTCCGACTTCTTCGGAAAGGATCAGAAAAAAATTGTCTTCCAGACCGTACGACCGGGCTTTTGCAAGATCTTCGTCGCTCGGTTTCGAATTTGCGATCCAAACGAACGCTGTGTCGCTTCGTTTTTCGGTAACACGCCGGGCGGCGTCAAGAAATGTCCAGCGACCTTTTCTATCAATAAACTGACCGACGCAAAACACCAGCGATCTATTCTTTGGAAGACCAAACTTTTCGCGCAGCAAATCTTTATCAATTTTGGAGGTCAAAGCCTGTGCGATCTCGTCCGGGTCGACATTCGTATAGGTAACTTTCGTCCTGTCGAGAAATTCTTGGGTCACATAAGGTTTTAGAGCATTCTTCGCGTCGTTATTCGACGGGAAAATATGAAAATTATCATTTCTCGAGATCAAGGCAAATTTTGCCTTCCAGATCGCTTTTCGCCATCCGGGGACCGGCGGAAACGAATTATGCATTGTGATGAAAACGTTTGAACGGCGGCACAGACGGATAAGGGAATAAAGCGACTGCCACGGTGCAAGTTCGACATGGACGATCGCGCCCGCCAGATCGTGCCGAAATAATGCTTTCAAAAGTGCGCGTTCGGCGGCAAATTTTCCAAGATGCAGGCGCGGTTTGTCGAAGATCGATGTTGTCGACTTGCGATAGTTTTCAACCGGGAAAAAATAGGTTTCGACACCGAGGTTTTCAATAAAAGTGATCAACTGTTTGTCGGAATTTTCCGGCAATACAATAGTGATGTCTGCGTGTTCGCGGATTCGTCTTATCAATCCAAAAAAATAGATCTGCGCGCCGCCCCACTCAAAATAGTTCCACGCATAAATGATTTTCAGCTTTTCGGATCCCATTACGATTGTTGAATGATTACTTCAAGTGTCTGCAATCCGACAGTTAAACAAGCGTCTCAGCAGTGCGCTAACGCCAATAAGTGCAGAGGTTAACCCGATCGACTTAATCCGACACTACACGGTGTGAGAAGCTCGATTTCAGAGGTTCTTCCTTTTCCGAGTCGCCCCACGCTGCGCTTTCGGTATTTTTGCCAAGCAAAAGGCGGCAAAAGAAGATGCAAAATGCTGCGAAACCGGAAATCTTATTGGGCGCCCCGTCGAGGTTTGAATACAGCCGCCGCCGAAGATTATGAATATGACCGAGATCAATGAAAAGCGAGTTAAACTTCTGACCCAAAGTCAGCTTCGTAACCTTAGCCGGAATGTTATTCGGTTGGCAAAAAACTCTGGCGCGCGGCTCAATCAAAAGTTTCCATCCGCGTTTCCGAAGCCGAGGGGTATATTCGGCGTCTCCGAAGTTCGGGTAACGCTTGCTGTCCATCAAACCGACTTCCCTGATCGCCTCTACAGGAAACAAAACACAGTTTCCAACGATCAGATCGACTTCCCACGGTTTCTCGGGTATCGTCCAAACCGTCTGCTGATACCAGTGACGCCAGCCTCCAAGTTTTGTACTCCATTGCGGAGAAACCTGAAAAAGCTTGTGCGGCGTGTCCCAAAGAAGAAGAAGCGAACCGACGATTGCCCGGTCGTGCTTTTCTGCGGTTTCGATCAAAAATTTCAGAGACTGCGGATCAAAAACCTGATCATCGTTGATCGTCAGAATATAATCAGGCTGATGCTTCAAAGCAGCGCGGACGCCGACATTGGTTCCTTCCGTAAACCATAAGTTACCGTCGCCAGCGACAATTTGGACACTCGGATGATCGCGCTTTATCGCCTCGGCGGTTCCATCCGTCGAACCGTCGTCGACGACGATCGTATGAACTTCTAAACCGTCAGAATCGAGTTTTTCTATGCTTCGTAAACATTGGAGCGTGATTCCCCTTCGGTTATGAACGGGCGTAACAATTTCAACTCGGATATTGGAAGATCGCATCGGTTACTTACGCAGAAACGGTTGCCGCAGCGCCCCACAGATCGTTTAATCGTTCTTGATTAGCCAGATCATCACTGCTTGTTCCAACGGCGAAATAATTGATCGACGAGTTTCCTTTCAATTCGTTCGAAAGAATTCTCCAAAAATCGACAACTGTGACGGTTTCGCCTTCCTTTACCAGATCTTCAACTTTCAACCGCTTAAATTCGTCGTCGGTGGTCGTTATCAAAACAACAGTCGCCTGATCGAGACAATCTTTCAACGATTCTAAAATGACGACATTGCCTGTTAACGCAGCGCGAGCAGATTCGTTTGCAAGCGGATCATACGCAACTACTCTAGCGCCCGCTTTGGAAAGTGTATCTGCAAGGTAAACTCCCGGCGATTCTTCAACAACATGCGACATCGGTTTGTACGCAAGTCCCAGAACTGCAACCGTATCTCCCGTTTTGATCAGCGGACGAATCTTTTCGACGATCTTTTCGGACATCGCCCGATTGCAGCGATCGGTTGTTTCCGCCAGTTCAGTTCGGAGTCCGAGTTTTTTCGCTATATAACTCAAGGCGACGTTATCTCTCGGAAAACACGGTCCTCCGTACCCGATAGCGCCCGTCAAATATCGTCTGCCAATGCGTTTATCGGTTCCGAGAGCATCGGAAACGACGTCAATATCACCGCCGGGTATTTTTTCACACAGATCGGCAAGCATATTGGCAAACGTAATTTTTGTAGTAACAAATGTGTTTACAGAAATTTTTGTGAGCTCTGCGTTTTCAAGACTCATCCGTTTGCACGGTGCGTCGTTCATCATAACGCGAGAATATATCTCTTCGATCTGATCGCCGCTTTTTTTATCAAATTCTCCCAGCAGCGTGAAATCCGGATGAAGAAAATCCTGAATAATGCTTCCCAGCGCAATAAATTCCGGACTGTAACAAACCCCGAATCCTTCGCCAGCTTTTTTTCCCGATTCTTTTTCCAATATCGGGATCAGCCCATGGCGCGTAGCGCCTGGAAGCACAGTGCTCGTCAGAACAACATTGTGGTAGCCTTCCTTTTTGCCGATCGCCTTACCAATTTCCTTAAATGCCCAAGAGGCATATTGAAGCGAAAATGATCCGTTTTCGTCGCTCGGCGTAGGAACAATGACAAATGAAACGTCGGAACTGAGTACCGCTTCTTCATGACTCATTGTTGCCTTAATGCGGTCTTTATTCTCCGAAATATATTTTTCGAGATCTGTTTCCTGAACCGGTTCTTTTCCCTGGTTTACAAGTTCAACCGCGCGTTCGTTCACGTCGACACCGATAACATTAAAACCGCGGTAAGCAAAAACCGCCGCCATGCTTGCGCCAAGCTTCCCCAAACCGATGACAGATACGTCTTTAATCATAATTAAATAAAGATGCGCGATATTCTCAACGCGCGCGATTTGCGATGTTGTACCTTTTGAAAATCAAAGTTGAGTCTTTTTAACCCATACCGGCGTTCGATAAGCTCTGTTCGCTCTTGCCGTATTGTTTTTGAACTTCCGATTCGATCCATTTGTAGGTCGTTGATAAACCGTCTTCGAGCGAGATCTCAGGCTCCCAGCCGAGAACTTCCCGGAGTTTGTCGTTGTCTGAGTTTCTGCCGCGAACGCCTTGTGGACCGTCGATATGTTTCTTTTCAAGGGAAATTCCGGCAATTTCTGCGACGATATCGGCAAGCTGGTTGATCGTTACCATTCGATCCTGACCCAGGTTAAGCGGCTCGTGAAAATCGGAGCGCATTAATCTGAAAAGTCCTTCGACACAGTCGTCAATGTAACAAAAAGACCGTGTTTGTTCGCCGTCGCCCCAAATTTCAATCTCATGATCGCCGGTAAGTTTTGCCATCGCGACCTTGCGGCACATTGCCGCCGGAGCCTTTTCGCGACCGCCTTCCCACGTTCCTTTTTCTCCGAAAATGTTATGGAAGCGCACCGTTCGGGTCTCAATGCCGTAATCTTCACGGTAATGCATGCAAAGCCGTTCGGAAACAAGCTTTTCCCATCCGTAAGCGTCCTGCGGGTAAGCCGGATAGGCGTCTTCTTCTTTCAGCGGTTTAACGTTCGTTTCTTCCTGAAGATGTTCAGGATAAATACAAGCCGAACTCGTGTAAAGATAGCGCTTTACATTGTTAACCCGAGCCGCTTCCAAAGTATGCAGATTGATAAGCGAGTTGTTATAAAGGATCTGTGCGTGATGAGCCGAAATAAATCCCATTCCGCCCATATCTGCTGCCAGCGCATAAACTTCTTCTACTCCGCGAGTCGCCTGTAGACACGCATCCCAACGGCGAAGATCGAGAATTTCAAACTCGTCGGCATCGGACTCCGCAAACTCGGGATATTTAAGATCGACACCGCGAACCCAGTAACCTTTTTCTTTTAAATAAGTGCAAAGATGGCTGCCAATGAAGCCGCCCGCGCCTGTAACCAACACTTTTGTTTTCGATTCCATAAATTATTTAAATTCACCCGAACGCCGGGCAGTAAAATAGAGTAAAAACTGCAAGCGAAAATGCCCGGCAAACGGTTTTTACCCAAAATAATCTTTATTCTTCGTCAATGTCCGATTCGCGATGATAATAACTTTGATAATAATGATAGTAATTATCGGCACCGCGAAGATTTGCGTTGTTCAATACAACCCCGAAGATCTTCGATCCAATGTCGTGGAGCAGCTGTTTCGATCTCCGAACCACGTGCCGCGAGCTTTTTCCTGCGTGAACCACAAGAATCACGCCGTCAACCATCGATGCTATCAGGACACCGTCGGTGAACGATGCGATCGGCGGCGAATCAACAACAACATGGGTAAACTTTTCTTCTAAACTCTTCAAAAGTTTGGACATCTGTTCGGAACCGATCAGCTCAGCCGGATTCGGAGGAACCGGACCTGACGGAAGCAGGTGGAGCTTTGCGGCTTCGTCAAACTGGACGGCGTCCAAAATGTCTTGTTCCGAAAGTTTCGTCGAAAGAAGTGTGCTTAAACCCTCCGAATTGGAAATATTAAATACGCTGTGCAGCCGCGGTCGGCGCATGTCCGCGTCAATTATCAGAACCTTTGCTCCGGTCTGTGCAAGACTGATCGCAGTGTTAATCGCGGTCGTCGTTTTACCTTCCGCCGGCAAGCTTGAAGTGATCAAAAGCGATTTCGGCGCATGTCCGGCGGTCGAAAGCAATATCGATGTTCGTAATTGTCGAAAAGCTTCCGACAGCGATGAACGCGTGTCCATATGAATAAGAAGCTCGGATTCCGGAGACCGCACTTCTTCATCCGAATCGGACGCTCCCACGAGCAGCAATCTTCGCTTCGGAACGGAATCGATCGTCGGGATCGCTGCCAGAGCCGGAAGCTGAAGATAATTTTCGATCTCTTCGGTCGTTCTGATCGTGTCGTCGAGATATTCAAGGAAGAGCGCCAAGCCCATTCCAAACAAGGTCGAAAGGAATAAAGCTGCGGCAACGGTCGTCAAACGGCGCGGAGACACCGGAGTGTCCGGCGGAATCGCTATCTCCGCAACACTTATATTGTTCTCGGTTCCGGACGCGATGACGTCGTTCTGGCTTTGATTATCGATCAAATTCTTTAAAAAGCCTTTTTTGGTGTCGATTTCCTGCTGAAGCAGGCTGATCGAAACCGCGGATTGGTTTTGTCCGGACGCGAGATTATATTGTTGATCGTAAGCCGAACGGATCTTGTCTTCAGTCGCTTTTGCCTGTAAATACTTCGTTTGAAGATTATCGAGAATTACCCGCGTCGATCTTCCGCGAAACTCTTCGAGCGCTTTTTCATTTCGCTCGCGCGCTTTTGCGATCTCGCTTTCCAGCGTTTTTATCTGTCGATCGTATTCACGAATTTCCGGGGCAGTTTCGACATATTCTTCCAGCAACTTTGCACGAGTCGCCTTTAATCTTGCAATTTCCTTTGCCGTGTCGTTTACAAGGCTGCGAATGTCGTTTTCGCGTTCGGTAAGAAAACGGATGTTTTGTTCTTCGGTCAAACTTTTTATTTTGTCCGGCGAATCCTTAACGGAAAAATAGATAGATTCCGCATTCTTTCGCTCATTTTCCGCTTCCAGCAGTTTTTTATTCAATTCTGCCAAACGGCTCATTGCGATCGATGGCTGATCGTCCGGCTTTAAAATTCCCGCCTGGCGGTTTAAAAGCTCCAGTCGAAGTTCGCCGGCTTTGATCTCTGATTGAAGACTTGCGATTCGATCTTCGAGAAACTGATTCGATTTTTTCGAAGAGCCGAATTTCTTTTCCTGGTTTGATTTTGTAAATGTGCCCGCGATTCCGTTGACGATCAACGCGGCGAGTTGCCGATCGGTATTTCGATACGTTATTTCAATCAAGCGCGTCTCTTTGATCGTCGCACGAGATTCCCGAACCGGTTCGACGCCCAGGTTTTTCCGGAGTATTTCAACGTAGGGTGCTAGTCTGATAGCTTCCTCTATTTCGTCCGACGATGCGATATCGGAATCCGCCGCAACGGAAACTTCCGCAATTCCCTTTTCTTCCTTCTTTTCTCCATCGCTCGCCAAACCGATCGCTTTTAGAATCGAATGCGTTGTGGAGGTCGACTGGTTCGATTTTTCGACTTGAAATGCCTTATTGCTGTCGAGACTCAATTCTTTTACGACACGTCTGAGTAATCCCTCGCTGTTTAAAAGCTGGAGCTGCGTGTTGAAATATGACGGATCGGGATTTGCAGACGGAAGTCTTCTGTTATCGGTAACCAGGTCGGGATTTGCCTGCTCAAGATCAACCTGAACAGTCCCTTTTGCGAGGTAAATATCAGGCTTTCGCGCCATGTAAATTGCCGCGAGAGTGGTCACAAGAACCGCAATGCCGATTACCAGCCAAAGTCTTTTTCGAATCGCGCGCCAGTAATCTTTTAACTGAAAGCCTTCCTGCGCGTAAATATCGCGATAGCCCGGGTAGCGCGCACCTGCGACAGTCGCGGCGTCGAACGGGATCTCAAGCTCGACGGCTTCAGCCACCGGCTTTTTTATAATTTCTCGACTATCTTTCATAGTTTATAGCGGAAATCTGTAAAACAAATTTCCAAGTCCACCGGTCAAAGCTTTTATCAAACTGTTTGTAACCGCTTTCGTCCGATTTGTAGCAACAATGACAATGTCGTTCGGCTGCAAAAGCGGGTCGGGAATCTTTTTGTCGCGAATATCTTTTAAGCTGTAAACAAGTTCGGTTTTGACCGGACTGTCGGAGTTTTGCCGCTCGATCGTAACCTTATCGGTCTGTGCGTTCTTCTCAAACCCTTTCGCCATAGCAATGGCACGTGTAAGCGAAGTCGGTCCGCGAAGTTCGATCTTCGACGGTTCGACAACGTCGCCCACGACGTAGATCTCGTCGGCGCGTTTCACCGTAACGACATCGCCGGGTTCCATCCAGGGATTTTCACGACCCTCAAGAATATCGTCCAGATTAAAGCTTAAAAATTCGATCTTTGCGTCTTCGTCCAAAGCCGGGTCTTGCGATTCGGTGCAGCCCGCCAGATTTCCTATTCGCGCAACCTGAACCTTCATTCCGGCATTTTCTACATCAAACCCGCCGGCTAAGGATAAGAGCTGAATTAACCTAACCTTTTTGTTTAGAAAAAAGCTGCCCGGTTTTTCGACAGCGCCCATTACAGCGAACGGCTGCGAGCGCTGTTCGACCGCGCGAACGTTAACCTGCGGAGTTCGCAAATAGTTTTTGTATAGAGTTTCGATGGTATATGCAAGTTCACGTTCTGTTTTACAGACCGCAGTTACCGGATTATCAATACGGAACAGACGGATCGTTCCGTCGGGGTTTACACTCAGAGTTTGAGAAAGTTCCGGATGCCGGTATACCTGAATATCAAGCGTGTCCTGAAAACCGATCCGGTAACGGTCGTCGCCGCGGTTGTCGTAAACAACCTGGTTAGATTCGATCGCTTTGATCTCCTTTAGAGTAGAAACCGAGACGCCGTCGTTTCCGGTTTCGGAAACGGCGGCTTCACCAGTCGTTGTTTCGGTTTTTTCCGTAGTTTTCGACGAATCCGCAACCTGTGCAGACAATTCGCCTACGGCTAGATTTCCGCATAAAAATAACGCTCCAACACTCAATAAAATTCTATTTGTTCTCATAAAACCGGCTCCAACCTAAATTACAGTTTGAAAAATTTCGTAACCCTCAGATTCTATTCTGTTTGGAAAAGTTTATTTCTTTTTTGAAGATCTTTTTTACAAAACTACTTTAAAGGGGGCATTTTAGCAAATGTATCGACGGATTAACACCCGCAAAAGAATCGTCTTTCCGGTTTTAAAAGCGCGACCACTTTAGGATAATATTCCTTTCCGTTCACATCTGCCAAATCTTATGGAAAACGCTACTCCTATGCTTCGGCAATATTTGGAGATCAAAAAACAATATCCCGGAACCTTACTTTTCTTTCGGCTCGGCGATTTTTACGAATTGTTCAATGAAGATGCCGTTGTCGGCGCGCGCGAACTCGAAATTACGCTGACGGCAAGGCACAAGAAAAGTGAAAACCCGATTCCGATGTGCGGAGTGCCGCATCACGCTGCATCAAATTACATAAGCAAATTAGTCAAAAAGGGTTTTCGCGTCGCGATCTGTGAACAGACGGAAGACGCGACGGCAGGAAAAAAATTAGTGCGGCGCGAAGTTGTCCGGGTGATAACGCCCGGCACGGCGATCGATCCGCAGCTTCTTGATTCTAAAGAAGCAGTTTACCTTAGCTCGATCTGCGGAACAGGAGAGAAATTCGGGACAGCCTTTCTTGATCTTTCGACCGGCGAATTTTTTACAACACAGTTCGAAGGGCGGTCGGCTTTTTCTGACGTCATCAGTGAGATCGAGAGTTTTTCACCTCGCGAACTGCTGTTTCCTGAAAGTTTGCGGGCAGTGGTCGAAAATGCGTTTACAAAGCATTCGGGACGCGATTCGGCTTTTAGCGAAGGAAATGCCGGTGCTCCGGCGTTGACGGCGCTCGAAGATCAAAGTTTTCATTTTGGCGATGCGGAGCGGAACTTAAAGCTCCAATTAAAGGTAAAAGAACTGACCGGCTTTGGCTTGGAGAACAAAACTGAGGCTGTCCGCGCCGCGGGCGCATGTCTCGCATACGCGCGCGAAACTCAGAAAATGTCTGTGGAGCATATTTCCGAGCTTAACTATTATGAAACCGCCGATCATATGGTTCTCGATCCGGTGACGCTGCGCAATTTAGAGATCGTTGAGTCTCGTGATCCATCTAAGTCGAACAAACGCAGTGTGTTGTCCATAATTGATGAAAGTGTTACCGGAATGGGATCGCGATTGCTCCGTCAATGGATCGTGCGACCCTCTTTAAAACGGAGTGAGATTCAAACCCGTCAGTCGGCGGTTGCCGAACTTACCGACACGATCATGCGCGACAAGATCAGGCATCTTCTAAAAAATGTTTCCGATCTTGAGCGTTTGATCGGGCGATTGAATTTAGGAACTGCAACGCCGAGAGACTTTCTCGCGCTAAACGCTTCGCTGTCGCAGACGCCCGAAATCAACTTTGTGCTTTCGGACGCGAAAAGCCTTTTGCTGCAGGTGCTTGCGGAAAATATATTCGAACTTCCGGAGATCAGAAAATTGATCTCAGATTCGATCGACGATGAACCGCCGGTCAATTTAGCTGACGGCGGCGTCATTCGAACCGGATTTAATGCCGAACTCGACGAACTGCGCGAACTTAGCAGATCGGCAAAACAGACCATTGCGAGTTTTGAGGCGAATGAACGCGAACGGACAGGGATCGGAAATCTCCGGATCAAATTCAATAATGTTTTCGGTTATTTTATAGAAGTTTCAAAAGGTAATGTTTCACGCGTTCCCGAAGACTATGAGCGGCGGCAAACCTTGACCAACGCCGAAAGGTACACGACGCCGCAGTTGAAAGAGTGGGAACATAAAGTTCTCGGAGCCGAAGAACGTATTAAAGAGATAGAAACAGATCTCTTTAAACAGGTAAGGAAAGAGATCGCTGCGGAAACGCAAAAACTGCAGTCAACCGCGCGCGCTTTGGCAGCGCTCGACTCGCTTGGAGCACTTGCCGAGGCGGCTGCGCTGCGAAATTTCACGGCACCGACGCTCCATGATGGGGACGAGATCGAAATAAAAGCAGGAAGACATCCGATAGTAGAGGCGTTCACCGATGAACCTTTTGTTCCCAACGATCTTAAATTAAATAACTCCACCGACCGCCTATTGATCATAACCGGTGCGAACATGTCGGGAAAATCAACGATCATGCGGCAGGTTGCGATAATTCAAATACTCGGGCAGATCGGCTCGTTCGTTCCCGCTTCATCTGCGAAACTTCCTGTTGTTGACCGCATTTGGACGCGCGTCGGCGCTTCCGACGACCTGTCGAGCGGGCGTTCGACCTTTATGGTTGAAATGACGGAAACTGCAGCGATCCTACATAATGCATCGCCGCGAAGTCTGATCCTGCTCGACGAGATCGGTCGCGGCACGTCTACATTTGACGGGCTTTCGATCGCGTGGGCGGTCGCCGAGTATCTGCATAATTCTCCGGAACATTCGGCGAAAACTCTTTTTGCGACTCACTACCATGAATTGACCGAGCTTGCCGAAAAGCTTCCGGGAGCAAAGAATTATCAGGTTTTGGCGTCCGAGAAGGACGGCGATGTCGTTTTTCTGCACAAGCTTGAAAAGGGAAAAGCTTCAAAATCCTACGGCATTGCGGTGGCGAAACTTGCGGGTTTGCCGCAGCGAACGATCTTGCGGGCGCGCGAAGTTCTCTCGAAGCTTGAACAATATGAACTCGCCGTTTTTAAGGATGCCCAGATCGCGCCGAAGCATGACAACGCCGGTGCGGTGACGGAACAAAAGGAGATTCCGCAGTTTTCGCTTTTTTCTGCCGCGAATGAAAATGTAGTTGAAGAACTTCGTCAGGTCGACACTGACAACCTTTCTGCAGAGGAAGCGCTGGCGTTGTTAAAATCAATGCGTTCCCGAATTGTTTAAGTTTTAAATGAGCTGTCTGCAAGGCGACAATTGAACAAATACTTTAAGAAATATCAAATTATTTGAAGTAGAAAAGCATATTTTCTTATGAATTTAAATGAAGTTTTATCGCAGCCGATAGAAAAAAAGATCGGGCAAATGTTTTTCATCGGGATTTCCGGTACGGAGATCGACTCGGGAGTTGGAGATCTTTTGTCAGATATCGAACCGGGCGGCATCTGTTTTTTTTCAAGAAATGTTCGCTCCGCCGGGCAGGTGCGGAAATTTACCGACGATTTGCGCTCGCGTGCTCAAATTGAACCGCTGCTCAGCATCGATCAGGAAGGGGGACTGGTCGATCGTTTGCGGCGAATTTCAACGCCGATGCCGGCGGCGAGCGCGATAAATGACCCGTCAAATGCTGCGGTTCTGGCGGAACTTACCGCAGAGATTCTGCGAATCTTGGGATTTAACATGAATTTTGCTCCCGTCGTTGACGTTGTCAATGAAGAGCGGTCGAAGTATTCAAACGGCGCGCTTAATTCCAGAGCGTTTGGAAGATCGAAAGAAGATGTCGTTTTGTTAGCAGGAAAATATCTCGAAACTCTTCAGAACGGCGGAGTCGCGGGATGCTTAAAGCATTTTCCGGGACTCGGCGGCGCCAAGAAAGACGCTCATGACGAACTTCCCTTTATTGAGATCACAGAACAGGAATTCGATGAAACGGATCTTTTTCCATACAAAGTACTGTTTGATAAACAGAAGATCCAGGCTGTTATGGCTGCCCACGCCTGTTTTCCGGGAAGTCATTTGCAAGAAACCGGTCAAGATGGCAAACTTTTACCGTCTTCATTGAGTTTTAACTTTGTTACTACTTTGCTCCGCGAGAAATTGAATTTTGAAGGTCTGGCGATTACGGACGACCTGGAAATGGGTGCGATCGTCAACGATTACGGGATCGGAAAAGCGTCCGTAATGGCGGTGAAAGCCGGACATGATCTGCTCGCCATTTGCGCAAACGAATCGGCGGTTCGCGAAGGATTTTCAGCCGTTTTTAATGCCGTACAGAGCGGCGAGATCCCGGAATCACGAATCGACGCTTCGCTTCGGCGAATTGTTAAAGTAAAATCTCAACTGAAGAAACCATTGCCTTTTGATTCCGCGCGATTAACAGAACTCTCCGAAAAGGTCGCGGAATTGAATAATCAACTTAAATATCAATACGGAGGATAGTTTACTTTGCGCTATTTTTTAATCATCTTGCTGGCTTCGCTGACATTTTCACTTGCCTGCCGGTCTCAGAACAGCGAGATCGTTACGATCGGTCTTTCAGATAAATTTGCGACTCTAAACTCGCTAACTACCAAGGAATCGGGTGCCGCAGGTGAACGCATCCGCAATCTAATGTTCAATTCACTCGTTAAGAAAAATGAGAAATTTGAATATGTTGGTGAGTTGGCTAAAGAGATCGTTGTTTCGGACGATCAAAAAACGATTACTTTTAATTTACTCGATAATGTGAAGTTTCATAACGGCAAATTATTGACTTCCGCCGATGTTAAATACACTTTTGATCAACTAATGGCGAGCGATGGTTTCAAACGTGGAGCATTTGTCGAAACTATCGAAGGCAAAGTAGTGCCGTTGGTCGCTTCGATCGAAACGCCTAATCCACAGACTGCGGTTTTTAATTTGAGCCGATCCGGAATCAAGAACCAGGTTATGTCGAATCTTGTGCCCGTACCGATCATTCCTGAAGGAACGATCGAGCAGCAAAACGAAAAACCTGTCGGTTCGGGACCATTTAAGTTCGTGAGCTTCGATTCAGGACAGAGCATTACCGAATTTGAAGCTTTTCCCGATTATTGGGAAGGCGCGCCAAAAGTGGAAAAGATCCGTGTAAAAACTATTGTCGACGCAAATTCGATGCAGGCAGAACTTCAAAGCGGCGGCGTAGACCTGGCACCGCTTCCGACAAATTTGGCTCCCGATTCGATAAAATCGCTTGGAGCTAACCCCAACTTAAAGGTGGAACAGTTCCCCGGATCAAACATTCAATATCTTCAGTTTAATACCGCGAACGCTCCGCTAGATAAGGTAAAACTTCGCCAGGCTGTCGCTTACGCCATCAACCGCGAAGAAATAATCAACAAATTGCTCTCCGGACAGGCAACTATTGCACATTCAATTTTGCCTGCGGAATCGTGGGCTTATTATGCTCCGGTCAAATATTCCTACGATCTTGAGAAAGCTAAACAACTCGTTAAAGAGTCCGGTTATAACAATGAATTGTTAAAATTCAAATTCAATGCCGGCAGCGCTGCGACCAGTCAGTATGCTCAGGTTATTCAAAATTCGTTGAAAGAGGTCGGGTTAAACGTCGAGATCGAGACGTTGGAGATCGGAACATTGCGCGAACAGTTGGCAAAAGGTCAATTTCAAATGAATACGGGAATTTGGATCGGAGGAAATCAAGATCCGATATTTTTGAAAGATCTTTTTGCGACGGGCGCAATTCCCGGTGAAAAGATAAAATGCTGCAACCGGTCGCGTTACAGTAATCCCGAGTTCGACAAAATCATCGAACAGGCGCTCAACGCACAATCTCAGGAAGAAGCAAAAACTTATTATTTTAAGGCGCAGGAAATAGTTGCGAACGATGTTCCGATGCTTCCGCTTTGGTACCCGGCAAATATCGTTATCTCAAACAAAAGAATTGGCAATATTAAGATCGGCGCGAGCGGAGAATGGAATTTTGTAAAAGACATAACGCTTGAAAAGAAATAATTTAGCGGATTTTCTTCGCATTCGCTTGACAAAAAAACGTCAATTAGTAGAATCGTTATTTGCAGTCTGCGGGAGTAGCTCAGTGGTAGAGCGCGACCTTGCCAAGGTCGAAGTCGCGAGTTCAAATCTCGTCTCCCGCTCCAAAGTTTTCAAAAGCGGCGCGTTTGGAACATACCGAATTCGTCGCTTTCCTCGATTTTAGGATGTCTGAGATTCGATCGACGATCCAAGATCGATTCGGCGGCGTAGCCAAGTGGTAAGGCAGAGCTCTGCAAAAGCTTTATTCATCGGTTCGATTCCGATCGCCGCCTCCAATCTTCCTTCTAAACAAAATTCTTTCTATTTTCCCGCTCTTCGTTTATTATCGAAAAGGCTGTTTTATTTTCTTGCCTCGTTATTCCCAACTTCAAATTTTATGCTTCAAACGACCTTTGAATCTGTCACAGGAATGCCGAATTTTGTTGGCTATATTTTCTTTTTTGTTATCGGATCTGCGATAGGAAGTTTTCTAAATGTTGTAATTCATCGCGTTCCGCGCGAAGAATCTATTGTTTTTCCAAATTCCGCATGCCCGAAATGTTCGGCTTCCATCAAAGCGTACGACAACGTACCGATCCTTGGCTGGCTTATGCTTCGCGGAAAATGCCGCAATTGTAAGGAACCGATTTCTTACCGGTACCCTGCGGTCGAATTATTTACGGGTTTGTTGTTTGTTTTGATCTTTTGGCAGATCGGTTTTAACCCGTTTCTGCCGGTTGTTTTGATATTCTGCGCTGTTGTCGTCTCACTGATCTTTATCGACGCGGAACATATGATCTTGCCGGATGTCATCAATTTTCCATTACTTTTTTTCGCTGTTCTCGTCCGAATTTCTTTTCCGCTTCTCGGTTACGCCGAATATTTCACTGATCTGAAAAAGTATCCGCTAACGGAGATCGGCGAAATGCCGGTCTGGTTGATTTCTTTGCTCGGTGCGCTGCTTGGCGGTTTGCTGGGCGGCGGCTCTCTTTGGCTTTTCGGGAAGATATGGAAAATTCTACGCGGAATTGACGCTATGGGGTTTGGGGACGTAAAAATGATGTTCGCCGTCGGCGCACTGCTTGGACCGCAGCTTGTTTTGCTTTCGATCTTTTTAGGAGCTTTTACCGGCGCATTTGCCGGGATTTTTGTGATCCTCGGGCAGAAAGAAAAAGACCTTCAGGCACAGATTCCGTTTGGTATCTTCCTTGGGATCGGTTCGATAATTGCGATCCTTTTCGGCGACCAGTTGATCGCCTGGTACCTCGGCAGATTCTCGATCTAATACCGGTTAGTGGCTTTTTTTATCGCAATTGCCTCATCGACACATTCCTGCGAGCAAAACTTCTCTACGGAATTCAGCAATGCCGCATTTTCGAACGGCGTCCAAGTTCCGCAGGCGGCGCATTTTATCATTTCGAACGACCTTTCAGGTTTTCCAACATTTATTTTTGATTTAGTTGATGAGAGATCGTTTGAACGGAAAGCAACGATCAGTTCGTTGATCTGTCGCCGAAAACGCGTTGTCAGCCAGATAAGGACGACCGCCGAGATCAAAAATAACAGGACGAATTTCATTGTTAATTTGTCGGGCGTGCTGCGGCGAGACGGCGTTTTAGTTCCGGAAGCTGGGCGTAGTTCGGATCGAGCGATTCGATCTTCGCGATGGCAGATTCCGCCTTATCAAACTCTTGTTTTCCGGTATAAACCTGCGCCAGAGCGCTGAGGGTTTTTTCGTGCTTCGGATCTTGTTTTATCGACTTTTCAAGTTCGATGAGCGCGCTGTCATAATCCGGCGGTTCGGAAAGAACAAAAGTAAGCGCGAGATCGGTTCGGATTTCAGTATCGTCCGGTTTTAATTTTAACGCTTCGGTATAAATCGGACGGGATCGCAGAAAAACCTCGTTGTTTTCGGTGAGAAGCCCGGCGTCAAAATATGAATGTCCCAGCGCGACAATGCTTTCGTAATCTTTCGGATCGCTTTTGTAAACACGCTCAAGCAACCGTGATACTTCCAGCAAAAGTTTGCCGTCCTGACGCATTCCAGCGTACTTAAACAGCGCCATTCCCAGGTTTTTCTGAAATGAAATATCGGACGGATTCCGGTCCGCTTCAGCCAATCGAGCCTGAATCTCATCGTCCGTCAAAACCGCCTGCTCCTGTCGTGCCGCAGCCGGTTGAGAAGGAGAAACGGCAGTCGATCCTCCTTTCCGTAGTTTATCCAGCTCAGCCCGGTTCAGAAAATTTGCCAGCAAAAATCCGCCGGCAAAACTTAGGATAACCGAAGCGATCGAAATTGCTAAAAATTTTGGCTTCATCCAGAAGATCAGTCTCAAAATGACTTCAGGATCGCAAATTCCGATCCTGAAAAAGTCGACATGCAGATATTAATGAATGCGGAATCTATTTTTTTCCGCGTCCGTCATCAGGTGAAATAAATGGCAAATCTTCAGATCTGCGGCGCGGCAAGGGGTCGGTCGCGCGTCTGCGCGGAATAGTGTTGTTGTTGCGACGGTCAACGCTGCCGGCAGGTAAACCTTGTCCGTGAACGGCTTCGACCAAAATTCTTGTAATTTCCTGAGACAGCGTTCTGTGCTCCGCCGCAGCCCGGCGCCTCAAAGACTCTTTGAGTTCATTCGGCACGTAAGCGCCAATGAAAACGCCTTTTCGATTTGCCATAAAATATGATTCTCCTTGAAAATCTCTAATTTCGTTTTTGATGCCTTGCAGCAAAATCCGATCTATAAGCCGAATTTTGTACTTTGAAAAACAAAGCGGTAATCATTCATCTAGGCGATTCGTTGCCGAACCGCTCGAGCGACCTACCCGAATGCGTTTTTCGGATCGCTCCGAAAATAAAAGAGCGGGCAGCCCTTGTTTGAAACACATTCCTATTTGGTCTTGCACCGCGAGGAGTTTACCCAGCCGCGATTGTTACCAACCGCGCCGGTGCGCTCTTACCGCACCATTTCACCCATCACCCTGTTAGAGGCTGGTCTGTTTTCTGTTGCACTTGTCGTCGCTTAATTAAATTAAACTCCCGGACGTTATCCGGCTCGCTGCCCTTCGGTGTTCGGACTTTCCTCTTCAAAAGTATGAAGCGATTACCCAATAGAATTCTGATGCAAGGCAGGCATATTTTAGCAAAGAATGTTCAACAATTACAATTTAGTTTTACATTTTCCGCCGCCAAAATTCGACCAAATTCAATCGATTATCTCGATCGTATCTCCGGCGTCGAGAATCGGGTCAGGGACCTTTCCATTCTTGATGGCGTCGAGGTCAAAACTTTCCGATTCAAGCAGCCCTTCGGAGTTTTTTCGGCGAATAATGATTTCTCTTACTTTCGGCTTTTTCAAACCGCCTGAAGCCAAAATCGCCTGCGTCAGAGTCATTCCGGGATAAAAATCCTTTTGACCGACGCTCGCAATGTTCCCTCCGATGTAAAAGAACTGCGGAACTTCAATTGTTACTTTAGGTTTTTCGCGCCGAACAAATTCAACAATATCTCCCGGAAAGATCAAAACCTTTTCGTCGTTCTCAAAGTTTAGATCGTAAGATTCGGCAGCCGAATTTGCCCGGCGAATTACGACGCTGTCGGCATCCTGCCGCACGATTGCTTCCGCCCGGATGACAAATAGCGGAACTGCCTCGCGCTGAAGAAATTTTTCTCCGGGCTTTTCAACCAAGCCGAGAACCGAGATCGTATGACTCGAATGTTCGCGGACACGCACGACAAACTGCGGATCTTCAAAAACCTTTACGAAACCGACGAGTTTTTCTTCGATCTCGTCGGTCGTTAAACCTTTGACGAAAACCGTTTCCGACGCGAGCGGATAATCTATCGTTCCGTCATTAAGAACCGTAAAATATGTCGTACTTCCGGAAGGCGCACCTTGGAGACTGATAAATAAGATGTCGCCTATCCCGACCTTATAAATTTCAGTCGGCGGCATATTTGCCATAGATGCCCGATCGGCGATGACAACGTTTTTTTCCCCGACCGTCGGTTTTTCCGGCTCGGCAGCATCGCCCGATAATTTAGCTTCGGAACGCGCCGGCTGGGAATTTTCTAAATTTCTAGCCGTTTCCACACGCGCCGGAGATTCGCCGGATGTCGAACTTTCCGGAGCGACGCTCGACCGCGTTTTCGGGTTCTGCGAATAACGGAAATTTACAACTTTTGGCGTCGCGTCGGGAGTTTGTGCGTCTAATTTTACAAATGGCGCAGCAAACAGTACTGCAAAAGCGGCGCAAAATGTAATGCTTAGTTTTCTGACCATTTTAAAAACGAGGCTGCAAAAAAATAAAATTTGGAATAACCGGACGTCGTTTTACCGCGCCGTTCTAATTATAGTACTAACATCGCATGATTTTTAATTATTTTATCTCGCTACCGTGAATTCAGCAGCTGAGCGTCGAACAAATGCGACCATTTGTCGATAAAACTCTTTCGAATAAAATCTTCGATCTCCGCACTGGTCGAAAAAGTTTTTATCTCATTCGCTATCTCGCGCGCTTCTTCGTATGCAATTCCGACAATAGTATTCCGCACGCGCATTATCGAATTAATGTTCATGCTGAGTTCGACCGCGCCGAGACCGATAAGGATCGGTGCGTAAAAAGGCGAGCCGCCCATTTCGCCGCATACGATCAACGGGATATTTGCGTTTTCTGCAGCACCGATCACTCTTTCGATCGACCGCAAAACTGCAGGGTGAAGTGTTTTAAACCAATCTGCAACCGACTCATTATCCCGGTCAACGGCAAGCAGATATTGAACGAGATCGTTGGTTCCGAGATTCAAGAAATCGACTTCGGCAGCGATCTCTTCAACGGTCATAACGGCTGCCGGTAGTTCGATCATCGCACCTATTTTTGGATCTCCGACACGAATTCCCTTCTTTCCTAACGATCTTTTTTCCGAATCAATTATCTTTTTAACTTCGCGAATCTCCAACAGATCGGAGATCATCGGCAGAACGATGTCGATACTATGATCCGAAGACGCCTGCAGTATCGCGCGAATCTGTGCGCGAAACTCGGCTTCATGCGAAAGTCCCAGTCGAATTCCGCGAAGCCCGAGCGCTGGATTCTTCTCCTTTTCCGAAGTTTCTTCCGCCAGCTGATCGACGCTTATGTCAAATGTCCTGATTCGGACCCCATCTTCGCCAACCAGTTCTCCGATCGCACGATATGCTTCGACCTGCTCGGCTTCGCCGGGAAAGCCGCGGTACTGGTTGAACAAGAACTCCGAACGGTAAAGCCCGATCCCCTTTGCACCAAGCTTTTTCGCTCGCCCGTAGATCGAGTGCAGATCCAGATTTGCCCGAATTATTATCTCTCGTCCATCAAGAGTTTTAGGATTTCCGGAAACCGCTTTTATAGGCACATGTCTGACTTTTTTAAATTGCTTCGCAGCTTCTTTGTATTTTCTTAAAGTTTCGTCTTCCGGATTTAGGATCACCAATCCGTTGTACCCGTCGACGATAACGTTGTCGCCGGTTCGAGCTTGCCGTAAAATATTTTTCGTACCGGTAACAGCTGGCAGATTCAGTTCTCTAGCAAGAATAAATGTATGCGAAGTCCATCCGCCGTTCTCTGAGACTATTGCCTTCGGCATATTTTCGTTAAGCTCGATCAATGTCGAAGGCTTTACTTCGCGGGCAACGATTACCGAATTTTTCTTAAGGTGGATCGAAGGTTTTCCACCGCCGCCGAGTGCATTGAGCAGCCGGTCCGAAATATCCTGAATATCGATATACCGATCGCGTAGGTGCTCGTCAGAGATCGATTTATATGTCGATATATATTCATCGAGAACGATCTTGACCGCCCATTCGGCATTTACCTTTTGGTCGCGAATCTTGGATTCTACCTTTCCGATCAGCGATTTATCTTCGAGGATCAGTAAATGAACATCGAAAATGCTCGCAGATTTTCCGTTTCCGAGCTCCAGATTTGAACGTTCGATCGCTTTGATCTGTTTTTTTGTTAGCCGAATGGCTGCTGAAAGGCGCCGCAGTTCACGATCGATCTGCGAATCGGCGAGATTTAACCGGTAAAATTGTCGGGTCTGCCCGTGCAGACAAACGACCTTTCCGATCGCAACTCCCCGCGAGACAGCCCGCGAGGAAAGCCGTATCTCACCATTTTTTTCTGAAGAGCCAGGTGTGTGCTTATTATCAAAAACTATCATCAGATCCAACTTGCTGAACTGAAAAAGAGTGAGTGTAAAACAAGAATCAATTACCTAAATTGAGATTGAAGCCTCCGCCGCTGCCGCCTTGCGTCGGAAAGAACGGTTTCAGCAATCCGGCAAAGGCGCGAAGATTTCTCGTTTGTATCAATAATTCTCCCGGTCCCGAAAATTCGGCTACCATTCCTTCGCCGCTCAAAAAGCTGCGGAAAAACCCGCTTTTCGCGGCTTTTCGCAAATTGTATTGCATATGACCTTCCCAGGCAACAAGGTGTCCGGTGTCGACAACATATCTTTCGCCCGGTGCCAATGTCCGACGGTGAATAGCACCAAATGACGAGATCAGCAGCAGACCGCTGCCCGAAACTTCAAGTAAAAACAAGCCTTCGCCGCCGATCCAGGACTTTGCACCGCCAAATTTCGTGTCGACCGTCAAACTAACATCGCCAGCCAGATACGAACTGGATTGAACAAAGAATGTCTGATTGGTCATTTCGATTCCGACGACATCGCCCGGAGCTCCGGGAGCAAACGTTACATCGCCCGGTCCGCCTTTTGCGGTAAAGGTAGATACGAATGCAGATTCGCCGCCGACCGCACGCTTAAGCGCGCCAAAAACGCCGCCTTTCAATTCGGAATGAAGATCGACATTAGCGGACATTGAAACCATCGCGCCGGCTTCTGCCGAAATTGAGCTTTCCGCTTGCAGATTAACGATCGCAAGAGCAAAAGATCCGGCATGTTTAATTTCCCAGGTGTAACCTCGCCCCGCGCCTTTTCCGTCCGAATCAAAGCGAAATGAACCCGCTTGGGGATCTACGGGTGCAGTTTGTTGAGCCGGCGTTTGCGCCGTCATTTGAAAACCGCAGGAACCGCAGAACTTTGCATTGGGCAAAAGGGCGGCACTGCATTGCGGACAATTCATACGACAACTCCTTCCGACTTTTTCTTAATAATATCGACAGCTTCTTGAGCTGAAGCTGCAAAATCTAACAGCGAAAGATCGGCTTTGTTGACCTCAAGGTTCTTTTCCCAGGCATCGACAACTTCCTTCCAGCAATTTCCGAGCAGGACAAGCGGTCGCCGCGATAACACGCCCGTTTGCAGTTTGTTCCAAACGAGAGAGATCTCCGTCACCGTTCCCATTCCGCCGCGAAGTGCGATGAAACCGACCGAACGTGTGATCAGATTTTGCAAACGGTCGTAAAAATGATCCGTTGCGACTTTATCGGTCAAATATCGATTCGGTTCGCTCTTAAATTGATTCATCACAATACCGAAAACACGTCCGCCTCTTTCGCGCGCGCCGCGCGATGCGGCTTCCATTACGCCGAGATAGCCGCCGGTGCAGATCGTAAATCCGGATTCTGCCAAAATGGCGCCAACCTCTTTAGCCTGGCGGTATTCGTCGGAATTTTCTCCGAAGCGAGAACCTCCAAAAATTGTTACGATTTTGTCTGTTGAAGTGTCGATCACGATTTTTCTATTTCCCGGGAGAATGACTAGGATTTTATTATATACATGCGAGTAAATTAGACAACCGGTTCTATCGATTCAGCCTCTTCCGGCGTAAGATTTCCGGCTTCGTGAATCGCCTTGGTCGTATCGGTTAAAAGGAGAACGATGCTGCCGGCAACAAAGAAAAATATCAATGCCAGAATAGCCTGTCTGAACGACCCGGTAATTCCGACGACGATCGTAAAAACAAGCTGTCCCAGCCACGATGTCCCTTTTTCGGAAATTTCATAAAGACCGAAGAACGATGACTCTCGTCCGCGCGGGATCATTTGCGAATAAAGTGAGCGCGAAAGCGCCTGCGCGCTGCCGAGAACTAAGCCGATGAAAAAGCCCATAATATAGGCTTGGACTTTATTGTTAAGAAATCCGTAAGCAAAGATCACGATCGCGCACCAGATCGCGAGCGAGATCAGTATTGTCCGCTTGGCTCCGATAACGCGGGCGATCCGCTCGAACCCGAGCGATCCGATCAATGCAGCAAATTGGGCAATGATAAAGATCATTACGAGAAAACTGCTGTCGTCGGAAATTTCCTGAGAAAGAAATGCCGACGATGAAAGTATCACCGTCTGAATTCCGTCGTTGTAAAGAAGATACGCGCCGAGGAACATCATCGTGTACTTAAGTCCCTTCAGTTGTTTAAGCGTTACAAGAAGTTCGCTAAATCCGATGGTGATTATGTTTTTTCCATCGTCAATTGATTTTTCAGGCGCACGCGATTTGATCCTGTAGAAGGAAAAGACCGCAAAAATTCCCCACCAGAGCGAAGCTCCGAGGATAGAAAGCCGGACCGCCATACCGGTCGATAAACCGAGTGCTTCGGCGTTATTTATCAAAAGAAGGTTGAGAACGAGCATGATAACGCCGCCGATGTACCCGGAAGCAAATCCATAGCTCGAAACCCGGTCGCGCCGGTCTTCCGTGGTTATATCGTTCAAAAACGCGTTATAAAAAACGTTTGCGGCGGCGAAACACATATTCGCAATCATCAAAGCTATAGCGCCGATCACAAATTTATCGCCGGTTATCAAGAACAGCGATGAACTCGCCAAAACTCCGGCGTAACAAAAAACTGCCATCAGTTTCTTTTTCAGATGTGTATAATCGGCGATCGCGCCAAGTACCGGAAGAAAAAAGATCTGAAGAAAAACCGACAGCCCGAGACAAAACGACGGCAGCGATTCGGCAGTAACCGAACCGATCGGACCGACGGTGAAAACGATGCCGCCTTTGCCAAGCTCGTCCTGCGCGAGCGAGATCAGATACGGCTGGATCAAAACTCCGATGACGGTGGTGTAAAAGGCGGAATTCGCCCAATCGTAAACCATCCAGCCGAAGATCTCTTTCTTGTCGTTTTTCGGGAACGATGTTTCGTTATTCATCTGCTAATAAACTGAGAACAGAAGGCGTAATATCCGTAAGATCCTTTATTTTCTGTGCGATCTGATGTCGATTTCGTCCCCAAACAATGGTCGGTACATCATTCAATGTATGAGTTCGGATTGACAAATCTTCTATGTTCCCATGGTCGCTTGTCAAGATAAATGTGGTTGTTGATAGATCGATCCGTGAAACTGTATCTCGAACAAACTCTGCAAGAATCGGAAGATGCGCGCGAGCCGCCGTGAAATCTTGAGCGTGCCCGATCTTGTCGGTAATAAAATGTTCGTAAAGAACGAATCTGTGATCTTCCGATAGCGAAGCAAGTGTTTTAGCTGCGTCCTGTGCGGTCAACAAAGGAATATCAAATCCGTTCTCGATCAGCCATCGATTGGTAAAATCATGAAACAAAGCCTTTTTGCCCAGAAGATCGCTAAATCTTCGAAATTGAATGCCGGCTGCTTCGACAGCACAGGTTGTCGCGGATTTCCATCTCGGAGTTTCGCTAAAGAATTTCGGAGTGTAAGCGTTCGCAAAGATAGAGTCCTCAATTCCCTTTTGTTTGAGCTGAAGAAAAAGCGACTTTTCATTGATCAATCCGCGAAGCGCTTCGTTTGGAAAACCCTGCTTATGTTTCCCTAAATACTTTGGCGCATTAACACCTGTCAAGATCGTAGTTTGACCCGACGCGCTTTGCGGTCGTCCATCAACCCCGAGGCGCGGATCTGTCCGCGCGACAACTCCATCAAACGGAAGATCGCTCGAAACGCCCCGAAAATGCGCGAGAGGTTCCGCGCCCGGCAGGTCAAAAAACGGATTCGATTGTTGATTTGTTCCGATCCCGAGACCGTCAATGAAGAAAAGGATCACAGAATTCATTCGTTTAGTCCGCATTTTCAAAAACTGTAACAGACCGGTGTCAGATTTTACATAATTCTAAAGTAGGAAAGTTATAGCATTTCCCCGTTTGAGTCAGCTGCGAATACTCATTGACATCATCTTGAAAAGAGTTTAAATTCATCACACTATTCGATTTAATGGTCATTCTTGGGTTTGATCATTCCGAGTTAAATTCTTTAATTTAGATTCTGAAATGTACGCCCGCTCCCTGAAGCGGATGTTTTTGCATTGTTTCGTTTTTGACCCAGTAGGAGGGATTTTTACCTTTATGTTTAGAAATAAAATGAGAGAGTCGGCAAGATTGCTGTATTCCGTCTCGATTGTCAGTGTTTTCGCGCTTGCCCTTTGGTTCGGCGGCGGCATAAGTTCAACGTCAGCAAACAGCGAAAAGACTGCAAATGCAGTACCGGCAGCGACTTTTCCTGCAAACGCGGCAACGCTCGGTGCGATACCGGACAATGCTCCGGCATCGCCGCGAGACGTAACATTTACGGTGTCGGGAATTACCGGACATCCGAGCAATGTTGAGGTAAGCCATACATACGGTGGTCCGATCCATACATGGGCTGGGGATGTCAACGTTTGGCTGATTGCGCCGAACGGCAATTCTTTCGTTATTTATGGTCGAACCGGACAAACCGGAGCAAGTGCCGGGGATTCATCCGATCTTGCAGGACCTTATAACATGAAAGACTCGGCTTCAGGGACAAACTGGTGGACGGCTGCGAATATCGCGACAGGTGCGGTTCCTATACCGGCAGGCGATTACAGAACGACCGAATCGGGACCGCAGCCGGTCATAACAACTTCTCCGGAAACGAATCTGACGGCGGCATTCAGCGGCGTTACAAATGCTAACGGAACGTGGACACTTCGTTTCACAGACAATGCCAGCGGAGATACCGGTGCCGTCAGTGCTGCCAGCTTGACCTTGGAAAGCGCGGGTTCTGCACCTGTGCGGAAAAAGAATGTCGACTTCGACGGCGACAGCAAGAGTGATTTCAGTATCGTTCGCGACGATTCTCCGGCATTCGCCGGTTCGCAGCCCAGATTTGAATCAATCCGCGAAAAACTTCGGTTTCTTCACGATAATCCGACTGAAAACCTCGGCGGCGGACAGGGAAACACCGCTACCTGGTACATCCATAACAGTTCCGATAATACTGATACGGTCGCCGGATTCGGAGATCCGATCGCAGATTTCATCGTTCCTTCGGATTACGACGGCGACGGAAAAGCCGATATCGCTGTTTGGAGACCCGGATCGCCGACAGTCGCGGCATTTTATATTTTCCAGAGCTCGACAAATACTTTGCGAACAGAAGCATTTGGACAGACGGGAGACGATCCCGCCATCACCGGTGATTATGACGGCGACGGCAGATCTGACATCGCCGTCTATCGCTGTCCGCCTCTTGGCGGCGGCGACGGGCAGTGCTACTTTTACTTCCGCGGATCGAACAATAATCCAAACGGAAATTTAACGGTAATTCCCTGGGGATATGGAGAACAATTCGACTTTTTCGTAAATCCCGGTGATTTCGACGGCGACGGAAAATTCGATTTCTGTATTCAGCGCCAGCGTCCAAATGCGCCGACCGAAGGTCAATTTGCCCTTTTAAGATCTTCGGATTTTGGAGTGGAGTTTATAGATTGGGGAAGAGCTACCGATTTGATCGTACCCGGCGATTACGACGGCGACGGCAAGTATGATTTTATGGTTTCGCGAACAAACGTTTCGAATCAGCGCGAATACTACTTACTTGAGCGCGACGGCGGCGGTACGGGCGGTTCTCCGATCCATTGGGGAATCGGCGGCGATATTCGGACACCGGGCGATTATGACGGCGACGGTAAAACGGATGTCGCGGTTTGGCGACCGAACATCGATCCCAATCAAAACTATTTCTATGTTCTCCTTTCGTCAGGAGGCGGTTTTACAAGCTTTGAGTACGGCGTAGGGTCCGACATTCCGACGGCTAGTTGGAATGTGCATTAAGCAAGCCCTTTAACAAAAGACTGCAAAAGTCGAAAAGCGGATCGCATTTGATGTGGTCCGCTTTTTTTTAATGTTTTAACAATTTTTATTTTGAATGTTCACAAAAAATGGTTCGGACGAATTCGTTGACTTCTTGCCCGAAAAGTTGTAAATTGCAGAAACTATTCTAATTAGTGATCATTTGATGCAAACTTTTATTTATGACCATCTCGATGCGGGGCGGTCAATTTGTGCGAAAGCAGTTGCATCTTTTTGCAAAAAGAACCCAAGAGGAGGGAAATAAATCTATATGTTTAGGACAAAATTGAAAGAGTCCGCAGCATTGGTCTATTCGGTCTCTGTCCTTTCCATTCTGGCGCTTGCGCTTTGGTATGGAGCAAGTTTGAATTCGTCTGCAGCGAGTTCCGACAAGACAGCGAACGCAGTACCGGCAGCGACTTTTCCTGCAAACGCGGCAACGCTCGGTGCGATACCGGACAATGCTCCGGCATCGCCGCGAGACGTAACATTTACGGTGTCCGGAATTACCGGACCTCCGAGCAATGTTGAGGTAAGCCATACATACGGTGGTCCGATCCATACATGGGCTGGGGATGTCAACGTTTGGCTGATTGCGCCGAACGGCAATTCTTTCGTTATTTATGGTCGAACCGGACAAACCGGAGCAAGTGCCGGAGATTCATCCGATCTTGCAGGACCTTATAACATGAAAGACTCGGCTTCAGGGACAAACTGGTGGACGGCTGCGAATATCGCGACGGGTGCCGTTCCTATACCGGCAGGCGATTACAGAACGACCGAATCGGGACCGCAGCCGGTCATAACAACTTCTCCGGTAACAAATCTGACGGCTGCATTCAGCGGCGTTACAAACGCTAACGGAACCTGGACGCTTCGATTCACAGATAATGCCGCAGGAGACACCGGAGCAGTAAGTGCTGCCAGTCTAACTTTGGAAAGCGCTTCGACCGTTACAAGAAAGCGTAATGTTGATTTCACCGGTGACGGTAAATCGGATTATGTTTTGGGAAGAAACGTCGCCCCTGTATTAAGCGGATCTAATGAATTCTTCAGGATCGAAAGCGTTCGTGAAAAGCTTCGCTATCTGGCGGATAATCCGAATAGCAGTCCGGATTCATTAGCGCCGGGAAACACTATTCGGTGGTTTGTTAACAGCAGCGAAAACACAGCAAACAATACTATCGTTGACTTCGGAACCGCGGCAACGGACTTTTTCGTACCGTCCGATTATGACGGTGACGGTAAATCGGACATTGCCGTTTGGCGTCCGGGAGCACCGACGGTTGCTACTTTCTACATTCTTCAAAGTTTTGACAATACCGTTAGATCGGAAGCATTCGGACAAACCAACGACGATCCTGCGATCGTCGGCGACTATGACGGCGACGGTAAATCTGACCCCGCTGTTTATAGATGTCCTGCGTTAGGTGCCGGGGACGGTCAGTGCTTCTTCTTCTATCGCGGATCGAACGCTAATCCGAGCGGAAACATAACATATGTTCCGTGGGGATTTGGCGAAACTTCCGATTTCTTCGTTAGCCCCGGCGATTTTGACGGGGACGGAAAATTCGATTTCTGTATTCAGCGAACCGATCCGAATACGGCGGGAGCGGGACAATTCGTTCTTCGCAGATCGTCCGACGGCGGCGTGGAATATGTTAACTGGGGTCGAAATTCCGATCTAATCGTTCCGGGCGACTACGACGGCGATGGAAAATATGATTTTATGGTTTCGCGAACGGAAACAATTTCCGGAACGCCGGGACGATCATATTATCTATTGGAGCGTGACGGCGGCGGCACCGGCGTTTCGCCTATTCGTTGGGGAGTAGCGGGTGACGTACGCGCACCCGGCGATTATGACGGCGACGGTGCAACGGATATCGCTATCTGGCGTCCGGATGCCGATCCGAATAATAATTACTTTTACGTTCGGCGTTCATCCGACGGCATGCTTCAGACGTTCGAATATGGACAAAACGGCGATTTTGCCGCTGCGTCGTGGTGGGTACATTAATTCGATCTTTGTCGAATTGATCTAAACGAAGCGGGTGGGAGAGATCTCATCCGCTTTTTTATTTTGTCAGATAAGAAGGCTTGAGACCGGCTTCCGCGGCAGATCGAAACTCAGCCGGACCGGTAACAAGAATTTCGATCTCTAGGTTAATTAAATTCAACTTTGATCTCTCCAAAATGAGGTGTAATGCAACGACGTCGCCAGGAGTACAGATGATAAACCGGTCGATCGCACCGCCGGAAAGAAGAGCAGCCGAACGCCCTGCATTTTCAATGAAAAGCTCGGACACTTCGTAAACTTCTATTCGCTCGACCTGACCGCCGGAAATTTCAATTTCCTCCGCAAGAATGTTTTTGCTGTTCTTTCCTCCAAGACTGAGAAATCTATTTTCGGCAAAGCGTTCCCTGCCGATATATTCCATCAACGGAATTACCGCATCTTTAGCATGCGGAAATGGAAGGATCACATCGGAATGAATCTGCGAGTAACGGAGTACGTCGGAAGCAGCTTCGCCAACGGCGCAGATCCGGACAGAGTCAAGCATCAAATGATCGAAACCGCTTGCTTCAAGCGATAAAAGAAAGTGTTCGGCAGACAAAACATCGGAAACTATTATCCAATCAAATCGATCAAGAAGATTCGCAATGACATCGTCCTCGACCGCAATCGAGGCGGTCGAAAACTTCGGGAACTCATGCAGATCCGCTCCGTTTTCGAGCAGCCGATTAAAAATTTGCGGGTTCGTTCCCGATGCAAAAAATCCGTAGGTGATCTTGTTCATAAAGCTTAGCTGATGTTAATACGACGGGCTCACGCCGTCTAACCTTCCGTTTGCATTCAATCTTCAAAAAAAGTAAGGTTTTCAATTGAAATAAGTGATTTTTGGGCTTACCTTTTTACGCCTATCGTTAGATAATTTTACGCATGAAAGCAATGATCTTAGCCGCCGGATTTGGTACGCGGCTTTTTCCGTTAACAATTGACCGGACGAAACCCGCGATCCCTTTTTTGGGAAAGCCGCTTGTCGGATACGTCGCCGAATACATTGCAAAATTTGGTTTTACCGAGATCGTCGTCAATCTTCATCATCAGCCGGAGTCCGTAAAAACAGCGCTCGGCGACGGCAGCGATTTTGGAGTTAAGATCGAATATACACTCGAAGAACCTCAGATCTTCGGAACCGCCGGCGCGCTCGATAACGCCCGCGAACATTTGGAAAACGACACATTTTTGATCATCAACGGAAAGATCATTACCGATATCGACATCAGCGCTGCGCTTGAAACTCATAAACGAACCGGAGCGTTAGCGACGATGGTACTGAAACCGAATCCCGATTTTGAAAAGTTTACGGAAGTCCATGTTGAAAATAAACGGATAACGGGTTTCGATTCCGGTTTTCCGGTCATGAATGAAAATTCACCGGTTCCGTTCATGTTTACCGGAATCCATATCCTCGAACCGCGTGTTTTCGATTATATTCCGCGCGGTGTCTATTCCGACATCGTTCCTACATTCTACCGTCCGGCGATCGCCGATGGCGAGATAATTTCCGCGCATATCGCTGACGGTAAATGGTTTGAGCTTTCAACCATCCCAAGATATCTGGAAATTAGTTTGAAAATGCTGAACGGTCGGCAGCCGAAACTTTTTGTCGGAAAAGATTCGATCATCTCAAGCGATGCGCATGTTGAGGATTCAGTCATCTGGGACGGCGTTTCGATAAACAAGAACGTCGAAATCGTGCGCTCGATCGTCGGTGACGGTGTTTCGATACAAAGCGGAAGCCGCTACGAAAACGTTGCGATCGTTCGCGCCGACATGGTCCGTGCCCATCCGGAAATACCGCAAAAAGCGCTCAAGGGCGCCTTTGACGGCGATAATTATGTTGTCCCGCTTGATCAATAATTAAATGCATTTATGAACGATGCTCTCGAACGCCTGAATTCATTTTTGTCAAAAAATGGACGAACTGCCGATAAAGTTCAGCAGCTAACACCGGACGCTTCCACGCGCGAATATTTTCGCGTAATTTATTCAAACAACAGCGCGATCGCCTGTGTTTATCCCGAACCTTTTACGGCGTCGGAACAAACATATCTCGACGTTACAAATGTTTTCCGCCGATCCTCAATTCCTGTCGCCGAAGTTTTCGAATACGACGAGAGTCTGGGAATAATTATTCTTGAAGATTTCGGCGATACGATTTTGCGCGATGTTCTTGCCGCATCCGATCCGCAGCAATTTGAAAAGTTGCTGAATAGCGCCATCGATATAATCGCTCAAATTCAGCTTGCGACTAAAACTGCATTTGAACTTAATTCGATCGCGTCGCAGCTAAAGTTTGACGTTGAGAAACTTTCCTGGGAACTCGAATTTTTCAAGACTCATTATTTTCAAAGCCTTAAGAAGATAGAACTCGACCCGGAACTTAGCAGCGGATTAACCCTTGAATTTTTAGAGCTTGCGAAAGTTCTCGAAGATCGGGCTAAGGTGTTGTGCCATCGAGATTTTCATGCTGCAAATATAATGGTTAGCGGAGATTCGTTGAAGATCATAGATCATCAGGATGCAAGGATCGGTTCCGCGGCGTACGACCTTGTGTCGCTTTTGCTCGACCGCGTTCTCGATGTTCCCGATCGTTCACTGCTCGACAGGCAGATCGGATATTTTCTCGATGCTCGTGAAAAATGCGTTTTACCGCGCTTTGATCATCAGGAGTTTATGATCGAATTTGACCTCGTTTCGGTTCAGCGCTGTCTAAAAGCGATCGGAACCTTTTCGAATCAAACGGCAAACTGTGGTAAAACTAATTATGTTCAATACATTCGCCCGATGTTTCGCATAGTTCTCGACGCGTGTCAGCGCCTCGACCGATTCCCTGCTCTGCAAACTGCTATAAAAGGCGAATTGCAAATACCTTAAAATTTATTGGAGGAATTCAAACGATGCTGATTGGAGTCCCAAAAGAGCTTCAGGCGGGAGAAAACCGTGCTCCTCTTGTGCCTTTCCATGTGAAGAAACTCGTCCAGCTCGGCGCCGAAGTTCACGTCGAGAGCGGCGTTGGCGCTGGATCTGGTTTTTCCGACGAAGAGTACGAAGCCGCCGGCGCTTCGGTCGTGGTTTTTCGGGATAATTTGCTGGCTCATTCAGATATTATCCTCCGATTGCGTAAACCTCCGATTTACGAGATAGGCGATTTGAAGCCGGGTTCGATACACGTCAGCTATCTTGATCCATTCAACGAAAACGAACTGCTGGAAGAACTTAAACGCGCAACGATCACTTCAATTTCAATGGAAATGATCCCGCGAACAACGCGTGCCCAGAAAATGGATGCACTCAGTTCACAGGCAAATCTTGCGGGCTACATTACGGTTATCCTTGCAGCAGAAAAACTTCCGCGAATCCTGCCGATGATGATGACGCCAGCCGGAACGATCAAACCTGCGAATGTGTTTGTGATAGGCGTCGGGGTCGCCGGACTTCAGGCGATCGCGACCGCAAAACGTCTCGGCGCGAAAGTTACTGCGTTCGACACGCGCTCCGAATGCGCGGAGCAGGTTAAATCTCTTGGTTCGAAATTTCTGGAGATCGACCTCGGAACAACCGGACAGACAAAAGACGGTTATGCTGTTGAGCTATCGCCCGAACAGATCGAAATTCAGCGGCAAGCGCAAAAAGATCAGATCGCAAAATCGGACGTTGTCATCACAACCGCACAGGTTTTTGGAAGAAAACCGCCTGTTCTGGTTACACGGGACATGATCGCGGAAATGCAGCCGGGCAGCGTAATTGTCGATATGGCAGCGGAAACCGGCGGAAATGTCGAAGGCTCTGTGCCCGGCGAAACGGTCGAAGTCGATGGAGTTACGATCGTCGGCGACGGAAATTGGTCAAATTTCGTCGCCCGCGACGCAAGTCAGATGTATTCATCCAATCTTTTTAATCTTTTGGAAGAATTTTGGGACAAGGAAAAGAAAGAATTTGTATTGAATTTGGAAGACGAGATCTTAAAAGGCTGCGTAATTACGCACGACGGAAAAACCGTTAATGAGAGGATAAAGTAGCACGCGCTTGTCTCTATTTAATGAGTCAAAAACGGAGAGAAAACGATGGAAGCAATTTTTTTGACATTTATTTTAATGCTCTCGATCTTTCTGGGATTTGAGCTGATCAACAAGGTTCCGGCGTCTCTGCACACGCCGCTGATGTCCGGCGCGAACGCGATCTCGGGGATAACGCTCGTAGGGGCGGTGATCTCCGCGGGCGAGGGTAATAATACGTTTACGATCGTTCTTGGAACGCTTGCCGTCGTGTTCGCAACTGTCAACGTCGTCGGCGGTTATCTTGTTACCGACCGAATGCTTGCGATGTTCAAAAAGAAAGAAGGCGGTGCTAAATAATGAACATACTTTTTCTGATCAATTTGTCCTATGTCGCCGCCGCGATCCTCTTTATTTACGGTTTGAAAGAACTCGGTTCGCCCGCGACCGCACGGCGCGGAAATATGCTCTCGTCTGCCGGAATGTTCATCGCCGTTGTCGTAACACTTCTCGATAAACAGATTCTCGATTACAAATGGATTCTGCTCGGCGTCGTTATCGGTTCCATCATCGGCGCATTTGCCGCGCGTACGGTCGCAATGACCGGAATGCCCGAAATGGTTGCGCTTTTCAACGGTTCGGGCGGTCTTTCGAGTCTTCTGGTGGGATTCGCCGCGATCTTTCTGGAATCAAACTCGACCTTTACATTGATCACGATCATTCTTTCGATCCTGATCGGCGGCGTTACATTTACGGGAAGTATGGTCGCTTACGGCAAACTGAGCGAGAAGATCTCAGGAAAACCCGTATTATTTACCGGTCAGCAGATCTTGAACATTTTGCTGGTAGTCGGGATCGTGATCTGCGGCGTGATGTTTGAATTGAATCCCGACAATCTTAATTTTATTTATGGTGTGATTGCACTATCGTTCCTTTTAGGAATTATGGTCGTGATACCGATCGGCGGTGCCGATATGCCGGTCGTCATTTCCCTTTTGAACAGTTATTCCGGTCTTGCCGCGTGTGCCGCCGGTTTTGCGATCAATAACATAATTTTGATCGTCGCCGGCTCACTGGTCGGCGCAAGCGGAATCATTCTTACGAACATTATGTGTAAGGCAATGAACCGGTCATTGTCGAATGTTCTATTTAGCGGATTCGGTTCTGCTAAACAGATCGCCGGAGCGGTCGAGGGTGAAGTAAAACCGATCTCGGCAGAAGACGCATTTTATATTCTTGAAGCCGCATCAAACGTTTTGATCGTTCCGGGATACGGTATGGCGGTCGCACAGGCGCAGCATGTCGTCAAAGAATTGCAGGAATTATTGGAAAAAAACGGCGCGGAAGTTTATTACGCCGTCCATCCGGTTGCCGGACGTATGCCCGGGCATATGAATGTTTTGCTTGCCGAAGCCGATGTTTCGTACGATCTTCTTCTTGAGATGGAACAGGCAAATCCGCGAATGGAATCTTTTGACGTTGCGATGGTCATTGGCGCAAACGACGTCGTAAATCCCGACGCGCGGGAAAACGAAGCAAGCCCGATCTATGGAATGCCGATCATAAATGTCGATCATGCAAGTACGGTCTTTGTATTAAAAAGATCGATGGCGTCAGGTTTTGCAGGCATCGAAAACCCGTTGTTTTTCAAGCCGAATACACGAATGCTGTTCGGCGATGCGAAGGAATCGATCAGTACGGTGATTCGGGAATTCGGAAGTTAAAAACTAAAGCTCATACATCGGAATAGATCAGAAATTATAGGTGTTAGATTAAAGATAATCTATCGGTTAAAATCTAGTATCTCTGATCTATTCCGAATTATTTTTAAATTTTATGAATCAAACATATATTAACCAATTAAAAGACCATATAGGTGAGGAAGTAACATTAAAAGGCTGGCTCTATAACTCGCGGTCGAGTGGAAAGCTGGCGTTTCTGCAGCTTCGCGACGGAACGGGAATCGTACAATGCGTCGTTTTTAAGCCAAACGATGAAGCACTTTTCGAAAACGCGAAATCGCTCGGACAGGAATCTTCGATAATTATAAAAGGAAAGGTAAAGGAAGACGCTCGTTCTCCGATCGGCGTTGAGCTTGATGTAACAGGACTCGAAGTCATTCAGAACGCAAGTGAATATCCGATAACGCCGAAAGAACATGGAACGGAATTTTTGATGGATAACCGTCATCTCTGGATTCGCTCGAAAAAGCAGCATGCCGTTTTGAGCGTTCGGCATACGATTATCAAAGCAACGCGCGATTTTTTTGATGAGAACGGTTTTATCCTGGCGGACACGCCGATCTTTACTCCCGCCGCGTGCGAAGGAACGACCACGCTTTTTGAAGTCGATTATTTTGACGACGATAAAGCTTATTTGACGCAGTCGGGACAGCTTTATAATGAAGCGACCGCGGCTGCATTCGGGCGCTCATATGCCTTCGGTCCGGTCTTTCGTGCGGAAAAATCGAAGACACGCCGTCATTTGACGGAATTCTGGATGGTCGAACCGGAAATGGCTTATGCACAACTTGACGATGTGATGACCTTGGGCGAGGCTTTGATCAAATTTATCGTCAAACGGGTTTTGGACGACCGCCGCGCAGAACTTGAAGTTTTGGAACGCGACATAACGAAGCTCGAAGCCATTATTGAAAGCGGGTTTCCCCGTGTGCATTACGACGAAGCCGTGAAGATCCTTAAAGAAGGATTTTCAAAAGGCGAATTGGAAAACGATTTCGAATGGGGCGGCGATTTCGGCGCGCCTGACGAAACCTATATTTCCAAACAATTTGACGCGCCGGTTTTCGTCCATCATTTCCCTGCCGTTATCAAGGCATTTTATTTTGAACGCGACAAGGACCGTCCCGAACTTGCGTTGGGAGCAGATCTGCTCGCGCCCGAAGGTTACGGCGAGATAATCGGCGGCGGCGAGCGCGCTTTTGATCTGGAGTTTCTCGAAAAACAGATCGAAGAACACGATCTGCCGCGCGAATCGTTCGAATGGTATCTTGATCTGCGAAGATTCGGCGCCGTTCCGCATGCCGGATTCGGGATGGGAATCGAGCGCTGCGTCGCCTGGATGTGCGGCATCGAACATGTGCGCGAGACCATTCCGTTTCCGCGAATGCTTTACAGGCTCAAGCCATAGTCAGTTATGAAAAAGTTGGTTTATCTTGCATCGATTTGTATCTTTTTGCTCCCGTTTACTTCGTTGGGTCAAAGCCGGACGGATGTCATCGACGGCTCGTCCGGTTTGATCGTTTATGACTCCGATAGTTTTACGAAAGGCGATTTTATCGAGATCTTCAATGCAGACGGCAGCCTATGGCACCGCTTTACGTATTTTTACGATGATTCGGACGGAGATTTCGAATACGCGAATGACGATTTTGTTCCATTTTCCTTTCATCCTGATTATTTCATTCTGGCGATGAAAGTGGTCAACGAGGACGCTTCTCGCTATGAAGTCATTGTTAATGAGGGAACGGGAAAGACCAAATTTGTCTTAAAAGATTCGAAAGGGCTGAAGTTTTCAAATTGGTCGGAATATGTGGTCCGAATGTTCGCAGTTGGATTCGATCAGAATATAAATCCCGTCCGCCGCGCGCCGGCTGGCGCGATTCTCGATCCGCAGCCGCAAAGCGATTTATTCCATCCGAAAGAAACAAAGGGCGATTGGATGCGGGTTGAGTTCGGCAGCAGCCGTTCGGAAGCGGATAAAGGCGGCTGGATCCGTTGGCGGGAGAACGGCAAATTGATAATTGAGTTATTTCCCCTTTGCTAAAACGAACCTATGAGACGAACTTGGCTTATTTTTTCAGCGCTAATTCTGATCCTGATCTCTTTTGCTGCGAACGGTACCGCGCAGTCAGCCATCGCCGATCTTAAACCGACCGTCGTACTGATATCTCTCGACGGTTTTCGCGCCGATTATCTTGAAAAATACGACCCGCCGATGCTAAAAAAGCTGGCAAAAAACGGCGTCCGTGCAAAATGGATGATTCCTTCATTTCCCACGAAAACCTTCCCGAATCATTACACGGTCGCAACAGGACTTTATCCGGACAATCACGGCATAATCGAAAATAATATGTACGATCCGGAAATGGACGCGTTATTTTCACTGGGTAATCGGGAAGCGGTTCAGGATCCCCGCTGGTGGGGCGGCGAACCGATCTGGGTTACGGCGGAAAAACAAGGTCAGACCGCCGCTTCGTTCTTTTTTCCCGGAACCGAAACTGAGATAAAAGGCGTTCGCCCGACATATTGGAAAGATTACGACGGTAAGATTCCCAACGAAGTGCGCGTCGATACGATCCTCAGCTGGTTCGACCTTCCGGTCGAGAAACGACCGACGATCTTTACGCTGTATTTTTCAGATGTAGACGATGCCGGACACGGATTTTCACCGGATTCGCCCGAGAATAAGGCTGCCGTTCTTAAAGTAGATTCTGAACTCAAACGTCTCTACGACGGATTAAAAAAGCGCAGGATCGAGAAAAAAGTGAATCTGATAATAGTTTCCGACCACGGAATGGCGTCGTATAAACCGCGCGACGCAATAATTTTGGACGAAATGTTCAACGTAAATGATGCTGAAAAGATCTTTTGGGTAAGCGAATTTACTCAGATCTTTCCAAAAGAAGGAATGGAAGAATCTATCTATCGGTCGATCAAGTCTAAACTTCCAGCCACTGCGAATGTTTACCGGCGAAATGAATTTCCCGAACGATTTAATTTCGGTTCCAATAAGCGTATCGCTCCGATCGTTGTTGTGCCAAACGCCGGAACGACGATCACAAACCGCGAACGATTTGCAAAAATGGAAAGGGACGGCAACCTCGACAAAATGCGCGGTGCGCATGGTTTCGACAATCTTATTCCTGAAATGCGCGCGACCTTTATCGCTCACGGAAAGGCTTTTAGAAAAGGTTTGACGATAGAACCTTTTCAAAACATCCACATCTATAACCTGATGTGCGAGATTCTTAATCTAAAATGTGCGCCCAACGACGGCGATGACCGGCTTGTCAAAATTTCCCTAAAGAAACACTAGAACTTAAAGTTAAGCAACAACCTTAACTATCCATCTCGTGAAATTGTCAGAACGGCGATTTCGGGAGGAACCAGGAACCTGATCGGAAGAATGCTCGTGCCGATTCCTGTCGTTACAAACATATCCATTCCATCTTCGTTAATATGCCCGAACGCATATTTTTGACCAAAGCTCGACGGTACGATCAGCGATCCGACAACAGGAAACCACACTTGTCCGCCGTGAGTATGCGCGGCGAGCATTAATCCAAAGTCGTTTCCGAGAGTCTTGTGGTAATCAATGACCTGAAGAATATCCGGATGATGTTCCAGCACGACGATCTTCCCGACCTGTTCGCTCCTTGAAATTACCCCGCGAATATCCGAGTCGAACGTGTACCACGAATTAAGTTTTAAATGGTCTTTTAGACCAAGAATTCGAAACTTATGCCCACCTTTTTCAATAACAGCGATCTCGTTCTGCAGGACGGTTATTCCCGCAGATGCCAATGCGGCTGCTATTTTCTCATCGCCGTATTCTCCGTCGTGGTTTCCCAGAACGGCGTAAACTCCAAGATCTGCACGCAAACCTTTCAAGTTCGCAGCAACCGTTTCAATGGGCATTTTCAGACTGCTGCGATCGAAGCTCGACTGAGAAACGTAATCGCCGAGAAGAACGATCACATCTGCGTTTTCTTTGTTCGCAGTTTCAACAACTTTGCGCAGCTTTTCTTCCGTCACACCCCGCGACCCGCCGTGTATATCGCCAATCGCCGCTATTTTCAAACCGTTCAATTCGGGCTGCCAGTTCTTTATCCTGAGCTCCTGGCGGTTTACGACAAGTCGGAACGGCTCGACAAGATAAGCGTACGCCAGACACGCGAAACCGAACGCAGTAAACAGTACGACCGACCACTTAATCGGTTTTCGGTTCGATCTTGCAAAGTGAATTACGGATTGAAACATCTTGCGGGATTGAAAACGACGACATTAGCCGGGAAAATATTCGCGCCATCGGTCGTCGACAAGTTTTACGATATCGTCGCGCGGTTCGACTTCCTTCGGATACCAAGGCTTCATTCGTGCATCAATGAGGATCGGCGCCCTGTACACGATATGATTGTTCTCGATCTTTGATTCTGCCGCGTAAATATCGGTCGACGGATTAAATCGTGTCCAGGTCGCCCAGAGAAATTTATCGACGGAATCGGCGTACGAAATTGAATCATGCAAAACGACGACCTGAAAATCATTGAAATAATTGAGCCTGGCGATCCGTTCGGGCAGCGAAGTGTCTTTTTCGTATTCGGTACCTTCAACCGCCAGACAGCCGCCGCAAAAAACTTTTGAAGCGGTCAAACCAACCGGCAGATTACCGGTAAATTCACGCTTCAGTTCTCGAACTTTATCGCCGACACCGACGAGCATCGCTTTCGAACCGTGATTTATTTTTCCGCTGGCGTAATCGAGAGTGTCAAAAGATGTCCGGTCAAAGATGAAGAAATCGCTTTCCCAGTTTACCCGCTCGAGAATATATTCAAACAGCGAGCGAAAATCGCGAAGGTCCTGCGGTTTATCTGTCAGCATCAAGAATTTAGTTAACGAAAGCTGACCTTCGCCAAGAATTCGAAAACCCGCGCCGAGCGCTTCGCGTGAATATCGCTCCTTCACAACCGCCGCCGCTAGGCTGTGAAAACCGGTTTCGCCGTAACTCCAGAGATCTTTTACCGCCGGCATCACCAACGGAAAAAGCGGCGACAGCAATTCTTGAAGATAATCTCCGATAAAAAAGTCTTCCTGCCGCGGTTTTCCGACGACGGTCGCCGGATAAATTGCGTCTTTTCGATGAAAGACAGCCTGCGCTTCAAAAACCGGATAATCGTGCGTCAGCGAATAATAACCGTAATGATCGCCGAACGGACCTTCCGGTCTTCTAATTTTTGGCGCGACATTGCCGCAAATAGCAAATTCGGCTTCAGCGATAAGACGATGATGGTCCGTCAGAGGATTTTCCGCGGTCCCGATCTTTCCGTCCGCAAGAACCGAAGCCAGAACGAGTTCCGGCACATCTTCCGGCAGCGGGGCTATCGCGGACAAGATCATCGCCGGCGGACCGCCGAGAAAGATGGTTACCGGTAGATCGCGATTCATCCGTTCGGCTTCCGTATAATGAAAACCGCCGCCCTTATGAATCTGCCAATGAATTCCGGTGGTTGTTTTATCGTAACGCTGTATTCGATACATGCCGAGGTTATGCTTGCCCGACACTGGGCTTTCGGTGTAAACCAGCGGAAGCGTAACAAAATGCCCGCCGTCTTCGTGCCAGAGCTGAAGGAGCGGCAGTTTTTCAAGATCGACGGGAGATTGCCGTCTTTCCAGAACCGGGGCATTTGCGACCTTTTTTGTTCCAAGTTTCAACGCCGTGAAGGCGAGATCGCGAAACTGCCAGAGCTCCTTCGGCTTCGGCGGCAAAAGCACTTCGACCATTTCTACCGCTCTTTTTACCAACTCCTGCGGCTTTTTTCCAAATCCGAGATCGATCCGTTTCGCCGTTCCGAAAAGATTTGTAACGACCGGAAAGTCGGACCCTTTTACGTTTTTGAAAAGGAGAGCTTTTCCCTTCTCCTCTATAACCCGGCGATGGATCTCGGCGATCTCAAGATACGGGTCAACTTCGGCATCGATCTCGACCAGATCGTTCTCTCTTCGCAATACATCAATAAATGATCGAAGGTTTTTATGCATAAGAATTACGTTCTAGATTATATTTTCGATTTAACGACGGCAAACCTTAAAACTCCGGAAAATGTTCATACGACAGAATAATTAGATTGACCGATTCCGCAATCGGAATATAATAGCGGAATTAACCTTCCATACTGAACAAAGAACCTTTTACTGCTATTTAGGAGGTCGATATGCAGCAAGCAGTTTCCACGATCAATGAAGAAAAAATTCATGACTTTTTAGGAAAAGTTGTCACAGATTTCGGTGCGTCTTTAAGTTCCGTTTTGGGCTATATGGGCATTAAGCTTGGGATCTACAAGGCTCTCGCGGATTCCTCGGGATTGAGTTCTGCGGAATTAGCCGGTAAAACCGGTCTAACCGAACGCTATATCCGCGAATGGCTTTTAAATCAGGCGTCAGGCGGATATGTCGAGTACGATTCGGCAACAGGAAGATATTCGATGACGCCGGAACAAAATGTCGCGCTGACGGATGAAACGAGCCCGTTTTATGTCGGCGGAGGATTTTACGTAGTCAAAGCGATGATGCATGCGCAGGAGCGAATTTCCGATTCGTTTATGAACGGCGGCGGCATGCTCTGGGGCGAACACGATCCGGATCTTTTCGTCGGAACCGAGAAGTTTTTCCGACCCGGTTACACGGCGCATCTGGTCAACGAATGGATTCCGGCGTTGACCGGAATAAAGGAAAAACTCGAAAAAGGCGTAAAAGTCGCGGACATCGGCTGCGGGCACGGTGCTTCGACCGTGATCATGGCGCAGGCATTTCCAAATTCCGAGTTTCACGGTTTCGATTATCATCAACCTTCGGTCGACAACGCGAAGAAAAACGCGGAAAGCGCAAACGTCTCCGACCGCGTGCATTTCGACGCTGCTAAATCGACCGAATTTCCCGGCGACGATTATGCGCTAGTATGTTTTTTCGATTGTCTCCACGACATGGGCGATCCGGTTGGCGCATTAGAACACGCACGGCAAACGCTCGCCGATGACGGCAGCGTAATGATCGTCGAACCAATGGCGGGAAACAATGTTGAGGACAACTTCAATCCGGTCGGTCGAACATTTTCTGCAGCGTCAACGCTTTGCTGTACGGCAAACGCGATCGCACAGGGCGGCGAAGCGCTCGGCGCGGTTGCGACCGAAGACGCATTGCGAAACGTCGCGAAAGACGCGGGCTTCAGCCATTTTGAAAGATGCGCAGAAACGCCGTTCAATCGCATCTTTGAAGCCCGCAAATGATGGTCGGATCATAAAACCAAAAGAGCCTTCTGAAAATCAGAAGGCTCTTTTTAATTGTTCAGCTATTCCGTACGAATCATTTCTTCCGAAGATCTTCCTTCGTAATATCGAGCTCGTCCGCTCTGACGACGGTTACAGGAATTTTCGGAAAACGCTTTGCCAGATCGTCTTTGAAGATCGAATAATCGCCGACAATTATGATATCGCCGCCGTTGAAATTTTCAGCGGCAAATTTCTTAACGTCTTTGTCCGTTACCTTCATAACGCCGTTCATATACGAATTAAGATTGTCCGGCGACAGCTCGAACGCGTAAAGTTCGCCGAGCGCGCTCGTAAGTCCTTCATTAGTTTCCAAATTGCGTCCAAAGCTTCCGGTCAGAACCATTCTTCGCGGGTTTAACTCGTTTTCGGGAATCTCGCCTTCACTGAGCTTTTTCAATTCGGTCGTTACAAGTTCCGCGACCTCGGCTGCGGACTCATTTTTTGTCTGCGTCCGAGTTCCGAAATCTGAACTGTAATATTGCCAGTTAAAGCTGCTTCCTGCACCGTAGCTCAATCCACGTTTTATTCGAATCTCCTGGTTTAGTCGGGATGAATAACCGCCGCCGAGCAGCGAATTCATCACGATAGCCGGAAAATAAGTCTTGCTCACGACACCACCGTTTTTCTTATCATCCCAGTAGATTCGCCCGTTATGCTGCATATTTCGCGCGAACGAAACCGCAGCCTGACCGGAATTTGGGAGATCGACAACTAGAATTCTATTAAGTAGCGGCGCCTTAGCGTCTTCCTTCTTTCGAGATTCGACGGATTCCGGAGATTCCATGATATTCGTAATTCCCGGGAGCGAAGATTCCGTAATCTCATTGATGCCATTGTCATTCCCCATCTTCCCGAAATATTTCTGCGCCAATTCCTTTGCATTCGCCGCCGTAATATCGCCCGTAAAGATCAAAACCGAATTGTCCGCAATGAAAAACGAATTATAAAAATCAACGATATCATTGCGCTTAATATTGGTAATGCTTTCAATGGTTCCGCCCGCGGGATGTTTGTTAAAGCTATAAACGGACGCGACATAATTTGCCAGAAATCCGGGCTGAGTCAAGTTGTAACTTAAGCCGTCAAGCGTTTGCGATCTTAACAGTTCTATTTCCGATTCTTTGAATGCGGGATTTAAGACCGCATCGGACATAAGTTCGAGTCCTTTGTCCAATTTATCGGACATGATATTCATTGAAACGCCGGACGATTTCCAGTTTGCACCGGCGTCAAGATCCGCACCGAGAAAATCCAGAGCTTCGGCAATTTCGGTCGCCGAACGCGTTTTGGTTCCCTTTGTCAGCAGCGAAGCCGTCATATCGGCGAGTCCTGCTTTTTCTTCGTCTTCCATTTCCGCGCCGGTCTTTACCATCAGCATCGCGCTGACAAGCGGCACGCCCGGGCGTTCGACAACGGCGACTTTTAATCCGTTCTTAAGTGTAAATTCTTTAACCGCAGGAATCTTTACGGATTTCGGGGCGCCCGGTTTTGGTTCGGTCGATTGCGCAAAGATGCCAACGCAAAGCGCGCCTATCAAAAAAAGAATTTTCATGCTTTTCGTTAATTTACTAATTTCGTATTTCATTTCGATTCTTTCTCCTCGGCAGCCTGATTGTAATAAATGACGACCCGGTTGTTATCGGTGAAGTATTTCTTCATCACCCGTTGAATATCGGCAGCGGAAACTGCTTGCAGTTTCTGAATCTCGGTATTTACCGCCAATGGATCGCCTTGAAAAGCGATGGCTCGCTCGATCGCGATAGCTTTCCCGTCGTTATTTTCCCGACGCTGTAGCGTTTGGGTGATCAGCTGATTTTTCGCTTTTTCAAGTTCTTTTGCGTCAACCGGTTTTTCCTGAATTTTCTTTAATTCCGCGAGAAACGCCTTTTCCAGTTCTGATGACGTGTGCCCTTCAGACGCGATGCCGATGAACGAAAGCAAACCGCCGTCTAGCTTTAGATCAAGATTGAACGAAGCTTCCTGTGCGATCTGTTGGTTTCTGACCATTTCCTGGTAAAGCCGCGAGCTTTCGCCGCCGGAAAGGATGACCTCGGCGAGCCGAATCGCAGGAACATCGGCGCTGTTCGACGGCGGCGCCATATAATTTATAGCGGTCGCCGGAAACGGTACGATCGGACCGGTCTTTTCATAACGCCGTTCGGCGGTCCATTCCGGTTCTTTTATCGTTACACGCGGAATTTTTCCATCAGGCTTTTTGATCGAGCCAAAATATTTATCGACCCATCCGTCGAGCTGTTTTTGATCGAAATCACCGACGACGATTAAAACAGCGTTATCCGGACGGTAAAACGTCTTGTAAAATTCGTTCGCATCCTTCGTCGTCGCCGCCTGAAGTTCATCTAAATTGCCTATAACACCGCGCTTATACGGATGTTTTTGATACGAGAGGCTGCTTAAATATTCGTAAAATCTTCCGTACGGCTGAGCCAGGACACCTTGGCGAAATTCTTCCTTGACGACGTCGCGTTCGGAAGCAAAATTTGTCTCATCGACATTCAGATTCTGCATTCGGTCGGCTTCCGCCCAGAGCAGAACTTCAAGATGATTGGACGGCACGACCTCGTAGTAATTCGTGAAATCGTCCCATGTGGAAGCGTTGTTAAATCCTCCGACGTCTTCCGTCAGGCGGTCCATCTTTTCGTTCGGCATGTTCTTTGTCGATTTGAACATCATATGTTCGAACATATGTGCGAAGCCCGAACGCCCTTCGGGATCGTTCTTGCCGCCGACGTCGTACCAGACATGAATGGCGACGGTCGGCGAAGAATTATCCTGAAGCGTTACGATCTTCATGCCGTTTTTCAATGTCCGCTGCTTGATGTCCATCGGCTTGACCTTGATCTGCGCAAACGCGCCGGCGGCAAGGCTCAAAACGAGGATCAAGATCAGAGCAATCTTTGAATGATTTCGCATAGTTTGTTCCTTTTGAAAGATTTAGCGTTTTATACGCGCTGAGACGCGAATATGTTTACGATTCGAAAAATGCCGTTTCGGGATGTCCCGCTTAAACCCGCTAAATGAGCACAGCAATCGGCGAAATATCTGAAAATATTCGTATTCCGCGTGAAAAATTCATATTCCGTGTGAAAGTTCCATATTCCGCGTGAAAGCTTCACATTCCGCAGAAAAGATTTTAATTCACGAAGATCTTGCAGATATTCCAATAAAAAGACCGCGTCAATTTCACGCGATCTTTGCCTAGTTTATTTATTGTAGTCGTAAAACCCTTTTCCGCTCTTACGCCCGAGCCATCCGGCGTCAACGTATTTTTTCAGCAGCGGGCATGGACGATATTTCGGGTCGCCCAATCCTTCGTGAAGCACGTTCAGGATTGCGAGACAGACGTCCAAGCCGATAAAATCGGCGAGCGTCAGCGGACCCATCGGATGGTTCATGCCGAGTTTCATGATCTCGTCGATCGATTCCGGCGTGGCAACGCCTTCGTGAAGACAGAAGATCGCCTCGTTGATCATCGGCATCAAAACGCGGTTCGAAACGAATCCGGGCGAATCGTTGCACTCGACCGGCGTTTTGCCCAATTTTTCCGAAAGTTCCTTTACCTTTGCATAGGTTTCGTCCGAAGTCGCAATCCCGCGAATCACTTCGACAAGCTTCATCAGCGGAACAGGATTAAAGAAATGCATTCCGATAACCTTGTCCGGGCGCTTTGTAACCCCGGCGATCTTAGTGATCGAGATCGACGAAGTGTTCGACGAAAGGATCGTGTCCTCCTGTGTGATCTCATCCAGCTTTTGGAAGATCTGTTTCTTGATCTCGAAATTCTCGGTCGCCGCTTCTACGATCAGCGAGCAATCCTTCAGATCCTCGAGCTTCGTCGTCGTCGAAATTCTGCCAAGGATCTCGTTCTTGTTTTCCTCTGTGATCGTCTCTTTTTTTACGAAACGATCGAGACTCTTGCCGATATTGTCCATGCCGCGGTCAACGAAATCCTGTTTGATATCGCCCATTACGACGTCAAATCCGTTGCCCGCGGCGGTTTGCGCGATTCCGTTTCCCATCGTGCCCGCGCCGATTACACCGATTTTATTATTCATATTGTTTGTAAATGTTTGTTAAATAATCGAAAGATCGTTGTTCCCGTCTTCTAAAACCGACGGGCTATGTTTAGTTTGAAGATTGAAATGACTGTTTTTTTTTCGGCTCGTCAATAGCCAAATTCCGAAAATGCCGATCGCGATTCCCGCTAGATCAAAGAAAATTGCAAAGATCGAAGCCGCGATCCCCAGAAACAGCGCCCCGCGGAATGGGATCAAAACCCCGATTCCTGCAATGATAAACAAAAGCGACGCGACCACCGTGAATACTAGGCGCCAAAAGAATAACGAGTATGTCGTTTCAACAGCCTTTCCGAAGCGCTGCCCCTGAGTCACTTTCATCGTTTCGGTAACGACGTCAGAAGCCGACCGATCAGTCGCCTGGCGCCCGTCCGAGTATGTGAGACTACCGAAATACTGCAGCGCCGGAACCGCCGTAATTAGCGGCGCGATCTGAAGCACGCCGAGAACAACCAGCGAGATGCCTAGCAGCCTTATCTTTTCCGAAATCTTCATTTGGACTTTACCTCGAAATTTAGATTAGCCCGAGAGAAACTTTCATCGCCAGCCGTGCGGCTGTCTATCGCGAAACTCTTCAAAATCAACCTCGTCCGAGCGATCGCCGGCGTTAAGCTCGCCGGGCGTTCGATTGTAAGGTTCGTAAAACTTCCTTCCGTCGTCGCCGAACAGAAAGACCAACGTAAAGATCCCGGCTGCGGTCCCGAGCGGAACGTTAAGACACGCAACAATCGCCCCGACGATGCCCCAGTTTCGGGCGTCGGGACGCTCCTTGAGCAATTTCCACCCGCCCACCAACTGAGGAATAAGGCTCGCCAGCGCGAAAAAGCCGGCAAACATCATGATGAAGAGGAAAAAGCCCGGAAGCTCGCCGTCGGCAGCACCAACGATCAGCACCATAAATGAAAAGGCGATAAGATTTAAAACACCATTTATTGCCGCATGTGCTAAAAGAAATATCCCTGAAAGTCTGTTCCTTTCTTTTGAGGTCATATATGGAATTCGGAGCGCAGGCAGCCTGCCTGCGCGTAATTAGTTTTATTTTTCATTCGCAGGCTGGCAGCCTGCGCTCCGCGATCAGTCGCGCTCGACTGCCATTGCGACCGAGTTTCCGCCGCCGAGACAAAGCGCGGCGACGCCTTTTTTCGCGCCGCGGCGTTTCATTTCATAAAGCAGTGTCGTCAAAATGCGCGATCCGCTGTTGCCGATGGCATGTCCGAGCGCTACAGCGCCGCCGTTGACGTTAACCTTTTCCATATCCAGCCCGAGTTCCTGCATGACGCCAAGCGCCTGCACGGAAAACGCTTCGTTGAGTTCGAAAAGATCGACCTCTTCCATCGTCCAACCCGCTTTCTTCAAAACGTTCTTTACGCCTTCGACCGGTGCCATCATGATCAATTTCGGCTCGATTCCTGATGTGGCGTATGCTTTAATCCGCGCCAGCGGCTCGACTCCCATTTCACGCGCCTTTTCAGCCGATGTAACTACGACAGCCGATGCACCGTCGTTCACGCCGGGCGCATTACCGGCTGTAACGGTTCCGCCGTCTTTCTTGAATGCCGGACGAAGCTTGCCCAAACCTTCGATCGATGTATCGTCGCGGATAGTTTCGTCTTCGGCAAACACGATCGGTTCACCTTTACGCTGCGGAATTTCGACCGGGACGATCTCGTCAGAAAACTTACCGCTGTCGCGGGCTTCCATCGCCTTGCGGTGCGAATTGAATGCGTAATCGTCCTGTTTATCGCGACCGATCTGATATTTATCGGCAACGACCTCGCCTGTATTTCCCATGTGCCAGTTTTCAAACGGACACCATAAACCGTCGTGGATCATCAGATCGACGTCCGTCTGGTTTCCCATGCGATAGCCTTCACGTGCGTTCGGCGAAGCATACGGAATATTGGACATAGATTCCATTCCGCCGGCGACGACTACTTCGGAATCTCCAAGACGAACCGATTGAGCCGCAAGCGCGACCGCGCGAAGACCCGAGCCGCAAACCATATTGATCGTCAACGCGGAAACTTCAGGAGCAAGTCCAGCTTTCAAAGCCGCTTGACGCGCCGGTGCCTGACCTAAACCGGCTTGGACGACGCAGCCCATGATCACTTCATCGACGTCCGTTTCGGATAATCCCGCACGTTTTACCGCTTCTTTTACCGCCGCCGCACCGAGATCGGTTGCCGACATTCCCTTCAAGCTGCCCAAAAACTTGCCCGTCGCCGTTCGCGCCGCGCTGATAATAACCGCATCGTTAATTTTGTCTGACATAATATTCCTTATAATTAGATAGCTGTAATGATGTTTGAATAAATTGTAACAAAAGATGTCCTATTTTTCACAAGCTTCGCAATTCGAAAAATTTTAACAAAGAGATCAAGAGATTAGGCAAAAGCGGTCGGTTCTTTAGGTCAATCTTTCACCTAAAGCAGTCGACCTAGATTCAAATTTGTGTCTTTCGTAATTTGGACTTGGTTTAAATTGTAATTTCGGGTAAAACTCAATAAATACAAATCTTAGAGCCCGTCGGGCATTTACAAGGAGTAAGAATGCTAGTTGCACTTGAAGGAAGTTCGCCGACAATCGCCGGAGAGAACAATTATAAATATTACGTGTGGGATTATTATCTTTTGACCGGGCAATCGCCCAAGAAATACATCATCGGTCCGGCAATGTTTTCCGTTTCCGGCAGCCTGATAAACATTCGTAAGATGGCAAACCTTGCGACTGCTTTTGTTAATTCGAGCAGCGGGAAGGTCTTTCTCGTCGGGTGGAGCCGCGGCGCCGCGGCATGTATTCAGGTAGCGCATGACCTTAAACGCCAAGGCGGCAAAACGATCGATGCAATGTTTTTGTTCGACGCGGTCGATCAGGACACATCGACAAACAGCGACCTGAACTATATTCCCGACAATGTAACTACCTGTTATCACGCGATCGCGACCGATAAAGACTGGTTTTGGCGGCGAGTTTTTCCAACGTGCGGACAGAATGCGGCTTCGGGTGTGCGTCTCGAAAAGAAAGAATTTCATGTATCGCACGGCGGAATTGCCGGTGCGGACGGCGACGACAAAGGTTCCCGCGCCTGGATGGACAAAAACATGAGAGCCGAAGGCGCATTATAAGGCAGACAAAAAAGACCGGTTTCGACCGCCGGTCTTTTTTCTTCTAAATAACGAGCACTAAATTTCGCCGATATCTTCAAACCATAGGTCAGGATGCTCGCGTATGAATCGAGCCATCATCGAAATGCATTTTTCGGAAGCCAGGTCGATCATCTCTACCCCGCAGCCTCTCAGCCAGTCGATTCCACCGCGAAAATTAACACTTTCGCCGACAATAACCGTCCCGATATTAAATTGCCGGATCAGTCCGGAACAATACCAGCATGGCGCAAGCGTTGTTACCATTATTTTGTCGCGATAATTTTTAATTCTGCCGGCGTTTCGAAAGGCATCCGTTTCGCCGTGGATCGACGGATCGTTCAACTGAACGCGGCGGTTTCGTCCTTTGCCAAGCAGATTTCCAGCGGCGTCGAATAACGCGGCACCGACCGGAACGCCGCCTTCAATAAGCCCGATCTCCGCTTGATCGATCGCAATCTTCAAATATTGTTCGGGTGACTCGATCATAGTTAATAAAACTCAATCCGCCTGGTCTTTGTCCCATTCCAAAGGAAGTTGAAAAGTCGGGTCGGACAAAAACGAGACAGATCCGTTCTCTTCCCCAGACCGACCGCGGCTTTCGCGGTTTCTAACCGCGACCGTTCTGTTCCTGCCGGTCTGTTTCGCTTTGTAAAGTCCCAGATCCGCACGCCGAACTAGCGATTCAAAGTCGTCCGTTTCCCGATCGAGCGTCGCCAGACCTATGCTGACGGTCACCGAAAATGTCGATGTTCCAGATTTGAATTTCGTTGATTCGACCATTTTTCTGATTCTTTCAGCAACACGTTCAGCGCTGGCGATGTCGGTATCCGGCAGCAAAACCGTAAATTCTTCACCGCCGAATCGCGCTATGGTGTCGTGTTCTCGAAGGGCTTCCGCCGCGGCGCTTACGATCTTTCGCAACGTAACATCGCCCGTTTGATGCCCAAACGTGTCGTTGACCCTTTTGAAATGATCCAGATCAAGAAGCAGAAATGACATCGGCAAATGGTAACGTTTCGCGCGGTCGATCTCTTTTTTCACCAGGGTTTCCATCGCACCGCGGTTGTATATTTCGGTCAATGGATCCAGCGTTGCAAGCCGCATAATCTCATCCATAAACCGGTCGTTTATCATTAGTGTAAAACTGTAGGTCAGGATCAATATCGAAGCGAAAAAAAGCGTAAATATTGCGCTGTGCCCGATATCCGCTGCGAAAAGATCGTGAATTTCGTCATCAAAATAAACTGCTAGATCGATACAGCGAATAACCGCCGCAAAGGCGATGGTAATGAATCCGATCGCCATTACCCATTCGCTTTTGATCGGTCGCTTACCACCGGCGAAGATCAAAAGATAAGCGCAGCCGACCGCCAGAACAGCGGCGGCAGAACTCGTTAAAATTGACCGTACTACAAAATGCGGTTCGATAAACGTGAAATAACCAAAAACAGCCGAAAAAATTCCGATCAATGTGATGAGAAAGTACGAGTAGGTTTTTTCTGTTTTAAACTGTGCGATCGAATGAAAAAACATCGCTGCCGAAAAAATTATCAATACATTGCCCAGATAGATCGAGAAAAGATCAGGGATACTTCCCCGAAGCCCCATCAAGATCCAGCCCGCGCCCTGCAATCCGCAGGCGTACGCCCATTTTTTTATCCCCCGGATCTGCGGGTAGTTGACGGAGGTTACAAACATACTGACGCCTATTATCAGCGTACTGATCGCCGTAAGAAAAATTATGGTTTTTATGTCGAGGTTCATTTTTATTCGAAATCCGGGAAGAATGAGTTTTTAAGAACCTTTGAAATTCATCTTACCAGTTTGATAACTTTATTACATTGAATATCATTAAGACGTTCATTTTATTTCACTTTATTTTACAGGACTGTGCGGCGAAAAGGGAGAAAAAGTTTTGGCAAGGAATTTTGAAATTGGCGACGACCTGCTCTTTCAGCTTGAAAGCGGCTTTGGTCTGCTCCGTGTTTTATCGATCGATGAGAGCGAGAATGGCGACGTGATCTGGCACCTACTCGCTTATGAAGATTTTTTTCTTGATCCCGAAACGGCGGAAGAATCGCTGAAAAAGCCTGAAAATTTGACAGTGGCAAAAGGTCATATGGCTCTGACAAACCGTGCGTTCGAACGTACGCCGACCGCCAAATTGATGAACCGTGAAGTTTCAGAGGACGAAATGGCGGCGGTAAATGCCTGGCGCATGAATCCGGAAAGTGAAGTTTACGACCGTTCCGCCCTGCAAATGTTAGGTGTGAGATGATCTGTTTCGTTTTTGTACGTTGAGCTCACGTGTCGTTCGTTCGGTCACACTCATTGGAACTGCATCGGAAAAATCAGGTTCGTTCAGCTGAGCCTTCGATGCCGGTTCAGCGATCTCCGCTTGATCGGCTTCCCGAGTTCCTGTTTTTCGAGCCGCGAAATGCTGCTTGAGCTTTATTGTCGAGATCACGTTAAACGTTTGCCAGATTCCGATGGCAGTAAAAAGAGCCGCGGCAATATAGATGATGGGTTCGACGCCTTCTTTCCCTAGAAATGTCGCGTAGAGCAATACAGCCATGACTATGGAAACAATCCCGCTAAAACTGCTCAAAACAAGCGAAGACTTTATATTTTCTTCAGGTGTTTTGTTCAGGATTCCCCGTTTTCTCAACTTATCCGGGTCGTTCAGATACTCGCCGCATCCGCGGCAGTAACTTTCACGTCTCTGATCCGATTTTCCGCATTTATGGCAAAAGATTGTTTCAGTCATTTTTCACCTTATAGACCGAACGAATTCTCTGTGAATTACTGTCGGGCGTTTTCCCTTCCGCGATCACACGATTTTCGCGCATAAAAACGGTCATTTGCGCCGCCTGCGATGTACCGTTTTCCTTATCTTCGATCCGCGCAGGATCGCCGCGCAATATGACCGATTCGTCCACAGCGTCATATTTCGCATAACTTCCGCTCGCTTTTCGTCCGGGCTGGGTAATCAAAACGTGCTGCTCCGCGACGGTCAGCGTAACTTCATTTTTATCGTTTAAATAAATGTTTGCTACGCCCGCAGTTATCCGATCCGGCTGCTGCCGAATATCGGCATTTCCCGCATATTGAATGAAGTTCTTGTCTTTTATATAAATAAGTCTGTCTGACGAAGCGTAAACCGGAACCGAGATCTCGCGACCGTTTTCCTTTCGCTTTGCATCGTACAAAAGACTTTGAACCGATCCTTCACCATTCAATCGACCTTCTTTTTGACTGATCGTCAAACGGTCTGCACGAACGTAATTGTTGTCCTGCCAAGCTCTTGCGTTCCCTGTATAGACCGCGACTTCAGTTTTATGATCGATCTCGGCGGCGTTCGCCGTCAAAAACACAGGCGAATTCAGGTCGCGAAAAGGCGTCGCACCACCGGTCTTCTTCTGGCTGTAATAAGTTGTCGAAACTTTATCTCTAAAAAATGATCGCTCCGCGTTTGTGTTCCAATCGATCTCGCCGCTTTTGATGCGCGCTTGGGAATCCCAAAGCGTGGGTTCGCCTCCGCGCAGGCGAACCGTGCTGTCGCCGGTCGTAAATGCGATCCGGTCGGCGATACCGTTTCGGTCAAGTTCATTAAATTTAGCGTTTCCAACGGCTTCGAACCGGTCCAGATCTTTTGTCTGCTCACTAAAAAACGCATCCATTTTGTCCGATGTCAGCGTTTGAGTTCCGCGATCCGTTCTTGCAGCGGTCGGTTTTCGAACAGCTTTTGCACTGCCGGTCGCCGAACAAAGCTTTGCATTATTGCCTGAGAAAAATTCGCAATCGAATCGCGGCGCGTAAACATTCGTTTTGTAGCTTGCCACTGTATTTTTATGCGGAATTATCTCAAGTTCCGCCGTCCCGACCGCCTCCGCACGCGTCAAATCTGTGCCGCCGTCGTTCCAAAATGTTCGAACAGTGTCGGCAATCAGCTTTTTATTTGACGAATCCTCACCTGAGACCGGAGATTCCAGCGAGATCGTCGTTCGTCCCTGTGTCTCCATCTTGTCGAGCGAACCCGCAATAAAATTCAGCCTGATCGCCTGCGGAACACTCATCGAAACACGCGTATATTCGGCTGACCTCGCGGGAATCATCGTTGCAGTGCTTTTTCCCAGCGTGTTTGCCGATAAAAGCTTTTGATCTTCGCCGAATATGGCGTTCAGTTCAGCTGCCGAAACCTCGGTTGCGCGTTCCGGAGTCGATTGTTTCAAAAATGCATTACCCTTAACGTTCGCACTCTTAAGTTGATTGTTTTTCACTAAATACGCAGTTATATGATCGCCGCTGACATATTCGGAAGCCTGAACGATCTCGGCATTTCCATTCAAAAAAATTCGTCCGTTGCTCTGTTCGAATATTGCATTTTGCGACCGAATTGTCGTCGGTTCGCCGCCTTTAGCCGTTACGATCTCAACGCCGTTTTTGAGTTCGAAGCGGTCAGCATCTTTCTGATAAAGCGCGTAACCGGTTTTAACTCGCGTCGGTTGATCGCTGCCGGTCGAAGTCTCGATCTCGACATTTTCGAACAGTTCCAGCCGCTTAACTTCCTTTTCGATCTCGGCAATTGCCCGGTTTGCCCGTGTTTTTGACCATTTTCCGCCGCTTTCCTGCGGTTTTTGATGAACGAATACATTTCCGGAAAGATCGATTCGGTCGAGTTCTTTATCGACAAAAATTGCCTCAGCCTTTTGCGCGTCGATCGAGGTAGGTTGGAGATTTTCTCCGGAACCAGGTTTTGGCACAACGTCAATGTGAACCTGTTCGGTAAATGATATCCGCTGACCTTGCTGGTCGAAAAACGCTTTACCGGACGTTATATTCGCGACCTCGATCGATTTCAATTCGCCGTCGTCGCTGCCGAATGCCGTAATGTCGACATCTCTAAGAAGTTCAAGCTCTTTTTCGCGCGTCTTAACAATTGCTCCGATCGCGCTTCCCTTTACATTTTCGCGGGAAAATTCAATATATTCTTCGGCTTCGGCAATTTCGGTGGCTTTTTTATAAGTAAGCTGGTCGGTTTTTACGTTAAGTCCGTCGCGCGAAACGATTTTAACATCGCCGGCAAAAAATGCAGTAAAGGATTTTGAATTGTCTTTATCGGGAACGTAGATCGCCTGTTCCGCCGTGATCTGATCGAACGTTTCGCTGTTCTTGTCAAAAACCTGCAAGAAAATATTCTCAAGTTCCTGATGATTATCTGAAAACGTACGAACCTTATCTGCCTTGATCAGATAATTTAGGTTTTCGCCGTCATTTTCCCGCCGTTCGTAACGGTCAAATTCTGCAATAACGTCTTTCGAAAGCTGAAGTTCCTTCAAACCCTTCATTCGAAAATCTTCTTTGCCAAAATTCAGATAGAAACCGATTCCGACCGCGATCAATGTGACAGCAATTCCGCCGATGGCAAACATTCGCATTATCTGCGGCAGTTTTGCGCGAAATTCGAGATTTTTAAGTTTTGGATCGGGCGGTTTTTCCGGCATTTTAGGAGTCCATTCTGAGATCTTTCACAACCAATTGCAATCGCGTAGTGCCATTCCAGGTGTTAGCCTCAGCCGAGTAAGCCATTTCGATGCGCTTTCCGCGTTCGAGGGTTTGCCCTTGTGATCTTTCGACGCCGTCCCACCAGACTGCTTCAAGCCGATTACCGCTCTCATCCTGTAATTTAAGTCGAAGATGTTTTTCCTTCATCACAAACGGATCGTCCATTATAGTCAACTTTCCGGTTGCAAAAACCGGTTTTGGATTGCCCATTCCGAACGGTTCGAGCATTTTTAAATTCTGAACCAAATCGAGATTTAATGATTTGGGCGAAAGCTGAGCGTCGATAAATATTTCCGGGATCAGATCTTCCTCGGAAAGGTTCTGACTCGCGTGGAGATCAAGTTTTTCCTTCAAAGCTTCGATATTTTCAGCCCTTATCTTCATTCCGGCAGCCGCTGCATGTCCGCCGAACTGCTCGAAAAGTTCTGCGCAGCTTTCCAGACCGTTTAATAGATGATACCCGGAAATACTCCGCGCACTGCCGTGTCCGATGCCGTTTTCGACCGAAATTACGACCGTCGGGCGATGGAGTTTTTCAGCGATACGCGACGCTGCAAGTCCGATAACGCCTTTGTGCCAGCCGTCGCCGGAAACCACGACAAAATTTCTGTCGGTTATACCTTCCGTCTCAAAAAGCGCGAGTTCGGTGATCTTTTGCTGAACCGTCTGCCTTTCGCGATTTCGCGAGTCAAGCATTTCAGCAAGCTTGCGCGCTTTTCCGAACGAATCTGCTTCGAGAAGTTCGACAACGTGCAATGCCGCATCCATTCGACCGGCGGCATTTATTCGCGGCGCGATTCGGAAGCCGATATCGTAACTCGTCATTTCATTCGTGCAGCCGGCAACTTCCATCAACGCCTTTAACCCGAAATTCTTCGCATTCGGCAGATCGGCAAGCCCGATCGTAACGATCGAACGGTTCTCACCGGTCAACTGCATCACATCGGCGATCGTTCCGATCGCGACAACCTTTAAGAAACTTTTCAGGAAACGCTCCTTTCCGGTTTCCTTAAATAAGGCTTCGATCAATTTGTAAGCAACGCCGACGCCGGCAAGATTTTTGTCGGGATAATCACAGCCTGTTTGATTCGGATTAACGACAGCAACCGCCGCCGGATTTCCTTTTATTTCATCCGACAAATGGTGATCGGTAATGATCACATCCAGCCCATTTTCGCGAGCCCACTCCAGCGGTTCAAACGCGCGAATGCCGCAATCGACTGTGATGACCAGCGAACATCCGCGATCTTTTGCAGCTTCAAGTGCGGGGATATTTACGCCGTAACCTTCGGTAAACCGGTGCGGAACGTGAAATTCGGTACGCGCACCGAGAATTTCAAAACATTTCCGAAGAATAACCGTGCCCGTTGTGCCGTCGACGTCGTAATCGCCCCAGATCAAGATCTTTTCGTCATTTTCGACAGCTTTCATGATCCGCGCGACAGCGGTTTTCATTCCTTTCAATAAATAGGGATCGTGAAGGTGCGATAACGAAGGATTTAGAAATTCGTAAGCGTGTTCCGCCGCGTCGAAGCCGCGCGAGATCAATAATGCTGCGACGATAGGAGCGACTTTCAGATCAGCGGCAAACTGCCGAACCTGATCGTAATCGTGTTGTTGAACGTTCCAGCGTTTCATTTAATCAGGAGCTAAACATCGGGACTCAAAATTCCGCGCCACAAAAGGATGAGGATGACGGACCCGAGAACGATGCGGTAAATGATAAAGATCGCGGTCGAATTTTTTCGAAGAAAAGCCAGCAAAAACCAGATAGATAAATATCCGACGATACCGGCGACAACGGTACCTGCAAAAAGCGGCAAAAAACTGTCGCCCGGCAGGATCTTCCACGCTTCATAAAGCTGCAGAAGACCGCTGGCTGTGATCGCGGGGATCATTAACAAAAAAGAAAACCGCGCAGCAGTTTCGCGCTTTAATCCCGAAAACAACCCGCCCATGATCGTCGAACCGGAACGGCTCGCGCCCGGAACGAGCGCTAAAACCTGAGCGAATCCGACAATGATCGCATCGACTATTCCGATGTTTCGCATATCTTTGCGCTGACTTCCTACAAGTTCCGCAAAGGTCAGAAAAAGCGCTACAGCGATAAGCATGACTGAAATTATCCAAAGATTTTTCGTCAGCGCTCCTTCTATCTCGTCCTTAAAAAGCAGTCCAACCACGCCGACCGGAATTGAGCCCAGGATTATGAGCCATCCGAGCCAAGCATCTTCCGAAAGCCACATTGGACGGCTGCCGTTTGTCCCGGAAAACGATAACCGGCTGCGATTTGCGAGCAATGCCCAGTGATCGCGCACAAATGCCGCCGTGATATTAAAAATATCCGATGCAAAGTACACAAAAACCGCCGCCAGCGTGCCGAGCTGAATGACCGCCATCGTCGCTGTCAACTTCTGCGGGTCGCCGTCGTAAAGGTTTACGAATCTGCTTGCGAAAACCAGATGCGCCGTCGAACTTATCGGTATAAATTCGGTTAATCCCTGAACTATCCCGAGAATAATGGCTTGTAAAAGATTCATCCTAAATCGTACGACCGATGTTCACGGTTTGATAAAAACGCGGTCGGGCAAATAGATCATCCCGTTGGTCGATAGCTTTTCTGTCGGATTTAATTTGGAATAATAAGACCAAACGGAATTTTACAGACTTTGTGTCGAAATTGCCATTTCCCTATTCCCTATAACGCGCGCGACCGGCGATCATGTCGTAAATTCCCGATGGCAGAAATCCGGCAAATCGAACCACCGCCGCCAATTGCCACGGAAACGAAGCGACTTTCTTCCGGCTTTCGACCGCTCGTAAAAATTTTGGAATGGCGTCGTTCAATTCCATCAGAAACGGCATTTTGTTTGCCCGTCCCGAGGTCAATGGGGTTTTAATGAATCCCGGCTTGATGATCGTAACGGCAATATTTCTGCCGGAGAGATCAAGCCTGACACTCTCGAAAAAATTGTTCATTCCCGCTTTCGAAGCTGAATATGCGGCAGATCCGGGCAGTCCGCGAGTGCCTGCAAGCGACGAGACAGCAACGATCTGCCCGCTTTTCTTTTCCAGCATTTGCGGCAAAACCGCTGAAACGGCATTAACGGCGCCGATCAGATTAATGTCAATTACTTTTTTTACCGCCTGCGGATCAAGATCGCGAGTTTCTCGGTCATTACCTCCGATTCCGGCGTTTGCGATCAAAATATCGACCGGACCTACTTCTTTCCTAAAATTGTCTGCTGCTTCAATTAGAGCATCGGCATCGCGGACATCAACCGCAAAAACCTTCGCTTTAATACCCATCGCGCCACATTTTTGAGCGAGTTTTTCCAAAACGTCGCTGCGCCGGGCGATTAGCGCAAGATTTCCGCCGCGCGCCGCGATCGCTTCCGCAAGAGCTTCGCCAATGCCGCTGGAAGCACCGGTTAAAAATACGTTTTTGTTTTTCCAGAAATCGGTCATTGTCTTAACAGATCTCATCAACATCACCGCGAAGCGCGGCAAGTGCAGCGGAAAGATCGCCCTGTTTTACCAAAATATGATCACGCGAAAATGCTGAAAGCGCGACGATCGATATTCCGGCGTCTGCCAATATCGTTGAGATCAGAGCGAGAAAACCAGTCAACTCAAACGGAAGCACAATGTCAAAAGAAAGCAGCCGGAAACCGGTTTCAACTTTTGGATCCGTAAGAAATTTGCGCAGATTCGCAAAATCGACATTGTCGAGCAATAAAGTCGTCTCAAAGCTGTCGCGAAAGATCATAAATGGAGCGGTCATCCGCGGCGAAAGTGCCGGATCTTCAAGGATCTTGCGCCATTCTTCCTCGGTCAAAGATAAGAGTGCGAAGGTTTCCGGCGCGACGACGATCTTTGCTGATCGAAGCAGGTTTTTTGAACTATTTTCTTCCTTCATAAAAATGATTTAGGCGTGAGCTTGAAGTTTACCCTAATCATCAAAAAAGAAAAAAGATGATCGACCGGTTGCCCGATCGATCATCTTTGCTATTTGCCGGAAGAAGATCCCGGCGGGTTAATTTACCTATCGCTTATTGCGGCAGGTAGGCTTTGGGAACGGGGATGTCGCCGTTGGTTCCCCAGTTTACGCCGGTCAGGGTTAA
>JAHCHG010000005.1 GCA_026129865.1 Pyrinomonadaceae bacterium
ACATAAAGAGGTTAAGGTTATGCCACGTGATAACGTGATTTTACAATGCACTGAATGCAAAGAACGCAATTATGTGACGACGAAGAACAAAAAGAATACGCCGGACAGGCTGGAGTTCAAAAAGTTCTGCAATCGCTGCCGCTGTCATACTTTGCATCGAGAGAATAAATAACAACTTTGTAAAGAATGCAAAAGTGGAGAATAGCGAATGTTTTCGCTAGTCTCCACTTGATTATTCTATAAGAGAGTTACAGGGGTATGGTGTCAACGGTTAGCATGGAGGTCTCCAAAACCTTAGGTCCGGGTTCGAATCCTGGTACCCCTGCCATCTTAATTTTGAGGAGAAAATAAGTGTCTGAAGCTGTTGACACCTTAGGTAACGGAAAAAAGAAAGACGAGAAAGAGAGTGTTGGTGAATTTATCCGCGAAACACGGGCGGAATTTGATAAGACGACATTTCCTTCTTCGGACGACGTTCGAAACACGACGATTGTCGTTATCATCAGCGTTATTTTCTTTTCGTTGTACCTCTTTGTGGTCGATCAGGCGTGGGTGCAGCTTTTAGCTGGATTGACGTGGATGATCAATAAAGTGGTCGGAATATAGGAACGAAAAATGAGACAGTGGTATTTTATCCACACATATTCGGGGCACGAAAATAAGGTTCTGGAAAGCCTGAATGCGCGAATTCGCGACATGGAACTGGGCGATGTCATAACTGAGGTTTTGCTGCCGAAAGAAACGGTCGTCGAAATGCGCGGAAACAAGCGCATCGAATCGTCACGCATGTTTTATCCGGGTTACGTTTTGATCGAGATCGAATGCACCGAAAACGGACGCATTCCCGATAATGCGTTCCACGTCATTAAATCAACTCCTAAAGTTACGGGCTTTTTAGGCGGAAAAAATCCGACGCCGCTGACGCAGCAGGAAGTCGATCAGATCGTTCATAACGTTGAAGTCGCCGCGGAAAAACCGAAGCCGAAATTTTCATATGAAGTCGGCGAAGTGGTCAGGATCAAGTCCGGACCTTTCGCGAGCTTTACCGGCAAGGTGGAAGAGGTTAATGAGGATAAAACTACTTTGAAGGTTTCAATAACCATCTTTGGAAGATCTACACCTTACGAGCTTAGCTTCTTAGAAGTAGAAAAGGTGACGTTTGCGGAAGAAGAATAAGGTACAGAGTTACGCATTTATGCGTGAAGACCATCGCCTAGTACCAGGCTTTGAAAAGGTTAGCAGTTAGCAATTAATAGGGTTTTCACGGCTGAAGCCGTAACTCTCAAATAATAAAGAGGACATTTTCGAGTTAGTGCTCGAAATCGTAAATCGAAAATATGGCAAAGAAGATTTCAGGTTATATCAAGCTACAAATTCCGGCGGGCAAAGCTAATCCGGCGCCGCCGATCGGTCCCGCGCTTGGACAGCACGGCGTAAACATCATGGAATTCTGCAAAGCATTTAATGCAAAAACGCAGAATGACGACCCGGATATGAAAATTCCGGTTGTGATAACGGTTTATGCCGACCGCTCATTTACGTTCGAAACAAAAACGCCGCCGGCTGCCGATCTTATCCGCAAAGCTGCCGGAATAGCGAAAGGTTCCGGCGAACCAAATCGGACTAAACTGGGTTCAATCTCGCGCGCGAAACTGGAAGAAATTGCAAAAGTTAAGATGCCGGATCTGAACACGACAAATTTAGAATCGGCAGTACGTACGATCGAAGGCACGGCTAAGAGCATGGGCGTTTCGATCGAATAATCAATTCGGTTTTCCGAATATTCACAGGGAGAAGATCTCGAATCTTCGTTTGAACCTTGGAGAAAATAAATGGCTAAAAAAGGGAAAAAGTACCTTGCGGCATTAGAAAAATATGAGCCGCAAAACAAATACACGACGCAGGAAGCGGTAAAAACGGTGAAAGAGATCGCTTTCGCGAATTTTGACGAAACGGTCGAGTTGACAATGTGGCTCGGCGTCGATCCGCGAAAGGCGGATCAGCTTGTCCGCGGAACCTTGGTTCTGCCGCACGGTTTGGGCGGAAAAGACAAAGTTATTGTTGTCATCGCGCAAGGCGAGAAGGTAAAAGAAGCTGAGGAAGCCGGCGCGGATTTCGCGGGCGGCGAAGAATTGGTCGACAAGATCAAAGGCGGATGGCTCGATTTCGACGCGGTTATTGCAACTCCGGACATGATGCGTTCGGTCGGTATGCTCGGAAAGGTATTGGGTCCGCGCGGTTTGATGCCGAATCCGAAGACCGGAACCGTTACGATGGACGTAAAAAATGCCATCGAAGAGACGAAAGCCGGAAAGGTCGAATATCGTGTCGATAAAACGGGTGTTATCCATACACCGGTTGGAAAAGTTTCGTTCGATGAATCAAAGCTTTTGGAAAACACTAAAGCGATAATTTCAGCTGTTGTGAAAGCGAAACCGACGACAGCGAAAGGACGATATATCAAAAAAGTTAATCTCGCCGCGACGATGAGTCCGGGAGTTTTGATCGACGAAACGGCATTTGCCTAAAACGTGAGGAGCGAAAGGAAATGAAAACAAAAGCACAAAAACAATCGGATTTGAACGCCCTCGCGGAGCAGTTGGAAAGCGCAAAATCAGCAATGATCGTGAGTTTTACGAATCTTACGGTTAATAAAGACCAGGAATTTCGCAACCAGCTGCGCGGAGTAGGCGCAAAATATCAGGTAGTAAAAAACACCATCGCCAGATTGGCGGTAAAAGGAACGCCCTACGAAGAAGCTTCCGAGCATTTCAAAGGCGTAACCGGAATCGCGTGGACGGAATCGGATCCCGTTGATCTTTCAAAAACGGTTTCGAAGTTCATCAAAGAAAACGGAACCATTTATTCATTCAAAGCGGGTGTTGTCGATGGAAAGGTTGTCGATCTTAAGCAGGTCGAAGCGATCGCCAGCTTGCCGTCGAAGGAAGAATTGATCTCGAAACTGTTGTACGTCATAAACGCACAGGCTCAACGCATCGTTACGGTTATTAATGCCGTGCCGCGCGACCTGGCTGTTGTGATCAAGCAGATCGGCGAACAAAAGCACGAATCGTAGGATTTGCGGTTTTGAATTGCGGCTAGAGGATCGATAAGTTCCTTTTCCGCAGTTCTTAATTCGCAATAGAAATAGCCAAGGCTCAAGGAAAAACGAGCGGGACGATTTGTCAGGTCGTTCTTAGCGGCTCGGATAATTTAAGTAAGCGTGATGCAACCGCAGAAAGAGTTATCCCGTTGGGTTCTTATTTGGCTGACACAAACTAAAGCCGCGGACGGTTAATTGTTATTCGAGATTGCGGTCGCGAATAGGCATTGGTTAACGATCGGCGGACATAAAATTAATAATCAGAACCCTTTAGGAGAGGAAAAAATTATCATGGCAATTTCAAAAGACGACGTAGTCGAATATTTAAAAGGCATGACGCTGCTTGAAGCGTCGGAATTGGTTAAAGAACTTGAAGAAGTTTTTGGTGTTTCAGCGGCTGCTGCGGCTGCTCCGGTTGCAATGGCTGCCGCTGCCGGCGGTGATGCTGGTGCAGGTGCTGCAGAAGAAAAAGATTCGTTTGATGTAATCTTGACGGCTGCGGGCGCAAGCAAGATCAACGTAATTAAGGTTGTTCGCGAAGTTGTTGCCGGTCTTGGCTTGAAAGAAGCTAAAGAATTGGTAGACAGCGCTCCGAAACCGCTTAAAGAAGGCGTTTCCAAGGACGAAGCTGAAGAGATCAAGAACAAATTGACCGAAGCCGGCGCATCGGTTGAAGTTAAGTAATTTAGCTGTTAAACTTGAAGGCAAGCGTAAATACAATTAATTTAGCGATTTGCGCTTGCCGTTTTTCTAGGGGTAAGAAGCTTGACTTAAAGCTTCGATAGATTTGAAGAGAATTTTTCTCTGCGACAATTGGAGAGTAATTGTCCTTTTCGGCACTCTCAAAAACTTATTTTGTTAGGTAAACTGCTAACACAAAAGCGGTCTGGGGATACTTTACCCTCGACCGCATTTGCCGTCTTTATTTGAAAAATTATTTGAATCGTTAAGTTAGGGCATTTTAACAACTATAGAAAATTAAATCAATAAAAATTTTCTATACCACGTGAATTATAAAATTATGATCGTCAATCCGCTTCAAACGAACACACACGGGCTCGGTCGACGGACCAGCCGCGCGCCCGAACGCGTAGATTTCTCCAAAATTTTTACAACAGCGCAGATCCCAAATCTTATAGAAGTACAGCGTGAATCGTACAACCGCTTTCTTCAGATGGATCTGATCCCGGAAGAGCGCGACAACGTCGGGCTTCAGTCCGTCTTTAAATCGATATTTCCGGTTTCCGATTTTCGCGAGACCGCGACCCTGGAATTCGTCGAATACCAGATCGGCAACTGGCAATGTAAATGCGGAAACCTTGAAGGTTTAGAGCATCTTCGGACCGAATGTAAAGAGTGCAGTGCCAAGATAAAGGTCGATCCGTTTAATCCGGCAGAAGTTCTCTGCGATAATTGCGGCACTTTTAACGAGGTGAAACCGAAACTTTGTTCGAACTGCGGTGAACCGGTCGGCTTAAAGCATAAGCACGATCAGCAGGAATGTCAGGAACGCGGCACTTCATATAGTGTTCCGCTGAAAGTGCGAATTCGTCTGACGGTTTTTGATAAAGATCCGGAAACGAATGTTTCGACGATCCGCGATATTAAAGAAGAAGATGTATTCTTCGGTGAAATTCCGCTGATGACCGATAACGGAACATTTATTATTAATGGAACCGAACGCGTCATCGTTTCGCAGCTTCACCGTTCGCCGGGCGTGTTTTTCAAAGGTGATCGCGATGAATATCTGGCGAAGGTTATTCCGTATCGCGGTTCGTGGGTCGAGTTTGAATTTGATCAAAAAGGAATTCTTCATTCGCGTTTGGGTAAGCGTAAGCTTCTCGGAACGATCTTTTTGCGTGCGCTCGGTTTGTGGCTCAATCCGCAGATCGATATGAGCACGATCTCCGATCAGATCCTTGAAGAAGTTGTTAAAAACGCCGAGTTTTCGAATTCAGATCTTCTCCGTCAGTTTTACGTTACCGACGAGGTAGTGCTTGAAAAAGGCAAGATCTTCGTCAAGGTAAAATCCGAAGGTGAAACGCATTTGAAAGGAATGCGCGCGGAAGAAGACATTAAAGACGGCAAAGAAACGGTAACCGCAAGCGGCAAAAAGGTTACGGCGCTTGCGCTGCGCGAGCTTCGCAAGATCGGCACCGAAAAAGTTCGGGTGTCGCATACCGATTTTGAAGGCGCACAGGCGCTTGACGACGTCATCAACACCGAAACCGGCGAAGTTATTCTCGAATCGAATAACGAGATCACTGCGGCAAAACTTCAGCAGATCATTGATGAAGGCGTCAGCGGATTCTCAGTATTTTTTCCGGAAAAAGACGTTATCGGCGGAATTATTGCTCAAACGTTAAAAAAGGACACGATCGCAAAACCGGTCGATGCACTCTTGGAGATCTACCGCAAAATGCGCCCCGGCGATCCGCCGACCGTGCCGACCGCTTATCGTCTTCTTGAGGGAATGTTCTTCGACTCAAGGCGCTTCGATCTGTCGCGCGTCGGACGCTTGAAGTTCAATATCAAAATGGGTCGTCCGAAGCTTCAGGAGATCGATAACTCGCTTCTCGAAGCGAAAGATTTCTTTGAAGTGGTCAATTATCTTCTGAGAATGAAGCGCGACAGCGACAATTATTTCCAGGACGATATTGATCATCTCGGAAATCGCCGCGTCCGAGCAGTTGGTGAATTGCTGGAAAATCAATTCCGCATCGGTCTTGAACGAATGGAACGTGCGATCAAGGAAAAAATGTCGATCCAGCAGGATATGTTTACGACGATGCCGCGCGATCTGGTCAACGCAAAACCGGTTACGGCGGCTGTTCGCGAATTTTTCGGTTCGTCGCAGCTTTCGCAGTTCATGGATCAGACCAATCCGTTGTCGGAAATTACGCATAAACGACGTCTTTCCGCGCTTGGACCTGGCGGTCTATCGCGTGAACGCGCCGGATTTGAAGTCCGCGACGTTCACCCGACACACTATGGTCGAATTTGTCCGATCGAAACGCCTGAAGGTCCGAACATCGGTTTGATCTCGTCGCTGGCGTGTTTTGCGCGTATCAACGAATTCGGATTTATCGAATCTCCTTATCGAAAGGTTGAAAATGGTCGGGTCGTTGAATACGTCAAGATCATCAATGGCGGCGATACAGGTCTGAAGCCGAATACGCATCATCCGCTTGAGGAAGTTGAAGCAGCAAACGCAAAACTTAAGAAAGACCAGCGAGCTGCTGAACATGAGCCGTTCCCGTTCTATTTGACTGCCTGGGACGAAGACAAATATGTCATTGGACAGGCGAACATCGAATTGGATGAGAAAGGAAATCTTGTAAACGAACGAAACGCGGCTCGAAAGAAAGGTGAGTTCATTACTGCTTCGCGCGACGAGATCGAATATATGGACGTTTCGCCGAAACAGCTTGTTTCGGTCGCGGCTTCCTTAGTTCCGTTCCTTGAAAACGACGACGCTAACCGCGCGTTGATGGGATCGAACATGCAGCGGCAATCCGTTCCGCTTCTTCGTGCCGAAAGTCCGTATGTCGGAACCGGAATGGAGAAGATCGCGGCTAGAGACTCGGGCGCGGTAGTTATCGCGAAACGAGACGGCATCGTCGATTACGTCGATTCGGAACGAACGATCGTAAAAGCCGATCACCGCGTTGACGGAACGATCTCGCGTGAGGTTACGGCGGACATTTATTCGCTCGTAAAATTTAAGCGTTCAAATCAGAACACCTGTATCAACCAGCGCCCGATCGTTCAGGTCGGCGAAAGAGTTAAGAAAGGTCAGGTTATTGCTGACGGACCGTGTACAGACCGCGGCGAACTCGCTCTCGGCAGAAACGTGCTTGTCGCGTTTATGTCATGGCGCGGATACAACTTTGAGGACGCGATCCTTGTGTCGGAACGTCTTGTAAAAGAAGACTATTACACTTCAATTCACATCGAAGAACTCGAAGTCGAAGCACGCGATACAAAACTCGGACCGGAAGAAGTAACGCGTGATATTCCAAATATCGGCGAAAATATGCTTCGCGATCTCGACGAATCCGGAATCATCCGCATCGGCGCACAGGTCAAACCGGGATCGATCCTCGTCGGTAAAGTTACGCCGAAGGGTGAAACCCAGCTGACGGCGGAAGAAAAGCTTCTCCGCGCGATCTTTGGTGAAAAAGCGGGCGACGTAAAAGACGCTTCGCTTACTTGTCCGCCGGGAATCGACGGAACGGTCGTTGATGTTCAGGTTTTCACGCGCAAGGGTCAGGAAAAAGACGAACGCAGCTTAGACATCGAAATGATGGAAGAAGATGCGATGCGCCGCGACCTTGAGGACGAAGTTCGAATTTTGGAAGAACAGCGCGATCAGCGTATCTACGAACTTTTCGACGGTCGAAAGCTTTTAAAAGACATCGTTGACGGCAAAGATGTTCTGATCAAAAAAGGCGAAACGCTGACCAAAGAAAATCTGAAGGGAATCGGCATCAAACATCTTCGTAACGCTGAGGTTTCAGCCGGAACGATCGATATTGCCGGTGAGATCAAAGAATACGAACAGCGCACTTATCGACAGATCAACATTTTGAGCGATATTTACGAAGAGAAGATCTCCAAGCTCAAACAGGGCGACGAACTTCCTCCGGGCGTTATCAAAATGGTCAAAGTTTTCGTTGCGATGAAACGTAAACTTTCGGTCGGCGATAAAATGGCGGGTCGCCATGGTAACAAAGGTGTTATCGCGCGCATTCTGCCGGAAGAGGATATGCCGTATTTGCCGGACGGAACGCCGGTTGAAATTGTTCTCAATCCGCTCGGCGTACCGTCGCGAATGAACGTCGGACAAATTCTTGAAACGCATCTCGGTTGGGCTGCGCGCGTTCTCGGTCTGCATTTCGCAACGCCCGTTTTTGACGGTGCAAGCGAAGTCGAGATCAAGGAATATATCAAGAAGGCAAACGAGCGTTACGACGAACTCAGCATTCCGCCGTCTGTCGGTCCTTCAGGCAAAACGCGTCTGTTTGACGGTATGACGGGCGAACAGTTCGAACAGAAGGTAACAGTCGGTTACATTTATATGCTCAAACTTTCGCACCTTGTTGACGACAAGATCCACGCACGGTCGATCGGTCCATACAGTTTGATCACGCAGCAGCCGCTCGGCGGTAAGGCGCAGTTCGGCGGACAGCGATTCGGCGAGATGGAGGTTTGGGCACTCGAAGCATACGGTGCCGCGCATATTCTGCAGGAACTTCTGACATGCAAATCGGACGACGTTGCGGGTAGATCGAAGATCTACGAAACGATCGTCAAAGGCGAGTCCGATTTTGAACCCGGAATTCCGGAATCGTTCAACGTACTCGTTCGAGAATTGCAGTCGCTATGTCTGGATGTCGAATTGATAACGGAAGACGAGATAGACGAATCAGCGCAGAATGCCGGAGTCGGCGAAGTTGTTGGCGACTAATTAGTTCAAAGTCCCAAGTTTCAAGTTCAAAGTTTCTCAAGTCGCAAACTTTGAACTTTGAACCTTGAATCTTGAACTTGGAGAGAAAAAAGATGTTTAGATTTCAAAACGATAACAAAACACAATTGACCCCGAATTTTGAGGCGATCAGGATCAGCCTCGCTTCGCCGGATAAGATTCGTTCGTGGTCTCACGGGGAAGTCACCAAGCCTGAAACGATCAACTACCGTACGTTCAAACCCGAACGCGACGGTTTGTTCTGCGCGAGAATTTTCGGTCCGGTTTCGGATTGGGAATGTTTGTGCGGAAAATACAAAAGAATGAAGCACCGCGGCGTGATCTGCGACAAATGCGGTGTCGAGGTTACGCAGTCGAAGGTTCGACGCGAACGCCTCGGTCATATCGAGCTGGCAAGTCCGTGTTCGCACGTCTGGTTCTTTAAGGGATTGCCTTCGCGAATCGGGCATCTTCTCGACATCACTCTGCGTGATCTTGAGAAGATCCTTTATTTCGAACTTTACATCGTCGTCGATCCGGGCGACGTTCCGGATCTGAAAGAAAAAGAACTTCTTACCGACGAACGCTATCGCGAGCTGATGCAGGAATACCCGCATCAATTCGTCGCGAAAATGGGCGCCGAGGCGATCAAAGAACTTCTGATGCAGATCGACGTCGAAGAGCTCGTTACCGAACTTCGACAGAAAATGCGCGAAGAAACTTCGCAGCAGAAAAAGTTGAAATTTTCCAAACGGTTGAAAGTTGCGAATTCATTTTTGAAATCGGGCAACAACACCGAATGGATGATCCTCGATGTAATTCCAGTAATTCCGCCGGAACTTCGTCCGCTGGTTCCGCTCGACGGCGGTCGTTTTGCGACGTCCGATCTGAACGATCTTTATCGCCGCGTCATCAACCGCAACAATCGTTTGAAAAAGCTGATGGAGCTTCACGCGCCGGAAGTTATCGTTCGAAACGAAAAACGCATGCTTCAGGAAGCTGTCGATGCTCTGTTCGATAACGGGCGCCGCGGTCGCGTTCTGCGCGGAGCGAACAATCGTCCGCTGAAATCGCTTTCGGGAACTTTGAAAGGAAAACAAGGACGTTTTCGTCAAAATCTTCTCGGAAAACGTGTTGATTATTCAGGACGTTCGGTGATCGTCGTCGGTCCGGAATTGAAACTTCATCAATGCGGTTTGCCGAAGAAAATGGCTCTGGAACTTTTCAAGCCGTTTATTTACAACAAATTAGAAAAAGACGCACACGCCGCAACGATCAAGCAGGCGCGTGAGATGGTAGAACGGCAGGAACCGATCGTTTGGGATATTCTTGAAGAAGTTATCCGCGAGCATCCGGTTCTTTTGAACCGCGCGCCGACGCTTCACAGACTCGGAATTCAGGCATTTGAACCGGTTCTTGTTGAAGGTAAAGCGATCAAGATCCATCCGCTCGTTTGTACGGCATTTAACGCCGACTTTGACGGCGACCAGATGGCGGTTCATATTCCGCTTTCGGCAGAAGCGCAGATCGAAGCGACTGTTTTGATGCTCGCGTCAAACAATTTGCTCAGCCCGGCAAGCGGACAGCCGATCACGGTTCCTTCGCAGGATATCGTTTTGGGCTGCTATTACCTGACGCTTGACCAGCCGGAAATGAAGGGCGAAGGCAAATATTTCAACTCGATGGAAGATGTGCTTCTTGCGGTCGATGCCAAAGCGGTCGACACTCAGGCGAAAATCAAACTTCGGTGGAAGGGCGATCTGATCGATCTGACACAGGAACATCATCCGCAGGATGTAATGCGCGCGACGGTTCGAAAGGACGTAAATCGTCTGATCGATACGACCGTCGGTCGTGTTCTTTTCAACGAACGTCTGCTTCGCGGCGGTCTTCCTTTCGTCAACGGAACGCTGAAAAAGAAAGGTTTGCAATCGCTTGTAAGCTTTTTCCATCTTCGTCTGGGGCATGATCAAACCGTTGAATTGCTTGACGATCTGAAAAATACAGGTTTCCTTTACGCAACGAAATCGGGCGTTTCGATCGGCATTGACGACATGGTAACGCCGGCAAGCAAGCCGCAGATCATTGAAGACGCTCGAGCAGAGGTCGACAAACTCCAGCAGCAGTCGCGTGAAGGCGCGATGACGCAGCTCGAGCGCCAGAACAAAGTAACCGCGATCTGGTCGGACGTTACCGACCGCGTCGCAAAAGAAATGTTCAAGGCGATGCACGAACGTGAAGACGAACGGCGCGAATTGAATCCGATCCTTGTCATGGCGGACTCAGGTGCTCGTGGTTCGGACGCACAGATCCGGCAGCTTGCCGGTATGCGCGGACTTATGGCGAAACCGTCGGGTGAAATTATCGAAACGCCGATCGTAGCGAATTTCCGCGAAGGTCTGAACGTTTTGCAGTATTTTATTTCGACTCACGGTGCGCGAAAAGGTCTCGCCGATACGGCACTTAAAACGGCTGACTCGGGTTATCTTACACGCCGTCTCGTCGACGTTGCTCAGGACGTTATCGTTTCTGAAAACGATTGCGGAACGGTCAAAGGAATTTGGGCAGAAGCCATTATTCGAAACGGTGAAGAAGTCGAATCGCTCCGCGATCGAATCGTCGGCTGTACATCGCTTGACGACATTATCGATCCGGTTGACGGAACTGTGATCGTTGAAGCCAACCGCGAGATCGATGAGGATCTCGCCGCACAGGTACAGCTTTCCGGTCTGCAGCGCGTCCGCATCCGCTCGCCATTGACGTGTGAAACACGTCGCGGCATCTGCGTAAAATGTTACGGACGTAATCTCGGAACCGGAAACACGGTCGAGATCGGCGAAGCGGTCGGTGTTATCGCCGCGCAGTCGATCGGTGAACCGGGAACGCAGCTGACGATGAGAACGTTCCACGTCGGCGGAACCGCGCGTCTCGAACAGGAAACGCAGCATACGGCGGCAATGAACGGAACGGTTAAATATCTCGGCGATCTTAAAGTAATTAAGAACCGTCAAGGCGAGCTGATCTCGATGAAACGCCAGGCTGAACTTGCTCTCGTCGACGAACGCGGACGCGAAGTCGCAAGGTATCAGGTGGTTTACGGCGCGCATGTTCATGTTAAGGACGGTCAGAAAGTTAAGGAAGACGATCTGCTTGTAACATGGGATCCGTTTACGTTCGCTATTCTTTCGGAAGTTTCCGGAACCGTTAAGTTCCAGGATCTAAAGGAAGGAAAAACGCTCGAGGAAGACATCGATAAGGTTTCGGGACAAAAACGTCTCGTGGTCAAGGATTCGGATGAGAAACATCAGCCGCGTCTTGAGATCCGCGACGGCAGCAAGGTTCTGAAAACGTATCAGATGCCGATCCGCGCCAACCTTCACGTCGAAGACGGACAGGAAGTTCAGGCGGGCGATATTATCGCGAAGATCCCGCGTGAAACGACCAAAACGAAAGACATCGTCGGCGGTTTGCCGCGTGTCGTTGAGCTTTTTGAAGCACGTCGTCCCGGCGAAACTGCTGTTATGTCCGAAATTAACGGAACGGTTAAATTTGGTCCGATCGCGAAAGGTAAACGCAAACTCATCATCATCGGCGACGATGGCGCTGAGCGCGAATACGACATTCCGCGCGGAACTCATATCAACGTTCAGGAAGGCGACCGCGTCAAAGCGGGTGAACCGCTGATGGACGGACCGCTCAACCCGCACGATATTTTGCGAGTTCTCGGTATGGAAGCTCTGCAGGAATATCTAGTCAACGAAATTCAGGAAGTCTATCGTTTGCAGGGCGTTAACATCAACGATAAACACATCGAATGTATCGTCCGGCAGATGCTTCGCTGGGTTAAGATCAAAGAAGTCGGCGACAGCGATTTCCTATTGGAAGAACAGGTCGATCGTTTCCGCTATGAAGACGAGAACCGGCGCGTTCGCGAAGAAGGCGGCGAACCGGCAAGCGCGGAACCGCTCTTGCTTGGAATCACGAAAGCATCGCTTTCTACCGATTCGTTCATTTCGGCAGCGAGTTTCCAGGAAACCACGCGTGTTTTGACGGAAGCGGCAATTTCCGGACGAATCGACTATCTACGCGGATTGAAGGAAAACGTCATTATGGGTCGTTTGATCCCGGCGGGAACTGGTATGAAATATTACCGCAACGTCAAGATCGATCATGATCCGACCGTTAACAAGCGGGATGAAGAAGAGATGGAAGAATATGCCGCGATGACCGAAGGTTTGAACCTCGGTTCTCCGGCGGACGTTCCGGGTGTTGAATCCGAACCGGAGGTTGAAGAAACCGACGATGAGGAGATCGACGATCTCGATCTTGATCTAGAAGAAGAAACGGTGGAACTCGACGATTCTTCCGATGACGATGACGACGATTTTTAATAATTCGTCGTTTTAGATGATCAATTAAAAAAGGGCTGAAAGCATCAAAACTTTCAGCCCTTTTTCTTTTTCAGATCAAACATTTACCAGATATTGCAAATATCTTTTCGGACCATCGGATGATCTTGTTTGCAGCTGAACGCCGCGGCGAATTGCGGCATATTCGAAAGAGGTCCGTTCACCCGCCATTTCGGAAGCGAGTGCGAGTTCGTTTCCACCTGCAGACGCTCGGCTTCAGGCGTGTATTTTCCAGCCCAGACCTGCGCCCAACCGAGGAAAAATCGCTGTTCCGGCGTAAATCCGTCGATGTTTGCCGGACGCGGCTTTCCTTCCAACGATTTCTTGAACGCCTCGTAAGCGACGGTCAAACCGGCGAAATCTCCTATATTTTCGCCAAGCGTGAGTTTTCCGTTAATAAATAATCCGGGCTGAACTTCGTAACCGTTAAACTGCTCCACGACGCACGCGGCGCGTTCTTCAAATTTCTTGCGGTCTTCCGGCGTCCACCACATTTTCAAATTTCCATCAGCGTCGAAACGGCTGCCTGAATCGTCGAAACCGTGCGAGATCTCGTGTCCGATGACACCGCCGATCGCGCCGTAATTGATCGCGTCGTCCGCTTCGTTGTTAAAAAACGGCGGCTGTAGAATTCCGGCAGGGAAGGTAATATCGTTATTTGTTCCGGAATAAGAGGCATTAACGGTAGGCGGCGAAAAGTTCCAACGCGTGCGATCGACCGGATTGTTGATGTCGGCAAGATTTCGCTTGATCTGAAATTCGCGCGACCGCAGAATATTGTCGCCGTACGAACCTCTTTCGATCGTCAAACCTTTATAACCGCGCAGCTTATCGGTCGAACCGATCTTTCGTTTGAACGTCGAGAGTTTTTTCTGAGCTTCGACCTTTGTTGCATCGCTCATCCAGTCAAGCGCGGAAATTCGGTCCTTCATTGCGGCAAGAAGGTTGTCGATCAGCTCGTTCATTCGCGCACGGGCTTCCGGCTTGAACGCGCGCTTAATATATTCCTCGCCGAGCGCTTCGCCGAGATTGCTGTCCGTCGCCTGAACGCAGGTCTTCCACCGCGGCTGTCTTTCTTTGGCGCCGCTTAAATATTTGCCGAAAAAATTAAAGTTTTCGTCGGCAAACTTTTTCGGAAGCGCGGACGCAGTCGAATTGACCGTCATAAACCGGAGATAAGTTTTCCAATCGTCGGTCGAAACTTCTTTCAGCAAAACGTTTACGGCTTTGAAAAAATCAGGCTGACCGATGTTAAATTCCGTCGTCGCAGGAACGCCGCGCGCCGACATGTAGTTTGTCCAATTAAATTCCGGCGTCAATTTCTCAGCTTCGGCGACCGACACTTTCTTGTAGCGATTATCGGGATTTCGCATATCAACCTGTGCAAGCGAAACGTTTGCAAGCCGCGTTTGGATCTCCATCACGGTCTTTGCATTTGCGGCTGCCGATTCGGGTTTGTCGCCGAGATGTCGGAACATATTTGTCATATATTCCATAAATTTCTTGCGAGTTTCCGTCGATTTTTCGTCAGTTTTGGTGTAATAATCGCGATTTGGAAGCGATAAACCGCCCTGTCCGGCGTTAACGATGACCATCGACGAATTTTTAAGATCCGATCCGCCGCTGAATCCGAAAATTGCCGGAATTCCCGCATTATGCATCGCAGCGATCTGGCGCAGCAGATCCTGATTTGTCTTGATCTTTCCAATGCCGTCCAAAAGTCGTTTGATAGGTTTGATTCGTCGCTTTTCGATCGCCGCTTCGTCCATGCATGACGAGTAAAAGTCGCCGATCAACTGCGAGTCGCTTCCCGACGGTGCTTTTTTCTTTGCGGCATCGTCCAAAATTTCCCGCAGGATCGCGTTATTGTTATCGCCTAGAATATTAAATGTTCCCCAACGCGATTCCGTACCCGGAATTTCCGTATTTTTTAACCAGGTTCCGTTAGCAAACTGGAAAAAATCCGTACAAGCTTTCACCGACCGATCCATCCGCGTGAGATCGAAACCATTGTTTTGCGCGCGTGCCGATAGCGACGCAGCTGAAATAATGAAAGCGAAGATGATCGCATACTTAAATTTTGACATTTTGTCTCTCCGAATGATTAGAATGTTCGATGATTGAAATACGGGACGGCACAGCGAAGGTTTCATTCGAGAAGATTTAGTTTTCGCCGGACGACGGTTTCTTGAAGTTATAGCGAAGTAAAATGCGCATCGGCAGCTGTTTTCCCGATCGCGAACCGGGTCTCCAGTTCATTTCGCGAACCGCGCGATCAACGGCTTCATCGAGCCCGAAACCAGCCCATCGATCGATCGCGGTTCGAACAACTTTACCGTTTTCGTCGATATCGGCGAAAATATCAACCGTTGCCTCGATGCTGTAAAGAAACGCGTGAGAGCTGTATTTCGGCGAAATTCGCTTGTAGGGAAGCGGCGGCTTTGTAGTTTGATCTTCGAATGACGAAAATTCAGGAAAACCGTTGTGCGAAATATTTGAATCGTGAGTTTCTTCGGTATTCAGTAGCGATGCGGCGATGCTGTCTGACTCTGCACGGATATTTTCGACCAGAAGTTTTACCGAATCTTCAGCCGAGACCGCTTTTCCGCTGACCAATCGCCAATCGACCAAATTACCGGTTCGAGCAGAAATTACAAACACTCCCGCAAAACTTTCAAAATGATCTTTGAGTTCAAATGAAGAACGACGCAAAGTTTCGCCGCGGATCATGATCATATAGTCGCAGCCAACCGCCGCCGCGGCGTTCCGCGATTGCTCGGTTGAAAGATTAAACGGCTCGGCAAATCTAAATGAACTGAATGCCGCAGAGGAAAGATCCGGATCGAGTAATTTGAAACGACGCGCGAGCCGTTCCCTCAGTTGAACCGCAGCTTTTGAAGAAATCTCGTTCTTTTGCGGTTCAATCACTGAAACGCGCTGCGAGAATACTGTTGATACGACAAAAACCAACGCAAAAAGCACTGCAGACCATCTCGGCAAATTTTGAAACTTTGCCACCGTAGTCATTTACGCCTGCCCTTCAAACGGGACTGCGCGCTCCGTTCGGTGATAGATCTCGGCGATCTCGTCGCGAAGTTCGTGCGGGAAACAGACACGGTGTATTTGATAAGCTTTCTGCAGCCCGCGCACGGCGGCGCTCACTTCGGAGATCTCGCGGATCTGCGGCGACGAATAGCCTTCTTCAACGTAAATAAGCTTTTTCGGATCCGCAATTTCCTTTGAGTAAAAATAATACGGAACGTCGCCGGAATGATCCTCGACGAAATAATATTCGGGATCGAACCCGCGGCTTTCAACTAAATTTCGGGCACGAACAAGGAACTCGTTTCTAAGATCGGGCGCCATGTCGAGATCGAAGATCTTAAAAAGTCTGCGATTTAAGAAACGATTTGAAAGGTCCGATAAAACCTTGTCTTCCGACCGCTGCCATTGCTTTATATGGAACATCACATCTGTATCGTCGATATCCAGATGTTCTTTGAGAGAAAGCTTCGCGCCCGAAAGTATCTTTTCAAACGGCGTTCCAAAGGCAAACCAAACTTCTTTTCCGTTCTGAAACAACGCGCTCGCGCGTCGCAGGATCGATCGAAGAATAGTTTCGGCAGACCGAAGCGTTCGGTGAAAATAGACCTGACGGAACATGTAATAACGCGCCTGCAGATAACCTTCGACCGCATAAATACCGCGCGCGGAGACGTATAAGCGGTCGTTTGCTTCGTCGATCTCTAACGATTTAATTATCCATTCAAGATCGTAAACACCATATTTCGCGCCTGTCATCAGCGAATCGCGAAGCAAATAATCCATTCGATCGATGTCAAGCTGTGATGAAACCAGCTGTCCGAGAGCCTTCGGCTCGAACTCACCGCGGATAATGTCGGCAACATTTTTCGGTAGATCAGGCGAAAATTCGCGCAGAACGCGTCCGACCTCGGTTTCATCTGATAGAACCGCTTCGATCGTGAAATTTTCGTGATGAAAATCCAAAATGGTTTCGATCACATGCGAAAACGCGCCGTGTCCGATGTCGTGAAGAAGTGCGGCGCAGCGAACCGCGATTCGCGATTCGGGGGATATTTCATATTTAAGACCGAGTTTTGCAAGGATCCGCGTTGCCAGATGCAGCGCACCGAGACTGTGCGTAAATCGTGAATGCTCAGCGGATTGATACGCAAAATACGCTAACCCGAGCTGGCGAATTCGCCGCAGCCGCTGAAATTCCGCCGTATCGATCAGGCGGATCAAAAGCTTTCCTTCCGCATCGTCAGCCTTGAGACGAATAATATTATGAACCGAATCGCGATATATCTTTTCTGACACTGCTTAGTCTCCCCGGATCGTTGGATCGTACTCCATTTTTTCGTTTTGGGCTTGTTTTATCAAGTTAAATTGTCCAAATTTCTTTGTAAATGCTTTGCGATGATATATAATCTGCTCACTGCAAATAATTTTAATGCCTATTTCTCTGATGTTTCTGGAGGACGAAATGAATTCACTAGTTTTTAGGTTGAAGAAACCGTTAATAATGCTCGCTGTACTGTTTGCCGTAGGCTTTGCTGCGGACAATTTATACGCTCAACGAAGCGTGATCCAGGGATTTGTCTTTGATAAACAAAGAAATGCGCTACCTGATGTAGATGTTGAACTGCTCAACGAATATTATCAGGTTCGCGGTCGAACGCGTACCGACGGCGCCGGACGTTACTCTTTTACACAACTTCCTGACGGTTACTATACGATCAGGGTTATGCCGTTTAGGTATGATCTTGAAGACGAGGAGCGACTAACGGAGATTCGAACGATCGATGCGAGCGGTCGCGGCGGCGGCGTCGACTACAAGCCGGAAGATTTTTACCTTCAGCCGAAAAAAGGTGGTATCGCTGATTCCGAGATCGGTGTCATTTTCGCTCAGGAAGTTCCAAACGGTGCGCGGGAAGCTTATAAACAAGCTTTAAAAGATCTGGAGCAAAAGCGAAATCAAGAGGGAATAGAGGGTTTATTCAAAGCCACGCAGATCTTTCCTGAATATTACGATGCGCTCTACCGCCTTGGGAAAGAGCTGTATGTTGCCGGCAAATATGAACATGCCTGGCAGTTTCTTCTCAAATCGACAGAAATAAATCCGAAGAGCGGTCATGCCTTTTACTACCTTGGAAATTCGTTTCACAAGCTTGGAAAAGGTTATGAAAAAGTATCTGTTCGTGCGCTGACCGAAGCTTCCGTTCTGCTGCCTAATTCGATGCGCGTGTTTTATTCACTCGGTGTAGCCGAACGCGCTTTTGGTAAGTTTGAAGACGCAGAAAAGCATCTACAACAGGCGAAAAAGATGGCAAACAAGCCCCTTCCAGAAATTCAGAAAGAACTCGTTGAACTTTACGAAAAAGATCTGAAAGATTATGCAAAAGCGGCGGACGAACTTGAAGTTTATATGAAGTCCGGCAAAATGACCGAGGAAGAAAAGAAAAGCACGAAAGCGATCATTGACGGCATGCGTGAAAAGGCTAAGGCAAAAAGCAATTCCTGATCATAGCTAATACCCTCTCTAAAAGGTACGGTGTTTCAGGACAACGTACCTTTTTCTTTTGTATATTGATTTTGTAGTTATCCGCTTGCAGACGCTGGGCTATGATTATTTAGGATTGAATGGATATTTTGACCGGAACTGCAGAATCAATGGTTTTTATATGAAATGCTTAGAATAAGATTTATAACCTCGTTGATCGTACGGCTGACCGCTCACACGTGATTTCTGACCGCTAAGTAGGGCTTCTGCCGTCATTTTATCTGTTGAAAAGTTTAACCGGTAAAGCAAAAAGAAAAGCCCGTCCGAAGACGAGCCTTTCTTTTTGCTTTAACTAATTCTGTAAAGAATTAGAAGGTAAAGCGGAATCCAAATCGAACATCACGTCCGCCCTGGAATGTATTTGCCTGTCCGTAGTCGTTTCTGCGACCTGTCGAGCTTACGCCCTGCGCGTTCAGGAAGTTATCTACATACTGCTGAATACCGCCGCCGTTGAAGATGGTGTTGAATACAGCACCTTCAGTTGCACAGGTTGGGCAACCAGCTGCGGGGGAACTCAATACGCCAGCAGTAAAGTTCGTTCCGCTGATCGTCGTCTGGAATGCGATCTCGTTTCTTTCGTCAAACAAGTTGCGAATTTCGATGAACGGTTCCAATCCAAAGCGGTTATCTCTTCCGAATTTGTACTTATGACCGATAGCGAAATCGGTTTCGGTGAACATTTCGGTACGTCCAAGGTCGCCGCGTCCGTAAAGAACGGTGGTACCGAGGTTGTAGAGATTGTAGATCGTCGTGATCGGCGATCCCGACTGAATTGTGGTAAACGCAGAAACGGTTGTTCTGTTTACACCATTATCCGCCCAATCGAACGTGTAGCCGCCGTATGCCTTGAAGACGTGCGGACGATCTGTTGCAAGACGTCCATTGTCCGGAACACCGTTGGCTGTGTAGCCCAGCGGCGGAAGGTCAAAGAAGCGGTTTACGTTCGGCGACGAGCGTCCAAATTCATCCGAGCTAGCCAAACCTGAATAGTTACCGAACAATCGGCTATAGGTGTAGCTGGCATTGAAGAAGTATTTGGTTGCACGTTTGTCGAAACGAATTTCGAAAGCGTCATAGAGACGTTCAGCTTTCGTACAGGGCTGGTTGGCGCTGGACGAAATTTCACAAACCAATCCAAGACCCGGGTTGCCGATGATGTAGGCTTCCGAACCCTGAGCGTTGAAAACACCGATGTCTTCAACCGCACGGTCGATCTGTTTGTGGGTGTAGCGCGCACTCATGATGAGGTTGCGAGCCAACTGACGTTCATAACCGATCGTGTACTCACTCTGACGAGCAGCTTTGATGTCCGGATCGACTCCGCCCGTTTCAAAGATATTCGAATTGTTCGAGTTAGTAGCGATACGGAAGTCAAACTGACAAACCGACCAAGCCGGTCCGATCGGAGCATTAACTCCGGTGTTCGCGCCCGGGCAGTTTCCGCCGATCATATCGGTGTTGCCGCCGATGATGTTCTGCAGAGTGTAGTTTGTGTAAGCTGCACCGCGTGAAGGCAGAATTTCGAAGTAATCGCGACGATAGAAGTCGCCTCCGAACGAGCCGCGCGGCAGTTCATACTTAAAGCGATCATAGAACCAGCCGTAGCTGGCAAAGATCTTGTTCTTGCCGTCGCCGAGGACGTCAAACGCTACGCCGAATCGCGGTGCGATCTTGTCGCCCCAGCCGAATTCGATAGCTTTCGTCGTTGCCGCATCACCAAAGCTCGGTACAACCTCATTTTCGATTCGAAGTCCGAGGTTAAAGGTCAAACGGTTGTTAACTGTCCAGGAATCCTGAACGAAAAACGATTTGTTATCGCTTGTGGCTTCGCCAACTGTTCCGAATCTCTGAAGAAGTCCGGATCCGAGGTTGCCCGGTGTCGGGGTCTGTCCGGTCAGCGCGCTGATCGGAAGGTTGTAATAAAGAACCGAATATCCGGTATCTGCATAGCCGTTCTTAACAGTGTTGAAAAGACGGTTAAACTGGAATCCGAATTTGAAGTTATGACGACCGGCTGCATTGATGCCGACCAAGCCTGCATCAGCATCAAACGTTGTACGTGTCGAAACGTCATAGTCGATCGTAAAGTTGTCGCCGGTGTTGAAGCCAGCCAGACAGTTCGATCCCGGAACGTTCTGCGGTGTACCCGAGGTGCTGCAAAGGAAACGGTTTTGTTTCAACAAGCCATATGAATTGAGCTTCTCGTTGAGGAACGTTCGTCCTGCACGGAAGTTCAATACCAGATAGTTGTTCGGTGTCCAGGTCGCCTGACCGTTAACCGAGTTCGAGTTCTGACGTCCGCCCTGCTGTGCATACCGCTGAACTGACTGCGAGTTTACACCCGACAATCCTGAAGTAATGCCGGGAAGTACGCCGTCCTGAATGATCGGGTTCCAGAGGAACGATCCGAACATACGGAGCTGCTGTACCGGCTGTGCGTCAAGACGGAAGAAAGCCTGTTCCGTTCTTACATCAGATTTATAGGTTTTTGTACCTACTACCGAACGTCCCGGAGCCGAACCGCTGAATTCCTGGATCGTACGGGTCGTGTTGTAGATCTGCGGTGCATAAACAGCCGAGAACCACAGTTTTCCTTTCGCGATCGGTCCGCTGAGCGAAGCAACCGGGAAGAAACCTACTCCGCCATCCTTCGGCGGCTGGAAGTATTCAAACTGACCGGCTGTCGCACCGTAACGGTTAAGCGACAGGTTCGGATCGCCCTGAAGTTTTTCCGGACGGAACGAAGCACCGAAGTTACCGCGGAACTGGTCGTTACCGCCGATCGTTACTACGTTGATCACACCGCCGGTAGCGCCGCCGTATTCAGCTTCGAAACCGGTCGATTTGATCTGAACTTCCTGAAGAAGTTCGAACGGAAGGTTGTTGTTCGAGTTCAGCTGACCTGTACGGAAGTTTGTTACTTCCTGTCCGTCAACTACGAATACGTTCTCAGCACCCGAAGCGCCGTCGATCTGGAATCCTGCACCAAGTGCTTCCGGACGTACGTTCGGAGCGATCTTGAGCAAGCTGCCGAAGGTTGTTCCCTTCGGAAGATCATCGATCAGCTGTTTGCTGATGCTTGTATCGATCTTTGTATCGGTCGTGTCAATTACCGCATTGCTGTCTGTAACCTCAACAGTAGTGCCGGTAAGCTGACCAACTTCCAAAGACGGATTGACGACGGAAGCTCTGTCGAGGTTAACCGTTACGCTCTCAGCTTTCGTCTTAAAGCCGCTTGCTTCGAACGTTACTTTATATGTTCCTGCAAGAACCTGCGGAACACGGAAAAATCCCGAGTTGTCGGTCGTAACTACACGTTTGAAACCCGCGGTCGAACCGCTGCTTTCAATTGTAACAGTTGCGCCCGGAACCACGGCGCCTGCCTGGTCCTTGACTGTTCCTTCAATGCTACCTGCAGTAGACTGCCCAAATGCCATTGCCGAAAAGCAAAGCACAACGGACAATACCATAGATACATATCTGAAATATTTGTTCATTGTAATCTCCTATATAATATTTTTGGGACAAAATCCCTGAAGTAAGTCTAAAAGCACTAACAAAAATTAGAGGTTAGACTTTAAAACAATACGGAAAGAGATAAAGCAATTTTAGAGCCATTCTTGAATGCCGATTTATGCTGTCAATAAACTATAGTATTTGCAATAGTTTAGCGCGTTGCAGATAGCATCCGGATGTAAAAGAAGGGCGAAGATGTTTACGATATATTGAAAATTATTCAGTATTTCGGATATTTAGGTAGATTAGTGAAATACGAAATTATGGAAAAATTCTAACGGGTGAGGTAAGCTATCCAATCGTTACACCGATTTTGCTCGATGAATGACAACAAAAGTTAGAATAACAACCAATTAGCCGAATAGCGAACGGAAAGATCATTAAGATATTGGTCGGTAAAAATACAAAAATATGGATACTCGATCAGGGAAAAGAACTAAATCTAGGAATCAAACTTCAGCAGATGACCCATTTTTTCCTTTTTGACCTTCAAGTAATGAGCCGCCGGCTCGCGCGCTTCAACTTCTATCGGAACCCGCTCAACGATCTTCATTCCGGCAGCTTCAAGCGCTTTTATTTTTTCAGGATTGTTCGACATTACCCGGACGCGGCAGAGACCAAGGTCAAATAAGATTTCTGCACATTGCTGGTAATTTCGCGCATCAACAGCAAAACCAAGCTGCTCATTGGCTTCGACGGTATCGGCGCCGCCGTCCTGTAGTGCGTAAGCGCGAATCTTATTTAAAATGCCGATCCCGCGTCCTTCCTGCTGCTGATAAACGATCGCTCCGCGCTGATCGGCTTCGATCAATTCCATCGCTTTTTGCAGCTGCAAACCGCAATCGCATTTTATCGATGCAAATACGTCACCGGTAAGGCATTGGGAATGAATTCTAACAAGAGTAGGAATTTCCGGCTTCAGATCGCCTTTGAAAAGTACGACAAACTCTTCGCTGCTGTTTAACGAGCGGTAACCGGCGATCATGAACTCGCCGAATTGAGTCGGCAATTTCGCAACTGCGACCTTTTCAACCGAGATCGGCATATCTTTTGAATTACAGTTTTCTTCTATCAATTATTTCTCCGCAGGATTAGGTCCCTTGTTTCTGTAAATTATAGCGCTTTGATTTACGAAATGGTAAACCTCATCGGACTTATCCGCGTTTTTCCGGAGATTTACAAAGCTTTTTTAATCCGTTCGTCTTCCGAAAAATAAACCGACCTGCCGAACTTTTTCAGCAGGTCGCATATTATAGCGTACGTTGTTTACCGCAACTATGTCTTTTCTGTTTTAGACTCTTCTTCATCGTCAGACTCATTTTCCGGTTCCTGATGAGCAAAAACTGCCCCATCGTTATTCCCGAAAATTTTCGCCAGAATACCGTTCAAAACCTGAGTGATCTTTGAAGGTACTTCTTCAATGACCGATTCGACAACCGGTTCATCTGCAAAGTGAAGATCGAGCTTTACGAGTTCCGCGGTTACATTTCGGCAAAACGAGCAATCGACAAGATGTTTTATCACCGGAACCGATTCCTCCCTGTTAAGATCTCCTTCAACAAACGCTGAAATGGTGTCGTCGTCTAGATGTTCACCAACTGCCTCAGAACTTACATCGCCGGAAACGCGTGCGTTGAGGAAAAGGTTCAATAATTTTTCGATCTTTAATTCTTCAGAATTAAGTATCCCCTGATAATTCATACTAGTTCCAGCCTCCCGGTCGATTGACGAGGGCTATTTCTCCAATTTGCATAAATAAATCCGATTAGGGGTATAAAATTCGGTCTGATGCCTAGGATTTCGCCTACGTTGTAGATAAATTACGATAAAAACTGGTCGATGCCAAATCCTGAGTAGCGAGTTCAAGACAGATATCTACTTCATCTTTTGTAAGCGAGTGGGTTGACGAAAGTTCATCGCGAAAGATCTGCAGAATTTTTGAATAACATTTTTCGAGCCAGCGCATGATAGTCGATTCGTGAATCCGGCTACCGGGATTTTTATCACGAGTTGCTGATTTTCGCTGAAACCAATTTCGCAACGGCGAAGAAGGATTTTCGACCAACCGGGCGATCTCGCGAAGTTTCAGATCTTCGACATGATAGTAAAGAAGAAGCAGTTTTTCGTGGCTTTCGAGCGAACCAAACGCTTTTTCAATGGAAGAGACCGTGGCTTTCCGATAACGCTTTCGGGAAATATGATCGACCATTTGATCTTCGCCGCCGAGATCGGTTTCGGCAAAGTTCGAATGCGCGTGTCCTTCGCCGACGTTTTCCGTCATTTCATCCAGTGAAACTTCCGCGTGGCTCGCGCGGTGCAGATCAACCAGTGAGTGCCAGATCACTGTTCTCAGCCAACCGCGAAGCGAACCGCGACCGCTGTATGTCGCAAATTTTGAAACTCTTTCACCATCGACCACTCGTGTGCCGTAAAGTTCGACATAAACGGTGTCGACAACTTCTTCGGCGTCAACGTCTGTTCGTGCCAGATGCCGCGCGACTCGCTCAAGGTAATTTCGATGCTGCTGATCAAATTCCCACCAGGCGCGTTCATTTCCACCTGCGCAGCCGAGTGCAAGAAAAAGATCTTCGGTATGGATTTGCGCAAGAAATTCCTTAACGTCACCCGCAGAGGGTTTTCCGCCGGGATGTCTTGCAGCAAATTTGCGAATCGTTCGGTGAAGAGACGAACGAAGACATTCGTGCGTGATCCCAAAATTCGGCGCCGACTCGTTGCAGCGCGCGAATATCTCGTCGATCTGGGATTCGCATTCACGAAATAAATCTGAGTGCAAAGTGGATTCAGGTGTCATCGTTTTGCCGCATTATAAACGATATTTTAGATTTATTCTAATTTCTTTCGGATTCCGTCTCAAATTTGAAACATTTAACCGCTAAATGTTCCCTGATTGAAGACTTAGATCGGCGGAGCTTTTGCCAAACTCCGTATTTTCATCGACAGTTTCCGAATATTGAAGCTGGAAAAGCCGCCAATACAAACCGCGTTCGCCAAGCAGTTCGTTGTGCGAACCAGCCTCGCGAAGTTCGCCGTGATGGAAAACCAGGATTCGGTCGCATTTTTGAATGGTTGAAAGACGATGTGCGATGACCAGCGACGTTCTGTCCATCATCACTCGATCGACCGCCTGTTGAATTAGCTGTTCCGTTTCGGTATCGATCGAACTGGTAGCCTCGTCAAGAATTAAAATGCGCGGATCGAACGCCAGCGCACGGGCGAACGAAACCAGTTGTTTTTGACCGACGGACAGCCCGGCGCCGCGTTCGCGAACGACGGTTTCGTATTTATTCTTCAGTTTCTGAATGAACTCGTCCGCGTGCACTTCCTTTGACGCCCAAATGACCATTTCGTCCGGTATCGAATGTTTGCCGAGCCTGATATTTTCTTCAAGTGAACCGCTGAACAGAAAAACGTCCTGAAGAACGACGGCAAAATTTTGCCGCAATTCGTGAAGATCCCATTCGCGTATCTCAACTCCGTCAAGCAGGATCTTGCCTTTTTGAACGTCATAAAAACGCATCAAAAGATTGGTAACAGTTGTTTTGCCGGAACCTGTATGCCCAACCAACGCAACCGATTCGCCGGATTCGACGGAAAACGAAACGTTTTTTAAAACCCAATCTTCATCTTTATAAGCAAACCAAACATTTTGAAATTCGATCTTTCCTATGGCGGAACCCGATTTCTTGGGAACTAGCGGAGAAGTGATCTCAATGGGTTTATCGAGCAGTAGGAAGATCCTGTGCGACGCGACTATTGCAGCCTGAAGCACATTAAATTTATCGGAAAGATCGCGGATCGGCTGGAAAAGCTGCTGAGAATATTGAATAAATGCGATAACCGTGCCGATCGTAAGCGCAGTGCCCGCGGCTGAACCTGCGGTTAAAATTTGGTAGCCGCCGAACCAAATGATCACGGCAATTCCGATCGCACCGATAAAATCGACCATCGGATAAAAGATCGCGTAATAATAGATCGTCTCGATATTCGCGTTGCGGTAATCGTCGTTTATCTCGTGAAATTTGTCCTGCGCGCGTCTTTCGCCGTTGAAAAGCTGCACCGTTTGCGCGCCGGAGATATGTTCCTGCAAAAATGAATTGAGTTTCGCGGTCCGCGTTCGAACCTTATCAAAACCGATTCGCGCTCGCTTTCGAAACCAGTTCGTCGCGGCAAAAAGAAGCGGAACGATGACCAACGATACGATCGCAAGCTGCCAGTCAAGCCAAAAAAGCATTCCGACAATGGCAAATATAACGACCAGATCGCCCAGAACATCGATAACTCCCGATGTAAAAAGCTCGTTCAACGAATCGACATCGCTTGTCATCCGCGTAATTATTCGCCCGACCGGATTTTTGTCGTAAAACGCGATCTCCTGCTGCTGTAATTTTGTGTAGATCTGTGTCCGCAGGTCGAACATTACCTTTTGCCCGACGATATTCAGCAAGATCTCCTGAATATAAGAAAACAGAAAGCGAAACAAAAACAATCCGAAAAAAGCTAAAGCAAATGTCCAAATGCCTTCCGTTTGCTTCGGAACGATAAAATCGTCCACCGCCATTTTGGTGAAATACGGCTGCAGACTAAGCAAAATATTACTTAAAAGCGTAAGTACAAGCGCGCCCGCAGCGAGTTTCCAGTACGGCTTCAGATACTTCAAAAGCCGCATTGTCGTCTTAAAATCGTAAGATTTTTCGATCAACTCTTCTTCGTGATATTTTTGAGCCTGCTCCGACATTCCTCAAATTTTAGATTTTCCATTTACTAATAGCAAAAGCGCGAAATTTACCTGTTTACATTGCTGTCGACAAAATCTAGAATCGGAAAACGAAAATGATCAAATTCATTGAAGAAAAGAAAAACAACTGGGAAAGATTAGAAGATCTGCTTGCGATACTTGATTCTTCCTCGCTTCGCGGGCTGACCAAAATGGAGGTGCGCGAGCTTGGCGAACTTTATCGCCGCGCCGCCGCCGATCTCGCAATTGCGCGGGCGGAAACGCGCGATCAGCAATTGATTAGTTATCTGAATAGTCTGGTCATCCGCGCTCACGGAAAGATCTACCGTGCCGAAAGTCAGGGAATTAATCTCGTTTGGGATTTTTTTGCCAGAGAACTTCCGCAAATTTTCAGAGCGAACATCAGATATTTTACGCTTGCCCTGGTTGTTTTTTTCGGATTCGGCATCGCGTCGTTTGTGCTTTCCGATAATGACATCGCGTTTGCCGAATCGCTCGGTCTTGCGAAGATCCGTGCGGCTGCGCAAAGCGATCAAAAGTGGTGGATGGACCTGAACGAAGCAAATCAGATCGGCGCGAGCGGCATTTTGACCAACAATATTCTGGTGTCATTTCTTGCATTCGCGTACGGCGCTTTTTTCGGGATCGGGACGATCTATATCTTGGTGATGAACGGGTTAAGCATCGGCGGCGTTTTGGGCGTTTGCTACAAAGCCAATCCGGCGTTTGGAAACGCGCTTGTCGAATTTATGATCGCGCACGGCGTGATCGAGCTTTCGTGCATTTTCATCGCCGCCGGTGCGGGAATGATGATCGGTTATGCGATCGTAAATCCGGGCGACCTGACGCGCGGTCAGGCGTTGAAAAAGAAAGGCGTCGAAGCCGTAAAACTTGCGATCGGCTGCGCCTGCTTTTTGGTAATAGCCGGAATTATCGAAGGTTTTCTTTCGCCTTCAAGCTTTCCGGCTTGGATAAAGTACGCAACCGGAATATTATCCGGAATCTTAATGTATTCCTATTTATTCATGGTCGGGCGGGAAGAAACCGTTGAATGAACTCTCGCCCCTTCTTATTTAACTCATTTAGAATCACAAATATTTTCAGCTTCCGAGAACTTCCTTCATCGCTGATGCCAGATCGTCTATCGCAGCCTTTCCGTTGCCGGAAAACGACGAACCGTGCATAACCGCCAAGGTTTTCGGCTCGAGAGCGGCGATCTTCTTTAACTGTTCATCGGTTTTATTGGAATACGGATAGGCTCCCGCAAACGGAGTTTGTTCGCCGATTATCAGATCTTCCTTAAATCTTCCGACAATGTCCGAGGTTGTAAACGCTTCAACATCGCCCGAATGCGTGAACAGGTCCGAGCAAAGAAGGGTTTTGTTCGTTTCTTCAAACAATAAACTCGCTTCCCAGCAATGGGGAACATGCGGCGTGTGGAGAAAGCGAAATTTATGTTTTCCGGTTTCAAACGATTCACCGTCGTTCATCGCACGCGCGGGACGGATCGAAAAATCGTTGACGCTGACCATTGCGCCGACAAAACTCGACACCGGCTCCGCTTCCGGCGCGATCTCAAGCCAATCGTTCAGAGCTCCGCATTCGTCGGATTCAAAATGGCTGAACCCGATCCAGCGGATCTTTGCGGGATCGATTATTTTTGAGACTTCTTCGCGGACGATCGGAAAAAGACCTCTCATTCCGGTGTGATACAAAAGCGGTTCGTCGTCTTTGATCAAAAACTGATTGAACTGAAGATTAAAATCGGGAACGAATGTTGAAATTCGAAAAACGTCGGGTGCTATTTCGTTGATTGCCATAAATTACCTCACTGAAAAATGATCTCTTGGCTATTTACGCGCAAACGAATTAAAAAGCGTCTCAATATTTTTTTCGATTCGATTTCTGAATTGAACGATAAAGCTTTCCCAATCCTTTGCTCTTTTTTCGTTTTTCCGCGTAGGACGTTTTATTATGCTGCGATTCTTTTAGTATTTTCAGGTAATTTTCGTAACGCTCTTGTGAAAAAACGTCGTCGGCAAGCGCCGAAAGAATTGCACAGCCTTTTTCTTGTGTGTGCGAACAATTGCTGAATTTACAGCTTGTTTCGAGCTCGGTGATGTCGTCGAAAGATTCGGCAATTGCCGCTTCGACCGCGATGTTTCCGAGTTCGCGCATTCCCGGCGTGTCAATGATCATCGCGCCGCTTTTGAGCTTTAATAAATGCCGGTTTGTCGTCGTGTGTTTGCCCTTGCTGTCTTTTTGTTTGATCTCGCGCGTCGCAAAGCGGTCTTCGCCGAGAAGTTTATTGAGCAAACTCGTTTTTCCCACGCCGGACGAACCGATCAGACAAAATGTCTTGCCGGGAAGAAGTAAATTTTTCACCGCGTCCAAATTCGTTTCCGCCTTATTGCTGAACGCGACGACATTTATCTTAGGATTCGTTTCCAAGATTTCAGCCTTTTTTTCTTCGATTTCCGCCTCCGACAAAAGATCGCTTTTGCTCAAAAGCAAAATAGGCTCGATTCGACCTTCGCGCGCCATCACCAGGTATCTCTCAAAACGTCGGATGTTATAATCCGCATCGAGCGATTGAACGATCAAAGCGTAATCAATGTTCGCCGCGATAGATTGAAATTCGACGCTTTTTCCGGCTCTTTTTCTCTTTAATATAGATTTTCGCTCAAATATCTCGTGAATGATCGCCAGTGAATTTCCGTCAAATTGCTGAACATAACACCAATCTCCGACGGTCGGATAATCGAGCGGCGATTCTGCCGAAAACATTATCTTTCCTGTAATCTCCGCAATAAACTCGCGCTCGCCGTTCGTGACCGAGTAGTTTTCGCCGTACACCGTCGCGACCCTTGCAATCCCGAAATCATCCAATTTGGAAGACTCTAGGCGTTCTTGAAACCAATTGCCAAACCCTAAATTTTTTAAATGCGTAAGATTCATTTTCCTACAATAATCCGCGTTCCTTTACACGCAAATAAGTTTCAAGCAATCGAGGCGCTAACGTTTGCGTTGTAACATCCAATGCCAAACCGCCGAGAGTTTCGACTTGGCGGAGCGCGGCTTCGCGTTGGTGAATTATTTCTTCTGCGGCGGATTGGGTGAAAACGTCTTTGATTTCTTTTGGTTTTTCGCTGACGGTCGCGTTCAGATCGCGGTCGCCGATCGTTGCAACCAACGGAAGATGTCGCGGACGCAAAAGTTTGAGCGAATTTATTAATTCTTTTGAAGATTCTTTGTCAACCAGATCAGTCAAAATAATGACGAAAGCGCGTTTCTTTAAATTCGCGGAAATGTAGCGAAAAGCTCGCGGATACGAAGGTTCGATGAGTTCCGGTTCGAGATCGTGCAAGGCTTCCAACACCGCGTCAATTTGTCCGATCCCTTTTTTCGGCGGCAGAAATTTTTTCACTTTTCGACCGAAAACCATTAAACCGCAATTGTCGCCGCCGCGCGTTGCCGCTGACATTAACGCCAAACTCGCGTGAATCGCTGTGTCGAATTTCGTTTCGTCGCCGATTCTGCCCGTCATTAAGCGTCCCGCGTCGAGTGCGATGATGATCGTTTGATCGCGTTCGATCTGATATTGACGCGTGATTAATTTCGAACGCCGCGCCGTCGCCGTCCACGAAATATGGCGCATTTCGTCGCCGCGCACGTAGTCGCGCATTGATTCAAACTCGCGCCCTTCGCCGCGCCGAACCGATTTTCGCTGAATTGCCAGATAAGAATTTGCGCCTAATGCTTTGAGTTCCATTTCGCGTGCGCGACGCATATTTGGATAAACTTTTACGCTGTCAGCTTCGTTCAGATCCGCCTGACACCAAACCAAACGAAATTTCGAACGAAAACGAACCGCAGTCTTTCCAAATTTGTAATTCCCACGTTTCGGCGGCGTCAGTCCGTATGTAAACTCGGCGTTTTGATGTGCTTCGAGAACAAACTCTGCTGAACGATCTTCATTTAGGATCATTTCCGGTGGAAATTCGTCTTTGATCCGTATATGAAAAGTCCGGTCCGATTCATTCTCCACCGTAATCTTCACGTCAGAGCGGTCTCCGATCGCAAATCTCCGGTCAAAATCGCGTTCGAGCTTGAGTTCCTCCGCCAAACCGCGGCTCGCATAATAATCGATAAACGCAGCCGCGACGACGAGTAGATCAAACGCTAGAACCGAATATCGCAAAAACGGCAGATTCCACGAAAGCGAAAGCGGCACAAAACCGGCGGCGATCAAAATGTAAAAGGTTCTTGAAAATACGAAATTCATAGAATTTATAGACGCTGCGCGAATTGCGACGATTATAGCGGAAGCGATCGGGAAAAGAGAACAGGACCGGAAGGGAATTTGAGTTATAATCAATCGCACGGAGGTAAAAATGACTGTAGGCGAACATATTCAAAACGCGGTCGACAATTCGGATCGAGGAAATTTTCCCGCGGCGTTTGTTTCTGCGGCGCATGCCGTCGCGGAAACTTTGCGAAAGACGAATGGGAAGGATTCGGTTTCGGAGGATGATTTTCGTAAATTTGTAAAGGAGAATTGGGAATTGATCTCGTTCATGTGCATTCCGCTTGCGCTGCCCTTGCCGCTGAACGTTCCATTTGGCGTAAAGCGGATCGAGCCGCGTTTCAACGTTCATCACGGCGCTGATGAAATTATTGTCATGCTTTTGGAAAAATGCACCCGCACAGGCAAACTTCCGCCCAAATTCACGTTTCGAATTCAAAACGGATTCGAGATCATTGACGGCGAACTTTGTATTCCATTCACCGTTATCGGCGGTTTAGCCGGTATTGCGGTTGTTCATCCGGCAAACAGCGACGAGACGATTTCCGATAAATACTGCATCAGCATTGCTGATTTTAAAATGTTCATCTCCGAACTTTGGGGCAGGATCGATCTTGCGGTTCGAGTGAAGAAGTTTTATCTGGAACATGATTAGGTCAAAGCCCAAAAAACTTTCTTCAATGTTAAGGTAATTTTCGTGTTTCCGACATTCCAGTTGTTCTGGCTGCCGCGCAGACTTCTCCCCAACTAACGAAATAGTTATCGAAGTACTCTATCGGATATTTACTACGTTCCATTAAGTCGTCTCTTGTCGGAAGTCGACCTAAATCGGACGCAACGCGTTTTGCATCCATTTGAAGCACTTTCTTCGATACTTCATATTTCTGTTTACGAAGTCGGGGAACAATACTGTTCTTTGCAGTTAGCTTCCGAGAGGCTTTTCTAAAAGGGTCAATCCCGTTTTTGATCTCCAAATGACGTGTCGCCGCCATCTCATGGTATTTCTTTTCTTTTTCAATTCCAATATATTTTCGTTCGAGTATCTCTGCGCATAGACTCGTGGTTCCCGCGCCATCAAAAGGGTCAAGTACAAGGTCGCCGGGCTCCGTAAAAAGTGAAATTAAGCGATACATGAGATCTGGCGGAAGCTGACAAGGATGGTCAACCCGTCTCGAGTTGTGTTTCAGACGATGTATGTCGCTCCATACATTTGTAAGTGTTGCCCGATCGCTTCCGAATAACCCGTTTCGCCGACTAACACAGGATGCACGCAAACAGTACCTTGAGTCTAACGCGGTTAAGTACTTATTATCTGAATTCAAGATCGTAGGAACGTTGGACGTAAGCCCTTTCGAAAAAATCAGTATCGAATAGTGAGCCGGCATTAATTGTCGAACGGGAAATGAAAGCGCGTCCCATACTATCCAATTCTGAAAAGACAAAATATTCTCTAAGAACGAAAAATGACGAATCGAGTAGAGCGGAATATTAAGAACTGCGAGCGTACCGCCCGGCTTTAACACTCGTCCGAGTTCGCCCAACCACTTATCGCACCAATTGAAGTAATCCGTAATTTCTAAATCGTCATTGTAGCCGATGTATTTTTTCTTAACGTTGTATGGCGGATCTGCGAATGCAAAGTCCATTGAGTTTGAGGGATAAGACTCAAGCACATCAAGACAATCTCCCTCAACAAGTCGACTATCGATAACCTGCGACTCGCTCCGTCCAGAATCGTTGTTGGAATAATCCAAATTGGGACTCAAAGCTTCCACCTCCGTTAAAAGAGCTGCGAAGTCTATGACAAGCAGATTGCGGTACTGTTCGATTCCAAAAAAATGTGAAAACCTTTCAGTTACGTCTTCAATCCCCTCAACGTCTTGCCAAACATCAGACATCAATGTGCCATATTCATGATAAGTGTGTTTTTTCCCGCCGTAGTCTTTCGTAGTCTTTTCGCATTGCGGACAGTAAGTGTATGCGATTCGAGTCTTACAATGTTTGAGGGACGCTGAATACGCAGTGTGAATTAAAGCGCCGAAATGTGCGTTTTGCATGGCGAACGTTGACTTCGTTGACTTGCGGGGGATCACTATCCAGCTTTGATAACGAAGCTTAGATTCAAGTGTTTTATGCGCGGCAACTAAATCAATTGGGTTTCCAGTGGTGATTAGTGTTGCTTCGGTTCCAAGACTCTTCAGTACGCAATCGAGTGTTTCCTTCAATTTTCTTAATCGTACTCCGCCATCAAGAGTTAAGTTCGTAGGGAGTTTAATGAGGCAAACTTCATTGAATCCTCGGATTTTCTTTTCGAGCACGTGGATCGACGGCGGAAATATTTTTTTGATATTTAGAGGTTTCGAATCTTCTGAAAAATATGACATCACTTAATATTATCGTTAAAAAAGTCTGAAATAAAATTGCAAAGGACTTCAAGCTCAACCTTCGTGAAAGCAACAGTGCAATCGCTGTGTGAACAAATAGTGCCAACAGCGTTCTTCCTTTGAAAATTCCCCGCACCGTCAATTACATATGCGATCTTGTGCCCGGCAGCGCGTGCTTGTCTGAGTCGTTCGAGTGCTTGACCGCTCTTCCTTTCAATAACACTATTCGTAGTCACTTGGAAGCTAATCTCGACAGCAACAAATTTGACGCCGTTCGAAATAACAATGTCAAAAGTTGTAAGTTGCCCAGTTTGAGGGTCCGAATGCGTGACGTTTGGCAAATTTCCGTCGTTTACTATCGTGATCTTCTCATCCTTAAACCGTTCAGCGATGAAGTCTTTGACAAAGTTTTGCGCAAGATGACCTAAAGAGTTTGACTGAGCTCCACCTGTAATTCGACTAACCCAGATATATCGCTCGCGTATAAATTTATCCAACTCCGCTGCGCGACCAAGTAAGTTCCCCAGCTCACATTTCGCTAATACATGAGCGGTTGACTCGTTTACTGAGGAGCCTCCAAACAAAAGAAGTGCGATTACATCCTTATATAGCTCTCCTAGCGGACGCGGTTCTTGGAGTTTTTTACCGCTCACTCCAAGTTTATCGTTGTTTAAGTTGCCGACTGGTAATGTTGAAAATCGATATTGATTTTCCCTTTCTTTCCAGAAAAACCGCAATTCACCTTTAGGAAAGAGATCCACAAATTGTCGATTAACTCGTTGAAGCATTTCTCCGCCGAAATCCGAAATCACAACCAGGTGTTTTAAAAAAAGGTTTGCTGACATCTCAACACCTTCAATCGCGTTGAATAAGTTCTCTAAGGTTCGAAAATTCACCGAAAGAATTGATATAAATTGATCTTGTGTTTCAATCAGTTTCGGAATAATGCTCAATTCAGACTCTTTGGCTGAAAGCTCTGGAGACCAAAACATGGACGCGTTTAACTCCAGTTCTGCGATAGTCCGTTTGTAATTAAATTCTTCACCCATAAATGCGTAAGTACAAAGGTCTTATAATGTTTAGACTAAGTTTGAGTTGGTCATGTGTCGAAGTCGGTTTCGAGAAAGTAAAATTTAAATCCAAAAGTACAATGTATCATTGCTGAAATCAATGTTTCGAACTTTTACGCTTCAACTAAAACTGCTTGATTCTTACGTTCTTGCTGAATGAATACTCATTCAGTTATACTTGGGGGAACAAATATCACGCTTATACAGGTAAAATTAAAAGGAAAAGAAATTATGTTACGAGTTGAAAAAGCTGCGGTTTTGGGTGCGGGAACAATGGGTGCGGCGATCGCCGCGCATCTTTCGAATGCGGGAATTAAGACGTTGCTTCTGGATATTGCGCCGCACGGCGAAGACGCAAAGGATAATAATACTGTCGTAAATTCGCTGTTTGAAGCGGCGAAAAAGTTAAAACCGGCACCGTTCATGCTTGGCAGCAACGCCAATTTGATCGAAACCGGAAACTTCACCGACGACATGTCAAAGCTGAAAGACTGCGACCTTGTCATCGAAGCTGTCGTCGAAAGACTCGACATTAAACATAAATTGTTTGCCGAGGTTGATAAACATCGAAAACCAGGCTCGATCATAGCTTCGAATACGAGCGGAATTCCGATCAAATCTATCGCGGAGCCGTTTTCGGATGATTTTAAAGCACATTTTCTCGGAGTTCATTTTTTCAATCCGCCGCGATATATGAAGCTTGTCGAGGTAATTCCGACCGAATGGACGAAACCGGAGATCGCCTGCAAGATGTTCGGATTTTTAGATCAGCGGCTCGGCAAAGGCGTCGTCGGCGCCAAAGACGAACCGAATTTTATCGCAAACCGCGTCGGGACGTTCGGAATGATGGCGACGATCCATGAAATGCTGCGGATGGGCTTTACGCCGACCGAGGTCGATCAAATGACCGGAAAAGCGATGGGGCACGCTTCGTCGGCGACGTTTCGAACTTCGGATCTCGTCGGTTTAGACGTCTTGGCGCACGTCAATAACAATCTTTATCCGGCGATTCCCGATGACGAAGACCGTGAGGCTTTTGTAATTCCCGACGTGGTCAATCAGATGCTTGAGAAAAAGTTTCTGGGCGATAAGACAGGCGGCGGATTTTACAAGAAATCGAAAGATGCCGAGGGGAACCGCGTTATTTTGGAGCTCGATCTAAATACTTTTGAGTATAAGCCGCAGGAAAAAACGAAGTTTCCCGAACTGGACGCCGCAAAGCAGATAGAAAACCGCGAAAAGCGCATTAAACAGCTTGTTTGGGGCAAGGACAATGTCGGCGAATTTTTGTGGAAAACAACTTCTCGAACTCTTCGTTACGCTGCGAACAGAATTCCCGAAATTGCCGACACGGTCGTCGAGATCGACAATGCGATGAAATGGGGCTTCGGATGGGAGATCGGCGTTTTCGAAACGTGGGACGCTATAGGCGTTCGCGAATCGGTCGAGCGGATGAAAGAAGAAGGTCAGCCCGTTCCCGAATCCGTCGAAAAGATGCTCGACAGAGGAGCTGAGACGTTTTATAAATCGGAGAACGGCGACATTTATTTTTATGATCTTGTCGCCGGCGAATACAAGAAACAGCCCGAACGCGACGGAGTCTTGCTTTTGAAGTCGGTAAAAGAGCGCAGCGGCGTTATTAAATCGAATCCGGGAGCTAGTTTTATAGACATCGGCGACGGCGTCGCTTGTCTCGAATTTCACTCAAAAATGAACGCGATCGGCGGCGACACGGTTCAGATGATGAACTTTGCTTTTGACGAGGTCGAAAAGAATTTCGAAGGACTTGTCATCGGAAATCAAGGCGGAAATTTCTCAGCCGGCGCGAATATTATGTTGGTTTTGCTCGCCGCTCAGGAAGAGGAATGGGACGATATCAACATGATGATCGCGCAGTTTCAAAAGGCAGTTATGCGCATCAGATATTCGCCGAAGCCGGTCGTAACAGCGCCTTACGGACTTGCGCTCGGCGGCGGATGCGAGATCGCTATTCACGGCGACAAGACGCGCGCAGCGGCGGAAACGTACATCGGACTGGTCGAGGTCGGCGTCGGTCTGATTCCGGCGGGCTGCGGCACGAAGGAAATGACTATGCGTGCGATGGATAAAGCGAAAGCTGCGCCCGATGCAGATCCGCTCGCGTTTCTAAAATCAACGTTTGAAATGATCGGAATGGGCAAGGTCGCGACCAGCGCGCAGGAGGCTAGAAGTTGGGGAATTCTTCGGGAATGCGATGCGATTTCGATGAACGGCGACCGTCTGATCGCCGATGCAAAACAGGAAGTTTTAAATTTGGCGGCGTCCGGTTACGTTCAGCCGGTCGAGCGAACCGATATTCCGGCTCTCGGCGAGCAAGGTCAGGCAGCGATGAAACTTGCGCTTCACATGATGAAACGCGGCGGTTTTATTTCGGATCACGACGAATTGATCGGAAAAAAACTCGCGCGAGTTATGAGCGGCGGCGATCTGAATCACACTTCGACGGTTTCCGAGCAGCGATTGATCGAACTCGAACGCGAAGCGTTTTTATCGTTGTGCGGAGAGCGCAAAACTCAGGAGCGCATTGCGCATATGCTCAAAACCGGTAAGCCGCTGCGAAATTAATCAATTTCAAGTAATTCGGAGCTATTTATGGAAAATTCGGCTGAACGCGTCGTCGCCGACCTTCAAAATGTTGCGGATCAAATTCAGAAAGCTTTCGGCGAGTTTTCCGCCGCGCAGATCAATTGGAAACCGGCAGCCGAAAGCTGGAGTGTCGGGCAATGCCTCGAACATCTGATCAAATCGAACGAATTGTTTTATGGTGAATTCGACAAGATCGCCGAAGGAACGCGCAGACAAAGTTTTCTGGAAAATTGGTCTCCGCTTTCGGGTTTTTTCGCCGGGTTATTGATCAGGTCGCTGAAAAACGATGGCAAAAAGTATAAAGCGCCGACCCAAGCGATCGTGCCGCCGAGCGAGATCGACCCGAATATTGTGGAAATTTACGCGGCGCACAACGCGGAAAGAATCCAGAAGATACGCAAGTCAGCCTCTGCCGACTGGACAAAGATCGTCGTAACGTCGCCTTTCCTGAAAATAATGACCTATCGTTTCGATGACGCGATGACCGTCATGATCGAACATGACCGACGCCATTTTCGTCAGGCAAAACGAGTTGTTGAATCTTCCGGATTCCCTGTCTAGTCCGATGTATTCGCGCATTTCAGAAATAAAAAATCTCGGACCGAAAACCGAATCATGGCTTAACGAGATCGGCGTTTACAGTTTTTCCGATCTCGAGCGGCTCGGTTCCGTCGAAATTTACCGATTGGTGAAAAATGCAGGTTTTCCCGCCAGTTTAAACCTTGTCTACGCGATCGAAGCCGCGCTTACCGGCGTTCACTGGACGAGACTTTCTAAAGACGCAAAAGCCGAATTGAAGCGCGCCATCCAAAACATTTAGAATTCAGTAACCATGACTTATTCAAATTACGGGTTCATATTCGATATGGACGGAACTCTTGTCGACAATATGCACTTTCACGCGCGGGCGTGGCAGACGATGCTGGCGGAAAACGATCTGGCGATCGACGGCGAAGAGTTTTTAAAGAAAACCGCCGGAAAAACGAATCGTGAGATCATTCCCGCTTATTTCCCCGATGCGACCGACGAAGAATTGCTCAAACTGGGAGATCGCAAAGAAACGCTCTACCGCGAGATCTTTTTGCCGGAAAGAAAGACGGTCGCGGGCGCGGTAGATTTTTTGACGAGATCTAAGGAACTCGGAATAAAGATGGCTGTTGCGACCGCGGCACCGGTCGCGAACATGGAATTTATTTTAGACGGACTCGATCTACGCAGATTTTTCACTGCGATCACAACCGCTGCCGATGTCAGCAACGGCAAACCCGATCCGGAAGTTTTTCTTATTTCTGCCGAAAAACTCGGTGTCGAACCGGAAAATTGCATCGTTTTCGAAGATGCGTTTAACGGTTTCGAAGCCGCGCATCGCGCCGGAATAAAGTCGATCGGGATATCGACGGTAAATGCTCCTGAAACGCTCCGCGCTCTGCCATCGGTGATCGACGCTTTTCCGGATTTTTCAGCTCTGGCACCCGAAAATTTGATAGAAAGGATCAGCGGCATTAATTTGGCAGCTGCAAAATAAGCTTATGAAAAGATGCGGTTGGGCGAAAAACGAACTCGCGATCAAATATCACGACGAAGAATGGGGCGTGCCGCAGCACGACGACCGCATTTTATTTGAATTTTTAGTTCTCGAAGGCGCGCAGGCTGGTTTAAGCTGGGATACGGTTTTGAAAAAGCGCGAAAGTTATCATGCCGCATTCGATAATTTTGACGCGGCTAAGATCGCCGGATATGACGAACGAAAACGCACCGAATTATTGGCAAATGAAGGAATTATTCGCAACCGGCTGAAGATCAATTCGGCGGTTCGAAATGCGAAGGCGTTTTTGGAAATTCAAAAGGAATTCGGCTCGTTCGATAAGTACATATGGAATTTTGTTGACGGCAAACCGGTCGTAAATTCGTGGAAAGATTTATCCGAAGTTCCCGCCAAAACCGAAATTTCCGACGCGATGAGCAAAGATCTAAAAAAGCGCGGTTTTAATTTTGTCGGCTCGACAATAATGTATGCATTTATGCAGGCGACGGGAATGGTCAACGACCATGTTGTTTCGTGTTTTCGGTGTAATAAGGTTTAGCAATGTCGAGTCTATTAGAAGAATTTACAATCTTTACCAAATCACTCAATCAGCAGAATATTGATTATGCAATTTGCGGCGGTTGGGCGATGGCAATTCACGGTTTGCCGCGGGCGACGATTGATATTGATCTGTTGGTTTTGAGCGAAGACCTCGAAAAAGTTTGGGAAATAGCGAATAATCTCGGTTATAACGTTGAAGGTTTGCCGCTTCATTTCGGAGTTATCGAGATTCGCCGGATCTCTAAAATTGATAAGAAAACAAAAAGGCTTTATACGATTGATTTTCTGCTTGTAACCGATGCGTTGAAAGAAGTTTGGCAAGATCGCGAATTGATCGAATGGGAAGACGGGGAAACCTGGACGGTTTCACGCAAAGGATTGATCTTCTTAAAAACGATCAGCAATCGTGAACAGGATTTGGTTGATATAAAAAATCTGAAAGGGAGCAAAAATGAAAGTTGATATGTCTCCGAAAGCGGTTAGGGAAAGATTACGCTTAATGGACGAACTTTGGCTTTTGAGCGTGAAATTGATGAATTCTAAAAAGGTGAAAGTGAGCAAAACAATAAAATCTGAATATAAATCAATAATAACTTGCCCGGAATGCGGTTTTCAAAAAGAAGAGGAAATGCCGACCGATTCGTGTGTGTTCTTTTACGAATGCGAAAATTGCAAAAAGCTTTTGAAGCCGAAAAAGGGCGATTGCTGTGTGTTTTGCTCTTACGGAAGCGTTGAGTGTCCGCCGAAACAGACGGGAAATGATTGTTGTTAAGATAGATGAAATATCCAACAACGCAAGCGATCAGATTTTTGCGGCAGAAAAAGGTTGAATTTGAACCGCATCTTTTTGAATATGTCGAAAAAGGCGGAACTTCGCATTCGTCGCAGAGTTTGGGAATTGATGAACATGCGATCATCAAAACGCTGGTTTTCGAAACGAATGAGAAAAAGCCTTTGATCGTTTTGATGCACGGCGATAGAGAGGTTTCGGAAAAGAATCTGGCGAGGCATTTAAAGGTAAAGTCGGTTTCTCCGGCATCGGCTGAAAAAGCGAATAAATTAACGGGTTATATTTTTGGCGGAACTTCGCCTTTCGGATTAAAGACGAAAATGCCGATCTATGCGGAAAAAACCATTTTCGATCTGGACAAAATTTACATAAACGGCGGAAAGCGCGGATTCTTGGTCGAGATCGATCCAATTGATCTTTGGGACGTATTAGATTTGAAAGAGGTCGAAGTCGGGATTGGAAAATAGAGATCGGTTAAATTTTCAGCGAGATAATTATGGCAGCAGAATTAGCGGCACCGGCAGAAGGATTGGGAATTGAAGCGATCGAGATAATACTTCTGATCGGAGCCGTCGTTGCGATCATCGCGCGGCGTTTGAAAATTCCTTATACGGTCGGTCTCGTTTTTGCCGGCATATTACTGGCATTTATTCCGTTCGGGCTCGAAATTCCATTTAATAAGGAACTTCTTTTTAAGGTTTTGCTGCCGCCGCTGATCTTTGAAGCGGCGCTTTATATTCATTGGAAAGAGCTCAAGCAGGATTTTCTTCCGATCGTAACCTTTGCGTCGGTCGGCGTGTTGATGTCTGCCGGAATAACCGCAGCGATCATGCATTACGCGGTCGGGTGGGATTGGGCGATGGCAGTGCTTTTTGGAGTTTTGATCGCAGCGACCGATCCGGTTTCGGTTATCGCAACATTTAAAGAAGCGGGCGTTCACGGCAGACTCAGGCTTCTCGTCGAAGCCGAGTCTTTGTTTAACGATTCAACTGCGGCAGTTGCGTTTACGATCGCACTCGCCTTTGCGATGGGACAAACGATGACGCCGGAAACCATTGCGGGTACATTGGTTTTATCGATCGTCGGCGGAATTTTGAGCGGTTTGATAGTTGGCGGCGGGTGTCTTTTGATCGCCGGCAGAACGCGGGATCATCTCGTTGAGATCGCACTCACAACGATCGCTGCTTTCGGTTCATTCTGGGTGGCGGAACAGTTTCACTGGTCCGGCGTTTTGGCGACAATGACCGCCGGATTGCTTGTTGGAAACACGAGTTCTCTGGGATTTATTTCGGATAAAGGCGAAGAATCTATTGAATCCTTCTGGGAATTTGCGGCTTTTGTCGTCAATTCGCTGGTCTTTATTATTTTGGGAATTAACGAAGCTTATCAAGATTTCGGTCGCAGCGCATTTGCAATCGGCGTAGCGATCGCCGCGGTCGTACTTGCGCGAGCCGTCGCTATCTATCCGCTGTCGGCGATATTTATGAAATCACGCTGGAAATTAGAGAGGGAACACCAGCACGTTATGTTCTGGGGCGGGCTGCGAGGCGCGCTGGCATTGGCTCTTGCTCTGGGAATTCCAGAAAGCGTCCCGTATCGATCCGAGATCTTAACGGTAACGTTCGGCGTAGTCGCCTTTTCAGTTTTTGCTCAGGGATTAACGATGACACCGCTCCTGCGCCGCCTCGGGCAGCTTACGGATAACGACGAAAAGACCGCTCAAGCAGAAAAGATCAAATAAAAACTAGGAATAATTCGAATTTTATTGTAAGCTTGTAAAAATGAATGAGTATTCACTCAGTGGCGAAATCAGGTAAAAATTTATGAAAGAAGCAGTAATCGTATCAGCCGTGCGCACCGCAGTTGGTAAAGCACCAAAGGGAACTTTAAGAAACACGCGACCGGATGATCTCGGCGCCGCCGCGATCAAAGAAGCGGTCGCGCGGGTCGAGGGTTTGGACGGCGCGCAGGTCGACGACGTTATAATGGGCTGCGCATTTCCGGAAGCTGAGCAGGGTATGAACGTCGCCCGGACGGCGGCGATCGAAGCAGGCTTGCCGGTCGAAGTTTCGGCTATGACGGTAAATCGCTATTGTTCGTCCGGGTTGCAAACTATTGCACTTGCTGCTGACAGGATTCGAACTGGAGGTGCGGAAATCATTGTCGCGGGCGGTTTGGAAACGATGTCGATGATCCCGATGGGCGGCAACGTCGTTCGACCGAACCCGAAGATCGTTGACAGTTATCCGGATTATTACTTGAACATGGGTTTAACGGCGGAAGCGTTGGCGAAAAAATACGAGATTTCGCGCGAAGAGCAGGACGAATTTGCCCTTCGATCGCACCAGAAGGCAGCGGCGGCGATAAATGAAGGAAAATTCAAGGACGAGATCGTGTCTTTTAATGTAACCGTTGACGAACTTGACGAAAAGGGGCGCGTGCGGCGAAAGCAAGTCGTCTTTGACACGGACGAAGGCGTGCGGTTCGATGCAACGATAGAAGGTCTTCAAAAATTGCGACCGGTTTTCCACGCCAACGGTACGGTTACCGCCGGAACCTCGTCGCAAATGTCCGACGGCGCGGCGGCTTCGGTGGTTATGTCCGCCGACAAGGCAAAAGAAATGGGTTTGACGCCGCTTGCGCGATTTGTTTCGTACGCGACCGCGGGATGTTTGCCGGAGGAAATGGGCGTCGGTCCGGTTTACGCGATTCCGAAAGCTTTGAAACTTGCCGGTTTAACGCTCGACGACATCGACGTTATCGAGCTCAACGAAGCTTTTGCCGCGCAGGGCTTGTCGGTGATGAAGCTTTTGGAAATGAACCCGGAAAAAGTAAACGTCAACGGCGGCGCTATCGCGCTCGGGCATCCATTGGGCTGCACCGGTGCGAAACTAACGGCGACGATCCTGCAGGAAATGAAACGCCGAAACGCGCGTTACGGCATGGTAACAATGTGCGTCGGCGGCGGAATGGGCGCCGCGGGAATATTTGAACTAATAAATTAACTCGTGATCCGAGAAAACTTTGACAGTTTTAGGAATTGTCGACACGTTTTATAATTTGTCCCGATCAAATGTTAAATTGCTGCTGGAAAATCCGGGGCTTCGGATTTCTCGATTAATCGGATATACGGGCAAAACAGTCTTATTTTAGCGTTTAGAAGCGCCGGATAATGCTGAGAGCAATTCAGATGAAAAGTTCTCGCTAACTTTCTTAGCCATGTAATTTATATTTGCGTTCTTTGCTGATTATGGTGAAATAGACCCTATGACCGTAACGATAGAGTTAAAACCCGAACTTGAAAAACGTTTGGCGCAAAAGGCTGAAGAAAAAGGTTTGCCGATCGAAGCCTATATCGAAGTTTTCATAGAGAGTACTTTCGCGGGAGACCTCGCAAACGGACAAACGGAAAAGGCTTTTTACGAAACGGCAACAAAGGAAGAGTGGTTGGCTGAATTCCATAAATGGATCGATAGTCAAAAAGAAAAAAACTATCCTTCGATTTCCGATGAAATGCTTCGCCGGGAAAAAATCTACGAAGATAGACTTTGATGAGATATCTTCTCGATACCAGCGTAATAGTTCGACTCTAGGACTCGACTAATCCGGTTTGCGGAGTTATCCGGCAATGTTTTGATTCGCTTGAGCGTAAGGGCGAGGAATTAATTATCATTCCGCAGGTATTAATTGAGTTTTGGGCGGTTGCGACGCGACCGGCTAACGCGAATGGTTTAGGAATGACAACGGAGGCAGCAAAGCTGGAACTGGACACGCTGCAAGAACTCTTTAAAGTTCTGCCGGATAACGAAAAGATTTTCGAACAGTGGAGATCTTTGGTTGTAAAGCACAAAATCAGCGGTAAACCGACGCATGACGCAAGGATTGCGGCTGCCTTGATCGCTCACAAGATCGAAAATATCGTGACGTTAAACCCTGGGGATTTTAAACGCTTTACTCAAATTAATGCGGTGAATCCGCAAGATATTTAGAAGAAAGTGGACTATTTTTTTGAAAATCTTGCTGAATGAGCATTCATTCAGTTATAATCACACAAGCAAAGTTAAGTAATCGAGGACAATAAAAATGGATGCAAAGATGGAGAAAGATTTTATAAAAGGCGGCGCATTTTTGATCGAAGACCGCGAAGCGAACGAGATTTTTACGCCGGAAGATTTTACCGACGAACATAAAATGATCGCGGAAACGATGACCGAATTTATAGATAACGAAGTCGTTCCGCTGATTCCCGACATGGAAAATCATGACTGGCAAAAGGCGCGCGATCTTCTGAAAGCTGCGGGCGATCTTGGAATGCTGGGTGCGAATATTCCGGAAGAACTCGGCGGCGCTGCGCTCGATCAAGTTTCAGGTGTGATAATCGCGGAAGTTGTCGGTCGCGGCGGCGGATTCGGCACGACATTCGGCGCGCAGACGTCGATCGGCGTCTTGCCGATCCTCTATTTCGGTTCGGAAGAATTAAAGAGAACCTGGATTCCGAAGATCGTCTCCGGCGAGGTAGTAACAGCATATTGTTTGTCCGAAGCAGGTTCGGGGTCCGATGCTTTGGGTGCGAAATGCCAGGCAAAGCTCTCCGAAGACGGAACGGAATATATCCTGAACGGCGAAAAAATGTGGATCTCAAACGGCGGATTTGCCGATGTCTTCATTGTCTTTGCCAAGGTTGACGGCGAAAAGGATAAGTTTTCTGCTTTTGTTGTCGAGCGAAGCGAAAATTGCCGCCCCGGAACGGAAGAGCATAAAATGGGCATCAAATCGTCCTCGACCACTCCGTTAATTCTTTCCGACGCAAGAATTCCGGCGACAAATTTGATCGGAAACGTCGGCGACGGTGCAAAGATCGCGTTCAATATCTTGAACGTCGGTCGATTCAAACTCGGTGCGTCCGTTACCGGCGGGGCAAAGCTCGCACTCGACAACGCGATCAAATATGCAAATGAACGCGAACAGTTTAACGTTCCGATCTCGAGCTTTGGCGCAATGAAACACAAGTTGGCTGAAATGGCGATTCGAACCTGGGTTGCCGAATCGATAACTTACCGAACCGTCGGAATGATCGACGCGCTTATCGGCGACGGAGCGGATAACGCCAAGAAACTGCAATCTATTGAAGAATACGCGGTCGAATCTTCGATCAACAAAGTCGCGTGTTCTGAAGCCCTCGACTATGTTGTCGACGAAATGGTTCAGATCTACGGCGGCGCGGGCTATTCGGCGGATTATCCGGCGGAAAAAGCTTATCGCGATTCGCGGGTAAACCGGATTTTTGAAGGAACGAACGAGATCAACCGAATGCTTATTCCGGGAATGCTCTTAAAGCGGGCGATGAAAGGTCAGCTCGGACTTCTACAGGCGGCACAAGCGCTGCAGGACGAGATATTAAACCCGCAGATGTCTTTTGACGAAGAAACCGGTCTGCTTGAAACCGAACTAAAACTCGCGCGCAACGCGAAAAAAGTCGCGTTGATGGTCCTCGGCAGCGCGGCGCAGAAATTTATGATGGATATTCAAAAACAGCAGGAAATTTTGATGGGCTGTGCGGATGTCATTATGGAAGCCTATCAAATGGAAACTGCCTGTCTTCGTGCAAAGAAATTTGCCGAAAAACAGGGCGAGGAAGCCGCCGCAAAATATATCGACGCCGCCGGAGTTTTCTGTAACGACGCGATTCAAAGAGTCGAAGCGACCGCGAAAAACACTCTCGCCGGTTTTGCGACGGGCGACGAACTTCGCATGATGCTCACCGCGCTCAAACGATTTACGAAAAACAATTCGCCAATGAACACGATCGCCGCGCGGCAGCGAATCGCCGACGGTTTGATCAAAGCGAATGCTTACAATTTCTAAACTGCCCTCCGTATTTTAGAATCCTTTGCCCGGAATTTTTGGGAGTTCCGGGCTTTTTTTTGTTCCCGCCGCATCGCTTTAGGTTTAATTTTTTCAATATCTTGCAGAAACTCACGCGGCAAAGTATAATTCCGCCACAAATAAGCCTAATAGAACACTGAATCCAGTTATTATTTCCACGTCTGATAAACACAGACCGATGCTGTCGTCGAATGATTCGATAGTTTTATTCGTAAGGAAAACACTGTCAAAAGGAACAAATCCATGAAGAAAAAGATCATTTTCGTGCTCGTTTTTTGTCTCGGAGCAATAAATGCTGCCGTTGCTCAAACATCGCAGAGTTCCACCGAAGAAGACTATTTTAAACCGGTAAAATGGCGCTCAATCGGACCGTTTCGCGGCGGGCGTTCGGTGGCGGCGCATGGCGTTCTCGGCGATCCGAAGACCTATTACATGGGAACGACGGGCGGCGGTTTGTGGAAAACTGATGATATGGGAGTCAGTTGGCGGAATATCTCGGATGGTTTTTTCAAGACGGGTTCGGTTGGCGCGATCGCCGTTGCGCCGAGCGACGCGAACGTCGTTTATGTTGGAATGGGCGAACACGCCGTGCGCGGCGTGATGACGCATCACGGCGACGGCGTTTATAAATCAACCGATGCGGGAAAGACCTGGAAGAACATTGGCTTAGTTGCAACACAGCATATTTCGCGAATAATCGTTCATCCGAAAGATCCCGATATTGTTTGGGTTGCGGCGCAGGGCGCGCTTTATTCGAGTTCGAAGGAACGCGGAATTTATAAATCTACCGACGGCGGAAAGACGTGGAAAAACGTTCTTTACGTTGACGAAAAAACCGGCGGCGTCGAGCTTTCGATGGACGCGAACAATTCGCGGATAATGTACGCGGCGATGTGGGAACACGGTCGTTTGCCGTGGAAGGTGATCAGCGGCGGTCCGGGCAGCGGTTTGTATAAATCAACGGACAGCGGCGAAACATGGGAAAAATTAAAAGAAGGTTTGCCGGAAGATTTAGGAAAAATGTCGATCGCGGTCAGCCCTTCAAATTCCGAAAAAGTTTACGCTTTGATCGAAAGCGACACGGAAAAGGACGCGGGCGGACTTTTCGTTTCAAATAATGCGGGGAAAAATTGGTCGCGTGTTTCCGATGATAATCGTCTAACTCAGAGGGCTTGGTATTACATCGAACTTTTTATAGATCCGAAGGATGAAAACACCGTTTATGTTTTGAGTGCGCCTGCGCTTCGTTCAAATGACGGTGGTAAGACGTGGGAAAATCTGCGCGGAACGCACGGCGATTTTCACGATCTCTGGATAAATCCCGACAACCCGAACAATTTTGTAATCGCCAATGACGGCGGCGCGGCGATCACATTCAATAAAGGCAAAACGTGGAGCACGCAGGACAATATGCCAACTGCGCAGTTTTACAGGATCAATGTTGACAATCAGTTTCCGTATCGAATTTACGGCGGTCAGCAGGACAATTCATCGGTTTCGATCGCGCACCGTTCGTTTGGAAGTTCGGGAATCACGACCGACGATTGGAAGGCTTCCGCGGGCGGCGAGAGTGCGTTTTTGGCGTTTGATCCCGACAATCCGACGTTCGTTTTGGGCGGAAGTTATCAGGGAACGATCGAGGTTTTGAATACCAAGGCAAAGGCTTCGACAAATGTAATGGCAGCTCCGATCCAGTATCTCGGAATGGACGCGAAAGACTTGAAATATCGTTACAACTGGAATGCGCCGATCATCTGGAGCAAGCACGAACCGAACACGTTTTATCACGGTGCGCACGTGCTTTTGAAAACGACCGATCTCGGCAAAACATGGAAGGAAGTTTCGCCCGATCTGACGCGGAACGAAAAGGAAAAGCAGGGCAAAGGCGGCGGACCTTTCACAAATGAAGCGGTCGGCGCGGAAAATTATGGAACGCTGGCTTATATCGCCGAATCGCCGCACGAAAAAGGCGTGATCTGGACGGGGAGCGACGACGGACTCGTTCACCTGACGCGCGATGGCGGCGCGACGTGGAAAAATGTAACTCCAAATGGACTTGCGGAATGCCTTATCAACGCCATCGAAATTTCGCCGTTTGATAAGGGCACGGCATACATCGCCACGACGCGTTATAAATTCAACGATCATCGTCCCGGTTTGTACAAGACAACAGATTACGGAAATAGCTGGACGAAAATTGACAACGGAATTCCTTCAAATGCATTTACGCGCGTCGTTCGTGAAGACGAAGCACGTCGCGATCTGCTTTTCGCCGGAACCGAACTCGGCATGTTTATTTCGTGGAATGGCGGAAAAGACTGGTCGCCGTTTCAACTGAATTTACCGATAACGCCGATCACAGATCTGCGCGTTCATAAAGGAAACCTGATCGCCGCAACGTCCGGCAGATCTTTTTGGATTCTTGATGACCTGAGTTTGATCCGACAATATCAGCCGAATCCGGCTGCATTTTCAATTTACAAACCGTCTGACGCGTATTTGGTCAACGCGGGCAGCGAACTAAACGAATCCGACCCGGAATTTGACGGAACGAACAAGTTTCGCGGCGTAAATCCGGCGAACGGAATTGTTTTGTATTACAACCTTCCTGAGCTCAAAAAAGACGAAGAAATTTCGCTTGAGGTCAGGGATTCAGCCGGAAATCTTGTTCGATCGTTCAGTTCGAAAGATAGCGGTTTCAAGCCGTGGGACGGCGGTCCGGACGGCGAACCTGTGCTTTCCAAAGACAAAGGTTTGAATCGTTTCGTCTGGAATATGCGCTATCCGACCGCGCCGGGCGTTCCCGGGGTTTATATCGAAAGCAGTTTCGCGGGACATAAAGCCGTTCCCGGAAAATATAATTTTTCGCTGAAAGCCGGCGGTCAAACTCTTTCGACCGATGCGTCGATTTTGGCAAATCCGCTTTATCCGACCGATCCGTCGGCGTATCGCGAATATAACGAAATGATGCTCGCGATGGAAAACGAGGTCGCGGCGATGCACCGCCTGGTTAATGATCTTTATGAAAAGCGTAAGCAGCTCGAAGCGCTTCTGAAAAAGCTTCCGTCCGATGCAAAATACGCTGCGGTAAAACGCGATGGGGAAGCCCTCGTTAAGAAAATGAAGGCGTGGGACGAGGATATGATCCAGAGAAAATCGACAGCGTATGACGACGTTGAAAATTTTCCGAACAAATTTACGGCAAATTACCTGTTCTTAATAAACCAGACCGAAAGCGACATTCCGCGTGTCAACCAGCCGTCCCGCGAGCGGAAAAAAGAACTCGATGCGGTGTGGGCGACGCTTCGCAGCCGCGCCGACGAGATTCTTTCAAAAGATCTTCCGGCGATGAACAAAGCGTTCTGGGACGCGGGGTACGGCGCAATTTGGAACGAGTAATCGTTTTTAAAAGATTAGATTTTTCCAGAACCTGTTGTGTCAACGGATTCGAACGAAGATCTCGTTGACAGTCGTCAGAGACGTGTTGTAACCTTTTTTCCTCAAACATTTTATGAATTTCGCCAAAGATCAGTTTTTTGCATTTTATTTTAGCGGCTTTTATTACAGCGCGCTTTGATGATCTTTGCCGAAAAAGAAGTTTAACGATAGATCATCATTCGTAACCGAAACGGATGATGATCTTTTATTTTTCTATGAACGACGCCAAACAAACTCCGCGCGCAAAGATCGATGAGATCGACAGCAAAATACTGCGTCTGTTGAATGAACGTGCCGCGATAGCGCTTGAGGTCGGCGAGGCGAAATCGGTCGATGATCGATCGCTTTGCGACCCGAACCGCGAGCGTGAAGTTTTGAAAAGATTGAGCGCGGAAAACAAAGGTCCGTTCGACGATGCTAACATCGCAAATATTTTTCAGCGGATTATTGACGAATCGCTTTTGCTGCAGCAGCGCAAATTTCATTCGCATGCGACCGGGAAAGAAGATCGTCCGGCGGCGGATATTGCGGCAGGAACGCGCGTCGCATTTTTGGGCGATCGAGGAACGTTCAGCGAGGAAGCCGCGCTGGCGCTGCTCGGCGAAAAATGTCAAACGGTTTCCTGCGCTACATTTGAAGATCTCTTTCGCGCGATCGATCTGGGCTCAAGCGATCTGATAATCGCACCGCTTGAAAATTCGCTTGTCGGATCGATCCATCGATGTTTCGATCTGCTTCTTGAAAGCGATCTGCACATTACGGCGGAGGTCGTTTTGCCCGTTTCGCATTTTTTGATCGCGTGCGAAGCGGCGACGATGGATTCGATCAGAACGGTCGAATCGCATCCGGCGGCGCTCGCTCAATGCGGAAAATTTTTCGCGTCGCATCCGAATCTTCGCGGAATTGCCGCCGACGACACCGCCGGAAGCGTCCGCCGCGCGGTTGAAAGCGGCGACGTAACGCGTGCCGGCATCGGCGGCAAACGGACCGCAAAGCTGTACGGCGGCAAGATCCTGCGCGAGCATATCGAAGATCACAGAGACAATTTCACGCGTTTTGCGCTGCTCGGGAAGACACCTGATGAACGGCAGAACGGTTCGAAGGTTTCGCTTGTAATGACGCTGAAAAATCAGCCGGGCGCGCTGCACAACGCATTGCGGGCGTTTGTCCGGCGGGGTATAGATCTATTGAAGATCGAAAGCCGTCCGATCAAAAACTCGCCGAAGGAATTCAATTTTTACATCGATCTGGCGGCGCCGCCTGCAGAAAGCGAACTTCGGGGCGCACTCGAAGAAATAACGCAGCAAGCCGCTGCGGTCAGAGTTTTGGGAAGATATACAAGCCTTGAGGTGCAGCAAAATGATCTTGATTCTTAAGCCGAACATCGGCGTCGATTCGAAAGAGTTTCAACGGATCGAGCGATTCTTAAAAAATCAGCAAAATATTGAAATTCGCGTGCACAAAGTTCAGGGCGCGGCGCAGCTTTTAACCGAAGTTTATTTGATCGGAAACACGGCGGCGCTGTCATTAGAGGAAATGCGAAGCTTTCCGGGCGTTGATCATGTGGTTCGAGTTTCGGAGGAATACCGCGTTTTGGGGCGGCATAAAGGCGACAACAGGCAGAATCATTTTACTTATCAAGGCGTCCGGTTCGGACAGGACAATCTTAATATCTTTGCCGGATTATGTGCGGTCGATTCGCGCGAAAGCGTCGAGACGATGATGCGCGCGCTCAGGGAAAACGGGCAGGTCTGCACGCGGTTGGGCGCATATAAACCGCGAACGAGTCCTTATTCCTTTCAGGGACACGGGAAAACTTGTCTTCCGTACGTTTTCGAGCTCGCCGGAAAATACGGGATAAAAGTGATCGCAATGGAGATCACACATGAATCGCATCTGGAGGAGATCCGCGAATGTTTAGAAAAAGCAGGAAATCCGACGGGCGTAATGCTGCAGATCGGGACGCGAAACACGCAAAATTTCGAACTGCTGAAGATCGTCGGACGGCAGCAGGAATTTCCCGTGCTGCTGAAACGCGGTTTTGGAATTACTTTGGACGAATCGCTCCACGCGGCTGAATATCTGGCGAGCGAGGGCAATCAAAAAGTCATTTTCGCGCTGCGCGGAATGAAAACGAATATCGGCGATCCGCACCGCAATATGGTCGATTTCGCTCATGTACCGGTCGTAAAACGAATTACAAGAATGCCGGTCTGCATAGATCCGTCGCATTCGGTCGGGATCCGCGCGCGAAGTTCCGATGGAATTCTAGATGTTCTGCACGCCGCCGCGCAGGGTGTTATCGCCGGGGCGAATATGATATTGATCGATTTTCACCCGACCCCAAGCCGGGCGCTCGTCGACGGTCCGCAGGCACTTAGGATCGAAGAACTTCCGGCGTTCCTTGAAGATATCAATATCGTCCGAACCGCTTACGAACGAAGGACCGAACTCCACAAGGACTACGGCGTAACTTCGGCGGGATCATAAAAAAATTTTGCGCAATATCTCTTTTCGAATTAGAATGTGCGGTGTTTAACTTACGAAATTCAGACGTAATCCAAATGAAATTTAATAAATTTTTGTCCGTTGTATATATCGGTTTGATCATTGGTCTTTTATCCGCCTGCGGGAACAAGAGCGAACCGCAGGCGTCGACGTTTTCATCGACCGGAGTTATTACCGGCATTTCCGCCGAGAAAAAGGAGATCACAATCGATCACAAGGAAATTCCCGGTTTGATGTCCGCGATGGAGATGGACTTTCCGGTAAAAACAACCGATCTGATAAAAGACTTGAAAGTAGGCAACGAGGTCCGGTTTTCGGTCGAAAAGAACGGCTCGGATATGGTCGTTACCGAAATAACGAAAACAGCAGAAGGATCAAAGGTTGACGGAGCATTGATCTATAAGGAAAACTGCGCAAAATGCCACGGACCGGCGGGCGAGGGAACTGAAAAGGGAATTTCCTTTTTGAAGGGACATGCGATCGGTCATCCCGAACAGGATTTTATCGATCAGGTTAAGAACGGCGAAGAGGATAAAATGCCGGCGTTCAAGGAAAAGTTATCGGAAGAGGAGATCGCCGCCGTCGTGAAATATGTCCGGAACGTAATTCAAAAAGATGTGAAGGATTCCGGCGGATCACATAAACATTGAAATTAATGCCGTCGCGAAATTACAAATTTTACATAAGACGGGCTCACCGGTATCTAGGCATTTTCATCGGCGTTCAGTTTCTGCTGTGGACCGTCGGCGGCATTTATTTTACATGGACCGATATTGACGAAATTCACGGCGACCACCTGCGCGGAGCGCAAACGCCGGTTGTGATCTCGGAAAATTTACTTGCGCCGGATGTCGTTGCAAACAAAGTTCGTTCGTCGGCAGGGGACGCGGAAATAAAAAGTCTTCGTTTGATAACGATCGAACATTCCCCGTATTACGAATTTGCCTTTGAAACTTCTGATCGTAAAAAATTCCTTATCGCTGCCGATGCCCGAACAGGAGAAATCCGCCCTAAATTTACCCGCGAAGAAGCCGAAAAAATTGCCGTTAATGCACTCGCACATCCTTTTGCTGTCAGATCGACGGAGTTTTTATCGCCCGAAAACGTAGGAAAGCACCATGAATACCGCGAAAAACCGCTGCCTGCGTGGGCGGTGACGTTTGAAAACGATCTAGTCGTTTATGTTTCTGCGCAAACCGGACAGATCGGAGCGTTTCGCACTCTGAAATGGAGGATCTTTGACTTTTTATGGATGCTTCACACGATGGACTATCAAGGGCGCGACGATTTTAATAATTATTTGATCCGCGGATTTTCTATTCTCGGAATAATTACCATCGCTTCGGGGTTCGCGCTCTTTTTTGTCAGTTCTAAATTTTTCGGACGCAGACGCCGGCGCGCTTCTCAGCCTAGAGCTTAAGCAAGTTACGCCGAATTTCGACCGGCGTTTATGATTCCGAACGAACATCGAGCGATCAATTTCCCAAGCGCTTCGGTCATTTCCGGCGACGCTGCGCCGAGTTTTATCAGCGAATATTGCTGGATGGTCGTCAGCGGTATGACGATCCGCTCGCGGGTTTCGACCGATTGTTTTTCGACAGGATAATCGGACATCAGCGAGTCTCTTCCGGTAATTTTTTTAAGTAACTTTTCGGTCAAATCGTACTCGTCCTCTATAAGTTTACGAATCCTTCCGTAAACCGGATGATCTTTTACGTGCTTCGTCAGCGGGAAAAACGTTTTTTGCATCGCCATTTCGCAGTTGTCGATCAGGGCTTTGAAAAACGGATTTTCGCGATAAAGATCTTCGACCGCACCGAGTTTTCCGAGCGATTCCATTTTATCGAGCGCGGCGCCGACGCCGTAAAAGCCCGGAACGTTTTGTTTTAGCTGGCTCCACGCGCCGACGAAGGGTATCGCGCGCAGCGTTTCGAGTGTAAGTTTTCCTTCCGTTCCGCCCCGCTTTGCCGGACGGCTGCCGATATTCGTCTGCGAATAAAAACGCAGCGGACTGACGTTTTCCAGATAATCCAAAAAGTCGGGATCGTTCTTGAGTTCGGAATACGCACGAAAACTTTCCGTTGCGAGTTCGTTCATCAGCTTTGCTTCCGATTCCGTAAACGTGGTCTCACGCCGGGCGAAAATATCGTTATAAATTCCCGCATGCAGCAGCTGTTCGATATTGAACTGTGCGACGTCAACCGTTCCAAAGTTTGAACTTACCGTTTGTCCTTGAATTGTAAGTTCGATCGCGGCATTTGAGATGTTTTCGCCCATCGACGAATAAAATTTATGAGTTTTACCACCGCCGCGCGCGGGCGGACCGCCGCGACCGTCGAAAAAGATCACCTTTATCCCGTGTTTTCGCGAAACTTCGGTCAGTTCGTCTTTTGCTTTATAAATTCCGTAATTTGCCATCAGATAACCGCCGTCTTTTGTCCCGTCGGAAAACCCGAGCATTATCGTCTGCGTATTTCCGCGGCGGCGCAGATGTGCGGCGTAGTCTTCGTTCAGATAAAGCTTTTCCATCGACTGCGGCGCATTTTGCAGGTCGTCGACGGTTTCAAACAGCGGAATTATGTCAAAAGAAAGCTCTTCGCGCGTCCAGCCCGCGAGAAGAAAAAGCCCGAAAACTTCGATGATGCTGAGCGCCGTCTCCGCATGGCTGATGATGTAACGATGGCAGCTTTCTTCTCCGTTTTTCGCTTGAATCTGCTTTACCGCTTTTAAATTTTCGATCGTGTCTTTTACAAGATCGTCTTCAAAAATGCCGCTGTCGACGGCTTTATCGATCTTTAGAAGAAGATCGATCTTTTCATCTTCGGATAAATCCGGATAATTTTCAGGAAGCAGGTCCGACTTTTCAGCCGTGCTTTTTAGAACCAGATCGTGAATGCTGCTGTCCTGCCGAATATCGAGTGTGGCGAAAAAAAGTCCGAAAAGCTTAACCTTTTCAACCAGATCGTCAACCAGACGGACGAACAGACCGTTGTGTTTTTCGATAATTATGCTGCGAATTTCTAAAAGGCAGTCGATAATCTCGCCTTTCGTTATCTCGACATCTTCTTCGAGCTGAAACGCGTTTCTGTAAAGTCTCCGTTCAAGTTCGGCAAGCGTTGATTCGACACCGGAAAATGTCAGACGCCGTTTTAAAAGGCGAACGTCGTTGTAATAGCATTTCAGGATCGACCGTCGAAGCGAATCGGCAACGCGGCGTGTCGTTTCGACCGTTACGAAAGGATTTCCGTCGCGGTCGCCGCCGGACCAGAATCCCATTTTGATCAAACCGCTCAAGTCAAAGTTTTCGTTCGGAAAGGAGTTTTTCAGATCGGAAACGATGTTTCCGATGGCGTTATAAAAGATATTCTCGAGATACCAGATCAAACTGACGGCTTCATCGAACGGCGTCGGTTTTTGCTTTTTCAAAAACGGCGTTCTGCCGAGCTGCTGCAGCAAAATGTTGATAGCCGCGACATCACGCGTTTTTATAGCATCGACCAGGTCGTTAATAATTCCGAGCACCGAACCGGGATAAAACTGCGTCGGATGCGCGGTCAAGACTAGCCGGACAGCAAAATTTTCGAGCTTTTCCTTGAGTTCCTCTTGCCGATTTTGCTGCAAAACAGCCGATTCGAGCTGTTTTAGCGTTCCCGCGCCGCTTAGATCGTGAAGTTCGCGAAATGCGGCGTCTTCGAGTGCGTCAAATAGCACTATCTGTCGTTCGGCATATTGAACGAATCGAAACAGCAGATCGATCTTTTCATTTTCATCCGATATCGACGTGTGATCCGTAAAAAATTCGTCGATGATTTCAGGCACGGTTTTGCCGTTTTTGAATCCGTCTTCGCAATTTTGATTAAAAAGCGAAAGCAAAACACCGGTCTTATCGATCTCATAAAACGGAAGAGACAGAAAGAGACTGTTATACAACTGAAAATTGACGCCGACGCTGTTGCGAAACTGTTCCGCCGCGGCTGAAGGATTTTGGATCATGAGAGAAGTGTAATATACAGTTGTCTATTATCGAAAATTTGCAGGGGTGATACGAGATGCGGGTTGAATATGAAGTTTTGAGATGGTCGGAAGCTTATGCCCCGAATGCGGCGCTGCTCCGATTAGCTTTGACGAACGAAGGATTTACGGTTTTTCAATGGTGCGACCAGCCGGATCGCTGCTACGCACAGCATTCTCACCCGACCGATCAGACTCACTGGGTTATTTCCGGCTCACTCGAATTAACCGTGGAAAATTACGGAACGGTCGTCCTCAACGCGGGCGACCGCGATCTGATGCCCGCGGGAACTTATCATTCCGCTCGCGTTATCGGCGATGAACCGGTCTTGTATTTGATCGGCGAGAAAAGATCTTAATTGGTCGGTATTTCGGGGCGTCTTTAAAAGTTTTTCGGAACGGTTTCGAGTTTTTTTGCGTTTACGAAACTGTTATGAAAAATGTCATTTTCTTATTGTTTATATTGCTTTTCGCTTCTTCGGTTTTTGCTCAGCCGGCTGACGATCCCAAAAACATTCAAAAGATCGATCCAAATCCGGACAAAGGATTCACGTATTCTTATTTCCTTTACGTTCCGAACGCGTTGCGCGAACCGGATTCCATTAAAAAGACGCAGACAATTCTGGTTATTCCGAACAATACCGGGAAGATCGACGATTCGCTCGAGATTCACGAGTTAGATGCGAAAAAGCGGATCACGCAAAACGCCGTTTTTGCCGACACGGCGAATGTGGCGATATTGATGCCCGCTTTTCCGCGACCGGAATCCGATTGGCAGATCTACACGCATGCGCTCGACCGCGACGCAATGCTGACCGAAAAGAAAGAATATTCGCGATTCGATCTTCAATTGATCGCGATGATCGACGATGCTCGCCAACGCTTGAAATCTGAAAAGTTCAAGTTTGACAAAAAGGTTTTGATCACCGGATTTTCCGCTTCGGGAATGTTCGCAAATCGATTCGTATTTCTTCATCCGGAACGGGTTAAGGCAGCGGCGATCGGTTCGCCCGGCGGATGGGCGATCGCACCGGCGGCAGCTTACAAGGAAAAACCGCTTCGTTACCCGATCGGAACCGGCGATATCGAAACCGTTTCCGGCGTGAAATTTAGCCTTAAGAATCTTCGAAAAGTTCCGCTTTTTATCTTTCTCGGCGCTGAAGACGATAACGACTCGGTGATCTTTGGAGATTCCTATGAGGAAGAAGATAAGAACCTGATCTTTGAGCTTTTCGGGAAAACTCCGGTCGAACGCTGGGATGTTTCAAAGCAGCTTTACAAAGACGCGGGTCTTGCCGCCGAGTTCAAACTTTACCCAAACGTCAAGCACACCATAAATCTTGAAATGCGCGACGATATTCTAAGTTTCTTTCGAAAATATATTGAATAATTTCAAGCCATAGGAAAAAAAAACGGATGGTCAGGCGAAAACGCCGCCATCCTTTTTTTTTGTCGTCTTCGGAAAAACGAGTTGGAAAGCAAAGATTCCGGAAACGTTAGGGAATTTCCCGGTCAATGACACTTTTGCGGTATTGATGTCGTTTGACCAGATTGAAAGGTTTAGTTTTAAGAGGGTTAGGGTCTCGCGTCGAACCTAGCATCAATTTTCAATTGATCGATCATTCGATCTCGAGCTAGATCTAGCCAGTTATGCCCCAAGCGATCCTCGCGCAAAAAGAGTTTGGCATTGATCTGTCCACATAGAAAGATTCGAAAAAATGGTCACTTTGTAACAATTTACAGGAGAAGAAAAATGGAGAAATCAGATAAATCAGGCAATAATTTTAAACGTAAGGGTGCGCTCGCGGCGGTTATCGTTATGGGTGTCGCGATCGCCGCAGTTGCGGGATTGCTTCAGTTTCAGCGCGTTGAAAAAAAAGACGACGGGCAAACCGAAACGAGTAAACTAAGAGAAGTGGAAAATCCAACCGGGCGCACGAACTGGTTTATGTACCAGCGCATGTTTCCGTTTGACAAAATTCCGGACGGCGCCCGCCGCGCTGCATTTGACGAAGTCGCAGCGCGCGGTGAGGGATTCGGTCCGGCAGGTCAGGCAAATACGTGGAGTCCCGTCGGTCCAATGCCGACCGCCGGAGCCGGTCCCGGCGGCGCTGTATCGGGTCGCATAAACGAGATCGCCATTTCACCGGCGAATAATCAATTGATCCTGGTTGCCGGCGGCACGGGTGGAGTATGGCGGTCGACGAATGGCGGGACTTCGTTCTCGCCGGTAAGTGATAATCAGGTCGACCTGGCGGTCGGTTCGATCGCATTTGCACCGAGTGATCCGAACATCGTTTACGCAGGAATGGGCGACGGCGACAGCGGATATTTCGGTACGGGAGTTATAAAATCTACAGATGCGGGCGCAAGCTGGACGCGGGTAAACAATACATCGTTGCCGAATAAAGTCCGCTCAACACGCGTTCGGGTAGATCCAGCTGACCCGAATAAGGTATATCTTTCCGCATCGACATTTCTAAATGCCGCGAATTGCACCGGAACCGGGTCCGATCCGCGTGATTGCGGCGACAGCGCCGGCGTTTATGTTTCGACTGACGGCGGTGTTAACTGGACAAAGACCCGTTCCGGAATTGCCAATGATCTGGCAATTCATCCGACAAATTCACAGATCATTTATGCGGCGATCAGTGTGGCAATGCCGAACACAGATCCGTCGGGACTGTACAAGTCTACCGACGGCGGCACTACCTGGAACAATGTTTACACCTCGCCGTTCAATTCTACAAAGGATTTTCGCGTTGCCGTCACTGCTGCTTCGCCGGATCGCGTGTACATCTATCTCGGCGATGAAGGTTCAAATGACCGCCGGCTTGAAACAAGCAGCGATGCGGGCGGTACGTTTACAACACGCGGCGCGATCGGCACGACAGCGACCGGACTCGACCCGGGTCAGTTCGGCTATAACACATATCTTGCCGCAGATCCGTCAAATGCCGATACCGTTTGGGTCGGCAGCCGCGATTTCTTTAAAAGCACCGACGGCGGCGCGACATTTACGAACTTGAATAATTCATGGATACCGCCGTATACCTGCGCCACGTGTTTTCAGGAGAATATGCAGAAAGTGCATACAGATCAGCAGTCTTTTGCGTTCGAACCCGGAAATTCAAATACATTTTACGTAGGAAACGACGGAGGGATCTTTAAAACTACAAACGGGGGAACGAGCTTTACGACGCTTAATTCGACGCTTTCTTTAGCGCAGCTTTACAGCGTCGCGATACATCCGACGAACGGAAACATAAGTTATGCCGGTGCGCAGGACAACGGTTCTCAGCGTCGAACGTCCGGCACGAACGGTTGGGTTGAATTTACACAAACCGGCGACGGCGGACCGTCTGTCATCAATTCGGTCAATCCTTCGATCGTCTATCTTGGCGGAACGATGGGAAACTTGATCAGGAATACGGAAACGGGTTCGCCGCAAACACAGGTCGATATTGCCAGTGCGGCAAGTTTCGGCGCCCAGAACGGTCGCATCGGATTTTTTGCTCCGGTTGTCGGCAATGGAGTTGACGAACGGCTCTACAGCGGATCATGGCAGCTTTACATTTGTTCGGATTGCAGCACGGCGCAAGGCGCGGCAACATGGACCCGGACGAGCGATACCGACCTGACAACTGGCGGCACCGACACGCTTAGAACGATCGCAGTCGCAAAAAGCAATACAAGTGTGATCTATACGGGTTCCGCAAACGGACGGGTGATGCGAAGTACGGATAACGGAGGCTCCTGGACAGATATTACTGCCGGGTTGCCGATGCGTTCAATAGCGAGCATTACGGTCAGTCCTGCTAATCCGGCGCTGGTTTATTTAACAGTTTCGGGCTACGGATCGGTCGGTCATGTATTCCGGTCGACGGACAGCGGTTCGACCTGGACGAATATCAGCGGCAACCTGCCGGATATTCCGACAAATGCTTTCTTGATCGATCCGCAGACACCGACCACATTTTTTGCCGGAACCGATATCGGTGTTTTTCGTTCAACCGATTCGGGAGGAAGCTGGTCTGCGTTCAACACCGGGCTGCCGCCTGTTCCGGCGATGGCGTTTACCGCACAGGCTACCGGCAAGATACAGGTTGCGACGTATGGTCGCGGCGTTTTTGAGCTTGGCGCCGCGGCACCGGCAAATCTTGCACGTTCCGATTTCGACGGCGACGGCAGAACAGACCTTTCCGTCTTTCGCGGCGGCGAGGGAAACTGGTACCTGAATCGATCAACCGCGGGATTTTCAGTAGTTAATTGGGGTACGACCGGCGATAAGATCGTCCCGGGCGATTTTGACGGCGATCGAAAAACGGACTTTGCTATCTGGCGACCTTCGGATGTCGATGGACAGCCTGACTTTTATCTTCTGCGAAGTTCGGATTCGACCGTTTCCGGTGTTGCCTGGGGAACCACGGCGGACATGCCGGTTGCAGCCGATTATGACGGAGATGGGAAGACCGACGTCGCGGTGTGGCGTCAGGCGACGGGTGATTTCTTCGTTCTTCAATCGGAGTCGGGTTCTTTGCGTCATTACAATTTCGGTATTAATGGCGACAAACCCGTTCCGGGAGATTTCGAAGGCGACGGAAAAGCAGATTTTGCAGTCTTCCGACCGTCAAACGGAACATGGTACATTGCCCGTTCAACCGATAACGCTGTTGTTACAACTCCGTGGGGAGTTTCGTCTGACATCCCGGTGTTTGCCGATTACGATGGCGACAACAAAGCGGACATCGCTGTCTTCAGACCGTCGAACGGAGTTTGGTACATCGTTCGTTCGTCCGGCGGAACGAGTTATGTCCCGTGGGGAACGGACGGCGACATTCCGTCGCCGGGCGATTATGACGGCGACGGCAAATCGGATCAGGCGATATACCGCGCCGGCGTCTGGTTTGTAAACGGTTCAACATCCGGAATGTCGGCTGCGACATTTGGTGTTGACGGCGATGTTCCAACTCCGAGGAATTATTTGCCGCAGTAAACGGGTAAACGGCAGTTTGCGCAGAACGCATATTTTCGTTCTGCGCAAACAATTTTATTGCTGCTGTTCGGCATCTCTTAACTTTAGATCCGACAACGGTTTTAAGCTTCGGCGAAACAATTTCGTCCGGAGCTTTTTCTCTTTTATCGCGCCGGTATCCGTTAAATAAAAAATATGCTCAAATAGAGCGGCTGACACCTTTTTTTAAGAAAAGTCGTTTATCAGTTAAAAGGGGAAGTTTTGCAAAAGGATCTAGTATTCGGCTCTTTGAGCGCGAATCCAATAGTTCTTCAAAACGGATAAGCCCGCTTTTAGGTATCAAGTAATTTTGGAGAAAAAAGAAATATGGAAAACAATCGATTATTAAGCATATTAGCGGCGATCCTGTTCGCGCTTGTGGCAATTCCGGCATTTAATTCGAGCGTTATGGCTCAACGACCGACTAAGGGTAAAGCCAAAACGGTTCGCAGTTCCATTGCCGTTCCGACAAATTGGGATTATGTCTATGAAAAGAAAAAAGGTTACGGCTTTTACGTTCCTTCGAGTTCCGACGTCGAATTTATAAAATCCGGCGGTCTCGACACGACCGTTATAACGACCGGCGATCCGACAAATCTCTGGGTCACGGTTTTGGCTTACAAAGATAAGACCTTAACAAAAGACGATCTTTTGTTGGACGCGATCGCTTTTTTAGAAGAAATGGGTGAAGAAGTTACACCGATCGGAAACCTCAGAGCCGAAAGCGATAACTACGCAGTCGGCGATGCGCTGACCGTTGCGGAAGACGGCAGCAAGGGAAAGGTAAGAATTCTGGTAGGAACGGATATTACCGATAACTACATAATGATCGTCGGATCTACACCCGAAAATTTTAAAGCCAATGAAAAGACGATAGATCTGATCTGGGGAAGCTTTGAAATGTGGAGCGGCGTTTATTAAAGGCGGCAAAATCGGAAGAAATGGTTAGAAGTTGTTTTTCATCCTGTCGTCAAATGATTTCTAACCGTCTTCCGTGTCTGTCTTAAAATTTCAGTAAATCTTTAGATAGAAAATTAGAAATTAGGAGAGTTTGAAATGAAGATAAGTTTAAAAAATTTAATGGCGATCTTATTCGTCTTTGGCGTGATGGCAATTTCCGCCCGGCAGGCATCAGCACAGGGAGCGCAGGATTTTGTGCTTGTTAACAAAACCGGTGTCGAGATCTACGCGCTCTATGTTACCCCGCATAATGCCGACGATTGGGGCGACGATATTCTCGGCGTTGACACGCTCTTATCAGATGAATCTGCGGACATAACTTTTTCCAGAAAAGAACGCGCCAAGCTATGGGACCTGCGCATTGAGGACGAAGAAGGCAACTTTATCGAATGGGAACGCCTGAACCTTTTAGAAATTTCGCAAGTCACTCTTTATTACAAGAACGGCAAGGCGACCGCGATCGTTGAGTAATTTAATGCAAATTCGGCAGCTTGATCGCCAGATTAAGCTGCTGATCAGCAAGTACAAAAGAAACTTTAAAAAAATCAAAAACAGGAGAAAATTTATGATCAAAACCCTTTTAGCGCTGACCGCTTTTTCAATGGTCGTAATGACGGGCTGCACGGCGTCTTTTTCGACCGGCAACGATGCGAATTCCGGAAACGCGACCAGCGCTTCAAACAAGAATTCGAACAAACCCGCTTCCAACACAGAAACCGCAAAAGATGACGGAAAATCGAAACCGGCTTTGAAAAACGAAAAGAAACCGGAAGGCACGGCGAAAACCGCTAAAAAAGACAATCCGGTCCCGGAAAACTGGATATATGTTTACGACGAAGCTAAGGGCTACGGCTTTTACGTTCCGGACGGAACCACCGGTGCTTCGGAAACCGTGGACGGCGTTGATACTTTCGTCGGCTCGACACCGTCGCCGTCCGAGATCGCAATAGTTGTCATTGCGTTCAAAGATAAAGAAATGACGAAAGACGACCTGCTCGATGTCGCGGTGAAATTCCTTGAGCAAATGGGTGAAAAGGTCACGCCGGGAGATCTTACCGCGGAAAGCGACGAATATGCCGTTGCCGAAGCCACAACGACTTCGCAGGACGGCACAAAAGGCAAAGCTAAAATTCTGGTCGGCACCGACATAACGGATAATTATGTAATGCTGCTCGGCACGGAAGAATCGAAATTTGCCGCTAACGAAAAGATCATCGACGAGATCTGGGGCAGTTTTGAAATGTGGAGCCAGGCAAATTAGCAAAAACATTCCCAAATTCGATGCGGTCTTATTTGTCCTTTCGACAAAGACGATCGCATCTTTTTTTAGCTCGTAGGCGGAGATTTTTTCCCGAGAAAAGAGGGACGGATTCCTCATGATTCGTTTAACGGGTACCGTTTGAATCGGATGACCGGCGTTGAGCCAATTCAAAGATCAAATTTAATAAACGATGGGAAAAAGTATGAGCCAAAGCATCGAAAACGGAAAACGGTTGAACGGAAAGGTCGCAATTATCACCGGCGCTACGGGCGGAATTGGTGAAGCGACCTCGAATGGACAAGGAGAAGCGTTATCAAAAGGCGAAATATTTACTGCACGACCTCAAAGAAGCCAAGCAAGAATTGGAGACAAAAAGCCGTTTGGAGCGAACTTCGCAACCTGATCTGGAAGAATCGAAAACACAGATTCTCAAAGCAGTTGCGGATGAAAATCCTGCCAATATCACAAACGATACTACGAATTCAATCGCTGATCTGCCAAGTTTGAAAGTTGATCCTATAATTAATTCCTTGCACGATGACCCACGATCTAATGATTTGCTGAAAAGAATGAATATGCAAGAATAACTTTGAGAAAAGACTCAGGCAGAGTGAACTTAATCTTCCCGGCGGATGATGCTAACGCCGACCGTCAAATTGCGTTGAACGCACTTTTTAGTGAAGCTGCTGAAGATTTCGACAGAATGAGCCGTTGAGTTCCGCCGCACAAAACGAAATCCGTTTATGACTGGGATGCCAGTATCGTCCAATTTAACTTATCGCGAATTTATTTGATTCGAATGGGTTTTGATGCGAGCATTGTAAATCTTTCAACTTGATCGAATTTTGAGGGAATTATTCGTCGACTAATTTGTCGCTCGGGTTTTTATCTTTCATCAAGTTAAGTATTGAACCGTGGGTAAAGAATGCGATAAGTTCAAACGGTCGTTGTTTGATCTGCCTAAATTTGAAAGATTCCTTTTGCGTTTTAGATATTCGATCACCATTTTTGGAGTGCGGCAATATGATTGGAGACGGAGACGAAGAATCGGTTTTTGACCGGCTTTGGGGACATGTGTCGCCGCGGTTCGGCTATTTTGTTCCGCTATGGATCGTTCGGCGACCGGAGACCTTGTCGATTTTAGATTATCGACCGACATGGTTCATGTTCTTTACAATTACTGGATTTTTGGTTTTCACAATTTTGTTCATTCTTTTTTTGTTTAATTTACTAACGGTCGATCCGTTCGTTCTTTGGGGAGTCGGAATTCTTGCCGCGGCATCGCTGATTTTGTCGTTTCGCGGCACGATTCGCGAAGTTTATTTTTTTGACAAAACGACGGAAAGTTACATGTTCGTCCGGCAATTCATTCACCGCAGAGAGATGATCGAAGGTTCGTTGAGTCAATTTACCGGAGCTCGTGTGAAAACTTTGACGAATGAAGAAGGTGAATCGTACTGCGTAGTTCTGAACCAGGAAGGAATGTTTCTAACCGGCGTTTCCGAACAAACCCTGCGCGACGAGCTGCCGATCTTCAATTCGTTTGACCGCGAAGCGCGAATTGCGAACGAGATCTCCGGATTCTTAAGCTCAAAAAAACCTGAATAGATTTAGAAAATTCCTGACGAACACAAGGCGTTTGTATTTGGGGTTATAATATAGATCGAACTTCTCCGGAAACCACGCTGCCTTTTGAGATACGCGACCGCCGACGATCGTTTCGCGTAAAATTTTACAAATCGGGGCAAAAAAGATAATTAATTTCATCTTCGGCACTCGAGTGCCGCGGTCGGACCGGCGATTCCAATGACGGCGTGATTGCGCGTGAAAGCGTCCCGCGGTCAAAGTTTTTCCTTTGCTCAACCTTTAACTATGAACTCCGACAATTGGAACAGGATCAATGAGATCTTTGACGCTGCGTCGCGTCTCGAACCGGAAAGCCGCGCGGAATTTGTGAAGTCCGCCTGCGGAGACGACGCGGAATTGCTAGCCGAGGTTGAATCTCTGCTTAAATACGCGGACGGATCAAACTTTTTGGACGATTCGGCGGTTAGCAAAGTGGTTTCCGCAATTTTGAGTTCCGAGAACGACGAAAAGCGGTCGCCGACACAGCTGCAGAGAACGAAAACGCGGGATCAGATCAAAATAACGAAATCCGATGAGTCGATAAATTTTGTCGCAGGAACCGTTCTGGCGGAACGATATCGAATTCTCGGCTTGCTCGGCACAGGCGGAATGGGTGAAGTTTACAAAGCCGAAGATCTAACGCTGGATCAAACCGTTGCGCTTAAATTTCTTCCGGCGAGCCTCGCTAAAAACAAAGATGCCTTGAAAAGATTTCGCGCAGAAGTGCGAACGGCACGGCAGGTTTCTCACGAAAATGTTTGCCGAGTTTTCGACATCGGTGAAGTTGACGGTAGACAATTTCTTTCGATGGAATTTATCGACGGAGACGACCTGTCGCAGCTTTTGCGCAGGATCGGAAGATTGCCTTCCGATAAAGCCGTCGAGATAACCAGACAGATCTGTATGGGTCTGCATGCCATTCACAAAGCCGGAATTTTGCACCGCGATCTGAAGCCGGCGAACATTATTATCGATTCGAAGGGACGAGCAAGAATTACCGATTTCGGGATCGCAGGTTTTGAAGCCGATGTTCAGGGGGTCGAAGCGCGCGCCGGAACTCCGGCTTATATGTCGCCCGAACAGATCGCCGGAAAGAACATTACGCAGCGCAGCGACATTTATGCGCTCGGTCTTCTCATTTATAAGATATTCACCGGCAAACAAGCGATTCAAGCCGCCTCTTTTGACGAGTTTCTGAGTTTTCATGAAACGACATCGCCGACGGATCCAACGGAATTCGTCGAAAATCTCGACCCGGCGATCGATGAGCTGATCAGAAATTGCCTGGCGAAAGATCCGGCTGACAGACCCGGTTCCGTTCTACAGGTTGCCGCGGCGCTTCCCGGCGGAAATCCCATTCAAGTCGCACTCGAAGCCGGCGAAACTCCGAGCCCGGAAATGGTCGCAGCTTCGCCGAAAAAAGGTGTTCTGAAACTTCCGGTCGCCGTATCGCTTCTTGTTGCATTCTTCGGATTATTTGCCGCTGCGTTGTATCTTGCATCGCAATATCAATATCATGCATTCACACCGCTTCAAAAATCGCCTGAAGTTTTGCGCGAACGGGCGAAAAACATTCTCTCAAGCGCCGGATACTCGGAAGCTCCGAACGATTCCGTAGATAGTTTCGGATATGAAGATTATTTCGTTCGTTTCGCGCGAAAGAACGACGACCGCTCGGTTTACGATTTTGAAAAATTGAGAAGCGGACAGCCGTTCGTCGTGTATTTTTGGTACCGGCAAAGCGCTGACCGTTTAATGCCGTTCTCGATAATCCGAAACGTTGTAACGGAATTTGATCCGCCGTTGAACGACCCGGCAAGCGAATACGTAAAGCTCGACACCCGTGGACGACTTGTGAAACTGGTCGCCGTTCCGCCGCAGATCAAACCGCAGATGACGAGCGGCGAAACAAGCTGGGAAGCATTATTTGACCAAGCAGGACTCAGCTTGGATCGATTTTCCGAAGCACAAGTCCAGGTTTCACCGCCGGTTTACGCCGATCAACAAGGCGCCTGGCAAGGTACTTTGGCGGATTTTGACGATATTCCGACCCGAATTGAAGCCGCATCGGCAAACGGAAAACCGGTATATTTCGAGGTTTTCACGCCGTGGCAGGATGAGCGGATCAAAAACGACCGTCCGCGCGAAAGTGCGCTTCAAATTCGCGAAATAGTTCTTTTCCTTTTCAATTTTCTCGCCTTTTTCGGCGCGATCGTGATCAGCTATATGAATTTAAAAGCCGGTCGCGGCGACCTTAATGGGGCGGCAAAGCTTTCAGTTTTTTTCTTTGTTTTGATCTTGATCCACCGGCTGATCTCTTATGATTACGATTCTCTTTTAAATCACTGGCTGACCGTATTTTTTATAATCTGCGGACAAACGGTAATTCTTTTTCTGCTGTATGTGGCGATCGAACCGTTTGTGCGCCGTTGGTGGACAGAGATCCTCATATCCTGGAACCGGCTTCTCGCCGGCGATTTTACAAATCCTCTGATCGGACGCGACATTCTGGTTGGCGGGGTTTTAGGATGTGTACTTGTCCTTTCCGAGTATTTTGGCGGATTTCTAAGAGATTTCATTGCATCCCGCCCGTCAACGATCATTTCGTTTCAAACCGGAACGCTTAACGGAACACAGGGAGTCGCCACAACACTTTTGCTTTCTGTTTTGATCGCTATTATCAGGGCGCTGCTGATCTTGATGATGTCAGTAATACTTTATCTTGTCTTCAAACGTAAATGGCTCGCGACGCTGGGTGTCGGGTTGTTCGCGGTCGGAATGTTCGGCTTTCAGCAAATACCTTCGAGAGGCTGGCTGTACATAGTGTTTCTGCTTTTTGTTTATGTTCCGGTCGTCTTTTTGTTCCTCCGCTTTGGTTTAGTGACGATCATTACAAGTCTTGCGTGTTATGAAATTCTAAATATCGCCATTACGTTCGACGCTTCGCGGTTTTACTTTTCAAACACGATAATCGTCGCCGCCATCGGTCTGTCGATCGCACTTTACGCTTTCTATATATCTATTGGCGATCAGAAGGTTTTTGAGGGAAGTATTTTAAAGGAATAAGGATCTAATGGTTCGTTACCGCTGTTTTGCGACTTACCTGTCAATAGCGAATTTTAAAATTCTGGTTTTAACTAAGTAACTTTTTTCCCGCAGAATGACAGTTTTTGCCGAGGTTTGTCGTTTAACGCAAATAGAGGAATAAAACCAAAATTATGAACGATTTACTATCTGTTCTATCTGTAATAGCTCTTTTTGCGTCAATTGGTTTTTCGCAATCCAAAACAACTTGCCAATCTGCTGTTTTTCCAAACCTAATATTTAGCGAATCGCAAGTTTTTCCAAAGGACGGAACGCTTAAACATCCCGAGGATGGAAGAGCTTTGCCGGACGGACGGATCATTGTCGGGGACGAAGGATCTGGGCTGCGAATTATCGAAACGGACGGAAAGAGCAGTGCTTTCGGGAAATTTAAAGAACTCGGCTGGGTTCACGATCCGCCAAAAACGACTGCCGGTCCGAACGGTGTTTTCATGGAAAATGACGGACGTCATTTGCTTTTAGCCGATGTCTACGCGGGAACGATTTACCGAATCGACACAAAAACCGAGGCGACAAAGCTTATCTACAAACATCCTTTTGGAATCAACAGCCTCGTTCGCGACAGCAACGGGACGATCTGGTTTACGCAATCGGCACGAAATGTTCAGGAAAAAGGCGCCGGCGATCTGTTTGCTGCGGTTAATATTCCGGTTAATTCCGGTGCGGTCTTTTATTTGAACGGTTCTGGCGATGAATTCGAATCTACGGGGGTCGAAGCGGCTGGAAACATTTATTTTGCCAATGGGATCGCGCTTGATGCTGAGGAAAAATATCTGTACGTCGCCGAAACGATGATGGATCGAGTATTACGTTTTAAAATAGACACCGCGAAAAATACTCTGACAAAGCGGGAAACATATCAATCTGTCTTCGTGCCGGATAATCTCGCTTTTGATAAAGCCGGAAATCTCTTGATAGCTTCGCCCGGCAGCAATAAAGTCTTTGCAGTTGATAAAAAATGCCGGAGCCTTCACACGATATTTTCCGCTCCGTCCGAGAGTAACTCAAAGGCTGCGGACGAATGGATGACGCGAAGCCGCCTTGGCAAACCTCTGCTCGAATTATTTACGCCTGACTTATGGAAACCGCTTCCCGGCGGACTGACCGGAATGTTCTGGTCGCAGGATTTTAAGACTTTGTACGTTACCGGACTCGGAAATGCAATTTTAAAAGTGGAGATAGCACAAAATTAGGAAAAATAGAGGAGAAAAATAAAATGAACGATGAAAAGATAGTGTTGATCGCGCGGCTCAAGGTGAAAGACGACAAGGTTGAAGAATTGAAATCTGCGGCGTTAAAAATTGTCCGGGATTCGCGCGACGAAGAAGGAAATTTGAACTACGATGTTCATCAATCGATCGAAGACGAAACGGTATTTTTCTGGCATGAAACCTGGAAAAACAGAGCCGCGATAGACGAGCATTTTTCAACTCCGTTCTTTCAGGAATTCTTTCAAGTCGTCAGTGGTATTGCGGCTGAACCGCCGCAAATAAATCTGACGAAAAAGTTAACCGATTAGGAAAAATCTCGCCGATAGCAAAGGTCGATAGAAATAAAACTCCGCTTTTCGTATATAGTTACGGCTTCAGCCGTGCCAGTTCAGAGTTACGGCTTCAGCCGTGCAAGTTCAGAGTTACGGCTTTAGCCGTGCAAGTTCAGAGTTACGGCTTTAGCCGTGAGAACCCTGCGCATCGTGATATCTCGTACTGGAAGATTGTTCGTTTGAAGGCGAACTTTTTCACGGCTGAAGCCGTAACTCTGAACTGGCACGGTTGAAGGCGAAACTTTGACTTTTTAGCGCGAAAGTCGCACATCGATGGGTGTTGAATTATTAGATTCGCGCGCTGCGTCGAGGATCTTCTGGACTTGCAGACCGTCTTCGAAAGTCGCCGCGTTTTTGACAAATTTCTCTCCCGAAACGATCGCGTCGATTATTTCTCTGGAAAAATTAATGAAGCCGAGCGACCAGCCGGTTTCCTGCATTCCCTCAAAGACCTCGCCTCTTTCGACATCGATCTTTTTCCATTCGTTTTCCCTGATGTCTGCAAAAAAGATCTCTCCCTGATCTTCAATGCGCAGCGCGCCTTTCGAACCGAAAAATTCGACCGCGTTCCGGTAATTTCCCGCTTCTACCATCGATAAAGAAACGAGTCCGGTCGCATTTTCGACAAGTTCGGAATCTTCAAAATCTAAGATCATTAGAACTTCATCGTCCGAAGTAACCTCGCGAATTTTCCCAGTCCTGCGATCAAGCCGTTCCGGCACGTTCGTTTTCAGCCGGCAGTAAACCCCTGAGATCTCGGTACCGAGAAACCACCGAAAAGAATCGACGACATGAGATCCGATAGCGCCGAGCGCGCCGCCGCCGCTTTTTTCGTCCGACCACCAATTCCATGGAAGACCTGGATTTCCGCGCGAAGCGTTGCTGAAAAAATATTTGGCGCTGCGAACCTGACCGATCTTTCCGTCTCTCAACAATTCATACGCCTTCCGGCGACCGTTTACGAATCTAAGTTCGTGGTCGATCAATGCAAGGACGCCTTTTTCCGCAGCAAACTTGGTCATTTCAGCCGCTTCGGCGGAATTCATCGCCATCGGCTTTTCGCACAAAACATGCTTTCCCCGTTCTATCGCGCGCATCGCCATTTCGAAATGCGTATCGGGCGGAGTTGTTATGCAGACAAGATCGACATCTTCGCGGTCGACGGTTTCGCGCCAATCTACGGTGAAATGACCGATATTAAAGTCGTCTGCCGCGCTTTCGGCGTTTTCCAGATGACCGCTCGCGATCGAAACTATCTTTGCCTCCGGGATCTCACGAAAAGCCGGAATCTGTGTCTTTCGCGCAAAACCGGTTCCGATAATTCCAATTTTAATTTTTGTATCCATTCAAAAAGTTAATCATGATTTCAGTTCAATTAACAAAAGTCCGCGCACAAAAAAACCGTCCGAAACCCGAACGGTTCGATCGATCAAATTTTAGTAACGTTCAGCTTTCGTCTATACCAAGCTGCAAGGTTCCGCCTGAGCGTTTCGAACGTTTTCTGCCAAAGCGCACGAAATGAGCGTAGGCTTCCCGGTTGTCGTCGGTCATTGCAACGATCTTTGCGCCGATAAGATATCTGGAAACCGAAATATGTTCGCCAACCTGTTCGTATCGTCGTCCAACGAGCTGCATTCGAACCTTTCCCGTCGGCAGATCGACTTCGGCATTTAACACGCGATCTTCGCCAACCAGATAATATTCGCGAAGCCGAATAGCGGAAACGATGAACGCAATGCCCGTTTGGCTCAGATCTTTTGTTTCGCCCGAGATAGAAAGCGTTTCGGCAGGCATTGTTAATCTGCCCGTTGAGCGGTCCGGTTCAAACCATAAACGGATCGGCACAGAATGCTCGCGGCGCGGCGCGACGACCTGTTTAGATACTGATCGATTTAGTTTTGAAAAAAGATCTCGAAGCATTTTTCCGGGAAGCTAAAGCTGTTGAACGGGTTAATTCAAAGTATAACAATACTTTCGTGGAATTATAAACCCATCTTTTAACAAATTTCAACAGTTATTTCGCCGAAAATGCTGATTTTACTTGTTTTTTAACCGATTTCCGCCGCTATCGTCGCTTTTTATCGAAGATTTGCGGTTCGAATCTACGTTTAACACGAACGAGAGTTTGCCGGTTTTACCGTAAACCGCGGGTTCGGCGAAGGCGCTGTAACTTTTTTTGTCGGCGCTGACGATGATTTCGAATTTATAACCGGTGGATTCTGTCGATCGGATATCCTCGGGCAAAAATTCGTTTTCAATGAGCGTCGGAATTTCCGCGTAAGTATCTGCATTGACCGAAGAATAAACCAGTTGAGCTTTGTAAATACGTTCGAGCATCGCCTTGGCTTCTTCCTGATGGGTTTCAATTTTGAGAGCAAAGAAATAATTTTTGCCTTCTTTTTTAACGACCGCTTCCGCTTCTTCATCGACAGTCAATATTACCCAAACGCCATTTTCGCGGCGTAGTTTTATTTCCTGAAGCTTTATCTCGTCGGTGTCGTTATCGGGCAATTTTGCGGTAACAGTTGCGCTGTTTTCGACAATGATCTCGCCGTTTATGGCGATATCTGCCGGAATTTGCCCGGCGAGCGCGTCGAAATCAACTTGAAGATCTTTGAGTTCGCTTTCGGTCAGTCCTTCGATCGCCGGACGGAGATTCGTTAACACAAGCGCGTCGCGAACTTTTTTTTCGCGAAGACGCTGATAGAAAACACGAACAGTGTCCGCGGGCGAATTTGGCTGAATATCGATGGCGGTTTTTGGTGCCGAACTGATCAAAACATCTGCCGGAACTTTTACCGGCGGCGGTTCGTTTGCCGCTTTTACCGAGCAGCCGAAGCTGAAAAGTCCGGAAATCACGATCGCTGCGGCGAGAAGTCCGGTTGTCGAAAGCCTGAAAAACATTAGATCTTTGCTCCCAAAATGAAAGATTGTGAATTTGAGATCAGAGGCAAAGGCGATGAAAACGGCGCCTTATCAAAAAAGAGTATATACGATGAGTTTTAACTTTGTAAAACATTATTTACAAAGTTTTGCATTTTTTTCTGGAATGTTGTTTGGATTGCGACTATAACGCCGAACTTTTGAACCTCGACAAACGTGAAAAGACACCGCGAATACGGCGTCTTTTCTTGTCTATTGTTCGTTGATTATTCTTCCGGCTCAGCCTTTTTGCCGAATATCTTTTCGCTTCCGACAAAGAAAAGAATCGCAGCAAGAATCAGGAACGGCAGTAAGCCGAGCATGTCCGACTTATAGAACGGGTTGAAAACAGCCGCCCATTCTTCGAACGAGGCAAGCGTATCCGCAAGTGAAACAGACGCGATCGCGAGCAAAATTCCCGCCAGAGCGCCGCCGGCAATATAGCCCGAAGCCAGCAAGACACCGGAGCTTTTATCCGTTTCCGCGGTCATTTCTTCTTCGCTTAAATTTTTATGCGCAAGACGTTTTCGCAAACCTCCGTCGACAAAATACCGGACCATTCCGCCGATAAAGATCGGAGACGAAGCCGAGATCGGCAGGTAAACCCCGACCGCAAATGCAAGCGACGAAAGACCGCACATTTCCAACGTAACGGCGATCATAACGCCGAGCAGGACCAAGCCCCACGGCAGCTGCTGGCTCAAAATTCCTTTAATGATATAGCTCATCAAAGTTGCCTTCGGGGCGCTGTATTTTGTTACATTTTGCTCGATCGGCGTTCCGTCCGCGTGCGTACCGACCTGAATTTTATCGACCACGCCGTTGATGCCCGGATCGACCAGGTACGCCGGTTTTCCCTGCATATCGACGAGATATCTTCCGACCGGACCGTTATTCGGATCGGTATTGTGCCACACGCGATAGTTTTTTGTATCGACGGCATTGTTCGCGCCTTGCGGCTGTTCGCTTTTCAGCTCGCCGTTGTCGCGAAGAAGTTCCTGTTCTTTCACCGTAAACGATTCGGCAAACGCCGTTGCCGCAACCGGTTGATAAACGGTCGATGAATTATTGAGCTGCAAGAGGATCGGTCCCAGAAGCAGTGCGGCGACCAAAGCGCCGACGAGAATAGCGATCTGCTGTTTCCACGGAGTTCCGCCGACAAGAAACCCGGTTTTCAGATCCTGCGACGTCGTGCCGCCGTTTGATGCGGCGATGCAGACGATTCCGCCGACGCTCAGCGCGGTTACAAAATATGGGTCGGGCGCCGTCCATCCGAGCAGCAAAAAAACGAGTGATGTTAATAGAAGCGTCGCGACCGTCATTCCCGAGATCGGGTTTGACGAAGAACCGATCTCACCGGTCAAACGCGATGAAACGGTAACGAAAAGAAATCCGAAAATTATGATCAGAATTGCGCCGAGCAAGTTCATCTTCAGCGAAGGCGCGAACGTTATGACAATGATCAACAATAAAATTCCGCCGACGACCCATTTGATCGAAAGATCCTGTTCGGTACGCGGCTGCGCGGCGCCGTCGGCAAGTTCCGAACCGCCGCGAAGATCGGCGAGACCGCCTTTTAAACCGTGCCAGATAACCGGCAGTGAGCGCACAAGACTAATTATTCCACCCGCCGCGACGGCGCCCGCGCCGATATAAAGAATGTATGCCTTTTGAATTTCACCGATCGACATTTCGCCGATCGTTTTCGCGGTTTCCGGTGCGAGCGGTTCGAGCAGACCGCTGCCGAAAAATTTGATCATCGGGATCAGAACAAGATAAGCCAAAACTCCGCCTGCGCACATGACGCCTGCGATCTTCGGTCCGATGATGTAACCGACACCCAAAAGCGCCGGATTATTTTCCAGGGACACGGAACCGCCCTGAAACGGTGCACCAAATTCTTTGGTCGGATATTCCTTCCACCCTTTGAAAACCTGCATTATCGAGTTGTAAAGAAACCCGATCGCAAATCCCGCGGAAATTATCAAACCGCCTTTCGTCGCCGCGTTCGAATCGTCCTGAGTAACTTTCGTATCCGCATGGCTTTTTGATTCGTCGCTGGCACCGGCTTTTAAAACTTCCGCGCATGCCGTTCCTTCCGGGTATTTCAGATATCCATGCTGATCGCGGATCAAAGCGCGGCGCAGCGGAATCATCATCAAAATTCCCAGCAGACCGCCGAGAACGGCGACGAGCATCACGCGCGAAAGCTCCAGATCGAATCCCAGAATGAGTATCGCCGGCATCGTAACGCCGATACCGAACGCAATGGATTCGCCCGCGCTTCCGGCGGTTTGCACGATGTTATGTTCGAGTATGGTCGCGTCGCGCATCCCGGCTTTCGATAAAAGGCGGAAAAGCGTTATCGAAATAACCGCGACCGGGATCGACGCAGAAACCGTAAGTCCAACCTTCAGAACAAGGTAAAGGGAAGACGCACCAAAAATGACGCCGAGAATAGTTCCGACGATCAGCGGAAAGATCGAAAGCTCGCGCAGGTCGGTAACGCTTGCGGGAATGTACGGGCGGAAAACTGCCAGAAACGGATTATCTTTCATAAATGAACACAATGCCTCCGAAGGTAACTTTTTCAATTGGAAGAGTTTTGCGTGTTAGGAAACCTGCGATAATTTACATCGCATCAGGTAAATTAGCAAGAAAACAATTTCCCCAGGCGCGGTAAAATGAATTACTATCAAGGAAAATCAAAGCGAGGTTTTCATCAAACAATGGATTTCAAAAAATTCTCTGCTCTCTTGCGTCTTTGCGGTTTAATTCTGCTCTTATGCTTTTCAGCATTCGCGCAAAAAACTATTCCCGCGCCGAAGGATGTCATCGGTTTTACGCCCGGTGAGGATAAAAAACTCGCAAGTTGGGCGAGCGTGGTTGATTATTTTCAAAAACTCGACGCGGCATCGGACCGTGTGAATTTTCAGGAGATCGGTAAAACAACGGAAGGAAAGCCTTTTGTTTACGCGACGATCTCAACGCCGGAAAATCTTAAAAATTTGCAAAAATACATTGAGATAAATAACAAACTCGCCGATCCGCGAATTATTAAACGCAATGATAAAACGGCGCAAGATTTGATAAAGCAAGGCAAAACATTTGTTCTTATAACCTGTGGAATTCATTCAACGGAAGTCGGTTCGACGCTATCAAGCATGCTGATCGCCGAAAAACTTGCGAAAGCGGAAGATGCGGAAACTAAGCGGATTTTGGAAAATACGATCATCGTTTTAGTTCCTTCCTTGAATCCCGACGGCGTTGATATTGTTAAAAATTGGTATGACAAAACTTTGGGGACGAAGTTTGAAGGAACATCGCCGCCGGAGCTTTATCAGAAATATGTCGGACACGACAACAACCGCGATTGGTATGCTTTTACGCAGGTTGAAACTCAGCTCACGGTGGACAAAATCCACAACGTATTTCACCCGCAGATCGTCCACGACATTCATCAGCAAGGCGCAAACGGCGCGAGACTTTTTCTGCCGCCGTATGAACCGCCCGTCGAACCGAACGTGCCGAAAGAATTGGTCGAAGGCTACACAGAACTCGGTCTATCTATGGCGAAGAACCTGCGAGAACAAGGGTTCGAAGGCATCACGACCGGCACGACCTACGACGCATGGACGCCGGCGCGGGCGTATTCGCATTATCACGGCGGCGTGCGGATCTTGTCGGAAACCGCGTCGGCAAATCTCGCTTCGCCGATCGAGATAAAACTTGAAGACCTGCGCGGCAGACGCGGTTTTGACGCACAAAAAGAATCCGAAAATTTCGGTCCCGTCTGGAAAGGCGGCAAATGGGGAATGGGCGATATTACAAAATATATGACAAGCGCCGCGTTCAGTTTGCTAGAACACGCTTCCGACAACCGCGCTTCTTGGCTTGAAAGATTTTATGCGATTGGGAAAGAAGCGACTCGACCACGAAAAGATGGTGAATTAAATGCCTTTGCTGTCGAAATCGGTCAAGGAAATTTAGAATCAATTTTAGAAAGAGCAGGCGTTGAAGCGGAAAGAGTTCAAATTCTAAATGCCGGAATTAACGGCGAGCCAATTTTGCTCGTTAAAATGGCACAACCTTATGGAAGTTTCGCCAAGGCGATTTTGGAAAATCAAAAATATCCCAATTTAAAGGACGAAAAAGGAAATCCAATTTCGCCTTATGATGTAACGGCTCACACAATTTCACTTTTAGAAGGAGTTAAAGTAACTCCAATTTATGAAACTATTCGTTATCCAAAAGCGGCGGGTTTCAGTATAGATAATGGACCCGGTTGCGGAACAGGAAAAGACGGACCAAAAATAATTTCTGCACAAATTTATCGGTCTGAAATTCCTTCGATGGATGAAGGTTGGACGCGGTTTATTATGAATAACGGAAACTGGATTCTTTTTGGAAGACGCGGAAGAGAATGTGAAGAACTTAAAGTTTCTGAATTGAGAAATGAAAATATTTTACAAAACGCTTTCGATTCAAAAACAGTAATCTTCCCCGATCAATCGCCGAGACAAATCTTAAACGGCTATCCGAAAGGCTCAATGCCCGACGAATACACGGGCGGCGTTGGCGCAGAAGGCGTTGAAAATCTCAAAAAATTCGTTGAAGTCGGCGGCACACTCGTTTTTCTCAACCGCGCTTCGGATTTTGCCATCGAACAATTCGATCTGCCCGTCCGCGATGTGACAAAAGGTTTGTCGAACAAAGATTTTTACATTCCCGGCTCGATCCTTCGCACCGAATTAGACACAAAACACCCGATCGCCAAAGGAATGCCCGCGCAGTCGATCGCGTGGTTTGAAGATTCGCCCGCGTTTGAAATCATGTCAGTACCGCCTGCGGTAGCGGGCGGCGCGAAGATCGAAGCAAAAGATGTTGATTTAATTGCAAAATATCCGCAAAAGACAGAAGACATTCTGCTTTCCGGCTGGGCGTTGGGCGCGGAAAAATTAGCCGGAAAAGCCGCGCTCGTTTCAATAAAAATGGGCAAAGGCAAGATCGTTCTTTTCGGTTTCCGTCCGCAATATCGCGGACAAAGTTTGGCGACGTTTCCGCTCCTTTTTAATGCTATCTCGGAGTGATTAAACACATAGGAACATAGGAAACATAGCTTCTTCTCAAAAATCACAGACTATTTACTCCCCCTATGATATCTATGTACCTATGTGGTTAAGAAAATTGCAAAAAGGACGCATTTAAATTGACAATAATTCAATGATCCGGTATTCCTAATAACGACAATTTGAAACAAGGGGAGTAGATAGCCCTTTTCGGTTCGGTGAAACCGTCAATACGACCGCTCGGCAGCGGTTCGGTTCACCGGAGAAAATATCGAGACCTTGTGCGAAATACAAAATTTTTTACGATTTTGTCCGCGCAAGGTCTTTTTCTATGCGCGGATCGATACGAGGAGTTGATTCAAAACATGGATACGATATTTTTTCCCTTTGCGGAATTTTGGTGGTTTTATCTTGCCTTTACGGCGTTTGTTCTTTTAATGCTGGGCTTGGACCTCGGCGTTTTTCATCGTGAAGCTCACAAAGTTTCATTCAAAGAAGCTACGGCTTGGAGCATTGTCTGGATCTCACTTGCGCTTATTTTCAACGCGCTATTCTACTATTACACCACGGATAAATTCGGGTCGGTCGAGGGAACTCGGCTGTCGCTCGAATTCCTTACCGGATATGTCGTCGAAAAAACGCTTTCCGTCGATAACATCTTCATTTTTGTAATGGTGTTCAGCTATTTCGCGATCCCTGCGAAATACCAGCATCGAGTCTTGTTTTACGGCATCATCGGCGCTCTTATCTTTCGTGCGATCTTCATCGCTGGCGGCGCATATTTGATGCAGTTTCACTGGGTCATATACATTTTCGGTGCGTTTTTGATCTTTACTGGAATCAAAATGATGTTCGTTCCGGAGAAAGAACTAGACCCGGAAAAGAATTTCTTAATAAAACTCTTCAAACGGTTCGTGCCCGTAACGCATGACCTTCACGGGCAGAATTTTTTCGTCAAGATCGGAAAAAGACTTCATGCGACGCCGCTTTTCATTGCGCTGTTATTTTTAGAACTTACCGACGTTATATTTGCCGTCGACAGCGTTCCCGCGATCTTTGCGTTGACCAAAGAACCGATGATCGTGTTCACATCGAATATTTTCGCGATCCTCGGTCTGCGGGCGATGTATTTCATGCTTGCCGGTGCGGTAGATAAGTTTCATTTTCTGAAATACGGTTTGTCTGTTGTGTTGATCTTTGTCGGTTTGAAAATGGCATTCCTGAACGATTGGTTCGGCGGCAAATTCCCGATCCATTACTCGCTCGGGATCATTTTAAGCGTAATTCTCATTTCGGTCGTCGCATCGCTCACATTTCCAAAGAAACTCGAAGACGCCGCGGGCGCTTAACGACGGAAATAAAAAAATCGGGAAACCGCATCAGTTTTGCAGTTTCCCGATAAATATTTTTAGGAATATGTCTTAAAAGGCGAATATGCCGGGGGTCGGACTCGAACCGACATGGGCGTAAAGCCCGCTAGATTTTGAGTCTAGTGCGTATACCAATTTCGCCACCCCGGCGTGAATAAAAAACTATAGAACTCTTTAGTTTTTCCGTCAAGATTGGCGCGGTAAAAATAATCGCGGGAATAATCAGGATTTCTTCCGGTTACCATTTGCTAAAATTAGCTCGAGCCGCATTTGAACCATAGTGCGATAAGCGGCAGAAACTGGAGCCGTGACGATTCGACCGGCGAATTTACGCAGTTTGCCGGACATCGATTCCTTAAAATGACCGAGCTTTACACCGGTGTGATCGAAAACCGCTTGAAGCTCGCGGTTGTTCTTTTCGATCAGACGGCTGTGCGGAATCTTTTTCAAATATGCATAAACCGCAGGACATGGCGACAATATTTTCCAGCCCTTTTTCAGCACATCGAGCGACCAGATCTTTTCTTCTGCAGCTGCAACGGCTTCGTTAAATTGCGTCTCCTGCCAGGTTGATCTTCTGACGGCGCAGCCATTTGCCAGCGGAGCTTTTGAAATCACCTCGTTAACGTCCGAACTGGAATCGAGCATTTGGGGTTCAATCCATCGTTTTGCGTCAAAATTCTTTCCGGAATGAAGAAATCGCGCAGCGGCAACGCGTTCATCGGCGAAAGCCGAAAGACACGATAAAAGCGCGTAGGGACCTAAAAGCATCGAATGCGCGCTAAGCAAAACGCAGATCTCGCCGGCTGCGGCTTCCATTCCGAGGTTCAAAGCTTTTCCATAGGTGAATTCGTCCTTTGCCAGATGCACAATTTTGCAGTCGAACTCGCGAGCGATGGCGAGGCTGTCGTCGGTCGAATCGTTGTCGACGAGGACGATCTCGGTTTCGACCTTAAGTTGAGACACAACCGATGAAAAGCAAAACCTAAGAAATTCTGCTTCGTTGCGGTTTCGCACCACAATTGAAACGAGTTGAGTCATTGCCCGGCGCTCCCGTTGCGGCAATTTAGCACACGAAATATCGAAACCTCGGTTTTTGTTCCGGAATTCTTCTCATAAACGGACTCAAAAATTGGAGAGCCTTTCAAAACTTCAGAGAAATTTTCCATAAATCGATTTCTAGGAATCGATCGGGCAGATGTTACAACAAAATCGGGACATTGAGTTCTGATAACATCGATCATTCCCTCGTGCGTTTTTACTTTTGGAAAGATCTGTTCGCCGTCTGCGTAAAATACGGGAAGTTTCGAAACGGAGAAGATCCGCGGTTTCGGCGGACCGTTCGATTTCATCCAGATCCCCGCGTCTTTAATCTCAGTCGGCAGATCGCGGGCGTTTATGAAGTAATTCGCCGGAAGTACGTAAACAAAGATCGCGGCAAGACAAACGCCAACGAAAGCTCGCGAATTTTTTTCGCTTTGCGGGCTCGCAGTCGAAAACGAACGAAAGAACCAGGCTTCGAGTTCGACAATTCCTTTAGCTATCCAACCGAAAAATATCGGCAAAAGTACATAGAAATAGCGCGTTTGCACGACCGTCGCGGCGTATCCCAGAAATGTAACGAGGCAAAATGAGATCATGTAAATTTCGCGCTCCGTGCGAAGCCGGGTCCAGGGACTTCCAAATAATCCGAGACCGATAAGAAGCAGAAGAAAGACGGGTATAAGGTACGGAATATTCTTGTGGATCTCATTCAAGCTGTACGGAATTTCCTTTAGTATCGCAACAATCGGGCTGCCGGGAGGTTCGTCGGCGGCGAGCGCGTCATCGGAGAGCGCTCCGGACGCGACGTTTGCCTTGGCTTTGGCGCTGATCGTCCATTCGGACGTTTCGCCGCGGAGGTAGATCAAATAAGGTGCTGAAAGAATAAAGAATCCCAAAAATAAAACGGACAAATTGACACCGATCTTTTTTCCGAGCTTGCGATCCGACTTGATCGTTTTGATTATTGCTAATGCCGCGAAATAGAACGGATACGCAAAAGCTTCCGGACGCGTTAGGTATGCAAGTGCAAAGAATATTCCCGCGCCCAAATATGCCGCGCGCGAATCCTGCTGAAGCGCTCTCCAACCGATGAACAGACTCGCTGTTATCAGGAGCAGATAAAGGCTTTCGGAACCTACATCAAAAACTGATGTGTTTAGCAAATGCGGGTAGAAAACAGCCAGAACGGCTGCTATCAATGCGATCCGGCGATCATACGATTGTCTGACAAAGAAATAGATTGCGGGCGGCGCAAGTGAACCTGCGATAATCGATATGATAACGGCGGGAACAGTCAGTGAATCAATAAACACGGACGGAATTGCGATCAGCAAAGGATATAGCGGTGACCAGTAAGGATGGAGAAAACCTGAAAAATCTCCGTTCGCAAGATTTCGCGCGAGCGAAACGTAATGCATCTGGTCGCCGTCAACCAAAAGCTGGTTCGAAAACAAAAAAAGATCTAAGAGCCGCAAAACCGCGGCGGCGGCGAAAAGACTGACGACTGTCTTGTACTCGTTGTTTGAGATCTTCAGCATAAGAGGTCAAAAACTTCCCGGCGACACTGAGAGAAAAACTATCTGTTCGCAGGTGGTTCCGCCGCGACGGAAGTCGTTGCGGCATCCTTTTCTAAGAATCCGAAAAATCGCGGGACTGAATAGATCAATACGCAATATGCAAAGGCGGCACCGCTGTACAAAAAATAGAGAAACTGCCACGGGATCGTCATCGCTGCAAACAAAACTCCTTTTTCCCGGGCGAAAAAAAGGAAGATCTGTCTATTGAGCAGAACGATCGCGAAAATGCTCAACGCCGGAACTATCAGCAGCCACGGAAAAAGGAACGAGCAGGGTAACGAAAGAATCGTCAGCGCAACAAATACCGCACAGGCGCGGTCGGTTGATTTGAGATTCATATCGTTGACCAACCCCTGCGATGTCAGGATCAATTTCGACCAAGGCAGCGCGCGGCAAAATATCTCTGTTTTCAGCATTTGAATCGTGCGCCATTCTTTTAAATGCTTTGCCTGAATTTCACGGTCGAGCATTATCCTGTGTCCTTTTTGGCGGAGGCGCACGCCGAGATCAATGTCTTCGATCGACGGAACTTCAAATTTTTCTTCATCAAAACCGCCGAAATCTAAAAAAACCGTCCGCTTCACAGCGCCCAATCCCGACCAGAATGTCGATGCTTCGGGATTTGAAGTCTGGTGAACAAAATGATGCTGAAGATTCTTATACTGCGACAAGAAATTTGTTTTAGCCGGACGGTTGTCATAAGAACCAAAAACGGCAGATATTTCGGGGCTGGAAGTGAATCGTTCGGCAAATTTACGCAAAGTATCCGGTTTGACAACTACGTCCGCGTCGACGAAGACCAGGATCTCAGCCGCTGAAATCTTCGCAGCCAGATTTCTTGCGTGCGCCGGACCCGATTGTTGCCGCTCGGTTTCAATGACCTTTGCGCCGAACGAGCGGCAAATTTCTGCGCTTTCGTCGGTCGATCCGTCGTCGACAGCGATCACTTCAAAATCGCGAAAATCGGAAGAAAATATGGCTTCCAAACACGCCGGAAGAAACTCCGCACCGTTATAAACAGGGACGATCACCGAAAGCGTTTTCGAAATAGAATTGTTCATTTCCACAGAGTTAGTTGAGTGTTAGTTTTTCGCCATCAAGCGATCGCCGCTCGAAATTTTCTGAGAACGTTTCTGCAGCCGATATAACCGTCGAAGATCGAAGATTCGATCATTCCGAGGATCTTGCGGTTAGAAAGATAATAGGCATCGAGCCTTTCAAGCGCATAAATATCACTTTTCCGGGAAACTTTTCCGAGCAAGGTGGAACAGGCAGCGTCGTATTGTTCCGACGCGGATCTTTTGACGAAATCGTTATATTCGCCGAACGGATAAGCAAACGTTGATACCTTTTTACCGAGCTTGTCTTCGATCATTTTTTTTGAATCGATCAGCTCAGCTTTAACCTCGCCGGGCTTCAAACGCGCAAGGCTGCGGTGCGTCATCGTATGCGATCCAAATTCGATCCCGGCATTTGCCGCTTCGCGAATCTCGTTCCACGACATAAGTTGGCTGCGCGGAAGTTCAGGCGGATTGCCTTCCCAATCGTTGTGCTTTCCGCAGAAAGCCGCGACAAGAAATACGGTCGCGCCGAAACCGCAGTTACTCAGAATCGGAAGCGCATCTTCGTAAAAGTTTCTGAATCCGTCGTCGAACGTCAGTACAACAGTTTTCTCCGCGGGTTTTCCATTTTCCCGAAGCTCGTTCAAGAACGTGTCCAACGACACCGCGCGAAACCCGATCTCGCGCAGAAGTTCCATTTCGGTCTTAAATTCCGAGCGTGATTTGGAAATTACAGAACCGCTCGGGTCTATCGAATGATATGTGAGCACCGGAAACTTTAGATCGTTTGAATAGAGCATTAATTAAAAGATCCGACCGCGCTCACTGCCTTTTTGCGGGCAGCATTTGTCGATTTCCGCTTTTGAGGCTTGATCGCCAGTTGTCGCTCGACAATTCCGAGATATTTTTCCAAATGTGCGGTTTCGTTCCAGTTGCGCAAAAATGCGTCGAAACCCTTGTTGCCTAGTTCCGTCCGCAGCTCCGGATATGAGCCGAGTTTGTCCATCGCGGCAATTAGTTCGCGGTCGCTGCCGTAAATAAATCCGCCGCCGCTTTCTTTGACGGTTTCGGGCAGGGCGCCGAGATCGTTTACAATGACGGGCGTTTTGCGTGAAAACGCTTCGATCACAATAATTCCGAAAGTCTCGTAGCAGATCGACGGCACAACGACCGCCACGGCTGAAGCGTAAAGGTCCTGTAGATCGCTCTGCGCCAAACGCCCGAGAAAATGAACATTCGAAACGCCGTTTGCTTGTATCTCGAGCTCGGTTCGATAATCACCGTCGCCTGCGATCAAAAGATCAAAGTTCGGACGGTTTTTAAAGATCGGGATCAAATTTTGAACTCCCTTGATCTTTTCCAACCTGCCGACAAAAAGAAAATACGGACGCTCGCGCCTGGTCGATTTAACCGGTTCCGATTTCGGTGTCGGCAGAAAATAAGGAAGATGTTCGATCGGAATATCGAGTCCGGCGTCGAGATGTTTCGTTAATGTAAAACGGCTCGGCGACAGAAATTTGTCCACATGCTTTACCATCGCTTTTAGCTTTCCGGAGTATCGCCACAATTGCGGCGGTCGTTTGCCGCGGATCTGACATTTAAGACAGTCTTTCGTCCGGCAAACTTCGCGGTCATATTTCCATAGCACATGCATCGGGCAGATCAGCCAATGTTCGTGGGTTGTGTAAAGTTTTACGGCATTGCCCAGCGCCAGTGCCGACAAGCCGATCAGCGACATGTTGTTGTAATGAATTACGTCGTAATCGTTATTTTTCAGCGCGTCGACGAGTTCGGGTTTGAATAAGACCGACCCGGTTTGCTGCGTCGCAAGCGGAGAAAAGAAACCCTTTCCGCTTCTAAGTCCGCGAACATTAACATTTTCATTCAGCGGAAAATCCCCCGACGGTTCTTTTCCGTTCATTAAAACGAAGGCGTCTTCGCAATGGAAAACATCGACCGAATGACCGCGCTTGCCCAGTTCGTTGCTCAAACGATAAATATGCATGGCGTCGCCGCCGAAGCTATAGGGCGGAAAAAAGGTCGACACCATGCAAAATTTTAGCTTTCTCTTCATTTGCGCGCCGCATGCAGGGCGATTCCCACCGGAGATTCGTCCGCCAGTTCGCTAAAAACGTCGATCGTTTCGCGGGCGGCGCGGTCCCATGAATATAAAGCGGCGCGTCGTTTTCCCTCGGCAGCCATTTTTCTTCGTTGTTCGGGATTTCGCAGAACTGTTTCGATAATCTTTGCCATCTCCTCAATATCCAAGGGATCAAAAAACATTCCGGCGTTCCCGACAACTTCCGGAAGCGATCCTCTGCTGCTAGCCGCGACCGGCAAACCGCACGACATCGCTTCTATTGCCGGCAATCCAAAACCTTCTTCAAGAGAAGGAAAAACAAGCAGCGCGGCAGTGTTGTAAAGGATCGCAAGATCTTTATCCGCGACAAATCCGGTAAAAACGACCTTTTCCTCGAGCCCGAGTTCGGCGATCTGTTTTTTCAATGCGGGATAAGCCGAATAGAACGGATCGTCCTTGTAATCGCCAACGAGGACGAGTTTCAACTTCGGATTGCCCTTTTGCAGATGATCAAAAGCCGATATGAGAGAGTCCAGATTCTTATGCGGGCTGATCCCGCCGACCGATAAGAGAAACTTGCTGTCAGCAGAAAGCCCGAATCGCGCAAGGGATTTCGCCATGTCTGTATCAAGAGTCATTTCTTGAAAAACGGGATCCGTTCCTTCACTGACAACGCGAATTTTTTCTTGCGGAATTCGAAAATAATTTGAGATCTCGGATCGCGAGTGATTTGAAACTGTTAAGAATAGTTCTGCCCGGCTGACCGCCGCTTTCTGTTTAAGTTTCCATGCGATCTTCGCTTTGAGATTTGGAAAGATCAGATCGGGATTGTGGTCCGCGATTACATCATGGATGGTTACAATGACCTTTGACCGGTTCAAAATAGGAAAATACGAATAAACGGCAGGAAAAAAGAATACGTCAATTTCGCGGCGAAAAACTTCGCGGGACATCGCCCAAATATCTTTTAGCGACCTGCTCGAATCAGCCGAAACATTTACCTGTGAAGCCGACGTACGTACTGAAACAGTCTCAACGCCGGTCGGCAGCGAAACCTCATTTGCCGTCATTTCGTCGATAAAAAAGATGTAATCATTTGAACGGTCGGTCTTCAGGATGCTTTTCATCAGCTCGCGCGTAAATCTTCCGAAACCGCGCGTGTTTCCCCAACAGCTTGCATCGACACCAATCCGCATATTTTCTCAACGCCAACGGCGCGAACTGCCTCCATCGCCCCGCAGATAACCGGAAAATTCGCCGAACGACCAAAAGAACATCAAAAATATCAGGACCGGCAGCGAACGGATCAGCTCCTTGTAGTGTCGACCTTTCTGAACCGTCGTTCGGATGATGCGGGCAGGCAAGACGATCGGAAGAGCGAGCGAAGCGGCTGTGTAAAAAGATCGCCCGATAATGTCCGACCGGTCGCAGCGCCGCGCGGCGAATGCGCGGGCATGAAAGTAGCAGTGTCCGGCAGCCCGGTTAAATCCGTATTCTTTGTTGAAATAAACGATCGCTTCGGGCGACATCGCAAGCTTGTGCCCGCTTTTCTTAAGAGCATTGTTTACAAAGGTTTCGTAAAATCCGCGACTAAAATGTTCGCGAACTTCTGCGAGAGCATTTTGTTTATATGATAAATTCAGCCCCGAAAGTGTTTCGATCGCGCCTTCCGAGTTAGGCGGCATAAACTTGCCGTAATCGTAAAAATAGACAGCCCAATCGAGCGTATTTTCGACCGCGGCGTTCTCGACTGAGCCGCCGACCGCAGAAAATTCGGAATCGTGAGCTTTTTTTATCTTCTCAGCCCAACCCGGATCAAGAAAACAGATGTCTTCGATCAAAGCGACGACCGCGCCGGCTGCCAGCTGTATTCCGGCAGTTCGCAATTCGGGAACGGTTTTTTGAGTTTCAAATTGAACAAAAGTTGCGGGGATCGGAAGTTTGATCTCGATAAAAGGAAAATTAGCCGCAACGATCACTTCGACATCTTCGAGATCGGTTTGATGCTTGATCGAATCGAGGCATTTCGCAAGTGCAGCCTCGCCGTTCCATGCCGCGACGACAATTGAAAGTGTTGTGTTCTTTCTTTTAATCATTAGCGCGAGCCTTTCAGCCAGACAACGGCATTGTAAATAGAACCGATTATCAAACCGCCGACGTATCCGCAGACAAATGCATACGCGGCGCCGATCAGACTTCCCAGAAAAGTAACGTCATACCAAATGAAAAAATTTGAAAGCAGACCAAGATGCGGTCCGACTTCTTCGCCGCCCTTGAGAACCAGCCAATTTGTCGCAACAAACAGCGCAATTGCGCAAAGAATGCCGATAACAAATCCAAGGATATGACCATTAAGTTTGATTACCGCATTCTTTAAAAGCTTTTCTTCGGTAGATCGTGCGCTTTGCATTTTTAATTGATTTCCGTACATTTCTCCGGCGTTTTGATCAGTTGTAGTCATACGATCCTCTTCGGTACAAGCGGCTGGGTTGCGGCTACGTTCCGGGCGTCGCTTTCCTCAGCGCGTGTAACTTCTTCGTGATATTCCTTGTCCTCGTTAACGCTCCAAATGTCGTAATTGGCACCGAGAATGTTTTTCACCGCGAGCATTGCGGTCAGCATTGAGTGATCCTGGTTGTTGTATTTATGCATCCCATTTCTGCCGACAAGATAAAGATTTTTGAAATCTGCGAGAAAGCTTTTGATAGTTTCAAGCGCTTCGGCATAAACGGAATCGTAAACAGGATAGGCTTTCGGCATTCGAACGACCGCGCCGTCTTCGATATCCTTTTTCTTAACGAGTCCGAGCGTCTCAAGTTCGTTCGACGCAAGTTCGATCAGTTCATCGTCGGGCGTATTCCAAAGTCCATCGCCCTTGAAGCAAAAATACTCGAGTCCCAGACATGTTTTGTTCGGATCCGGAACCATTTCCGGACTCCAATTTTTGAAGTTCTGTATCCTGCCGACCTTGACGGCGGAATCGTGAATATAAATCCAGTTATCCTTAAAAAGATCGGCTTGATTGATGATCAGTGAAACCGTCAGAAAGTCCCGGTACGCAAGAAGCTCGGCGGCTCTGATAACGTCTTTCGGCGGTTTAGGCGACATTTTTCGCACCAATTCGCGGATCGGCATGCTGCTGATAAAGTCCGACCCCGGAACAAGCTCGCGGTTGCCGTTCGTGCCGATCTCGAGCGCGGTGATACGGTTCGTTTTCCATTCGATCTTTTCGACGCAGGATTCCATTTTTAAAGTACTGCCGCGGGCTTGAATCTTGTCGGCGACCATTTCCCACATTTGTCCGGGACCTTTTTCCGGATAATCAAATGCGTCGATCAAGGTTTTTATCACCTCGCCGTCATTATCTTTTTGCGATGCGAGAATGGCGTTCTTTATGGTCGATAACAGCGAAAGACCTTTTATCCGCTGCGCCGCCCAGTCTGCGGATATTTCGCTGCAGGGAATTCCCCAGACCTTTTCCGTGTAGGTTTTGAAAAACGTATTAAAGAGACGTTTGCCAAACCTGTTGCTGACCCAATCTTCAAACGTCGATTCGTTTTTGGTCGGCAGAACCTGAGCCTTCATATAACTGCAAAGCAGTAAAAAACTGTTGAATATCCCGAGCCCGAGCAAAGCGTTCGTCGCTTTCAGCGGATAGAAAAAGAATTTCCGGTTGTAATATATCCGCGACAGCCGCGAGCGGCGAAGAAATTTCTTTTCACCGAGAACTTCGCGCCACATTTCGTCAACCGCTTTCACTTTTGTGAAAAACCGGTGTCCGCCGATGTCGAAAAGATAACCTTTGTAATTTACCGTCCGCGAAATTCCGCCGACGACGTTGTCTTTTTCAAGTACGACCGAAGGGACTTTTTCTTTGCATAATTGGTAAGCGGCTGTAAGTCCGGCTGGTCCGGCACCGATTATGACCACATTTTTCTTAGATTTATCAGGCATTTTGTTGTAGCGGATCAAGGATTGTCAATAAAATCGTTAACTGTTGAAACTGAGCTTTTAAATTTTAAAATTGCTATGTAAAGGGCGATGATCGAGTTCCGCAAAAAGGCGATCGTCCAGCCGGCAGCAAATCCGGTAATGAGACCGTAAAAGAAACCGATCAAACTTCCGGTAAAGGTGATCTCGTATCCGCCGAAAAATTGTTCGAGTAGAATCAAATTCGGTCCGACCACATCGCCGCCTTTTAAGACAAGAAGATTCGTAGCGACAAATAGTGCGGTTCCGAAAAAAGTGCCGACGGCAATTCCGAGAGCGGTTTTGTCGAGCCGGGAAAGCGAGCTTAGCAACAAAATTTCCGTCGCTTCCTGATCGTCGGAAATGTCCCCGGTTACAGGCGGGTTTTTTTCGGGAATGCTTTCAACGTTTTTGGATATCATGGTCGGAAAATCATTGAGACAGAAAAAAAGGGATTGGCGAAGTAATCGCCCAAACCCTTTAGGGAAGCCGCGCTATGCGGCGGACAAATCTATTTCAGTTGAGATCGCTCCGGATCAAATTAAAAGTAAGTTTTGGTTAACTTATGTAACCTGTGTTTTCGCCCCGAAATTGCGGTTAAGAACTTGATACAGCACTTTCAAGTCGTAATTACGTTTGCTTTTGATTTGCGTAATCAATATATGAGGATCGTGCGGCGGCATCATCGGTTAAACCGACTGTTCCGTTTGGGAGGTTTGTAGCAATGGATGATCCAGCCGGATGATTGAGCCAAACGAACTGCAGCAAACGTGGAGAGCGGCGGCAAGATCGGCTATGTTTTAGACATTACCGCAGACGGGCAATTCAGGCTAAGCTTTCGTTTCTTCAGCGAACTAACAAATAGGCTAAATAATATTGTCGGTTTCTCCGATGTTCGTATGGGACGTTCGAGATTACCTTAAATACTCAATTGCACGAAACATAAATATTGCGTGAAATTCAACGCTGCACGAATGCAGCTTCCTTTCGGGGTAGCAAAGTCAACACCTTTGGCTTAGCGGAAGAATTGTTTTCCGCCTTATCGCCGACCTGCCTGTCGCAAAATTCGTGCTGCGAATAATTTGAAGACAAAATACTCAAAAGACCACTGGGCGGCGGTTGCAATAAATTCGAAATTCAGCATTTGGAATATCGAAAACTTACCCGCACAGAACTTGCGAGATCTAACTGAATTGAAAACTGCAGCGAATAAATTTACCAACATGGAAAGCGGCGAAAAAAAGTCCGGCGATTTCGCCGAATTGTCCGAAAATACGAAAGGAACTGCCGATTGCAAAATTTCCGTTGTTATCGCCTGGGTAAATTCATTTGACCTTTTAACCGCCGGGCTCGACGCGCTTCTTTCGAACACAACACGAAAGGCGGACGAGATAATCGTCGTGACGAGACACGGAAATCATGCGCAAATGCGGTTCGTTCAGGAATATCCCGACGTCCATCTGGTGGCAGCGCTGCGCGGAACGCCGATCACAAAGCTTCGCAGTATCGGGATAAAGCACGCAACCGGCGACGTGATAGTCGTTACCGAAGACCACTGCGTGCCTTCGGAAAACTGGCTTAAAGCGGTTGAACTGAGAATGAGCGATGGGTATCAAATGGTTGGCGGTGCTGTAGAGAACGGCTGGGATGCGCGTTTGCGGGACACCGCCGCCTTTCTAACCGAATATTCATTCGCCATTAAAAGCAAGAACGGCGCACAAGTTCAGGATCAGATCGGTCTGATTCCCGGAAACAACGCGGCGTATAGCCGGGCGATCGTCGATGGCGTTTGTAAGACGTTAGAGGAAGATCGATGGGAATCGTTTCACTACGCCGATCTTGAACGTTCCGGAACCCGCGCTGTTTACGATTCCGAAATGCTCCTTTATCACCGCCGTCCTTTTAATTTCTTTTACTTTATTTCGCAGCGATTCCATTTTTGCCGCTCATTTGCCGAGATGCGGTCAAAATCGCTGAGCGGAACGGGTCGGATCAAATACGGGATCGGCTGCGCGGTTTTGCCGCCGCTGCTTTGGCTTCGCGGGTTGAAAACGCTGGTCGGCAAACAAAGGATGATCGGAACTTATTTTCTATGTTCGCCGCTGATCGCATTTTATCTCTGCGCCGGTGCGATGGGCGAAATGTACGGGTACTTTTTTGGCGGCGGAAACAGTTTGGCAAAGGTAGAATAATGAAATTTGGATTAATAGGCTGCGGAGCGATCGGAGCTTCGCGAGCGAGCAGTTTACAAAATACGGATAAAGCATCTCTGCTTTCGGTTTTCGACAGCGACGCGTCGCGACGCAACGAATTTGCTGCAAAGTACTCAGCGAAGGCGCCGTCGTCGTACATCGAAATGCTCGAGGACGACGATCTGGACACAGTCATCGTTTCGACACCGCCAAATCTTCACCGCGAACATTGTATTGCGGCGTTCGAAGCCGGAAAGCATGTATTGTGCGAAAAACCGCTTGCATCTTCGGTCGAAGATTGCCGCGCGATCGTTGACGCCGCGAACGCTTCCGGAAAGGTATTGGGAACCGGATACAACTACAGATTTTATCCGGCAGTCGCTAAGGCGCGCGAGTTAATCTCCGAAGGAGCGATCGGCGAGATCGTCAATGTAAAAAGTTTTGCCGGGCATCCGGGCGGCAAGGAATTTACCCATCAATGGGTTCACGACCCGGAAATAATGGGCGGCGGCGCGCTTATGGACAACGGAATTCATCTTGCCGATCTGCTTTTACATTTTCTCGGAAGCGCTGACGAAACGCACGGATTTTCATCGGACATGATCTGGAACTTCGGCGACAGCGAAGACAACGGCTTTATTCTTGCAAAAACTCCCGAAGGGCGCATCGGCACGCTTCAAGCAAGCTGGAGCGATTGGACCGGTTACAAATTTCATCTTGAAATTACCGGAACGAATGGCGGCATAAAGATCCATTATCCGCCGATGATGACCGTCCATATCACGCGCCCGACCGGGACGGCTAAAAAAGGCAAACGGAGGATCTACATTTTTCCATTGTTTCAATTCAAAGAACGTCTGCGGTCGTATCTCTGGACCATCGAACAGAGCTTTATAGCGGAGCAGACTGACTTTATGCAGCGTGCTCGAGGTCTTGGCGGAGTAGGAGCGACTGGCATCGACGGCTTGAAGGCGGTGGAACTGGTTAATGCTGCTTATCGCCAGCGGTGCACACACGAAAAAGCCGCTAAAGTTGCTGCCGCCGAGACGTCATCGAGAGCTGCGATCGGATGAAACTTGTTTCAAACTTTATTTCGCTGGCAGCGGCGGAGATCGTGAGCAAGATAGTCACTTTTGCCGCGTTTGCCTACCTGGCACGTCTTTTTGGTCCGGCAGGATACGGTTACATCGAATGGGCTGGAGCGGCATTGATGTGTGCCGGTTTGATCGTCGATCAGGGATTTAATTCATATGGCGCGCGTGAGATAGCGAAAGATCCATCTCGAACTGCCCCACTTGTTGCGGAGATCATAACGGCGCGATTCGCCTTTGCAGTTGTCGGGTACGCCGTACTCTTCGCTGTTGCAATGAGCTTTGAAGACGGAAATCCGCTTCGCCAGCTTTTGCTGATCTACGGTCTAAGCCTTTTCATTCTTCCGTTTTTGCTCCAATGGGTTTTTCAGGGACACGACCGAATGCATATCGTCGCGATAACGCAGACGATTCGTCAGGTGGTTTTTTTTGGTGTGATCTTTTTGTTTGTGCGCGAACCGGACGACCTTCTTATTGTCGGTTATGCAGAGGTTGCAGCGGTGTTCGCCGCAGCTGCCTTTACGATCTTTTCATACCGAAACTTTGATCTTAATAATCGAAAAAGCTTTCGCCCGGCGCTTTCGGCAAAGCTTTTTCGAGAAGGAATTCCGATCGGGTTTAGCCAGATATTTTGGGTAGTTCGATCGTTTGGCGCCATTTTGATAATAGGGCTTATCGCGACCGCCGCCGAAGCCGGATACTTCGCCGGCGCGATGCGGATATTTATCGCGCTCCATGCTTTTGTTTTTCTCTATTTTGCTAACTTATTGCCGTCGTTTTCGAGAGCCTGGGAATCTGGACGGCTAGAATTAAACAAAATTACAAAAAATTCGCTGAAGGTGGTTCTGATACTCGGAACAGTTGCGGGAATCTGCTGGATCATTGTCGCACCTTACGCGATCACGATCTCATTTGGACAAGAATTTACTGCCGCAGCCGCCGCATTACAATGGCTCGGCGCAACATGTGTTGCGGCGGCGATCGGCGGACATTTTCGATTTGGGTTGATAGCTGCCGGAGAGCAAACGATTGAAATGGTGATCGCAGCAGTCGGCGCAGGCGCCGCGGTTATTCTCCTGCCGCTTGGCTACTGGAATTTTGGAATCAGCGGAGCCGGTGCTGCGCTCTTTTTCACTGAAATTTTAATGCTGGTTCTGGCGGGATACACGGCTTTTTCCCGACTTTACGATCTGCAGAAAAATACCGGAACTCAACCATTCTTAAAAGACCTTTCAAAAGAGACGAGATGCTGACCGACATTGATACAACCGGCAAAGTTTATAATGCCGCAAAGAGCAACAGCGCGATTGAAACTGAAAACCGATCGTTTTCTTTATTATCGGATCGAAGCGTCGCATTTCGGTTGTTCCTCACTTGCTGGCTGATCTTTGGACTTCATTTCGCCACCAACACGGTGCGCGAGATCTATCCGGCGATAAGTTTAGCGGAGCATTTCAGTTTTGATGTTTTTGAGTACGCTGGGCTTCATCCGGACATTTTTACAATGGATGGACGCGGGACGTTCATCAATAACAATCCCGGCGCGTCGATCATGGGAGCCGTTCCGTACTTATTGCTGCGACCTTTGACCGACACCGTCACATCGAGGGTTCAGGCAGCCAGGGCGAATGCTCCGCGCCCGGAAAATGCCGAATACGACACGATCTATCCGATGGCGCAGGAATTTTACCGGAAAGCCCGGGAAAAAGGACTCGATGTAAAATTTGGGCTCGCAGCCGGAATCACTCAGTCGCTGATGATGGCGCCGGTTTCAGCGCTCGGAGTAGTGGTAATGTTCTTTGTTTTGCTTCGGCTGACAGATAGCAGAAACACCGCGCTCTTTCTGGCTCTGCTTTACGCTTTTGCGACGCCGGTTTTATATCGAACGGCACAGCTAAACCAAAACATTTTAGCCGCGCATTTTGCCTTTTTTGCGTTCGTGTTGCTTTGGCGACCGAGTTGCTGGCAATCGAAGATCGACGAAAATCGACCGTTTTATCTTCTCGCCGGACTTTGCGCGGGTTGGACCGTTGTGCTCGATTACAGCGGTGTGGTTTCGGTGGCTGTACTTAGCGTCTACGCATTGTTCCGATGGATCGGGCAGCGATCTAGAAATTATTCAGATCTCTTAAAATACGGATCAGGCGTCGCCGTGTCGCTCGCGGTTCTTCTGGCTTATCAATGGTCGAGCTTTGGGAATCCGTTCTTTCCGGCGCAAACCTATATGCCGCCGGCTAATTTTACCGAGATCGGATACCGGGGATTCGGACTTCCGAATTTATCTTTGCTGGCGCAAACTGCGTTTTCAATTAGATACGGACTTTTCGCTGCATCGCCGATACTGCTTTTTGCGCTCGCCGCTCCCGTTTGGATTCGCCGGTCAACCAGCTTTCTGCCGCGCCACGCGATGACCGCTATCGTCGGCTTTACCGCCGCGTTCTTTCTGTTTTGCTCGGCTAATCAATACGGCTGGATGCAGTTCAACACGGGCGTCCGGCATATCGTTCCGGTTGTTCCGTTTGTCTTTTTGCTCGCCGCAAACGTCCTGTGGAAGATGCCTAGAACAGTCAGCTGGCTGATTGGCGGCGCTGCGGTTTTTTGGTCGTGGAGCCAGGCGATGTTTCGTGATGTCGAACAGGGCTCCGGCATATTCGAATCGGTTCGTCACGTGCTGTTTGAAGGATTTTCGCTTCCATGGCTGACAACGCTCGAACGCATGGGATATTTCGAAAGCGCACCTGTTTTACCGGTGTTGGCTGTTTCGGCGGTTGTCGTGTGGGCGATCTGGACCTTCAAGCGATCCGCGGTCAGGGAGCGTGTGATATGAGATCATCAAATCGTTCCGGCGTACCGCTAATGATCTTGACGGGCGCAGTTTTCGTTTCGCTTGGGCTACTGATTCCTTCTTCACAATACGAACAAATTTTAACAGGTAGTGTTTCCGGAAAACTGGGCTGGGGACCGCTGCTGTTTCGCGTTTTATTGGTTTTTCACGGGTTAGTTCTGATTCTTGCCGGACGGTTTTGGGACCGGATTCAAGTTTCAATTCCGGAAAAGCGAGCGCTTAACCTACGAATTCCGCGCGGAATTGTCTGGGGTATGATCGGGCTGACCGCTGCGGCGTTTGTGCTGCGTTTTATCAATCTCAATTCCGATCTATGGGTCGATGAAGTGTATACACTGATCGATTTTGTCAGGGAGTCACCCGGCGAGATCATTACTAATTTTTCAAGCCAGAATCAGCATATGCTCTTTTCGCTTCTTGCCCATGCGTCGATCAGCACGTTCGGCGAAAGCGCTTGGGCAATGCGGCTGCCGTCCGTGTTGTTCGGCGCAGCGAGCCTCTGGGCGCTCTTTTTTCTAGCAAGATCGATCTTTGATCTGCGAACGGCGTTTCTTTCTGCTGCATTAATGACGGTGTCTTACCATCATATCTGGTTTTCACAGAACGCCCGCGGCTATATGGGGCTGCTGTTCTTTACGCTTTTAGCGACGCTTTTCTGGCAGCAGGCGCTGAAATATGACGAACTGAAATTCTGGTTTGGTTATGCGCTGGCTGTCGTTCTCGGTATGTGGATACATATGACGATGGCGTTCGTCGTTGCGGCGCACGGTCTCGTTTATCTTGTATGTCTGGCACTGCCGAAATTCGGCGTAAGCATTGAGCCTTTAGAAAAACGCGCAGGTCTGCGTCCGATATTGGTTTGGACCCTTTGCGTCACCGTTACTCTTCAGCTTTACGCTTTAGCGTTGCCGGAATTTCTCGCGACGGCGCTGCATGAAGAATCGAAAGATTCGATCTGGACCAATCCGCTTTGGGTGATACGTGAAAGTCTGCAGAACCTCCGCATCGGATTTGCAGGCTTTTCTGTGGTTGCCGCTGCCGGTGGCGTTGTCGCGTTCGGCTGGTGGAATTTGCTTCGCAAAAATCCGCGAATGGTGATGTGGATGACGCTTCCGCCATTGCTGGCAGGTGCTTTTATGATCTCCACCGCGCACAACCTGTTCCCGCGCTTTTTCTTTTTTGCAATGGGATTCGGCATTTTGTTCGCCGTCAGCGGAGCCGTGGAACTGCCGGATTTTCTTGTCGAAAAACTAGAAATTCTAAAAAGTTGGAAAAAACTTTTTCATTTTGCGGGCGGTGCGGCGGCAATTTTGATGATAGTCGTATCGCTGTTCACGCTGCCGCGCAACTATTTACTGCCGAAACAAGATTTTTCAGGCGCGCGGCAGTTTGTCGAGACCAACCGGAAATCGGGCGACGACGTCGTTGCAGTGAGCATCGCCGGCGAAATGTACCGGAATTATTATGCTCCGCAATGGAAGAACGCTGAAAATTATTCCGATCTGATCCGATCGGAGAAATCCTTTGGCGATCAATGGCTTGTTTACACTCTTGCGCCCGAGATCAAGGCTTTTCATCCGCAAATGTGGGAATTGATAAAAAGGGAGTACGCGACCGTCAAGATCTTTCCCGGCACCTTAAACGGCGGTGAGATCTATGTAAGCAGAAGACAGAATAAATTGGAGAACAACAATGAACCAATCCGAAACGAGGACCAACTCGAAAAGGCGTCCGTTCAAAGGTAATCGCGATAAGATCAGCACTGACGCCGAAATAAATTCAGTCAATTCCACCGGGAAGATTCGCTCAGTAAGCGTTATCATTCCGGCATTTAATGAAGAATTGGCGGTAAGTGAGAGCATCCGCGAACTTCGCAAAATGTTCGACGCTTCGACAATCGAAGCGGAAATTCTTGTGGTCGATGACGGTTCGTCCGATGCCACAGCACATAACGCGAAAAGCGCAGGCGCACGCGTAATTCAGCACCGGAGCAACCGCGGATACGGCGCGTCGCTGAAAACCGGAATTTTGGCGGCTGAAAACGATATCATTGCGATCACCGACGCAGACGGAACTTATCCGGCAGAGTTCATTCCGGAAATGCTTATCGAACTTGAACACGCCGATATGGTCGTCGGCGCCCGCACCGGCGCTGAGGTAAATATTCCGCTGTCGCGAAAGCCTGCAAAATGGTTTTTGCGAATGATGGCAAATTACGTCGCCAATCGAAAAATTCCCGATCTGAACAGTGGTTTACGGGTTTTTCGAAGGGATGTCGCCGTTCAATATTTCGCGATCCTTTCCGATCAATTCAGTTTTACGACGACGATCACCCTGGCAATGCTCTGCGACAAATATGCGGTCAGATATGTTCCGATCAACTACCGGAAAAGACAGGGAAAATCAAAGATAATGCCGTGGGACGCAGGCAGTTTCGCCGTGCTGATAATGCGCGTGGCGATGCTTTTCCGCCCGCTCAGGGTTTTTCTTCCGATCGCACTTGTCTGCATTCTTTACGGTGTCGTGAAAACGACGTTCGATCTAACGCGCGATCCGAATATCTCGGCTTCGGCAATTTTCGCATTCGCGAGCGCGCTAATGATGGTTCTTGTCGGAATGCTCGGAGACGCGGTTGCCACGAGGCTCGGCAGATTTAATCAAAACGCCGCCGCCGGCGCTCGACCGAAAGAATATATCGAGGTTTCTGAAGATGTGAAACCGGCATTCAAAGTTTATTCCGGCGCTCGAAACTAAGCAATAGATCAGCATCGACTAAAAATTTTACGAGACTAAATATGATCCTGCTTCGATTTTATCTACTCTTCGGACTTATCGCTCACAAAGTTATCTGGGAACAACTGCGTCCCGCGAATGACGATCGTCCGGCGGAGAAACCGTCGGCAAAACTGCTTTTTATAAAAGCGGTAAAGGTCGCGATACTCCTGGCGATTATTGTTCAAACAATGGTCCCGGAAATTTTACCGATCTCGTCGGAACCGCTATTGTTGCGAGTCGCAGGAACAGCGATATATACGATCGGATTGCTTACGGCGATCGCGGCGCGGGTCCAGCTTGGAAAGAATTGGTCGAATATCGAAACCGGTCGCGTGCTCGACGATCAAGAAGTCGTTTCGAAAGGCGTTTACCGATTTATCCGCCATCCGATCTATACCGGCGATCTGCTTTTACTGCTCGGTTTACAGCTTTCGCTAAATTCCTGGCTGTTTTTGGGAGTCTTCGTTTTGGCACCGGTCGTAATGCTGAAAGCGATTCGCGAGGAACAAATGCTTGCCGAAGAGCTGTCTGGTTATGAGTCGTACCGGGCTAAAACTAAAAGATTTATCCCCTATTTGATATGAGCAGGCAAAACGCGCCTCACATTGTGATTCTCGGAGCAGGACCCGGCGGGCTCGGCGCGGCGTGGCGGCTGCGCGAATCGGGAAAGGCGGCAGTAACGGTTCTGGAGCAGAACGCGGATGTCGGCGGAAATGCGGGGAGCTTTGAACTTGCTGGAATTCCTGTAGATTACGGGAGCCATCGGCTGCATCCGGCGACGAATCCTGACATTCTTCGCGATCTGCAGACGCTTTTGGGTGATGAACTTCTAGATCGTCCGCGCCATGGGCGGATTCGACTGCAAGGCAGATGGATACATTTTCCGCTCAAAGCTCAGGATCTTGCATTACGGCTCCCGCTTCCGTTCACTGCCGGAGTCGCGGCGGACGCGGTCAAAAAACTGCTGCCGAAAATTTCGTCGAAAAACGGTAAAGAATCATTCGCAAGTGTATTAGAGAAAGGTTTGGGAAAAACCATCTGCCGCGATTTTTATTTTCCGTACGCCGAAAAGATCTGGGGGATCTCGCCGCGGGATCTGTCTGCGATTCAAGCGCGCCGGAGGGTTTCAGCCGGAAGTCTCGGGAAAATGATAAAAAAAGTACTGTCGATAATACCGGGATTTAAAGCTCCCGGTGCCGGAAGATTTTATTACCCAAAACAAGGTTATGGACAAATTAGCCGGGCGATAGCCAAACGCGCAAACATCCTCGGAGCCGAGATCAAACTTAACAGTAAGGTTACCGGCATTGATCAAGGAAGCGAAAAACACACGGTGCATTTCGAAGGAAGAGACGGGAAGGGAACAATTGAAGCAGATCATATCTGGTCGACGATACCGCTCACGGTTCTCGCGCGGCTGACTGATAAGGTTCCTGCAGATGTGATCGGCGAAAGCAGAAAACTTTCGTACCGCGCAATGGTTTTGATCTATCTCGTTATCGGGCAGGATCAATGGACGGAGTTTGACGCGCATTATTTTCCGGAACGCGAGATCAAACTGACCCGCCTTTCGGAACCCAAAAACTATGCCGCTCGAACCGACATAAAAGGAAGAACGGTTCTTTGCGGAGAATTGCCGTGCGACGTTGGTGACCATGTTTGGACAGCTTCGGACGAAGAACTTGGAAAACTTGTCGCCCGATCACTGGAAGAATGCGGGCTCGGCATTCGATCGCCGATCAAGCAAGTCGTAACAAAACGTCTGCCTTTTGCCTATCCGATCTATCTGGAAGGATACGAAAAACATTTTAAGGTTCAGGATGAATGGGCTGAAGGACTCGATCGTGTTTTAACGTTCGGGAGGCAGGGACTTTTTGCACACGACAATACGCATCACGCTCTGGCGATGGCATATGCGGCGGTCGATTGTCTGGACAGTGGCGGCAATTTCGACAAAGCGCATTGGAAGGAATATCGGACAGAATTCGAAAAGCATGTTGTTGAAGACTAAGCTTGCTAACTTAATCTCCCAGCGATAAAGAACCGATAGATAAACGTGAGATCACCATTTCAAGAACCGTTCCCGGCGCCCGCACCTAGCGCCGGCGAACTGCGTTCGACGGAAGATTTCGGTCAAATAAACATTCTTGCTCCGGTTGTTTCACTTGCCGCCGGTTTTTGTGTCCTGGTTTGGATCGTTCTCGATTACGGCTTTTGGACAAGTGACGGAGCTTTTCCGACCAATCGGGCGATCCTGCCGTTTGCCGCCGCTTTGTCGATAATTTTTGGGGGCTGTCTTTTTTTAAGTAACTGGCGGAAATTCGGCGGATGGTTGGCGCTTTTGCTCATCGGGCAAGCCGCGTCGCTGCAGCTGATCAACGCGGGCAATTTAATTCACTTTCAGCATTTTCGATCGTTTACGGAGATGCTCACGGAATATCCGGTCGCATTTTCGATCACGGTTCTTCAGCTCATTATTGTCGCCGCATCGCTTTTGCTCCGACGGAAGAAAGTCGGTCGTTTTATAGAAAAACGATTCAACAAACTGCAGATCGCGATCGCACTGGGAGCGATGCTCGTTTTCGGTGCGGCTGCGACGCCGGACGCGAACATCTATCTTCGGAGCCTCGCTTCAGCCTTTATTATTCAATTGGGCGGGATCGGAACGATCGTTTTCGCAGTTAGCGCCATTCCGAAAAGCTCGACCGATAATTTACGCATTAGGCTGAACAGTCTTTTTGAACCGCACGACCGAAATGTTGAACCGGCTGTCGACAGATTTTCCATCGTCTGCGCCGTCTGGATCATTTCAATAACTGCTTTTTTGGGAGCGGTAGTTTACCAAACTTACCCGCATGTGCCCGATGAAACGCAATATATTTTTCAGGCGAAGAACATCGCCGCGGGTCAGATGACATCGGCGGCGCCGCGCGTTCCCGAAGCATTTTCGATGTATATGGTTCCGTTTCGGGAATCGCGCTGGTTTGGAATATTTCCGCCCGCATATCCGGCAATGCTCGCCGTCGGATTAAAAGCGGGAGCAGTTTGGCTGGTGAACCCGCTATTAGCCGGAGGCTGCGTCATTCTTGCGTATTTGTTTTTTCAGGAGGTTTATTCTCGTCGTTTTGCGCGGATCGGCATTTTTCTGCTGAGCTGTTCTCCTTGGTTCATTTTCATGGCGATGAGTCTGATGAGTCATATTTTCGCGCTTTTTTGCGCATTGTCGGCGGCGTGTCTCGTCGCCCGGGCGATTCGCAAACGGTCGATGGTTGCTGGATTGGCAGCGGGATTGTTCACAGGCATCGAGAGCATGATTCGCCCGTTAGACGGATTAATTCTCGCAGGACTCTTAGGAATCTGGCTGCTAAGCGGACATCTCAAAATCGTCGAGAAAATTAAGCTCGGAGCACTGTACGCGTTGGGAACCACAGCCGCGGGGGCGGTCAATTTTCTTTACAATTTCAAGGTTACCGGCAGCGCGTTCCTACTCCCGATGGACAACTATTATACGAAGTATTTTTGGGCTGGCGTGATGTCGCTCGGGTTTGGAGCGAACCGCGGAATGGATTGGGGGTTAGACGCATTTCCCGGACATTCGCCGATAGAAGCGGCAGTAAACGCGCTGCTTAATTTTTATCTGATCAATACAGAACTTTTTGGATGGACGGCGGGTTCGCTCTTACTCGCCGTTTTATTTTTCTTTTCCGGCAAATTTGCCCGAAGGGACATTTGGATACTGCTCACGGGATTTCTTGTCGTTGGCGGATACAGCTTTTACTGGTACAGCGGAGGTCCCGATTTTGGTGCCCGCTACTGGTTCTTGCTGATAATTCCCCTGATCGCCGCAACGGTCAGATCGATTGAAAATTTAGAACAGCGCGACGAAAGCGATCCGGCAAAATCGAACGACTTTGATCCGCGATTTCTGCTTGCTGCTGTAATTCTTTCGCTCGCAGCGGTGATGGTCTTTATTCCGTGGCGCGCGGTCGACAAATATTTTCGCTATCTCGAGATCCGACCCGGGATCGCATCTTTGGCAGAAGAACATAATTTTGGAAAAAGCCTCGTTCTGATTCGCGGAAACGAATCGCCTGATTATCAAGCCGCCTGGTCACAAAACCCGCTGAACTTCGAAGGAGAATCACCGATCTTTGCGCATGATAAAGAAAAAGAGATCAGCGCAAAGGTCGTTGCGGCGTACGAAGACAGAATGATCTGGATCGTCGAAGGACCGAGCCTTACCGGTGAAGGCTTTCGCGTTGTCAGCGGTCCGTTGCGTTCGGACGAATATCTAGCGAATAACGGGAATTTTTGAGAAATGAATCAAAATGGAAGCGGAAAAATTGTACGAAAGAACGACGATCTGAAATCCCTTTTGCGCGACAGGGACGAACATTTCTGGCAGTTGCTCGCGGATCGTTCGGCTGATGCACAGAGTTTTACAGAGATCATCGCGCTCGCATCGTTAAGAAAGAAGGCGGAAAAGCTTGGAGTTAAGAACGAAACGGTTTTGCACGACCATCCGCTGCGAATTGCGCTTATCGGCGGCAGCACGCTTTACCCGTTTTCCGAACTGATCGAACATCTTACGTTTACGGCGGTCGGACCGGTTGAAGTTAAAAGCGGCGATTTTAACAATTACCGGGCAGAGATAACCGAAGAGACAAGCTTTCTTTACGATCTCAAACCGGACGTTGTGATCATTATTCCCGATGCTCAAAACTGCCGGTACACAGGCGGACTGACCGATCCTAAAGATGAAATCGAGAGCGCCGCGTCATCAGTTTGCGATGAGATCCTGCAGCTCGCCGCATTAATTCGCGAGAATCTTAAGGCAGAGGTAATAATTTCAAATTTTATTTTGCCGCCGTTCACGGATCCCGGACCGCTTCGAACAAGAAGCGCTTCGTCCGACTGGAATTTTAAGAAAACGGTCAATTTAATGCTCGGCACCCGCGCTCCGAATTATTTGCATATTTGCGATCTCGAATTTTTGTCGTACCGGCACGGCGGGTTGAACTCGATCGACGAGAATGCCTGGTTCGAAAGCAAGCAGCTTTGTTCGCCCTCGCTTATGGCGTTCGCGGCTCATGAGATCGCGCATCTCATCCGCGGGCTTCGCGAAACGCCGAAAAAGGTTGTGGTTCTCGATCTCGACAACACGCTCTGGGGCGGAGTTATCGGCGACGACGGAATGACGGGCATTGAGATCGGCGATACTTCGCCGCGAGGCGAGGCGTTTAAGGCGTTTCAGCAATTTATTAAAACGCTCATTTCACGCGGAATACTTCTCGGCGTATGCAGCAAAAATGATTTTGAGAACGCGGTGGAGCCGTTTCGAAGACATCCTGAGATGGTTTTAAAGGAAACGGATTTTGTTTCGTTCAAGGCAAACTGGGAACCAAAAGCGCAGAATCTGATCGAAATGGCTGACGAGCTGAATCTCGGGTTAGACAGCTTTGTTTTTATCGACGACAATCCAGCCGAGATCGAGATCGTTAAGCAATTCGCTCCCGACGTGACGACAATTTTACTCGGACCCGACCCCGCGCTCTATGTTCGCCAGCTGAAGGAATCGCGCTTGTTCGAGCGGTTCGCTCTGACGGAAGAAGACGCTGAAAGAACCGAGCAATATAGAAAGGAAAAACAGCGAAAATCGCTTTTAGAAACCGCCGTCGATATGGATTCTTATCTTTCTTCGCTTGAGATGACAGGGAGTTTCAAGCGTTTTGACGAGCTCGATCTGCCGCGAATCGCTCAGCTTATCAATAAAAGCAACCAGTTTAACCTGACGACCCGCCGGCGGACACAGGCGGAAATTGAACAGTTGATGAGAGATCCGAATTATGTCGGGTTTACGATGCGTCTTTCCGATAAATTCGGCGATCACGGGTTGATATCTATAGTTATCTTGCGGTCGACCGGAACGTCGAATATGGAGATCGACACCTGGCTGATGAGCTGCCGAGTGCTAAAACGTCAAGTTGAAGAAGAAGTTGTGAACGAATTCGTCCGAATAGCGCGTTTGAAAAATGTAAGAACGATCAAAGGCATATTTAAGCCGACGGCGAAAAATTCGATGGTAAAAGACCTTTACCCGGCGATGGGATTCACGCCGGTGAAAATTGATGAGAACCGTTCCGAATTTGAACTTGAAACCGAACGTTTTCAAAACAAGGAGTCGTTCATCACAATAGACCGGAGGACAAAACTAAATGAACAAGGAAGAAGCTTTAGCCGAACTGCAGAATATATTTGATGACATCTTTTTGGACGAAGTGACGGTAACGCCTGAACTCTCGGCAAATGACGTTGAAGAATGGGATTCGCTGCTGCATATATCGTTAGTCGTTTCGGTCGAAGAACGTTTTAAGATCAAATTTCGTGTCGGCGAGGTTGAAGCGACCAACAACGTCGGCGAATTTATCGACATAATTCTCGACCGTGTGAACGCCGCGTATGTCTAACGCCGGTTCCGATAAAATCAAAACAACCGAGTTTGTTCGTCCCGCTTTCGATTCATATGCGCAGGCGGGATTTTTCTTGCTGCTCGTGCTGGTCCCGCTGATCGTACCCGCGCTGCTGGACCGGCGAAATGCCGGTTTGGAAAAAGCCGCCTATGAGATGGTGCCCGAAGATCTCGGCGCGTTTTCGTTCGTAAAGAACGAGATATTTGAGAAGAACGACGATCTCGATATTCTCTTTTTGGGCAGTTCCGTGATGTTTGCCGGGATCGACGCAGCGGAAGTCCGCGATTCTCTAAATCGCGAACTCGGACGTCCGGCGAAGATCGCCGTTTTCGGACATTATTTTAATAGCATTGATGTTTCCTATGTCCAGTTGCGCGATCTTCTCGAACACCGGCGTGTCAAAATGATCGTGTATTCAATTCCGAGGTCGCAGTTTACCGAAGGACCCAGCCCGAGCGGTGTCAGATTTATCCGATACAACGATGTTCCAGAGCTCACGCCCGAACTTCCGCTCCAGGGAAAACTCTCGCTTTATGCTTCGAGCGTTCTCAATTTACCGAAAGATCTGCTTTCGCTGACGCGCAGGAACCTTGAACCGCCTTCGCCGTTTGCAGAAGATCTCGGCGCTGACGTTCAGCAAATGGCGATGGGACGCGATGTCGGGAAATTCGTTCGGATCGAGCCGCCGCCGCCCGGTTTCGAGGCTTCCGAACTGGTAGGATCAACCGACGATCGTTCAAAGTTTCGTTTTTCAAAAGAAACGGTCAGCGATTATCAAAAAGTATTTCTGATCCGGCTTTTCAAGCTCGCCAGCGACAAAAAGATACCGTTAGTTCTGCTCAATATTCCTCAACTCCATGAAAAACGCAGCCCAAAGATAATCGGACTCGATGATTGGGCGCGCGAGTACGGAGTAGAGACTGAGATCATAGGAATCGCTCCGGCGGAGCTGTTTGAGGGACTAGCAGACAGCGAAATTGAAAAGCTGTATTTCGATGAACGACATTTTAATCAAAACGGAAACGAATTTTTTACGCGAGCCGTGCTGCCGGGCATCTTGGAGGTCTTCAGACAAAATGAAAAGTAAGATATTTGCCCGAGTTTTCTACGCTTTCCTCACAGCTGCATGCATTGCGGCATGCACGATATTTTTATATTTGCCTTTTCGCGCCGTTGATTCCGGTCTCGTTTACAAAGGCTTTTGAGATGTTAAACTTTCCCGTTTACGCCTTAACTCTGATTGTTTACGTTGTTTGTTCCAGATTGTCTTTAGCGCACAGCGGTCCCCGGACAAGTATGCGGCTATTTGCCGCCGGCAACGTTTTGACCTTTGGATGGCTGACCTTGCTGACGCAGGTTGACCCGTGGAGCGAGACGACGATTCGCGATCTGGGAAGCTCTGCTATTTTAAGGCATATCGCGCTCGTCGGAAGTTACGTTGCGTTGATCGCCTTCGGCTACGTTCTCGTCAGAAGATTTGCCCGGAGCGACGGCGGTGCCTCGTGGATCGCGTTTTTTTACCCACTGCTTCTCTTAATCGTTTTCAAATACCTTTATTTTCTATGGCAGCCGATCGTCAAGATCGCAAACTGGGAACCGTGGGTGCTCGGGGCGGCGATAATTGGGCTGTCGTATATGGCATTTCGGTTGAGCTATCTGGTTCTCGAAGTTCGAAACGAAACTGTCGAAATGCCGACTTTGAGTGAGTATCTCGGATTCGCGTTTTTCTTGCCGACAATGCTGGTCGGACCGATAAACCCGTTTCGCGAGCATCAAAGTTCGATCCGCGCGATCGAAGACCGCGAGATCCCGTACGGACGGTGTTTGATGCGCGTTCTTGTCGGTCTTACGAAATTTTTGTTTCTCGCGAACCTGGCGAACCAGCTTACTTACAGCGGAATATTTCTCGACGGAAAACCGCATTTGCTGATCGATCTTGGAATTGCTGCAGTTTTTTATTATTTCTTTCTTTACCTGAACTTTTCAGGCTTTTGCGATATTGCGATCGGTATTGCCGGGCTAATGGGAATCAAGGTTAGGGAGAATTTCAACAATCCTTTTGCCGCACGAAATGTTAAAGAATTTTGGAACCGCTGGCACATTACACTTTCCGAATATACAAAGGACGTTATATTCACTCCGCTCTCAAAAGTGCTGATCGGAAAACTCGGTGTGCGGCACGCCAATTCGGCGATCGCTTTAAGCATTTTCACGGTTTTCCTCGTGATAGGGATCTGGCACGGCGTCGGGTGGAATTTTGTCCTATTCGGATTGGTCCATGCCGCGGGGGTCGTCTCAAATCATCTCTATACCGTATTTCTAAAACGCCGGCTGGGACGCGAAGGTTACAAAAGCTACAACAATAATCGGCTTGTGAACGCGTTCGCATTGCTTATCACTTTCGCGTATGTAGCGTTCAGTTTTTCCGTATTCGCCAACGACCGTGCAATGATGGGAATTATCAAAAATGCAATCTTTTCCTGACCACAGTTTTTCGGAAATAGCTGAGAATGCGGAGTATTCGCGAAAATATACGATCGGAGATTCAGAATACACGGCATTGACGGATGTTTTCGGCGACCGCAGCCCGCTTCATGTCGACGAAGGATACGCGATCAGATCAGGATTCAACGAGCGCGTTATGCACGGCGCCATACTTCAAGGATTTTTGTCGCATTTCATCGGCTGCCATTTTCCGGGAAAGAGGTCTTTGATCCTTTCTGTTTCGGTCGATTACCGGCTGCCGAACTATCTTGGAGATGAAATAGAAATATTGGCGCGAGTTCGTCAAAAGGTAGAAACAGGAAAAGTTGTCGTTTTGGGGCTAAAGTTCAACAATCTGACGACCGGGAAATTGTCGGCTTCGGGTAAGATCTTAGTTTCAATTAGAGATGAATAAGTCGAAAAGATTAAAACGAGCGGTCGTTATCACCGGCGCGACGGGCGGATTAGGCAGCGCATTGTGCCGTGTTTTTGCCAATGCGGGATATTTTGTCATCGGAATTTATAATTCAAATGACGCCGCCGGAGCCGCGCTTGAAAGTGAACTCGACGGTTTATCGACAAAATTTATCAAGCAGGATCTGACCGTCGAAGGAAAATGGTTCGAGTTTGAAGCAGCGATAAGCAATTTGGATTGCGACCGGTTGACGCTGATCGCGAACGCATGCGCGCCGCTGTTTCCAAAATCTCTTCAGCTTGTCGATTGGCAAGAAGTAGAATCTCAGCTCGACGTTACGGTAAAAGGTTCATTCCTGTCATTCAAAAAGGTTTTACCGGCGATGGCAAGATCGAAGAACGGGATATTTGTCAGCATTCTTTCAACCGCCGTTGATCCGCCGGCGAAAGGTTTTGCAGCTTACGCGATGGCAAAATCGGCTCTCGGTTCGTTTACGAAATCAATAAACGCAGAGTTTTCTCAGCGCGGGATCCGCGCCTTTTCCTTTTCGCCCGGTTTTATGGAGACAGCGTTAACAGATGCGTGGAGCGAACATTTTAAGGATCTGATCACCAAAGACGAACAGATCATAGCTCCTGAGAAATACGCCGAACAAATCTTAAAACTGTGTCTTGAAGAAGAAAGATCCGACGCTTTGCAAAACCATTCAATTTTCACGGCATAGCAGGTTGTTCTCACCTGCGGCGAAACATATCGGACAAAGCGCTCACAACATTTATCGCTTTTTCTGATGCCGCAATTACCGTACGAAAAATATAATTCAAAAATCGAGTAGAACTTTTAGATTATTTCTTTAATTTCCTCCGCGCCGCGCGTGAATGCGGTTTCCCGTAATGGGTTCTTACGTTTCTAGCACTAGGAATGCCAAGGTCGTACCGCGCTCGCCGCAGCATTTTCGCAGCTTTCATTTTACATCGAGTTAGCCGCATATTTCCTCGAATTCGTGAATCAATCGCACCAAAATTTGTTGGTCGCCTTAATGTCTTTAGCCTTGGCGCTTCCGGTCGCGTTCTTGCTTCGCGAGATAAACACAGCGTCGTCCGGGCAGCCGGAACGGGCGGCGATGATCTCCGGCATTTTTCTTTTAACTGTGATTTTGGTTGCGCCGGCGATTTATCTGGTCAAGTCGCGCGGACAATTTAGTCCGGCAATGTTCGGGTCAATAGTCATCGCTTGCTGCACGATCGTACTTGCAGGCGTTTATCTATTTTCCGCGAGTCATTATCTGTTTTTACGCGGCGATTTTGCGATCTGGTCTGAAAGCGATTTTGTCAACGACATCATTAAGTTCCGCACCGGATATCCGCTCTTTAGCGCAGAGGTAAACAATGAATCGTTCGCATATACGCCCGGAAGCCAGCTTTTGACCTATTTCTTGTCCGGATTCAGCAATTGGCTGCCGCGTTACAGGCTGGTGCAGATCTTATACACGGTCATCGCGGCAATGTTCGCTTACTCATGTTCGCGAAAGCTTCTAACGATCGCGCAGCCTGATTCGGGAAATAACGTATTTACGCCGGTTTGGTCGATCATTGTTCTTTCCGGATTGTTTTTGATAGCGACAAACTCGTTGACGAATCCGTTTTCGCATCTTCTTCACAACGATGCGCTGGCGCAGCTTGTTACGATCGCCGCGTTTCGGCTTCTGATCGAATACGAAGACACGAACGACGCCCGGTTGATCTGGCTCATGGCATTGCTGCCCGCGTTCGGTTTTTGGGTAAAACAGAGCCTGGTAATTTGGGCGGTAATCTTCGCCTTTTACCTTCTCGTTTTTTCGCGACCGCGGTCGTTTAAGCGATTCGGCATTTTTAGCGCTGCTGCATTTATACCGATCGCCGTTTCTTTGGCTTTGGGGCATTACCTCTGGGCAGACGATTTTCGCTACTGGGTCTTTACCGTGCTCGGGTCGCACGGCGTTTCGCCGCTCCGCAGCTTAAAACATTTGTTCGATGTCTGGATCTACGTCGCGATCGGTATCATTGGCGGCGCCGTTTTGATGAATGTAAACGGACTTCGCAAGTTCTTTGGCTTATGGCTCGTCTGGCTGGGATTGATCTTGTTGGAGATCTATACAAGTGGAGTCGCATGGATGCTGAACCACATCGGTCCGGGATCTCTCATTGCCGGAACATGGTTCTTTGCATCAGCTGCATGGTTTTATTCAAAGCTGTCCGCCAACGAAATTGGGTCGGACAAAGGCGCGAGTTTGATGCGGGCGTCTGCCTTTGCGGCAGTGATCTGTCTTTTATTCAGCGGTTTGGGAGTGGTCAGAATTCCTGTTCAACCCTTTGCCGAAGCGGATGCTGAGCGATACGTCAGCGAGATCGAAACGGAGTTTAAAAATTCAGATCCAGGATCGGTACTGCTTGATTTCGGAAGCTGGGTGTATTTCGAAAATGAAGTCGTGATGAAAGATCGTGCTCCGTCGATCGGCGAACGCGGCTATTCCGCAACCGGCGATTTTTCGGGAATTTTAGCGCGGATCACCGAAAAGAAATACAGCAAGATCTTATTACGAAATTTCCATTCGGGCGATTTTTGGTACGACCACGAGATGTGGAAAAAGCCGAGCGGAATTCGCGAAGCACTTCGAGAGAATTACAGGGAAGTCAAACAAATCGAGCCGATCGAAATGACCGATCCAAAGGAAATGCCGTACGGATTTTCCAAGATAAGCATTTTGGTTCCTGTGGAAAACTAAAACGACCATTTAGACCCAAGTAAAAAAGTTAATTATGCAAAATTATCTGATCACAGGAGGCGCCGGTTTCATCGGCACGAACCTCGCCGAACATTACCTAGAACGCGGAAAAAACGTCACGATCTTTGATAATTTCAGCCGAAACGGTTCACGCGCGAACGTCAATTGGTTAAAGAAAAAGCATAACGGCAAACTCAGCGTGATCGAAGGCGACGTTCGTCATCCCGGACGAAGTTTTTCCGAAGCCGTCGAAAGATCGGATGCGATATTTCATCTTGCGGCGCAGGTCGCGGTAACGACTTCCGTTACCGATCCTGACGAAGATTTCGAGATAAACGCGCGCGGAACATTCAATCTTTTGGAGTGTGTCCGCAGCTCCGTTTCTAAACCCGTCGTTCTATACAGCTCAACCAACAAGGTTTACGGGAAAATGGACGATGTTGCGATTCGAGAGCGGGGAAACAGGTACGAGTATGCGAATCTGCCGACGGGAATTCCGGTCGACCGACCGCTCGAATTTTACTCGCCATACGGTTGTTCAAAAGGCTGCGGGGATCAATACGTTCTCGATTATGCGCGAATTTACGATCTAAAAACCATCGTCTTTCGCCAATCGTGCATTTACGGACCTCATCAATTCGGCATAGAAGATCAGGGATGGGTCGCATGGTTCGCTATTCGGGCAATGCAGAATCTGCCGTTTACGATATTCGGCGACGGAAAACAGGTTCGCGATGTTCTTTATGTTCAGGATCTCATCGACGCTTACGACTCAGCCGTAGAAAATATCGACCGCACTAGCGGAAAGGCTTACAACATCGGCGGCGGACCGAACAACACCGTATCGCTCCTTGAACTAGTTTCGCTGCTCGAAGAACAGTATGGAAGAAAGCTCAATTATTCCTTCGACGACTGGCGACCCGGCGACCAGCGCGTTTACATCAGCGATATCAGCCGCGCAATAGAAGATTTTGACTGGTGCCCGAAAGTTTCAAATGTCGAAGGGATCGTCAACCTCATCGATTGGCTCGGCACAAACCGCGAGTTGTTTGAGGTCGTTGAACGAAGAACCCAGCTTGCCGCCGCCTAATTATTGAAATGAGAGATCAGTTTTCAGCAGTTACCGCGATCAAAGAACCGGCAATTTCCGAACGTCCGCGAGAAATTTGGGGAGAGCATTGGGATTCCGACAATCAAACCTCGGTTTCGCAGCGGTTTTTCAGCTTTTACAGGAAAGCCGTTTTTGCCCGCACCGTTAGTTATTTCACAAACAAATATTTTTCGAAAAAAGGAAACTTCGTAGAGGCAGGGTGCGGGACCGCGGAAACCTCGATGAGGATCAATAAACTTGGCGGAGACCGAACGCTAATTGCCGCGGACATTGTTCAGCCGATCTTAAAGAATTGCCATCCGGTGATGGATGAAAAGTTATGCTGCGACATATTCTCAATTCCCCTAAAAGATGATTCGATCGAAGGGATCTGGAACGTCGGCGTGATGGAACATTTCACGCAGGAAAACAACGACCGCATACTGAGCGAATTTTACAGGATCCTCAAACCGGGACATCGAATAATTTTGCTGATTCCCGGCACTGATTCACCTCCGCAAAAGATCCTGCGTGTTTTTGAAAAGATCATAAATTTCAAAAATGGCGGAGAATTTCGGTTTCATCCTCCAGAGATCTCGCAAATGTGGTCAAAGACCGCCGCACGCGAGCTGCTCGAAAGAAACGGGTTCAAGCTACACCGATACGACCCCGGATGGCGCAGTCTTTTCGCGTTCAAAACTTTGGTCGGAATTAAAGATTGAAAAGAGAAGCGAAGAACTCAACGGTAATACAACTGAAAATTAGGAGTTAAAAATAAACAATGAAAAACGTCAGCATCATCATTCCGGCACAAAACGAGGAAGAAACTCTGGGTCTCGTTCTTGAAGATCTCAATAAAGTCATCGACGAAATGCCGAATTACCGGTTTGAAGTGATCTGCGTAGACGATCATTCAACGGATGGAACTGCAAACATCGCCCGGTCTTATGGTGCGAAAGTGGTTGAAAATCTTCGAAAACCGGGTAAAGGCACAGCACTTCGAACCGGGTTTGAAGCGTCGCAGTACGAAACTCTCGTTATGCTCGACGCCGATTACTCGCATCGCGCGGAAGAGCTGCCGCGGATGCTCAATGCGCTGACAGACGGCGTCGGTCTAGTGATCGGTTCCCGCGTTGTCGGCGGAAGTGAGGAATATACGCATGTTCGTGCGCTGGGGAATGTTTTCTTAAGCGCCACGCTCGGAGTTTGCACGCGCCGTTATCTTTCGGACGCGCTAAACGGATTCAAAGTCTTTCGACGCGAAGTCTTTACCGGCTTTAAATACACGTCAAACGCGTTCGAGATTGAGATCGAGATCATTGCCAATGCATTGCGCGGCGGTTTCAGAGTAGTTGAAGTAAGCAGCAGCGAGCGCGCCCGCGCAGGCGGCGAAATGAAGTCGAGTGTCGTTAAGCACGGGACACGGTTTCTCCTTCGAATATTTTGGGAAGGACTAAGAGGTGTTAAACCGGTAAATCTCGAGGAAAAGAAGCCATCCATAAAACTGCGGAAGATTCCCGTGGCGGAGACCCGATCGCGAAAATAAATTGGGGCATTTCAAAAGAAAGAACGCCACCCATATCAGTTAATTTGATTTGAAAGTTTAGAGGGCAAAATGTGTATTTTATTAAATAGTCTCCAAAAATCGATCCAGTTGTTGAAAGTTGTTTTTGTCGCAGCCGCTTTACTCTTTGTTTCACAAACAGCAGCCGGCGCAAAGCCGGAAAAACTTCTTGCTGCCAGCGAAGGCAAGGCGTTTACGGTCGAACAAACATCGTCCGGCATCATCAAGACCCCGATCAAAACAAGTTCTCCGGTGTTTGAGGTTTTCGGAATTAGTCAGGATTCACGAAGCATTTTATATTCACCTTTGAAACACGGAAATCCTTCGGGCGAATTGTATCTCGAGGATATCGTCTCCGGCATCTCACATCGGATCAATGTACCGACGGTGATCGCTGCTTCGCTTTCACCGGACGGCAGCCGCGCCGCATTCACATATGTTTCTGGTACAGGTTTTGGGCTGGGAGTAACGGACTTTGCGACCGGAAATACACAGTTTGTGCGTTCGGGAGATGTTTTTCCGGATCTGATCGAGTGGGAAAGATCAGGCTCGGGCATTAAATTTTTCGTGATCGACCGTAACGAGCAGGACTTCAAGCTGGATTCGCAGATTGTTCAGCTCGTGGAAACCGGGAAGTCTTTAACCGCAGACGAAAACAGCTTTCCGGTGATCGAACAAAAAATGGGATTTGGATTCACTCCTCTGACAAATCGACCGGGAAGAAGTTTCGTTGTTTCTTCGAATGACGGATATTCGCAGGTGATCGGGGCTGACCTTGCCGGTGCAGGGGAACTTCGGATATTAAATAATCTGACCGGAGAAGTTCGTGAAGTCTCATCGGGCAAATTTCTCCGAATGTCTGACGATGGATTTCTGACGCGACAGTTTACTAAAAGCGGCTCAAAACTCGTCTTCACCGATTGGAACGGTTTGCAGACCGAACTTGGCACGATAACCGTGAATTTCAATTTCCCGGAAGCGGATTCACAGATGATCCAAGGCGGATTCGGCTATACGAGTCCCGGAAATTGCGGGATCATTTCTCATGGTCCGGGCATAATGGAGTTCGCTTATGATTTTAAGGATCCGACTGTTAACGAGCATATCATTGCAGCTGCGGATGGACTCGTCGTGTACAATTCGTCTAATCCTGACTGCTCCGGCTGCGGCGGAACATTTTTCGGTGAGACGGTAATTCTTCAGCACACGGACGGGTCATATACAAAATACGCACACCTTGAATCGGGTTCGCCACAGGCTTTAAACGGAACCGATGTTTGTCAGGGACTTTACATCGCCAATCAGGGATCGACCGGGTCGGCGAACGGAAATGCTCATCTTCATTTTCAGCGCCAATCTTCTGCGGATCTTTTTGGACAGTCGATCGCAGTAGATTTTTCCGACGCCGGTTCAAATCCGCTCTCATGCAGCACTAATTATACTTCAGCAAGCACCGAACTATTTCATTCGATTTCGCCGTCCTCGCATAACGCTGTAATTACAGGCGATTCAGGAAATTCGATAACGGTTACATCAACGGGCTGCAACTGGAGCGCCGTTTCGAACAAACCGTGGATTACCATCACAAACCCCGGGAGCGGAATCGGAAACGATTCCGTAATTTTTTCCGTTGCGGACAACTCCGGAGGAGCGCCGCGCAGCGGTTCGATAAATGTTGCCGGAAAAACGTTTACAGTAACGCAGGACGGGACAGCGCCGGTCAACCAGCCACCCACGGTAAATGCGGGAACAGACCAGACCATTACGCTTCCTTCGTTAGCTAATTTAACCGGTTCGGCAAATGACGACGGTCTTCCCGCACCTCCGGGAGCATTAACCATAAACTGGAGCCAAATTAGCGGTGGCGGAAGCGTTGTGTTTGGGAATGCGAACGCGCTTACTACTACCGCTGATTTTTCGCTTGCGGGCATTTACGTGCTTAGATTAACGGTTGATGACGGTGAATTTACGGTTTCCGACGATATTAAGGTAATTGTAAATGTATCGGGCGGCGGCGGTTCGCTTTCGGGCAGCAGAAACGCACATCCGGCAAATGTTAATCTTACGACTCAAGGGACTGCAGACTGGGCGCATTGGGGTCTTGTTGATGCGAGCAGCTTCAATCACAAGAACGGAGTTGTTCAGCAGATAAGTAACGTAACGCCGATCGGATCAACTAGTACTCTTCGGTATGCAAATAATCTAAATTCTTATAATTGGAGCGATGGAACACCGACAGCATCAAACGGCGGTACTTCATCGGGAATTTACATGGTCGGCGTTGGCGAAGGATTACAAATTTCAGTTCCGGCTTCAACCGATGTAAGGACTTTGAGAGTTTATACAGGAGTGTACCGCGCGCGCGGTCGGTTGGAAGTTACAATTAGCGACGGCAGCGCGTCGCCTTTCATCGACACATCGCTGGAACATACAACCGGTTCGGCTAATACAGTCTTTCTTCTAAATTTTCAGGCTGCATCATCGGGACAAACTCTTTATATCCGGTGGGTGGTCGATGCGATCTATGACCCATTTGGAAATGCAACACTTCAGGCAGCGGCGTATCAGACGCCTTCTGCACCTGTAAATACTGCACCGACGGCTGATGCAGGAACCGATCAAACGATCACACTTCCGGCAATGGCAGTTATGAACGGTTCTGCGAGCGATGACGGTTACCCGATCCCTCCGGGAACGCTTACGACAACCTGGAGCAAGATCAGCGGGGAAGGAAACGTAACGTTTATCGATCCGAACGACCCGACAACCAATGTCTCATTTTCTAGTGCGGGCATTTACAACCTCCGGTTAACGGCGAGCGACGGACAACTGATTCATACGGATGATGTTCGGGTCGTGGTAAACACAAACAGCGGCGGCGGACTTTTGGCAACAACATTTTCGGCAACTCCATCGACAGTTGACCTGACAAACAGAGGCACGGGCGATTGGGCACACTGGGGTCACACAGCCGTCGGCAGTTTCAATCATAAATCGGGCGTAACCCAAAAGATCTCAAATTACAATTTAATAGGAACGAATCCGCCAAATCGATACACTGACAATCCTACGTCTTACATTTGGTCGGACGGCACTCCTTCGGCAGTTACGGGCGGCTCGACTACTGGGATTTGGGTTGGAGGATTAGGAAACGGGTTCACTTTCACCGTAGCGGCAGACACAATGCCGAAAACGCTCGAGCTTTACGTCGGTCTATGGGCTGCAGGCGGACGTTTAGAAGCAACGTTGAGCGACGGCGCGGGATCGCCGATCATCGACAATAGTTTCTCTTCGGCAAATGTTGCAAACGGCAAATTCAGAATCTCATTCCAGGCTAACTCGAGCGGTCAAACGCTTACGATCCGCTGGGTTGTCGATAACCTGGTCAACCCGTTTGGAAACATTACGCTTCAGGCGGCTGTACTTGACGATACGTTTGAAGGCGATATCGCGACTAGACCGTACGGATCACGTAACGGGTCTATAGACCTGGTAGATTTGATCCAGCTTAGACGCTTTCTCGGGGGGCTGGACATGCCGTATCAGTCCAATGAATTCGAACGCGCCGATTGCGCACCTCTTTCATCATTCGGCGATGGAAACGTGGATCTAGTTGATATTATTCAAATCAGACGGTTTATGGCAGGGTTAGACAGTACTACGAAAACCGGCGGACTTTTCGAATTTAGCGCTCCGTCCGGATTTAAGCTTGAGCCGCCTCCCCGAAAAGCCTTGCTGGCTAATGCGTTATCGGTTCAGCGGGTGAGCTTATCAGGAAATGTAGTAAAGATCGAAGTTCGATACGATTCCGGTGGTACCGAGGTCGGTGTCAGTTTCTCAATTGACTGGGACACGGCTGTTTTGAGTAATCCAACTAATATTACCCTCGGAAGCGGTGTGACCGGTACGGGTCTAACGACTAATTCCACCCAAGTGGGTTCGGGTAGATTAGGGATAGCACTGGATCGGAATAGTTTGAGCGATCCGTTCCCGGCAGGTGACACTCAACTTGTTACAGTCGAGTTTACATTGGTGCCTGTTCCGCCTGCTCCAACAACAACTATCAACTTCGGCGATCAACCTTTAACTCGTCTTGTGGTTTACGCGAACACCAGCACCCTTACGCCAATGAGTTCGTCCGGAACTATTGGTGTTCTTGGTCCTTCGGCAGCATCTGTAACCGTCGGCGGGCGCGTACGAGACCTGAAAGGACGCGGACTTTCGCGGGTTCTGGTTACCATGTCCGACCAATTCGGCGCAACCCGATCGGCTATAACAAACACGTTTGGCTATTATCGGTTCGACGGCGTACTCGTCGGCGAAAGCTATTTCGTTTCCGCCTTTGGAAAAGGAAAACAGTTCGAGCCTCCGTTCCATTTTCTGACCGTGTCCGATGCTCGCGATGACGTCAATTTTGTCGTCGTCTCTGACCGGAGCGGAAGGTAGGAACATTCGCCGAATCAAACGGTGCAAAAAGAAATGTCCGAAAGATTAATTGTTCAAACAGCTGCCCGCAAGGCGCCGGCGGTTGTTGAGAGCAGAGGATTGATCCGCTTGATCTGGGCGGAAATGCGCCCGCATCAATGGGTTAAAAATCTGTTCATTTTTGCTCCGCTTTTGTTTGGAAGAAAACTCGCCGATCCGTCCGCGGTGGCAAATTCTGCGCTTGCATTCGCGGTATTCTGCTGTATCGCCAGCGGGCTTTACATCATAAACGACATAATCGACGCTGAAGACGACCGCTCGCACCCGGAAAAACGTCTTCGCCCGATAAGTTCCGGTGCGCTGCCGATACCGGTCGCAATTCTTGCCAGTATCAGCCTGACCGCCGCAGGTTTTTGGATCGCTGCTTCCATAAGATGGAGTGTATTCCTCGTCGCAGCGGCGTATTTTCTACTGACGCTTACATATTGCCTCGTCCTGAAAAAAATTATGATCCTGGACGGAATGACGATATCCGCCGGTTTTGTATTGAGGATAATCGGCGGCGCGTTTGCGATCGGAGTTTTACCGACTCATTGGCTGATCGCCTGCGCATTTCTTTTGGCGCTCTTTCTGGCATTTACTAAGCGCCGGCAAGAGATCCTTATGCTCGACAAAACCGCAGGCGAACATCGAAAAACGCTCGAAGAATATTCCGTTGGATATCTCGATCAGGTAAACACTATTCTCATCAGCGCCGTGTTAGTTTGCTACGCACTTTATACGGTGGCGCCGGAAACGGTTTCAAGGTTTGAAACGACAAGTCTTATCTACGGAACCGTTTTCGTAATTTACGGAATGCTCCGCTATATGGTCCTGATAAAATCGCCGGACTACGGCGGCAATCCGAGCCGAATGCTTCTCAAGGATAAACCTCTGCTTCTTACCGTTGCAGGCTGGGCTATTTATAACGCATTTGTTATTTATCATTTGGACATCACAGATCTCTTTGAACTATTCCATTGATCTCTCAGGCGAACAACCTCGACTTTCAGCTTAATGATTCAATATTTAGGATTATTTCTTCTCGCTTCCGGGTTTTTCGCGGGAGCGATATATGCAGCGGTTTACCTCGTTAAAGAATCGAGGGTCGACAGCGAACCGGTCTTCCGATCCGATCGAAGCTCTGCATTTTTATCGAAAGGGAATCTTGGGCTGATGATCGTTCTGGTATGCGTTATCACGCTCGGCGCATTTTTGCGTTTTGATTCGCTTGATTCGAAAACTCTTAGTCATCCGGAAGTTTACGTTCCCGGAATCGAACTGCCGGAAAACATTTCCGAACCCCCGCCTCGAAATACAACAGTCCCGTTGATCTGGTTTCATTTTCACGGCGAACCGCATCCGCCGGCGTATTACTTCGTGATGTTCGTATGGACAAAGGTTGCGGGAACCAGCCTATCTGCGCTTCGTCTTCCTTCCGTTTTATTCGGCATTCTTTCAATTATTTTTACATTCCTTGTCGCCTGTGAGCTGTTTAACAAGACGACCGGCGTAGTTGCTGCCGGATTGATAGCATTTCACGGGCACCATATTTATTGGAGTCAGAATGCGCGAATGTACGCGATGACGTGCTTTCTCGGGTTGCTGGCTACTTGGTTCTTGGTAAAGGCGCTTAAGGAGCCGCGCGGAGCAAGGCGTGCGATCCTCGGCGCCGGTTATGTCGCTGCCGCATGTTTAGGCGTTTATACGGAAATTCTGTTCTGGGTATTACTTGCATCGCAAATGATCTTCACGCTGTTTTGCCAGCAGAAAAGAGTACTTGAAAACATGAAAGAAGCGTCGCCGGGAATGGTCTTTCGGCTGCAATTTCTGATCGTGATGCTCGGCGCGCCGATGTGGGCACATGCCGTTTATACAGGAAGACAGTCGCCTTTTGAACCGGTTTCGGGACCATTTTTTACGGAATACGCCGCATTCGGCTTCATTTTTGAGCGCGATATTTTTTCCGTTCCCGCACGTTTTGTCAGCGAACCGATTTTGATCGGCGCTGCAATGCTCGCGATATTGCTTGCTGCCGGCGCATTTTTTCCGGGAAAGCTGATTTCCGGTCGTCTTCCAAACGACAATCGTTCTCCAATTGATCTAAATCTGATTCCGGCAGCGCTCTTTTCGATCGTTAGTTTGATCGGATTCAGTCTCGTCGCACGCCGCGATCGAGGGCTTTTACTTGCGGTTTGCATTGTTCCCGCGGCTGCGGCGCTGCTTCCGAAGGTGGTTGTTTCGATCGCCAATTATTGGCGTTCGAATTTCCAGGCACTCTCAAATTCCAGCATTCTTTGTCAGGGAAGGATGCTGATCGTCGTTCAGGCGTTTTTTCCGGTCGGATTGATCGCGTTTCTCTCGCTTTTTAACAGCTTGCTCGCGAGCCGCCTTTTTCTGGTGTTTACACCGTATTTTTTAATTCTGATCGGCGGCGGATTGGTAAACCTTTCGCGAAGCAAACTGATGCTGTCGATCGCAGTCGTTCTGACCGGCTCGATCTATTTTTACGGATTTGAGTTTTACCGCGATTATCCGACCGAGGCGGTTGATTACAAATTCGTTTCTTCACAATTGCTAGAAAAAGCTGAGAATGGAGACGCGGTTTTTGTGCATAGACGAAGCTGGATCACATCGCCGATCTTTTATTTTCTCCATAACAAAGATCTGAAATTGGTCGCTGAAGACTTTTATGAAACAACCCAAAACTGCGCATCGCGCCGCGTTTGGCTGATAAATTTCGAAGGTCAGCCGCCTAAAAAAGAGATGATAGAAGCATTAAGAAACTACCGGCAGATCCTGACGCAAAAATCCCGAAATGCGGAAGCGGTGCTTTTTGAATGTGATGCCAGAATTTCACAAGTTAGGGAAGGACCGGAACGCTAAAATGTATTTCTTGATCTATGAAATTCCGGCTTTTTTATCCGAGGTACTTGGACTTTTAGGCTGGCTCTCAATAATTCTATTGCCCGGAACTTGGATCACTTTCGGACTCAATCTCAAAGGCTTTTCGTTTTCCGCAAAAGCAGCCATCGCGATAGCCTTGTCGCCGCTTGTCATCTTTTTTGAGTTCTATTTTTTGCGAGCGTTTCTCGCCGTATCTTTTGCACGCACTGTTTCCTGGCTCGCCGTCGTCAACTTGCCCGCTTTATTCCTCATTGTTCGAAAATCGCAACGCCCGAAACTCCCTAAGCGTTCGACCGCTGCTGCGGTGGTTGTCATTCTCGCCTTCACAATCCTTCTTCTTTCCCCCCAAATATTTCAGCAAAGCGAGCGGATCTTTTCGGGGCATTCGTGGATGCATTCCGACATCGTTTACGAGATCGCAAACGGACAGCTCGTTCCCGATGAACCTGAAATGGCGGGAATGCGGCTCGGGTATCCTTCGTCGGGGCATGTGTTTCAAGCGTGCCTCAGTTTCCTGCTCAATTCGGCACCGATGTCGAGTTATATCTGGACGAACCTGATCTGGATAATCTGCCTTTATGCCTTCTCATTTCTTATCACCAAAGAACTCGGCGGTAACCGGTTCGCTAGCGTGACTTCGTTTGTCTGGCTTTCGCTGGGCTTAAACTTCATCGGATTTCTCCTGCAGGCGATTCTTCCCGAAAGTATTTCGCATCCTTTGTGGATCGGCGGCGATTACCGCTACACACCCTGGCTTCTTAAATTCTTCTTTTTCGAACAGATAATGTACGGTTTGGCGCTTTTTTCCGCTTTGCTTTTTCTTTCGATAGAAAAGGAATCTACGGAAGACAGCGGACAAAGATTTACCCTTCTGATACTAATTCTTCTCGGAATCGGAATTCTGTACCCGATCTTGCTGCCGAGCGCGGCGGTTCTTGTCGGCGCAAAAGCATTTGCACCATTTTGTGATAGGACACGGTCTGTCTCGAGTTCAGACATTTCTAATTTTTGGAAACTAGCATTAGCCGGGGCATTCTGCACGCTTATCGCCTTCTTTTACTTGAATTTCCTCACACAGGCACGAGTTACCGGATCAGTTGAACCTCCATCGTTTTCCGGAGGCTTTTTAAAAGAATTGGTTTTGAAATTTCAATCAGCTTTGACAGCTATTTCGATCTATTTGGTTCCCATTCTGCTGGCATCCGAAAGAGTTCTAAAGATCAAACGTGCGTCGCTTATCGTCATCGCGGCGGCAGCTGCCGGATCGCTTCTGCTCAATATCGTTTTAAAGCTGCCGTTTTGGGGCAATGAATATAAATTCGTTTTTCCCGCAGCGATCTGTCTTGCGCCATTGGCAGCGATCGCATCTGAAAAATTTTTCAAGCGGCTGGGCGCGCGCGCGATACCTGTTTTCATATGCTTTTCGGCTGTGTTGTCGCTTCCGCTCGTCGATAAAATTTACAACGAATTTCCATGGATACCTGTGCCGCATCCGGCAGCCGATGTTTCGAGTTTTAACATTAAACTTGCCGATGAAAACGAGGCGCGGATGTTTGAAGAGATCCGGCGAAAGACAGACCGATCCGCAATAGTCGTTGCAAAACGGACGAGTCTCCATTTCCCGACATTGATGCAGCGGCGGATGTACGCTCCGCCGAGACAAAAAGATCCGCATCCGGGCATCAATGTCGACAGCGTCGATATGGTCGGAAACGTCCGCGGACTCGGGATGGATCAAATCGCATCACGCCGAAAAACGGTTGAAACGCTGGTTGATGCCAACGATGAAGCAAGTTGGCTGCGCGCACGGCGCGAAGTTTTGCAATTTGGCACACAGATAGTTTTGATCGTTCCGAGAGCGCAAACCGTGCCGGAATGGATCTCGCGACCGAAGCAGAACGAACTATTGTTTCAGGACGATAAGTTCAGTGTCTGGATTTTGAAAGGCTCGGACGAAATATTATCCGATCCGTCTGCGGAAGAATAACGCAATTTTTAAGCGAAAAAATAAGCAAGGAAACTCAAAACTGCAGCTGCGTAAACGCCGGAAACGACGTCGTCAAGCATTATCCCGAAACCGTGCGGAAGCCGTTCGAGTTTGTTTGCCGGAAAAAATTTGAACACGTCAAAAAATCTAAACAGCAGAAATCCCGCAAAGAGTTCGAACCAACCGATCGTTCCCGCAACAAAAACAAATGTGATCCATTGACCCGCGACTTCGTCTATTACGACAATCGACGGATCTTTCGATCCGGTCATTTCCGCAATCCTTTTTGACGCCCAAACTCCGCTCACAACCGCGGCGGCTATCATCAAGGGAAAAACGGATCCGTTGCGCAAAAGCGGAAAGAAACCTGCCAGAATCTGTCCGGCTGCGATCGCCCCGATCGCCGCGGCAGAGCCGAACGTTGCCGGAATTACCGGCAGATACCCCGAAAATCCGAATGTTCCGATGAAATGTGCTAAATGCGCCGGAATTGAATCGGGAAGCGGAAGAACCGCCGGTCGCCTGCGAATTTTCTTCGAAAGCAAACCAGTAAGGAAATTACTTTTGATTGTTTCGAGCATCTATTTTGAACTTCCCGACACCGTTGCCTTTTCCCGCGGATCATCAGGAAAATCCTGATATTTTTCCCACATTCTGTCGGTTTGGAACCAATCGACAAAACTTCGAATTCCATCTTCGATCGATACTTTCGGTTCGAAACCGAGCATAGTTCGGGCTTTTTCGATCTGCGCGAAAAGCGTCGTACGTTTCTCAGCCGGAAAAAGAGCTTTCGTGAACTTTGCCGGTCTTTTCATAATGCTTTCCAAATGTTCGATAATAAGCCGGATACTGACGCAACTTCCGGAACCAAGATTAAATATTTCAAAACTCGTCCGGTCGTAATCGATCGACGCTTTGATACCATCAACGATATCTGAAACGAATACATAATCGAATTGGGAGTCCGAATCGCATCTGAGCGAAATAGGCGTGCCGTTCTCGATCGCCCGCGCGAGACCAAAAAGAAGTGTGTGCGGATCCTGCCGCGGACCGTAGACGTTGAAGAAACGCAGGCAAACACATCGCATTTTGTGAAGCTGCGTATATGAATGACAAAGCGATTCTCCGATGGATTTGGTCAGCGCAAATGGTGATTCGTTTTCTTCGATCGGAAGCGTTTCGCTTAACGGCGAAGTGTTTTTTGTTCCGTAAACTTCGGCAGATGATCCGAAGATAAAACTTTCAACATTACTTTTCCGCGCTGCGTTCAGAAGGTTCAGAGTTCCCTGAATATTTATGGCTTCGAAAGTCCGTCCGTTTCGCGCGTCTTCCGGATAACGCTTATCGGCAAGATGAATGATGCAGTGAAATTTCCTGTGTTCGAAAAGTCCTTCGACAACAGCTTCCGAAGAAATATCTCCGCCGAACAGTGACAGACGCGGATCCTTCGTGAACGGTGCTAAATTATGATATTTCAAAACAGGCGAGTAAGAATTGTTGAAATCATCCAGGACGCAGACTTTCCAGTCTGTTTCCGCCAGAAATGAACTAACTAATTGCGAGCCGATGAAACCGGCTCCGCCTGTTATTAGGACATTTTTCATTAAGCATTCCGTTTAGTCCAAATAGGATAAGCGGATATCTTCAGCTTTGGGCGCAGCCTGCGGGAGCAGTATCGTCTTGGCTGTAAGCAATATCAATTTACAATCATTTGCGACGCTTTTGTCTTCCAGATACTTTAGATATCCTCTCAATTTGAACGGTTGAATAACCTCGCGATAGAACTTTATCTTGTCCTCGGCTTGAGCAAGACAAACTTCCTCGTTGCGAAGCTGCAGAGTAACCGGGTCCGTAATTCCCGGTCGAGCTTTTAAGATCTCGATCCATGAAGGATCGTGCAAGTCAACGAACTCCGGAACTTCAGGTCGCGGACCTGCGATCGCCATGTCTCCGCGCAGGACGTTGAACAGCTGTGGAAGTTCGTCCAGCTTATATCGTCTAAGGAAATATCCGACCGGTGTGATCCGGCGGTCCGTCGACGCAGTTATTCGAAGACCTTTCGTTTTGTCGTACATCGTACGAAACTTATAAAGAGTAAAAGGTTCGCCGCCGCGACCAATGCGTTTTTGTCTGAAAAAGATCTGTCCCGGCGAAGTCGTCCACACCATTAGAGCGCAAATCGCCAACACGGGGGAAAGCAGCGCGAATCCAACTAACACAAAAAGGTATTCGCACGCTCGTCGGAAAATTCTTTCTGAAAGCCCTCGTTGTTTCAAACAACCACCATTAATTTGCGCTTCGCATTCGCGCGGCAAATTTCCTTTACTGAATTGATCACATGGTCGATCTCGCGTTCCCGCATTGAAGGAAAGATCGGCAAACTTACTATCTGCTTCCACAAACGCGAGGCAGCCGGCAGATGCTCTTTCATCCATCCAAACTTTTCCATGTAATACTGATGCAGATGAAGCGGTCGCCAATGAACCGAAAAGCCGACGCCATGTTTTTTAAGCTGTTCAATGAACTGCGACCGGTCTATGGACAGACCTTCGAGCGAAAGCCTTAGCGGGTATAAATGCCACGAATTTAATCGGTTTGGATCGTCGGGCGGGAGTTCGATCTCCGGCAGCGAGGCTAATTTGCTTTGATATTCATGCGCGATTATTTCACGTTCGCGGCGCATCGATTCGGCACGCGCCAACTGGTGAATTCCGATGGCGGCTGCGATGTCCGTAAGATTGTATTTATATCCCGGCGAAAGTATCTGGTAATCCCAGCTGCCGTCGCTCGAATACCGTTTCCACGCATCGCGGGACAATCCATGGAGCGACATCAGGCGAATTTCTTCTGCCAGCTCCTCATTCGAAGTCGTTGCCATGCCGCCTTCGCCGGTCGTTATCGTCTTGTTTGCGTAAAATGAAAAACACGTTACGTCCGCCGTGTTGTTGCCGCAATATTGCCATTCGTCCTGATCGTTCCTGCGCCAGGCGGATGGAAATGAATGTGCCGCATCTTCAACGATCCAAAGCCCGAATTCATCGGCAAACTTACGCAATTCGCTAATATCCATCATATAACCGCCGACGTGGACGGGAATAACTCCGACAACCTCGGTGTCGCGGTCGGCGATCTGCGTGAGTTTTCCGGCGCGAAGCATTTCTATTTTTCGGCGCGCGTCGCTAAGATCCATGTTTCCCGTCACCGGATCGCAATCAACTAAAATGGGAATCGCTTTGCAGTAAAGAACGACCTCGGCAGTCGCTGCAAATGTCATCGTCGGGACAAGAACGGCTTGCCCGGGACCAAGCCCAAGCGCCGCGATCGCAAGATGAAGCGCAGCGGTGCACGAGTTGACCGCAACAGCATGTTCGGCGTTGACCGCTGCTGCAAAATCGCTTTCAAATCTCTTAACTTTTGGACCGGTTGTAAGCCATCCTGATCTAAGAGTGTCGACAACTTCGGCGATCTCGATCTCGTTAAGCGCCGGACGCATGAACGGTACGTCCATGATCGGTCCCGATTTTACGCGCCGTTTCGGAACGTACACCGGATACCTGAGCTTCTTTGCCCGAGCCCGTGAAGTGTTTGTTTTCATATTTTGCAAGCTGTCCCTCGCTGATTCGGAATTTGTAGAATTTGTTTGTAACTGCTTCGAAAATGAAGCCTTGTTAAAGCAAGTACATTTTTATCAAACCGGAGACGCCCGCGAATCATTAATTGAGATAAGATTTCATAGCCTATATGGGTGATGCCGGACCAGAAAAATAGGGCAGATGTATGAGATTTATGTTAGACGAAAAGTGTTGAATGCAGCGGTTTGTGCCGTACGGATGAACAAACGGATCATATGCGTTTTCATTATCGAACCGGATTTCCGACAACCAGATTGAGCGGTTCGGCGGATGAGGAATTTGGTCGTCTGTTCTAACCTGAACTTGAAATGGCAGGAACGCTCAAAAGATATAAGTAGCCCGGCAAACTTCTCGTGCAATATGACGACGATCGAAGCTTTAGAAAACCGAATTCGCGCTTTTAGAAAATTTCCGATCAGGACTGTTCAGATCGGTTTGGATATAGGATTGATCTGTGCCGCTTTTCTCCTCGCTTATGTGCTGCGGTTTGATTTTTCTTTAGATTCTTCGATCCTTGCGCGGGCAATTTCGCAGCTTCTCTGGGTGGCGCCATTGCAGTTCATCCTTCTTCGGTCATTTAACGTTCATAAATTCATCTGGCGATACATTAGTTTACCGGAAGTGCGTTCGATCGCGCTTGCACTAACCGTTTCGGCGATTCCGATGGCGCTTTTGCGCACCGCGCCGGTGAGCAAGCCGGAATGGCTGGCGGTTCCGCTGAGCATCATTATCCTGGATATTTTCCTGGCTACGTTTTTTATTCTCGGAGCGAGACTTTTGCGCCGCGAACTGCACGAGTTTGCGGGTCGCGCAAACCGTGTTCAGCCGATTGCTAACGAGCGGCGTCGCGTTTTGCTGATCGGTGCCGGGCGCGCCGGCGTGATGACGATATCGGAAATAAAGAACCGGTCCGGATTCGATTATGACGTACTCGGGTTTATAGATGACGATCCCGCAAAGCTCGGGTCGATGATTCACGGAACCGAAGTTATTGGAACTATCTCGGACCTTCCGGGTCTGGTCAAGAAATTAAAGATCGATCACGTTATTATCGCTATCGCGAATTCGTCATCGGATCTGTTTCAAAAGGTTTTTACGATCTGCCGAAAGATTCCGGTCAAGGTAAAAACCATCCCGACCTTGTCAGAGATCCTGACCGAAAAGGTTATAGTCAGCCGCATCCGCGATATCGAAGTGGAAGATCTTCTCGGTCGCGCACAGGTGAGTTTGAACGATCCTTCGACCCGCCAATTTATTACAAATAGATCCGTAATGGTAACCGGCGCCGGCGGATCGATCGGCTCCGAACTTGTCCGGCAGATCCTGAACTTGAAACCCGAAAAGCTGATTCTGGTTGAAAGATGCGAATTTGCGCAGTTTGCGATCGAACGTGAGATTCGGCAAACTCATCCGGAAATTAACATAGCGACTTTGATCGGAGATATTTGCGACCAGAGCCGGATGATCAACATTTTCCAGACGCATCGTCCGGAAATAATCTTTCACGCAGCAGCCCATAAACACGTTCCGATGATGGAGTTTAACGCGGTCGAGGCATTGAAAAACAACGTTCTCGGAACAAATCTTCTCGGACGATTAGCCGGTGAATTTTCAGCCCGCGCTTTCGTGCTTATTTCCACAGATAAGGCGGTTAATCCATCGTCAATAATGGGTGCGACCAAACGTCTTGCCGAACTCGTCATTCAAGATCTTGATCGGACGTTTGCCGGTACACGATATTCAGCCGTGCGCTTCGGCAATGTAATAGGTTCGAACGGTTCCGTCGTCCCGATCTTTCGTGAGCAGATCCGAAAAGGATCTCCGCTGACGGTTACTCATCCGGATATGAAACGTTATTTTATGACGATCTCGGAAGCAGCGCAGCTGGTGCTTCAATCCGGCGCGATCGGCGACGGGGGCGAGATATTCGTTCTGGATATGGGTGAGCCGGTAAAAATTCTTGATCTGGCAAAAGAAACGATCAGATTGTCAGGCTTAAAACCGGGAAAGGATGTAAAGATCGTTTATACCGGAATGCGTCCCGGCGAGAAGATCCTTGAAGAGCTGGAATCTGACGCCGAGCAGCTTTTCAAAACCGGCTATGAAAAGATTCGGATCGCAAAGATCTCAGGAATTTCACAGAACGAGATGGACAATGCCCTCAAAGAAATTACGAAGATCTGTGCCGATTATTCCGAAGATCGGGTTCGTGAGGTGCTTGGATCGCTCTTGCCCAATGCTCTATTTAGCGCCGAATTTCGCCAGGAACCGAATAAATCGCGGCAAAATGGATTTTCGCCGTCAAAAAGTGCTGCCGCGACCGTATCACGTTAAACATCAAAACTTTAAGCTGAAACTTGCTTCCGCCCGACACTAAAACTTCCCAAATCTCCCGAATTTACTGATAATTTTTTTTCTACCCGTATTCTCTTTGTTCGCAAATATTTCAGGGAAATGTGCGTTTAACGCTGTTAAAATAGGCTTGAAATCCCGATCCCCGCTGTAATACCATCTAAAAGGCAGTTAGCGGAATATCCAGAAAGCAACTGTCGAAATGTCGGGTTATCACCTAATCAGTGCTTCATACCACCCGACAAAAATCGGACAATCAATTTGGAAAGATAAGGCGAGAGGTAATCCGCCGGTTTGCGATCTGCTGCGTTTGAAAGAACCTTTTTTTTGAAGCATGACCGCAGAAAAAGATCTGGTCCAGGTGAAATCAAGATTTAATAAGATGTTTAATAAAATAATCCAATTCAACGGTTTGACGCTGCGATACCGAAAATTCGCAGCAGCTTTCGGCGCGTGGCTGTTAATTGCCGGAATGGTTCTGATGCCTGTCAGCATTTCGTCGCAGTCGATTCATGAAGTCAATAAATTTGACGCAAACACGCCGGACAGTCCACAGACTAGCCAGGTGTTTTATGCTGCGCCGAACGGCAGCGCGGCGGGCGACGGGTCGATCAACAACCCGTGGGACCTGCAAACTGCGCTAGATCCCAACGACAACGTGATCTTTCCGGGTGCCACTATTTGGCTCCGCGGCGGTGTTTACCGTTTGCCAACTTCGTCGCGCCAATTTTTTTCGACATTGCGCGGTTCGGCGACAGATCCGATCAAGGTCGCAAGTTATCCGGGCGAATGGGCAGTCATCGACGGAAACGTATCTTATTCCACCGCAAAGAATAAGACGATGATCGTGACCCACGGAATGCACACGTGGTACATGAATTTTGAGATCACGAACACTGAAACATCGAATAGAAAGATCAATATTCCGTCATCAAATCCGAACGAGCGGCGCGGCAACGCGATCGACGATTTTGGAAAGTTCAACAAGTATATAAACCTTGTTATCCACGATACCGGACAGGGAATCGGTTCGTGGGCAACGGCAGAAAATTCTGAGTATTACGGGAACATTGTTTATAACAACGGCTGGGATGCGCCCGATCGGAAACACGGGCACGGAAATTACATTCAGAACAATGTCGGGACAAAGATTATCGAACATAATATGTTCTTTAATAACTTCGAGATGAATTCGCAGACGGGCGGGTCGAGTGCCGCCGCGGCGATCAACCTGAGCTTTTTTGAGAATACGTTTTCGAATGGCGGAATGGCTTGGCGCGGTCCGGTCATGCGAAATTTCCGGGCGATCGGAAACAAATTTTACGGTTCTAAATTGAAGGTCGGCGACGAAGTGAGCCCGTCTTACGAAAGTGCGGAGGTTCGCGATAATTACGCGATGGGCGGTGCACAGCTGTTCGAATTTTCGTCGCTTGTAACTTTTGAGAACAACGAGGTTTGGGACATCGACCCGACCGGTAAAGATCTTGCCATCAGTTACTCTTCACCACAGATGACGAGCAGGTTTTCAATCAATAACAACACTTATTACAAAGCACATCAGGCTTTTCCATACTGGCATTTCGTCGCCTACTTTCTCGGAACACCGGGAACTGTTCCGGCTTCTCAATTTGGCGATTTCGCATTTAACCGGACGACCGGATCGCAGGTCACGACGTTTAATTACACCGGAAAATCGTGGGTAAACAACTTTCCGTTCGACGCAAACAGCACGTATATTGATACGGCTCCGAGCGGCAAAAAGGTCTTTGTTCAGCCGAATCGTTACGATCCAAAGCGGGCAAATTTAATTATTTACAACTGGGATCTTTCTAATACTGTAGATGTGAACGTCGGCGGGATTTTGTCGCCGGGCGACACTTACGAGCTTCGAAATGCGCAGGATTATTTCGGCGATGTGATCACCGGAACATATACCGGCGGCAGCCTTCAGGTGACGATGACGGGTCGCACACGGGCAAAGCCGATCGGTTACGATCAAACCACAGGGTGGTATCACGATCCGCTTCAGCCGAACACGTTTCCGCGATTTGGAACCTTCGTTTTGATCAAAACAAACTCTTCTACTACGATAAATCAGGCTCCGACGGTTAACGCCGGCGCGGATATCAATGTTCCGGTCAATACAGTCGTAACGCTTAGCGGAACGGCAACCGATGACGGTTTTCCGACAAATCCCGGAAGTTTGACTCATTCGTGGAGCAGGGTTTGGGCACGCGGTGCGGTTCTCCTGGCGAATCCCGCGTCGCTTACAACAACCGCGCGCTTTTCGGTTGCAGGCAGATACGTGCTCCGGTTGCGTTCTTCGGATGGGGAATTAGAATCCTTTGATGATGTGGTGATCACAGTTAGAAAACGGTGACGATTTAAAGGAATAATTTACACGAAAAAAAGACCGCGGCGAACTTCTTCGGCGAGGTCTTTTTCTTTATCAGATCTAATTTTCACTCAGCACGAAATTATCGAGCTTAATTGTGCCCGCTTCTTCACAGTTCGCTCCGCCGCAATCTTTCAGGATAAGTCTGACCTCGACGGCTTCAATTCCTTCGAAGGTTTTTAGGTCAACCCGCCGTTTCTGCCAGATACCGTCGTCATTGGAGAGTAAGATCTCGTTTTCAACCGTTTCCAATCCGGGTTTCTTAAAAAGTATCTGAACAGCTGCGGTTCCGCCGTTTGATCCGCCTTCGACTTTATGATCGAAAACAAGCGAATAGCCGGTATCTGGACGAACCGGGACGACCCCGGATAGCAATACTTCGCCAGCCTTTCCGTTTAGTTCGATCCTGAGACTTTGAGTTCCCTCAGTTCTATCGTCCTCATCGAAACTGATCTGCGAAAGCTCGAGAGACTTTCCGATCCGCCAACCGAACCCGAGATCGCGGATCAATACTCCGGCTTCAAAACCGCCGTCGGTGAATCCCGGATTTGGCATTTCTCCTGTATCGCAATGCCTTTGACTCACTTTCCAGGCAGCATGAAACTCGCTTTTTTCAAGCAGCTGATGCACTGACATCGAACGTAAATAATCGGGAAAATTGGGCAGACAGGCTAGTTGAACGATAGACTGCGTGTCCGCTCGCTTCGTAAAAAAGCGTTGAACTTCCGGCATTTCGGCTTCTTCCGGTTGAATAGTTTCCAGCATTTTCCCCGTGTTCTGACCGGACGCGTTCCAAATAAGTTCGAGCAGGAGCTTCGCCTTGGAATAATCTTTATGAAACGCATCTGCAAGCTGGGTGACTGCCTCTTCGGTTCTGCCTTGATCGAGAAGGAATGTTCCGTATTGAAATCTCGGCTCACCGTAGTATGGAGCGAGGGCGATCGCAGCTTTGAATTCTTTATCGGCTGCGTCAATCTGCGAAAGCTCGTTCCGGATCTTTGCTAATTCAAGCCGTGCCTGAAAGTCGTCCGGACGATTTCTTACGCTGACGGACCGGGCATTTGCACTTGCTTCAAACTGACCGATCGAACGAAGGTAAACTGCGTGTTTGTCTATAAATTCAGGATCTAACAAAAAGATCCATGAAGGCGGAGAATATGAAAGAACCGTATGATTGACAGCTTTTCGGGCGAACCCGACAAACGCGCCGGCAGCTGAAACGAGTGCGAAAATGATTAAAGCCATTGCTCCGAAAAACCGCAGCTGCGTTTTTGTCGAAAGTCTGTCGGTTTCGCGGTAACGGTAAAAGACAATACTCACAAGCGCAGTAAAGAAAAGCGAATTTCCGGTAAACTGAAGTCCATAATCGAACAGACTGTGAACAAAAACGCCGGCGATTCCGCAAATAGCTCCTGCAAACGCAGCGCCGCCGAAAGTTTGAAGCGGCATGCGCAGTTTCGACCGAACAGCGATTGCAAATGCGGCAATGATGCATACTGCCAAAACCGTTCCGATCAGTCCCGCGCTGACGACGACCGCCAATAGATCATTATGAGTCTCAGTCGGAAACGTTCGTCCTGAAATTTTCAGAAATCTTGATGCCGCATATTTATATCCGCCAAAGCCTACACCGAAAATAGGACGTTCGGCGATAAGATCTAATGCCGCGTCCCATGCTTCGACGCGCCGAAACGCCTGCTGGTGCTCGACCTCTTTAAATTCTACGGCGACCTCGCCAAACCGCTGGATCACACGCTCTTGTCCGATAAGGGCAATACCGCCGATCAATGTACCGGCAACGAAAATTACAGAGACAGCAATTTTTAAAAACAATTTAACCCGGTTCGAGGCTTTTTTCTCAGCTGCGCGCGCAGAGTTAAACGCAGCAAGCATTAAAAATAAGATCCAAACCACGATCGAGCTGACAATTCCGCCGCGCGACGCCGTCAGGATGATCGCCGTCCAGGAAATTAAACCCGCGGCAGCAAAAAATGTCCGAAGTTTGACGCTGAGCTGCCCAAACCAGAAAAGGCTTAGGTTAAGAGCCAAAACCATTAGCATTGAAAGCGCAAAATGATTTTGATTGAGAAATGTTCCAAATCCGTTTCCGGGCACGAGCCGCGGAAACAAAACAAACCCGATTCCCTCAAAATATATCTCCTGCAAAAGATAACGGACAATTGCGAATGCCGCGAACGAGCTGCCAATTATGGCTAGTCCAAAGATGAAAGTACGAAATTTTGTGCGAAGCACTTCAAGAACATTGAGAATAAAGCACACGAGTGCAAAGATCTTAAATGCGCTGCGAAAGCTTGATGCGGCATCGAAGCTGAATGGAACAGCCGATGAACTCGATACTAAATTGGAAGTTACGAAAAAGTGAAAGGCAGTTTGTATTAATGAAAAAAGCGCGAGAAGCAGGCAGGGCAGAATAAGAAAACGTACTGCGCGAATGTTCCGAAATATCTCGCCGCGCCAAACCGGTTCTGCTGTGAGAACAAAGATCGAGGAAAACAGCGCGAACTCGAACCATGGATCGCTGGCGCCGTAATATGCCGCGGACGCGGCGAGCACTCCCAAGACAAGATACGCCCGCGCAGTTTCGTAGATAGAAGATCTTTGTTTATCCAAACCAATTCAAAGTCCTTTCGCGCAAACTGCCAAATAAAAGTCGAAATGGGCGCAGAACGTAATAAAGCGGGTAAAGTGCCTTCGGAAGGCTAAAAACCGCTTTGTCCATTGCGTTGGGGCGAATGACGAGATTGAAATACCAGAAGATATAGTGAAGATGAACCTTGAGCTTGTCCGTCTCTTTTTCTTTTAAGAATAAGTAATATTGATACCAGTCCGACGGTTCCGTCGTGCTGAATTTTTCCGAGAAGATCTTTTCAGTTATCCGGACAGCATTCTCGCGCAGTAACGGATCGTTCTTAATTTTATTCCAACTTGGATAAGCGGTCGTGACGCCAAATAGTTCAAAAGCGAGGAAAAGTCCGAGTTCCACTACCTTTGTGCATCCGTGTTTTGCCGCGTGATCGTGTATCTGCTGCCAGTCGATCTCATTTTCCGAACGGATCAATTCACAGAGATCGCATATCCAGCCGAGCTTTTCAAATCCGTGCCGCGCTCCGTGAAGACAAAGGTACACAAAAAGATCGTTAAACGGCAGCGTTTTAATCTCAACTCCGCCGAGTTCAGTCGTTTCGAGCCGTTCCCAGAGTTCGTTCAATTCAAAAGGCAGCGCGAAAAATGAACCGGAAAGCTTCCAGTGAAGTTCAACGCGCACAGAGCCGTCCTGGCTGATAAGACCGATGTCTTTTTTTCGGTTGATAAATAATGCGTTCGATCTTTTGGTCGGAGAATTTGCGTAAGGTTCAAAACCGCTGCGCAGAAATAATTGGACAGCGCGGTCGAAGTCCTTAGGTTTTATGAGAATGTCGAGGTCGACGAACTGTCTTAAAACGAGACTGTTATAAGCACGCATCGCAAGCGTCGGACCTTTAAACGGAAGTGCCGTGATGCCGTTCTTTTGCAGCATTTGAACTATCTCGATCAGCTTTCCGGTTACGAAAACGCTTTGTTTGAGATGTGCTGAGCCAAACTCATCGAGCCGCTTTCGAGTTTCGCCGTCGAGCGAGTATTTCAATTTCGGCGATATGTTCTTGCTGACCAACGGCAAAACGCCGTTGCGGTTCGCAATTCCCAATAGATAGTTCCAATCTGGCGACAAACTAAGCAAAAATGATGCGCGAAAGATCTCGTCTTTCGACATCTCGCTGCGTGCGCAGAGCAAGATCAACTCTCGTTCGTTCGAACGATCGGACCGCTGTTCTACCAGCGCAGCACTTTTGGGTTTGCTGATCTTTCTTCTTCCAAATGTCTGTGTGAGCACTTCATTCATTAAAAAATTTTCCTGAAAATCTTTAAACCGAAACCGAGCCCGCCGCGGTCAGCGCAGCGCCCGCTTTTTGCTTTTCCGACTCTTCTTTTTGCGTTTTCCATGACCGTGCATAAAATCCGCCCGCTTGGACTAACTCTTTATGCGTGCCCTTTTCCAGCAAACGTCCGTCGTCAACGACAAAGATCACATCCGCCCGCATCGCAATGCTGAAACGGTGAGTAATGATCATACCGGTGCGACCTTCGGCGAGCCGGCGAAAGCGGTTAAACCATTCACTTTCTGCCCACGAGTCCATAAAACTGGTTGGTTCATCAAGAATTATCACCGGCGAGCGGCGGTAATAAGCCCGCGCCAGCGCGATTCGCTGCCATTCGCCGCCGGAAAGCTCGCAGCCGTCGACAAACCATTTCCCGAGAAGCGTTTCGTAACCGCGCGGAAGACTTGAAATTACCCCGTCGGCGCCGGCAAGTTCCGCCGCCTGACGGACTGCGGAAATACTCGGTTCTGCGTCTTCCTGCCCGAGTGAAATACTGGCTCCGGCAGTTTCGTGAAACTGCATGGGAAACTGAAAAAGAACCGAAATATTTTTTCGAAGTTCGTCGACGTTAAATTTTCGTATATCAACGCCATCAAAAGTTATCGATCCGTGCGAAACATCGTAAAATCGCGTACAGAGCTTTAACAGCGTCGTTTTTCCGGCACCGTTTACGCCGACTATAGCGGCGACCTTTCCAGCCGGAATGAAAAGGTCAAGTCCTTTTAAAACCGGCGCCGACCCACCGGGATACTTAAACACGACGTTTTGAAATCGAATTCCTTTCTTGAGATATTCCGGAAAAGCCGCAGCTTCATCGGGAGATTTAATGTTCGACTCCAGATCGAGAAAATCGAATAGCGATTTGAGATAATATCCCGCACTCCATGCTTTTGCCGCGCCGCCGAGGAACGACCTCATCAAAGCCTGACCGCGGCTGAAAATCTGGTAAAAAACCGCAAGATCGCCGACCGTTGCCAGACCGCTGATCATTTTCAATACGATCCAACCGACTGCGGCGGCAAACGATGCGAGCCCGAGAAAATTTCCAAAGATCTTTCCGGCGACCTGACGTTTCGTCAGATCAAGTTTTTCCCTGCGAAGTTTTGCCCGTGTTTCCAGAAATTTTTCCCGAAATCTCGGACCGAGGTTGAAAAGACGCATCTCGGCGGCGGCGGCGCTGTGCGACAGCATCGATTCAAAATAGATTTGCCAGCGGCGCAGTCCGGCGCGGTTCTTCCACCAATCGTGATACTTTCGGTCAAAGCCAATGTTTATAAGAAGTCCGGGAATGGTTCCCGCGGCAAGTAAAACCGGGATCTGCCAGCCGTAAGAAAAAAGGATCACGGAAAATGCGGCGATCGTGACCGCGCTTTGAACGACCGAGCCGAGACTTTCAAGCAGCATTAAAGGCTTTGCCTGCGATTCGCCCTGCGCTTGTTCCATCAGGTCGTGATACGCAGGCGATTCGTAAAATTCGAGGTCTACCTCGACAGATTTGGTAAGCGTCAGACGTTTTAAGTACTCCGAAAAATATTCCGCCATTGCCGTCCGAATCCAATCGCCCGCGGATGTCAGCGATTCGTTCAAAAGCATTGCCGACCCCAAAATAATTAAGTAAAGGAGAATTTGGCTGAGCTCTGAGAATCCGTTTCCTGCACCCTGAAGAAATCCGTCGATCGTAAGTTTTGTTAAATAAACAACAACGCCAGGCAAGATTCCCTGAACGATAAGCAGGATCGCCCAGACAATGGTTAACCCAGGAACGATCTCCCAGATCATCGTCAGGGAACGGCGCCATACTTCGGTATGGGCGTAAAACGAAGAAAATTTTGAAGCTTTATCTTTCAAGGCACTATTTTCCGCGATCTTTGAAGAGATCAGATTTAGAAAATCGTTCAACGTGATCTTCCAAGCCATCGGCAACAGCATTCATCTGCTCAAGATCAAACGGTCGCGATAGACGGAAAAGCGGGACATCGCTGACAAATCGTTTTGTAAGATCGAAATAACGCTCACTGCATCCGGTTGCGGCGAGAAAACGGTTCAAATGCGTATTTTTCGAGATCTCAATAAAAGCGTCTGCGGCACCGAGCTTTTCGATCAAGAGCGACGGGGACTCATCAAGGACAAACGCGGCATCTAGTCCGGTTTGACCGCTTTGAAAATCTTTGTCCCATCGCATTGCGCGTTTGGTTATAAACCGGTGAACGAGCGGAAAGCTGTTGGGCGATTCGCCGATGGCGGCGATCGAATCTTCAAAAAGCTTTACCCTTGGAAAGCCAGGGTAAATTACAGCTTTCGAATTTTCAAAGAAAACCGGAACAATATCGTCGCTGATCAAACGATGCCCGCGTTTTATTAAGTGTCCGGCGAGAGTAGATTTTCCGAAGCCTTTTGCACCCATGAATGCGCACACTGCACCGTTGATCTCCACCGCGCAGGCGTGGAGAACGAAAAATCCGCGCTGGTGCAGCAGCACAGCGAGAACCGGTCCGGTCAAAAAAGGATGAAGATCTTCCTCGAGCGTGTCAGAATCCGGCTCGACAACAACACGAGCGCCGCCGGAAACCGAGACTTTCCCGAGCCGGTCCCAATCGAAAAGCATCGAGGTTGCCGAAGCCAAGATCTTTACTCCCGGATTTTCAAAAGATTCGAATCCTTTTGCAGACCCTTGTTCCTTATCGACTTTTCCAAATCGAATGCGAACGTTCGGCTCGCTATTGGATTCGGGCAGGTCCGGAAGTTTTACCATTGAACCTATCCGCAAACCGTACGCAAAGTAATTGTTTTCGAGATCTTTCACTTTTTAACACGCGGTTTCTGATCGACCAGAAACGGAAAAAATGGCGGGACCAAAAGGATCAACCATAAGATCCCGCCGACCGGAAGTTATCCAACTGTAGATATGTTTGACGAAAAATCATCGCCAAGTCCGCGAACTTTTGGTTTACAGCCGGGCGGAGTGCACTGCTGTGTTAACGCGGTCATATCTCCATAAACAACCAAGCTTGGTTTTACCCATTGCTTTTTCGGTTTGTTGGGGATCTTCTCCATAAATTCACCTCCTTCAGTTATTTTCTTCAACGCATTAAATAAAATGCGAAGGATTGATAACGAAAACCGTAAAAGACGGCTGCCGATCAATTTCAATGTAATGCGGCGCTCTCACTTTTCACGCGAATCCTGCGTCGCTGAGCCAGTTAGATAAATAAACGCTTGAAAGCAGCAGAAGAACCTCGGCGTCGCGTTTGAGCGGATCACGCCGGTAATCTTCAAATGCTTTTCTGAGCACATCCATATCAAGATATTTTTCAAGAATTGAGCCGTTTTTCTCGATCGCATCGACAATGTGCCGTTCGCCAAACTTCAAAAAATTGATCTTTATGGCGGCACCGAGATCAGATTTATCGGTTCTCCACCGCACCTTTTCCGGCAGAATTCCTTTCATTGAATGGCGAAAGATCGATCGAGTCCAACCTTTGTAAACCCGCTGACCCGGAGGAAGCGCGATACAAAATTCGATCAATTTGCGGTCAAAGAACGGGTAACGAGGCTCAATGCCGAAACAGGCGGAAATTTTTTCAAGCTGTTCCAGCATGAATGAAAAATGTCCGCTGGTAAGCCCGCGCCAATGACTTTCAGCAAAGGGAATATCGACCGGCAAATTAACGTTTTGAAGTTTTTGGATCCGATTCTGAAGATCGAATTGATCTCTAATTTCGGGTTTGATCGATTCAAAGTTTAAAGGAAATACAACCGGCGACGGCTGAACATCCTCCGGAGATCGTCTGCGAAGAGATCGCCATGCGTTTATCATTCCGTCCGGAATCGTTTTTTTAATTCCCCTGTGCCAGACGGATCGTTTTACTGAATGAGTCCGCCGCGGCATATTCTTGCTCAGGGCAACGGCGTCGCGCATCAATCGAAAGTAATTGCCGCGAAATGCAAGTCTCGCAAAATCTTCGTAACCATGACCGACGGTAGAATCGCCGTCCGTTCCGCTGAGCAAAACACGCACGCCCCGGCTTGCGGCGGCGCGGTAGATTTCGAGGTCCAGATAAACATTCGGCGCGCCGACCGGATCGTCAGCAATGCGGATGATCTGCTGCAGATCGCGAAGCGGATCTTCATCGTCAAGCGCGATAAAATTTGCATTACAGCCCGTTTGTTCGACCACGGATTCCATGAATTCGGTTTCCTCTATGCGGTCGTCGATCTTTGAGATCGAAGGAAAGACGGCAGAAAATGTTTCAAGCGGAGCACCTGATCGTTTCAGGATATGCGGCGCGGCGATCGCGACGATCGCTGATGAATCTAAACCGCCTGAGAGAAATGATCCGACCGGATAGGCACTCCTAAGGCGCGGGATTACAGCGTCGATCAGTTTTTCTCGAAAAGCCGTCTGATACGAAGCGGCGGAACCTAATTTCAATTCGTTCGTTGCAGGTTTCCAATACTCTTGCACCGTCAAGCCATTTTTATCGACGACCAGACTGCTGCACGCCGGCAAGCGCCTTATTCCCTTAAAAAAGGTCGATTCTTTGTCATCGGTGCTGCCAGCCAGGTAATCTGCCATATGATCTTCATCTAGTGTTTTCTTGATCGGCTTAAGTTCAAAGAGCGCCTTTATTTCCGAAGCAACAGCAAAGAGTTTTTCAGGTTTGTGGTAATAGTAAAAATGCTTAACTCCCAACTGGTCACGCGCGGCGAAAAGCCTCTTTTCGTTCCTGTCCCAGATTACAAAAACAAAATCGCCCAAAAGCCGTTCGGCGCATTCGGCGCCCCATTTTTCATACGCTGCGAGCAGAACACCGCTTTCAGTCAAATTTCCGCTGCCGTCCGATCGAAGTCCGAGTTCGCGCTGCAGTTCCCCGATATTATCCAGACGCGCGTCGCAGGTTATCATCAATGATCGATTATGAGATCTCCGGGGCAAGTTTTCATTGATGGATTCCGGTGTCGTGAAGTGCATTCTGTGAACAAAACCGATGGGACCGTCGGCGATCGCCCCGCCCTTATCCGTTCCTCGGTGGGCAAGTTTGTCAGACAATCTTCCAAGATCGCCCGCCGTGACGGGCTCACCGTTGAGATTAAAGATGACCGCAATAGCACTCATAGAGATTTTTAACCTTTCTCGCCAAGAGGAAAATAGCGCCCGTGTCCCGGCACTTTGCCGAGGATCACTTTTCCGTTTACCTCGAGCCAGGCATGAGCCTCAAGATCTGCCGGACCGGTTTTTGCGACGCCGAATTTCAAATCGGCAAACCGGCGGCGCAATCTGAAGAGAATTAAAACCGCGATCGCCTGCGTCAAACACGAGGCGCGCGGAATTCGTTTACCGGCGATTCGTACCCATCGGACGATAGCAGCGATCTCATCGGGTTTTGGGTAAATAAGTTCATTATTCGGATTGCCGAGAGCTGCAATTAATTTGTGAACGAGCCGTGATGGGGCGAGCCAAAGCCCTGTCCGGACAAGACCAACGATAAGAAACGCTTTAAAAGATAGTGTCTTTTCCGCTTTCGGCAGTTCCGCAAATTTTTTGAGTCGATACATTTGAGACCTCGATAAGACCCTCTTTCAACATAGAATCGATAAATTCCTTTATTTCGATCAAACATTCTTCCGGGTCAACATCGTAATCGGCAAGGATCTTCTTTTGGATCTTACAGACTCGAGTCGGGCTTTGAAGATATTTCCATATTTCGGCGCCGATGGCGTTCATTCCGTAATATTTGCCGTTTTTGAGGCTTAGAATCACTGCTTCGCCATTCAATTCGCACCAGAGATGTTCGCCGACGGCGGAAAATAGTTCGTTTTCAGAATCCTCGTGAGCGCTCATTGCGGGCGGATCTGCGGTTAAATGTCTTTGTTCTAATTCTCGACTTGCTGACATAGCCATAAAATTCGTTTGTTTCTAAATGTCCGAATATGAATGCAGGTGCACGGTTTTCGTTCGGATCTGATTCCGGCAATTTGTGATTGTTCGAATTCTAGTTGAAACATCCAAGTTGTAAATCGGTTCGAACAACAAAAGGCATAACCGTTTTAACCAATGCAGAGAGCGAAGCGGGTTATCTCTTTGTGCCGGTCTGTTCCGATAAATGATCGGGATTGTTTATTCTCCGCTTTCCTGCCGGACCAAATATGCCGAACGGTTCCAACCGTCGTGAAAAGCGCCGAGCCCAATTAAAAAGCCGAGACCGTACGAAACGTGAAGAATAAGAAAGCTGAACGATACGAAAGGAATTGCCCGGAATTCGACCGTTTTCGATAAACTCAGCGCCGCACCAAGGTTGGCAATTAGATATAGGATGAGAACTCCGGCGAATATCCATGCGGCAGCCGCAATGAAAATTCCGCTTATCGCAAGGATCATCAGGGTCAGGACAAATGCGGGCGGAACAAACTGCCGCGGGCTCATCTGCCGCGGGTGAAGCTGAAAGACACGAACTTTCCAGTAGCCGTATTGGAAATATTGCCGCCACAGCGCTTTAAATCCGCTGCGGCTGTAGTATCGTGAACGAATCTCCGGCGATAGAAGAATTTTGCCGCCGAGCTTTCGTATCCGATAGTTATATTCATCATCCTGATTTCTAACCAGTTCTTCATTAAACGGACCCGCTTTTTCCAGGATGCGCCGCGTGTAACCCGGAAATGCGACGGAATCGACATACATCTCACGGTCATCTATGGTTCGAAACGAACTGCCGCCGACACCGAACTTCGAGCTCATTGCGGCTGCGATCGCGCGCGCCCGCAACGATTCGCCGATCGTTTCGATCGGACCGCCGACACCGTCCACCTCGCCCGATGAAAGGAATTTGACGCATTTTGCGACGTAATCGGGAGCAATTTCGCAATGTCCGTCAACACGTACGATGATCTCGCCGGACGAGCGTGCGATCGCACGATTCAAAGCCGCCGGAGCAACCTTATCCGGATTGGCGACGATCCGGATAGGGATCGAAGATTCGTCCCGCATTGATTCGATCATTTCCAACGTTCGGTCATCGGACATTCCGTCGGCGATTATGACCTCCATCCGATCCCGGGGAAAATCCTGCGCAAGCACAGCACCGAGACTCCGGGAAATAAAATCTTCCTCATTTCGCACGGGCATAATTACTGAAACGAGCGGTAATTTATCGATAATTCTGTTCATCGTTTTTTCAAAACCCACGCGCTTTTGTGCGTTCTTCTGCAGAAAGCTCGCAAACGACAGCGCGAAATTTCCCGCGCGGCGTTCTGGGAATTTGCGAAACTTTTTCAAGGATAACCTCCACATCGCCGAGCCGTTCGCGGATTCTGTTCGACAGATCGCGTCCCGCCGAACTATTAAAATCCGGTGCGGGCACGTATTTTACGAGTATCGTTTTCAGCGTTTTTTGAATGATCTGAGATTCAATGACCGGCATATCCTTTTTAAAAACGGGGTCCAGTCTGCCGACGATTCTGCCGTCCGGCGTAAGCAGAACATCATCGCTCCGACCTTCGATCGAGGCGATTACGGGAAGCGACCGACCGCAGGCGCACGGAGTTTTTGCAAATTTTGCCCGGTCGCCAACCCGGTAGCGGATCAGCGGCATATCCGGGTTTACCAAACCCGTGCAGATAATTTCATCGTTATCATCCGTTTCAATAATTCCCGCATCGAGCCATTGGTGAAGATTGCCTTCGCTGCATTCCGTTGCCGCCGCCGCCATTTCCGCCATTCCATAGGTTTCGCGAACGGCGCAATCAAACGCTTCCGCAATTGTCTCCCGCTGGTGATCGTAAAGAGGTTCCGCATTTGAGATCGCAACATGTAGCGTTACGTCGCGCCGCCCAAGCGCAAGCGCCGATCTCGCAAGCGTGTAGATCGCGGAAGGATAACCGAGGATGTAACGAACTCGGTACCGGCAAAGCGCGTCCAGATAACTTTTAACTGAGGTCAGAGAAAGGTGATAGCTTGAAAGATAGAGCTGGTTCATCGCCGAATTCCAAACCCAAAACGGCGGCTTAGTTTGAGTTGCAGGAGTTACAAGCTGACCGCCGAGAATTGCCCACCGGTCGTTTTTTGTAACGCCGTACCAGTTGCGGCAGCGCGCTTCATTTAGTGCATACCAGTGTTTTACGGTGTCGCTGCTCGCCCAGATATTCAGAGCCGTTCCGGTTGTTCCGCTGGTGTGGTCGCAAAACATTTTCTTCAGATTGCGATCGTCGGCGACCAAATTTTCCGCTTCTTTTCGAACGGAGTCTTTTTCGAGAATTTGCCAGTTTTCCAACTTGTCGCTTGATTGCAGATCGTCGCTTCTCTCGTCCCATACTTCCCGGTAATACGGGACCGATGTTCGCGCACGGCTCAGCAGTTTATCGAGCCGGTTGCCGACCCAGCGATCCCAATCTTTTCTGCCCCAGAAGTCGCGTTCCAACGCTTGTTCGACTAAGATCTGAGAATTTTTGTCATATCGCCACGAATTCAGATAATGTCCGCGAAGGCTTGCGGCAAGGTTTCGCGACCAACCCGGAAGTTTATGGTAGATCTTTAAACTTAGGCTCATAATTAATTTGCGCGGTGCTAGATAAAGGTTAACTGCGCGATGCGACGGAATGCGGCGTCTTATTCAGCGGTTGCGTTGATAATCTGCGTTTGAGAGCGAGAACTTCATTAAACTTGTTTTCCCATTTCGGCTTGACGTTTTTCCAAGACGAGCGCTCGGCAAGCGTTTTTCCGTTCGATGAAAGCTGCTGAACTAACGTCGGATCTTCGAGCAGCCGGCGGACCGCGTTTGCCATTGCGGCAGCGTCGTTTCTTGGGACCAGAAGAGCGTCCGATCCATCGTTCAAAAGAAACGGAATGCCGCCGACGTCCGTGGCAATAACTGCCAAACCAAACGCGCACGCTTCAATTATCGATACCGGCGTATTGTCTATGTTGTTCGTATTTAAATAAATGTCAGCTTGTTCAAACACATGTTTTTTCCCGTCTTCGTCGAGCCATCCGCAAAAGTCGACGCGGTCGGTCAAGTCCATTTCAGCAGCAAGAAAGCGCATTTCACGCTCGCAGCCTTTGTCAGTTCCAGCCATTGTCAGCCGCGATGCCGGCGCAAAATCTTTAATCAGCGAAAGCGTTCGAAGCGCCATTGCGGGGTTGTAAAGCGGATGAAAACTTCTCATCCAAACCAGGTTTGGTGCGATGTTTGAGCGCGTTTTATGTTTATATTTTCCGGTCTCAACGACATTTGGAATCACTTCAATTTCAAATCCGAGCTGTCCGATCGCTTCGGCGAGATATTTCGACGGCGCCGTTATCGCGTCTGCGCGGCTTAGGATCCTCTTCAATCTCGCCGGGCGCTGCTTTGCCGCAAACGGAAGATTTCCGCCGTGAAGGACCATGATCAACGGAAGCTGAAGTTTCCGGCAGAGCCACCCGACGGTTTCCGCCATAAATAGGTTCAAACCGCTGTAAATGTCCAGTATGACAAGGTCGAGATCGCGTCTTTTTCTGATCAATGTTGAAAGGATGTCAGCTAATCTCGCCGCGCGGTTTACCTTTGCGGAAACGCACGTTATCGAATACTTTTTTTCAACGGAAAAAAGACAGGCGATCTTTTCGCCCTGCGATGGCACCAATCCCGGGTTTTTGCCGAGCATGTTGCCGGCAAAACAAATCTCAAGGCAATTGGCGGATTCAGTTGTCGATAGTTCTTTTAATTTCAACTGGTTTTTTGATCGCTTTGCTGAGCAGCATTTTTCGTTTCTTTTGACCTTCGACGATCGTGATCAGGCTGATGCCAAGCATCAAGGACGGAGCCGCCAAACGCATTCCGGTGTTGATCATGAACGCAAAGCCCCACGCGAGAAATCCGGCGGCAAACGCTTTTCCAAAACCGGTTCGCTTGTCCTTAATTGCGAAGCCAGCCATTAAAAGCACTGCAATGATCGAAAGAATACCGAAAGAGCCGTGTTCGGCTATTACCCTTGAAAATTCTGTATGCGAAGCGACAACGCGGTTGAAATATTCCGCACGAGCGATGAAAGCCTGTCCGACGCCCACGCCGAGAATCGGATTGTTTGAAAAAATCATCGCATCGGCTTCGGCGATCTCTGCGCGCCCGGTCGTTTCTATGTCCTGGAAACGCGACTGAAGCGCGCCGCCGGTAAACTCATTCATTTGCGGAAAGATCGCAACAAGAAAAAATAGTCCCAACAAACCGACGAGGATCAAATGCTTAAATCCCTTTCCGGAATCCTTCATCTGAAACAAGATAACGGTAATGATCGCCAGTCCGGCGTTATACATGCCGCTTCGCGAAAAGGTCAGAATGCTTTGCGCCGCAAGAAAAATTATCATCAAAGCAAGTATTAATTTTTCAAACGGTCGATTTTTCAGCATCAGGAAGCTAACGGTGGCGAGAAAGACTCCGAGCCCGAGCATCGCGGAAACCTGATTCGGTCCAAAGCCGCCGCTGGTCGCATAATTCGATTCACCCGAAAATCTGATCTCCTCCACCGAGATCGTGTGAAACAGCGTCGTTATAGCGACGCTTACAAGCGGCAGCAAGAGAAACAAAAGCATCTTTTTCAACTGGCTTTTGTCTACCGAAACGTGCGAGAAAAACCAGCAGCTTATGAAAAGCAGTGTCGGACCCGACATGTTGAAACTCAGACGATCGCGCGCATCCGCATAGTCCCGCGTTACAAAAATGTAAATACAGGACGGGATCAGAAACAAAAAATACGCGAGCGGCAGCGCAGGAATCTTCCATTTGTTTCTGACCACCAGAGCGGTGACAAGTACGCATCCGGCGGAATATTTTCCAAATTCCCAAAAGATCGGGGCGTTTGCCATTCGCCAGAGCAATTCTGATGCGACAAGATACGCCGCGACCGTTGCGACCTGTTCGAGCTTTTTCGATTTGCTAACCGCGAAATAGATTCCTGCAAGAAATGTGATATAAGCGTGCGCAGCCGCAATGGTTCCGCTTTGCGCCATCAGCAGTCCGATCGGCGCATGAAGAGCAAGCAGCGTTAGGGGCAGCTGATACTCTCGCACGATCTTTCTTGCAGGCTTTATCGACGGCATGAACAAAGGCTGCGCGGCTGTGTTATTTAACGGTCTCATGGGTCAGATTCAAATTCGTTGTCCGTTTAGTCTTTTATAAATTCCGGACAATTGATTTTGCAGATACTTCAAAGAGTGATTTTCGTCAACGTAAAGCCGACCGAGGGCGCCTAAATTTTTCCGGAGTTCAGGGCTAAACATCAACTTTTCTGCGGCAGAAATTAGTTCATTGCGATCGTCGGCTTTTATCAAAATTCCGCGGTCGTCCGCGAGCAGCTCGGGAGTTCCGCCGATTTTAGTTGCGACAACGGGAATTGAATGCGACATTGCCTCAAGGATCACGTTTGACGTACCTTCGCGGACCGATGTCGAGATCAGAACATCGGATTTGTTGTAAATATCCGTCATATTTCCGCACGCGCCGAGAAACTGAAGCTGCTTTTGCCCGATCCCAAGCGCGACTGCTTGATCTTCAAGCTTCGACCGCAAGCTTCCATCGCCCGCGATCATAAATCGAAGCTGAATCGACCTGTGCTTTTCCAGCAGAACAGCCGCCAGGTCAACGAATTTGTCCGGTCTCTTTAATTCGTCGAGTCTTCCTGCAAACAGAAATGTAAGCGGTCGGTCGTTGGTCGTGCTGCCTCTCGATTTTGGTCGATCAACTACATTTCGAACCGTCGCGATCTTTTCTTCAGAAAATCCTCTTTTTATTGCGTTTCGCGTCGCGACCGAAGAATTGGTGATCAAAAATTCCGGCAGCCTCATCTGCCATCTTCCCAAAAAGCCGTGTTCGGCGATCTCCGAACGAAGATCGCTGCGGACCGCGCCGATGCTTTTCTTCCCGAGAATTCGTCCCGCCGCGCCGGCGTAAATATTCGTGTAAAAATGCGAACTTTGAATAATATCCGGCTGCTCTTGCTTGAGCCGCCGGATGATCGTAACGAGCCTGCGAAAACGACTCTCGTGTTTTCCGACCCAAGTTACCGGAATGTCCAGCGATTCGATCTTTGTCTGAAACGCCTCATTTTTTGTCAGGCACAGAACGCTCAGTGAAATTCCAAGTTCGCGAGCGGCTCGGAGCATAAAGAACAATTGCTTTTCTGCTCCTCCAAGCCCGAGCGTGCCGGCTAAAAAACTAACTTTCATTGACAAAAGATATTCATTGCACCGCTGATGCAAGCTCGGGTGTCTTCCATGCGTTTCGAAGGTTTTCACCGATCTCGTCGCGCCAGCTTTCGAGTGAATAAGCGCGGGCAGTTTCAATTGCAAGTGCGGACATACGTTCGTAATGTTCCGCGTTTTTTAATATTGAAACGATCGCCCGTGCGATCTCCGGCGGGTTTGAGTTTTCGATCAAAATTCCGCCGCCGCGCGAAATCAGTTGCGGCAAAACGGATACCTTTGTCGTAATGACAGGCAAGCCGCACGAAAATGCTTCTAAAACCACTTTTGGAAAACCTTCTGATTCCGTCGGAAAACAAAAAATATGTGCCCGTTTCATTAGCTTTACGACCTCGCTTTGCGCAACTCTGCCGTGAAACTTCACACAATCCGTCAAACCCAGCCGATCGGCAATTTCTTTCAATTCATCGAGAAAGGCTCCATCGCCGACGACGTCGAGTAGCGCTTTTGGAAATGTTTCTCTGACCGCAGGAAGACTTTCGATGATCTTTTCAGTTCCTTTTCCTTTTTCCTGCCGGCAGGCAATTATGATTCGGATTCGGTTGTCGCTCGGCAGATAGCGCGGTTGTGAATTTTCCAGTTCGCGCCTGCGCAGCGAAGTTGAAAAGATCCATTTAATATTTTGATTTTTGATCGACGGACCGCCTTCTCCGCCGCCCGTCGCCATCATCACATTTCGACCGCCGGCAAATCGTTCCATCATCCATTTCCAAATGCGTTCCGCCATCGTTCGTTGAACCAGCCAGTTTCCGCAATGCCTTACGAACAAAGGTTTTCTCTGAACTAACGCGAAGATCAAGCCGATCGTTCCGATGTCGCCGGGGATCGGCGCGTGAACCGCATCGGCTTGGCGAATTTCCCGCCAGATCGTCCCGCTGTTTGCGACCAGCCACCACGGCATCAATAACTTTCTAAAAAGGTCCTTCCCGAGCGGTTCAGACAGCTTCGAAACTGCAAGGTTTTTTCCAACGATCGATGTCAATCCGGCGTATGAATCCGTTGTTTTTACCGGAACAACGATACGCGTTTCATCGAACAATTCGGAAATTGCTTCCATCTGGCGCGGGAAACCGCCGTCGGTAGCAAAACCGCTCGGCGAAGCCTCGCTGATCCGGCAAACTTTATGAGATATAACGGCTAATTTCATTAGATCTTGGACGGTGTAATTTACGATCGACTCTTATGCTTTCGAATGTAACGCGGCTTCAACCGCTTTATGTTGAACCCGCGCAGCGCCAAAAACTACCGCGAGTGCGCCGTGAAGCCGCCCGACCGCCTCCTGAATGTCGCCGAACCGCCGACGGCGGATGGCAGAGGTTGAAATACGCAACACTTCAAACAGCTGAAAACGCCAAAACCTGAATTTTTGCCCAAGCGACAAGGGTCCCGCAGCGTCGCGAAACACGTAGTAATAATTGACAACACATTTGTAACCGATCCGCCGACGGCTCGTTCGACCGTTCGGCGAACGAAGCTCTCTGCAATGAGCGTCGCCGCACTGCAAAAGCGTCCATTTCTTTCCCGCCCTCAGCGAAAAATGCGCATCTTCGAGCACGCCGTAATCACGAAAAAACAGGTCAAAGCGAAGATTTCCGTCAAAAACCTGACGCCGCCAAACGGTGCATGCGGTGGTCATAAAATCGACTTTGCGAACGCCTTTGAACGGCGGCTGAAGATTGTTATTGATCGGATATCCGCATTCAAAGTCGAATCGACCCGGTTCAAATTGTCGAAGCAGCCGCAGTTTTCGGTACCATTGCCATCTTGCCGAAGTGGCTTTCGCAAAATATTGATTTGTCCGGTAACCTGTGACCCCGCCGATCCGCTGCTCTTTGTCGGAGGCGAAAACGTCGGCGATCTTTTCAAGAAAGTCAGGCGCCGGACGAACGTCATCGTCGATCAAGGCGATCAGATCGCCTGATGCGATTTCGATCCCAAAGTTTCTTTGTACCGCGGTTCCGCATTTGTGGCGCCTGTATTCAATGCGAAACGAGCAGTCCGGAATGAGCTCGTTAACAACTCTTTCCGTCGATCTATCTGTCAGCGGCGCGCCGTCGACAACGATCATCTCAAACGGCTTAAAGGTCTGCGCCTCAAGATCTTCGATCAATCCGGCAATTTCATCCGGGCGGTGAAATGTCGGCGTTACAACGGTAATTTTTTGAAGTTTATCCATTCGTTCCGGTTTTTATGAAATCCAGCAAGGCATCAGCAACACGAAATGCAGAGCGCCCGTCCAGCGTATTTGCGAACATTTTTTTGATCAATCTTTTACGTTCCGACGATGACCGGCGCGGGTCGTTCAAAGCGTCGCAGAGCATCGATCGCATTGCGCTGCGGTCTTCCGCAAGTTCGACGGCGCCGCTTTTGATGATCGGTGAGTAATGATCGAACTTGTAGTATTCAGCAAAATCGAGGTTTTCTTCCGGTAAGTTTCGTGGATTGTATGCTACGTTTATGACCGGTTTATCGAACATGCAAAGCTCAAGCGAAACTGTCGACGCAATATTAACTCCCACGTCGCAATGCCGCAGAGTGTTGACGAGCGCTGCACAGTCTTCAAAGCGCGGAGTCAGCCATTCCTTTTCCCACGCAACTTCGGGAAACAAAATATCTTTCCGCCGATTCTTTAGTTCATCGAATCGTCCCGTCAGATCCTTTGCGTAAACCCTGACAAGTAGCTGCGGTTTTGTTTCTGTTGAAATATCCGACAGCATATCGGCAATTTCTTCGACGATCTCTTCCTCGCCCGGCATATGGTTCGCCATTCCGGTTGTGTAGAGCACAATAGGTCGATCGGGGTCGGCACCGATCGATTCGCAAAACTCGGATCTTTCTGTATAAAACGATTTCCGAAAATGAAAGTCGAACTGGGGCGAACCGGTAACAACGACCTGATCGTCGCGAACATGATCGTAGATCTCGAGCAGCTGGCATTTTAGGTCTTCGCTCCAGACGAGATAAAGATCATATGGAAGCGTAATGCGACCCTGCGAGGTCAAATTGTCCCAGCTGAAAACAAAAGTAGCAGTCGGAATTCCGAGCCAGTTCGCAGCCTGCACCGCCTGTATCGCGTTTCGGCTGTGAACGTGCGAGCCGTTAAAGACAAGGTCGGGTTTAACTTCGTTCAGTAATTTGATGTATTCGTCCGTCGTTCGAAGAACGCGGCTTGAAAGTCGTTCGGTCTTTGACAGAATTCTGAGACCCGTTCGATTCGAAAACGGACGGCTGATGATCTTTTTAGCAGCGCGGATCGCTTTTTGTCTGAACGAAACAGCCTCGCTATCACGAAGCCGCCAACGCTGCTGCGCCGCACGCGACCAGAGCCATTTTCCATGCGCCATTTCAATTATCTCGCGCTGAAATCTTACCGCCCAGCGTTCGTTGATCTCGCGCAGCGGATATACGTTCCCAAATTTGCGCGAAAGCATTTCGGTCATCGAAGAATTCGGTTCAACGGTTAACAGATCGACATCGCAATGTTCAGCCAGACGGTCGAGCGTTCCCGAAAAAACGAAATTTCGGATCACTTCACCGCGTGGGATCACGAAAAGGATCTTCGCCGCATCCGACGGCAGATCGATCTTGCTTTTCGTCCAGTGCGCGGCGTCCCGCTCGAACGTCTGAAAATTTAAGATATTGTACATTTTCGCCAGATCTTTTTATTAATATGCCATTGCCGGCTCTTCGGATTCGCGCGGTCGATAAATCCTGTCCCGCAGCGAACGCCCGGCAAAATCTTCTATTGCGCCGGCAAGCTGTGAACCGCAATCTCCGACGTTTTGCCCGCAAACGTATTCAACGATCTCGCGCCGCTTTTCACGGTGAAGCGACGGGTCATCGAGATATCCGCGGATCGCCGTAACCATTTGATCGATATTTTCAACCAGCCAGACAGCGCCGGATTCTGCGATCGGCTTGAAATGGTTCCATTTGTGATTAATATCGCGAATCAAAAGCTGATCCGGACGACCGGGCTGCGGGTCAAAATCAAGATTTATGACGGGTTTATCGAATATTGCCGCGTCGATCGTTACCGTTGAACTTAGGTTAACGACAACATCTGCATGACGAAACGTGTTTATCCATTCGATGATCTGCGTTTCGTCCTGCGATCGTTCCGTTAGCGAAAGGTCGGCGTCTGCGGTTTGCTGAAGTTTTACAGACGATGCGAATTTAATAAATTTCTTTTGCAATTCTCCGCGGTCATGCATCGGATGCGGACGAACGATCAGCTGAACATTTCCGAGCTCTCCTTTAGTAATGCGCTCGGCTAACGCAACGGCGCCCGGATATTCGCATAAAAAATTCGGCGAACCGATCGCGTAAACTATTATCGGCACATCAGGATCGAGCGATTGTCCGCGGCAAAACTCTTCGCGGGATTGGTAAAACTTTTTCTTGAAAAAAATGTCGAACTGCGGCGCGCCGGTCTTGTAAACCGGTTTATTCTGCGACTTTGGATAATATTTAAGCAGTTCTTTCTTGTTTTGATCCGACCAGACGATATACCCGTCATAGTCGAATACCATCCGATTTTTCGTCGTGATGTTATCCCACGAAGGAACATAGGCTAGCGTCGGAATACCAAGCGACCTTGCGGCGGAAAAGATCGCCGGTTGTTCGAATTGGAACGGTCCGGTTGAAATAATAACGTTTGGACCCAACTCTTTGAGCCGCATTTCGGCTTCGGGCGAGCGGCGATAACCGAGCAGCAGTTTTTCCGTCCGGTCTTCGAGCTCACTTTCAAGCCGGCACATTGCCAAAAGAAATGCCGGAAGCTTAAGGCTTTTGATCAATAATCGCTGTTTTTTATCGCGAACGTGCCGCCGCATGCTGATTCTGCTCGGCACAGGGAAGCGATAATCCCAGACAAATTCGTTCATCCGGCGCAGATAATTATAAGGAAACTCCCTGAACGGCAATATCTCGGGAAACGGTTCGACTCGGGCGGGCGATTTTTCCCACATGTCGTCATTTTCCGCGTTTTTCTTTGAAGAAGCCCAGATCGTTACATCGAAATTTGCAGAAAGCCGGCGAACCGTGTCGGTGTATAAAACCACGCGATCGATAAGCGGGGAAGTGCTTAGGATCAATACTCCCGGACGTTTTTTCGCGCCGATTTCAATTTTTAATGAATTGTTCATTTTTGGGTCTGCTAGTTGATTTCAAGGGCTGATCTTTGTCGGTCTGTTAGGGATCTGGTCGAAAGATCGTGGTCAAATTTGATCAGCCTTTCGGAATCCGAAGCCGGCGATGTATACATACAGGTGAACATTAATCTATCGTTATCGCGCGCCATTCCGCCTTTGTGAAATCCGCGAGTGTCGGCAAAGATTATCGTTCCTTTCGGACCGGTTCCGCGAAACCAACGATCTTCCGGAAAGACCGAGCGCATTTGCTCGTCCGTGCTGCGCTGCACGCCGTTTTCGGAAAAATATTCCGGTACAACGTCCCGAAATTTTCCTTTTCGGTGAGTTCCCGGTGCATAAGTGAACGGTCCTGTATTTTCAGAAACGTCGTTCAGATAGACAAAGGCTTTCAGGATGAAATTGTCCTCACGGTCAAAATGCCAAAGCTGCGATTCACGAGCTTTTGCATCCGTCGCAAACGTCAGCCAAACATTGTAATAGCGAAGTTTAACCCGCATTCCGAAATATCTGTCGGCGATATCGAGAAACGCTTCCTGAAGCGCAAATTTCGCCGGAATTTCAGCTTCTGAAAATTCAGGTTTAGACCCGAGAAGTTCGACATTGAACGTCTTTTTACCGATCGATTCGGAATCGCCGGCGCCATTTCGCAGTTGATCGATCTCGGCGCTTCGCTCGGAAAGTATTTGTTTAACGCGGGAATCTAACTTACGAAAAAGTGCTGTCTGACCGAGGAGTTGGTCGACCGTCGTGACCGCAACCCCGTTTTGCTCCAGATCTGCGCTGACGCGTTCGGATTCGGTTTGCGACGGTTTTGACGGTGCAAATTTATATTCGATCCACGAATTAAAATTAAAACCGTAGCGCCAAATGAACTCTGTCTGCCGCCCTTTTTTTATGATCTTTCGTAATGCCGAACTCATCGTTTCAACCTCGGTTTCAATTCTTTAAGCTCATCCGTTTTCCGTTGCCAGGAGACCCGTTGTTTCGCATCGTATCTCTGCCGAAGTCTCTGCCGGTTCTGCAGCCGTCATTGTCCAATCGTAAAGCGGCGTCAAAATAGGGCTCGATTTGCCCGAACTGATCGCGTCGTCGTCTTTGTAACATTCGACAAGAAGTCTTTCGCTTGTAAAACGGCTTTGCCGCCCGATGTCCAGACTGATGAACTTGAAATAGCAGGAATAAATTCCGGTCGAAAGCCAAAGCGGCGGAAATTCAAGTTTAATAATGTGCGGACCGTTGAGCTTTCCGTGGATCTGTTCGTTCAGATTCAGAGTAGAATGCAGAATTGTTTTCCCCTGAAAATCCTCAATAATAAATATGCATTTCGGCGGGATCGCATTTTTTCCGGAAACAGGTATTTTCACCGAAAGACGCTCGCTCGATATAAAGCTGTTCGTTCCGCCGTTTATCGCAATTTCTCCGAGCGCAAAGTTCGACCTTCCGCCCGCCCGGACCGCGACGGTTTCCTTTTTGTTTGAAAGATACCGCTGAACACAATCGGCAGTTCGACCTTTGTACGCCAGTTTTCCTTTGTCCAGCAAAATGCTTTGCGGGCATAGATCCTGTATCAATCCCATGTTGTGGCTGACAAAAAGCACGGTTCGCCCGGCTTCCGAAACGTTCTGCATTTTTCCGAGGCATTTCTTTTGAAATTCTGCGTCGCCGACCGCCAGTACTTCGTCGACGATCAAAATATCGGGGTCTAAATTTGCAGCGACGGAAAACGCGAGTTTCAAATACATTCCGGATGAATAATGCTTGACGGGCGTGTCGATAAAATCGCCAACTTCGGCGAAATCGACTATCTGGTCAAATTTTTCCAGGATTTTAGTGCGCGTCATTCCCAGGATCGCGGCGTTTAAAAAGATGTTCTCGCGCCCGGTTAATTCCGGGTGAAAACCCGTTCCGACCTCGAGCAGCGATCCGACCTTTCCCCAGATATCTACCGTTCCCTGTGTCGGTTCGGTAATTCGTGAAAGCACCTTCAAAAGTGTGCTTTTTCCGGCGCCGTTACTGCCGATGATCCCGACGACTTCGCCGCGCTTTATTTCGAGGTCAATCCCGTCGAGCGCCCAGATATGATCGGGCATTCCGTCATCTACTTCGACCTTTTCATTTCCAAAAAGCCGGACAAAAGGCGCTTTTATCGCTTTGCCGATCTTGTCGCGCAAAGTGTCGTATTTAAATCGGTTTTTTCCGATCCGGTACGTCTTTGAAAGATTTCTGGTTCGGATTGCGAATTCGCCCATATAATTTCGTTTCCGGCTAAATGGTTAAAATTGGGTTTCAAGGTGGTTTAGACTTTCTATCAAGCCTTTCTCTCCAAGATAAGTTTGATTCATATCCTTCAGGTAAAAACGACCGACGAGTCTTAAAAATTCAGCTTTTGGAAGCGCAAAAAAGATCTCTGCAAATTTCTGTTCCGAACTTCGACCGAGATACCGCGAATTCCACGCAGCTATGCCCATTGCCTGATGATCGTATCGATAAAAGCTTTTATTTTGCGACTCATAAATTTCGATCAGTTCGCGTTTTTCATCAGCCGTTTCGGTAATATCGACGAACCCATTTGGCAAAAGTGAGTTATGTACTTGATAGCCCCAAACTTCAAAATCGCCAAGACCGCCGCATTTTTCGGCAAGTCTTAAAAGGTGATTGACCATCCGGTGTTTCGGCGGACTATCGAGCAGCCACGGCGTCAAAACGACTTCCGGCTTTTTCTCGGCTATCAGATCGCGTAGTTTTTCGACATCCTTCTTCGCCGGTTCGGGCAGTAAGTTTGAAATATTGAGTTCGTGAAATCCTGCACCCAGCCTTCGGCAGACAGTTTTCGATTCCGCTTTGCGAATTTCTATTGAACTGCGTCCGATTTTTTGAAAAGTTGAACCTCTCTGTTCGCCGTCGGTTACGTAGATAATATCGATCTCGGCTTTTGCGCGCCTTGCCAGCGCAAGCGTCCCGCCGGCGCCGATCACACCATCGTCCTGATGCGGCGCAAGAACGAGAAAGGACCGGAATTTTTCGACAGGAAGCCTGGCGGGTTCAAGCCGGTTACGAAAAATCTCGATCGAAAGTACGTCGGCAGCAAGTTCGAGATCAGAAACTGCTTGCCAATTCCTTATCAGAAAACGATAGGGTCCGGCGGCGGCGCGAGCAGCGAAAAGCCTGGAAAGATCTGTACGAAGTTGTTTAACATAACTTCTCAGCATTTTTTCACAATCTCCAATTACTTAGATCCAGGCTAACGAATTCACCGAGGCGGCAGATGTCGTCGTTATATTCTCGCCGCAAGTCAGCCTCTAATTTTTTCGGCATCGGGATCGCCGAAACAGGGCGCTGAAATATCCATTGAGTTTTTTTCCTCAACAACCGCCGCCGGTAACCGCTTTTCGCAGTTCTTACGATCACGGCTTCGCTGGCGCGCCGGTAACCTTGTTCAACACTGCGAATCAGGGGCAGCGTCGCCCAAACTTTCGGCACCGTAACCCAGTTTTCGTTGACTCTTGTTCCGGCGTTTTCCAAGCCTTTTTCAGGATCGACATCAATAAAGTCATAGACTTTTCGAAGTGTTTCATCCGGCGCGAGCTTCATCTGGTCGGTTGTAATAAACAGCAGATTTCTAAGTTCAAAGGTCTTCAGAAATTTTAAAAGTGTTTGGAAATAAAAGCCGCGATCGAGATATGACAGGTGAAATTCTTCGAACAGCGTGCAATTTTTAGCACCAACAGGAGATTCGACCGCCGCCGGGAAGTTACGTTTCTCGCGCGCTTTCCCAACTTCGTTCCAGTAATGCGACCATGCCCGTTTTACCGGATCGCGAAGAATTACAATGAATTTACAATTGGGCGAAAACCGGGCGATGCGCTCATGCGCCCGCTGCCAATAAAATAGATCTGCACATTTGAATCCGATCCGTAATGCTCTTTCACCGTCGCGAAAACAGGATTCGTAGTCTTCCATGCTATGTTGCGCTTCCCAGCCTTTTTCGCTGCTGCATTTCACAGCCGCCGTGTTTTCAAGAACTTCAGAATCGAGAAAAAAGCTGAAATCCGCCTTCGGGTAAAGGTAAATATCAGGATGGCTCCGCATCCAGTGATAAAGCGAAGTTGTACCGCACCGCCTTTCGCCGATGATCATGAAATTTGGTGTCATTTTTGCTGAATGCTAAGGAAATAGGCTTAAAGCGCGTTTTCGTTCGCGCCACGCTGACCCTCATTTAGAGCTCTTTTCAAATTTCTAATTAGCCTCGGCACCTGCGGAAATCGCTGCGGAATCCACGAATAAAAAAGCCGGATGCTCGATAAATCCGCGATCGGCGAGTAATTTGATAATTTTCTCTGCATTTTCAGATGGAGAAGAAACCTCTGTGTCGACGACCAGGTCGGCGTCTCGCGGGTTCTGATACGGATCATCGATCCCCGTGAAACCGGTGATCTCCTTTCTCCTCGCTTTTGCGTATAAACCTTTTGTGTCCCGGCTTTCGCAAACCTCGATCGGCGTGTCGACGAAAACCAGAATGAATTTATCTTCACCGATCATCGCGCGGACCTCATCGCGCGTTGCCTGGTACGGGCTGATCGCAGCGGCAACGACCGTGCCCCGATGGCGAACGATCTCAGAAGCGACAAATCCGATCCGCCGGATGTTCGTGTCGCGGTCGGTCTTCGAAAATCCGAGTCCTTTCGACAGATGAGTTCGAACGACATCGCCATCAAGAACCGTTATCTGCCGCCCATATTCTGCAAGTTTTTCGATCAAAACATCGGCGATCGTTGATTTTCCGGCACCGGACAATCCGGTAAACCACACACAAAATCCCTGGTCCTTGCGCGCCGGGTAAACGTTCGACAGTATCTTTGCAACCTCCGCGCGGGTGAACCATTCCGGAAGAAGTTTTCCCCGTTCGAGATAATCGTTTCGAACTTGAGTTCCCGAAAGGAAAAAGACTTTTTGCCCTTGTTTGACGTGTTTCGACTCTTCAAATCGATCTTCGTCCGGCAGGAATACGAGTTCGGCTGAAGCGCAGAGTTTTACACCGATATCTTCGCTCATTTCCTGTAATAACTCCTGCGCAGCGTATTGTGAATAAAACGGATTTCCGGTCGATGAAACACCGGGACTTGCGTGATCTCGCCCGACAATAAAATGACTTGCGCCATAGTTTCTTCGAATTATCGCGTGCCAGAGTGCGCACCGCGGTCCAGCCATCCGCATTGCAAGCGGAATTAGCGAGATCATGGTGGAGTCTTTGTCATAATAGTTTTCAACCAGCGCTTTGTAACATCTGACGCGAGTGTAATGGTCGACATCGCCCGGTTTCGTCATTCCGACAACGGGCTGTATCAAAAGCGTGCCGCCAGTTTCCCTCGCGGATCTTTTGGTCAATTCTTCATGCGCGCGATGCATAGGGTTGCGTGTTTGAAATGCGACGACTTTTTCATTCCCCATTAACGCTAATCGATGGCGTGTTTCCTGCGGCGTTAATCTTAGTTCGGGAAAATCATGATGGCGCGGAAGGTCGACAACTTTGATCGGACCCGATATATAACGTTTTCCCCATGAATTCATTTCCGCGGTCAACGGATGACTGGTATCTTCGCTTCCGCATATGGAAACGGCTTCATTTCGCAGGTCCCATTCGTATATTTCTTCGATCTCCATTAGCGCGAGCAATTCGAATTTGCTGTTTCTCAGCGCGACTGTCTCGCCCGGTTCGGCTTGCACTTCATCTCCGATAGGAAGCGTGATCGGGATCGGGAAAACGATGCCGTCGGATAGCCGCATTGAATTAAGAACCGAAAGATAATCGCTTTGGTTCATAAACGAATCGAGCGGCGAAAATGCTCCGGTCGCGAGCATTTCCAGATCGCATTGCGACCGCATTGAAAGTTGGATCGACGGAAGTTTGACCGAGGTTTCTATCAACTCCTGTCTTTCGTTTCCATAAACGCGAAGATCGATCAATTTTCCTCCGTACGGCGAATTGAGAAACTGTCTTTCATTCAGTTTTGGTGATCGGGTCATAAATTTTGTTCAAATGATTAGGGGCGTTTCCGTGGAAGCCGTTACTCGGATCATCTTATTAGTCCGAGACTTATCCATTGCCAGACAAAAAAGCTGTTGTCGCCTTCGCCGGCGCAGTATTTTTTCCAGCCGGTGCGAACTAAGTCTTCGTCAAACCATCCGCAGCCGATGTTCTTCAAGCCGTTTTCGATCTGCTCTTCAGCCCATTCGCGCAATTCTCCGCGCAGCCATTCGCGCTGCGGAGTCTGCAATGCCCGTTTTGGGGCGAGCGAAACATTATCAGGCAGAAGTTTACTCGTTATTTTTCGAAGCAAAGTTTTTCCATTCGCTCCGATCCTTTTGCGGTCTTGCGGTTGACGAAATGCCAGTTCGAACAATCGATGGTCGAGAAACGGCTCGCGAAGTTCGATTGATGAACGCATCGAAATCCGGTCATTGTATCGCATGGCGCGCGGGATCTTTGTAAAAACCGTGTCGCGATACTGCAGATTTCGAAAGCTGTCCGAAAACACTTTTGGAAAGCCCGAAAAATCGGCAAGCTTCTTAAATTCGGGATCGAGACAGTCGGGACGCAGGGAACTAGTTGCCGATCCTTGAACAACTGAAATACCGGTGCTGCTGCGGTTTAGTGCAGATTCGTAATAATCGTAACCGCCCCATTGTTCGTCCATTCCATTGCCGTCGAGTAATACTTTCACACCGTTCTTGTGTGCGGTTTCAAAAAGCCTGGCGTACGCCAATGTCGGCAGACCTCCAAAAGGTTCGTCCTGAAATCTTTGTACCGAAGCCGCAAGATCGGGCACTTCGTCTGCGCTTAGACGGCATTCGACAAGTTCCAAGCCGGTGTATTCAACCATCGATCTGACCCACGGCAGTTCGTCGTACTGCTCATCGCCCGTGGTAAAGGTAAAAGCTTTGATCGCCGAAGCTGCGGGCTTTAGCCGGTTAACGATGGAAAGCAAACTCGATGAATCCAAACCGCCGCTAAGGTTTATGCCGACCGGAACATCGGAACGAAAACGCAAGCCCACGCTTTCCTTCATCAGGGAAAAATAATCTTCACCGACCTCAGCTTCCGCTCGTTGATCAAATTCGTTTCCGGATCTGTCGGCAATGTCATACCAGCGCGAAAAATTGACGACACCGTCTTTCTTCCAATTTAGAACAAACCCGGCGGGAAGACTGTATATTGATCTCCAAAAAGTATTGTTCGCATAATCGGTCAAACCGTGGCTGAAATAATTTGCCCAGCTTCGCGGATCGGGATCGCGCGGAATTCCTGCAGAATGAAGCGCCTTGATCTCACTTGCCAGTAAAAGAGTTCCGTTTGGTTTATGGTGAAAATAAAGCGGCTTGACACCGAACCGGTCCCGAGCCGCAAACGCGGTCTTTTCGGCTTCGTTCCATATGACGAAAGCGAACATTCCAATAAGTTTGTTTAGAAATGAGGCACCCCATTTTTTGTATGCTGCGAGCAGAACTTCTGTATCGGTCTTTGTCTTAAATTCGTGATCGTGTTCGAGTTCGCGGCGAATTTCGGGAAAATTATAGATCTCGCCGTTATAGGTTATCCAAAGATCTCCGAGGTTCATCGGCTGATGTCCTGCGCTGGAAAGATCGATGATGCTGAGTCTGTTATGCGCCAGCCCGGCTGTTTTTGATCTGTTTGTAAAGATCCCGCGGTCGTCTGGTCCGCGGTGCGCCTGAACGCGCCGCATCGATCTGAGCTGTTCAACATCCCAGTCGTTTCCAAAAATTGCTGCAATTCCGCACATTAAATGTTTGCTCTTTAATTTCCCGCCACGGCGATCAGATGATGAGTGTGATCCGCTCGCGTCCGAATTTCCGGCGCGGCGGATTGGCGCGCGTTTACGACGTTTCCGATGATGCTTTCAGCAGTTTGAACCGGATGTTTCAGCGACCACGATTTCAATCCCATCTTTCGAAAACGGCTGCCCGCGATGGCATATTCAACGCTGACGTTTGCGAAATGCTTTTCAAGCAGCGCCTCGAGCTGCGGTTTTTTATAATGCCGTTTATGGTCCGGGTTGGTATTTTTTACCCAATCTCCATTTGGCGTTGTCAATAGAAAAAATCCGCCCGGTTTTAAGACCCGCGCGATCTCACTGACAAATAGTTCGTCCGCTTCTACATGTTCGATAACTTCTACAGACACAACATGATCGAACGAATTATCTGGAAGACCCGATCTGGTCATATCTCCGAAAATGATCTCGGAAACATTGCTCCGTCTTGTCTTTACCGTGTCGGAGATCGCGGAATTAATTCCAAGATTGAGGTCTTTTTGGATCTCCGATTCCCGCGGAAGATCGATCACGGTGACACGCGCCGGCAGACCGATCGTGTAGGGTGATTTGCGACCGCCAACGTCCAATAGCCGAACGGCATGACCGTTTGTCTTGATCATCTCTTCCAGACGCAAGCGCACCTGGCGGTACAACGGCGGAAGAAAATGTTCCGCGAACAATCGTCCTCTTTCGTAAAATTTCATCGAATTACTGCTGATCTTTGGATCGGGATTCTCCGCTCGGCTTTTTTCCAATCTTCCCAGGTATCAATGTTCAGGCTGAATTCGCGCGGCATTTCGTAAGCGCGAATTCGTGAACCGTAAAGGCTTTTTTCATCCAAAACTACATTTGTTCGTGTTATGTAAACTGATCCGTCCCTGTGAAAAGCCTCAGGAAGATCCTGTCGACGCGGCGGCGGCGCGGCTCTGCCGCTTGCAAGTGTCAGAAAGCCGTCGCTGTTTCGTCTGTAAACCCATTCCGGATCATGTTCAGCCGGTACACGCAAAACGCTGACGACCGAATCCGCTCCGGTTTCACAAAAGACTTCAATGCAGTTGTCGATATCCGTAGCCCGGCGCAGCGGATTGGTCGGTTGAAGCAAACAGACGGCGTCATAACTTTCTCCGTTTTCCGACAACCTGTTCAAGGTGTATTCGATTACCGGCAGCGTCGGCGTTGAATCCGCCGCGAGATCCGCCGGGCGCAAAAAGGGAACTTCAAGACCGAGAAGCGCACCGATATGTGCGATCTCTTCGTCATCCGTGCTCAAAACAACGCGCGAAAGACGCTTTGCCCCGAGCGCGGCATCTGCCGTATAAGCCAAAAGCGGGCGACCGCCTAACAGGCGAATATTCTTTCGCGGCACACCTTTCGAACCGCCGCGCGCCGGAATTATGCCGAGTATTTTCATCAATAAGTCAGTTTTTTATCTATTGTAAGAACGGCATGAGATAACGTTTCAGCGATCCGTGCACCGGCTTTGCCGTCGCCGTAAAGCTCATCGGGGTCGTATCGTCCGTGTTTTATCTGCGTCATCACCGCGTCTTTGATCTGCTCGATATGATATCCAGAATCAATTACATTTTTCCCACGATCGCGCCCCGATTGACGTGAACCCAAATTTACGACCGGCACGCCGAGATACGAGCATTCACGGATTCCGACGCTTGAATTTCCGACGAGACATTTGCTGTTGTACAAGAGCCGCAGAAAATCAGTCGGCGTCATATTCTTAAAGAAATGCATATTGTCCGGCTTAACCGTTTCGCGAAAAGTTCTTATCGCGTTTGAGGTTCCGTCGGCACCGGCATCGACATTCGACCAAAACCAGAGAGTCGGCATTTTCATCTGGTGGACCGCTTCTAGCGTTTCCGCAGCCTGATGCCGCGCAAGTCTATATTCTGTTGTAACCGGATGCTGCATGACGACGAGATATCCGTTCTTGAGTTCGCGGAGATCGCCGACACCGCCGTATTTCTGAAACGGATTAAAATCTAGCTTGGGGTTTTTCATTACGTCAGCCGCGATATCTATCGACGGGCAGCCCGTTATATGCACGGTCTCGCGTTTTTCTCCCATTTTGCAGACGCGTTCGGCTGCGAGTTTTGTTGATACCAGGTGAAGATCGGAAAGCTTGGTTACGGCATGTCGAACCTTTTCATCGATCGAACCGGTTACTTCGCCGCCCTGAACATGCGCAACCGGAATGTTCATATACGAAGCCGCAACAGCCGTAGCCAGCGTTTCATAGCGGTCGGCGACAGTTACGACCACGTCTGGCTGCAGATTTTCGAAAACTGTGGATAGCTCGATCAATCCTAAACCCGTCGTCTTCGCCATTGATGAAAGATTTTCGCCCTCGAGAACCATGTAAACTCGCGCCGCGATCTTAAATCCGTCTTTTTCGATGACATTGACGGCGGTGCCGTACCGGTCGAGCAGCGCCGATGCGGCGATTACGATCTGAAGTTCGAGATCGGGATCGTCAGCGATCGCTCTCAACGCGGTTTTGATACGGCTATAGCTAGGTCGAGCCGTTATCACCACACATATTTTTCGTCGCATATTATCCTCTCGTTTTATTGACCGCTGTTTATTTGAAAATGATCCAAATGAAACATTTCGCCCGCGGAAATGTCCGTTCGAAGTTTCGATCCGACAACAATGGCGACGTTCGAAGACGATATTCCGTTCCCGGGCTTTTTGAATTTCAAATGCTCCCGTTTAACGACTGTACCGGCGGGAAGCGCCGCAGCTGCGAAAATGCTTTTACCGAAGATCGATTTTAGATCTGCAGCTTCTTTCGCTGCGGTTTGTTTGTCGACCGGATTCGAGATCATTGTTTCAATCTCTCGAATTCCTGCAGCAAGCTGCCTGAGTTCCTTTGTTGTGATCGAAGCAGGAACGTCGGGACCGAACATTTCCCGGCTCATGCATACGTGAACTTCAACCACATCAGCCCCGAGCGCCCCAGCGGCGAGTCCCGCAAATATTTTCCCGGAATGGTCGGAGAGACCCGATGCACATCCAAATCGACTTCGAATTTCGCCGATCATATTAAGTCCGATCTTTTCCGCCGGACATGGATAGGCGGTCGTGCATTGCAAAACAGCAAGCGGGTTTCCGCCCGCTTTTACCGTGCTTACCGCACAGTCCAGTTCGTTCCAGTCGCTTAGTCCGGACGATAAAATAATCGGCTGACCGGTTCGCGCGATCTTCTCAAGCATCGGCTCGTTGCCGACCTCGCCGGACGCGACCTTCCAAACCGTCATTCCTATCTCTGTAAGCAGATCGACCGCTTCATCCGAGAATGGCGAGCTCAAAAAGAGCAAGCCGCATTCGTCAGCATGGCGTTTTAAACCGATCCATTGCTCTTTCGAAAATTCCATCCGCTGCCAGTATTCGTACCGCGTGTCATCCTGCGGACTGAATTTCACGCGCCAGGGTTCCTGCGGTGAACTTTCTGCGGAAGCAAGATGCGTTTGAAACTTGATCGCGTCAGCACCGGTTTTAGCAACGGCGTCAATAAAAGCGTGCGCTTGTCCCAGACTTCCATCATGCGACTGGGCAACTTCGGCGATGATCAGACATCGTTTTTCCGAGGCGTCATCTATGCAAAATTGTCTGAAACCGGTCATTTTAAGATTGTCCAGCTAATTTTCGTAAAATGGTTTGATCAAATAATGTCGGCAAACGTCTTTTCCATCCGTCGAAAATAGAAAGCTCCGCTTACCAAAAGCGCGATCGCTGCGGCTGCCGAGAACGCGACCATCCAACCCGGCTCGGTCGCGGTTCCGAGAAGCGCCCATCTAAATCCTTCGACAACCCCGACCATCGGGTTTAATCCGTAAAGGGTTCGCCACGGTTCTTCCAACAGCGTGCTCGAATATGCGATCGGCGTTGCGAAAAGCCAGACCTGAGTTATGAACGGAATGACATATTTCACGTCGCGATACTCGACGTTCAACGCCGACAGCCAAAGGCTGACAGCGAGTGAAGCGATCAAAGTGATAAGCAGAAAGACCGGCAGCCAGACGATGTTTATTGTCGGCGCGATCCCGTACAGCAGCATCAGCAGGATCAAAACGCCGAACGCGAGAACAAAATCGACCAATCCGCCGAAAACGGTCGCCATTGGAATGATCAGGCGCGGGAAATAGACTTTTTTGATAAGGTTCGAATTTGCAACAATGCTGTTCGTCGCCTGGGTCAGTCCATTTGAAAAAAGCGTCCACGGGACAAGTGCTGCAAAGCTGAAGATCGGATACGGAACGCCATCGCTCGAGAGTTGTGCAAGTTTCCCAAAGAAAATACTGAAAACGAGCATCGTCATAACCGGCTGAATTATCGCCCACGAAATACCGAGAGCGGTTTGTTTGTATCTGACCTTTACATCGCGCCAGACCAGGAAAAAGAGCAGTTCGCGAAACTCCCAGAGCTCTTCGGGCTTGAGCGGCGTAAAGCCTTCAGACGGAGCGATATGTAAATGCGGAATCGAACCGGTTCCCGCCGAAGCAGCCAGTGTCTCTTCGTTTATTGCCATCTTTTTGATCTTCGGAATTCAGTTAAGTTTGAGTATCGGAGCGTCGGCTTCAAAATCGGGCGCGGGTTCGCCGGTTTCGTAATCGCGATATTTGTAATAAGCATTCCACTGCAGCGGAACGCCGTTCATTACCATTCCGATTATTCGGGCTCCGACGGAAGCAAGTTTCTTTTTCACCTGCAGGATCGAATGACGCGAACTGTAGTTGTCCCTTACAACGACGAGCACGCCGGAACAATGGACCGATAGGATCAAACTGTCCGCAAAATAGAGGACGGGTGGGGAATCGATGATGATATGTGCATATGTTCTCAACAATTTATGCATGAACAATTCCATTTCTGCGGAATTAAGCAGTCCGCCCGGATTCATCGTCCGTTCACCGGATGTCAAAACATCAAGCTCGCCGATGGCGTTCTGCTTTATCACATCGGCGATAAGTTCTTCAGTTAGGTCTTTGACCGAAAGCAATGTGGTCAAACCGCTGTAATTATCCTGGTCGATCAATCTGTGGACCTTCGGGCAACGCAAGTCGGCGTCGATAAGCAATGTCTTCTTGCCCGATTCAGCCAGACTTTTCGCGAGATTTAACGCGGTCAAAGTTTTCCCTTCGCCTTCTTCAGCCGAAGTTACCAGGATCGACCTCGGCTCGCCGCCCGGCGAAGAAAGTACGATCTGAGTTGAAAGCTGCAGGTATGCTTCTTGAAATTCGGTTCGATCAAACGCTTTCAAATTATAGTTTTTCTTTGTGTTGCCCCTTTTACTTCGAAGCCGCGACGGCAGCAATTTTCGGCTCAAATGCATCGGCGCGGTTGGAATCGCAGCCAGGACCGGAAGTCCGAAAAGTTGTTCGACGTCTTCCGCATGCTGAACTGAGTCGTTAAACCAATCGATCGCGAATGCGAGACCGATCCCGACAAAAAGCGACGCGAAGAATGCGATCGCAACGTCTTTCATCCGACGCGGTCCAACCGCAGATTTAGGCGGCAGCGCCTGGTCAACGACCTGAACATTGTTCGGCGTTCGGTTCAGAATCAAATTATTTTCTTTTGTTCGCTGCAAAAGATCGTCGAGCAGAGTTTTATTCGTATTAATCTCCTGCTCAATGATCCGGTAATTGATCGAAGCTTCATTTTGCCTCATGACCTCACCGCGCTGACGGTTGAAATTTTCGCGAAGAACGGTCTCACGGGCGATCGCTTCATTAAGTTTTTCTTTGAGGCTTGCCATTTGAATTTCGGAAGCCCGTTTACGAAGCGGTAGAAGCTGATTTTCGATCGTTTCTATCTGCCTTTTCACCTGAACGACCTGATACCACTCGTCTGTAAATTCGGTTTTCAGCTGCGCGAGCTGCTGGCGAAGATCGGCAAGTTTCGCTTCGAGCGCAACGACCTGTCCGTCCTGACTCTGGATCGCAGTTTCGCGCATACTGTTTTGAAGCGCCGCCTGATAGCTTGTTTGCGCATTGATACGCGCGTTTTCAGCCTGCCCAAGCTGAAGATTTAGATCGGAAAACCGTTGAACAACGGTATTTTGACCTGCATCAAGCGATACGATCTGATTTTGTTTCGAATAATTAATCAGCCGTTCTTCGCCGCTGCGAATCAACGATTGCAGCTCAGCGACGCGTTTTTCCAAAAAATCTCCTGCTGCGGTGTTGCTTTTGATCTTGTTTTCCAAATTCTGGATAACGTAAACGCTGCCGATCTCGTTGACGACCTTTGCAGCAATTTCAGGATTGCCGTGTGTAAACGAGACCTCGATCAAACGCGTCGCGGATGACTGCGTGCGCTTATCAAAAACCGGATTTACGGTCAATCCGCTGCTTACACGCGAAACCAGAGGCATCAAACTTTCAGCGTTCTTTAGTGAATCTTCTTCTTCGGTCCGGTTCAATTTTAGTTCGCTTTTGGTTACAACGTTGTTTGCAGACTCATCCACAACCGGCGGCGGCGGTGTCCAAAATCCAAACATCTTAGCGACATTTTGAAAAGCCGTGGGCTTCTGTTCACCGTCCGGATTCATGAAAAGAGGATTGTTTTTCAGATCAAGGTTTTGGACAACTCGCCGCAGCAATCCTTCACCTTCGAGGATCTGCAGCTGAGTCGAAAAGTAAGCCGGGTCGTTTGTCTGGTTAATGACGATCGATCCTCCGTTCGCCGTGATACCGGCAGCCGGATTATTTTCGTTGTTGACCTGAATTCGGGTCGAAGCTTCGTAAAAGTCGCGCTTTTGAGCAACGTAAACCACCGCCAGAGACGTGACGAGCACGTTTACGAAGATGATCATGAACCAATGTTTACGAATGCTCCCGATGAATTTCCAAATTATCTGTTTTTGGTCTTCTTCGGGTTCGGGGTCTAACGCATAGCCTCCCGGCAAAGCCTCGTATTCGTTCCGGTAATAAGGTTCTATCTCGGTCGACCCGTTTCCCAAAAGATCATTACCCATGATTTTTTTCATTTGATTAAAACTACCTTCTAAAGCTGATCAGGGAATAATTACCGGCACGCGCAATATGGTAGGAACGACCGCACGGAAAATATCACGTAAAAATTTCTTTGTTTTGCCGGGTCCCGGAACGTTGATGATATCGTTTGGCTGAATCATCACATCCTGAGTCTCGCGGTCATGAATGGCTTGTAAATTTACGATAATTTCGGTTTTCTCGAACGTGTCGGGGTTTTCTCGCAAAATCTCGATCTTTTTGATCTGTGCGCCCGGAGCCGTTCCGCCTGCCATCGCAACCGCTCGTGAAAGTGTTACAGGCTCGCTTAGATTTATTGCCGTCGAAGCTCTCACATTTCCGACTATGTACGCCTGTTTGGAATCAGTTACCTGAACGATGTCACCTGCGAAGATCAACGGATTCGCCTTCGCATTTCCGTCCATGAGGTCCGCAACGGCGACTACGATCATTCCCTCGTCGTCCAAATTCGCGTCTGCAGCGGTATCCGTCCCGCAGCTTATGTAGTCAGGGTTTCTAAGAATTTGGATCGTTCGACCGGCATTCGGACTCAATCCGTTCACATAGGTCATCAATTCGCGTAAGCGGATCGACCTTCGAAGTTGAAATCTGCCCGGAGAATTTACAGCCCCGCCGACAGCGACCGGGTTTGAATTGAATTCTGTTACCGTAACGTAAACCTGCGGATCAAGTAGGTATTTGCGTAAACGCTCGGTGATCTCCAGCGAAAGCTCGGCTTCCGTACGGCACCGGGCGAGTATCGGATCGTCGATCATCGGGAGACGAATCGTTCCGTCGTTTGCAACCCGGACCGCGTTGGTGGTCAAAAGAGCGTTTTTCGGTACCAGGACATTCAGGACATCGCCGGACCCGATCCTGTAATTACTTTCGATCACATCATCGACTTTCAGATCCGGATTGGTCACCGTTTGCGCATTAGCTATAAAACCGGTGCAGACAACGATCGCCAAAACTCTGGCGGCTGAAAGCAATTGTCCAAATTTTGGAGATCCTAAAGTCATTCTTGCTACGTTCGGGACGATTGAAACCGTTTTGAATAAAGCACTTCGCGCAGATGGTTGCGGTGGGTCAAGTTAAGGATCTGATTTCCCAAAACGACCTCAAACTGAGAAGATTCGCGCAAAAACTTTCCGGTCAGCGGACCGTCGCCGGTTTTTGCGACGACGCGTTCGCGAACCCACTGCCAAAATTGATCCTGCGTGGTCCAATATTCATTTCCGTCGCGGCACACGATGAGCGCGTTTTTCTTTTTCTTCTTCTTTTTTTTCGGTTCCGTTTGAGTATTAACGTCGGTGGAAACCGTTTTCGGTTTTATCAATGAATCTAATTTACATTTGCGCATAAGAATGCTCCTGTGAAACAAACTTTGTCTGGCTCACTGCTCGACCCCGTTAGGGGAAGTCTTCGGGTTAGGAAGACGGAAAAACTATTGTTTAGAACTCGACTTTGCAGAAGAATCGTACGCCTTATTGTCGGGGTACACATCGGAGAAATAACCTATTCCTGCCGATAATTCTTCCTATTCCGGTGATCACAGATAATCTAATCCCTGAACCGATTCGACATTTTTCGGTGGAATTTCGACGAGTCTTTTTCTAAACGCTAAAACTACGAGCTGAAGCCGACTGTTTACCTTTAACTTTTCGAAAATGGAAGTTAAATGATGACGCACCGTCGTTTCACTTATGAAAAGGTTTGACGCAATGTTCTTGTTCTTTAAGCCATTGCAGACCTGCGACAAAACGTCCCATTCTCTCTCCGTCAGAGTTGAATAAATATCGTCCTCGTGTTTACCATTGCCGTTCGTTTTCTCATCCATCAGCTGCCTGATCGTTTCACCCATAAGGGTTCGATCGAACCAAAGATCGCCTTCGTAAACTTGTTCGATCGCACGGAAAAGAATTTCAGGATCTTTTTCTTTCGAAACAAGACCCGAAGCGCCAAGCTCAAAACACGCTTTAAATATCTTCTTTCCGTCGGAGTTAGTAAGAATCAAGACCGGCAGCTCGCCGCGGTTCTTTTCCATAAAGCTGGGAAAGTCTTCTTTCCTCACTTCCGGCGCGTTGATCAATACGACATCCGGTTTGTTTCGTTTGATCAGATCCGGGGCTTCGTCAAGGTTCGCGGCTTCGCCGACGACAGAGAACTTTTCCTCCGCTTCGAGAAGCAGCTTCAAACCGATCCGAAAGATCAGGTAATCACCTATCAGCAGGATTTTGATTGGGGGCTTTGAATTCATAGCGTTTCAAGTTGATTAGCCGTATCGTCTGACGACTAGTCGGGATCGATCAAAGCTTGATCGACTGGTATTCGCATTATTTCGATCCTTGCATAAATGGCTCGTTCGCCGTTTGGCAAGAACCGAATCTCGATAGGACGGTTTATGTATGGTGAATTTAAACGTTTTAGTGAAGGTGTTCATCGGAGGAATGATTATTATTAAATTAAACAATTCTCCCACGATGGTGAGGTCGTGTCGGACGTTTGTGCCAAACGATCGGAGATCTGTCCGAAAACATAAATTGCCGGTCAGTGTTCGAATTCCGGCAATTTAACGATTCCGTTCTGGTACGCGTGGATCACCAGATTTAGTCGATCGGTGACGTTCAATTTTCCGTAAATCGAACTTAGGTGGTGTCGCACCGTCGCTTCGCTGATTCGGAGAGTTTTTGAGATCTCTTTGTTTGATAAACCGCTGCTTATCGAACGGACGACCTGCATTTCGCGATTCGTCAGATCTGACGACCGGGGAGATTCAAAATCTCGCCGGTTGATTCCGGAATTTTTATCCAGAATCTGAGAAACTAACTTTTGACTGAGCCAGGTTTCTCCGTCGAAAACCTGCTCGATCGCTCTAATAAGTACGCTCGCGCTCTGGTTTAATCCGACGATTCCCATCGCACCTTTCTTTAAGACATCGGTCGGGTTTTGTTTGCCGTTAGGCTGGGTCAAAACGACAACCCGCGTTTTTGGCGAAGCACTTATTATCTGCGGAATGATCTCGGCGTTGTTGCTGTCATCGTCCGTCAAACATAAAAGTACGACGTCGGGCTTTGAGCCTTCGACCTTCTTTAAAAGTTCCGCGGAACTGCCGGCAAGAGATGAAACATGGAGTCTTCTTCCGGTCTGTTCGATCAATGATTTTAAGGAAATGTTGACTAACGACGCCGAAGCCAGCACGGCGATCTGAATTCTGCGAGATGATACTCGAGGCAAATTTCGAGACATTTTGAACTCCTTGGGGTTAAACCTCCGCTTATTTAAATCCAGAAAGAAAATCAATTTGGATTAACTACTAACTATTCAGGTGGGAGAATGTTACCGATCAATTATTATCGGTTTCTGAAATCTAAAAATTCCGGCGAAAAATCTCTGACGCTGTTTCCGCGGCAATACGAAAAACGTCAAAAAGTTAATTGTGCTCGCCGTCGTTGAATAACTGCTGTCAAACGGTACCTTTCGCCAGCAAGCATTCAACATTGCGGTATATGCTTATGGCTAAAAGTCTCACACGGGGGACGATTCAAGTAAATAGGAATGTAGGAGTGATTAATTAGGGGAAAACCACTATTACCTCAGGCAAATTAGAGGTCTCGATCTTTAAACCCTTGTCTTTTTATCCCTTTACTGTGTCTATTCCTCCGTCATCCATCCTTGAAAAATTGCGTAATTGACCACGTCGACCCGGTCGTTAGCGCCCAATTTTCGCATTCCGTTCGATTTATGCGTTTCGACAGTCTTAACACTGATCCCCAGTCTTGCGCCTATTTCCTTATTGCTGTATCCGCGCGCGGTATGTCTTAGCACCTCTTCCTCACGTTCCGTTATTTCCGTATTTTCTGCGCCGCGTATTCCGCCGGAGTTTCGGGCGTAACTGTTCATTACGGTCAATGCTATTTGGGGATCGAGAAAACAGTTTCCTTCGCCGACGGCTCGTATCGCATTAAGTAAAACAGATGGTTCGCTTTGCTTTAGAACATAGCCGTTGACCCCTGCCTGAATAAGCTGTCGAACATAACCGCCTTCACTATGCCGCGTCAGAGTAATGATCTTGAGATCCGACATTGAGCTCCGAAGTTTTTTTACTAGATCCAAACCGTTTAATTCGGGCATCGAAATATCGGCGATAAGGACGTCAGCTTCAATTTTTGACGCGATGTCAAGCGCTTTTCTTCCATCATCGACGTCGCCAACGACAAACATATCGTCATTGCTGTTTATCAAAAGCTTTAAGCCGCCGCGCACAACAAGATGATCTTCAGCTATCAATATTCGGAGTTTCTTCATTTTTCCCTTTTTGTGAAATCGGCACCCGGACAAAAACCGCAGTACCTCTACCTATTGCAGATTCAAACTCGATGGTGCCGCCGATCATAGACATCCTTTCTTCCATTCCTCGTAATCCCATGGAACGCCCATTGACCGTTGAAATTACCTGTTCGAAGCCTGTTCCGTTGTCCTCGACTATTAAAAGAGTCTCATTAGCCGAGCTTTTCAGAATAAAACTTATTTTATCTGCCTTTGAGTGTTTGATCGCGTTGTTTAGAATTTCCTGCGTAACACGATAGATTGTTACTTCAACCTCTTCCGGAATATCGAGTTTAGGAGCCTCGGGAGCATGGATCTTTGTCTCGATTTTGAAATGTCGAGACCATTGTTCGACATAATTAATTAAAGCCTCGCGCAAGCCCATTTTCTCTAATGCCGCAGGTCTCAGTGTCCACGATAGAAAGCTAACGTCGGTATCTATCTGTCCCGCAATATTCTCGACGGTGCGAATTTTTGAAACGAGCTCGTTATCTTCATCAAGCGACGTTCGAAGCGAGCGCAGACCTAAACGGAGCGCGGTTAGCTGCTGTCCTAAATGATCGTGAAGATCGCTGCCGAGCTTTCGTCGTTCCATTTCTTCTGAAACAACAAGTTTTCGCAGCAGCGCTGTCACTTTGACCTGCGAACTTTTTCGCAATCGGTTTTCTTCGCGGAGAACCTTATTCGCATCTGCCAATTGCCGGGTTCGTTCGTCTACGCGCTTTTCAAGTTCTTTATGCGCGCGCTTCAGTTTTGCCTCGCTGTGCATTTGTTCGACGCTGCTCCAGGTCCGTTCGACGATCGTTCGCAGTAGGGTGATCTCGTTCTTTAACCAAATGCGGGGACGCGGGTTTGCAACCACAAAGTATGAAATGAGCGTGGATCTGTTAAACACTGGAATAACGACGAGAGTGCCGACGGGTTCGCTTGAAAGCCGGTTTTGAATTTCCTGTGCGACGCCGGTATTCCGGGCGTCGTTAAGAACGAACGGTGTTCTGCCGTAATTTGTGGCGTGATCTATCAGTAAACTTGAAATTTCGTCATCGGCGGACGACTCGAAAAAGCAGCTTGCGGAAAACTCCAATCTTTTCCGAACAAGTTTACCGGTCCGTTTCATCAAGGCTTCCGGCGAAGTTGCCTTCCGCGCGGCGTCTCCAATTTCGATGAGAAGCCTTTGCACCTTAACGGTTTCGTTATACGCCGATGCCGACGCAAGAATATTGGCGGTCGCTTGCATAAATTGAGATTCGTTCGCGCTAAACAACCGTTTTCTTTTGGAATGCACGCTCAGAACTCCAAACTTGCGGGACGAACTGCCGATCAAAACGGTGATACCGCTCATAATACCGGCTTCTTCAAACGCCGGGGGTCGCGTAAATCGTTCTTCCGTTTCCCAATCGTCTACAAAAACCGGTCGCTTAAAACCCGATGCGATCGAAAATCCAGCCTGATTATTGAGGTCAGCTTTGAACTGAAGCTTTGTGATCTGATCGGCGCTCCATCCGTAACTTGAAATAAGGATCAATTTATCTCTGAAATTTGACAGACGAAAAATGGTTGAAAAATCGGCTCTTAGAACATGTGCTGTACGTTTTGTTGTTTCTTCGAGAAGGAGATCCCAGTTATCAGTGTGCAGTGCAAACCGACCGAGCGAAGCGATCTCGGATTGTTGAAGCGATCGGGACGAATGTCTCAATTCTTCGTCGTCGATCGATGAATGTTGCGGTAAATCGGACGTCCTTCCGATTTTTTCACCAGATTTAAATGTGGGATCGTCTTTTGGTTTCTTAATCGCTGACATTCGCACTTAGTCGTCGGTAAATCGTGAGAGAACGGTTTCTTCGGAAATCCAATCTGTTCGCTGAACATTCGGAAAAATATATTTAAGCGACGAGTGCGCGCTCGAATTTTGCCGCACTTAATTTTTTATAGAAATAGTCATTTCGCTCAAAAGCCCATATTCAGTTGAAAAAAGACGCACCGATCAAATTATGCAAAGAATCAATTGTCGAAAAAACAGATATTGATTTTAGCTTGCTATTAAATAGTTTATCGGTCATAAAAGCGAATCCATGAGGCGAAAAAGCCTGAAAAATACACAATAATGCTGCAAATAAAAGATATTGATAAACATTGTTGATATATGTTAAAGTCAATCTTGCTGAGCTGCCCCTTAACTCTTCAGCCTGTAAAAACAACCCTTCGGGGACATCTTAAAATATTACGACTCCAGAGCCAGGGAAAATCAATGTTTACAACATTAGAGTGTGAGAAAAATCTGCTCATCATCGATGAAAACGCAGACAAGCGAGGTTTATTAAGGGTATATTTCGGGAAAAAATTCGATGTGGACGAAGCAGAATCGATAAATTCTGCCGCACAGAGATTAAAATCGACGGAATTTGCCGTGGTTTTAGCTCCTGTTTATTTACCGAGCGTTAATGGACAGGATCTGATTTCGATCATCAATTTGTATTCACCGCGAACGGTTCCGATATTTATCAGCGACCCTTCGACGGCGGGAAACACCGTAAAAGCGTTTCGCGCCGGCGCGTTTGAGGTCGTACAGTTTCCGTTTACTCTAAAAACCGTAGAAGCTGTTGTAGAAAAAGCTTTTGCGCGCTATGAGATACAATACTTAAAGGACAAATATCAGCTTCATTTGGAAGAATTGGTCGCTGAACGTACGGCTGAACTCGACAAAGCGTTAGAAGACATCGAAACCTCTTATCGAATGACATTAAAGGCGCTTGTCCAGGCGCTGGAAACGCGTGATTTTGAAACTCACGGACATTCCGAAAGGGTCGTTACGTTTAGCCTGAGGCTTGGATATGAGCTTGGCGTTGAACAAAACGCATTGCGCGATCTTGAATTAGGCGCGCTGCTTCATGATATAGGAAAGATCGGCGTTCCGGATGCGATCCTGCGGAAACCTGCGAAGCTGACGGAGGACGAATGGAACAAAATGAAGCTTCATCCGCTGCACGGACAGAAGATTCTGCGAAATATTCCATTTTTGGACGGCGCTTCGCGAATCGTTTCGCAGCATCATGAAAAATGGGACGGAAGCGGCTATCCGTTGGGTTTGCGCGGCGAAGATATCGATCTCGGCGCGCGAATATTTTCCGTCATAGACGCTTTTGATTCGATCGTCAGCGATCGCGTTTACCGCCGCGGGGCTCCGTACGAAGCCGCCGTTGCCGAACTCGAGCGCTGTGCGGGAACACAGTTTGACCCGATGGTTGTTGAGGCATTTAAGAATATTCCGAAGGAAGATTGGGAAGTGCTTCGCCGCCGGTCGCTAAAAGACAAATCGGATACGCATTCGTTCCAGGCAGTCGTTTCGGAACTTGTGCATACACAGCAGATCCTTGAACTTGTTCATTAACGATATTTAATGCCTGTTTCTTCGTGCTTGAGCCTGTACGGCGGTGATCGCGACGGCGTCAACAATGTCTTCCGCCTTGCAGCCGCGTGAAAGATCGTTGCACGGCTTATCCAAACCTTGAAGGATCGGTCCGATCGCTGTTCCGCCGGTCAATCTTTCGGTTAATTTGTAAGCAATATTTCCCGCGTTCAGATCGGGAAAGACAAGTACGTTCGCCCGACCGCCGACTGTCGAACCTTCGGCTTTTGAAGCAGCGACTGTTGGAATTAGAGCAGCATCAGCCTGAAGTTCGCCGTCGATGACGAGCTCCGGCATGCGCGCTTTGACCGTTTTTGTCGCTTCGACGACCTTGTCGATCGATTTATGTTTCGCGCTGCCTTTTGTCGAAAATGAAAGCATTGCAACGCGCGGCTCGGCACCGACAAGCGCACGGAACGAATCTGCAGAAGCGATAGCGATCTCTGCAAGTTCATTTATATCCGGATCGATAACGACGCCGCAATCTGCGTAAACCAGCGTTCCGTCATGACCGAAACTTTTATTTGGGACGACCATCAAGAAAAACGACGACACCGTCTTAAATCCCGCGCGGACGCCGACACAATGGAGAGCAGCGCGTACCACATTCGGCGTCGAATTTACCGCGCCGGCGACGCTTCCGTCCGCATTTCCGGATCTGACCATCAAATTGCCGTAAAAAAGCGGATCCTTTACTATCTGCTCGGCTTCTTCAAGCGTAACGCCCTTCGCGCGGCGAAGTTCGTGATAGAGCCTGACCATTTTCCCAAAATCGGACGACTTGCGAGGCTCGATCACGTCTACTCCATTTAAATTCGCTCGATCTTCGCCGGCTGTTTTTCTTATCGCTTCTTCGTTTCCGAAAAGCGTTATTTTGGCGATCTTTTTCGCGGCGCAAATGGACGCAGCTTTAATCGTTCGTGCGTCTTCGCCTTCCGGCAAAACAATGTGCTGCGGCGATGCGGCGGCTTTTTGACGTATATTTTCGAGGATCATATTTTAATTTGAAGGCTAATCAATTATCATTGACGAAACAAAGCGTAATTGCATCAAACACTTGCCGCAAAAACGGCGAATTAGTTTAATGGTAAATGATAAACGGGGGAAAAGAAGATGTCGAACATCGAACGACCAACAACAAAAAAGCCGACGCGTCGTGAAAAAAGCGAACTGAAAAGCCGCATGCGAAACATGCTCATGTTTTTGCCGAACATGTTAAAACTTCTCGGCAATTTACTGAAGGATGCGCGTGTTCCGACAGCCGAAAAGGCGCTGTTTATCGGCGCTATCGTCTATGTAATTTCGCCGCTCGATTTCATTCCCGACATTTTTCCATTTATCGGACAGGTTGACGATATGTACGTGGTCGCTTTGACGCTTTTACGGCTGGTGAATCGCACGGATGAATCGGTTGTAAGAAGCCATTGGGCTGGCGGCGGCGACATTGTTTCGCTGGCAAGTTCGATAGCAAATCTTGCTCCGGCGATTCTTCCAAAACGCGTTTCGCGTCTTATTTCATCGGATGTCGAGCTCGCTCCGGCGGCGCAAGTCTTGGATTCGATCTCGAAACGCGACAAACCGCTGGTTGTTGAAATTCCGAAGCGGGAAAGGATTGATATCGATTCCAGCTCAAATCTGACGAATTAGTTCGGTCAAAAAAGTCGGCTCACGAGATGCGGGACTATCGAAGATAAAAATGCGAGCGGAATTGTTATCAGCATTCGCCTGTCCTTCCTATTTTCGATCATAAAAACCGTTCGCGGCGAAATATAAAATATGAAGAACGACGGTATCAGAAATACAAAAAGCGAAACGCTAAAGAAGCGGATCTGTTCGGACATCGAATAATTTTCGGGATGTTCCGGAAAAAGAACAAGCGCCACGATCTGATTATAAAAAACCTGCCAGATCATCAAATAAACGAATAAACCAAAGTCTGCAAGAAACTCCGTTTTCGGGTTAAAAAGCGGATGTTCCCGCTCGGCTAAAAGCTTCTCTTTATTAGTCAGTGGTTTCCTGAGGCGATAAAGAAGCCATAATTCCAGGCAAATTACGGCTATCAGAAGTGCTAATCCAGTTCCGAAGAAAAGCGGCGAATTTAGTTCTTGTTTCGTGATAATTCCGAGGTCGACCAGAAACATTTGAAAGCAGATCAATGCAAAAGCCGAGGTCAGCAAAATGATCGGGATATTGAAAATCAGGAAATATTGCGGAAAATGTGAATCGTCTTTGCCGTCGATGCGCGCCTGAAGCGGGAAACGTTTTAAATACAGACCGCCGAGGCGAAAGCCGACAAGCAAAACCATCAGCAATGAAAGAGTTCGAATCGCGGAGTCTTCATCAGCAAAACTCCGGTCAAAGAGCAGCGCGATCCTTGAATTGAAGAACGGAAAAAGAAAGAGGTTCAGCAAGATGCAGGCGATGTCGATCGCAATGCCGTGCCGATCAGCGGGAAGTATCTTTTCGAGAAGCCCTTTCGCCATAAAGGTGCCGAAACCGCTTTATTTCATCAGTTCATTTTTCAAAAACAAATTCGCCGAATTTTTCCGGAACGTGAAAGTTCGGCTGTTCCGTCATCGATGGCGCCCATGCCAGATAACTTCGGTTCGGTTCGCTGCCCATCGCGCGCAAGATGTTTCCGAGCCAGATGTCGCCGGCTTTCGGCGTTTCGACGCCAAATGCCTTCCATTCGACCGTGAAAGCCATCACAACCTCGTCTTTTCTAATCTTTGCCGCCGAAGTCATGCCTGAATTGAAGTCCCAATCCGTTATACGTTCGTCGGGTTTTTGATGAATCGCAAGGTCGAGCCATTCGCCGATTGGCGCGATCTCAAATTCGAAATATTTTCGAAATTCTTCGCGGTTCGGCGCGAGAAATATCTCGCAAACATCGCGATCCCAAAGACCTATCGTTTTCGTCTCAAGGTTGGGCGCGTCGCTTACGACCAGCGGTTCTTTGGTTTCCGTTTCAAAGCGAACGTAGAGCGCCGTTTGTGACCAAAGCAGCTGAGTTTCGAACCAACGCTCTTTCGGGGCTTTAGTCCCGTTCCAGTAAGTTGAAATCTCGATTTCCCGAGCTGAGTTCCAGGATTTGCTGTCTAACTCTTCAATAGAAAAATCGTTGTTGATATGTTTGATATTTATCCGCTGCGGCATCTTTGACTGAGAGAAACACTGAATTGCAAAAATCAAAATAGCGGAAAATAGTAGAAGTCGATTCATTGGAACCGAATTCTATCATTTCCGCGCCAAACTGCGTTATTTATTTGCATTGAAGACAGTTTTCGCCGCCATTTTAGCAAGCTTCCACGTTCTTCCCCAATCGATCCCTTCGCTGTCGTCGCCGCGACCGAGCATTTTATCGACGAACATTTTCCGCAGATCTTTGCCTTCGCGTCGGAGCATAAATTCTTTGGCGTACGGCTTTGCCGTAAGAAAGAAATTGAATTCGGGATCGGTAACGATGCCGATGCCTTCGAGCGTCATCAGCGCGCGCATGATATATGTAAAATTCGACGGCAGACGGAACGGATAATCATACATAACATCCGCAAGATCATAAGTAAGTTCTTTGAAATTAACGTCTTTCAGCTTCAGATCAAGATGAAATTTGAACATTCTCCGAACGACGTCGCGAACGGATTCTTCGTCCGCTCCGGGTTTGAGAAAGTCTAGCTCGATCAGATCCTGCGCAATGCCGTCGGGGTCTTTCGCGACAACATGGAAGAACGCGTCGATCATTTTCGCCTGAAGCTTCGGTGTGATCCTGCCGACCATTCCGAAATCGAAAAACGCAAGCCGACCGTCCGGCATTACTAACAGATTTCCCGGATGCGGATCGGCGTGGAAGAAACCGTCTTCGAGCAGCTGTTTCAAATAAGTTTTTATTAATAAACGATTTACCTTTTCCGGAGAAACGCCGCGAGCGGTCAACCCTTCGATATCCGTAACCTTCGTCCCGTGGATAAACTCCATCGTCATGACCTTTTGCGTCGTTGCGTGCCAGTAGATCTTCGGGACATGAACGTTGGTCCAATCGGCAAAATTTTCGTTAAACTTCTCGGCGTTTCGCCCTTCGGCGGCGTAATCCATTTCTTCGTGAATGGTTACGTCAAATTCGCGAAGCATTCCCGCCCAATCGGCATTTTCATTAAGGCTCGGGAAACGTTCCGCAAATTTCGCTACCTTGCGGAGAATTTCAATATCGCCTTTTATAGTTCCTTCCAGGTTAGGTCGCTGTACTTTGACCGCAACTTCTTCGCCGGTAAACAAACGCGCACGATAAACCTGCCCGAGCGAGGCAGCGGCGATCGGTTCGATCTCAAATTCCGCGTAAACCTCGTTGATCTTTTTTCCGAATTCGAGTTCGATCCGCGCAAAAGCGATGTCATTCGAAAACGGCGGAACGCTGTCCTGAAGTTCGCCCAGCGATTTCACGAACGGAAGCGGCAACAGATCGGCGCGCGTGCCCATCGATTGACCGATCTTAATAAACGTCGGACCGAGCTCGATCAATTGTTCCTTCAGCCAAACCGCCTGCTTTTCCTGCGTAACTTCCTTATTCTGTTCGGTTCCGATGAAAAAACGCCGCAGCAGCAGTAAGAACCAGTGGAAAAAGATCAGATAAACGCCGTAAAACTTTTCGCCCAGAACCGCAAGCCAGGTCAGCCGTCGCGCGGTTTCAAGCCGCGATTCCGCCATTTTCAGATGCTGCGCGTGATGCAGATCGTATTGATCCAAATAGAGATACAGCGAAAGCATGCCGATAACGCGCGACACTTTGAAAAGACGCAGGTAAGCGCGCAAACCTTTATAATTCTTTTCGACATTTTCTTCCGATTCGATCAGTGCGCGCTCTTCGGCGATCAGATCTTCGTTTGAAACGAACTTGGAGATCGGCAGATCCGAGGTTTTTACCAAGTTTGTATGACCATTCGAATTTGACGGAACAGGTTCAATTGATCCGTTTCCGTTGATTTCATTTGTTTTGACCGGCAAAACGCTTTTTGTTTCCTGCATATATCTTTCCCAAAATCGCCGAAACGATAATATCATTTAGAGTGCGAATGACTACAATAGTTTGCAAGCTCTAAAATTCGCTGCGTGAACCGCAAGCTTGATTAACGAAAACAGCGCTAAATTGTTCTAATTCTAAAAACTTTTATGAAATACATTCTTTCATTGGATCAGGGAACGACCAGCAGCCGATCGATCGTTTTTGATCGTGAAAGCTCAATAAAATGCTATTCGCAAAAAGAATATAAACAGATCTTTCCAAAAAGCGGATGGGTCGAACACGACCCGCTTGAAATTTGGGAATCGCAAATAGAAACCGCTGTCGAAGCTCTTCGGTCCGGTCAACTAACTGCCGCTGAGATAGCCGCCATCGGCATCACAAATCAGCGCGAAACCGCCATCGTTTGGGACAAAAATACCGGCGATCCGATCTATAACGCGATCGTCTGGCAGGACCGGCGGACGGCACGATTTTGCGACGAGATCCGCCGCGATCATGCACAGTCGATCAAAGAAAAAACGGGATTGGAGGTCGATGCTTATTTCAGCGCAAGCAAGATCAACTGGCTGCTTGAAAATGTGGATGGCGCGCGAAAAAAGGCGGAAAACGGTGAAATTTTGTTTGGAACCGTCGACAGCTGGCTGGTCTGGAAACTGACAAGCGGCGAAAAGTATATTACAGACGTTTCAAATGCGTCGCGAACGATGCTTTTTAACATTAACTCGCTAAAATGGGATGAAGAATTGCTCGAATTATTCAAAATTCCGCGAAAGATTCTTCCGGACGTTCGAACTTCGTCGGAAGTCTACGGCGAAGTGACGGCGGTCAAAGAACTCAACGGCATCAAGATCGCCGGAATTGCCGGCGACCAGCAAGCGGCGCTTTTCGGGCAGCTTTGCACCGAACCCGGACTTTCAAAAAACACTTATGGTACGGGTTGTTTTCTGCTGCAGAACATTGGAACGGAGCCTATTTTATCGAAAAACCGAATGCTTACAACCATTGCCTGGCAGATCGGCGACCGGTGCGAATATGCCTTAGAAGGAAGTGTATTTATCGGCGGAGCGGTCGTCCAATGGCTGCGCGATTCGCTTGGGATTATTGAAAATTCGGGCGATGTTGAAAAACTTGCAAATTCGGTGAAAGACAACGGCGGCGTGTATTTCGTTCCGGCATTCGCCGGTCTTGGCGCGCCGCATTGGGACCAGAACGCACGCGGTATGATCATCGGACTGACACGCGGAACCGGAAAGGCGCATATTGCGCGCGCCGCGGTCGAATCGATCGCGTTTCAGGTCGCCGATCTTCTTGATGCAATGCAGCGGGATTCAGGCGTCGAGTTGAAAGAACTCAGAGTTGACGGCGGCGCAAGCCGTAACGAAAATCTGCTCCAGTTTCAGGCTGATATTTTGGGAATTTCGGTCGCGCGCAGCGCGGTAACCGAAACAACAGCGCTCGGCGCAGCTTACTTAGCCGGTTTGGCGGTGGGGTTTTGGAAAAACCGGGAAGACCTGACGAAAAACTCTAGTTCTGACCGGAAATTCCGACCCAAAATGCCGACGGAACAAAGAAAAATGCTTCGCGAAACCTGGAGACGTGCGATCGAACGCGCGCTTGACTGGGAAACGTAAAAAAAGCGGAGCCGAAAGACTCCGCTTTAAGTTTTTACTAAATACATTGTTACTTGTTTTCAGTCGCCGTGCTTGCCTGCGGCAGCGGAACGCCGGCTGAACTCGATTCTTTGTCGGGTTCTTCATCCATCATGGTGTCTTCAGACTCGCTGACGATCATTTTTCCGGACTGCTTCGCAAAGGTAAGTTTGTTCTCTTCCTTGTCGTAATCGACCGTTACCAGGTCGCCTGTTTCGACCTGCTGCGTGGCAACAAGGTTCGAAAGCGGATAAACAAGAAAGCGTTCGATCGCCCGTTTCAGATGACGCGCGCCGTATTTCAGATCGATTCCTTCGTTAAGCAGAAACTGTTTCGCTTCCGGTTCGCATTCGAAAATGAATTTCGTTCCGGCTGATTCGGTAATTCTGTCCTGTACCGACGTCAGTTCGATCTCAAGAATTTTTTCAAGATGATGTTCTTTCAAAGTTCTGAATACAACGACCTTATCGATGCGGTTCATAAACTCGGGCGAGAATTTTCTTTTAGCCGACTCAAGCGCGGTTCGGTAAATTTTCAGATCGATCTCGTCATCTTCGGGATTCTTGTCGCCTTTTGCCGGAGCAAAACCGATTCCGCCGGAGATCATGTCCGACATTTCACGGGCACCGAGATTCGACGTCATAATGACCACCGTTCTCGAAAAATCAACCCGGCGGTTATCGCCAAGCGTTAACGTCGCTTTGTCCAAAATTCCCAAAAGCAGCTGCCACAAAGCGTCGGAAGCCTTTTCTATTTCGTCGAAAAGAACGAAGGTCAATTTGTTTTCGTCCGTGTGCGCTTTATCGAGATTTTCCTGCGTCAGCATCGGCGAAGTTTCGCGATGCCCGAGGTATCCCGGAGGCGAACCGATAAGTTTTGCAATTTCGTGCGAATGCTGAAATTCGGCACAGTCGATCTTAACAACTGCATGCGGGTCGCCGAACAGAACTTCGGCGGCGGCTTCGACAACACGCGTTTTTCCGGAACCGGTCGGTCCCAAAAAAAGCATTGTTCCGAGCGGTCGAACGGGGTTGTTCATTCCGGCTAAATAGATCTGGAAAATACCGCTCATCCGGCGGACGGCGCGTTCCTGTCCGACAATGAATGAAGAAAGTTTATCTTCAAATTCCTTAGCGCGCGGGCTCTTGCGATCGGGGTCGAGCAAAAACATCTTTTCCGATGTTTCCTTCTTTTTAGCCGTTTCGTTTTTCATTTCGTTTTTCTCCTCAGTTTTTCAGACAAAAAAACCGCTGCGGTTTTGTTAGAAAAATGCCGTCTGTCAAAATTTGAGCAAGCCGCTTAAACTGCGGTGGATACTCGACTATATTGATGATTTCAAAAGATTTTCCGTTGGCTGAGTCGTGTGGGTTACCGATAATTCTCGTTTATCAAGGGGATTGAGTCAAGCGGTGAATCGCCTAAGCTCTACTAACATTTCTAGCATATTGCGGCGATCAATGGCAAGAACCTTCTTCTCTGCCGCCGGTCCGTTTAAACTATCGGAACATCTTAAAATTACTTTAGTTGCCGGATTGGAATAAAAGGGAGTTCATAAAACATTACAAAACCGGGATCCGGAAAACCGCTAACGAACAGGCGAAAACAATGCTTGGCAGATTAAAGGGAAAAACCGAAGAGGAACGGCTCTGGGAAGACTTTGAGCAGGAAGCGATGCCGCATTCGGCAGACCTTTTTCGCGTTGCGATGTTTTTAAAACGGGATCGCGACACGGCGGAAGACCTTGTTCAGGAAACGATGATGCAGGCGCTCAAATCGTTTCACCGGTATGAAAAAGGCACAAATTGTAAAGCCTGGATGACGACGATAATGTATCACACACATTACAAACAGCTGCGAAAACAAACCAATTTGAAGCTAGTTGCAGACACGGAAGAACAGATCGCTGCAACGTTACAATTCGAAGCGCCGATCCCGCAGCAGATAACGGATGAAGATGTTTTAAAGGCGTTGAATAATGTCCCCGATCTTTTCCGCGAAGTTGTATTGCTTTGTGATGTTGAAGGATTTTCGTATAAAGAAGTGGCTGCGTTTATGGACATTCCGATCGGAACCGTGATGTCGCGGCTGCACCGCGGACGAAAAGTTTTACGCGGCGAACTCGCGGTTTACGCGCGAAATTACGGTATTGAACCGGACGAACCGGAAAAAGTAAAGTTAAAAGGAGGGAATTCGATATGAAATGTCAGGATTTCCGCGAATTGATCGATTCATATTTGTGCGACGAATTATTGACCGAAACGAACCACGAAGTGCTGCGGCATATTGAACATTGCCGCGATTGCAGGAACGTTACCGAAGAACGAAGGGGTTTTCGATCGAGAATGCGTGGAGCCGTCTTAAACAGCGGCGAATACACGATCTGTGACCGGTTTCGCGCAGATCTTCACGCCCGGCTGCGCGCGGCGGCTGTTCCTGCGCAATCATCGAAATCGTTTTTCCTGTTCCGAGGTTTTATTCCCGCTCTTGCAGCTGCGGCTGTTCTGCTGTTCGCGGTCGTTTTCGGGTTCTGGGTCGTTGATCGTTCGGAAAATGGTGTGCCGTCAGCTTCGATCGACAACAAGGTCTATCCGCAGCGAATTCAGCAAATTGCGCTCGGCGATCATAAAAATTGCGCAGTAAAATATGACCTAAAAGAAGCGCCGGTCGAAATAGATCTTGCAACTCCGCAGTTTGCACATTTGAAACAAACTGTCCTGGTTCCGTTAAAAGAAAAGTTTGGAACATGCAACTTTGTCGAATCGCATATCTGCAAATATGAAGGGCAGGAATTTACTCATCTAGTGTTCGATTACGATCAAAAAACGATGTCGGTTTTGATGATCGATCTTGAGAATTACGGCGCGTTGAAGCCGAATCAGATCGCGACACTTTCTGATCAGGGATATCAGGTTGCGCATTTTGACATCGAAAATAAGGCGGTTTTTGTTATTTCCGATCTTCCGCCGCAAAAAAATTCGCTTGCGGCTGAGGTCTTGGAAGAGCCTTTGCGAAAGCAGTTTGGTCAAAGGCAGGTCGCATATCTCCCGGCGCTCGCGGCGTATAAATACTAAAAATCATGCAGAAAAAAAGCGTATGTCCGAACAAATTCGGACACACGCTTTTTTTGAATTAGAAAGTTCTTAATCATTATCGTCCGATTCGTAATATTCATTCCCGAGATGCGTGATCAGTTCTTCGCCCATCATATGGCGCAGAGTGTTCTTTAATTTTTTCAGCTGAATGAAAAGATCGTGTTCAGGGTAAAGTTCCGACGCGGCTTGCGGGGCTTTGAAATAGAACGAGAGCCATTCCTGAATCCCCTTCATTTCGGCGCGTTTTGCAAGATCCATAAACAGTGCCAGATCGAGTACGAGCGGCGCCGCAAGAATCGAATCGCGGCAGAGAAAATCGATCTTGATCTGCATCGGATAACCGAGCCAGCCGAAAATATCTATGTTGTCCCAGCCTTCTTTGTTATCGCCGCGCGGCGGATAATAATTGATGCGGACAACGTGTGAAAAATCTTTATACAAGTCCGGATAAACTTCCGGCTGCAGGATCGTGTCTAAAACCGAAAGCTTCGATTCTTCCTTTGTTTTAAAGCTTTCCGGATCGTCCAAAACCTCGCCGTCGCGGTTTCCTAAAATATTCGTCGAATACCATCCGGCAAGCCCGAGCATTCTCGCTTTCAACCCGGGAGCGATTATCGTTTTGATCAATGTTTGTCCGGTTTTGAAATCCTTTCCGCAGATCGGAACGTTTTCGCGTTCGGCAAGTTCGAGCAATGCGGGAATATCGACGGTCAAATTCGGCGCGCCGTTGGCAAAAGGAATTCCCGATTTGATCGCGGCGTAGGCATAGATCATCGACGGAGCGATCTGCGGATCGTCGTCGTACATCGCTTTTTCAAATGCTTCGATCGATTGATGCGCGTCGGAAGCTTCAAGAAAAACCTCGGTCGAAGCCGCCCAGACAATGACCAGCCGGTCGCAGCCTTTCTCCGATTTAAAACGTTCCATGTCCGCCATCAATTGTTCGGCAAGATCCATCTTGTTCTTGCCCTGCTTGATGTTCGTGCCGTTCAAACGTTTAACGTAATTCTGCGAAAAAACCGCCGGCATCGGCTTTAACGAATCGAGCGGTTCGCGCAGATCTTCGACCAGATATTTATCTAAAACACCCGCGTGCAGTGCTGCTTCGTAAGCCGAATCCGGAAAAATATCCCATGCGCCGAACACAACGTCGTCTAGATCGGCGAGCGGAACAAAATCTTTGATCTTCGGCGAACGGTTTTCCGTCCGTTTGCCAAGACGGATCGTGCCCATCTGCGTCAAACTTCCGACCGGCTCGGCATTTCCTTTACGAATCGCCTCAACTCCCGCCACAACCGTCGTGCTGACGGCACCCAAACCGACCAGCAAAATTCCCAACTTACCGTTCGCCGGCGCCACATCAATCCCGTTTTTACTCATTTAATTGCAATTCTCCGATATGAATAGAAATGTGAATGATAACGTTACGCATTTGTTAAGGCAAACGAGCTTAGATAATGATTGAAGAAATCAGCTTTCGCATAAGTGGATCGCTTGAGATGGACTGTTTGGAATCGAAAAAATATGAAGACGAAACAAATAGCTCATAAACACACTAACCGCGAAAAATTATTAATTGTTAATTAGAAATTACTAATTGATTTTCGCGAAAAAAAAATTGAGGTTTCCGAATTTCATATTCAGAAAATGGAGCTTTTGCAGGCATGAGTTGTATTAAACCGCCGCGGTATCAGAAAGAAAAATTTTCCGGAATAACGCCCCGGTCATCGCAATGACGACTCGAATACCAGTCGAACACGCTCAACGCCTGATCGTGCTCTCAATATCTTTCACTTCGTTTTCGGCTTCCTTTAAGTATTTGTCGTCGTATTCGCTCAATTTTCCTTCACTCTTTAGATTATAAAGAGCCGAAAGTCCTTCGCCTTTGTTCGCCGGCGCCTGCAACGACGGCGTTCCGGTTTCGTTTTACACAATTCTCCGCGCGCTAAGAAAATGTTTTCGGACACGTCGTACCGGACAGTCCCGTAAAATATCGCATTATATCTGCCGCAACATTTTCCGCCGACGAATTTCGTGTTTCGGGCTCCTTGCGCGGCGCCTTCCAGAGGAATCAGCTGCGAAAAATGGAATACGGCAGATAAGACGAAACGCGAAGCTATTTTTTCAGCTTATTCCGGATCGTCTTGATCGCGGTTTCTATTTCGGGGAATAATTTGTCATCAAATGCGCCCAGTTTACCTTCGTTCTTCATTGTTTGGAAACCGTTTAGCGAATTCTGGTAAGCATCGAGAGCTTTGACATATAGTTCCTTGTCGCCTCGCCTTTGGGCAAGTGCTGCGTAGGTATCGGCAATACTTAATGTACCGAGATGGATCGTGCGGACGGCAAATCTGTATTTCGGGTCTAGATCTACCACCTTCCGATATTCGCCATTCGATCGTATAAACGTGCTCAATGCCGATTCGTAATCCTTCATTGAAAGATAAGTTTCGCCCATCTTGAAACGCGTGTTGGCGATCTCGTAAATGTTTTTCGGATTATTGCGGTCGTCTTCCGAGATCTTTTCGGCGGTATCGACTGCGGATCTAATGATCCGAAGTGAATCGTCGTTTCTGCCCGCCAAACCCAGGGCATCGGCGAGGTGCCGCTTTGCGGCAACGACATCCCATTTTGCCCGGAAATTCTGCGGGTCGTTATTTAGCAAATTTTCAGCGATTTCCAGGGCTTTTTGATATTCTTCCACCGCCTTTTCGTAATTCTCCGTTTCGAGCGTACTGGCACCTTTTTTCCGGTAAGCTAGCATCAAAGAGCGCTGTAAATTTTGGTCGTTCGGGTATTTTGCTGCAAGCGGCGCTAAAAGTTCGAGAGCTTTTTTCAAGCTGGTCTCCGCCGCCGCAAGATCGTTGTCCCATCCATGCGCTTCGCCGATGTAAACGAACATATAAGCGAAATTTTCCGCAACTTCGGTATCTTGCGGCTGCTCCTTCAGCAGGCTTTCGTTTATCTCGTTGGCGCGATTATATTGTTCGACGGCTTCTTTATATTTTGCTTCCGTGTAGAGCGCGAGCCCTTTTGTTCTGATCGCGATCGCCAGATTTTTTCGGGCTTCGAAGTTGTTCGGAATTCTCCGGGCAATTTCCTGACGCAATTCGTAGTGCTTTTGAAAGTATTCGTTAACGAGTTCCGTGGTGCCAACCTGTCTTTGAATCTCGCTGAATTTTCCCAGACTGCTCGCCAGATCGCTCATTGCCGTCAGATCGTCCGGGTTTTGGTCGTACAAATTTTGGCGGATACTCAACGCCTTTCCATAACTTTCGGCAGCGCCATCCGTGTCGCCGAGGTTCGATGCCAATTGATTTCCCTGAACATCGCCCACCTTTTCGTAAGCCGCCGCAAGTTCGCGCTGCAGCTCCGCGTCTCCGCCGGCTTCCTTCGATAGACTGTCTAGATATTCGAGTGCGAGCTTGACGAGTTCCTCCCGGACCGGTGTGGATCCCGGCAGTTTTTCTATTTTTGGACTTAAGTTGAAAATAAATGAATTTGCCAGAGTCCGAACGTCGTCAAACCGCCTATCTGCCTTTTCTCGCTCAGCCTGAGCAACACGCGTCTGCCAGAATGTCGCGATTGATCCCCCGATGATCGTCAGCAAAATCAAAACTCCTGCGATCGCACTTATTTTATTGCGTTTGATGAATTTTTCCGTGCGGTATGCAAATGTGTTTGGACGAGCGGAAACCGGAAGTCCGCGAAGATGACGTTTTATGTCTTCCGCAAAATTACTCGCCGACGAATACCGCCGCTCGGGTTCCTTGCGCAAGGCTTTTAATATTATATTGTCCAGATCACCGCGTATGCTGTTGGGATTTAGATTTGTTAAATGCGGAATTGTCGGAAGTATTTTGGAGGATCTCGTTTCCGATAGATCGCCGTCTCCGCGGGGCTTTGAGCTTTCTTCGACAACAGATCTATGTGCCAGCGGAGCCCGCAACTCCGTTTTTGCCTCAGTAATCTCCTTGAGATGTTTAGTTGTTTCCTTAACGACCGAAGAGGGAAGCGGCGGGTCGGTTTCAATTATCGCTTTGTAGATCTCTTTCAGATCGCCCTCTTTTGTTTCAAACGGGCGATGTCCGCTGAGAAGCTCATATAGAATAACACCGAGCGAATAGATATCCGTTGCCGTCGTAACGCTTTTACTTTGAATCTGTTCGGGCGAAGCATAGCTTGGTGTCATGACACCGAGTTTGGTGATCGTTTTCGAACCGGCATTCTCCACTTCATCAGACAGGATCTTCGAAATTCCGAAATCAAGTAATTTCGGCTTGCCCCCTTCGTTTACAAGAATATTCGACGGTTTCAGATCGCGGTGTACGATCAAATTGCGATGCGCAAAATCGACGGCGAAGCAGACCTCTCGGAATAGTTCGAGACGTTGATTGAGGTTGAGATCATGTCTGCTGCAATAATCGTCTATCGGCAGACCATTGACATATTCCATTGCGATATATGGAATTTTATCGCCGGTCGTTCCGGCGTCGAGAAGTCGGGCGATATTCGGATGTTCGAGCGAAGCAAGGATACTGCGTTCCTGATCGAACCGGCGACGGACGGCGGCGGTGTTCATCTCGCGTTTGAGCAATTTCAGAGCGACTTTCTGCTCAAATTTTCCATCGGTTCGTTCCGCCAGATAAACCGCGCCCATTCCGCCGTAACCAAGTTCGCCTATTACCTTGTAATCACCGAACTGCTGTCCGACGGACGCGCTTTCCAATTCACTGGAATCAAAAAAACCGCTCGAGAAGTCGACAGCCGAAAGTTCCAGCGAATTATCGACGTCTTTTTCGATCGCAATTAGATTCTCTATCTCAGCGCGAATCTCGGGTCTTAGTTTCAAGCCGTCTAAATAATGCCTGCGTTCGGGAGGATCTTTTTCCAAACAATCGACAAGTATTTCGCTAATCTGACTCCAATTGTGCGTTTCCATAATCGTACCGTGAACGTTCGGATCAATGTTTTATTTCCACCAATCTCAAAGCACTTTCGAAAAGTGGTTTGCCGTGTTGTACAAATACGTGCGATTCGACGCGGAAAAGCGACAAATTCGTCAGGGATTTTTTTGATTCAGTTCGCGAAACAGCCAGTATTTTGCCGCTTTCCAAATACGGATCACGGTTCGATCGGAAATATCGAGGGTTTCGGCGATCTCCGAATTACTGAAACCGCCAAAAAACTTCATCTCGACGACAGCTGCCTGCCGTTCGTCCAGTTCAGCAAGTTTTTCGAGCGCTTCGTCGAGAATTACGATCGAATTTGCACGCTGTTCTAAAGGGATCTGAAGATCGTCAACCGAAAAATGAACGTTGTGGTTTCCGCGTTTCTCGGCGCTGTGCTGCCGCGCGTATTGGATAAGAATTTGCCGCATTAAATGCGCAGCGATTCCGTAAAAATGACTTCGGTTCTTCCATTCGATTCCGGACTCTTCGCTCAGTTTCAGAAACGCCTCATGCACCAGAGCCGTCGGCTGCAGCGTATGATCGGATCTTTCTCTTGCCATCAGAATCCGGGCTTGCTTTCGTAATTGATTGTAAACAAACGGCAAAAGGAGTTCTTTCGCATCTTCGTCACCCGCATTCCACTTTTGAAGGATCTGCGTGATCTCCGAAACCGGTTGATTATCCATATTTTGCGTTTTGATTCGATGTTTAGGGGATTGAGTATCACTTTAGCCTAATCGGTGATATTTAGAAAGTTATTTGCTTATTTCCCGTTGATGTCCGGTCATCTTTTAACAGCCCGAAATATGGAATTTCGCCGCGCAGACAAAAAATTTTCGGTCTCAAATAATTTTTTTGTCGGTTTCAGCAGCCCTTTGACACATACGTTGGCAAGGCAAAGAAACCAGGAAAAGGGAGATAAAAAACTAATGCAAAATCTATTAAATGAAAGCTGCCGGCGGGCGATGCTGATCATATGCAGCATTTCTATCCTCGGAATCGGCGCGATGGGCGCAACATTTACGGTAACAAATACCAACGACAGCGGTGCGGGCAGTTTGCGGGATGCGATAAATCAAGCAAACACGAATGCACAGGCGGACACGATAAATTTTGATCCGGCGTTTTTTAACGTCGCACGGACGATCACTTTGACAAGCGGTGAAATTGCCATCGGACCGGACGGCACAAATCCGGGCAGACTTGTTACGATCAACGGACCGGGAGCGAATCTTTTAACGATCAGCGGCAACAACGCCAGCCGGATATTTCTTTTGGGTCCGCAATTTAATGCAAATGTAACGATGAACGGAATGACTTTGCGGAACGGCAACGGAGTGAGCGATGTTTCTTCAGGAAACGGCGGAGCGATCTTTGCAAACGTAGCGGCAAATCTGACTCTAAATTCATTGGTTATTAGAAATAATATTGTAACTGCCGTCGCCAGCGGCGGTGCTTTATATTCAAACGGCAGTAACAATGTTGTCATAAATGATTCGCTGATTACGGAAAACTCGGCTTATAGTATCGGCGGAATGTATATTGATAATATTCAGGAAAACAGGTTCACAATGCGAAATACAATTGTTTCCAACAATACGGCATCAAATTCTGATTTTGGTGCTATGAGCATTAATCGCGGAACTAATGTTATCGAGAACTGTCAGATTACCGGAAATGTTGCGACCATAAGTTTCGGCGGAATAAACGTCTTTCAACCCGTTAGATTAGACGTATCCGACACGATAATTTCGGGAAACGACGGAAGACAGAATAACGTCGGCGGATTATCTACGGATGGCGGCGGAATTGTAAATTTGCGAAGACTTACCGTATCGAACAATATGGGAACAGGAATAAGCGTTCGTCAAGTCGGTGGTATTTTTACCCTGATTGACTCGACGGTTTCCGGCAATACGCTCAGAGATTATTCGGGTTTCTTGGGTGAAGGCGGCGGCGGAATTATTACAAGCGGCGAATCAACCGCACCGATAAAAATAATCAATACGACTATTTCCGGTAACACCGTCCCTGATGTCGGCGGCGGAATATATAATTTTACTTTCGGGTTGGAACTCATTAATTCAACGGTTGTCAACAATACTGTCACCAACACAGGGGGTTTTACCGGCGGCGGCGGCATCTATGATGGTGAGCAGCTTAGAAGCGGCGGAAACGGTTTCTTATTCCGCGTCAAACTCCAAAACTCGATCATCGCGGGAAATTCTGCCGCAATCGGACCCGATCTCCGCAGCGGATTCGATTCGGCAGGTTACAACATCATCGGCAACACCGCCAATACCAACGGCAGTACTGCAAACACGGGCGATCTGTTCAATGTCAATCCACAAGTTGGCGCGTTGGCAAACAACGGCGGTCCGACACAGACTCACGCGCTTCTGGCGGGAAGTCCTGCGATCAACGCCGGAAGCAATGCTCTCGCCGTTGATCAAAACGGTGTTGCGTTGAGATTCGATCAGCGCGGTGCGTGCTACAACCGCAGAGTCGGCGGCAGAACGGACATCGGCGCATACGAGTTCGGCGCCGTTCAGCTCGGGGGCAAAAATGCCGCATTTGATTTTGATGGCGATTGCAGAACGGATGCTGGAATTTTCAGACCGAACGCCGGCGAATGGTGGTATTTCCGCTCCTCTGATCAATCGAACCGCGCGTTTAATTTTGGTCAATCGACCGACAAGATCGCGTCTGCCGATTTTACCGGCGACGGCAAATCGGACGTTGCATTCTTCCGACCGTCGAGCGGAGAATGGTTCATCCTGCGTTCGGAAGACGGATCGTTTTATTCCTTCCCGTTCGGAACCGCAACCGATATACCGACGCCAGCCGATTTTGACGGAGACGGAAAGGCTGACCCCGCCGTGTTTCGTCCGTCGAGCGCTACGTGGTTCATAATTCGTTCCAGCGACGGCGGAATGACGATCGCGCAGTTCGGAGCAAACGGCGATCTGCCGGTCGCGGCGGACTATGACGGCGATGGGAAAACCGACCTTGCTATTTATCGACCTTCGAATGGAAGCTGGTGGCTAAACCGGTCGCAGGCGGGATTGATCGTTGCCAATTTCGGAACGGCGAGCGATAAAACGGTTCAGGCGGATTATACCGGCGACGGCAAAGCCGATGTCGCTTTCTATCGACCGTCGACGCAGGAATGGTTCGTTTTGCGAAGCGAGGATTTCTCGTTCTATTCGGCTCCGTTCGGTGCTGCCGGCGATGTTCCGGTGCCGGGCGATTACGACGGCGACGGGAAGTCCGATTTTGCGATCTTCCGTCCGTCAAATTCGACCTGGTATCTGCTTCGTTCGACGAGCGGATTTACTGCAATAACGTTCGGCATTGCCGGCGACGCGCCGATTCCAAATGCGTACGTCAGGTAAATAGTTCGAAAAACTGGAGACTAAAGATCGGTTCCGATTCGGGGACCGATCTTTTTTTGAATTAACGTAGGTGAAATATATGTGTTTTCCTTTCGCACATCGATCTATGCTTGTTCCGCGTTGCGTGTCGTAAAAATCAGCTTCTGTAGTCTCGATAGTCGATTTCCGAAAAGATGTTGTCGCGGGATTCGATCTCGGTGAGCATTGCTTCGTTGAAGTTGTTTGATTTGAACATTTCCGAAAGCAGATTAAAGCGGTGGATGTGCGATTGAAAGCGGCGCGAAGAATATTGGACGGTTGTTCCCTGATAGATCTGAAAAGCCCAATCGCTCGACTGCGCAAGCAGGAGTTCGCGCGCCATCTGGTTTAACGCGCGATATTCCGTCGCGTTCGGATGATGATAAATGTCGGCAAGTTCGGTCATCCGGCGTTCCGCGTCGTGCTGGTAAGGATACATCCAGGAGTTTCCTTCGTTTAGCCAGACCTTATAAAAACCGGCTTCGCCCCAGCTTGAGGCGATCGGCTGCTGGACCTGGATCGGGATCTCGGCATCGAGAAAATCGCCGGGCGTTATCGCTTCGATGTCGTTTTGATCGAAATGAATTTTGCGGAAAAGATAATCGATGAACGAAGGACCTTCGAACCACCAATGACCGTAAAGTTCGGCGTCATAAGGAGCAACGACGAGCGGCGGGTGACCTCCGAATTTTTCCTTTAAACGATGCGCCTGATCAATGCGTTTGCCCAAAAAATCGGACGCGTCGCGTGCCGATTGTTCGCGCGCCCAAGCCGGAACATACGGTTCCTTCTTGTCGCTTGGAATAGTTCGCCCCGAAATTCGGTGATATTTTAGCCCGAGATGCCGGCGTGCGCCGTCTTTATGCAGATGCGGTTTAAGATAATCGATCGGCAGGTCCCAGCCGATATCGCGGTAAAATTCGCGGTAAACGGCGTTTCCCGGATAACCGACCTCGGCGCTCCAAACCTGCTGCGAAGTTTCTATGTCGCGGGCAAAAACGGCGACTCCGTTGTTACACAGAACCGGAGCATGAACACCAAAACGCGGTCGCGGATCGCCGTAAAGTATCGCGTGCGAATCGCCGATGAAATACTCGATTCCGGCATCTTTCAAAAGATCTTCAACGCCCGGCTCATACGCGCATTCGGCAAGCCAAATGCCGCGCGGCTTTCTTCCGAAATGTTTTTGATAATTTTTAACTGCGATTCGAACCTGCGCCCTTCGAGCTTCGCGTGTTGAAATTAAGGGCAAAAATCCATGCGTCGCACAGCATGTGATGATCTCCAAAACACCGCGATCCTGCAGCGATCGGAAGGCTTTTATCAGATCGCGTCCGTATTTATTGTCCCAAAGGTCAAGCGCCGCCGACAAACTGTTTACATACATCCGCGCAGCGTCCAGATAATCGGGATCGGCAAGCGCGACGCGAACCTGTTCTTTTTTCGCCAGTTCAAGAAGATTTTCAAGATGCCGTGTATATCGTTTCTGAAGAAGCGGATCGGCGAGCATTTCACACAGCGGCGGCGAAATGTTCATCGCCAGACGCGGCTTCGCGCCGCGCTCGAAAAGGTTTTCAAAACGGAAAAGAAGGGGCAGATAGACTTCGGTAATCGCTTCGTAAAGCCAGTCTTCTTCGAGAAATTCGGGATATTCCGGATGCCGCACGAACGGCAGGTGCGCGTGAAGGATCAGACTGAAATATCCTGCTGGCATAGTTTTCGTCGAGATAAAATTTGTTCGGGCGCAAAATTAAGAACTTATGCGCCGCGAACCGATCGGTGAAAGTTTATCTAAAAGACCTGTTGCAAATTCGCCCGGTCCGATTTTACCGAGTGTCGAGCGGCGCTTTGCCGTAAATTTCGGAAAATGAACGAGACTTGCGCCGTAAACCGCGTCGCCGAAAAATTCGTCTTCAAACTCAAATTCTTCCAGCGAAATTTCAAAATGATCGCCGAGTGCGCCCGCTGCTTTTTCGCCCGAAAGCGAAGCGGCATTGCTGACCAGATAGGCGAAAAGAGATGCTCCGATATGTCCGCGAAGATCTTCAACCGTGTAGCCGGAAGCAAGCGCGAGCAGAGCGAAACGCAGCTCTTCGCCGCTGAAATCGTTCCGCACATCTTTTCCGACAAACTGTGCAAAAGCGTTCTTTGCCGCCGTTTCCGCGGTTTGAAAATCGTCGCCCGCAAGCGCTACGTCGAAAGCATCCTGCGAGTAGCCCGATTCGTCGAGCACGGCGGAAAATTTCTTAGCAGAGATCGCCCATTCGGATTCCGCTGCGCTGCGGAACGAAGGACTCTTCCGAGGCGTCTGCAGGGAATTTGAAAACATTATCCGGACGAACGGACGATTCGGCGCGTAAAAACCGAGCTCGGCTTGATACAGCGAATCGGCATCGACATTCAGCCATCGGGAACCTTCGGCGTCGACGGGAAAGATCTCTTCGCTGCCGGTGGATTTATTTACGAGCTTCGACACGAGCGTGTAATTTCCGGCGGCGCCTTTAAATGCGCGGTTCAGCGTTTGAAAAGGATTGTTCTTGATCGACCAATAGAAATGAATTCGCGTCGGCGACTGCATTTGCAGACGCGCGCGGTTTTCCTTTTCAAGCGCGGGAAGTTTCGGTGCGGCAAGTTCTGCAAAGATCGGATCCTCATCAGGAAGTTCGATCGAATTTGTGTCGAGAATCTCTTCCAGCGAGATCGCCTCAATGTTCTTCGCCGCCAATTCGCCCGATCCGATCGGCGATAGTTCGACGTCTTCCAGGATCAGATCGTCCGACCAATCTTTCGCTTCGACGTCGAATATTTCGCCGTTCGTTTCTCTATCTTTTTCGCTCATAATGCAGTAAAACCGTCAATTGATTGCCAAATACAAGCAATGATTATGCTGGCTTTGCACTGAAGAAACAAGCGGGAAGCTGATTTTAATTGTAGTTGGTTATTTTGCGACCGCCGTTCGATCGTTGCCGTAGGACAGCTTTTTGAGCTTAACGACGATCTTTCCGATGCTGGTGTTGATGTTCGCACGGATCGGAATACGGCTTTTGTCGTCCGTAATCCAGATCGTCATATCGCCATCGCGTTCGATCAAGCGATTTTCGCCGAAAACCTGCGGTTCAACGCGGAAGCACCATTTTTTACCCAAAATGCTTTTTTTCCGCTCGCGCGCCGTTACGATAACGGGAACTTTGTAAACAAGACCGGAATCGCTGACCGAAATTTCAAAGGTTTTGCCGACGGCAAGCGGCATATGGCGAAGCTGGTAAAGACCCGTTACAAGGTCGTGCGTCGTTGTTTCCAGCGGTGAAGCAACCGTGTGCGGTCGGCGCGAAGGATCGTTCGGATCGGTTTCGACATAGCTGACCTTTTTGTTTTCGAGGTCAAATTCGGCGATCGAGTCGCGAATGCGGTCGCCTTGCTCATCGCGTTTTTCCGTTCGCAGAACATCAAACGTGCTGCCGTCAACGAGCGACTCGATCCGTTGATAAAACTTAAAATTAAAGAGCTTCAGGATGCCGCCTTCCGATTCGGCTTCGGTTTTGATCAGAAGATTTTGACTATTTTCGCGTTTCTCGACGCTGAATTTCAAAGCTGCGACTTCAATTCCGCGGAGGACGAGCTTGCTGTACGTTCCTTCATATTCCATCGACTCGCCGGCGACGTACGGTGCGTTCTGCGCGAAAGCGGAAGCAGAAACAACAGCTAAAATGAGTAAGATTGTAAGAAATGATTTTTTGATCACCATACATTTAACCCCGTAAACACCTTGAAAGCCAAAACTCCAAGCGCGAAAGCCAAACCTAACGCTGCGCGATATTCGCGATATCTCAAATACAATTGTATATCAAACTTTTCCGGGCTCCGCTCATAATTATTCGGCAGCGGAAAAAACAGTGGAACCGCCTCCGCATACTTGTGATATTCGTCGCCGAAAATTGCCGTTAATTCCTCAGCTTCGACGCGCATCACCGGCAAATAGATGCCTAAAAATAAGACTGCAAAAACTAGCCCGAGCCACCAAACACCGGACGCAATAGTAAAACCGACGCCCAGCAAAAAGCTGCCGACATAAAGCGGATTTCGCGTATACGCATACGGTCCGGAAACCGCCAAAACCTGATTTTTTCTGATATGCCCCGAAGCCCATGCTCTGATCAATAAACCGATAACGGCAATGACAGCGCCGATGATCAATAAATTCAGAGTAGGTTTCGCGAACATTAAAAAAACGATCGCGAATAGAAATCCGAACGGAACGCGAAGCCGTTGAAGTCGCTTTTTTATTCTTGAACTCATTTAATTGCCAATTTCCAAACGCATCTTCACCGCGTCAAAAACGGTTTCGACCGAAATATCCATACATATCCAATTTCCGCAGGTTCGCCGACCGCAATTTAACCGGCAGCCGATATCGGTTCGTTCAACACAAATGTCTTTCGCGTTCGGACTTCCGTTTCGCCACCATTCCGTCGGACCGAAAATGCCGACGATCGGCGTTTTTGCCGCGACCGCAAGATGGGTCGGCGCGGTGTCGCCGCCGACATAAACTTTAGCGGAACGCGCAAGTTCATAAAAGCCTTTGAGCGACGGCTGAGCGATGATCAATTTCTTTGTCCGACTATTTTTCTCGACAGTTTCAGCTAGATCTCTTTCGTTCGGCGCGGTCGAAACAACGGATACTAAACCTAAATCTTCCCAAAGTCGATCGGCAAGCATTCCGAATTTTTCCGCGCTCCAGAGTTTTGTCTTCCATCCGCCCGCAGGATTCAAGATCGCGAATCGTTCGCCCGATTTTTCTGTTATCGAAGATGCTTCCGCGCGATCTTCCGAACCGGTTCCGATCGGAAACTCAAAGTTGTCCGACGGAATAGCAATATCGAGCGCTTCTTTCGCAAGATTCAGACTTTTTGTTATAACGTGAGTCCGCTCATCGACATTTATCTTGTCGGTCAAAAGAAACCGGCTCGCCGGTTCGCGCAATGTTTGTTTTGAAAAACCGAATCTTTTCTTTGCTTTTGTCAGTTTTGCGATCGCCGCCGATTTCAAAAGTCCTTGAAAATCGAGCGCGACATCGAAGGTCGATGCGCGAAGATCTTTCAACTGGTCGCGCGCGCTTGCGATCGACCGCCCGACGTTCGATCGTTTTCTAAGCGAACGCGTATCGACTTCGATGAGAGCATCAAGCATAGGATTTCCGCGAAGGATCGCCGCAGAACTTTGCTCGACGACCCACGAGATGTCAGCCGAAGGAAGCGCGTTTCTAATTGCCGCAAGCGTCGGAAGCGTGTGGACAATATCGCCGATGCTGCTGAGTTTTACGATCAGGATCTTCACAGAGTTAGATAGTAATCGGTTAAAGGCGTTTTGGAAAAGCCGCCGCTAATTTACCGGAAATTCGCGTTGCAAGCGGCGGTTTAACAAGTAAAAAATGATGGCAAAGTTTACTTGAAATAGTTTATTGTATAAATTAAGGCATTCGGCTGATTGCCTGAAATCCCATCTAATTATGAATATTCCTGAACGAGATCTGCGTCCGGCGCTGGTGTCATTGAACGGAGACTTGATCGCCGTTCCGATACTGCTTGAGCGTGAAAAAGTGACGCTCGGTCGCGCTTTGGAAGCCGATGTCAGGATCAACGATTTCCGCGTTTCCCGCAAACATGCACAAATTTCAAAGATCGAAGGCGAGGACGGCTCCGAAAATTATCTGCTCAGCGATCTTCATTCGCGCAACGGAACGCTGCTCAACGGTCGAAAGATCATCCAGGAATTTCTGCAGAACGGCGACAAAATAATGATCGGCGAACAGTTGTTTCGCTTTGATCTGATGGACGAGATCGACCGCGAATATCAAATGCAGATCCGACGTCTGCTGTCGCACGACGATCTGACCGGGCTGCTTTCGAGCCGTTCCTTCTTTTCCGAACTCAGACGCGAAGCCGCCCGGGCAAAATATGAAAAAAAACCGTTTTGCGTTTTGATGATGGATGTTGATTACTTCAAAACAGTTAACGATACGTACGGTCATTTAACAGGCAGCAAAACTCTGGAAGAGATAGGGAATTGTATAACGCAGAATCTGCGCATCGGCGACGTTGCGGCGCGTTTTGGAGGCGAAGAATTTGCCGCCTTTCTGCTCGACGCCGAACCTGCGCAGGGAATTGTCGCCGCCGAAAGATTTCGCGCGGAGATCGAAAACTGTGAATTTTCGATAGTCAAAAAAGGAAAGTTTTCCGAATTTCATCACGTTACCATCAGCATCGGAATGGCGTCGTTTCCCGACGATTCGGACGATCCGATCGAATTGATCGAAATGGCTGATTCCGCACTTTATCGCGCCAAGCGCGAAGGTCGAAACCGGATCTGCACCTATCACGAGATCGACCCGGAAGATTTCAATAAAACTCTTCCGCCGCGGCAATTCTGATCTTTTTGCAACTTTTGACCGGCTTGAAACGTGAAAATCAGCGTTTGGAAAGTTTCCGGGCGAAGCGCGGCGCCGGAGCATCAAATGCATCTTTCGCGGAAACTTTTTCATCAACGAAATTAAGTTGTTCTGCAGAAAAAGACGCGGCGGCGATTGCGCATTCTAAATCACGGCACCGCGTCTTGTTTCGTGTTAGAATCTTTTTCGCTTAAACCGGTCGACAGGTTGAATATCGAATTTCTTTTCGTAATTTTTAGAGAATTTTGTGATCGCTAAATTAAATCTTGCCACGCATCCTTTCCGAAACCGGACGCTGCCTTATGTGCTTGCGCTCCTGTTTCTTGCATTCGCAGTCGCCGGCGCTGTTTTCAGTTTTGCCGAATTAAGGGATCAGCGAAGACTGAACGAACTCGCGCTCGATAATATTAAGGACATGGAAGCGCAGGTCGCCGCACTGAATGAAAAAGGCTCAAAGGTTCAGCAGGAACTTACTCCGGAGCAAAAATCGTTAATGATCGCCGCGCATAAATTGGTTTCGAGCAAATCGTTCGGCTGGTCGCGGCTTTTTGCCGATCTCGAAGCTGTGTTGCCCGGAAGCGTCAGCGCGTCGAGAATCAGCGTTCAAAACGTTTTCAAAGACGGCGATCGGATAAAAGCCGAATTAGAGATCAGCGTTCTCAGCCGCGATTATCAAAGCGTTATGGCACTTATCGCGAATATGAACAATTCCGGAGTTTTCCAGGCGGAACTTCGCGGGCAGGACCTTCAAAAAACCGAAAGAATTACATATACCGAATACGCTCTGAACATCATCTATTCGCCGCGAACATATTTGCCCGAAACTCAAACACCGGCAGACATTGCAAGGGAAGGAGGTGCGGAATAAATGAACGATAATTTCGAACTGGAAATTCCCGAAGAAGAAAACGAAGTACCGAAGAAAGCGTCGGAAATGGTCGTTAACGACCTCGAAGGCACAAAAAATTCGACGGTCGTTATCGAAGAAGAAGACAGAACCGTTATGCTCACCGAAGACGAAACGGTGATCATTGAAAAGGAAAAAGAGATCGCGGCTGTCCCGGTAAATCGCCCGCGGAAAGTTTACGGCGGAATGTGGGGAAATACGGAGATCGCGACCGTCGGGCTAGGACTTCTTGCGATCTTGGCGGTGATCATTCTTTATGTTCTTGTGGTAATTCCGACGCAAAAACAGCTTGCCGACAACAAACGTAAACAAGACGAGCTCGAAGCCGAACTAATCTCAAAGACGAAGAAATACGGTTCGATAACCGATACTCAAACGCAGGTTGAAAAGCTTTTGACGAGCGTAAACGATTTCGAGACGCGTTTTCTTCCTTCTGAAGTAACTGGAAAAACGGCGCTTTATGAGCGATTGAACGGATTGATCTCTGCCTACGGATTGATAAATTCGAACGGTCCCGAATATGCGCCGCTTGAAATTGTCGATCCGAACAGACGTCAGGCAGCCGAAAACGAGCGCGGTCGCGACAAACTGCTCAGCATCTTTCCGGGAACGTACGTTACGGTCACCGTCGAAGGTCCGTATCAAAACCTCCGCCGGTTCATTCGCGAAATAGAAACCAGCCAGCAGTTCATTATGATCAGCGCCGTTGAACTTGTTCCGGCGGATGAACAAAAGGATAAGCAGAAAGATCAGCAGAACCCGCAACCGGAAAACGCAGGACAGTTTCCGCAGGACAATAATCAGCGGCTTGAAAACATTTATCGCGGCAAAACATCGGGTGAAATTGTGAGCTTAAAGATCGAAATGGCGGCATATTTCCGGCGTCCGGGCTATGTCCCGCTTAGCACCGAAGTAAGCGTTAGATGAGATCTTAAGAATTTTAATGAAGTTATTCGAAGGCAAAACACCGGAAGAACGGAAAAAGATCATCGCGGCGATCGTGCTCGGCGTAATGGCTTTGATCGCGCTTACATACACATTTAGCGGAATGTTCGTGTCGAAAAAGAAGGTTGCCGTAAATGTTACGGCATCTCCGTCGCCGACACCGCTGAACGCGCCGCAGAATCCCGCAATGCCGAGCAGGCAGGAGATGGATTTTGAATACACGACGATTCCGGTCGTTTATAATCCTGGAAATTTCAACGCGCCTGATCCCGGAAGAAACATTTTTGCGTTTTACGAACCGGGAAAGCCGACGCCGTACAGCCCGACGCCGACGCCGCCGCCTGTTCCGATCCCGACGCCGACACCTCCACCGCCTCCGCCGATATTTGTTGCATATTCTGCGCCGCAAAGCGTCTATGCCGGATCGAAAGGTTTTCGGCTTGAGATCAGCGGCGATAAATTTACGCCGGATTCGGTCATTCTCTTTAACGGCAGCCAGCTTCCGACAACTTATATCGGACCGCAGAATCTTTATGCGCAGATTTCGGACAGCATGATCGCTTTTCCGGGATCGCGAAGTATATCGGTCATCACGCCGGACGGAAAATATTCGAATTTGATCACGATGAACGTTCAGGAACCGCCGAAACCGCAGTTGAAATATATCGGTTTGATCGCGCGCGCGCGTTATAACAATGACACGGCATATTTTGAAGAACCCGGAAAAGAAACGCCGATCGGCGCACGGTTAAACGACATTGTCGGCGGACGCTTTCGTCTTAAGAGTATCTCGTCGGAAGAAGTTGTGTTCGAAGACGTCAATCTCGGTTTTAAGCACAAACTTCAATTAAATCGCCCGGCGCCCGGTTCGGCGGCGGCTTCGACATTTTCGAATCCGCGAAATCCGACGACTCCGAATTACAACACGGTTAACCCAAATAATCCGAACTATAATCCGGTAAATCCATACGTGAATCCGCCGTCCGGCAGTATTCCGGGAATTCCGGACGACATTAAACGCTACGTTCCGACGCCGCGACCGAACACGGATCCCAATATCGACCCGGCTTCCGTTGACAGCGATGACGGGAACGACGGCAAACCATAGTGAAACAGAAGCGAAATTCTAGGTCCGAACAGGGAATGACATTGCTTGCCGTAATGGCGGTGATGGTCATTTTTGCTATCGGACTTCTCGCGGTCGCACCAAGCATTCATCAAAGCGTTCAGCGCGAAAAGGAACTAGAATCGATTCGCCGCGGCGAAGAGGTCGCCGATGCGATCCGCCAGTACGTGGAATTTTACCAGGGACGGAAACTTCCGAGCTCGATAGACGACCTTCTTGAAGGGCTACCCGAAGGGCAGAAAAAGAAACAAATTCTGCGAAGTTCAGCCGCCGTCGATCCGCTAAGTCCGGACGGAAAATGGCGCTTGATCGCGCCCGATAGTCAGGCGTTCCTTAATTTTGGACGCCGCGTTCAGATCTACAACAATGGACTCTTGCCGTCGAGCCCGAGTCAGATCTTCGACCAATTTGCACTCCCGCTTGTAAACCTCGTAAATACCGGCAGCGCAGAAGATATCGAAGAATCCGACGAATCCGAATTTGACGACATAACCGACAATCAGCCGTTTATCGGCGTCGCCAGCCAGAGTAAATCCAAGTCGATCATCGCTTATTACGGCATCGAAAATCACAGCAAATGGATCTTTACGCCGCTTTTTCGAGGAACCGGCGCCGCGAATATCAATCCGCAGAAAATTCAGGAAGAATTTGGAAATTCCAATATGAAACCGGACCCGAACAGTCCGGTGACTCCATAGCGAGGTTGCTCATTGAGTGCGCGCCGGTTCCTTGATTTCCTAACTCGCCGGTTTGCCTAATCTCTTCTAAGTCCTATTATTAAATAAATATAGTACGAAAAGGCGCTTCGCTGTTTTGGGCGGAGTTTGACAGATAGATGTATTAGAATTAGAATAATTCTAAATCAAGGAGAATTTTATATGCATAGTACGAAAATAGATATTTCAAAAGATGTTAGAGAAAAGATGATCGGACTTTTGAATGCGCGGCTTGCGGATTCGATCGATCTAAAATCGCAGGCAAAGCAGGCACACTGGAACGTAAAAGGGATGAGTTTTATCGCGCTCCATGAATTGTTCGACCAGGTTGCGGCGGAAGTTGAAGCGCATGTCGATACGATCGCAGAACGCGTGACCGCTCTTGGAGGAACTGCCGAGGGAACCGTGCGCGTTGCAGCGGAGAAATCGACATTGAGTCAATATCCGATGGAGATCACGGAAGGACGCGATCACGTTGAAGCGCTTTCGACCGCTCTTGCCGATTTTGGTAAAAAAGTTCGTTCCAGCATCGATGAAGCGGACGACGCCGGCGATATGAGCACGGCTGACCTTTTAACGGAAGTTTCAAGGGATATCGACAAGCTTTTATGGTTCGTCGAGGCTCATATCCAGGCTTGAAGAGCTTAAAAAGTAAAAAAGTGAAAAAGCTTTCTTAGAAGACTTTTTCACTTTTTCACAATTAAACTTTTCGACGTCGTTAGTAATCGAAAACGATATTACAAAAGGCTTTTACACCGACGTCCAACCGGCTGTCGTCGATAAAGAAATCGGGCGTATGATGCGCGGCGGCATCAAGAGGATTTTTCCCCTTAGGCATTCCGCCGACGACAAAGAAAAATGCCGGTGCTTTTGCGCCATAGAATGCAAAATCTTCCGCGCCTGTAACCCATTCGTTCTCCAGTACATTTTCTCTGCCCGCCGCTTTTTCTAAAGACGGAAGCATTTTTTTGACAAGTTCCGGCGTGTTATAAGTTACGGGCGTTTTCACATCAATATTAACTTCCGCGGTTGCGCCCATACTTTCGGCAATCTTTTCGGCGGTTAATTTAATTTTCTGATGAACTTCTTTTTGAATTCTTGAATCAAGAACGCGAATCGTTCCAGCCATCGTCAGTTCTTCCGGGATAATGTTTTCACGAACTCCGGCATTGATCTTGCCGACCGTAATTACGACGGGAGATTTAGTCAATTCCGACTGACGCGACACGATCATCTGCAGCCCGTTGATGATCTGCGCCGAAACCGCGATCGGATCAATTCCGCTCCACGGATATGCGCCGTGCGTCTGTTTTCCTTTAACCTTTATCGAAAACCAATCCGATGATGCCATAACTGAGCCGGATTTATATGCGATTCGACCGATCTCCGTCTGCGAATTAATATGAATGCCGAAAATCGCGTCAATTTTCGGGTTATCCATCACACCCTCTTTTATCATCATCGGCGCGCCGCCTTCCTCTGTTCCGGGCGGTCCTTCCTCAGCGGGTTGAAAGATGAAAACGACATTTCCTTTGATCTTGTCCTTCATTCCGGCAAGGATCTGCGCCGCGCCCATAAGCATCGCGACATGAGTATCGTGCCCGCATGCGTGCATTACAGGAACGGTTTGCCCCAAATATTCTGCTGTGACTTTAGAGGCGAATGGAATATTTACTCGTTCTTTGACCGGAAGACCGTCCATATCGGCACGAAGCGCAAGTGTCGGACCGGGCTGGGCGCCGCGAAGGATACCGACAACGCCGGTTTTAGCAACGCCCGTTTTGACTTCGAGCCCCAGCGAGCGAAGGTGATCTTCAACGTATTTCGCCGTATTAAATTCCCGGTTCGAAAGCTCAGGATATTGGTGCAGGTGCCGACGCCATTCAATGATCTTGTTCATGATCTTAGAAGTTTCCGCATCGATCTCGGCACTTCTGTCGACCGCAAATGATGAATTTATGGATATTAGTACAACGGCGACTAAAACAAAGAATTTTTTCATTTACATTTCTCCGGATTTGAATTGAGAGCTATTGTAAATGGATTGTGCAGAACCGTAAACCGAAAGCTGACAAGATCGCGTCAAAACTTACGCGTAAATCTACTTGATCATAGCTTTCTCTGCTTCCGTGCAGCCATTGGGTTCGATAGTTGAGATCGAGTTTCCCAGCTTCCAGCCTTGCGCGGTTCTCAGCAGATGAAAGGAATTCATTCCGCAATGCTGCAATTTTCCGTCAACCGTAAATAGATAACGACCGTCGACGATCGCCATATCGCCGAAAATATAAGATTTTTCGTCGTACATCTTTTCAGATATTTCGGCACGTTTCGTCTCAAAAAATTTTGAAAATGCTTCGCGAGAGAGATTTTCGATCCGGCTTTTGCCTTCGCGGTCCTTGATAACCGCGGTTAATTGAGATTCGGGCATATGCAGAGCAATTATCTCCGCCGGTTTATGCGCCGTCATCAGCAAAAAAAGTTCCTTAACTGTTGATAAAGCTTCCGTTTGACCGGTTTCGACCGCAAATTTAAAATCACATTTGGCAGTTTCCAAAGTGCTCGTTCCATTGGCGATCTTCCATCCCGCACCGGTTTTTATCAAATGAAATGCATTTGTCCCGCAATGCGAAAATTTTTCGCCCACATTAAATGTGTAGCGTCCGGTAACGACCGCCGCATCGCCATATACCCTGACATCCTTTTCGGGCATTTTTTCTATCAATTCGCCGGCGGACGACCCGGCGATCATTTTGGCGAACGTATCTGCCGAAAAATTTCTAAATGTTGACAGACCTTCGCCTGTTTTCGGCTTGTCGACCGCCGTAAGCTGCCCGTTTGGAAGGAATAGCTCGCGGATCGCATCGGCATCCTTCGCTTTCATCGCGTCAAAAAGGCGGTCGACCGTTGCCGCCGCGGGATGTTTTGGCGGGGATTGCCACAAGATATTTATGATCTTCCATTTGCCCTCGTATTTTGCGAGATGAAGATAATCGATGCCCCAGACCGCCGTTACCTTTGCGCTTGCCGTCTGGTCGGAAACTTCAAAGATCTCCACTTTTTTCGGAGCGTCTTTCGCGATCGAACCGTTTTTGTTATAGGTCTTTGCCACATTGATCAGCTCAGAAAATGTCATCGAATGCGGCAGATATACGTTTTCACCTTTTTTTGTAAAAAATCCCCGTTTCACCAGTTCCGGATGAACGCTCCGTTCAGCTAACGCTGGATTCACGTTGTAGATCGATTCTATATAGTCAAGCCCAGCCTGCTTAACGGCTTCTTCATCCGCGGTTTGCGCGTTAGAAGCTGCGAACAGTGAAAATACGGCTAAAAAGGCGGCAAAGATCGTTTTCATAATTATTCTGCTTCGGTGCCCGGTCAAAAGACTACATCGGGCGAAAAGTTTCGAAATTTTTGGATCGTTAATTTCTCAAGGTCGTCGTTCGATTGAACGAATTGTAAATCCGGTCAACCCGATTTTTGTGTGATACGGACTGAGATCGGTCAAGGTTTCACCTAAAAGCAGGAAGATATTTAAGCTCGTTTCCTGCGTGCCGTCAGAAGCAACCTAACGGTTTGCGAGAGCGTGGAGTTTTTACTAAACTAATCTAGTTTTGCCCTTGTAGCTCAACGGTTAGAGCAGCGGACTCATAATCCGTTGGTTGGAGGTTCGAATCCTCCCGAGGGCATTCTGCTTTTTTTGCTTCCAATGATCTTCACCTCTCGATAATTCCATAAAAAAATTTGTTCGACCGTGACCGTTCGGAGTGATTTGCCGGTCTTTGCTGCCGTGGCACGCCCTTTGTAACTTGAAAATTGGGAATGCCGCTTGACGGCGCTGTGTTCTGCGTCCGAAAGCATTGAAATTCCTATCGATCATTATGAAAATGAAGTCTAAAAATGAAGCGCATGAATCGAGATTTGGGGTTCCGATCATAATCGCGATCCTTCTTCTGCTCGGCATAACTGCAAATTTCCCCGTTCTCAGTTCGCAAAAGGACGGCGCAAAAACAGCGATCATTCGCACGGAGAAATAGCTGCTAAGTCAAGTTATTTTTAGAGTTACATTGACCTGACCAAAATCTCCGAGCCGAAATCGCAGCAGCGCAGCGGCAGTTTCCCGCAAACCGGTTTAGAAAGTTAGACGGTTCAGCCGGTTGACCGGGAAAACGGAAAACTTTGAACAAAGGGTTTTGAACTCCGCCAAAAAAATTTGGCATCAGACCTCGCGGGAAGTCTGTTCGGTCACCCGGCGCTAAGCTTAGCATGTGAAAACGACCAATTTTTGTCACCGGCTTCTGACATTTATTGGCAGATATGCTGTGTTTTATAAAATTTTTCCAATGATTGGATCGATTGAAATTCCTTTTCCTGTGAAGACTCGTTAAATGGATCATGCCTCAGAAAATAAACGAGATTGGCTGACGATATACCGCTACGCGGTCGTGATCGCAGGCATCGCCGTACTCGGTTACACGGCGTCGCGGGTCAGCGTTTCACTCTTTTCTTACGGCTACATACTTTATTGTCTTTTGACGCTGCTTTTCGCTTCCCGCATCGTCGTGCAGATCCCGCGCATAAAGGGTCATATTTCGGTTACGGACACGCTCCTCTTTCTTTCGCTGATGATCTTCGGAGGCGAAGGCGGAATAATCCTGGCTACGTTCGATGCGATCTTTTCGTCTTTCAAATTGGCAAAGACAAAGCTCACGCTGTTATTCAACATTTCGGCGTTCGCTATCGCAACTTTCATAACCGTCTGGACTTTGCGCCTGCTTTTCGGGCAAATTCCGGAACTGGCAAATCAGGGATTTACGTCCGATTTCATTATGGCGATCTGTGTTATGGGAATGACGCAGTATCTTGCTAACTCAGGAATTGTCGCGATCGCGGTCGCCTTTCGAGCGGGCGAACCGCTCTGGAAAATGTGGAAGGAAAACTTCCTTTGGACCTCGATCACATATTTTGCAGGCGCGTCAGCTGCCGGGATCATCGCCAAACTCGTCGGAGTCTTCGGCGTTTTTGCCGTCCTCGCGGCGGCGCCGATCGTCATCGTCGTTTATTTTACTTACACTACGTATCTGAAAAACGTTGAATCGGCAGCCCAGCAGGCTGAGGACGCGCAAAAGCACGTCAAAGAGCTCTCGCATCACATTGCAGAACAGGAACGCATTGCAAATGCGCTGAAGGAAAGCGAGGAATATTTTCGAACGGCTTTCGATCACGCTGCGGGAATGGCGGTCATCGACCCCGAAGGTCGCTGGCTGCAGGTAAATGAATCGCTCTGCAAAATGCTCGGCTATCCGGAAGAAGAATTGCTCGAGAACGGATTTCAATCGATCACGCATCCCGGCGATCTCGGGAACGACCTTGCGAACCTCTACCAGCTTTTGGGTAACAAGATCCCCAATTATCAGCTTGAGAAACGCTATTGTCACAAATCGGGCGACACGATCTGGGTTCTGCAGAGCGCTTCTTTGATCCGTGAAACCGACGGAAAACCGCGCCACGTCATTCTTCAGATCCAGGATATTTCGGATAGAAAAAAAGCGGAAGAACTCATTCATCACGCCGCTTTTCATGACGGATTAACAGGTTTGCCGAACCGGACGCTGTTTGCCGATCGACTCGCAATGGCGGTCGAGCGGGCGAAACGTTCGGACGAATATCAATTTGCCGTTATTTTTTGCGACCTCGACCGGTTTAAGATCGTCAACGACAGTCTCGGTCACGATATGGGCGACCGGCTTTTGATAGAACTTTCGCGCCGTCTTGAAGAATGTCTGCGCTCGGTCGATACGGTGGCGCGGCTCGGCGGCGATGAATTTGCGCTATTGCTTGACGGCATCCATTCGCTCAGCGACGCGACGGAAATCGCAGATCGAATTCAGGGAGCGCTAAAGCTTCCTTTTGATCTGGACGGACAACATTTTTACACGAGTGCGTCGATGGGAATTGCGTATTCCCGGCAGGGTTACGACCGCCTCGAAGATATTCTGCGCGATGCCGACACGGCAATGTATAAAGCGAAAGCGAACGGAAAGGCGCGCCATGAAGTCTTTGACAGCAAAATGCATACGCGCGCTGTTCAAACATTGACTCTGGAGAACGAGCTTCGCCTGGCGCTGGCGAAAGGCGAGATCGTACCCTATTTTCAACCGATCGTTAATCTTGAAAGCGGCAAGATCATAGGGTTTGAAGCACTCGCACGCTGGGTTCATCCGAGCCGGGGACTTGTTTCACCGGCTGATTTTATCCCGCTTGCGGAAGAAACAGGTCTGATCATCGAAATGGGATTCTCGATCCTGAAACAGGCTTGCAGACAGGTCGGAACTTGGCAGAAACGGCATCGTCTAAACGATTTGCATATCAGCGTAAATCTTTCCGGCAAACAGTTTAAGCATAAGAGTTTGATCGAAGATATCCGCCAGATCATAGAAAATGCGTCTATCGCTCCGGAACATGTAAAACTCGAAATAACGGAAACGATCGTGATGGAAAATACTCCCGTAACGGTCGATATGCTGACGCAATTGAAGAGTATCGGCGTGCAGATCGCGATCGACGATTTTGGAACCGGATATTCCTCGCTCAGCTATTTGCACCGATTTCCGTTTGATTCGCTAAAGATTGACCGGTCGTTCGTAACCCGCATGACGATGGACCGGGAAAGCTTCGGTATTGTAAAAACAATCTCGACGCTTGCGGCGGAGCTTGGAAAAACCGTTGTGGCAGAAGGCGTTGAGAAAATCGAGCATCAGTCGATGCTCTGCCGCGTCGGATGCCGCTTCGGACAGGGATATTTTTATTCGCAGGCTGTCGATGCGGATTCTGCGGAACAACTCCTGCTGGTCGAACATCCGTGGCGTGAGCTGGGGATTTTATCCGACATCGGATCGGTCGGCGAATTATCGGAAATACGTTACGAGATGTGACCTTAATTAAGATCTAAGATGATTCTGCAACGGAAATGAGCGCGAGGAAATCGTCGAATCGATCTGCGTTCGTTTTGTCGATTCGAAATTCATATTTGCCTATCTGAAAGCTTATTTGGTCAGTTTTTGACAGATCTGTAAAAAGTTCCATCCCGGCTTCCCAGCAAAGTGTTTCAGTCGCCTTACCGCGCTTAACCTCGCTCTTTCGGTTGGGCGCACCGAATTCGACAACTTCGCTTTCGAGCTTAATTTGAAGTTCGTTATCTCGTGAAAATTTAAAGGTCTTCGCCTGTGTCTGCAAACAAACGGTAGAACGAACAGGCTTTTTATCAATTCCTTTGATCGCGAATTGAACGGTCGCGGTAATTTCCGATCTGGCGAATATCTTTCGAAGCGCGTCAGATTCAGCGATCGGATCGAACTTTAATTCGACGGTCGTCAGATATGAATTTTCGTCGTAAAAAACCGAAAATGATGACGAATCTTTAAACCCGCCGATCTCCGTTTTCGCAGATTCAATCGATTTGATCTGAGCCGAAACGCCGAGCGCCGCGATCAGCGGAAAAATTAATGCAAAGATTTTGCTCATTTAAACATTAAACCGGAAATTTACGACGTCGCCTTCCTTCATAACATATTCTTTTCCTTCGAGCCGCATTATACCTTGTTCTTTCGCGGTTTTTTCACTTCCGACGCGGACGAGTTCATCGTAGGAAATTATCTCAGCGCGAATAAAACCGCGTTCGATGTCGGAATGAATTTCGCCCGCGGCTTTCGGCGCCTTTGTGCCGACCGGAATCGTCCATGCGCGGACCTCTTTCTCGCCGGCGGTCAAAAAACTCATTAATCCGAGCAATTTATAAGCCGATTTGATCATTTGATCGACCCCGCTGGAACTTACGCCAAGATCATTTAAATACTCCGCGCGGTCTGCCGGTTCGAGTGAAACTAGTTCTTCTTCGAGCCGTGCGCAAATGACGACCGTTTCGGCGTTTTCCTTTTCTGCGTGATCCTTCACGATCTTTACGAACGGGTTCGCGTCCGGGTCGGCAAGCGATGCTTCATCGACATTTGCCGCATAGATCGTCGGTTTGGTCGTGAGAAGAAAAAAGTTTTTGGCGACTTTTCGTTCGTCGTCGGTCAAGGAAACCGTTCGAGCGGCACGTCCTTCTTCGAGTGCGGGAAGCAGTTTTTCGATAACTTCAAGCTGCGCTTTCGAATCTTTGTCGCCCGATTTTGCCGCGCGCTGCGCCTTGTCTTTGCGTTTTTCCAAACTGGCAAGATCTGCCAGAGCGAGTTCGATCTGGATCGTTTCAATATCACGGATCGGATCGACCGATCCGTCGACATGGACGATATTTTCATCTTCAAAACAGCGCACGACCTGAATTACCGCATGCGTTTCGCGAATATTTGCCAGGAATTGATTTCCCAATCCTTCGCCCTTTGAAGCGCCGCGCACCAAACCTGCAATATCGACGAATTCGATCATTGCCGGCACAACCTTTTGCGCCTTGTTCATTTTTTCCAGAACAGCGAGCCGTTCGTCCGGCACCGCGACCATGCCGATGTTCGGTTCGATCGTCGCAAACGGGTAATTTGCCGCCAAAGCAGCTTCCTGCGCTGTCAGCGCGTTAAAAAGGGTCGATTTTCCAACGTTGGGCAATCCAACAATTCCGGCTTGTAACATAAAATTCTCAACTTTCGATGTGCAAAATTCGAATTGAGTATTCTATCGGGTTACAAAGGTTTTGGAAAATCCGCTGACAGCTAATCGTCGACAAAATTTGAAAACTATTGCGACAAATAACCGGTCGGCACAGGGCGGTCGGTCGAAACACCGAAAGCCGCTGCTGAAAACCCGGTCGCGGATCTTAGCAAATACCAAATTCCGCCGGACGGTCGAAAAACGCTGATATCTGCCCGACCGTCGCCGTCGTAATCGCTCGTAACCGGAAAGTCACCCGCGATTCCGAAGTTGACGATCGAAGTTTCTCCGCCGGATTGCAGGATATACCAAACCCCGTCGCGAAAAACTCCGTAATCCGCTTGTCCGTCGCCGTCGTAATCGCCCTGCGCAATTCGATCGCCGGAAATGCCGAACTGAGTTGCCGAAAATCCTCCATCGGAACTTCGCAAAACATACCAAACACCGGTTGACGGGCGAAATACGGCAATATCTGCGCGACCGTCCCCGTCAAAATCCGATTGGACAGGTTTGTCTCCATTCATCCCGAATTGAACGATCGTATATGTGCCGCGACTGTCCGAATTGGCTATGTACCAGACGCCGTTCGACGGTCGAAAGACGGCTTTATCCGTTTTCCCGTCGCCGTTAAAATCTGCCGCCGCGGGAATATCACCGGCAGCGCCGAACTGAGTTGAGCTGAAAAAGCCCGCTTTGGTCAGCTGATACCAGTTGCCTTCGGACGGACGAAAAACCGCGTTGTCCGTTTTGCCGTCGCCATCGTAATCTCCCGGAGCGATGATGTCGGAAGCGGTTCCAAAAGCTGAATAACTAACCGTAGAATTTGAGCTGTTCAAAACGTACCAGACACCGGTTTCCGGTCGAAAGACCGATAGGTCGGTTTTTCCGTCGCCGTCGAAATCGGCGTTAACATTCCGTCGAACTGCAAGCCCAACGACCGGCGCGTCGGAAATATTGTTGTCGATGTTGAAAGTAACTCCGCCCCAGGTTTCGTTACGCGGTCCGAGCCATTGATGGATCCGCTGATGATCTGTCCAATAAGCATCCGAAAGCGGAGCGACGCCCCAAACCGACATAACGTTGTTCCAACGCGCCAGCCAAACCGCATCCATTCGACTTTCGGGCTGAATATTTATCCAATCGTTTTGCGCATTTGTCGGAGATCCGTAAACACCGGAAACGTACCCGAGTTCTTTGATCCTGTCCGTCCATCCCTTCAAAAATGCCTTTGTCGGCGTGGAGCACGCGCCGGTCCCGCTGACATCGTCGTAACGCTCCATATCGTAATAAAGAATCGCGCCCTGCGTTATCCCCAGGTTATTTGCGTCGGAAATTGCTATGTCAGCCTCGCCGCGACCCTGCATTTCTGCGGTTGCCGGATCGGTGCTGTGTTTTGCGCAATTCGCACAAACGGAACAGGGCGATTGATAACCGACAACGGTCGGGATCAAACCCCAGCCCTGCTGCGTTACAGCGTCGACCCACGCGGCATTTAGAAGAGCCTGCGAACAGCCGCGATTTCGTCCGCTGTGATAAATATTTACATCGTAAAACGGCGAATTGTCCCACCAGATCCGCATCTGATCGGTCGGCGCGGCGGTGCATTTATCGAATCCGCGGTTCAGGCTGATCCGCGTTGAACCGTTCGGCGGACGGGTAATTTGCGATTGAAAAGTTAGTTCGCCTGCAAATTTAGTAAGTTCCGGTGTGATCTCTATAATTTCCGATCGTCCGGAATCCGGTTTGGTCAGTTTTCTGATCCTTGTGATCTGTTCGCATTGAGTTTTAGCCTTTTTGCAAATTCCCTCCGAAGTTAGAAACCACTTCGACCCATCGGAAATACTCGATTCCTGCAAAACTCCTTCGTTGATGAATTCGCTCGCGAAATTTTCGTCCCTAAGCGCATCGTTTAGCGTATTTGGCGACTCGTCAAACGTTCTGATAACTGATGAAGTCGATTCGACTCGCCAGATCCGTCCGCCTTCCAAACTTCTCAAAACAGCGAAACGGTTAAAATTAGAGCTCGAAACAAGTTTGATCTCGACGCGGAACTCGCCGTAGTTCTGAAAATCAGGTTCGATGTAGATCGAACCGAGATCGGCATCAATCAGATCTAGATCTTCGATCTTTACGGTTTCATCCGCCCAGTTTGCTCCGGCATCGGTGGTTCTATGAACCTTTATTGACAGCAGCTGCCGGTTTGCCGTGATGACGATACCGCGTGTGGAGTCGGAAAATAAGATGGCTGAGACCTCGTCAAACAATCCAAGTCTTGGTGTGATCTCCTGCCATTGCTCGCCGTCGTCGACGGTTTTGAAAAGGCTTTGACCGGAAAACGAAAATGCAGAATTTGCGTCGATACGCTGAAATCCGCGAAGCAGGTTTTCTTTCGAACCGCCGCGCGGGTTTGGAATAAAACCGTCCTGTGCAAAGACGGTCATTAAACAGACAAAACTTACCAATGTCAGCGAAACAAAAACATATCTCATCGATCACCTCGGATATTCAAAATTGTTGATGGCTTGGCGACAAATTATAATGGAAACTTATTGCGCATGCCACTAATTTTTACGCCGCTCCGCAAATTTTGTGTTATCGGTTAATTGGCGTATTTTATTAACGGTTTCCAATTTATGTTTATCTCATTTGTTCTACTTTTGCTGATCGCGCTCGGCGGAGCCGCGATCACATATCTTTTTGCAAAAAGCGAGACGTTTTTATGGCGTTTATCGGCGGGTTCTATCGTCGGTTCGGCGGTGTTCGGACTTTCCGGATTTTTGCTGACCTTTGCGATGGGTCTGTCGAGATGGACGGTTTTCGCGGCGCTTCTTATCACGCTTGCGCCCTTGCTGCTGCTGAAGCAGCGTTCAGTCGCGGTGCAGTTTCGATATGAAAAACAGCTGGCGAAAAGCCGGTTTCAGGGAACGAGTTTTAAAAAATTCTTTCGATTTCTCTATTATTTCAGTATTTTTATTTTGCTCTGGGTCTTTTTCGAACAGGCAATGCGCGTCAACGAAAACGGAATTTTTACAGGCGCATCGCAAAATCTCGGTGATCTTCCATTTCATCTCGGCGCGATCTTTTCGTTTACCGAAGGATTAAATTTTCCGCCGCAGAATCCTTCATTTGCGGGAGCGCGGTTTACTTATCCGTTTTTGGCGGATCTGATCACTGCGTTTTTTGTCAGATCCGGCGCAAATGTCGAAAATGCGATGGTCGTTCAAAACGCATTTTACGGCTTTTCTCTTGTCGTTCTGTTCGAACGCTTTGTTTACGGATTAACAAAAAACAAACTAGCCGGAAAACTCGCGCCGCTTCTTTTGATCTTCAGCGGCGGGCTCGGGTTTATCTGGTTTGCAAAAGATCTATGGGAATCGACCAAACCGTTCGGCGAATTTCTCTGGAATTTGCCGCGCGATTATACGATCGGCACGAATTTTCGTTGGGGGAATTCGATGATCGTTTTGTTTATAACGCAGCGAAGTTTACTGCTCGGAATGCCGCTCGCGATCGTTGTTCTAACAAAATTATGGCAGATATTTGAAGGCGCAAAAGTCGACGAGTTTAACGACAATAACACGGCTGATTCCGCAAACTCGGCGTTTCTTTCATCGTTCAGCCTCTCTAGTTTTTCCGTCGGAATTCTCGCCGGAACGCTGCCGCTGATACATGCTCACAGCCTTTTTGTATTGTTTGTCGTTACCGCATGTCTTTTCGTTTTTCGACCCGAACTGTGGCGCGAATGGGTCGCGTTCGGCGTCGGAACGGCGCTCGCCGCGCTGCCGCTGCTTGGGTGGCTGACGGCTGGAAGCGCGTCGCATTTGAGCGATTTTATCGGCTGGCATTTTGGCTGGGACGCAGGCGATACCAATATTTTCTGGTTTTGGATCAAGAATACTGGAATATTTATTCCGATCGTGATCGCCGGAATCGTCTGGAAAATTTACGATCCAAAATTTGGCGTAGAAATTAAAAAGGTTAAGAAAAAAAAGAAGGGCGAAAAACGTAAAGAAGCGGAAACGGAGGAAACGGGAATCGATACGATCCCGCCTTTGATCTATTTCTATGTGCCGTTCTTTTTGCTGTTCATTGTCTCAAACACCGTTAAATTGGCACCGTGGGAATGGGACAATATCAAGGTTCTGATTTACTGGTTTATAGGTTCGATCCCGTTTGCAGCGCTTGTCCTTGCACGGCTTTGGGTAAAAGAAACGGTGTTCAAGGTCGCTGCCGTTCTTTGTTTTCTCGTCCTGGCAGGCGCGGGTTCGCTTGATGTATGGCGCGTTGTTTCCGGTGAGATCGATTACAAAGTTTTTGATAAGGACGCGGTTGAGATCGCTCGTCTGATCGGGATCAAAACCGCGCCGACCGCGCTTTTTTTAAATGCTCCGACGTATAATTCCGCCGTGGTTTTGACCGGACGACGTTCGCTGATGCGGTACCGCGGACATCTCTCGTCGCATGGGATCGATTATCGCGAGCGAGAGGAAGATCTGCGGAGAATTTACGCAGGCGAAGGTTCGACCGAAATTTTGCTCAAGAAACACGGAATCGAATATATTTTGTTGAGTCCCGAAGTTCGCAGCTACGCCAGCGACCCGAGCCGTCCGTTCACGCTGAACGAAATCTTTCTGAGTAAATTTCCTTTAGTTGCGGAATCGGGCGAATATAAGGTCTATAAAGTAAATTGATCGATTAACGAAGCACCGGCGTTTTTTGGGAAAAACACGAAACTTCCAATGACAACAGAAGATAAATCATCAAAACCTTTTGAATTGAGCGGCAAATATTGGACGATCGGCTGCGTCATCGTAACCGCTGCAGCGACTTTCCTTCGTTTCCGGCAGCTGACGCTGAAACCGATGCACCACGATGAAGGCGTCAACGGCTTTTTTCTGACAACGCTTTTTCGCGAAGGCGTTTATAAATACGACCCGGCAAACTATCACGGTCCCGATCTTTATTATTTTTCGCTGGCTTTCACGAAGATCTTTGGTTTGAATACGTTTAATGTTCGCGCGAGTGTAGCGATCTTCGGCGTTTTGACCGTGATATTGACGCTCTATCTATGGCGCTATATCGGCAGGATAGGCGCGCTTACCGCAGCGATGCTTTTGGCGCTGTCGCCCGGAATGGTTTACGTTTCGCGATATTTTATCCACGAGATCTTATTTGTATTCTTTAGCCTGGCGATCGTCGCGTGCGTGCTTTTCTTTATCGAAAAGCGAAGAGCCGGACCGGTCAGTGTTGCGGCGATGTCTCTACTTTTGCTGGTTTGTTTTTTGCCGACGGTTTTGCATGTTTCGAACTTGGTCGAAGGGAAGAACATCATGCTTTTCTGGGCGCTAAGGATAAGCCTCTTCGCGATCGAGGCGATCCTTGTGTTTTATATAATGCGGCTGCTTTTGTCGTGGAACTCAGGTCAGCCGGTTTACTTGATTCTCGCTTCGGCGTCCGCCGCGCTGCTTTTTGCAACAAAGGAAACGGCGTTTATTACGCTCGGAACAATGATCATTGCGATCTTTTGTATCTGGGTATGGCGGAAAATTTATCGTGTTCCTGACGATGTAAATTCAGACGAATTTATCGAATTGACCTGGTCGAACTTTCGTTCCCGGATCGGAACATCGACCGATGCCTATTTGATGATCGCCGCAGTTTCGTTCATTTTCGTTTACGTTTTACTCGTTTTTTTCTCGTCGTTCTTTACTTATCCAAAGGGTGTTCCGGCATTTTTTGAAGCGTACGCCGTTTGGACGAAAACCGGTTCGAAAGATCACACGCAGAACGGCTGGATCGCTTATTTAAAATGGGGATATCAGCTGGAACTTCCTCTTTTCCTTTTGTCGGCGGTCGGAACGCTGATCGCGTTTGCGAAAGGAAAACAGCGGTTTGCGATGTTCGCATCGCTGTGGGCATTGGGTCTGTTTCTCGCTTACACGATCATTCCTTATAAAACGCCGTGGCTCGCTTTGTCGTTCCTGCTTCCGATGTGTATTGCCGGCGGATACGCCGTAAATGAGATCGCCGTCCGGCGCGGGACGCATTTTAAATTGATCGCCGCAGCTTTGGCGGTTCTTTCGTTCGGATTCCTAGGGTATAAAACTTATGAGTTAAATTTCGTGCGTTATGACGACGACTCGATGGCGTATGTTTATGCGCACACGAAGCGGGGTTTTCACGATCTGATCAAGCAGATCGAACATTTTGCAGCGAAAAGCGGGAAGGGCGAGAACGTTTCGGTGCGGGTGATCTCACCGGAATATTGGGCAATGCCCTGGTACACGCGCGATTACAAAAACGTTGTTTACACGGGCGCGTTCGAAGATATAAATTCGGCGGAAATGATCGTTGCTTCGGAAAAGCAAAAAGGCGAGCTTAACGAACGCTACGGAGCGCATTACAAATATCAGGGAATGTATCCGCTTCGCCCCGGAGTCGATCTGATCCTGCTTGTAAAAAAAGATCTGGCAGACCCCGGTGCGAAAGATCTGTACGTACTCGACGATCCGGACTTTATTCCGTAGCGTTGTCGAAACAACTATTTGCGATCGTAATGAAATGGCTGCTGTCTTTGTGACCGTAATCTTCGCCGTTCCAAAGCGTCAGAGCTGCCGTTTCGGCTTCAAAATCCGCCCGTGTTTTATTGGGAAAATCCCTTTTCCAACCTGCGCAGCTCTTTTTTTTGACCGTATTTCGAATGCAGGAATCAAGCCAGAAAAGCTTGAAATAGACCGATGGATTTAGCGCTTCGTTTAAGTGATCTGTGATAAACGGTTCGAGTATAGGCGCGCCGCGATCGTTAATTTTCCAAACTCCGCCGACCTGTTTTACGATCGGCTGATACGTTTTATCGCCGATCTCCAAACGATGGAGCAGGTTTTGATAAAACTTCATTCCCGCATAGTTTGCCGCGAGATCTCCGTTTGAATAAACTCCCGAAACGAAGTAGCCGTAATAGGTCGCCTCCGTCCGCTTGCCGTATTTTACGGCTTTTCCGGTTGCCTGCTCCTCGCTCTTGCCTTTTTCCAGCGCTCGTTCGCGAATTTTGTAATATTCGTAACCCTGCTGAAAAATATGCGCGATCTTGTCCGTGCCGAGTTCGGTGCCGTAAATTTTTACGGTTTCGCTGATCGTTAGATAACTGGTCGGAATTATTTTATAGATCGAATCTGAAAAAGATGTTTTGAAACGAGCAGGCTGGGCTTTGAATTTATGTTTCTGCATCCATGTTCCGGACCGCGTCGAAGGCGGAATGCCGCCGCCGAGTATTTTGAAAACGCCGCGAGCAAGCGCTTCTTCGGAACGAAGATATCGCAGCCGTTCGCGCGCCTTTTCGACAGAAGAGCATACATCGGGTTTGGCAGCGCACGCTTCGCGATCTTCGATCTCGCTATTTAGTTTCTCTACGGTTTCGCGCACGCTTTCCGAAACGTATTCGGCGACCTCATCGCCGATGTCTGCGAGAGGTTTTTCCGGACGGTTGTATTGATCGGTTTCGAATGCCGGCGCGGGAGCAAGGAAAACGGCGATCAAAACGAATGTGCACAATTTTTGGCGGATGTCGAGAAACTTTTTAGCGCGCGCTTTCTTTTTCACCAGTTTCCTCCTTTTCGGACTTAAATCCCTGGTCGTGATCGATTCCGAAACGAACTTCTATTCGGTGAACAAATGTCAGAACGATCAGCGCCAAAACCGTTCCGATCACAGCCAGCCCAAGCCCGCCCAAGCCGACCGTTACGCCGATCGCCGCTGCGACCCAGACACTTGCTGCGGTCGTAATTCCTTTAATTTCACGCTTTTGATCGAGTTTCAGGATCGATCCCGCACCGATAAATCCGATTCCTGTAACAATTCCCTGAATAACGCGCGAAAGCGCATCGTTGCCGAAACCGCTGCCGATCGATGCAAGCACAAAGATCGTAGTGCCAAGCGACACGAGCATATGAGTTCGCAAACCGGCGGGTTTTCCGACGACCTCGCGCTGTACACCGATCGCCGCGCCAAGAACCGCAGAGGCAAGCAGTCTGATCAGCACCAGCGCCAGATAATTTGCATCCGGAAAACCTCTAGCAATTTCATTCCAAAGCAAATCCATCGTTCTCCTCATTATTCGCAGGGCGAAGTATATAAAATAAAATCCTGCAGCCGCTTTGCGGAGTTTAGCGCAAACCGTCTGCGTACATCAAAGATAAATAACGTCGACCGAAAAATTCGCGATGTAAAAACTTCTTGACGCTGCGAACAATCGGCACAGATGCATTCGATCGAAGGTTTTCCGATCGAACCTGCCGCACTGCGGAAAATGTCACCGCTTTGTTTCCGACGACTTCGTCCGTGAACCGATCAATGCCGCGGTCGCGAGGCTCGCGGCGAAAACCAATCCGGCGGAAACGATCGGATGTTTTCGCGCAGCTTGATAAGCGCTGCGCTCACGGACGAAACGGTCTGCGCTGCCGCGTTCGCGAAGGTTCGAGTTCGACCCGTAAAGTCCGTCTTGTCGATTCGGCAGCGCAGCTTGCCCGGAATTCTGCATCGAATCGATCATTATCTCGTTCGCTTTTTCGTAAAGTGCAGGAGCGGCTGCCGCGATCGCCGTATGAACTTTTGCGATTCCGCCGACAAAAATTTCCCGGACTGAATTTTCGGCGCAAAAAAGGATCGCATCCGCAGCGAGGTCGGGCGCATAAACCGGAGCCGGCAGCCGGGGTTTGTAGGGCAGATAATTTTTAGCGTTTTCCGGAAACGGCGTATGGATCGCAGCGGGTTTTATCAGCGAAACGGAAATGGGCAGCTTGTCCGCCTCGACCTCCATTCGCAGCGATTCCGTAAACGCTTTGACGGCATGTTTTGAAGCCGAATACATTCCCTGCAGCGGAATGGACGTTTCGGAAAGCTCACTCCCGACGTTGATCAGCGCGCCGCCGCCGCTGCTCAAAAACCGGACGGCGATTTTCGATCCGTTAACCACACCCCAGAAATTTGTCTCTATCAATCTGCGCAGATCTTCGGTCGGAACGTCCATCAGCCGCCCGTAGATCCCTGTTGCGGCATTATTCACCCAGGTATCGAATCCGCCGAATTCTTCGTTCGCCCGTTCGGCGGCATTTTTCAGCGATTCTTCGTCAGCCACGTCAGCCGCATAATAAATTGCGCATTTGCGGGAATCCGAATTCAGCTCATCCGCCAATTTTTTCAGACCATCTTCGTTTCGAGCGACAAGAACGACATTTGCGCCCCGCCTTGCAGCAAGCCGCGCGGCGGTCAGCCCGATTCCGCTGGTCGCACCCGTGATTACAATTGTCTGCTCGTCTATTTTTTTCAACTTCATGTCATTTTTCCTCTCCGGCTGATTCTATCGCAAACTTAAAAGTCTCTCTGTCACGAGAGTGACAGAATCGAAAGGCAAAGGGTCCGAAAAACGATTAGTTTTACTAAGTTTGAAAAGCTGATGCGCGGATCGTGTTGACCGGAAGCTGCTCCGCGAAACTTCGCAACATACGGTCGGTGCGCGGTTGAGTCGATAAATTTAAGCGTAATGTAACGTATCCGACAGAAGAAACGCGTTCAAATTAGGTAAAGTGGCTTTACCCAACTGAACAAGGAGGTAGATTATGCCGCCAATTCATCCGGCACTAGTACATTTTCCAATTGCTCTGATCGTCTTTTCGGCGATCGCCGATCTGCTCGGTTACGTTTACGGGAACGAGACCTTGACCGGCGCGGGCTGGTGGTCGATGCTCGGCGCCGCCCTCGGAGGAGTTTTAGCCGCGGGTGCGGGCTATTTTGATATGACGCGCGAAAACCTGAAGCCTGCGGCGCGCGATCGCGTTCGCACGCATATGAAAATAGGCATCGCAGCGGTCGCCGTAGTTGCGGCGCTGACCTTCTGGCGGTGGATCATCTTCAGCAGCCCCGGTTATTCTATAAACGCGTTATATCTTATCGCCGTTCTGGCGGGCGTATTACTTATCTTCTTTCAGGCTTGGCTGGGCGGCGAAATCGTGTACGGTTACGGTGTCGGAGTCGCGCCGGACGGTCAGGGAACCGAACGCCCGGAAGACGCAGAAAAACGAGTGTCCGCGGTAATCGGCAAAGCGTCGGAAGAAGATTGATTGAAACCGCATAAAAAACGGTTTTGATCGACGGATGCGGGACGGCATTATCAAAGCTATGCCGAAGTTGATCGTCATCTTCCGCGCGAAGACCGGCTAAGTTTTTGCCGACCGATATCCCGCGATCGGTCGAATCGGACGGAAACCGTAAATCCCCTAAAAATACCGGTAAATTGTTTCAAGCGTGCTGGCACATTGATTGCTGACTGTGTTACTGCACGAAATAAATGTTCGAAGAACTGAAATTTTCCTTTTAATAGAGGATGGAAACAATTTACAGCGAAAGTTCCCCAAGTTTTTTATTTAATCGCCCGCGTGAATGCGCCGACGGCGGCGGGTTTGCCGCGCCTGAAATCACGAACCGGATAGCCGCGTCCCGAGATTTCGCATTGCATCGTCATCTTACAAAGATTTATCTGCAACGCGACAACCCGCTATATTGCCCGGGCGATAAAATCGATAGGATCTACTTCCCGTTGAGCGCGGTTTTTTCCGAATTTGAAATGCTCGATGACGGTCGCACGTCGGAGATCGCAATTATCGGAAACGAAGGTATGGCGGGTCTGGAAGTCGTTCTCAACGGCGGAACCGCAGCCAATTGGCTGTCCGTTTCCGTTCCCGGAAGCGCGCTTTCAATTCGCCCCGGCTTTTTTAAAAAGGAATTCGATAATAACCGGCAGTTTCGCAGCGATGTCCTCCGTTATTTACAGCTATACCGCGAACAAACGACACGAAAAATCATTTGCAGCAGATTTCATTTGATCGAAAAGCGCCTGGCGGGCTGGCTTTTGCTGATCGGCGATCGCAGCGGCAGAATGAAATTCGACATAACGCAGGAAGAACTTGCCCGGGTCTTTGGAGTTCATCGCCCTAGTATTACGCGCGTAACGCAGGAGCTTCGGCGAAGAGGACTGATCGGCTATCGCCGCGGTGCGATCGAAATTAAGAATCGCGCCGGACTCATCGCGCAAGCCTGCTCGTGTTACGGAGAATTCATCCGGTGAAATTTTCGGCAAAGGGCATTTCGGAGTCAATCGACAACGTCTTTGAATTATTAAGTTCGCAATTATTCGAAAATTAAATCCGAAAAGTTAATGATTTTTCGGACGGCGGGCTGCCGCCTTTCGGCTGGTCGCAGCTTTGTTGATTTATCGGCTGTTTCATCAAGGACCGACGACCGCATTTTTGGGAATTGCGTTTGCATTATCTGTTAGAGCAGAAGATTTAAGCGAACAGGTTCGATACATTTTTGAACGAGTTTTGATCTGAAACAATACACCGGTCGAAACCTAAAGATACGTTTCGGATTCTGCAATTTTACGCATTATTCCGGAGAACTAAAAAATGAGATATGAAAGTCACGATCGATCGGTGATCATGCTGGTCGATTCGAACATGAAAACCGAGCGAAACTCAGCCGGAAACTGGCTGCAAAACAGCCGTTTTTCCGTCCGCCGGGCTAAGGATGTAAGCGAAGCGCTGGAGCAGATCTCGGATTTTACCACCGAAGGGCGTCCGGATGTGGTAATGCTCGAACTGCAGTCGGTCGCGAACGAATTCGGAGACATTGAGAAGATAATTAGAATGTTTTCCGCCATCGGCGAAACTCCCGTGTTCGTTCTTTCGCAAAAAGAGCGCAAGGTCGACCGGGCAAAATGTTTCGAAGGAAATTTGTCGCAGATTTCGGAGGAATTGGAACGCATATTTCCGAAACTATCACGCGCAAAGGGCAGTCTGAGTTCGTAAGATAAATGCTTGGCGAAAAAGCGGAAAACAGTTTTATTAACCCGGTCTTCGAACGATCGTTTCCGGACCCTTTTATCTTAAAATTTGCAGGCGAATATTTTGCCTACTGCACGGGACTTTGGGACGACGGGCGCGTTTTTGGGGTTCTTCGATCGGTCGATCTTATCAATTGGACTGAACTCGGCGGGGCTATGTCACGGCTCGCTTCGGATGTGCCGTTTTACTGGGCGCCCGAAGTTACATATTCCAACGGAAAATTTTATCTTTATTACAGCGTCGGAAACGAAACATTAATGGAGATTCGTGTTGCGGTTTCCGAACGCCCGGACGGCGGATTCGAGGATTCCGGACACATTTTAACGTCCGAAGATTTCGCCATCGACCCGCATGTTTTCAGCGATGACGACGGCAGGCGTTTCCTTTTTTACGCGACGGATTTTTTGGAGCACGAATATATCGGTACCGGAACGGTATTTGATGAAATGCTCGATCCGTACAAACTGCGCGGACAGCCGAAACCGGTTACACGCGCGCAATTCGATTGGCAGATTTACGATCCAAACCGAAGGGAAAAGGGCGGCGTCCGCTGGCACACGGTCGAAGGACCTTTCGTATTGAAGCGAAAAGGCGTGTATTACGAAATGTTCAGCGGAGGAAATTGGCAAAAACCGACGTACGGCGTAAGTTTTGCAGTTTCCGACCGGATAAACGCCGAGGGTGAATGGGAACAGTTCGCCGACGGAAAAAAGCTTTTCCCGATCCTTCGAACGATTCCGGATATGGTGATCGGACCGGGACATAATTCAGTTGTTCGCGGACCGAATAATCGCGAATTATACTGCGTTTATCATCAATGGCATTGCGGTGAGCGGAAACTTTCGATCGACCGGATGGATTTTGCCGGCGGCAAACGTCTTTATGTAGCGGGCGCAGGGAACAACTGCCGGACGGCACCGCGATTTTCGCAAATTTGTCTGAATTCGATCGGAGTTTCGAACATTACGTCAGGAGGCTGGGATTTTTCCGACGGCAAAATAACATCATCGATCGGGAGCGCGTGCGAGATCGTCCTCGCGGATAAAGAAGAGAGTTTTCTGCTTGAAACAAGTTTTAGGAGCGCGCCGGAATCAAGCGGAAATACCGGGCTGAGATTTACGTCGGAAAGCGGCGACCGGTTTTACCTGAATTTAGACGGAGCCGCAAACACCGCAGAATTTGGAAAATATGACGACGGGCGAAAAGCCGCCGTTCGCCTTGCCGATGATTTCAATCGATTCGCCGTGCATTTGCTGAGGGTAGAACGAACTCATCGCGAAGTTCGCTTTTGGCTGGACGATCGGGAGCTGTTTAAGGAGACGGAGATCGCAGCCGGCAGGCTTACGATTTCGTTCTTTTCGGAGAGCGGCGGCGCTGAAATTTCGGCTTTCGAACTGACCCGCGGGTACGAAGAGTTGTTCGAAAACGATAAATTAGCACGGCGCGGCTGGATCGAAACCGGTGAGAAAGCTGAGTTCGGTGTTGAAAACGGGATTCTGAAGTTAGGCGACCGCTCGGGTTCGTCTGCAAAATTAGAAAAACTCGAGTATTTCGATGATCAGGAAATTGCCGTGAACATCGCGATTTCAGAAAGCTTTTCGGGAGATTTCGATTTTGCATTTGAATTTACAGCTGATTCCGGAGAAATAGCGGCGGAATTCGTTTTCGGTTTCGACGGCAGCTTTTGGAATCTGACCGCGAATTCCGACGGAAAATCCAAGACATTTAAAATTTCCGATCTTATCGAGACGAACTTTTTCAGACAGTTCATTTTCAAACGCACCGCCGCTGTTTGGAAACTAACATGCGAGGGAATGCCGATCGGCGAGATCGAAGCCGCCGGCAACGCAATGCGCATGACGATTAAAGCGCGAAACTGTACCGTGGGTTTTGACATGGTTCGGGTTACGGCAATATAAAATAATCGGGCTTTTCAATGCTCTTCCAAGATTCAACACCAACTTCCATTTGATAAATGTATTTTTCGTTAGAATCTGCAAAAGAAAATTTCATTTGGGCGGGCGGCATCGAGAACACTTTTGTGCCGCAGACGCGTCCCGGGCATCGCGCATTGGACGAATACGAGCTGATGGGACATTACGAAAACTGGCGCGAAGATCTTCGCGTGGCGGCGGATCTCGGCTTAAACGCGCTTCGCTGGGGAATTCCATGGTATAAGGTCGAACCCGAGCGGGGAAAGTTCGATTGGAGCTGGATCGACCGCGTAATTCCTTATCTGGTCGAAGAACTGAAGATCCTCCCGATCATAGATCTGATGCATTACGGCTGCCCGTTTTGGCTGAAACGGGAGTTTGCGAACAAAGCGTATCCGGAACTCGTAGCACGCTACGCCGCCGAATTTTCAAATCGTTACAAGGATCTGGTGCATTGGTATACGCCGCTGAACGAACCGATCATTAATGCGCTGATGTGCGGAATGCGTGGACTCTGGGCACCATATCTAAAGGGCGAGCGGGGTTATATTCGAATTATGATGCAGCTCGCGAAGGGAATTGTCCGAACGGTCGAATCAATTGCCGCAATTCAGCCGGATTCCGTAATGGTACATGTCGAAGCGACCGGTTTGACGCGGACGATCCGCGAAGATCTTGCGCCGCTGGCGCGCGAAGAACGTCATCGCGGTTATCTTTGCTACGATTTGATTTCAGGACGAATAACGCACGATCATCTACTTTATTCCTGGCTTGTCAGAAACGGTGCGTCGCCGGACGACCTGCAGGAATTAAGAGAGCGAAAAATAGATCTCGACGTGATCGGAATGAATTTTTATCCGCAATGGTCGACCAAACAGCTCTATATCAACGAGAAGGGCGAGATTGCATTTCGCGAGGTCGAACACGAAGGGAAAGGGTTTGTCGAGCTGATCACAAATTATTATGAACGTTACCGCCGACCGATAATGATCACGGAAACAAGCGCCGTCGGAAGCGTTGAGGTTCGGGAGAAATGGCTGGAATCTTCGGTTTCGATGATAAGGCGGCTTCGTGAGAAACATGTTCCGGTGATCGGTTACACTTGGTTTCCGCTGTTTACCATGATCGATTGGCGGTATCGGTTTGAAACGGGACCGCTTGACGATTACTATCTCGAACTCGGTCTTTACAATATCAACCGCAAGGCGCCGCGTCCTCGATGGATCGAGACGCCGCTTGCGCGAAAGATGAAAAGTTACATTAAAAATTCCCGCGAAATGGTCGGCGAGCTTGCCAACACAGCGCTCCCGATTTAATCGATTTCCGCTGCGCCGTCCGACGCGTGAAAGCTGTAAATGACGGGACGGGAACCGAATTTGTTCGAATACTCGCGGCAGATCTCGTTTTCGAATTCCTGTGTCGTGTCCGACCGGACCAAATTAACCGTGCATCCCCCGAAACCGCCGCCTGTCATTCGGGCGCCGGCAACGCCGTCGATCCCGGCTGCCGCATCGACGAGAAAATCGAGTTCGCGGCAGCTGACTTGATAATCGTCGCGCAGAGAACTGTGCGATTCGAACATCAACCGTCCAAATAGTTTCGGATCGTTGTCCCGCAGACCGCGCGCGGCTTCGAGCGTTCTCGCATTTTCGCCGATCACATGCCGGCAACGGCGTTTTATCGTATCCGGCAGCAGATCGTCAGCTTTTTCAAGATCCGTAAGAGCTGCATCGCGGAGGCTTTGTATTCCGGGTTTGACGGCTCGAAGGATCTCGACGCCCGCTTCGCATTCGCGGCGTCTTATGTTGTATTCGGTCGACGCAAGCTCGTGTTTGATCCGCGAATCGCACACAATAATGTCGAAATCTTCAAACGCGATCGGGATCTTTTCAAATTCGAGCGAACGGCAATCGAGCAGCAGCGCGTGTCCGCGCGTAGAAAAAACGGACGCAAACTGATCCATAATTCCCGAACGAATTCCGACAAAATCGTGTTCGGCGCGCTGAGCTGCGAATGCCAGTTTTCTTTTATCGATCGCGTCGTCCGCAAGCGCCAGCAGCGCAAACCCGACGGAAATTGCGAGTGCTGCCGACGACGACAGCCCCGCACCGATCGGAACTTCGGACGAAAAAACAAGATCGGCTCCCTGACGAATTCCGAGCGACCGAGCGGTTCCTTCGATATAATCGCGCCAATCGCCGCGCCGGCGAATAGCCTGATCGCGCAGATCAAAAGAGAAACTCTCGCGCAAATCGAGCGCAGCGGCATTTATCGTCGAATCGGCACGCGCAGCGCCGGCGACAAGGCAAAACCGGTCGATGGCAAAAGGCAGGACAAAACCGTCGTTATAATCGGTATGTTCGCCGATCAAATTGACCCGTCCCGGAGCGCGGAAAAACCGCGGCGAACGTGCAAATTCTCTGCGAAAACGCATTTCGAGCGTCCGGATTTTCTCTAAGTCTTCCATACAACGGGTTCGACCAGTTTCCGAAGCTCGGCTGCCTTTTCTTCGGGAAGTGTGTCGTTTATGAACATTCCAGCCCCGCTTTCGCTGCCGGCGAGATATTTTAGTTTGGCGGCAGTTCTCATGGGCGGATAAAATTCGATGTGAAAATGATAGTAATCGTAGTTTTCACCATCTGAAGGTCGGGCATGCTGCGCCATTATGTACGGAAAGGAAATTCCGAACAGCCTGTCGAACGCAGACAAAACCTGCTTTAAAAGCTCTGCCAGACGCTTTTCTTCCCGAACGGTGAGATCGCAAAGCGCTTGCAAATGCCGCTTCGGCAATATGTGTGTTTCATAAGGATATCGCGCGAAAAACGGTATATAGGCGGCAAAATCCTCGTTTTCGGCAACGATCCTTTTGCCGGTTTCGGCATTTAGAATATCGCAAAGTAAACAGCGCTTTTCAGTTTGAAAATACTCGCGGCATCGAGTTAATTCCTTTTCGATCACCGGCGGCACGAACGGGTATGCATAGATCTGCCCGTGTGGATGGTGCAGCGTTACGCCGACGGCTTCGCCTTTATTTTCGAAAATAAAAACATATTTTATAAAATCCACCCGGCTCAGCTGTTCAAATCGGTGCCGCCAGACTTTTATGAGCTTTCGAATCCTTTCGACACTTTCCTGCGCGAGCGTCGTCGTATGGTCGGGCGAGTAAAGCACGACTTCACAAACGCCCTGCGAAGGACGAACCGGGTAAAGCTGTGTCGATTGAACGACGGGAACGTCGGGATCGGGCTTTAAACTCGGAAAACGATTTTCAAAGACCGCGATATCGTAACTTTCGCGCGGTACTTCGGTCGGAAAACCGCCCTTTTTTGTCGGGCAAAGCGGACAAAAATCCGGCGGCGGCAGAAACGTCCGGTCCTGCCGCTGCGTGGCGGTGGCGACCCATTCGCCCAAAAGCGGATTAAATCGCAGCTCAGACATCTTCGTCTTCAAGCGAATCGTTTTCCGGCTCCCACCGTTTTCGCTGGTCGCCGGAATTTAACTCATCGAATTCGTAAAAGATCATATGTCTGCCGTCTTTCAATTCGATTTGTTCGTGCCGCATCCGGAGGTCATCCGATGATTCTTTTTCGTTGTCGTTCATAACTTTTCCAATGTTCTATTCAATTTCGATGTCCCGCTCGGCAGCTGTACCGCGCAGCTTCATCATCAACGAATCGTCCATCAGGCTCCCGCCGTCAATGATCGATTCGATCTCGGACGGCGCCCGCCCGAGAACGAGCGCCGCCGCCGCCGCGCTGCCGTCGAAACCCCTATCGCAAAAACGCCTCAACATTTCCCGACCTTCGTCCTGTGTCGTGCCGCGCTCGTCAAGCGCATCTACTGCTTTTGTAACCATCGTTCCTCCTTAAGTTTGTTTAAATGCTGTCCGATGCCGTTATGCCCATTGTTTCCCGGCATAACAACCGAGACCGGCATCGGGATCGATCCGTTTGCGGCAACTTTTACCGCGGCTTCTTTACGTTTCATTCCGATGATCTTGCCGTACTCGGTCAAAGCCTGAGCGACGATCTGATCCATGTTGTAATACTTATAGGTCGCCAATCGACCGACGAAATGTACGTTCGTTTCGGCGTCCACCAATTCCTTGTACTTCCGGTAAAGCTCAGCGTTTTCCTTCCGCGGGATCGGGTAATACGGATCGCCCTCAGCCTGCGGATATTCATAAACAATGCTGGTCTTATCGTGCACCTGACCGGTCAGATATTTAAATTCCGTGATCCTCGTGTACGGCTGTTCGTTCGGATAATTTACGACCGGAGCCGGCTGATACTGCTCGACGCCGTGCGTCTCGTGTTTAAACTCGAGCGAACGATAAGGAAGTTTGCCGTAGGCGTAATTGAAGAACGAATCGACCGGTCCGGTGTAGATCATCTGGTCATATTCGATCTCGCCTTCCAGTTCGCGGTAATCGGTGTTGAGCATTATCTTGATGTTCGGATGATCGAGCATCTTCTCGAACATCTTTGTATAGCCGTTTTTCGGCATTGCCTGGTAAACATCCGTAAAATAACGGTCGTCGCGGTTTGTCCGCGTCGGCACCCGCGACGTAACGGACGCGTCGAGCTCGGACGGGTCCAAGCCCCATTGTTTTCGCGTATATCCGCGGAAAAACTTTTCGTAAAGTTCGCGTCCGACTTTGGAAACAACGACGTCTTCCGACGTTTTAACGTTGTCGCATGGTTCTGCAACTTTCTTAAAAAATTCTTCAACCTCGAACGAGGTCAGATTCAATCCGTAAAGTTTGTTAATCGTATCTAAATTTATCGGAATCGGAACCAGCATTCCGTCGACCATCGCAAGTACGCGGTGCTGGTATTCGCGCCATTCGGTAAAGCGGCTTAAATAATCGAAAACCTCTTTAGAATTTGTATGAAAGATGTGAGGTCCGTATTTGTGAATAAGAATTCCCTCATCGTTATAAAAATCGTAAGCGTTGCCGCCGATATGCGGGCGGCGGTCGCAGATAAGTACCTTTTTTCCGGAACCGTTCGCGAGGCGTTCCGCAAGAACGCTTCCGGCGAAACCGGCTCCTACAACTAAATAATCGAACATAACTCCTTCCCCCTTAATTTTTGGTGAATATGAAAATCTCTATACAGCCCGCACCGCAGCCTTCGGTTTGCGACCGATCTCTTCCTGAATCAATCTCTCCATTTCCCGCCATGTTTTGTCCCACGACATTGTCGAAAGATGTTCATCGACGCGGCGGAGCCAATCTTCGCGGTCGTTTGCGTTAAGGATTCTTTCGCCGGCTTCTGCAAATTCTTTTGCGTCTGCGGCAATTTCTACCAATTCTTTTTCTTTATATGGTCTGACGACGTCGCGAACCGGCGTTGAAATCACCGGTTTTCCCGCTGCCAGATATTCCGGTGTTTTGGTCGGACTGATAAATTTTGTCGCCTCGTTCATTGCAAAAGGCATCAATGCAATGTCCCATTCGGACAAATATTTCGGCAGATCTTTATAATCTTTACCGCCGAGATAATGTATGTTTTCGCGCCGCGGAAGATCGTCTTCCGAGATCTTTACGACCGGACCGATCATGACGAACTGCCATTCAGGCTTCATGTCCGCCAATTCGGCTAAAAGATCCAGATCGAGCCGTTCGTCGATAACACCGCAATAGCCGAGCTTCGGTTTCGGTATTTCAAGATCACCGAGCGCGGGTTCGCCCGCCTCGCGGGCGGTTTTGAAATGATCGACATCGATGCTCGACGGAAAAGCATAGACGCGTTCGTGGCGGTCGCGTTTCGCTTCGTACAGACTTTGACCGCCGGTAAATACCAAATCCGCTTTTTCCATCAGACGTTTTTCGTTTTCTACAAGCTTCGGCGGCGCAAACTTGAACGCCGAAAGCTCGTCCATGCAGTCAAATACGGTAACAAGAGGTTGAATATGTCCGGCAAACTCCATTGCCATCGGCGTGTAAAACCAGAGCACAAAATCTTTGATCTTCTTGGCGTCGATCAATTTTTCGACCATTATCCGCTGGATCTTTGTAAGATCGCCCGTATCACGGTCTTCGTAAGAAATATGCGGTACCGCAACCCATAAATTGTTCTCTTTCTGCGTTAGGTCCAAAAATGTCGGACGTTCCGAGAAGACCGGTTCTTCAAAAAAGAACACACGCCCGTTTTTCGCGAATCTGCTAAGCAAATGCTGCGGTCGCTGGTAAACGAAATCCCACCGCAGATGCGAAAGGCAAACGATGTCATAATTTACCTGCTGCACGTTTTCCTTATCCATTTATCGTAAATCTCCTAAATCGACGGTTACCCAAACTAATACCCGTCGGAATGCGCTCTTCCGAGGTCATATTTCGGACCAGCCGTTTTTGCTTTTCGGTATGCTAAATGCAAGAACGGTTCCCAAACTTCAAAAAGTCGATTTCATGTATGTTTGACGGGCTTTTACGACGTCTGACCGGGATCGGCTGCGAAGCGGAATGTTTGAAAGAAATACGGTTAAGCGTATTAATTTTATTCGGAACGATGAGTTTATTTAACAGTTATCTGATGGGAGGATTCGAATGTTCGACGCACCGCCGGTTCGACGGGCGGCGTTTGGACTTGATCCATTCGACAAAGCACGATCTGTTTGCGGAAGCCGATTATCAAAGGATGATCGAGCTCGGAATGAGAACTGCGCGCGACGGCGTCCGCTGGCACCTGATAGAAAAAGAGCCTTTTCGATACGATTTTTCGAGTCTGGAACTTCAAACAAAAGCCGTTAACAACACCGGCATTCAGATAATCTGGGATCTTTTTCATTACGGATATCCGGACGATCTCGACATTTACCAGCCCGAGTTTATCGAAAGATTTACGGCGTTTGCCGAAGCGGTTACGGCGTTTTTGATAGAGAAGACGGGCAAAGGTCTGATGATCTGCCCGGTCAATGAAATATCTTTCTTTGCCTGGGCGGCGGGCGATGTGGGAATTTTTCACCCATTCTCAAAAGGTCGCGGCGACGAGCTTAAACGGCAGCTTGTTAGAACTTCGATAGCAGCGACGCATGCTGTCCGGTCAAGGTTTCCGTTCGTCCGCTTTGTCCATACCGATCCGGCAATTAATGTTTCGGCGCCGAAACGCGCTTCGAAAGCGCAGCGGCGCGCAGCGGAAAATTACCGCCTGTCGCAGTTTCACGCGTTCGACATGTTATGCGGAAATGCCGAACCCGAACTTGGCGGTGCGCCGGAATATCTCGACATAATCGGGCTAAACTATTATTTTCACAACCAATGGCGCTACCCGAGCCGGCGAAAGGTTCCGCGCGGTCACCCCGATTATCGACCGCTGAGCGATATTCTGCAGGAATTTCAGCAGCGCTATCAGCGCCCGATGTTCATTGCCGAAACCGGCATCGAAGACGATCTTCGCGCAGACTGGTTTCGATACGTTTTCGACGAGGTGTCGGCGGCGCTTGAGTCGGGCGCGGATCTCCACGGGATATGCCTCTTTCCGATCGTAAACCATCCCGGCTGGGTCGATAATCGCCACTGTCACAACGGATTATGGGACTACGCGGACGAAGCCGGAAACCGCGAAATATATGAGCCTTTACTGAGTGAGATTAGATCAACCATTCCGACTTTGAAAAGTGAAAAGGATTATTGAGATACGCACACAGAACAAGCCGCATTGAACAAGAATTAATCCAATAGCAGACGAAGGCGAGCCGCCATTATTTCACTTTCTTCAATCAAATATTGTTAATGAGACCGGGCATTTCAGTCCCGTCGCTTTCCACCTGACGTTTTACCTCGTCAAGAGTTCTTCCATCCTTATACTTCCACTCTGCCCAGCCATTTGCAGCGCGCGCCAGTACTACCGCGGCTGCGGCGCTCGGCGAATTGAAAATGTAATCGCTAGTAAAAACGTAAACATCATTTTCTTGTACCAAAATTCTATCCTCGACAAGCTTTCGCCGCAAATTACTTACCCAGCTGCCAATTGTATTTGTTTCTACTAAGTTGCTGGTGGAGCCCTTGAATACAACCAGTCCATCTTCCGAGTACTCGCCTTCCGAATAAGCGTCTTTCCCTTTGCACATGAGTATTTCCTTCTTTTGTGGTTTCTCGATTTGGTCAAATAATGGATAACCGAGCGTCGAGACAAGAATCTTCATGGTGTCGAAGTTATCGAGCAAATCCGCTTGCATTGACTCTGAAATGTAGGGCTTATTTGGAATGTTTGAATTTTCCAGCCTGTAGCGATTGGCTCGAAGTATTTCCTGGTGACAAAACCACTCCAAATATTTTATATGGGTTTTGGTGAAGTACTTAGTTAGTGAGATAACGGCAAGAGCCACCGTCCAGAAATCTTTCTCCTTGTTATGATGTTTCAAGCGCGTCAGACAGTCTTCGGCTTCTCCGACGTATACCAAAGGCTTACTGTCATCCTCGGAGGCGCCAATGAGAAAATAAACCCCGACGTTTTTGAGCTCCATTCTTTCCGAGATAAAGTCGAGTTTTGAACGGGGAATGAATATTCCCTGAACGTTGCGGCTCGTAATCTCTGCGATCTTTACGCTTCGCGGATTACCATCGGGTAAGAAGATTTGTATTGTTTTTCCAATATTCATATCAGTTCTGAGTTTAGTTTCAAATCCGTATCTTCCCGATCTTCTCGGGCTTTTTGTCCGAGCTCGGCTTCAAATACGGCGAATCGCTCATCTCGCGTTTTTCCTGTGAGCCGGCGGAATGCCAGTTCATCCATTCGGTCGGTGCGTCGAAGGTTTCGCCGCCGTGCTGCGTAATTCGCGGTCGGATGCGGCACATGACCGGCGTGTTTATGCCGACGCCGGAAATGACCGCTTGTCCTTTTGTCAGCGCGGGAAGTTCGGCGAGCATGGCGCGACCGGCGCCTTCGACCGATTGGGCAACCGTTTGCTGGTCGATCGGGTTTACGATCCGCATGATTATCTGCGTCATGCATTGCGACAAAACGTCCTGATCGAGCTTTCCCGGACGCTGCGTGATCAACCCGATACCGACGCCGAATTTTCTGCCTTCGCTTAAGATCTGTTTCAAAATATTCGTCGAAACGACCGAAGTGCCCGCAGGAGCGAAACGGTGCGCTTCTTCCAGCAAAGTGAAGACCGGATAATCGAGAAAATTTTCCGTGTTCGGCTGCGCTTCGCCGCGCGTCGTCAGCATTCTGGCTTTGTTTACACGGCGGAGCAATGTTCCGACGATGACCTGCTGTTCGTGCTGCTCTATGTCGGAAAGCTGCAAAATAGTACATCGACCCGGTGCGAACAGGTCTTTCAGCGGAATATGATCCTGGGCGGAAAAAATGCTGTCAGGTCGATCGAAACGCGAATCGAGCCGCCACAGCAGACCGTCGATCGACGAAACGTTGCCGCCTTCGCCCGCACTCTTTTCATCTCCATATTTTTGCCGCTGAACTTCTTCGCGCAGATCGTGATAGGCGTAGGCGTAATCCTGGCGGCGTTCTGCTTTCATCTTTTCATTCAGACTGCGAAACGCCTGCGACAGGAAATGCGCCATTTTGTCGGACGTTCCTTCGGGTAGAAGATATTTGATATCGGCTTCGGTCAAGGTCGAAAAACGAACCTTGATGTTTTCCGGCGTAAATATTTTCACTTCGGGTTTATATCCGTCTTCGCCGAAAAACTGTTCGTCGCCCATGATCGAACTCATCGTGTGATATTCGCCGTGCGGATCGACTATAAGGACAGCGGCGCGGTTGTAATTGTTCATTAATTCTTCGACGAAAACGCCCGCCGTGTAAGATTTACCCGAACCGGTCGAAGCGAGGATCGCAAGATGAGTGGAAACGACGTCCTTAACCGAAAGAACGACCGGAACTTCGCCCGCGTCGCGCGTCAACAGCGAGCCGATATGTGCCGAGCCTACTTGATGGTAGGCGCGCGGCGACAGGACTCGTGCAAGATTTCCGCTCGAAACGAGAAAGACCGAATCTCCCGGATTCGGCGGTATTCTCGGATTAACGAAATCCTTCATTTTGTCCGAAAAATATCCGATCGTTTCGACCGCTATTTCATAGATCTCTTCCGCTTCTTCAAGTCCGATCAAGGATGAAACCGTCAGCGGCGGTGTGCTCGGGTCGGAAAGGAACGAATCGGGAAGATTTCTAACGAGTTTTCGCCCTTTGATCGTGCCGATTATCCGTTTATCTTCGCCGCCGGTCGACGCCCGGTAATAGACAAATTCGCCGATCCGCGTTTTATCGTTATCTTTAGTGATGAAAAGAAATTCGTGAGGCAATTCGCCCGGACCTTTCACCGTTCCGGTCAGAAAATCTGTGCTGTTGTTCATAAGAAAATGTTCGATCTGAAAAATTACCGAAATTATAGCACCGGCTTTGACCTCACTTCGAATACAACAGTAAAGCCGCGAAGAATTTCGTTCCGGAATTTTCGCATTAACAGCGAAGGAACCGACTCCGGAACCGGTTCGCGCAGCATTCGTAAATTATTTAATTTTAAGAAGTTAAAAGGCGCTAGGAAGAATGTTCGCCGCGTGCTAGAATCTTCAGACGTCTGAGATGACGATCGACGAACCGGCTGTATTTTTAATTGAAGAATTCTTTTCGCCGGCTGTTTTTCACGGACCGCCCGCCGTATCGCAGACGGCTTTTTCCATTTTAGAAATTAACCGGAGCAAATCTTTATCGCTATTTGCGTGCCGGATTTTGACAGTAAAATAGAACTGCAGCACAGATTAACGATCCGGGGCGCCGAACGCGGGCATAAATCCAAAATGTTTATTCTTCTTGTAAGATTAAAGACCGGCTCGTCGAAAAAGCGGAGGAATGTCGAAATGACAAAGAAATTAGCGATCGCGGTCGCGTTCGTGTTTATTGCGGGAGCAATTACCGCAAACGCACAGCTCAAGCGCTGCGGCTTGGATATATATGTCACAGAAAATGACGCTAACGGATTGCCAGTCCAAAATACAACGGCGACTGCGGTCAAGGTTGGCAGTAAGAAGGTTATAAAGGCGGCGTTTGCTGAAGCGATGCCAGTTTTTGAGAACTTTGCGGAAGGAATTTACAAGTTAACGCTAAAAAAAGCAGGTTATAAGACGACGGTAAAAACTGTCGAGATCGATTGCTCGGAGGTCGAAGACGATGACCCGTCGATCTCAGATTCGGTTTTTCTACAAAAAGGAAACGGCGATGTCATCTACGTTCAACCGACGAAGGAAGATTAGAAGATCTCGGGCATTTTTCGCAGGAATGTTTGACCGCAAATCGATCATTTAACTCAAACGCTGCAAAGAAAACTTCTAAACTCCTGCTAACGTAAAGTTTAAGGACGCGGCGTCCGGAACTGCGGGAAATTGATCGGGCAAAACTTTGCGGTTAACAATTCAAGATGGGAAAGACTACATTTGAAATGAGAAAAAACACAATTATCACGATATTCGCCGTTATGGCGGCTTTACTGATCGGCTCAGCCGAAAATTTTGGACAAAAAGCGGGAATCACGGGCGGTTATTCCGTCGTTTCGGAAAGTAACAAAGCGGTCGTTGATTCCGCAAATTTCGCTGTTTCGGAACGGCGGAAACAAACGGGCGACAAGACACTTAAGTTTGTCGCCGTCGAGAAGGCACGGGCGCAAGTGGTCGCCGGGATGAATTATGAACTTTGCCTGACCGTAAATGCATATTCGATAAATGTGGAAGCAAAAGCTGTCGTTTACCGTGATCTTGCAGGCAAATATTCGCTGACCAGTTGGAAAGACGGCAGATGCAGCGACGATAAATCCGGAAATGAAATTGAGAACGAAACTGTCTCTTACAAAGGTTCTTTGACGTTCGGTAAAACCGAATCGTCTATCCTGTATCTGGGTGAAGAAAGCGGCGATTATGCGGCGTTCTGTTTTTTGAACAATTCGGAGGTTGGAAGATCCATCCTGGAAAAATGCAAAAAAGGCGGACAATGCGAATTCACCGGCAAGGTCGATTGGGAAAAGCCCTGCAAAGTTCCGGGACTCAATGCCGATCTTTCAGCCGCGGGCTGGATCGTTTCGACCGATTCGGTCAAATCTTTTTCCGGCGGTCTGCCGCGGTTCGACCCTGCTGAATTGGTTAAAAAGCTCTATAATTCGGAACGTGCGGGTAGATCGCCATTTTTTCAAACCGGCGACAGGTCGCTTGTTGACGAATACTTTACCGGCGATCTCGCAAAACTGATCTGGGACGACGCGGTATCGTCCGGGGACGGAGTTGGGGCGCTTGCGTTCGATCCGCTATTCAACGCACAGGATACCGACATCACGAACTTTGTTGTCGGAAAAACGCAGATGGATAAGGTCAGCGGCGTCGCTACGGTCATCGTTTCCTTTAAAAATTTCGGGAAATCAGAAAAATTCAGTTTCTACCTTGAGCCGGATTCCGGAAATAATTGGAAGATCACGGACATTGCCTACGAAAAGGATCTGACGCTGAAATCTATTTTGTCCGACGCCCTGCCCGCCGCGGAAACGGAAAATTAAACTTCTATCCGATCAATGCAGCTCATTTAGGGGCGGATCGATTTCGATCGACCGCCTCTCATCGTGCGGGTACGATGAAATCGGAGAACTAGTTTAATTTATTGACATTTCGCAAGAAAAGCGTTTGAATAGCCGAGTTCGGCATGATCCTTTTTTTGTGCTTTTCCATTTAAACTTCCCCCTTTTTCCGTTTGAAACATATGAACCGTAAATACACACGTTTAGGCGTCGCGCTTGAGATCTATATGGACTTTACTTCCGGGCGACGCGAAGCACGGGTCAGCGATCTGAGCATGGGCGGATGTTTCGTGGACAGTATCGCCGCTGTTTCCCAAGGTGAAAAAATCGGCTTTGAACTAAAACTTTCGCCTCGCGAATCGCTGCGTATGAAGGGCGAAGTGGCGTATGTGATGGCGGGAATCGGCTTCGGGATCAGGTTTGAGGATGTGTCCGAATTTGAACGGGATCTGATTGCAAAAACGATCAAAGCTAACGGCGGAATTCCTGACATGCTTCCTGAGTAAACTTGCCCTAGTACGAGATAGGTAAACCGCGAAATCTATTTATTTTAGAGCGCTTGTGAGAATCGGTGATCGAGTCTACTATTAATTAAAACCGTTTTTCGCCAGCCGATGAATCAGATTAAACAGCCGGAGATTGGAGAGATACTTACCAAGGATGCGTCCTCGCATCTGCTTGGAGCTTTTTGCGGCGGCAGCTCGCTTCGCACGCTGATCGTTCTCGGGTCGGTTCACGGAAATGAAACCAGCGGAACCCGCGCGATCGAGCGAATCGTCCCAAAACTCGAAAACATAAAGGAAAAACTAAACGGTCGCGTTTTTTTGATAGCCGGAAATACCAGAGCATTGAAAGCAGAAAAGCGCTTTATCGATGCCGATCTGAACCGGCATTTCACCGAACAAAGGCTCCGCGACAGCTTGCCGGACTCGCCGGTCGCTCCGAAATGCAGTGAAGATCTCGAAATGCGCGAACTGCTCGAGATATTTAATGCTGTCTTAAGTTCTGCCCGCGAAGAAGTTTTCGTTCTAGACCTTCATTCGACGTCGGCAGAAGGAGCGCCGTTCGGGACCGTCGGCGATACATTGCGCAATCGCGAATTTACACTGAAATTTCCAATCACCTTTCTTCTTGGAATTGAAGAACAGCTAGACGGTACGATACTCGAATATCTAAATAACCGCGGCGCCGTTACGCTTGGTTTCGAAGCCGGACAGCATGCTGCAAAAAGCTCTATCGACAACCACGAAGCGTTGATCTGGCTGGCGCTGAAGAATTCGGAGGTCCTGCCCGAAATCTCCAAGGTCGATGTTTCCGAATATCGAAAAATTCTCAAAGCTTCGACCGGCGATCGAAAGGTCCTGGAAATTCGCTATCGTCATGCGATTAAGCCGGAAGATGAATTTTCGATGCTTCCGGGATTCGAAAATTTCCAGCCGGTCGAACGCGGACAGCTGCTTGCAAATCAAAAAAGCGGACCGGTAACGGCGCCGGAGAGCGGCGTCATCATGATGCCGCTCTATCAAAAGCAAGGCGAAGACGGATTTTTTATCGCCAGGGAAATTTCGCGGTTCTGGTTAGGCGTTTCGAGGATATTGCGAAAGTTAAATGTAGCGGATCTGATCCATTTGCTTCCGGGTGTAAATCGGGTCGAAGGCGAATTCGGAACATTTGAAGTGAATACGCGTGTCGCCAGATTTTTTCCGCTCCAGATATTTCACTTGCTCGGATTTCGCAAACGGCGGTGGCACGGTACAAAACTTATTGTCACCCGGCGAAACTTCGACACCGTCAGCCCTTTCCAAAATGAAATTTTTGTAAACAAATAAAAAGCGCGGCTCTGAGGACAGCCGCGTCTATTATTTGCCTATTAGTTAATAGATTAAAAATCGACCAACTGATCTTCGATCAAATTTAGCTCTTTTCTTAAGTTCTTTTCCATTTCGACCGCAACTTCGTCCTGTTCGAGTTGGATTGCCTGTTCTTCCGGATCGTTATCGAGTTCTATCCGTTCTTCGCGGTTTACACGTTCAAGCTGTTCTTCGATCTCGGACTTTCGTTTTAATAATTCTTCTTTTGATTTCTTCATCATCTTTACCCCCAAATTCGTGATTTAAAATAAGTATAACGTTTGCAATTCGATAAAACGAACCCGCCGACTTATGAGAAGCGGGCGTTGGGGTTTATCATTGACTCAACTATGAGTTCGATCCTGGAAAACACCGATCTCGCAAACGATCTGAAGCGCGCCGGAATCTTAAAAAAATTTTCCGGCAATGAACTGATCTTTTCCGAAGGCGACGACGCGCTCTATCTCCCAATTGTCATTGAGGGAAGCGTAAAAATGGTCCGGTTTCCCGAACCGGGAAAGGAAGTGATCATCAGCGTTTTCGGCAGCGGAGAAATGTTCGCTGTTCCGCCGGTTTTTGACGGCGAGCCGTATCCGGCGACCGTAATAGCAATGGAAGACACCGAACTTTTGCTGCTCCGGCGTGAGGATTTTCTAAAGATGCTTCGCGAATCTCCCGATCTTTCATTTGCCGTTATCGGCTGGATGTGCGGAATGCTCCGCGAAAAAACGGCTGTAATAAAGAATTTAGCAACGGCGTCGCCTGAACATCGCGTCGGAAACGTTTTATTAAGACTTGTCGAAAAACAAACTGCGGATGACGAAAAGCCGATGAAGATCGCGCTGCGCCGGCAGGATATTGCTGAAATGGCTGGGCTTACGACCGAAACTACGATCAGGGCGACGCGAAAACTCGCTGAAAGAAAGCTTATTCGTATCGTTCGCGGAAAGATAATTCTTGATTCGACAGAAGATCTGGAGAATTTTCTCGATTCGTAACAGTTTATCAGCGACCTTTTGGTGCCGCTGCACAGATCATTGGGATTTCTCTTTAGCTGTGTAATCGAGCTTACCGTTTACGATCTCTCCGGCGGAACTGATCTTATGTTCCTCGACCTTATCTTCTGTAAAAATATGGTAAACGGAAGCACCTTTTGCTTTGAAAAAATCCGCGATCAACGCACGGTGGCAGCGCCACCAGAGAACTTCAGCGCACATTACCGCCGTCCGGTTCTCGCCCGCTAAATTTTCAAGCTTTGCAGCCGCAGATCGAAACTGATCGGTTTCCATATAGTCGGCATAACCGCGAAAAGATTCGTTGCGCCAAGCGGTATTTTTCGAATCTTTCTTAGCCCGCCGCCGCCCGCCGAGGTCGGGCATCGGTTGATAGTTAATGCCCGCCTCGTGCAGCGACTCGCGCAATTCGTCCTGATTAAAATGCGGAAATTTACGCGATCCCGGAAAACGCCGGACATCGGCAAGCGTTTTGATGCCGTTTTTCTGCAGAAGCCCGATGAACTCTTCCAAATTTCTGGTCGAATGCCCGATCGTCCAAAGTTTTCCGTTATTTTCGCTCGCCATTTGCGTTACATGCACCTTACCTTCGTCGAATATCTACAAACCAAATCGACCTGCTGTTTCAATCGTTTGACGCCGATTGATGGTTGAGATCCGAAGGGGCAGGCATTTTATCCAAACGCATCATCTCTTCGAATTCAGCCAGCTCGCGGTCGCGGTTCATGCCTGCGACAGCACGGATCTTCCCGTCTTTTACGTAAAACGCGAGAAATTGCCCGGAATCGATCCGTCCCCGGTAAATAATTTCGTCCCATTCTTTCAAATGTCCGACGTAGTTCAGGGTCGCGTCAAATTGCGTAGTCCAGAAAAACGGAATTGACGTGAAAGGTTTCTGCATTCCGATCATATTCTGCGCAGCTGTATTTCCCAACTGCATAGCCGTCCGCCAATGTTCGATTCGGGTGAGTTCTCCGCCAGCCGGTCGATACGGAAAATGGACGATATCGCCTGCTGCATAAACGTCTTTTCCGGCAGATAAAAACTCGTCGGCAACGATGCCGCCGTCCCGATGGAGTTCTATCCCGCTTTGAAATTCAGCGGCGGGAGCGACGCCGATTCCGATGATCACAAGATCGGCAGCGATCCGGTCGCCGGACTTTAAAAGTACGCCGGTGACATTTTCGTCTCCTTCGAAATCCTCAACTTCCGACTCGAGTTTGAATTTCACGCCGTTCTCTTCGTGAACGTTCTTAAAAAAACCGCCGATTTCGGCTCCGAGCGTTTTTTCGAAAGGCACTTTATCCGGTGCGACAACCGTTACGTCGCAGCCGCGCGACCTCAAACTCGCCGCTGTTTCCATACCGATAAAACTCGCCCCGATAATGACCGCCCTTTTTCCGTTTTCAAGCGTTTCGATCACCGCGTCCGCATCGGAAAAGCTCCGGTATGTGAAAACATTTTTCTGCGATGTCTTTTGGAACGGCAATCGGCGGGGAATTCCGCCGGTCGCGATCAAAATCGAATCGTAATTTAGAACTTTTCCGTTAACAAGCGTTACGGTCTTCAGATCCGTGTCGACTTTTTCCGCGGCAACGCCCGAAAATTGTTCGATATTGTTATTCTCGAAGAACTCTCTTTCCCGGAGCGGCATCCATTCCGGCTCTGCTTTTCCCTGAAGGTAATCTTTACTCAAATTCGGACGATCGTAAGGAGCACGGTCTTCGCCCGTGATCATTGTTAAACGACCGGCAAAACCTTCCTGACGCAGTGTTTTTGCGGCGCTGAGTCCGGCAGCGCCGGCACCGAGTATCACAAAAGACCGATCGTCGCCGCCCTCGTTCGAAGCCGGTTCCGTCGCGGACATTTCAGCGTCATCCGACGGAATGCGAACAGCGATGCGGTCGTCGGAAATTTTGACGTCGTAGCACGGCAGAGAATCGAGCGCGGGCGGTTCCTGCAATTTGCCCGTACGGGCGCTAAAACAAGCGTGATGCCACGGGCAAACGATGCGGTCGCCGCTCAAATAACCGTCAACAAGAGGCGCACCGTAATGCGTGCATTCGGCACCGACCGCGTGTATCTTTCCGTCAATTCGTGCGAGCAGAACTTTGGTTTCGCCCGCATAAACTTCCTTCATTTCGGCGTCTGCGATATCTGTCGTTTTTCCAACTTCAAATTCCTCAAATTTCATAAAATCTCCTTGTTCTCAAATCAAGCACAGTTCGTCCATTATAAACATTCGTGCTCAACCGTGCTGATTGACGCATCCGACTTCCGCTTCCACCGGCAGGCTGATCAAATGTCCCAAATTCGTTTTTTTCGTTTTCAGGTATTTGAGCATTGCAGGATAAAGCCGGATCGGGTGCTGAATTCGATCGACGATTTTGATTCCGGCTCGCTCGACCGCCGCTATTTTTTGAGGATTGTTGGAGATCAATCGAACTTGGCGGAGACCGAGAATCAGTAAGATCTCAGCGCATTGAGCATATTTCCGCAGATCGACCGCCAATCCCAAACGTTCATTCGCTTCGATAGTGTCTGCTCCTTCATCCTGCAGAGCGTAGGCACGAATCTTGTTAATTATCCCGATTCCGCGACCTTCCTGCTGCTGATAAACGATGACGCCCGCGTTTTCATCCGCGATAGATTTAAGCGCCGAGCGAAGCTGTTGACCGCAGTCGCATTTCGTCGAAACGAATACGTCACCGGTCAAACATTGAGAGTGTATTCTTACCAGCGGCGCTTTTGCGGCTTGTAAATTTCCGCGGGTAAGCGCGATAAACTCCTCGTCCGAAACAAGTGACCGAAATCCGATTATCGAAAACTCGCCAAATTCCGTCGGAAGCCGCGCCGCTGCAACTTGTTCGACCGTTTTCTCCGGATTGCTTCGCAGCTTTCGGATCGGCACAGCCTCGCACATGTCGTAAAAATTCATAGTTGTCTCCCATCACTCTGCATAACTGCCGCTGAGAATTCCAAGCGCAGCCGCTCCGAACATTAACCCTAGATCGCGAAGAGCGACATCATAATATCCCGGAACCATCAAAAGATTTACGATTATCAGAAATAACCAGGCGGCAACGACCCAGGAAAAAATTTTCGGTTTTAGAAATACTCCGACTCCTGCGGCGATCTCGATGACGCCGACAACGAGCATCAGCTGATGTCCGCGTCCACCTGTTATTTGATTTATAAACGGCGGCAGATATTTATCCCAATCGACCAAAACGCCGAAAAATTTATCGATTCCGGCAGCGATCGGGGCGATCGTGTAGCCCGTTCTCAAAATGTTAAATGCTTTCGCACCCGCCGAACGCTGTTCGACCTTTTCCGCAGCGCCTAATTTTACAGCCGAGTTTAATGCTTCATCCATTGTTTTAATCTCCTAAATTCTAGTATTGAATAGCAGCTATTCGAACCAAACATAAACAGTTTTATATAATAAGTCAAGAAGTTATTTGACTTATTGTGCTTTTTCTTTAAATGTTTTACAATTTCAGCGGTGAATCACGATGAATGCAACAAAATTCGGCAAAAATTTTTTTAATTCCACGCGCGGACAGGTTTTGAAACTCTTGCGCAAAGGAATTCGAACGGTCGATGAACTTGCGTCCAGGATCGGTGTAACGGACAATGCGGTTCGCGCTCATCTGGCAACGCTTGAGCGCGACGGACTGGTAGCCAGGCAGGGTTTGCAGCCGGGTTTTCGAAAACCGCATTTTAATTACGAGCTGACAGCCGATGCGGAACAGCTTTTCCCGAAGGCGTACTCGACGCTCTTTAATATGTTTTTGTCGGCATTGAAGACGAGGATCGGCGGCGAGGAACTCGAGGAAATAATTTCGGATGTCGCAAGATCGCTTGCGGCGGAAACGCGGCAAACAATTGGGGAAACGCCCGAAGTTCGGGCGGAAGCGGCGGCACGTGCGCTGGAATCGCTCGGCGGCGCGCCGGCGGTTGAGAATGAAGATGGAAAGTTAATCGTCCGGAGCATTTCAAGCTGTCCGTTCGACGTTTCGGTTTCCGAGCATCCCGAAGTTTGCCGTCTGGCTGAGGCGTTTTTGTCGGAAGTAACGGGAACAAATGTGCGGGAACGCTGCCAGAAAGGCGATCGTCCGCAATGTTCGTTTGAGTTTGTCGGCGATAATTAACGATCGGGGCGATTTTGAGGTAAAACAGTGCGGCTCAGCAGCCGCGGCGGGACCGATGCAAAAAAGGGAATCAGCCGTTTTGGAAAAGGCTCGACGAATAGTTCTCGAGCACGGATGGAATTCCACCGTTTACCAGATCTTAAATCCCGGAATCGATTTTTGGTTTCCGGCGTCCGGACACGCCGTTGTCGGACAGGTTCGCTGCCGAAGAGTTCGTGTTGTTGCCGGAGCGCCGGTCGCGTCGAAGGAACGTCTTAAAGCCGTTTCCGACGAATTCGAAGCGGACGCCGCAGCACGGGGCGATACGGTTTGTTATTTTTGTGCTGAGGCAAGACTTGAAAATGTTTATTCGGCGTCGGTCGATCATTCCAAAGTACTGCTCGGGGCGCAGCCGGTCTGGGACCCGAAAAATTGGGCGACGATCGTTTCCGGCAACAAAAACGTCAGGTCCCAGATTAACCGCGCGCGGAATAAAAACGTTGTCGTTTCCGAATGGTCGATAGACCGCGCTGAAGATCATCCCGAATTAGTCGAGACGCTCCAAGCCTGGCTGGATTCGAAGGGCTTGCCGCCGCTTCATTTTATGGTCGAACCGCAAACCCTTTCAGACCTTCAAAACCGGCGCGTCTTTGTTGCGGAGCGAGACAGCGAGGTTAACGGTTTTGTCGTACTTTCGCCGGTTCCGACGCGCAACGGCTGGCTTTTCGAGCAGTTCGTTCATCGCCCGTCCTCACCGAACGGAACCGTCGAGCTGATGATAGATTTTGCCATGCGCGCTCTTGCGGAATCGGGTTCGGATTATGCAACGCTCGGGCTGTCGCCTTTGTCGAAGCGTGCCGACATTGATCCGTTCGAAAATCCTTTATGGCTGCGGTTCGTGCTTGCGTGGATGCGGAAACATGGTCAGCGGTTTTACAATTTTGACGGTTTAGATGCTTTCAAGGCGAAATTTCAGCCGGAAATGTGGGAACCCGTATTCGCGATATCGAACGAAAAGAATTTCTCGTTCAAAACGCTTAAAGCGATCGCCGCAGCGTTTAGTAATGACGAACCGTTGAAGCTCTTTCTCGGCGGACTTTGGCGCGCTTTTCGAACCGAATTAACCTGGTTAAAAGGCAAAATTTACTCTTTAAAGTAAATTTTGCCGAAACTGTTTACGAACGATTACTTGAAACAAAAGAAAGCATTCGATTTGCGATCATTCCCGCTCTCTGCTTGGCAAAATCGGCGCGTTCGCCTTCGAACGACCGATCGATGCAGTCGTTAAAAAGTTCCAGCCACCGTTCGAAATGTTCGAATTTTAGCGGTGATTTTTGATGAAGCTCGCCGTGAACCTGCAGCGGATTTCTTCCGTGGCGCTGATAGTTTCGCGCACCGAGAAGCAGGCTTTCCCAAAAATCGCCGATCACCGGTAAATGATGTTCAAGATCGAGTTTTGCAACTTCAGTAAAAAGATAACCGATCTTGTCATCGGCTAGCGCTTTTTCGTAAAACTCTTTCATTAAAAGATCTATGTCCGCCCTGTTTTCAATATCCTGCATATTATTTATAACTCTGATAACCCTTTTTATATGATAGCCTGAGCTTTCGGTCGCGAAATTTCGGCGCCAGTTTTACCTCGATCTCGTGCCACGATTGCTCACTGTCTTCCTTTACAAATCCTATCGAATACTGCGCCTGCATATCGTTGGCGATCTTGCCGAGTATCCGCACAAGCTCCGCTTCGGATTCAACAAACGGAGTTCTGGTATTTCCGCCGCTGTCTTTTGCGAGCTCGTCGATCGCGGCGCGATCGAGTGCGGGATCATCAAAATCGACCGGCAGCCGGCGGCGTTCGAGACTGATATCGGAAAAACCCCATTTTTCCTTGTCGTCGAGAAAAATTGAAAAGACCTGAACGTTGAAACTTCGCAATTGAAATTTTAGCGTATTGAACGAATGATGGCTGTTCTGATCTCTGCCGTCGGTCAAAATTATCAATGTTTTCTTCGCGCTGTTCTTCGATTTGAGCTTTTGCCCGGCGACATAAAGTGCGTCGTACAGCGAGCTCGGTTTGTCTTTTTCCAGCGTAGAAAGATGCGTTCGAACCTGTTCTACGGACGGAACAAAACCCGTCTCGAGACTTCCGTTCTCATTAAATACGACGGTAAAAAAATCGTCCTTTTCGCGCAGCGTTTCGGTAAAAGTCTTCAGCGCATTTAATACGGTTGCGGTTCGGTCGGAAGTTGTCGGATGCAGATCGTAAACGATGCCGTATGAAACCGGAGCGTCGTCAATTGACATCAGATCGATCGAACGACGGATTTTATTATCATAAATTTCGAACGCTTCTTTTGGAAGATCGCGAACAAAATTTCCGCTTTTGTCGCGGACATTGACTCCGATACTGACTATGTTCGTTTCGATCCTGACGATGTCGTCGTCCTGCGCCGCAACAAATTCCGACAATATCAAAAAACAAAAAATAATAGCTGAAACTTTAATCATTGACATAAAATCTACCTCGAAACATTGCTTTGATCGACCAGCCGCAGGTTTTGGCGCGTCAAACTGATTCCCAAAGCGAGAAGCGATATAACCTTTATCGAGTCTAATACTATATAGATTACGTGGAGATTTGAATAAGGTTCGGCAGTTCCGTTGATGACCTGAGCGGTTCGCATATCCAAAAGCGGAAACAGCCAAAAGGTTTGGAGGAGCAAGACCGTGCCGATGACAGCGAAGGAAATATACGGCGTTCGACCATTTGGTCGTTCAAAGAAAAGTGTTGAAAAGAAGATGATCAGCAATCCGAGTTCGATCTTGTTCAACGCATGAAAAACCAGGTAGCCGATCCCAAGTCCGATCTCCAGCGTAATGTTCGGCGCCGAAAATTTGAGCGGTGCTTCCATAAACGAGATCGCGGCGACGCATCCAAACCAGATAAACGGCACCGCGATCTGTACTATTTTGAAAAACATAAACCTAAATTCAAAAACTATAAGCGGCGGCAAGGTTTACGTGATTTGCATTTTCTTTCGCGCCGAAAATATAGCTGGTTTCAAGCCTTCTAAATTCGCCGCCGAGAGAAAATTGCGGAGAAAATTTATATATCAGATCGAACGCGTATCCGAAGTTTCTAGACCGGAAATTTCGATTGGAAACACTTCGGAGATCTTCGTTGCGCGGATCGTCAACTCCGATCGACGCAAATGCCGACAGCCTGTCTTTTGCCGTCGGCAGAACCCATCCGATCTGTGTCCAACCGCCGCGAGTTCCGATTCCGCGAACTCCTCCGGCAACCAATGTGTTGTTTTGCCGGAAGGCAAAATCCGTGTTGTAACCCTGGAAAATTCCGCCTTGAAAACCGCCTAAATTGCGCCCGAAAAATGCTTCGCCTGTTAAGGTTACACGCTTGACGATCGGGAAATTCCAATCGAGTGCGAGTCCAACGGAATTAATTTCGTTCGAAGAATTTCCGACCGTTACGTCTGAACGTCCGTAATGTCCGGCAAAACCGATCGTACCTGATTTTTCTGTTCCGAACCAATTTGCTTCGGTAAAAGAGATACGACTTTGGAAAAATGGAACATTTGAAGCCGCGCCGGAACCCGGCTGCAATAATGCAGGAGTTCCGCTTGTCGGGAAATCGCCGGTTCCGGGAGCTATAACCGCACTTTGCCATTTGAAGTTTTTACCGAGTTTTTGCTGCAAAAGAACCTGCGGAAGACGCGACCAGAGATTTCCGGCGGCGGCAAACTGCGGGATCGCTGCGGCGGCAAGCGATGTCGGATTATTCGGGGCAAAGATTATCCAATCCTGTCCGACGGTCAAAGAAGTTCTCTCCCAATCGAATTGTGCTTTGGCAACGCGCAAGCGTAAAACCCCCATATTTTCACCAACTCCGACCGCCGGAAATCCGCCGTAAAAGTCGGCTTCGACAACTCCGCTGACTGCGGCATTTCCGATTCTGCCGCCTTCGATCTTAACGCCGAAACGGGTTTGTCTTCCGCTTGCGCTGAAGTTACTTTTTCCGGTCGCCGCCCACAGCGGATCGTCGGAATTATTTGTCCCGCTGCTGTTCCCGAAGGCATTGAAAAAGATAATTCCGTAAGGCGTGATCTTGTAATTTCCGACATCAATGCTCAGATCCTTTTTGTCGGATTTTTGCTTGGTTTCATTTGATGAAACAGGAACTGTTTCGTTCGATTTTGCAGTGTTTGCGGGTTCAACGTTTACCGCAACGGTTTCGGTTTCTTCTTTTTTAACTAACGCTCGTTTCAAAGCTTCAAGTTCAGCCTGCATCGCCTGAACCTGTGATTCGAGCTGTTTGACGCGATCGTTTACCTCGTCATTTCCAACCGCTGCGGGCGAAGAAGTTTGGGCGTTGACCGTAAAACACAGCAATAAAAGGATACAACTGAATTTGATAAAATTGTGATAAATATAAAGCATTTTTATGCTCCTAAAATTCAGTTAAGCTTTTTCGTATTAGCTTAATTCACGAGCAGAATTAACTAAAAAAGATGCAGAAGTTCGGTTCGAATGTGCATTACCGGTCTTGCCGAAGGATCAGGGCGGGGATAAACCTGCTCAACATCTTTTGGTTTCAAGATCAATGAAAATTTGGTCAAGCAGGTCGCCCAATTCTGAATGACCGGCAGTAAGTAAATTATCCATTGGAATTTACAACTTCTGAATTTCGTATGAAGGCAAAATAATTGATTGCCAAACACATCAACGCAAAAATCGTTAAGAATAGGAATCCGAGGATGTAACTTTCAGTCCAATCTCTTACCACCCCAAGAACAAGGGGCGGAAAAAATCCGCCGAGTCCGCCGAATGCACCGACCAGTCCCGTTACAGTTCCGGTTTCTTTCGGGAAATATTGCGGAACGAGTTTGAAAACCGCTCCGCTTCCCATTCCCAAAGCAGCCGCGCCGCCTAATGCACCAATGGTAAACGGAATCATCGACCCCAGTTTCAGTAGAACTGAAAAACAGGCTATAGCGGCAAACACAAACATTAGAACCTTTGCTCCGCCGACTTTATCCGCCAAAATTCCGCCGACCGGACGCAGGAGAGTTGCCAAAATCACAAAACCCGCAGTTCGTGCGCCGGCATCTGTTGGTGAAAGATCGTAAAGGTCTATAAGAAGTGTCGGAAGATAGATCGAGAAAGCCACAAAACCGCCGAATGTCAGAAAATAAAATATTGAGAGAATCCAAGCCTTCGGCGAAGTTTGCAAGACTTTTATATTTTCGGCAAATGTTTTCGGCTTAGCGGTAGTTTCGGCATCTCTGGCAAACAGATAAAAAATGATTCCCCAGATCAAAGAGATCGCTGCAAAAATATAAAAAACAGGTCGCCAATCCGCAAGCCACAAAGCTAAAACGGGTGCAAAGAAAACGGCTGCCGATTGACCGATATTACCGACTCCATAGATGCCGAGTGCCATTCCCTGCTTTTCGGGAGCAAACCATTTCGAGGTAAAAGCGACTCCGATCGCAAAGGAAGTTCCTGCCAACCCGACCAGCAAACCTAATAAAATAAGTTGGTTATAACTTGAAGAAAAGCCGATCAACGCCGCCGGAATTGCCGAACCGATCAGCAAAACGGTAAAGACGATTCTTCCGCCGAAACGGTCTGCCAGCATTCCCGCCGGAAGTCTGCCGATCGAACCGAGCAGAACCGGAACTGCGATCAAAATACTTTTGCTGGTCGCAGAAAGACTGTAAATTTCAGTAAATGTCGGAGCTAAGGCAGAAATTAATCCCCAAATCGCAAAGGCTACGCCAAATGCCATTGTTGACATAAATAATGCCCGTGCCGCCCCCGGTCTGAATGTTTCATTCATAGATTGTTTGTCTTAAATAAATTAAATTTAAATGCTGAAAATAATAGTTGAAAATAAGGGATTTGGAAAATTATAAAACTTTCGAATCGTCTTCATCCCGTTGTCAATAGTTTTGGTTAACAATTCCTTTCTCGTCCGGCGCCTTTTGGTTCAAAATCTGCTCTAAAATCGCGAGCGTGCGAATCTCAAATAAAATGACATAACATCAAGCATCCACGCCGCAAAGCACACCGTGAACGCCAGTGTATTCATAAAAAGAATCCTGTTCGCTTCCTTTGGCGTTGTTATTTCCATATGAGAAGAACCGTCCAAAATTTCGAACTTGAGATCAAAAAATGGACTTCAACGGACATCCATATCTTTTTATCTCTTTCGATATTTTTACCTTTTGCAGAATTGCCAACAATAGTTAAATCGAATCATTTTCATGATGTATATAATTCCTAAACAACCAGCCAGTCAAAGCTGTTCGCGGAAAACTTATTCGACAGACTGATTCAAATCATAAAACCGTCTTTGGGATATGCTGTATCTTTGAAATGGAATATATTCTTTCATCCTAAAGGAGATGCAATGAAGCTAAGAATACGTGGGAATTCGGTTCGATTGCGGCTGACTCAGTCCGAGGTCGATGAGTTTGGCGCGGGCGAACCGGTAAGTGAATTGGTCGAATTCGGAGATTCCGAAGAAACCGGCTTTCGCTATGAACTGAAGAAATCGTCAAATGAAGATCTCGATGCGTCATTTGAAAACGGCACGCTTTCCGTCAAGGTCGGCGAAAGCGCTGCACGCCAATGGGTTAACAGTCAGGATGTGGGAATCGAAGGGACAGCGGGAAAACTCCACATTCTAATCGAAAAGGATTTTGAATGCCTGAAGCCGCGACCGGGCGAAGACGAAAGCGATAATTTTCCGAATCCGAACACAGGTGAAAACTGTTAGGTCGTCAGGCTAAAGCCAGCTTTTTAGAGGACATATGGACGCGGGAAATTCGATCGTTAAAAATTATCCGAAAGTCAGGCTGCGAGGGATCGCGCTGCCGGTCGAACACGGCGCGTGGGGATTTTTGTTTGAACCGATGCTGGCTGCGGTCGCCGTTGCGGCGTCGTTTAGTTCGGTTTGGATATCTCTTACGGTTATCGGCGCGTTTCTTATGCGGCAGCCGCTAAAGATATTCCTGGCGGATCTGCGTGCGAAACGAAATCTGCCGCAAACGACGGCTGCGCTCAAGTTTCTTTTGATCTACGGATCGATCTTCGGCGTCGGATTCCTGGGCTGTTTGGCGTTCGCGCGAATCGAATTTTTCATTCCATTCGTCATTGTTGCGCCGCTTGCGCTCTATCAGATCTATTCGGATGCGTCGCGAAGAAGCCGTCAATTGCTCCCGGAACTTTCAGGTTCGATCGCAATTTCCTCTTCGGCTGCGGTGATCGCGTTGGCAGGCGGATGGACTTTACCGGCAGCGCTCGCTTTATGGGGAATTTTTGCTGCGCGGCTTATTCCATCGATACTATATGTAAGAAACCGCTTAAATTTGGAAAAAGGAAAGCCGTATTCCTTTATCGCCGTTTTTGCGGCGAATCTTGCAGCACTGGCGGCGGTCGGACTATTGACAGCAAACGGGTTGAGTCCGAAATTGACCTTGTTCATGTTTGGAGTTTTGTTTTGGCGCGCCGTCGTCGGACTTTCACCGTTTCGACGGAAAATAAAAGCTATGAAGATTGGCGTCTGGGAAGTGATCTACGGCTTGCTGACCGTATTATCTGTTATTTTGGGGTATCATTTCAGCATTTGAATTTATGACAACTTGTACCCCAAGCAGCATTTACGGACCCGTGGCGTCTTGGCGGCTCGGAAGATCGCTCGGCGTCGACCTGTTGTGCATTGATTCGATCTGTTCGTTCGAGTGCATTTATTGTCAGCTCGGAAAAATCAACCGGGTTACGAAGCAGCGCGACGTATTCGTTTCGACGGAAGCCGTGCTCGACGATCTGAAGAGATCGGAATGGGAAAATTGCGACGTGATAACCTTTTCGGGCAGCGGTGAACCGACGCTGGCAAAGAACCTTGGCGAGGTCATTGAGAAGGTCAAAGAGCTGACCGGTAAACCGGTGGTCGTATTGACCAATTCAACGCTACTTTTTGTCCCCGAGGTGCGATACGAATTGGCGAAAGCCGATACGATATATTGTAAACTTGACGCCTGGTCCGACGACGTACTTCGCCGGGTCGACCGACCACACGCCGGAATTTCTCTGAAATCCATCATTTCCGGGATCAGGCTGTTACGCGATGAGTTTGACGGATTTTTAGCGATTCAGACAATGCTGCTTCGGCGTCCGAAAAGGTTTGAACTAAAACGCTTTTCAGAGATTTTGTATTGTTTGGAACCGGACGAAGTACAGCTGAACACTCCATCGCGACCGGTGCCGAAAAATTATTTTCTTGAGAGCCGCGGCAATATCACGGAATCCGACAGCAACTCTTCATTTCTGAAGACTCTTTCAAAAGTTGAACTCGAAGGAGTCCGGGCGAAGCTGGCAGAATTTACGAAACTGCCGATAATCACGCGCTGATAGAAAATTTGATGATTATGAAAGATAACAGCATGCACAACGTGGACATCGACCTCGTTGAAATGTCGCTCGACGTCATTAAATTTGCCATCAGCCGGATCACGAAGACGAACCCGGAACTCGGTTTTCCAAGAAAAGCTTCGGAACTTGAATCTTTGGTCGGAGAAACCATTACACCGAACGGAATCGGCGGAGAAAATGCCTTCGCTCTTTTTCGCGACGTTTTGATAAAGGCAAGCGTCGCGATCGATCATCCGCGGCATTTAGCATTTGTGCCTGCATCGCCGACGCGCGCGGCTGTTATGTTCGATCTGGTCACATCGGCGTCGAGTGTTCACGGTGCTTTTTGGCTCGAAGGCGCGGGCTGTATATTCGCAGAAAATCAAGCGATGAAATGGCTTGTTTCGCTGACCGGATTGCCGGAAGGCGCGTTCGGAGTTTTTACCAGCGGCGGAACGGCGGCGAATCTCTCCGCGATGGTTACGGCGCGCGAAGCGTGGCGCGGCGCTGACGCTGCCCGAACCGGTAAACGCGGAATCGTAATCGCTTCGTGGTCGGCGCATTCCTCGATCAAGGCGATGGCAAAGGTGATCGATGCCGACGTGATCCTGGTCGAAACCGAAGAAAAATTTGAAGGCGCACAGCTTGAGGAAACACTTGCGCAATTATCTTCCGAAGACCGGAAACGTGTTTTTGCCGTCATCGCCACCGGCGGGACGACGAATGCGGGGATCATTGACGACCTCGCCGGAATTGCGCGGGTCTGCAAGGCGGAAAATATCTGGTTTCACGTTGACGCGGCTTACGGCGGCGGTGCGCTCGCTGCGAGCTCGGTCCGGCACTTGTTTTCAGGGATCGAACATTCGGACAGCATCACAATTGATCCGCACAAATGGCTCTTTTCGCCTTACGATTGCGGCGCCGTCATTTACCGGGATCCCGAACTCGCGCGCTCGGCGCATTCGCAGGAAGGCTCGTATCTGGATATCTTCTCGGATGAAGGCGCTCAGGGGTTTAATCCTGCCGATTATCAAATTCAATTAACGCGCCGTGTTCGCGGTCTGCCGCTCTGGTTTTCGCTGGCGATGCACGGTACGGATATGTATGAACGCGCGATAGAACGCGGAATTGAGCTCGCAAAGATCGCAGGGCGATTGATCAGCGATAATCATTTGACGGAATTAGTACGCGAACCGAGTTTGTCGTGCGTTTTGTTCCGCAGAAAAGGCTGGACGGCGGAAGATTATCGAAACTGGACATACAAAAATCACCGTGAAGGCTTTGCGCTGGTCGCTCCGACCAAATGGAATAACGGCGAAGAATTTGAAACCGTTACCCGATTTTGCTTTATAAATCCGGATACGACAGATCAAGATATCAAGGACATCCTTGAAACCATGAGATAAACCGAAACAGATCTGTCCGCCGCCGCCCGCATTTAACTAAATTTTAGCCCGAACCGGGACCAGGTTTTCGAATTAAGGCACCGCGAAATTTTTCCTGCTTTTTCTGACCGATTTATATGGTACTGAATTTTTATTCAGCACAATAGACCTCCGTAACCTTCCTAAAATGATAGCCCATCGCAGCCAGGGCGATCCCATTTCCCAGCCGATCCGGGTAATCTCTTAAAATTCGATAGAGATATTTCCAAAATCGAATGCGTTCATGATCGCGAACGCCAAGCCGGAGCGTTATTTTGGTGAAAGATCTTAGAACGCCGATAACGCTGGCGGCGTTAACGTTTCGCCATTTTAGCGTGTCGGTTTTAACACGCGACAGACAATCAAGCGCACGCTGGTAAAATTCCAAAGGGCTGTAAATTTCGCGCAAAATCGCCTTATAGCTTTCAACCAAATATTCTCTGTCCATTTTTGGCACAAAATTCAGTGAACAATCGGTATTATTGCCGCTGCTTTCGTGAACAAGTCTGCCTTCGCGCTCAAGACGTTTCCAAAGTTGAGTATCGGGAAGCGCCGTCAAAAGACCGACCATCGCAAGCGGAATCGCGCTTTCACGTATAAATTTGATCTGTTGTTCAAAAATATCGGCTGGATCGTTATCGAATCCGACGATAAATCCCGCCATTACTTCCATTCCATAGCTCTGAATTTTTTTGACGGATTCAAGCAGATCCCGCTTTGTGTTTTGAGATTTGTTTGCTTCTTTCAGGCTTTCTGCCACCGGCGTTTCGATTCCCAAAAAGACCCTGTGAAACCCGGCTTGGCGCATCAATTCAAGTAATGCATCGTCTTCAGCCAAATTTACGCTTGCTTCGGTTAGAAACGAAAACGGCGATTTGTGGCGATCGGACCATTTAATTAACTCCGGCAGGAACTTTCTAACCTCGCGTTTATTGCCGATAAAATTGTCATCGACGATAAATACGGTGCCTCGCCAGCCCGCAGCTCTTAACGCCTCCATTTCAGCCAACATCTGTTCGCTTGATTTGGTACGCGGAGAACGCCCGTAAATCTCAATAATGTCGCAAAACTCGCAAGAAAACGGACAGCCTCTTGAAAACTGGACGTTCATTGACGTGTAACGATTTATGTCAATTAGATCAAAATCCGGCAATGGCGTAAGTTCAAGCGACGGTCGCACCGCTGCTTGATATATCCGTTTGGGATTTCCGTCCTCAAGATCTTTAATGAATTCGGGAAGCGTGGTTTCAGCTTCTCCAACGAAGATATGGTCCGCTTCAGGAACCAGGTCTGAACTTGTCGAAACAAACGGGCCACCGACAACTACTGGCTTTCCAAGCTCTTTGCATTGTTTCACCACCTGATCAAGAGACTGCTTTTGAACGATCATCGCGCTGAGAAATACCATGTCCGCCCATTCAATATCCTTCCTGGTCAACGAATCGACATTCATATCAACTAAACGTCTCTCCCACGTTTTGGGCAACATTGCAGAAACGGTCAATAGCCCGAGCGGCGGAAATGCGGCTTTTTTCCCGACAAATGACAGCGCATGCCGAAAACTCCAATACGTTTCCGGAAATATAGGATAAACAAGCAGGATTTTCATAATTTAAAGGCTCCACTATATTTTTGCTAAACACACTTCCGAAATGATTTCGCAAGCAGTATTAGCCGGTTTAGAAATAAGCGGTCTTCAAGTTTTTTCTACCGGGAGTTTTTAAACCTGAATACGCCGAAAAACGATACGCATCATACCGGAATTTACGCCGGCAAAATTCCGCGCCGATTTGATAAAGTTTATCAGCTATTTATGGAGTCAGATGTAAGAATTATGTAATAGATATCGGGTCTTAATGAGAAGAACCTGGAGTGGACCGGTTCAATCAAAGTGCGGCTTTTTCGACCGGTTCGATCACCGCAAGAACGAGGCGAAAATATGTCCGAAAGAGCCGGATAAGTTTGTCCAACCGGACGCTGCCTATCGAAAACTTACGATCGACCTTCTAACAATATCGAAATGGCGAGGTTCGTTCGTCCGCTGCGGTCGCCGTCAAAACGCGGCGGAAGCTTGTTCAGTTCGCTTCGGATCAAATCGTTCATTTCGCTGTGATCGCTTTCGTCGACAAGCGCTTCTGCCATCGGATAGATCTCGTTTTCCTCGGTATCATTGTGCGTTCTAAGCAATTCGACAATAGCGCGAACCTTAATTCGGACTAAGGGTAATTTTTCTTCCGGATCTTGGTTGAAGAAGATCAGATCGCGCACTATCTTGATCGCAGCGGCAAGTTCGCGGACGAAAAAGTCGTGATCCACTCGAAGTTTTGCGATAGTTGATTTAACTGAATCGCGCACGCCGGGCTCTATCTTGTCCTCCATCTGCAGAATAGCTTTGAATAAATGAAGATGTTCCGCGCGAATATGCATCGCGAGACGTGCCCAAAATATGTCAAGCGTCTTATAGATCTCAGGTTGATCGTGATTTCCGAGCGCTTTGAAAACCTCTTCGAGCAAACCGTCAAGTTCGTTGTGATCGGCTGTAAGTATTGAATTCATTTTAAGGCTTGGCGTATCTATTCCGCCGGATCTGTCCTTTCCTGCCAAATACTTTCCGATAGATACGGGTCATGAACAGGGATCATTCTATCCGGTTTTAGGTTTCTCGCAAAACACAATAAGAATAGAGAAACAAAGCCGATCGGAAGCGCGATATCGACCAATCCGATCATCGGGTCGGCAAAGAAAGCAGGAAAGATCAGAACGTATAGATCGACCCAATGCCCCGCCAAAACCACAGCGCAGGCTGCCAGCATCCAGTTTTCGCTGGATTTTACTCCGCGCCGGATCAGCATTAGAAAAGGGATCACCCAGTTTAGAAAAAGACTCGCATAAAATACATTTGACCAAGCCTGCGTGCCCGTTCGCCGGACATAATAAATTGTTTCTTCCGGAATATTCGCGTAATAGATCAGAAGAAACTGACAAACCCAGATATATGCCCAAAACGTTGCAAACCCGAATACGAGTTTCCCGAGAGCATGCATCTGACGATCGCCTACTTCTTTCAAGTATCCGCGTCTGCGCAAAAGGATCGTCAGTATCGTGATCGCCGCGGAACCGCAAAGAAGCAATCCCGCAATATGATAAAAGGCATAGATCGTACTAAAAAACATCGGTTCGATCGACATTATCCAGTCGAAAACCGCGAATGTGAACGTGATTCCGAAGACGACGAGAAAAATGGACGCGAATGTTTTGTTTCTGTTCGTATGACTGAGGTTTCCGGTCGCGTCCTGGGCATACGATTCACGTCTCATCATATAAATGAGAAATACCCAGATGGCGAGGAAAATGATCATTCTCGAAAAGAAAAATTCCGTGGTCAGATACGAATTTTTAAATACAAGTTCATGCCCGTTGTGCGAATAGGTTTTCGTAGTCCATTCATAAAGCGAATCCTTTCCGAAAAAAAGCAGCAGGATCGACACGGCTCCGATCGAGACGCAGCTCATCATTGCCTCGGGAACCCGGCGCAGCACGCTTGACCAACCGGCGTTTGAAACGTAATTAATAGCGACAAAAACGGCGCCGCCGAGCGCTATCGACAAAAAATAGAAAGCATTCTGAAGAAATGAAGCCCAAAACCGTTCGCTGTATATCAATCCGCCGATAACACCGGCGAGACCGATCAAAAGCCCTGCGTATAAAACGTTTTTTTCCTTTGATGTCAGCATCGTCACTACTCCTGAGCCTGCAGCGTGCGAATATAAAGCACGAGCTTCCAGCGGTCTTCAGTCGAAACATTTGCTTCGGCTGCCGGCATGTTGTTCCGTCCGCGCGTTATTACATGAAATAATTCACCGTCTGCCAACGCACGCGAGGTTTCGGTTTTAAAGGATGGCGGATTTGGAAATTTTGGAATAACCGGACCGTCGCCGGCGCCGGTCGGACCGTGGCAAACCGCACAGCTTTTTGTAAAAATGTATTTCCCGCGCTCCAGATTTTCTGCAGAATCATTAAAAGGATTAGTTAGTTCAGCTCCGGCGCGTTTTGCCTCTTCCGGGGTTGCGTCGTAATGAAACGGCTTAAAGCCGCGCGCGATCGTTCCGGCAACCGGCAGCTGTGTCGTCAAACCGTTCGGGAAGGACTCGTTCACCGTTTGCGAGCGGTACGCCGGAGAAACACCCATTTGAATTGGGTATTCGCGATTGCGCTTCGTTACATCCCGAAAAAAGATCATCATTCCGCCGAGCACGACGACCGGAAGTAGAATGTATCCGAACCATGTCAGCGTCGTTTTCATACAAGATCTCCTTCAACGACCTTTTCGGCATTGTATTTCGAAAAAATCTCATCCGCGGCTTCTTTCCTGAACGAAGCTCCCGAATGATCTAAAACCAAAACGAATTTGTCGTCATTAACTCCGGGTAAGCTTTTCCGTTTGCTGAACGGATTCAATCCGCTGAGATAAAATAGGACGATGACCGAGGTCAATCCGGAAAAAAGTACGGTCAGTTCAAACGAGACCGGCACAAAAAGCAGGGGCGTATTAAAAGGCTTTCCGCCGATGTTCAGAGCCCAGTCGTAAGCTGATGTCCAGATCTGCAATACGACGGCAGTTACCAGACCAGCCAATCCGCCGGCAAATGCCGCCCACGTGATTCGCGAGGGTTTTAGACCCATCGCTTCGTCCATTCCGTGAACAGGGAATGGGGAAAACACGTCGTGGATCGTGAATCCGCGGAGCCGCGCCTCAGCGGTGCTCCCTTTCAGATCGTCCTCGTTCGAGAAATATGCCGCCGTGTAGCGCTGCAATTCGTTATTAGTGTTTCGCATATTTCAAAACCCCCTTAACCTCGCTTGCGGCGATGATCGGAAAAAGTCTCAAAAATATCAAAAACGCAGTAAAGAACAACCCGAAACTGCCGATCAGCAAACCGGCTTCGACCGTCGTAGGCAGGTAATAGGTCCAGCTTGACGGCAGATAATCGCGGTGAAGACTGATCATGATGATAACGAACCGTTCGAACCACATACCGATATTGATGAAAATGCTCAGTACGAATATCAGCGGAATCGACCGGCGGAACCGTTTGAACCAGAAGAGCTGCGGCACGAGCGCGTTGAACGTAAACATTATCCAGTAAGCCCACGCATACGGACCGAGAACGCGGTTAATGATCATGAAAATTTCATTCGGGTTGCCGCTGTAAAATCCCGTCCAAAGTTCGGTAATGTACGCCAGACCGACGATCGAACCGGTCAAAAGCGTCACTTTGCACATTTTTTCAAAGTGATCGAGTGTGATGTAATCCTCCAGATTCATCACCTTTCGAACAAGGATCATCAATGTCATAACCATCGCAAATCCCGAAAATACGGCACCCGCAACAAAATACGGAGGAAAGATCGTTGAATGCCATCCGGGAATGAGCGATGTCGCAAAGTCGAAACTGACTATGCTGTGAACCGATAAAACAAGCGGCGTGGCGAGCGCTGCGAGAATTCCGTAAACCGTCTCATACCGCGACCACGTGCGGTTGGAACCGTTCCACCCGAGACTTAAGATCGTATAAAGTTTCCGCCTAAATTTAGTCCGCGCGCGGTCGCGGGCGGTCGCGATATCGGGCAATAGACCGATGTACCAGAAAACCAGCGAGATCGTGAAATATGTCGAGATCGCGAAGAAATCCCACAAAAGCGGCGAGCGGAAATTTACCCATAGCGAGCCGCGCGAGTTCGGATACGGCAGAAACCAATAAAACAGCCACGGACGCCCCATGTGTATGATCGGAAAGATCCCTGCACACATGACTGCGATCAAGGTCATCGCCTCCGCTGAACGATTGATAGAAGTTCGCCATTTTTGATTGAAAAGATAAAGAATAGCTGAAATGAATGTGCCTGCATGACCGATTCCGATCCAGAACACGAAATTCGTAATGTCAAAAGCCCAGCCGACCGTCCGATTTAAACCCCAGGTTCCGATTCCGACCGTCACGGTCAAATATCCTGCGATCAACCCGATAAGCAGCAGCGAAGAAGAAATTGCCAGCGCGATCCACCAGCCGAGTCCCGCTCCTTGCTCGTGAATAACGTTGATGTCGTTCGTTACATCCGAATAAGACTTGTTTCCCGTTACCAAAGGCTCGCGAAGCGGCGAAACGGCGGGATGCTGCGTGATCCGCCCGACCTCATTCCGGATTCGCCTTTCATCGATCGATAATTCGAGTTTTTCAATCGGCACATCCATCTCAATGATCCTCCTTGGATTCCTTGCGATTTCTTACTTTTGCAAGATAGCTGACCGCCGGTTTTGTGTTCAGATCTTCGAGCAAAATATAGTTTCTGCCACTTTTCTTATTAGCATTGACCATGCTGTTCAGGTCTTTCAGATCACCGAAAATAATGGCGTCTGCCGGACAGCTTTGCTGACACGCGGTTTGAATTTCGCCGTCTTTGATCGGTCGTCCTTCGTTTCGAGCCTGAATCTTCTTTTCTTCGATCCGCTGCACACAGAACGTGCATTTTTCCATAACGCCCCGCGTGCGGACCGTGACGTCGGGGTTTAGCGCCATATTCGCGAGTTTGTCGTCGCGCGGATAGTCGAACCAGTTGAAATGTCTAACTTTATAAGCGCAGTTGTTTGCACAGTAACGTGTTCCGACACAGCGGTTGTAAACCTGCATGTTCAAACCTTCGCTGCTGTGGACGGTCGCCAAAACCGGACAAACCATTTCGCACGAAGCATTTTCGCACTGCATGCAGGGAAGCGGTTGAAAGGTGACCTCTGTTCCGTCGGGGTTGGAATCGATATACCGGTCGACGCGAAGCCAGTGCATATCGCGCATCTTTGCGACTTCCTGCTTGCCCACGACCGGAATATTATTTTCCGCCTGGCAGCTCAAAACACACGAGTTACAACCTGTGCAAGCGCTAAGATCGACGACCATTCCCCATTTATGTTCCGGGTAATCGTGTTCCGCGAATAACTTTTCGAATTCGGTTTGCTTTATCGGGTGATCGCCGCTGACATATTGCGAAAGCGCGATATTCTGAGCGAGCGGGCGTCCGTGCGACGATTCTTCGATCTGTGTCTTTGCAAGCTCCGAGCGTTTGCCGGTCGCTGCGATATCGATGTTTGCGGCTTGATACCGAAATGTTCCGTTTAAAAACTCAACAAACGGAAATGCATTCGCGCCGACCCCGTTTCCGGCTTTTCCGGCGTGCGTTCGTCCATAACCGAGAGCGACGGCGACAACATCGTCGCTTTGTCCGGGCTGGATCAAAACCGGAAGTTCGATCGCCGAATTATTTTTTTTCACTGATACAACGTCGCCTTCCGTTAAGCTAAGCTTTTCAGCAGCACCGGGAGAAATTGAAGCATAATTGCCCCACGACGTTTTTGTGATCGGGTCGGGAAGTTCCTGAAGCCACGGGCTGTTTGCAAATCTGCCGTCGCGCATGCTCGTTTTTTGATAGAGAACGAGTGAATAATCTGATTGTTCTGTCTTGTTTAGCCGCAAAAGTGCGTCGTTCAAGCCTTTGTCGTTGAAGGTTCGTGTAACCGGTTCTTTAACAGTCTGATCTGCAAAAATTCCGTCGTGAAGCGATTGATCCCAAAAATCGTCAAATTTTGAAAATTTTGTCTGTTTCGTAAAATTAGTTTGCTGCCAGGTTTGGCGCAGAACATCGTAAAATGATCGAACATCGCCGCTCCAGCGCATCAGCGATTCCTGATATGCGCGCGTCTGAAACAGCGGAGCAATCGTCGGCTGATTGAAACTGTAAATTCCCGAATCAGTTTCGGCGTCGTCCCAAGCTTCAAGCGAATGATGGTTCGGGCAGACAAAATCAGCCGACAAAGCGGTTTCATCCAGTGTCGGATCGAAGGAAACTTTAAGCGGAACCTTTTTTAACGCTTCCGTAAATTCCTTCGCCGCATAGCAATCGTAAGCAGGATTGACGTTGAGCAGGAAAAGCGCAGCAACTTCGCCATTTTTCATCTCTTCGATCAATCCTGCAAACGTTCCGTCGCTATTTTGTGTGTGCGGCGACGGTGAATTGACATCGATCGTTGTTCCGTAATTTCCAAGCGTTTCATTGATAAAATTGACGACTAGCTGTACGTCCGGATCGTTCGAACCGCAAATCACCAGCGATTCGCCCCGATGGTTCAGCAGCTCGTCTGCCGTCGTTTCCAAATGTTGGGTCATCTGCGGAGAAATGCCGGAGGGCGGAAGCAGGTTGTAATTTACGGATTTTGATTGACCGCTTTTTTCGACGAGTGCCGTCAAAAGGAAAGTCAATGCTTCGTTTTGCTCCGCAGATGAAGTTGTAAATCTAGTGTCGGCATTGGCTCCGGTTACGGACATTCGCGCTTCGTATTGAATATGACGGAGCATTGATCTCTGCCCGTTCTTCAAGTCGCGTGCGGCTGAATAATCTTTAGTAAATCGGACCGGAGAGATCCAAGTTCCGAGAAAATCGGCGTCAAAGCTGACAAGTAGTTTCGCGTTCTGAATTTTATAACCGGGAATCGAACCGACGCCGTGCGTTTCAAGATGTGCGGCGGAAATCGCAGCGGTAGAAACAGGCTCATAGACGATATGACGCGCGTCTTCGTAAGTTCCCAGGAAGTTGTCTATTAAAGCTTTAGAGGTCGGGCTGATTATAGTATTTGATAAAAATCGGACTTTGCCGCGGGATTGTTTGATCGAAGCGAGTTTTGCGCCGACTTGCCGGTCAACTTCGGTCCAATCGGACGGCTGCCCGCCGATCAAAGGCTGTTTCAGACGTTCCGAATCGTAAAGGCTGAACACGAGCGAATGAGCGACAGCGCAAAGTCCGCCTTTCGAGACCGGATGCGCGGGGTTTCCTTCGATCTTGATCGGTCGCCCGTCGCGAACCTTGACCAGGGTTCCGCACCCGGCGCTGCAGCCCGAACAAGTTGATGCATACCAATTTGCGACGCCCGGCGTTTGTTCCGGCGATTTTGCTAAATTGGGAACGATCTTTTGTTCCGGAACACGGCAATTAAGCAGAGAAAGACCAACCGCGGAATAGCCGAGCGCGGACAGAAAACTTCGGCGGGAAATTCCGTAAACAGGTAGTTTCGGTGCGGCAGGTTTGCCGCTTTCATCGGTATCAAGAAACTCTTTCCAAAGTTTTTCGCCTTTCATAAACACGTTCCTTTCTACGGTCTCAAAATTAGTTCTTTTGAATTGCCGCTAGCTTCGGCTAGTGGATTCGGACAATTCAAGCTCGGCGTCGTTAGCCAAAAAATAAAGAAAACAATTATCTGAACGGCTATAGCTAAAGCACTAAGGAATCGTTCTCAGCTCAGGTATCTGGCTAAAGCCCTCTATTCAAATCCCTTGACCGCAAGCTAAAGCTAGCGGCAATTTCTCAAAACAACCCGAATCAGGTTTCAAGCACCGCAGCAAATTAGTGATGACAAGCCGCGCAATCGGTCGGCGCATTCAAGCGGTTCGGTGTATTTTCTGCCGCAAATTGCGGGTTCCCTCCCGCGTCTAAAACCACACCCTGATGTCTGCGATGGCAATCGATGCACGAACCCATCGTGAACGTGCTGAATTGCGAAACTCTCGCCATCGTTTCGACCGGACCATGGCAGGTGTTGCAGTTGACGCCCGCGGTCACGTGCCGCGAATGGTTGAAGACCACATGATCGGGCACATCGTTTACCTTTACCCATTCGATCGGTTGATTGTTGTCAAGCGCCGCTTTGATCTTCAGAATCTCAGGCGAATCTTTCAAAACCTGCGAATGACAATTCATACAATTTGTCGCCGTCGGAACGCCCGCGACTGCTGATTCATCTGCCGATGAATGACAAAATGTGCAGTTGATCTTGTTATCGCCGGCGTGGATCTTATGCGAAAAATTGATCGGCTGGATCGGTTCATAACCGCTTTGATCGCCGAATTGACGGAAGATCCCGTTTTGCCAGATGACGATCGCACCGATCACGGTTACGAGTATTGAAATGATCTTTAATGTCCTCAGATTCATAATGGCTCCGTTAGTGAACCGTTATCATTTAGCGTTTTTCGCGATTTCAGTATTGCCGCGCGTGTATTGACCGCGGATCGTTTTCCTGTCCCAGTTCCATTTTACAATTTGGAAAGGGCGCCAGAGATACGAGATCGGGATCGAAAACATATGTACGAGTCTCGAAAACGGAAAGACGAGCAGGATCAGAAATGCGCCGACAATATGCAATTTTACGACTATCGGCAGCGGCGCGATCGTCGCCAGATCCGGTTGAAAAGTAAACAGCGAGCGCAGATAGGGAACTGCCGAAGCGGCATACCACGACGAACCCCAACGGTAGAACAGCGCCGTGTAAACTCCGAGAAATATTTGTGCGAGCAAGAGAAAAAGAACGACGAGATCCATAATGCTCGTGACAGCCCAGATCTTTGGTGTATTCAGACGACGCCAGACCAAACTTACGATACCGACAAGCGCCATCAGACCGAACACAAGTCCTGTGATCTCAAGAATATAAAGCCGTACCGGGACGCTGTTGAACCACAACACCTGTGCCGGAAAAAGAAATCCGATCAAATGTCCGGTCAACGCACCGATTATTCCAATGTGCCAGGGAACCGAACCGTAAAACAGCTCGTCACTTTCCAGAAATTGCGAAGAAAGGCTCGAATATGAAAATCGATCCTTTACGAACCGGTAGATCGAAACGACGAACAGGATCGTAACTGCCATATACGGCAAAAAGATATAAAGTAAATATTCATGCATATTCATACCTCGCTTCTAACTTTGGTTCCGCTGTTTGCAGAGAATTTCGACCGATCTCCTTGAGAAAATCGCTCAGAAATCTGATCAAATTGCCATAAGGATTCTCTTTTTTGTCAAAAGCGTCGATCATTCTGGAGAGTCCCGGGATCAGGCAGTATCCGATCAATGCCGCTCGTTCTTCGGAATCTTCGAACTGCCGTAAAAGCCGAAGCAGAACGGGAAGAAAATCGGGAAGCTGCTTTTCCTGACCGAGTTGATATTCGTTCTGGTCTTCGCGAAGCCGCGCCAGAAACTCGCCGCGCTTGTAATCTTCGCCAAAAAGGTGATAACCGATCTCGAGAGCGCAAACCGGACTTAGATCAAAAGTTCGTGTATATAATTCCTGAAGTTCGAGCAGCGACAATGGTCGTATCTCGAGACAGAAATTCGAAAAATGATCGGCAGCACTGTCGTCTGAGGTCAGTATCAGACCTTTGCAAAGTTCGTAGGAATCGAACCATGACAATGTCGGATATTCCAGAAGGTCGGCGACCGCATTTAACATCTGCGCTTCTTCCGCGGACAATTCGATCGAATCCGCAGTTTCGAACGGTTCAATGCTTTTTGTAGAATTTCGCGTAATTTGTACCGGATCGTTTTTCATGATTTTCACGTTTCCTAATTTCCCCTAACGGGCAGCTGACGTTTGCCGAGCCCGGCACTGCCTTTTTCTTCCCACATATTGTCATTAAGCATCTGCAGCGCTTCTTCGCGGTGCATCGGCGGAATTACGACGCGTTCGTCCATCGTCGGCAGCGATGTCAGGCGATATATCGTCTCGGCTTCTTCAGCTGTCATATTGCATTCGTTCATTGCGAACTGAACGACTTTTTCATCGACGTCCCCGACCGTTTCCAGCCGTTTGAAGAGCCGTACCGCATACTGTTTTTTCAACGACAGCGTGACGTGGTCGACATTACCGGCAGAAAAAAGGCTAGCCATATATTCGATCGGCAGCCGCGCCTTTTCGATCGGGGAAAAAAGCTCGTCATTTGCGGTGTCGTAAACGCCTTCGGTGGCTTTTGCCATTACCGGCAGCATCGGCGGAACGTAAAAAAGCATTGGCAAAGTTCTGAATTCCGGATGAAGCGGCAGCGCCAATTTCCATTCCATCACGTATTTATAGACCGGCGAACGTTCGACTGCTTCGAGCGTGCGGTCGTCGATCCCATTTTTCCGTGCCGCTTCGCGAACTTTCGGGTCTTTCGGGTCGAGAATGATGTCGCGGTGCGCATCAACAAGCTGACCGTCCGGAACCTGAACCGAACTTGGCAATTTATCGGCGTCATAAAGCAAACCGCCGAGATATCTGATCCTTCCGACGCAGGAGTGAAAACACGCCGGCGCCTGACCCGTTTCAAGGCGGGGAAAACAAAGAATGCATTTTTCGCTTTTTCCGGTCGACCAGTTGTAAAAAGTCTTCTTGTATGGACATGCCGTTACGCACATGCGCCACGCGCGGCATTTGTCCTGATTGATCAAAACGATGCCGTCTTCGCCGCGTTTGTAGATCGCGCCGGAAGGACACGCCGCTACGCAGCTCGGGTTCAGGCAGTGATTGCAAATTCGCGGAAGGTAAAAGAATACCAGCCGCTCGATGTCAAAAAGTTCCTGCCTCTGCTCTTCGGTCAGGCTGTCCAGGTTCGGGTCGTTCGCCGCATAAACCGGCGAGCCGCTTAGATCGTCGTCCCAATTCGGTCCGGCTTCGACCTCCATATGTTTTCCGGTGATCATCGAGATCGGTCGCGCCGTCGGCTGATCGGAGCCTTCCGGGGCATCGAACAATTTTTCGTATTCGTACGTCCACGGTTCGTAATAATCGTCTAATTTTGGCAGATCGGGATTGTGGAAAATGTTCAAAAGCCGTGAATTTTTGCTGCCCATCTTTAGGCTCGGGTTTCCGCCGTTTTCCTCCCAGCCGCCCTTATATTTGCTTTGATCTTCCCACGCCGTTGGATATCCTGTTCCCGGTTTGGTTTCGACATTGTTCCACCACATGTATTCCGCGCCTTTTCGATCGGTCCAGATATTTTTGCAGGCGATAGAACAAGTGTGGCAGCCAATGCATTTGTCCAAATGAAAAACCATCGAAGTTTGTAATCTGACATCCATAATTTTTTCCTCGGTGATCAGTAGGTCACCTTGTCCATTTTTCTGACCATGATGAAAGTGTCGCGATTTACGCCCGTCGGTCCCCAATAATTGAAGTGATAGGTGTATTGCCCGTAACCGCCCATCATAAGAACCGGTTTCAAGCGGATGCGAGTCAGCGAATTATGCCCGCCGGCACGTTTGTTTCCACGCAAAGGCGATTTCGGAACACCGAGCGTCCTTTCCGGCGAATGATATTGAATGCAGACCCCTTTCGGAATCCGGTGCGAAACGACCGCCCTCGTACAAACCACGCCGTTGTCGTTGTAAGCCTCGACCCAGTCGTTGTCGTTGATCCCGAGGTCGACCGCGTCTTCATCATTCAGCCAGAGCGGTTCGCAGCCTCGCGAAAGTGTCATCATTCGATGGTTGTCGCCGTAAGTTGAATGAATATGCCATTTGCCGTGCGGCGTCAGGTAATTTAGAGCTTTTACGCGACCGTCCGTCGGACTGACCTTAAGATCGCCGAAATGTGCCGGAAGCGGAGAAGGCTTATAGGTCGGCAGGTTCTCGCCAAACGAAATATAACCTTCGTGATCTTGATAAAAATGCTGCCGCCCGGTAAGCGTCCGCCACGGCACAAGCCGTTCGTAATTGTATGTAAATGCGGAATATGCGCGCCCTTCGTCAACCAAACCCGACCAAACCGGACTGTTATGGACGCGCCGCGGCTGCGCTTGAAGATCTTTGTAAGTCGCCCGCGAATGGCGGCTTTTTTCAGCAAGATCAGCAAGCGGGCGACCGACCCGTTTTTCCATAAATTTATAACCGCGATAGGCGAGTTCGCCGTTGGTTTCGGGCGCAAATTTTAAGATAATGTTCGCCGCGTCGTCCGCCCGCTTCAGCGACGGATAAACTTTCCCGCCCCATTCTTCGACCGGTTCTTTACGCGAACTGACGACCTCGTCGTAAATATCTTCAACCTCATATTTAACGCCGTGCGCGCCCATGCCTTTGCGCGCTTCCGGTCCGAGCGAAATGAATCGGTTGTAAAGATTGACGTAATCGCGTTCGACGACCTTGATATGCGGCATCGTCTTTCCGGGAATCGGTTCGCATTCGCCTTTCGCCCAATCCTTGATCTGCGGCTGCGTTATTTCATCCGGCGTATCGTGTAAAAGCGGAACCGTTACCAGATCTTCGATCGGATTTGGAATATGGTGCTCGGCTAATTCACTGACTTTTTTCGCCAGTCCGCGAAAGATCTCCCAGTCGCTTTTCGATTCCCAACACGGCGGAACCGCTTCTGAAAGCGGATGGATAAACGAATGCATATCCGTCGAATTGAGATCGGCTTTTTCGTACCAGGTCGCGGCGGGCAGAACGATGTCGGAGTAAAGCGCGGAGGTATCCATCCGGAAATTGAGATCGACCACGAGATCCATCTTTCCTTCCGCCGCCGGGTTTTCGGCGTTGATGTCTTTTACAGAACCTTCAGCGCATTGTTCGGCAACGTCGTTGTGATGCGTTCCGAGGTAGTATTTCAGGAAATATTCATGCCCTTTTGCGCTCGCCATCAGCGCGTTTCCGCGCCAGATAAACCAAACGCGAGGGAAGTTTTCAGGCTTGCTCGGGTCTTCGACCGAGAACTTTAAAACTCTTTCTTTGAGTTGTTTGACAACAAAATCCGAGATTTCCTGCGCGTTTTTCGCCCCCAGTGCTTTCGCGTCTGCCAGAATTTCATGATTTGGCTTTTCAAACTGCGGATAAAACGGCAGCCAGCCATTTCGGACGGCTTGCACCTGAACATCGGCGGTGTGTCCTCTGGCAATTTCATCCGTTTGCCCGACTGCGGTATTTTCCGGAATTGGCGAGTACGCGGAAAATTCTCTTTCGTATCGCCATTGTTCGCTGTTTATGTAATGCCACGAAGGAGCATTTTGCAGACGCGATGTCGGAATCCAATCTTTTGCAAATGCTAAATTATTCCAGGGAGCAACGGGCGCGAGTTTTTCCTGACCAACGTAATGGTTCAAACCGCCGCCGTTCTTTCCGACACAGCCGCAAAGCATCAGCGCCGTGATCGCCGAACGATACATCAAATTATTGTGATACCAATGGTTGATGCCGGCGCCGATTATGACCATGCATTTGCCTTCGGTCTTTTCCGCCGTGATCGCCCATTCGCGGGCAAATTTGATAACGGTTTTTCGGTCGATGCCGGTAAATTTCTCCTGCCAGGCGGGCGTGTATGCCGAATCTTCGTCGTCGTAATCTTTTGCCGAACCGGCGCCGAGTTCGCGGTCGACGCCAAATTGCGCCATTAAAAGATCGTAAACGGTTGTAACGATCGCGTCGCCGTCTTCGGTTTTGATAGTTTTCGTCGGAACGGCGCGTTTTGTAACAGTTCCCGTGCCGAATTCGCGAGTAATTACTTCTGCGGTTTCGCACTTTTCTTCGATCAATGTTAGCTTCGGGGCGATCTCAGCGCCGTCCGTCGGATCTTTAAACTCAAGATTCCATTTGCCTTCCGCCGTTCCCCAACGATGTCCAACGGTTCCGCCGGGCGTTTTGGGTGAATCCGAAAGTTCGTCCCAGATAAGGAATTTCCATTCGCCGTTCTCTTCATTTTTGTAGCGATCGACCTTGTTTGCGCGGAGCAAACGACCCGCTTCGTAACCTTGTTCCGTTTTAACGAGTTCAACTAGAAAGGGCGAATCCGTATAGCGTTTTGAATAATCAATAAAGTATTTCGTCTGCTTTTCGTGATGAAATTCCTTCAAAATTACGTGATTGACCGCCATCCAATATGCGCCGTCCTGACCGGCAAGAACCGGAACCCACTGGTCTGCATACTTCGCAACCTGATTAAAGTCCGGCGCGAAAACGACCATTTTCGTCCCGTTGTGCCGCGATTCCGCAGCGAAATGGCAGTCAGGCGTTCGCGTCATATTCAGATTCGAACCCATTACGGCGATAAATTTCGAGTTGTACCAATCGGCACTTTCGCAGACATCGGTTTGTTCGCCCCAAACTTCCGGCGAAGCCGGCGGAAGATCGCTGTACCAATCATAAAAACTGAGATTTACGCCTCCCATCAACTGCAGAAATCTCGAGCCTGCGCCGTAGGAAAGAAACGACATCGCCGGAATCGGCGAAAATCCGACGATTCGGTCCGAACCGTGTTTTTTGATCGTATGAATGCAGGAAGCCGCGATAATTTCGTTTACTTCATCCCAGCTTGCGCGGCGAAATCCGCCTTTTCCGCGTGCCCTTTGAAATCGTGCACGCGATTCGGGATTAGACATGATCGATTCCCAAGCCTTTACCGGATCGCTGTGTTTTTCCTTGGCAATTCGCCAAAGGTCTTGCAGAGCGCCGCGCAAATACGGATATTTCACACGAATCGGGCTGTACAAATACCAGGAATAGGAAATTCCGCGTTGACACCCGCGCGGTTCATACGGCGGCAGACCGTCTTCGAGCAGCGGATAATCGAGCGCCTGAAGTTCCCAGGTTACGATTCCTTGCTTAACATAAATATTCCAGCTGCATCCGCCGGTACAATTTACGCCGTGCGTACTTCGGACGATCTTGTCGTGCTGCCAGCGATTTCGGTAAAACTGCTCCCAGGATCGAGTCTTGGGGCTGATCATATCTTTTATCCAACTCATATTTTTGACCTCCGAACGATGTCGGCGCGGACGCCTTTGTGTCGCTTTCGCCAGATGAAATTCAATCCGAAAAGAGAAAGGATCGTAATCGCAAAACCGACGGCAAGAAACTTCGGATCCGTTGCTCCGGAAGCCGCCGTTGCCACGATCGGTGCATGCGGATTTTCCGCTTTTGAATTTTGAAGGTAGGCGAAGAGCTGAACGATCTCTTCGTCATTTAATTTGTGATCGCGAAACATTTCCGTCATCGTCGGGAAATTCGGATTTTGAAGAATTAGAATTAGTTCGGGATCGCGATATTTGATGTTTGCAGCAGTTAGATCAGGTCCGAGCGTTCCGCCGCCGAGACGACCGACATTGTTCACCGTATGGCATGAATTGCATGCGACACCGCCGTTTTCGAACTTTGTCTGTCCGGTAAAGTATCGCCAGCCCCCGTCGATATCGCCTGGCTGAATAGCGCGATAAAGTTTTGCACCGGCGGGAGTGAACATCTCGTTTTTGGACGAGAGATTCTTAATGAGCTCGATGATCGCTTCGAACTCGTCGGGAGCGAGCGGCTGATCGGGCATTATGGTTGGAGCGTATTTTGTGAATAGCTCAGCGGCGATCGGGTCTTTTTTACTCATCGCCAGCGGCGCTTTTGTAAATTCCTCGATCCAGGGAAGCGTTCTGCGGTCGGTCAGTCCCTTTAGGTCGGGACCCTGTTTGTCGCCGCCGCCGATGTTGTGGCAGCTGAAGCATTTCGATTCGAATGCTTTCGCGCCCATTTCCTGAGCGCTGGCACCGAGCGCAAAAAAGATTAAAATCGCCGAAGAAATTATAAGTAACTTCGTAATAAGCGAAACATCGAACGATGTTTCCCGAACTAATTTTGCTGACATTGTTCCCATCCTTGCTTCGTTCAAAGAAGCAGTAGATCGAAACCGTTAATTCCCGTTACTGATCTGGGCGATCGTCTTTGTGCGCAGCATTTCTACGAACTCGTCTTTAATAGGAATCCACGAGTCGTGGAGAGCACAAGGATTTCTTTCCTCGCAATGCGTCAATCCGAGAATGCATTGGTTGCAATCTATCAATGGATCTAAAATTTGATAAACGTCCCACAATGTGATCTTGTCTGCCGGCTGAGCCAGCTCGTATCCGCCGTGAAGTCCCTTCACCGAGCGGAGCAACTGATGCTTTCTCAAGTCGCCGAGAACCTTTCCCAGATACGCAGGCGGTATATTCTCCTCGGCGGCAATTTCCTGTAAACCGCAGAGTTGACTAACTCCCTGCTGCGCAATATAGACCAGCGCGCGTATTCCATAACCTGTAGTTTTTGATAAAAGCATCTTGAATTAACGGATAATCTGACCTTCTTATCTACTTATGAATAATTACGTTTTGTGTTAGGCTAAACAATAATCACATCGCATCATTTTTTTGATTAGGTTTTAGGTTGGCGAATGCAAAAACGAGAAATTAAGAAACTGGTTGACAGCACCGCCGATCCGGCGTTTGCGGTCAACGGACTTCACAGTATCGAATTTTGGAATCGCCCAGCCGAGGAGTTTTTTGGGATAAGATCAAAAGATGCGATCGGGAAAGGCTGCAGTTTGATAGTTGAAGGTTACGACGAATGCGGAGCGTTCTGCACCCAGGACTGTTCGATCATTCAGGCTTCACAGGACGGCAAACCAATTAGGAACTTCGATCTCCAGGTTAAAACCTCCGCCGGAATGAAATGGTGCAATATCTCGATAATCGTCGCAACCGACGATAAAGCTGTGGCGCCGCACACCATTCATATTTTGCGTCCGATAGATGTCAGTAAGCGGCTTGAAGTTCTCGTCCGTGATTTTGTCGTTAATGAAACGAGCATGTCTGAGCAGCATGTGAAGGAACTCACCTCCGCTACGCGAACGCCTGCGCGCGAAACCAATTTGACAGACCGCGAACTTGAGGTCATCAAACTTCTTGCAAAAGGAAAAACGACGAAACTTATCGCGGAAAAGCTGTTCATCAGCAGAACGACGGTTAATAATCATGTTCAACATATTTTGAAAAAGCTCAACGCTCACAGCCGTCTCGAAGCTATCCGCCGCGCGGAGCACGCAGGATTACTTTAATAAAAGAAAAGAACTCAACAAACCGGCAGCACCGTCCGCGGAAATAAGGTTTTGCTAAAAAACCTCAACGGCGATCGGTATAATTCCCCGCTTTTAGGTGTCCGAAACAATTTTCGCCCAACTTAATTTTCAAATATGATCTCGGTCATATTCTTGTTATCCAGATCCAACCATAATAAGAACATCGGTAATGCAGAGCGAATTTCTTGCTTCGCAAGTGCCGGAGTTATTTATGACTTATAACGAGAGGTGGACTAATAATGGAATTTGAAAATAAAACGATCAGAGAAATTGCGCTTGAGTCGCCGGGTACCACGCGGGTCTTTGAAGAATTAAAAATCGACTATTGCTGTGGCGGATCGGTGAATTTTAAGGACGCCTGCGAAAAGGCAAATGTTTCGCCGGGCGATGTCGCAGCCAGAATAAATGAAATAATCAGCAGCAGCGTCGCATCCGCCGGAGATGGATTTTCAGAACACACATCTCCTTCAAAATTGATCAAATACATCGTCGATAAACACCATGTATTTTCAAAAGCGGAGATAGAACGGCTGACGCCTTTGATGGAAAAGGTCGCGTATAAACACGGCGGATCGCATCCGGAACTTCTGCAGTTAAAAGATCTTTTCTACGAATTAAATGAAGAACTTCTGCCGCATATGCAGAAGGAAGAGAACGTTTTGTTTCCTTACATCAGAAACCTCGAGGTTTCCGAATTAACGAATACAGCAATGCCGCGACCGCCATTCGGCACCGTCCAAAATCCGATTCGAATGATGAACGCCGAACATGAAAGTGCCGGGGCGATACTGCATAAAATGCGAGACCTGACGGACGATTATACTGCGCCGGCAGATGCTTGCCCGAGTTTTAGAGCCCTTTATTTCGGTTTGGAAGAGCATGAAAAAGATCTGCACCGCCACATTCATTTAGAAAACAACATCCTGTTTCCGATGGCGTTGGAGATGGAGATAAAGTCAGCCGAAGCCGTGGCGTAAACAATAAACAAGTTTTTGTGCATTCCATTCGAATTTTTGCCAATTTTTGATAGGGAATGGACGAACGGACCGCAGCGCGCATATTGAGATGCGGGCTGCGGTCTTAATTTTGTTAAGACCGGCTCGATAAGATCTGAGGTTGACGGCGCTGGAACATTTCTCTTCCGACAGCGATCAGTTCTTCCGCGGAAAGGATCTTTCCGGCGGATGGAAAAACAAACTCGTTTTCCATTTGTATATGCGGTCGATATAGGTCGTAAAGGCTTTCGCTGAGGTCCGTGAAAAGAGCGACCTTATTCGAATCTAATTCTTCGTCTGCGACCATCGTAACGAATAGCTGATTCATCGAATTTTCAACGCTGGCGGCGCGTTTGTGCTGGTCTTCCAATTGATCGACAACATCAAAAACTTCCGATACGATCTGGGTGTTGTAAGCACGCATACGTGGGAAAAGCGACTGCTCTTCATCGGCGGTGTGCTTAATGCCGGCGGTTGCAAAATGCACGACAACCGTATTTATCGCATTAAGAATGTCACCTACCGCCGCTTTGTCCGGCTTTTGCAGCGATTCTACCGAACGGCGAAGAGTTTCCAAATTCGCCGCGATCTTTTGATGACACTGAAAAAGAACATCAAGCGGTTTCGTGAAATCCACCTGTGGAGGGATCGCGTTTAGCGGCTTCATAATATCTCCTTGAGAACAAATTATCGTTACGAACGATAATTACGGCTCAAATGAGAAAATTATATGATTTAAATCACAAACACGAATTTGTCTAATGACCGATCGTCGAGCGTTTGGATTTCGTCGGTTTCCACCAGAGGACGATCGTAACCGAGATCAGCCAGCAGACGCCCGAAGCAATGACAAGCGGTGCGATCTCTTTGTAGTGCTTAGCCAGCGCTGCTTCGACCGTTGCCGATAAGATCCAAAGCTGCGCGAGATTTATCATTACCAGCAAAGCGAGCTTTGCCTGCAAAACTGCCGATCTTCCTTTCGGAGTCGCCCGTTGATTAGGGTTTTCAAAATTTCTACGCACGTTCCCATCCTCCAACTTCTCTGCCCGTCGCCCAAACTTCGCCATTGTCTTTTACTTCGATCGCGATCTTATCCAAAGGTCGCGGCGGCGGACCGTAAAGGACATTTCCGGTTTTGACATCGAATCCCGCTTCGTGGCACGGGCATTCAAGCCGCTGCGCGTCCTTTTCAAAATAAACCGGGCATGCAAGATGTGTGCATTTTTGACCGTACGCGTAATACTCGCCGTCGCCGGAACGCACCAGAATTGCCGAATCGTTTTCCGTCGGATAACGGAAATTCAACGCGCTGCCAGGCTTTAGCGTTACTGCTTCTTCGATCTTCATTGCCGGAAGTACCTCGGTTTTCTGAGAATCGTAAAGCGATTTTGCGGCGAATCCGCCCGAACTTACGAACAGTGCGGTCGAAGTTACCGCTAGAAAATTACAAAACTCCCGACGCGTAACCTGCGCTTCTCCATCTCTTTCGTAGGGAAAGTCTCGCTGGTGCGGAGATGTTGCCTCTCTAACATCGCTCTCGTCGCTCAAAACTTTATCAATTGCCGAATTTAAATTATTAGAACTCATTCGCTTTATTTGCCTCCTGGGACTGCGATTCCATCCACGACTCATGATCCTCATGAGCGTCTACCGCAACTTTTCCTTCAAACACTCCGCAGCCGTCGACCGAAACTTCTTCCGCATCTGTCGGAAGCATCAGATAAACTTTTGTTTCAACGCGCTGATTGCCGAAGACATGTGATTTTACGGGCTTTGTCCGGCGCAGCGGAACGATCTGTTCGTAAGTTCCGAACGATATTGCTCCCGTCGGACAGACACTTGCACACATCGGCTTCAAACCTTCGCTGGTGCGGTCGAAACACATATCGCACTTCATCTGAAGGTGTATTTCCGAATTGTATTTCGGCACACCGAACGGACACGCATTAACGCAGTTCCGGCAATCGATGCAGCGCGGTTTTAACGCCGACATAACAACGCCGTCTTCACTCATCTTGATCGCATCCGCCGGGCAGACCAACGCACAGGTCGGTTCCTCGCAGTGCATACAAACCGTCGGCATCGTCGCAGTCGTTTCGCGTCGGTCTATGTAATCGAGATGGATCATCGAATAACCTTTATGCGTCGAGCATTCACGACACGCCGCCACACACGAACGGCATCCGATACATCTCTGCGGATCGATGAACATTGTTTCTTTCATAACTCAAATTCCTCTATTTATTTTCCTTTTCCCGTACAATTTCGACCGAACAGGGAGCGTGCTGTATGACAGCAAGCGAAACGCTGCCCACGGTTATTCGCTTCCATAAACTAAATCCGCGCGAAGCCATGACGATCAGGTCCGTTCCATCGGATTCTGCGGTGCTGACGATCACTTCCTGCGGCGATTGAAACGTCGGTGTTTCGATCAGCTGGGTCGTTACCGGAAATTCGCCGATCTTAGATTTCAGGATCGTTTCAGCTTCGTCGAGTATTATTCTGCCTTTTTCGACCAATTTTTGAAGCGTATCTTTAGCGAGCTCCGCACCGACTCCCATCATATCGGTAACCTGGATCGGCGGATGAACAACGTGAATGATCTTGAAGGAACTTCCTTCGTTCCAAGCCCGCCGCGCAACCTCATCTAATGCCAATTTGCTATTTTCGGAACCATCGACCGGAATCAAAACTTTCATTTTTATTTCTCCTCTCACTTGCCTTTTCTAACTTCGCTTTGCGAAATTCCTTTTTTCTGACTGCCAAATATCGGTAATTCGCGCGACGCAATTTTCTCGATCCGTGCGGCGCAGGCTTTATATTCCGGAATCTTCGAAATTGGATCGAGCTTCGGATTGGTGATCTGATTTGCCGCGAGCTCTTCGCCCCAATGATAGGGAACGAATATCGTGTCCGGACGGATCGTTTTGACGATCAGTGCCGGAAAAACACCTTCGCCGCGGCGCGAAACTACCTTTACGCGCTCTCCGTCGTTTATCTTGTATTTCAACGCCGTTTCAGGGTGAATTTCCACATACGGTTCCGGACATTGCTGCAGCAGAAAACCGATCCGACGCGTCTGATTTCCCGAAAGATACTGGTAAACGATGCGCCCGCTCGTATAGATCAGCGGAAATTCTTCGTCAGGTTTTTCTGCCGCGCCGACGTACTCGACGGCGTGAAATTTTGCCTTTCCGTCTTCGTGATAAAACTTTTCCTCAAAAAGCCGCGGCGTTCCGGGATGTTCGAGCGTCGGACACGCCCAGAAAACTCCGTCCTGTTTGTCGATCTTTTCGTAAGTAATACCGAAATAATCGGCTTTGCCGCCTTTCGATGCGACACGAAGTTCGTCAAAGATCTCCCGCGGGCTGTTGAAATTGAAATATTTCCCGCGTCCCATGCGGCGGGCAATTTCCTGAATTATCCACCAATCGACCTTTGCTTCGCCCGGCGGTTCGTTCGCTTTATTAATTTTAACGACACGACCCTCGCCGGTTGCGGTGACACCTTCATCTTCGGACCAGGTCGAACCGGGAAGTACAACGTCGGCGTAGCGCGAACCTTCAGACATGAAAAAATCTATGCAGACGTAAAAATCGAGTCCCTCGAGCGTTTTACGGACGCTGTTCGTATCGGGAAGCGAAACCATCACGTTGTTGCAGATGGAAACGAGCGCCTTTATCTCGCCTTCTCGCATCTTGTCGAACATTTCAACGATTGAAACTCCGGGTCCCGGCATTTCGGACTCTTCAATTCCCCAGACCCCGGCGATATATTTCCGGTGTTCCGGGTTAGCGATAAGCCTTTGTCCGGGCAACTGGTCGGCTTTTTGTCCGTGTTCGCGTCCGCCCTGACCGTTTCCCTGACCGGTGATCGTTCCGTACCCGCGACCTAAAGAGCCGATCTTTCCTGTCGCAAGAACAATGTTAATGTAGGAAAGTACATTATTTACGCCATTTGTATGATGTTCGATGCCGCGTGCATGAAGGATCATTCCGGTCTTTGCACGACCGTACATCAGTCCCGCTTGAATAATTTTTTCCGCCGGAACGCCGGTGATCTCAGAAGCAATGTCGGGAGTGTATTTTTCGATGACCTTTTTCGTTTCTTCCCAATCATTGGTTTTCGAGTCAATGAATTCCTGGTCGATCTGACCGTCATTTAAAATGACATTCAAAATACCGTTCGCAAGCGCCACATCAGTTCCCGGTTTCAGCTGCAAATGAAGATCGCCCTGACGCGCTGTCGGCGTTTCGCGCGGATCGATAATGATCCAGCGACCGCCGTTGTCGCGCTGCTGCCATAGGAATTTATTTAGGACCGGAAAAGTTTCCGCGCAGTTTGCACCGGCGATCAGCAAAACTTCGGCATGCGGAATATCGCTCCAGGGGTTTGCCGCGCGGTCGATTCCGAACGCCTTGTTGTTGCCCGCCGCCGCTGAAACCATGCAGAGACGTCCGTTGTAATCGATATACTTCGTCTGCAGACCGACGCGGGCAAATTTGCCCATTAGATAAGTTTTTTCGGTCGTTAAGCTCGAACCGGAATAAACTCCCAAAACATCTTTACCGTGTTTTTCCTGCAATTCCTTAAATTTGGAAACGACCAGATCGAGCGCTTCGTCCCACGAAGCCTTTTCAAATACGCCGTTTCGCTTGATAAGCGGATGAAGCAGACGGTCGGGATGATGAGTTTGCAGATATGCCGTAACTCCCTTGGGACACAGACGACCTTCGTTAACCGGGAAATTCCGCGGTTCAAACCCGACGAGCTTTCCCTTTTCGACAAGCAGGTTCATTCCGCATTGTACGGCGCAATATGGACAATGCGTCGGCACAACCTTGTCGATCACGCGGTCAGCCTGCCATCCGCCGTCGGGCGCATCGTGCGTGTGCGGACCAAATCTTTCTATAATGTTCTCTAAATTTTCTACTTTCGACATAAAATTTTAATCTTTTGCCGCGGCGGCTCTCGCTCCCTGAAAAACTCCATCCGATTTATTTGCGAGTCCTGAATACGCAAGACCGCGCATGACGCGTTTACAGCGCGGGCAATAGTCCTGCAGTTTTGTGCCGTCGGGCATTGTGTAATCGAATCCGAGTTCGCTGACGACTTTGTTCAGGTCGTCGATCCACATTTGTCCGGCAAAATCCGTTTTGCAGCGCGGGCAAAGCGCTCGTGTGAGCTCGGCTGAATTCTTTTGATAAAGCTCGACCCCGATCGACGCCGGGCGCTGAACTATATGAAATAGCTTTCCGAACGGCAGATAGAAAAGCGTCATGATCACGATCGCCTGATGCGACAGCGAGATGAACGAGTACATATAACCTTGGAACCAAAGGCTCGACGCGGTCAGCATCAAACCTGATACCGAGATCGCGATCAGCAGGAGATGCGGAACGAAATCGAGCAAAAATTGCTGAAGCGCGATCGCGCCGCGGTCGTGAAGACGGCGGTGAATCGCAATTGCGCATCCGGCAATGACCATAACCGCAGTGAAATCGAGCGCGTGAAACGTTACCCAAGCCTGCAGACTTCGTCCGTCCATCAATTGAAGCGGGAATCCGAAAAGATAAGCGCGATAACCGAGATCGCCTTCCAATTCAAAATGAACCCAGCCGAATACAAGCGGGAAAGTTACCATCGCCGACAAAACACATCCCCACGCGATCAGAAAATGCATCAGCCAACGGTTGAAGCCGCGTTTGAAAATGAACTTCTGTGCGACGATATTGCCGAAAAATGTCTTCGCGGCTGACCCGGTATTTTTGACGAATTTGTTGCGTTGGCGATAGAGCTGCCATCCGCGTTTCCAATATATTCGCGTTGCCGGTCGCTGCAGCCAGAGCGCATAACGGTAAACGATCGCGCCGAAAGCAACGACACTTGCCACCGTGTAACCAAAAAGTGCCGAATCGTAATTTTCAAGATTCCGCGAGCCGACCATCACAAGAACGGTCAAAAGCGCCGCGGCAGCAACCCCAAGCAGCGTCGAACTGCCGTAATTCATTGTCGAAATTTGTCTTTCACCGGTCATAAAACTTGATCCTTTACTGTCTTTTAACGACAAAACGATATGCGTATCCGTTTATCATCTAGATGAAGTTTGAGGGTTTGAACACGCGGGAACAATGATGAGTTTGCATCATTTTCATAGTTAAATCCGATTAGGCGTATAGTTATATTAAATTAGGCTTAGCAAATCAAACTTTTTAGGCTGCGTTGGCGGCGCGTCCCGATTTCCGCAAAAATTTGTTCAGAATTACTGCGGAAAATAATCTTATAAGCTGCGGCGTTCGAAGATTCCTACAGGAGTGATCACTATTACTTCCACGAGAATTGCCGAATAAACAATTTTATTGTTTATTGCGGAGTCTGTCTGCCAAATAAGGCGCGAAAAACAGAAATAAGAGACCGAAAGCCATAAGTCCGCCGCGGGCGATGTTGTAGTCTTCCATCAATCGCGTCCAGGAAAAGTTGAATACAAAAATTCCAAGGCTGAATTCGAACAGAACCGTCAAAAATACCCAGATAAATCCGATCAAAAAAAGCGATCGGTTATCGGGCGCATCGATTCGGCGTATGAAAATTAGCGTTACGAGAAAGATCAGTATCATCCCCGTAAAAACGGCGATTCGGCGCGCGGGAAAATCTCCGACGACCGGCGCCAAAAAAAGCTGCCGGACCGTTCCGTGAATGATCTCGACAAAAATTATCAAAAACCAGACAAGTATTGATCGAAGCAAATACATCAATTTCTAGATCTTGAAAAATGTCCGCTGTCTCAGATCTTTTAAGACAGCGGACGCGGTCTACAGACTTTTAGACCATCTCGACCGGTTCGCCCGATCTCTTTTTCGCAAAGATCAAACCGAGCGCGAACCACACGAATGTGACTGCGCCGATGGCAAAGATCGTATCGCCGAACAGTCGTGCCCAGCGCAGCGTCTGCATCAGGTCGGTCTGCATAAATTCGGGCGAACGCGCCGACCAGTAACCGACAGAGACCGATCGATAAGTTTGAAGCAAACCGATCGGCAATAAGCTGAGCAAAATTTCAAGCATCATTCCGATATTTATTGCCCAGAATGAAAACCCTATAAGTTTGTTGTTCCATTTTAATTGCGGTTTCATTGCCCGCAAGCAGAACAGCATCAGCGCAAGACCGAGCGTGCCGTAAACGCCGTAAAGTGCGCCGTGCGAATGGACGGCGGTCGTGTTCAAACCCTGCATATAATAAAGCGCGATCGGCGGATTGATCATAAATCCGAAAATTCCTGCGCCGACCAGATTCCAAAAGGCGACGGCGACGAAAAAGTAGATCACCCATTTATACTGCTGCAGCCATTCCCGCGCTTTTGAATGTCGGATGTTTTCGAGTGCTTCGTAGCCGACGAAAACGAGCGGAACGATCTCAAGTGCGCTAAAAACCGAACCGAACGCGAGTGCGACGGTCGGTGTTCCGGCGAAATATAAATGATGCAAGGTTCCGATTATTCCGCCGCTCAAATAGATCGCGCCCGAAAGAAGCGACGCGTAAGCCGCGTGTTCCGCGTTGATTACGCGCAGCCGCGCGAACAAAAACGCGATAACGACCGTCGCAAAAACTTCAAAAAAGCCTTCGACCCAGAGATGCACAACCCACCAACGCCAGTATTCGACGACCGTTAAATGCGAACGCATTCCCCAAAAAAGTCCCGGCGCGTAAAAGAGCGCGATTCCTGTTGTCGAAAGCAGATAAATTAAGATCAAAGTTTTGCTGTTTCCCTTATTTTTCAAAGCCGGAATCGCCGTTCGCGCAATTAAAAACAGCCATAAAAGCAGACCGACAAAAAGCGCGGCTTGCCAGACTCTGCCGAGATCAACATATTCGTAACCTTGATGTCCGAACCAGAACCAGAGGTCGCCCGTGCCGAGTTTGTGCATCACGCTTGCCCATTGTCCCGCCATCGAACCGAGAACGACGACGACCAGCGCGGCGAACAAAAGATCAACGCCGAGCTTTTGTTTTTTCGGTTCGTAACCGCAAATATACGGCGCGATAAAAAGCCCTGCGGCAAGCCACGCGGTCGCGATCCAGAAAATTCCAAGCTGCGTGTGCCAGGTTCGAGTTACGACATACGGCAAATAATCCGCCAATGGAATTCCGTAAAGCCCGCCGCCTTCCACGCCGTAATGCGCCGTAATTATTCCCATCACAATTTGCAGCAGAAACAGCAGTGACACAACGAGAAAATATTTCACCGTCGCTTTCTGCGAAGGCGTTAGGGTTGCACCGATCAGAGGATCTTCATCCGGCGTATCGGGCGGTTCGGTATGTTTGTGCCAGCCTGCGTAAAACCAGACCATCCCGCCGATTCCGGCGATCAGCATAATTACGCTTACGCCCGTCCAGACGATCGAAGAACTCGTCGGGACATTTCCGACAAGCGGTTCGGACGGAAAATTACTCGTATAGGAGATCGTATTATTTGGACGATTCGCTGCCGAAGCCCACGCCGTCCAGAAGAAAAACGAATTCATCGCGCGAAGTTTTACCGGATCGGATTGCGCGTTTCGTTGAATCGCGTATTCCTTGCTTCCATTCGTGAAAATATCCGAATAATGTTTCAGATTGTCTTCAAACGCCGCCGCGCGAAGCGGATCAACCGTGATCTTTCCGGTCGCCGGATCGAAAGTATTCTGCCGCATCAAATTTTCCAGACGCTGACGCATCGCGGCTTGTTCTTCGCTCGAAAGCGCATTGTAAGATTTGCCGAAATCCGTGTTTGAAAAATTATCTAAAATAAAAACCGATTCGCGGTGCAAATAATCCGCCGTCCAATCCGGCGCGACGTAACTGCCGTGTCCCCAGATCGAACCGACCTGCATTCCGCCCATCGCCTGCCAGACGTTTTGCCCGTCCAGAACCTCGCCGTCGCCGATCAAAACCTTTCCGTCCGTCGTGACGACCTGAACGGGAATCGGCGGCGCTTCGCGGAAAATTTCCGTTCCGACCCATAAAAGGACGGAAAACGAAAACACAAAAATGCCGATAAATAATATCCAAAGTTTCTTCATAAATGATCTCCCGGGTTTGCTTTTGCGAATTCTATTCCCGACATTGATATCGGCTTTTCATCGAGCAAAATATGATCTCGAACATAAACCCGGAAAAATCGGAGGGCTTTCGACTGCGGAAAAACTCGCACCGGTGCGTAATTTTGCACGACAGCGCGCGTCGATGCCGCTGTTTTGGCTTTATTTTCGGAACAGTATAGGGAAGTTTGGGTGGAACGTGTTTTGCTCCTTGCAACTCAAAGAGGCAGATTTTTGAATAAATTATTTATCGTTGCGGGGCGGCACCGTCTTCCGCGATGGCAACTGTTTAAATTTGTTCGATTCGAACAGAATCGCGTTCACAGTTTTTTCAGCGGTCGTCCGGGTTTTACGAATCGTTTACTCTATCGGAGCGCTGCGCAGCCTAAATGAGAGGTAAAGAATGAAAAATATTTTGATCGTTGGCGGCGGTTTTGGCGGTTTGGTAACGGCAGAGAATCTGGCGGATTCGCTGGGTAAAGATGCGCACATTACCGTCGTCGCGCCGAATGAAACTTTTACGTTCTATCCGTCGTTGGTCGAGCTGGCATTCGGTGCGTGCGAGCCCGAAGATATTTCGTTTGACCTGCGGTCAAAGCTCAAGGAAATGGACGTGCGGTTTGTTCGCGGAAAGGTGACATCGATCAACACCAGGCGCCGATCAGCCGAGGTCGCCGGTGCCGATTTTCGCGGCGAGATCGCTTACGATTACCTTGTCGCGGCTCCGGGACGACGGCTTGCGACAGAAAAGATCACCGGCTTTTTCAAGTACGCTCATCATCTTCTCGGGACGTCGGCAGCCTTAAAATTCGGCGAAGCCGTAGACAATTTCAAGCAAGGCACGATCGTGGTCGGACTTTGCCCGGGCGGCAGACTGCCTGTTCCTGTTTGCGAAACGGCGTTCGCACTATCGCGAAAATTTGATTCGAAAATCCGCGAAGGAAAGATCGTAGTAAAGGTCATCTTCCCGGAGTCGCTTCAGGAAGCATTTGGTGGTGCCGATCTCTATAAAGAGCTCGAAGCAGCGTTCAGAAGCCACAATATTCAGGTACTTTACGGGGTTCCGATAAACGAAATAACTGAACATGAAATTCTTTCCGGCAAGAAGCACCGCATTCATTATGATCTTCAGATGCTTGTGCCTCCGTTTGGCGGGCAGCGTTTGATAGACCAATCCGGCATTACGGACGAAGACGACTTTATCCGGGTCGATGCGAACATGCGTGTTCAGGGTTTGGAAAACACATACGCGGTCGGCGATATAGTCGCGTTTACGGGACCGAAATTCGCCCATATGGCGGTACGGCAGGCAACGGTCGCAGCCGAAAATATCGTTTCCGAAATAAATGGTAATGAGCCCGCGGCAGAGTATTATCACGAGATCAACACGATAATAGATTCCGGCGACGCTGACACTATCCATCTGCGCTACGGCATTTGGGACGACACGAACTTTAGCCTGAGACGCGGAACGCTCTGGAGTTGGGCAAAATCGGTTCATGCCAAATTTTGGAAAGCGAAACATAATTGAACTTTCTGCAGGCGCGCCTTCGAGTCTAATTCGACTTCATCCGTCGTAAAATTTGTGAGAACCGATCTTTTAAAATAGAATGAAGGCACTCGAAATTTTGTAAAACTTCATTTCTAAGCACTTATGGGCGAAAAACAGGTTTCCACACAGGTTGACGAAGGTCATATGCGGTCTTTTACAAAGGCTGTGCTCAATGATCTGCATGCATTGGAAAAAATGCTGGAAAGCGGACACCTCGAAGACCCGGTCCGCCGGATCGGTGCAGAACAGGAAATGTTTCTTGTCGATTCCGCGATGCGCCCGGCTCCGGTTGCGATGGAGATATTGAAAGCCGCCGATGACAAGCGTTTAACGACCGAGTTGGGACTTTTCAATCTTGAAGCAAATCTGACACCGTTGACATTTACCGGAAATTGCCTCAGTACGCTTGAAAATGAGATCAACGAGACGATGGGCGTGGTTCGAAACAGTGCGAAGAATTTCGGGGCGGATGTCGTGCTGTGCGGCATTTTGCCGACGCTTCAAAAATCCGATTATGTTAAAGAAAATTTGACGCCCGAACCAAGGTATTTTGAGATGAACCGTGTTCTGACCGAACTTCACGGAAAGGAGCGGATCGTACACATCAAAGGTCTGGATGAGCTGAATATTCGCGTTACGGACACTTACATCGAATTTTCAAACACAAGTTATCAGGTTCATCTGCAGGTAAAGGGAAGTGAATTTGCGCAGATGTATAATTGGTCGCAGGTAATTTCCGCACCTGTTCTAGCGAGTGCCGTAAATTCGTCCATCCTGCTCGGTCACCGTTTGTGGCACGAATCGCGGATAGCGCTTTTTCAGCACGCGACCGACGAACGCAGCGCCGCGCACCGCGCTCGAAGCCGTCCGCCGCGTGTAAGTTTCGGCGACGATTGGCTTGATAAATCTGTTTTGGAAATTTTTCATGAAGACGTCGCAAGATTCAGGATAATTTTAACGCGCGAACTTGAAGAAGATGCGATCGGACTACTAAAAAGCGGGAAAGTGCCGAATCTTAATGCGTGGCGGATGCATAACGGGACCGTCTGGCGTTGGAACCGCGCTTGTTACGGCGTTTTGGAGAATAGTCCGAGCCTGCGGATCGAAGCGCGGTTCTTGCCGTCCGGACCGACCGTTGCCGACGAGATCGCGAATTCGGCGTTTTTCCTAGGTTTGATGATCGCGCTGCCCGAGGAATTTGGCGATGTTCGCGACAAGATCAGTTTTGACGATGCCGCGACCAATTTCTTTAGTGTTGCGCGATACGGATTGAAATCGCAGATCGTTTGGCTCGACGGTTCGAGCGTTCGCACGTCGCGGCTTATTCTTGAACAGCTTTTGCCGTTGGCGCGGCAGGGACTTCGGTCAATGAAGATCGATGAAGCTGAGATCGACCGCTATCTGGGAATAATAGAAGACCGTGCAAAGGCGGAAAAAACGGGCGCGCAATGGATGATAGATTCGCTGGCAAACATGGATAAAAAGGTCAAATTGAGCGTCAGATTGAAAACCCTGACGGCGGCGATGAAGGAAAATCAGGAAAGCGGAAAAACGGTCGAAAAATGGGAAACTGCGGCGCTCGCAGAAGATATCGATTGGATCGATAATTACCGAACGGTCGAACAGTTTATGGCGACCGACCTTTTCACGGTACGACCGGAAGACGTTGTCGATCTTGCCGCCAGCTTGATGAACTGGCGGCATGTTCGTCATGTTCCGGTCGAGGACGTGAAGGGAAATCTCGTCGGAATAGTTTCGCACCGCGACCTGCTTGAACTTCTCGTAACAAGCAAACCGGAAAACGAAACCGTTATCCGCGATGTAATGAAAAAGGACCCGATAACGATAACGCCCGAATCGTCATCGCTCGACGCGCTTTTATTGATGCGCGAAAAGAATATCGGCTGTCTTCCGGTCGTAAAAGGCGGCAAGCTTGTCGGACTGATAACCGCACATGACTTTCTCGAAGTTTCGACGAGGCTGCTCGAAGAACGCCTGCAAACATAAAGATCAGACCATTTTTGTCTTCCATTTTCCGCGCATAAAGATCAGTCCGGAAACCACCGCAAGTACCGAAAAAGCGATCGTTATCGACCAGAAAACTCCGTCCGGTCCCCAGCCGAGATTGTATGCCAGGTAATATGCCAGCGGAATCTCAAACACCCAGAAAATAAAGAAGTTGAGATAAGTCGGCGTCCAGGCGTCGCCCGCGCCGTTAAAGGATGTTTCGATAACCATTCCAAAGCCGTAAAAAATAAAGCCGTAAGCTACGATATGCAGACATCGCGTTCCGTAATCGAGAACCGTCGGTTCGGTCGTGAAAAGCGCCACGATCGGTGCCGAAAAGATCAAAAAGATCAGACCCACAAGTCCGAGAAATGCGGCATTAATAAATGCAGCGGTCCAAACGGAACGCTCGGCACGCTGCGGTTTACCCGCGCCCAAATTTTGCCCGACGAGCGTCGCCGCCGCATTGCTCAAGCCGAGACTCGGCAATATCGCGAAAATAATGACGCGCAAACCGATGACGTAACCGGCGATCGCTTCGCTGCCGAATCCGGCAACCACGCGCACAAGCGCGCTCCAGCTAGCGGTCGCGATAGCAAATTGCAGAACGGCGGTCGCGGAAAGCCTGACGAGTTTCCAGAGAAGTTTTGGGTCAAACGACCAATGATCCCTGCGGATGGTGATTCTTCCGCCTTTGCCGAACAAACACCAGAGCGCAAACAGAACACCCGCGCCGCGACCGATCAACGTTGCGACGGCTGCGCCGGTAACGCCGAGTTCGGGAAAGATCCAGATCCCGAAAATGAAAAGCGGATCGAGCACGATATTTAATCCGTTTGCCAGCCAGAGAACGCGCATTGCGATCGAAGCGTCGCCCGCGCCGCGAAAGATCGCGTTCAGCAAAAAGATAAAAACGACCGCGGCGTTGCCGCCGAGCATCAGGCGCGTGAATGTCGTACCCTGTTCGACGACCTGCGGTTCGCCGCCGAGAAGACGGAGGAAATCCGCTGCGAAAATTATTCCGACCGCGCTCAGTGCGACAGAGACGATCATTCCCAGATAAATTACGTGTGCAGCGGTCTTCGCGGCATTTTCATGATCTCTTTCGCCGATGCGTCTTGATACCGTCGCGGTCGCGCCGATCGCAAGTCCGAATGCAACGGCGTAAATTATCGCCATCATCGCCTCGGTAATTCCGACGACTGCGACAGCGTCGGCACCGAGTTTTGCAACGAAGAAAATATCGACGATGGCGAAAAGGCTCTCCATCACCATTTCGAGGATCATCGGGACTGAAAGCAGGAAAATAGCCAGACCGATCGAGCCCGTCGTAAAATCGCGGTTTGAGCCGGAGATCGCCTCGCGGAGGATCGACCAAAACGAATTGTCGTACGTCTTCTCGGACGTAGTTTCAACGTATTTAGACATATGAAATACCCTTGATCTGAAAATAAAAAGAAATTTTCGACGCGGAAAGTTGCGCCAAAGAACAATTCTTCGCGTTGTCTAATAAGGTAACGCGAAAAATCTCGGTGCGAAGTAACATCTAGCAGGGAAGCATTTTCATGATTTTGAGAGAATAGCACAAAGAATTTTTCAAGCAAAACCATTCTTCGTCCCGCGCGTATAAAACATCTAACCGGCGAACGGTTTTCACGCATAAATGCGTTACTCTGTCAGAGCTACGGCTTCAGCCGTGAAAACCGCTGCTGATTCGACCGGAAACTTTTAGAATGCGAACGGTTTTCACGCATAAATGCGTTACTCAGTCAGAGTTACGGCTTCAGCCGTGAAAACCGCTGCTGATTCGACCGGAAACTTTTAGAATGCGAACGGTTATTCACGCATAAATGCGTTACTCTGACACAGAGTTACGGCTTCAGCCGTGAAAAATTAATAAATTTCCGATACCTAACGTCAAAAAAACAATCTTTATGAAACGATCAATCATTTTCTTCGCGCTTCTTTTACTCGTAGTTTCAGGATATTCACAAGAAAGGAAAACGGAGTCGAAAAAGAAAACCTTTAACGAATTGACCGAAAATCTGCAAAGGATTGAAGGATTTCTGCCGCTATTCCTAAATAATGAAGACGGCAAGATCTATCTGGAAATCTCGCGTTTTAATCAGGAATTTCTTTATCAAATCTCGCTCACAACCGGAGTCGGTTCAAATCCGATCGGGCTTGATCGCGGACAGCTTGGCGACACGAAAGTCGTTTATTTTGAACGCGCCGGAAACAAAATTCTGCTTGTTCAGCCGAATTACGCTTATCGCGCGATGAGCGAAAACGCGGCAGAACGCCGCGCGACGGAAGAATCTTTTGCAAAATCCGTGATCTGGGGTTTTAAAACGGAAGCGAGCGAAGACGGAAAATTTCTTGTTGATGCGACTTCGTTTTTGATCCGCGACGCGCACGGCGTTTCGGATCGTTTGAACCGGATGAAACAGGGAAATTTTTCGTTCGATGAAAGCCGAAGCGCACTTTATTTGCCGAATACAAAAGGTTTTCCGAAAAACACGGAGGTCGAAGCGACCGTTACGCTGGTTTCAAAAGCGGAAACGGGAAGAATGATCAATCAAACCGCGCCTTCGGGCGATTCTGTAACGGTGCGCGAGCGGCATTCATTTGTCGAACTGCCTGACAACAACTACAAACCGCGCGAATTTGATCCGCGCGTCGGCGTTATTCCGATCAGTTTTTACGATTACGCGACCGATATTAATGAAAACCTCGAAAAACGCTGGATAATTCGGCATCGTCTGGAAAAGAAAGACCCGAAAAATAAGATCAGCGAACCAATTAAACCGATCGTTTATTACGTTGACAACGGCGCACCGAAGGCGATTCAAGACGCTTTGATCGAAGGCGCGGCGTGGTGGAACGCTGCGTTTGAAGCGGCGGGTTATAAAAACGCTTTTCAAGTAAAAGTTTTACCCGAAAATGCAGATCCGATGGACGTTCGCTACAACGTTATAAATTGGGTGCATCGTTCGACGCGCGGCTGGGCTTACGGTTCGAGCATTACCGATCCGCGCACGGGCGAGATCATCAAAGGCGACGTAACGCTTGATTCGCAAAGAGCGCGGCAGGATTTTCTGATCGGTTCGGGATTAGTTCCGCAATATGCCGCAAACGCGATGTGCGATTTTGCTCTGATGCCGGATGTTGACTATTTACTCAAAGCTGACAAAAAATCGGACGCGAATTTAATGTCACTCGCGCGAATTCGCCAGCTTTCCGCGCATGAAGTCGGTCATACGCTTGGCTTCGCGCATAATTTCGCTGCCAGCACTTACGGTCGCGCTTCCGTGATGGATTATCCCGCGCCTTTGATCGAAATCAAAAACGGAAAGCTCGAGTTTTCAAACGCTTACGCGGTCGGAATCGGTGAATTTGATAAATTCGCGACCACTTACGCATACGCAGATTTTCCCGACGGCGCAAACGAAAGCGCGGAACTGCAAAGAATCGTCGAAGACGGCGTAAAACGCGGAATGCTGTATATTTCCGATAACGATACGCGCCCCGCAAGTGCGGCGCATCCGCTTTCAAATCTTTGGGATAACGGCAACGATCCGATTGCCGAACTTCGGCGCACAATGCAGGTTCGGCGTATCGGTTTAAGCGATTTCGGTTTGCAGAATTTATCTGCCGGAACGCCGCTTTCGGAACTCGAAAACAAGTTCCTGCCTTTATTTTTGCATCATCGCTATCAACTGACGGCGGCGACAAAATCCATCGGCGGCGTTTATTTCACTTACGCCGTTAAAACAGAAAATTCGGCAAATCCCTCGACAATTGCAGAGATCGTTCCCGCGCAAAAACAGCGCGAAGCCTTGCAAGCGGTTTTGGAAACGTTAAAAGCGGAAGAACTCGCCGTTCCCGAAAATGTTTTAAGAATAATTCCGCCGACAGCTTACGGCTACGGTTCGCAGCGCAGCGAACTTTTTCCAAAACGCACCGATCCGGTTTTCGACCCGATCGGCGCGGCGGAAATCGCGGCTGATATGACAATTAATGGTTTGCTCGAACCGAATCGCGCCGCTCGGATGATAACTTTTAATTCGCGTGATAAAAACTATCCGCATTTCCGCGAGATCGTTGACGCGCTGATAGATTCGACATGGAGAATTTCATATTCAAAAAATGATTATCACGCCGAAATTCAAAGGACTTTGCAGGAATTAACGATACGAAATTTGATGAATTTGGCAGAAGACGAAAACGCGCAAACACAGGTTCGCGGTGTCGCAACCGAGGGTTTGCACAAGATCGCCGAAGAACTAAAAAGCCGTTTAAGCCGCGGGATGGGAAACGAATTTAACCGACCAATGTTGGAAAATATCGAAAGATTTCTAACGCGCCCCGCGATGCCGCGCAAACAAACCGACCGTCTGCCAACACCGCCCGGAGATCCGATCGGTTAACCCGCCGGAGCGCAGGCTGCCAGCCTGCGCTTCTTCGGTAGGAATCTAACGAAGTTTTCGCGGATGTATCGATGCGACAGACGAAGACGATTCGTACGCGAACACACACGCAGGCTGGCAGCCTGCGCTCCGTTTAATATTACCTTTCCGGAACTATCTTGATCGAGAATCTCTTGAGTTTCTTTTTGTAAAATTCGTATTCGGCTCGGTAATCGGCGGTCGATTCATCGTCTAACTCGACATCGCCGACCTCGTATCTTAGCAGCTCTCGATCCTTTTCGATTGTCACCCTTTCGTCAGGTTCTCCTTTTAATTTAACAACTTCCGAAGGACCGATCGTGTTTGCCTTTCCGACGTTTCGGACGCCGACAATGAGATTAAAGGCAGTTTGCCGAAAACCGATAAAGATGCCGTTTTCCGTAGGCATCAAGCCATTTTTCGTGTCCTGGTAATGACGTTTTCGATAGCTGTCGTTGACGGCGAAAACTTCGATCTCGGTAATGAAATAAGGATCGTCAGCAGAAGCCACGGTCAGGCGCATCACCTGCGTTCCCCATTCATTGTAGAAAAAATAACTAGTCCGACCTTCCTCGTCGACCCGCGGCACATGACCGGAAAGCAGATATTTTTTCGCCGATTCGCGGTCGCCGAGCTTGATCCCGACGACGCTCATTTCGGGTGCAGTCGACGATTCCTGCGCATTCGCGAACGTGAAAAGGAAAGCTGAAAAAATTGCAGCAAAAACCGACAAACGATAAAACTTCTTTATTTGCATAGTTTTGTTGTTGATTGGGGAATTAGGGAAGATCATTCGATCGAAATCGAGTTAAAAAGAGTTTAACAGTTTGCGCTGAAGCTGTTCAAATTATTTTTTTCCTAAAAGGTGTTTTAAGGATAAAACGGCACGGGAATATCAAAATTCCCGTACCGTCAACATATCCTAAAAGATTTAGATCAAGGTTTCCCGAGCCCGGTTCCCTTGTGATAATTGGGGTAGGGCGGACGTTTGTATTCTTTCGGCGGATTTTTCTTTAGTTCGGCAAGTACCCAGTCGACCGCTCGTTCGAGCTGAGGGTCGCGTCCCTGACGCCAGATCGCCGGATCGAATTCGACCTCAATGTCCGGGGCAACGCCGATATTTTCAACTTCCCATTCGCCGCCGAGCCCGTAAACTGCTCCGTTAGGTGCGGTTACGCGACCGCCGTCCATCAAGGTCGGCGGACCGGAAGCCCGAACAAGCCCGCCCCAGGTTCGTTTCCCGATCAACGCGCCGACATTCAGTTTCTTAAAGAACCAGGGCATTGCATCGCCGCCCGAACCGGCAAGTTCGTTGATCAGCATGGCTTTCGGTCCGTAGATCGCACCGGCGGGAACGTTCCAGTCTTTTCCGCTGCGAAATGCGATCCGGGCGAGCTGCGACCGTTTTAGATATTCGACAACGTAATCGGCAAGCAATCCGCCGCCGTTGAATCGTTCGTCTATTACAGCGCCGTGCTTATCGTTTTGAGCGAAAAAATAACGGTTAAAGCTTGTATAACCGATGCCGCCCGTATTTGGAATGTAAACGTAACCGATTCGACCTCCGCTGAGACGATCGACGGTCCGCCGGTTGTCTTCGATCCATGCCAGGTTATGGAGACCGTTTTCGTTTCCCACGGGAACGACCGTTACCTCGCGCGCGTCTTTGCCGTCGGCGTTCGGACCAACCTTAATGACGACCTGTTTTCCCGCGGTCGCCTGGAAAAAGCTGTAAATATTATCGGCAGAATTAAGTTCACGCCCGTTAACAGCCAGCAGATATTCGCCCGTCTTCACGTTCACGCCGGGCGCAGTCAACGGTGCGCGAAGCTGCGGATTCCAGTTTTCACCGTTGTAAACCCGCGCGAATCTATATCGACCGTTTTCGATCTTATAATCGGCACCGAGTAGTCCGACCGATACGGATGCCGGTCGCGGAATATCGCCGCCGTTTATGAACATATGTCCGACCGAGATCTGATTGAGCATTTCACGGAACAGATAATTAAGATCATCTCTATGAACGACCGAATCGAGATACGGTTCATAAAGCCGTTTGGCTTTTTCAATGTCGAGTCCGTGAATGTTCGGATCGTAAAAGAAATCGCGCTCGCCGCGCCAAACCTCATGGAACATCTGTTTCCATTCGGCTTTCGGGTCAACGTAAACTTCCATGTCGGAAGTTTTTATCGCTCCTTCGCCGGGACGAGCCGGCGCTGAGGTTGAAATTATGTACCAGACCGGACCCTGGCTGAAAAGCATTTTTTCGCCGTTGGCGGAAATGCGGAAATTGTTGACACCGGTTTTAACTTCATCGAGCTTTCTTTTATCAAGGTCGTATTTATGAAGAGTTTGCCCGAAACCGCCGCCCGACTGGACCTGGGGAATCTCTGTAATAAATAGAGTTCCAGCCTTTCCAGGAAATAGACCGCTGAAATTTCGTGCGGGAATTTGCGAAATGGAAATAATTCTCTGATCGATGCCGTCGAGATCGATCCGTGTCGATTCGGCTTCCTTTTTTGCAGCCGGAGTTTCGGCAGGTTTTTCCGCCGGTGTATCCGGCGCTGCCGGCGGAGGCGTTCCCGACGGACTCGGACTTGGTGACGCGATCGCAACCGGAGGCATGTTCTTTTTCTCCGGCTGAAGCTTTTCTTCATCGCTTTCCGGCGCGAGCGGCGACGGAATATCGTTTCTTAAAACAACAGCGTAAACGCTTCGCGAAGTCCGATGGGCAATTCCGGAAAGATCGGCAAAACTGATCGTTGGTCCGATATCGGTGCTCGCCGTAAAGTACAGATATTTGCCGCTCTTGTCGAAAACAGGAAACCGTGCATCGCCGAGTCCATCCGTTATTTGACTGACCGCACCTTTGTCGATCGAATAAAGAAAGATGGAACGCAAACGGTTGTTAAGCTGTTTAGCGTAGGTAAGCCATTTGCTGTCCGGCGACCAGCTCGGTTCCATCAGATCGCCGAAGTCGCCGTAGGTGTTCTGATCGACCTTGATGTTCCTGCCGCTTTCAATATCGACATACCAAAGCGACACGTCCTGATCGTTATATGCGATCTTTTTACTGTCGGGCGACCAGACCGGCGATGAAAAATTTCCGCGGATGCCAAGATTGATCTTCTTTAACTCGCCCATTCCGGTTTGATCGCGAAGATGCAGCACATATTCGCCCGATTCATCCGAAAAATAAGCGATCCATTTTCCGTCCGGAGACCAAGCGGGTTCGCGCTCCATTACGCCGGTCGAATTGGTCAAATTTCGTGCATCGCCTTTGTCGGCAGGCACGGAAATTATCTCGCCGCGCGCTTCAAAAACGGCGCGGACACCGTTCGGCGAAATTGATGCGCTCGAAATTCGGCTGCCGACCCGTTCAAACTTCGGTCGAACGCCTGGAAAATCGCCTGCCGCACGGATCTCAACTTTTTTCGGAGTTTTAGATCCAGGCTCAAGCGTGAAGATCGAACCGAACTGCTCGTAAACGATCGAATTGCCGTCCGATGAAGCGTATTTCATATCGAGTCCCTTATTGTCGATGACCTGTTCGACTCGTTTTGATCCGGTATCGAAGGAGAACAGCGAAACTCTGCCGCCGTTCCGATCCGACAGAAAATAGATCTTGTCGCCGATCCAGATCGGGCATTTATCGTTCGAATTTACGCGCGGAATTTTTTCGATCGTCGAATCGGAAAGTTTTGCTATCCAGATCGGCTGAGTTTGACCGCCGGCGTAATATTTCCAGTCTTCCTGCCACTGCGACAGGGGTTCGTAAGCGATAAACTGCGAATTTGGCGACAACCAGCCGCGCTTTGCCATCGGCAGCGGGATCTCTTCCGGCAATCCGCCGCCGTTGGCAGAAATCGTAAAAAGCCTCGTATAATTTGAACTCGAATTTCGAGTTGATGCGAAAAGAACGTTTTTGCCGTCCGGCGTCCAGCCGGAAGCGTCGTCTATCGACGGATGAAATGTTAGCCGCGTCGGAACTCCGCCCGCCGCCGGCACGACGTAAACATCGGTGTTGCCGTCGTAATCGCCGGTAAAGGCGATCCAATTTCCGTCCGGCGAAAAATAAGGACTTGATTCGTTGCCGATGCCGGTCGTCAATCTTCGGGCATCGCCGCCTGTTCGCGAAACTATCCAAAGATCGCCGGCATAGGAAAATGCGATGCTGGTTTTACTAAGAGCAGGTTCGCGGAACAGCGTCGGTTTGCCGCTTTGTGCAGTGATCGTCAAACTTAAAAATAGTAAAAGAATGGCTGATATAAAGACGTGCTTCATCAATTGGGTCTCCTGAAATCTCCTGAAATTAGAATAAATAAATGTTCGAAAAGCGCGAATTGCAATACTTGAAATTGGACGAGTGCAAAAATCCAGCCGCCGATTCGGGGCGCGTTACGGTTTCTTGCCTTCGTACCAAACGGGTTTGAAATCTGAATTTACAAGCCATTCGATCGGATTCAGCATGGCGTTTATCGACCGGGTCAAATGTCCGAAATCGATCGTTTCGATCTCATCGGAAGCCTGATGATAATCTTTATGCAGGTTAAAACTCGAAACAGTATGCGCAATTATCCCCTGGCGGGCGAGCGTATAGTTATCCGAACGCTGAAAGAAATTCTGATCCGGATGCGGGTCGTTTACCAATTTTGCGCCGCGGCGAGCGAGTTCCGCACCGAGGTCGGATCGGTCGAAACCGGTCAGCCAGAGTTCATCGATTCCAACTTTCGGATCTGCGCGACCGAGCATCTCAAATTGAAGATTTGCGATCAATTTTTCCTTTGGAAAAGCAAGATTTTCCACAAAATATCGCGAACCGAAGCCGCCCGCTTCTTCGCTACCGTAAAACACGAAATAGATCGTTCGTTTCGGGCGCTGATCTTTGGCAAGTTCGCGCGCGAGTTCCAAAACCGCAACACACCCGGAGGCGTCGTCGTCGGCACCGTTAAAGATCTTGTCCGCGGTCGGCGCGTTTTCGCGAACACCCAGATGGTCGAGATGCGCGCTAAGCAAAATTACTTCGGAAGCAAGCTTAGAGTCGTTTCCCGTGATCTTTCCGACAGCGTTCCACGTCCTGCTCGTTTGCGGTTCGCCCAGTTTCCCGGCGATCTCGATCTGCGTGCCGTCGGCGGCTTTCGACAAAGCGTCGGCAGAATCTTTACTGACTATGATGGTTGCCGGTGCGGGTTTCGATCGATCGCCGCCAAGCGTTGTGAACGAAACTTTTCGCGCAGCCAGCCTGTCCGAGAAACTGCGCCGCTGAGGATTTTCTTCAACAATGATCGCCGGAGCATTTTCGGCAATGGAGTCGAGATTCGGGAACGAATTTTCATCTCCTGCACGAATAAAAATGATCTCGCCGCTTTTCGGCGAATCGCCTGGCTTAAGTTTTTGCAGCTTTCCCGATATTTTTTCCGACGCCAGCTGATAGACGACCATGTCTTTACCAAATTCTAAAACCGTGCTGCCGTATGTCAGTTTCGGGTTTTCGGCAAATGTATTTCGCGTAACATTTACCGTCTGGATATAGGTTTTCCCGCCCGAAGCGCCAATTTCGCCCGCGGGCTCGATTCCGAACTGCTGCAGCATCGACGCCAGATATTTCGCCGCGATCAACTCGAACTGAGTTCCGCTGCCGCGTCCCTGAAGAGCGTCGCCTGCTAAAAATTCCATATGCGCGCGGACGTTTCGCTCTTCGATTCGCGAACTGCCGGGAATGCGCATCGCCGGTTGAGCATACGCGGCGGGAACAGCACCTGAAAGAAGCGAAAGCATAAACAGGATCGCGATCACAAAAGAAGGTTTAAATGTTTTCATCGTATTCATAAGATTTAAGAAAATTCGTAAGAATTACGCATCAAGTTAAATTAAAGTTCGGAATTTGTCCGAAACGGACATTTTTTATTCCGTCTTGACTTAATTTCCGCTTCCGCCGAATAATGTTCAAACGATCTATCCGAACAAATCTTAAAATATGAAAACGAAAAATCTCGTAACTATTTTCATTGCAATTTTTCTTTTTGCAGTTTCTATCAACGCCGATCAAGTCGATGAAATTGTCCGTGCGCAGCTTGCCGAACGCCATATTCCGGGTGCGGCGGTTGCCGTTATAAAAAACGGAAAAGTCATAAAAATGAAGGGTTATGGCTTGGCGAGCGTCGAATTTAATGTTCCTGCAACGCCGGAAACGGTTTTTGAGATCGGTTCGGTTTCCAAACAAATAACCGCCGCCGCCGTGATGCTTCTGGTCGAAGACGGCAAAATTAATTTGGATGAAAAGATTTCCACATATCTGCCGAACACGCCCGAAGCGTGGAAAGATGTAACCGTCCGGCATCTTTTGACGCATACTTCCGGCGTGAAAAGCTACACGAGTTTGGGCGGTTTTGAACTTTCAAAAAGATACAAGGTCGGCGATTTTATCAAAGAATTAAGCCCGCAGCCGCTCGAATTCGAGCCGGGTTCAACCTATAAATACAGCAACAGCGGCTATTCGCTTTTGGGCTACATAATCGAGTCGGCATCGGGAAAAAGCTATTGGGAATTTTTGCGCGAACGAATTTTTGGACCGCTTAAAATGACGAACACCGCCGATCGCGATCCGCAATTTATTATCAAAAATCGCGCGACGGGTTACGAATGGGAAAACGGCAAACTCGTCGGGCGCGATTATAACTTGACCGATCTTTTCAGCGCGGGCGCGATCGTTTCAACCGTCGCCGATCTCGCTAAATGGGACATCGCGCTTCGAGATGAAACCTTGTTGAAAACATCGAGCAAAAATGAAAGTTGGAAGCCTTTTATTTTAACTAACGGCAAGGAAAATTCTTACGGTTTCGGTTGGAACGTCGGCGAATTTCGCGGTCAGCGTCTGGTCAGCCACGGCGGACAAACGGCTGGGTTTGCGGCAAATTTATCGCGCTACCGCGATGCCGATCTCGACGTTATCGTCCTAACAAATCTCGGAACGCAAGGCGCGGGAAGCGCGATCGCCCGCGCCATTGCGAAAAATTATATTCCTTCAATTTCTTTGAAGGCGTTGAAAACTCAAACGCAAACTGACGAAAATATCTCAAAATTGGTCAAAACCGCGCTCGGGGATGTTTTACAAAACAAACTGAATCCCGAACTTTTGGCAGAAAATTTGATCAAAACTCTTTCAACCGAGCGTGCCAAAGCGGAAAATTCAAGAATTTCGTCTTTCGGCAAAATTAAAAAATTGGATTTCGTCGGCGACGAAACTTCCAACGGCAAAAGAATTTATCGCTACAAAGCCGAAACTTCAAAACGTCTTTTTCTCTGGCGAATTTCCGTAAATGATGAAGGAAAAATTTCGGAAATGGTTCTTGAAGAGGAAGAACCGGTTTAAGAGTCAGAACCGCCTGCTTAAGCGGGCGGTCGGGCGTTTCTAACATCAATGCCGCATGCGCAAACGCTTTTCTGCTAAGTCAGATGCCAACTTCGGAACTCGAATCTTTCCCCCAAAAGCGTGTTCTAACCGCCCGCTTACGCAGACGGTTCTGACATGCGCTAGTATTTCAGTTTCAATTCACCGTCTTTTTCCTCGACCAAAACGCTTCCGCCGCCGGTTAATTCACCGAAAAGAATTTCCTGCGCGAGCGGCTGTTTTTCTTGTCGTGGATGGCGGGGTATTCTGAAAAAAATCACAATCACATGACCGTTACATAAGGCAGTTGATTGGCAATAAGACATAAATGATGTAAATACGTGTCTTATAGGTTTTGTAAATATGAAAACTATAGGACGATCGGCTCTGCAGTTACATGACCGTTACATGAGCATTTATGCCCAGATAGGTACATAACTCCGTTCTTTGTTTGAAACACTTGAATCGAAAAGTTTAACTAGCTCCGAGTTTATCGTTTCTTTGATTATTTTAGACGCCATCGGATAATTTTGGTCAGCAATGTCAAATCTTTCTCTTAAACTCGCATTAGTCATTCGCTCGTTACTAATATATTTCAACACAGCGTGTTGATAACAAGCCCGAACTCTCTCTTCTCTGGTCATTTCTGCCAATGTTTTATCTGCATATAAAATTGAAGTCGTATTATTGCCTTCAGCTCTAAAACTAGGAGGCGGAAGTTGAAATATTTCGACTGAATGGATAACTTTGTCAATTCCGCTTCCCCGTTCTTCACAAATATTGATCCTACGCATAAAAGCTGCGATATCTTCATTGCGGGAACGTGGCGGATGATCAATAAATCTTAATACGTCAATCAAAGGTTTTCCCGGATTAGTGATTTCGATTCGATCTGAGTATATTTCAACCATCGGACCAGAACCCGTGATCGAAAAATCTTGGTGAATTAATGCGTTTGCAACTAACTCACGAATAGCTATTTCAGGATACATCCTTACTTCGCGGCGAAATGCTTTTCCGATCTGCTCATTCGCAGGAAGCAAGCTATTAATTACAGTAATTGCTCCTTCATAACCAACTGCATAACCTCGGTCTCCAGGGATTTCTCGAACCGTTTCTACTTTGTTTTTTCCCTTATAAAGAATGACACGAAGGGCTTTGCGAGATAACCTGTCGAAATCACGTAGACTTTTTGCGAAAAGGATTGCCCCAAAATTTGTAATATCATAATTTCCATCCGACCCGGCAACAATCATTCTTTCATCAATCAAACTTTCTATTATTGCATCACGGTTGGCTGGTAATGGTTTATTCAAAGAGTCAAAATACGTAGGATAGTCCAACAACTTTAACACTTCATCAGAAGAAATTTTATCTTTAGCTATCTCTCTTTCAAATCTATGTTCACGAAAAAGTTTCCACAAAGACCTTTCTTTTTCTGGAAAATCTTTGAGCTTTCGTTTAGCAGAATTTGTAAACCTCCCATGATTAGTACCAGTTATAAATGGAGTAATTCCGGGTGG
>JAHCHG010000006.1 GCA_026129865.1 Pyrinomonadaceae bacterium
AACTCTGTGCGGATACATTCAGAGTTCAGAGTATCGCCTTCAGGCGATTGCACGCTTAATAGTTCAGAGTATCGTCTTCAGGCGATTTCGCGCTTAATAGTTCAGAGTATCGCCTTCAGGCGATCGCACGCTTCATATTGCCTCCGCGAAGAACCGTAAAAAGAAGCATTTCTCACGCCTAAAGGCGTAACTCTGTGCGGATCAGCTCGTCAGTCTTCGATATATATTCGGCATTCGCTCCGGCAGGCTCAAAACATCGTCAATTATCCTATAGTCGAGATCGCCTTGTAGATCATGGAAGTTCTGGTCGGATTCAAGTTCGATTGTGATGCAGTAAGTTCTAAATGGCGTGATATAATCGGGTCGAGGGAATTTATGACGAAAACTGTTAATCTCAGCGAAAATATTTCAATCAAAACAATAATTGCTTTAACGAAAAACGGCGATGAAATAGTTCTAGAAGAAAACGGAGAACCGATTGCTAAAATTTTGCCGATTGAAAAGCCGCGAGAGCAAAAGGAGCGAATAGCAGGTTTAGGTAAAGACACAATGTGGATGAGCGATGATTTTGACGATGAATTACCAGACGAGTTTTGGGGATTTAATAAAGGATTATGAAATTATAGCTCGACTCGCACACGTTCAAATGGTGGCGCGATGAACCGGACAAACTTTCACCGACCGCGTTTTCTGAAATTTCAAATCTAAAGAACGAGGTCTTCCTTAGCGTTGTAACAGTTTGGGAATTACAGATTAAAATCGCGCTCAATAAATTCACTGTCACGGGCGGCTTGGAAATGGCAATCAAAGACGAACAACAAAACAACGGCATTCAAATTTTGCCCGTCGAACTTTCACACGCTTTATATCTAGAAAATCTCCCGCCGCATCACAGCGACCCGTTTGATAGATTGTTGATTTCGCAAGCGATTATCGAAAATATGATGTTAGTAAGCGCAGATGCGGAATTTGGCAAGTATCGAGTGAATTTAATCTGTTAAATCTTGAAGCAAAAAAATCTCTTCGTTTTTCTGCCATTTTCTCTTGTTCTCAATTTAACTGAGGTTTAGGTTATGCACCGTTTCACATTTTACTTTTTAGTCGCCGTGCTGACCTTTGGAGTCGGTTCTTTATTGGCGTATGAAATGTTCTGGGAAGCGGAAGGCACCTCGCCCAATCAGGAACCGAAGACGACTGTGCCGACGGAACGGCAGGAATCACAAACTGACGGGGTCAATGTCAACATTTCTGCTGATAGGAAACCGCCATTTTCTGAAGCCGCGCCGAATGATATTAGAGAAAAAAAACCGTATTGTAGCGATGAAAAAATTCGGAAAATTTGGAATGTATTGATCAGAGATCGAGAATTTCAAGAATGGAAAACGGATTTAATAGATAATCTGAATTGTGAAGACATTGTAGACATAAAAGATGTTGACTTGAATGGCGATGGTCAATTGGAAATTCTCGTGCGCGGTAAGCGTCTTTGTTCGCCGGTTGGAAACTGCGCGTTCTGGATTTATCAAAGAAAAGGTAAGAGTTATAGAAAGTTGTTATATTCGACAGATTTCTCAGATATTACCGAATTAGGCAGTCAGGTTCGAAAGGCGAAAATAAACGGTTATCGGAATATCTTAATGAGAGGGCATCACACAGCATCGGATACGACATACCGCTATTACAATTATATTGGGGGAAGATATAAACTCGTAAAAGACTTGGTAGAAACCTGTTCTCCTTGCTCAAGCGAAAATCCAAAATGGAGAATGATCACCTGGAAAGAATACGAAAAACTTCACCGTTAACTCGTCAACCTGCGATAAATATTCGGCATTCGCTCCGGCAGGCTCAAAACGTCGTCAATAATTGTGTAGCCGACATCGCCGTATAGATCTTTTAATTCCTGTTCGGATTCGCGGTCAATGGTGATGCAGAAAGGCGTGATTCCCATCATTTTGGCTTCGGTCAAAGCTTCGCGCACGTCTTCACGGGCGTAGCGGGCGTCGCCGTAATCGTGGTCGTAAGGTCTGCCGTCGGTAAGAATTATCAAAAGTTTTGTGCGCGATTCCTGACGGACGAGTTTCGCCGCCGCATGGCGGATCGCCGCGCCCATTCTGGTGTTGTTTTGGAAAGTTATGCCGCCGATCCTTCGTTCGATCTCTTCGGAATATTTTTCGTCGAAATCTTTGACGACGTAGAATTTTACGTTGCGTCTCCCTTCGGATGTAAAACCGTTGATCGAATAGACATCGCCGACGGCTTCAAGCGCTTCACTCATCAAAACCAAACCTTCTTTTTCGATCTCGATAATTCTTCTGCCCGGATGCGTGTAAGGCTGCAAAGGATTTCGCGTGATCGTCCGCGCTGTTGAAGAAGATTGATCTAGCAGAATCGAAACGGTGACATCGCGCTGTTTTCTCAGGCGTTTCGTATAAACTCTCTCCGACGGCTGACCGTCGGCGCGGCGGTCAATGACATAATCGACAAGCGCGTTTAAATCGTAATCTTCGCCGTCCAGTTCGCGGTTAATTTTCGTTAAATTTTCCGGTTTCATCAGTTGGAATTGATGTCGAATCGAAGAGATCACTCCGCGATAGCGCGAACGCGCAAGTTCGACGAAATTTCTGTCGCCTTTGCGAACCTTTTTTTCAATAACGCGGCACCAATTTGTGCGAAAATCCGACAAATCCTTGTCCCATTCGTCGTAAGCAAACGCAACATCGCCGAGTTCTAGCGGCTGTTCCGGCATTTCGTTGTTCGCCCACGCGTCCGAACCCTGCAGATCGTCGGGCTCGCCTTCGTCGTCCATTGAATTCCAGGCGTTAAAAAGTTCGCTGACGTCCTGAGTTTCCTTCGGTTCCTGCTCGCGTTTGACCTGACTTTCCAAAACCGCTTCGCCTGCATGTTTGTCTTCGATGGTCGATTCTGCTTCTTCATTTGAATCGTCCGCGTCTTCGGTTTGTGTTTCCTCCTGAGCGATCGATTGGAATAGCGAATAAACGCGGCTGGTTGCGACCAAGGCGTCGGCAACACTGGGGAATTTTGGATTTTGGATTTTGGATTTTGGATTGGTTTTGTGTGTCGTTTGATGTTCATCGTCTTCAAATTCTGACTTCTGACTATCAATTTGCAAATATGAAGCGACAATTGTTTCAATCTCAGACACGATCTGACCGTAATATTTCCGCGCGTCGTCGGTTGCGCCGCCGCAGAGCGTGATCTGAAACAAAAGTTCGAAAGGCACCTGATTCATCGGGAGATCGAAAATATAAGGACGACTTTCCCTTAGAACTTTCTGCATTAAATTGAGATCTTTTCGCAGACCGCGATACTCGTAACGGAGCCGGTTATCGATGCGCGCATTTTCCATCGTTCCGAAGATCTTTTTTGCCAGACGCGGTTCCGGAAAAGTTTTCAAAACCTCGCGATAATCTGAATTTTTCGGAAGCTTTCTGTTCTTTTTGAGCTTAGCCTCGTCTTCGGGCGAAAGTGCTTTTTCGCCTTTCTGAACATCTTCAATATATCCTGCGAGCGAAAATGCATCGGTCTGATCGGCGGTCGCTTCGTAAAGTGTCGAAAGTGAAGCGTATGCGGCTTTTAATCCCTTTGTGTCGCGAAGATACGTTCCAAATTCTATCTGTCCCGCGCCGTGCGCCGCAAGAACTTTGTAAAGCCGAAAGTCCATTTCGTCGGTTTCAAATTCGGAGATCAGCGCCGGCAGATAGATCGTTTTGCCGTCGCCGATTCGCGATTCCTGCGGCATTGCCGAAAGCGGCTGGATCTCGACTTCCTTTCCGGTCAACGCTTCGATGTAGATACGCAAAACCGTCTGCACGCTTTCCAGCGAAAGTCCGACCTGCGCATCCTGAAGCAGTGTGTTGCTGTTGCGCGTTTCAAGCGCAAAGAACGACCGACGCGCTTTTGCGCTCTCGCCGGCATTTTCGCTAAGTCCCGTTTCAACCCAATCGGCAAACTGGGTCAACGAAACTTTTTTAAGTGCGGTTAAACTTGAACGAAAAGCGGCGAGTGCCGATTCCGCATCGGTTTCGGCAATTTCAGCGATCAATCTCAAAACCTTTCGCGCGATCTCAACGGTTTCCGACCGTTTTTTGAGTGTCAAAATTCCGGAAAAAAACTGCGGCGACGCACGTAAAAAAGAAATAAGTATCGCGTTTCCCGATCCGGAAACTTTTATCAGGCAATCGCACCAATCGTCAAAAACATCTTCGCAGCAGCGCAGAACGTCGCCCGCGGCGCGGACAAAATTTAATGTAACGCTTCCGCCAAACTCCAGAAATGCGGAGGCTTTTTCCGCAAGCCGAACCACATTGCCGGCGGAAAGTCCTTCCAGCACTTCGGGAAGATAAAGCCAAAGATCTGCCGTCATTCCGCCGGTTCGATTGGCAAAATTCGCCGCAAGCGCGAGTATCTTTTCGGCAGCTTCCTCATCGTCGAATCGTTTTAACGATTCGGCAACCGAGGGTGAAAGCTTAAGAAAATCGGCACTGTGTTTTGCCGAACGATTTGCTATTTCGGCGGCAAGTTTCAGAATTGCGGTGAAAAGCTTCTTGTCATTAATATCGGCAGCGAGTTTTGGGATCGAGTCATAAGTTTCAAGCGCGATAGAACTCGAAAGAATCAGCTGGCGCGTGCAAATTTGAAAAACGAGCGGTCGCGCTGCTTTTGCAATCCGCTTAAACTGCGCAGTTCCTTTCAGAAAAAAATCGGCGCCGAGATCGGCATTCGCCATCGCGATCCGGCGCCCGAGTTCGCCCCAATTGCGCAGATCGTCGGCGGACAAGATCTTGGCTGCTTGCGGAACGGCTTCGACAAACTCGCGGCTGACGCGCAGGCTTACGCCGGCAAGCGCGGCGCTGATCTCCAGAGCGGCGCGGCGCTGATCAGCCGGCAATTTCGTAAGCTTTCTCGCTAAACCGGTGAGAGTTTCTTTTTTAAGTTTTGAAGAGTCGTTTTCGCTGGTCGCCATTTTCCAAGTTTAACAAACCGGATCGGCAGCGGGCGAGATGGACAGTGTGTTTTGAGACGAGATCGGGTCTCACGCTTCGCATCCGCGAAGAATGAACACGTGAAAACAGGCGTTGACATTGCCTTCGCGAAGCGCATCGACAATGCCTTCTTTTTCCATTGCGGCAAGTTGAAACATTAGGTAATTTTGCTCTTCCGCGGTCATAAATTTTCGCGAAAGATCAAATGTGCAGCCCGATGTGTGCGGCGGAAGCGAGCCGGCGCCCTTAACGACATAAGAATTCGGATTGCCTTTGTTAAGCGAAATTTGATATTCCATCGAACGCGAAAGCGAGGTGACGCGCAGCGGGTAACCGAACTTTTCGCGGTAATCTTTCGCGAGTTTCGTCAGGATCGGCATCGCTGACGGGTGAAACATTCTAAGAAGACGAATCTTCATCTGACGCCGGTTGTTCGCATCGTCAAGACTGTAACGCTGTCCGTCAAAATTGCTGGCAAGCTGATTTAGGATATTAAAATCGATCGATCCCGGCGCGATCTTCTGACTGCGCGGGTTCGTATCGAAACTAAAATTTGTAAATTCATCGCCCGTAGAACTTCCGCCGACATCGAGGACAAAATCTTCGGTCGCCATCGGCAGCTCGACGAGTTTACCGGCGATGCGTTTTTCGGCAAGGTCTGCGAAATCCAGCGGAATCTTGTAACCGTTTGCCTGCAGCTCGCGAATTTTTGCAGTCTGCGCGGCAAAACCCTGGCGAAGCTCCGGCGGAACGATCGTTCCGGGCGGATCGTTCCCGGTCGGCGAACTGCCCCTTGACGCTTTTGAACGCTCCATCTGCTTAGTGAAAAATTCTAGCGAAACGTTGAGATTTATCTTTGAGATCGACGACGGTTCGGCGGTTACCGCAGCGACGTCAGCAGTATTTAGCTCTTCTTCCTGAACGTCCCAATACGACATGATGTCGGCAATATCGCCTGAATCGCCGCCGCCGAGCGGATCGATCACGCGGATCGGGATATCGGAGCCGGAATTTACCGGAATATTTTTCCCGGTCGCGGGATTTTCCGGATTTTTATATGCGCGGACGATGACGATCGTGATCAATGCGAGGAATACGATCAGAAACGACGAAATTACCGCGCCGATTATCAGCAGCGGCGGTTTAGAAACCGTTCGTGCAGGCGCTGCCGCCGCCGGTGCCGATACGACGGGCGCGGAAACCGGTGTTTCAATTGCCGCTGGCGATTTAGCTTTAGTTTGCTCAAATTCAACTTGAATAGTCGTTTCCGTGCCGAGCTTAAGCCGGTCTCCGTCAAAAACCTTCACCGGTTTCGAGCCTAGTTTTTCTCCGTTTAGGAAAGTTCCGTTCAGCGATCCTTCATCGACGACCAAAACCGATTCGCCGTCGCGGAAAAACGTCGTATTTACACGAGAAAGCCCGACATCGTCCAGAACTAGCGACGCCGATGCGGTTCGCCCGATAGAAATTTCGTCGTCAAGCTCAATAGTTTGACTTTGATCGCGCGTTTCGATTTTAAGAGTGACTTTCTTCATCAATTGAACGAAGTTCAGGCATTCGGACGGCGGTACGCCTTAAAGTTCGCGGAGCTTCGACCGGTCGAGCAGTTTCGAAAATTCATTGAAATGAAACATCGATTCGTCTTTACAATTTTCGCAGTAGTAACTGACGTCTTCGCCGAGGTACATATCCTTTAGGTGAAACGCTATCAAACACCCGAAACAGCGCTGAGCGCGCATTCCGTAATCGCTGACTTTTTTCTCATCTTCATTGTCTGCCATAATTTGCCGTTAGTATAAGTTAATGAGCACTGCGCTTGCAAAACTTTCGCCGATATGTTGAATTGTTAATACGCAATGACGAAAAGATTTACATCAATTCATCGTCTCCATCATCATCGACGCTAGATTTGCGCCGACGATTCTTACTGTAAAAACCTAGTAATAATTAGTTTTGAAGCGTGAACTTTGAAAAAAGTCCCGCTCTTTTTGTGTTTTAAAATGACTGAACGAAAATTAAAGATCGCTTTACAAAAATCCGGCAGATTGAGCGAAGATTCGCTCGCGCTTTTGAAGAAATGCGGAATAGGTTTTTCGAACGGACTTGGCAAACTGCGTTCGGAAGCGAACAATTTTCCGCTCGAGATATTCTTCTTACGCGACGATGATATTCCGCAATATGTTGAGGACAAAGTCGCCGATATCGGTATCGTCGGCGAAAATGTCTTACGCGAAAATGGTCGCGACGCGGCAGCGATCGAAAAACTCGGTTTTGGTAAATGCCGTCTGTCGCTCGCCGTACCCAAATCGTTTGAATATGAAAAATTACAGGAATTAAACGGCAAACGCATTGCAACAACTTATCCGAAAATTTTGGGCGAATTTTTCAAAGAAAATAACATTAACGCAGAAATTCACACGATCAGCGGCTCGGTCGAGATCGCGCCGTCAATCGGTTTGGCAGACGCAGTTTGCGATCTTGTCAGTTCGGGAAGCACACTTTTTACAAATGGTTTACGTGAAGTCGAAACGGTTTTGAATTCGCAGGCAGTTTTGATCTCGCGCCCCGATTTGGAAGCGGATTTGCAGAAAACCTTAGATAAACTGCTTTTCCGCATCAATGCTGTAAACTCCGCAAAACAAAACAAATACATTTTATTAAATGCGCCGAATGAAAAATTGGAAGAAATAATCGAGCTTTTGCCGGGAATGAAAAGCCCGACCGTTCTTCCGCTTGCGGAAAAGAATTGGAGTTCCGTTCATTCGGTCATCAAGGAAAATGATTTCTGGGAAGTTGTCGAAACCTTGAAAAATAAAGGCGCGGAAGGAATTCTCGTGCTTTCGATAGATCAGATGATTCAATAAATTTTTATCCACAGATAAACACAGATGGACACGGATTTTATGAAAAAAGATAAACATTATTTAGAAAATATCTGAGTTCATCTGTGTTTATCTGTGGACAATAAATAATTTATGAAAGTTATAAAATATCCGAAAAAAGAAGATTGGCAAAAACTTTTGGAGCGTCCCGCGATTGATACTAAATTTCTGGAGCGCACGGTTGAAAACATTTTGCGGGACGTAAGGGAGCACGGCGACGAGGCTCTAAAACACTGCTCGCGTCAGTTCGATAATGTCGATCTGGACGAGTTTGCGGTTTCTGCCGAAGAGATCGCCGAGGCGCAAAAAAGAGTTTCAACCGAATTAAAAGACGCAATAAAACACGCGAAATCGAACATCGAAAAATTTCACGCCGCGCAGGTTGAAAAGCCTGAGAAGATCGAAACGACCGCAGGAGTTTTTTGCTGGCGAAAATCCGTGCCGATCGAAAAAGTCGGACTCTACGCGCCGGGCGGAACCGCGCCGCTATTTTCAAGCGTTTTGATGCTCGGCGTTCCGGCAAGACTCGCGGGATGTAGCGAAATAATTTTGTGTTCGCCGCCCACCCGCGACGGCAAGATCAACGACGTAATTCTTTACACGGCAAATCTTTGCGGCATTACAAAAATATTCAAGATCGGCGGAGCGCAAGCCGTCGGCGCGCTTGGGTTTGGAACTGAAACCGTTCCGAAAGTTTATAAAGTCTTCGGTCCCGGAAATCAATTCGTAACCGAAGCCAAACAGCAGATAGTAAAATTCGGCGTGGCGATTGATATGCCCGCCGGACCTTCGGAAGTCGCGGTTTTTGCCGATGAATCAAGCATTCCGTCGTTTGTCGCCGCCGATCTTTTGTCGCAAGCCGAACACGGCGTTGACAGCCAAGTAATTCTGGTTTCAACAAGCGAAAGCGTGATCGAAAAAAGTTTGAATGAACTCGAAAAACAACTCGAAATTCTGCCGCGCAAAGAAATCGCCGCAAAAGCAATAGAAAATTCAAAAGCGATTCTTGTAGAAGACACGGAAACTGCACTCGAACTTTTAAACGAATACGCCGCCGAACATCTCATTTTGGCGGTCGAAAACGCGGAAGAGATCGCCGAAAAAGTTATCAATGCAGGTTCGGTTTTCATCGGAAATTATTCGTGCGAATCGGCGGGCGACTATGCTTCGGGAACAAATCACACTTTGCCGACAAATGGTTACGCGAAAAATTTCAGCGGTGTGTCGCTCGATTCTTTTGTCAAAAAGATCACTTTTCAAAAGCTCACCGAAGACGGCATTAAAAATCTCGGCAGAACGATCGAATGTATGGCGGAAGCTGAAGGTTTGCACGCGCACAAAAACGCAATCTCCGTGCGACTTGAGCAGCTGTTGGGAAATAATAATTGCGATTAACCCGAAATGTTCGACATCAGAAAATAATTAAAAATTAGGTAGTGTCGCACAATTTATGATGGAATGATTTTCTTCGGAATAGCTGATAGTTGATAACTTATAACTGATAGCTGAAACCAAGTAATTATCAGCTATCGGTTATTAACTATTTCGAAAAGTAAAAAACTTTTAAAATCAAGCGTCATAAAATCTGACACATCACCAAAAATTATTAATTAATAATTGTTAATTGTTTTCTTGAATATCGGAAAGTTTTGAAGGTCTTTATGTTCAATCTCGAAAAATTAGTTCGCGAAAATATCAGGCGATTAAAACCGTATTCTTCTGCGCGAAAAGAGTTTACGGGCGAAGCGCGGATCTTTCTCGATGCGAATGAAAACAGTTTCGGATCGCCTTTGGAGCGAAATTACAACCGCTATCCTGATCCTTTGCAATGGAAGATCAAGCAAAAGATCGCGGAAATAAATTCCGTTGAGCCGAACGAGATTTTTATTGGAAACGGTTCGGACGAAGCGATCGATCTGCTAATCAGAATTTTCTGCGAACCGCGAAAAGACAATATCCTAATTTGTCCGCCGACGTATGGAATGTATGAAGTTTCGGCGGACATCAACGATGTCGAAATAAAACGGGCGAATTTGACGAAAGATTTTCAACTTGATTTCGAGAAAATCGAAAGTGAAATTGATGAAAACACGAAAATGCTTTTTATCTGTTCGCCGAACAATCCGACGGGGAATGGATTCGCTAAGTTTGAAATTTCAAACTTAGCGCGAAATTTCAACGGCATCGTCGTTGTTGACGAAGCATATATTCACTTTTCCGATGAAGAATCTTTCATCACCGAGATTAATAATTTGCCGAATTTAGTTGTTTTGCAGACATTTTCAAAAGCGTGGGGTCTGGCGGGTTTGCGTTTCGGTCTGGCGTTTGCAAGCGAAGAAATAATTGAGCTTTTTAATAAAGTAAAACCGCCGTATAACATTTCCGAGATCGCGCAGGAAGCGATTTTAGATGCATTAGAAAACCGCAGCGAAATGGAACAGACGATCGCAGATATTAAAAAAGCGCGTGAAAAGCTGATCGAAAATTTGTCGCGGTTAGAGATCGTGACAAAGATTTATCCGACCGACGCGAATTTCGTTTTGGTAAAAACAATTGATGCGGAAAAAATTTACAAATTTTTGCTCGGTGAAAAGATCGTGGTCCGAAACAGAAACAATGTCGAACTCTGCGAAGGCTGCCTGCGGATCACGGTTGGAACGCCCGACGAAAACGATAAGTTGATCGAATCATTGGGTCAGAACCGTCTGCGGTAGCGGACGGTTGAAGTTGGCAGTAATGAATTTTTATTTGAAACATTCGAGATTAAATCTTAAACCGTCCGCTACCGCAGACGGTTCTGACACCTTTTATGAAAAAAGTTCTATTTATAGACCGCGACGGGACGCTCATTTTTGAGCCGGAAGATTTTCAGATCGATTCGTTTGAAAAGCTCGAATTCCTGCCGCAGGTTTTTACTTTTTTAGGAAAGATTGCGCGTGAACTCGATTATGAACTCGTGATGGTAACGAATCAGGACGGGTTGGGAACGGAAAGTTTTCCCGAAGAAACATTTTATCCCGTGCAAAATTTTATTATGAACGCACTCGAAAACGAAGGAATTATTTTCTCGGAAGTCTTGATAGATAAGAGCTTTGAGCGCGAAAATTTGCCGACGCGAAAGCCGAACACGGGACTTTTGACGAAATATTTTTCCGATGAATACGATCTCGAAAACTCCTTCGTCATCGGCGACCGGGCAAGCGATATGAAACTCGCGGATAACTTGGGGGCGAGAGGAATTTTTATAAAAAATCCAAATTTTGCTATTGAAGATGGCAGTATTTTCGTCGCAGAAAATTGGCAAGAGATCTATGAGTTTCTAAAATTGCCGCCGCGCAGGGTTTTGCACGAACGAAAGACGAAAGAAACGGAAATTTCGATTGAATTAAACTTAGACGGAACCGGAAAATCCGAAATTTCGACGGGCATTTCGTTTTTCGATCACATGCTCGAACAGCTTTCGCGGCACGGCTCAATTGACTTAAAAATCGAAGCAAAAGGCGATTTGCACATTGATGAGCATCACACGATCGAGGATGTGGCGATTACTTTGGGCGAAGCGTTTAATGTGGCGTTAAAAGACAAGCGCGGAATGGAAAGATATGGTTTTTGTTTGCCGATGGATGATTGTCTGGCACAAGTTGCGGTTGATTTTGGCGGGCGGAATTGGTGCGAATGGGATGCTGAATTTAAACGCGAAATGATCGGCAAAATGCCGACGGAGATGTTCTTTCACTTCTTTAAATCATTTTCGGACAAAGCCGAATGCAATCTGAACATAAAGGCGGAAGGCGATATTGAACATCATAAGATCGAAGCAATTTTTAAAGCATTTGCAAAGGCAATAAAAATGGCTGTGAAGCGCGATATTTCAAGCGACGCGCTGCCTTCGACAAAGGGAAAGTTATAGTCGGAACCGCCTGCGGTAGCGGGCGGTTGAACTTGGCAGACTCGAACATTTATTGTCATTTTATACAATAAACTTAAACCTTCCGCTACCGCAGATGGTTCTGACAGTATAATGAAAATTGCCATCGTAAATTACAATGCGGGAAACGTCGAATCGGTCAAAAACGCCTTGAACCGTTTGAGTATCGAGCCGATCTTGACGGACGATGCGGAAGTTTTGGGTTCCGCTGATAAAGTTGTTTTTCCGGGCGTTGGTGAAGCATCAACAGCGATGCAGTTCTTACGTGAGCGAAATTTAGATGAAACAATAAAAAATCTGACTCAGCCGGTTTTGGGAATATGTCTCGGAATGCAGCTTTTATGCGAGTTTTCTGAGGAAAATGACACGAAATGTCTGGGGATTTTGCCGTATAAAGTTCGAAGATTTGAATCAAAAGATTTGAAAATTCCGCAAATGGGTTGGAACAATATTTTTGATTTGAAAACGAATTTATTTGAAGGTGTCGAAGAAAATTCGTTCGTATATTTCGTGCATAGTTTTTACGTCGAATCCGGCGCGGAAACGATTGCGGCTTGCGATTACGGCATAAAATTTTCTGCCGCCGTAAATCACAAAAACTTTTACGCCGTGCAGTTTCACGCTGAAAAATCGAGCGCGGTCGGTGAACGAATTTTGGAGAATTTTTTAAGGGGATTAAACACATAGAAACATAGAAAACATAGATTTTAATTAACAAAATCTAAAGTTCCTATGTGTCTATGTGGTTAGAAGAATATGATGTGGTTAGATGAATATGATCGAAATAATTCCGGCAATTGATGTGATCGACGGCAAATGCGTGCGTTTGTCGCAGGGCGATTTCGCCCAGAAGAAAATTTACAGCGAAAATCCGCTTGAGATGGCAAAGGAGTTTGAAGCGATCGGTTTGCAGAGGCTTCATATTGTTGACCTTGACGGCGCGAAGATCGGGAAAGTTACGAACTTGAAAGTTTTGGAAACGATTGCGGAAAACACCGATCTGACGATTGATTTCGGCGGCGGAATCAAGACTGATGAAGATATAAAGTCGGTTTTTGATGCGGGTGCAAAGATGGCGAGTATCGGAAGCGTCGCGGTGAAAAATGCGGAAAAGTTTTTTGAATGGATCCATAAATTCGGGAGCGAAAAAATTCTGCTCGGCGCGGACGTGAAAAACGGAAAACTGGCGATAAATGGTTGGCAGACCGAAACTGATCTGGAAATTTTGCCGTTCTTAAAGGAATATTATGCAAAAGGCGTAACTCAAGTTTTCTGTACGGACATCAGCAAAGACGGTCTGTTGCAGGGTTCGGCAAACGAACTTTATTCGGATATTTTAGAACATCTTCCGCGTCTGCATTTGATCGCATCGGGCGGCGTGAGTTCAATTGACGATATCGTCGAACTCGAAAAGATCGGCTGCGCGGGCGTGATCGTCGGCAAAGCGATCTATGAAGGGCGAATAAAATTAGAAGAATTGTGAATGATGAGTGGTGAATTATGCATGTAAGAATTTTTACCATTAAGCATTTACCGTTCACAATTCACCATTAAAGAAAATGTTAGCTAAAAGAATAATTCCATGTCTCGACGTAAAAGACGGGCGCACGGTAAAGGGAACGAAATTCGTGAACCTGCGCGATGCAGGCGATGCGGTCGAACTTGCCGAAATTTATTCAGAACAGGGTGCGGACGAACTGGTTTTTCTCGATATTACAGCGACGAATGAAAAGCGTCGAACTCTTGCAGAATTGGTTAAAAAAGTCGCGGCGAAGATCAATATTCCGTTCACGGTCGGCGGCGGAATTAATACGGTTGAAGACATTGATATTTTATTGAATTCGGGCGCGGACAAGGTTTCGATCAATACTTCGGCGGTTAAAAATCCAAACATTTTGTCGGACGCGGCGAAGAATTTCGGTTCGCAATGCGTTGTTTTAGCGATTGATGCGAAATTGGTCGAAAATGTCTGGAAAGTGTTCTTAAACGGCGGACGGATTGAAACGGAACTTAAAGCAATTGAATGTGCAAAACGCGGCGTAAACTTAGGCGCGGGTGAAATTCTCTTGACTTCGATGAACGCTGACGGAACAAAGAACGGTTTTGAAATTGAACTAACAAGAAAGGTTTCCGAAGCTGTAAATGTTCCCGTCATTGCTTCGGGCGGCGCGGGAACTGAAGAGGATTTTGTCGAGGTATTTACAAAAGGGAAAGCCGACGCGGGACTCGCCGCAAGTATTTTTCATTTTCGCGAGATCGAGATTCCGCGGCTCAAACGTTACTTGAAAAAAAGAGATATTGCGGTGAGAATCTAATTCGTTTGAGCAGAACAGTTGATTAAGGAATAACGAATATCAACCGATAATTTCGAAATCAAACTCATTATTAATTAAGAATTCCGAATTATTATTGAAGAAAGTAAAATATCTAAAATCAGAGATTTAATAGTTTTGGTTAGAATTCTAATATCAAATTTAATTCTATCGATTCTCTAAATCAGCCATTGAACAAGAGGGAAGATCACATTTTATGAAACCAGATTTTAAAAAATCTCCGGACGGATTGCTTCCCGCGATCATTCAAGATTCGCAAACGAACAAAGTTTTGATGCTCGGTTATATGAACAAGGAATCGTTCAAAAAAACGAAAAAATCGGGCAATGTTACGTTTTACAGCCGTTCGAAAAAGCGGCTTTGGGAAAAAGGCGAAATAAGCGGAAACTCTCTGATCGTGAAGGAAATTTTTATTGATTGCGATGCCGACACGATCCTGATCAAAGCGAAACCGAAGGGAAAAGTTTGTCACGAAGGACACGACACGTGTTTTGTCGAAAAAAATATTCCCGACGATTTTCTTTTTGAGCTTGAACAGATAATTTATTCGCGAAAGAAAAATCCGAAGAAAAGTTCGCACACGTCGGCGCTATTTGCGCGCGGAGTCAACAAAATTTCGCAGAAGGTCGGCGAAGAAGCGGTGGAATTTATTATCGAAGCGATCGACAACAACGATGAATTGCTAAAAGCGGAAGCTTCGGACCTGCTTTACCATTTCCTGGTTTTGCTTGCCGCCAAAGACATTCCGCTTTCGGATGTGATCGATGTTTTGAGAAAACGTAGACGCTGATCAGATCAGTTCGTCGCCTTTTTGTTTTAAAATTCGTCGCCACAGTTCGCGGTAGGAATTAAACCGTGAAACAACAGAGTTAAAATGATAGCGCTGTGCGTAAGAAAGCGTCCGGTCATCAGCGATACGTTTCAGATTTGATTCGAGCCGGGCACGTGCCTCGAGCGGCGGACGTTTTGACGCTCCGTTAAAATAGATGTCAAACTCGATCTTTAAACGCCGGATGCCGTCTTCGAGCCTTGAGATCTGCTGGTCGATATCTAGAGCGTCTTCCTGTTTAGTGCGCTGGTTTCTGTAAAAAGTATTTCCGATGAGTGCCATTTGCAGATTGATCCTTTTGAGAAGATAAGAGGCGAACGCCTCATTGGTTTAAACAGTTTTAATCGCACTAACATTCCTGAAATATTTTATTTAAGCTAAATCCAGATATGCCAACCGTTTCAGACGAAAAAACAAATGAACAGCTAAGGCAGCTGCCGGCGATAAATCAGATCTTGGAATCGGGTTCAGCGCAGAAAACCGCGCTTGAGCTGGGCGAAGAAACGGCTGTAAAATTTGCGCGAATCGCGCTGGATGAGCTTAGATCGGAGATCTTATCGGGCGCCGCGGCGGATTCGCGCGGCGGTCTTCTCGCATTGGCGATCGAAAAATTCGAGCGAGTTGCGGGTTCGGAGCGCCGTTCGGGTCTGCGGCGGGCGATCAATGCAACGGGCGTCATTATTCATACAAATCTCGGTCGCGCGCCGCTTTCGGAGAATGCCGTAAATGCCTTGGTCGAAAACGCTTCGGGTTACTGCAATCTCGAATTTGATCTCGAAACCGGAAAACGAGGTCGGCGCGGTCGGCGGGCGGAAAATCTGCTTGCGGAACTGACCGGCGCGGAAGACGCTTTGATCGTAAATAACTGCGCGGCGGCGGCAATACTTGTTTTAACAGCGCTGGCAAAAGGCGGCGAAGCGGTCGTTTCGCGCGGCGAGCTGGTCGAGATCGGCGGCGATTTTCGCGTTCCTGACGTCATGGCGCAGTCCGGCGCGATCATGAAAGAGGTCGGCACGACGAACCGGACGAAGCTCGCCGATTACGAACACGAAATAACCTTCAATACGGCGCTGCTCGTCAAAGTTCATCCTTCAAATTATCGAATAGTTGGGTTTACGTCCGTTCCAACGGTCAAAGAAATGGCTGACCTGGCGCATGAAAACGGAATTCGGCTTTACGAAGACGCCGGGTCGGGCGCGCTCGTCGATCTTTCCGAATTTGGTTTGACCGACGAACCTCTGATAAAACGATCGATCGCCGACGGTGCCGACGTAGTAACGTTCAGCGGCGACAAACTTCTCGGTTCGGCACAAGCGGGCTTGATCGTCGGAAAAAAAGATGCGATCGAGATTTTGCGAAAACACCCGTTTTATCGCGCTTTGCGTGCTAGCAAAATAATCTACGCGGTTTTAGAAGCTACGCTGGAATCCTTCAAACGCGGCAAGCATTTTGACGAAATCCCGGTTTTGCGGATGATCTCAACCTCGGAATCGGAGCTCGAAAAACGAGTTACCGGTCTTGCGGCAAAATTAAACGAAATTTCATCTCTGAGCGCCGCTGTTATCGAAGGACGATCGGTGATCGGCGGCGGCAGCGCCCCGATGGCTCAACCGGCTTCAAAAGTACTTGCGCTCACACACGAAAAACTTTCTGTAAACGAACTCGAAGAAAAGCTGCGCCTCTCCGACCCGCCCGTGATCACGCGGATCGAGGAAGATAAAGTTTTGATCGATCTTCGGACCGTCTCAAATGCTGAAGTGGATGTGCTTTTGGAAGTTTTTGCACAATTGGATTAAAAATCCTTGTCAGGTCTGAATCTTTTTTATTAATCTATTTCCGAAATATCATTCGGCAAATACTTTTTGGATTTTGAGGAATCAACTTAACTCCTCGAGAAATGTTCGAACAATTTGATTAGCCGCCGGATTGAGCTGGGGTGTTTGTTTATGAGAAATCTTTCGTTCCCTACCGCCGACATATTAAAAATTAAAACATTAGTAGCGCTGTTGGTATTTGCGTTTGCGATCGTTGCCGGAAACACGGTTTCTGCGCAGGATCTTTGTAAAAATGCCGTAGATAGGGCATTGCCCTTAGTGATCTCGGCACCGCCGCCGGTTTATCCGGCGAAGGCTGTTGCTGCAGGGGTAGAAGGTAATGTCGAGGTCGACGTTAAGATCGATGCGGCGGGTGCGGTTATGGAAGCGACTTTTGTTAGCGGACACGAGATGCTGAAAGAAGCTGTCTTGGTCGCGGCGTCGAAATGGAAATTTAATGAAACAGTTGAAGTTAATGAAATCCGCAAAGCGCGTCTGACATTTACCTTCAGTTTGGATAGCAGCAAATGCTCCGAGCCGGATTTAGACGAGATAAAATATAAATTCCGGATAAACGTTTGTTTTACAGCGATATCTGACTGTTTTGATGATTGCGGAAATGCGAAAAGTATTAACAACAACGAACCCGTTGATTTTCCTATTTTGATCGAAACATATTGAGTAGCGCAAGATCTTGCTACAGCAAATGCATTTTCGTGTTTGAATAGTGCGTTGACACATAGGTAACGGCATCGATCGTAAATTAGAAATCCGGATAAGTCCTGACGCGTTACGGCGAAGGTGCAACTCGCTTGATCAACGATTTGTGGTGAACTCGAAATAGTGCGTTATCGTTTTCGCTCCACGACGTCTTAATCGCAGCAAGCTTGCCAATTTTATTTAAATCGGCGTAAAAGTTCAGCAAAATTTTTTTCCTTGCTTTCGAATTTGTTGTCGATTTGTTGTCGATGATACTTTCATTTATGGATTATCGAGATTTCATCACAGTTGAACCGAATAAACGCGGCGGAAAACCTTGCGTGCGGGGGCTTCGCATTACGGTTTATGAAGTTCTTGAATATCTGGCTTCAGAAATGAGCGTGGAAGAAATTCTTGAAGATTTTCCTGATTTGACGCGCGAGGACTTGAAAGCCTGTATCGCTTATGCCGCCGACCGTGAGCGTCGGTTTATGACTTCTCCAATGCCCGCGTGAAATTGTTGTTTGACGAAAATTTATCGCCCGTTCTGCCGCGCCGGATCGTTGATCTTTTTCCGGGCTCGGTTCACGTGCGGGATGTCGGCATGAAAGCGACCGATACCCGACGGTTTGGGTTTTTGCAAAAGCGGGCGACTTTATGATTGTGTCCAAAGACGCTGATATGCACGATCTAAGTCTTGTTTTCGGACAACCGCCGAAGGTTATTTGGTTGTGGCTTGGCAACTGTTCCACTAGACAAGTTGAGCAACTATTGCGACGAGATTACGAAGTTATCAGACTATTTTACGAAGATGAGTCGCTATCGCTTCTGGCTTTACCATAAGCGCCGCACCGAATAAATCAATCGACCTGAGGATGAAATAGCCACTTTTTTATCAGAGGTTTGGGTGAGTTCGAATTAGCGCGAAATAGCTTTCGATCCATCTCATCTCAGCCTTTTGATGCCCCGGGGTTAAGATCAAAAAATATGTTCTCGCGCACGATACATAAAAACTTGATAACTGTTTTAGGCGCGGCGCTTCTCATCAATGGCTTTGTTGTTTTGTCGTATTACCTTTCAGTTGCGCCAATCGGAACAGATTTTTTCCTTTTTATCTCCACATTTGCGGTATTGCCGTTGTTGGCGGCGTTTTTGATTGCTCCGATCTCTCTAGTTTTTCTTTTCTCGCGACGCTTTCGTGTCAGCGCGCTAGCGGTGTTTATTGGCTGTGTCATTTACTTGGTTGTCGGCATTGCAGGAATTAAGCTCGCGAATGAAGTTCGTCGCAGTGGTTTTGTCAGTTTAGCGCACAGAAGTCGCCCGCTGATTTCAGCAATTGAACAATTTGAAACAAAATACGAAAAACTGCCTGAAAAACTCGAACAACTTGTTCCGGAGTTTTTGTCTGCCGTTCCTAACACTGGAATCGGCGCGTATCCGAATTACGAATATATTACGGTTAAGGACGCAAAGACTTATGAAGGCAATCCTTGGGTCTTAAGAGTTTCGACATCAACCGGCGCGTTAAACTGGGACTCTTTTTTGTACTTTCCTAAGCAAAACTATCCACAAGTCGGTTACGGCGGTGTTCTTGAGCGTATTGAGGATTGGGCGTATGTATATGAATAACGGTGGCATCGAACGATTAGATGGACACGAGAGCGAAACCGCGACCTTCTTATCAAACAGGTCTTTTTAACTCGGAGTTGCTCGGTAGCAGTTTCGCCCCACGTCATCTCAATCGTTAGCTAAGAGCTTATGAAGAAAAAACGAAAGTGCTTTGTCCTCATGCCTTTCAAGGAAGAAATGAGGGAAGTCTATCAACAGATTTATAAAAGTGTCTGTCACCTAAACGATTTGGAGTGTTGGAGAGTGGATGAAATATCAACTCCGGGCTCAATTACAAAAGACATTGTGGTTGGAATTATTGAAGCAGATATAATTATAGCTGACCTGACACATAAAAACCCTAATGTTTTCTATGAGCTGGGAATCGCGCATTCATCTGGCAACAAAACTTTAATGACTTCTCAACACAAGAGTGATGTGCCATTTGATATTGCCAACTACAGAATCATATTTTACGAGCAGACAATTTCGGGAAGTAAGGAATTTCTGAGTAAATTGGATGCTGCAATCAAGGAAATGCTTAAAAGTTTGGATCAAACTAATAATCCAGTTCAAGAAGTCCTATCGAATCGATCAATGATTGGAGCTAAGAAAAATGTTCCTCTGATTAAGGTGCTAAACTACGGAACTCTTCCTAGTCGAGTAAGAAAGATGATCGAAGAAGAAGGCGTTATTTATGCTGAGGAAATGAAGGAACTAAACTTGGAAGAAATGAAAGTAAAGCATCGATTAGGGCGTGATTCTCTCGGTGCGCTAGTGGCTGCTCTTCTAAAGTACGACCTGTATCACGACATAAAGCAGTTGAATGATCTGGCTAGCAAGTACAGATTAGACACTAAAAGTTGGCGCTATGATTCTCTATAGCAAACAAGTCGCTGGGTGACGTCATTCGCTACGATCGTTCCGCGCCTCAGCTGACCGTTAACCATTCCTCTGCGAAAAATCTTTCATAAATTCAACGAGTGCGGCGACGCCTTTTTTTGGGAAGGCGTTGTAGATCGACGCGCGGATGCCGCCGAGCGAGCGGTGACCTTTTAAGCCGTCGAGCCTGTTTTCGGCGGCTTTTGCGGCGAACTGTTTTTCCAGGTCTTTCGACGGCAGGTTAAAAGTGACATTCATCAGAGAACGCGCGTCTTTCGCGGCGTGCCCGCGATAAAATCCGTCGCTGGCGTCGATAGCGTCGTACAGGATCTGCGCCTTTTCCCGATTGATCTTTTCCATCGCGGCGACGCCGCCTTTTTCTATCAGCCACTCGGTCGTAAGTTTTATCAAGTAAATTCCCCAGGTGTTCGGCGTGTTCAGCATCGAATCGTTTTTGGCAATTGCGCGGTAATCGAGCATCGAATGCTGTTCTTCGGGAACTTTTTCCAAAAGATCGTCGCGGATGATGACGACGCAAACTCCCGAAGGACCGATATTTTTCTGCGCTCCGGCGTAGATCAGCGCGTATTTCTCAATGTCGAAAGGCTTTGAAAGAATGTTTGAAGACGCGTCGCAGACGACCGGAATGCCGCCGGCTTCGAGTTCGTATTTGAACTCGACGCCTTCGATCGTTTCGTTTGAAGTGTAATGAACGTATTTTGCGTCTTTTGAAAAATCGAGTTCTTCCTGCGACGGAACGCTGCGAAAGCCTTCATTCTCGGTCGAGAAGATGGTTTTCGCATTTCCGCATTTTTTTGCTTCGACGATCGCCTTTTTGCCCCACGCGCCCGTGATTATGTAATCGGCAGTTTCGTTTTTTGCCAGAAAATTCAGCGGGATCATCGAAAACTGAAGACTCGCGCCGCCCTGCAGAAAAAGGATCTTGTAGTTTTCAGGAACATTTAAAAGGGCGCGGAGATTAGTTTCTGCTCCGGTTAATATGGGTTCGAAATGCTTTGAACGGTGACTGACTTCCATGACGCTCATCCCAATTCCGTTGAAAGAGAGCAGTTCGTTTTGCGCTTTTTCCAGAACCGGCAGAGGCAATGCCGCCGGTCCAGCGCTGAAATTAAAGATTCTTTTGACCATTATTTTCACCAAAATTACACGATAAACGTCAGTTTCCCAAAAAAGGCAGCAATAGTATAGCGCGGCAATTTCTAATACAGTTTTGTCCTTTTAAAATCGCGTCAAAAGTAGGATAGAATGTCCAAAACAACGCTTGATTTTTATTTCGCATCTCAAGGTTGCGTTTTTAAGCAAAGTTATCAAAATTTGGAGGATCATAGATGTTACGCAAGTATTTTTATAAAACTATCGCAGTTTTTGCGCTTTCGCTTGTCGGCGGAATTGCGGTTTTTGCACAAACTTACCCTATCACCGGAATGGTAGAAGTGAAGAAATCGGACGATACAACCACGCCGGTCGAGGGCGCATTGGTCGAAATTTTCAGAGTAGACCAGAAAGGTGCTTCACTAAAGGACAAAACCAACAAGCGCGGCGAATTTTCGTTCGCGGGTGTGGTTGCCGGTGGAACCTATATTTTATCCGTTAGCGGACCGGGAATTTCGCCGGCTCTTTCGCAGAATTTAAAAGCCGGTGCTTCGGACGTAAAGATCGTTGTATCTGCCGGCGACGGCAAGCGTTTAACCGAGGAAGAGGTTCGAGCAATGCTCGCGGGCGCGCCGTCAACTCCTACGGAAGTTGCCGAATTTACTGAAGAAAGTAAAAAAGCCGAAGAAGAACGGCTGAAAATGATCGCCGAATATGAGGCGAACAAGAAAAAGATCGAATCGCGCAACGAACAGCGAAATCAATTGCTTGCGGAAGGATTAAAGGCTTTTGAAGCGAAAAATTACGATGTCGCTATCGTGAAATTCGGGGAAGGATATGAGTTGAGTCCCGATTTTGTCGGCAGCGCGCCGATCATGGCGAATAACAAAGCGCTTTCACTTGTAAAACGTGCATTGCTAAATTACAACACGATGGTTCAATCGAAAGATGCCGCGCTGAAAAAGGAACTGCGTCCGAAAGTGAACGCCGATTTTGAGGCGGCTTTAGACACCTATTACAAGGCGTGGATGGCTTCAAAGAACGGCGATCCGGCGGAAATTGCAAAGATCCAGGTCGATTTCGATAAAAAGAAAATGGACACATTGATCGGCGCGAACGAAGCCGTAAATCTAATGGTCCGAACAGAAGGCGTTTCCGAAGCGAAGAAGGACATCGCGATGGAACTTGTTAAAGAGTACGTCGCCGCTGAAAAGGATCAGGCAAAACGTGCGGATGCGCAGCTTTATCTCGGACTTTATCTGAACAAGGTTTACGATTTTGAAAATGCTGTCGCGGAATTTCGTAAAGCGGTTCAGTTCGATCCGAAGAGCGCCGACGCTGTCGGACAGCTCGGGCTTGCGCTTTACACTGCTTCTTACGGTTCGGAAGACACCGCGAAGAAACAGGAAGCTCTGAATTATCTGCAAATGTATCTCGATATGGCGCCGAAGGATCACAGCCTTCGCGACGGCATTGACGGAGCCGTTGTGGATCTCAAAAATCAAAAGCTTAAGCCGCAAAAGATTGCGTCAAACTAAGTGATCGATCTTCGATAGGAAAAGATCCGCTGTTCTGTTATTGAACGGCGGATCTTTTTTTTAATCGAACTGTTTCTTAAATTCTTCGAACGAATCGCGAAAGGTTTCAAACTCCGTTCGAAGCGCTTGAACCTCTTCTTCGAGTTCCGCAATTCGCTGATCTTTTGCCGAACTGGAACTGCTCGACTTTTGAAAAGCTGCGAGCATTTCTTCGCTTATCTCGCCCGATAAAAGATGCGTATAGCGCGATTCCTTTTGTCCGGGCTGGCGTTCGAGCCGCGCGACCAATGGCTCTTCGCGGTCGGCGAGTCTTTCAAGCGTCTGATTAACTTCATCCAGACCGGAAAATTCGAAAAGCCGCGAACTTCGCTGGTTTATCTCGCCGCCGGTCTGCGGTCCGCGGAGCATCAAAACGCTGAGCGCGGCTACCTCCGCCGGCGACAGGTCGTAAACGTCCGGAAGGATATGTTTATATTTCGGAACGCGGCTAGAACTACCGTAAAAAACGTAAACGACATTTTTATCGCGCAGCGACTGAAGCGCGTTTTCGACCGTTTTTTCGTCGTAATTAACGACCGGATCGCGGTTGCTCTTCTGGTTGCAGGCGTTGACCAAAGCGTTCAGAGTCAACGGATAATATTCCGGCGTCGTCAGTTGTTTTTCGACCAGACAACCAACGACACGCGCTTCTATTTCGGTTAATTGAGTCAGCATATTCGGCTCACTAGCATAATACATTTCGCTACCGATTGCGGAATGAACTACAATAAAAAGCGTGGAAATATTTGTTGCGCGAACACCGGACGAGATAGATCTCGCCTTTGATAAACTCCAAAATTCGCCAGTTTTAGGCTGTGATACGGAAACTTCGTCGCTGTGGGCAAAGTCGGGAAAGCTGTTTTCGATACAGTTTTCCGACGGAAATTTTAATGTTCTGATCCCGATCTCGGAAAATATTCCGATAGGAAAGTTTGAAGAAATATTGACCGACCGATCGATCGTCAAAGTTTTTCATAACGCAAAATTCGATCTGGATTTTCTTTCGGAAAGTTCGATCTCCGTCGAAAATGTGTTTTGTACAATGGTTGCCGAAAAACTTCTGACCAGGGGCGCAAATCAATCGGTTTCGCTCGCGGAAACGCTTTATCGATATTTTGCCGTCGATCTCGATAAATCGCAGCGGTCCAAATTTTCGCGAAACTGGGACGGCGTGTGGACCGCGGAACTTGTCGATTACGCCCTCGCGGATGTCGTTCATTTGCCGAAACTAATGACAGAACAGCGTTTATGGCTCGACAAACTGGGGCTTTTGGACGAGTTTAACGACAATATGAAAAAGTTGAATTTAAAAAATTTGTCTGCTCAAATTTAAGGTATGGAAAAGAAGAACACAGCCGAAATTGTTTTTGTCGCAAGCAGTTTTGCCATGCTTTTGCTTTTCACGGCGGCGTTCATTTATTACATAGTTTACAAGGAAATTTTGATCGTACTGGTGGGTTTAGGATTTGCGGCATTTGTTGCCGGATTTATTGCAAAAAACCGCTGGGACGCCGGAAAGAAAGATTAAAGCAGAGTTTCGCCGATCGCCCGGTAGCGACCTTCGAAGTAGATCAGAGGATTTTCAGCGTCGTTAAGATTTGACCGTTCGACCTCGCCGATAAATATCGTGTGATCGCCGCTATCATGCGAATTGACGACACGGCATTCGAGATTGACAAGAGCATTTTCGATCAGCGGAATGCCGTTGCTGCCCTCGAAGTATTTGATTATCTTAAACTTATCTTCGAGCGGGAGCGCGAAATGATTTGAATGATGCGCCTGATCTTCAGCCAGAACATTGACGGCGAAAACGCCGCTTTCGCCGAGCGCGGCGTGGCTTGCAGCGGTTTTCTCAACGCAAATAAGAACCAGCGGCGGATCGAGCGAAACCGAACAAAAGGCGCTGACTGTCATGCCGTAAAGGTTTCCTTCGGAATCTTTTGTGGTTACAATTGTTACGCCGCTGGCAAATTTTGAAAGCGCCACGCGAAATTCATCTGAGCTTATCGGCATAGAGCTAGTTTATAAGTTACCTTCTAAAATGTTCAAACCAAACTTAGTTTAAAAGTAGGTCCAACGTTTGGAAAATACGCTTCAAAAAAAACGATCTGCGGAAACGGATCTCGGCATTTTTATGTCGCAGTGTGCGTCGGATGTCGACCGCGTGCTCGAAGATCTGATCCCGCGCGAAGACGTCGAACCGGTAAATCTTCATTCGGCGATCCGCTGGAGCCTCTTTGCGGGCGGAAAGCGAATGCGACCGGCGATCTTGATGGCGGTCGGGCAGGTTTTCGATGTTCCGCGCGAAAAACTTCTGAGAACCTCCGCTGCGATCGAAATGATCCACACATATTCGCTCATTCACGACGATCTTCCGGCGATGGACAATGACGAGCTGCGCCGCGGTCGCCAGACCAGCCATGTTAAGTTTGGCGAAGCCACGGCGATCCTTGCCGGCGACACGCTTCAGAATCTGGCATTTTTGACTATTGCAAACGATGCGAATTTGACGGCAGACTTGCGAATCCGGCTGATCGCCGAGATCGCGAGCGCGTCGGGAACGCCGAGAGGAATGGTCGCCGGTCAGCAAATGGATCTCGAAGCCGAAGGCGATCGTAATATTACAATTAAAGATCTGGAAGCCATCCATCGATATAAAACCGGCGCGATGATCAATGTTTCCGCTCGCTCAGGCGCTTTTATCGCAGGCGCCGGGGACGAAGAGATCACGGTCGTCGGAAAATACGCCGAACACTTAGGGCTATTGTTTCAAATAACGGACGACATTTTGGATGTGACAATGCCGACATCCGTTTTAGGAAAAACCGCGGGAAAAGACATTTCGGCGGTCAAGGCGACTTACCCGGCACTTTTGGGATTGGAAAAAGCGCGCGAGCTTGCCGAAATCGCCCGCAGGAACGCATGTGTTGAACTTTCCGCGCTTGATCGCGACTGCTCGCTGCTCAACGAAATAGCCGATTTTATTCACTCCAGAAGCTTCTAACATTCATTTGACGAAAACTTTTTTCGAAAATGAACCGGCACGTTTGTTATAATCTCAAACGGCAGTCGAAAAGTTCTTCTACCTAAAACCACCGGAGTGCAGAAAAATATTACAATTTCAGGAATTTTCTGGCGTACGCTTGCGCTTGCAGCGGCGATCGGCTTCCTGTTTGCGCCGGTCATGATCAAACTCGCGCGCGATTGGTGGACGGACGAAAATTATTCGCACGGGCTTTTAGTGCCGTTTGTCATCGGATTTATTATCTGGCTCGAGTTTGGCGAACTTAGAAAAAAGGCTTCGGATCCGCAAGTTGTTTTCGGCGCGGTAATTATCGGTACATCGCTGTTTTTGCTTTTCGCCGGTACGCTCGGCGCAGAACTCTTTACTCAGCGGGTCTCATTGGTTCTGATGTTCGCCGGAATCGCTGTATATTTTTTCGGCAGCCGCGTTCTTCAATTGCTGCTTGTTCCGTTTCTTTTATTGCTTTTTGCAATTCCGATCCCGCAGATAATTTTCAACAAGATCGCGTTTCCATTGCAATTATGGGCATCGCAGCTAGCAGTTTGGGGCATCAGGTTATTTGAAGTCGCATCTGTACGCAGCGGAAACGTTATTGAGATCTTGCCGCGCGGTTCGCAGCAGGTGATATCGCTTGAGGTGGTCGAAGCCTGCAGCGGCATTCGTTCGCTGATGACCTTGATGACGATCGCGCTTGTGCTTGCATATTTCACGCGTGAACGACGCGAGGCTTGGACGAACGGCTGGAAAGAACTTTTTACAAGCTTCGATTTTTGGCGAACGTTTACGCTTGTTTTGATGGCGATCCCGATCGCGATCATCACGAACGGCGGTCGCGTTACGGCGACGGGAGTTTTAACGTATCACTACGGCAAACGCGCGCTTGACGGTCTGGCGCATGACGCAGCCGGCTGGATCGTTTATGTTTCGGCATTGATCTTGTTGATAATGGTGAATTTTGTAATTGTGAAAGCACGCAAATTGATCTTGAACGGTTTTAAGAATGGCGAAAAATGAATCGATAAACAGATCTTTTTGGATCTTGATCGCCGTGCTTGTTACGGCGGGACTTTTTCTAAATTGGTTCGAGCAGCGCGGCGAAACTCATGCCGCGCGTGAATCGTTCCGCGAATTTCCAGCGAAGATCGGCGACTGGGAGCAGCGCGGTCGCGAGATCCGTTTCGGCGAACAGACCGAAAGCATTCTCAGAACGACCGATTACACAATGCGCGAATATGTTTTGCCGGACGGGAATTTGGCGAATGTTTATGCCGGATATTACGCGTCGCAGCGAACCGGCGCGACCTATCACAGCCCGCAAAATTGTTTGCCGGGTTCCGGCTGGATCATGAAACAGCCCGAAAACATCGAAATATTTTCGCCGTCCGGAAAGAAATTTACCGCAAATAAATTTTTGATCGAGAACGGACAGTTTAACGAAGTCCTCATTTACTGGTATCAGGGTCGCGGGCGAATTGTCGCAAGCGAATACAGCGACAAGGTTTACACGGTTATGGACAGCATTTTGCGCAATCGTTCGGACGGTGCAATGGTTCGCGTTATGACGAGCGTCGGAAATTCCGAAGAGGAAGCGACGAAACGGGCGGTCGAGCTTTCCGGTTTGCTCGCAGATAAAATGACCGGGTTCGTTCCCGAATGAAAACGCCGGCGTTTGGTTTGACGGGAAGCGACTGAATTTTTTGGATTTCGGCGACTTTGAAGTATAATTTCTCGATAGCTGGTTTAGCGGTTTCCGTTATTTAAACGGATTTTCTTTCAATTTTGAAGTAGTTCGAAAAATACTTTTCTGAAATTTTCATCCGATTACCAGTTTTCTCCACAGTACCGGCAACGGTCCGGTAAATTTTAGAACGTCGGAACGTTATGTTCCGGTCGTGTTAGTGATAGAGTAAATAATTTGTTCAGCGTTCCGGATCGAAAAAACATTGCCCGTTTTTTCGATCCGGCAAAAATATGACGTTTCGTTCATTGCCCCTGAACGACATTGTCGGCAGTAAAGAGTTATTATAATGCGAGTTAACGAGTGCCACAGGTTTCTTTCCCGATTTCTGTTCGTGATCCTGATTTTAGGATTCGGAACGTTCATTTCATCCTGCAGCAGCCAGGCAAAAGAAAATCACATAAAACGCGGTGAAGAGTTTCTTGAGAAACGAAAGTTTCAGGAAGCTGTTATGGAATTTCGCGCGGCTGCCGACATTGACGAAGAGTCCGGCGAAGCTCGCTGGGGATTGGCACGCAGTTACGAACATCTAGATCAATTTGTCGATACTGTTCAGGAACTTAGAAAAGTCGTCGAACTTTTGCCGGATAATCTGGACGCAAAAGTAAAACTTGGTAATTATCTGCTTGTGTTTTCGCCACCGCAGATCGATGAAACGGCGAAGATCCTCGAGGATGTCTTTAAGCGAGATCCGAATTTTATTGAAGGTCATATTCTGAAGGCGAGTATGTTATCGGTTCAGGGAAAACCGGAACCTGAAGTCTTGGAAGTATTAAACTACGCCATCTCTCTCGACCCAAAAAGGACGGAATCTTACGTCAGCCTTTCGCGTTTTTACGGAAAGAACGAAAAGAACGCCGAAGCCGAAGAAGCGCTGAAAAAAGGCATTTCCGTCAACCCCGCGCGCGCTATCGGTTATATCGAATACGCTCGATTCTTATCTCAGAGTTCGCGATTTCCCGAAGCCGAACAGCAATTTCGAAAGGCGATCGAAGCCGAACCTAAAAACATCGAGGCACACGATTCTCTGGCGCAGTTCTACGTTGCGCAAAAGCAATTCGATAAAGCCGAGGTCGCGTATAAAGAACTTGTAACGATCGAAGAAAACAGCCCGGAAAGCCGAATGGCTCTCGGCAATTTTTACGGCGAAATAAATCGCGATGCCGATGCCGTCGAAGTTTACAGATCGATAATTTCGGAAAATCCGGAATACGTTCGCGCCCGCCATAAATTAGGCGAGATCTATCTCGACCGAAAGGAACCGGATCTCGTTCAGGAACAGCTCGACAAGTTGTTTGAGATCAACGATCGAGACGCTGAAGCATTGATCCTTCGTGTCCGGCTTAATCTTTTTCAAAATAAAACTGAAGAAGCCGTTGCCGATCTCGAGGAGATCTTAAAGAAAAACCCGAATCAAAAGGACGCGTTGTTTTATATGACGCAGGCGAAGATCAACCTCGGGCAGATCGAGCAGGCTCGGGCTTTTATCGGCGATCTTTCGAAATATCATCCCGAATTCCTAAGAGTTAACCTGCTTAAAATTCAAGCGAGCCTTTCCGCCGGCGAATCCGATCTCGCGCTTCGTCAGGCGAATGAACTGCTTCAAACCGTCAGTGCGACCGAGCCGAGCCGTGAGAACAGCGCCGAATCGATCGCGGATCTTAAAATTAGAGCGCTGACCGCGCGCGGGTTGGCAAATCTGCAGCTTGGGAACATCGCGGTTGCGCAAAAAGATCTCAGCGATGTCGCGAATTTTACTCCCAACAGCGCATCGGCGTTGGTGAATCTCGCCAAAATTCACGTTGCCGAAAGAAATCTGGATGAAGCGCTTTCACTTTACGAACGCGCGCTTGTTATCGATCAGAGCAACTTCGATGCGGTCAGCGGAATGGTTTCCGTTTTGCTTAGACAAAACCGCAGCGCAGACGCACATTCGCGCGTCGATCTTTCGATCCGGCAAAATTCGAGGTTTGCGATCATTTTGCCCGCTCTCAATTATTTGAAGGCAGATGTGTTTATGGCGGAAGGAAAGCTTAACGAAGCCGAAGCCGCGCTAAAGAAGACGATCGAACTTGATGAAAATTATCTGCCGGCTTATTCGTCGTACGCCGCTCTGCTTATCGAACGCGGGCAAACGGACGCGGCACTGGCGCAGTTCAAAAACGTCGTCGATCGAAAGCCTTCGGCGGCGGTCTACACGCTGATCGGAATTTTGGAAGAATCCAGGACGAACAAACCGGACGCTGAGAAAAATTACCGCAAAGCGCTTGAGATCGAACCTAATTCGCCGATCGCGGCTAATAATTTGGCTTGGATGCTCGCAAGCGACAAGACAAATTTAGACGAGGCGTTAAAACTTGCGCAGTCGACGGTCAGTCAGGATCCGAACAACGCCGGTTTTTATGACACGCTCGGATGGGTTTATTACCAGAAAGGTTTGGAGTCGTCCGCGGTTGAACATTTCAGAAAAGCTGTTTCGCTCGATGCCGCAGCGGCGGCGCGCGGCGGTGTTTCTCCGAATCCGGAATATCGCGAACGTCTGACGCTTGCGATAAATGCAATCGGCAAGCCTGCGGCATAACGACATTTCAGGAGTTTTGGAAAAAATGATGTTTTATATTTTCAATTTTTTGAGCTTTTCTCCGGCGTCGGAACCGCTTGCGCTGCTGGTTTTTGGTGCTGCGCTGTTTTCTATAACAGCGGGATTGCGAACATTTTTGAACAAAAGCGACAAAAACGCTGAAGAGATATTGCAGGAATTAAATTCGAAAGTAGTTGTTGAGAGCGATCTGTAAAGATCTGAGGTCGAAAAGATGAGTGTTGAATTTAGACAAAGAACTGCCGCCGATCTGGCGCGGATGTTAAAGCGGAGAAAATGGCTGATCTTACTTCCGATCCTCACCATGACATTCGCGGTCGGATATGTGGTTAAAAAACTTCCGAACATTTATGAATCGAAGACGCTTTTGATCATTCAGCCGCCGAAGATCTCCGAATCTGTCGTTCCATCGCTGACCGACGAGGACGTCACACAGCGGTTGAACCCGATCAAGAAAGAGGTTCTGAGCGCGACCGAACTAACGCCGATGATCATAAAATATGATCTTTTCAAACCGGAGCGTGAAAACGGAATACCGATGGATCTGATCGTTGCCGAAATGCTCGAAAACATTACGGTCGACCTCGAACGAACCGACGATCTTCAAAAGATCGCGGCATTCAGCATTACGTATCGCGACCGGTCGCCGGAATCGGCAAGAAATGTGACGTCCGAGCTGGCGAGTAAATTCATCAATGCGCAGGTAAAGTTTTCGAGCGAATCCGCGCAGACGACCCGTGAATTTATAGATAAAAATTTACAGGAAAAGAAGCTTGCGCTCGACGAACTCGAGAACCAGCGGCTGCAGATAATGCTGCAGAATGTTGAGACTCTGCCGGAATCCGCGCAGGGATTGATCGCCCAGCTTGACGGATTGCGCAAACGCGAAGAAACGATCTCGAAGGAAAAGGAGACGTTTCGAATGGAACGCAGCCGGTTGAACGACAACATTCAATCGCTTAATGCTCAGATGCGGATTGTCGACCAGTTTAGCGATGCCGGCGACGGTTCAAACCGCGCAGGCGACAGCGTTTTGCTCAATTCGCAGCCGTATGCACAGCTTCTTGCAAAGCGAGCGGAACTGAGCGGCAGACTTGAAAATCTGAAGCTCACGCTTCGCGACCAGCATCCGAAAGTTCAGGAAGCGAGAAACGACATCGCGAAGGTCAATGACGAGATCGAAAATTTAAAGCGAAATCAGGCGGGAATCATTCAGGAATCGCAAACCGAGAAAAAGCGTAAAGCGGAAATGCAAAAACAGACGCTGATGATCGAAAAACAGAAAGCCGAAAGTCAGATCGCAAACATCGACCAGCAGTTGAAGTATAAAGATGAAGAGATCGCGCGAAATTCGGTATTTATTTCGCAGCTCGAATCAAAGATCAATATGATCCCGAACGTTTCCGTTGCGTTAAAGGGCATCGATTCGCAATATCAATCGGCAAAAACGGCGTACGACGACGTTTTGAAAACGCGGAATGCCGTCAATCTCGATTACGAACGTGAAAGTAACGCGCAAGGCGAATCGATCAAAACTCAGGATCCGGCGAATCTTCCGGATTATCCGGTCGCTCCGCGCCGTGCTCTTTTGACGATTCTCGGTTCGGTGTCGGGATTGTTCTTGGGACTTTTTCTTGCGGCGTTGTTCGAATTGCCGCGCGTTTTGAAAATTCAAAACATCGAAGACGCGAAACATTACACGGGCTTGCCGGTACTCGCATCCGTTCCGCCGCTTTTGTCGCCGCAGGAAAAAACCTGGCTGGCGAGAACTCATTGGTTCAAGGTGATGGCAGGCGTCGCTGCGGCGATCGTCTCTATTCCGCTGGTGATCATTATTCTTCAATTATCGAGGGTTTTCGAGCGGGTTGTTTCATAACAAGTTAGACAGGTTTCCAGAGAGGCAAAATGTATAAAGAATTTTTTGGTTTAGATGATCTTCCATTCACGCTGTCGCCGGATCCTAAATACATAGTATTTACGCCGAGCTACAATGAGGTTTTGGCGAGTCTTTACTACGGTTTGGAGAATGCGAAAGGTCTGATCGTGCTTGTCGGTGAGGTCGGAACGGGCAAAACAACGGCACTTCGCTGGATTCTCCGCCGAATGGATTCGAGCGTTCTCGCCGCATATATATTCAACCCGCGGCTTTCGATCGACGAGTTTTATCATCACGTTTCCGAAATGCTCGAACTCAACGACTGGACAAATAAAGCCGAGCTTTTAAGCGAAATGGGAAAGGTGCTAGCCGATCGAAACCGCCGCGGTTTGCGGACCGTTCTGATCATAGACGAAGCCCACGATCTTTCGGACGATGTAATGGAAGAGATCCGTCTTTTGATGAACTTCGAATCGGATAACGCCAAACATCTTCAGATCGTTTTGACCGGACAGCCGGAGCTTAGAACGCGGCTAAATCAGGCAAATTTGCGCCAGCTGAAACAACGTGTCGCGCTTCGCTGCCAGATGCATGTTTTCCCGGACGCGGACGAGGTCGGGCGGTATATTACCGAAAGACTTCTTATTTCGGGCGCGGAAGAGCCGAATATTTTTACGCCGGAAGCGATCGATCTGATCTACCGATGTTCGGAAGGCATTCCGCGCCAGATCAACAATATTTGCGACAATGCGATGCTGACGGCTTACGCCCTCGGCGAAGAAAATATCACGCGCGAAACGATCGAAAAGGTTGCCGATAACCTCGATCTGCTTCCGCAGCGAAGAGTTTATATTTCCGGCGACGAAGCGTCAGAGAAACCTGCGGGCAGGGTTCTTTCGGACGAAGGCGCGGAAGAACTTTGGCGCGGTTCAGGATCGGAGATCGGAAAAGTAGAAGAATTTAAAAGTCCCTCAAATAACGGCAGTACCAAATCGAAAATGGCTCAGAAAAAATCGGTCATCGAATTGGACCTTGACGAGCTGACAGGACTTAACTAAAAGTTCATCAGCAATTTATAGCTTTATGAGTATATTAAAAGCGCTTCAGAAGAAAAAATCTGAAAAGGTTTCAACCAATGGTTCGAATGGTTCAAACGGCTCGAACGGTTCCGGTCGGGTAGTTCCGTTCGGAAACGGCGGCAGAGCGGTAAATTCACCGCCCGAAATGCTCGCCGGTGACGACATCAAAATTGGAAGATCAAACTTAGCGTCTAATGAGCAGGCGGATTCTTTAATCGGGAAGGCACTCCCTGATTGGGATACGAAAAATACTGCTGGGGCAACATTGGACGCTATTGGCTCAACCCGCTCTGCCAAAAAACCGCTGCCCGCCTTTGCGGAATGGACGGTCGAGGCAGAGCGCGTTGAGCCACGTCTTGTGGCAATACGACAGCCGCATTCGAACTATTGTGAGGAATATCGAAGTCTTCGGACACATATACTTCATAAAAGCCAGCGGCAAAAGCTGCAGGCGATCGTGGTCGCAAGCTGTAACCCGAGCGAAGGAAAATCGGTTACCGCACTGAACTTCTCATGGCTTTTGGCACAAACGGACGGGATCAACGCACTGATCATCGACGCAGATCTTCGGCTGCCGAGTTTAACGGACTATCTAGGCATTGAAGCCGACCGCGGTTTATCCGATATCTTGTCCGGAACCGCAACGCTTCAGGATTCGATAATTAAACTAAACCCGTCGGGTCTGCATTTGCTTCCGGGCGGCGAGGCGCGGTCCGATGTTGCGGAACTGATCTCGGGTCCGACCTTCAAAGAAATCCTTCGCCAGGCACGTGAACTTTTTGACTATGTGATAATCGACGTGCCGCCGCTTGGTATTTTTACCGACGCCGCGGTTCTCATCAACCGAGCCGATGGTGCGATGCTTGTAGTTCGGGCGGGTAAAACCCGATATTCGGTGGTTGACCGTATTTTGGAAACGATTCCCAAAGGACGGATGCTCGGCGTCGTCCTTAACCAGAGCGAAGACGTTCTTGATGAAAGTAACTACAATTACGGTTACTACAATACGAACCGGAGGCTCGGTGTTTAGGCGTTAATTTTTTAATGGGAAGATCAAGGTTCAAGGCGCGAAATATTTGGTTGATCCTGGCAGATGCGGCGATCATCTACGGCGGGATTATCCTTGCTTTGTATCTTCGCGTCGGCTGGACAGGTGCCGAATTTCAGCTGAACGAAAAAAACGGCTGGTTCAAGATCGCACTGGCGACATCGCTCTGCATACTTGTTCTTTATTTTTACGATCTGTACGAATTTACCGTAACCGGAAACCGCCGCGAGCTGATGCTCAGGCTCGTTCAGGCGATAGGAATCTCTTGGGCGATCCTTGCGCTGATCTTTTATTTTATTCCGCCGCTTTTGATCGGTCGCGGAGTGTCGGTTATCTCGGTGCCGCTTGTTTTGATTTCTTTGATAATTTGGCGCATTTTCATCCATTTACTGACGGGGCATCCCGATTTTGGTGAAAAGATTCTAATTGTCGGAACCGGCAGCACGGCGCGTGAAACTGCGAGATCTGTTTGGGAACGCCGCGATGCCGGATACAGGATCGCCGGTTTTGCGACCGAAAACGGCAAGGTTCCGGGCGATCTCGCAAAAGAGATAAATCTACTGGGTTCGGCTGACAACCTGGAATCGATAATCAAGGAAGAAAAGATCGATCGAGTCGTTATTGCCGTTCGCGAACGGCGCGGGGTATTTCCGACCGAAACGCTTTTGAAAATGAGTTTGGCGGGTGACGTAAATATCGAAGAATGTACTTCCTTTTTTGAACGGGTCACCGGACAGGTTCATATTGATATGCTTCGCCCGTCGTGGCTGATCTTTGACGGAAGAAAACGCGAAACGCGGTTCGTGTCGGTTTTTCGCGAAATGGTTCACAGGCTGCTGGCTCTGGCTGGTTTGATCTTGTCGCTTCCGATCGCTTTACTGACAGCACTGCTGATAAAGATAGAATCGCGCGGACCGATCTTTTACAAGCAGGAACGAATCGGTCTAAATGGCAAAGTGTTCAACGTCTTTAAGTTCCGTTCAATGCGCGTTGATGCCGAGCAAGACGGAAAGCCGGTTTGGGCGGCGGAAGATGACGATCGGACGACAATGGTCGGCAAGATCATCCGCAAAATGCGTATTGATGAGATCCCGCAGTTCATAAACATAATCCGCGGGGAAATGAGCTTCGTCGGACCGCGACCCGAACGTCCGCATTTTGTTGCACAGCTCGCCAACGAGATCCCGTTTTACGAGCATCGGCATTTGGTCGCTCCGGGATTAACCGGATGGGCGCAGATAAAATATCCTTATGGAGCGTCGATCGAAGATGCGAGGCGAAAGCTTCAATATGATCTTTATTACATAAAGAACCAGAGCCTTGCGCTCGATCTGGTAATTGTTTTTGAAACCGTGAAAACGGTGCTTTTCGGAGTCGGCGGCAGGTGAACGATCGCTAATGTTTATGGATAATTCGCCGATTTAGGCGTTTTTGTTAACCGGCAGGAAAATTTTATGAAAGCAGTAAAAATAGCCCAATTTTTTGTATTCGGAATATTGCTTGCAATTTTTTTGAGCGCAAACGTTTCCGCGCAGGAAGTTGTTTTAAAGCAGCGTGATCGAATAACGCAGGCGAAAACCACCGAAGGAAAATCGGACGAACTTCCGTTGGAGAAAAAATCTGACGATGCGGTTATAGCAACGCCTCCGGCGGTTAACGACGATGACGACGATATTGCGGCGGTATCGACCTATTACCGGAATTATTTGACCGAATACAGACTCGGTCCCGAGGACGTCATTTCGGTTCAGGTTTTCGGTCAGTGTCCGGATTACTGCAAAGAATCCATTACTGTTCCGCCCACGGCGATGATCTCTTACCCTCTGATCAGAGAAGGAATTTTTGTCGGCGGCAAAACGATCGATCAGGTTACTTCGGAGATCACGAAAAAATTGGACGAATACATCATCGACCCGAAGGTTACGGTTTCGCTTGTAAAAGTCGGTTCAGCCCGTTATGGCGTTGTCGGAAAAGTGGAGAAACAAGGTAATTATTTAATGAACCGGAAAATGAGCGTGCTCGACGCGATCGCCGAGTCGGGCGGAATTGCAAAAGACGGAGACAAAAAGCACGCGGTCATTTTGCGTCCTAATCCGGTGAGCAACAAGCTTGATCCGATTTTAGTCAATTTGAAAGAAATTCAGGAAGGACGCGCCGAAATGGCGTTCCTGGAACCGGGCGATCAGGTTCTCGTTCCAAAAGAAGGATTCAGTTTATCGACACTTTTGGACAACATAAGCAAATTTAGTCTGTTACGAATCTTGATGCCGTTTTAAGATAACCTCGCAATGAAAGCCGTTTCTACAATCATCGGGCTTGCGATTTGTTTGCTGTTGTTCCAACCGGTCGACGCCGCTTGGGAAAAGCAGGATGCAAAGACCTTTGCATGGCTTCACGATGTGTTTTTCCTCGATGAAGACCGCGGATGGATCTCCGGCAGCAACGGCGAGTTTATACATACGGTTGACGGCGGGCGTACATGGCTCCGAGACAAGAAATTTACAGAAGACACGATTCGCGGCATCCATTTTTTCGACGAGAAAAATGGTCTGCTACTTTGTGAACGCGACGTTTTCACACTTGGATCCGATTCTCCTTCGTATCTTTTAACAACGAACGACGGCGGGAAAACATGGAAAGTATTGAATTTTTCCGATGCTTTTCGAAAACGTATAACAAAGCTCTTTTTCTATGGCGATAATGCCGGATTCGCGGTCGGCGAAGCAGGCACTCTACTATCGATAACCGGCGCTGATCCGGTGATAAAGAAGCTGCCTTCGCCCGCGGAATATCTGTTGAACGACGGTTATTTTGCCGATAATTTTCGCGGAGCCATCGTTGGCGGGGCAGGCACGATACTTTTCACCGATGACGCGGGCGTCAGCTGGAAACGGTCGTTTATTGCAGGAAAAGACAACAAGAAGCTTAATACCGTGTTTTTTCTTAACGCTTCGACCGGTTGGGCAGCAGGCGCTGACGGCTTGATCTACCAGACGGTAAACGGCGGCAAATCCTGGCGAAAGCAAAAAAGCGGCGTGTCAAATGATCTGACCGGGGTGTTTTTCAACGATTCGGCAAACGGATGGGCGATCGGCGAAGGCGGCACGATATTGCGGTCTTCGACCGCCGGTAACGTTTGGGAACGCGTTAATGTGAAAACCAAACATCGGTTGGAGAAAATAATCTTTTCAGGAAACCGCGGATGGATAGTCGGATTTGGCGGCACTATTCTCTTTTATGAAGACGATCTGAAAGCGCGAGGAACTTCCAAAAAATCTAATAAATAAACGGGAAAACTTTTGCAGGATAGTCGGCAGGGTTACTTGACATATTGGGGCAAATTTTCGTAGGATTGCAATTCGCTGTTGATTATCCGGCAGCGTTTTTTTTGACAAAAGACTTGGTAAGATTGCCGAAGTCGAAAGATCTTTTAGGGGCATATATGTCAATTGGTAGACAGCCTCCCTTACAAGGAGGAAGTTGGAGGTTCGAGTCCTTCTATGCCCACCATTATTTGAAAATTTTTATGCGGAGTCGTAGTTCAGTTGGTTAGAACGCCAGCCTGTCACGTTGGAGGTCGCGGGTTCGAGTCCCGTCGGCTCCGCCATTTTAGTTTTTTGAAAAGCCGTCATTGCGACGGCTTTTCCGCTTTTAAACCTTGGCATAGGTCAGTCCGGTTTGACCTTGATATTTTCCGCCGCGATCCTCGTATGAAACCGAGCAGTTTTCGTCGGATTCGAAAAACAGGATCTGTCCGATCCCTTCATTAACATAAACCCGCAAAGGCAAATTTGCCAGATTTCCGATCTCTACGACCAGTCGTCCCGTCCATCCGGCTTCGAGCGGCGTCGTATTCACAAGCAGACCCGCGCGTGCATAGGTCGATTTTCCAAGTGCTACACCCGTGATATTGCGCGGCATTTTAAAAGTTTCGACCGTGACGCCAAGTCCATAGTGATGCGGCGGCAGAAGATAATATTGTGCGCCGTCCTCGGACGTATGAATTTCGGGTTCGATGAGCGATTTTTCGTCAAATTTTTTCGGGTCGATCTCGGCTCCGTAAACGGACGAAAAGATGCGGAAACCATCGTCTGCAAGCCGCATGTCATAACCGTAGCTCGAGAGCCCTGCAGAAATTATCCTGTTTCCGTTTACTTCCCGTACAAGTTCAGGCAGAAACGGCGAGATCATTTGATGTTCATCCGCCATCCGGCGTAGCCAAAGGTCCGATTTGATCGTCATAAGTTTTCTTCCGTAAAAAATAAGAATGGAAAGCAGCAAGAATATAAAACTTACCACTTTCCATAAATAAAGTTCAAAAATGATTGAAGATTTAAGGCTTCGCCGGAGGAGAGATCCGGCGCAGATTCATTGTTCCGGCACCGAGCGAAAACGTAAGTCTCGAACCGCCGCCGCCGGCTTTTGCATTGATCAATTTGTCGGTAAAAGCGGTGCGGTCGCGTTTTTCCCAATTTTCAAACTGATTGCTGATCGATCCGGTTTTAAGAATTTTCGCGTCGATCTCAGCATTTAAGTTTTCCAACAGATTGACGTTCATCTCCCCCGAGATCAATTGAACATCCAGCGTTCGTCCGCGCCAGCTTGAGACCGGAACGGTGATATCGACGATTCCTTTCCCGAACGCCGCCGTTACCGTGCCGCCGATCAGTTCAAGATCGGCGTTAGATTCGAGATAATTTATCCGCATCGTGCCTTCTACGTTCTTGATGATAAGGTCTCCGGTTCCCCCATCGATCTCAAGGTCGCTAAATGCAGGAACCATGATCTTGTAATCGATTCGATACGGCATTTCCAACAAACGCTTGGGAAATTTTTTAGAGACGGTTTTCAGATATTTGCGGTCGTGCGGTCCGACGCTGACGATCCTTGTGTGGTTCATTCCCGGATCGGTCATAAAACCGACAACGGCAGCCAGCTGCGCTAGATCGGCTTCGTTTTCTGCTTCGACAGTGATTTCCGCGGAAATATCGACATCGCGTTTCTGCCAGCCTTCAATTGAGATCGAACCCTTCGGGCTGCCGATTATCGACAACGTGCCGCCGGCACCGGATTTGACCGAATCCGTCTTGTACGTTGTGCGTTTTAAGAGTTTGTTCTGCGCATGCGCCGTTCCGACGGAATATACAATTATGAAGGCGGCGATGGTTGCGAAACCGGCAATTAATTTTTTCATTGTTCGGAAACCGTAGTTAAAAGGAAGAAATGGTTCGAAAACGCGGAGCGGTTAACGGCGGATGAAGGAAATGCTTCCGCGCTGGTTTGTCACGGTCAAAGTGGCGCTTCCGTCGCCTGTTTGACCGACGACGCGCCGCCCGTCGCCGAGGAAGTTCATTTTCGAATTGGAAAATTCCCCGAGCGAAATATTTCGCGTCGAAGGCGCGGTTGCGACTAGCTTAAATGAAGAATTTAAAGGAATTCGCAGATTAATGTTGCCGCGCGTGGACATAAACCGGTAATGTCCGTTCGCCTGAACTACACCGTCAAAAAAGATGTCGCCCATCAGGTTTTCGGCGGAAACCGTACTCGCTCCGATATTGGTCAGCGTAATGTCGCCTTCTGCGGAGATATTCGCACGGACGAACGTACCGCGCACGTTCCCGACGCTCAAATTCCCGATCCGTGTCTCAATATCGACGGCTGAAGTGTAAGGAACTTTGATCGTGAAATTTACATTCCCGACGTCGTTGCGACCCATGTTGTCTTTTACAAGATTAATGTAAATTCCGCCATTCAGGCTTTGCGGATTGATGTTCGCGGCGGGTGCCTCGAGATAAGCCGATATTTGAATTTCGTCCTTGTCCCAACCTTCTACAGTTACGGTGCCGGTTCTGTTCGTCAGCTGAAGGCGGACATTTTTGCTCGCGGGATAGCTTCGCGAGAACTTTTTCTGCGCTGCAACTTCAATTGCTGTCTGCGCAAAGAAAAAAACTACGGTCAGAAAAAAAATCGTAGCTTTCTTTAATGCGGGCGGACACAAATATTTCGTTAAAATCAACTTCATCGCCAAAAAACCAAACTTACAATTCTGAAAATGCCCGCAAAAGATCCATCTTTTCATTCATTGCGGCGTCGAGCATCTCGCCCGTGAGGTTGTCTTGCGGATTCTTTTCGAGAATCGAATTATATTCGTAAACTACCTGATTTATTTCCCGCAAGTTTCGATCAAATGTTTCTCTGATCTGACCGTTCCAATTCTGTCTGCGCAATTCAACGCGCTGATTCCAATAGTCGATAACCTTCTGTTGTTCCGCCAACCGTCTTGCGCGAGCCTGAGCCGGGGTCTCGACTAGACCGATCTTTCCCAGAACCTTTTGGAAAACCGATTCGGAAACCGTTGCCGCATTCGAGTCCATCTCGGCTTCAGCAGAGTAATTCTTAATTGCGACAAACGTTAAAAGCGAACTTATCAACGCAATACCGACAAACGACGCCACGACCTGCGAAAACGACATTTGCCAGCTGTTTCGCCATAATTTTGCGAACCAATTCCGGTTGTCGACAACTTCGGGCGACGGTTTCATCTCTTTAACATCCGTTTCGATGATGTTATTGATTCTTCGCCAGAGAGCTTTTGAATTCGGCGGAACTTCCGATTCGATCTCAACATCCTCAACACAAAAATCGAGGATCATCGAAAGATCTTCACAAACCTTAGCGCAATCGGCGCAAGCAGCAATATGCTCTTGAACATTCGCCGAGCTGATGTCATCAAGCTCGTTGTCCAAATACGCACTTATCTGTTCTTTGCACTTTTCGCAGTTCATTAGAAATCGCCAAATTGTTTAGAATTTTTGTGTAATCCGCCAATTGCCCGTTTACACTTAATAGATTGCTCCGAAATGTCATTGGTTGCCTTTCAAAACCTAATTAATAATTAGTTTTCGGCAATCAGCAGACCTCGCAGTTTGAGCCGGGCTTTGTGCAGCTGTGATTTGGAAGTTCCAACCGAAATTCCAAGAATTCGCGCAACCTCGGTATGTTCATATCCGTGAACATCGTGCAGCGTAAATACATTTCGATATCCGTTCGGCAGCTTAGCGACCGCACGTTTAAGTGCGATCTGGTCGATCACCGGCATTTTTGCCTGATCGCCGGTTCCCGGAACCACCTGTTCCGGCGTTTCGCCGTCTTCTGACGTTTTTTCGTTCTTGAAGCTGCGCTTGCGGAAATGCATCAGAACCTGATTTACCGTCATCCGGTGAAGCCAGGTCGAAAACGCCGAATCTCCGCGAAAGCTTCCGGCTTTTCGGAAAAGCTGAATAAAAACTTCCTGTGTAAGATCTTCGGCTTCGGTCGGATTCTTTGTCATTCGCAGGCAAAGACTGAACGTTCGGCGATGATAACGCTCATAAAGCATCTCAAACGCTGCAATATTTCCTTCGGACGCAAGTCTTGTCAGCTCAAGGTCAGCTGCGTCAGACGCGATCTCAATTTCCGTTTCAGTAAATGGCTGATAGGCACGTACGTTTTCTTCAACGGAGAAAACCGCGTCGCGCTCGATAGCAGTCGAGGTATATTCCATATCTGCTCCCAATAGATTGTTGTCAGAACTTAGAATGCTTTCTTGGTCTATGATGTGCCGCCTCCGACGATAGGTTGCTTTAACCGCCGACTAATTTGAATTTGCTCTTTCTGCCGCCGTCCGGCGGATTACAAGCCTCCGATATATTGGACGAAAAAGGCGTCAAATGTCAATGTTTTCAAATACTTTAAAAAAATATGCCGAAATAAATATCTGACAATTAGTAGATTTTTTGGTATAAATTTTTGTGCGCTTTACTCAGTTTAGAATCTCAGTTTACAAATTTTATGCTCTTCCTTACGCAATCTGCCGCCGTTTACGGAATTGATGCTCTGATCGTCGATATCGAAGTTAATCTTCAACCTGTTAAGAGCGAGGCGGACGCGATTCCGCAGGTTATTATCGTCGGTCTTCCGGACACAGCCGTGCGCGAATCGCGTGAACGTATCCGTGCCGCGATCACGAACAGTTCTTATTTTTTCCCTTTTCATAAAACGACCATCAATCTGGCACCGGCGGATGTTCGGAAAGCCGGTGCAAGCTTTGATCTTCCTATCGCACTCGGAATTTTGGGCGCGAACGGCGATCTAGGGAACCTGGATTCGCTGGAGAACACATTAAGCATCGGCGAATTGTCGCTCGATGGGCGCGTCCGACCGGTTCGCGGCGCACTGTCGATCGCTCTGCAGGCGCGTGAATCGGGAATTACGAATTTACTGATCCCGGAAGAAAACGCGACCGAAGCCGCGGTCGTCGACGGAATAAACGTTTTTCCGATCCGCGATCTACGCGATGCCGTTGGCATTTCGCAGGATATTCAAGCGGGAAAATTTCCGCGTATAGAGCCTTTAAAACTAAATTTGGCGGATTTTCAGGAAGATCGTAATCAATATCGGGTAGATTTCGCAGAGGTTCGAGGTCAGCAAAGCGCCAAACGCGCGCTCGAGGTGGCAAGCGCCGGCGGACATAATATTTTACTCATTGGACCTCCCGGATCGGGCAAAACGATGATCGCAAAACGTGTTCCGACGATAATGCCGCCGCTTGAATTCGAAGAATCGCTTGAGATCACGAAAATTCACTCGGTTGCGGGATTAACCGGAAAAACCGGTCTCGTTTCGGAACGGCAATTTCGCTCGCCGCATCATACGATCTCAAATGCAGGCTTGATCGGCGGGGGAACTTTTCCGCGTCCCGGCGAGGTTTCGCTTGCGCACAACGGCGTCTTATTTCTCGACGAACTGCCGGAATTTGACCGCAGTGTATTAGAAGTATTGCGGCAACCGCTTGAAGACAAGCAGGTTACGATCAGCCGCGCGACGATGAGTTTGACCTTTCCGGCACATTTTATGATGGTCGCTTCTATGAACCCCTGCCCGTGCGGTTATTTTGGAAGCCAGCGCGAGTGCAAATGTTCGCCAATTCAAATTCAGCGTTATGTCGGACGAATCTCGGGTCCGCTTCTCGACCGGATCGATATTCATATCGATGTTCCGGCGGTCAATTTTAAGGAACTTCGCGGACGCGGCGTGCCGGAAGGCGACAGTTCTTCGGTCATCAGAGAACGAGTTATCGCCGCTAGAAATGTGCAGCTGCAGAGGTTTAAGGGAAGTCCCGTCTTTTCAAATTCGGCAATGTCACCGACGCAGATCAGAAAACACTGTTCGTTGGATCAGGAAAGCGAATCATTGCTTGAGCGGGCAATGCTCCGGCAGGGATTGTCCGCCCGGGCGCACGACCGTATCTTGAAAGTGTCGCGCACGATCGCCGATCTTGCCGGAAGCGAAAACATCGCGCCGACACATATCAGCGAAGCGATCAATTATCGTTCGCTTGACCGAAATTACTGGGCGTAGTCGTTATAAGGATCGTCCGCACAAGGCGAATTGCGGCGCAGATTCGGGAAAATCTGAAAAGAACAATTCGATCAGTCAAAAGAACTTTTCGTGCGCAAAGTTTGCTGTCAATTGGGAAAAATATGTACCAAAGGTTTATAATCTGTTCCAATTCGTAACCGAAAATTCCCCCCGGATATACCACATGACATCAGAAAATCTAATTGGATTTGAAAAACTTCCGCAGACTATTCCGGCATATTGTCTTGAATCGTTTCGGCGGCATAACAAACCGGATGCGCTAAATTTCAAAAACGGAGATGTTTGGGAACAGATCTCAGGCAGCGCGGCGATCGAAAAGATCAAGCGAATAGCACTCGGGCTCGCCCATCTCGGGGTCAAAGCCGGTGACCGCGTTGCGATCATTTCCGAGAACCGTCCCGAATGGTCGATCTCTGACCTTGCGGTTCTTTCGCTTCGGGCGGTATCGGTTCCGATATATACGACTCAGGCGGTCGAACAGATCCGCTACATTCTGGAAAATTCCGGCGCGAAGATCCTATTTATTTCCGGCGCTAAAATATGGAAACATGCCGAACGCGCCATCCAATCGGTCGAAAGGCTCGAAAAACTGATCTTTTTCGACAAGGATGGACATGACAGGAAAGCGAGCCGCGTAATGACGTTTGATGAGCTCGAAAAATGCGGCGTCGAATTTGAAAAGATCGAGCCCGATTATTTTGAAGACCGGCTGGCTGAAATTGAAAAAGACGACCTTGCTTCAATAATTTATACGTCCGGCACGACCGGCGACCCGAAAGGTGTTCAGCTAACGCACGAAGCCTTCGTTTCAAATATCGCTGCGATCTCCGGTGGATTGCCGATCAAATCTACCGACCGTTCGCTGGCTGTTCTGCCGCTATCGCATATCTTTGAACGAACGGTTTTTTATGTGTTGTCGGCAAACGGCGTTTCTATTCATTATTGCGCGGCTTTTGAACAGATCGCTTCTCACCTGCAGGAAGTAAAACCGACGATCATGACCGCCGTTCCGCGGTTATTTGAGCAGGTTTACCACAAGATCGTTAAAAAAGGTAAAGCTGCCGGCGGTTGGAAAACCAAGCTCTTTGATTGGGCGCTCGACGTTGGTCAGGAATATTGGGCTGCCAAAGACAATCGGAAAACCGTCGGACCGGCACTCGCCGCAAAACACGTTTTGGCTAGCAGGCTTGTCTTTTCAAAATGGCGCGAAGGCGTCGGCGGATCGCTGCGGTTCTTTGTTTCCGGCGGGGCGCCGCTATCTAAAAAGCTTTCCTATGCTTTTTGGGCAGCGGGAATTCCGATCTTGCAGGGCTACGGAATGACGGAAGCTTGTGTCACGTCGGCAAATAGACCCGACGACAATAAGGTCGGTTCTATCGGAACGCCGTTCGAAGGAATCGAAATGAAGATCGCAGAATCTGACGGAGAAATTCTTATTCGCGGCAGAAATGTGATGAAGGGTTATTACAATGACGAGCAGGAAACCGCCAAAGCGCTTGACGCCGACGGCTGGTATCATACCGGCGACGTCGGCTACATGGACCTCGACGGACATTTTTTCATCACCGACCGCAAGAAAGATCTTTTTAAGCTTTCAAACGGAAAATATGTCGCTCCGCAGCAGGTTGAAAGCCTGTTAAAGCAGTCGCCGCTGGTCGCTCAAGCGGTTGCTGTCGGTTCGGGCAGAAAACAGGTCGGTGCGCTGATCGTTCCGGACTGGGAAACCCTCAAGCAAACCTTAAAGGAAGAAGGGATCGACGTTTCAGGTTCGCGCGAAGAGCTTTGCGAAAACCCTTATGTAGTTAAGCGGGTTCAGCGCGATGCGGTCGATTTTACGCGTGAAATGAACGATTTTGAACGGGTCAAGCGAGTTTATCTGCTTCCTCGCGAATTTTCTATCGATAAAGGAGAAATGACTCCGACCTTAAAGATCAAGCGCGGCGTTATCGATGAAAAATATTCGGAAGCGATAGATATGATCTGCGGAAGCTGACGCGCTAAGTTTTCGGTTCAGGCTTTTTTCAGCAATAAAGAATCATCCACATTCAATAAAGAATTCAGCAGAGAATGGTCTTTGTGGCGGTCGGCAAGGAGCGCTTCCGCCAGCTGCCGCAGCGGTACGGGAATTTCGACAGCGGCGACCGCTTCATTGCTCTGCGGATAGTTTCGGTAAAAGTCGACCTCGGCACTGCAAAACTCGCAATCTGAAAGGTGGACTTCAATCTCTTTTCCTTTATTTGCCGACCATTCTTCATCCAGATACGCCAGAAGCGACTCGGAAGACGGACAGTTTACACTTTTGCAAAACGTGATCATTTTTAAAGAAAACATAACTAAGAATTTCTCGAATTCTTCCTAGGACAAATAAATGAAGAGATTTTCCTTCTGTATGTAGGAATAAATCCGCAATTCGGCTTTTGTTCCAAAAATAATCCACAAACATCCCGATTTTATTTAGCAAAAACCTGACTCGATATTTTAAAGTCTCAAAACACGTGGTTTATCATCTGTGTTAAACAAGTAAAAAACTTACAAAAATATGTTGCTCATTCGAACATTAATTGCTAATATCTTAAATGTAGTCGGACGGAACACCAGACGGCTCATCTCCGCAGAGGACGCAATGCTCGGCGAAATCTCGGAAATCTACCTTTCTTAAAAATTGCGAATAGTTTAGTGGAACATCGAACGTTCTGTGGAATATAAATCTCTATCGGGAAGAGATTTCCACATTTTCGAAGCGGCGCAGGCATATTTCTTACCTAAAACTCGCAAATTTCAAGCCAATTTTGATTATGACTGTTACTAAAAAGAAGGCACGTCTGCCTAAATCGATCAGAAACCAGCGAATCAATATCGGAAAATGGAATGAATGTCTGAAGAATTCTGACGTAAATCAGATCTGGACAGAACTCCACCGGATAGTATGTTCGCATCCTCTAGTGCGGGCTTCGAAACGCGCAGGATTTTTGGTCGAAGAAGGAAAGTACAATGCTTATACAGATCTGACACAGGAGTTATTCGTAACCCTTTTGAGCAAAGAACGATTTCAGCATCATCTAGAATCCGGAATGTCCGATGCGGAGATCGAAGCCGAGATCAGTCAGATCGAATTGACCAATATGCTGACTGCTGAACTTCGCAAGCGATATCCCGAATCTTATCGCCTCGCCCGCCGCGTCTCAACATTGATCCAGGGAAGCAAAAGATTTCGAAGATTCGACAATACGGATGTTCACACACGGCTCGTAAACCGGCTCTATGGCTTGTCCGAATGGAAGGAAGGAAAATTAAGCCGAAGTTCACAGGAAATGCTCGAGCGCGTGAAATCGGTAGCATTTTACAACCGCGATACAAGAATGGTCGGCTGCACCGGCGATTCGCAGATCGTCATCAGTAACGCAGAACTTGAAAAACTGATCGTAAAGGTCTTCAAGGCGATCGATTCTCCGGTCGATGTTCGTTCACTTCGCTCTTACGTAATGTCCCGTTTGCCGATCATGGATATATATCTTGTTCCGGTCGGCGGCGTTAAGGATGACGATGATGACCGCGCGTCGTTCGAACTTTCCGACACGCGCGAAAATCCGGAAGAGAACGTTATGCGTATCGAAGGCGAAAAGGAAGCTGCCGGATTTGTAGACTCATTTTTGAACAATCTGAGTAAATCTGTCCGCGGAAAGGCAAAGCAATACAACCGGATGATCAATGTTCTATGGATGTGCTATCTGGTCGCGGACGGCGGAACACAGCTGGAAGTTGCCGATGTATTGGGTGTTTCGGACTCGCTTGTGTCCGATTACCGCAAGCGGATCGAATCTAACCTTCAGGAGCTTTCTTTTAACGGCGTCAATGAGGCAAGGCAGTTTGAAAAAGCTCTGAAACACAAGGTCCGCGGGATGATCAGCGTTGAACGGGGAGAACTTACGACCTAACTCGTTGATCGATCAAGTATTTAATAAAGAACCGGTTGCAGCAAATGTTGGCAATCGGTTTTTTATTAATGGTAAAATGTTTCCGGTGTTTTAATCCGTTAGGTTCCAACCGTTAATTTTCAAATTTCAAAAGTTCAAATCAAATTTTTCATAGATGCCGAACGATGACGACAAGAAAACCGGATACGACTCGTTACGGTCAAAAAAAGATCGGCGTGTTTCTCGACCGGGCAGCAGTACTCTGCGAAATCCCCGACTGGAACGCGAAAAAGTCGAGTCAGCGGAAAGTACGGAAAATAGCTATCTAACTAATGAGATCGAACCGGCACAAAACCGGGAAATTCCCGAGGAATACTTCGTTAGATCCGCTAAGAAGGCAGACGAAAGTTCGAGCGATCTTGAAATCATTGACGATGAAGGTTCAAACTTTAGAGAAAAAAAGATAGAAAAAGAGCGCCGCCGCCGGCTGCGCGATGCGGAACTGCTCGAACGCGACAACTGGCTGGTTCGAAACGGACACAGCTTTACCTTCGCGGGTCTTTATTTATTTTCGGTTCTGGTTCTGTTTCGACCTTATGAGTTGATCGCGCCGTTATCTTTTTTATCGTCGACAGCTTTTTACTTTGCGGCTGTAACACTCGCGTTCTATCTGCCCACCCAACTGAGAACCGAAGGAAATGTAACCATCTTAACGACTGAGGTTAAGGCGATCATCGCGCTTGTACTTTTATCTTTGATCGGAATTCCGATCGCAAAAAGTCCGGGAATGGCGTGGGAGACGTTTAACGACCTGCTGTCAAAAACTGCATTGATGTTCATCGTAATGGTGAATGTCGTGCGAAGCAGAAAACGTTTGACGGCAATGATCTGGCTGTCGCTTTCGGTCGGTTTATTTCTGAGTTACCAGGCGGTTATGATGTTCTGGCGAGGCGAACTGAACACGGAAGGTTACCGCGTTTCCGTCGATATCGGCGGAATGTTCGGAAATCCGAACGATCTTGCGATGCATCTTGTGATGATGATGCCGCTTGCGCTTACGCTCGGGATAGCAACGAAAAAGAAATCGGCGAAACTGATATATTTTACGATGACCGCGTTATTTGTTGCCGCGATCTCCGTTACTTATTCGCGCGGGGGGTTTCTCGGACTAACGGCGGTCTGCATTTTTTTAAGTTGGAAACTCGGGCGAAATAACCGTTTAAAGGTGATTGGAGTTTTATTCGTTGCAGGAGCGTTTTTTCTTGCGATCGCACCGGGAAATTACGGCATCAGAATGCTTTCGATCTTTATTCCCGGTCTTGATCCGGTTGGTTCGAGCAATCAAAGACAAGAGCTTCTGATTCGTTCGATCTTGGTCACGCTGAGAAATCCGTGGGGAATCGGGATCGGAAATTACAAGATCGTCGGCGTCAGAAATCAGGAGACACATAACGCGTTTACACAGGTTTCGTCCGAGATCGGAATTTTAGGTCTCACGGCATATTTGATATTTATGATCAGCCCGTTCCGGAAGCTTTCAGCGATTGAACGGGTTTTCTGGGATAGAAAGCAGCTCAACTGGTACTACTATTTTTCGATCGGGCTGCAGGCGAGCATTTTAGGTTACATGGTGTCGAGCTTTTTCGGCGCGGTGGCGTATAATTGGTACATCTATTACCTGATCGCTTACGCGGTCGCATTTAGACGAATCTATAGGGTCGCCGAAGACGAAGGCGCATTTAAGGCGGACGAAGACGTAACAGAAAAATTAAAATTGGTTTGACCGGCATTTTACAGATCATTTTTTGGCTGAGCACGGCGGCGATATTCTATACGTTTATCGGCTATCCGATATTCGTTTATCTGGTGAGTCTGGTCTTTCCGCGTCGCATTAAAAAATCCGATTTCGATTCTTCCGTAACGATCTTAATTACTGCATACAATGAAGATAAAGACATCCGGGAAAAACTCGAAAATACGCTTGCGATAGATTTCCCGCACGAAAAACTCGAGATCATCGTCGCTTCCGACGGTTCTACCGATAAAACGGACGAGATCGTTCGCGAATTTGAAGATCGGGGAGTCCGGCTTTACCGGCAGGAAGGTCGCGCGGGGAAGACGGTGACGCAAAACAACGCAGTCGCGATATCAAAGGGCGACATAATTCTTTTTTCCGACGCCACGGCGATGTACCAGCCGGATGTTTTGCAGAAAATACTTCCAAATTTTGCCGACGAAAGCGTCGGATGTGTTGCGGGCAAATTGATCTATGTCGATTCATCAAGATCGGGCGTCGGAAAAGGCGCGAAAAGTTACTGGAACTATGAAACTTTCATAAAGGAAAATGAAAGCCGCGCATGTTCCCTGATCGGCGCTTCGGGATGTCTTTACGCGGTTCGCCGTTCAGCGTATAAACCGATGTACGCGGAAGCCTGTTCGGATTTTCTGATCGCAAGCATACTTTACGAGCAAGATCTACGTACCGTCTACGAACCGGAAGCGATCTGCGTGGAACAGACGAACCGCCGCACAGATAAGGAAATGACGATGCGTGTTCGCGTAATTTCGCAGACTTTTACTGATCTTTGGCGATACCGGAAAATGATGAATCCTTTTCGCAGCGGATTTTTCGCGGTGGAACTCGTTTCGCATAAACTTTTTCGCTATTCGGTGCCGATCTTTCTGATCCTTTTGTACTTTTCTTCGTTCGCACTTGCTTTTAGGTCTGAATTTTTCGAATTCGTTCTTCTTGTTCAAACGATATTTTACATTCTGGCGTTGGTCGCGTGGCTGCTTGAAAGATTGGGTAAATCGTTCCGTTTGCTTGCGATACCGCTTTATTTCGTTTTGACGAACGCCGCTTCGCTGATCGGTTTTTACAAATTTCTTCGCGGCGAACGATATGCGAAATGGGAGCCGATCCGCGACCCTAAGGACAACGCAGAACAGCCAACCTGATCTCCAAAAGCGCCTTTTGTCATGTCATTGAAAATCGACAATAACCCTTTATCCGAGCTGCAAAACACGGAAGGAATTCGCGTGGGCGAAACCGTTCTGCGTTCCGAACCGCGCGTCAGCGTCGTTATTCCGGCGTATAACGTCGCACAATATATCGGCGAAACGCTGGATTCGGTTTTTGCGCAGACGTTTGACGAAGTGGAAGTTTTTGTTGTCAACGACGGTTCGCCCGACACGCCTGAACTGGAAAATGTGCTGCAGCCGTATTTTGCTAAATTGATCTATATAGTTCAGAAAAATGCCGGTCCCGGAGCCGCGAGAAATAATGCGATAAAAAAAGCGCGCGGCGAGTTTGTCGCATTCGTCGATGGCGACGACATCTGGATGCCGGAGAAGCTGGAAAAACAGCTCGCATTTCTCGATGAAAACCGTTTCGATATGGTCTATTCGAACGGCGAGCTTTTCGGGACGCCGTTTTTTGAGGGGAAATTGTTTATGGACAGTTCGCCTTCGAGCGGCGAAGTTACTCCCGAAAGCATTATCTCCGCCAAATGCAATGTTCTGCTTTCATCGAACGTCGTTCGCCGCAAACATCTGCTTTCCGCCGGCGGTTTTGACGAAACGGTACCTTTGTACGATCTGGAAGCGTCCGGTTATGAAGATTTTGACCTTTGGTTTCGACTTGCGCGCAGCGGAACAAAAATCGGATATCTGACCGAACCGCTGATCAAATACCGGACGCGCGCCGGAAATATGACGGGAAGCGTGGCGCAGATGAATAAGCGGACATTGGTCGCGCTCGATTTCATAAAGAACAAATATCAACTGACCGCGAGCGAATTAAAAGCTCGTGAAATTCTTTATCAAAGATCGCATGTTAATTATTTTTTGGAGCTTGCAAAGCAGGATCTGATCGCTAAGAACTACGACGGAGCACGGAAAAATCTGGCGAAAGCAAACGTTTCCGGAAGTTTTAAGCTAAAAGTACTTGAACTTTTGGCGACCTATTGCGCGCCGGTCCTGCGTTCCGCTTTTGCAAAATTGCGTCCGGCAGAATTTTCATTTTCCGATCCGCGCTCGGCTCGCGGTTAGATTTTCAAGTCCTAACAACTTCACAAAACGCGGCTCAATGCCCAGAGAATGACCGAAACCAAAAAGAAACCATCTTTACGAGTTCAGGGAGCGTGGCTTTTGTTCGCGAAAGTCACCGGTTTCGCCATCAGCTTTGTTTTGCCGCTGCTAATCGTTCGGTATCTTTCGAAAGACGATTTCGGCGTTTATCGACAGGCTTTTCAATTTATTATTAATGCCGTCGCGATCCTTCCGATCGGGTTCAGCATGAGCGCGTTCTATTTTCTCAATCGCGAATCGGTCGATCATAAAGCCGCAGTTTTCAACATTTTATTGTTCAATTTCTTCATTGGCGGAGCTGCGTGCGTTTTTCTTTTCGTTTACCCGCAATTTGTCGGAAACATTTACCAGAGCGAAGCAATGACGGCGCTTGCGCCGAAAATGGGCGTTGTTATCTGGCTTTGGATCTTTTCCGCTTTTCTCGAGATCGTGGCGATCGCCAATCAGGAAGCGCGGCTTTCGATGGTTTTCATCATTCTCGCGCAGTTAACAAAAACGCTCCTGATGGCAGGCGCGGTGATGATCTTCACTACGGTCGAAGCGTTCATGTACGCCGCGATGATCCAAGGCGCGCTTCAAATAATTTTGCTGTTAATTTACTTAAACAAAAGATTTCCGAGGTTCTGGTTATCGTTTAATTCCAAATTTTTTCGAGAACAGGCGATCTACGCAATCCCGTTCGGATTTGCCGGAATTCTCTGGACGCTGCAAACGGATATTCACACCTATTTTGTCGGTTACAGATTTTCGGATGCGGAATATGCGATCTATTCGGTCGGTGTCTTTCAGCTTCCGCTGCTCGGAATGTTGATGGAATCGACCGGCGCGGTGCTTATCTCGCGGATGAGCGAACTTCAATCGCTCGACCTGAAACGCGAGATCATCGAGCTCACCGTTCGCGCGATGCAAAAACTTGCTTTCTTTTATTTTCCGGCGTACGCGTTTATGCTTGTTACGGCATACACTTTCATCACAACGCTTTACACCGAAAGGTTTGCCGCCAGCGTCGCGATCTTTGTTATCAATCTTACGCTTCTTCCGTTCGATATATGGATCACCGATCCGATAATTCGTGCGTACAAGCAATTCGGGAAATATCTGATGATCTTGAGGATATTTATCCTTACCGCAATGGTCGCCGCGCTTTGGTTTGGAATTCAAAACTTTGATCTTCGCGGCATGATCGCCATCGTGATCGTTACTTCGATCGTCGAACGGCTGATCACGACATCGCTGCTGATAAAGACGCTCGGGATCAAGATCGGCGATCTGAAACTCTTAAAAGGCGTCGCTGAGACCGCTTTGGTTGCTGCGGTTTCGGGTGCAATAACGTATTTCATATATTTGCAGCTGCGGTCGTTTGTTCCCGGACTTGTCGAAGACCTCGCCATAAATTTCTCGATCGGATTGAAAGCGTCGACGCTTTACTTTGTCTCCGGAATGATGATTCTCGCGTTATCGTTCGCAGTGTTCGCGCCGCTCTATTTGATGGGAATGAATTTACTCGGTTTGATCGAAGACGAGGAAAAGGCGATCTTCGGGAAGTTTTACAATAGATTTACAGCGATCTTCGGAAGATCAAATTCGGTCGCAGATTGATCCAATATGTGCGGAATTGCCGGTTTTATTTCAAAAGACAAAGACGCGCCGACGGCGGAGCGCGAGGTGCTGCTCGACAAAATGTGCGGGATCATAACGCATCGCGGTCCGGACGAGCAGGGGCAGACCGTCTCGGGGCGCGCCGCGCTCGGCATGCGGCGGCTTTCGATCATCGATCTAAAAGGCGGTCAGCAGCCGATCTATTCCGAGGACGGCTCGAAATTTATCGTCTTTAACGGCGAGATCTATAATTTCCGCGAGCTGAAAAAAGAACTCGAAGAACTCGGGTATAAATTTAAAACTAACAGCGATACCGAAACGATCATTCACGCTTATGACGAATTCGACGTGAAATGTCTCGAAAAATTGCGCGGAATGTTCGCGTTTGCCATTTGGGACGCGCGCGAAGAATCGCTCTTTATCGCCCGCGACCGAGTTGGAAAAAAACCGCTTTTCTTTTCGAAAACCGCTTCGGGCGATTTTCTTTTCGGTTCGGAGCTGAAGTCGCTGCTGCTTCATCCGGGCGTTTCTCGCAAGATCGATCTTGCAGCGCTCGACGCATATCTTACTTTCGGCTACGTTCCCGAAGAATTCTGCATTTTCAAAAATATCCGGAAGCTCGCGCCCGGTTCGTTTTTGATCTATAAAAACGGCGAGATCAAGATCGAAGAATACTGGGATTTCCGGTATGAGAAGAACGAAGCGCCGCATACCGAAGGCGAATATGTCGAACAGCTGCGCGGTTTGATCAAAGAAGCGGTCAATGTTCGTTTGATCTCTGAAGTTCCGCTCGGCGCGTTTCTTTCCGGCGGTGTCGATTCGTCGGCTGTCGTCGGAATGATGTCTGAGATCCTGGACAAGCCGGTAAAAACGTTTTCGATCGGTTTTAACGAAGATAGTTTCGACGAATTAAAATTTGCCAGAATCGCAGCCAAACATTTTAAGACCGACCATCATGAATTTATCGTAACGCCCGATCTTGTCGATATCGTTGACGATCTTGTCTGGCATTTCGATGAGCCATTCGCCGATCCGTCGGCGCTTCCGACATTTATGGTCGCTAAATTGGCGCGCGAATTCGTAACGGTCGTGCTTTCGGGTGACGGCGGCGATGAACTTTTTGCGGGTTACGACCGCTATATCATAGATAAAAAACGAGGTCCGGTCGGCAAGCTTCCGAAAATCTTCCGCGAAGCCTTTCTGCAGCGCATCAGCAAGGCGATGCCGCACAATGCGCGGGCAAAAAATTTCCTTTACGATATCTCACTCGACCCCGTCGAACGTTACGTAAACAGCATTTCGTACTTTGGCGCGATGCCCAAATCGGCTCTTTACTCCGATGAATTCAAATCCAGTTTGAACGGTCGCACGGAAAGCGCCGAAGCCGAATTCATAAGGTTTGCGAAAAGCATTTCGACCGGAAATCCGGTTGACAAAATGCTTTATCTGGACAGTAAAACTTATCTTCCGGGCGATATTTTGACGAAGGTCGACCGGATGACGATGGCTAATTCTCTCGAGGCTCGCGTGCCTTTGCTTGATCATAAGCTGATCGAATTCGTTCAAAAGATTCCGGCGGAGATGAAGCTGAAAGGTTTTCGATCAAAATATATATTTAAAAAAGCGCTCGAAGGCTTGGTTCCGGACGAAATTCTTTATCGCGAAAAGCAAGGATTCGGCGTGCCGATAGCCGAATGGATAAATTCGCGGCTTCGAGACCGCATAAACGGCGCTCTGCTTGAAAAACGGACGCTTGAGCGGGGTTATTTCAACGAAAATTACATTAAAACCCTGATCGATGAACATTCGCGCAACCGGCGCGACCATTCAAGATCTTTGTGGATCCTCTGGATGCTGGAGCTCTGGCATCGGAAATTTGTGGATCGAACACGGGATTGATCCTTTTGAAACAAAGATGAGTTATCTCGGATACGCTCGGGAGACGTTGGAAAATTATGGAAATTTGTCCGATACGGACACCGACGTTCTTGTAAATGCGGTCGAAGATTTTACCGCTGAAAAAGTACTCGATATCGGCTGCGGCGAGGGACTTGAGATGATCCCGTTCGTCCGGAAACGCGGATCGTTTTGTATAGGAATTGACAATGGAAACTAGCCCGCGTTCGCCCGTTCAGCACTTTATGAAATGTTCCCGGAAAACAGCAAGATAAGCTTTGTTCAGGCTGCCGTCGAAGCCGCAAGGATGCTTCGACCGGGTGGTGAAAATTGCCGAGTCGATGGCGAGAGGAAGATCGTTCAGGAAACCGCCTGTTATATTGATATGACGCTTCCGTCGGCACCGGATAAGAGTCAGATTCCGTTTTTAAATAAAATTTACGAATGCGGACTTCCTTTTGATTCAATGGCTCCGCACAGCAAAGCGATCGAACTTGAAACGGGGCGTAACACTTCATGACAAACCCTCTGGAAACATTGAGAAAAATAAAAGGCGCCAGCTGGTCGGAACTTCGAACGCGCGGCGGTCAAGCTTTTTCCGCGCTTGCCGAGCAGGTCGGATTAAGCGCGAAATTGCCTTCCGATGAGGAATTTTTCGAGAAGATCAAATCCAGTTATTTTGGACCGGACGGAATCGACGCCGAGTCGCTAAGGCGGGAATTTTACCGGAACGGCGAATACAGCTTTTTCGCACCGTTTCGAGAAGACGAAGAAATTGCGGAAACATTCTTTGATGTATTCGGCAGACGATCGGCAGTTGCGATACTGGAAAAAGCTGACGATCTCGCTGCAGGAAGGTTCGATATTTTCGGTCATCGTGGCTTGCAGGCAGGCGAAAACGTCGATTGGCATTTTGAACCCGTTTCCGGAAAGCATTCTCCTCTGAAACACTGGAAACAGTTTGACGATCTTTCAACCGAGGAAACCGGCGACAAGAAAATTCTCTGGGAATTGAATCGGCATCAGCATTTTTTTACTCTCGGCGCGGCTTACGCGTTTACGGGAAACGAAAAGTACGGCGAAACATTTGCTTCGCATTTGGAATCGTGGATCGAAACCAATCCGCCGGGAATGGGGATCAACTGGTTCAGTTCGCTCGAAGTTGCATTCCGCGCCATATCTTGGATCTGGGCATTTCATTTTTTTCGAAATTCTCCGTCGTTTTCCGATGAACTGTTTCTCAAAGCCTTAAAAATGCTCTATTTGCACGGAAGGCACGTCGAAAAATATCTTTCGACCTATTACAGCCCGAACACGCATTTGACCGGCGAGGCGCTCGGTCTCTTTTATCTCGGCACTCAGCTGCCGTTTTTTAAGCGTTCGGGCGAATGGAAACAGCACGGCGAAGACGTTTTATGCGGAGAATTAGATCGCCAGATACTTTCCGACGGCGGCTATTTTGAACAATCAACCTGGTATCACCGCTATACGGTCGATTTTTATACGCAGTTTTTTATTCTTCGATCACTATCGGGTGTACGGATAAAGAAATTTCGATCTGAAAAACTTACCGGAAAACTTCAGTCCTTGCTTAATTTTCTAATGTATATTTCGCGCCCGGACCGCACAACGCCGCTGATCGGCGACGACGACGGCGGTCGGTGCCTGCCGATCTCTAATGCCGCGCCTGATGATTTTTCTGCGTGTCTTTCGACCGGAGCATCGATGTTCAAGCGCTCAGATATGAAATTTACCGCCGGCAGTTTTGCAGAAGAGACCTTTTGGCTTTTAGGAATTGACGGATTTCGACGATTTGACGAAATTGAACCGGTGAAACCCGAAAAACGATCGGTCGCATTTGAAACGACCGGATATTTTGCGATGCGCGACGGCTGGAACGATTCTGACAACCTGCTGGTCGTCGACTGCGGACCGCTCGGGTCGCTCAGCGGCGGGCACGGGCATGCCGACTCGCTTTCTTTCGATCTTTCCGTCGGCGGTATTCCCGTATTTGTCGATCCCGGTACGTACACCTATCACGAATCGGAAGAACTTCGAAATCATTTTCGGACAAGCGCGGCGCACAACACTTTGACGATCGACGGAAAATCGCAATCGTCGCCCGGCGCGAAATTTGGCTGGAATAGCAAAGCTGAATCGAAGCTAGAGTCCTGGATAACTCAGCCGCGATTCGATTTTTTCGAAGGCAGCCACGACGGTTTTAAGAGATTAGAAACAGCGCCCGCAATTCATCGACGTTCGATCCTGTTTTTAAAAGACGATTATTGGATAATTCGAGATCTGGTGGAAACGAACGGAGAACACGATTATCGCATAAATTTTCAGTTTGACTCAGAGCTTTTTCCGAAAATTATCGAATACAAAAACGAACAGGCATTCGTCGAAACCGTCCTTTCCAACGGGTTAAAGCTAAGGCAAATTACGCTCGGCGACAACGGCGGTTGGATTAGTGAAGACAGTTTTGTGTCGAAACAGTTCGCGGCAAAGCACGAAGCGGTAAAAATGGTTTACCGGTCGAAGGGCATTGGTCGGCAGGAATTTTTTAGCTTTCTTTTGCCCTTCGACCGATCGGAACCCGAACCGGAGGTCAACGAGGTGGACATTATAAATGGTCGCGCATTTGTTATAAAATATCGGAGTTACAGCGATCTGCTTGTGCTGAGCGACGACGATTCGGTCGTTAAAACGGAACTTTTTAATTCAAATTTTGACTTTCTCTGGGCACGGATCGGCGAAGGCGACGATTCGCCCGAGGAATTTGTAATGGTCGGCGGCAGTCATTTTTCCCTTGGTTCGGTCGAGATCTTCAAATATAAAGACCGTGTCGATTTCGCAACCGCACGCCGGTTCGGTAATCAATTGAACGTAAAGTTGCCCGATAACATCTTGACCGTGTCGCTGCGGTGATTTTTGACCGACCGTTCTCCTTTTCAATGTAAAATATGTGCGGAATAGCCGGAATTGTTGGACATAATGTCGGTCGCGACACGCGTGAACGCGTCGTATCGATGCTGAGCGAACTCGCGCACCGCGGTCCGGACGATGAAGGTTTGCGCGAATGGGACGGAGCAGTTTTTGGTCACCGGCGGCTTTCGATCTTCGACCTTTCCGCCGCCGGACATCAGCCGATGCTTCTGGAAAACGGAAAGATCGGCATCGTCTTTAACGGCGCGATCTATAATTTTCGCGATCTTCGAAAGCAGCTGGAAGAAAAAGGCAGGAAATTTGTCAGCGAGACCGATACCGAGGTTTTGCTCCACGGTTATCGCGTTTGGGGCTTTGATAATTTGATAAAACGGCTCGACGGAATGTTCGCGATAGCATTGTGGGACGACGAACTTCAGAAGCTGTTTCTCGTCCGCGACCGGCTCGGCGTCAAGCCGCTTGCTTTTGCAGAACAAGACGGGAATATCGGTTTTGCCTCAACTGTTCGGGCATTGAAAAAGGCGGGTTTCGGCAGCGGTCTGAGCATCGATGGCATTGCGGAATATCTTGAATTCGGATTTGTAACCGATGAAAATTCGATCTACGAAGGCATAGAAAAGCTTCGAGCCGGCGAAATTCTGGAATTTCACAACGGAGAAATATCTCGCCGGCTTTACTGGGAACTGCCCGAAACATTTGATGAGATCTCATTCGAAGACGCCGTCGAGGAAACGGAAAAACTCATTTTGAACGCCGTCGAAAAACGCCTTTTTGCGGATGTGCCGGTCGGCGCTTTGCTTAGCGGCGGAATAGATTCAAGCCTTGTTTGCTGGGCGATAGCGAAACTCGGCGGCGATGTTTCCGCCTTTACCGTCGGAACACCGGACGACGAGTTTGACGAATCGAACACGGCGATCAAGACCGCGAAACGGCTCGGAATTAAACATCGGATACTCGAACTATCGTCCGAAAAACCGCCGGACATTCAGGAATTGATCAAAGCATTCGGCGAACCGTTCGCGTGCGCGTCGGCGCTCGGAATGCTCGCGATCTCGCGTGAGGTAAAACAAAGCGCGACCGTTCTTTTGACGGGCGACGGCGGCGACGATATTTTCCTCGGCTATCCGGAACATAAGCATTTTTTGATGTCGAGCAAGATCGCAAATTCCGCGCCCGATCTTGCCGCCGGACTCTGGCGTTCGGCGCGCGGGTTGATCCCGAAAAAAGGTCAGTTAAAGCGTGCGGTTTCGCTTCTGGATTATTCGTTCGGCGGAATCGGCGCGGTCGGTGCCGCGCGCGACGGACTGCCGGTCTATTCTGAAAACAATTTGTTCGGCGAGCGGCTTCGCGAGATTTCAATTTCGCATCGAGAAATGGAATGGACGATAAATTCGGGACGAAACCTGCTCGGCGAGTTTTTGAACTATGACCGGAAGACGCGTTTCACAGGCGAGTATTTGCCAAAGGTCGACGGCGCGACCATGTTTTACGCGCTCGAAGCCCGGTCGCCTTTCTTGGACATTGCGCTTTGGGAATTTGCCGCGAAGCTGCCGTTCCCGGTTCGTTTGAACAACGGCACTTTGAAAGCGGTCTTGCGCGAGATCGTCCGGCGCCGCATTGGCGGCGATCTTGCGGACGCGAAAAAACAAGGATTTATCATTCCCGTGCAGAAATGGCTGACCGGACATTGGCGAAAGATCTTTGAAGAAACGATGCGCGATTCTATATTAATGCGAGAAGACTTGATAGACACGGACGCCGCCTTAAGGCTATTGGATCGGACAGCAAAATCCGGCTGGGCGCCGCGGCAGTTATGGTTTATTTTCGTCCTCGAATCGTGGCTGCGCCGTGAACGCGGATTGTCGTGAATGAAACAGAAAGTTTTACAATTTATCGGCAGTTTTCACGAGGGCGGTTCCGAACGCCAGGCTGTTCAACTGTGCAGTTTGTTGAAAGACGAAGGTTCTTTTCAGGTTTTTGCAGCGACTCTCGATCGGTCGGGAAGTTTGCTGAATGAAATCGGATCATTAAAATTGGGTGAAATTCCCGAGTATAAGCTGACGAGTTTCTATGGCGCAAATTTCATCAAACAGGCTAAAAAGTGCGCTGAATTCATTCGACGAAACGAGATCGACGTAGTTCATACACACGATTTTTATACAAATATTTTCGGCATGACCGCGGCTTTTCTCGCACGACGCCCGGCGCGGATCGCTTCGAAACGCGAGACTTTGAGCAAGAGTGGGAGCCAATTTTTTATTGAACGCCAGTCATTTCATCTAGCCGACCGGATCGTCGCAAACGCCGGCGCGGTGAAAGATTTTCTTACGGAACAAGGAGTTCCGCACGCGAAGATCGAGACGATCTATAACGGCATCGACATCCGCCGAGTCGCCGCCGAAAACGAACGTCAAAGGGACCGCATTTTGACGGATTTCGGGCTTCCCGCAAGAGAAAATTTGAGATTTGTTACGCTCGTCGCAAATATGCGAAGCGAGGTCAAAGATCACAGAATGTTCCTGAAAGGCGCGGCAAAAATATCGGAAAAGTTTGAGAATGTTAGATTTATTGCGGCGGGCGAAGGCGAGTTAACAGGCGAATTGAAAGAATTTTCGAATCGATGCGGAATCGGGGACCGGGTGTTTTTCACCGGACGCTGCAGCAATGTCGCAAACCTGCTTGCGGTTTCAGACGTTTGCGTTCTGACGTCAAGGTCGGAGGGTTTTTCAAATTCGATTCTTGAATACATGGCAGCGGGAAAACCCGTAGTTGCAACAGATGTCGGCGGAGCAAACGAAGCGATAGTCGAAGGCGAGACGGGTTTTCTTGTTAATTCCGAAGACGATTCGACGTTTTCAAAACGCGTTCTCGAACTTTTATCAGACAGCGAAAAAGCTGCAAGATTCGGCAAAGCCGGAAGAGAGCGCGTCGAACGACTTTTTTCGACCGACGCGCAGCTCGGGAAAACGATCGAACTTTATAAATCTGTGCTTGCAGATAGATCTAAAATTTAATGTCAGATGATCCGGCAAAAATTTTGAAAGTTTTGATCGTCGCGCCGAAAGCGCCGCCGTTCGGCGGTCAGGCGGTTCAGGCGGCAAGGCTCGTTGAAAATTTTGCGCTCGAGCCCGGAATTCAGGTCGATCTTCAGCCGATCAATCCGGAATTTTTTCCGGCGCTGCAGAAGGTTAAATTTCTTCGTACGTTTTTAACCGAATCGAAATATGTATTCGATCTTTTCCGCCGCGTCGGAAAATACGATGTTATTCACATTTTTTCGGCGTCGTATTTTTCGTTTTTGTTATCTCCTTCGCCGGCGATGTTGGTTTCGAAACTTTTCGGCAAGCAAACGATTCTCAATTACCGCAGCGGCGAGGCGCGCGATCATCTTTCGCGCTGGAAAACAGCCGTTCCGCTGATCAAGAAGTTTGACCGAGTAGTCGCGCCTTCGGGCTATTTGGTTGATGTATTCGCCGAATTTGGAATAGCGGCACAAGCCGTTTATAACTTTGTCGATACGGAAAAATTTCGATTTCGGAAACGAAAACCGCTGCGCCCGGTATTTCTTTCAAACCGGAATTTCGAACCGCTTTACAATGTTGCATGCACGCTTCGCGCGTTCGCGCTCGTTCAAAAACGCTTTCCGGACGCCGAATTGATCGTTGCGGGCGGCGGTTCGCAGCGATCTTTGCTGGAAGATCTGGCGGCTGAGCTCAAATTAAACAACATCAGTTTTCCCGGTAAAATTCCGCCGTCCGAGATGCCTGCGCTTTATGAACGTGCCGACATTTACCTAAATTCGCCGAACATCGACAACATGCCGAATTCGGTGATCGAAGCGTATGCGTCCGGAACGCCTGTCATTTCAACAAATGCGGGCGGCATTCCATATATCGTCGAGAACGAAAAGACCGGTTTGCTGGTCGATGTCAACGATCACGAGGCGCTGGCAAAGGCTGCGATCCGCGTGTTGGAAGATGAAAAATTGGCGCAGAATTTGATCGAGAAAGGCAGAAAAATGCTCGATAAATTTTCCTGGACGAACGCGCGCGATGAATGGCTTAGAATTTATCGCGAACTTGCGACCGGCGTCACAAAGGAAGGCTCGTAAAACATTGACAGCACAAAGTTTTGTATGAGATTTTAAAAGCGGCTTAGATTTAGTTTCAGCGCCTTTATCCCCGCAAAATTCCGCATCGTTAAATGACCCGAGACAAATTTAAAGTGATCGTTCTGACGCACGGAAATCCGCGCCTTTTGCTCGACGGTTTGTTGAAGATCGAGGAAATCGAAGTTGCGGGAGTTTTTGTCGAAACCCGGACACAGCCGGAACGACCTTTTGTCGAAAAGCTGAAACGGTCGGTAAAATATGATGGTTACGGCGCAACATTTAAGAAATTTGCGGCAAAAATTGTTGGTTCCGAAACCGAAGGCGGCGAAGCGCTAAACGCGGTCGCTGAAAATCAGAATGCGCTGAAGTCATTTGCCGAAAAAAAGGGAATCACACTTGAAACCGTTGAAAGTTATCACAGCGACGATGCGAAGGAGCTCATCCGATCGGTAGGCGCGGACCTTGGAATTTTGTACGGCACAAACATAATAAAAAAAGATGTGTTTTCGATTCCGCGGCTTGGTTCGATCAATGTCCATCAGGGTTTGGCGCCGCTTTACCGCGGCGGACCTTCGGTTTTCTGGGAGCTTTTCAACGGTGAAAAAGAGGTCGGCGTAACCGTCCATTTCGTCGCGCCGAAGGTCGATACCGGTGATGTAATATTGCAAAAGTCGTTTCCGCTTGAATACGACTTTGATAAATACGATCTCGATTATGAGCGGTTTATGGAAGATTTTCGCGAAAACCTGCAGGTTCCGATGGCGGAAATGATCTGCGAATCGGTTCGTTTGATAGCTGCCGGAAACGAGCCGCGGATAAAACAGGATCTATCGCTCGGAAAACGCTATCGTTTGCCTGTGAAAGCGGAAAAAGACGCGATGCTGCGAATTTTGAGAAAGCGCAGGCGGATCTGACAATTTTGAAGAAAGAATTTTTACAAAAATTTCACAATCTCGGCGGTTTCGCTCCATTCAAATGGGCGAACCGGCGGCGTCCGGTCGTGCTCACCTATCACCGGTTTTCTGAGGAAAAAATATCGTTTCACACTTCGGTCGACGAATTTACTGCGCATCTTCATTACCTGCGGAAAAACTGCACTGTTTTGCCTTTGAAGACCATTATCGATCTCATCGATCGCGGCGAATATATTCCGGCAAATTCCGTCGCGATCACCATCGACGACGGATATCTGGACGCGTACGAGCTTGCATTTCCAGTACTTTGGGATTTTGCATACTCGGCAACCGTCTTTGCGATCACCGATTTTGTCGGTGGCAAGATCTGGCTTTGGACCGACAAAATGCGCTATGCGATCGGCGAAACAAAAATGAACGAGCTGCGGATTTCGTTCGGCGATTACGGTACAATCGAAATGAAGCTCGGCGGCGAAGTTTATAAGGATGCCGACAAGCTGAATTCTCTTTTGAAAAAGCTGCCGGACGATGAAAAGGAGCGAAAGATCGAAGAGATCGCAAACCTGCTCGATGTAGCAATTCCGGAAATTCCGCCGGCGGAGTTTGCAGCTTTTAATTGGGAACAGGCGCGCGAAATGGATGAAAGTGCGGTTTTTATTGAATCGCATACGGTGACGCATCCGATATTGACGAAAATCGACGACCACCGGCTTAAGTTGGAGCTTACCGAATCGAAGAAGGTGATCGAAAAAGAGCTGGACAAAAACGCCGAGATCTTTTGCTATCCGAACGGCAGCTTGGACGAACGCGTTCGAAACGCGGTTGAAAATGCGGGTTACAAAAACGCGGTTACGACGGATTTCGGGTTTGTCGATCCGCGCGGAGACAGCTTTTTGATGCACCGCATGGACGCCCAAAACGACGTGCTCGATCTGGCGCAGAGCGTAAGCGGATTTGAGAGTTTCAAGCGAAAGCTTCGCAAATAACGGAGCGCAGGCAGCCTGCCTGCGCGTGAGGCTTAATAAAGTTTTGCGAAGAAATTAAAAAGAGACACACGCAGGCTGGCAGCCTGCGCTCCTGCTATGTGCGGAATTAACGGGATAACATTTACGAAGGCTCAGGGACGCGGCGCGAACGAAGCCGTCTTGCGAAAGATGCGCGACGTTCAAACGCATCGCGGTCCCGACGATTCCGGTGAATTTTTTGACGAACACGCCGCGCTCGGGCATCGCCGACTTTCGATCGTCGATGTCGAACACGGGCATCAGCCGATGTTCGCCGGCGATCTTGTAATTGTTTATAACGGTGAAGTTTACAACCACACGGATCATCGTCCTGAGCTCGAATCGAAGGGTTATGAATTTCAAACGACCTGCGATACCGAAGCGATACTGCATCTTTACGCCGAATACGGTGCGGAATGCGTTCATAAACTTCGCGGAATGTTCGCGTTCGCGGTGTGGAATCGCCGCGAGAAGACGCTTTTTATCGCCCGTGACCGGCTGGGCGTAAAACCGCTTTACTACGTGCAAAAGAATAACGGCGATCTCTATTTTGCTTCGGAAATGAAATCGCTTCTTGCCGCAAATGCCGTAAAGGCGGAACTTAACTACAACGCGCTGCCCGATCAATTTGCAAATCACGGTCTATCCGGCGAGGAAACGCTTTTCAAAGACATCAAACGCATCTTGCCCGGGCATCACCTAACATGGAAAAACGGTGAAATAAAGATCGAAAAATACTGGGATTTTTCCTTCGAACCAAAATCCGAGTTTCAGAGCGATTTGCACGCGGTCGAAGAATGGCGCGATCTCTTCCAAGAATCCGTCAAACTGCGCCTAATGGCGGACGTTCCGTTGGGCATGTTTCTTTCGGGCGGCATCGACTCAAGCGCGATCTGCGCCATGATGTCCGAGATGGTCGACGAGCCGATCAAGACGTTTTCCGTAGGATTTAAGGAGCGCGAGGCAAACGAATTTCGCTACGCGCGGCTCGTCGCGGATAAATTTAAGACCGATCATCACGAGATAACGATCACTCCGCGGCAGTTTTTCGATGAACTCGAAAATCTTGTTTGGCACGAAGACGAACCGATCGGCTTCGATTCTTCGGTTCCGCTTTATTTCGTTTCTAAGCTCGCCGAACGGCATGTCAAGGTCGTTTTGACCGGCGAAGGCAGCGACGAGATGATGGCTGGTTACGGTCGTTATTCGAAAACCTTGCTGCTTTTGAAATACGGCGAGCGATATGAGCAGCTTGCGCCCGGATTTCTTCGTTCCGCTGTTAAATCGGGCGTCGGCGCGCTGCCGGGCGCGCTCGGGCAAAAACTCGAAAGGACGTTTTTGACGCGAAAATCCGATGTCGAAAATCTGTTTTTCGATAATTTTTCGATATTCAATAAACGTCAGCAGCGCGATCTTTTTTCGGCGGAAACGAAAGCAAGGATCGAAGACGAAAATCCCTATTCGATGCAGAATCGCTGGTTCGACGCGTCCGACGCGGTCGAGGTTTTGGACAAACTTCTTTACTCTGATTCGAAAACCTATCTGCACGAACTCCTGATGAAACAGGATCAGATGTCGATGGCGGCGTCGATCGAATCGCGCGTGCCTTTTCTCGATCATAAACTCGTCGAATTTACCTCGAAATTGCCCGAAAAATTTAAGATCAGAAACGGCGAAACCAAATGGATACTGCGCGAAGCGATGAAGGGAATTTTGCCGGACGAGATCTTAAACCGCGAAAAAATGGGCTTTCCCGTTCCACTGGACAATTGGCTGCGCGGCGAATTTAAAAATTTTGTCGATGAATATGTTTTGAGCGAAAGATCGATGGATCGCGGAATTTTTAACAGCGACTTTGTTCGCAAACTCGTTGCGGAACATAATTCCGGCGTCGATCATACGAACAGAATTTTCCGCCTTATAAATTTTGAGATCTGGATGCGAAGAGTGGTTGAGGGCGAACAAACGGGCATTTGATCAAAAGACGAATAATACTCAATGAATATCGAATATATCTGCCATGCATGCATGGTTATTGAAACTGAAGATCTGACGATCGCGACCGACCCGTGGCTTGATGGCGCGGCTTATTGCGGGAAATGGTACCTGTTTCCCAAACCGGTCAACGGCGAAACGCTGCAAAATGCGAATGCGATTATGATCTCGCACGGGCATGAAGATCATCTTCACGAAGACACGCTTCGGACGCTGCCAAAAGACGCGAAAGTCCTTTATCCATACGGCTTTTTCGGCGGCGCGAAAGAGTATATCGAGAGTCTTGGCTTTTCGGATGTTCGCGAATGCACTACGCATAAAACCTACAAAATTTCGGAAAAAACCTCGATCACTTATCTTTTGAACGGACACGATTCGATAATGGTCATCGAATCCGGCGGCGAGGTGCTTGTAAACGTAAACGACGCGCTGCATTCATCGCCGGAAACCGTGATCGAACATTATTTGACGGAGATTCGCGCAAAATGGCGCAAGATCGATTACCTGTTCTGCGGTTTTGGCGGCGCTAGCTATTTTCCGAATACGATGCATCTTGCGGGGAAAGACGATTTTGAAACGAGTCTCGTGCGCGAACAGCTTTTCGCGCATAATTTCTGCCGCGTTGTCGCCGGTCTGAAACCGAAGATCGCCGTTCCGTTTGCGGCGGATTTTTGTTTGCTCGATGACGACCAGCGGTGGATAAACGAAGCCCGTTTTCCGCGCAGGAAAATGGCGGATTATTATGCAAAGCATTTTTCCGAAACGGGTTACGAACCTAGAATTGTCGACATGTATTCCGGAGACCGGATCGAAAACGGTGGGGTTCGAAAGCTTTCGCCGTATCGCGATAAAATGAAAAACGGCGAACTCGAACATCTTATCGACGAACAATATTCGGAGGAGATCGCCGCAAAACGCCACGAATCGTTTATAGATGATTCCAAAGCGGTAGGGCTTGTGTCAGATCTAAAGGCAAACCTCGAGAAACGCCGGACGCTGTTTCCTGCGGAAAAATTGGACCGGTTGAAATTTGCGGTTCGTTTAACGGATGTTCGCGACGATCCTTTTATCAACATTTCGTTCAGCGGCGGCGAACCAAACATCGAACGAGGTGAAAAAGTTTCGGAGGAATCTTTGCTGACGATGTCCATGACCGGCGAACGACTCGCTTATTCGATCGGCAGCGATTGGGGCGCAGACGTAGTGAGCATCGGCTACGGCGCTGAGATCGAGATCAACGACAAGCGCGCCGCCGAGGTCGATCTGGAAAGCATCTGCATGAATCTGCTCGCCTGTTACCCGACGATCAAAGATCTAAAGAAAACGCCGTTTCGGACGATGCAGTTTCTGCTGCTAAATCCGCCGCGCTTTACGACATCGATCCGAAAGATCAAGAAATTTAACGCCGAGAGCGAAAATTACGACCGCAAGACGTGGCTGCTCGAAAAACCGGACGAGATCAGACGGCGATACAATTTGCCGGAACTTGAAAAAGATTTTCTGCCGCGCAAAGATTAATCGGTAAGGAGTAAGAATTAAATGGATTTAACATTGACGACGATCTTTCGAAAAGTCCCCGAAGGCTATATCGGTTATGTAGAAGAACTTCCGGGAGCAAATACGCAGGGCGCAACTCTCGAAGAAGCGAGAGAAAATCTCAAAGAAGCGATCGAAATGGTCTTGGAAGCCAATCGTGAACTCGCCGCGGAAGAGTCGATGGAATCTGACATTCGAGAATTACTTGAACTAAAAGCGGCATGAAACGCCGAAAATTGATTAAGCATTTGCGAGAAAACGGCTGCGAACTCTTGCGCGAAGGCGGCAGCCATTCAATCTTCGTTAATCGCAAAACCAGAAAATCAACCGCGGTTCCAAGGCACAACGAAATAAACGAATTTCTGTCGAAAAAGATCTGCCGCGATCTGGAAGTTCCAGCGCCCGGCGAATAATCTCAGAAGAATGAAATCCATTTTGATCTGCCACGAAGGCGCAAAACTCGAAGAAGAAGGCTTGGGTGCGTGGCTGGCGTCGTTTTCGGATCTTGCCGGCATCGTCATTTTGCGCGAAAAGGGTCAGAGAAAATTTAAACGCGTCAGGAAAGAGATCGAACGTTCGGGGTTTTTACGATTTCTGGACGTCGCCGCTTTTCGGGTGTTTTACAAACTTCGTTTTGCTGCGGACGACCTCAGCTGGGAGCTCGAAAAACTCCGGGAAATAAAAGAAGAATACGGCGCGCTCGGCGATGTGCCGCGGCTTGTAACGCACAGTCCGAATTCTAAGGCGGCGGAAAAGTTCTTAAAAGAACACGCGCCTGATATAGTCATCGCCCGCTGCAAGGTTATCCTGCAGAAACGCATTTTTTCGATCGCAAAAACTGGAACTTTCGTAATGCATCCCGGCATCTGTCCCGAATATCGGAACGCGCACGGCTGTTTTTGGGCGCTCGCCGCGGGCGACACGGAAAAGGTTGGAATGACGCTACTCAAGATCGACGAAGGCGTCGATACCGGTCCTGTTTACGGTTATTTTTCATACGATTTCGACTCGTTGAACGAATCGCACATCAAGATCCAGACGCGCGTCGTTTTGGATAATCTGGACGCGATTCGCGACAAGCTGATTGAGATTCACGAAGGAAAAGCCGAAAAATTAGATACCGAGGGACGCGAATCGGGAGTTTGGGGACATCCGTGGCTTTCGCAGTATATTAAATGGAAGCGGCGTGCGCGCCGCGAGGGAAAATGAAGCGAATCGCGCTAATGTATCACGATATCGTCGCCGCGAAAGATTTCGCGTCGAGCGGTTTCGCGGGCGCGGATGCCGATATTTACAAGCTCGAGGCGGCAAGGTTTTCAGAACATCTGAAAGCGATTTCCGATGAAAAGATCGCCGCAGTTTCAGCTTTCGAACCGGAATCAGAAAGCGCGAATATTTTCATCACATTTGACGATGGCGGTCGCGGCGCGATCGAGCATGCCGCCGGAATCCTGGAGAAACACGGGTGGCGCGGTCATTTTTTTATTGCGACCGACCGGATCGGCATGGATGGATTCGTAAACGAAGACGAGATCAAAGAACTCGACGCGCGCGGGCATATCATCGGCAGTCATTCCGCGTCGCATCCGCTTAGGTTTTCCAGCATCGGTCGCGGGAAAATGTTGGACGAATGGCGGACGAGCCGTTCGATATTGTCCGAAATTCTTCAAAAAGAGATCAGGATAGCGTCGGTGCCCGGCGGGCATTTTTCAAACGAGGTCGCGGAAACCGCCGAAGAATCGGGCATAGAAGTGTTGTTTAATTCCGAACCGGTCGCGGATGTTTATTCCGTCGGAAAATGCCGTATTTTCGGGCGTTATACGATCAAACAAAACACGTCTGCGGCGGAAGCCGCGGCGATCTCGCGCGGCGATCTCGCGCCTCGATTGCGGCAGTTTGCGCTTTGGAACGCAAAAAAAGCTGCGAAAAAAGCCGGCGGCGAGGCGTATGTAACGATCCGCGAAAAGATTTTTAACCGAAAAGGAAGAAAATGAACAACAACGGCAAATCCAAAGCGCTCAGAGGGCGCGACATCGTCTGTTTTCCACAGGACTGGACGGGCGATCCGCTTTCGAAAACGCATATCATGCGTATTCTGGCGCGCGAAAACCGCGTGCTCTGGGTAAATTCGATCGGGCTGCGCGCGCCTTCCGTTTCGACGGCGGATTTTAAGCGTTCGTTCGAAAAGCTCGCCCGCGCCGTGGATCCGATGAAAGAGGTCGAACCGAATCTTTTTGTGATGAGTCCTTTGTCAATCCCGGCGTACGGCAGCGCGGCGATCCGGAAATTTAATCAGAGATCGCTGCTCTGGCAGATCCGGCGGTCGATGCGGAAACTCGGCTTTAAAAATCCGGTCAATTACACGTTTCTGCCTTCGGCTGCGCTGCTTGCGCGAAAGCTCGGCGAAGATTTTTTGATCTATCACTGCGTGGACGAATATTCGCAGTTTTCGGATATTTCGACCGATACGATCTTAAAATTGGAAAAAGAACTGATCGAAAAATCCGATCTCGTCGTCGTTTCGGCGGAAAAGCTTCTTGAAGATAAAAAGGATCTGCATGAAAACACGCATCTCGTCCGCCACGGCACGGACTGGGCGCATTTCCGCACTGCGCTCGACGATGACACGCAAATTCGGGCGGAAATAAAAGATCTTCCGCGACCGATCATCGGTTTTCACGGTCTTCTGGCGGACTGGGTCGATTTTGAGCTTTTGGGCAAGACCGCGAAACATTTCGAAAACGGTTCGGTAGTTTTGATCGGAAAAGTAACGGCGGACGCGGCGGAAATGGCGAAAAAGATCGAAAAATTGCCGAACGTCCACTTTCTCGGGCGTAAGCCCTATGCGGAGCTTCCCGCGTACTGCAAGGCTTTCGATGTCGCGCTCAATCCGTTTGCGATCAACGATCTGACACTGGCGGCTAATCCTTTGAAAGTCAGGGAATATCTCGCTGCGGGATTGAAAGTGGTTTCGACCGATATTCCCGAAGTAAAGATTCTCGATCATTGTTTGATCGGCGAAGATCACGCGCGCTTTATCGGAAAGATCGAAGAAGCGTTAAACGACAAAACGCCGCGCGAAGCGATCAGCGATTCGATAAAACACGAAAGCTGGGAAGCGCGCGTCGATGAAATCCGCGAATTGATCGCAAAAAGCTGAAAAGATCTTGACCGGCTCAAAAAAAATACGAATTGCGATCGCGCTTGTTTTCGCAGCTGCTGCGTGGACGTTTATCGCACCGTTTGCAGCGCGGTTTCTGATCGTTGAAAAACCGCTCGAAAAAGCCGACGCGGTCTTTGTTTTAAGCGGCGCGTCGAAATATAAGGAACGTGCGAAAAAGGCGGCGGAACTTTACAAAGCGGGCATCGCGCCGAGAATCTTTTTGTCCGATGACGGAATAAAGGCGGGCTGGTCGAACGAAGAAGAAAGAAATCCGCCGTTCGTCGATCTGGCAAAAGGAACGCTGATCGAACACGGCGTTCCGCCTGAAGCGATCGAAATCTTGCCGGGCGATGCACGCTCGACCTATTCCGAAGCCGGAATTCTTTGTACAAAGATCCAAAACTCTGAAATAAAGTCGGTTTTGCTCGTTACTTCGCCCTATCACACACGGCGCACTCTCGGAATTTTTAACAAAACCTGCGGCAAAGACGCCGCGCTCGGCATCGCATCGCCGCAAACCGGCGATCAAACCGCCAACCCGAACACCTGGTGGCTCTCGCCAAACGGATTAGCGGACGTTTTCGGCGAATATGTGAAATTGTTGTATTATTCGGTATCTTATTAAGGTGTTTTGCAATCTAGAATTAAGAGATGAAAGCTTTAGAAAAACCCGAATGGAAACGTCGCGAAGAACGCCGAACGCCGCAGCTTATTTGGCTTGCATTAGCGCTGCTGACGATTTCCGTATTAAGCGTTTCAGCCTATTTCTTCATCGAGAATTCCGCATTATCCAACGTTTTAATAAGCGCAGATCAAAAAAATAGCCGATCGATAAATGTACGTTCAGGAGGAGATTTTCAGAAGGCTATCAATGAAGCGAAACCCGGCGATACGATTCTACTTGAACCCGGCGCACATTTTGTAGGCAATTTTCGGCTTCCCTTCAAAGAAGGCGGCGATTATGTAACCATCCGAAGTGCGGCTCCGGATAAAGATCTTCCTGCCGAGTTTACGCGCATAAATCCCGAACAATACCGGCAATTTTTGCCAAAGCTGTCTTCTTCGACGCTTAATCCGGTAATGATGACGGACGACAGGGCACATCATTACCGGTTTATCGGAATCGAATTTGGAGGGACTAAGGACGGAAACGGAAATATCATCCAGATTGGAACCGGAGAAGAGCGGACATTGGAAGAAATACCTCACCATATTGAGTTTGACCGTGTTTTTATCCACGCCGAATCGCCGCTGGGACAAAGACGCGGCATCGCTGCTAACGGCAGATATATAAAAATTGCGAATAGCTATATTTCCGGCATGCGCCGCAAGGGCGACGAGAGCCAGGCAATCGCCGTTTGGGCGAGCGACGGTCCGGTAGAGATCACAAACAACTATCTCGAGGGTGCGGGAGAAAACATTTTATTCGGCGGTGGAAGCTCGTATTTAAAACTTGTCCCGACGGACTGTCTGGTGCGCGACAATCATTTGAACAAACCGCTGGAATGGAGAAATGACGACTGGCTCGTTAAAAATCTTTTTGAAATTAAGAACGGAAAGCGGATAAAGGTCGAAAACAATCTTATGACCAATAATTGGGCGATGGGACAGGAAGGCACAGCGGTTCTCTTTACCGTTCGTGAAGATAACGGAAAGGCGACCTTGATCGAAGATGTAATGTTTATCAATAATATCGTCCGGAGTTCTGGGAACGCTATTAATATTTTAGGATCGGAAGGTTCCGGCGGACATCGCCTCTCGATAATCAATAATATTTTTGACGACATCGACAATGAAAAATGGGGTGGTCGTGGGTTTTTTCTACTTGCGACAGACTGGAACGGCGTTAATATCGAAAATAATACTATTGTGCAAAAAGGCAGCATTACCATCGGGTACGGTAAACCTATTAAGGGTTTCGTTTTTCGTGAGAATATAGTTTTCCACAATGACTACGGTTTTCACGGGGACAATACAACGGTGGGCGTTCCGTCGCTTGAAAAGTATTTTCCGAATTACATCGTAACCGGAAATGTGATCATCGGGAGCGAGCCAAAATTCGGAATAAGCAATTTTTATCCTGCAAATGTGAACCAGGTCGGGTTTGAAGATTTTAAGTCCGGAAAGTACCTTCTGAAAGAAAACAGCCCGTATGATAACAAAGGAGCCGGCAGTAAACCTCTAGGCGCGAAACTTGATATTTCCGCCGTTGGACGAAGTAATTAAAAATCTGATCTTATTCAGTTGAATTAGGTATGAGTCAATCTAAGGCTGACATTATTAAAAAATGGGAAGATGTCGAAAGAGAAAGGAGTGCGTCCGAAGCATTCAAACATTCTCAAAATGACCTTCGAATACCCGATCACATTATCGAGAGATATTTGAATCCAAAGGAGTCCACCAATTTCCAACTCGAGTATTCATATTATTTGCTGGGCGATGTAACCGGACTAACGGTTCTGGATTACGGTTGCGGCGAGGGTGGAAACTCAGTCATTTTGGCAGCCCGCGGCGCAAACGTTATTGGCGTGGATATTTCACCGCATTCGCTGGAACTGGCTAGGAAGCGTCTGGACGCTCACGGATATTCCGAGTCGACTGACTTTCGCGTTGGCTCCGCGCATGAATTGCCGCTTGAGGGTGAATCGGTTGATGTCGTATTTGGAATGGCAATTCTGCACCACCTCGATTTAGAACTCTCCTCTGCCGAAATTTTTAGGGTCCTTAAGAAAGGTGGGCGGGCAATTTTTCAAGAGCCGGTTAGAAATTCGAAACTGATAAAAATAATACGAAAGATGATCCCTTACGAAACTCCCGACCTTTCGCCTTACGAGCGACCATTGACGGATGAGGAATTAGCTAGGTATGCAGAACCATTTTCGGAATACAAGAGCCGTGCGTTTTCGCTTCCGTTTGTAAATTTAGCTGAAGTTTTGAGATTGCGTGAGTCAGTTTACCGGAAGTGTGTTGCAGTGGATGGCGCTCTCTTGAAAAAAATTCCGTCGATTGGGTTCTATTCATCGATCCGCGTTGTGGAATTAACAAAATAGGCGTTAAGTTCAAAAAAAGTCCAACGCGCCGGTCTCTCTTCATAAGCAAATTGCGTAAAAGTTTAATGCTCCGCTCGCCAATCTACGGTTCCGTTGGCACGTGCATATGCCGCTCTTCCAACGATTTTACACTTAAAACCTAAGCTGTCGCTCGTGCTCGAATCCGAAACCCTGCCTAAGCTTTTAAAGGTTTGATGCTCGAAAATTCGCTGATGTTGATGTGTGGTTGAAAACCCGGTTTGTTGGTGAGTTTATAATTTCTGCCGAATCACAGGTCTTTCCTCAATCTTATTTACACTCCGCCGCCGGCAGAAACCCCTCTAACTGAAAGAGATACAAAAAAGATCAAAAAACTGAAAGATAAACAAGATTAAACATCTTTTAAAGATAGGCACAGTTGTCTAATCAGCAGCGATGTCTCCCATAGTTTCCATCCCGGAAACGTCGAAAACCAAAACCAAATTCAATTCCGCAGATTTCAGGAGTTTAGTCAATGATCAATTTTAATCTGAAATGTACCCGTGTCTTTAAAATTCAAGATCCTTTGCGAGGCGTCCTCATCACGCTTGCGTCGTTATTATTTGTAATTTCGCTGAACTACGGAGCGTCAGCTGCAACAATATCAGTGCCAAGTGCTCAATTTCCTTGCGATACGGCAAATCGCCCTTACCCACCGGCAGAGGACAACTGTCTGCAGTCCGCAATCAACATTGCATCCCCGGGAGATACAATTCTCCTACAACCCGGCATGACCTTCGTCGGTCCGTTTCTTTTAAGATACAAGAATGACGCCTCCGGGCGGTTTATTACGATTCGGAGTGCGAGCAGCAAGCTCCCGCCGGAAGGACACCGGGTAAATCCGTCGTTTTCCGCCGAAATGCCGAAGCTTGTAACCGTAAATTACGATCAAGTATTCAAAACCGAACTTCGCGTAGAGAACGGTGTCGCGAAACCCGCGCATCACTATTACCTCATGGGACTGGAAATTTTCCAGCAAGGAAATGTCAACTCTTACGCGTTGATAAGGTTAGGAAGATACAAAGAGCTCGACGGGTTTCCCGAACAAACTTCTTATGATCGCATTCCTCATGATTTTGTCATCGACCGATGCTTTATCCACGGGAATCCTGAAGGGAATGTAAAGAATGCGATTGAAATGCAGAGCGCTCGCACAAGCGTTATCAATTCCCACATTTCTGAAATTCACAGTATCTATAATGAATCGCACGGAATTATCGGCTTAAACGGCAGCGGTCCGTTCAAGATCGTAAACAATGTGATTGAAGGATCGACTTCCAACATTCTGTTTGGCGGAGCAAATCCACAGGTGCCGGGGTTGGTGCCTTCGGATATTGAAATCCGCCACAACGTGCTCAGCAAGCCGTTGGAATGGTACGGAACGCTGCCGCATCGGAGTGTTAAAAACTTATTCGAATTAAAGAACGCGCGCAGAGTTATTTTTGACCGGAATCTTTTGGAGAATAACTGGGCAGACGGTCAGAATGGAACCGCAATTCAATTGACGCCGAGAAATGACGACGGAGAGGCGGATTGGAGCACCGTGGAGGACGTTACGCTCTCTAATAACGTGATTCGTCGAACTTTTCACGGCTTGACGATCGCCAGATCTAGGAACGGTAGTATTGTCGAACAGCCGCCGCAGCGGATCAAAATCATTAATAATTTGTTCACAGAGATCGACCCGTCCGCGTGGTGCGGAAACTGTGACGGCATTTCAACCGGAAAATTTATAAGCAATTTTCAGGATTCGATTGATGTTCGAATCGAGCACAACACAATCCTGCATACCGGAAGCATCGTAACGGCGAGCGGAGTTCCGAACACGGGATTCGTATTCAAGAACAACCTTATTCCCCATAACGACTACGGTTTTCAAGGTGCCGACGTACAGATCGGTAATTCGACGCTGGCGACTTATTTTCCGGGTGCTGAGTTTCGCCGGAATGTTCTGGTGAACAATACAGATGGATTGAATTTGAACAATTTTTATCCGACGAATAACGAATTTCCGGAAAACATCGCGAGTTCCTTTATCGACGGTTCCAATGCCGACCGGAATTTGCGCAATTATCGTTTGATTCCGAACAGCGGTTATCGAAATCAGGCTGATGACGGGCGCGACATCGGCGCGAACATCGATCTGCTCAACGCTGCGCTCAAGAGTTCCGATTTTGATTCCGATGGTAAGACGGAGATCGCGGTTTTCCGCCCGTCTGAGGGCTCGTGGTACATCCGCAATAGTGCCGATGGCTCGAACCGCAGCTACCGTTTCGGACTCGCGGGCGATGTTCCGACCGCCGGCGATTATGACGGCGACGGGCAGAGCGATTACGCTGTATATCGACCTTCGACCGGCACCTGGTACATTCTGCGAAGTTCCGACAGCCAGTATTCGGTTTCGCGTTTCGGCGTTTCGGAAGATATTCCGGTTCCGGCGGATTACGATGCGGACGGCAAAACGGACATCGCCGTTTTTCGACCTTCTTCCGGCACATGGTATGTTCAGGGAACGCGTTCGGGCGTTATACAGGCGCGTTTCGGAATGAACGGCGACAAACCGGTCGCGGCTGATTACGACGGCGACGGTCGAACCGATTTCGCGGTCTGGCGTCCTTCGACCGGTGAGTGGTTCGTTTATCAAAGCTTTTCGCGCAATTATCGCGTGATGACATTTGGAATGAACGGCGACATTCCGGTTTACGGCGATTTCAATGGAGATCAGAGACTCGATATTGGAGTCTTTCGTCCGTCGGAAGGAACCTGGTATTTGAACGATATTCACTTTAGTTCGCTGACTGCGAACCGGTTCGGAATGCCGGGAGACACGCCGATCATAGGGGATTTTGACGGCGACGGAAAAACCGATCTTTCCGTCTGGCGACCGGGAACGGGCGTCTGGTATTCGCAGCGCTCAACCGCCGGATTCAGCGCCGTGAACTACGGAATGAACGGCGATATTCCGGTGTCGAACGCGGTATTGGCACGGTAAGAAACGCGACCTAAGAAAGGGCAGAAACGCGACCGCTAGGGAGCGTGCAAGTCTCCCGCTACAAAGTAGCCGCAGAAATGCGAGAGCGGTGACACGCTCCCTTGCAGTCGCGTTTCTGCCTTTGGATTTGGCGGTGTTTTGGGCAATGCTGTGTGGACGCACGCTCCCTAGCGGTCGCGTTTCTGCCGTTTGTGCGGGAGTTTTGCACGCTCCTTAGCGGTCGCGTTTCTGCCTTTACTCTGAGCTTGTGTCGATCTTTGCCAGGATCTCTTCGAAACGGGGATCGGTGCGGAGCGGTTTCAGCATTTTATCGTTTTCGTACCAGGCTTTATTCTCATTTCCGAGTTTGATCGCGCGTTCCATCCAGTAAAATGCCTGATCCAGATCGCCGAGCTGGGCGTTTGCCGAGGTCATCCAGTAAGCCATGTCATGGTCGGCTTTTGCAAGGTTTTTCGCTTCGTCTGTCAACTGGGCGCGAGCTTCTTCTTTGCGGTCGCAATGTGCGAGGAACATCGCGTAAAGCGGGCGAATTCCGTCCATCTGGTCGTTTTCGTCCAAAACCTTTTTCATCATCGCCAGCGCTTCTTGTTCCTTTCCGGAATAAAGCAGGACGGTGGAACGGAAAATTCTGATCAAAGGATGATTCGGTTCGAGCTTTGCACCTTTGTCTAGCTCGACGACCGCTTCTTCATATTTTCCCTGATAAAGATAGATCCGCGCCTGATTATAGCTCGCGACGACGCGGGCGGCTGGGTCGAGCCGGACAAGCTTTTCCCATGCGTGAATCGCCTCGTCATATTCGCCGTCGAGCCGGTGCATTGTGCCTTTTACAAAATAAAGCGGCGCTTCGTTTGGAAATTGTTCTTCGAGAATTTTGATCTCGGCGCGCGCCTTTCTTTTCTCACCGCGCGACAGATAGATCAGGATCATCAAAACGCGCGCTTCGACGACATTCGGATCGTATTTAAAAGCTTTGCTGAACGCCGTTTCCGCGTAGGTATAATCTTCAGCGTCGCCCATTCCCTTGAAAACGCGGTTCGCGTAACATGCGCCGAGTCCGCTGTATGCAAGCGCAAAGTGCGAATCGAGCTCGATGGCGCGTTTGAAGTTTGCGATCGCAGCTTTGCAGTCGTCGTTAGAAACGGTTCGAAAGATAAACCGCCCGAAATTATCGCGCCCGCGCAGATATTCTTCATATGCTTCGGCGCTGTCCGTGGCGCGTCGACCAAGTTTTTCCTGCTCGCCGGTCGAAAGTTCAAGTCGAAGTCCTTCTAAAATGCGCATCGCGATCATATCCTGCAGCGCCAGAATATCTTCGCCCTCGGCATCGATCCGGTCGCTCCAGAGAATGTCGCCTGTTACAACGTTTAGCAGCTGAGCCGTGACACGCATTCGGTCGCCGGCGCGAAGGAAACTTGCCGAAAGCACGGCGTGAACACGAAGTTCGCGACCGACCTCGCGCGGGTCGAAATCTTTCCCCTGATATTTTGCGATCACCGAAGACGGTCTAACGATCAGCGATTTCAGCTGCGCAAGTTCCGTAATTACAGCGTCGGCAAGCGCAAATTCATAAAAATCGGACGCCGGATCCTGACCGAGATTTTTGAAAGGCAAAATAGCTACTGTTTTCTTTTCGTGCCCGCTCGCTGTAAACGTCGTGTCCGGAGAATAGGTCGGTGTGATAGCACCTGACGGCGTGTTATCGAACGATCTGTCTGCCTGCGATTTGCCGGTCAGCCAATCCCAGGCTTTCTTGACCGGATTTTTGTCCTCGATGTGCCCGGGTTTGAAAGTATCGCCCTGTAAAACCGGGACTCCGGAAATTTCCTGTAAAACGGCACGAAGGTCGTCTCTCATATCTGCAATTTTCTGATAACGGTCTTTCGGATCTTTCGCCAGTGCGCGGTCGATGATCGGCTGAAGACCCGGCGGAATCGGCTCCGGACGCAGATCTGCGATCGGTTTCGGAGTTCCATGTAAAACTTTGTGGCGGACGTCGATCACAGTTTTTCCCTGGAACGCCCAAATACCGGTAAGCATTTCATAAAGCAAAACGCCGGTCGAAAAAATATCCGCCCGGTGGTCCGTTTTTTCGCCTTTTGCCTGTTCCGGTGCAGCGTATGTCGCCGTGCCGTAGGGAACGCCGAGCTCCGTCAGATCTGCTTTATCGCCGTCGCCCTGCGATTCGCCGGTTTCCATCATTTTGGCAAGCCCAAAATCAAGGATCAACGCCTGTCCGTTTTCCTTGACCATGACGTTTCCGGCTTTTATGTCGCGGTGAATAATGTTTAAAGAATGTGCGTATGCGAGCGCGTCGCAAACCTGGATGGCAATGCTTAAAGCGCTTTTCAGATCGAGCGGACGTCCGTTGACAAGCTGGCGGACGTTTTTGCCCTTCACATACTGCATCGCAATATAAAAAACGCCGTCGTCCGAGTGGTAATCATAGATCGTACAAACGTTTTGATGATCTAACTGCGAACAAAGCTGGGCTTCTCTAGTAAATCTTGTAAAATTTGAAGTTCGGGCGGTAAGCTCGGGCGGCAGAACCTTTATCACTACGAGTCGGTCAAGCTTAGTGTCACGGGCTTTATAGACTGTGCCTTGACCGCCCGCACCGATTTTCTCCAAGATTTCGTATTGATTAATTTTCGAGCCAACCATACGTTGTTTGGATTTGAATAACTACTTCTTGGTTGGATTCAATTCGGGTTCAAATTCTGTGAATAAATAATGAAAGCGAAGCTTAAAATTATTAAAAAAACTGAAGTTCAATCAAGCCAAGATAACAGACCTAAGAATTCTCACCCATCGAACAATCAATGTCAATTCACCTAAAATGAAATAATATCGCACAATATTTTAGACTGTTTTAACCGGCAAACTGCCGGTTATTCCGGTGTAACCGTTCAGCCGCGCAGCGGGTCGCCCCAGCCCGATTGAATATGTTCGCCGTTTTCGACAATGCACGGAACAACCAGATCGCCGCCCGAAATTTCCAGCATTTCCCGCTTTCGCACCGGGTCGTCCTGGGCGTTGTATTCGATAAAGTCGATCCCGTGCTCGGTATAATGATCGCGGGCTTTGTCGCAATATGGACAGCCCGGTTTTGTATAAATTATTAAAGACATTTAAGTTTTTCTCCCAGGCTTTATTCTAACAAATACGACCTGAATCGAAAAAGCGTCGATCAATTTGCATTTGTTTACCATCATCGTAAATAAGCCTTATCATTGCCATTGGACGAAAACGGGTTTGAAAGTTAAATTTACAGAATGAAATTGGAAGACTACAAAGATGTATTCGAACCTTTCGACCGGCTGGTCGAGATAGAAATTCTCGGAATCAAGGTAAAGGTTCCTGAAAACAACACATTGCTTCGCTGTTTTCAATTTCTTTCGATCGAAACGGTCTCGCTTGGAGATTTTTGCTGGAACGGCGACTGCGCCAATTGTCGCGTATGGCTGGAATCGACTTCCAAGGATAAACCGGTTCTATCATGCCGCACGACCGTGAAAGAAGGTATGAAGATCGTTAAAATGGCAGACGAAATTTCTCTGAAACCGTCGGGTGACGATAAATCGGAAGTTGTGCTCGATGATTACAGAGCAGTTCCTTCCGATTCGATCTTTTAAACATCAATATTTCGGCACGGACGAATCGATCTCCTCCGACCAGGCATTTATTCCGCCGCGCAAATTTTTCATCTCACCCGTAAATCCGGCTTGCTGAAGAGCCATGATCGCCCGTGCACTTCTGCCGCCGGCGTGGCACTGCATGATCAATTCCTTCGAATCGTCCAACTCGTCGCGCCTTTTGACAATTTCCGCAAGCGGAATAAGTTTTGCGCCTTCGATCCTGGCAAATTCAAATTCGTCCGGCTGACGAACATCGATAAGTTGTACGTCTTCGCCGGCATCCATTTTCGCTTTCAGCTCCTGAACAGTAATTTCCTGCATAAATTCAATTCCTTGTTAAGTTGATCGTTTCACAAATGATTCTACCGAATGAGCCGGCTTAAATCGAGAATCGAAGGGCGAAAAATGCTTGCAATGTAACGTTTTGTGTTTACAATTCTTTACAGTTAAATCCTTCGTAATGCGAGAATCAATCGCTACAATCGAATCTTCGGAACATTTTGAGACGAAAAAAGATTTAAATGCGAATAAAGCTAATTTTAGGTTTAACAGTTTTGACCACGGCAGCGGCTGCTTTTTCCGCCTGCGGAAGTCTGCGCGCGGATGATAAGAACGCTGCCGGTCCGGCAGGTGAACAAAATCCGGTCGTGTCGATCTCGACCGCCAAGGCAGAAGCGCGCGAAGTGCCAGCTTTTATTCAGGCGACCGGAAGTTTGATCGCAGATGAAACCTCTAACATCGCTCCAAAAACCGCGGGTAAGATCGTGAACGTCTATGTAAATATAGGAGATTTCGTCGGCGCGGGAAAAGTGATCGCACGGATCGACGACCGCGACGCCCGGCTTCGTCTGGCGGAATCGGAAGCAAGCGTCAAGCAGGCGCAGGCTGCAGTTCGCGCTGCCGAAGCGCGTTTGGGACTATCACCGAACGGAAAATTCAATTCGTCTTCGATCCCCGAAGTTCGCGCGGCGAACGCCAATTATGCGCAGGCGCTGGCTGAGCTCCGGCAGGCGGAAGCAAATGAAAATCGTTACCGCGATCTGGTCGAATCAGGCGACATCGCAATGGTAACTTACGAACAGTATCGGACGAACCGCGACACGGCACGCGCCCGCGCGGAATCCGCCAAACAGGCGCTTGAAACTGCAGTTAACGCGGCGAAACAAAACAACGAATCGATCAGAACCGCGGAAGCGGCGGTCGAATCTGCCCGCGCACAGGCGGCGACATCGAGACAGGCTATTGAGGATACGATCATTCGCGCGCCGTTTTCCGGATTTATCAGCGAACGACAGACGGCGGTCGGCGAATATGTAACTTCGTCAACGCCGGTCGCGACGATCCTCCGGTCGAATCCGATCAAAATTCAAATTCAAGTTGCCGAAGGCGATATTCCACAAATTGCTATCGGTCGCGGCGTTTCGATCCAGGTCGATGCCTTTAAGGATCGAAGATTCGGCGGGACAGTTACGGCGGTTAATCCGGCGCTCGATGCCGCGTCGCGTTCCGCGATCGTCGAAGCGCAGATCGAAAATAACGACAATTCGCTTCGTGCCGGGATGTTCGCAACTGCCCGAATCGTCCGCGAAGGAGGAAGCACCGGCATTTTCGTTCCCAAAAGCGCAGTTTACAACGATCAGGCGACGCAGAGCTTTCGAGTTTTTGTGATTGTTGAAAATGTTGCAAAACTGCGTGTTATTCAACTCGGCAATGAGGAAAACGACTTTTATCAAATCCTAACCGGGGTGAATGCCGACGAAGTGGTCGCAACCGGTAATCTTGATCAGCTTTATGAAGGCGCCAAGGTAAGTTCCGGGTTTTAGGTTTCGAGTTTGGCTGCGTTTCATTTGTGATCGGGAAGTTTCGGAAAATGGGACAAATTACCCGGTTCGAAGATATTTTGTCTTGGATACCGGCACGAGAAGTTCGAATGAGATCGGACGATTGAGCGGTAGGTTTATGGGATATCTAACAAATTCAGATATCAAGCGTCGGAAATTTAATTAGAGGGAATTGAGTCTTACCCGAGACTCGAAACTCGAAATTCTCGAGTTTCGACAGCGAATATAATGCAATGGCTTGCTGAGATATGTGTTAAGCGTCCTGTTTTTGCGACCGTTATTATTTTGTTTTTAACGGTTGTCGGCGGGTTTAGTTTTTTTACGCTTGGGGTCGATCGGTTTCCAAAGATCGACGTTCCGACGATCTCGGTTTCAACCCGCAACTCCGGCGCTTCGCCGCGCGAGATGGAAACCGAAGTGACGGACATTATCGAAGGCGCGGTCAACACTGTTCCGGGTATCGAAGAAATGCGTTCGAGCTCTTCGCGCGGGAGTTCCAATGTAACGATCACATTTAATCTCGAAAAAGATCCGGATCAGGCATATCAAGAACTTCAGCAGAAAATTTCGACTGTTATTAACCGGCTGCCCGACACAGCCGATCCGCCGGTCGTGCGGAAATCCGATCCCGATTCGTCTCCGGTTCTAATTTTCAGCGTCAGCGCGCCGCGAACGGCTATCGAGCTGACAAAGCTCGTCGAAAATCTCATCCAGGAACGTATAGAGTCTGCCGACGGCGTCGGTGAAGTTCAGATCTTCGGCGCGCGCCAGCGTCAGATAAAAGTTTACATAAACCCGAATCGGCTGCGGGCGTTTGATCTGTCGGTGACTGAGGTAACAAACGCAGTTCGCTCGCAGAATCTGGAATTGCCGGGCGGCGATCTGACCGAAGGCGCGCGGACGCTCGGCGTTCGAACGATGAGCCGTTTGAACGAGATCGAACAATTTAATGAAATCGTCGTTTCGACGAAAAACGGATTTCCGGTAAAGATAAAGGACATCGGGCGAATTGACGACAGCGGTGCGGACGCGACTTCCGCGGCTTCGCTCAACGGAACACAGTCGGTTTCCGTTGCGATTAGAAAGCAGTCCGGTTCTAATACGATCGCGGTAATTAACAACGTTAAATCGCGAATGGACGAGATAATTCCGAATCTTCCGTCGGATTTTAACGTCGTAAAAACGCGCGATCAGTCTGAATTTATTGAAAATTCGCTTCACGCGATCGAAGAGCATTTGATAATCGGCGGTTTGCTTGCAGCGATCGTGGTGTTTCTATTTTTATGGAACTGGCGAACGACGATCATCGCGGCGCTGGCTATTCCGACCTCGATCATTGCTGCTTTTGCTGCGATCGCCTGGCTTGGTTATTCGCTCAATCAGATGACGATGCTCGCGTTGACGCTGATGGTCGGCATTGTTATCGACGACGCGATCGTAGTTCTGGAGAACATTTACCGGTTTATTGAAGAAAAGGGAATGTCGCCTTTTCAGGCGGCGATCGAAGGAACGCGTGAGATCGGTCTGGCGGTTTTGGCGACAACTCTTTCGCTGCTGGCAGTTTTCATTCCGGTCGGATTTATGACCGGCATCGTCGGCAGATTTATGTCGTCGTTCGGTTTAACCAGCGCGGCGGCGATCGCCGTTTCGCTGATCGTTTCCTTTACGATCACGCCGATGCTCGCTGCCCGGTGGATCAAAGCCAAAAAAGGATCAAATTTCAAAGTTCAAGGTTCAAAGTCGGAAGAAGTTGATGAAATTTATCACGAAGAGCCGGCAGTTGCAGACGAAAAAATCCAAAATCCAAAATCCAAAATCCAAAATGAAAGTAAGGATTCATGGTTTTACAGCAAGATCGACGGTGCGTACACATTTCTTCTAAAACTCTCGATGCGGTTTCGCTGGGCTGTCGTTTTGATCTGTATTTTGACGGTGGCGTCGATCTATCCGCTGTTCAATTTCGTTGGAATGGCGTTCCTGCCGGATGAGGACGAATCGGCATTCGATGTGAATTTCCGCGGACCGCAGGGAACTTCACTTTCGGCGACGCAATCGATTTTGGACAGGATCGCCCGTGATATTCGCGAACAGATCCCGGAAGTTAAAAGTACGCTCGTGCTTGCCGGATTCGGCGGCGGAAGCGGCGGGCGAATTTTTGTAACGCTTAAAGGCATCGACGAACGCGATAAATCTCAAGCCGATCTGATAAATCAAACGCGCGGTATAACGAAAAAATACTCCGGCAAAGATTATCGGGTCAGCGTTTCCGGTTCGTCGTCGATCTCGGGAAGTTTAGGTTTGGGACGCGGCGGTTCCGGCATCGGGTTTTATATCTCCGGTCCCGATCAGGAAAAATTAAAACAATACGGCGATCAGCTTGTCGCACAACTCGAAAACGATCCGCTTTTCCGCGATCCCGATACGTCGAGCGAAGAAGGCGCGCCGGAACTCCAGGTTTCGATCGACCGTCAAAAAGCCGCCGATTTCGGAGTGCGCGCGGGCGATGTCGCACAGGCGCTGAACATTTTTACGAACGGACAACAGATATCGACATTTAGCGAAGGCACGGAACAATACGACGTCGTCGTTCAGGCGGACGAGCCGTTTCGCCGCGACCGCAGCAATTTGCGGTATTTTACGATCAATTCATCAAGCGGCGTTCCGATAAATCTCGACCAGCTCGTCAAGATCGACGAAGGCATTGCTCCGGCGTCGATCAGCCGTTTGAATCGCCAGCGACAGGTGACGATCTCTGCCGGCTTGCCGCCGAATGCTTCCGAATCCGACGCGGTTAGAAAACTGCAGGATTATGCTTCGCAGTTAGGTTTGCCGGCGGAATACCGAACCGGCGTAACCGGACAGTCAAAGGAACTCGAACGCGCTTACAGTTCTTTTATGTATGCGTTTTTGCTGTCGTTCGTGTTTATGTATCTGATTCTCGCAGCGCAGTTCGAATCTTTTATTCATCCCGTAACCATCATGCTGACGCTGCCGCTCGCGGTGCCGTTCGCGCTGCTTTCGACGGCGATCGCCGGACAGACGCTGAACATTTTTTCCGCGCTCGGGATCTTGCTTTTGTTCGGAATTGTCAAAAAGAACGCGATCCTGCAGATCGATCACACCAATCATTTGCGGTCGCAGGGAATGACTCGATATGACGCGATCATTCAGGCAAACCGCGACCGGCTTCGTCCGATATTGATGACGACGCTTGCGCTGGTCGCAGGTATGATCCCGTTGACGCTCGGAACCGGTGCCGGCGCGGCGACGAACCGTTCGATCGGTATTTTAGTTGTCGGCGGGCAGTCGCTTTGTCTGCTGCTGACGCTGCTTGCCGTTCCCGTGTTCTATTCGTTGTTCGACGATATTCAGCGATCACAGATCTGGCACGGTTTTTTACGCAGATCTGACGGATTACGGACATCCGTGTTTCGCCCGGCGTATGAAAAGATCGCGGGTTTATTCAGAAGCGCGGCAAAAGACGGGACGGACGAAGCGGAGATCGAAACAAAAAGCGAAAAAGGTGAAGAATATGTTGGGCATTTGCCGGTTAAATAAGTCAAAAGTAGTTTTGCCCTTGATGGCGGCAGCATTTTTCGCGTTTGCGTTGGGAACATTCGCACAAGATACGCCGCCGCCGGCAAGGGTCGACAATCTTCCGAAGATTCCTGCTGCCGTCCTGCCGGACGAACCGCCGCCGGTCGCGCCCGATTTCCGCGCTCCTGCACGCGAACTTCCCGGTGCGGAACGCGTCGGAGTTGATGTTTCCGATCAAATGCCGCTGACATTGGAACAGGTCGTTCAAATGGCGCTTGAGAACAACAACGACATCGAAACATCGAAGGTCGACGTAAAAATTGCCGAATTTAACCTTCGCTCGGCTCGCGGAATTTTCGATCCGCGCCTGGTTTCCGAAAGTTATTACGAACGCGCGACGACGCCGGTCGCGTCAACGATCGGCGGTGCGGTGAACGGTTCTTTGACGGCGACCCGATATTTCGGTTCTGCCGGCGTCAACGGTTTTTCGCCTTTCGGCGGAGCGAGCTATTCTGCAAATTTCAGTTCTTCGCGCCTGACGACGAGCAATACCAACGCTACGCTGAATCCGCAGTTTCCTTCGACGTTAAATTTTAATTATGTTCAGCCGATCCTCCGCGGCAGAAAGATCGACGCGAACCGGAGGAGCATTGAGATCGCCAAGAAAAATTTGAGTTTGAGCGATTCGCAGTTTCGCCGGCAGGCGATCGATGTGATCTCGCAGGTCGAACAGGCGTATTGGGATCTCGTTTTTTCGTTGAGAAATCTGCAGGTGCAGCTCGACGCCGTAAAACAGGCAAAACTGCAGCTTGAAAGCAACCAGCGATTGGTAGAAAAAGGCGCGCTGCCGCCGATCGATATCGTCGCGGCAAATTCACAGATCGCGACCTTTGAACAGAACGTTTACACAGCGCAGGAAAATGTAACACAGGCTGAAAATGTTCTGAAAACACTGGTGCTGCCGGACCGGACCGACGCTGCCTGGTCGCGCCCGATCACGCCGGTTTCGCCTATTTCTTTGGACGCTCCGCGCGTTGCGCTGGAAATTGCGATCGCCGATGCGCTCCGCAATCGACCGGAAATTACGCAATTTGAAACCAGCGCTGAGATCAACGAGATCGATAAGAGATTTTATAAAGATCAAACGAAACCGCAGATAGATCTGGTTGGAACTTACACGGCGCAGGGACTCGCGGGAAGCGTGACGGGGATTCGAGAAGTACCGCCGAACCTAACCGGCGGGTATTTTTCGTCGATAGGAAACCTCGCAGCACAGGATTATCCGACGTTTCGTGTCGGCGTGACGATCTCGCTGCCGTGGGGAAACCGCACGGCTCAGGCAAATCTCGGCAGAACGCTTGCAGAAGGCGACCGGATCAAAAATCAGCGTGCACAAACCGAGCAAATTATCGAAGCGCAGGTGAGAAACGCGCTGCAATCGCTCCGCTCGGCGGAAGCCCGCTTAAATGCCGCGATCGCCGCACGCGTTTCGGCGGAGCAGCTTTTTGAAAGCGAACAGAGACAGTTTCGCGCGGGAACAACTACTTTTTATCTGGTTTCTCAGCGGCAAACGGAACTTCTATCCGCACGCGGGCGCGAACTTCAGTCGCAGACTGATCTGAACAAAGCGATATCCGAATTTCAACGTGCGACGGGAACGACGCTTTCGGTAAATAATGTCAGCGTAACCGACGGCGGCAACCTGCAAAGGTCGCCCGAGCGCCGGATTGATGTAGCGAATACGCGATCGCTGCTGGACGAAAAATAGCGGTGGGTTGGAAGCAGTCCGAACAATCCCATTTTCAAATTAAAATGATTGCTGCGGTTATGCTTCCAAAATTGTCAGTTCGCCGTCGGGCGAAAGCAAGGACGATCTTTACTTGTGGCGGTACGTAATTCTTCCTTTTGTCAGATCGTAAGGCGAAACCTCAACATCGACCTGATCGCCGACCAGAACGCGAATTCGGTTTCGGCGCATTCTTCCAGAAAGCTGTGCAAGTACAATATGGTCGGTCTTGCCGACCTGAACCTTAAAACTGGCTCCGCGCTGTTTATCAATAACCAGCCCGGCTACTTCTACCATTTCTTCTTTCATGATTTTTTCTCCTATAATTTGTTTTATCCGTCGTATTGACCTGCAATAGCAGCGGATTTTTCGTCAATACAAAAAATACCTCCGGCAAACCGTTTGCCGGAGATATTTTTCAAATTGTTGCCCGTTTATCGAGCGTTTCTTCCCTAGTAGCGTGAACCGCCTGCCGCGCTGCGGTCTACCCGCGGTTTCGCTTCGTTGACCTTCAGTTCACGACCGTCAATTTCTTTGCTGTCGAGCTGTGAAATGGCGTTTTGCGCCTCTTCTTCGGTCGACATTTCGACAAATGCGAATCCGCGCGAACGACCCGTGTCGCGGTCTTCGATAACATTGGTCGATTCAACCGTTCCGATCTCGCCGAATAGTTTTTCCAAATCCTGTGCCGATGTATCGAAGGAAAGATTTCCTACATAAAGTTTCGTTGACATAATAACATTTACCTTTTCCCTAAGTTTCGGGAATTCTAAAAGAAGTTTCGAATCGATTTTGGCTTCGGAGAATAAAACGTTGATCTAACGAAGAATCGGTTTCGGCGGCTCAATAATTTCAAGAGCGACTTCTGTAATAAAAAATGAACCTGCTCTTATAACTAATCCAAATAAAACCGTTTTTGACGAGCGCAACAAAATTTGATGCAAGAGAAGTATTGTCTTTAGGATGCCACTAACGCTAAATAGTTGCAAAGAAAATAAATAATAAATTTCCGCATCGACCGAGATTTAATGTGCATTCACATCTGCCCGCCGCCGCCGTGCCAATTTTACTCTGGTGCGAAATAAGATTTTCTTCCTATAAATGTGTATTCAGGATGATCCTTCACCTTTATTTGTATACGCCGCTGTTTACCGTTGCGCGACTGATCTTGCGGGTAATATCCGATCAAATATCGATTTGTGATGCCGCCAAGCATTTTTTCATAGATCTCCGCCGGCTGGTCCGGGGTTTCGAGTGCGCTGGCAAATCCACCGGAGGCGCTTGCGACGGCGACCATAGAGGTTTGATCTTCGAAAACCTGCTCAACGTTTATTTCGGGTCCAAAACTCGTCGGACGGCGATACTCTTTCGGCAATGCGTTCTTTTTTTGAACTCGTTCGGTGCTTGTTAACCCGAGAAAGGAAGGACCGGAAATCACAGAATAGATCGTAGCTTTCGACCGTTCGATCCGGTCGAAAAGTTCGTTGATCGAAAATGGCTTTGCAAAAAAACCGAGTCGTTTGTTCTCATAATCGTTTACTCGAGGAATTGAAGCGCGCTCGTCTCCGTCAGATTGAAGAATAATGATCGGACGAAGGTCTTCTTCGTCGAATAATTCTTTTAAACTCACCCACAATGCAGTATATTGCTGGCTTTTCCCTAAATTACCGCGTCTGGATGTTCTGGCGAGTTTATCGAGTGTTTGGTTAAGCAGCGCTTTATCGGAAGTAAAATCTACAAGTAATTTTACATCGTCGGTTACGATCGCGACCTCATCCTGAGGCTCAAGTTGTTCGATCAAAACCTTTGCGGCAGCGACACTGTTTTGAATGTAAGGCTTCTGGCTTCCGCTGTAATCGATTATCAAAACTATCGAGCGCGGAACTTTGTCGGTTCCGAGCGAGAACACTTCAATTTCCTGTTCTGCTCCGTCTTCGAAAATTTCAAAATCTTCAGCTTTTAGACCCGAAACGAATTTTCCGGATCTGTCGAGCACCAGATATTCATTGACGACAAGATCGGTTTCGATCTTTATGAGGTCTTCGTCTTCGATTGCCGGCGGGTTTTTTGGGTAGTCGCTTCGTTTTGCCTTATCTTTAAGGCTCCAGCCAAATTTCAACTTCGGCTTTTCGTCTTTGATGGACTGACCGAAAATGTTCGATCCAATAAAAGAAAAAGTCAAAATTGCCAGAATGGTTAAAAACTTCATAGCTGAAACTTTCCGATTTGTCGCAAGGCTTCAAAACCGTCGTCAGGAGCGGAAGAAATTCTTCAAACCGAAAGAACGATACGCAATTTTAATTTTTAAGTACTATTTCGCAGTCTTTTTTCCCTTTAACCTATTCTCCATCTCGAGGATCGTGTGCGTTGTTTGTATCACTGTGTCGGGATTTAAACTGATCGAATTGATTCCCTTTTCGACCAGAAATTCGGCAAATTCGGGATAATCCGAAGGCGCCTGCCCGCAGATCCCGATCTTTTTGCCGTTGCGAATAGCAGCCTCGATCGCCATTGCGACCATTTTTTCGACGGCGCCGTTCCGTTCGTCGAAAAGATGCGCGACCATTTGCGAATCGCGGTCTAAACCGAGCGCAAGCTGCGTCAGGTCATTGGAACCGATCGAATATCCGTCGAAAACTTTTAGAAATTCGTCTGCGAAAACAACGTTTGCCGGCAATTCGCACATCGCGTAAATTTCAAGCTCGTTTTCGCCCTGCACCAAGCCGTATTCCGCCATCAGCGCGATCACTTTTTCGCCTTCTTCGACCGTTCGGCAAAACGGGATCATCGCCTTTACGTTGACCAATCCCATATCTTCGCGAACGCGCTGCAAAGCGAGGCATTCCAGACGGAATCCGGCGCGGTAGCGGTCGTCGTAATACCGCGAGGCGCCTCGAAAACCGAGCATCGGATTTTCTTCTTCCGGTTCATATTCGGCACCGCCGATAAGACGCGCATATTCGTTCGATTTGAAGTCGGACATGCGGACGATAACCGGTTTCGGATAGAACGCCGCCGCGATCTTGGCAATGCCTTCAGCCAATTTTCGAACGAAAAATTCCTTCGGATCTTCCTCGCCGATACGCGATGAAATTTCCTCAATGTCCTGCCGATTCCGCAAGTTCGGGTAATTCACCAGCGCCATCGGATGTACTCCGATATTGTTGTTGATAATGAATTCGAGCCGCGCCAAACCGACGCCATCGTTCGGATACATCGACGCAGCAAACGCGCGGTCGGGATCGCCGACGTTCATCATAACCTGCGTGTTCGGACGACGCTCTTCGGTGATTACGCGGCGCTCAACTTTGAAATCGACCTTTCCGTAATAAATATTTCCGCGTTCGCCTTCGGCACAGGAAACGGTGGCATCGGTGCCGGTTTTCAAAATCTCCGTCGCATTTTCGGTTCCGACAATGCACGGAAGACCGAGTTCACGGCTGATAATTGCGCTGTGACACGTTCGACCGCCGCGGTTCGTGACGATCGCCGAAGCACGCTTCATGATCGGTTCCCACGCCGGGTCGGTCATGTCCGTTACAAGAATATCGCCTTCCTTAAACGTGCGAAGTTTGTCGGGATCGAGCAAAACATGAACATTCCCGTGTCCGATCTTTTCTCCAACGGCAACGCCGGTTACAAGCGGAGCGCCGTGATTATCGGATAATTTATAAGTTTCAATGTAATTTTGCTTTTTCTGTGCGTGAACGGTTTCAGGGCGTGCCTGCAAAATAAAAAGTTCGCCGGTTACGCCGTCCTTCGCCCACTCAATGTCCATCGGCTGGTGATGCCCGGCGCGCGCCGAATAATGATCTTCGATCGCACAAGCCCATTCGGCAAGCTGCAAAACTTCAAATCCGGCAAGACAAAAACGGTTCCGCTGCGAAGGTACGACATCGCGAACCTGAGTTCCGGTGCCGTCGTCGGCGAAGACCATTTTCACCTCTTTCACACCCAATTTTCGAGTTATTATCGGTCGAAACCCTTTTTTCAAAGTCGGTTTAAAAACGTTCCATTCGTCCGGCGTCGCCATACCCTGCACGACCGCTTCGCCCAATCCCCACGCGCCGTTAATGACGACAGCTTCGCGGAAACCGCTTTCCGTATCGAGCGTGAACATAACGCCGGAACAGGCGATGTCGGAACGCACCATCGGCTGAATTCCGATCGAAAGTGCAACGTCGAAATGATCGAATCCTTTCGCCGTTCTATAAGAGATCGCGCGGTCGGTCCAAAGCGAGGCGTAACATTCGTGACAAGCTTTTATTAAATTTCGGTCGCCGACAACGTTTAGGATCGTGTCCTGCTGACCGGCAAATGACGCGTCAGGAAGATCTTCGGCGGTCGCCGAAGAACGAACCGCAACTGCAAAATTCTTTTTCCCTATTCTATTTCCGAGCTCGTCGTATGCTTTGATGATCGCATCTTCGATCTCCTGCGGAAACGGAGTTTCGAGCATAAGCGCACGCGCTTCGCTGCCAACGCGGGCAAGTTCGTCCAGATCGTCAACGTCAAGATTTTTCAGCAGCGAGATCAGCTTTTTTCTCAATCCGCCGATGTTCAAAAGCATGTTGTAAGCTTCGCTTGTCGTCGAAAAACCATCGACGGCGCGGACGCCTTTTGAGGTCAATTCACGAAAGAGTTCACCGAGACTCGCACATTTGCCGCCGACAAGCGCAACATCATCTGCCGACACTTCGCTTAAATTCAGAACTAAAGGTTTTGTCATATTGCTTTTAAGTTTCCAGTTAGAGTTTGCGAACAATTATAACCTGTTCGGAAAACTTGTCCACCGGTATTGCTAAAAGCATCAAAGACAAATCACTTAGATCTTCGATTATTGATCGAGAGATAAGCAGCGCGGTCAATACCACGAGATGCGCAATTTGCCGTCCGCAAATGCGGCGTCCGGTCCGCAGCCTTCGACCTTCGGATCTATAATTTCAATTTTGACCCAAAGTTTTCGACCCATTACAGCAATTATGCGCTCGAGCGGGAAGTCATTATTTCCCAAGTGCCATGCGTAAACCTGCGATTTGTCCGCTGTGCTGCCGGTCGCATTGGTGTAGATCAGGTTTCTTCTAAATCCTTTATCGCGCTTTTTAAAGACTCCGATAATCCAGCCGAAATCGTCCGCTTTTACCGATCTGTCCTTCGTAACCTTAAGAATCAGATCGCCGGAGATCTTTTCAGAAATTTCCGTCCGGTCATCTGTAAGCTCAAACTCGAGTTTGTTTTGACCAAAGATCGACAAGCCGGACAGAAACAATATCGAGAGCGCAGAAATTATTACAATTCGTTTCATAGAAATCTTTACCAAGCCGCAGAAATTCGAAAATTCGACGACGGCTATGTTCAAAATAAAAAAGACGGAGCGAACCCCGTCTTTTTAACGCGTATTTTTTCCAAAATTTACATCTTTATTCCTTCACGTTTCAGTAAACTTTCAAACGATGGCTTGTCGACCGCTTTGATATAAGCATCGCGCGGTTCGACGAGACCTTTTTTCACAAGGTCCATCAACGCGTCGTTGAGCATTACCATTCCATGCGATTTTCCGGTCTGCATTGACGAAGCAATCTGGAATGTTTTTCCTTCACGGATAAGATTTGAAATTGCCGGCGTGACGATCAAAACTTCGAGCGCCGCTACGCGTCCGCCGCCTTTTTTAGGCAAAAGCGTTTGGGCTATTACGCCGCGCAGAGATTCGGAAAGCATTACGCGAATCTGCTGCTGGCGGTCGGCGGGAAATTGATCGATGATGCGGTCGACGGTCGACGCTGCCGTTGTCGTATGCAGTGTTCCGAAAACGAGATGCCCGGTTTCAGCCGTCTCGATCGCGATTGAAATAGTTTCAAGATCGCGCATTTCACCGACGAGCAGAATGTCGGGATCTTCACGAAGCGCCGCGCGCAATGCGTGTTTGAACGATCCGGTATGATTTCCTACCTCGCGCTGGTTTACAAGACATTTTTGATTTTCATGCGTGAATTCGATCGGATCTTCGATCGTAATTATATGATCTTCACGCCTTTTATTGATCGAATCGACCATTGCGCAAAGCGTTGTCGATTTGCCGGAACCGGTCGGTCCCGTTACCACGACCAGACCTTTCGAAAGATCGCAAAGTTCCATTATCGCTCTGGAAAGACCGAGTTGTTCAGCTGTCAGGATGTCAGCCGGAATTATTCGAAAAACTCCGCCCATTCCTTTACGATCGGCAAACACGTTTGCGCGAAAACGCGCGAGCCCCTGAATTTCATACGCGAAATCGGTGTCATGGCATTCGTCAAATTCGTCAAGATTTTTCTCCGGCATGATCGAAGAAAGAAGTTCACGCATCAAAGACGGCGTTAAAACACCTTCCGCACATTCGAGCTTCGCAATCCTGCCGTCGACGCGCACCATCGGCGGCATCGAAACGCTTAAATGCAGATCCGACGCGCCGATCGAAGCCATCCGGCGAAACAGATTGTTCATGCGGTCCTGCGCTTTCGAACCCACCGGACTCGATGCGGCGGGTGTGAACGATGCATTTTCGTTAGAGCCGACCGACTCCGAAACAGGCTCGGCTGGTGAATCTACCACGGGAACATCAAACGATTCCGCGGATGGACTTTCAAACCACGCTTTTGCTGCAGAAACCTCCTGAACGGACTCGACTTCCGCGTTGTCTTCGGCATACTGATATTCTGTATTGAATTGTCCCAAGGGATTCCGGTTGGCGAAGTTTTCGACGGTTGGCACTGCCGCATCTGCATCACCCGCTTGTTCAAATCCATTTGCCGACGGTTCCTGAAGATCCGAAACCGCAGCGCGAATTGTTGAAGAAAATGGCTTCGGCTCTTCCGCGGCGGGCTCTTGCGGCAGGATGTCTTCGTTTAAGAGCGGTCGAATCGTAACGTTAAATCCGGCAGGCGATTTCTTAACCAGAAAACTAAAACTTCCGAGATTGTGATTATGGACAAATTCGACTTCGGATTGATTCGGAAGCTGCTGCTTGACCGCGGGCGGAATTAGCGGAAATACGATCGTCGAGATCTGCGTTCCCAGCAAAGGCGTGTTCGCCACTTCGGTCGTTCCGCTGCCGTCGATCATATACGGAGTCTTATTCGGTTCAAGATGCAGTTCGTAACCGCATGCAGACAAAAGGGTTTGCAGATATTCGCTAAGTTTTTCCATTTATTTTGATAGATTTTTCCGGACGGGATGGGATAGAAAGATCGAGCTTCTCTGGACAAAGCTCAAAGAAAGACTAACACAAACAAACAATGTTTGTCACTAATTGTGCGAAATAAATTTGATGGTGCGCTCTAAACCGCCAGTTCCAGCGCGGCGCGAACTTTTGGCGGCTGGATCTGAACGAGACTCTGCGGCGCATCGGCAAGCCAGGTCGTCGGGCAAACTCCGCAGGTCGTACATTTTTCGACCGCCGGACACGGTTTTGACGAAAGTGCTTCTTGAGATTTTTCGTGTTCGGTTTTTAAAAAATCAAACGACAAACCCGAATCAACTATTGACCACGGCAGAAATTCTTCATAACTGCGATCACGCGAAGTGTGAAACGCCGGATCAATTCCCGTAACTCTTAACGCTTCCTTCAAATTTCCTTTCAAACGCGCTGCCGTTTCGATAACTTTCGCCACATTTCTGTCGCCCGAAGAAAATAACGCCTGTTCGTGTGCAATTCTCGCGCTCATCGCGCGGACTTCGACGTTCGGAATTTTTGATAATTTTTTAGAAACCCATTTCAAACGATTCTTCAATTCCTTTTCATCGCAAATCGCGTCCCATTGCAGAGGCGTGTTCGGCTTCGGCACGAAACCGTTGAGCGACGGAATAATTTTTCCCGCAAAACCGAATTTCTTTCCGGCTTCGAGCATACGGTCTTTGACGCGCTCGACAAGGACGATCATTTCTTCTAAATCTTCGTAAGTTTCCGTCGGCAGACCGACCATCAGATAAAGTTTGACGGTCAACATTCCGCAGTCGAAAACCGCGCCGCAGATGTCAACGATCTCGTCGTTCGTCAGATTTTTATTGATAACGCGCCTCAATCTGTCCGAACCCGTTTCCGGCGCAACGGCGATCTGCTGATCTTTTGATTCGACGAGCGCGTCGAGCAATTCGTCGGAAATTTGATCTAAACGCAAAGACGAAACCGAGATTCGATATTCCATTTTGCGAAGCTCGCTTAAAATCGTCGAGATTTCGGGATGATCGCAAACAGCGGTTGAAACGAGTCCGATTTTATTCGTTTTTCCGCGCCATTCCTGCGCTTTTGCAAGGATGTCCTTTGCCGGAACGACGCGCGGCGGATAATAATTGTAGCCAGCCCAGCAAAATCGGCAGCCTTGCGAACAGCCGCGCGATATTTCTACAAGAAGACGTTCGCCCATTTCCGCGTTCGGCGACCAAACCGAGGTCGAAGGGCAGAAAATATCTTGATTTATCAAAAAATCTGCAAGTTCGGTTTCGCCGCGTTTCATCGCGCGTCGCAGAGTTCCTTCCTTCGGATTTGTCGCGGCAAGTGCGCGTCCGACTCGTTTCGGAACGCCTTCTTCGTTCGGCACGTAATCGAAAACCGTTCCGTCTTCGTTGTGAATCACATCATAAAGCGAGGGAATATAAAAACCGCGTCCGATCTTTGCGAGATTAAGTAAAATATCTTCTTTATTTCCGTGTTCAAAGATCGCGTCAGTCAGTTGAAATGCGAGAATTTCGCCTTCACCGACAGCAATAATGTCGGTAAAATCGGCAATCGGTTCGGGATTTAGGAAAGAAGCCGCGCCGCCCATCACGATTAGCGGATCGAAATGAGTTCGATCTTTCGACCAGACGGGAATCTGCGACATCTGCAGCATTCGCGCCATATTTAAATAATCGGTTTCAAACGAGATCGAAAACGCGACGACATCAAATTTATTAACCGGAGTTTGAGTTTCTAAAGATAAAAGCGGCGTGCGTGATTTTTCATATTCACGCATTTCGTCAGCATCTGGCAGAAAAACTCTTTCACAGGAAACTTCGGGAATTTTGTTGAAAAGTTCATACATCGTATGAAGCCCAAGATTCGCCATTCCGATGCTGTGAGTGTTCGGATAGCACAACGCAATGCGAAGCGATGCGCCTTGCTTGTTTGCAAAACCTTCTTCGGCTGCAAGTTTTCGTTTATAGCTTTCAACTATTCTTTTGGACATAAAACTAAGCACTATACACTTTTGTACGATCTTCCGCCACTAGTTTATGAAATTATTAAATCCGCTTTCTTGTTATTTTCTTCCGAGATATAATTCACACTGGACTATTATTTAATCTGCCGGTTTCTACGAGGATTTGGGAATTAGGAACCTCTTCGAAACTGATAAGCAAAATTAATGATGAAATTTGGGCTTATTTTAGTTGGAATCCTTTTCGGCGCCGTTACTACTTTCGGTGCCGCGCAGCTTGATCCGGCATTCGGTAATGGCGGCAAGGTTCATATTAATTTCGGCGGCGCCGGGCAGGCGGATTTTGCCAGCGCGCTGGTTATTCAGCCGGACGGAAAGATCGTCGCTGCCGGTCGAACTTACCAAAGCTCTCTTGACCTTAATTCTTCAAATTTTGTCGTCGTTCGGATCGAATCGAGCGGAAATCTGGATTTTTCATTTGGGTTTTTCGGAACCAGAACGACTGATTTCGACGGAAACCGCGATGAGGCGACGACCATTGCGCTTCAATCGGACGGGAAAATTCTAGTCGGCGGTTTTCGCGATACTAATGTGTCTTCGCGATTTTCATTTGCTATCGCCCGATACACTTCCGACGGAAATCTTGACCCGGCGTTCGGTTCCAACGGAAAGGTAACGACCGATTTCGGCGAAAGAGGCGCGCGGATCGGAAAGCTTTTAGTTCTGCCCAGCGGAAAGATCGCAGCGCTCGGATCAAATCAGGGAAACGACCTGACAGATCGCGCAGTTATGGCGGTTTACAATTCGAACGGATCGCTCGACACGAGTTTCGGGTCGGGCGGAAAAATGATCCTCGGATTCGGCGGTGCCAGTTATTTGGGCTCCGCCGCGCTTCAGGCAGACGGAAAACTTGTTGTCTCGCTGGGCGCGGTTTTTCAGCCTTGCGGCAGTGCGAACTGCACAACTCTTGTTCCGATTCTGATGCGATTTAACCAAACGCTGACGCCGGATCGAAAGTTCGGAAGGCGGCAGGGGCGCGAATACGGTGCAGCGGGGACCGAATTCGGCTCGCCGGGCGGGTTTTCGACGGTTTTGGTCGAAGCCAATGGCAGTATCATCGGCGGCGGAAATCAAATGGCGCGGTATTACTCGACGGGAAATTTTGCGAGTTTTCTGACGCCTGTCGGTTATCCCGTTTTCGGGCTTTCTCAAAAATTCGACGGCAAATTCGTCGCATGCGGAAGTGTTACGCAGACGGCAACGCTCAAGGACATCCGTCTTTCCTTGCTCGACTCCGACGGAAACACGATCGGCAGCGGCGTTACGGACGTCTTCGGCAACGACGATGAATGCAGCGCGGTCGCTGTCCAGCCGGACGGAAAAATTCTCGTCGCCGGCAGCACGAAAGTTGACGAAAGTGGAAATTTTTACGATTTTCTCGTTCTTCGCTACAATAGCATCACACAATAAAATCAAAAAATCTTCAATTTTTCGAATCTTTGGAAGCTACTTCGGCAAGAGCGTTTTCGTGTTTGATTCCGACTCGCAGCCGGCGGTAGGCGCTCATCAATTGGTTTGCCAGCCAGGGAATTGTGAAAAATGAGATGAGAAGTCCGCGCCAGTCAGAAAAGAGCAGGCGAAAATCCGAAATCATCAAGACAAAAAGCGTTACCCAATGGCTGAAGCAGTATTCGCAGGTGAAAACGTAGAAAAATTTTCTAATGAAGATCGATTTGGCGTTTTCGCTTCTATCGGAGGCGAATTTTCTCGGTTCGGCGAAGATCTCTTCCTGCGTTACCGTCCAGGCGATCGAAGATACGACGATCGAGAGGATGACGAGCCAGTAAATTTGCGTTCCGATCTGCATGTTTAAAATGAATTTTGCGGTTTGCGTGATCAAAAATCAACGTAAACCGCAAATTTTCGCCTGAAGGCGATACTCTGAACTTGCTTACTGCTTGCCTTCAAGAAAGGCTTTTAGGCGGCGCGAGCGCGACGGGTGGCGCAGCTTTCTCAAAGCCTTTGCTTCGATCTGGCGAATTCTTTCACGCGTTACGGCAAAATGTTGACCGACTTCTTCGAGCGTATGTTCCGAGCCCGTATTTCCGAGTCCGAAGCGCATTTTGATCACTTTTTCTTCGCGCGGCGTCAAGGTCGCCAAAACTTCATCCGTGATCTCTCTCAAATTAGAAAACGTAACGGATTCCGCCGGATTTAAGATAGATTTATCTTCGATAAAATCGCCTAAGTGAGAATCTTCTTCTTCACCGATCGGCGTTTCGAGCGAGATCGGTTCCTGTGCGATCTTCAAAACCTTTCGCACCTTTGAAACCGAAATATCCATCTTTTTAGCGATCTCTTCGCTCGAAGGTTCGCGACCGAGTTCCTGAACGAGTGCGCGCGACGTCCGGATCAATTTATTGATGGTTTCGATCATATGAACCGGAATTCTGATCGTTCGCGCCTGGTCGGCGATCGCACGTGTGATCGCCTGTCGAATCCACCATGTCGCGTATGTCGAAAATTTATATCCGCGGCGCCATTCAAATTTATCGACCGCCTTCATTAAACCGATGTTGCCTTCCTGAATCAGATCGAGAAACTGCAATCCGCGGTTCGTGTATTTTTTAGCGATCGAAACGACGAGACGAAGATTGGCTTCGACAAGCTCGCGTTTTGCCTGTCCGGTTTCCTGTTCGCCGATCAGAATCGTCTGCAGCGATCGTTTTATACGCGCGCTGGAAAGATAATATTTCTCTTCGATCCCGGCGATCGATTTTTTCGCCTCTTCGATCTTTTGATTCTGTTCTTTTTTAGTTTCTGGAGAAACCTTTTTGCCTTCTAAAACTTCCTCGGCTTTCCGGATGATACGGTCGTTCTTACGAATATCGTCGGAAACCTTTCTGATCGCGTTGATAAGCAGCTGAATCGCCTTGTCGGTCATTTCAAGCTGCTTTATTTCCTGAGCGACCTCGATGCGGTAGCGTGCTACCTGACGCCGCAGTGCGGTCAGTTTTTTCGTCGGTTTTCCCTTCGCTTTCTTCTGCTCTTCGCGCATTTTTACCAGCGCCTTTAGAGCGTTATTGTAGTTTTGTTCAATGTGCGAAATGCCTTCGAGCGTCCAGCGCAGATATTCGTCGACCTTGTCTTCTTCGCCGCTAAGTTCAGCCTGTTCGGAAAATTTTACGATCTCGCGAATATTGGCTTTGCCGGCTTCGAGATCTTTTCCGATCTTCAAAAGCCTTTCAACGGCGATCGGCGAACGAGAAATCGCTTTATGCGTTTTAATGATCCCGCGTTCGATCCGTTTTGCGATCACGACTTCGCCTTCGCGCGTAAGAAGCGGAACGACGCCCATTTCACGAAGATAAAGTCGAACCGGATCGTTCGACTTATCAAGCGTTCCGGCAGACAGATCGAGATTTTCATCTTCATCATCGTCGTCGCCGTCCATCGCCAGCTGCGCAGCCTGTTCAAGCAGCTGTTGATCGGCGTCGGCAACGGTAATATTTGCGCCTTCGAGACGGTTTAATACGTCTTCTATCTCGTCCGGCGACATCATTTTATTGGGGATTTCGCGATTGAGGACGTCGAAGCTGAGAAACTTTTTCTTAGACCCGAGCGCGATCAGGCGGTCCATCAAATCCTCTTTCAAATCTTCTTTATCGTCGTAGTCTGCCATATATGTTAAAAAGTTTTTTTGATTACAATCTATCTTTAATAGTTGTTTGCAAGTTCAAATTAAACGCGCGCACGGCTTAAAAAGTTTCACGCGAGGCGAAACCGTGAAATATATCAGGTTTTTCGGACAAACTAAAGCATCGCAATGGCGATTTCGACCGGTAATGGACTGCGACCGTTAATTAAGAAATCTATTGTCCGAGAAGTTTCCGCTCAAGATCTCGTTTCATCCTTGCCAGTTCGATCTGTTTTACGACAAGCTGGTCCCGCAGTTCGAGATCCTTAATTTGTTCCGCATAAACAAGTTCCTGCGAAATATCGAGGATCATATTGCCGATCGCCATCGACCGGAGTGCGACCAGACAGTTCTCAGCTTCGCTCAAGCAATCGTCGATTGCGTCGCCTTCCGCGCGTGCGGGTTCGCTCATTAAAAGAACCGGTACAAAATCCTGCGACGCCGGATCTTCCTTCGTCAGCTCAAGCAGCGTTTCATTGTTTACCGGCAGACGCTTTTCCTGAATCTCACAAAGCGCGCGAAAAACGCTCGCCGTTGAAAGCAGTTCGTAGTCGGTTTCCTCAAGTTCCGGAATGATCGCGTCGCGCAATTCTTCGTCGTAAACCAGAAGTTCCAGCAGACGAAGTTCCGCAACGGTCATTTTTGCCTGCGTCGCACGTGCGACCTGCTGTTTTATCGCCTCAGGCTCGACGCGCGTACCGGCATTTACCGATTTCCAAAGATCTCGTTTGAGTATCTGATCGTCCACGCGAAGAAAATCCATCGCCTGGTCAAACGATTCTCGTTTTTGTATTGGGTTTCGGACAGCCGATAAAACGGGGATAATTTCCTCTATCGCCTTCGCTTTTCCGCGGGGCGATGCAAGGCTGCGCGATCCCGCAACTTGTTCTAAAACAAAATTTAAGTAAGGAAAGGCTTGTCCTCTAAGATGGTTATAGCTTTCTGCGCCGTGTTCGCGGATGTAATCGTCAGGATCCTGCCCGTCGGGCAATATAAGGATCTTTATGTCGAAATCCGCAGAAACAAGCGTCTCAATAGCTCTTCGCGCTGCCTTTATTCCTGCACTGTCGCCATCATAGTTAACAACCACGCGCTTCGCAAACCTTCCGAGCAATTTCGCCTGATTTTCCGTGAACGCCGTGCCGAGACTCGCTGCGGTATTCATTATTCCAAATTGGTGAAGAACTATAAGATCAAGATAACCTTCGACCAGAATCGCGAATTTCTTTTTTCTGATCTCGTCCTTATTTTGAAACAGCCCGTAGAGATGATCGCCTTTTGTATATGCCGGCGTTTCCGGCGAGTTCAAATATTTAGGTTCGCCTTTTCCCAGGATTCGGGCGCCGAATGCGATCGGGTTTCCGTTTATGTCCAGAACCGGAAACATAATTCGTCCGCGAAAACGGTCGTAAACTCGTTTCTTTTCTTCGTTTACGCTGACCAAACCGCTCGCTTCGATCAATTTTTCGTCCGCGCCCTTTTCTTTTAGTAAATTATGAATTGCGTCCCAACTGTCCGGCGCAAAACCGATTCGAAACAATTTTTGCGTTTCTTTTGAAATTCCGCGGCTTTCGAGATATTCGCGCGCTGCTTTTGAATGCGGATTGTCCGATTGCAGATGATCTTCCCAAAACTCGAGCGCAAACTTGTTTAATTCGATAACCTGATCCGCGATCTTCTTTTTTGCTTCGCGCTTTTTCTTCGATTTTTGAAAGTTTTCGTCATCGACCGGTTCGGGCAAGGGAATTCCGGAGATGTCAGCGACTCGCTTTATCGCTTCAGGAAACGACAATCCCTCGATCTCCATTAGAAAATTATACGCCGTTCCGCCTTTACCGCAGCCGAAACATTTATAAAATCCTTTTGCCGGATTTACCGAAAACGAAGGCGTCTTTTCCTGATGAAACGGACAGCATCCCATCCAGTTCGCGCCCTTTTTCTTTAGCTGCGCGTACGGTTCAACGATCCGCAAAAGATCGGCGCGGTCTTTTAGATCATCAATGAAATGTTGGGGATAGAGCATGACTAAATTGTCTGGAGAAATTCGCCTGGAGAATAGGTCGTTACGGTTGAATTAGCGTAATCTGAAGTATTTCGAGTTACGATCGCATCAAGATTTTCCGTGATCGCAGATGCGCACCGAACGGCAGCCTCAAAATCCGAAAAACCGAGCCGCAGAGCATTCTTCAAAACCGATCTATCCGTTCGACAAACTTCAACCAGCTTTACTAACCCTTCAACAGCCTCTAAAGCAATATCATTACCTCTTGCTTTTCTGATTATATGAAACGCGTTGACGGAAGTTACTGTGGAAATGTAAGCGTCGATCTCTTTATTCTGAACACGTATGAAAACTTCATTAGCCTGAGCAGCGAACTCCGGTCTATTCAGCAGAAAATCTAACACGACGTCGGTGTCGAGCAAGACGCGCATTATTTATACTTCTCCGCCAAACTGTCCGTATAATCTTTTCGGATCTCATCATCTGAGGGCGGGTTTTTTCCTTCCACGGACGCGATTCCGCGCAGCTCGTCAACAATCGCCTTTCTCTCTTCAATCGAAAGTTCCGTTTTATGCGGGTCGAGCTCGTTCAAATCTTCCCTTACGCTGCGCGAGTTTTTTTCGATGATATCGATTCTTTCGGCAATCGGAAGATGTTTTATTTGTTCAATGAGTTCGGTTTGCATGATTTGACGCTCCCAATGATGAAATTATATCACCAATTTCAGGGAACAATTTGAATTTCAATATTAAGAAGCTCAAGTCAGATATCAGAAAGTTTCTTGACTGTTACCCGGCGCTCCGAACTATTAATAATTCTAAAGACAGGTCGTTTACTTGACGATAAATTCTTCCCCTTGCGGCACTAGCCACAATTCTAATTCCGAATCCTCGGTTTCATCTCCAAAGACTATTTTTAAGCGTTTCGGAGATATTTTGAAAGTTTTTGTCAGTTCTTCCAGTGCGAGAGAATTAATCTTCCGGGCAATATTCTTTTTTGCCCGAATCACCAGATAACCATTTAGATCTTTCTCTTGCGACAGGATCGCGGCAAAATCCTTCAGATTCGGCGCAAATTCACAGCCTTCGAATGCGTAGAAACCGTCAACAAATTCCTCGTTCTTAGAAACGGTAGGTTTCATTAAATTCGCATCAGTCTTCTGAAATCTTTGAGGTGATAAAATTTCTTCTGCTTCAAAAGTTTTTTCTACTTCTGGAATATCTGATCCGAAAGGAACTTTCCAAAATTGAATCCGCATTTTGCTCCGATTTTCGCCCCTGATGAGAGTTATGCGATTTTGGTCGAATCCGCGAAATCCGGGATAATTGAGACTTAAATGTTGTATGTAGCGAAGATTCGTTCCTTCCTGTGCTTCTTCGCCGTTAAAAACTATAAATCCTGCGGAACTCGGATCATTGCTCAATTCCGCCAAAAAATTGTCATAATGCAGAGCAATTATTTCGCTGCAGTTATTTTCGAATTCATTAATTAAAACTGCTTTCGGTGTTTCTTGAGCAAAGGAGAATTGAGAAAAAAGCAAAACTAAAAAAAGTGAAACGAATTTTTTTAATTTCATAACTTTTACCGTTTCAATTCAACAACGGTCGCTCCGTTGCCGCCCTGGTTTTGCCGCGCTAAGAGGTTTTACCTTCTGAATGGTCTAAAATTTTCGCTTTCAAAGCCTGCGAAATTCGGAAATTAGCATTTTCCAGCTTTTCTAAAATCTTCTCAATAGAATCAATAAATCCTCTTTCTTTTGCCTTTAAAATTACGCCCAGAGTTCCGACAATCTTCACGCCCAGGTCTTGAGCGATCCGACGACCTTTTTTCTCATCAATAATTAGAATGCTATTAGAAATCTCCAAACATAAAGCAATCGAACTCGCTTCGCCTTTATCTAAATTTAAATTCAGAGCGTCGTTCATTGAGCGATTTTTTATTTGCCGCACTTTCAACCAATCCGGCAGGTTGAGTCCGAATTCAGCTTTTACCTCTTCGGTGATGAGAATCTCGCCGAAAAGCGGCTTTAGAATCGGTAATTCCTGAATTTTTTCTAAAACAATGAGGCAACTGGCATCAGCGACGACAATTTCACGACTCATAGATTTTTCAAATCGTTTTCCAGATCTTTCTCATCGTAACCGAAAACCGAAACATTATATTTTCCTAGAAGTTCGAGAAATGCGCGTTTTGACAGCCCGGCGACATCGGCGGCTTGTCCCGAAGAAAGTTTTCCAAGTTCGTAGAGTTTGGCGGCGACGATCATTTTTATTTCAAAATCGCTTACATCAACATTTTTCGGTAAAGATAATTCTATTGTTGCGCTCATATTTCAAATTTTCCGCTTCATTGAATCTTCTGTCAATAATTTCACTGTTTTAACTCAACAATGGTCGCACCGTTGCCGCCCTGATTTTGCGGGGCGAAGCCGAATTTTTCGACGTGCGGATGGTTTTTCAGAAAATGATGGACAAAATTTTTCAGCGCGCCGGTGCCGAAACCGTGGATTATTCGGATTTTTGGAACGCGCGCAATGTACGATTCATCGAGAAAACGATCAAGTTCATATTCGGCGTCGGCGGTTGTTTGTCCGATCAAATTCAGTTCGACCGCGGCGTCCGGAGAATCGAGCTCGATGGTCGATTCTTTTGCTTTTTTCTGAAGCTTTTCGGCTCTCGACTCTTCGTTTTTTACTTCGGCGACGGGTTTAAGGTTTGAGAGTTTCTCGCGTAGACGCATCGAACCGACAAGGATATCCGCGGTTTCGCCGTCGACCTTTTCAACTTTTCCGACCTGACCGAAACTAGTCAAAACGCGTGTGCCGGCTTCGATCTTTCCGTCTTTTTCTTCGACTATCTGCGGCTGTGCCTGATCGTCGAATGCGGAAACAATGTTGCGCGCTAAAGTAGGCAAATCCGTCGAATTATCCGACAATTTTGAAACAACGGCGCGGTTGAGCTCGGCTTTTCGCGCGAGGCGTTCCTTTTCAAGCTTTGTTTTTAGAGCTTTGTCTTCGATCGTTTTGATAAAAGCTCTTGATTGGCGTTCGAATCCTTCGATCGTTTCCGACAATTTATTTTCAAATTCCTTCTGGCGCTGTTTTTCCTTTTTCGACGCTTCAATATCGAGCGAAGCAAATTTCATCGCGACGGCTTCGCGTTCTTCTTCGAGCGCTTTTGTCAGATCTTCCGCCTGGCGCGCTTCTTTTTGAAGTTTATGAAGATAGCTTTCGGCTTCTTGCGCGGAAATGTCGAGATTTTCCCGAGCCGCTGCGATCACGGAATCGATTATTCCGAAACGCCGTGCGATCTCGATACCGCTCGAAGCTCCGGCAATGCCGGTCAACAAACGATAGGTCGGCTGAAGCGTCTTTTCGTCAAATTCGACCGAGGCGTTGATGACATTTTCGTCATTCGCCGCATAGATCTTCAGCCCGCGATAATGCGTCGAGGCGATGACCTGCGCGCTGCATTCGCGGCGAAAATGATCGACGATCGCAACTCCGAGCGCCGAACCTTCGTCGGGATCGGTTCCCGTGCCGACCTCGTCGAGCAAAACAAGCGACGGCGGACGGCATTCGCTCATCATTTCGGCAATATTCGAAATATGCGAAGAAAACGTAGAAAGATTTGCCGAAAGCGATTGATGGTCGCCGATATCCGCGAGCACAGACCGGTAAAACGGGATCTTCGCGTCAGCCGCCGGAACGGGAAGTCCTGAGATCGCCATCAGGCTGAGCAATCCGGCGGTCTTCATTACCACGGTTTTGCCGCCGGCATTTGCGCCGGAAATTATCATTACCGGCTTTTCGTCCGATAGTTTAAAGCTGACCGGTACAATGTCGGAACCGCCCGCAGCGGCAGACGAGTCCGATTTCATCTTTCGCAGATTTTCTTCGAGCAGAGGATGCCGGGCGTCGATCAATTCTAAAGTTTCGTCCTGCGAGATACAGGGAACAACTGCGTTATATTTTTGCGCAAAAACAACTTTCGCCTTGATGAAATCCAGTTCGGCAACCGCGTTTACGGCGAGTTCGATCGCCGGAAGCTGCGCGCGAAGCTCTTCCGTTATCGCAAAAATTATTCTTGCGACCTCGCGTTCTTCTTTGCCTTTAAGTTTTTGAAGCTCGTTGTTGGCTTCGATGGCTTCGAGCGGTTCGATGAAAACGGTCGCACCTGATGACGACGAACCGTGCGCGACGCCCGAAACCTTTCCCGAAAAATCCGACTTAACGGGAATAACATAGCGTTCATTTCTAACCGTAACTATCTGATCCTGAATGGCATCGCCGCTTGCGCGAATCACTTTTTCGAGCGATTTCTGAAGCCGGACGCGCTGCGCGTTAATTTCGTGACGAAGTCTTGAAAGTTCCGGCGAAGCCGAATCGTCCACCTCGCCGCTAGGCAAGAGTTTGCGGCTGATTCCGGACAAAATATCGAAAAGCGAAGTTGGCAGCATTTCGACGATCTGCCACAGCGTCGGCGCGGAATCTTTCTCCGGCGCGATCACACTTCGCGCGAAAAGCGCCTGGTTGCAGAGCCGCGCGATCTCAAGAATAAGCTGCGGTTCGAGCGCGGCGTTTTTAATTCCAAGAATGGAAACCGCTTCCGAAGGATCTTCCAAACCGCTGAACGACCACGAAACTTGCTTTTCTTCGTTGATCGAAATGGTTTCCGAGATCGCCGAAAGATCGCGCTCGAGTTCGAGCCGGCTTGTCAGCGGGTTAAGGTTTTCTATACCGAAACGCCCCATCGGCGTTTGCGCATTTTTTGCGACCAGGGCAAGCAGACGGTCGTATTCAAGGGTTGCAAGGGAATTCATTTTTTTAGGGGTATTTGCAAAGCGGTCACTCGGACACTTCGACGCCTTTCCAAAAGGCAACGTAATTTTCGATATTTTTGGCGTCGTCCTTCGCCTGCGGATAATACCACGCCGCGTCGCTATTGGTTTCGCCGTCAACTGTTACATCGTAATAACTTGCGGTTCCTTTCCAACCGCAAACGGTATGCGTTTCGGTCGGCGAGAAAAACTCCATTTTTACCGAATCGTGCGGGAAATAATGATTTCCTTCAACGACGATGGTTTCATCGCTTTCCGCTAAAACTTTTCCATTCCAAATTGCTTTCATAATATTAAGTAATAAATTTCGACCGTATTTCGGGTGTCGGCAGCATGCATTGCTCCGATCTTCCAAACCAGTTGTATCTGTTTTTCGCGATAAACTTGTAAACCGCGTCGCGTATAGACCGCGGAATAATTATCAGAGCGAATGCGATCGAATAAATTCCGCCCAAACCTTTTGCAATTCTCAGCGCGGCGTCCGAAAATAAGTAAGCTTTTTCATCTTCGATCAGCACTACCGAATCGGTCTCAGCGGGATCGATACCATTTTTTTTGAGTAACCCGATCGCGGTTTCCGATTGAAGCGGCGCAAATTTGAAGTAACCGCGCGAATCGTGCCGGATGACGAAATTTACCCATCCGTTACAAAAATTGCAGACGCCGTCGAAAAGAATTATCGCGCTCATAGTGATAATGTTACGGCTTTGATGCTAAATCGTAAACCTTGTGCGAAACTTTCGCGAGAATTTTTTTCCGGTGTGAAACCTATTTTCGCAGCGTTCCGTAAAAGACAAATTGCAGTTTCAATTTAAATCTTTCCATTAAGCTATGAAAAATAAATTTTTGCGTATTTGCGCCGCACTTGCTGCGCTGATCGTTGCCGCGCTGCCATTGAGCGCCCAGTTTCGACCTGACACTTTTGCGATTACGAACGCAAAGATCGTTACGGTTTCGGGCAAGACGATCGAAAAGGGAACGATCGTCGTTCGGAACGGTCTGATCGAATCGGTCGGCGAAAATGACAAGGTTCCTGCCGATGCGAAGATTATCGACGGCAGCGGTATGACGGTTTATCCGGGATTTTTCGATACGAACACATCGCTTGCGATTCCGGCATCGACGCCGCGACCCGGCGGGCAGCAGGGCGCGCAGGCACAGAGTTCAAATTCGAATTATCCCGAAGGTCTACAGCCGGAAAAGAGAACTTTCGATGAGTTGAAAGCGAACGAACAGGCTTTTGAAGCGCAGCGAAATACGGGAATAACGTCCGCGCTGACGGTTGGAAACGACGGCATATTCAACGGGCAATCGGCGGTAATAAACCTTTCCGGCGATTCAGTTTCGGCAATGGTCGTCCGGTCGCCGTTTGCGCAGCATATTACGTTTACGACGCTGCGCGGCGGGCAATATCCGACATCTCTGATGGGAACGTTTTCGGCGATGCGCCAGATGTTTTTGGACACACTGCGCCATATTGAATTAAAGAAGATGTACGCCGCCAACCCGCGCGGAATGCAGCGACCGCCCGCGGACGCTTCGCTCGAAGCATTGATTCCGGTTGTAACGGGTGCAATGCCGATCGTCTTTAACGCAAATACCGAACGCGAGATAATTCGTTCGCTTGACCTGGCGAAAGAATTCAAACTAAACGCGATGATCGCCGGCGGATTTGAAGCATGGAAAGTCGCGGAAAGACTTAAGGCACAAAACGTTCCGGTTTTGCTGTCGCTCAATTTTCCCGAAAGAACAACTGCCGAAGCGAAAGATGCAGACCCGGAAACTTTGGAAACACTGCGGCTTCGCGTTGAAGTTCCAAAGAATGCTGCACGGCTGAAAGCGGCGGGCGTAAAATTTGCATTTCAATCGGGCGGCTTGAAAAACCTTTCGAAAGATTTCATCGGAAATATCGCAAAGGCGGTTAACGCGGGATTGTCGAAAGAAGATGCAGTTCGCGCAGCGTCGCTCGGCGCGGCGGAGATACTCGGCGTTAACGATCGTCTGGGTTCGGTCGAAGAAGGCAAGATCGCCAATCTTTTCGCGGTCCGCGGCGATATCTTTGATAAGGATAAGCAAATTCTGCATATTTTTGTTGACGGAAACCATTTCGAAAATAAAGAAAAACCCAAATCGGAAATTAAACCCGGCGGCACAGCGCCAGCGGGAACATTTGCGCAGATCGGCGGTTCATGGAACGTAGCGATCGATATTCCGGGAAGCCCGATCACGGCGACATACAATTTTATTCAGCAGGGCGGAACGTTTACGGGAACAATGCAGACGCAGTTCGGAACGACCAATATAACCGACGGAAAGGTTACCGCGAACGGGTTCAGCTTTGCGGCAACGGTCGAATTTGCAGGACAGACGTTCGATGTTTTTGTTAACGGAACCAAGGTCGGCGACCGGATCGAAGGAACTATAACTTCGCCGCAGGGTCCCGTAACATTCACCGGAACAAAAAATCCGTAAATCAGGCGCAGGAAAAAAGATATGAAAAAGATCATTTTATTAGCGATTTTACTAAGCTGTGCGATCGGAGTTTCGGCGCAGCAGAAAGGCGAGCTTTTAATAAAGAATGCGACCGTCATGACGGCGTCCGGCGGAACATTGCAGAACCGCGACATTTTGGTCAGAAACGGTAAGATCGTTCAGATCGGACGCGACCTGAAAGCTTCGGCAGATGCCCAAATCTTTGACGGCACCGGAAAATTTGTTACGCCTGGAATTATCGATGCGCATTCGCACGCGATGATGGACGCGGTCAATGAATTTTCGTTCGCCGTAACATCGATGGCGCGAATCCGCGACGTTTTGGACCCGACCGACATTTCCATCTATCGCGCGCTTGCCGGCGGCGTAACGGCGGCAAATCTGCTGCACGGTTCGGCAAACCCGATCGGCGGTCAAAATTCTGTTGTGAAATTCAAATGGGGACATCCGATTGAAGATTTTCTGATCGCAGACGCGCCGCCGGGAATTAAGTTTGCCATGGGCGAGAATGTAAAACGTTCAAACTCGCAGATCCAACCCGGTCAAACGCGGCGTTACCCTGCAACCCGAATGGGGACGGTCGAAGTGATCCGCGACGCGTTTGTCCGCGCGCGCGATTACAAGCAGGCTTGGGACGATTATCGCGCGAAAAAAACGAAAGTTCCGCCGCGCCGCGATCTTGAACTCGAACCGCTTGTCGAGGTTTTAGAAGGAAAACGGCTCGTTCACGCACATGGATATCGTTCGGACGAACATTTGAACCTGCTTTTGATCGCTAAAGATTTCGGATTTAAGGTAGCGACGCTTCAGCATGGTCTTGAGGCATACAAAATCGCGCCCGAGATCGCTAAATCCGGCACAGGCGTTTCGATCTTTGCCGATTACTGGGGTTACAAGATCGAAGCCTACGACGCGATCCCGTATAATGCGGCGATCCTTTGGAAAAACGGGGTCGTCGTTTCGATCAATTCCGATTCCGCCGAACGAATTCGCCGTTTGAACATTGATGCGGCGAAAATGATGAAATACGGCGGCGTTCCCGAAGAAGAAGCTCTGAAAATGATCACACTGAATCCGGCAAAACAGCTAGGAATCGACAAACGGACGGGTTCGATCGAGGTTGGCAAAGACGCCGACATCGTCATTTGGAGCGCGCATCCGTTCAGCGTTTATGCGCATCCGGAAGTAACGATGATCGAAGGCGAAGTTTTCTTCGATCGTCAAAAGGACGTTGCAATGCGCGATCAGCTTGAAAAAGAACGCGAAGCATTGGAAAAGGCTGAAGCAAACCTTCCGCCGGAAAAACGCGGCAAATCTGAAAAACCAAAAGAGAATCCTTCGCCGAACGGAGGTCTGCAATAATGATCAAGAAAATCCTAAACAATCTGTGTTTATCGCTGTTCATCTGTGGTTCGTTATTCATTTCAGCGTTCGCTCAAAATGGCGGAACGCAGCAGAACCTGACCGGACGTGACGGAGCGTTTGCCATAACCAATGCCCGGATCGTAACGGTTTCCGGCGACACGATCGAGAACGGAACCATTATTATAAGAAACGGAAAGATCGAAGCGGTCGGCGCAAATATCAGAGCCGGCGGCGGGGTTGAAACCATCGACGGAAAAGGTCTGACCGTTTATCCGGGAATGATCGATGCCGCGACGAACATGGGTTTGATCGAGATCGGCGGCGGCGCTGCAGGCACCGTTGACGTAGCCGAAACCGGCAATATGAACTCGAACGCGAAGGCGATAACGGGAATCAATCCGAACACGTCGCATATCAATGTAACCCGCGTGAACGGAACAACTACCGTGCTTTCGCTGCCGGTCAGCGGTCTTGTTTCCGGGCAGTCGGCGATCATTAATTTGAACGGCGCGACACAGTCGGAAATGGCTGTGGTTCCGGTTTTCGGTTTGATCGTTAATTTTCCGCGAGTTACGACGTTCGAATTTGCACCCGGAGTCGGACGCCGGGCGATCGAATATTCGCAGGCGGTAAAACAGCGCGACAAGAATGTCGAAGATCTGAAAAAGATATTTGACGAAGCCGCGCTTTACGCAAAAACGCGTGAAGCCTATGCCGCAGATAAATCGCTGCCTCATAAGGACATAGACCTTAAGATGGAAGCGATGATCCCATATTTAAAAGGCGAAAAGCCGGTAATTTTTACCGCCGATCGCGAACGCGACATTCGCGGCGCGCTGAAATTTGCCGATGAGTTAAAACTGAAAGCGATCATACTGGGCGGCGCCGAAGCGTGGAAAGCTGCAGACGATCTGAAAAAATATAATGTGCCGGTGATCTATACCAACATGTGGTCGATGCCGCTCGGTCAGGACGCCGATTACGATTCGATGTACGCGGGTCCGGGCAAAATGAAAGCTGCCGGCGTTAAATTTGCCATCGCATCCGGCGACGACGGCGCGAACGCCCGCGATCTTCCGTACCAGGCGGGAATGAGCGCCGCTTACGGTCTGTCGAAAGAGGACGCCCTGAAAGCCGTAACGATCTATCCCGCAGAGATCCTCGGAATTTCCGACAAAATGGGATCGATCGAAACCGGAAAGGTCGCGAATATAGTAGTAACAGACGGCGACCTGCTCGACGCGCGAACGAATATCAAATATTTGTTCATCAACGGCAGACTTCTCCCGTTAACCAGCCGCCACACGGAACTGTACGAGGCGTTTAAGAATAGAAAATAGCTTCATCAGATAAAAACAAATTCACCCGCGGAATGAATGCCTACCTTCCGCGGGTGATTAATTTTTCCGTTTAGCTTTGCCGCGCTTGATTTACGATATCGATCAAGCGGACGGTTCGCTCGGTGATTAAACGACCGTTGCCCGATTTTGCAGCGGAAAGATCGCACAACTCCGAACCGATACCGACCGCTGATGCTCCTGCTGTGATAAAATCTCCGGCGTTTTCGATCGAAACTCCGCCCGTCGGTATCAGTTCGATATTAGGAAGCGGGGCTTTTAGGGAACGAATAAAATCGGCTCCGCCCATCGCGCCTGCAGGAAAAACTTTGACAAAATCTGCACCGGCATTCCACGCATCGACGATCTCCGTCGGCGTCAAAGCGCCCGGCAGAATTGCGACCTCTTTTTCTATACAAAGCGAGATAACGTCGAAATTCGTAGCAGGCGAGACGATAAATTGAGCGCCCGCGCCGATGCAAATGGACGCTTCTTCGCGCGAAACGACCGTTCCGGCACCGATCAGCGCGTCGCTGCCATATTCGCTCCGAAGCGTTTCGATCAGCGCCGGCGCTTGCGGCACGGTCATTGTGATCTCAAATATATTCACGCCGCCGGAGCGTATCGGTTCTACGATCCGGCGGGCGTTTTCGTGCGAATCGGCGCGAATTACGGGCATGATTCCGGTTAGTGCGATCTGGCGGATAACGTGAATTTTTTCCATAAATTGGCGCCTGTGCGCTTAGGCTTTCTGCCTTCGCGGCTTAAATTTAGATCGATGATAACCGCTGAAAATTAATTTGAAAACCTTGCTTGAAAGCAGTCCGGACAAAGAGCCTGAAACCTACCGGATCGATCGGACGAATTTTTCGTTACGGTTAATTACTTGCCATAAAGGACTTGGGACTGGCAAGATATCAAACATGCTGAATCTAAAAGCGGGGCGGGGCACCTGCCAGGACATCGTTTCGCTGGGAGAAATTCTTCTCCGGTTCGATCCGGGCGAAGACCGGATACATACCGCGCGGTCGTTCAAAGTTTATGACGGCGGCGGTGAATATAACGTCGCAAAAAACCTTTCGCAAACATTTTCCCTCCGCGCGGCGATCGTTACCGCGCTCGCGGACAATCCGCTCGGGCGGCTTGCCGAAAATCTTGCTCGCGGCGGCGGCGTCGATACCCGAGAAATAATCTGGCGCGCACAAGACGGCGTCGGCGCGAATACCCGAAACGGGATATATTTCATCGAACGCGGCTTAGGACAAAGGTCACCTTTGTCCAGCTTCGATCGTGCAAATACCGCCGTTTCTCAATTAAAACCGGGCGATGTCGATTGGCAAAAGATTTTTTCCGAGCGCGGCGCGCGCTGGTTTCATACGGGCGGAATTTTTGCCGGACTATCCGAAACGTCCCCGCAGGCGGCTTTGGAAGCTATGAAACGCGCGCGGGAAAACGGTTCGATCGTTTCGTACGATCTCAATTACAGAGAATCGTTGTGGAAATCGCGCGGCGGTATTGCGGCTGCGAATGCGGTAAACCGGCAATTGCTGCCGTTTGCCGATGTCGTCTTTGGAATTCCGAATTTTGCCGCGCAGTACGACGGGCGCAAGAACGACGATTTTAAGAATGCCGCAGCCGCAATGCAGGCGGATTTTCCAAATTTGAAGGTTATAGCCACAACATTTCGAAGTGTTCATTCGGCTTCGCGCCACGACCTTTCCGCGAGCGTCTTTTTCGATGGAAACATAAAAAGATCGCGCGACTATCCGGGTATTGAGATTTTCGATCGCGTCGGCAGCGGAGACGCATTTGCTGCCGGGCTAATCTACGGGTTGATCGCCGACCGCGGTCTTGATTATGCGGTCGAATGCGCCGCGGCAGCTGCAGTTCATACTATGACGACGCCCGGCGACAACTGTCTGGCATCGCTGGATGAAATCGAATCAATCATCGCCGGAAACGACGGTTTCGTCGTCCGGTAGAATTTTTTTATGCAAAACCACCGTTAAAAAAAGATGAAGATAGGAAAAAATCGCGAAATGAAAATGATCGATATTCACGATATTCGAAATATCAATCAAACGGTTTTGCTGCATTTGATTCGTGAACGCCAGCCGATTTCGCGCGCGGAAATTGCCAAACTCACAGGTCTGCGCCCGGGCACAATATCGTCGATCGTAAACCGTTTGATCCGGAAAGGAGTAATTTACGAAGGCGCCGAAGGTCCTTCGAGCGGAGGTCGAAAACCGACCTATTTGTTCATCAACAGCGAATCCGCCTATGTTCTCGCCGTCAGCATCGGCGTTCGCGAAACCACTTACGCGGTCAGCGATTTTACGGGAAGGATAATGACCGAGAAAGCGATCTTGACGAGCGGAGGAGATCCAACGGCATTTCTAAAATCGCTCGCCGCCGATATTCGGGCGATGATCAGCAGCAATTATGCGCGAGCAAATTTCGTTGCCGTCGGGGTCAGCGTTCCCGGACTTGTCAAACGGGATACCGGCGAATTGATCGTGTCGCCCAATCTCGAATGGAACAACCTGCCGGTAAAGAAAATCCTCGAAAAAGAACTGCAGTTGCCGGTTTACGTTGAAAACGATGCAAACGCCGCCGCATATTCCGAACTATGGTACGGTCCGCTCGAAGAAATTAAGGTCAAAACTCTGCTCTATATACTTGTCGTCGACGGGCTCGGTACCGGGCTGATTATCAACGGCGAACTCCACGTCGGTTCTCAGGTCGGTTTGGGCGGTTTCGGACATATGAGCATTGAACCCAACGGCGAGGTCTGTTCGTGCGGACGAAGGGGCTGTTGGGAAACGCTGGCGTCCGACAGCGCGACTGTCGCGCGCTATCATCGATTGATGAGCAACAAAAACGACTCCGAATCGTTTTCGATCTCGGAGATCATCGCCCGCGCCAATCGCGGTGACGAAAAAGCCGTAACAGCGCTTCGCGCGACCGCTGAATTCCTCGGCGAAGGTATTACCAGCATCGCGCACGGCTTGAGCCCCGAGATAATCGTCATCGGCGGCGAGATTTCTACCGCCTGGAATTTGATCGGCGATATCGTTAAGGAAAAAGTAAAAAGCAAATACTTAATCCCTTCGGTCGCAAAGCTGGAAATTCGCCCTTCGAGCGTTCCGCGCCCGAGCCTTTTCGGAGCCATTCCGATCGCCCTCCAAAACTACTTTTGATCCTCGATCCACAGAAATAAATCCTCCGGCAGTCGGTCGTTTCATCTGGAATTAAGCCGCTTATTGCTGCGTAAAGAATAATTATTGACAAACCCGCTCGGCACGTGTTACAAACTTAGTCATCAGTCAAAAGAAAGTCTTGTTTTTTGATCGCTAGAATTTAAAACGCGGCACAAAGAACCAAGCAGCTTTCGCGCTTTCGCGGATCAAATTCAAGACATTTTTTCGAGTTCCACTTTAATTTAAGCCAAAACTAAGCAGGTTATATGCAGCTATCGGTTCTTGACCAGATCATCGTTGTCGCCTATCTTGCGGCGATCATGGCAATCGGTTTCGCGATGAAGCGACGAGCGGCAAAGGGAATGTCGTCGTATTTCCTGGGCGGACGGCAGCTTCCGTGGTGGGCTCTTGCGATGTCGGGCTCGTCGTCGTATTTCGATATAACCGGTACGATGTGGATCGTTTCCACATTTATCGCGCTCGGTTTAAAGGGAATGTGGGTCCACTGGCTGTGGGGTTTTCCGATTACGGCATTTTATTTAGCCTATATGGGCAAATGGATCCGACGATCCGATGCAATGACCGGCGCGGAATGGATGAAAACAAGGTTCGGAACCGGAAAAGCGGGCGATATTGCAAGGCTTTCTTATACGCTTTTTGCAATTTTGACCATCGCCGCACTCCTCGGTTACGGCGCGATCGGAATGGGTAAGTTCGGGTCGATATTCCTGCCTTTTTCTCCCAATGTCAGCGCATTTTTAATTTTAGGTATTACAGGAATTTATGTAGTCGCCGGCGGATTTCACGGAATCGTCCGGGTCGAGATCGTTCAGACGATCGTTTTGAGCGCCGGAGCAATTGCGTTTGCAATTATCGGCTACCTGCATTTTGACGAAGCTGCATTTGCCGCAAAGATCCCGAACGGTTGGATGGATATCATGCCTTCGTTTCGACCGGAATCGTTTCAGGGGCTCGTCAGCGGCGGAACCGATTATTCGCTGTTCGGAGCGCTTCTGGCGGTTTGGCTTGCAAAAGGACTACTGCTTTGTTTGAGCGGTCCGGAGCAGCTTTACGATTTTCAGAGATTTCTCGCCGCAAAAGACGAACGTGACGCGTCGAAACTCGGGGCGCTGTGGGGTGCGATCCACACGGTTCGATGGTGTTTTGCAATGGCAATTGCGGTAATGGCAATCATGGGAATCGGGAATCTAGCGCTTGACGAGCAGCTTCGCGCAGATCCGGAAACCGCTTTGCCGCTGATCATCGGTTCTATGCTTCCCGTCGGTGTAGTTGGATTTATGCTTGCTGCTCTGCTTTCCGGTTTTTTGGCGACATTTAGTTCGACTGTCAACGGCGGCGCGGCATATCTTGTAAAAGACGTTTACCAGCGATATATCAATCCGGATGCCGATGCGAAAAAGCTCGTATGGATAAGTTATATCTCTTCGGCGCTTCTTATCGTCGTAGGTTTGATAATTTCCGTTTTCGGGACATCGATCAATACGGCATTCCTTTGGATCTTCGGAACGCTTGCCGCGGGAATTCTGCCGCCGAACGTTCTGCGCTGGTATTGGTGGCGATTAAACGGACAAGGATATGCGGCGGGAGTTTTCGGCGGAATGATACTTTCGCTCGGTCAGGTCGTTTTGGACACGGCGTTTTTGAACGAACCGCTTCCGCTCTACATTGGATTTCCGGTTATCGCCGTTCTTTCGACGTTTATCACAATTTCGGTCGCGTTTTTAACTGAGCCGACGGATCTCGAAACACTCAAACAATTTTACGCAAAAGTACAGCCGGCGGGCGCCTGGCAGCCGGCGCGCCGCGCTGTTTTGGCGGAAGATCCGGAATTCAAAAAACAATCGACCTTCGCGCGCGAATTTACAAACACGATCATAGCGATGATCGGAATAATCGCGCTCTATGTTTCGATGCTTTATCTCGTTCTGCACCGTCTGGCAATCGGGTTCGGGTTGCTCGGTATAACGCTCGCAACCGTGATCATTCTTTATTTTACCTGGTATAAACATCTTCCTCCGCCCGCGGCGCTGCCGTCGGAAGAAACGGAAAATCTGAAGGCTGAAAGCGAAGAAAATCCGCTTGATGCAGACGAAACAACACGATAATTATGAGATTTGACGACAGATCTGTGGTAGTTACGGGCGGCGCGCTCGGGATCGGACAAGCGGTCAGCGAGCTTTTAGCCGCGCGCGGCGCGTACGTCGCAATACTCGATTGGAACGAAAGCGCGGGAAACGAAACCGCGGAAAAAATCATTACCGCAGGCGGCAGGGCGTTTTTTCAAAAGGTTGATGTTTCCGATTTCGAAAACGTCAATCGCGCGGTCGAAAATGCCGGCAAGGTTTTCGGAAAATTGAACGCGCTTGTCGTAAGCGCGGGAATTCAGCGTTACGGAACTGCCGAAACTACTCCGGAAGATCAATGGAATGAGGTGCTCGACATCAATCTCCGCGGCGCGTGGCACGCATCGCGCGCAATCATTCCATATTTGAAAAAACAGGGCGGCGGATCGATAGTTAACGTCTCGTCGGTTCAGGCGCTTGCCAGCCAGCAGAACGTTTTGGCATACACGGTCAGCAAACACGGACTTCTCGGATTGACCCGGTCGATCGCAATGGATTTTGCTCGAGACAATATACGCGCGAATGCCTTATGCCCGGGCACGGTCGACACGCCGATGCTGAAATGGGCGGCGAGTCTCGATCCCGATCCGCAGGCAGTTTATGACGCATGCAGCCGGATGCATCCGCTCGGCAGAATTGCGCAGGCACGTGAGATCGCCGAAGTAGCGGCTTTTCTCGCCCACGAAAGTTCATCGTTCGTAACCGGTGCGGTGTGGACTGTCGACGGCGGGCTGCTTACGCAGATCGGCGGTGTGCCCCAGACGGACGCCGTTTAGTGATCGAAAAAAATTTGGGAGAAAATTTATGAATGAATCAGCAAATACGCAACATGCGCCGGTAACGGCATATAACGCGCCGCCGCAGCTTGATGCGGCGATCGACGCGATACCTCTGGTCAACGCGGATCGAATTCCGCAAAAGATCGGATATCTGACAAATTACAGTTTTCATATCTGGTACCAGATCGTGATCGAATTATTAGAAAGGCGCGGCGCCCGTTACGGGTCCGAGATCGTCATTCGCGACGCCGATCTGAGCGTGGCGAATCAAATAGAACAAGCGCGAGAATTGCTAGGGGAGGTTGATGCTCTGATACTTACGCCGGCGGCGACCGAGGGTTTGGAGGAAATCCTGAAGCTTGCTAAAAACGCCGGCAAGCCGGTTCTCGTTGAGGCAAATCCAGTCGAAGGAATGTCGACGATGGTGGCGATCTGCGATTACGACGCGGGCTTCGATCTGGGTGTTTGGATTGGCGAAAACGTTAAGATAAACGACGGTCGAGCTCTGCGGATACTCGATGTCGGACTGCCGACGCTTCGCCCGTGTCTGCTTCGCAGCGAAGGGTTTGCCGACGGCGTGAAAAGCGTTCAGCCGGAGGCGGTGGTCGCAGCTTCGATCAACGGCGAGGCGACGCCGTCAATTGCGCAGAGGATCGCATTTGAAACATTAAACGAAACGGGCGATGTAGATGTAATTTTCGCGATGGACGATGAGACTGGACAAGGCGCTTACCAAGGTTATCTAGATGCCGGATACGACCCCGCATCGGTAACGATCGCCGGATTCGGCTTGGCGGGCGAACATGAAAAGGATTGGCTGATGCGGCGCGAGGCACTCAAGGTCAGCGCGGCGATGTTTCCGGAATATGTCGGGCTCCGCTGTATTGACGGGGTGATGAAATTGTTGAACGGCATGCCGGTCGAAAAACGCGATGTTATCCCGACGATCCCGATGACGGCGGAAAAGCTCGAACTGTTTTACCCGAAAAAGGGCGGCGTTTGGACGCCGGATTTCGAAGCGATCGCCGCACTTTCCGTTAAGGGCAATTGCACAAAAGAGTAATTTTGGTTGGTTTGGAGAAATTTTCTGGAGGCTTGAAATGAATAACTTATTATGCAGCAGGATCAAACGGGCGGGTTACATTTTTGCGCTCGCGGTGTTTCTTAATATCGGCGCTTTCGCGCAGTCGAATACCGGAACGATCACGGGGCAAATCCTGGATCTGAACGACGCGGTAATCCCGAATGCGACCGTTACGGTAACAAACGCCGGAACCGGCGAATCGAGGACGGTTCAATCGAACAACGAGGGATTTTACGAAGTTCCCTCGCTTTCGACGGGCGTTTACCGGATAACGGCAGCGGCAGCCGGCTTTCAGGACACGACCGTCAGCGATGCACGCTTATCGGTCGGCGACCGTCTTCGTGTTAACGTAAAGATGAGCGTCGGCGGGGTCACCGCCGTCGTTCAGGTTGCCGATCAAACTCCGACCGACACGGAAACGTCAACACTCGGAGATACGATCGGAACCGCTCGCGTAGCTGATAATCCGGTCAACGGGCGCGACTTTACGCAGCTTTTGGCGACCGTTCCGGGTTCGGTTCAAACAACGAATCAATTTCAAACGACGATCAACGGAATTCCTTCAACCTTTGGCGGAACAAGCGTTTTAGTTGACGGGATCGATGCCAGCCGAGTCGACGTGAACGGAACCTCCAACGTTCTCGGTCGGATCGAATCGCGCGTCAACCGCATTTCTATCGACAGCATCCAGGAAATACAGGTCGTTGAGCAAAATTATTCGGCACAATACGGGCAGGCGCTCGGTGCGGTAATAAACCCGATTACAAAGTCGGGAACCAACGAGTTTCACGGCAGTCTTTTCGAATTTTTTAGAAACGAAGCGCTCGACGCACCCGATGCGCTCGCCGGCAAACAGCGTTTTCGGCTGAATCAATTCGGCGGAAATGTGAGCGGTCCCATCTCCAAAGATAAAGTGTTTTTCTTTACGAATTACGAGGGCGTCCGCCAGGATCGGGGGCAATTTTTTAATGTACTCGTTCCACTGCAAAGTTTTCGCAATGCGATGGTGCCGGCGATTCGACCGGTTGTAGATTCGCTTCCGCTGCCGACAGGTCCGAATTACATTAACGGTCCGGGCGGAACACGAGTTCTCGATACCGATTTTGGACAATACCTCGGTCAGCGGCTGGCAAATCTGCGCGAAGATACCGGTTCGATAAAGGTCGACTGGCGCCAGAGCGAAAAGAGCCAGTTTTCCGTACGGTACAACCTTAACGATTCCGACACGGACGTGCCGTATGGAGTAGGTTCCGGGCAGATGGCAAACGGAAAACTGCGTACGCAGCTCTTTAAAGTTTCGCACAATTATACGATCGATGCTTCGACGATCAATGAATTCGGATTCGGAATCAACCGAAATTACACGCGGACGGGAGCGGGCGACACAAGTATTCCGCGATTCGATCTGACGTTTGTCGATTTTCGGATCAATCCGATCGGTCCGGCTCAGTTCGATCAGGAACGAACGGGAACCGTCTATCATTTTCTGGATTCTTTGACGATGATTCGCGGGCGTCATTCGCTGAAAATGGGTGCGGACATCCGCTTAAACCGGCGCGATGCTCTTTCGATAACCCAGGACACGCTGACGTTTTTCTCCGCGACGGATTTTCGAAACAATGCGCCATTTATCATATCCCGCGGCGGACATCCGGAATTGAGCTATGCAAACGAGAATTTCTCGTTTTTTGTGAATGACGATTGGAAGGCTCATCCGAGACTTTCGTTAAATCTCGGGCTTCGTTACGAGGTAAGTACGGTCAGCCGGGAAAAGGATGGTCTGCTTCAGAATTTCGATCTAAATACGCTGCGGTATACTCCACCGGGCGAAAAAATACATAATGTCGATTCGAATAATTTCGGTCCGCGGGTTGGATTCGCTTTCGATATATTCGGAACTCAAAAGACGGTTCTTCGCGGCGGATACGGAATTTTCTACAATCGCGAACTTCCGGCAAGCTTCGGTTCGCCGCATGCCAATTCGTTCCCGCAGATCGCAACCGATCTTTTCGATTATTTCTTCTGTGCGAGCCCGCCGCCGACCTTTGCGTATCCGGTCGATCCGCGAGTATTTGCCTGCGGACAGGCTGCGGCATTTGCGATCGAACGTGATTTAAAGACCGGCATGGCGCAGCATTGGTCACTGAATGTTCAGCAGGATCTTGGATTTGGGACGCTGACCGTCGGCTATGTCGGAAATCATGTAACTCATTTGCTTACCGACGGCGTGATAACTCCGCGTAACGTAAATCGCGCCGATCCGAATACCGGCGCACGACCGCTGACCGAGGCTTTCGGCGATATTTTTGCGGTCGGCGGTTACCCGCAGGCGAATTACAACGCTATGCAGGTTAATTTCAAACGCAATTTGGCTCAAGGATTGAGATTTAATTCGAATTATACCTGGTCGCACGCGATCGACGATGTAGTCGGATTTTTTAAGGATTATCAAAACCCGAATAATATGAGAGCCGAAAGAGCGAGTTCGGATCAGGATGTCAGACATAATTTTTCGTTTGACGCCGGATACGACATTCCATTCAGAAAATGGTTCGAAAGCGGTCCGAACTGGCTTGTCGACGGCTGGCAGCTGAATACGATAATTCAGGCGCGCAGCGGTCTGCCGGTGAATGTTACGAGAACAGGCGGAATCTTCGGAGGCTTTGCATTCAGACCGGATGTTGTCCCGGGCGTCGATCCGTATTGTTCGAATTACAGTGTTCCGGATTGCCAATTTAATTCGGCGGCTTTTTCGATTCCCCCGGCAGGACGATTTGGGAATGCCGGACGGAATCTTTTGCGCGGACCTAATTTTGCTCAAGTCGATGCTTCGATCTTTAAAAATACGCGGCTGACCGAAAGAACTTCGCTGCAATTGCGTCTCGAAATATTCAACTTGTTCGATTTCGCAAATTATGCAGATCCTTCGGGCGGGTTGTCATGTTCGGGCTCGGTCGGAAACTGCGCCGCATTCGGAGTCAGCACATCGACCGTCGGCAATCAACTCGGCGGGTTGCTCGGGTTTGGCGGACCGCGTCAGGTCCAATTGTCCGCTCGATTCAGCTTCTAGCTGAAAAATTTTCACGCGGGTGAGTTTCCGCGTTTTAAATCTCCATTGGGATATAACAAAATGAAGCGCGGAAACTCTTTTTCATCAATCGTTATGGCTGGAGGCGAAAGTTGAATAAGTTCGGACCTATTATCAAGCAGGTTTTCGTTATCGCATTTCTTTGTGCCTTCGCTGCTTCGGCGCAAAATAAACTCCCCGAAAGTTCGATCAAAACAATTTATATAACGCCTCTATCGCATTACGATTTCGGCTTCGTCGAGCCGCCCGACGCCGTTCGCGAGCGCGCTGCTCGGCATATTGACGAAGTGATTCGGGTCGCGCAGGAAAATCCAAGTTTCAAATGGACGATCGAAAGCGTTTGGCAGGTTAACGAATGGCTCAAACGTCAGAAAAAGCCGACTTCGGTTTTGCCTAAAGATCGTGAAAGAATTGCGGTTTTGATGAATTTGATAAAATCCGGTCGAATCGCGCTGTCAACCTCGTGGGGCAGTATGCACACGGATTTTATGGGCGCGGAAGAACTAAACCGTCTGACTTACGATTACGCAAAATTGGAGCGAACTTACGGCGTAAAATCCGAGATCGCCCTGCTCGACGATGTTCCGGGACATCCGACATCGCTCCCGAGCGTTCTGGCGGGCGGCGGCACGAAATACTTAGTAACGGGCGCAAATCTTTTTATTCAGCCGGCGACTTCGCTCGCGCCGGGAAACGTGCCTTTTTACTGGCAATCGCCGGACGGAAGCAAAGTTCTAACGTGGGTTTCGCAAAGCAAGCGCGGCGGTTATACGGAAGGTTTAACGGATTTTTATCTCGACCCTTTCTCGCTCGACCCTTACACGGACAAAAGACCGTTCGAAATGTTCAACCCGGAACTCGCGGGAAGATATACGCCATTAGAAGAAATGGAGATCGGCGTGACCGAACTCTTAAATCGCTACAATAATGCGGGTTATAAATACGACGCGGTGATGGCGATGTATGCGCACGATTTTATCGAGCCGACCGATGTCATTAATCTGGAAAAGGCGGTCAAACTCTGGAATTCAGAACACAAAGAAGTTCAACTGAAGATCGCCACGCCGACGGAATTCTTAAAATATATCGAAACCAAATACGCCGCGCAGATTCCGACGCACACGGGCGAATGGTCGGGCTTATGGAGTGAATCGAAAACGCAGTCGCCGAAAATTTCTGCGCTCGCGCGTTACGCGCACGACCACACGCCGGCGGCGGAAACGCTCTGGAGCGCGATTTCGATGACGCGAAACATTCCGTTCCCGATCGGCAACTTTTCGAGCGTTTATGATCTGATGCTGACCTACGACGAGCACAGCGGCGCGGGAAACAACGGCTGGATCCAGCTCAACAGCCGCCAGCCGCTCGAAGAACAAAATCGCCAGTACGTAAATTATATGAACGCGGCGACTTCGGAAGTTGATTTTCTTTTGACTCAAGGTTTGAGCGTTATCACTCAGCCTTCGCGCTTTGATTCGCAGGTTCCGCCTAAAAGCACGAACACCTGGAACGCAATAGTTTTTAACGGTTTGTCCTGGGAAAGAAACGATGTCGTCAAAATAAGATCACCGCGCGAAAATCTGCGGATCAATGAAATTAAGGATCTATCGAACGATCAACAAATTGTGTTCGACATAAATGAAAACGGCGAAGCGGTTTTTGTTGCGTCAAATGTTCCTTCGCTCGGTTACAAAACCTTTGAAATCACGACCGAAGCGGGCAGAAACATTTCGACTTTGAAAGCGGACGAAAACAAGTCGGAAGCGGCAAGCAAGATGTTTCAAATCAAAATGCGCGCCGACGGAAACGTCGAAAGCATCAAAAATCTGCTGACAAACCGCGAGATCGTCAACAACAAAGGCGAATTGCCTTTTAACGATCTGCTTCGAGTCGAAGGTTCGGACGCGTCGAAAGTTTCCTATCCGTTCGCGCCTAAATTTACCGTCAGAAAAGGCGAGCAAATGACGCAGATCTGGGTTGAACGTGCGCGTTCGATCTATCCTCTGACGGTTCTGACGATCTACGACGATCTCGACCGCGTGGAAATTCACAACGAACTAGACGCGGACAAAATTCCGTTCGCGGGCGGAAACAACAACTGGCACGATTCTTATTATTTCGCGTTTCCGTTCAATGTTTCCAGAGAGAATTTAAAAGTAAAACGCGGCGGACAGAAATGGTTTGACACTTTGCCGGACGATTATCTGCCGGGCGCGCGAACCGATGCGGTAACGACGCAGCATCTGATCGGAATGACCGACGGCAATCAAAGCGTGATGCTCGCTCATCGGCAGGCGTTTCACTGGGTTTATCCGGGTTACGTTGATACAAAACTTCGCCCGAAAGACGCGCCGAAAGGTTTTCCCGCGATGTTTACGGGCAAATTCCCGCTGCCGGAAGCGACAATTTATTCACGTGCCGTGCGCCGCTCGAATCAAGCCGACACGCACGATCTCGGCGTGATAAATATGCCGACGGTCGAGCCGGGTTTGACAGGAAATTATGTTTTCGATTACGCGGTCGCGGCGGACGGGAAATTCGATGAATTAAAGGCTTGGACGCTCGGCGCAAATTTTAATCTTCCGCTGCGAGCCGAATACGCGGGCAGTCTGCCTTCGAGTTTGAGTTACAGCTTTTTCAATACGAACGCGCCGAACGTGCAGATCGTCGACGTGAAAACGATCTCCGATTCGGTCGTGCGCGGCGAGGTCAGCGCGTCTCCGCTCGATCCGCAGCTCGGTAAGGTTTTTGTCATTCGCCTGCAGGAATTTACAGGAAAAGCGGCGACGGCAGGTATCAATCTGCCCGTCAGGATCAAATCGGCGCAGATCATGAATTTAACGGAAAGCAAGATTCTGCAAAACATAACAAACATCGCGCCTTTAACGGTCGAACTGAAACCGTTTGAAACGAAAACGATAAAGTTTGAAATACACTAAAGTCGGGAGCGCAAGCGTCTTGCTTGGGAATAAATACGAAGGACAAAGCAAAAATTATTTTGCCTCTTAACGAGGCATTGCAGGCAGGCTGCCTGCGCTCCCGTGAAAAAATTATGAGTGAACTAAAACGCAGAGATTTTCTAAAAACAACGGTTGCCGGCACATTTGCGGCAGGGACACTTTTGAAGAGAAGCGCGAAAGCGGAGAACAGTCCTTTGCCGTCGCCCGAAAAGATGGCTCAGCGATCAGGTTTGCCCGAAATTCCGACCTGCGATTCGATGCGCTCGATCGTGATGCCGCATAGTTTCGGCGATCTTTTCAATCCGCCGGGACTGACCAATCAATGGGGCTGCGCGCAAGCCGCGATGGATGCGGTCGCCGTGCGAAGCATCGCGTTTCCGCCTTTTGCACAGGGCGAAATGAACGTCGCTCCGCTCGGCGCGGGCGGCGAGCTTTTGACGGGTGTTTTATACGTTGACGAAGAATATTTCGCCGCGACGAAAACGCCGGTCGAATTCGTCTGGCAGCCCGACCGCGTCGAGCGAAAGACAGTTTATAAAGATTTAGAAATTACATCTACAACGATCGTGCCGTTTGAAACGATGGCGGTCGCCGTGAAGTTCAACGTCAAAAATATCTCGAACAAACGCCGCAAGACTGAAATAAAACTCGCGATCAACGGCGGCGCGGCAAAATCCGTGAAACCGTGGAATCAGGCGTATTCGCCCGGCGAATACGACAACGCGCGCTCCATCGATAAAAAGCGCAGCGCGGTTTTGTGCAAAGCCGTCAACAGCGAAGCGTTTGTTTTGCAGGGCGCGTCGCCCGCACCGAAAGCACTTCTGCCTTCGTGGATCGTTTATGAATGGGATCTCGCGCCCGGCGAGACGAAATCCGTTACTTTTGTAAACACGCTCGGCGAAAGCAAAGTATTTGTCGAAAAACATTACGACCGGATCATCAATGATTTCGACGCGGTTCAAAAGGAAACGACCGATGGATGGAACGCGGAACTCAAAGCCGCGTTCACGCCGAACAACGGGCGCTATTCCGGTCATCTGCCGACGCTCGTAACTTCCGACGATTCGGTCAAACGCATCTACCACACGGCGGCGATGCACGCGCTTTATTTCCGGCGCACGACGCCGCATTCGGTTTACGGCACGACTTATGTGACCTTGATGCCGCGATACTGGGAAACGACGACGTTTTTGTGGGATATTTCTCTGAGCGCGATGCTGTTTTCGATGCTCGATCCCGAGATCTTAAAACGAATGATGGAAACGTGGATGAAGCTCGACGTTTACAAACATTTCGGGACGGAATTTTTAACAGGCGCGGGCGTCGGTCCGTGGTATTCAGTCAACGATTACGCGATGTCGCGGATGGCGAAAGAATACCTGCGCTGGACAGGCGATCAAGCGTGGCTGGACAAGGAAGTCGGCGGGAAAAAGGTTCTCGATTACCTCGTCGCATACGCCGAACATTGGAAGGAACTCGACAAAAACGGACACGGGCTCGCGGATTACGGCGGCGTAACTAATCTGCTCGAAGCCGTTTCGAGTTACGTTCACGAAGTCGCCGGTCTTAACGCGGCGAATGTTTATAACCTGCGTTTCGTTGCCGATCTGCTCGAAAATAAAGGTCAAAAATCGAGAGCGGATGCGATGCGGAAAGAAGCCGAAGATTTGGGCAAACGTGTGCAGCAATTATACGTTGACGGCAAAGGAATCTGGCGCTGCCGCTTGCCTGACGGAAGTTATAATGAAGTTCATCACTGCTACGATTTCGGCACGACTCTGATGAACATCGGCGATCTGATGCCGCAGAAACAAAAAACCGAAATGGTCGGATTTTTCAAACGTGAGCTGCAAACGCCTACCTGGATGCGCGCGCTTTCGACGAAAGATCTCGACGTTACGTTCAGCATTCGCCCCGATCATCAATGGACGGGCGCGTATTGTTCATGGGCGGCGCTCGCCTTGAGCGGTCTGTATGTGGCGGGCGAAACTGAAACCGCGCTCGATTGGATCAAAGGTTTGGCTAAAACAAGCCGTCAAGGTCCGTTCGGACAGGCACATTTTACCGAAGCATTCTGGGAGCCTGAAGCAAACGGCAGCGCTCTGAAAGCTTCGTCCGATCAGCCATATATAAACGATTGGGCGTGCGTTTCGGGCTGTAATTATTTAGAACCTATTGTCGATTCTATATTCGGCATCAACGCCGGACTTTTCGGCGAAATTACCGCGAAACCGCTGTTCGGCAAATTCGATTCGAACGCGGAACTTAGAAATATAAATTACCAAGGCAGAACTTACAGAGCGACAAAAGACGGAGTTGAGCGCACATAATCAAGGAAGTTTATCCACAGATGAACACGGATGGACACAGGTTTTTATGAACGGTTTTTAATAACCCCTGATAGACATTAGGTTAAAAAAATCCGTGTTCATCTGTGGACAAGTATTCTTTGGCTATTTTAGGGAATTCGACAAATGAACATTAAAATTTCAGCAATAATTCTTTTACTTTTTTCGGCAGTTGTTGTTCAGGCTCAGAGCACGACCGAATCACTTTTGCAGATCGGCGATCGTTATTGGATGCAGCCTGACGTCGTTTACGCGAGCGCAAATAATACACCGCTGAAACTCGATATCTGGTATCCGCACGACAACCCGAATCCGACGCCGACACTCGTTTACTTTCACGGCGGCGGTTGGATTTTCGGCTCGAAAGAAGGCGCGGTTTACCAACTTTTGCCGTTTTTGGAAAAAGGCTGGCGCGTCGTTAATGTCGAATACCGTATGGCTGGCAACAGTTTAGCGCCCGGCGCGGTCGAGGACGCGCGCTGTGCGCTGCGTTGGGTCTTCCGCAATGCGAAACAGTGGAATTTCGATACTTCGAAAATCGTTCTGACCGGACATTCCGCCGGCGGGCATCTTTCGCTTATGACCGGAATGCTGCCGAAAGGAACCGACCTCGATAACCGCTGCTACGGCGACGAAGATCTAAAGGTTGCCGGCATCATAAACTGGTACGGAATAACGGATGTGGGCGATCTGATCCAGGGTGAAAATTTGAAAAATTACGCCGTAATGTGGATGGGAAGCCTTGAAAACAAAGCGGAGATGGCAAAAAAAGTTTCGCCCCTAACCTATGTCGGCAAGGATCTGCCGCCCGTTTTAACGATCCACGGAGATAAGGACGATGTCGTCCCGTATTCGCATGCAGCGCGATTAAAAGACGAACTTGATAAAGCCAAAGTTATAAACAAACTTTACACGATTAAAGGCGGCGGGCACGGAATGTTCAAACTCGACGAATATGCCGCGGCATACGACGAAATCTGGAAGTTTTTAGCCGAAAATAAGATCACGAAATGAAAATCACCGATATAAAAGCGACGACCGTTACGGTTCCTCTGGAGGCACCGCTCCGGCACGCCAACGGCTGCCACTGGGGACGGTTTGTCCGCACGATCGTCGAGGTCGAAACCGACGAAGGAATCACAGGATTAGGCGAGATGGGCGGCGGCGGCGAATCGTCGGAAGCCGTTTTCCGCGCGATGAAATCGTATCTTCTCGGGCACGATCCGGCAAATCTGGAAGAGATGCGCTTTAAGATTGCCAACCCGACCGCATCGCTTTACAACAACCGAACGCAGATCTTAGCCGCGCTCGAGTTTGCCTGTCTCGATATTCTCGGGCAAAAATGGAATGTTCCGGTGTACGACATTTTAGGCGGAAAACTTCAATCGAAAGTGCCGTTTGCGTCGTATCTGTTCTTTCGCTACGCGAATTCCGAAGACGGCAGCGGCGAAGTCAGAACTATCGATCAATTAGTTGCGCACGCTAAAGATCTAAAAGAAAAATACGGTTTTACGTCGCATAAATTAAAAGGCGGCGTCTTTCATCCGGAATACGAACTCGAATGCTATTTAGCGCTTGCCGACGAAATAGGAACCGATGCGAAAAGCGGCGATTCGTTCCGCTTTGACCCGAACGCGGTTTTCTCCACCGAGCAGGCGATCTGGTTCGGGCAGGCGATCGAAAATGTCCGCAACGATTATCTGGAAGATCCTGTTTACGGGCTGCACGCGATGCGCCGGACGCGCGAAAAGGTCCGGATGCCTCTGGCGACCAACACGGTCGTCGTCGGGTTTGAACAGCTTGCTGCAAATATTCTGGATACGGCGTGCGACGTGATACTGCTCGATACGACCTTCTGGGGCGGAATCCGGCAATGCGTCAAGGCGGCGGGAGTCTGCGAAACATTCGGGCTCGGCGTCGCCGTTCACTCAAGCGGAGAACTCGGTATTCAACTTGCGACGATGCTGCATCTCGGCGCGGTCATCCCGAATTTGAGTTTTGCAGCGGACGCGCATTATCATCAGTTGAAAGACGACATCATCGAAGGCGGCAAATTCCAATACCAGAACGGCGCGATCAAAGTCCCGGAAGGCGCGGGGCTTGGCATCAAATTGAACCGCGACAAACTCGCCGAATACGCCGAATTATACAAAGAACTCGGCGGTTATCCATACGATCGGGACCCGCTAAGAAAAGACTGGACACCGACGATTCCTAATAATCGCTGGGCAGATCCGGAAGACGAAAGGACGCCTGAAATTTGAAAAAACAAATTCGGATCCGGATCCTGCGTAAATTAATCCTCGATTCCCCGGACTATGCTTCGCCGTGGGCTACAAAGAATTTCCTTTCGAGATACGAATCCAAGTCGTTTCCTCCGGTTCAAGGGTCGGGTAACGAGTTTCGAATACAATTATGAAGTCAGTAATTTACAAAATTCCAGGTTTGCTTTGCCTGCTTATTTTCGCTATTCAAACTGCCTTTCCGCAATGCGAACTGACAGTCGGTAAAGGCGAGATAGCGGAAGAATGGAACGAGATCTTTACGCAGAACGGTCCCGGAACCGGACTCGAACCCGATGGAATGACCGGCTGGACCGGCGGCGACAGCACAATTTCGATCGAACTGCCCGGCGGCGACACGGCGTTCTTTTTTTCCGACACGTTTTTGGGGGAATATCCGGCAAAACCCGGCGACGGGCGCGTTTTCGAAAATAAAAACGGACTTCGAATGCGCGAGCCGAATTGTCTTCCGCCGATCTGCGGTCCCGCGCCAGAACATATCCATTATGTGTACAACAGCATCGTCGTTCGGTCGAAGGACGGGAAAACGCTTAAAACGCTTACCGGCGCGAAGGACAAATACGGTTATTCGACATCATATTTCAAGCCGGACAGCACGGACGCAAACGATATGTATTGGATGGGTTATCCGACGCTGATCGATGTCGGCGGCGAAAAAAAGATCTGGATATTTTTGAACTATTGGAATGTTGCCCGTCCTTTTGATAAAGCCTCGTGGATCAAGTTTCGCGGTCAGGCGATCGCGCAATTGAATGCCGAAACGCTTGAGATCGAAACGATTAAGCCGCTCAAAAATCTCGTCGATGAAGGCGTCTGGGGGATTTCGACGTGGCTCGACGGCAAGAATCTGTATATCTACGGAATGCAGAACACCGAAGACATACAGAATGCGAGAAAGTCCGACATCGACGTCGCCAATAAATATAAAAAACTCTATATAGCAAAAACGGACGCTTCAAAGGGACTCGAAGCCGTCAGCGATCAAAAAAATTGGAAAGCCTGGAACGGGAAAAAATGGGTGAAAAATTTAAAGAAACGGGTTTCGATCATCCCCGGAGCCGATTCGATCAGCGACGAACTGAGCATTCGCCGGTTGAACGTCAACGGAAAACCCGTTTTCGTAATGGTTACTTTCGATACTTCGGTCGGATATTTCGATTGGAAAGATCTCTATTTATATTCTGCGTGCGAACCGCAGGGACCTTTTGTAAACAAATATTTCTTTTACAGAACGCCGACCTCCGGAATGACAAAACTGCCGGGAATGACCGAAAGGCAAAGTTTGAAATCGGGTTTGAGCGTTTACAATCCACATATGCATCCGCAGTTTACGGAAGATGGGAAACTGCTCGTTTCTTATAACAGCAATCTTCCTTTCGGCGCCAAACCGGGTGATTCGATCTATGCGGATTTTTATAAACCGCGGTTCGTGCGCGTTCCGATCGAAGGACTGAAGTGAATTAATGAAAATTGTAACTTTTACGGACAAAAACGACGACGAAAAATACGGTATCGGGGCTTTGGTCTCCGAAAAGGAAATTGTCGATCTGACTCCGCTCATTTCAAACGAGGGTTTAAGCGCGTCTCGGATTTCGGCTTGTTTCGATCTCGATAAATCCGTCTTTGCCGACAACAACTTAGGCGGACGAAGCCTGCCGAGGCTAAACCGCAATGAGATCAAGCTCTGCGCGCCGGTACCGCGCCCGGGAAAGATCGTATGCATCGGATTAAATTACCGCGACCACGCGGAAGAAAGCGGAATGGAAATTCCTAAGTCGCCGGTTGTTTTTTCAAAATTTTCAAGCTGCGCTGTCGGTTTAAATGACGCGATCGTGCTTCCGGAAGGCAGCGAACAGGTTGATTTCGAAGCCGAACTTGCCTTCGTCATCGGACGCCGGGCGAAAAACATCAGCCGCGACGATGCGATGGACTACGTTTTCGGCTATACAAATTTTAACGATGTTTCGGCGCGCGATTTTCAGTTTGCAGACGGGCAGTGGCAGCGCGGAAAATCCTGCGACACCTTCGCGCCGATGGGCGAATTCGTTGCGACAAAAGACGAGATTGCCGATCCGCACAATTTGCAAATTCAGTTTCGTCTGAACGGCGAAACTCTGCAAAATTCGAACACGAAACAATTGATCTTCAAAATTCCGGAGTTAATCGAGTTTTTATCGAGTTCGATCACGCTTGAACCCGGCGATGTCATCGCCACCGGAACGCCGCCGGGAGTTGGATTCGCACGAAAACCGCCGCTGTTTATGAAAGACGGTGACATTGCGGAAGTCGAGATCGAAGGCTTGGGAATTTTATCCAATCGAGTGAAAAGTCAGAACCAACTGCGGCAGCGGATGGTTTAACTCCACGATCTACAAGTGTTTTGACATCATTAACATTTTCGTTAAATCAAAGTTGTCTTGCTTTTGATCTTAAACCGTCCACTACTGCAAACGGTTCTGACCTGACTAATATGTTTGATCTAAAAGGAAAAACCGCGCTTGTTACGGGCGCAGGTTCGGGCATCGGCGAGGCAATTGCGAAAGCATTCGCCCGTGCCGGAGCATTTGTCTATGCTGCCGATCTTGACGTAGAAAACGGCGCCCGCGTCGCAAGTGAAATCGGGGGAGAAAATGCCGAATTCATCATATTAAATGTCGCCGAAAAACGGGACTGTGAGGCGGCTGCCGAAAAAGTTTTGGATGAAAAAGGCAAACTCGATATTTTGGTAAATAATGCCGGAATCGGACACGTCGGAACGATTCTAGAAACTTCCGAGGAAGATTTGGAGCGGCTTTTTGCCGTCAATGTTCGAGGCGTTTTCAGCATGACAAAGGCTTTTCTGCCGTCAATGATCGCGCGAAAATACGGGGTAATCGTGAATCTCGCATCGATCGGAGGCGTCCTCGCCATCAAAGACCGCCTGGCTTACTGCACGACAAAATTTTCAGTTGTAGGTTTTACAAAATCAATCGCGCTCGATCACGCGCTCGACGGAATCCGCGCCAACGCAATCTGCCCCGGCAGAGTCGAAACGCCTTTCGTTGAAAAGCGCATCAGCGAATATCCTGATCCCGAAAAAGCGTATGCGGAAATGTCCGCCACGCAGGCTGTCGGCAGAATGGGCACGCCGGAAGAGATCGCCGCCGCCGCGCTTTACCTGGCAAGCGACGAGTCGGCGTTCGTTACCGGAACCGCATTTGAAATCGACGGCGGCTTCGCGGTCGGAAAATAAAAGGTGACCGGTTTTCCGGACGGTGCGGTAAGATATTCCAAGCGTTTGAGTTTTCCAATAGGGACAATTTTTAAAGAATGCTGCCGGTTAGGATTCGGGCTGCATGGAGTTAGAACGGGCGATCTTTCGACAATCACCGTTCGCCGCCGGAACTATTTTCCTGTCTTTCTACCAGGTGATCTCGATCTGGTATTGCCGAGCGCCGCTGCCGTCGTCGTGGATCTCGACGATGGCGGTGTAATCGTTCCGGCGCTTTGGCTGCTGAACTATCGTTACACGACCGCGTCCGTCTTTTTTTGTTACCTCGATGTCGACGTCGCGGTTTGGAAGATTTGAAGTAAAACTGAAACTGCCCGCGGGATATGCTCGCCCTTCAACCGTGCGCGTTTCAATATTGCGACCTCTTATTATCAGCTGAACTTTGTTGTCGACGGTTCCGCGCCAGAAAGCCCGACCGCTGCGATTGCCGCCGTCATTTCCGCCCGGATTACCACGAACGCCGAGTTCACGCTGGATATCGTCGACAGTTTCGCCCGCTTCGCGCCAGAGATTGCCGTTCGCGCCGAATGTCGGGGCGCGACGCGCGATGTCTGAAAGGATCGCCGCCGCATCGCGAAGCTCAGTCGCGTAGCGATTATCGCGAACCATTTGCTGAAAAAGCCCCGCGCTGGCGTCAAACTGCTGTGCAAGAAAAGCCGCGTCGATCTCGCGCCGACCGTTCGAACGGCTGCGGCGGATGTCATCGTAAGTCCGATCGCTAAGATCGACCGTTTGCCTTTTTAATTGTGTAGCGAGGTTCGTTAAACGCGTGGAAGCGAAATCTTCATCCTGTGCGAATGCGGAAATTGAACTAAATGCTGCGACCGCGATTATTAAAAGTATGATTCGTTTCATGGATTTGTCTCCTTCGGGAAGAAATTTTATGCCATCGAAGGCGGCAAAAGCCGAACTTGGCAAAATTATGTTTTTAGCCCGGAAAACGGGCGAAAGATTTTTCGGTTCAAAAGTTCTGTCGCCCGTTTTCCGGGCTTGTCAAAATCGCCCGTTATCTTCCCAGCGCTAAAGAGCTGGGCTATTTACGGTCGCCCGCTTTGCGGGCTTAGTGGTCTAAGTTTCTTTCGCTAGTTCGATTGCCGCGAAGTGTTTTGCAAAACATCAACGGTCAAACCGTTTTCCGAAATCTTCCAATCTAAGATCTCGACATCCTGCTGTTTTGAAAGTGCGGCTTCGACCTCTTTCTTTCTGCCGTCTTCGCAGAAAAACGCTATGCATCCGCCGCCGCCGGCGCCGCAGACTTTGGCGCCGATCGCGCCGTTCTGCATAGCAATTTCTATAAAATTGTCCATTTGCGGTGTCGTAATATTCGGCGAAAGCCGCTTTCTTGCCGGATGCGCGCGGTCGATGATCTCGCCGAACTCGACCCAGTTTTGGTCAAGGATCGCCTGTCGCAATTCGAGCGAAGTGTCGCGAATTCCTTCAAAGATCTCAAAGATCTCTTTGTCGCCGTCGATATGGCGTTTTGTGATCTCCCAATTGTTCGTCCCCGAATTTCGCGGTTCGCCCGTGTAAATAACGACGATTCGGTCTTCCAGGATCGAGCGGTCGATTGACAGCGCTTCGCGTTCAATGCCGTCGGGGCGAAAATGAATACAGGCGAGTCCGCCGTACTGCGCCGAGTGATAATCCTGAAATCCGGCGGGCACGCGAATCACCTGAGTTTCGATATTTGCCGCGATCGAAATGAACTTTTCCGGCGGGTATCGGTCGCCGACCAGTTTATTAAGAGCGCCGATTATAGCTATTGCAAGTGTCGAAGAACCCGCAAGACCGGCACCCGCGGGAACGGCGGACTCGATCGTCATCGTAAATCCGGTCTCGGGTTTGAAAAAATAAACAAGTTTTGAAGGAAGTTCGAGTTTCGTGTCGTGTTTTAAGGAACTTAGATCATGCAGATCCGCCGAAACCTCGATTCCGCGGTCGATCGAACGGATCACGATTGTTTTGCTTCCGTTCGTTTCGATCCTGCATTTCGCCTTTAGATCAATGGCAAAATTGACCGTTGCGGCGCCTTCATGAAAAAGAAAGAGCGGCGGAATATCAATTGTCCCGCCTGCAAGATCCACTCGCGCGGGCGCGGTTGATTCGATTATCACAAATTATTTCCTCGAAATTTTGTATTGGAACCGCCCGAATTGTGCGGTCAATATATTGAAAGTTAAAAAATACCGCGAAAAGGAAGTTTTTATCAAACGGGATTTTCGCGAAAAACCGGGCATGCAGGAGTTATTGTGGACTGTTCGCGCGCGCCTTTTCCTTTTCCGGCTCAACCTGATCGACATCGTCCGGTTCGTCAACCTTTTTATTCGGAGAACTCGTCAAATGAAGCCGTTCGCCGAGATCATGGAGTTTCTCGTGCGCAACTTCTTCAAAATCGTGAATTCGTTCTTCGATCTTTAAAAATGTCGTCGGATCGGCTTCTTCGACGGTCGGCGACAGCCAGTAATGTTCCATCAAATAAAAAACTATAACGCCCGTTAAAACAATAAAGAACAACGCGATTCCGACCTGCTGGAAATCGCCGATGATCGTGGTTATCGCGCCGCTGAAGAAATAACCGGTGCCGGCAAGGATCGTTACCCAGATCGTACAGCTGATGAAATCGAGCATCAGAAAACGCAGATAGGGCATTTTGCCGATCCCGTAAAAGAGGCACATCGCACCTCGGATGCCGTAAATATATTTTGAAATGATGATGGCGGAACCGCCGAATTTTTCGATGAGCCGTTCTATTCTGGGCTGTGCGATCTTGTAAAAGCGAAAGTTTCGTACCGATTTTTCGAAAACCCGTCCGATCATATAACCGAAGCTGTCGCCCGCAACACCTCCGAGAATTCCTGCCCCGAGAACTTTGAAAAACCCGTACTGTCCGAAAAATCCTCCGTGCGCCATGACGCCGGAAAGCAACAGCGTTATGTCGCCCTCTACCGTGCAAAGGGCAAAAACGGCATAAATGCCGTAGATCTCGATTAACTCGTTTATATGTTCCATCAGTAAATACTGAAATACGCCGTCATTCGGCTCTAAAAGAGTAACTTTCCAAAGGCGGTGAGTCAACCAATTTAAACGCACGGAACAAGCGGCAATTTTATTTGACAGTTATCCGGGCAAGGTCTAAACTGCGGAAAGTCTAAAGCCCAGAAATTGTTGTAAACATTAGCTCCAATCAAAATGAGTGATATTTCGTCGACGCCTGATAAACTGATCGGACTTGAAATTTCGAGCTCCGCCGTTAACGCCGTTAAACTCGGCAGCACGGGTGAAATCGTGGACGCGGTCGAGCGCCCGCTTGATCATGCCGGCGGCACCTCGGCGGCACTTGAAGAGTTCATAAATGAATTAAAGACACGATTTGGCGCATTTGAAACGCTTGGTGTCGCGGTTCCGGGATTGCTTAACCGCAAAACCCGTCGAGTGGAATTTTCCATGCAAAACCCCGAACATGAGCGCGAGGGTTTTTTCGGAGAACTCGAAGCCGCGACCGGAGTCCGACTGGTGATCGAAAACGATGCTAATTCCGCGGCTTTTGGCGAATATATGCTCGGCGCGGGGCGTTCGAGTCGGAGTATGTTTTACGGGACTTTTGGTTCGGGCGTCGGCGGGGCGCTTATTTTCGACGGTGCGATCTGGCATGGAGCTTCGGGATTTGCAGGTGAATTCGGTCATATTCTGATCAATTCGGAAGGTCAGAATCTGGAAGGTGTCGCGTCGGCGGGAAGTATCGTTAAACGTACGAAAAGCCGCTTTCATCAGGACGATACTTCGTCGCTGAGTCGGATCGGCGAATCGAACATCACGCTGAGAGATATTGTTTCGGCTGCGATCGACGAAGATGATTTTGCGATCATGATGCTTGAGCGAACCGGATCGTATATCGGAACTGCCGTCGCAGGAGTGATAAATTTACTAAACATTGAAACCGTCGTTATCGGCGGCGAGATCAGCCGAGCCGGCGACGTTGTACTGAACGCGATTCGCGAACGCGCAATGGAGCTTTCATTTGCTCCTTCCTTTGCATCGACGAAAATACTTGCCGGCAAACTCGGTACGAACGCAGGTGCGATCGGCGCGGCTTTGCTTTCGCGAGAGTCCAGTTCGAATAAGCCTTAAAACGGGATTAATGAGACTGATCAGTAAATCTTATTTTGTGAAAACTTGCACAAGAAGCGTTTTGCAAATATCCTCAAATCGTAATTTGCGGATTTTGTAAGATTCTGTAAAATGAGGGCAGGATTTTTACGATCGCTCTTAAAAACAATAACTAGTTGATTTTGCCTGGTTCTAACGAGGACGCTTGACTGTTGTTTTCGGTCGGGCTCGCTTCATTTTCAAAGACTTGGAAGTTTAATAAAAATGGCACAGATATTTCATCGCGGAGCAAATAACGTTGCTAAAGCAAGCTTTATAGTTGCGATAGTACTTGCGGGCGCGGCATTTGTGGTTTACACGCAAGTGTCGAGGTCTTCGTATTTGACCGGACAGGGACTTGAAAAACAACAGCCGGTGCAGTTTAGTCACAAGCATCATGTCGGCGATGACGGCATAGATTGCCGGTATTGTCATACGTCGGTCGAAACTTCCGCCAGTGCGGGCATACCGCCGACGCAGACTTGTATGAACTGCCACAGCCAGATCTGGGCGGACAGTCCTTATCTTGAACCGGTCCGCGCCAGTTATCGCGACAACACACCCATCGAATGGCAGCGTGTTCACGACCTGCCGGAATTTGCATATTTCAACCATAGTATCCATATTGCCAAAGGCGTCGGCTGCGCCAGCTGCCACGGGCAGATCGACGATATGGCGGCGGTTTATCAGCAAAATACGCTGCAGATGGAATGGTGCTTGTCGTGCCATCGAAATCCGGAACCCAACATTCGTCCGCAGTCCGAGATCTATAACATGAACTGGAACAAGGACAACATCACTCCTGAACAGACGGCAGAGATCGAAGCGAAAGTCGCAAAATTGCGCAGTACAGAGTTGTTGACAAGCTGTTCAACTTGTCACAGGTAATTTTTAATTAAGGAACGAAGAAAATAATGGTCAGCAAAGACAGTAAATCTAACTTTGCATCACTGCGAGACAAGATTCTCCAGCAAAACGGAAAACAATACTGGCGCAGCGTTGAGGAATTTGTAGACGCGCCGGAATTTGAAGAATTTGTCAAAGAGGAATATCCGGCTCACGCGGAAGAATGGGACAATTCGCTCAGCCGCCGGAACTTTGTCAAGATCATGGGCGCTTCGCTTGCACTAGCAGGGTTGAGCGGCTGCGTCGTTCAGCCGGCGGAGAAGATCGTTCCGTACGTTCGCCAGCCGGAGGGATTAATTCCGGGAAAACCTCTGTTCTACGCGACCGCCATGTCGCTCGGCGGTATCGCGACAGGCTTACTCGCAAGATCGAATGAGGGTCGCCCGACGAAGATCGAAGGAAATCCGGACCATCCGGGCAGTCTCGGCGCGACTGATACATTAGCTCAGGCAGCGATCCTTTCTTTATACGACCCGGACAGATCGCAGCAGGTAACAAATCGCGGAAACCCAAGCACTTGGCAAACCTTCATGTCTGAAATTCGCGCCGTTGTGGACGAAAACAGAAAAGACGGCGGTGCTGGAATCCGTTTTCTAACCGAAACACTTTCTTCTCCGACATTGATCGCTCAATTTAAAGATCTTTTGACCGAGCTTCCGAACGCTAAAGTTTATCAATACGAACCGGTTAATAAAGATAACGCGATGACCGGAGCCAAGATGGCTTTCGGTTCGCCGGCGCACACGGTTTACAGTTTTGAAAAAGCTGAACGCATTTTAACGCTGGACGCAGATATTTTTTCCGGCTTTAACGTTCGGTATATCAAGGATTTCGCAAAAGGACGCTTTTTTTCGGAAGAGAAAAAATCGATAAACCGTCTTTATGCCGTCGAATCGTCGGTTTCACTGACGGGCGCAAAAGCCGATCACCGGCTCGGTGTAAAACCGAGCCAGATGGTTGAGATTACGAAAGCAATCGCAGCCGCGCTGGGGGTTTCCGGAGCAGTTTCAAATTATACGGAAAACGCGGATTGGATCCGCGCGATGGCGAAGGATCTGAACGAGAACAAAGGAAAATCTCTTGTCGTTCCGGGCGACAATCAACCGCCGATGGTTCACGCGCTGGCACATGCCATGAACTCGGCGCTCGGAAACGTTGGTCAGACGGTTACTTACACAGAACCTTTCCAGCCGAGTCCGGAATTGACACAAGTCGAAATGCTGAAGCAGCTTATTTCGGAGATCGACGGCGAGGCGGTCAAAATGCTTGTAATTCTCGGCGGAAATCCGGTTTATAACACTCCCGCAGATCTAAAATTAAATTTCGAAAGACTCAAGAAAGTTCCGGTTCGCGTCCATCTCGGACAGTTGGTCGACGAAACGGGCGAACTTTGTCAATGGCATATTTCCGAGAAGCATTTTCTCGAAATGTGGAGCGATGCGCGCGCGTATGACGGAACGGTTTCGATCGTTCAGCCGCTGATCGCGCCGCTTTACGGCAGCAAGAGCATTCATGAAGTCGTTCAGATCTTCTTCAAGGAAAACTATGATAAGTCCGATCAGGACATTGTAAAAGAATTTTGGCAGAAACAAGGCATGGATTCCGCTTCGAAACCGGTTGCAGCCGGTTCGCCTGTTCCTCAGGCTAGCCCCGACGGAACACCGGCGGCTGAATCGAAACCAGCCGACAATGCAGTTGCGGAGACGAAACCTGTCGCTTCGCCGAGCCCGCAAACTGCAGAAGCGAAAACCGTTGCTTCGCCGAGTCCGCAAGCAGGGGCAGCTTCAACGGCGACAACGTTCGAAGATAAATGGCGCAAGGCGGTTCACGATGGTTTTATCGCAAACTCTGCGCTTCCGGCGAAATCAGTTTCAGTAAACAATGCGTTTTTAACTGCGACACAGCCTGCGCCTGTTACGACCGGCGGTAATTTGGAAGTGACCATTCTTCCGGATCCCGGCGTATATGACGGTCGATTTTCAAATAACGGCTGGCTGCAGGAACTCCCGAACCGGATGACCAAGATCACCTGGGACAATGTCGCACTGATCAGTCCGAACACGGCAAAACGGCTCGGGATAAACCAGAACAAAGATTATAACGATCTCGCCGGCGGTGAGCTCGGCACAACATTTGTAAACACTTACGGCAGTAATTTGTCTTCCGATCTGGCGACGCTGACCTACGAAGGCGGTGAGATCCAGAAACCGGTTCCGCTTTGGGTTTCGCCCGGACAGCCGGACGATGTTGTCACGATCTATATGGGCTATGGTCGTACCCGCGCCGGAAAGGTAGGCACCGGATTAGGCTACAGCGCTTTCGACGTAATGAGGTCGAACGCGATGTACGCCGGTTTCGGAACGATCAATCCGACCGGCACCCAGACGCAGATCGCTTCGACGCAGATCCATTTCAATATGGAAGGTCGTGATCTTCTGCAGGTTTACGAAGTAGACGAATTCGTCGAACACGAAAATGTTCATCTTTCGCACGACGAGTATCCGAAATCCATGTATACGCCGTTCGTTTACGACGGTAATAAATGGGGAATGACGATCGATCTTAATTCATGCGTCGGCTGCAACTCCTGTGTTTTGGCTTGTCAATCGGAAAACAATATTCCGGTCGTCGGCAAGGAACAGGTCGAAAGAAGCCGCGAAATGCATTGGATGCGTGTCGATACTTATTACGGCGGCGGCGATATTAACAATCCCGAAGGACCTTATTCACAGCCGGTTCTTTGCCAGCAGTGCGAACAGGCGCCGTGCGAGACCGTTTGCCCGGTTCATGCGACTGTCCACAGCGCCGAAGGACTGAACGACATGGTCTATAACCGCTGCGTCGGAACCAGATACTGTTCGAATAACTGCCCGTACAAAGTTCGCAGATTCAATTTCTTCCTTTATCAGGATTGGGATACACCGCAGTACAAATTAATGCGAAACCCGGAAGTTTCGATCAGAAGCCGCGGGGTAATGGAAAAATGTACCTATTGCACGCAGCGAATTTCGGCTGCTCGGATCGAGGCGGAAAAAGACGGAAGGAAGATACGCGACGGCGAGATCTTAACTGCATGCCAATCGGTTTGCCCGACTGATGCGATCATCTTCGGCGATCTCAACGATGAAAGCAGCAAAGTTGCAAAATCGAAAAAGGATCATCGAAATTACGTTTTGCTTAATGAGTTAAATACTCAGCCTAGAACTACTTATTTAACGGGTCTAAAGAACTTGAACAAAGAAATGCCCGGTTACAAGGCTTTGAAGATTCCGGAAAGTAAGCTCGGAAAGCATGATTCATCCGTAAAAGGTGAAAAATCAACGGAGGCGGCGCACTAGGATTTCGGTAAATAGCTATGGAAGACATTAAAGAAATTCAAAGAAGAATTTACCCGCCAATGGTTGAAGGCGAGCATGACTTCGGGACAGTTTCCGACCGGATCAGCGATCTTACTTTAAAGAAGCGAACCCCGATCGGCTGGTATATCGGTTTCGCCATCGGCTTTATGCTTCTTCAGGTTTTGATGATGACGGTTACATACCTGCTTTTCACAGGTATCGGAATCTGGGGAAACAATCAGCCGGTTGGATGGGCGTTCCCGATCATTAATTTTGTTTGGTGGATTGGGATCGGTCATGCCGGAACGTTGATTTCCGCTATTTTATTACTGCTTAATCAAAAATGGCGAACGTCAATTAACCGCTTTGCCGAAGCGATGACGCTTTTTGCCGTCGCTTGCGCCGGAATGTTTCCGCTTCTTCATACAGGACGTCCCTGGCTTGCGTACTGGCTATTCCCGATTCCAAATTCAATGGGAATGTGGCCCCAATTTCGCTCGCCGTTAATGTGGGACGTGTTTGCAGTTTCGACTTACGCTACGGTTTCTTTATTGTTTTGGTATATCGGATTGATCCCGGACATCGCAACCCTGCGCGATCGCGCGAAGAATAAATATTTTAAGTTCGTTTACGGTTTGCTTTCTTGGGGATGGCGCGGTTCGGCGCGGCATTGGCACAGGTATGAGATCGCCTATTTGCTGCTGGCAGGTCTTTCAACTCCGCTTGTTCTCTCGGTTCATTCGATCGTAAGTTTAGACTTTTCGGTTTCGCAGGTTCCGGGTTGGCACGCGACGATTTTTCCGCCCTATTTCGTTGCGGGAGCGATCTTTGCGGGATTCGCTATGGTGCTCATTTTATGTATTCCGCTTCGAGCCTGGTATAACCTCAAAGATTTTATTACCGACACCCATTTGATCTATATGGGTAAGGTGATGCTAGCGACCGGTTTGATCGTGGTTTACGGATACGCGATGGAAGCTTATTTTGGCTGGTACAGTGCAAGCAAGTATGAAGTCTTTATGATTCAGAACCGCATCTGGACCGGACCATATTGGTGGTTCTACTGGTTGTTGATATTTTGCAATGGATTGTCGATCCAGCTGCTTTGGTTTAAGAGATTTCGCGAAAGCGCTTTCTGGCTTTTCGTTATTTCGCTGATTGTCAGCGTTGGGATGTGGCTTGAACGTTTTGTGATCATCATTACCAGTTTGCACAGAGATTTCCTGCCGTCTTCGTGGGCAATGTTCGCGCCGACGATCTGGGATTGGTCGATGTTCCTCGGAACGCTTGGTCTATTTACTACACTGATCTTTTTGTTTGTTCGATTCCTGCCGGTGATCTCGATCTTTGAGGTTCGGACTTTGCTTCCCGAAGCGAATGTTCACGGACACCAGCAGGATTTTGAAGAAAACGTGGTTGAAATCGAAACTACACGAGATCCGGATAGAGGTGGTGGAGCATAAAATTGCGATCAGCCGAGTTTGCCCGCTTTCGGAAAATATAGGGCAACTCACCCATGTCAAGCCGATTGCCAGCAGGAGCGGCTGATTGCAAGCGAAGATTATCGTTATGGACAAAAAACTATTTGGCTTTCTTGCGGAATTCGACACGCCGACCGAAATGGTCGACGCGGCGACCAAGGTCCGCGATGCAGGGTACACTAAAACCGACGCATTTTCTCCGTTCCCGCTTCACGAGATCGACGAAGCACTCGGGATAAAACGCAGCATTTTGCCGTACATGGTTTTTGCCGGTGGAATTGTCGGACTGCTTTCGGGACTCGGTCTTCAGTACTATGTTCATGTAATCGATTATCCGCTGAACGTCGGCGGGCGACCTTTTTTCAGCTTGCCCTCGTTCATTCCGCCAATGTTCGAACTGACGATCTTGCTTGCCGCATTTACAGCGGTTTTCGGCATGCTTTTTCTCAACGGGCTGCCGCAGCCTTATCATCCGGTTTTTAATGTTCCGCGTTTTGCGCTTGCGACGCGAGAAAAGTTTTTCCTTTTGATCGAAAGCGACGATCCGAAATTTGATTACAACGAAACAAGAAATTTTATGGAAAGCCTAAATCCGCAGGAGGTGTTTGATGTTGAACCGTAAAACACTGTGGATATTTACATTTGCTGCATTCATCCTGACGGTTGGATGCCGGTACGATATGCAGGATCAGCCGCGTTACAAACCCTATAAGGCAAGCAGTTTTTTTGCCGATAACAAAGCAATGCGCGATTTGCCGGACGGAACCGTCGCGCGCGGAATGCTTCGCGAAGATAAGGTTTTTTATACCGGTAAGAAATTGAATGCCGATCCGGAAGCAGCAGCAAATGTTCAAACGACAACGGACGCGCTTGGAAACACGTTAGTTTCAAGCTTTCCAAATGACATAGAAAAGAGTCCGGTGCCGCTAACGAAGGAATTGTTAGATCGCGGTGAACAGCGCTACAAGGTATTTTGCATTGTCTGCCACGGTCCGGTCGGGAACGGCGACGGAATGGTCGTCCGACGCGGGTTTTCAAAACCGTCGACTTATAACGACGACCGTTTGAGAAATGCTCCGGACGGACATTTCTTTGATGTGATGACTAACGGCTGGGGAAAAATGAATAGTTACGCTTCTCAAATTCCACCCGCGGACCGATGGGCGATCGTCGCTTATATAAGAGCGCTTCAGATCAGTCAAAATCCAAACGCGGCAGCAAATACGATGCCGCAAACCGCACCGAGTCCCGCCGCTTCGCCGGCAGTTGAGAACGGAGGTGCGAAATAGACATGACAAATTACGAAGCACCGAAAGCAGAAATAGGAAAAATTCAGACGGTCGCTCTTGGAATCGGCGGAATCGTCTCGCTTGTTGTTTTGGCAGCGGCACTGTTTTTTCCGGACTATCGTGAACAGGCACTTCGCGGTTGGCTGGTGGGATTTGTTTTCTGGGGCGGCATTGGATTCGGCGGTCTGGGAATCATAATGCTGCAGTATTTAACGGGCGGCGCGTGGGGCGTTGTTATTCGCCGGATAGTTGAAGCCGCATCGCGAACCATACCTTGGCTGTTCATCCTGTTTATTCCGATCATTATTGCGGTATACACAGGAAATCTTTACGCGTGGACGCGCGTCGATCTTATCACTGACGAACTGGTAAAACATGCCATCGAACATCGGGGAGCTTATCAAACGCCTTTTTGGTGGATCGTCAGGACGTTAATCTATTTCGCCATTTTCGGCGTGATGACGTTCCTTTTGAACAATTGGTCGGCGCGGCAGGATGCGGCGAAAGATTTCGATGAAGCTGCCGGATATCTCGGGACAGCAACGGCTTTTTCCGGTCCGACAATGGTCTTCTACGTTTTAACGGTTACCTTTGCGACGGTCGATTGGGTAATGTCGCTCGACGCCGGATGGTTTTCAACTATCTGGGGTTTGCTTTTTGTTGCAAGCTGGGCGCTGACCGCTTTCTGTTTTTCGATCATCGTTCTGTCTTTTCTTTACGACAAGCCGCCGATGGATAAAGTGCTCGGGAAACGCCATTTTCACGACATCGGAAAGCTTGTTCTGGCGCTTGTGATGGTCTGGGCATACTTTAATTTTTCGCAATATCTGATCATCTGGTCGGGTAACTTGCCGGAAGAAACACAGTGGTATCTGACAAGAATGACGGGCGGATGGGGCATTGTCGGCGTAATTTTAATAGTTTTCCATTTTGCGCTTCCGTTCCTGATCTTGCTTTCGCGTGAAGTTAAAAGAAAACCGAAGATGCTTGCTTTGGTTGCCGGTTTTATTTTGATCATGCGCATTTCCGATGTGTTCTATTTGATCGAACCTAGTCCAATGGTTGGAGAAGCGCATAACACTGCCGGATTTCATATAACTTTGTTCGATATTCTGGCACCGATCGGCATAGGCGGACTCTTTATATGGAGGTTCTTTGTCGAGCTTCAGAAACGTCCGCTCGTTCCGGTGATGGATCCGTTCCTCGAGAATGCGATCGAGCATGGAAAAGGTCATTAAGTTTTAAGGGTTAAAAAATGTCGAAACATAAAAATATTTTGCAGGATTTAAACAAGCCTTATGAAGCGAACGTGATCGGATTGCGTGCGATCGTTTATTTCTCCGTCGGGTTGTTTTTGCTGATCGTTATCACATTTTTCCTGATGCAGTTTCTGATGGTTGTAATGGAAAGCGATGCAGCAGAGGCGAAGAAATCGGATAATCCGCTTGCGTTTACGAAGGACGAAGCTCTTCCCCCGGAACCTAGACTGCAGTCGGCACCCGGATTTGGTGTTGACAGCGAGAAAGGTCGGGTAAATCTGGAACTAGCCGCGCCGCAGGCGGAATATTTGGAATTGAGCCGTCAATGGAACGAACTCCTGAAGAACGGAAAAAAGGATGAGGCGACCGGAACCGTAATTTCGCTTCCGATAGAAGAAGCAAAGCGGCGGCTTCTGCCAGAAAACAAAACGACGGGAAAATCTGAAACGGCGGACTCGTCGAGGCTAATGGTTTCGGACGCAAGTGCAGGAAGGAAACAAGCGGTTCGGATTCGATGAATCGTAGAGAATTAAAATGGTTTTCAGGATCTTGAGGTAGAAAATGACAAAAAGTTCAGGTTTTTCAGCAGTTTTGAAACTGACATTTTTGACGGCGATAATTTTTTCGGCAGCGGCTGTCTCCGGTTTCGGTCAAAAAACGGAACATTACAATTCACCGCTTTATTCGCCAAAAACGTACGATCCAAATCAGGGTTCGACCAGCAATGGAATTCCTACGGCATTGAAAACCGTCGGAATTGAACAAAAGCTGAATGAACAAGTTCCGTTGGAAACCGAGTTTCAGAACGAGAACGGTGAAACGGTCAAGTTGGGAACATATTTCAATCGCGGTCGACCGGTCATATTGGCACTTGTCTATTTTGAATGTCCGATGCTTTGTAACGAGGTTCTGAACGGTTTGACGGGTTCTTTGAAAGGAATATCGTTTGACGCCGGTAAAGATTATGACGTCGTCGCGATCAGTTTTGACGCACGTGAAAACGGAAAGACAGAGCTGAAGCAAAAGAAAAAAGAAAGCTATTTAACGCGATACGGACGAGAAGATTCGGCGGACGGTTTCCATTTTTTGACGGGAACGCAGGAATCTATTGACAAGATTACGCATGCGGTCGGTTTTAATTACCATTTCGACGAGGCGACCGAACAGTTTGCACATGCCGGCGGAATAATGATCGTAACTCCTGAGGGAAAGATCTCCCGATATTTTTACGGCATCGATTATTCGCCGAAAGATCTAAAGTTCGGCTTAATGGAGTCCTCGGAGGGCAAGATCGGAAATCCCGTGGAGCAGCTTTATTTGTACTGCTATCACTATGACCCTTCGACTGGAAAATACGGTTTAACGATCCTTAATGTGCTTCGGCTTGCGGGAATAGCAACAATGCTCGGACTTGCCGGAATGCTATTCGGTTTTTGGCGGTACAACCGGAAAAAGAAAGCGGCGGTTTCAGATTTGTGATCATAGGTCAGGGTGGTCTGTGAGTGTTAATAAAATGATGATTATGCAACAAAATACGTGGATTCCACTGTTTCCCGAACAAGCTTCGACTTTCGCGGGCGATGTGGATTTACTTTATTTCTATCTTATAGCCATTTCCGCGTTTTTTACGATCGGGATCGTTGCTGCGATATTCTTTTTTGTCGTTAAGTATAGAGAAAGAGAAGCATTTGCGACACCGAAAGAAATTCATGGTTCAATCGCGCTCGAAACATTGTGGTCGATAATTCCTTTTATCATTTCGATGACAGTGTTTCTCGGCGGTGCGATCGTTTACTACAACCAGTATCGCGTTCCGGACGAAGCGATGGACGTCTATGTCGTCGGAAAACAATGGATGTGGAAGATCCAGCATGCGACCGGACAGCGGGAAATAAATGAACTGCACGTTCCCGTTGGACGAAAGGTCAAGCTGACGATGACGACGGAAGATGTACTCCACGATTTTTTCATCCCGGCATTTCGAACGAAAATGGACGTCGTTCCGGGAAGGTATACGACGATGTGGTTCGAGGCGACGAAGCCGGGCAAGTATCATCTTTTCTGCGCTGAATATTGCGGTCTAAATCACTCCGGAATGGGCGGTTGGGTCTATGTTATGGAACAGCGCGACTTTGACAACTGGCTTGCCGGAAACGTATCCGGACAAACACCGGTTGAAGCAGGACGAGATCTTTTCGAAAATAAACTCGGCTGCGCATCGTGTCACCAGGGCGGAAAAGATCAGCGAGGTGCAGTTCTTGAAGGTATTTTCGGGAAAGAAGTCAAATTTACGAACGGTCAAAGTGCTATTGTCGATGACGCCTATTTGCGCGAATCGATCCTAAATCCCGGAGCAAAGATCGTCGAAGGCTATCAGCCGATCATGCCCACTTTCAAAGGACAGGTGACCGAAGAACAGTTGGTTCAATTGATCGCCTATATCAAATCATTAAGCGGAGACGCGGGAACAACGTCGCAGACGGCGGCGACGGCTGCTCCAAAAGCGAGCCCGGAAGCTGCGGCAAATTCGAATATGCCGTCCAGCGAAACAAAAGGTGGTAACTAGGTAGCTATGCAAAATGTAGATGCAATAAATCTCGAAAATATAAAGGAAGAAGCTCCGGTCAATTATTTGACCAACGGGTTTACTTTGCGGTCCTGGCTTTTGACCAAAGATCACAAGCGCATTGCGATCATGTATTTGCTGAGCATTTCCGTATTTTTCATGCTTGGCGGTCTATATGCCTCTGCTATCCGGTTGGAACTTTTGACACCTGCCAGCGATCTGCTCGAATCCGGGACATATAACAAGGTCTTTACGCAGCACGGCGTGATCATGGTCTTTTTATTTCTAATTCCGGCAATCCCGGCAGTGTTGGGAAATTTCCTGATCCCGCTTATGATCGGCGCGAAAGATCTTGCATTTCCGCGGATAAACCTGCTTAGTCTTTATATCTACTGGATCGCCGGCGCTCTTATTGTATTTGCGCTGCTGCAGGGCGGTGTTGATACGGGTTGGACCTTCTACACGCCGTATTCGACAACCTTCTCCAACAGCTATGTGATGCTTGTCGGACTCGGGGTCTTTGTCAACGGGTTTTCGTCAATTCTGACGGGACTGAACTTCATTGTCACGATCCATACAATGCGGGCACCGGGAATGACCTGGTTTCGCCTGCCGCTGTTTGTCTGGGCACAATACGCGACGAGCCTGGTAATGATTCTCGGAACCCCGGTTATTGCGATTACGGTTCTGCTTCTCGCGCTCGAACGACTTGTCGGAATCGGTATATTCGACCCGGCGATCGGCGGCGACCCGATCCTTTTCCAGCATCTTTTCTGGTTCTATTCGCACCCGGCTGTTTACATTATGATCCTGCCAGGAATGGGTGTGATCTCTGAACTGATATCGAACTTTTCGAGGAAGAAGATTTTCGGATACGAATTTATCGCGTTTTCATCGATCGCTATCGCAGTTTTCGGTTTCCTCGTCTGGGGACACCATATGTTCGTCAGCGGACAGTCGATCTATGCAGGATTGGTCTTTTCCTTCTTGACGATGGTAGTCGCAATCCCTTCTGCGATCAAAGTATTTAACTGGTCAGCCACGCTGTACAAGGGTTCGATCTCATACGACACGCCGATGCTTTACGGACTCTTCTTTCTGGGACTGTTTATGATCGGAGGTTTGACGGGATTGTTTCTCGGTTCGGTCGGTTTGACGGTTCATTTGACGGACACATATTTTATCGTCGCTCATTTCCACTACGTTATGGTCGGCGGACAAGTTTTGGCTTATCTCGGCGGAATTCATTACTGGTGGTCGAAGATGACCGGAAAGATCTACTCCGAATTTTGGGGCAAGATCTCGGCAATGCTGGTGTTTGTCGGATTTAACCTGACATTTTTCCCGCAGTTCATTCTCGGATATTTAGGAATGCCGCGGCGATACGCTTCGTATCCGCCGGAATTCCAGGTACTTAACATTTTTTCTACCGCCGGTGCCTCGATTCTCGGTATCGGACTGACACTTCCGGTAATTTATCTGACTTATTCCTTCTTTTTCGGCGCGAAAGCATCGGCAAATCCCTGGATGCATCCCGGGCTCGAATGGAGAACGTCTTCTCCGCCGCCGACCGAAAACTTTGATGTACCGCCGGTGGTTACCTGGGAGGCATATGAATTTGGAGAAGAAAGCGGCTTAGACATCGAAGGGGCGCGTAAATCGGTCGTTGCGCCGACGGTTTAACGATCTTTTAGAAAATTGACGATTGGGATCTAAATAAAAATGGCGAATCACGCAGACACACACGACGATCATTATCATCCGCCGGGGCTTCAGCACCAGTTCGATGATATGAAACAGCAGATGGATTCCGTAACAATCGGAATGTGGGTTTTCCTCGTCCAGGAAATCATGTTTTTCGGCGGATTGTTTACCGTTTACCTCGTTTTCCGCTCGAAATTTCCCATGGCATTTGCCGCGGGCAGTAATCACTTAAACGCTTTCTGGGGCGGATTGAATACGCTTGTTCTCATCGTCAGCAGTTTGACGATGGCGCTTGCGGTTTACTACGCGCAGAAAGGCAATCGAAATCTGCAGGTCGCCATGATCGTTCTGACCATGATCTTCGGAACCGTATTTTTGGGTGTCAAAGCGATCGAATATACGGATAAGTATAATCACGGGCTAATTCCTGTCGCAGGCTTGAACAAAAAAGTCAGAGAAAACGAAGCGCATGCCGAAAAAACCGCCTCGCTCGTCCTGCCGTTTGAAACACAAGTTTCCGCGGCATCAACTGAAGAGTCGCATGTTTACGTAAATCCGGAAGGAAACTTTCAGTGGAATTACGGAACCGAACTTGCCCAAATGGCTCAGGCGGGCAATTTTTTAACAGCGGACGAAAAGGTCGGATATTTGTCGAATGGAGAGGTAGATCCGGCAAAGTTTCGCGATAAAGTGCAGATATTTTACTGGATCTATTTCGTTATGACCGGTCTGCACGCTGTTCATATGATCATAGGTCTGGGAGTTATGGCGTGGCTGCTCCGAAAGGCTTGGCTTGGCACTTTCAGCGCGGCGTATTTTTCACCGGTCGAAATCTCAGGACTTTACTGGCACTTCGTCGATATCGTATGGATTTTTCTTTTCCCGCTGCTTTACCTGCTCGGCAGACATTTCATTCATTGAGGTTGATTTAATTTATGGAACACAGAGTTGACGAAACAATAGAAGTTCAGCAGGACGACCACCAGGAACATATCGGTCTGCCGGGTTATTTTGCGGTTTTCCTGATCTTATTTGTCGGCACGATCGTAACGTATGTGGTTGCGCTCCAAGATCTTGACGGCGCATTGTTTCCCGGCGCCAATACTTTGGTGGCGCTTTCGATCGCATTTTTCAAAATGTCTTGCGTCATTTTGTTCTTTATGCACGTCCGTTGGAGTTCAAAACTCATTTGGCTGACCGCGGTTTCCGGATTTTTCTGGCTCGCAATTATGTTTGCATTCACAATGGGGGATTATTTAACACGTTCGACGGGAACATTTTAATACGAAAATAGTATTAGTTTCTACAGCTTAACACGCGGGACGGGCAGCAAAAGGCTATCGTTCCCGCGTCTTTTGCTATTAGAAAAACGCGTTTTTTATGATAGTATCTGCCGTTTGAATTTCGGAAACCGCCTAAGTCTGTGATGGAACCGTTCTAAGTAAACAGGAAACGAAAAAGCAACAGCTAAATTTGATTGAACATCTTAACCCCTTTTATGCGCTTGATTAAATTTCAGATCCACAAAAAATTAATCATATTTATTGCAGCAATTATGTTTGCAGGTGGATGCAGCGTTTTTAAGCCAAGTGAGAAGCAGCAGTCGCCGACGCTTTTAAAGACGGAAATTGCGTCAAAGGAATTTATGATCTCGCAGATCAATAACCTGGCAAAGGTTAATTCGATGTATGCAAAGATCGATCTCAAGTTCATTGATAATTCTTTTGCGGAAGTTGGACTGGAAGAAAAATTCAAAACAGTTCCGGGTTTAATAGTTGTTCAAAGACCGGCGAGTATTCAATTAAAGGTTCAGGTTCCGATCGTTAATTCCGACATCGTTCAAATGACCTCTGACGGAGAGAAATTTCGGGTCGCAATTCTCAACGACGGCGGCAGCGGAAAGAACAAAAATTTTGTGATGGGGACAAACAGTGCGGATTATTCAGCGCTGCAAAAAGATATTTCATCGAAGCTTGAAAACAACGGGAACAGCAAAGATTTCAAACAGAATGTAAACGCCTTTGCCAATCTTCGTCCGCAGCATTTTACCGAAGCGATACTTGTTAAACCGACGGACGAAACAGCAAATTATTATGTATTGAGCACTATCCTGATCCAGGAAGAGAATCTCGATCTACCGAAAAAATCGCCTGTTAGAAATGTTTTGCGCGGATATTATTTGCTGGACGAGATCAGCCGCGAAGCAGGCGGAGGAAGCGCGGTTAAACGGCGTTTCTGGTTCGACCGCGTCGGCACTGTCCGCGTGGCGCGGCAGCAGATATTTGACGCGAACGGCGAGATCGAATCGGACATTGTCTACGGTCAGGAAGGCGAATTGACGGATACGGGAAACTTTAAGAATCTTCCGCTCCGGGTTGAGGTAACGCGCCCGAAAGAAAAATATAAAATGCGGCTGACATATCAATCGCCGGAAAATGTTTCGATCGGTAAAACTTATCCGAAAGAAGCTTTCGTGCTGGAAAATAGCTGGAATCTGCCGGTTATCGATCTCGATAAAAAACTACTTGAGATCTCAGGTCAGAATCCGACAGGCGAAAAACCCGGAACAGAGTCGCGAACTCAGTAATTTATTGATGAAAACGATTTTAAGAACAGAAGATCTGACGAAAACCTATCGGATCGGAAAAGTCGATGTTCCCGCGCTTCGCGGTGTCGACATTGATATAAAAAGCGGCGAATTTGTCGCTGTTATGGGTCCGTCGGGGTGCGGAAAATCGACGCTTCTCCATCTTTTGGGCGGTTTGCTGTCGCCGACAACCGGTAAGATCATTATCGATAACGAAGATCTTTCAAAAGTTTCCGACGCGCAGCGTACCGACATTCGGCGCAGAAAGATCGGCTTCGTTTTTCAACGTTTTAATCTTTTTCCGACGTTGTCGGCGGAAGGAAATCTAAAGCTTGCAGAGCGAATTCATTCGAAAAACGGCGGCAGCGCCGAAAAACGGCGCGAAGTTCTGCGGCTTTTGAAGATAGAGGACAAGCTTAACCATAAACCGCTCGAACTTTCAGGCGGCGAACAGCAGCGCGTAGCTTTGGCGCGAGCCGTGATCAACGATCCCGCAATTATTTTGGCGGACGAACCGACGGGTAATCTGGATTCGGAAAATTCTGAGATAGTGCTTGAAATGTTTCGCGAACTGAACAAACGGCTCGGGCAGACGATCATCATGATCACGCATAATCCGGAAGCCGCCGAACATTGCAACCGCATAATCACAATGCGCGACGGTGTCGTTGTTGACGATTAACAAAATGTCGCTGAAAAGATTAATTTTATGGGATCACCTGCGCGGAACATGGCAATACGATCTTTTTTGCCTGTTGATCGTCGCATTTATATTTTTGACGCCGAAGACATGGTTTGAAAAAAGGGAAAAGCTTGCAACCCAAACGGCACGTATAATCGTCAAAGCCGAAGATTTTTCGACGGATAAACGCATAATGACCGAAAGGGTCAAGGAATTTAGCGGAAATCCAAATGCCGAAATTCTCGAATGGCACGAAAAACGGAAGGAAAACGGCGAGATCTTTTATGAGATCGAGATCAAGCCTTAGCTTTACATCAGACATTTTTTCTATATAATCTTCCCGAAAAATCGAAAAGAAACCTTTTATTAAAGGAGATTTGTTTTTATATGAGATCATTTACAAAATTTAGTTTGACCGCGTTCGCGTTAATGCTTGTTTTCAACGTATTCGGCGCGATCGAAGCAAACGCGCAGGGCGGCGGCGCTTTGAACGAAGTGTTGAAAAGAATGGAAGCCCACAGAAGTTCGCTGACTTCTCTGAAAACGAGCGTAAAAATGGTGAAATACAACCCGCAGCTCGACGAAAGCGAAACCACGCAGGGCAGCGCGACATATTTGCCGGCAAAAGGACGCGACGCTCTGATCCGTGTCGATTGGACCAAACCTCGAAAGGAAACGCTTTCAGTAGTAAATAAGAAATATGTCCTTTATGTTCCCGATCTGAAACAGGCGATCACAGGCAACGCATCCGAAGCCAAAGGAAACGGTAAGGCGAATAATTTGTTTTCGTTCGTTGATATGTCCAAGGATGAACTGAAATCGAAGTACGACATCAAGTATCACGGAGAAGAAAAGGTTGCTGGATCGACGCCGACCTGGCATCTTGAACTGACACCGAAAAGCGCTTCGCCATTTGCGTCCGCCGATCTTTGGGTTGACGGCAATGGAATGCCGGTCCAGATCAAGATCACGGAAAAAAACAAAGACACGACAACCATTCAACTTTCCGGAATTCAAAAGAATATTACGATAAACGCCAAAGTTTTCAAGGTCGATCTTCCGAAAGGAACTAAGATCATCGAGGGATAATTTCTGCCTTAATTTGATCTGCGAAAAAGCTCTGACGCGAATAAAGTCAGAGCTTTTTCCTTGCCGGTGTTTGGGTTTGAAAACACCGGTCATAAGCCATATAATTGCGAGTTTGATAAACGCAGGAGAATTTCTTTAAATGCCGAAGGCAAGCAGTTTCAGCCGCTTTACGCGCGGGGTCAGACACACGGTCCGCGCGTTTGCTTCTACAAAACATCCGGTTCTTGTTCACATCGTCCCGATGCGGCGGTGTAATCTGTCCTGCACATACTGCAACGAATACGATAAAACCAGCGATCCGGTGCCGATCGACGAAATGCTGAAACGCATCGATAAACTGGCGGAGTTCGGTTCGAGCGTCATCACCATCTCCGGCGGCGAACCGATGATGCATCCCGAAATTTACGACATCATAGCGCGCATTCGCCATCACGGAATGATCGCCGGATTGATCTCGAACGGCTATTACTTTCAGGTCGATAAGATCAAGAAATTAAACGATGCCGGACTCGATTATCTGCAAATTTCGATCGATAACGTAACGCCCGATGATGTTTCTAAAAAGAGCCTGAAAGTTCTCGACAAAAAGCTTGTAAACTTAAGCGAGCATGCGAAATTTAAGGTAAACATCAATTCCGTTGTCGGCGGCGGCGTCGCAAATCCGGACGAAGCTTTGATCATCGCAAACCGTGCGATCGAGCTAGGATTTTCCTCAACAGTCGGCGTTATTCATGACGAGATGGGTTTGAACAAAGGTTTGACCGATCACGAAAAGCGCGTTTACAAAGAGATAAAATCCAAAGGAACGCGGTCGTACGCGCGCTGGAACTGGTTTCAGGACCAGCTTGTCGACGGAAAGGAATACGAATGGCGCTGCCGCGCAGGCGCGCGATATTTGTATGTCTGCGAAGAAGGTCTGGTTCACTGGTGTTCGCAGCAGCGCGGCACGCCGGGAATCTCCTTGCACGAATACACTCACGAAGACATGCGCCGCGAATACATCACCGAAAAATGGTGCGCGCCGACCTGCACCATCCAATGCGTCCACCAGGTAGGTCACCTCGACGCCTGGCGCGACAAACAGATCTCACTCAGCGATTTCAACAAGAAAAACGGAAGCGGTTTGAACAAAGAAACGGTCGCGAACGTCTTGAATATGAAGTAGTTTGCAGCCCGGAAAGGCAAGCCTTATTCTATTTATGTTTCGCCGAGCGGAAAAGCTTTGCTTTTGCTTGTTCATTCTCACCGAGCGGAAAATCTTTGTGTTTTCTGATTCATGTTCGCCGAGCGGAAAAGCTTTGTGTTTTTTGATTCAGGTTCGCCGAGCGGAAAAACTCTGTGTTTTCTGATTCATCTTTGCCAAGCGGAAATGCTCTGGGTTTTCTGATTTATGGTCGCCGAGCGGAAAAGCTATGCTTTTCCGAATCGCCCTATTTTTATACCGGGCGGCTAAGCCGCCGTCATAGAGGCGGCATAGCCGCAAGTAAAAAAGTAAGCACTCGCCGGAAAAGCACAGCTTTTCCGCTCGGCGAATTGAGATAGAATTATTGAGCAGGTTTTCCGAATCGCCTGATTTGATTACGCGGCGGCATAGCCGCAAATAAAAAAGTAAGCACTCGCCGGAAAAGCACCGCTTTTCCGCTTGGCGAATTGAGATCGAATTATTGAGCAGCTTTTCGAAAAGCTCAAAATTGATACCGCGGCTGCGCCGCCCTTACTCATGTTCCGGATATCCAGAAAAACTCCAGCATACTATTTCACCTCGGTCGCGCATCATCGATTGCCGATCTTTCGTACGGACAACGTAAAACAGATACTGTGCGACGCGCTCAGCGAAGTTCGTTCAAACCACGGCATACTCATTTTCGCCTATGTGGTAATGCCAGACCACATCCACCTTCTCGTCCATTCGGAAAAAGAGATGAGTGATGCCCTCCGATTGCTCAATTGCGTTTCAGCACGGCGGATCATCCAGTATTTGAAAGACAACGGCTTCGAACAGTCATTATTCAAACTCCGGGGCGAGACCCGCGCGCGAAATCACAAACATTCCGTTTCGCAGCATCATCCGGATTCTCTGGATATTTTCGGCGAAGATACTTTCCGGCAAAAAGCCGGCTATATTCACATGAATCCAGTGCGGGCGGGAATCGTCGGCGATTCGCTGGAATACCGGTTCTCAAGTGCGCGGCAATGGGCGAACAAAGCGAAGGAAGATGAGCCGCTGCTTACTGATCATTTGCAAATTGATTGGCGATAACTCTTATTTAAAGTCTATGTCTTTATAAGTTCAAACTCGCCGGGCGGAGATTCTATACCTCTTTTTAGTTCAAACTCGCCGGGCGGAAAGCTATGCTTTTTTTTAGTTCCAACTCGCCGGGCGGAGATTCTATACCTCTCTTTAGTTCAAACTCGCCGGGCGGAAAGCTATGCTTTTTTTAGTTCCAACTTGCCGGGCGGAAAAGCTATGCTTTTTTAGTTCCAACTCGCCGGGCGGAAAAGCTATGCTTTTTTTAGTTCAAACTCGCCGGGCGGAAAAACTATGCTTTTTTTTAGTTCCAACTCTCCGGGGGGAAAAGCTATGCCTTCTTAGTTCCCACTTGCCGAGCGGAAAAGCTATGCTTTTCCGAGAGCTCTTTCATATTCCTTGCGGCTATGCCGCCCTCTGCTGGCGGCTTAGCCGCCTCTTATTTTAAATAGCACCCCGGAAAAGCAAAGCTTTTCCGCTCGGCAAAAAAGAAATGAGAAAAGCAAAGCTTTTCCGCCCGGAAAATTAGAGGAAATGAGAGCAGAGCTTTTCCGTCGGCAAATAAGAGGTAAGGAAATTATAGTTTTTCCGCCCGGCAAATGAGGGAAAAAAGCACAGCTTTTCTGCCCGCCAAATTAAAAATCATCGAACGAATCGAAAATACGACCGCACGTGTATTTGCTTTTATCCCATCGAACCATTCGTCCGGTTGGCGAAAGAACCGGGTGTAGATTATGCTCAGGTCGAAAACATTATTTTTGGTTTCGCGCCTGCATCAACATGAAGATCGAAGAACTCGCATATCATAAAACCCCGCTCGGCGAACTGGTTCTTCGGCGGCGCGATGAACCGCGATTAAATGACATCACAATTTTTGAAGTAAAGCTCGGCGACGAATTTTTGATGTCCAGCCTGTTTACCGAAGCCGAAGAGCAGCTTTCGCGGATCGCTCTTTCGCCGCTTGAAGGTGAACTCGACGTCGTTGTCGGCGGTCTCGGGCTCGGGTACACGGCGAAAGCGGCGCTTGAATTTGAAAATGTCCACTCGCTTCTGGTGATCGATCTTTTCCAGGAAGTTATTGACTGGCACAAAGAAGGATTGGTGCCGCTCGGGGAATATCTGACCGCCGATCAGCGCTGCGAACTTCGCCGCGGAGATTTTTTCGAACTGACGAAAACTGGTTTTGATACAGCTCAGCCTGGTCGAAAATTCGATGCCGTTTTGCTTGACATCGATCATTCACCAAAACATTTTCTCGATGCAAAAAATCAGTCGTTTTACCGGTCGGAGAGTCTAAATGCCGTGCGCGACCAGCTGAGACGCGGCGGCGTTTTCGCGCTCTGGTCGAACGACGCAGTTGATGATGAATTTCGACAAAATCTGGAAAACATTTTTGGCAAAGCGTCCGGTTACAACATCGAATTTAAAAATCCTTACACCGGCGGATCGTCGGTAAATTCGGTATATACGGCATTCAATATTTAGGATGTTTGACCGATAAGAAATTTTCGGGCGATGGTCGATCCTTCGGACTTGCGCATCAAACGGCTTAAATCTAATAGATCAAGAGGAAAATACAATGAAAAAATTCGTTCCATTTGTAATTTTAGTGTTTACGCTCGGCGCATTTGCGCAGGATAACTCCAAACCCGTTACGATCGATGTCAGCGGAACCGCCGAGGTCGAGATCGCGCCGGATGAAGTTATATTTTCGCTCGATGTAACAAATACCGAATCGGAACTTCAAAAGGCGAAATCCGCCAACGACGCGGTCGTTGCAAAGATCCTTGCACTGACAAAACGGTTTTCGATCTCGGCGCAGGATGTAAAGACAGATTATATTTCGGTCGAGAAGAAATTTGAGTTCATCCGCGAAAAAGACGTCAAAATTTACGATGAAGACGGCGACGAGGTCGGTCGAAAGGAATTTAAGGGATACGAAGTTTCAAAAACTGTGATCGTCCGGCTGCGCGACCTGACCAGGTTTGAAGATTTCTTTTCGGAGGTCGTTAATGCCGGTGTTTCCGAAATTAACAGCGTAAAATTTCAAACCTCAAAGCTGCGCGAAATGAAAGACAGGGCACGCGGGCTGGCGATGAAGGCGGCGTATGAAAAGGCGTCGGCAATGGCGGGCGCGATCGGACAAACGATCGGCAAAGCGGTCTCGGTCGTCGAAGTTGATAATTCAAACCGCGGATATTCACTTTCCGGTCTAAATTCAAATTCAAATATGACGTTCGGATCATTTTCGCCGGAAATTGTTTCGTCAAGCGAATCCGTCGCAACATTTGCGCCGGGCGCTATCAAAGTTGAAGCGAGTGTAAAAGTCAGTTTTCTATTGAAATAGCGACCTATCCGCGGGCGCATGTGGAAAAGATCTCGCAAAACTGATGCAAGTTATCGCCGAAAACGTCTGGTCGAGCACATGCAGCGCCGGTTTATTAACTTGTGCTGAAATTCCCTTTAGGATCGACGAGATGATCAAAGCCGCCGATGCTTTTGATGTATGATGTAAAGAAAACCGGGAAAAATTCGGTTAAATTTGAAAGTTTTGCCGGTAAGATCGAACCGGACGCCGGGTTCAGCCATCGGTAAATTAATGCAAAGCGTATTTGATTGGACAGAACAAACGCTCGGGCTTTCGCTTGAAATGCAAAAGGCGATTCTGACATCGCTCGCTGCAATTTTGATTCTCGTGATCGCCCGGAAACTGCTCTTGCGCGTCGTAAAGCGGAGCAGCGGCGACCTTTCGGTCCGGTATAAATGGCGCAAGTTTTCGAGTTATGCAGCTTTCGCCTTCGGCGTTATTGTCGTCGGAAACATCTGGTTTCGCGGCTTTCAATCGCTATCAACTTACTTCGGACTGCTGTCGGCGGGCATTGCGATCGCGCTTCAGATTCCGCTGGTAAACCTTGCCGGCTGGTTTTTCATTCTGTGGCGTAAACCTTTTGCGGTCGGCGACCGGATTGAGATCGGCGATGTTCGCGGCGACGTTATCGATCAACGCATTTTTATGTTCAGTATGATGGAGATCGGAAAATGGGTCGATGCGGAGCAGAGCACCGGCAGGATCGTTCATGTTCCGAACGGAATGATCTTTTCCGAAGCGCTGGCAAATTACACGCTCGGTTTCCACTTTATCTGGAACGAAATTCCCGTGCTTGTAACTTTTGAAAGCGATTGGAAAACGGCGAAAAAGCTTTTATCCAGAATCGCGAACGAACATTCCGCCGAGATCGCCGAAAATTACGGAGCCGAATTTCAAAAAGCGTCCGATCAAATGATGATCCATTTCAGCGCGCTGACGCCGATCGTTTACACGAGCGTCAAAGACAGCGGCGTTTTGCTGACCATTCGTTACCTGTGCGATCCGCGGCGGCGTCGCGGATCGGAAGAAAAGATCTGGGAAGCGATACTTGAAGCATTTGCAGACTCCGACACGATCGATCTTGCTTACCCGACTCAGCGGCAGTTTCTCAATTTTGCCGAGGGGAAGAAAGGCTTCGCCGGGAAATCTGTAAAAGATTGAAACATCTGCGCATCTATTTACGAATAACTGCTTCCGTCTTTTTCGAGACAGCAGCGTGCTGCGGCGCGAAATCAAAAAATCTCCTGTGTTTTGTAAAATTTACACCAGTATGAAACCCCCAATTCCCGGAAACGAAGCGGAGCGTCTGCGCTTGCTTCAAATTTATAAAGTGCTCGATACGGCGTCTGAAAAGACTCTCGACGACCTGACCGAACTTGCCGCGGCTATCTGCGAAACACCGATCGGCTTGATCAGCCTTGTCGATGAGCATCGTCAATGGTTCAAGTCGCGATACGGTCTGGACGCGGCGGAAACTCCGCGCGATCATGCGTTTTGCGCATATGCGATCCTGGACGATCAAACACTTGTCGTCGAAGACGCAACGAAAGACCGGCGGTTTGCTCAAAATCCGCTGGTTTTGCAGGCGCCTTCGATCAAGTTTTACGCCGGCGCACCGCTGATCGTCAGCGACGGCATAGCGCTCGGAACGCTTTGCGTCATTGATCACAAACCGCGAAAGCTTTCGGAAATGCAGATGAAAGCGCTCGAAACTTTGAGCCGTGCTGTCGTAACGCAGCTCGACCTGCGAAGATCGCAGGTCGAGCTGCTTTCGGTCGAGCGTCTGGTGCCGATGTGCGCGTGGTGCCGAAACGTCCGCTCGCAGGACGGCGAATGGAAATCACCGGAAAAATATTTCGAGAACACCGTGCCGATTACCCACGGCGCATGCCCCGATTGTGCGGAAAACTTTAGACGATCGAGCGAAAAACCGGGCTCTTTTTAACCACCGCGAATTATCCAATGATCGAGAGCTTTTGTCCGGTTCCGCCCAATTAAACCCGGTTTCAAGGTCCGTCAGATCACGAGTTCCTTGCTCTGCGGAAATACCGCTGTCAACGCTCGTTTCGGGGCTCTTTGTGTTGAAGGCGACGATCGAAGATCGGATCGCGAAACACATTGTCGGGAAGATCTTAAAGATTTAGCTTCGCTGACCATTTGGCGATCTTCTTTCCATAAAAATCTTTTGGTATATTGCGAAACTCCGGTTCGTCCTGAAAAACATTAAAATTGATTAATTGCCTGAAAAACTGATAATCTCAATCATCTTATGAGCGATACTCCGGTTTTCATACCGCTTTTGCTTGGCACAAACCGCAAAGACCGCGAAACTGAGCGCGCCGCAAAATGGGTTTTTGCGAAGATGGAAGAGCGCGGAGACATCGAACCGAAATTTTTTGATGTTCGCGATTTCGATCTTCCGACCGGAGATTACGGTCAGGCGCTGAAAGGCGATTTTCCCGAATGGCGCGATGCGATCGTTAGAGCCGACGGGCTCGTTGTCGTAACGCCGGAATATAATCACGGTTATCCGGGCGCTTTGAAAAGCGTTATGGATCTGCTTCTGAAGGAATATATTCACAAAGCCGTCGCGATCGCCGGAGTTTCTTCCGGTCCGTGGGGCGGCACGCGCGTTATCGAATCGATGGTTCCAATGGTTCGCGAACTCGGGCTTGCCGTTACATTTACCGATCTCAATTTTCCGAAGATCCACACGCTATTCGACGAAAACGGAAATTTGCTCGATCCGCGGTTTGAAAAACGTGTTCAGGGTTTTCTCGACGAACTAGTCTGGATGAGCCGCGCTCTGAAATGGGGACGCGAAAATCTGCCTTCGAAACATCACGAGTAAAAAACTATGCAGCATAAACGAATGATCTATACCAACACACCAGACGTTCCCGGTCGCGAGATCGAAGAGATTCTGGGCATCGTCACCGGCAACGTCGTCCAGACCAAACATGTCGGAAAAGACATAATGGCTGGTCTGAAATCGATAGTCGGCGGCGAGATCTCGGGCTACACCGAAATGCTCACCGAAGCGCGCTACAAAGCCGTCAGCCGAATGGTAGAAAATGCCCTCGAACTAGACGCCGACGCGGTCGTCAATATGCGTTTTACCACAAGTTCAATAATGAGCAACGCGTCAGAGATCCTGGCGTATGGAACAGCGGTGAAGTTGAAATAGGAAATTATTGAGAATGTGTTGCATTTCAGCTTTTTAGTCTCGTCTTACGCGTTTTTAAAAACGCGGATAATACTCGAATATAGGTGTATTATCGATGGCGTTGGAGTTAATAAGTAGTTGGGTGCTTTCTGATAAAATCGTGAAAGATGTCGTTTTTAGAAAAAGCAGAACGCGAACTAGCCGCAGGCAATCTCTGGCGAGCAAAAGAAATCCTGCAAGGTTCAATACCTTCTGCAGGTTACAATATCGAGTTATTTGAAAAACTTGGAAATGTCCTGTTGCAAATGGGCGATTTGCCCGAAGCCGGTAAGTTCCTCTTTCTTTCTGGCGTGAGGAAACCAGAATATGAGGAAGCAATCGGCATCTTTCTACGGAAATATGGAAGAAAACCGCCGAACCTTTTCCAAACTTTTCCGCATACGGCGGGGTTATCGAAAATATCAGATTATCCTGAAATTGTGGCGGCAAAACTGCGGGAGTTAAATTTTCCTGAAACTTTGAAGACTGAAAGCGGCGAAGTTGCAGTTCCGCCTGAAAATGATAAGTATTTTTTGGCAGGTTGCTTGATTGCAATATTGGTGATTGTAGGATTAGCAATTTTAGGAGTAGTAAAACTATACGAAATCGTTTTTAGATAAAGACGCACCCAACAAATCAATGGACGTGAGGGCGAAACAGCGACTTTGTTATCAACGGCTTTTGGTGAACTCGGAGTTGCGTGGTGGCGGTTTCGCCCCACGTCATCTCAATCGTTCGATTGCTCGTGGTGAAATCCACAAATATATTCATTAAACTTGAAAAATATGAGATTCTTTTTAGCTTTAATAACCTTAAGTTTTCTGAGTGCTATATTTGCAAATGCGCAAACTGTGGCTGACCTTGAAGCCAAATATGGTAAATCTCCTCAAATTTACGAAGTGCGTCCCGGAGTCATAGCAACCGTTAAGTTTGACGACAACGGACAAGTCCGCGAAATGCGAGTTGAAAGATATAATGCAACCGAGAAGACAATATATTTGGATACGACTTTTCCAGACGATTTGCTTGAGGAAGTTGTAAATGAACTTGCGCCACCAGCGAAACGCGGAGCTAAAAGCGAGCGTTCAGGCGACACAGTTTTTATGGGCGGCACTGCAAGGACTTTCGACGAATACGAAAATGCCAGTATTACCTATTTCAGCAGTATCAGAGGAGATTGTCGGGGAACGGTTGCCATTGTTATCATTTGGAAAAACAATTCGCCAAAACAAAAGTAGCGTGTTAGTGATGGCGCAATCGAACAAATCAGCTATGAAAGAAGCAGTCAAGCGTAGAGCGGTATTTAGCCGCAGGCTATGTTTGCTGCGACGGGTTTGTTTATGAACGCCGGATGGCGCTTGGGTGATCGGCTTTTGCTTTTTCAGTAACCGTTCCTGATTTGAACTTCTCTACCGTTTTCATTCAGCTATTTGAGCCTTCTACCAATGGACGTGACGGCGAAACAGCGACCTGGTTACCAGCGTTCTCCGTTAAACTTTAGCGGGTCTTCTGGCGGTTTTCGACCACGGCATCTCAATCGTTCGGTGCTTCGTGATAAATTCGGAGTTTTCGCTTGAAATAGAGTATAATGCTCAAGTATGCCGACGGTTTTAAGATATGAATCGTATCGCATTTATTTTTACAGCCACGAACCGAACGAACCGCCGCACGTTCATATTGACCGCGACAATTTGTCGGCAAAATTTTGGTTGAATCCCGTTTCTTTAAGTCGTAATCGAGGTTTTAACGCACGAGAGTTGCGGCAGATTGAAAGAATCGTGCAGGAAAATCGGCAGCAATTATTAGAGGCTTGGAATGAGTATTTTGGCATTGGCAACCGATGAACGGGTTGCAGAAGTGAAAACAACCGAAGACGAACTGAGCGTTCGGCTGATGGATGGCAGAACAATCAGCGTTCCGCTAGTTTGGTATCCGCGCCTTCTGAATGCAACCGAAGAACAAAGAAAGAATTGGCGCATTAGCGGCGGCGGTTACGGGATTCATTGGGAAGACGTGGACGAAGATTTAAGCACGGAAGGATTGTTGCGCGGTGCGCCTGCGCCAAGTCTGCGCGTGGCGGAAATCGTCTGAACTCAAACACGCACCGAACAAGTCAGCTATGAAAGAACCAGTCAAGCGTAGAGCGGTATTTAGCCGCGGGTGATGTTTGGTGCGGCGGGTTTGTTTATGAACGCCGGATGGCGCTGGGGTGATCGCCTTTTGAGATCGTTTCGTTATCTTCTGCGCGGGTTTTGCTTTTTCAGTAGCCGTTCCTGATTTGAACTTTTCTACCGTTTCCATTCAGCTATTTGAGCCTTGGACTTCTAAAGAGCCAGGCTATGGTTGTATTGGATGTATGCAAAGCGCGGCAGTCTAACCAGTGGACGAAACTCATTTATTGATAAACGGTTTATGATTTAAGATTCGAGACCTGCTGCCGGTGCGCGCCGCGAAGCATTCATCTACGCTTCGCAAGATCGTTTGATCTCTCAGAATGTTTTATCAAAGACCAAAACGCTTCCCTCGGGCATTTTAAATTAAATAAAAAAACACTTCTCAGCCCGTTTTAATTAATTAAATCGTTGCGAAAGGGCTGATTTCCGATCCACATCGTGAGCAGACACGAGAGAATTTTGCGTTGGGTCGAGAGCCGCGCGTGAACGGCGTTTTTTGTATTTGCCAAAGAGCTTTCATAAATTCGCTTGAACGAATTGTCTGATTTCGTTCTTCGGGCGGCTTCAAAGATCTTGCGTGAAACGTCCCTTAACGAACCGACGCCGGCGGCACCGAGCCGCGGATGAGCCAATGAATGTGAGCGGCAAACAGCAGCTTTTTCATCAACCTTTGTCCGATAGACTTTAGCGGGCTCTCCGGTTGTTTGTCGCCGCGTCATCTCAAACGTCAGCTTCCGCTTTGTTTCCCAACTTTGCAGATTTCCAATATAATATTTGGTCGAGGTACAAACTGATGCAGAAAACACCTTTAATTCGACGTTCCGATGAAATACTTGGCGGCACACCCGTTTTTGCCGGAACTCGTGTGCCTGTTCGAACCTTATTCGATTATCTCGAAGAAGGCGATACGCTCGAAGAATTTCTTGATGATTTTCCGGCTGTTAGCAGAGAACACGCGGTTAAGGTCCTTCAAATAACTAAAGAAACAATGTTGAGCCAGGAATATGAGAGTATTGCTTGACGAGTGTGTGCCGCGCAAAATAAAACGTGAATTGCTAGATCACGAAATTTTAACGGTTACAGAGCGCGGCTGGTCAGGAATAAAGAACGGAAATCTATTGACATTAGCCGCGCCGGAGTTTGACGTTTTTCTAACGGTTGACCAGAATCTGAAGTACCAGCAGAATCTGAAGAATTTCAGCATTGCAATAATTCTTCTGGCAGCGCGAAACAATCGGTTCAAAACATTGTTACCTTTGATGCCGGAAGCAAAAGAAGCCCTAGACCGAATAATGGAAGGCGACTTTATCGTCATCAGCGGAACTTAAAAAACCACTGGACGTGAGAGCCGACAGCGGTGTTCTTATAATTGAACTTGTGGGAGCTGCCGCCCCGTCATCTCAATCGTTAGCCGCTTCTTTTAATTCGAGGGTTGAAATTATGAACTCGAAGATTTTTATAGTAACTTTTCTGGCTTGTCTTACTTGTTTTGTTGCAACCAACATTTGCAGTTACAGCCAAGTCGTTGATCCGATGTGCAGTTTTCCAACACGGAGTTGATCAAGATTAAAAAGTGAGTTTGTTTAAATCAAAGCTTTTCATTCCGGCAGCTTAAAAGGACGAAGATCGTTTTTCCTCTTGAATTAAACACATTAGCGTATGGTGCCACTATTAAAGCGCATATTCACAAATCGCATCGGCTGGCTATTGGCGGTTGTTCATTTCTGTTTGATTGTCTACGATTTCGCGCAGAAAAAACCGCTTAGTTACGACGCGAACGTGTGCGAACCGCCGCCGGCTTTTGCGGGGCAGTATATCCTCGCGGGACGCTCCTTTCACTTATATTATGAATCTCTCATACATCAGGTAATATTTTATCTGGATATTCCGGCGTCTATCGTCGGCGGTTTGGTTATGATTCCGGTAGCTTACCTTTTGCCTGCTAATTTTTGTGTTTACACGGCATCCTGGGTGATCGCGTTTGTACTTCTTGCGACGACATCGCTGCAATGGATGATCGTCGGATTAGTTATCCAGAGAACTTTTGCTAAGCCAAAATAGGTAGTTTAAGATACGGATTTCTTCGATTTACTGTGGAGCGTTCGCTTGCCGGCGGCTATATGGCGTTCGGTTGTTGCCGGCGCGTAGTAAGTTCACCTGTTCGTTAAAAGTTCGGAAATATATGACGCCAAATGGTACAATCACATCGCTTGAGGTGAATTTATGATTACGATTACTTTTCCTGACCGCGAAACTGAGAAACGAGCCTTAGGCTTTTTACTCGGGCGGTTTTCAGGGCGCGTTCTGAAAACCGGCGAACACCTTGTACCCGAGGCTGCGCTGGAAGCGCTCGCAGACCAAAATATTCCCTTTACCGTTCAAGGCAAATCAACCTATGAGCAACAAACTTCGGCGATTCGAGATTCTGCTCCCGCTTCAATTTAACGACGGAAGAGCGATTCCGGACAATTTGTTAGCGGAAGCGGTCTTGGAAATTGTTGAAAATTTCGGTGCAGCCAGCTACGAACCCCAAAAGGTGGAAGGACATTGGCGCCATCAGGGTGTTCTATATCGTGATAATTTAGTGAAAATTGTGGTTGACGCGCCGGACGAAGAAATTAACCGCGAATGGATGCGCGAATTTAAAGCACGGTGGAAAGAGAAACTCGAACAGCTTGAGCTATGGCTTGTCAGTTATACAATCGACCTGGATTGATCAGTACTTTCTCACTGCCATTTGCCGAAGAAGTTAATGCTCCGAAGAGCGAATGATCGAGTTCGATTCATAACTGCCCATATTAATTCAATGTCACATCTAGCTTGGTGATTTTCTTCGTTTAAGGTAACTACCTTTACCGCCGCGGCACGTCTTCGCCGATGGTCCAGACAACCACGGAGCTCGAGAGTCCCAAGCCTGACAAGCGACCCGCCATCATTACGATCGTTTCACCGTCAGACACGGCGCCGTTTTCGAGCAGCGTTTTTTCGCCGACTTTTAACATTTTTTCGGTCGAATCCGAAGTGTCGTGATGAAAAGGGCGGACGCCCCAGATCATTGCAAGCTGGTTTCTTGCGTTTATCGAACTCGTCAGCGCGTATGTCTGCAAACCCGAACGAAACGCCGACAGGCGGCGCGCCATTAAGCCGGATTCGGTGAAAACGGCTATCTTTTCCGTCATCATCTCTTTTGCGCAATAAGCGGCGGCTTTGCAGAGCGCCTGCGACGTGCGACCGGTCGGTTCCTGTGAAAATTTTATCGGTTTGCGCAGCTGCGAAGCTTTCAAAGTTTCGGCACAGTCGATGATCTTTGCCATCGTCCGGACCGATTCGACCGGATAATTTCCCGCGGCGGTTTCGGCGGAAAGCATAACGGCGTCGGTTCCGTCCCAGACGGCGTTGGCGACGTCCGAAGCCTCGGCGCGCGTCGGTCGCGGATTGTCTATCATCGACTGCAGCATCTGTGTCGCCGTTATGACAAATTTGTCATTGGCGATGGCGCTGGATATTATCCGTTTTTGATAAACGGGAACGAGTTCGACGCTGGTTTCAACGCCTAGGTCCCCGCGCGCGACCATCAAACCGTCCGTCGCGTCGATAATTTCGTCAAGATTCTCGATCGCCTCGGCTTTTTCGATCTTCGCAACCAGCAGCGCGCGACCGAAGCGACGTTTATTCTTTTGTTTGATTATCTCCTTTACTTCGCGGCAATCCTCTGCTTTACGGACGAAGGAAAGTGCGACGTAATCGATATCCTGTTCCATCGCCCAATCGAGATCGACGCGGTCTTTATCGGTTAAAGAAGGAATCGGAAGCTGCGTGTTCGGCAGGTTAATTCCTTTGCTTTCATACAAAAGCCCGCCGGAAACGACGCGGCAAATGACATCAGTGTCGTTTATATCTTCGACGCGAAGTTCCAGCGAACCATCGTCGAGCAAGATCGTTCCGCCTATCTTTACCGATTCGGGCAGTTCCTTGAACGTCGTCGAAACTTCCTTCTCATTTCCGACTATATCGCGCGTCGTCAATGTGAAGATTTCGTCGGTTTCAAGCAGAACGGGCTTTTTATCCTCAAGTGAACGGGTTCGAATCTTCGGACCGGAGAGATCGACAAGTATGGAGATCGGCTCGTTCAAATTCGCCGCAGCGGCGCGCGCGGCTTTGACGGTTGCCGTGTGTTCTTCGGAAGTTCCGTGCGACATATTGATTCGCACGGCGTTCGCGCCGGCAGTTATCAATGCCTCGATCTGTTCCTGTGTGCTTGACGACGGTCCGAGTGTGGCTAAAATTTTCGCTCTTCGCATAATTAATTATTAAATCCGGAATGAACAAGGATGGTACAGCCTAGCGCGACCGCAAATCAACCGTGTCGATCTCGCCGAACGTGATTCTTCCTTCTTTCGGCAAAGCATTGTCCGCGTAAACCTTCCATTTAATGGTCCACGATTCCATCTTTAAAAAATTTTCGCTCAAGGGAATTTTCCAGCTCATTGCCATGCTGCGCAGCAATGGAAAATTCGCACGAAATACTTCGTCGGCGTATTCCTGATTAAGATTGGTCAAACGATGACGGTAATATTTCCCGCCGTCCTTTATGCTCATTTTGTTTTCGATATTCACCAGCGATTTGACCGGAACATCAACAAAACATGCGACATAGCGCGCAAAAGCCGAACCATTGTTCTTCGCCTGAACGATCAATGCAAATTCGTCTCCGGACTTTTCGCCGGTTTCATCAAACGCATCTTTCGCTTCGATCAAAAATCGTATATTGACGTCCGGCATCTGCTCGCGATAGAGCACGTCGCGAATTTCATAATCTTCCATCGGAACGCTTTGAAAATTAAAGCGCTTGTAATATTTATGATTTCCTGCCTGGTGCGCGGTATGGCTTTGCGGAATTTCGACTACGTAAACGACATCGTTTTCGCCCGAGCTTAAATTTATCGAATGAATTACGATGCCGTCGATACGCGGTCGGATCGAATTGATGACCTGTTCGAGCCATTCTCGCGGCAGTTCAGCGCGGTTTACCGGTGTGATCTTTTCCGGAAGATGACGCTTTTGCGTATCTGAAAACTCGCTGATCCCGTAAACGATCAAACCGCCGGCGGAATTTGCCATTGCCGAAACATCTTTGGTGATCTCGTGTTTCTGATATTCACTCTTTCCCAAAGCTTCGGCTGCTTTATATTCAAGCGTCAGCGATTCCTCGCTCTCGCTGGTGATGAAATTTTGCAGCCTCTGTTCGGTCCAGTTTTTTGCCATAGATATCAATATCTAAAAAAATTCTTACTAAATAATTATCAATTATCAATTGTTAATTAATAATTATTGTCCAGTGTTTTCAATGTGCGCTCGAATTCCGCGTCGTTTTCAGCGCCGAGAGCAACAGCTTTTGCAGTTCCTCGCAATCAGCCAAAATGGAGTCGAATTCCTCCTTTTTCAGGTATTCTCCTTCGTGCAAAAGGCGCAGCCAATAGTTCGTTTTGAACGCAAATTTATTCGCCGCCGATAATTTTCGCGCGAAATCCTGCCTGTCTTCGCCGACCTGCGCTTCTTCGACCATCGCTCCAATCGAAGTTCCGGTCACGAGTATTTGTTTTGAGAGTACAAATTCATGTTCTTGATCGTTCAAAAAGCGGCAGAGTTTTACAATTCGAAGAGCAAATTTGAAAGATTTCGTGAGAAGCGGATTTTCTTTCACATCGAACCTCCAAAATAGTTTATTGATCAATTAATTCACGACGTTTTTTTAGGTAATTCACGACGGTTGCGACAAATGTCGAATGCGACCAGGTCAGCGGCGAAACCGATGCATGTTCGCCGGTCAGCGGATCGATCTGTTCGGCTAAAACACCGCTCGGAAGCGCCCTTTCTGCCGTCCATTCCAAAATATCGTATGCGCCTTTTAAATCACCGGATGTTTTCGCGATCGCGATCCTGTAGTCCGCCAGCCATAACGTGCAGATAAACCATGCGTTACCGGTAACTTGATCGGATGAACGCATATAACCGTCATTTTCAAACCGAGCGACACCGCCGATTTCGGTTGAAAGCCAAAGATTGTCTTCCACAGCTTGCATGGTGCTTTTGACCATCGGATCGTCGGCGGAAAACGCGCCAAAGTAAAACGTGCCGAAGAGCGAGGCATCGACGGTGGCGTCCGGTCTCAACTCGTCGCCGTTGTTTGCTTCAAGCGAACGTAGAAATCGTCCGTGTTCTTTGCTGTAAAGATGAGTTGTCATTGAACTTACGATCCGATCGGCGCAATGGCGGTAAATGTTTTGCCGTTTTGTTTCGCCGAAAAGTTCGCAGAAATTTGCGGCGGCGCGAAGTCCGCCGACGACAGCGGCGCATGTAAAAGTATGAATTCCGCGTCGATCTTCCCACAAATTCCAGGACGGCAGCGGCAATCCGCTGGCTTCGTCAATAAAATCCGCTAGAAAATCGGCGCATTTCGTGATCAGCGGTCGATATAGTTTACGGGTAAATTCGACCTCGCGATATTTATCGTAATGTTCCCAAAGCGCCCAGAGAACAAGTGCTGTCTCGTCTTCCTGGATCGGAACCAGCTTTTTTTGCGCCCAAACGTCCCATGCCGCATGCCATCCGGAAGCGACGGTTCCGTCCGGATTGTATTTTTGCAGAAAATATCCTTTATCGTGGACCAGATCGTTGCAGAAGTGAAAAAATCGGCGCGTAAAATAAGGATAACCCGCAAGATCAAGAGCATTTGCGACAAATGCGCCGTCGCGCATCCAAAGATAGCTGTAATGATCGGTTGCGCGCTCCGTAACGTCCGAGTCGTTTGCTGCTAAAATCGCGCCGTTTCTGTCGATCTGTGTTCTGGCGACCAGCAGCGAGCGCTTGTACAGATCAATGATTTTCGGAGAAAGATCCTGAAAGTCTATTTCGTTCTTGTTAACCCAGATATTCCAATAGTTGCCGGTGTATCGAAGATATTCGGCGGGCTCGTTTTCAAGTACGTAAAGATTCAGTTTCGCGACCTCATCATGCGACTTGCCGGCGGCGATCCAATAATAAAATTCTCGTTCCTCGTTCGGACCGATCAAAAGGTCTTTCTGAATGGTCGAATCGACCGAACCTTCTGTGATCGCGCCGCCCTGAAGTTCGCCGTCTTCGGCATCGCGCCAGGTTCCTTCCATGTCGCGAAAAGCCTTTCGCCCGGTCGTAAACGCATCAAAATGAGGTGCGGTGTTGATCAAAAAATATCGATTTTTGTCGTAGTGAATAAGGGAAAATGTTTCGGGATCGTAAAACGCAGTGTCGCCGATCTTGTTTCCGAATATTCTGAAATCATGATGAAGGAAAACACGGACATTACGGCGCGAATCTTTTAGATTTCTTACATTAATTTTCCTGAGGAAGATGTTTTCATGGCTGGCAACCGTGTCGCGGCAAATGAGTTCGATCCCAAGCTTTTCGTTTCGCAGAACCACTCGCGTAACCAGTGTTTCGTGCTCATATTTTAATTCGCGGATCCAGCCGTCCGAAAAGATCCATGAAAACTCGCCGTCCGCCCAGACGCCGAAACGAAAGGGAAATCCCTCGGTATGATTTTCCTGCCCGACGTGAGGAAAATAAATATCGCGGATCTGATATTTATCGTCGAACGTTACAAGCAGGCTGCCGTTTCCTACAGGAATGTCGCGCATAAATTGGGTTATTCGGGAATTTTATATTCGAAGGTTTCTTTGTCCCAACCGGCAAGCTTTGCGCCGGCAGCGTAGGTTGACTCCAGAAAGTCGAGAATCGCGCCGTCGGGGTCGGCGGCATTACGGACGTCTTCATATTTTAGAAGAAACTCGCTTAATTCTTTAGAGTAAAAAGCAGCCGCGGGCTTTACCTTTTCCCGGTCGAACCCATTGGGTTCGGGCGCATGATAAGCGTAAAATGCTGGTTCGCCGAAACCGTTTCCGGTCCAGAAACCGTGGCTGATAACTTCCTCATCATAGGCGATTCGGGTTATCCGGTCGGCATTTTCGCGCGGCGGCGCATCTTTGCCGTTAAACCGCGTTACGCAGATATCAAAACTGCCCCAAAAGAAATGGACCGGCGAGCATTTTCCCCTAAAACGCGTGCGAAATTCCTTAAAAACACGGTCGATGTTCAGCAGAATTCTAAAGAATTTTTCGACAGCGTCCTTATCGTAAGATTTGTGTTTCGTATCTTCCGCAAACGGAATTGGATCTTCGAGTTCGTCCGGAACGGCGGTTATCTCGACCTCAATGCCGTTCGCCTTTAACTTGCTCAACAGTTTTCGGTAAAAATCGGCAACGGTCATCGGTTCGAGATCGAAGGAAAATCCGTCGTTAAAACTCGTTTCGACGATCAATTTATGGCTCAGCAGATCGAAATCGATCGAAAAACTCTCGTCTCCGTACGGGATTGTCGAAGTTGTAAGTCCACGCGGCGTAACATACAGCGGTACGTTCCACCATTGATTTGCGAGAGGCGTCTGTTCCAGCCGTATCTTGCCGACGATCTGTGTCCACATATGCAGAGTATCGTTCGTTTCCTTCCATTCGGACAGCGGCAAAGCCGGATATTTTTCGCTCAAGTTCTTATTGGTCATCGTTTCCCCTTTGTTGTTAGTTTTTAAAGATTATACATCTTTGCATTCGATATACTGAAAATTCGCAATTTCAGACAAATTTTTACAAGCGATCTTTACTGCTTCGGTCGACCGGTCGATCCCTATCCAGCGGCGGTTCAATTCTTCTGCGGCTCGCATCGCAGTACCGGAACCGCAAAAGCAATCGAGAACGAGATCGCCGGTGTTGGACGAAGCCGCGATCAGTGTCTTGAGCATTTCAAAGTTCTTTTCAGTCGGATAAATTGGATACTGCGGGTCTTTGTAATCCCAGATGTCCTGCTTTTTCTTGCCTTTCTTTTCATCGGCAAAGATCTTTTTTCGCGGAACGCCGTTGCGCGACCATTCGACCAAACCTTGTTCATCAAGTTCTTCCAAAACGGACGGCGCGCTTCGCCAATGCCTGCCTTTCGGCGGTTTAATGCCGCGCCAGCTTTTGCCGGTTTTGCCGTTTCGCGTTTCGCCCGGCGCATGAAGCGGTATAGTTGTGTACCGGCGACCGTCTTGATCGGTTTTCTTAAATAGTCGAGAAATATCTTCGTCGCTGAAGTCATCGACCGGATCGTTCCAAACCGAATCGGCGGTCTTGGTATAAAAAAGGATCTGATCTTTGATATTGCCGTAATTCTTTCGGCGGAAATTCTTTGGATTGCATTTAATTCTGGTGATGTCGCCGCGGAAATTGGACGTTCCGAAGATCTCGTCCATCAATATTTTTAAGTAATGACCGATCTTATAATCGGTATGAAGATAGATCGACGCCGTTTGCGACATAAGTTCGCGGATCAGGATCAAACGTTCGCGCATAAATTCCAAAAATCCCGCGCCGAGAAGTTCGTCCGCGTAGGCGGGCTTGTCGTTTCGGCTCGAACTGATCGTGCTTGTCCGAGTTGTATTCCATGAAAACCGGCGATTCGTGGCAAACGGCGGATCGATATAAACAAGGTCGATCTTGCCCGCGAAGTTATGATATTTAAACAGCGAATTTAAAACCGCAAAATTTTCACCGAAGATAAGATTGTTCGAAGCGCAATCGAATTTCGGAAGAAGATCGGCGGCAGCCGGTCGCGCGAGAATTTCTCTTTCGGAGCATTTGCCGTCGTAAACAAGTTTCATTCGGATCGTTAAAGACTTTTAGGGATTTTTTGCAGCGCTTTCCGTAGGTTTGGTAATGCCGAGCGCGGTTTCGATCGCCATGTCCATATCGTTCTTTATTTTCAGATCGTAACCGGTAAATCGCGTAACCAATTTGCCTTCGCGGTCGAGGATCAGCATCTGCGGAATCGCCGTATCTGTTGCAAAAACAAAATTTGTCATCGCGCTTTCGGGAGTTGCAAGCGTGTAATTTATCTTTAACCGATCGGCAAATTCGGGCACTTTCAAACGGTCGTCGCTGTCGGAATGCATTCCGATAATCTCCAGCCCGTTATCTTTATATTTCGCCTGAAGATCGTTCAAATGCGGGATCGCCTCCAGACACGGCGGGCAATATGTCGCCCAAAAATCAAGAACTACTACCTTTCCGGCAAGATCGCCGAGCTTTCTTTCGTCGCCGTCTGCATTCGTTTTCGCGTCGAAAGGTGTGAAAGTCATTTCCTGAAACGGTTTTCGCGGCGGAATGGGGACGTTTGTGTTTCGAATATCGTTGATCGAAACCGGCTTATCGGAAACCGACACCGGTGCTGCAGCGGGTTTACAAGCGATGCCTGCAATAACCAAAATAGAAACGAACGCGAAAACTATGACTCTCATAATCTTCAATCTTAATTTTTTGGATGATAATTGTAAATCATACGCTTTGATGCGTGTTTTACTAATCTTCGATTAAATTCTACGATTTAAGCGTGAGCTTTTACCCTAGAAAGATCGAAAAGTTGATCGCCGATCCGGGTTTTGCAGGAGATCTTGAAACTGCAAATGCGAGCGGCAGCGCGGCGAGCTTTGTTTGCGGTTCTGCGCTGCGTTTGAAGGTTTTGATAAATCTTGAAAGCAAACAGATCCTGCAGCTCAAATACCGGACGAGCGGCTGCGGATTTATGATCGCAGCGGCGGAAGCCGTTTGTCAGGTCATAAAAAACGAAAAGCTGACCGATTTTCACGGAGCGGATGACGAATTTTTTCATAAATTGATCGACGATCGACTCGGCTTTGTCGGCAATGATCGCGCTCATTGCATAAATATCGTCTTAGAAGCTGTGCATCGGGCTTTTGCCGATTTTCGAGCGTTTCAGATCGAGGAATTTGCGGGCGAAAAGGCGCTTGTCTGCACCTGTTTCGGAGTTTCCGAAGAAGTCATCGAAAAACTTATCGCTAAAAATAAAGCGACTACAGTGGAAGAAGTCGGCGAGCTTTGCAACGCAGGAACGGGCTGCGGGTCATGCCAGCCGCTTATTCAGGAAATCATCGATTCCGGCGCCGATATTTTCAACTAGAAATATTATGGTATAATTTTCAGCTTAAACGCGCAGGCTGCGCAAAAATATTCAGGAGATTTTTTAAGCGATTTTAAAGATCGCAATAGTTAATCGAAAATATAATAATGGACGACCCCGCGAGTTTATTGCTTTTCTTCGCCGCCGAAGGCATTACGGTTGAACCTCCGACTGTTTTATCCACAATTCTCAATTTTTTACTGGTTATTTTTCTTGTACTCGGTAACGGTTTTTTCGTCGCGAGCGAGTTTGCGCTCGTCGCCGTGAGAAAATCGCGGATCGAGGCACTTGTTGCCGAAGGCAACAAAGCCGCCGAGCGTTTGATGGACTTGTTAAATAACCTGAACGCCTATATTTCCGCTACTCAACTGGGAATTACACTGTTTTCGCTCGGGCTAGGTTACGTCGCCGAACCTGCGATCGTCGTCGTTCTCGAACCGTTTCTTGTAAGCGTTGGCGGACTGCTCGGGCTGGAATTTATGGCTTCGCCGACGGTCGCACATGCCATATCGTTTGCCATCGCGTTTTCGCTGATCACATTTCTGCACATCGTTTTTGGTGAACTTGCGCCGAAAACTGCTGCGCTTGAAATGTCGGAAAGAGTTTCGCTGATCGTCGCGCTGCCGCTGCAGATCTTTTATAAGATCTTTTATTATCCGATCCGTCTGCTTGATTGGACCGGGACGAAAACCGTCCGAGTTTTCGGTCTCCATCCGTCCGGCGAGCACGGATCGAGTTATACCGAAGACGAAATTCGCCAGTTGATCACGATTTCCAGAGAAAGCGGTCACCTAAACGAAGAGGAACAAAAACTTATCAATCAGGTCTTCGAATTTTCGGAAACCGTCGTCCGCGAAGCGATGATCCCGAGAACCGAGATCGTCGCCGTTTCTCACACGGCATCGCCGGAAGAGATCGCAAAGGTCTTTCGCCAGCACGGATATTCGCGGCTGCCGGTTTACCGCGATTCGCTCGACGATATTCTCGGCGTCATTCACAGCAAAGACGTGATGCAGTATCTGCTCGTCCGACCGAAGCTGTTTAAGCTTCAGCGCGTGCTGAAAAAGCCGCTTTATGTTGTCGATACCGCGCGGCTTGAAGATGTTCTCAGGCAAATGCAGCAGGCGAAAACGCATTTCGGTTTCGTCGTTGACGAACATGGCGGGATCGAGGGAATTATAACGCTTGAAGATCTCCTGGAAGAGATCGTCGGAGATATTTCCGATGAACATGACGAAGAGGTCGGCGAACAGATAAAGGAACAAAAGGACGGCACATACCTGCTCGACGGCGGCGTCGCCGTTCGAGATCTGAACAAACGGCTTGATCTGCATCTGCCCGTTTCCGAAGCCTACACGACCATCGCCGGTTTTTTGATGAATGAATCCGGCGAAATTCTAAAAGAAGGCGAGGAAGTTAAATACAACGGAACCGTGTTTAAAGTAGAAGAAGTAGATAAGCGCCGCATATTGAAAGTTCGGATGGAAAGATCGTAAAGAAGAACGCAGAAACGCGACCGCTAGGGAGCGTGCAGGTCACCGCGCAAGATCGAGGAAATGAGGGCAGAAACGCGACCGCTAGGAAGCGTGCAGGTCACCGCGCAAGATCGAGGAAACGAGGGCAGAAACGCGACCGCTAGGGAGCGTGCTAAACCTGTGCGCATTGTCGGACTCCTCTGGCGGCGAGCTTTTTGCACGCTCCCTTGCGGTCGCGTTTCTGCCTTTGACAAGCCCCGTTCATGCTTGAACGCGCCTTTGTCTTTAATTTGATTTAGCGATACATTTACCAAATAAAATCTTATCTGGAGCAATCTTAAAAATGAGTGTGATTAAAGAAATTTGGGCGCGTGAGATCCTGGATTCACGCGGAAATCCGACTTTGGAAGCGGCGATAATGCTTGAATCCGGCGTTCAGGGACGCGCGGCGGTGCCGTCAGGCGCCTCGACCGGCGAGCACGAAGCGGTCGAACTGCGCGACGGCGATAAATCGCGCTATTTGGGAAAAGGCGTTACGAAAGCCGTCGAAAATGTCATCGAAAAGATCAGTTATGAACTCGAAGGCTTGGACGCGCTTGATCAAACGTTGATCGATGAAACTTTGATAAAGCTTGACGATACGGAAAATAAATCGAATCTCGGGGCGAATGCCATGCTCGGTGTTTCGCTAGCCGCGGCGCGTGCGGCGGCGGCATATGTCGAACAGCCGCTTTACCGTTACATCGGCGGCACGAACGCGAAAACGCTGCCGACGCCGATGATGAACATCATAAACGGCGGTTCTCACGCGGATAACAACGTCGATTTTCAGGAATTTATGATCATGCCGGTCGGTTTCGAATCGTTTTCGGAAGCCCTTCGCGCCGGCGCGGAGATCTTTCACAATTTGAAAAAAGTTCTCGGTTCGCGCGGCTATTCGACCGCCGTCGGCGACGAAGGCGGTTTCGCGCCGAACCTGAAATCGAACGAAGAAGCGGTAGAAACCATACTCGAAGCCATCGACAGCGCCGGTTACAAAGCGGGCGACGATATTCTGATCGCGCTCGATCCGGCTTCGAGCGAGTTTTTCCGCGACGGAAAATACGTTTTTCATAAATCTGACAATCGCGAATTGTCGTCCGAAGAAATGGCGGATTACTGGATCGCCTGGACCGAAAAATATCCGATTATTTCAATCGAAGACGGCATGGCGGAAAACGATTGGGATGGCTGGAAATATCTGACGGACAAGGTCGGAAAGCGCGTGCAGCTCGTCGGCGACGATCTTTTTGTAACGAACACGAAGTTTTTGCAAAAGGGGATCGATCTCGGTGCGGCTAATTCGATCTTAATAAAGGTAAATCAGATCGGAACTTTGACCGAAACGCTCGACGCCATCGAACTTGCCAAGACGAATAATATGACCGCGGTAATTTCGCACCGTTCCGGCGAAACGGAAGATTCGTTCATCGCCGATCTCGCGGTTGCGACCAACGCCGGGCAGATCAAAACCGGGAGCCTCTCGCGTTCGGACCGTATCGCGAAATATAATCAACTGCTGAGAATCGAAGAAGATCTGGACTCATCGGCGCGTTATCTGGGACGTAAGAGTTTTTATCAGATCAAACAGTAATCGTGTTAAAATTTGTTCGTCAATGGAGCATTTATGGGACAGGTAACAATTGAAATACCGCAAAATGTGAATCGTACTTATCAAGTAAATGATTTCGAATTTGGCGAACAACTTTTACGGGACTTGGAAGAATTTCAGAAAAAAGCAAAATCTGATAAAAATGGCAAAAATCAGAAACCTAAAAAAATATTGCAAACGGTTTCGTTGATTTTGCCTTACGATGATTTGGACGAGATAGATGAAAATGAAGTATTGGGAATTTGGGCTGACAATGTGGAAGATGCCGATGAAATAGCAAGAAAAGTGCGTGAACAAAACAGACGAACAACGTGAGTAAGTTTTTACCCGACACAAATGTTTTTGCAAAAATTTTCGGCAACGATCCAAAGGTCAAGCAATTTGTCGAAAGTCTTGATGCGGTAATTGACGCAACCATTTATATCGAGTGCATTCAAGGCTCGAAATCAAATCGCGAAAAGCGCGTCATCGAAAAATATCTGACGCGCTTTCCACTTCTTCCAATAACTTCGCAAAGTTCGCTGAAGGCTCTGGAACTGATTCGCAGTTATTCAAACTCTCACGGATTATTTTTGCCCGACGCGCTGATTGCTGCATCCGCGCTTGAAAATGATTTGACGGTTTTAACGTATAACATCAATGATTTCAAGTTTATTCAAGACTTGAAATACCTTAAACCCACCGTTTAAAATCAAAAAAATGAAAATCATGCTTATCGGCGGAACGAAATTTTTAGGTCATCATCTGATCGATGCGGCGTTATTGAATAATCACGAAGTTACGCTTTTTAATCGCGGCAAAAATTACGCGCCCGAAGAAATTCCTGAAGTTGAGCAAATCCACGGCGACCGCAATTTTGATTTGGGTAATTTGAACGGCAGAACTTTTGATGCCGTAATTGATACTTGCGGATATTTGCCGCAAACCGTGAAAAAATCGGCGGAATTTTTAAAAGACAAGATTAATCAATACGTTTTTATTTCAAGCGGTTCGGTTTATTCGGACACGAGCAAACCGAACTACGATGAAACGACTGAAACTTTCCGATAACGAATGCCAAAAGTTCGAAAATCTCGACCCGAAAACGGGAATTAAACGGTTTAGTTTTAGGCTAAAATTGATCGAGAGATCTTTCGTTTGAAAACGCGCAGCGAGGTGCGAGCATTTTTAACGAATGTGGAAGCAAAAGACCGTTAGGTTTTCCAAGAAAAATGTCACAATTTCAAAAAGGCGAATTTGTTATAGACACCGACCGCGAACGGCTGCAGATAGATGTTATCCAGAAATTTCTAAAGGAAGATTCATACTGGGCGCAGAACCGGACGCTCGAGCAAACGGTAACCGCCATCGAAAACTCGGTCTGTTTCGGAGTTTATCGCGAGTCGGAACAGATCGGTTTTGCACGGGTTGTAACCGATCATTCGACATTTGCATATCTCGGCGACGTGTTTGTTGTGCAAGAATTTCGTGGTCTGGGATTAAGCAAATGGCTGATGGAATCGATACTTACGACACCCGAACTTCAAGGATTTCGCCGCTGGATACTTGCGACCAGAGATGCACACGGGCTTTACGAACAGTTCGGTTTTCATAAATTAAAATTTCCCGAAAGATGGATGGAAAAACCCGCACCCGACGCTTACTGATCTATTAATTTCGAATCCGAATAGAATCCGAATTTTGACGAAAATCGTGTTAAATTAAAACCGAAGATAATCGAGAGCTTTTGTCATTAAGTATGGAACAAACCTCTTCACAGAACCGCCAGCCCGAACTCACACGGCGTCCAGTTGCGCTTGTGATCGTCGAAGGCTGGGGTGTTTCTCCGCACAAGGACGGGAACGCGGTCGCACTGGCGCATACGCCGAATATCGATGATCTTCTCGAAAAATATCCCAATACGAAATTAGCCGCAGCGGGCGCGAGTGTCGGTCTTGCGCCCGATCAGCCGGGAAATACCGAGGTCGGACACCTAAATTTGGGAAGCGGTCGAATTGTTGAAACCGATGTTGCGCGCATCGCCAATTCGCTGCGATCGGGAACGTTTTTTGAGAACGAAGTATTAAAAGGCGCTTTCGCTGCGGCACGCGAATCAAGTTCCGCCGTTCATTTGATCGGCTTGCTTTCGGACGGCGATGTTCATTCATCGTCGCCAAATCTTTACGCTCTGTTGAGCATGGCGAAAAATCAAGGCGTTTCGGATATTTTCGTTCATGCCATTTTGGACGGCAGAAATGTCGAACCTCGAACGGCGGATACATATTGCGAAGTTCTTGAAATTAAGCTGGCAGAGATCGGAGCCGGGAAGATCGCAACTCTCTGCGGGCGCCATTATGCAATGGACCGCGACGAAAATTGGGACCGCACAGCTCGAGTTTGTTCAATGCTGATGAACGGAATCGGCGAGCGGGCGTCGGACGCAGTGAATGCCATTCGCGGTTCGTTTTTACGCGGAATTTCCGATGAATTTATTCAGCCGATAATTTTGGAAAACGAGATTCACGAACCGGTCGGTTTGATCAAAGAAGGCGATACGGTCGTTTTCTTTAATCATCGCGCCGACCGGATGAAACAGCTTGCACAAAAGCTCGCTGTCGAAACGCTTAAAGCGGATGGAACGTCGAAATTCAAAGCCGTTTGTCTGACCGAATACGCTCGCGATTTTGATCTGCCCGTCGCGTTCCGGCAAGAGATCGGCGGGAATATTCTCGCGCAGGTCTTTGCCGAACGAAATATCAGGAATTGCCGCGTCAGCGAAACGGCTAACCAGCGAAATGTCGTCTTTTTCAACGGCGGCGTTTCGTTCGAATTTCCGTGCGAAGAACGATTGACGATAAATACACCGAAAAATCAATCGACCGAACTCCAGCCCGAATTAAACTGCTTTAAGGTTACGGACGCTTTTTTACGCGCGACCGAAACGATCGATTACGATTTTTATGTGATAGATCTGTCTGCGGCGGAGTTTGTCGCGCGAACGGGAAATCTTGCAAAAACCATGGAATCGTTTTCATTTATTGACACTTGCATCGGCGGTATCGTCGAACGGATCAGAGAACTCGACGGTGTTACGATCATTACGTCCGATCACGGAAATTGCGAGGAAATGACAAATTTGCTGAACGGCGAACCTCATAATCTGCCGACGGCGAATCCGGTTCCGTTTATTTTGGTCGACGAAAAGCTTCGCGGTGTTTCTCTGCGCAACAGCGGCGCGCTTGCCGATGTTGCGCCGACCATACTTGACCTTTTTGGAATTGAAATTCCGCCGGAAATGACGGGAAGCAGTTTGATCGGCGAATGATTCCGAATCTTTGTTATGCCGAACCCTGCGTCATGCATTCGAATGACGACGGCATTTTGATGCTTAGCGCAAAAGATGGTGAATTTTTTTGCGAAGTTCGCTCGGCTGTAGATCGAAAACTTTCATTTTTAGTATTCGGACCAGTTTCGCAGACGATTTTTCGCGCGACTGAAGAACACAAAAACTCAGCGTAAAAGCACGGCGATAACGAGGAAAAGCCAGACAAATACAAAGATCGCGACCGGCAGGATCATTAAAACGAGACAGCCCATGTTCGACCATGACTCCTGGTTCCAGCTGTACGGCTCAGGACAATCCGGACAGAATTCCTTCGACTCCAGGAACGGTCGTTTACATTTGGGGCAGATCTTAAGTTTCACCAACGTAAGAATATCAAACAATTGCAACACTTATAAGGCACCGGTACGCGTTGTTGGACAAGCCGTTTTTATCCTGATAATCTTTCTGTCTCAAATCCAAAACGGCAGGTAAAATTAGTAATAAATGGTTGAAGAATTTGCGTTCGACAATAGCGAAGAACGCCGCAAAACAAGGCAGAACGGAGTCGGTTGGATCGAAGTTATCGTCGGATCGATGTTTTCGGGAAAAAGTGAAGAATTGATCCGCCGTCTGCGGCGCGCGCAAATCGCACGGCAGAAAGTTCAGGTTTTTAAGCCGAAGATCGACGATCGTTATTCGATCGAGCAGATCGCGTCGCATTCCGGAATGACGCATATCTCGAAACCGGTCATGACAGCTAGCGAATTGATGGCACAGCTTGACCCCGAGGCGGAAGTGATCGGGATCGACGAAGGACAGTTTTTTGACGCCGGAATCGTTGAGGCGGTCAATAAACTTGCGGACAGCGGTAAACGCGTGATCATTGCCGGTCTCGATCAGGATTACATGGGAAAACCGTTCGAACCGATGCCGCAGCTGCTTTCGATCGCAGAATTTATCACTAAAACTCACGCGATCTGCGTTAAATGCGGCAGCACTGCAAACTATTCCCAAAGGACATCCGATTCAAAGGAACGCGTTGAGGTCGGCGCAACCGATAAATATGAAGCGCGCTGCCGGAAATGTTTCGTACCTTTTCCCGATTCGCCGACCGCAATTTGATCTTTTTGGTTCCGGATCGTTTTTATGGAGTATAATCTCCGTAATCTCTCAACCAATATTAACTGTATTAGACATTAATGCCGCATTTGCGGCGAAAAAAGGAGATGTTATGAGCGAAAAACGAAATACGGAAATTGTGCAGGAAGCATATTCAAAATTTGGCAGCGGAGACATCGACGGGTTGATCGCGCATTTGGCGGACGATGTTCAGTGGGAAACACCTGAAGTTGAAAATTCGCCGTTGAGCGGCGTTCGAAGCGGGAAATCTGCTGTTCGCGATTTCTTTCAGGCTTTGCTGACAATTGAAGAAATGACGGCGTTCGAACCGAACGCTTTTACGGCACAGGGCGACAAAGTTGTCGTTGAGGGAACATTTACCGCAAAGGTTTTGTCGACCGGAAAAGCCTATGATTCAAAATGGGTGCATATTTTTACGTTGGAGAACGAAAAGATCACCGGTTTTCTCGAATTTTTTGACAATGCTGCGGCGAGCAAAGCGTTTCAGCGAGCTGACGCAGCTTAGTAAATCTTTCGATCGAATTCTAAAAACGCGCGCTTTTCCGGAGGCGCGCATTTTTGGACTTTTGCATCGTTTTTTTGATAGGTAATCATGCGGTTTCCAAAGCAAAAGCTATGAATAGGCGAATTTATGCGCTACAATAGCGACGTTTCCCGCAGAACTGAAATCGTTTGTTCGTATGACCTTCGCCCCCAATACTTCGATTGGACACTACGAAGTGATATCTCTGCTTGGAAAAGGCGGAATGGGCGAGGTTTACCTTGCCAGCGATTCTCGTCTCGACAGGAAAGTTGCGATAAAATTTCTTAGTGAAGAATTCAGCAGCGATTCCGACAAGCTGAACCGCTTTATCCGTGAAGCAAAATCTGCGTCGGCGCTGAATCATCCAAATATTTTAACGGTTTTCGAAGTTGGTGAATTTGAAGGCAGCAACTACATTGTTACCGAGCATATCGTCGGCAGAACATTAAATTCAGTTCTAAAATCGGAACCGCAAACGCTTTCAAAAACGATCGACTTCGCAATTCAGATCTCGTCCGCACTGGCAGCGGCGCACGATGCCGGAATCATTCACCGAGACATTAAATCAGGCAACGTAATGGTACGCGACGACGGCATCGTCAAACTGCTCGATTTCGGTCTGGCAAAACTCACTGCGCCGCCGCAGCATGAGGAAGCCGATCTCGAAGCGGCAACGATCGCGCAATCTGCGACGCTTCCCGGAATGCTGCTCGGCACGCCGTCTTATATGTCGCCGGAACAGGCACGCGGTCAAACGCTCGACGCGCGCACCGACATTTTCAGTTTTGGCATTTTATTTTATGAAATGCTGACCGGTCGCAGACCTTTTGACGGCGAAAGCTTCGCCGATGTGATGGGTGCGATCCTAAAAGATGAACCGCCGCCGCTTTCGCGGTTTATTGACGATGTCCCGCCTGAGCTTGAACATATTATTTCAAAGACACTCAGAAAAGACCGCGACCAGCGTTATCAAAACATAAAAGATCTTATTATCGACCTTCGCGATCTGAAGGATAATCTGAAATTCGAAGCCAAGCTTATCCACACTTCGAACGCAACGCGCGAAAATTATATTCACAGCACGGAATCGCCGAAACCGCCGGAAACGGTCGCACAGACCGTCGAGCAGTCGAAACCACGGCAAAATCCTGCCGTTTATATCGGCGCGGCGGTTTTGATTTTGCTTGCCGTCGCAGGCATTTACTATTTTTCAACGTCTCCGGAGAAGATGGCGGCGGTTGTTCCGGGAAATCTTCAAAAGACCGAGATCGTCAGCTGGAACAGCGCTCCGGGAGAACTTTTCAGCACAGGTTCGTTTTCGCCCGACGGCAAATTGATCGCATATTCTTCAACGAAGAGCGGCGGAAAGAACATCTGGATAAAACAGACGACGTCAGGCGCGCCGGTTCAGATAACAAAGGACGAGTTTAATAATCAAAATCCGGTTTGGTCGCCCGATGGCGGCGAGATCGCATATTTTTCCGAACGCGGCAGCAGCATCGACGGTTCGGGCAGTTCGACCGGCATTTGGAGAATTCCTTCGCTTGGCGGAACATCGGTCCCGATCGCTCAGGTAAAGGACGGCAGCAGCCAGATCAGATCTTGGGCACCGAGCGGAAAAATATATTACGAATCGAACGGCGAGCTTTATTCGGTCGAAGTTGCGTCCGGAAACAGCGAAGAGATAACCGATCTTTCAAAAGACGATAAAACGGTTCACGCGCTTTCCATTTCGGACGACGAGAAAAAAATTGCTTATATTCGCGGCGAAGGAGTGAATTCTGCGATAGTCGTTTCGGAACTTGGCGGCGATATTATTCGCGAATTTGAGATCGGCGATGTTGGAACCGGCAATATCGTCTGGCATCCGGACAACGAGCGAATTCTATTCAGCCGCATTGTAAACGGAGTTTTTCAGATATTTTCGGCAGACACGAGTTCCGCGCAGCCGATTCAGATCTCGTTTGGAGAAAGCGACAACGCCGTAATGGACGTGTCTTCCGACGGCGGATCGATCCTGACCGGCTCGGCAAAGGAAGACTCGAATCTTTGGAAAGTAGGAACTCAGAATTCGGCTGAAGAAACCGTTGCATCGTCGATCGACTCCGAGCTCTGGGCGACCGTTTCTCCCGCTGACGGAAAGGTCGCATATCAATTGATCAAAAACCTGAGTCAGGGAAACAATTTGCTCGCCGGCGACATTTTAGTAATATCTTCCGGATCACAGACGCCGCCGATGCAGATCGCACAGAACGGATTTTTACCTTCATGGTCGCCGGACGGAAGCAGGCTTGCGTTTATGCGTTTGGAAGATTCGTCGCCCGGCATTTGGGTCGTCCGTTCGACCGGCGGTTCCGAAGAAAAATTGACGCACGGCGGAATTCCATCGATCGGATATTCGGTTTCGCCGTACAATCGTATTCAAACGTTCGAGTATTCCTGGTCGCCGGATGGAAATACGATCGCTTATATTTCCGACCGATCGGGCGCGCCGAACATCTGGACGGCGGCAGCTGACGGTTCGGGCGATTCACAGTTGACCCTTTTGACTGCGAAAGATCGTTTAGTAAGTTGTCCGATCTGGTCACCGGACGGCAAACGGCTTGCTTATTCTTACAAGTTTACCGGTACATCGCCCAATAAAGCCGGAAAGATCGGCATTTCGATTTTTGATACTGAATCGAAAGAGGACCGAACGATCTTTGAATATGCCGGAACTTTTAGATTGATCGGCTGGTCGGAAAACGGAAATGAAGTGATCTTTGCCGTTCCGTCGAAAACAAGCGTTCTTCCGGATGCGGTTGAATTGAGATCGGCGGCAATAGACACGGGCAAAACGGCGCTGATAAAAAAGCTCGCCGATGCATATTATTACAATATTTTTCTTTCAGCCGATCGAAATTATGTTGCATACGCTGCGAATCGCGATCAGCGTGATAATGTCTGGACAATTCCCGCGCGGGGCGGCACAGAGCAGAAAATTACAAACAACAATGACTCGAATTTATATTTTTCAAGCCTTACATGGAAACCGGATTCGACCGCAATTTATTTTGGAAAACAAACTCGCTACAGTTTGATCTCCATGTTAACGAATTTTAAGTAGAGGAGAAATTTTATGAAAAGAAAGTCAATTTTCGTGCCGTCGATCGTTTTTGCCGTTTTCGTTTTCGCTTTCAGCGCGTCGGTCAATCAAGTGAAAGGTCAAACCTGCGAAAGCAAGGACGAGGCGGCGGATGCGCAGATCGTTGAAACCATCTACAGCAAGATCGAAGGAAATTCGAAGATCGCCGACCAGGCTTCTCATATCAACGTGGTGTCGTGCAACGCAGTTGTGAAATTACAAGGATGGGTTAATTCCGAAGACGATTACAACAAGGTTTACGATTACGCCTTCAAAACCGAAGGCGTTAAAATGGTGAATGCCAACGGTTTAGCCAAAGAAGAGCCGTCAAACGCCGCGCCGGGCGGAACCTGTCTGCCGGGAACGAAGCCCTGCAGCGATATCTGTATTCCCTCAAACGATGTCTGTAATATCAAAAACGGAAAATTGTAAAGACGCAAAAAAAAGCCGGCTCGAAGTTCCGTGCCGGCTTTTTTTGGAATTATTTTACGATTCCCATAGAATACATGATCGCCTGAAATTCATCTGCGTGATTGTCAAAATTGCTGCCTTTTGTTGAAAGCATAATATTCAGCATTTGTGTTTGTCCGCCATATTTGCGGTACGCGATCCATTGGTGCCGCTGCGGTCCGGTTTTATCTTCGGGCGACGATTCGATAAACTCAACGCCTTTTATACCGTCGATCTCGGTATATTGGACCTTTTTCACCTCGCCGTTCTTCATTCTCGTAACTGCGCCGGTATAAAATGCCTCGGTGCTCGCGTCGACGGGAAAATCATCCGCCATATTCGAGATCGAAGCGATCAGAAATGCGTTGTCCGGCGAAGCGTAGTTGAGCATCGTCCTGTCCTTTGATATTTGCTTCCAACCCTTCGGAAGTTTCCAGCTTATTCCTTGTTCTTCCCATTTCAGCGGCTCGCCGTCGAGTTTTGCCGACAGATCGGGTGTCAAAACGGCTTTTTCCGCCGAAGCTTCGGTCTTCGATGCAGGTTCCGCATTCGAATTGTTCACCGGATTAAAATCTTTGGTTCCCGTCAGTTTTTCGGTTATACCGCAAAACGACAGCGCAAACATAAAAATGCCGAGCGCCAGTAAGCTTTTCATAAAATAATTTCCTCCTCGTTTTTTGAAAATCGAGGGTATTGTTACGGAAAAAGCCCGATAAAGCAATTTAACGCTATTGAAAATTCAGTTTGAAAGCTGCTGAAAAAGCCAGGCTTTTGCAAGGTCCCAATCGCGTCGAACGGTCGCATTGGATATCCCGAGCGCGTTTGCGGTTTCGTCGTTTGTCATTCCGCCGAAATATTTCATCTCGACGACCGCAGCCTGGCGTTGGTCAAACGATGAAAGTCTCGTAAGTGCGTCATCAAGTGCTATTAGATCGATGGAACGTTCCGCCGCGGCGGCACCGGCAGCATCGTCAAGCGAGACCGAATTTTCAGAACCTCCGCGTTTTTCGCGCTTTTTGGAACGCGCGTGATCGACAAGAATTCTCCGCATAGCCGTCGCCGCAATGGCGAAAAAATGATCGCGATCTTCGAATTCAACCTCGCTCTTGCCGGAAAGCTTTAGATAAGCCTCATGAACCAGCGCGGTCGTTTGCAGCGTGTGCCCGCCGCGCTCGCTCCGCAAATATGCGGACGCGCGGCGGCGGAGTTCGTTGTAAACGAAAGGAAAAAGCTCATCGAACGCTTCCTGTCTGCCGTTTTTCCATTGATGCAAAAGTGCTGTAATGTTCGCCGGTTTCATCTGTTCCCGCATTTTGGTTAAAAGGATATTCGCGTACCGAATTTTAGTCAAAAAAATAAATGAGCGGTTTTGTTCTCAAATGACGCCTTTATAAGTGAGACAACGGTCGTGGGCGAAAACGTCCAATGAAGCCGCCTCAAAATCAAATCGAATCCAGGAGAAATTATATGAAGAGATCAATATCAATTTTATTAGCAATTATGACGCTGTTTGTTTTTACAGCCTCGGCACAAGCTCAGAACGGACGCGCGGAAGACGAAAAAGCGATCAAAAAAGTGGTCGGGAACTTAATGGACGCATGGGCAGCGGGCGATGCAAAAAGTTTTGCCGACAATTTTTACGATGACGTCGATTACACGGTTTGGAACGGAATTCGGATGTCGGGGCGCGAAGAGAACATCAAAGGTCATCAGGCGATCTTCGACACTATCTACAAAGACACGCGAATGGAAGCAGAGATCGTCAAGATCCGATTTATGACCGACGATGTCGCGGCGGTTCAGACAAAGAGCAATATCTATCGCGACGGAAAAGCGTTGGAAAATGTACCGACGGCGCTGCCGCTTCTGGTTTTTCAAAAAACCAATGGAAACTGGAAAATTGCCGTTCTGCAAAACACGCCGGTCATTAAACAAGGCGAACTCGTGGTGGGAAGAACGGTAAATTAGCGAATGAAAACGCACGAAATTTAATAAAAATCGGAAAAAGCATTATTATGACGGGTAAATCGTCTAAATAATCTTTTTCCGATGATCGAATGTCCGCAATGTTTGAAAGAATCGACCGTTCGCGCCGGTCTGTGCGAAGTCTGCGGTTTCTCATTTTCCCGCGAGCTCGACGAAACAACTGGTGAAGACCGTTTTGACAAAACAGATACGACGAAAATTCTGTCGGGAACAACAATGACACCGGAAAAATGGCAACAAATTAAAGCTTTTTTCGAAGCGGCAAAGGACGTTTCTGCCGACAAACGCGGACGTTTTCTGGAAAATGCCTGCGCCGGTGACGCCGAACTTAAACGCAGCGTCGAAAAACTTCTTCATTCGTTCGAATCTGCCGACTCTTTTCTCGAAGGTCACGCCGTCGCGGAGGCTTTAAGTCTATTTGACGAAAATAAAACAAAAGCTCTAGGAAACACGACGGGCGATATAAAAAACGGAAATTTTGTTGCCGGAACTGTTCTAGACGAACGGTATCGCATCATCGGTCTTTTGGGAAAAGGCGGAATGGGCGAGGTTTACAAGGCGGAAGACATAAAGCTCGATCAAACGGTCGCGCTGAAATTTCTTCCGGAAAAATTGGCGAAAAACGCCGAAGCATTACGAAGATTTATCGGCGAAGTAAAAACGGCGCGGCAGGTTTCTCATGCAAATGTCTGCAAGGTTTTCGACATCGGCGAGATCGACGGACGACATTTTCTTTCGATGGAATTTATCGACGGCGACGATCTTTCGCAGCTGCTAAGAAGGATCGGGCGTCTGCCGTCCGACAAGGCGGCGGAAATTTCGCGGCAGATCTGTTTCGGTCTTCACGCCATCCATGAATCGGGCATTCTTCACCGCGATCTGAAGCCCGCGAACATTATCATCGATTCAAACGGCAAGGCGCGAATTACCGATTTCGGGATTGCCGGCATTGAAGCCGACATTTCCAAGGACGAAGCCCGCGTGGGAACGCCCGCGTATATGTCGCCGGAACAGATCGCCGGTCGCGATGTTACGACACGAAGCGACCTTTACTCGCTCGGGCTGCTTTTATACGAGATCTTTACCGGCAAACAGGCGGTCGAGGCGGATTCGTTCGATGAATTGATCGAAAAGCAACGAACGACGACGCCGGAAAACCCTTCAAGAATAGTCGAAAACATCGACCCAATCGTTGAAAAAACGATCAACCGCTGCCTTGAAAAAAAACCTGACGACCGTCCCGCATCGGCGCTCCAGGTCGCGCTTTCGCTTCCGGGAGGAAATCCTTTGGAAGCCGCGATCGCCGCGGGTGAAACACCTTCGCCGGAAATGGTCGCCGCCGCGCCGAAAAAGGGAGCGTTGACGCCGGTTGCAGCATTGGGTTTTGCCGCTGCTTTCTCTGTTCTTTACTTTGGAGCGTTGCTATTTGGACAGACATATAAAGCTTTTAGTCTTACGCCATTTGAAAAGCCGCCGGAAGTGCTTGCGGACAGGTCGAAGCAAATAATTCAAAAATTTGGTTACGGCGAAACTCCTGTTGATACTGAATATGAATTCGTCCAGGATAATTCGTTCCTAAAAGTTCACGATTCGTTGGTGTTCGGAGACAGTAAATTCGGGCATTCTTACCGCGAAATGATCCGCGCCGGGCAGCCTTATAACATCTATTTTTTATATCGCCAATCCCCGGATTACCTTGAACCTGTCGATAGTATTAAAGTTTCGGAAAGTGAACCCCCGTTAACGCGTCCCGGAATGGCAAATGTCAAACTCGATACTCGCGGACGCGTACTCGAGTTCGTCACAGTTCCGGAAAATGAAACATTGCGACGAGATTCTGCGGACGTGCACTGGGAAGATGTTTTTACGGAGGCGGGGTTGGACCTGGCGAAATTCGAAGAAATAGAATCAAACACCATTCCACCAGTTTTTGCCGACAGAAGAAGAACCTGGACCGGAGGTTTGGCGGATTTTCAAGATATTCCGATTCGGATCGAAGCCGCCGAATTTAATGGTAAACCTGTCTATTTCAAGGTTTTTGCTCCGTGGGATCTGGAATCGCGCGAAACCGCGGGCGGGCAAACCGCATCGAGAAAATACGGTACCGTCATCATTATTCTGTGGGTTTTTATCGCCATTATCGGTTCGATATTTTTTGCCTATCGAAACCTGAAAGCCGGACGCGGCGATCTGCGCGGCGGTTTGAAACTGTCAATGTTCCTATTCGCCGTCGCTTTCTCAAGCCAACTTATTTCTGCCGACCACGTCCCGACGATCTGGGGTGAATTGTCGATAGTTTATGAAGCAGTAAGCTTCGCTGTGATCTTAGCGATCTCAATCGGTCTTTTATATATTGCGCTCGAGCCGTTTATCCGCCGTTCGTGGTCGGAAGTGCTCATTTCCTGGTCGCGAATTATGGCGGGTGATTTTCGCGATCCGATGGTCGGACGTGATGTTTTAATCGGCGGGCTGCTTGGTTTGGGACACACGATAGGAATATCTGCCGGACTGCTTCTGGTTCAGGTTTACAACGGTAATTTTGATCTGGTAACGGACGCTTTTGCCCTGGAAGGAATAAACGGAGCGGGAGCCCTGACCGCAAGTTTGCTCTTTCAGTTGGTCAGCCAAATCTTTCAAAGTTTTGCAATGCTGTTTTTGGCGTACTTACTTTATCGTCTTACCGGTAATAAGTTTATCGGTATTTTGCTTGTCGGATTTGTGTTTTTCTTCATTCAATTTTTATTTTTTGCGATCACGGTTCACTGGCTCCTGACTGTTTCAGCTCTGATAAATTCCGTTTGTATGGTGATCGCCTTGTACCGTTACGGTTTGCTCGGGCTGATCGCTTTCTGGTTTTTCTTTATTTTGACTTATTTATATCCGGTAACTTTTAACGGCTCTGATTTCTACTTTCCGACCTCGATGCTGACCGTCATCGTTACTCTTACCGTCATTTTCTACGCCGCCTATATCTCGAGCGCGGGAAAAGCGGTTTTGGGGTATAAATTTCGCTCTCAAGTTGTCGATTAGTTCGGTGAAACCGTTCTGTTTAGCGCGAAAAATCGCTTTCGCGCTAAACTCTATGCATCAACAAACCACTTCGCACACGTCATCCGCGCCGGAAAATGAAAGTAAATGATGATCGAACTTGAGTGCCTAAATAAGCGTTTTCGCATTTATTGCGCCCCTACTTAAAAGGCGCAAGCGCCGTGAAAACTCTAGTTATCGAAAAGAAAGATCACGAGTTTATCGGAAAGGCATTGGAACTTCGTCAGACCCGAAGCTGGTTTCTAACAGAGATCCGCTTGATAACTACTGCACCGATCTGTCGCCGACGGCTCAATCCCATACATACCGCTCGTCAAAATCGATCGAATATTTTGTCAAAAATGATCGATATTCTTCCTTGAAGTCTTTATCTTTATGATGTTCTTTCTGGCTGGCAATATAGTTTTCTACAACCTCGATCTCGGTTTGCCCGACCGAGAATGCGCCGTATCCCCGCTGCCAGTAAAAATTTTTGGGATTAATGTTTTGAGATTTGATCCAGCGGGAACTCGCGCGCTTGATGTCGCCGATAAGCTCCGGAATATCGATCTTCTTCGGCAGAGAGATCAACAGGTGAATATGATCCGCTGCTCCGTTCGCAATAATAAGATGAGCGTTGTTGTTTGCGGCGACTCCATGAATGTACCCAAAAAGACCTTTTTCAATTTCAGGAGCGATCAGTTTTGCACGGTTTTTTGTAGAGAAAACAATATGGACAAAAATCCTGGAAATTGATTGAGGCATAAGCGTTGAAAGTTAATGAGATCTAATTTTTCAAAAGTTCTTATGAAATATTCAATTAAATTTGCGGACGATGTTCGGCAAGTATCGAAGCTCAAAATTTGTCCGCGAACTGGCTCGATTGAAGTTCGTTAACACAATGCATCAAGTCGCCAAAGGCGACAAACATATAGTTTTGCGAACAATGTTTGGCATCTATCGAAGTACGAATATGTCCGCAAATGGGTTCGAAAGAGATCCGTTAACACAATGCATCGAGTCGCCAAAGGCGACAAACATATTAGCCTAGCGAGAATCGCTAGGTAAAGTGAAAACAAGCCGCCGTCGCTGTAAGCGACGAACAATGCAAATGTTTTGTTGGTCGCCTTCAGCGACCGGATTCTGATGATCGCCGGACCTATGGTTTCGGCGAAACGCCTTCACCATAGGCTAATATGTGTGTCGCCTTTGGCGACCGGATTGTGACGTTCGTCTGCTGAGTCTCAAGCGTAGACAATAATATAGTTTTGCGGACACTGTTCGGCATGTATCGAAGTTCAAAATATGTCCGCGAACGGGTTTGATCGAATTCCGTTAATTCAATGCATTATGTCGCCAAAGGCGACAAACATATTAGCCTAGCGAGAATCGCTAGGTAATGAGAAAAAAAGCTGCCGTCGCTGAAAGCGACGAACAATGTAAATGTTTTGTTGGTCGCCTTCAGCGACCGGATCTTAATGATTGTCGGACTTATGGTTTCGGCGAAACGCCTTCACCATAGGCTAATATGTTTGTCGCTTTCAGCGACGGGACGGTAAATGATCGTGGGACCTATGGTTCCGACGAAACGCCTGCACCATAGGCTAGTATGCGTGTCGCTTTCAGCGACTGGGAATTAAATGATCGTCGAACCTATGGTTCCGGCGAAACACCTTCACCATAGGCTAGTATGCGTGTCGCTTTCAGCGACTGGGAATTAATTGATCGTCGAACCTATGGTTCCGGCGAAACGCCTTCACCATAGGCTAGGATGTGTGTCGCTTTCAGCGACAACATCAATTATTCGATCATTCCCGGCGATGAATCGGCGGGCTATTGACTTTTGTCGCTGCGGGGCATTTTGAAATGGCTCGGTTTTCAGTTGGAAAATTCATTGGATATAGCGTGCAATCCGTGTATTGCCGAACTAAATCTGTAATTTCTGCGTTGTAATTGCAGATACACATACAAATCGATTAAAAAAATATGGAAATTATGAGAACAAGAAAAATACTCGGATTTTTGTTTATTTCGCTGATGGCGGCGTCTGCGGCGGTTGCGCAGGACAAGGTTCAGAAGATCGATGAGCTTTTGAAGACTTATCACGATTACGGGCAGTTTAACGGTGCGGCGCTGGTGGCGGAGAACGGTAAGGTCATTCTGAAAAAAGGTTACGGCAAGGCGAATATGGAATGGGACATTCCCGTTCAGACGGACACGAAGTTTAGGATCGGGTCGGTGACGAAACAGTTTACGGCGGCTCTTATTTTGCAGATGGTCGAAGAGGGCAAGATAAAGCTCGACGGCAAGCTGACCGATTATCTGCCGGATTATCGAAAGGATACGGGCGACCGGGTAACGATACACCAGCTGCTGAATCACACGTCGGGAATTCCGAGTTATACGAACGCGAAGTTTTTTAGAGAAGACAGCCGCGATCCTTATTCACCGGCGGATTTCGTCAAGAAATTTTCAAGCGGCGATCTGGAATTTGAACCGGGGACGAAGTTTGCTTACAACAACTCGGCTTATTTTATACTCGGCGCGATCATTGAAAAGATCTCGGGAAAACCTTATGCGCAGGTGCTGAAAGAGAAAATTCTTGACCCGCTGGGAATGACGAATACGGGTTACGACGTTCACGGAACGATCATTAAACATCGCGCGGCAGGTTATCAAAAAACGTCGGACGGTTATGAGAATGCGCCTTATTTGGATATGTCGCTGCCATATGCGGCGGGTTCGATGTACTCGACCGTAGAAGATCTTTATAAATGGGATCAGGCGCTTTACGAAGACAAGATACTGTCGGCGGAGAGCAAGGCGAAAATGTTCACGCCGGGGCTCGAAGGTTACGGATATGGTCTGTTCATGGAAGACGAACAGCACGGAAAGGACGGATTGAAGCTGAAAGTCATCCAGCACGGCGGCGGCATTAACGGGTTTAATTCGCTTTTTACCCGCTATCCGGAGAAAAAGAATCTCGTGGTTTTGCTCGACAATGTCGGGATGGGTCGCTTTCACGGAGCGATCACAAAGTCGATCAGCGCTATTTTGAACGGTCAGCCTTATGAAATGCCGAAACGTTCGATCGCCCAAACGCTGACACCGGTCGCAATGCAGAAAGGCGCGTCGGCTGCGATCGCGGAATATAAACGTCTGAAAACGGAAAAGCCGAACGATTACGATTTTTCGGAAAGCGAGGTAAATTCGCTCGGGTACGCGCTGCTTGGAAAAGACAAGACGGCAGATGCGATAGAGATATTTAAGTTTAATGTCGAACTTTTCCCGGCGTCGTTCAACGTTTACGACAGTCTCGGCGAAGCTTATTTGAAAGCCGGCGATAAAAAGCTCGCGCTTGAAAATTACAAAAAGAGCCTTGAGATAAAACCGGACAGCGCGACGGGAATTCAGGCGGTGCGCGAGATAGAAGGAAAGGAATTCAAGATCGATCCTAAAATATTGACGGAATACGCAGGTCAATATGAACTCGCGCCGAATTTTATTCTTACGGTAACTATCGAAGGCGAAAAGATTATGACGCAGGCGACCGGTCAATCGAAGATCGAGATCGTTCCCGTAACCGAAACGCTTTTCAACGTTCCGCAGGTTCGGGCGAACATTACGTTTGTCAGAGACGAAAGCGGGAAGGTTACGAGTTTGATACTCGATCAAGGCGGACGAAAAATGCCGGCGAAGAAGATCAATTGATCGAAATGTCTTTTATCGTTTTTGAATTGCCCCGTGCGACCGCCTGGTTCTCGCGGGGCATTTATCGTTTGAACTATGGACAAATAGTTGTTGTCAATTAAAACCGCTATAGAATATGATTAGGACTCAATAAAAAGCCTGATGAAAAAGCGTTTTGCGGCAATTATCTTATTAAATGTTCTCGCGGGATTACTATTTTCCTGCGGCGAAAGCGTTCGGCTGCTGCCGTTTCCGGGCGGTGAATTGCGCGGATATTCTGCGTCACAGCTGAAAGAAACCAGCAAGATTCCGTATCGGCACAATGTTCTTCGGTTCGAAAGCGTTCAGCCAAAACATAAGACAGAAGCCGGGCGCGTCGATCTCCGGAAATTTTATTCTTCCGGCACGATGCGTTTTCCGGATGCTGTTCGACGTTTTACCGTTCCGATTTTTTCGGCAGCCGGACACGATCGAAAAATTCCTTTCCGTTCGCTGTTTTTGACGGGTTCAAAGGGCAGCCGACCCCCGCCGGAATTCTCCTGAAAATATTTGATCACCAAATTGAATATTGGTCGAGGATTTAGGCAGTTAGAAAAAGATCCTTGACGCGTTTAAGGTGCATCCGCTTTTAACAATGCGCTAAAACAATAGGAGAACAAAATTGCACACACCCGTTTTATTTGCCGATCTTTTAATAATTTTTCTGGTTTCTGTGCCGGTCGCTTTTTTGTGTATTCGTGCAAAATTGCCGCTGCTGGTCGGGTTTATGATCACGGGCATTATGATCGGACCGTACGGATTAGGATTGATCGAAGAACTGGAAGCGATCGAGATCCTGGCTGAGATCGGCGTTGTTTTGCTGCTGTTCACCATCGGATTGGAATTTTCTTTGAGGCGACTTCGCGAAATGCGGAGACTTGTTTTGATAGGCGGCGGTCTGCAGGTCGGTTTGACGATCGCTGCGACTGCCGTTGTCGTCAGTCTATTCGGGCGAAGTTTGAACCAGGCGATATTTTTCGGCTTTTTGATCGCGCTTTCGAGTACGGCGATCGTATTGAAAACCTACGCCGACCGAAACGAGATCGGCGCACCGCACGGTCGCGCCGGCGTCGGAATCTTGCTTTTTCAAGATATTTCAATCGTTTTGATGATGCTGCTGGTTCCGATACTCGGCGGAAAGAACGCGACGTCTCCTTCCGAAGTTCTGCTATCTCTGGGAACATCGCTCGCGGCGCTCGTTGTGATAATTATCGGCGCGTGGTTTTTCGTTCCGGTTCTGCTGAAACATGTAACCAGTCTTCGAAGTCCGGAAGTTTTCCTCCTGACGGTTGTTCTTTTAAGTTTAGGAACGGCGTGGGTTACATCGCAGTTTGGCTTGTCGCTTGCGCTCGGTGCATTCATTGCCGGAATGGTGCTTGCAGATTCCGATTACAGTCATCAAATCACCGCCGAGATCTTGCCGTTTCGCGATGTATTTAACAGTATCTTTTTCGTTTCGATCGGTCTGCTTCTGTCGCTCGGCGCGCTGATCGCAAATTTTCCGACCGTGCTGCTTTGGGTCGGGTTAATGTTCATCGGCAAATTGATCATCGTTTGGGCAGTCGTCAGAATTCTCGGATATCCGCAGCGCGTTGCCGCGATGACGGCACTCGGGCTCGCGCAGATCGGTGAATTTTCCTTCGTACTGGCAAAGGTCGGACGAGGCGAAGGAATGCTGCCCGATTCCGATTATCAGAGTTTTCTTGCCGCGTCGATCATTTCAATGATCGCGACACCATTCCTTATCTCGGCGGCGCCGAAATTTGGCTATTTCGTTCAATCGGTTTTAAGCGACGGAGACGATTCGGACGCCGAAACGTCGCGTGAAGAAGATATCCACGTTACATCGAGCGGCGGATTGAACAATCATGTCATCATCTGCGGCTACGGATTGAACGGAAAAAACCTTTCACGGGTTTTGCGCGCAGTTCTGGTGCCGTACACGATCCTCGAACTAAACGCCGAGGTCGTCAGGCGAATTAAAGATAAAGGCGAAAAGATCAATTTCGGCGATGCAACGCGGCGTGAAGTTTTGAAACACGCCGGGATCGAACAGGCATCGGCGATCGTTGTCGCCATTTCCGATCCGCAGGCGGCGCGACGCGTCGTGATGAATGCGCGCCAGCTGAACACGGACATTTTTATAATTGTTCGAACGCGCTACATTACCGAAATTACAGAACTTCTTGAACTTGGCGCGGATGATGTAATTCCCGAAGAATTTGAAACGAGCATCGAGATCTTTTCGAGAGTTCTGGAGCGCTACGGCGTGGCGCGCAAGGTCATCGAAGATCAAACCGAAAAGATCCGCGGGCAGGCGTATATGATGCTCCGTTCTCAGGGACAATCGCCCGGCATTAAAATGTCCAATCTAAATTCGGCGCTTCATGCGGCAACCACCGAAACGTTTCGCTTAAAAGGAAATTTTGCGGCGATCGGCAAGAGCCTTGCCGAGCTCGATCTGCGCGGAAAGACCGAGGTTACGATCATCGCGGTTCTTCGGGACGGCAAAACGGAAATAAATCCGGGCGCGGATTACCGCTTTCGGGAAGACGATCTGATAATTTTACTGGGCGAATCCGAAAAGATGAAAATGGCTGAAAAGCTGCTTTCCGGCGGAAAAAAACAAGGAGAATCCGATTCTAGTGTTGCAAAATACTAGAATAAAATTTCTCCAAAGAGTGTAGTAGATTTTCGTGTTTCTGAAAAAAAACACTCCGACGATGTGGCAAAACTGAGTATATGCTATTCGCCCGCGAAAAGCCAAACTTTTTTATTTACAAGCTTTTATGAACCTTTGCCGGATTCGGTCAACTTTTGCGTTAGCCATTCGCGGACATCGGACAAACTTTCCGGCGAGATCTCGTGCGCCATCGGATATTCTCGATATTTTAAGTCCACTGGAAGATTTTCGAGCAGTTCCTTCGTTGCGCGACCGTTTTCTATCGGAAGAAGCGGATCGTTAATTCCGTGCGTTACAAAGATCGGAAAATCTTTCAGCGCGTCCGGATCTTTATTTTCAGGCAGCATTTCGGGCATTGCGCGACCGCTCATTGCGACGACGCCGGCGAATTTTTGAGGTTCGGAAAAAAGAGCGCTCATGCTCATCATTGCGCCCTGGCTGAATCCGCAGAGGAAAACACGGTTTTTATCGAGGTCATGTTCTTCCACGATCTCGTCAATAAACTGCAGGATCTTCAACCGGCTTTGTTCAAATTGTTTGATGTTGACGCCGATGTCGTCGGGACCGATGATCAATTCGAACCAGCCGAAACCGCCATAAGGCAAATTATACGGCGCGCGTGCGCTGGCGATAAAAAATCTATCATCGAGATACGGAACGAGCCCGAAAAGATCGTTCTCATCGGCACCGAGACCGTGAAGAAGCAGTAAGAGCGGCGATTTTTCATCGTTTTTTGAGTTTGAAAGTTTATAGCGGTATTCAAGTGTCATAATCTATTTTCGAGTACCAATTCGCTGATCAAAACGCCGCGAATTAAGTGCGATTGTTTAATTTCGTTTATTGTTGGGCGCGGATGAATCGGAATTTTTTCCGGCAGCGCCAGCCAATTTTCTTTGTCTATCGAAATGTTCGACAATATCTATAGCAGCTTTTTTTCCGACGAACGGGGAAAGTTCGTCTACCGTCGCCTGCGCGATCCTTTCTATCGATCCTAAATTTCTTAATAACTTCATTTTTCGCTTTTCGCCGACTCCCGGAATGGCGGTCAGTTCGCTTGTAAAGTCGCGCATTTCGCGTCGTTTGCGGTGATATGAAACGGCGACGCGGTGCGTTTCGTCGCGGATCTGCTGAACAAGACGAAAGACAGGACTTTTCGGATCGAACTCGACCGGATGCGATTCGTTACCGAATTTCAAAAGATGCGAGATCTCGTTATGTCTTCGCGGCGGTTTAACGAGCCCGACGATCGGGATCATCTCCAGATCGAGTTTCTGCATTGCCGCGGCGGCGGCAGAGATCTGACCTTTTCCGCCGTCAATGAAAACCAGGTCGGGAAGCGGTTTTTCTTCCTCAAGCTGCCGCCGGTAACGTCGGAAAACCGCTTCGTGCATCGATGCGAAATCGTCCGCGCCTTCGACGGTTTTGATCTTATAACGGCGATATTCGGCGCGATTCGGTTTGCCGTTTTCGAAATGGACGATTCCCGCGACGTTTTCCGCACCTTGAATATTCGAAATGTCGAAACTTTCGATGCGTTCCGGAAAATAGGGAAGTTCAAGAATTTCCTGCAATTCGCCGAGCATCTTTTTCGTGTCGGATTTCAGTACGCGGAAACGCTGTTCGAAGGCGATCTTGGCGTTTGTTTCGACAAGCGCGATCATTTCGGCTTTCTGTCCGCGTTTCGGTTCATGAATTAAGACGCGGCGACCGCGGCGTTCGGTCAAAATTTGTTCAAGCGTTTTCCGGTCGTCGAAATCGTGCGGGACGTGAATTTCGAGCGGAACATAATCGGTCGAATAATACTGCGCGAGAACTTCGCCTAAAAATTCGGACTGATCGAAGACTTCTTCGGATAGATCTTCCCAGAAAAATTCGCGCCGCCCGACGATCTTGCCTTCGCGCATTGTAAAAAGCTGCAGCGCGAGCCGCGCGCCTTCGCGGTAATATCCGAACATATCGACATCGCGGTCGGGCGAAGTCGCCATTTTCTGCCGTTCGTCGAGCGCGAGAACAGTCTTGCGAAGATCGCGATATTTTGCAGCGAGTTCGTAGTTGTGGTTTTCGGCAAAATGCCACATTCGCTTTTCAAGATCGCCGGCGAGCTGATCGTTCTTTCCGTCGAGAAGAAGTTTTACGTCTTCGACCGCTTCGCGATATTCCTCCGGTTTGCAGAGTTCGCGAACGCATGGCGCGAGACATCTTTTCAAATGATATTCAAGACACGGTCGCGGAAGTTTTCCGTCGATCTCAATGCTGCAGGTGCGAAGCTGAAACGTCCGGTTGACCAGATCGATCGTCCGCCGGGCAAGCGCAGCGGGCAGGAACGGACCGTGATATTTAGCGCCGTCGCGCAGTATTTTCCGTGTTATGACGATCTTCGGATATTCTTCGTTCGTGATCTTGATATGCGGATATTGCTTGTCGTCTTTTAAAAAAACGTTGTAACGCGGCTTGTGCTTTTTTATCAGGTTCGATTCGAGCACGAGCGCTTCGGCTTCGGTGTCGACGACGATAAATTCGAAATCGTCGATCTGCGAAACGAGCCTCCGCGTTTTGCCGTCCATGTTGCGCGACGATTGAAAATAATGGCGCACGCGGTTGCGAAGATTTTTCGCCTTTCCGATGTAAATTATCTTGCCGGCTTTGTTCTTATGAATGTAAACACCGCAGCCGACAGGTAAATTTTTGAGCTTTTCCGCAAGCGACATAAAACAAGTTTATCGTTTTGAAGAAAAACCTGAAAGAAGCCGGCAATCAATACCTCGATTAAAGCACCCGTCAGAGTATCGCCTTCAGGCGATAAACTCGTTCTCGCGTTCCGCAACCGCATTCTCTTTTCCCGAACGCGGTTCAAGCCCCGGCGGAATTGCCGGTCGCGAAGGCGCCGGCGCCGACCACGAAGCGTTTCGCGTCATCGTGCCCCAGCTCGCATCTGTTTTTAAGACCCATTTAACAATTCCTTCCAGACGCCAGAAAGACATCATTTGCCGGTAACCGAAATTCTCGATAAACGCACCGAAAATAAGCTTGATCAGGTCTTTACGCCGGCGATATGTTCGAAAAGTAATTTCTTCGAGAAAAATTGATGAGACGGAAAGCAGAAATCCCGTGCCGAATGAAAGCAGCATAAATGCGAGCGCGCCTTCGCCGCTGATCAGACCGAGAAAATAGCAGATCAGGAAGAATAAATGCCCGGCGACCTCGATCACCGGACTGATTCCTTCAAGGAAAAGCAAAAACGGGAACGACGTCCAGCCGACCGGTCCGCCTTTTGGATGAAACATCAGACGCCGATTTTCCCAGAGACAATCGAAAAGCCCGCGCTGCCACCGGACACGCTGTTTTTTCAAAACGCTCAGCGTTTCCGGCGCTTCGGTCCAGCAAACGGGATCGACGACGAAATCTAACCGATAAGGTTTTTGATTGAGCCTGTAATGGCGGTGAAGGCGCAGGACCAGATCCATGTCTTCACCGAGCGATTTATGGCTGTATCCGCCGACCTCGATGACGGCTTCTTTTTTGAATAGCCCGAACGCGCCCGAGATAAGCGGCAGCGCGTTGAAGTAATTCCAGCCGACACGTCCGCTTAAAAAGGCGCGCGTATATTCCAAAACCTGAAACATCGCAAGCCAGTTTTTCGGCAGCCCCACGCGTGTAAGCTGACCGTCTTCGACCTCACAGCCGTTCAAAATTCTCACGTTTCCGCCGACGCCGACCGTGTCCGGGTTGAGCAAAAACGGCTGAACCATCAATTTCAAACAGTTCCTTTCAAGGATCGTATCGGCATCAAGCGGCATAAATAGACCGAACTTCGCCCCGTTGATTCCGGCGTTAGAAGCATCGGCTTTGCAGCCGCCGTTCTCCTTGTCGATAACGCGAAGATTTGGATGAATTCGCGATTGATAGATTTGTTTTACCGGCTTATGCTCGATCCTCTGGCGAAACGCAACGGGCAAGACCGCAAGGTCAAACTCCTCGGTCAGAATCTCCATCGAACGATCTTTTGAGCCGTCGTTGACGATAATGATCTCATATTCCGGATATTCGAGCTGGAGCAGCGCGTGAATCGTCGGAACTATAACGGCTTCTTCGTTGTAAGCTGTAACAACCAGTGAAATTGGGGGTTCGAATCCGGTTTCGATCAGCGGAAAATCGTGAATCGATTGCCGTTCGATAAAACGCGGCAAAACCCCGAGCGAAATTATCGTTAAAACAAGATAAATTCCGTTCAAGGCAATGAAATAAACCAGGAAGAACCACTGAACTACCTGGACAAAATTAAAGACGATGGTCTCGTATAACATAACAGCCGTTTTTCGGCTAAAACCTGCTGCAGAATGTCGCGGGCAAATTCATTCGGCAGCGTTTTTGACAGTTTTTCGATCTCGCTTTCACCGATCGAAGGCATCGACATCAGCGCCATAGCAGACCTGTAACGCACCCACCAATCGAGATCGTTCAAAGCGGAGATTATGCGTTTAATGTCTTCCGCATGACCGAGCCGACCGAGCGTTTGAACGACCTGAAGCCGAATCTCCCAACGCTCGGATCTGAGCAGTTCTCTGATTCGCGGAAGCGATTCGCCCGAATTTACTATCCGCAAACAGGCAATTATTACTTCCGTTTCATCGCTTTCCAGCAAAATTTTATGGATCAGCGACGCGAAGGAACTGACATGGATGATAGTTAAATATGAGATCACGCGGGAGAGCGGTCGCTCGCCGATCTTTTGGTCGTAAGCTTTTCTTACAACTTCAACCAGCGGTTCGGAAATGAGGTCTTTGTCGAGTTCGAGCAGAACTTTTACAACAAATGTCGGCGACCAATCTTCCCGAACCGCGATCAGGCGCAAGTGTTTTTCAAGCGTTTGATCGAAATCGATTCGAAAAAGAGCGCGCCAAGCCCAAATTGAAACGATCGGATCGTTGCTGAACGCAAGTTTTTCGATCTTGTCATAAGAACGCTGATCGTGAAGATTTCCAAGCGTGTTGATCGCGAGGATCTGTCTTTTGACCGAAAAGCTGTCGAGCATTTTTGCCGCGTTCTTATCGATGTCAAGGATCGAGGCAAGCGAATTGAGATTGTCTTTGGAAGACCCGCGCAGCGATTCGTGCAGATAATTCCAGAGGAAAAGGAAATCGGGAAGTTCGTGTTCGGGAAGCGGTTCGACAGGATCGAACCTGCCGTGTTCATTAAGTGAGAAAAGAAGATTCTTTTTCTCGTTTTGGGTCAGTTTATGCGCTTTCTGCCCCTGCGAGCGGACTTTTTCCGGCGGATCAAAAGTAACTCGGTTCAAAGCTTCGAGCCATTTCTCACTTGCGCGCTCGCTCTGCATTTTTAAATAGAGCGACCTTCCGCGAAGGCAAAACATTGTACCGATGCAGAAAATGCTCAAAAAGGTGAACAGCAAACCGGTCCACCATGCAAGCGTAACTGTTAAATTAAAAGCGATAGCGCGCTCCCACGGTCATCCCGCGGCGGTAATAGATGTCGCCCTGACGATGCAGAGTGCCGTCGAGACTGATCCCGAATTTTTGAGTAACCCAATGCCGCGCCGAAAGGCTAAGGCTCCACGTTTGGCTGCGGAGAATTCCGAGCCGAGGTCCGAGGTTTTCATGCTCTTTTCCAAACGTAAATGCAGCGCCGAGAGCGTTTACGCGCTCACCATAGTACCGGTTATATTGAAAACGATGAGTCGGTGCCGTTCCCGCATTGCTCAAATTTGTGATGTACATCGTATAAGCAGCCCGGTTCGCACCCCAGTATTTTTCAACCAATCCGTAGCCCGTGATCGCATTGACCGAGTCATATTTCGTAAACCGTGCGCCGCCGTGAACGACATATCCTTTGGACAATACCTTTTCGGCTTCTCCCATAACGGAAAATTTTCCCACGTATTTATGCGACGGGCTGTACATTGCTTCGGCGGTGATCGCAGTTTTGTTACGGAACGGTTTGTAAATTCCGCCGACAAATTCCTGGTCGCGGTTTCCGTTGCGGTCGCTGATCCGGTACGTACCCCAAACGATCTGTTTATTTTCGAATTTTCGCTGGAAATATACCGTTCCGATCTTCCATGTGCCGAGATCGCGCGACAGCGAATCAACCGAAAGATAAACGTGCGCTTCATATTTTTCCGAACTGTTCAGGCTCGAATCTTGTGTCTTTTTGTCTTCCCGCGCTGTATCGGCGTCCGTTTGCGAAAATGCAGCGATCTGCGCCGCAAAAGTTAGAACTAATGCAAAAAATATCGCTAAAACTAAATTTTTCATGGCTTTATCGCAAAAAGCGATTTATTCTGACCATCAATTCGCCGGGCTGGAAAGGTTTTGTGATGTAATCGTCGGCACCCGCTTCGAACGCGCGAACGACGTTGAATTCCTGCGTTTTCGAGGTCAGCATGATTATCGGGATCTTTTCCCATCCTTGTGTCGAACGGATCTTTGTCAAAACTTCAAATCCGTCAGCGAACGGAAGCATAATATCGAGCAAGATCAAGCTTGGCGGACTTTTTACGTCGAGGTTGTCGATCGCCTGGCGTCCGTTTAACGCAATGTTGACGGAAAAGCCGCGCTGAACAAGCATATGCCGGAGCAGTTTTGCAACGATCCGATCATCCTCGATCAGCATTATTGACTTCGCCGCTTGGGAGGCGGTTGCGTTTACCATAAACTCTTTTATTGAACTTCCGGGTTGTTTCTGAGATGTCTGAGGCTGGTTTGTGCTCGTGGAAGAAGACGTTCTAAAGATAGCATAGATCGCCTATAACGCCAACTAGTTTTTGTTGTTATCAACAATGTTTAGCAAAATTGATGGACACGATATTGACGAGATCAGCCGCTGAGGCGGCACAGATTCTTAAGCGCGGCGGGCTTGTAGCATTTCCGACCGAAACCGTTTACGGACTCGGCGCGAATATTTTCGATGAAAAAGCTGTGAGTAAGATATTTTCGGCAAAACGCCGTCCGGCGGATAACCCGATGATAGCACACATATTTGACCGCTCTCAGCTGCCGCTTTTGGCAAAGGAAATAAGCCGCGATGCCGGGCGGCTCGTTGAGGCGTTTTTTCCCGGTCCGCTGACCATTGTTTGCCGGAAAACCGAGCGCGTTCCGATGAATGCGACCGCCGGTCTTGAAACGATCGGAATTCGCATGCCGTCGCATGATCTTGCCCGTGAGTTTTTGAAAAATTGTGAAACTCCGGTCGCCGCGCCGTCGGCAAATTTATCCGGACGCCCGAGCCCGACGACGTGGCGCGCTGTTGCAGAAGATCTACAGGGTCGGATCGATTGTATTTTGCAGGGCGACGCGACCGAGATCGGGCTTGAATCGACGGTTGTCGACTGCGCTTCAACCGTCCCGACGATCCTCCGTTTGGGTTCGGTAACCTTCGAACAAATTCGAGAAGTTATTCCGGAAACAGAGGTTGTGAGCGAGGTTTTAAAAGACCCGGCAAAAAGTCCGGGTTTAAAACATAAACATTATGCGCCCTCAGCAGCGGTTAAGCTGGTTTCCGCGAACGAAAATTTTGGCGGAGAAAATGCGGCTTTCATCGGAATTACGGAACCTGCGGGGACTTTTGTATTAAAAAGGATCTGCGATACTACGCAAGATTATTCACGCGAGATCTTCGAGTTTTTCCGCGAGTGCGACCGGCAAAAGATAAAAACGATCTATTGCGAAACTGTTGAAAACACGGGCATCGGCGCTGCATTGATGGATCGTTTGACGCGCGCTGCTAAACGGTAATTTATTAATTTGGCTCTGCTGCTGCGATCGCAAGTTCGGAATTTCGGTCGAGAACTTCGACCTTTAGATCACGCGAATTTTCGAGTTCCGCAAGAAATTCAAGCGGAACAAGTACAAGTACAGACTTTTCCGAAGTTCGATTCAGATAATCGCGCACTTCCAGATCACCCAAAAATTTGCGGATCTTGCCGCCGTCGGCGCGAACGATCCTGCCGGGAGCGTAAAACTCCGCGTTGTGCGAGACAGTATGGAGATTGATCAATTTTTGCTCGCGGAATCCTCGTTCGTTGGCGGTCTTCATCAAATACTTCGTCGTGTCTTCGGCAACAAAATTGGGTACGACAGCCTGCAGCAAAATTACAACGACGGCAAACGTTCCGAAAGCAAGTCCCTGTACGGCGACAACGCGGAGTTTCGATCTCTGGACAAATTTATAGACATAATTTCCCGTTAAAACAAGAGCCGCAGGCAGCGCCGGCAGAATATAACCGGGAAGTTTCGATCCGGAAAGCGAGAAAAAAACAAGCGGAACAAGAAGCCAGGCAAAGCAGAACAGCGCCAGCGGTGATATTTTTTCCTCACTTTGAACGCGAAACTTTGAAGTTTGAACTTTCAGGAAATTCCAAGCCGACGCAGCAAAAAACGGCAGCCAGGGGATTGTCATCAGCGGCAGAACGACCCAGAAAAACCATATCGGCTGGGGATGCTGGTATTTGTTCGACGTATATCGCTGGAAATGATGCTGAATGATAAATTCATCGATAAATTTCCAGCCGTTTAGCTGATACATCGGCACGTACCATGTCGCGGCGACAAGCAAGGCAAGCGGAATTCCCCAGATCAGGCTAAAGCAAAATTTTGCGCTCGGAACGAGTTCCCATTTTAAGACGTGGTAAAAGGTAACGATCGCAAACGGGAAAACCACGCCGACCAATCCTTTTGCAAGCAGCGCAACGCCGACGAAAAAATAAAACACAAAGAGCAGAAAATAGAGCGTCCACCCCGAAAAGGCAGACCTGCGGTCGAATAGGAAGTACGCGACGAGTGCGGCGGTGATCGGAAAAGTAAGGATGATGTCAAAGCTTGCTCCGCGCGAAAACGCGATTAAACCGATCGAAGACGCCGCAATCAAAGCCAGCCAGTTTGCATATTCCGTCGAAGATCTTTCATCGCCTTTTTCGTTTTGAATTAAGCCGAAGCGCCCGAGAAGCCAGACACTTGCAACCGTTCCCAATCCGAATAGCGCCGAGCCGAACCGGGCGGCGAACTCGTTGACTCCGAACAATTTATAAGAAGCGATCTGAAGCCAGTAAAGCAGTACAGGTTTTTCGAACCAATCAAAACCGCCGAGTTTCGGCGTTATCCAATCACCGCGTTCGTACATTTCGCGGGCGATCTGCGAATATCTCGGTTCATCCGGACCGACAAGCGGAATCGTCAAGCCGAACAGATATACGGCGACGATGAGCAATGCAAACGTGATCCAAATAAATTTACCGGTCTTTGTCATTTCCTTCAGGGTGGCGGAAAATGTAAAGTATCGCTGAAATAAATTCGAGATTCAATTATGCAAAATAAGAACGACAGCAAATTAAGAACTGCCGTCATCGGCGTCGGCAGTCTCGGGCAGCACCACGCGCGAAACTTTTCCGAGCTGTCAGAGGAAGGAAAAGGCGAATTTGTGGGAGTTTGCGACTTAAATCCAGAAAATGCGCGGAAAATTGCCGAACAGAATAATTGTGAACATTTTACCGATTGGCGCGAACTTTTGGATAAAGTCGACGCCGTTTCGATCGTTACACCCACGGAAACTCATTCGGAAATCGCCTGTGAGTTTTTGGAAAAAGGCGTTCACGTTCTGGTCGAAAAACCTTTTGCGAAAACTCTGGAAGAGGCAGATCTTATGATCGCTTCGGCGCAGAAAACCGGCGCGAAACTGATGGTCGGACATCTCGAACGTTACAATCCGGCGATGGTAGCGCTGCGTCCGCACGTAACGAAACCCCTTTATTTCGAAATTCACAGAGTTTCGCCTTTTCCGAATCGCTCATTGGATGTTGATGTTGTTTTAGACGTTATGATCCACGACCTCGACGCAGTCCAATGGCTTGTCGGCGAAACGGTTGAGGTTTCTGCAATACACGCCGTCGGAATTCCGGTGATTTCCGACAAAGTTGACGCGGCAAATGCAAGAATAGAATTTGAAAACGGCGCGGTCGCCAATATTACTGCTTCACGGATCGGCACGGAAAAAATTAGAAAGACACGGTTTTACCAAACGAATTCCTACGTTGTTTTAGATTACGGGACGAAATTTGCGTCGCTAACTTCGCTAAATCCCGAAGCCGCGCATCCGCTTCTTGGAATTTCGATCAATCGTCTTGAGGTCGAAGATATTGAGCCTCTTAGAGCCGAACTTTTGGCGTTTTTAGACTGTGTGATAAATGACACTGCACCGCCGATCAACGCACACGACGGTCGCCGCGCTTTGAGTTTGGCACTCGGAGTTCTTGAAAAAATAGAAATCCATCGAAATCGTTTGAATGTTTAGGAAGAGTTTAAACACATAGGCACATAGAACACATTAGGATTTTTCTATGTTTTCTTTGTGCCTATGTGTTTAAGAATAAAATGAAAAGCGAGCAAATTTCCGAATTTTTACAATACCGAATCGAAGCGAAAGATTTTCCGTCAGCCGTTTATCTCGTTGCGGAAAAGGGCGAAATCGTTTTGCAAGATGCGCTCGGTTTTGCGGTCGTTGAGCCTGAAAAGATAAAGGCACGAGTCGATACGATCTACGATCTGGCAAGTTTGACGAAAGTTTTGGCGACAGGTTTATTGAGCGCGAAGCTGATCGAATCGGGACAGATAAATCTAAATGACAAGATCGCAAAATTTTTCAGTGAATTTGATACTGAAGAAAAGCGGGAAATCACAATTGAAGATCTTTTGACGCATACTTCGGGATTTGTTAATTGGAAACCGTTTTATTTAATCACAAATTCAAAATCTAATATTCCAAATATTATTGCTTCCGAACCGCTGGCGAATAAGATAAATTCGACGGTTGTTTATAGCGACTTGAACTTTATTCTTTTAGGTTTTGTAATAGAGAAAATCTACGGAATAGCTCTAGACGAAATTGCTGGCAAAGATATTTTTGAACACTTAAAACTGCAAAATACATTATTTAATCCTTCGCTTACTTTGCGTCCGAAAATTGCCGCTTCAGAATTTGGAAATTTTTATGAAAGACAAACCTGTCTTGAATTGGGTTTTGACCTTGAAATGCGCGACCAACGGGATTATAAAATGTGGAATGAATTAGGTTATGACGTTCCAATTTACGGTTGGCGCATTAATCAAATCTGGGGCGAAGTTCATGATGCAAACTCCAATTTTATGAACGGCGTTTCGGGACACGCCGGACTGTTTTCGACAGCGGAAGAAACCTTTAAGATCGCGCAGCAGTTTTTGGCTGGTCAAACTACTTTGTTAAAATCGGAAACCTGCCAACTATTCCGCGCGAACTTTACAAAAGGATTTAACGAAGCACGTTCGATCGCGTTTCAACTTGCCGAAACGCCTGAATCTACGGCTTCTGCTGCGCTTTCAAAAGACAGTTTCGGGCATTTAGGATTTACCGGAACTTCGCTTTGGATTGAGCCGGAAACGGAACGCATTTTTATACTTTTTACAAATCGGACTCACGCTCGTGCTCTTCCTTTTGAAAACATCAACGCCGTTCGAAGGAAATTTCACGAATTGGCGGTTGAATTTCTGAACGATCGTCCAATTCAAATCCAATAATTTTTGCAACGAAAATTGTCGAATCTTAATCTCAACGTCGGTCTCTTCCCGAAACTACGCAGTCAACAAACCCGGAGAATTTTAAATGAAGAGAATCGTTGCCGCATTAATTTTTACAAGTCTATTCGGGATCTCGGTTTTCTCACAGACCACAAAAAAAACACGCCCGAGAATAATTCAAAATCCTGCGCCCCAGCAGCAAAATGATCGCAATAAGCCCCCTGTTTTGGTGGACAAGAACAGCACGTCGGTTTACGACGACGAAGAACCGCCGCCGCCGATCGTTCTGCCGCCGGTTGAAGACGACGAGATCATCAAGATCGAGACCAACTTAGTCACGATGCCGGTGACGGTGCTCGATCGGAACGGTCGGTTCGTCTCAAATCTTCAGCAGCGCGATTTTCAGATATTCGAGAATAATGTCGAGCAGCAGGTCGGGTTTTTTCAACGCGTCGAAACACCATTTACGGTAATTTTGATGATCGACGTTAGCCCGTCAACCCAATATAAGATCGATGAAATTCAAAACGCCGCGATAACATTTGTTAATCAGCTGCGCCGCGACGACAAGGTGATGGTTATTGCGTTCGATGAACGCGTCAACATTTTGAGCCGCGCGACAAGCGACAGAAACCAGCTAAGACGGGCGATTCAACAGGCGCGATTTGGCGACGGGACGAGTCTTTACGACGCGGTCGATCAAGTTGTAAACCGGGAATTGCGCTACATCGACGGTCGAAAGGCGGTCGTTGTTTTCACCGACGGCGTTGACACCACATCGAAACGCGCGACATATCAATCGGCGGTCCGCGAAGTCGAAGAAGTCGACGCCATTTTTTACCCGATTCGCTATGACACGTTCAAAAGCTATTCGGGCGGCGGATCAAATCAACCGACGTACCCGAGACGACGTCGCAGCAGCGGCGGTTGGGGGGGAATTCTCGGCGATATTTTGGGCGGCATTGTGATCGGTGGAACGAATCCGACCGGCGGCGGAGGCGGAGTGCCTGCCGGCTCGACGCGCGGCGAATACGAGACCGGTAAACGATTTTTAGAAGATCTGGCGAGAAACAGCGGCGGTCGAAATTTTGAGGCGAATACGACGTATAATCTCGATTCGGCTTTTGCAGGGATCGCGGAAGAACTTCGTCAGCAGTATCAGATCGGCTATTATCCGAGTACTATCGGTCGAACCGGGGACCGTAAAAGCATCCGCGTTCGCGTGATGCGTCCGAATCTGGTAGTTCGCGCGAAAACGAGTTATATCGTCGGCGAGAACGCAAGCAGTTTTGCTGGAAGATAATACTTAAAAATTATTGATCCTTTTTCGGGCGCGGAGAGTTTCCGCGCCTTTTTTCGTTTTGGCATCTTTCGAAAGTGATAAACGCATCGTACGATCATTAGAACTGTTGAAAGATCATGAAAAAATACAGAATAATTTTGCCGTTGGTCGCGTTTCTGTTCGTAATCGCCGGATTTTCAACGTTTGCTCAAACGCCGACCGTCGATTCTATCAATAAAAAAACAAATCGCCGACCCCCGCAAACCGCGGAAACGCCGCCGGAGAATGCAGATGACATATCAGCGGTGGAAGACCCGGACGTTTTGAAGATCGAAACCGAGATCGTAACTACAACTATCAAAGCGGTTAATAGGAAAGGTAAGTTCATCACCGGTTTGACGAAGGATGATTTTTCCGTTTTTGACAACGATGTCGAACAGGAGATCGCATTTTTTTCGGATGAGGCGCAGCCCTTTACGGTCGCGCTCGTGCTGGACATGAGCTATTCGAGCACGTTTAAGATCGGCGAGATCCAATCGGCTGCGGTCGAATTTATTAATCAATTAAAGGAGAACGACCGTGTCATGGTCGTTATGTTTGACGGCGAGGTCAGCGTTCTTTCGGAGCCGACCAATGACAGAAAGAAGCTGACGGCGGCGATCTACCGAGCCAGGCTCGGTTCGGGAACAAGCGTTTACGATGCGATCGATCTTGTTCTAAACAGAGAACTGAAACGTGTAAAGGGCAGAAAAGCGATAGTTCTTTTCAGTGACGGCGTCGATACGACGAGCCGAAACGCACTAAAGCAAACCAACATTTACGACGCGACCGAGGCAGATGTCGTCATTTTCCCGATCCAATATGATACTTTCAGCGAAGTTCAGCGAATAAAAAATCAGCCGGTCATCGTAAGCCCGATTCCGTCTCCTGTTCCTTCCAGAACGGGAATACCTATGCCGGCGCCGCTGCCCGGAGTCGCGAATGAAGCCGGAACATCGCCGGAAGATTATAAGACTGCTGACGAATACCTAAACGATCTTGCATATCGGACCAACGGTAAACTATATCTGGCACAGTCGACGAGCAAATTGGCGAACGCGTTCGCCGACATTGCCGAAGAGCTCAGAACGTATTACAGTCTGGGATTTTATCCGTCCGAACGGGGAAAGCCGGGCGACCGGCATAAGTTAAAGATTCGTTCAAAGCGCGACAGCGTGTCGGTTCGCGCACGCGACAATTACGTGGTTCCAAAATAAAAAGCGCCGCAAAAAAAATCTTGCAGCGCTCAGGAAAAGAGATCTTAGTCGTTTATTGTTTCTTCAGACCGATCTCGGCTTTTACCTCTTCCTCGGCATACCGATCGAGTCCAATTTCATCATCCTCGATTAGCTGAGTATCGACAACGGATTCGATCGATGCCTGAATCGAAGTGGGAACCATCGAAAAGAAATCGTATCCCGTAAGCGATTCAACATAATCGGTGCTGTACCGAAAAGTTCGCCAATCGGAACTGATGCCGTTTTGATTCGGAATCACAACAGCGATCAATCGGGTTGAAGTCGATACACGCGAAACGTCGTTCGAGCCGCTCGGAAGTACCATTATCACTTTCCAGGTGTACGTCGGAACCGCGACCTTTCCGGAGGCGATAAAACCGCTTGTTCCGTATCCGCCTGAAATTATATAGAGCTCGTTTCCCTGACCCGCCAAGGTTCTGCAATAACTTTCCAACGATGCCCAGCTTTGCTGATTATTGTTCGGAGCCTGGGCTATCATGTTTGTCATTAAAAACGTTGACGAATTGTCTGCGATGGTCTTGGTCCGGTCACCCGAAGGGCACATATGTCCACGGTCGTAGCCGCTGCCGGAAAAATCCGTTGCCTTTACCTGATACCATCCCGACGGCAGCGAAGTGTCGGGACGAAAATCGTCCTGCCGCGGCGTTGAGCCGATCCAGCCCGAATCCAGATGCCATGAAACCCAGTTTGGTCTGCCGTTATCGCGATGATACGACATTGCATACTGAGCTTTTTCCATTAAGTAATTGGTCGGAAAGTTTGCGTTTGTCGCTGCGTTCGACGGGTTGCCCATCGTCAAATGTACGCTTGAAGAAGGCGGCGGGGTAGAAGTCGGGGTTGGAGTCGGAGTTCCGGATGAGTACGACGTCACGGAAATGCTGTCGAAATTGATCCGATTCGAACCGCCGCTCGTTTTCCGCAGTTCAAATCGGCATGCTCCCGATGAATTAACGGTAAAATTCGCAGTTTTCAGCGTGGTTGAACTGGTCGTTATCGTCGATCCGACTTTTGACCAACTCGCTCCGCTGTTTGAAGATTTCCAAAGTTCCCAGCTGCTTGATCCGTCTGAGCCGTATTTAGCGTGGCTGACAGAGAAAGTGCCGGCGCTCGAAAGGTCGAAGTTCATTCGAACGGTTCCGCTATTTCTGACACGTGCAGAGTACGATCCCTGCTTTCGATCGCCCGACGTATTTCCGGTAAGTGCGTCGTTCAAATACCAGCTGCCCGAACCCAGCGTAATGTTTGCCGCGGCGTATGCGGATTTACCGCCGCTTTCGAATCCCTCGCTAAGTGTTGTTGATGACTGCATCGAAGCTGAGAACCAGCCTGACGCGATGAAAAGACAGGAAAACAAAACTGCCGAATAGATCAATAGGCGTTTCTTTTGCACATTTTTATCCTCTTTTAGTTGAATTTAACTTCTAAATCGTACTGTCCAAAAACGAATACAATTATTCAATCAAGCTGTTGAATAATACTTGAGACTTGAAATCCAGTTGAGGCGGGGACTCCACATTCACCGTAAATCTTCAATGGAAATATAGAGTCGGATGAAATTAAACCACAGTTCCGTCCGGAATAACAGCGTCTTTCGGTACAAGAATTATTCCTTCGCGGATGTAATAACTTCCGTCGGGAGCGTCAAATTCCTGGCGATTTTCGGAGTTAATTAATCTGACATTTTTACCGATCCTGACGTTTTTATCGACTATCGCGCGGCTAATGACGGAATTTGAACCGATTCCGAGATGCGGCAGCGAATTTTCTTCGTTTTTCCGTATCTCTTTATAAGTTTCAAAAAAATCGGCGCCCATAATTATGGAATCTTCTATTCTGGTTCCCGGATCGATCCGGCTTCGAAGACCGAGGATCGAACCGACGGCATTGACGCCGTTCAATATACAGCCTTCGCTGACCATTGAATCTGTCACGTCGCAATCGTGCATTTTCGAAGGCGGAAGATATCGGCTGCGCGTATAGATCGGCGACGACGTGTCGAAGAAATTAAATTTTGGAAGCCGTGAAGCGAGATCGAGATTTGCATCGTAAAACGCACGAATTGTTCCGATATCTTCCCAGTAACCCTTAAAAAGATGGGCTTGCACGTTTGACGATTCGATCGCAGCCGGAATAACCTCGCGACCAAAATCGACCCAGGAATTATCCTTTTCCAAAAATTCAGTCAGTTTTTTGTAATTAAAAACGTAGATTCCCATTGAAGCGAGAAACGGACGGTTTTCAGATTCTTCTTTCGATAAGCCGAAACGTGTTGTGTCGACCCGCATTTTTTCGAGTGCTTCGCCGGACGGTTTTTCCTTAAATTCAATGATCCGCCCGTCGCCATCCGTTTTTAGAAGCCCGAAACCTTCCGCCTCTTCGCGCGCACTTGGGATAACGGAGATCGTAACATCGGCATCCGTCGAAAAATGACGTTTTAGAAATTTTCGGTAATCCATTCGATAAAGATGGTCGCCGGAAAGTATCAAAAGCGTGTCGATTCGCCAATCGCGGATGTGCGGAAGCATCTGTCGAACGGCATCGGCAGTACCCTGAAACCATTCGTCGCTGTCTTTTGTCTGTTCGGCGGCAAGCACTTCGACAAAGCCTGTGGAAAACGACGAGAACCGATAAGTTCGCGAAACGTGCCGGTTTAACGAAGCCGAGTTGTACTGCGTGAGGACAAATATTTGCGTGATGTTCGAATTGATGCAATTTGAGATCGGAACATCGACAAGGCGATATTTTCCACCGAGCGGAACCGCGGGTTTTGACCGTTCGCGCGTCAAAGGAAACAACCTGGTGCCCGCTCCGCCGCCTAGAATTACCGCTACAACATTTCCGTATTTTGACATAATAGATAATTTTCTAAGCCCGGTTTATGTGCGCGGCTTCGGTAAATGAAAAAAGGATTACGTTTAGAATAGCGCTTAAACCGGTTTAATTTCAAGGTTTATTTCCAGAAAGCCTGTTGTCTTTTGACTTTTCCCGCATTTGCGTGATACTTTGCCTTTCACTCAAAGAAACGGGTTCGCCCGGTCTTTGAACAGTTCTTTTCAGCCTAAGATACATCGGAATTTTTAAGGGAAGTCGAGTGAAATTCTCGCGCGGTCGCGCCACTGTGAAACGATCTTTAACCGGTAAAATTGGATCTGGTTTTAAAAGAACTCTAAGATCCAAAATTTTTTACCGAAGATCGAAAAGTCAGGAAACCTTGTCCGAATTTTTTGAGCCCAAAAACGCTTCGCGTCAAAGCGTCCGGCTAAATAGGTTTTTCCATCAAAAATTTTGATCTAAGAGTCCTGTTTTTCCCGACCTTTTACCGCGGGAAAACAGGATTTTTATTTTGTCGGAAGTTTTAATTCAATTAGTAAAATTTATCTCGTGCTTGAGCATTGTCTTCGCGCTGCTCTGTTCCGGATGCTCGGACAGATCGGTTGAAACCGAGTCTGGGAATGGCACACGAACATTCACCGACGATCTCGGACGGCAAGTTTCTTTGCCGGAAAAGGTGGATCGCGCGATCTCGCTTGCACCGAACTTGACCGAGATCGTTTTTGCCGTTGGAGCCGGCGACAGACTTGTCGGCAGAACGAGTTTTGATAATTTCCCGCCTGAAGCGGAAAAGATTCAAACGGTCGGCGACACTCTAAATCCGAATATAGAAAATATTATCGCATTGAAACCTCAGGTTGTTTTGGTTTCAACTGCGTCGCAGATCGAAACTTTTACGAAAACGCTTGAAGGTCAGGGAATTACGGTTTTTGTAACCAATCCTAATTCGCTGGACGAAATTTATAAGAGCATTGAAACGATCGGCGAAATTTTCGGAGAAAAAGACAAGGCAAATGCTGTCGTCGAAAGCTTAAAAAAGCGCGTCGAAAAGGTCGAAGAAAAAACGCGAAACGTCGAAAAAGTAAAGGTTTTTGTGCAGATCGACAAATCGCTCTATACGATCGGTAAACAGTCTTTTTTGACGGATCTGATCGAAAAGGCGGGCGGAATTTCGGTTACAAAAGATATCGAATCCGCGTATCCGAAGATCAGCAAGGAAACCGCTCTGGCTTTGAATCCCGAAGTGATAATTTTGTCCGACAGCGCGGATAATAGTGAACCGAATGAAGTTTTGGTAAATTCTGCGGCGGTAAAAAGCGGCAGAGTTTACAAAATAAACGCCGATATCTTATCGCGCCCGGCGCCGAGAATCGTTGACGCGCTTGAGGAAATTGCGTCCAAATTGCATTTGGAAAATAACTGAAAAATTTAACCGCAGAGACGCAAAGACACGGAGATCTCACATTGGCGAATGAGAACACGGAAAAAAATAGATAAAAAATTCTCCACGTCCCTGCGTCTCGGCGGTTTATTTTTTGCTCTGCTGGTTTTAGCCGTTTTGGCGGCAATATATTTCGGCAGCGAAAAGCTTGCGTTCTTTGAATTAAGCGGATCGGACAAAGCGATTCTATTCGACATCCGCCTTCCGCGAATTCTGCTCGGCGCAAGCGTCGGTGCGGCTCTGGCATTGGCGGGTGCGAGCTTGCAGTCGCTTCTTCGAAATCCTCTTGCGGAACCTTATCTTTTAGGAGTTTCGAACGGCGCAGCTCTGGGAACGATGCTCGCATTCGTGTTTTTCGCGCAGTTTGAATTTGCACGTCCTGTGATGGCATTTACCGGTGCTTCGCTGGCAACATTCGTCGTTTATCAAATGGCAAAATCGCCCGCCGGAATGAACGTCGAACGGCTGGTTTTGTCGGGCGTCATCGTTACAACGTTCTTGTCGTCTATCATCGTACTTTTCACCTCGCTGTTGGACGCGACAAAGCTGAGAAGTTTTACGTTTTGGCTTCTCGGCGATCTGTCGCAGGCGACCTGGAACGGATTTTACTTAAGTTTCGGCGCAGTACTCGTCGGCATATTGGTTTTGCTGAAAAATGCGCGGGCGCTCAATTTGATGATGATCGGCGAGCGCGATGCTTTCGATTTCGGGGTCGAGGTCAATAAAACAAGGCTTGCGGTCTTTGCAACGTCGAGTTTGCTTGTCGGAACTGCCGTTGCGGCGAGCGGTTCGGTAGGATACGTCGGGTTGATAATACCGCATATCGTGCGGCTTGCTATCGGCAGCGATAACCGGCTTGTAATTCCGTTTTCTGCACTTGCGGGTGCGATCTTTGTGGTTTCGGCGGACACGGTTGCGCGGGTCGCGATCGCTCCGCGCGAGTTGCCGGTCGGTGCGATCACGGCGTTGATCGGCGCGCCGATGTTTATTTATCTGCTGCGCAGAAGTTAGCGGTTCATTGATTTTTGGTATCGTCGCCGAATTTACGATGAGAGAGATTTATTCGGAATAAGTGAAAAGTGACAGGTAAAACTTATCACTTATTGCGAAACGAAAAATTTGAAGCACAACGTGCAAAAATGCTGGAAATTCAAAACATCACGATCGGTTACGGCGTTTGCGAAGTTGTTCGCGACGTTAGTTTTTCGCTGAAAGATGGCGATATTCTCGCGATCGTCGGCGCGAACGGCGCAGGGAAAACTACGCTTTTGAAATCATTGAACGCGACTCTGCCGTTGATGAACGGCGGGATCTTACTCGAAGGAAAGCCTCTGGAAAATTATTCGCGGCGCGAGATCGCGCGAAAGATAACGGTCATCGCGCAGGAAAACGAAACAAAATTTCCGATCAGCGTTTTAGATTTCGTGCTTGCGGGACGCTTCGCACACGGCGGAAATTTCGGTTGGGAAAGTGAAAGAGATATGCAGATCGCGCTGGATTCATTAGAAATCTGCGATCTGCAAAATTACGAAAGCCGCGTGATGAACCAGCTTTCCGGCGGCGAACGGCAGCGCGTGATCTTAGCGCGCGCGCTGGCGACCGAGGCGCAAATTTTATTGCTCGACGAACCGACGACGAATCTCGATCTGTCGCACCAGGCGCTGATGTTCCGGCTTGTTAAGGAAAGATGCAAGGGCTGCGGATCGGCGGCGATCGTTATAACGCACGATCTGAACCTGGCTTCGGAATTTGCCGATGAGGTTTTGCTTCTTAAACGCGGTCAAATGATCGCAAAAGGCAATCCGGCAGAGATCTTTACCGAAGAAAATTTACAAGAGATCTTCGGAATAAGGGTTTTACTGGATGAAAATCCGATCAGTAAAAACGTAAGGATTACAACGATCTACTAACTTAGCGCGTTGAGAGTAACGGCTTCAGCCGCGAGTACAGAGTAACGGCTTCAGCCGTGAGCACAGAGTAACGGCTTCAGCCGTGAGCACAAAGTAACGGCTTTAGCCGTGAACGGATTCGAACGGATTTGCCGTTCGAGTAGATGTTCGAATAGCAGCGATTCTCACGCCTAAAGGCGTAACTCTGAACAGAGTAACGGCTTTAGCCGTGAAGAATTAACCATTAATAATTAACAATCATTACGTAAAAGTTATGCGGAAACAGCAATGAAAAATATCGTTAAAATCCGATAACCGATAACCGATAACCGATAACTGATAACTGATAACTGAAAAGCCGGGAACCAGGAGGAAAGATGAAATTTTTCGCAACATTAATATTCACATTATTTTTGACGGCAGCCGCGTCGGGGCAGCCCGGCGGCGTGGTCAGCGGAGTCGTCGAAAAAAGCACTCGGAACGCCTTGGCGGGCAAGGTCTCGCTCATCTCGTCGGACGGGCAAACGCGGGAAACGAGGGTCGATTCTTACGGAGTTTTTCGCTTTGCAAGTGTAAAAAGCGGAACTTACACGATAATTTTCGAGATCGACGGCGAACGCAAGGAAGAAAAGATCGAAGTCTCCGGCAACGCTCCGGTCAGCGTCAATTACAACACGGCAAACTGCGCATGCATTACCGTTTTGCGCGGTGCGGGAATTTCAGAGGTCGTGCGCGTTTCCGCCGGAACCTCGCAGCCGATCGCCGAAGTTTCGAAAACCGTTAACATCATCGATCAAGCTGAGATAAACGACCGCAACGAGATAAATTTGACCGGCGCGCTTTCGACCGTTCCGGGTTTTCGCGTGCAGCAGCTCGGCGGATTCGGCAAAACGGCGAATATTAAAACGCGCGGTCTGAGAAATCAGGATACCGCGGTTTTGATCGACGGCGTCAGGTTTCGCGACGCTTCGTCAATAACCGGCGACGCTTCGGCATTTCTTTCCGATCTTGTGTTTACGAACACGGCACGGGTTGAAGTTCTTCGCGGTTCGGGAAGTTCGCTTTACGGAACGAACGCTATCGGCGGTGTTATAGATCTACGGACGCAGGAACCCGGAACCGGAACGCACGGATCTTTCACAGGCGAAGGCGGAAGTCTCGGGTTGAGGCGATTTTTCGGAAATTTGACGAACGGAACCGACAAATTCGGTTTCACGTTCGGAGCTTCGCGAACCGAATATACAAAAGGGATCGACGGCGAAGACGATGCAAGCAATACGACCGCAAACGGGCGCGTCGATTATCGACCGAACGGAAAAACGAATATTTCGGGTAGATTTTACGTTACAAACGCTTTTGTCCGGTTAAATTCAAATCCGGACACCATCGGCGATTTGCCGGCTTCGAACCGGACGATCATTAACGCCGTTCCGCTTTCCATCGCACAATTAAACCAATACGCCGCCGGTCAGCCGATTACCGATCGACAGCGAGCGACCTTCATTCCCGATGTAAACGATCCGGACAATTTTCAGCGATCGAAGTTTTTCAACGGACAGATAATGCTGACGCAGATCTTATCGCGAAATCTGACGTTTCAGGCATATTATTCGGGTTTGCGTTCGTCGCGCGAAAACGATAACTCAACGCGCGGCGTCGGTTTTCAGAGCGCTTCGACAAGTGTTTTCGACGGCACGATACAGACCGCAAATGCGCATTTCGATTGGACACCGGCGCGCGGAAACCTGTTTACGGCGGGTTACGAATATGAGCGGGAAAAATACGGCAACGACGGTTTTACGCCGTCCGGAAACGGGAACTTTTCGGCGCGCGCAAAACAGTCGAGCAGTACGTTTTATGCGCAGCATCTTGCCGGATTCTTAGGCGACCGTCTGCAGATAGCAGGCGGAGTTCGCGCGCAGTTCTTTAGTCTGAAAAATCCGGCGTTCAACGTCAGCAATGCGCCCTATCAAGACGCAACATTGGACGATCCGCCGACGGCATACACGTTTGACGGTTCGATTTCGTACTTTTTCGCCCGGACCGGAACGAAGCTGCGCGCGCATATCGGCAACGGTTACCGTGTCCCTTCGCTTTATGAGCGGTTCGGCACGTTTTACAGTTCGTTTTCGCAAAACTTCATCGCGCTCGGCGCGCCCGGTCTGAAACCGGAACGTTCGATCGCCTATGACGGAGGTATCGATCAAACGTTTTTTAAAAACCGCGCGCATGTGTCGGCGACATATTTTTACACGCATCTTATCGAGACGATCGGTTTCGGAAATATCGTGCCGAACATCGGAACGACGACGCGACCGTTCGGCGGTTACATCAACACAAAAGGCGGAATCGCACGGGGCGCCGAATTTAGCGTCGACGTGAAACCGTCTCGTTCGACCGGCATTTTCGCATCATACACCTTCACGAACAGCGACCAGCGCGAGCCGCAGGTTTCGGGCAGCGGCATTATCGAAACGCTCGGAATTCCAAAGCATCAATTTTCGTTCGTCGCGACGCAGCGGATTAAAAATCTGACGCTGAACTTCGATTTTCTCGCGACCGGTCGATATCTTGCGCCAATTTTCAGTAACTCGACATTTTCGACCTATGTTTACCGTTTCGACGGCAACCGCAAAGGCGATCTGACGGGAAGCTATGAGGTTCCGCTGCGAAGCGAAAATGTTCGTTTACGCATTTTCGGCACGTTCGGGAACATTTTCGATCACGATTATTACGAAAACGGTTTCCGCACCGAGGGCAGAACCGCCCGCGGCGGTCTCGGGTTGAGTTTTTAATAAATAATTTTCGCGTAATTCCGCGCTTTCTGCGGGTAAATTTTATTTTTCCCGCGGAAGGCGCGGAACACACGGAAAATTTCTCGGATTTTTGCCCGCGAAATACGCTAAAAGGCGCGAAAGGTACAAGACATTAAATTCCTTTAGCGTCCTTTCGCGTTTTTAGCGGGCAAAATCTGAAAACGTTCCGCGATTTCCGCGTGTTCCGCGGGGGAAATTATTCTTAACCTTTCGCATTATGTTGCAGCTTCCATGTCAATGGCGGGCAATTTCTGTATTTCCCGCGGAACACGCGGAACACGCGGAATACACGGAAAATTTGGAAGCATTTTGCCGGCGAATACGCGCTAATAAACGCTAATTTTTATAAGAATGAAAATATTAGCGTCCATCCGCGTAAATTAGCGGGCAAAACCTCCGAACCTTCCGCGATTTCCGCGTGTTCCGCGGGGAAAATTATTCTTAACCTCTCGGATTACTTTGCAGCTTCCATGTCATTGGCGGGCAATTTATGTTCTTCCCGCGGAAGGCGCGGAATACACGGAAAATTGGGAAGCATTTTGCCCGCGAATACGCGCTAATAAACGCTAATTTTTATAAGAATGAAAAATATTAGCGCCCATTCGCGTAGATTAGCGGGCAAAACCTCCGAACCTTCCGCGATTTCCGCGTGTTCCGCGGGCAAAAACTCTTAACCTTTCGCGAGATTCGCGCTTTCTGCGGGTAATCTTTTCTTTTTCCCGCCGGGAAGATCGGTGTTATTATTGATCTAAATAATTTACCGCGAGGAAACGATCATGAAATTTAAGATTTTCTTTCTGATGTTTGCGATCTTGGCGCTTTGTTTCACGGCTTTTGGTCAGCAAAAGGCTAAACGGACGATCACAAATGCCGATCTCGAAAAATTTAAGGTAAAACGTATCGCAGCCGAGCGCGATCTTCGTGAAAATTATGAAAAACTCGGGTTTCCTTCGCCCGAAGAGATGGAAAGACGCCGCAAAACCGCGGATGAAGAACTTGAAAAGCTTTCCGAAAAGCTTCTCCGCGAGCGGCTCGAACGCGAACGTGTCATGTTTGAACAGCAGTTTCTTCAATCGCAGAGCAACCCAGACGTTTTCTTTATCAACAATAACTCGAACGACACCTATCGACCGTTGATATATTCCGGTTCATTTTATCGTTACCCGCGATATTACCGTTACAAAAACTACGGCAATGTAACACTCGGCGGCGGATATTTTTATCCCAATGCCAACCCGAACCAAGGCGTCAGGATCAATACCGACCCGATCAGAATAAACACGACCGGTCCGGTTCGTCCGCCGGTCAGGATCAGAGCGCCGCGAAATTAGTTTGATGGAGCGTGCCGACGCTCGCAGTCGCGCGGACTCTTGAGACCGCGAATGGTCCGCACGCTTGCTAGCGCGCGCGTTTCTGCCCTAATCACAAACGGCAGAAACGCGACCGCTAGGGAGCGTGCCGACGCTCGCAGTCGCGTGGACTCTTGAGACCGCGAATGCTCCGCACGCTTGCTGGTGCGCGCGTTTCTGCCCTAATCGGAAAGGGTAGAAACACGACCGCCAAGGAGCGCAAGGGATGGGAGGCATTACACTCGCCTTCTTCGATCGAAAAATAGTTGATACAATCGAACCGACGCGAGGATTTGGGAGAGACTGGTTGCTGTGAGAATGGAAGTTTGAGGCGTCTGGTGTTCACTTTATGTTCTTTGAGTTCGTTTGAGAGTAATAATGCGGGAATTTAGCACGCTCCCTAGCGGTCGTGTTTCTGCCCTTTTTGTCGCGCCGCAATTCATTTAGAGTAATGTGAGAAGGAGATCTACAAAAGCTCTGCATCTTTTGCGTTTAAGGTGAATTTAGTACGCGAAGAAAGGCACGCTCCCTAGCGGTGGCGTTTCTGCCCTTTTTGTCGCGCCGCAGGTCATTTAGAGTAAGGGGAGAAGGAGATCTACAAAAGCTCTGCATCTTTTGCGTTTAAGGTGATTTTAGTACGCGAAGAAAGGCACGCTCCCTAGCGGTCGCGTTTCTGCCCTTTTGGGTGTTCAGCATTTTTTGAAGTGGAAATATGAAAGAAGGTTGGGAAGCGGTTATTGGAATGGAGATCCATGCTCAGTTGAAGACTGAGACGAAGATCTTTTGCGGGTGTGCGGCGAATTTTGGGGATGAACCGAATGCGAATACTTGTCCGGTTTGTCTGGGTTTGCCGGGCGCGCTGCCGGTTTTAAATGAAAAGGTCGTTGAATTGGGCGCAAAGGCTGCGCTGTCGCTGGGTTTGAATATTAATGAAACGTCGATCTTTTCGCGGAAAAATTACTTTTATCCCGATCTGCCGAAAGGGTATCAGATATCGCAATTCGACAAGCCGTTTTCATCGAACGGAACGCTCGAGGTTTTGACGGCGGAGCGCGACGAATCGGGGCATGCGAAGGATTGGAAACCGATAAAGATTCATATCGAGCGGATGCATCTCGAAGAAGACGCCGGAAAGAACGTTCATGAAGGTTTGCCGGATGTCGATAAATATTCCTACATCGATCTGAACCGCGCGGGAACACCGCTCGGCGAAATTGTAACCGGACCGGATTTTCGCACGTCTTGGCAGGCTTACGATTATGTAAATCATGTAAGGCGCGTTCTGCAATGGGTCGGCGCTTCGGACGCGGACATGGAAAAGGGAAATCTGCGCTGCGAAGCGAACGTTTCCGTCAGAAAGGTCGGCGAGGAAAAGTTTAGAAACAAGGTCGAATTAAAGAATCTTAATTCGGTTCGTTTTATGCAGAAAGCGATCGAATATGAGATAGAACGCCAGATCGAAGCGCATGAATCTGGCGAGGGCGTAAATCAGGAAACGCGTCTTTGGGATGAAAAGAACAACAAGACAAAGGTGATGCGTTCGAAGGAAGACGCGCACGATTACAGATATTTTCCCGAACCCGATCTGCAGCCGCTGAAGGTTTCGACGGAATTTATCGAAAAGATAAAAAGCGAAATTCCGGAGCTGCCCGATGCGATGCTCGCGCGTTTTCAGCGCGATTACGATCTGACGTTCGCGGATGCTTCACAGCTTGTCGGCGACATTTCGCTTGCGGCGTTTTACGAAGCGACGGCGGCGGCATCGAAAAACGCCAGGGCTTCGGCAAACTGGATCCTTTCGGAACTGCAGCGCGAATGGAACGCGGCGGGGAATTCGGCAGCGGATTCGCCTGTGTCGGCTGAAAACTTGGCGGAATTGATCCGCTTTCTCGACGAAGAAAAGATCAACGGCAAACAGGCAAAGGAAGTTTTGATCGAGATGTTTGCCAGCGGCAAGAGCGCAGCGGATGTCGTTAAAGAGCAGGGTTTGGAGCAGATATCGGATTCGGGCGCGATAGAAAAGATCGTAGAAGACGTGATGGCGGCAAACGAAGGTCAGGTCGCGGCTTACCGCGGCGGCAACGAAAAACTTCTCGGCTTTTTCGTCGGTCAGGTGATGAAGGCTTCGAAAGGTCAGGCAAATCCGAAAATGGTTAACGAGGTTCTTTTAGAGAAATTAAAATAGATCCTAAATATTAAAAATCTTGACCAAACCGCGAAAACGGTTCAAAATCAAGCTGAACATTACCCTCTAACACGATCGGGCTTGTGCGGCTTTATTTTTTCTACCGAGCCGGGCTTACCCCGCGATTTACTACTCAAAAGGTGTTGTCGTACATTTGCAGCGACGCGAAAACTCGGAGGTCATCAATGCAGCAGCAACCGTATTCGAAAAAAAGTATCTGGAAACTCTTTTTTGCGATCCTGCTGGCAGCGATGGTGACATTTTTTCTTGCAGAAAGACCGCTGGCGCAGAAATCGACCGAATTGGTTTCGCCGACTCCGACCGAGAGGCAGGCAATGCAAAATTTGATCGACGAACGCGATCGGACGACCCGGCGGTTGGAAAATCTTAGACGCACACCAAAGTCCGTAGAAGAACGACGTGCTACCGCGCGCAATTTACAAACGATTCGAAATTTTTACCGCGATCTGACAAGGGATGAAGAAAAATTGCTTGAACCTTCCGCTGACGATCTCAACTCAAACAAAGCTTTTCTCAGGAAAAAAGACACAGGGTTGACCCGGTTGATCCTGGATAAAGGCTGCAACGACAACGGAATTGTCGTCGTCGCATCCGCGGACTGTCTGACCTATTCAATGCCCGGCGGCGGTTCGTCGTTCTCGTTTCGAACAGATCAATATCGGATCAGGCGTTTGGCAGATCTGACATATTCTGACAACCGGTTTAAAACGCTGGGCGTTTTGCTGCAGGGAATAATCGTCAGGCTCGGCGATGTACCGATGGAACAAGTATCAAGTGAAACTCCGGGAATCGGATTTTTATTAGAATTTGAACCGTCCGAAGATTTTCAGGCGGCGAAAATAGCCGATCTCGAATTTATTAACGGAAAGTCGGTCGACGGGTTTTACTATTCACGTTCAACCGATGCTTTGAACGACACAACCTATGCGCTTCGTTCTATTGCTTACAAAGGCAGCGTTTTTCGTGCCTATGAAAACATCACTTATGACGAGCTCGAGTTTGATAAAAGAAAAGACGTAACCGTCGTATTTAGAATTGTCAGCCGCGATGAAAACGGAATTACGATCCTCTGGCGAAAGATCGACAGCCGGACTGCTCCGAAAATATCGGTTAACGAAAAAACTGAGAAATAAACAGCTATATTTTTAACCATCAAATGCTATGACATTACCAATTTTCCGAGATCAGAAGGTAAAGCTCTGTTTGTTTTTAATGCTGACGCCGGTCTTATTTTCACTCGGGTCGGGCGCTAATGCGCAGGAACCGGCGCCGACGGCGACCCCGACGCAGGCTCAGATCTCGCGCGACGATCTAAATCAAAAATCTGCCGGGTCCAGACGATTTGAATCGCTCAGCGATATTGGGATGGGACCGCGCCGCCGGATCGATATAATTCATTTCCAGACGATCAGAGATTTTTACCGCAAACCGACAAAAGACGAGCAGGAGATACTTCAGCCTTCAAAAGAAACCGCTGCAAAATATGCTGAATTCTTAAAAAAGAACGACACCGGATTAATTAAACTTTTCAACGACCGCGGCTGTTCAGATCATTCTTTCGTCGTTGTCGCTTCCGAAGAATGTTTGAAATATTCAATGCCCGGCGGCGGTTCTTCATATTCGTTTCGTGCCGACACGTACCGCATTTGGCGGCTTGCCGATCTGACCTATTCGGGCGGGAAATTTCAATCGCTCGGTGTTTTGCTGCAAGGAATTCTGGTAAATATCGGCAATATTCCGCTGGAAGCTGTTTCGAATTCTTCTCCAGGTATGGATTTCCTGGCTAAGTTTGAACCCCCGACCGAATTTGAAGAAGCGAAGGAAACCGATGCCGAGTTTATGCAGGGGAAAATTGTCGGAGATCTAACCTATGCCCGGACTGTTGCTGCCGCGAGCAGATCGACATATATTTTGCGCTCGATCGCCTACCGCGGAAAGGTTTACCGGTCTTACCAGGGAATCAATTATAACGAACTCGAATTTGATAAACGCCGCGACGTAACGGTCGCGTTTCGCATTGTCGATGCAGATGAGGAAAGCGTCACTATACTCTGGAAACAGATCGAAAGCCGCGACGCGCCCAAGATAAAGGTGCCGAAAATGGAGTTTAAGGATTAAAGCATTTGTGAAGCTGAGTTCAGGAGCAAATTTATGAGATATGTTTTTGTTTTCGCTTTTCTGTTTTTGTTCATTATTGACGCGTCTGCGCAAACGCTGCCGGAAGCACCGCGCGATCCGCGAAATCCGCTGCCGGATTTTGTCTACCGAAACGACGAAAAGCGCCGCGAACTTGAACGGAATATCGAGCGCGGGGACGCCGCGATCCCTTCAACGCCGATAGACCTTCGTTCCGGCAGAGAGGCTCGCAGACGCCAGAATATCGCAGACGAAGAACGCAAACGGATCGACGCTCTGGTCGAACCTAATCCCGAAGACTCCTCAAGGTTCAGCGAGTTTTTGAAGCAGAAAAAGACCGGTATCACGAGATTGTTCCCCGAGTTAAACTGCCAGAATAGGGTTATTATCTATGCCGAAGGTGAATGCGCGGGCGCGGTGCCGAACGGTTCGCAGTATTCGTTCAGGCTCGAAGATTACACGATCGCACCGGAATGGAGCGATCTGCGTCTTGACGGTAAGTCAATTTTCGCCGACGGGTTTTTAACTCAGGCGATCCTTGTTTCGCTGGGCGATGCGCCGATCGAAACGATTTCCGAGATGGCTGAAGGTTTTGCATTTCTGAATAATTTCGCGCCTGCGCAGACGCTTTCCGGCGCGCGTGCTCAGAGCGCCGAACTGGCTAGGGAAATTGAAAGCTCGGGGTACAAATATGCGAACTTTGCAGCCGTCAAACTCAATGAGACCTACGCGCTGCGGGCGATCGCTTATAAAAGCGACGCAAAAGTCGAGAGTAAACATGTGAACGGGAAACTGTCCTGGAACGGCGATCCGAGATTTATAAATCTCAAACTCGACACACGCCGCGACATTACAGTTGCATTTCGGGTAATCCGAATCGAGGAAAACGGCGGGATAACGATAGTCTGGAAGGAATTATCGCGCCGCGATGCCCCAAAACTGCAGATCGCGAAACGCGAGCGTCCCACAGATATCAGATAACATTTGCAACTTTCGAGCGCATATTGAAAAATTGACCTCATGGAATTAAACGATAAAGTTGCGATAATCACGGGTGGTTCAAAGGGCATCGGGTATGCGATCGTCGAAGCGATCTTGAAAAACGGCGGGACGGCGTTTATTTGCGCACGCGACCGCGGGGAACTCAAAACAGCCATAGAATCCTTAAGCGAATTCGGCAGAGTCGACGGCGAGATCTGCGATGTCAGAAGCGAATCGCAGGTAAAAATGATGCTCGACGAAGCCGTCCGAAAGTTCGGCGGCGTCGACATTCTGGTAAACAATGCCGGCGTCGGGTTTATGGGCGAAACGGTGGAAGAAATGGCGCCGGAAAAATTTGTTCAAACCCTGGAAACCAATCTTTTCGGCGTTTTTTACGCGTGTCATCACGCAGTTCCTCTTATAAAGAAACGCGGCGGCGGCTATATTTTCAACATATCAAGTCTTGCGGGACAAAATGCTCATCCAAAAATGGCGGCGTATAATGCGTCGAAATTCGGACTCAACGGATTTTCAGAAGCCCTGATGCAGGAAGTTCGCCAGGACGACATAAAGGTAAGCTATATCTGCCCCGGTTCGGTAAACACATATTTCGGCGGCGATACGCCGGATGAATCGAAATCATGGCAGCTTCAGCCGGCGGACATCGCCGAAGTTGTTATCGACCTCTTAAAAATGGACGCGCGAGCGTTGCCGAGCAAGGTCGAGATCAGACCGAGCAAGCCGCCGAAGAAATAACAATATAAAATTAAAGGAATATGAAAATTACGATCACTCTAATCGCACTCATTCATCTGTGTTTGATCGGCGCCGCGGCGCAGACCGGCGACCAGAACGAGCTAAACCGGCTAAACGTCGAAACCGTTGAAAGATTTAAGAACGGCGATCACAAGGCTGCGCAAAAGACGGCTGAAGCCGCGCTGAAGCTTTCGATCGAACTTAACGGTCTCGGCGACAGCAAAACCGCCGACGCGTTTTATAATCTGGCGCAGATCCACAAGGTACGCGAAAATCACGGCGCGGCGGTATTTAATTACAAAAAGGCGCTTGAAATTTACGAACGCGACGCGGGACGTTTCGACGAAAGAATAATAAAACTCTACGATTCGCTGGTCGCAACGCTTGCGGTCGATTCGAAGAAAACCGAAGCCGAACGTTATTTGAATAAACTTCTCGAATCCGCCGAGAACAAATACGGCGCTGAAAGCAGAGAGCTTTTGAAATACCGAATCGCGGCGCGAGATTTTTATATTTATTCCAAGCAGCCGGAAAAGGCTGAGGAATTTTTTGTAACAATCTTAAAATCATCAGCGGCAATTTACGGCACCGAAAGTCCCGAGGTGGAAAAAGTGCTCAGCGATTTCGAATTCTTCGCGATGAGTTTTCCCGGTACCGAGGGGTTTGAGAAAAACCTTGAGTTTCGGCGAATTCTGCCCGGCAAACTGCCTGCTTCCGAAGATGGATTAGGCTCCAAGACGATCAACGGCGGAGTAATTAATGGAAAAGCGATTTCGCTTGTAAGTCCGAGATTGCCTTATGCGCCGGGTTACCGCGGCTCGGTTTCCGTCCAGGTCTTGATCGATGAAAACGGTAAGGTTGTGAATGCAAAGGCGATCAGCAAGGGCGACCCCGTTATCGCACAAGCCTGTGAAGAAGCAGCACTGCGGTCGCGGTTCCAACCGACCGAACTAAACGGACAAAAGGTAAAGGTCAGCGGAATAATTACCTATGCTTACTGAGACAGGATGTAGGAAATAATTTTATGTTTGCGGCGGCTGTCGATGTATTCGAACCGATGGCAGAAACGCGACCGCCAGGGAGCGTGCTGTTGATTCTTTTTGCTATCGTTTCTTGAGTTTAGAGAGATCAAGGGTGCGGACGGTTCTCGGGGGCAATTATCTATTGCGGTGCGAGAGTTTTGGCACGCTCCCTGGCGGTCGCGTTTCAGCCCTTAATTCTTCGAATTTTCGACGTCAAGAAAGGCAGAAACGCGACCGCTAGGGAGCGTGCTGTTGATTCTTATTACGATCGTTTCTTGAGTTTAGAGAGATGCAAGAGTCGCGGACGTTCTTATGCGGCAATTATCTTTTGCGATGCGAGAGTTTTGGCACGCTCCCTAACGGTCGCGTCTCAGCCCTTTATTCTTCGAACTTCCGCATATAAACAGATTTAATAAATTACCAACAAAAATCTAAACAATGCGCATTGCTGAACAGGGCTTAGTTTTCGCATTTATGCGCTCAACCGTTTTATCGCGTCGACTAGATATGCGTCCTCAAACGGTTTCGACAAATATTCCGAAACGCCGAGTTCGACGGCTTTCATTCTGTGTTTTTCGCCGGCGCGGGATGTGATCATGACAACCGGAATATGTTTCAGCTTGTCGTTTCGCTTTAGCGACGCGAGCAGTTCATATCCGTCCATCTGCGGCATTTCAACGTCGGTTAAAATAACGCACGGAAGTTCACGCGAATTCTGCAGAATTTCGAGAGCCTCCAATCCGTCTTTTGCGACGACCGGCAGCCAATCGGCATTTTTGATAACTTTCGAGGTTAGATGGCGCACGCTCGGGCTGTCGTCGACGATCATCACGCTGGTCTGCGGTTTTATCTCGATCTCCGTCTGAATGACCGGCTTTTTCGCGTTCAGATTTCTCGTCGTCAGCAGATACATGAGATCCAGAACCGGAACGACGCTGCCGTCCCCGAGAATCGTTGCGCCGAGAAGTTCCGACATCGATTTCAGCGGATTGCCCAAAGGTTTGACGGCGATCTCTTCAGGTCGAAGAATTTGATCGACGATCATTGCGCAAGGTTTTTCGCTGGTTTCAATAAGAAGCAGCGGCACATTTTCTGCGTTTGTAACCGGAATTGAAGGCATGCCGAGCATTTCGCTCAGATGAACGACGCGGTAAACGGTATCACCAAGCTGAATCGAACGTTCACGCGTAACTTTGTTCAAATATTCCGTCGGACATTCGCAGATATGTTTGACCAGACGAAGCGGAAACGCAAACGTTTGCTTATCGGCTTTGACAAGCAAAGCGCGCGTAACGGCAAGCGCCATCGGCATTCTGATCGTAAAAGTTGAGCCTTTCTGCGGCTCGGTATGGATCAAAACCGTGCCTTGATGTCGTTGGATCTGCGTTTTGACGATGTTCATCCCGACGCCGCGTCCGGAAACGTAATTTACGTCCTCGGCGGTCGTGAGACCGGGAAGAAAGATCAGCGAAAGCGCATCTTCGTCGCTCATTTCTAACGCTTCTTCATTCGTCAAAAATCCTTTTTCGACCGCTTTCGATTTCAACACGGAAGCCGAAATTCCGCGACCGTCATCGCTGATGGTAACGACGATATGCGTTCCTTCGCTGACCGCGCGGATAACGATGCGACCCGATTCGGGTTTTCCGACCAAGCGGCGCGTTTCCGGTGCCTCGACGCCGTGTGCTATCGCATTTCGGATGACGTGAAGCAGCGGTTCGACGAGTGAATCGAGGATTTGCGTGTCGACTTCAAGATTTTCACCTTCTATCGAAAGTTCGGCAAATTTGCCCTCTTCTTCGGCGGTTACGCGAACCGTCCGCTGCAGACGCGGAAGGAGCGAACCGAATTTAACCATTCTTAGACGTAAAAGTTTTTCCTGCATTTCATCGATCAAACCGCGCTGTGTGTCGAACAAAGTTTCGAAATTGCTTTGCAGAATATCGAGCTTGTAGTTGATCGCAGCCGTATCAGCCGTCGTTTCAATCAGTTCGCGAGTCGTTTGGTTAAAATCGGTGTAATTGTCAAATTCCAGCGAATCGAACGAATTTGCGTCGGAAACGGAGGTTTGGCTGAACCGCGAAGGGAAATTACCAAAACCCGTGATCTGCGGCTGAGTTCGCATTCGAGAATTATTCGCGGCAAGCAGATCAGCCTGAAAATCGGTTTCGAGCTTGGTTGTTGACGTTTGCAGACGACGCGTTGAATTGCTGAGTTCGGCGATCTGCTGTTCGAGTTCGGAAAGTCTCTGTTCAAATACCGAGCGGTTGATGACCATTCCGCTGACGATCTTGACAAGGTCGTCGAGTTTTTCAAGCGACACGCGGACGATCGAACGGGTTTGATTAGCCGAAACCTGGGGCGTCGGTTCGCCGGATTCGACAGGAGCGGGAACTTCGCGTTTCTCGATAACCGGGACTTCGACATTTGTCGATTGTCCGGTCAGCATCGCCATTATGCTTTCGAACGTTTTGTAAATATTTTGAACCTTTTCGCTGGATTCCGGCGATGTTTCGCTGATCGTAAGCGATCGGAAACAATCGGTTGCGCTCGAAAGAAAATCAAAGATCAAACGGCTGCCTTCAATGTTGTTGTCCGATATGTGATCGAGAAGATCTTCTACCTTATGCGCCGTTTCGGAAAGCTTTTTCAGACCGACGATGCCCGCAGAGCCTTTCAGCGTGTGCGCGTTGCGGCGAATTTCAAGCAATGCTTCGCGGTTGTTCGGCGCATTTTCGAGAAGGTCGAGATTGGCGTTGATATTTACCAGCAGATCGTCCGCTTCGACGGCAAAGATCTCGAGCATTTCCTCGTCGATCTCAAATTCTTCAAAGCTGTCGAACGAATCTTCCGTAGACCTTTCGTTTTCGTCGGCGCCGACCTGGAGCGTATCGAACGATTCGTCGACAAAATCGGCTATGCTGTCCGGAAAATCATCGACGCTGAAAAGAAGCTGAGCGATCGCTTCTTCAAGTTCGGAAAGTTTATCCAGCAGATATCGCGACTGTTCGTCGGAAATAGGGCTTTTTGAAACGGAGAACAGTTTGAGTTCGCGTTCGAGTTCGCCGGCGACATTTTCGATCGGGGAAAGTTCGATCATCGCGGCGGCGTTCTTGATCGTTTGAATATGAGTTAAAGAAGTTTTCAGTTCGGAATTTCCGTTCACTTCCTGAGTGCTTACCAAAATTCCACTGCGGATGGAGGGCAAATAACTCTCTACTTCTTCTATAAATCCCTGCAATAATGTGTTGTCCATAAAATTGAATGGCGTTTGTTAGGGAGAACTGATGGGGTAGATCGAATCAACAAAAACGTTCCGGTTGTGAGTGAAAGTTTTAGTTGACGTATGAATTACCGCCGGCATTGAGCGGTTTTCGTGGAAGATTTTTGTCTTCCGGAAGTTTGAACGGAGCGATCGAACCGCGGAGTTCGTCCGAAAGCGCAACCAGCATTTTTACCGAATCCGCCGCGCGGTTCGATCCGACGTTGACGAGTTCGGTAACTTTTGAAATGTTCGACATCGCGTTTGAAATATCTTCAGCACTTGTCGCCTGGCGTTTGGCGGACTCGGAAATTGATTGGATAAGCTCCGCGAGCCGGGTCGAAACCTGTTCGATCTCGACAAGCGCGCTTCCGGCTTTGTCGGCTAGGGTCGAACCGACGACTACTTCATGGATCGTTTCTTCCATCGAAGCGACTACTTCTTTCGTTTCAAACTGGATCGTTCGCGTCAGATTTGCGATCTGCTGAGTCATTCGATTTGAGCGTTCGGCAAGTCTTTCAACTTCCTCAGCTACGAATCCGAAACCGATGCCCGCTTCGCCGGCGGCTGACGCTTGAAGCGAAGCATTGAGCGCGAGCAGACTCGTTCTGTCCGAGAGGTCGTCGATCATTTGCACGATCTGGCTGATCTCCTGTGAACGTTCGCCAAGCTTTTTGATACGTTTGGCGGTTTCCTGCACCTGATTGCGGATACCGTTCATTGCGTTAATATTGTCCTGCATCGCCTTCGATCCGTAGCGCGCGTTGTTTAACGAATCGCCGGCAACCTGTGCAGACAGCGATGCGTTGTTCGAAACTTCCTGAATCTGGATCGCCATATTCGAGATGGCAGCAGTCGTCCGCGTGATCTGCGAAGCCTGCGCCTCGCTTCCTTTTGCGAGCTGTTCGGTGGTGTCGTTGATCGAATTTGCCGAAGAACTGACCTGAAACGTTACGTCCTTTACCTGTTTGATCAGCGAACGAAGCTCTTTTGTCATGTGGTTGAAGGCTTCGGCGATCTCGCCGGTCATTTCGGAGGAAACCTCAGCCTGAACGGTCAGATCGCCTTCGGCAACTTCGGAAACTTCGCGCAAAAGTTTAAGAATAGCGTGCTGAAGACGATCGCGTTCTTCTTCTGTCTGAACGAGTAGTCGAAGTTTATCGATCATGTTCTGCAGAGACTTTCCGAAAACGTCGGTTTCGGATCGAAGTGCGACCGTTACCGAAAGATCTCCGGTCGCGATCTGATCGACCTTCAAAGCCTTGCTATGGAGATAATCCGAAATTTCCCGAAGCGACAGGATCAGATCGCTGCCCGGTTCGATATCTTCGCCGAGCAGTTCGCCGTTCGCTATCTGATGAGCCAGTTCCGATGCTTCGGATAACTGGCGGTTAGATTTGAAGTTTGCAACGGTCAACGCTGCGAGCGAAAAAACTCCAAGAATGGCGCCGACGACAATGCAGGCGGCACCGCTCAGCTGCACAGCGCTTTTGTTCACGAATGCCGCAGCGGTCATAACGCCGCCGGCAATGAGTAGAAAGATCGCGAGGAGCGAAGTAAGTTTTGTGATCAGATTTAAGAGCAAATTTTGCTGCATTTGGTTATCCTCGGAAAATTACGTTGCAAATGTCGTTTCAAACTGCGGAGCTTCAAGCGGTTCGGTTTCTTCCATTTCAGCCGTGATCTGCTGCTTCGCTGGTGATTTAAAGCCTTCGACCGAAAATTGGAGATTTTGCAGAGAATTTGATGCGGATTTTATCTTCGTTTCGGTCTGACGGAGCATTTCTACGATGTTTTCGTTTTCGCTGATCGATTGCGAAAATGTCGCGAACGCCTGATCGGTTTCTTCGGATTTTTCTTCGGAAATTGCGAAGATCTTTGCCTGCAGATTGAGAATCGTACCGACGTATTTTTCGAGCTCGCTCAAGGCATCGCCGGTTTCGATCGCAAATTTTGAAAGATTTGCGACCTCACCGACAGTTTTTTGCAGCGATCGTTCGACTTCGTTGATCTCGGCGGTGATCGTTTTGTTGATCTGCGAAACGTGCTTTTTAGAATTTTCCGCGCGGGTTGCAAGCCGTTCGACCTCCTCTTCGAGGATCGCAAATCGTTTTCCTTGTTCCGTAACTTCGCCTGCCTGGATCGACGCGTTAAGTGCGATCATATTCGTCCGCTGCGCCAGATCGCCGACTGCTTTTGCGACCTTTCCGATCTCCTGCGAACGTTCGTTCAAACGCCCGATCTTGCGGACGCATTCCTGCAAAAGTTTTCGAAGCTCGCCGACTGCCGCCAGGTTTTCCTGCGCCGTGTTCGATCCGTTTCTGGCTTTTTCGATCGACGATTTTGCGGAAACCACCGATCCGGCAAGCTCGGCGACAATGCGCTGAACGCTTTTCGGAATCTGGCTCAGAGGAAGCTGCGCCTGCGTCATTTTATACGCCGTCAGTTCGCTCTGTTCGATCATCATTCCGATAAGGCGCTGTGAGTCAGATGTCGAATCCTGCGCCAGGTGCGAATAATTTCGAACCGTTTCGCTCAACATGCTGATCTGATCAAGAAGGTAGCGAAGTGTTTCGGAAATTTCCTTTGTCTGTTCAATTCCTTCGGAGATCTCAACCGAAAAATTGCCGTCTTTTACATTTGAAGTTTCCGAACTCATTCGCGCGAGCGCCGATTCGAGCCGTTCGAGTTCCTGTTTTGCATTGATAGATTCGGTCACTTTTGCGAGGAGCTTCTTAAATGAGTTGCTTAAACGGTCCGAATTTTCGAGCGGCGCGAGTGCAACGTTAAGGTTTCCGTTCGCTACCTTGTCCATCATGCCGACAAGGTTTTGGATCTGCAGGTTGTTGCGATGTAGCGATTCTAAAAGCTCATCGGTTTCGGTCGATCCGGAAGTTTTCGGCATACTCGTCGATGAACCGCGTTCGAGACTTTTTGCCAGCAGAGAAACTTTCTCGATCGGGCTGACGACTTCGTTGGAAAGCCACCATCCGAAGATCATTACGGTAAACGACAAAAACAGGAATGGTATGAAAACGGCATAGAACGTTTCTTCTATCACGAACGAAACGCCGAGGTACGAAACCATGCCGAAAGCGCTGATGAAAAACGCCAAAGCGCTGGTAGCGAGCCAGATCTTGCCTTTCAGCGAATTAAGTAAAGAATTTGCAGATTGTCGAGCCATATTGTTCTCCGAAATGTTCCGGTTTGCGGAACCAACCGCTTTGCGCTAAAAGTCGAGAGCGAAAAGTTTCTGCGCGTCGATCAGGTGAATTTCCGATGATTTGTGAGTTGCTTTTGCGTAAACGCCGGGCAGTGCGTGATCTGAAAATCGTTCGATCTTGTCGTCGGCGATCGTCACGATCTCGCTGAATTTATCGATAATTACAGCGATCAAAGATGAGTCGGTTTCCGATCGGACAACGACCAATTTTGCTTTCGGCGAAACCAAAAGCGCGTCGTTGTTCCAAAGTTTTTGAAGATCGACAACAGAAATAATGTCGCTGCGAAAATTCGTTATCCCGAGCAGCCACGGCGGTGTGTTCGGCAGCGAAGTGATCGCCAGCGGCTGAAAGATCTCGGCAACCTGACGCGAAGGGATCGCGCATGTGCCGGAATCGATAACAAAAACGATAAACTTCTCGCCCTGAACTTCGACCGCCATGTCGTCCGGAAAGAACGGATCGCTCAGGTCAAGCAGATCAAGCGACGAGAGGTCAAATTTGGCGGAATTTTCGTTTGGAAGTTCGATCATCGTCATAAAGGAATTGCAGATGTGATTGATGAGAGGATTTAGAGAAAATTCAGGGCTTTTCAATCGTCGGATGAAATTGCGTTTGATTGAAAAGCCCGATTATTGAGCGCGAATAACTTATTTTCCCGGCAAGTTATTCGATGTACGCTTCGACCGTTTTCATCAAGGTTTCCGGTCCGAACGGCTTGGTAATATAACCGGTGGTTCCAGCCATACGACCGCGAACCTTGTCGAAAAATCCGTCTTTTCCTGAGATCATTACGACCGGAACGTCCTTTGTCGCTTCGTTTCCGCGGATCAATTTACATACCTGATAACCGTCCATGCGCGGCATTGTGATGTCAAGCAGGATCAGATCCGGAATGCTTTCATTGATCTTCTCAAGAGCATCCATTCCGTCGACCGCGCAGATCACGTCCAGCCCGCATTTTTCAAGCTTGCCGGAAACAAGTTTTCTAACCGTCGCGCTGTCGTCGACAACTAAGATAGTCTTATTTTCCGGGATTGAAATTGTCTGCGTATCTTTCGATTCGATCTCGGAAAGCCGGATCGCGAGCGAATTTACGTGCGAACTAAGAACGACGTCGTTCGGGTCAAGATTCGAAGCTTCCTGAAGAAAATCGAATCCCTTCTTAAACTGTTTCAGATTCAACGCCCCGATTCCCAGAATCTTCAGCGTTTCGACAGATCTTTCGACACTTGCCGTTTCGGCTTCGAGCCGATCCAGTTTTTCGCTGATGATCTCTTCGTCTGCGTCCTGATACGCCAGCATCATTTCGACATCGGAGATCGTTGTCATCGCCCGGCAATTGCCGCAGATGATAACGTGCTGGTCATTTTCAACTCCGCAGAAACCGCATTCGACCATGACTGCCGCCGGTTCGGAATTGTCTTCGGCGCCGCCGAGTATTGCGTCCGGCAGCGGGATCGGTTCCGGAGCTTCCGGTTCTTCTTCCATTACCTCGACCGGCGCGGGTTCGGCTTCTTCGGTTTCTGCAAAAACTGCTTCTTCGACCTCGGTTTCTTCGAAATACTGATTTTGTTCTGCTTCGAACGACTGCGATTGTTCGATCACCGTTTCGTATGACGGCACATCGAATTGAGAATAATCTGCAAGCGGTTCGGACGGAGCTTCAATGCCATTCTGGATTTCCTCAAAAACTTCGCTGTCAGCCTCAGCTTCGACGGTTTCTTCAACTTCTTCAACCGGTTCGTCGACTGTTACAGCTTCCGGTTCCGGTACGGCTTCTTCTTCGGCGACCGTTTCCATTTCTTCGGCGACCGTTTCCGTTTCGGGTTCCGCCGGCGCGTCTGTCAGGTCGAGCAAACTGTTGCTCTCTTCAACCGGTTCGGGTTCCGGCAACGGCACCATCGGAGCCTCGACGGCTTTCGATTCAGCCGGATTCGGCATTGTAAATTCCAGCACGCTGCGCAGAGCTTCGAGTGCTTTCACCGCATTGCCATGATCGGGTTCGATCTCGACAGCTTTTTCAAGCGATGAAACCTTTTCCGCAAACGAATCCGTCAAATGAGCTTTCAGAACCCATGCATCAGCGATATCGGTTGACGATTTCATCAATTCGGCAAGCATTTTGGATGCTTTGTCAGGATTGCCGCCGACAGCTTCTTCCTGAGCCGCGCGAAGTTTTGCAGCGGACATTTCACTCATTATCGCCTTAAGCGATTCTTTCGCAGTTTCGTTTTCCGGATTGAGTTTTAAGACCTTGTGAAGATGAGATTTCTTTTCGTCGACAGATTCCGAGATCGATGCCAGCCAGAGCCAAGCCATTTCGTTCTTGTCGTCATGAACGATCGCCTGAAGAAAGCATTGCTTCGCGAAATCGGCTTGTGAGTTTTTCGAAGCTTCAATACCGCGTTGAACAAATGTTTTCGACAAGAGTGCCTTCGTCGATTTTTCCCATTCAAGTGCACGCTCGTTTGTCGGATTGATGCGCAGAACATTGTTAAGAAATATCAATAATTCTTCCGGATACTCGCTTATCGACGCGAGCCAAAGCCACGCATTTTCATTTTTCGGTTCGAGTTCCGTCGCCTGCATGAGCAGATTTCGCGCTTCGGACCGATTTCCTTCCTGAGCAGACTTGATGCCTTTTCTAAGCAAATCGCCAACTTCCGACGATCCGTTTGCCGAATGTACGTCGCTTGAAAGTTCCGGATTGTTCATTAACTTTGACGAAGAATCGTTTTCCATTTGTAGTTTCATATTTTCTGCGGAATGAAATTTCTAAATTTTGGGGTGTTTGAGATTCGTGATTAAGGGGCACGCCCGGGTAAGATTTAAGCAAAACAGGTGCCATCCCTGACCGGCGACCCGAAACAGTCGAGCAATACTGCTAAACAGCAGCAAATGCAGGATAAACGCGGCGTTTCCGCCTGTTTCAGAGACTCCGGTTTTTGAGATCAAATTCATCAGCGTGACAAAAAGTGGCATCCGAAAAATGACAAAAATTTGTATTTTCCGGCGGATCGAACAAGCGGTTCGCCGCCAAAAAAGGATCAGTAGTGAGGTAATATCGGAAGATCAAGGGAGTCGAGACCGGTCTTTTGACCTGTCCGAATTTCCACGAAGCAAAAACGGTGCCACTTTTAATGTTTTGATCCGCTCCCATTGACGGATCGAAGCTATGCGATAAGAATAATTTTATATGGAATATGATGTTGTCATCGTTGGCGGCGGTCCCGCGGGAATGTCGGCGGCTCTCTGGTGCCATGATCTCGGAATGAACGCGGCATTGCTCGAAGCTGAAAAAGAGTTTGGCGGACAGCTTCTTCGAACGTATAACCCTGTCGAGAATCACCTTGGAAAACGTGCGGAAAACGGCGTCGAACTTCGGGACCGTTTTGCCGAACAGATAGAAGATCGCAAATTTGCGCGAATCTTTCAGGCTTCGGTCGAGTCGATCGATCCGGCAAATTTATCTGTAAAGTTGGCTGACGGCAGAAATTTTTTCGGGAAAAGAATCATCATAGCTGCGGGTGTCGGCAGGCGAAAGCTGGGCGTGCCCGGCGAAATCGATTTTGCCGGAAAAGGAATGCTCGTTTCCGGAAAGCTGGACGCGGATAAGGCTGCGGGAAAGATCGCTGCAGTCGTCGGCGGCGGCGATGCGGCGATCGAAAATGCTCTTATACTTTCGGAACACGCAGAAAAGGTCTTTTTGATCCATAGACGAAAGGAACTTTCGGCGCGCCCGGAATTTCTAAAACGTTTGCGGACGTCCGTGAATATCGTTCCTGTTTTTGACGCAGTCGTGAAGCGCATCGGCGGTGTAACAAAAATAGAATCGATCGATCTTGAGCACACAGAAACCGGTGAACTTCGCCGATTGATGATCGACGTTTGTTTGGTCAGGATCGGCGTGGAACCGAATTCCGGATTTCTTAAAGACACGGTACAACTTGACGAAAACGGTTATGTTCTCGTTAACCGTCTCTGCCAGAGTTCGGTGCCTGAAATCTTTGCGATCGGAGATATCGCGAATCCGATCTCGCCGACCGTTAGCACTGCTGTCGGTATGGGTGCTACTGCCGCAAAAGCTGTCCGCTGGTCGTTAAGTGATTAACTGTGCTATAATTACCGCGTTTTCAACCATAAATCTGAATTTTATTCATAGAAATGAGCAGCCATTGCCGGTTTTCTAACTGGCAGGCTGTGATCTTACCAAGTATTTTTCGAGGTTTCGGGTCGTTTGACCTGAACGGAACGGAAAATGCGTCGAAAACTTTAATATCTGATCAGTGCTGACTTAAAGGTCATTATTTTCTATTTCAAAAACAAGCTAAAGGAGGCACTATGAATTTAAATCCACTAAGGGCAAGGGTTTCGATTTCCTTGATGGCATTAATACTGTCGGTTTTCGCCGTCGGAACAGCCAATGCCCAGTCGGGTATTTCGAGGATAATTGGAACCGTTACCGATCAAGCCGGCGCGTCTGTTCCGGGAGCAACCGTCGAACTGACCAACCCGAGCACCGGTTTTAAAAGAACGGTTATCTCGGGCGATGACGGAAGTTACAGTTTTCCAGGGCTTTCGCCCGCTACCTACCGCATCGAAGTAACCGCGCCGAACTTTAAGAAAGCAGTTGTGCGCGAGGCTTCAGCGCTCGTCGATAACACGTTGACCTTAAATGTCGCGCTTCAGCCGGGGGAAGTAACTGCAATTGTTGAAGTTACGGCGAACAACATTGAAGCTGTCATTAACACGCAGGATGCAACGATCGGAAATAATTTCACTCCGGAACAGATCACGCAGCTTCCGACCGATCTTCGCCGAGTAAATGACCTGCTTGCATTGCAGCCGGGCGTTACGCGCGACGGTTATGTTGCCGGCGGTCGCAGCGATCAGGCGAATATTACGCTTGACGGTATCGACATCAATGACCAGCAGACCGGTGGTCGATCGGGACAGTTCGATACTTCTCAGGGATCAGCGCTTCGCGCAACAACGGAATCTGTTGAGGAATTTAGAATCACAACTACCGGTGCCAATGCAAATCAGGGGCGCTCGTCCGGTGCTCAAATTTCTTTGATCACGAAAAGCGGAACCAACAATTTCCGCGGCGCAGCATTTTATTTTTATCGCCCGACATTTGGTTCGGCGAACACCTTTTTCCGCAATCTTGCAGGCGTTGAGCGTCCGAGCCTGGCGAGAAACATTTACGGCGGTGCGATCGGCGGACCGATCAAGAAAGATAAATTCTTCTTTTTCTATTCGTATGAAGGTCAGTATCAAAAAGAAGACGCGCAGGTGAATCAGGTTGTTCCCTTGGCGCACATGGGACAGGGTTCGCTGAAGTTCCGTGGAACTGGACCGGCAGGATGTACTGGCGGCAATTGCACGCTGACGCAGTCGATCCTTAACAATGTATATAACGAAGTAGGAATTAACCCGGTAGTGGTTGCGCTGTTTGGTGGTGTTACTTCGCGGTATGCTTCAAACAATACGATCGTCGGGGACGGTTTGAACACGGGTGGTTTTCTTTTTAATGCTCCGACAATAACAAAAGAAAACACGCATATTGTCAGATTTGACTATAACGTGACGGACAAACAGCAGTTGTTCTTCCGGGGAAATTATCAGTGGGATAACCAGGCAGGAGCATCTGCATTTCCGGACACTCCGGCAACGTCATCGTGGAGTCATCCGACGGGTTTTGTTGTGGGACATAACTGGACTATCAGCTCCAATAAGATCAACAACTTCCGGTATGGTTTGACACGCCAGGCGTTCAGCGTTCAGGGCGATTCGTCGGATCCTTCTATCACATTTCGTTTCGTTTACTCGCCGCTATTTTATGCGCGCACGCTCAGCCGGATAACTCCGGTAACGAACATTACGGATGATTTTACCTGGATCAAAGGAAATCACACGATCCAGATCGGCGGAAACGTTAGAATCATTCGCAACCAGCGAACGGATCTCGGAAACGCTTTCGACGATGCGGTTACAAATCCTTCGTTCTACAACCTGTCCGGTGCGGTCGTTACAAACGTTTTGACGAATGCCGGTTACAACATTGACGGCGGCGATATTGCGTCCGTTCAAGCTGCGGCAACCGCGCTTATCGGTCGTTTTTCGCAGTATTCCGGAAACTTTACTTTCGATAAGGACGGATCGGTTTTAGATGCAGGAACTCCAACGTTTAGAAATTTCGCAACCGAAGAGTATGACATCTACGGTCAGGACATTTGGAAACTACGACGAAATCTTACATTGACGCTCGGTCTGCGCTACGCGCTCAGCCGACCGGTTTATGAGAAGAACGGATTTCAGGTTGTTCCCGATGTTCGCTTAGGTACACTTTTCGAGCGCCGTGTTCAGAGCGCGCTCAACGGTGTTCCGTACAACGAACTCGTCAACTTTGAACTCGCGGGACCTGCGAACAACGGACAGGGTTTTTACAGCATGGACTGGAACAACCTCCAGCCGCGCGCTGCTATTGCCTGGTCGCCGAGCTTCAAAGACGGTTTCTGGAACAAATTGCTCGGCGATGAAGGCGATTCGACCTTCCGCGGCGGCTTTTCAATTACCAACGATTATTTCGGCGGTCAGCTTGCAGTTTCGTTTGACGGGCTTTCGAGCATCGGATTTACGAGCAGCAATACGATCTCCGCAAATACGTATGACGTAACAAATTGCGGTTCGACCGGACCGACCGGGCTCCCGCGATGTGCTCCGCCGTTCACCGGATTTAACCAGAATATCCGTGCATTACCGGGAATTCCTGCGCCGACGCAGCGTTTCAGCACTCCGGCGGATGAAGCAACAAGAATCGAAGTTTCACTCGACGGAAACATCGTTTCTCCGACGCATTACAGTTGGAATGCTTCCTACGGTCGAAGACTTCCGAAAGGAATGTATTTCGAAGCTTCGTATATTGGACGGAGAGCCCGAAACTTATTCGCCACTCGCGACGTTCTCGCTCTGAATAACTTAAAAGATCCGGCTTCGGGATTGGATTGGTACACTGCTGCCGGCATGTTGGTCGACGCACGAGATGCAAACATGCCCATTGCGAGCGTTGGAGCGATTCCTTATTTCGAGAATCTTTTCCCCAATGCCCGAGCTGCACTTTCAGTATTTGGAATTGTAGCAAATAACAACACACAAGCTATTTATGCATTGCTTGCCCGCGACTGCGCAAACAACGCGCCACGGGATGTAAATGGCATGTGCACTGGAGGAGCATTAGACATTGGGGGCTTCGACATTGCCGATTATACTTTCGTACAACTGATAATCGATGATGCAACTGAGTTTGGACTTCCGGTTAATCCCGGTCTCTACCCGAATATGTTCTTCCATCCGCAATATGCAGCGTTTTCGTCTTATGGAACGACGGCGTATTCGAACTATCACGGCGCAACATTTACGCTTCGTCAGCGGCTCGGCGAGACACTCAGCTATGACATCAACTACACGTTCTCAAAATCGCTGGACAATGCTTCAGGTCTTCAAACCGGAGGCTCATACGGTTCGCAGTTCATTTTGAATGCATTGCGTCCGGATGATAACTATGCGGCGTCGGATTTTGACACCAGACATGTTGTGAATTCAAATTTCCTTTTCGACATTCCCATCGGGCGTGGAAAATCGTTCTTTTCGAATATGGGAAGAGTTGCAGACGCGTTTATCGGCGGATGGGCGCTTAACGGCATCTATCGCTGGAATTCGGGTCAGCCGATTTCTGCACCGTTCGATCAGGCACAATGGGCAACCAATTGGAATGTACAATCGAACGGAGTTCGAATTCGACCTGTTAATTTTGGGGTTGTTAGAAACACGCAGAACGTCTTTACGAACCCGCAAGAGGCGTTTCAATCATTCCGAAATGCTCGCCCCGGAGAAACCGGAGAACGGAACACGTTCCGCCTGCCGGGTTACCAGGTGCTCGACCTTGGATTGTCGAAAACGTTCGATATGCCTTGGAGCGAAGCTCACAAGTTCACGTTTAGATTTGAAGTTTTCAACGTAACAAATGTTCAATACTTCAACGCAGGCGGTGCATCACGATCGAGTTACGGACTCCCGCAGGACCCGTATACCAGACAAGCACCTTCGAATTTCGGTAAACTTTACAACGATATTCAAGGAAATCCGCGACGTATCCAATTCGGTTTCCGTTATTCGTTCTAAAGACGAACTCGGAAGTTAAACTCAAAAAAGGTCAGAGCCGTTCCGGCTTTGACCTTTTTTGCTTGATCGGGACTTAATTATTTCGCAGCGAAGGCGTCGTTTCCGGAAATCTCGGTTAGGTGGCGCGTGTCGTTTATCGCCATCGCGCGGATGTTCTTTCTGCCGCGGATCTCGAAGCGGTTGACGCCGCAGTTTGAAGTCACAAGCCACGGTGTCGTTTGAGTCTTTCGATGGATCGCGCCGAGAAGATGCAGCGTCATAAAACAGATCGTTCCGGTATGGGAAAAAATGACTATCTTTTCACCGCGATGAATTCGCAGGATCTCGTGAAGCGCACCGGTTGTTCGTCTAAGCAGCTGGCGGTAACTTTCGCCGCCGGTAATAACATGCGCGATGTCCCGTTTTACCAGCGCGTAATAGTCGTTCGGATACTTTTCTTTTGATTCGTCGAATGTTAAGCCTTCTAAAACTCCTATCTTGCGTTCGCGAAACGCGGTCGTTTTTATGATCGGAATATCGAGAAGTTCTGCGAGAGGTTCCGCTGTTTGAACGGCTCGGCTAAGATCGCTGGAATAGATCGCCGAGATGTTCTCGCGGGCGAAATGCTCTGCTGTCATCTGCGCCTGCTTTTTACCGAGCTCGGACAAAGGAGTCGGCGAATGCCCGCCGAAACGCCCCTCGGCATTCCCGGCAGATTGTCCGTGCCTGATCAGATAAAGTCGCGTTACCATATATTTAGTCTCGTGAGTCTAGTGAGTCTAGTGAGTCTAGCGAGTCGAGCGAGTCTACTGAGTCTCACGAGTCTCTGTTTCAAATCGCGTCCAATGTAAACAATTCGGAGAACTTTGAATTCTCACTGAATTATGGAATCTTCAAACTCGGAGCTTCGCAATTGGTAAATCAAAAACTCGTACAACCTAAATGACTCGAAAAACTCGAATGACTCACTAGACTCGTTAGACTCGCCAGACTCACTAGACTCGCTAGACTCACCAGACTCGTAAGACTCATTACGCCGAAACCGTTTCCGCTTTGAGTTTTTCAGTTTGGTAGTGTGTTGTCAGAGCGTTAACGAACTCGTCCAGATCGCCTTCCATAACGGACTCAAGCTGGTGCGTCGTCAAACCGATCCGATGGTCCGAAACGCGGTTTTCCTTAAAATTATATGTTCTGATCTTTTCCGAACGGTCGCCGCTGCCGACCATCGATTTTCGCTCGCTTGCCAGCGCATCGTGCTGTTTTTGTTCTTCAATTTCCTGCAGGCGTGCGCGTAAAACGCGCATAGCTTTTTCGCGATTCTTTATCTGCGATTTTTCGTCCTGCATTGAAACCACGACATTAGTCGGAAGATGCGTGATTCGTACAGCCGAATATGTTGTGTTAACCGATTGACCGCCGGGACCGCTCGAACAGAAAGTGTCGATCCGCAGATCGTTTTGATCGATCTGAACATCGACTTCTTCGGCTTCCGGCAAAACGGCAACGGTGATCGCCGATGTGTGAATTCGTCCCGAAGTTTCCGTCTGCGGCACGCGCTGAACGCGGTGAACGCCGGATTCGTATCGCATTTTGGAATAGACGTTATCACCTTCGATCATAGCAATGGCATCTTTGATGCCGCCGACTCCCGTGTCGGACATTTCCATGATCTCCATTTTCCAGCCCTGTCGTTCCGCATAGCGCGCATACATCCGCAAAATTTCAGCCGCAAACAGCGTCGCTTCGTCCCCGCCGGTTCCGGCGCGAATTTCGAGAATTACGTTCTTTTCGTCGTTCGGATCTTTTGGAATAAGCAGGAACTTCAATTTTTCCTCGGCGGCTTCGAGGTTGTTTTCGAGTTCGTCTATCTCTAGTTCGGCGAGCTCACGCATATCGGCGTCGTCGGTTTCCGAAAGCAGCTCTTTCGCGCCGGCAAGCTCTTCTTTCATCTTTTTGACATCGCGGTACTTTGCGACGATCTCGCCGAGCGAAGCATGTTTTTTCATCAGCTTTGTATAAGCCGAAATGTCCGAAGTGATATCGGGCGAGGACAGCTGGCGATTCAGATCCTCATAATTTTCTTCAATTTGTGCAAGTTTTTCCAACATAACGGTTTCTCCGCGTTAAGCGCATAAGTCAATTAATAAATAGGTTTGAGAGATTTCAGGCGAAGAACGACGCTAGACGACTACTTCAAGTTCGCGGTCGAATGCAGGAACTTCTTCCGCATCGACCGGCTCAAATTTCAGCGATTCCTTCAAAGCTTCGATCGCGACCTCAAGCTGTTCGCTGTCCGGTTCCTGAGTTGTAATGTTTTGAAGCCAGATGCCGGGAAGTGTTATTAATTTAAACACTGCGCTCGACTCTTTCTTTGCCGCGTAGCGGATGATCTCGTATGAAAGTCCGGCTACGAGCGGCATCAAAATTATGCGAACCAAAAGGTTTAACCAGAGCGCGTCAAATTTGATCACCGAAAACAGCACGATCGCAACGAGCATTACGACCATCAGGAACGAAGTTCCGCAGCGCGGATGCTGGCGTTTTTGAACATGAGCGTTTTCGGGCGTCAGTTCCGCGCCTTTTTCCCATGCGAATACGGTTTTATGCTCCGCTCCGTGATATTCGAAAACTCTTCTGATGTCCTTCAAATAAGACATCGAGAAGATCATTACGACAAAGAAAAACATTCGAACCAAACCGTCGATCAAATTAAAAGCTACCCATGAATGCGGTTTTACTTCCCAAATATAGGCTTTGACCATTTCGAACCAACCTGCGTTCGCGAGAATTGCCGGCGCTTCAGCCCAGCCGAGAGCGATGAACAGAACGTTTGTCAAAATAAGCGGTGCAACGATAAAAAGAAGCACGTTAAACCCGAGTGCAAAAATTATCGAACCGACCGCACCGGCGGTTTGCGCCTGCTTTTTTTCTTTCTTTTCGGGCATTACCACTTTCGGCTTTGCCTTTGTAAAATTTTCGTCGAAGGTTCCTTCAGCTAGAACAGGTTGGGTTTGGAGTTCTTTTGCCTTTTCCAGAGCTTCCTGTTCTTCCATGTCTTCATGGGCGATCTGCGCCGAAAAATTAAGCGCCTTAATGCCCAGAGCCATCGATTGAATTAGGGTCGCGCCGCCGCGGAGGATCGGAATGTTAAGCCATTTATACTTATCGCTCCATTTCGGCAGGCTCTCTGCTTTTTTAATGATCGAACCGTCAGATTTTCGCACTGCGATCGCATAAGCGCTCGGTGTTCGCATCATAACGCCTTCCATCACGGCTTGTCCGCCGACGATCAGATCGCGCTGAACGGCAAACAGAGTATGGAGTAAATTGATCTTTCGAACTGAATTTTTCTTGTTCATAGCTGTCGCTTTTGATTTCAAATCAATCATCAAAGATGTCCAATCAGGCTTTCATTCAAATAAAAATAACGCCGATGCTTTTTGGGTTTGCTGCCGATCGGGAAGTTTTTACACTCCGAGCGATCGACGCGCGAAAAGCGTCGGCGTTAGATTTTATCGGGCTAATAGTTTAAAAAATTCAAATGGTTCATTTTTCCGTGGCTTTAACGGCGCCGCGGGCATAACGCTTATTGAATCTGTCAACACGTCCGGCGGTATCGACCAATTTTTGCTTACCGGTAAAGAACGGATGACATTCCGAACAAATTTCAATATGGAGATCTTCGCCCATCGTCGAACGAGTTTTGAAATTGTTTCCGCATGCGCAAACAACATCGATCTCTTGGTAATTAGGATGTATTTCTGGTTTCATTGATTTATATTTACCCCCTTGTTAGAGTCTCGCATCAAATGCAAACTAGCATAATACAAGCCGAGTGCTAAGCGCGTCAAGCAAAGCCTTAACTCGGCGGCGACCATATTCCGCGATCACTTTTCGCTTCGCGTCAGCGGAACGATGAAAACAGGACACGGAGTTTTCTGAACGACACGATCGGTTACGCTTCCTAAATGGATGTTCGCGCGTTCGGTTCCGCCGCGACCGTGCGACGCCATCATTATCAGATCGACGTTTTCCTCTTCGCTAAGCGCGACGATGGTGCGCGCAGGTCCCGATCCGGCAACGAGCGTTATTACATCTATCCCTTCTTCTTTTAACGTTTCGGCAATATCGTCTAAATACTGCTGGATCCTTTCGCTGTAGTTCTCAGATTCCGACCCCTCGGGCACCGAGAACAGCAGAACTTTGCTGCCGAATTCATTGGCAAATTTTCTGATGTACGGCAAGACCTTTTCTGCCGCTTCGGAACCGTCGAGCGCGACCAAAATTCGTTTGAACTTCGACCGTCGGCTGCGCCAGTTATCCGTCGGTCGGATCAGAAGCGTCGGCGTCAAAGTCTTTTTAATAACCCGCTGCGCGATGCTGTCGGTCATTATCGAATCGACGGAAAATTTTCCGCGCGTCGTCATGATTATCAGATCGGCGCCTGTTTCCTGAGCGTAAGAATCGATCCCGGTCGAAGGATCGCCTTTTCGAATTTCGATGTCAGATTCCAGTCCGTCGCTGTTGATCAAGCCGGAAACCATTTCTAAATATTCGGTCTGGTCTGTTTCGTCATACTTATCTTTTTCGTCGATCGCTATCAATTTCAAGGTCGACCCGTATGAACGCGCAAATGCACGGGCGATCGGTAAAACCTGCTCGGCGAGCGAGTTGCCGCTCAGCGGAACGATTATGTTGTCGAAAGCTATCTCGCCCGGTGCGGTCTTTTGCAGCGTCAACGGCAGATACCTCTGTTCGGAAATTATCGAACCTAGACGATCTTCGACCGAAGGCGGCTTGCCGAGTTTGTTTCGATAGTATGTAAAGCCGACGTAAAGCAGCGGTACGAGTATCAGATAAGCCCAGGCGCCTTCGAAAAACCGCTCTTCAAAGATGATGAATGTCGCAAAAGACGTCAGCAGCGCCGCGATAGCAGTTCCGAGTAGAGAAAAGAGTTTTCCTATGCCGAACCGTTCGCGCATTTCCCGAAAAAGACGTTTCGACGCTGCCCATCCGGTCATACTCAGCAAGATGAAAACACCCGCGGCGTAAAGCGCCAGATAAGTTTCTTCGTGTGTTCCAAACAATAAAAATGAAAGTCCGATAACGCCGATCATCAGCCAGACCGGATAATCCGCGACATCGTGTTTATTTCGCTGCCCGAACGCCGCCGAAACGTAATGACGGTAACGAAGTCCGAGCGCCAGATTTTGAATTCCCTGGGCTGCCGCCGCGCAAGCCGAAAGCAGAACAGCTATGCCGATGAATGTTCCCGCATAAGACGCCCACGCCGGCAGCAGAAAATCCATCGTTTGCGTGAACACCGAAACGTGCGAATTGAGCGGGTCCGAATCGGCAAATATCGCGGGACCGACGATCAGCATCGTCAGCGCGGTCGTGCCCATTATGATTATCAAACTTCCGAACGCCTTGCGGCTTCGCTCGGCGCGTTTTCCTTCGTATGCAGCAACGAGATTTGCGAAGATCTCAATTCCGGTCATCAACGCCAGAATTCGCGCATAGCCGCCAAGGGTCAGGTGAAAATATGATGACTTAACCGCTTCGCCGTTCTCGGCGACATAATTTACCGGGTCAAAAGAAAACGCCTGGAGATTGAAGTCCGGAAGATGAAATCCCTGTTTATAGATCGTGGCAAATATCATCACCCACAAAAGCGCTAAAATCGCAGCCGTCGCGGGACCGAACGCACGAGCCGAAACCTTCGGTCCGCGGTTTACGAGCCAACCCGTCAAAATGCTCAATGCGATCGCGAGAAACGTGCGGTATTGCCATCCGCCGATCGTCCCGTTAAGCGCAGGCAATCTGTCGGCGATAAATGTAACGAGCGCCGCCATTGAAACCAGAAACGTCAGCGTATATTCGATAACGGTAATTCCGGCGTTTATCTTTACCGCCCAGCCGCCGAATTCTTCCTCGGAAAGACCGCTGCCGCCGCTGCCGTCGGTTACCCAGCGCATCACCTGACGGTACATTGCCGAAACCATTATTACGGTAAAAACCGCCAGCCAAACGGTCGCACCAAACGTAACCTGTGCAACGCCCGCAATAACAATGAGTTTTAGAAATGGTCCGAAGACGTATAAGGGCGATGTTGCCGGATCGCCTCCACCGGCAAGTGCGCCTTCAAATGAGTTTGAAAGCTTGCGCGAAATAGTTGCTCCCATAGGCTTTTTATAATAGATCAGAAAACCCGCGAATGCGAAAAGTGAAAAACCGCAATCTTCTGCAAGCGTGCGGTCTTAGTGAAAAAATTCGATCTCCGGAGAATAACCTCAGGCTTCCGCGGTGTCGTCGAACGCAATGAACTTAATAGCCTGGGTTAAACGACTGGAAAGAGAGCATCCTCCGGGGGCGATTTCTGATGCTGAGCAGCATCTGCTGTTCATCGCCTTCAGCGACGGAAAATGGTTCATCATTTCCTTGGGCTGCATTCACCCCGCTCATTTAACCCCGGGCTATTAGGTTTGTCGCTTTCAGCGAAGGTATTTTGGATCGTCATTTTTTGATTACTTTGACAATCCCTGTGAAACAATTCTTTTTCGTGGACAAGCTTAAAAGGCGGACTCTTTTAGAAAATCGTCATAATCTTTTTTGATCACGCGATAGCAGCGGCAGGCGGTTTTTTCCAGGTCTTTTCGGTTGAGGATCGATAGGTTGCCGCGTGAATAGCTGATCAAACGGTTGCTCTGCAATCCGGCGGCGGCTTTGCTGACTGCTTCGCGGCGGACGCCGAGCATGTTCGAAAGGAATTCCTGCGTAATTCGGAATTCGTCAGACCGCATTCGGTCCTGCGTCATTAAAAGCCAGCGTGCAAGGCGCGATTCGATATCGTGATAACGGTTGCAGGCGGCGGTCTGCGAGATCTGTGTGATGAGCGAATGGACGTAAAGATTGATCACGCGGCGGAGTTGATTGTCATTCTCTACCGCTGCTTGAAGATCGGCGGATCGCATTCGAAACGCCGTTCCTTCACCTTGAACAAGCGCGTGATTATTCGCCTTTTCAACGCCGAGAAATACGCCGATTCCAACCATTCCCTCGTTTCCGACAATCCCGACCTCGAGCGTCGAATCGGTTTCGACCGATGACAAAAGCGAAATAATTCCGCTTTCCGGAAAATACACAAACGTTGAAATTTCGCCGGGTTGATATATGTCTTTTCCGAATTCTAAAGGGACAGTTTCGAGTTTCGAGTGGAGCTTCCGAAACGATCCGCTGTCAAGCGCAGAAAGTAATCGATTATTTGGGATCGACATCTGAAAAATTCTCCTTAATACGGTCGCGTCGTGGTTGACGGCAGACGGCATAAGAAGATGTTTGATAGACAATTCCAGATGACGAATGTCGAAAATAAAAAAGCTGCCTTGCGGAACAGCTTTTATCATAACAGATATTCCGGTTTTAGCGACTGTTTCAGGCGCTTTGGCGAAAGATGTTTTCTCCGAGAAGCCGGACATATTCGTCAAAGACGACTTTATAACATTCGCAAACGGCTGCTTCAAGACCTGGACGGTCTATGACGATCATAGTCCCGCGATCATTCGTGATCAGCTTTTTCGCCGCCAGCTTTTGCGCAGCCAGCGTCACGCCTTCGCGCCTGACGCCGAGCATATTCGAAATTAGGTCATGCGTCATTATCAGCTTGTTCGTATCAAGCCGGTCGTGGCTCAAAAGCAGCCAGCGGCATAACTGCTGTTCAATGGAATGGAGCCGATTGCATACCGCGGTCTGCGATATCTGCGTCATTAACGCCTGAGTGTAGCGAAGAAGAAGTTCCTGAAATTTTCCTCCGCGGGAAAATTCTTCTTGAAGAACGCTGTCCTTCAAACGAACCATCGTTCCGGCGCTTTGAATGATCGCGCGGCTCGTCGTGGTCTTTCCGCCCATAAACAGCGAAACCCCGACCACGCCGTCGTTTCCGATGATCCCGATCTCCGCAGTGCTGCCGTTTTCCATTATATAAAGCAGAGAAACGATGGCGGTTGACGGAAAATAAACATAATTCATTTGTTCGCCCGATTCATATAGAACATCACCGAGCGTAAACGAAATAAGGTCAAAATTAGGTAACAATATAGCCAATTCGGCTTTAGGAAGTGCCGCGAGAAGGTGATTCTTCAAAGCTGCATTTTTTATCTCGCTGACAGGCATAGTTCAAAAGTTTAGAGATTATAATTGCTGAAATCGTTGTTTTTTTCCCCACAATCATATCAAATGCGGTCGCATCGTATGTGCGATACCGCACATATTAAGAAATAGTCAGCTAGATATCCGCTTCTTCCGTTTCAATTCCGTCGACTTATTCCAACTCTTTAAGGTGAAACGCCAAATAAAAGAATTTACGCGGGTTAAATAAATTTTGGCGACAGTGCGATAGCGCACGTAGATAATCTTTCAGCTGTGTTACCGTTCGGTTGAACTTCGATTTTAAGTGAGCGCCGATTACATGAAAGGGCTCGAAAATGAGTAATTGCTATATATTTCGATCGGTGAAGATCGACGGTGATGTGGAAGTCTAAGCAGTAAATTATGACTAGACATTGTTAGAGAGAAATTATGAATATCCTCTACGCCGAACCTGACCAAAATTCCATAGAAATGGTGAGAGCTTTTATGGAATTTGCGGACGTTAGAGTAACGAGTTCAAATTATTTAGGCGAAGCCGAGGAAATAGCGCGTTCCGATCAATTTGATATATTTCTCACGGAATTTAATTTTCCCGGACAGAACAGCCTTCTTTTTTGCAGGACTTTGAAGCGCCTATTTCCTGATACGCCGATCATTTGCTATTCGGAAGCGGCGACGGATAGTGATTTTGCCGAGATCGCAGACGCAGGAGTTGAGAATTGTATTCGAAAACCGGCGATCAACGATCTTTACATTGCAGTAACGGAAAAATTAGGTGTCGGCAGGGTTGAAGTTACGTCGGCAGGTCCAATTCGAACCGGGCAGATTTGAAATTTGCCGCTGCACTTGTGCAGCAATCGGCTTTAGAAGTAGAACTCCAATTCTCTTCCTTACCCAGCAGGGGAGGGTGCGATTTTTAAAAAGATCGCGCCCTTTTTTTTGCCCGTATTTATTAATAATTTACCTGATAAACGCCGACGGAACAGGTCGATCGTTCATGGTGCCAAAGGTCAACGCTGAAGATCCGCCCGACGAACGATGCTGGTACCAGACGTTCGTTGACGGTCGAAACAGCGAGAGATCAAATTTTCCGTCGCCGTCAAAATCGCCCGGAGCGGGAATGTCGAGTTGATCGCCGTAGGTCGCATAATAAAAGCTGAAATCTTCGCTTTTTAAAATGCCGTAATAACTCGGCAGCGGTCGCCAAAAGGCTACGTCGGCAATTCCGTCGCCGGTGTAATCTCCGACGACCGGACGAACATCGGACGCTCCCCAATTGATCTGGACAGTTCCTGCCGACGATCGTTTTATCCACCACGCGCCGCCGCTCGGACGAAAAACAGCGATGTCAGCACGCGCGTCGCCGTCGTAATCAGCCGGAACGGGAAGATCGCCGTTCGTGCCGAAATTCTCGACCCCTATTCCGCCGGATGATCTGTTTACATACCATGTTCCATTTGACGGTCGGAATACAGCCTGATCGGTTTTTCCGTCGCCGTCAAAATCTGCCGGAGCCGGAATGTCGCCCGCCGAACCGAACACGAAGGAATAAAACGTAAGATCCTCGCTTCTTAAAACGAACCACTCGCCTGATGATTGGCGCCAGATGGCGATGTCCGTTTTGCCGTCGCCGGTGTAATCCGCGGGAACGATCTGATCATTTGAACTACCGAAAGTTGCAACATTAACCTGCGAGTCGCCGCTTCTCTGGTACCACCATTCGCCGTTCGACGGGCGAAAAATAGCATGATCCGTTCTGCCGTCCCCATCGAAATCGAAAGGCGCATTAAATGCCGTTAAAGGAGTTTCATAAATATACGCCGATCCGTTTGGATTTTGTCCGGTTGCAGAACCGCCGATCGCGCCGACGACGGCAGTTCCGCCGGAAAGATCCAGCGAATTTCCAAAGGTATCGTCCATTTCATCCGTTTGATTGAAAAAGATCTGCCGCTCTGTCCATTGCGTTCCCGAACGTGAGAACGCGAAAACAGCGCCCGAACCGCGGTTTGGTGAACTTCCTGTTCCGGTGGCTGAGGCAATACATATATCTCTGTCGAGCGAAACTTTATAACCGAATGAATTTGCCTGCGAATTGTCGCTTGCACGCAAAACTTTTTCGAGCAGCCATTGGTGATTGGAGTCTCTGAAAATATAAACCGCGCCGTGTCCACTATTAGGAGTTGCCGGCGGCTGGTCCGGAGCTCCGACCGCGATGGTTCCCCTCGAAACAGTAACGCTCATTCCAAAATGCTGGCTGTTTTGACCGCCCTGCGGCGTTAGCTTCTTAACGAACTGCCAATCCTGTTCAAGCCGAAACACATATGCCGAACCCGTATTGAACTCCGATTGCGGCGCACTGATAACAGCGATCTTTCCGTCAAGCGAAATCGCATGCCCAAACAAGAACCCAGCCGCACCATCATTCGCGGTTAACCGTTGAGTTTGATCCCAGTTGTTTCCATTCCGTCTGTAAAAAAAGACCGAACCGCGCTGCGGATCGCCGTTTACCGCGTCTCCTGAGGCTGCGACGAGGAGATTATCGCCGTCTATCTCCACGCTTGAACCGACCTGTGCAAAAGTGGAAGTTCCGGTCGGATTCAACTTCTGCTGCTGCGTCCAAACATTGCCTGACCGTTGGAATACGTAAGCCGAACCCCGCTGTGAATTATCGAGGATCGCTCCGACAACGATCGTATTTCCTGAGATCGCGACACTGAAACCAAACCATTTGCTGATACTCGGATCCGTCGGAACGAGTTCCTGTTCCTGAATCCAGGATGATCCGTTTCGACGGTAAACATATACCGATCCCTGACCTTGGGCGCCGGTGCTGTCGAGGATCGCACCGACGACCGCCGTGTCGCCGGAGATCGCAACGTCGTACGAAAAATCGTTGCCCTGTTCATTGTCGGCGGCTAACAGCCGGGCGCGTTCGGTAAATGGCTGGAATGTACCGGATTGCGCAAACGCAGTTACCGAAAGCATCAATGCGGTTGCCAGAAAACAAGATATAAGTCGGATGTTCGATTTCATTTTTCTTACCTCTCTGATCGTAGTTATTTGTTGCGTGCGAAAATTATTTTACTATTATACGGCGAAAGAAAATGCGCGATTCGTCAGCGCGCCGCCAATCCGGCTTTTGCCGCGGCTATCTTTCTCTGAACCAATTCAGCAATATCGCCTTTCAGCACCGCGGCTTTTTCATAATCGCGGAGCGCTGATTCAAAATTCCCCATTTGAAAATACACATCGCCGCGGTCGATGTACGACGCGAGCGCTTCGGGTTGCAGGCGGATCACTTCGTCATAATCGCGAATCGCCTTTTCGTAATCTTTCTGCCACAAATATGCGCGGGCGCGGGTTCGAAAATTATTAAATTCCGGCAAAATCTCGACGGCGCGGTCGAGGTCGGCGAACGCCTCTTTCACCATATTTTGTTTGGCGTAGATCCGCGAACGCGAGATCAGCGCGTAAGAAATCTCACGCCGAGCTTTGGCAACGTCGTTTTCGTTCTGACCGGAAGAAATCTTGGCTTCAAGCTCTTCGATGACCGATGAATAAGTTTCCAGCGATTCTGCGGTCTGCTGCATTCGCGAAAGCAGGTTGGCGCGGTTCGCTTTGAAAGTTTCGTTCCCGGGTTCGAGCGCGATCGCACGATCGTTATCGTCGAGCGCGCCTTGAAAATCATCTGAGCACGATCTTGCGTTTCCGCGCCATAAATACGCTTCGGCATTTCGCGGATCTTCGAGAACGGCGCGGTTCATTAATTCGAGCGCGCGCGAACATTTCTGAATTCCCATCAAATAATGCAGCGCCGTTCTCTGAGTTTGAAAATTGAACGGATCAAGCTCGACCATCCGCAAAGCGTCGCTTTCCAGAAATTCTTTCGAATTTGTAAATCGACCGTAATTTGCGCGAGCAGCGAAAAGTGCGGGATTGTCGGGGAAAAGCGCAATGCCGCGATTAAGTTCCGTAATTAGGATTTCGGGGCTGTTATCTTCCATCGCCGCTGCGGAGTTTTTCAAAAAGATCTGTGCGATCGCGCCGGAGATCTCTTTAGCGAGCTCGCGCGATTCCTGATAAGAGCGTTTTGTCTTAAAGATCTGTCCTTCGGGCATTTTTTTTGCAGTTCGACCGGTGATCTTGAGGTAATCCGATGTCGCTCCCTGCCAGTCGCCGCTTTTAAATTTCGCCACCGTCCGGCGTTCCTGCAGGTCGATGTCGCCCGGTTCGATCGCGATCGCACGATCGAAATCCGCCACGGCAGATGCGCACATCGACAATAAAAGGCATTTATGCTCACCGCGTTCCTTAAATACCGCGACCGAGATGTAAGAATTTTTTACCGCCGCGTCGTAATCTTCGAGGATGAGCCGGACCGATTTTCCGACCGCATCCGGAGCAATGTCTTTTCGTTTTTCCTGAATGTCATTTATGAGTTCAAATCCGCGGAGCCGGGCGCGAAGAAAATATGCCTCGCCGAGCGCCGGATCGATCTTGACCGCGCCATTTGCGTCCGCCAGCGCGCCTGAATAATCGCCCTTATAATGCCGCGTTTTTGCCCGGGCAAGAAGCGCGGCAGCGTGATCAGGCTTTACGCCGAGCGCGATCGAGAAATATTCCTCCGCCGTTTCGTATCTGTCGGCTTCGAGATCAGCGAGCCCGAGTTTGAAATAAGTTTCAGCAGTTTCCGGCGTTTGCTGAGGTAGAACCGCTGACGAAAAAACGATGATCGACAAAAGACCAAGGAAAATAGAGAGGGTTTTCATAACTTTTTGAAGCAAATTGTGTTTCGGTTAGGATACTTGCAATCCGCGGTAGTTGTAAAGACTTTTGCGATGGAACCGGACAAGTGGAATTTATGGTTTCGCACGAAAAAAAAACCGCAAAGCTCCGGGATAGACGGAAGCTTTGCGGTCAAGAGCGGACATTTCCCGCAATTATTCGTTTGGAATTAAATTTTCCAAATCCAATGTGTCATTGAACGAACGAATTCGGTATCGGATAATCGCCCGCGGCGCCGAAGCTCTGGATCAGGACGCCCGAATTTGAACGGTTGATGTACCATGTCGTATTCGACGGTCTAAAAATTCCGGCGTCGGTTTTTCCGTCGCCGTCGTAATCGCCCGGAACGGGAATGTCGGTCGCCGTGCCGAACGGGAACGAAAAGAACGAAAAATCTTCCGATCTCAGAACAAACCATTCGCCGCTCGATGGACGGAAGAACGCGACATCGGCTTTGCCGTCGCCGGTGTAATCCGCCTGCGCGGTTTTATCTGAAGCGGTACCGAAATTTGCGACGATCAGCCCTGCTTGCGAGCGGTTTAGCCACCAGGTTCCGTCCGGGCGATAGATGGCAAGATCGGCTTTGCCGTCGCCGTCGTAATCGGCTGGGACCGGTTTGTCGCCGTTCGCTCCAAATTGAACGATCGTCGTTTGATTATCGGATGATCGCAGGATGTACCAGGTGCCGTTCGATGGTCGGAAGATCGCGGGATCGGCTTTTCCGTCGCCGTCGAAGTCTCCCGGCGCTGCGATGTCCGTATTTCCGCCAAACGGGAATGAATAGAACGAAGAATCCTCGGACCGGAGAATGAACCATTCTCCGGACGAAGGACGGAAGAACGCAACGTCGGTTTTGCCGTCGCCGGTAAAATCGACGGGCGCGGTTTTGTCCGTGCCGAGTCCGAACTGGAACGCCCGGTTTCCGCCGTCTGAACTTCGCAGATACCACCATTCGCCCGGTCCGGGTCGAAAGATCCCGATATCGGTTTTCCGGTCGCCGTCAAAGTCGAAAGCCGCTTTGCCCGGCGCAACCGGCTGAATCTGGTAAGCACCGCGTCCGTAAGTCGCTGCCTGGATCAAACCGCCGGCTTGAGAGTCAAATTCCGTAACGATGACCGGCGGCATTCCGGAGTTGAAGGTTGCCCACGTCGTTCCGTCCGTTGTCGAACGGAAAACGCCGACATCGGTCCCAACGTAAATAGTCGAAGGATTTGACGGGCTGATCAATAGAGCATTGGTCGGAATATCCGGAAGATTTCCGCTGATGTCGGTCCAGTTTGCTCCGGCGTTCGTCGTTTTGAAAACATGTCCCGAACCGAAGCCGGAAACCGTTACATAAGCGATGTCCGAGTTGGTCGGGCTGACCGTGATCGATTTGATGAACCGGTTGGGCAGTCCTGTGGAACGATTTGTCCAGTTAACACCGGCGTTGGTGCTGACCATAAGCCGTCCGTCGCTCGAACCGGTGTAGATCGTGTTGATGTTTGCTTTGCCGACACCGATTGAACTGAGAGTTCCGCCGTTCGTCAGATCGGTCGCACCGCCCGGCGCTGTCCAGCTTGCGCCGCGATTTGTGCTGATGTAAAGGCGATAGGTTCCAAAATAAAGATTGGAATTGAGATCGTTACCGACCAGCGGCGGATAGAATGCCACTCTGTCATTTCCGAATACACTCGAATTTCCGAGTCCGCCGCCAAATGTTGTTCCATTGTTGTTATACCGGCTTATCGAATGCCGAACGTATGTCGTGTAAACGATCGAAGGGTCGACCGGGTCGATGACCGTTTGACCGCCGTCGCCGGCTGAAAACTCCGCCCACGAAAGAGCAGCGGTTCGCCGCTGTGTCCCGTTGTCCTGCGTTCCGCCGTAGCTGATCGCGGCGTTTGCCGGATGCAGATCGATACTTGTGAACATCGTCAGCGAGAGTGTGGCGTTCAAGTTTGCAAACGTCGCGCCCGCGTCCGTTGATCTCCAAAGCCCGCCGTCGTTGGCAATGTAAAAAGTGTTCGGAGTTGCCGGCGATTGATAAAAATGATGCTGGTCGGGATGCGCTTTGGAATCGAACGGCGTGTAAGTTCCGTTCAATGCAAACGAGCGGGTCAGGTTCGTGTAATTTGCCCCTCCGTCGGTCGAACGCCATAGATCGCGGGTTCCGACGTAGAATACATTCGGATTTGCAGCGTCAACGAAGAGATAGCAGTTATACCAGAATTGACCGCCGTCAAATCCCGCGCCGACGCCAAGATTAGTCCAGTTTGCGCCTTCATCCGTACTTCGCTCGATGCGGGGAGCCGCTCCGTCATGTGTAAGAACATAAAGGTTCAAAGGCGCCGCCGGTGTAGTTGCTATCTTTATATTTTGCGGAGAGCCGCCGGGCGAAGTGTAAACCTGAGTCCAGGAAACACCGGAATTGGTTGATTTATAAACGCCGGCGGTTCCGGGACCGGTGTCATTTATCTGCATCGCCAGATATAACGTGCCGGCTTGCGTCGGATGCTGGACCAGATCATTGGCAACGCCGGAAAGGCTTCGCGTCCAACTAACTCCGCCGTCGGTCGAGTAATAAAACCCGCGGGCAAAATTTTCGCCTTGCGATTGGGCAGCGTACACGAGATTCGGATTTGTCGGGTGAACGAGAATTTTCGTGTTTCGCGCACGTCCCGGCAAAGTACTATTGTTAATTCGCGTCCAGCTGATTCCGGAATTAGTCGATTTTAAAACGCCGGTCCCAATGTAGCCGGCGCCTTTATCACCCATTCCCGCATAAACAATATTTGGATCGCTCGGCGCAAACGCGATTGAGCCGACTGCGAGATCTACATGATTATCGGAAACCGGCGTGAACGAACCGCCGCCGTTTGTCGAACGCCAGATGCCGCCCGTCGCTCCTCCGATAAGTATTAACTGCGCATCTGCCGGCGAAACCGTTACGGCGTTTATGCGACCGCTTGTCATTCCCCAATTGTTCGGGAAATACGAATCGGTCGGATTCGGACCGATCGGCTGCCATTGACCGCCGCCCAAAAGACTGTCTTCCGCGTCCGCCGGGCGGGAATCCCAGGCTCGTTTTCGGGCGTCTTCCGGCAGACTGTCAAACGGGTACATTCTTTGTTGAAGGAACCATTCCTGGCGAAGTTCCGAATCGCCCTCAAACTCGTTTTCCGTTCTTGGTTCATTAAATGGAACTTCGGCGGATTGATCGGATTTTGCGATCTTGACGCAGGCGCCTAAAACGAAAGTTGCGGCTAACAATAGCAAAGCGCCTATTATTTCGATGTTCAAAAAAATTTTCGTCCTTTTCATTTTGTTTCTCCTAACCGCGTGGATGGCGGATACGATCTTCTGGAAGTTGGTGAATTGACGAGCCGCATAGAGAAATCTGTTCGCGGCTTTTGCAGTTGAAAGAAAATGTTCTCTCTCCGCCAAATGGGCGATGAGTTTGTCGAATTTATAACCTTCTTAACATATAAAACGTAATTTCAGAAGAAAAAAGGGCATCGCAATAGCGGATGTTAGGAAAAAAGTAAGAAAATCTGCAAGGAACCGGTAAATTCTGAAACGTGGCTGTGCCTTTTGAATGATCGAGCAAGATTAGCCCGAATACAGATCTAGAGTAAAAATGGAGTCGATCCGCGGATCGTTTACGAACGACATTCGCGGAACTCTATCAAGTTGCCGAAGCCACTCCTCAAGAGGAATAACATCATTAACGATCGGACCGGATATATAGAAGGGATGTCGAAGATTGCAGCGTATATTTAAATGAAAAAAGAGCAGACAGCAGCCCGTTTAAAACCGCTGCCTGCCCCGACTTTGAACGATCTTAAAGAGATTCGGCGATCGCCGCGTCAAAAATCTCCAACGCAACGTCGACGTTTTCCTTCGTCAAGATCAGCGGCGGCGACCAGCGGATCGTTGAAGTTCCGCAGCCTAAAATAATTAGCCCTCGATTAAAACACGCCATTTCAATCTTGTCTCTGAGTTCGGCATCCGGATCGCCGTTTTCTTTGACGAATTCGACGCCGAGCATCATTCCGTAACCGCGCACGTCGCCGATCTGTTTGTATTTTTCTTGCAGCTTTTTCAGACCGTCTTCGAGATATTTGCCTGTGTCGCGGGCGTTATCGACCAAACCGTTTTGCAGAAGTTCGATCGTTTTCAGCGCGGACGCGATGCAGACCGGATTTCCGCCGAAGGTCGAAGCGTGTGCGCCTTTGTGCCAAGACATAATTTCCGCTTTTGCGACCGTCGCGCCGATCGGCAAGCCTGAACCGATGCCTTTGGCGAGACACATAATATCGGGTTTTACATTGCTGTGTTCGACGGCGAACATTTTTCCGGTTCTACCCATTCCGCTTTGAACTTCGTCGACGATCATCATAATTCCGTGTTCGTCGCAAATGCGGCGGATCGCCTGCAAAAACGCTTTAGGCGCGGGAACGTACCCGCCTTCGCCCTGCACCGCTTCGATTACGATGCCCGCCACCTCGGACGGAGGCGTCGTCGTCTGAAAGATCTTCTGTTCGATCCAATCAACACAGTCTTTCACGATCGATGCTTCGTCGACCGGTTTTTGAGTAACAAAATGTCGAAATTTATTGGGGTACGGCACGTGAACGACATCAAGCGCCTGTCGGGCGAAACCCTGTCTTTGAGCGCGTTTAGACGAGGTCAGCGAAAGTGCGCCGAGTGTTCGACCATGAAATGAGCCGAAAAACGAGATAAATTTCTGACGTTTCGTATGGTACATAGCCAATTTCAAAGCCGTTTCAACGGCTTCCGCGCCCGAGTTTGCAAAATGCGTTTTCGTATCGCCTTCGATCGGGCATATCTCGTTCAATTTTCTGCCGAGATCAGGCATATGATGATAATAAAAATCCGTGCCGCACATATGCATCAAGCGTTTTGTCTGCTCGGTGATCGCTTCGACGACTTCCGGGTGGCAATGTCCTGTCGAACACACCGCGACTCCGGCGTTGCAGTCTAAAAATACGTTGCCGTCGGCATCTTCGAGCCACACGCCGTAACCTTTTTCGGCGACTAATTTGTAATCGGGGCGCGGATAGCTCGGCGTTACGTATTTTTCGTCGGCGGCAATAATTTCGCGTCCCTTGGGTCCGGGAAGCTCCGTTTTAATGTTTGGTCGTTTAATTTCTGTTGATGGTGTCATTTCTCTTTCTCCATTGATAATTACTAAAAATTTTACCGGCGAAATAGCACGGCGTTTGAGATGCGTCAGAGAAAGGACGATTAATCGCCGCCGTAAAGTTCGGGGCGCAAATTCGCGGGTCTAAGCTTTGAAATACTGCGCTGTGTCATTGTGTAAATTGAATGCCTTCAATATATCAGATATCGATTTTTGCGCCAACCATAACGGTTTCGGCGGTAAGTGCGGTCCCAACAGCAGCAAAATGAGATTCCGGGCAAATGAAATTTTCGATCTATAAATCGGTCGTTCTTTCAGCGGAATACGAACGCTAATAATCGAAACAAAAAAAACTGCGCCGGACAAAATTTAACTTTCGTCCGGCGCAGCTCAGTTTTTTGCTGAAACAAATGTTACGGCTTTTTGTTTCCGTCAACAGCTTTTTCTACAGAGTTAGCTGCTTTCTTTGTTTCTTCAACTGCTTTGTCAACACCTGATTCAACAGCAGCTTTTGTTTTGTCAGCTGCTTTTTCAAGGTCTGACTTCATGTTGCTGTTCGCATTTGTGTTGGTGTTCGTGTTATCAACAGCTGCCGGCGTAGCGGTTGCTGTTGCGTTAGCGTTTGAATTTGCATTCATGTTCGTGTTTGCTTTGTTAGCGTTTGTGTTAGCAGCGCTTTCACAACCGAAACCGATCGCTCCGAGAGCGAAAACTGCTGTAATCAATAATACTTTTTTCATTTAAGTACTCCTGTCTATTTTTCTAAGTTTAGTAAATGGCTTGAGATATTCGAGAGCGGCGAATTGCTCGCCGCAAACTACCTTCCATAAAGAAAGCACGTTGCCTAAATAAATCACAACGTGCCAAAAAAATTTTATAACAGATCAATACTACGGTTTTGTGTTCGTATTGTCTTCTTTCTTCGTGTTCGAATTCGCGTCATCTTTCTTCATGTTTGAATTCGCGTCATCTTTCATGTTCGTGTTTGCATTGTTAGCAGCCGGAGCCATTGTCGGAGCCGGGGTCGGCGTGCTCATGTTCGTGTTGTTCGTGTTTGCGTTATTCGTGTTTGCTTTATTAGCAGCCGGATCTTCGCAAGCGAGTCCTAAAGCGCTCAATGCCAACAGTGCTGTAAGAGCAATTGTCTTTTTCATTTTTGTGTTCTCCTGTCTTCTCAAAGATTAAAATTTTTATTTTTGCGAACTGTTTCTTCTCAAACAGCCGAAGTCCCATCCAACTAAATTTGTGGAACATTTGGACAATATAAAGACCTAAGTTTGTTTAGTCAAATCCAAAAAGACCAAAAAAACGAAATTAATAACTTTTTTTCGGATAATAATCGCGCTCTGTTTTTTAAGAAACAATGCAATTTTTTTACGCCTCGACTAAACCTAGAATCATTGACTTGAAACTATGCCACACTGTATCTTCTTTCCATAACTGACGGCGGCGGAAAAATCATCGCCGCTCCCGCCTTTGATTCAATTTTTTTCGATGAATATAAGCCGCAAATATTTTGCAACGACGAGCGCCGAACCGGAGAAAGGTGTAGCGACCGTTCTTGCTTTGATCTCACTGATAGCATTTGCTGCCGTTTTTATCGTCGCTTCGTCGTCTCTCCAAGTCGGTTACCGTCTGATCATTAGTTCGATCATTGCTGCGGTTTATTTATTCGCCGCTTCACGGGTGTCGTCATTCGGGCAATCTATCCCGAAAATGCAAATGAACGGAACCGATGCCGATCCGGTCGCGTTCGATGAAGAGATCGAAAATAAACTTCAAGCTTTGGAAGATGCAAGTACGTTTTTTGGCGCGTCGCTGAAGTCGAGCGATATGTTTCGGCTGGTTTCAAGCCGGATAAACGAAATGATTCCGTTCAGATCGATCGCGCTTTTCCTGGCGAACGAATCGGCGGACGGGTTGGATCTCTTGTTTTCAACCGGCGCCGACTCAGCGGTCATCACATCCAGAAATTTTTTGCCGGAATTGGGTCTGGCGGGAAAAGTGTTAACGTCAAAAACGCCGAAATTGGATAAATATATTGAACTAGAACGAAAAATGGCGGCAAAGGACGATTTTTCGAACTCCGCTTCGACGATCGCGGCGCCGCTTTTTCGCGGCGAAAACGTTATCGGCGTGGTGCAGCTTTTCAGCGACGAGAACGGATATGGCGAAAGTTCGCTTAAGCTTATCGAAGCGATCTCGGTGCGGCTTGCTCCTTTACTTTTGAGCACTTTGGCGTTCGAGCAGAATCTTTCCAACGCGTTGACCGATCCTTTGACAAATTTGCCGAACGAACGCGCGTTTTTTCTTGTTCTTGAAAATCAAATTGCCGAATCGCAGCGCAACCGCGACGAACGCCCGCTGACGGTTCTTTCGCTCGATATTAAGAATTTTACCGAGATCAACCAGCGGTTCGGACATTCGACCGGCGACAATATTTTGGAATTTTCCGGAAAGATCATAAAGAACCAGCTTCGAAAAATGGATTTCCTCGCCCGATCGGCGAATGACGAATTTTTGATCATTTTGCCGACCGCAAACGAAGAAACCAGCGGAGAAATTCTCGAAAGACTTGTTCAAACGTTTAACGCTTCACCGTACGGCGTCGCCGCAGACAATCACGTCGTTGTGCAGTTAAACTCCGGATATGCAACCTTTTACCGCGACGGCGAAACCGCTGCCGATCTTCTTGAACGATCACGCAAACGGAAACGCGAGACAAAATCGCCCGGCGATATCAAAGTCTTGAAGTTCCCACAAAAATAATTTCTTGTTAAATTCCGCTTCGTTTGAACCATCGTGTCACATTTCGAACGTCGGCAGTGTTTTTATATAAGCAGGTTGAGAAAAAAATTGAGTCATCGGTCGGAATATTTTCACCGGTTTCTAAACTTTTCGGCGCGAACTACGTTAGATATATCGGACCGATTTTTATAGTAAATTGATTTTATGCAAGCTGGCGCGACATTAGGACGGTACGAAATACGCTCAAAGATCGGCGAAGGCGGAATGGGCGAAGTCTTTCTCGCGCACGACGCGCAGCTCGACCGAAACGTTGCATTAAAGGTTCTTTTGCCTGAATTTTGCAGCGATCTCGAACGCGTGCAGCGGTTCAAACTTGAAGCAAAAGCCGCATCGGCGCTCAATCATCCAAATATTATTACGATCCATGAGATCGGCGAGGAAGATGACCGTCTTTTTATTGCTACCGAATTCATTGATGGAAAAACCGTTCGAGAACTGATCGAAGAAGGCGATCTGTCTTTTCTTGACGCCATCAAAATCGCCGAGCAGATCGCCGACGCGCTTGCCGTAGCGCACAACGCGCATATCACTCATCGCGACATCAAACCGGAAAATATCATGATCCGCGGCGACGGCTACGCGAAGATCCTCGACTTCGGGCTCGCAAAACCGACGATTCTGCCGGAAAGCAATTCTCAAGACGAAACGATGGTCAAAACCCAGCCGGGAATGGTGATGGGAAGCGTCCGTTATATGTCGCCCGAACAGGCGCGCGGCAAGACGACCGATGAACGGAGCGATGTTTGGAGCCTGGGCATTGTTTTATACGAGATGATCACCGGCGAAAATCCGTTTGAGGGAGAAACCGTCAGCGATTCGCTCGCGGCGTTGATCCATATTGAACCGAAACCGATCACCGACGCGCCGGAAGAACTTCAATGGATCTTGCGAAAAAGCCTGAAAAAAAAGGCATCCGAAAGATATCAGAATATTAAAGACCTATCACTCGACCTGAAAGAACTTCGATCCGAACTTGAGCAGGGACTTCACGAAAGCGCCGGTGTTCCGTTTGCGAATACCACGATATCGGAACGAAATTACACGAGCGAAAATAAAACACTGATCCATAGAACTTATTCGTCCGAAAATGCGACGATCAAAAAGAAAGCTTGGGTAAACACTCAGCGGAATACAGCTGTAAATGATGTCGGTTCGCGTATTTTCCCGATCTTTGTTACTGCGATGGTCGTAACGCTCGCCGCCAGCGCATGGTTTTATCTGCCGGTACTTTTTGGCAAAGAAACGCCGATATTTCAATCGATTCAGGTTTCGAGCAAGACCGACAACGGAAAATCGCAGAACGCAACGGTTTCGCCGGATGGAAAGTTCGTTTCATTTGTGGATCTTGAGGACGGAAAACCGCGCCTGGTCGTCCGTCAGCTGTCAACAAATTCGACGATCGAGGTCGTGCCGCCGACGATCAAACGATATTACCAGCCGTCATTTTCGCCTGACGGAGAATTTATCTATTATGTTCAGGTCGAAAACGGCGTCGGCACTCTTTTCCGTGTTCCGACACTTGGCGGCGAAAGCAAACGGCTTCTTTACGATATCGATTCGCGAGTGACGTTTTCGCCCGACGGAAACCGCATTGCGTTTATCCGGCATAACCCGACCGACGGCGGCGACACGGTGTTTGTTTCCGATATAACGGGCGAAAATTTGACAGCATTTCTCGATACGAAATCGGTTGGCTATGACAAATTTCTGGATGTCGTCTGGACGGAAAGCGGCAGCAGCGTCTTGCTTGCGGGCTATGAAAATTTCAGCGAGCCGCTTCCGAAAGTAAAAGTTGTTGCGGTCGATTTTGCGGACGGAAAAAAAGAGATATCCGAACCCGAAGAGTTTTCGACGTTCAATTCGGAAGGATGGGTCGCGGCGAACAGTTTTAACATTTTAAAGAACGAAAAGGGAATTATCTTTATCGGCAAGCGGAATAATGAGGATAAACTGCAGATCTGGCATCTTTCGCAAACGGGCGGTTTGCTCAAGCCTGTAACGACGGATACGAGCGATTATGCGAGTTTGAGCGTTTCATCAGACTCCGGGACGATCGTTACGACAAAGATCGACCGCATTTCGAGTCTGGCTTCGTTTAACCCGTCAACGAAAGAAACGAGTCAGGTTCTGGCGGACAGCAAAACTTTTGTTGCGTATTACGGCGTGTCGCAAACTCCGGAAGGGAAAATTCTTTATTCACGAATGACGGGGAAGGAAATCAATATCTTTTCCGCCGAAAAGAACGGCGCGGCTGAGATTCAGATCACTTCGGACAGTCATTTTAACGTAAATCCGGTTGCAACAAGGGACGGTAAATATATTGTTTTCAGTTCGAACCGCAAAAATTCGTTTTCCGTTTGGCGTATGAACTCGGACGGTTCCGCTCCGGTTCAGCTGACAAATGCTCCGAACGGGCGCGACATTCAAATTCAGCTTTCAAACGATTCAAGGACGGTTTATTTTGTCAGAGAAAAAAGCGACGGCGGTAAGGGTACTCTGATGCGAGTTTCTATTGACGGCGGCGACGCGAAACCGATACTTCCGGAAGGAAAAGCGTCGAACATCATGCCGCAGATCTCGCCGGACGGAAATTCGATCGCATATTTGTCGCTCGAATATGACAGTAAAACATCGGAATTTAATGCCGCAGTTCACATCGCAAATATTGTCGATGGCAGGTTAGATCAAAAAACGAGCAGCGTGAAGATCGATCTTCGCAATCGCTTTAAATGGTCGCCGGACGGAAAATCGCTGCAATATATTGCGAAAAAGGAATTTAGCAACATCTGGAATTTCGATTTTAAGAACATGAAGGAAAATCCGTTGACGGATTTCCGAACCAACGACCTTGTCGATTTTTACTGGATGAACGACGACAAAAATTTATTGCTCGTGCGTTCGACGGTAAACAGCGATCTTGTTCTGATCAAAGACGCGGAAGCAGCCGGATGAGATCGCGACGGACATGAATGAATAATTTGCCGCTTTCGGATACATGCCGGCAGCGGCTTTCATTTGTCTAAAATTTGCAATCCGCACGGTTTACGGTCAAATTAGAAAGCAAATAAATCAAATCGGGAGCGATATTCATGGCAAAAATTACATTTTACGGCGGCGTTGGAACGGTAACCGGATCGAAATATCTTCTTGAATCGAACGGAAAAAAAGTTTTGGTCGACTGCGGTCTTTTTCAAGGTCCCCGCGAATTGCGCGACCGAAACTGGGCAGAGCAGCCGTTCGACCCGCAATCGCTGGATGCAGTGATAATCACGCATGCCCATATCGATCACACAGGGTTTTTGCCTCGGGTCGTAAAGTTGGGATTTTCCGGACCGGTTTACACTTCGGGCGGGACGGCTGATCTTTTGAAAATTCTGCTTCCCGACAGCGCTCGACTGCAGGAAGAAGAAGCAGATTACCGTAACCGCCATAAGCTTTCGAAACATTCGCCGGCGCTGCCGCTTTATGACGAAGACGATGCGAAAGCCACGCTTGATCTGATAAAACCGGTTCCAAATAACGGCGTTCCCGTGGAGATCTGTGAAGGATTTAGAGCAAGTTTTCTCGTTGCAGGACACATCATGGGCGCGAGTCTGGTTTTAGTCGAAATGGACAACGCGCGGGAAAATGGCGAATCGATCAAATTTCTTTTCTCCGGCGATCTCGGGCATTACGATCAGCCGATCCTGCGGGATCCGACGCCTCCGCCGGCGTGCGATTATTTGATGTGCGAATCGACCTATGGAAATCGTCTTCACGGAGAAACGACGTCCGATGTTCATCTCGCACGAATAATAAATGAAGCCTATAAACGCGATGCTCCGATCTTGATTCCGGCATTTGCCGTCGGTCGAACTCAGGAACTTCTTTACATGATTCGCGAGCTCGAGGACGAGAAACGGATTCCGACCATGCCGGTCATTGTCGATTCGCCGATGGCGTCAAAGGCGACCCAGGTTTACGCCCGCTGGACGGTTGAGCACGACGAAGAGTATGCGTCGATCCTCGCCAAAAAGGAGCAGCCGTTAAAACCTGACTGGCTTCGAGCGACGTCGTCGCGGGACGAGTCGATACGACTGAACGATATGAAAGGTGCGCGAATAATCATTTCTGCTTCAGGCATGCTGTCCGGCGGACGCGTTCTTCATCACGCAATGAGAATTTTGCCGAATCCGGACGCGACGATCGTCTTTGTCGGTTTTCAGGCTGCCGGAACGACCGGTAGGCGCGTTCAGGACGGTGAACGGGAAGTAAGAATAATGAAAAATTGGATCCCGGTTCGTTGTCATGTCGAACGGGTCGAAGGTTTTTCGGCGCATGCCGATTGGAAAGCGGTGCTCAAATGGCTGTCGGGCTTGCCGAACGAGCCGAAAACCGTCTTTACAACGCACGGCGAACCGGACGCGGCAGAAGCGATGGCAGGTCATATTCGCGATGAATTTGGATGGAACGTTCATGTTCCCGGGTTAGGCGAAAGTTATGAGTTAACCTAAACTTTGTCAGCATCTTGCGGGAAAACGAAAATGTTTCGCCGACCGCTTACGCAGGCGGTTCGGACACTTTCCCGATGTGAAAAAGAGCGTCGCCCTTATAAACGACCGGAATTCGATTAAGGCAAATGATATGACCTGTGATCGGCGAAGTTACTTTTTTCTGAAACTGTGCGAAAGGACCGTTGATGTAACCGAGCAGCTGATTTTTTTGAACCTCGGAACCATTTTTGACGAGCGGCTGAAACATTCCCGAATATTTTGCGCGAACCCATTTTGAATTTGATAAAAAGACCGTTTTCGTTTTTTCTTCGTGTTCTTTAAATTCTTTGGTTCGCTGCCGAATGCCGAGGTGATCCATTACATTTAAAACGCCGCGAACGCCGATCTTTACGACGTCTTCATCGATTTCGCGCGATCTTCCGCCTTCGAAAATAACGACCGGAATCTTTCGCGTATTCAATACTTTTCGAAGAGAACCGACCGGAGCTTTGTTTTGCAGGAAAGTAAACGGTGCGTTGAATTTTTTGGCGAGCATTAAATTTTCAGGATGTTCGCCGTCATATCGAATTTGCGGAAAATTAAACTTTGCCGCGCCGCCGGTGTGCAGGTCAACGACATAATCAACCTGCTGAATGATTTCCTGAGTGATCGAATTGGCAACTTGAGCAGCCAAGGAACCTTTTTTATTGCCCGGAAACGAGCGGTTTAGATCTCGTCCGTCGGCAAATTTGCGTTCCAGATTTAGAAATGCCATCACATTTACGACCGGAATGCAGATAATTGTGCCGCGATGCGGTTTGGCTTGTTTGTCGAAGATCAAACGTCTGACGATCTCAATACCGTTTACTTCATCGCCGTGAATTCCGCCTAAAACCAGCAAGGTCGGACCGTCGAGCTTTGCCCGCTCGACGATAACCGGAATTTCGATCTCGGTTCGCGTATAGAGCGATGCTGCCTTCAGCTTAATAAAAGTGCTTTTGCCGCATTTTATTTCCTCTGTGAGAATTTTCATGTGAATTAAACGTGGCGCTCGACGTAGCGGATTATTTCATTCGCGATGTCCTTTTTGGTGGCAGCTTCAATTCCTTCCAAGCCGGGCGACGAGTTTACTTCTAAGATCAATGCTCCGCGTTCCGACTGGAGCATATCGACGCCGGCGATTCCCAAACCCATAACTCGCGCAGATTTTATCGCGGCATCTTCTTCCTCGTCGCTTAGTTCGATCAGTTCTGCCGAGCCGCCGCGATGCAGGTTCGAGCGAAATTCACCGTCTTTCGCCTGCCGTTTCATTGCGCCGACAACTTTCCCGTCCACGACAAATGCCCTAATGTCTGCGCCTTTTGCTTCTTTAATGAATTCCTGAAGAACTACACGGGCTTCCAAACCGTTAAATGCTTCCAAAACCGATTCTGCAGCTTTTTTTGTTTCCGCCATGACGACGCCCAAACCCTGTGTGCCTTCCAAAAGTTTTAGGATTATCGGCGTCGAACCGAGCAGTTTTACGACCGTTTCCGTATCTCTGGTGTAATTGGAAAAAACCGTTTTCGGCATTCCGAGACCGGCACGGGAAAGAAGCTGCATACTTCTCAGTTTATCCCTCGATTTCACAAGCGCCTGCGATTCGACCGCAGAAAATACCTTTTGCATTTCGAATTGCCGAACGACAGCCGTGCCGAAAAACGTAACCGATGCGCCGATGCGCGGAATTATCGCATCAATTCCGGTTAATTCTCTTCCGTTATACATTATGATCGGATTTTTTTTCTCGATCTGAAGAACGCATTTTGTATGATCGACCACGATCATTTCGTGTTTGCGCTTTGCACCGGCTTCGATAAGGCGGCGGGTCGAATATAATTTAGGATTTGCCGAAAGGATGGCGATTTTCATAGTATTTCGATTGCTAAAACGTGAATTTAAATCCGGGAAATTAAAATTAAAACAAAATCTAAAGATTTTTGCGCTAATCGCGAGAGGAAATTTTATCGCCGTAATACTGGGCGTGATGGAAATTCTTTAATCGCGGGTTAACCAGGAAGTTGTTCCCGGCAAGAAATTTTCGACCGATCAAAACCGGATATCGCATATCGCCGCGAAAAGTGAGCGTAAAGTCGATTTTATAGATATGCCTGTGAAAACAGATCTTAGTCGTGATCATGTACCGGTCTTCGCTTTCGCCGTTTGAACTTTTTACCGTTGTTTTCGAATATTTTTTAAATTTATGCGTCTTTCCGGTATATTTCGTGTCGCCCGGATCGAGGAAAACTACGTTAAGCGAATCCGCAGTTTCGATTATGCTGCAGCAGTGAATTGCCGAAGTAAACGCGCCGGTGTCGATCTTGACGCGAATTCGCTTTAGTCCAAGACTCGGAAAATCCGCTTTGTCCGTTCTGCCGATCAGATTTTCGTTGACGCCAGGTTTGATCATTAGGTTCACCGAGGTCAGAATTTCGAAAATTATATCACGACCGATATTTTTCCTGATGCGAACTTCAATGCAGGAGATTTTGCGCGGGATCTATTCGTAGCGCAAGCATTCGATTGGGTCGAGCCGTGCGGCTTTTCGCGCGGGAAGCACGCCGAAGATCAGACCGATGCTTACGGAAACGAATAAAGACAAAGTGATCATCCATGTTTCTACCGACGCCGGCAGCGAAGGTATAAGCAGCATCAGGATCTGACTGATGCTGATAGCGGAAACTACGCCGATAATTCCTCCGAAAAATGTCAACGTCATTGCTTCCAGCAAAAACTGCAAAACGATAGCGCTTCGCGTTGCGCCGAGCGCTTTGCGAATTCCGATCTCTTTTGTGCGTTCGGTTACCGACACGAGCATGATATTCATCACTCCGATTCCGCCGACCAGGAGTCCGAGACACGAGATCGCGATCGCTGCGAGCCCGACGTCGCCGATTATCGAATCAAATTGTTCAATGAAATTGTCGGCGGTTTTCACATCAAAATCGTTCGGCTCGCCGAATTTCACCTGTCTCCGCTGGCGCAAAACGGATTCGGTGTCGAGCAGAGCATCTTTGATCATTTCATTTTTCGCTTTAATTATGAGCAGAAGATAATTGCGCTGCGGGGCGACCTTTCGCGCGGTTCTTAGCGGCATAAAGATCTTGCGGTCTTCTTCATTCTCGCCGAAAAATCCGGCTTTACGTTTTTCGATGACTCCGATAATTTCCCATTGCTGACCGTTCATCCGAACGAATTTCCCGACGATATCGCCTTCCTGATTCGGAAAAAGCGCATCGGCTGCGTTGACGCCGATGACGAGTACGTTTCGCCTCTGCTGATTATCTGAATCCGTAATAAAACGACCTTCACGGAGCACCAGGTTTGAGAGCATCGCGTAATTCGGTTCAACGCCGTCGGTTTGCGCCCAACGGTAGTTGCGGTCTTCATAGGTCATGTTGTCATCGAAACTTTCCGCGCCGAAATTTCCGATTCCGGGCGCGACCGCCGTGATGTCTTCGACCGCGTTTGATTGACTGATGATCGCATCAGCGTCAGCAATTGTCAGCGGTTTTCGATTTCGCTCGTCGCGGTTGGCTTCATCAAAACCGGTGGAAAGATGGAAAGCATAAATATTGTTCGTTCCGTAATCTTCGATCATAGCTACGATATTCTGCCGCAGACCCGTAAGGATAGAGGCAACAACGATAGCCGTAAAAACACCGACAACGATTCCAAGGATCGTCAAAAACGAGCGGAATTTATGACCCATTACGCTGTCGATAGCCATTTTTAAGATCTCTTTCGGAAGTGAACTCGATATTTTCATAAACTTTTAAGTGATAAATGAAAAGTCTTTTTACTTCTTACCTTTCACCCTTCACTTTTTACTTAATTCTTAGTTAAAGCTACGATCGGGTCTAATTTTGCCGCTTTGTACGCCGGATAAAGCCCCGCGATTATTCCGATAACGCTTGAAACGATCACCGAGAGCAATACATAGCCGATGGTTACGGTCATCGTGATCTCAAGCAAAACCGTGATCAGCGTCGTTACGCCGACCGCTAAAAGCAGCCCCATTATTCCGCCGGCGACGCACAAAAGTGCCGATTCGATCAAAAACTGGAGCAAGATCTGCTGCCGCGTCGCGCCGAGAGCTTTGCGCAGCCCGACCTCGAATGTTCGCTCTGTTACCGAAACCAGCATAATGTTCATTACGACGATGCCGCCGACGATCAGCGTTATCATCGTGATCGGAACGACGACCGCGGCGATCGCTCCGGTAAATTCATCGATCTGACCGCCGAGCTCGGCTGTGTTTACAAGTCCGAACGTGTCTTCGTCGCTGCCGAGCAGTTTTCGTTTGTTTCGCAGCACTGTTCTCGCATCCTCGATCGCAAGGGTCAGCGAGTCGCGATCCGACGATTTTCCGTGTACCTGAATGCCGTTGCCGCGTTCGAAAAGCTGTAAATGCAGCGTGATCGGCATATAAAGGTTTCGATCGAGCGGATCGCCGAACATAGAACCGCGCTTTTCCTCAACTCCAATGACGGTCAGAGGAATTCCGCGAACTTTTACTTTTTGACCGAGCGGGTTCTGGTTCGGGAAATATTTATCTACGACGTCCGTGCCGAGCACGCAAACTTTGGCTGTTCGTTCAACTTCGGAATCGGAAATAAAACGCCCGAGGGCGATCGTTTTGTCTTCGATCTCAGCCATATTTGCGGTAACGCCCAGTACGCGGACCGAAGGCATTTCGATTCCGTCCTGGTTTAGATCGGTTCCGGCATTGTTAGCCGCGCCGATCTCCGCACATGCGTTGCAGCGCTCTTTAATGTACTCATATTCTTCCCACGTAACCTTTTTGTTAAGCTTGTTTCGGCGCTCAAATTCGTCATCTTCCATTCGCCCGGAAAATGCCATCCGGGTGATCATAAAGTGATTGGCACCGAGAACTTTTGAGACTTTTTCGGTTACATATGAATTGAGCCCGCTGATCGAAGCGCCGACCACGACGACCGATGCGACGCCGATAATAACGCCAAGCAGAGTTAAGAACGCTCTCAATTTATGTTCGAAGATTGATTTGATCGCAATAAAAAATGCGTCGGAATAAAATATGTAAAATTGCCGCATAAAAAATTGAAATTATCGATGCCTGATTCGGCGGTTAAAGCGATTTACGCTCTTCTGCCGCGCAATGTTCGGACAAAAATTTGAAAATATTTACAATTCTTATGAAAATAGGCGGCGGTTGAGCAATCAAGAAAGCATCGTGCTATAATTTTTTTTCGAATTTCAATCAATATAATCAATCACTTTTAGGAGATTTGTTTTGAGCATACTTGTTAACAAAAACACGCGCCTGATCGTTCAGGGAATTACCGGAAAAGAAGGAACTTTTCATACTCGGCAGATGATCGAATACGGCACGAATGTCGTCGGCGGAGTCACGCCCGGAAAAGGCGGCACGACGCACGAAGGCGTTCCGGTTTTTAACACGGTCAAAGAAGCCGTTGCCGAAACGGGAGCAAATGCTTCGGTAATTTACGTTCCGCCGCCGTTTGCCGCCGATGCGATCATGGAAGCCGCGGCTGCCGGACTTCCGCTCGTTGTTTGCATTACGGAAGGCGTTCCGGTTGCCGATATGGTCAAAGCGAAGGAATTTTTACAGGGTCATAAAAAAACACGTCTGATCGGACCAAATTGTCCGGGAATCATCGCGCCCGGCAAATGTAAGATCGGAATTATGCCGGGGCACATTCACAAAGAAGGACGAATCGGCGTTGTGTCGCGCTCCGGGACATTAACCTACGAAGCTGTTGGGCAGTTAACGGCTCTGGGTTTGGGACAATCGGCTGCTATCGGCATCGGCGGCGATCCGATAATCGGGACAAATCATACGGATGCGTTAAAACTTTTTCAGGCGGACGATGAAACCGACGCGATCGTAATGATCGGTGAGATCGGCGGAAGCGCGGAAGAAGAAGCGGCGGCATTTGCCAAAGAAAACGTTACGAAACCGATTGTTGCTTTTATCGCCGGACAAACCGCGCCTCCGGGACGCAGAATGGGACACGCCGGTGCAATAATTTCAGGCGGAAAGGGAACTGCCGCAGAGAAAATGAAAGCCTTGCGAGAAGCCGGAATTCGCGTTGTCGAATCGCCCGCAGACATTGGAACCGCGGTTCAGGAAGCACTCGGGCTAACGACCGCGGCATAAGCTGATTTTCCAAATTAGCTCGCATCGATCGATACGGAATCTCCCCTTTTTTATCTGGATTTTGCAATCGGTAATGGCATTTATTGAAGAAAACGAACTACTTTATCGAAAGTGGGTCAACGAAGTATGGAACAAAGGCAACGAAGACGTGATAGACGAGCTTCTGGACAAAAACGGAATAGTTTATTTTCCTCATTTTGTCCCGGGAGATGAAAAGATCCACGGGCGCGAGGAGTTTAAGGAGTTCGTGCGTATCGCCCGGTCAAGGTACCAAAATATTAAAGCAAGCGTTGACGACCTTGTCGTAAAAGGTGAAAAGGTCATAGCGCTGTGTAAATTGGAAGGAATTTACACGGATGAAACCGGATTCGAAGTCCCGATCAAATCGAAAGCGCTCTGCAGCATCGTTTTTAAGGAAGGGAAGATCGTCGAACTTTGGAATAATGTCGAATTGGATGCTGCTTCGAGGGGAGCTGAAACGATAGATTTTCGATCGGCAAAATGCTGAAAATTTTGGTTAAAGAAATTCATATTACGAAGTTAATAAATATAAATAGTACGAGGATAAATTAGAAATACATGAGCAATCTAACATTTGGAATAATCAAGCCGGATGCCGTAAAAAAAGGACATTCGGGAAAGATCATTGACAGAATTTTGGAAAACGGTTTCAAAATTCGCGGTATGAAGTTAATTCACCAGACCTTAAAAGATGCGCAGGGTTTTTATGCGGTTCACGCTGAACGCCCGTTTTTTGGCGAACTGACCGAATTTATGTCGAGCGGACCGTGCGTTGTTCTGGCGCTCGAAAAAGAAAATGCGGTTAAAGCCTGGCGCGATCTGATGGGCGCGACGAATCCGGCTGAAGCCGCCGAAGGCACCTTGCGGAAAGATTTCGCCGGTTCGATCGGCGAAAATGCGGTCCACGGATCCGATTCCGACGAGAACGCCGAGATCGAGATCGCATACTTCTTTAGTAAACTTGAATTAGTTTAGAAGTCAGGATATAAAAGGGCAAACGGTTTTTTATCAGGTTTTTAAGCTTGTTTGCCCGTTTTTTATGTTTTCCGACAATCCCAATTTCAAAGGACGGATCGATAATGAAAAAATGCCCGACGTGCGATAAAACTTTTGAAGATAATTTGAAATTTTGCCAGTCCGACGGCACGCCTTTGATCGCCGTTCCGGAAGACGTTCCTGAAGATCCTTATAAAACGACGGTCGCGAATCAAGCCGATCTTCCAATTCCGCCGCTCGATCCGATGAAAACGATGGTTCAGAACGCGCCGCCGGCGGAAGCGCAGTCAGCGGAAGACGCCGAACCGGAAATCGACGCAATGAAAACAATGATCGCGTCAGATTTTCCGTCGATCAAAGAGTCGGAAAAGGAGATCGAACTTGAAGTCGATGGTCCGCAAGAACCGCAGCCGGAAAGATCGGAAACTCCCGCACCCGAGCCGCCGAAGTTTAGCGAGCCGGATTTGAATCCGCCTGATTTTGCCAAGCCGGACTCGCCGATGCAGGCGCCGGAAGACACGCCCGCACCCCAGAGTTCGCGCGGACAGGTCGCAGATTCGTCAAATTTAGAAAATGATCTTTCCGGCGCGTCGCCATACGGCGACAAGGAAAACGCGCCGATCCCGTCGCCGTTCGATCTTTCGATGCCGCCGGGCTATCAAATTCCGTCGGCGCCGATGCCGCCGTATAAAGAAGCGGAAGTGGAAGAGGCAAAAGCAGAAGCGCTGAACACGCCGTTTGCGGAAGAAGTTCAGGACGCGAGCCAGCAGATCGAGCAGACTCCGTTTTCTCCGCCGCCGGCAGCAAATCAAGGTTGGCAGCCGCAATCGGGAACCGAAGATTCACAGTTTCAACCTTCGTCGTCAACATCTACCGGACCGAGCAAGACTCTTGCTATCGCTTCATTGGCGAGCGGCGTAATTAGTATGATATCGCTTGGCGGTTCGATCATACCGTTTGTCGGCGTAATTTGCGGACTGCTGGCAATATTGCTTGCTCCGGCGGCGATAATCGTTGGATTGGTTGCACGGAGCCGGGCAAAAAACAGACCTGACGAATATGAAGGCGCCGGACTCGCACTCGGCGGCATAATAACGGGCGCTTTGACGATCCTCGGTATGATCGCATTGGTCATTATCGCCGTTTTAATAGTTGGATTCGCAAATTTTAACCCGAATTTTCAGTAGTATTACAATATGTCAATCATCACCGATGTAATTAAGTCGACGAAAGCCGTGCTTCTTGGGATGAGAGAAACGATCTCTCAGCTTCCTAAGCAAAAATGGACGGTTCAGTATCCGGATGTGCCGATAACCGTTCAGCCGCGTTATCGCGGGCAGCATCTCCTTCATGTTGATGAGAACGGAAAGGAAAAATGCGTGGCATGTTACCTGTGCGCAGCTGCCTGTCCTTCGGACTGCATCTATATCGAAGCTGTCGACGATCCGCGCCCGTATGAAGAACGCGTCGGTCGCGACGAGCGTTACGCGAAGGTTTACAACATCGATTACGGTCGATGCATTTTCTGCGGCTTTTGTGTCGAAGCATGTCCGAAAGACGCGATTACGCACGGTTATAATTTTGAACTCTCCGTTTACAACCGTGCCGATCTATTAAAAACCAAGGATGATCTGCTGATAACGAAGCAGAAACAATCGGATAATTATCGCGTCGCTCTATCGACGGAAGACGTAGATTCGGAATTTAAAGAAGTTTAATTAGCGCATATCGATCCTAAGCATCCGGCAGACAAAATTTGCCGGGTGCTTTTTTGCACGCAAATTGCAGGTTATAAAAAGACAACGAAGCGATTTAATGCATAAAAATAAGGGGATTTGCGGTGTCAGGATCGAAAAAGGAACCGAGTGCGGCTGAACATCACAGCCAGCATTTGTTATTTTACGGATCGAAAAAGGCGATGTACGGCGGGCTTTTAGCCGGGGCGATAGCGCTCGGCGGTCAATGGCTTGTCGGTCAGGTATACAATGGTTACGAAGCGCGCCAGCTGCTGGAATCGGTCGCATCGTCATCACTTTACCTTGGAAGTTCTATAGTTACCGCATCGGCAACGATCATCGCGCTAATGCTGACAATGCTCAGCATGTCAAAAAACTCGGACAATCAGTTCGATTCGGTTTTCTACAAGCAGATACAAATTATCGCCACTTTATCGTCGGTCGCCCTGTCGGCGGGCATTCTGCTGCTTCTGTTCCTCAGTGTTCCGCTGCAGGAATCGGAGCAGGTTCCAGGCAGCTGGTACCGGACAATCTACTATATTCTTATTTCCTTTGTCGGCGTTCTTTCGGGTCTGTCTGTCGGCATCGTGCTAATGCTTTTGAGTACGATCAACAGCCTGATAAATGTGGTTAAACCCGCGGTCGAGGAGGTTAAAGAACGTGAAGAGAACGAAACTGACGCTGAAAAAGAGGAGATCGATGAGAAGGGAGACAAATAACGAACTTGAGGATCGATAATGTTTTATGAATCGTATTACGAGCTGTTTCGGGTATTTATCAGCGGGCTGCTGGCATATGTAAGTCTGATAATTTGGCTTAGGGTGTCCGGAAAACGAACGCTTTCAAAATGGAACGCGTTCGATTTCGTGGTGACTATCGCGCTTGGTTCGATACTTGCGACGGTGATCCTATCGGACAAAGTAAAAATAGCGGAAGGAGTTTTGGCGTCGTTGGTTTTGATCGCACTTCAATTTTTGATCACCTGGCTTTCTGTCCGCGTTGATTGGGTCGAGAAGCTCGTTAAGGCACGTCCGACTTTGCTGTTTTTCGAAGGCGATTATCGCCGCGACGCAATGCGGCGTCAGCGGGTGGCAAAAGGTGAAATTTTAGCTGCGATAAGAACTTCGAGCATCGGTTCGATCGAAAATGTTATGGCGGTCGTTCTCGAAGCCGACGGACGATTCAGCGTGATCGAACGCTCCGGGTCGGGCGACGGCAACTCAGCGCTTGAAGATGTTGAAGGTTTTCGATCTGCTGCTTAGTGTGTTTTGCGAAATACCGAAAAAGCGCAGCACCGGTTCAACTTACGTAAAAAAGTTGTATAATCCTCGATTGTGATCATCGACTTACCTCCGACGCAAAAAGGCAAAAATTTTGAGATAAAAGCCATCGGTTTGCGTGATTTTGCCGGCTTAAGAAGTGATGAAGATCATCTCGACCCGTTTTTACTTGCCGACTACGCAAAACTTCTTGTCGCGCCGTTCGAAGCGGTCGAACCGCTTTTGACCGCAGAAACAAAGAAACATCTTATCGGTGAAGGGAAAGATAAATGGTCGGGCGGAGCCTGTTCGCACACGCTTCCGGACGGCAAAAAGTTGATAATTCTTAATCCGACGCATGCTAAGAATCGGCAGAACGCGACCCTGATGGAAGAGATCAGTCATGTTTTTCTCGGACATAAACCGTCGCGCCTGGCGATCGAAACGACAAATTCGCAGGGAAAAGCGATCGCTCGCGATTATCATGCTGAGATCGAAGAAGAGGCATATTCCGTTGGCGCCGCAGCCTTGGTTCCGTATTCCGCCCTTCGACGCATGATCGAATCGGGGAAAACATCGGCGCAGATTGCAAAACATTTCCGTGTCAGCCGCCAGTTGGTCGAATTTCGGATAAAGATCTCGCGGCTTTGGGACAAATATGCGGAAAAGATTGTAACCGGCTGATAAATTTATTGATCCATGACAGAGTCCAAGAAAAATTCGCACAAGACTTCGACGCCCGATCCGAATCTTTCGGTCGTCGATAAACTCCGAATGCTGCTCGATATTACGAAAACCATCAGTCGTTCGCTTGATCTCGATGAGGTTTTGACGCTTGTCATGGACACGCTCGGGTCGCTGATACATTACGACGCCGCCGGAATCTATCTCATTGAATCGCAAATGGAATCGGACGAAGTGCAGTATATTTTTAAATCTAAAGCGCTGCGCGGTTATCAGATCAGTTTTGAACTTATCGAACCGAGGTTAAAACTCGGCGAAGGCTTTATCGGCTATGTTGCGCAGAGCGGCAAACCGCTTATTTCCGCCGACGTCGAAAAGGATGATCGCTACTTTCCGGCTCGTAAAAGAACCAGGTCGGAGCTGGTCGCTCCTATCATTTCGAATGATAAGGTCATAGGCGTTTTCGATCTTGAAAGCGACCGGTACGATTCATACACGGACGACGATCTTTCGATCCTCCAACTTCTTGCTTCACAGGTTGCAATAATCATCGAAAAGGTCGAACTTCATCAGCAGCTTATTGAAAAAAGACGGCTCCAGGCGCAGCTTGAAATTGCGCGCGAAGTTCAACTGGAGCTTCTTCCCGACAACGATCCCGAGCTAGCCGGCTTTGATATCAGCGCTTATATTTTTCCGACCGAAGAAGTTTCGGGTGACTATTACGATTGGGTGCAGATCTTCGAAGATCAGATCGGAATAATAGTTGCCGATGCGGTTGGAAAGGGAATTCCGGCTGCGCTTTTGATGGCGTTTTTGCGAGCAGCTCTTCGTGCGGGAGTTCAGATCGGCTACGCACCGCATATTGCCTTGGCAAAAGTTGGAAATCTGCTTTGGGATTCGGTCGAAGATCATCAATTCATTACCGGAATTTACGGGATTCTCGATGCGACGAATCGAACCTTTGTGTATTCCAACGCCGGGCATAATCCTCCGCTTTTGATCAAACCGGACGGCGAATACCGTTATGTGGAATACGGCGATCTTCCGCTCGGGATGTTTCGGAATATGCAGTATCACCAGCATTTTATCCGCTTCGAAACGGGACAAACCCTTGTCCTTTATACGGACGGCATCACCGAGGCGCTTAACGAAAAAGGTGAAGATTACGGAAAAGAGCGGTTTGCGCAGCTTATTCTGGAAGGCATAGATCTTTCAGCGCGTGAACTGATCGAATTTATCCGCGAAGATCTGACGAAGTTTACCGGGCAGAAATTTCTCAGCGACGACGGCACCTTGTTTATAGTAAAGGCGACCTAATGCAGATCAGGAAAAACAAAAAGGAACGCGAAAGTGAATTTCTCCAACCTTCCGCGTTCCTTTTTTGTTGTCCGAGGGAATCGAAACTACAAAATTTTTAATGTGCTGTTAACGAACTGTGCATATTGTCTCCGCCGGGAACGATAGGCGCCCGGTAATCGCCGTAATTGATCTTTTCGTTCTTTGTTGAAAACACATAGACATCAAACCCGTTTGCGTCGAGCAGTTCAGCAAGCTCGCGTGCGCCGTCAAGATATATCACTTCGGCAAATCCAAACTCCGCGCGAATCTCCAGTAATCTTTCGATAACTTCGATCGGTGCGAAACATGTAACAGGATCTTTGAACGTTGCCATAATAAATTAGCCTCTCCCGGCGCTTAGCGTTCGACGCTTTGTCGAACAACCTTATGATTACCATTCGGCGGTAAAGGTTGTTCGGTTTTTCGGCGCAACTTTTTGAACCGGCTTCGCCTCCAATAGACAGTAAAAATATTGTAAATTGCATAGAATTCATCTATCATCGGGATAACTTTTTAAGAGGTAAGCATATGAAAAAGAATATACGGGGAATTTTGTCGATCCTGTCTTTGATCGCCGGATTTGCGTTCGTGATATCGGCTCAGGAAGTCGAAAAGCCGAACGCGGGATCGAGTAAATACATTATTTCGGCGGAAGCAGGCGGCGTAAACTATATCGACGGTAAAGTTTCCGTGCTAAGGAAGGTCGGCAGAAGCGGGCTGCTGCTAAAAGGCGACACCGTTAAGATCGGCGAAAGAGTTTCGACCGATGCGGAATCGAAGGCGGAAGTTTTGCTTAATCCCGGTTCGTACATCCGTCTCGGCGGGAATTCGAGCTTTGAATTTGAAGACACCTCGCTCGAAAACCTCAAGATTAATCTTTTGCGCGGAAGTGCGATCTTTGAAGTTATTACCTCGGACGATTTTACGTTTTTAGTAAACACACCGAAAGCCTCGTTTAACGTTATAAAAACGGGCGTTTATCGCGTCGATGTTTTGGAAGACGGCAGTGGAAAGATCGAGGTTTGGAAGGGTAAAGCTCTCGTCGGCGACGACGAAGATGCTGAAATAAAGAAAGGTCGCACGGCGACTATCGGAACCGGAGACGATCTTGCGGTCGCAAAATTTGACCGCGGCGACCGCGACGCTTTAGAAGAATGGAGCAAGAGCCGCGCGAAGGAATTAGCCAAAGCAAATGAAAGGTTAGAGCGGAACACCTTTAGGAACACGCTTATTTCGAGTTTCGATATGAACCGCTGGAATTTCTATGATTCTTTCGGGGTCTGGGTTTACGATCCCTTCAATAGAAGCGCATGCTTTATGCCTTTTGGATACGGTTGGAGATCTCCGTACGGTTACTATTTCAGCCGCGATATCTGGTATTACAGACTTCCGCGATACATTTATAATCAGCCGCCGCCGACTTCTAATCCGAATAACCCGCCGGTTAAAAACGAAACGGCTGGCAACACAACGAGACCGCCGGCGGAGCCGAGAAGAGTATTGACACCGCCTTATCAGCGAGCAGATGGACAGGATCGTCCGCGACCGACGCCCGCCGATCCGAACGATTTTCCGAGTTTCCCGAGTTCGCCGAGATTTCCGACCAGCGCTCCGACTCGAGTAACTCCCGAAGTTAGACCGAATCAGTCGGGTCCGCCGCTGGGTTCGCCGCGCGGCGGAAAAACGGATAATTAAAAATGGCGCTTTATTTAGTTAAACGGTTCCGGAGTCGGGACCGTTTTTTTTATTTAGGATCATTAATGTATGGTTCCGCGATCAGCAGGATCGATTGGATCGAGTTGAAAATGCAGTGAAAGACTATACACGGAAGCAGATTTCCGGTTCTAACGCGAATTAGCGTAATAACGAGGCTCACTAAACAGATCGAGATGATCGTTGCATAATCCGGAACATACTGAGGAACGTGAACACCCGCGAAGACCAGCGTTACGAACGCGACCGCAAGATGAATACCGTATCTTTGCTGGAACGATTCAAGATTCCGTACTAAAGATTTAAATGACGGAAGAACTTTTAATCGTGTAACAGCGCCGCCGACGACCGGGAAAAATTCGAAAAAGTAAAACAGCCGGCGAATCGGAGTTTTGAACGTTCTTTGAAATGCGGAATACAGAACGCCGCGGTAAACGACCTCTTCGACCACCGGTGCAGAAAACGTTGCGAGGATCGCGACCATAAATACTGCGGCACGGGAACTTCGCAGGACACGGGTCATCTCATTTTCCACCGATCCGAGCAGGGCGATCAAACTCAGTGCGACCGCGTAAATACCGACCAGGATCACTGCGCCGTGCCAAAACTTAAAACCGCCCCATTTCCAGCCGAGCATTTCGGTAAAAGAATATGTTCTGCCTTTTGTAACGATGACCCAGGCAAGCACCAAGGTCAGAATATGCGCGAACATCGTCGAACCGAGCATCAAGAGAACAGCTGTCTTGTCGCCCGAAACAGCGGACGCAAGATCGGGATTGCCGGCGAAAGAAATATTATTTGCGGCAAGATACGGCAGCAGAAAAAGCGCGGGCAGAATAAAGATCAAACCGACACTTGCAAACCACAATAAAAACGCCGTGAAACTGTTCCACGGCGGGTTGTTCGGCGAGGGTTGCGGACGGGTCTCGAAAGCATTTAGCTCGCTTTCCAAAATGTTTGACGAATTGATTTCAGTGGTTGTTTCCTGCACCGAAAAAGTGTAGCGAATCTAACGGTAAGTGCCAAATGACAAAATCGTTCGATGCCTTGAGTTTTAAGGTAAATGTCTATACTCTGTAATCCCGTGGGCAACACGGACAAAATTCCCAAAAACAACGTAATTGCGGTTATTCCGGCACGTCTCTTTTCGACACGTTTGCCGCGTAAATTGCTGCTTCCGCTCGCCGGAAAGCCTTTGATCCTTCACACCGTCGAACGCGCGAAGGCTGCACGAAATGTTTCGCGAGTCATCGTCGCGACCGACAGCGAGGAAATCTTAAATGCCGTTCTTGAAAGCGGCGCCGAAGCCGTTTTGACCAGCGCGGATCATCAATCGGGAAGCGACCGAGTTGCTGAAGTTGCCGAATCCCTTCCGGAAAACTCGATAATAGCTAATGTTCAGGGCGACGAACCGCTTATCCCGCGGACGACGATCGAAAGCGCGGTTGACGCGTTGTTAAACGATCCGCTGATCGACATCGCAACGACCTGCGAGCAGATCAGCGTAGATCGAGACGTTTTGTCACCGGATGTTGTTAAAGTAGTAACGGACAAAAACGATTTCGCTCTTTATTTTTCGCGTTCGCCGATCCCTTTTCCGCGGGAAGCGGTGAATAAGCACGGTAGTTTGGAAAATGCCCTGCGCCTCGAATTAGGTCTGACAGGGATTTTCCGTAAACATACGGGGCTTTACGTTTATCGGCGCGAATATCTTTTAAATTTTTCAAAGCAAGATCAAACGGACCTCGAAATCTCGGAAATGCTCGAGCAGCTTCGAGCGTTGGAAAATGGAGCACGCATTAAAGTCGTCGAAGTCCAAGAAAGCTCGATCGGTGTTGATACGATGGAAGATCTTGATCGGGTTAGGCGGTTGATCGAATCCTAATAGCTTCAATCTTGGAGAGCGATTTTAAGTATTGTATGAACGATTGGATCGGACTTTTATTTTTTGTTTCGTTGATCGTCGGTATAGTAATGGGATTACGCGCGTTGGCAAAACCGCGAAAGACAACCGGCGAAGAATTCGAAAAGAACGTTTCCGAAAGTGCTTCGATGATGAGCGCGAGTATGAACGCGTTGAACGAAATGTTGAATCCCGGAGCGGCGAAATCGAGGGAAGTTCAAACGCAGTTGAAAGAAGGCAGATTTAAAAAGAAAGAACGTGATGAAGAAGCGGACTAGACGGTTATAATAAAATAGTTAACAGAGGACGGAAGGCAAATGACAAAATATATTTTCGTAACGGGCGGCGTGGTTTCGAGTTTGGGGAAAGGTTTGGCGGCGGCTTCGATTGGGTGTTTGCTTGAATCGCGCGGGCTTAGTGTGCAGATGATGAAGCTCGATCCTTATATAAATGTTGATCCGGGAACGATGTCGCCGTTTCAGCACGGCGAAGTTTTTGTAACCGACGACGGCGCGGAAACCGATTTGGATTTGGGACATTATGAAAGATTTACGCACGCGAAACTGTCGCAGGCGAATAACTGGACGAGCGGCAGAATTTATCTGTCCGTCATTGAAAAAGAGCGTCGCGGCGATTATTTAGGGAAAACGATTCAGGTAATTCCGCACATTACCGACGAGATCAAAGCCGCCGTTCGCGTCGTTGCGGAAAAGGAAAAGCCTGATGTTCTGATCGTCGAGATCGGCGGAACGGTCGGCGATATCGAATCGCTGCCGTTTATGGAAGCGATTCGCCAGCTCGGAAACGAAGAAGGAAGAAATAATGCGATCTTTGTTCACGTTACGTTGGTTCCGTTCATCGCTGCCGCTGGAGAATTGAAGACAAAACCGACGCAGCATTCTGTCAGAGAGCTGCGCGAGATCGGTATTCAGCCGGACCTTTTATTATGCCGTTCGGACCGGTCTCTGCCGCTCGATCTGAGAAGAAAGATCGCGCTTTTCTGTAATGTTCAGGAAGATGCGGTCATTTCCGCGCTCGATGTTCCCACAATCTATGAAGTTCCGCTCGCGTTTTATGATCAGGGATTGGATGAATTGATCGTTGAGCTTTTACATTTAAAGGACGATTTCCCGACCGCCGATCTGAAAAAATGGCGCGAACTTGTTTCGACGATCAAAGAACCGAGCGAAGGAACCGTAAAGATCGCGATCGTCGGAAAATACGTCGAACTCGAAGATTCTTACAAATCTCTGCGCGAGGCTCTGACGCACGCGGGCGTAGCGAATAATCTGCGCGTCAAAGTTAAATGGATCGAATCCGGCGATCTGATGGAAGAAGGCTACGAAACTCGCCTTCAGGATTTTGACGCGATTTTAGTTCCCGGCGGTTTTGGCAAACGCGGCGTGGCGGGAATGATTCGGGCGATAAAATATGCACGAAAATCTGGAACGCCGTATTTCGGAATCTGTTTGGGAATGCAGACGGCTTGCATCGAATTTGCGCGAAACGTCTGCGGAATGACCGAAGCCGATTCGACCGAGTTTAACGAAGACACGGAATTTCCGGTAATTTTCAAATTAAGAGATTTGGTTGATGTCGAAGAACTCGGCGGAACAATGCGTTTAGGCGCGTGGGAATGCGATCTGAGCGAAGGAAGTCTGGCGCGTGAAATCTACAACGGCGCGGCGACGATTTCCGAAAGACATCGCCATCGTTTTGAATTCAATCCCGAATTTCGCGCTCCGCTGGAAGAAAACGGTTTGGTTTTCAGCGGAATTTCGCCGAACCGAAAATTCGTCGAAATGATCGAACTCCCGCGTGATGTTCATCCGTATTTCATTGCGTGCCAATTTCATCCCGAATACAAATCAAAACCGCTCGACGCCCATCCGTTGTTCGTGTCCTTTGTAAAAGCGGCTTGGGAAAATCGTTTGCGGAGCGAAAACTTGAAAGAAGACGTTTCCGAAGATAAACCGATCGAAATTTCGGAACGCGCGGTCGCGGCGAATGAAGAATGAGCTTTTCAATTAAAAAGGTCGGCGCTTCTGAGATTGAAGAATTGCGGGATATTGGAATTCGTTCATATATTCCGCATTATTCGCATCTTTGGAAACCTGGCGGGCTCGAGTGGTACATGGACCGTTGTTTTAATGAAAAGATTCTCGCACAGGCGGTCGGTGATGCGAATATCGAATATTATATTGCGCAGGATTCAGGCGAAAATGTCGGAATGATGAAGCTGGTCTTAAAACAGCCTTTGCCTGAATCGAAAAACGAAAATGCGCTCTACCTTGAAAAGATCTATTTTATAAAGGAAGCGACCGGTAAAGGATTCGGAAAGATTTTGATGAACGACGCTTTCAGCCGCGCAAAGGAACTGCACCGCGAATGCGTTTGGCTGATGGCGATGGATACTTCTGACAAACCGATAAAAGCGTATGAAAATGCGGGATTTATCGTAAATTCCTACACAAATTTAGGTGATGAGTTTGCGTTGATGAAAGAAGAATTTCGCGGAATGGTTGTGATGAAAAATTGCTTTAAGAATTAACCTTTATAAATTTAAATAGAATCACAAGTGACTTAGTAAAATGTGGGGCTATGTTTTAATCAGTTTGTTTTCCCTATTTGTTGCTTTAATGTTTTTACATTGGGTCTTTTATGACTTACTCATCAGAATTGAAAGCACGAAATTTCCGATAGAATGGAACAACGATGGCAATCCAATTGGGATGTTTTACGTTCCGCAAAACGCTTCGATCTTAGGCGGCAGCCTGAGTCGGTCCCGGCTAATGTTCAAATGGGTTTTTCAGAAACCGAATTGGATAACAAGAGACGAAAAAGCAGAAAACTTTTACAAGTATTTTCGAGTAACCGGATCAATTTGTATTCTTTTATTTATTGTATTAATTGGCTCCTTTATAACAATTTTTTTAATCCAGCCTTAGTCTATTAGGAAATTAATGAAATCATTTAGTGTAGATAACGTAACATTCGGCGGCGGCGATCTTAGTTTTATCTTGGGTCCGTGCGTTGTCGAAAATCACCAGCACGCGATGTTTATGGCGCAGGAGATAAAAGACATCTGCGCCGAGGTCGGCGTCAATTTCGTTTATAAATCTTCGTTTGACAAGGCAAACCGCAGTTCGATCGACAGTTTTCGCGGCGATGGGATGGAATTTGGACTGGAAGTTCTTGCGAAAGTTAAAAGCGAGATCGGCGTTCCGGTCATCACGGATGTTCACGAGCCGTGGCAAGTCGAAAAAACCGCCGAGGTCGCGGATATGCTGCAGATTCCCGCTTTTCTTTGCCGTCAGACCGATCTTCTTGTCGAATCCGCAAAAAGCGGAAGAGCGGTAAATGTTAAGAAAGGACAGTTTTTAGCGCCGTGGGATGCGAAGAACATCGTCGAAAAACTTCGTGCCGCGGGTTCGGAAAAAATTCTTTTGACGGAACGCGGCGCGAGCTTCGGTTATAACAATTTGGTAGTCGACTTTAAGAGTTTTCCGATCATGCGATCGTTCGGCGTTCCGGTTGTTTTCGATGTAACGCATTCGCTGCAGCTTCCCGGCGGTTTGGGGAAAGCAACCGGCGGACTTGCCGAATACATCGAAGACTTTGCTCGAGCAGGCGTCGCGTGCGGTGTCGATGCGGTTTTTATGGAAGTTCACGATAACCCCGAAAAAGCGCCGAGCGACGGACCAAATCAATTACCTTTAAATAGACTTGAAAAATTGTTGAAAAAGCTGAAAGCGATCCATGAACTCGTTAACTACGGGTAAATGATTTAAATCGCCATTATTTTTTGTCTTGCCTGCTTCGTCCCGGATTTATTCACTTATGAGATCTTCAAATCTAAAAATTTTAGCAATATTATTTGCCGCGCTGTTCTTTGTAAATGAGTCATCTGCACAAGATGACGCGCGCGCGGCGAAAACCTGGCAAGTTCTTAAGTACGACCTTACCGCTACGCTTCCGGCGACGGATGCGGTTAGGGATTTGAACGTTAAGGCGATCTTGAGTCTGAAGAATACTTCGGGAAGTCCGGCAAGTTCGCTGACTTTAAGATTGAACCAAAATGCGGCGATCTCCGATCTAAAATTGAACGGCAGCACTGCGGATTTCAGTAAACGCGAAGAAAAACTTACCGCAGCAAACAGTCTGCAACGAATTGTCGTTCGAATGCCCTCATTGCCCGCGAACGAAATTATCTCGGTCGAAGTTAACTACAAGTTATTGATCAAGGAGAATTCGGGCGTTGCGACATTGTCTTCGGTCAGTACCAATTTTTTGCCGCTGTCGTTTTGGTACCCGACGCCGAACAGTTGGTTTTTTCCACGTGGAGCCGATTATGCTCCCTTTACGCTAACCGCGGTTTCTCCGGCGGAGTGGAATCTCGATTTTGTTTCATCGGGTGAATCTTCACAGACCGCCGGAAACAATTTGAAGAGTTCAAGATTTTCTCAAACTTTTTTCGGACAGCCGTTCTTTGTCGGCGGAAATTGGGATTTGACCCAAGTTAATGACGTTTCGGTGTACCTTCCGAAAGGAGCCGATTCGGCTAAAAAGCGCCGCGGCGAAGAACTCGCTGAGTTGACTTCGGAAGCAAAATTGTTCGTTGAAGGACTGCTCGGTAAGTTTCCCGAAACATATTTGAGGTTGGTTTCGGTGAGCCGCGGTGCAGGCTTTTCCGGCGGCGGCACCATTTTGATAGATCAGAGTGCGTTTGAGCGAGAAAAGATCGATTCGCAAACCGCGATGAATATCGTCGAAGGAATCGCGAAAATACCGCTCGGAAATATTGCATTAGTTGATGGCGACGGCTACGGAGTCATTCGCGAAGGGCTCGCCCGATTTATCGCCACGGAATTTATCGAGAAAAAATTCGGCAAAGAAACTGCTGATGTTGAAAGGCTTCGTCAGCGAACAGCGTATTCAGCAGTTGCGCGGCGCGATTCGCCGTTAAGGATCGCGTCGCCTCTCGACGATTATTACTATGCCTCAGTTGCCAATAAAGGAGCGATGATCTGGCGATTAGTTGCTGTAAATGTCGGAAAACCTGAGTTCTTTGCGATCGTAAGAGACAAACTACAGGATAAATATATTGATCTGCAGGAACTGCGATCTGCTTTTCCATCACAAAAGGCATTGCTCGATTATCAATTGGACGAAGTTTTGGACACAAATCTCCTCGTCGGACTTCCGCAGGTAAAAGGAGACGAAACAAAGAGTGCAGTTCGAAACACCGGTTCGTTCGATGTAACGGTAAACATTGTCGCAACAACTGCAACCGGTGAGCGGATCAATGTTGAAACATCAGTTCCTGCGAAAGGATTTGGTGAAGTTGCCTTTCGTACCAAATCACCGATCGTTCGAACCGAGATCGATCCGGACAAAATTTATCCGCAGACCGAATACACTGACGATGTAGTTCCGCGCGAAGATGAAGACGCTGATGCGATCGTCGGAATTAAGAGGGCATTTGATAAACAGGAGTTCACCGCTGCCGAAAAAGGCGCGCGGGCACTTTTAACGCGGTTTCCAAAATTCGACGATGCGCGGATCCTGCTCGGGCGGTCGCTTCTCGCCCAAAAGAAAATGTCGGGAGCGGAATCGGAATTTCGAGCTGTATTAGAACAAAATTTACCGACGGCGCGAAATATAGCCTGGGCAAAAGTCGGTTTGGGAGAAATTGCTCTGGCAGCCGGCGACAAAACCCGTGCTGTCGATCTTTTTAGCCAGGCTATTCTTGCTGACGGTGAATATGGTGCGAGCCTGAACGCCCGGTTGGGTCGACGAAAAGCAATTTCGCAAGGCGCAGTGGATGAATCTATCAAAAAGTTCTTTGGGGCTTTTGACCAGGCTGCGGTTTCGGGGCGAAAAGCGGATCTCGACAGGTTGTTCGTTCCGGGTGAAGTGACACGGTTTGCAGCGGGTGTTGCGGGAGCGCAACAATGGCAGACGAATGTTTTGTTTGTTGAGATGATAGATGCCAATAACGCTTTCGTTGAATCCTCGCTTAATATCAGGCTTTTAAATCGGGAGCCCGAATCCGGAACCGCGGTTTTTCAAATCACACGCAATGGAAATTCCTGGAAGATCGTTAACGTTGTGATGTTCGAAGTAAGGTAATTAAAAATGTCAGACGACTTTTGTGAAAGAGCCTCCAAAATCGAATTGCTTTTGATGGATTGTGACGGCGTATTAACAGACGGACTTCTATATTATTCACCTGTCGGCGAAGAAATAAAGGTCTTTAACGTGCGAGATGGATTCGGGTTGGTCAAGTGGAAAACTGTCGGCAAGAAATGGGGAATAATTACCGGACGATCTTCGGAGTGTCTCGCGATAAGATCAAGAGAACTATCAGCTGACTATCTCGTTCAAGGGTCGCCGGACAAATTGCACGATGTTCGTGTGATCGCTAATGACCTTGGGTTGGGACTTGAGCAGATTGCTTTTGTTGGCGACGATGAACCGGACGTTGAGGCGATGACTAATGTAGGGCTCGCGGTGGCGGTTGCCGACGCCGAACCGATTGTTTTAACCGCAGCACATTTTGTTACAAGACGAAACGGAGGCTCCGGTGCAGTCCGTGAAACGATCGATAAAATTCTCAATTGCCGATGAGTTTTCCACTTTCATCCTCCGATAAAATTAATGGAATCGGACCTAGATTAAATGTTCTCGAATTTTTCGCTTCCGTGCTTGACAAGTTTGGAGCGAACATACAGAATACGTAATTGCCCTTTCTGACCGGACGAAAGTTTGAGTTAGTTGAGGTAAGATCTTTTCAAAACCTTCATCGTTTTTGAGTGAATTCAGTTCATGAAATAGATGGTGAAAATAATTGTTAAAAATCATGGTTTGGGGTTGACAAAAAGTTTTCAATGCCTATAATCAAAATTTCGCTTTTGAAACAATTTCGTTATGAGAAACGAAAATTCAGTTTCAAGGTTGACAAACGGTTTTGAGTTCTTTATAGTTGAAAATTCGCTTTGAAGCAAAAGTGAAAATAAATCAACAGATTTTTGATGTTTGAAAACTAGATATGCGTGGTCCAGTGTTAATAACACACAGTTCATTAAATTGAACAAAATCAGTTCGTTAAGTCGAACAAAAGCTAGTAAATAACTTTTTAACGAGAGTTTGATCCTGGCTCAGAATCAACGCTGGCGGCGTGCTTCAGACATGCAAGTCGAACGCGAAAGTTTCCTTCGGGAAACGAGTAGAGTGGCGCACGGGTGAGTAACACGTAAGTAATCTACCTTTGGGTGGGGAATAACTCAGGGAAACTTGAGCTAATACCGCATAATGCAGCGGCTCCTTATGGAGACAGTTGTTAAAGAATTTATTCGCCTAAAGAGGAGCTTGCGGCAGATTAGCTAGTTGGTAAGGTAATGGCTTACCAAGGCTACGATCTGTAGCCGACCTGAGAGGGTGGTCGGTCACACTGACACTGAATAACGGGTCAGACTCCTACGGGAGGCAGCAGTCGGGAATTTTGGGCAATGGGGGAAACCCTGACCCAGCAACGCCGCGTGAAGGATGAAGTATTTCGGTATGTAAACTTCGTAAGAATAGGAAGAATCAATGACGGTACTATTTGTAAGCTCCGGCTAACTACGTGCCAGCAGCCGCGGTAATACGTAGGGGGCAAGCGTTGTTCGGAATTACTGGGCGTAAAGGGCGCGTAGGCGGCCGATTAAGTCT
>JAHCHG010000007.1 GCA_026129865.1 Pyrinomonadaceae bacterium
TTTTGTTTTGTCTGGAATGCTTTGCACCCGCACATTAAACCATTTGGTCGTAATTTTCCACTGGTTTTCACGCGCATGTTCGGTTAAAAGCAGCGTGCAGCGCGGTCTTTTACAATGTTCCCCATCCGCCGCCGTCTCGGGAAATGCTAGACTTTTGACCGAATTACGATTATATTCATCGTAATTTTTCAATTTTCCCGGCGAAAATTTTGATCCGTTCCGGATCTTAATTTCACTACGTTTTCTCGATAAAAAAATTCTAAACTAAATATGAAACTCTTTGCATTTTTTGTTTTTCTTCTCTCGTTTTCAGCGGCGGCATTTCCGCAGTACCGCATTGCATATAACGTGTTCCAAAACGAGGACGCCGACGATTACGACGTTTATTCAATGAACATCGACGGCAGCGACAACCGAAATATCACAAATCACAAAGATGTCGCATGGACCTATTACGCCCATAAAGACCGGCTCTTTTTCATCAGCGACCGCGATGCTTGCAAGCGTTGTTACTACCTTTATGAAATGAAGGCGGACGGAACAAATGTTCGAAAGGTTAGCGGTCTTCGGCTCGAAGATTCATGGATGGGAAGCCGGAATAACGGCGCGGAAATGATCGTTTCCGCGCGAATCGACGACAAAGTTCGCATGCAGCTTTTCATCATAGATACCGCGACCGGTAAATTTGAACAGCTGACGAACGAAGACGGAGCGCTTTTTCGCGATCCGATATTTTCACCTGACGGCAAACAGATCGTTTACGCGTACAAACCCGACCGAAAATCGCGGGAGATCAGCGAAGAACTCTGGATTATGGACGCCGACGGCACCAACCGCAGGCAATTAACAACTTATCCGAAAGACGACAAAACTGCCGAATGGCACAATTATCACGCCGGTCCGCCGCGCTGGGTCGCTTCGCGCGGTTTTATTACATATCAATCCGTTCAGAACGGCAGATCGTCGCTTTTCGCTGTAACGCCCGACGGCAAGAAGCAATGGAAATTGACGGAAAACAAGATTTCAGAAGGCTGGCACGATTGGTCGCCGGACGGCAAATGGATCGCTATTGAATCGGCAAGCGACACGGATCCGAAAAATTACGAGATCTGGTTGATGAACTTCGACACAAAGGAATTAAAAAAACTGACCGACGCCGCTGTCAACCGGTTTCAGCAAGCTCCGGTTTTTGTTGACTTTGAAGAGCGTTCGGCATCGGGCATCGTTTATGATTTTGTCGAATCGTACAACCGCCGCGATGTCGAAGCGATGATGTCGCTGGTTGCCGACGATGTAAAATGGTTTTCAATTGACGGAGCTTCCATTTCGGCTGAGACAAACAATTCAAAAGAGCTCCGCGAATTCCTGGTCGGCTATTTTAAAAATTGTGCAAATTGCCGTTCTAAGATCTCCGGTTTTAATCGAAAAGGGAACACGGTCAGCTATTTCGAAACCAGCTCGTCCGGGCAGACGAGCCTTGCCGTTTACGAAGTTGACGAAGGAAAGATACAGAACGTTTACTATTTTCCCGCATTTAAGGCGCCCGAAAAAGATTATGACGCGTCGCTGGCAGAACGACTTGGCGCAGACGATTACGGAATGAAAACCTATGTTTTCGCCGTTCTGAAAACCGGCAAAGCAAAGGTTGAAAAGGCGGAACGCGATAAATTGATCGCCGGACATCTGGCGAATATCGGCAGACTCGCAAAAGAAGGAAAATTAGTTCTCGCCGGTCCGTTTATGGAAAACGACGATCAGCGCGGGTTATTTATCTTTAACGTTCGAACAAAAGAAGAAGCGCAAAAGCTTGTCGAAACCGATCCGGCTGTAAAGGCGGGTGTTTTCGATGTAGATCTGAGAATGTGGTACGGCACCGCCGCGCTGATGGAACTGATAAACATATATCCGCTGCTCGAAAAAAAGAGCATTCAGTAAGCAAATTTCAATAATAGGAGCATAAAAATGAAGAAGTTTTTAGCTGTCATAGGCGGGTTACTTCTCGTCGTACTGATTGGGCTGACTATTTTGGTGTTTACAACGCCGAGCGATTTTAAGGTCGAACGCGAGGTCACCGTCAATAAACCTAAAGCCGAGGTTTTTGCCTACATTAAGAACATAAAAAACCAGGACAATTGGGCGCCGTGGAAACGCAAAGATCCCGCGATGAAGCAGGAATTCAAAGGCACGGACGGCACCGTCGGTTTTGTTTCAGCCTGGAAGAGCGATCATGAAGAAGTAGGTTCCGGCGAACAGGAGATAACAAAGATCGTCGAAGGCGAACGCGTCGACAGCATTCTGCGTTTCAAAGAACCGTTCGAATCGCAAGCCGATGCCTACATGATAACGGAAGAGGTCTCGCCGGATTCGACAAAAGTGAAATGGGGTTTTAGCGGGAATATGCCGAAACCATTCAACCTTATGATCTATTTCGTCGATATGGACAAAGAGGTCGGAAAAGATTTTGACGAAGGTTTGAGATCGCTTAAAACGATACTGGAAAATCCAACGAAGTAAACTTTTATTCGTAGCGAAGCGCTTCGATCGGGTCGAGCCGGGCGGCTTTCCACGCGGGAAGCATTCCGAAAACTATCCCAAGACCGACGGAAACGCAAAAACCGACGATCGGCGCCCAGAGCGGAATATAGGTTGGCAAAATCATTTGTATCAGCAGCGCCAGAATAACGCCGATCACAATTCCGAGAATGCCGCCGATGCCGGTCAGCGTTGCGGCTTCGATCAAAAATTGCGAGATAATATCAAAACGTCGCGCGCCGATGGCTTTTCTTATTCCGATCTCCTTGGTTCTTTCGGTAACGGAAACGAGCATGATATTCATTACGCCGATTCCGCCGATCAGCAAACCGACGCTTGAAATTGCAACCATCAATAGAAAAATTCCGCCCGTGATAGCGCTGAACTGATTAAGTATTTCGTCGGAGGTCTGCACGCCGAAATTGTCCTTTTCGCCATACGGCACGCCGCGTCTGAGTCGCAGGATCGTTCGAATTTCTTCAAGCGCTTCGTTAACCTTGCCGGGTTTGGCGGTCGCCATTATAAAGCAATCTTCGTTTGCCGGATAAAGCTGTTTAAGTGTGTTGAAAGGAAGATAAACCGCCTTATTTTCATTGTTCGGATCTTCCGCTCCGACGAGAAATATCTCGCGTTCTTCGAGCACGCCGATGATGCGGTAATGGCGACCTTCGATCTGAATTTCCCGTTCGAGTGCGTTTTCAAACGGAAAGAGCGTATTTGCGACATCGATGCCGATGACCGCCACTTTTGCACGCTTTGCTTCTTCGTCTTTTGTGAAAAATCGACCTTCCGCAATGTTCGTTACGCCCATTTGAAAATAATCGGCGGCAAGACCTTGAACGGTCGCATTGGTCATTTCTTTTTCTTTGTTCCGGACATTGACGCGTTCGGTAAACGGACCGGCGGTAAAATCGACGGGCGACATGAACGGTGAAACGAATTCGCAGTTTTCACATTCGGCGCGGATCGCATCCGCATCTTCTTCTTTTAAAGGTTTCCGCGAACGCTCTTCTGCTGTCGGGTTAAAATTGAATCCCGGATCGAACTTAAACGCATAGATCGACCGCGTGCCGAAAGATTCGATCTCTTTTGAAACCCGCGCATCGATGCCGGAAACGAACGCGGCGATTACGATAACCGTTACAGTTCCGATCACAACGCCAAGCACGGTCAAAAACGAACGGAGTTTGTTCTGCCAAAGCGTGTCGAGCGCCATCCGCAGGTTTTCGTAAAAATCTGTTCTTAACAATTTCATCTAACGAAATCTTTGAGCGGAACCGGAAACTTAAATCCGGCAGCAAAAACTCTTTATCAGTCCGCGCGCAGAGCCTCGATCGGATCGAGCCTCGCCGCCTTCCACGCCGGATAAACTCCTGAAACCAGTCCGACGCCGCTCGAAACCAGCAGTGCGATGGTTACCCACAGAAACGGAAGCGCGGTTGGAATTGAGAACAAAAGCGCAATGATCTTCGCAATTGAATAGGCTATCAATACGCCGATCGAGCCGCCGACCAACGCAAGCGAAGTCGATTCTGCCAAAAACTGCTTCAAAATATCCGCTTGCTTTGCCCCTATGCTCTTTCGAATTCCGATCTCTTTTTTTCGCTCGGTTACCGAAACCAGCATTATGTTCATAATAACGATTCCGCCGACGACTAGTGAGATCGACGTAACACCGATCGCCGCGACCTGTACCGTCCCGAAAATATTGTCGCGAAGCTGATTTATCGCATCCGGTGTTACGATCCCGAAATTATCTTTTTCGGACGGACCGAGTTTTCGCCGAATCCGCATCAGCGTCCGTGCTTCATCTAAAGCGTTGACATAAGATTTTGAATCGTGCGAGGTTACACTGATCGAGATCGACCGGCGAAGTCCGTAAATTGAAAGAAAAGTCGAAAGCGGGATCGAAACATACATATCACGCGATTGACCGAATGCCGAACCGAGTTCTTTGCCGACGCCGATTATCTTGAATGGTCGCCCGTCTAGTTTTACCGTATTTCCCACCGGATCGGAGTTCGGAAAAAGCTTTTCCGCAACTTCGGAGCCGATGAAACAAACATTTCGCCGGTTTTCATCTTCCGACTCGTAAAAAAATCGTCCGCTTTTCGATTCGATATTTTCGATCTCGCCAATGTTCGGCGTTACGCCGTTCAGCTGAACCTTAAAAAGTGTTTGATCGGCGAATTTTATGTCAGCAAGATTGCTCGATTTTCCGCCCGCGTCGCGAATTTCACCGCCCGCCGCTTTCAGCGCCTTGAGGTCTTCGACCGTTACATCCTTGTTCCGCCGCCTTGCCGCATTTAGAACCTCGACGCTCGAAAAATCCTCGATCGAATATTTCTGCACGCTGAATGCATTCGTCCCGATATTTGCTATCTTTTCATCGACATAAGCATTAAATCCTTCGATCACGGAAACAACAACGATCACCGTTGCAACGCCGAATATAATCCCGAGCAGCGTCAAAAACGACCGAAGCCGATGCGACCAAATCGCCGAAAAGGCTAAACGTAATGCTTCAAGAAAGGACATGCAGTTTGGTTCTCTAAAAAAAGATTGCTAAACATTATGATTTCTTACGAACGAGCAGCAAATAAGGTTTGACGATCGCCCTGACAGAAAAAAGCAAGCAGTTGGAACCGCTTGTTTTGAAAAAATTTTGGTGGAGTCGAGGGGGATCGAACCCCTGACCTCATGACTGCCAGTCATGCGCTCTCCCAGCTGAGCTACGACCCCGAAATGTAAGTTTAAATTATAAATTACGGTTTGCGTCTTAGCAAACTGGCGGCGCGGTGCGGCGGGAATTACTTATTTGAGCTTAAGTTTGGGACGCAGATCTTTGGACTTTGATCTTTGATTTTTGAACTTTGAACTCTTAACTTTGAACTTTGAACTCTGAACTTTGAACTCTGAACTTTGAACTTTGAACTTTGAACTCTGAACTTTGAACTCTGAACTCTGAACTTTGAACTTTGAACTTTCAACTTTGAACGTTGAAACGTAACCGTTCGATTACGGCTCACCGTTCACCGCTATCAACTATCAACAATCAAATTCCCCTTATTTCCCTTTGAAATTCGGTTTGCGTTTTTCCAGAAACGCTGAAACACCTTCTTCTTTGTCTTCGGTTGAAAAGCAGATGGCGAAAAGGTCGACTTCGCGGCGCAAGCCTTCGTCGAGATTTGAACGTGAAGCGAATTTTACAGCTTCTTTGCACATTTGCAGGGCGATCGGAGCTTTTTCGGCGATCTTGTTTGCCAGCTCGAAAGTCTTTTCTTCCAACTCTTCCGGCGCGAAAACGTGATTTACAAGACCGAATTTATGAGCCGTCACTGCATCGATCATGTCGCCTGTCAAGATCATTTCCATCGCTCGACCTTCACCTATCAAGCGTGTCAAGCGCTGCGTTCCGCCGCCGCCGGGCATGATTCCCAGATTAATTTCCGGCTGTGAAAAACGCGCTTTTTCGCTTGCGGTCCGGATGTCGCACGCGAGCGCGAGTTCGCAGCCGCCGCCGAGACAAAAACCGTTGATCATGGCGATGACAGGTTTAGGAAATTGATCGATCGAATTAAAAAGCGACCGAGCATTCATAACATCGCGCTGTTCGGCTGCGGATTTGCCTGCAAATTCGGAAATATCAGCGCCGGCAATGAACGATTTTTCGCCCGAACCGGTAATGACTACACACCCGATCTCACTGTCGTTTCTCAGTTCTTCGAGCGCGGCGACGCCTTCCTCATGAACCTTTGCGCCGAGGGCATTTAGTTTTTCCGGGCGGTTTATTGTTATCAGCGCAACTCGACCGCGTTTTTCCACAAGAATAGTTTCGTAGTTTGACATAACTCTATGCTCTTTTGATTGATGTGTTATTTGAATTTTATGAGACGCAGGCGAGTAAAACAAACTGCCGATTAGAGTTCGTCATCTTCGTCGTCATCCGCGGTGTGATCATCGGCAACCCACGCGACGAAAAGCCGGAGCCAGCTTTCTTTCGGTTCGATAATCGAAACCCCGACGCGAATTGCACCAAACGTCGCCGGCGCGGTACGCATTACCAGCGCTTTTACCTCTACAGGTACTCCGTCGGGACGGTGCGACCGCAGGTAAAGATTTTCTCCGTTTTTAACGCGTTGATTCAAATGGAACAGTGTCCCGGTGGTGGAAATGTCGTCTGTTTCCGTCGGTTCGCTCCACGCAGCGCCGTCGTCGGTTCTTCCCGACACGACAACCGGAAGACGAAGCGCCATTCGCAGCGCAAACCGCTTTTCATCGAATTGAGCCTGTGTGTTGGTGGTCATATGCAGCGGTGTGGCACGTTCGAGTTTATCACGAAGCTCTGCCGGCTTTACATTGATGGTGTGAATTTTCGATTATCAGGAATAAATGCGAAACTCTATTAAATAACAAAATTTGGCGCCCATTTTTTATTAGTTCGACGTATTCGTTGTTTGATAGTTATACTATAAAAATTATATTAAATGCTATTCGTTTTTTAGATTTTTCATTATTTTGGGGAGATTTTAACGTTTTATGACGCAAACAAACTTAAACCGAAAGGTGGTAATTTTAGGTTCGGGATCCGCAGGATTGACCGCCGCCATCTACGCTTCGCGCGCTCAGCTTGAACCGCTCGTCATCGACGGTCCGCAGCCGGGCGGTCAATTGACGATAACGACCGACGTCGAAAATTATCCCGGTTTTGCCGAAGGAATTATGGGACCTGAGCTGATGGAACAGTTTCGCGGTCAGGCGCTGCGTTTCGGCACCGAAATTATCAATGTATGGATCGACCGCGTCGATCTTTCCGAAAGACCGTTCAAACTGTTCGGCAAAGCCAGCGAAGATTCTGAAGAAATCACACATATCATCAGCACCGAAACTTTGATCATTTCAACCGGTGCATCTGCGAAATGGCTCGGAATTCCCGGCGAAGAGCCCGTTCCGATCGGTTTGGGCGGTAACGGCGTTTCGGCGTGCGCCACGTGCGACGGATTCTTCTTTCGCGGAAAGGAAGTGGTAATTGTCGGCGGCGGCGACACGGCAATGGAAGAAGCATTATTCTTAACGCGCTTTGCGTCAAAGGTTACGCTAATGCACAGACGCGAGGAGTTTCGCGCCTCTAAAATTATGCAGGACCGCGTGTTCGAAAATGAAAAGATCGAAATAATGTGGCACACCGAAGTAAAGGAAATTCACGGCTCGCAGGATGAGGGCGTAACCGGAGTTACCATTTTCAATAACGAGACGAACGAAACCAGCCATTTCCCAACGCAGGGAGTGTTCGTTGCGATCGGTCATAAACCGAATACGGATCTTTTTAAGGATTGGCTTGAAATGGATAATGTCGGTTATTTAAAAACTGAGGGAAGTTCCATGAAAACCAATATTCCCGGCGTTTTTGCCTCGGGCGACGCCCAAGATTCGTTTTACCGCCAGGCAGTTACAGCAGCCGGAACGGGTTGTATGGCGGCGATCGATGCCGAAAGATTTCTGGTAGAACACGGCGAAAAGAAAGAGATCGCGACCGAAATGAACTGGTAGAAAATTTACACAGGAAAAGGCGCCGCCGAAAGCTTTTTCGGCGGCGCCTTTTCTTCTTTACGATGAAAGTTTACGGTTTCACAATAACTTCGCCGTTGATCACTTCAACATTCTGATCTGTCTTGACGACCTTTGCCGGGTTGAAACCCTGTACCTCCGCGCGGCGCAAAATCGCCTGATATGTTGCATCGTCAAGCTTTGGTTCCCGGCTCAATACCCAGAAATATTCCCTGTCAGGATCGCCGATTGCCGCCCATTTGTAATCTTTGTCGAGATCTATGATCCAATAATCGCCCCAAACCGCCGGGATAAACGATAAAAACGCCGGTGCGAACCTGACCTCGAGTTTTGCATTAGAAGTTTTATCTACTATCCGCGCTTTTCCTTTTGCCCGGTCGACCTCGCCGTCTTTTTCAAGACATTCGTTGATCACTTCGAGCGTGTCGTTCTTCTTTATCGTGTAGTTGGCAGATACGTTTCCGACACATTTTTTCTGAAACTTGTTCGGATATCGCGCAATTTCGAACCATTTGCCGCTATATTTGTTAATATCGACGTTCGTTACGGTTTTCAGATCTTTTTTATCTTGTGCGATCGCCGCAATCGCAAATGTCGAAAGGAAGACAATCAATGCAAAGAGTTTTTTCATAAAAATTTCCTGTTAATTATATGACCTTTCCGCGCGAAGGTTTGCTTTTGAAATAGTTCGGTTTCTATAATTTAGACGATTCAATTTTAATTTTAATTGATAAATACTAAGTGTTATGCCAATTTACGAATACAAATGTTCAGAGTGCGAATCGCATTTCGAAAAAATGCAAAAGGTTTCTGACGAACCGTTGAAAGAATGTGAAAAATGCGGGGGAAAGTTGGAAAAACAATGGTCGCTTTCCGGTTTTCAGTTTAAGGGCGATGGATGGTACGTAACCGATTACGCTAAAAAGAACGGGACGGTCGGCGAAAAGTCGGCTTCATCGGAAAAGAGCGACGCGGCGCCGGAAAAAAGTTCCGGCAGCGATTCAACCGAAGCTGCGAAACCTGCATCAAAGGAAAAAGCCGAAAGTTCACCAACTAAAGATAAAGCCGTTAAAAAGGACTAAATTATGATCAGGTCGACGAAAAAATTGCTGCAGATCGTTGTTTGTTTTGCCGTTTTTTCGTCCGCGACGTTGGCTCAATCGGGACATAGCGCAAGAAATCTAACAAGCGCGGACGGGACTATTCTAAGCGTTGTCGCAGAGCGGACGGACGGCAAGACCGATCCGATAAAGCTTGAAAACCTTTATCTTTACGAGAACGGAATAGAACAAAAGATTCGAAATTTCAGCTATGATCCGTCGCCATCGCGAATTGTTCTGCTTGTCGATAATTCGCAGACGCTGCCGGCAAACATTGAAGCGTTGAAAAAAGCGACGATGGAATTTGCCTACGAGATCTATGACGGCGACCAGCTTTTCGTCATAGGTTACGATACAAAAGCGGAGATTATCCAGGAATGGACCGACGATGCCGAAAAGATCGAAACCGCGCTTTCAACTTTTAGAAAAGAAGGCAATCCTTATTTATTCGACGCGATCGACATCACTATTTCGGAAGTGCTGGCGCCGCTTATGCCCGGAACCAGAAAAACTGCGATCGTCGTGATCAGCGACGGGCTTGACCGCGGAAGCAAAAAGCCTTTTGAAAAAGTGCTCGATCGATTGCAGCAGCAAAATATCGTTGTTTACACGATTCAAATGCCGGATCGAACCGGCGGCGCGTACCGCCGAAATCAGCCAAAAGCACGCGAGGTCGTAAAACAGCTTTCCGAAAACACCGGCGGAAAGGCGTTTTCGATCGAAGAAGCTCAAACCGCGGCAAAATACATTTGCGACGAGCTCAGAAAAAACCGTTATCTGCTCTCTTATTTTCCGACCAATACTTCATCCTACGACCATCGAAGAGTTTTTTTGATTGCCGATGAAGGAATTCAGGTTCGGACAAAAACTGCACAGCCGCCGAATGTGAAGTAACCGTTCCCGGTAAGCTGAAACCTGCGTAATTCTTGACATAAACCCGCATGTGTTCTACGTTTGTAGCAACGCAAATTGACGTCTTGATCATCGTCGCACGAGTCCGAAAGGACTAAATGTGTCAGGAGATTCTGCCCCGTGAGTGATTCCAACAAACCACCCAAACCGCCGCCGGACGATTTTTCGAAAACGACGCCGAACATTAAAATTCCCGGCAGCGAAAAGAACGATAACGATTGGGGAAAAACGAACTATAAATATCCCGTTCAGCCGCCGTCGGACGATTGGGGAAATACCGTTGCGAACGTTCGTCCGTTTGACCGCAGCGATGACGAATTCGGAAAGACAATGCCGCCGTCGTCCCATAAAGCACAGCCAAACGATTGGGGAATGACGCAGGCGAATATTGATCTGCGCGACGGAAACATTGGTTTTGACGAACCGCAAGGTGAGAAAAACGAAGAGTACGGCGTTACGACACCGTACTTTCGACTTCCGGAAGCCGAGCGGCAAAAATATCAAAACATTCCGCCGACGCCTTCCGAAGAGGCTAAGCAAAAAGCGGAAGAAAAAAAGGCGAAAGGCGGAATTCCGCTCTGGGTTTGGATATCCGGCGCGTTGGCGGCAATGTTCTTTTTTATTCTTGCCCTGCTTCTTGTCATTTACATTTTCCTTTGGAATTCGCCGGGCTTCGAAGTGGTCGTGCAAAAAGCTCCGACCGGCAGCAGCATCCAGATCGATGGTTCTTTCTGGGGCGAAACCACGCCGGATGGTTCGACAAAGCTTCCTGTTCTGAAATCGGGTCAGCGAAATATTGAGATCGTCCATCCCAACTATAAATGCGCTCCGATTTCGATAGTCGGGAACGACGGCGACGAAAAAACGGTGGAAGCAAAATGCGATAAGGTGGCAACCATCGATGAAAGCTGTTTGAAGATCAAAGCCGGTGATTACGAAACGTCCAGGAAATGCGCTTACACCGAACTCGGCAAACTTTCGGACCCGCCAGATCTTGATGCGCTGCTTCGTGCGATGAATCTTTATATCAATCATTTTGACAGCGGTAAACACGATATACGCCCGGAAGACGCCAAATTTCTTGAAACAGCGGCGGGCTACATGAAGAAAATTCCGCAAGACACCGTAATTGAGGTCGGCGGTCATACGGATAGCGACGGCGCGGATGCCGATAACCAGGCGCTTTCGGAACGGCGCGCAAATGCCGTAAAAGCCGAGTTGATAAAGGCGGGAATCAAAGAATCGATGCTTGTAACCAAAGGATACGGCGAGTCAAAACCAAAGGCTTCGAACGATAATCCGGACGGGAAATTTCAAAATCGGAGAATTCAATATTCCGTTGCGAAACAAGGTGAAAAGCCGTAAAAATAGCCGCGAAAAAGGGAAACCTGATCGCGGCTTATTTCATTTTAAACTGCCACCGGAGCGGCGATCTTTTTATGCGATCGATAGCCGACGAGATTCAAATTCTCAAACCTAAAGTTTAACAATCCCTCCAATCCTTTCAGCTCTTCGGCGTTTACAATGTCAAGTTTTGGCAACTCAAAAGGCTCGCGCTGCAAGATTTCTTCGACCTGCGCGAGATGATTCAGATAAATATGAAGATCGCCGAAAGTATGGATAAAATCGCCCGCTTCGAGATCGCAAACATGGGCGATCAAATGAGTTAACAGCGCGTAAGATGAAATGTTGAACGGAACTCCCAAAAACGCGTCCGCGCTGCGTTGATAGAGCTGGCAATGGAGCGTTTTTTCGTTTTCTACCTTCAAATGCCAAAATGTATGACACGGCGGCAGATCGACCTCGACGGCTTGTTCCGGATTCCAGCCGGACACGATCAAACGCCGCGAATTTGGATTAATTTTAATTTGTTCTATCAGATCCTTTATCTGATCGAAACCGTTGCGTTCAGGATAATCCCCGCCGAAACTTCTCCATAAATATCCGTAAACCGGACCGAGGTCGCCTTCCGTGCGTCCGAATCTTGAAGTATGGGCTTCGTCCGCCCATTCCTTCCAGATATCAACACCACGGGCGCGAAGATTCTGTTCGTTCGTATCACCCGAAAGGAACCAGAAAAGCTCTTCCGCGACCCAGCGAAACGGTACCCGTTTTGTCGTCACGATCGGGAAACCTTCGCGGAGATCGAACCGTGTTTGATATCCGAATGTCGATATCGTTCCTGTCCCCGTCCGGTCTTGGTGGCGGGTTCCATTCGCTAAAATATGCCGCAAAATGTCGTGATACTGTTTCATTTTCAAGCGTGTTTATTTGTCGATTTCCGGTTCGACGGTTACCATTACTGTTTGAGTTTTATCTTACAGGAAAACGCTATGCCGGAAAAATTTGAAGTTAGTTTTAATTCTCCGCAATGCGGTTGGATGTCGGTCGGTTTCCGAGCCGGCGATAACGAATTTCATACGACGACAGCGCATTCGCCGCACGAAAATGCGCTTTCCGAATTGCTTTTGATCCTGACGGAATTGACCGGCGATGGAGATTGCAGAAGAGTTTTGAAATGGAACCGCGACCCCGAAGAATTCGACATCGTTTTCGAGAAAAAAGCGGATTCGGTTTCGATCGAGATCGTCGAATATCCGACAGCCGAACGCGATCCTTCCGAAGCCGAGATCGTATTTCGCCATACGGCTCGGGCAAAAGAGATCGGCGAAGCTTTTTTGGTAACCTTCGAGCAGCTATACGCGGAACGTGACGCCGACGAATTTGAAGAAAATTGGCACCAGCCGTTTCCTCTGGCGGAATTTCAAAAATTCAGGAACGACGTTCGCGGGGGTGTTCCCGGACAACATTAAATGAAAGAAAAACTATTACAGTATCTCGCCTGCCCGAAATGCGGCGGCGATATTTTATTGGCATATGCCAGCAAATACGACGGCAAAGAGATCATCGAAGCCGATCTGACCTGCAAGAAATGCGAGCGCGAATACAAAGTTCTGCGCGGCATTCCGCGATTCGCCGCACTCGACAAGATCGAAAAAGATAAAGCCGAAACCGCAGAAAATTTTGGCTGGCAATGGACAAATTTCACGCAGAAAGATGACAAATATGCCGAACAATTCCTCGGCTGGCTACAGCCGGTAAAACCTGAATTTTTTGAAGGAAAGATCGTCCTAGAAGGCGGCTGCGGGAAAGGTCGGCACACGAGTCTGGCGGCGGATTGGGGCGCGAAGGAAGTCATCGGCATCGATCTGAGCGCGGCGGTTGAAACGGCTTTTCAGGCGACAAAACATCTCGAAAACGTTCATATCGTACAGGCGGATATCTTTAAATTGCCGCTTAAGAAAGTCTTCGATTATGCATTTTCCGTCGGTGTGCTTCATCACACGCCGGACCCGAAAAAGGCTTTTACATCGCTTGCCGGAAAAGTAAAAAAAGGCGGACATATCTCCGCTTGGGTTTACGGCGAAGAGAATAACTCGTGGATAATAAATTACGTTAACCCGATTCGCGAAGGATTTACCTCAAAAATGGGTCAACCGGCGCTTTTTCAGCTTTCAAAACTGCCGACTGTGGGAGTTTTTCTTGCTTCGAAACTTCTCTATCGACCGCTGAACAAAGCCGCAAAACCCGTCGCAGAAAGACTTTTTTATAACGATTATCTTAATCACATCGGCACTTTCGGCTGGCGCGAACAGCATAATATCGTTTTCGATCACCTCGTCGCGCCGACAGCGTTTTATATCTCGAAAACCGATTTCGAGAAATGGTGGGAAGAAATTAGTGCCGAAGATGTCGAGATAATCTGGCATAATCAAAACTCATGGTGCGGCTTCGGGAAAATAGAATAATTCGGGGGTTAAGAGATGTTCGGAAAACTCAAATGTTTGGCAGCAGCTTCATTATTGTTAATTTGTGCGATTATTTCCTTCTCGCAGCAAAATCCGACGACGGCACGCGAGTTTTATGAGCGTGCCGAACAACTTCTGGAGCAAAACAAGTTGGAAGACGCGCTTTCCGCTTTTAGAAAAAGTGCGGAACTCGCTCCTGAAAAACCTCAGATTCGAAACGGTATTGGACTTACGCTTTCATTGCTCGGACGGATCGACGAGTCCATAGCTGTTTTTCGAGAAGTGATCGCGGCTGTTCCGAACAATCTTGACGCACGTTTGGAAATTTGCCGCGTACTAGTCATCGCAAATCAGCCATCCGAAGCGATTGAACATTGCACCTTAGCGACTCGCATTGACGATTCGGAACCCGAAGCATTTGCCGGTCTGATCTTCGCCCTGAAAGCGGCGAAAAGGGATAGAGAAGCGCTTAGCATTGCGGCGCAGTCACTTAGGCGGTTTAAAGATAATTTCAAAATTCTCACGCTTTGGGCTGAGCTCAATTTTAACAATGGAAATTACACCGAGGCACTTCAAAATTTTCTGAAGCTTGCTGAAATGGATCCTACCGACGCTTCGTTTCAGGTTCGGCTAGCTCAGCTCTATCTGCGACTTGAACAGGATAATGACGCAGTTGCGGCTGCCAAACGAGCAATCGAAATCAAACCTGATCTTCCTCTTGCACATTATTTCCTGGGAAAGACCTATTTTGAGCTTGGAATGAACGAAGAAGCGGAGGAGAGTTTTCTCAAGGCTGCGTTAGCCGATCCGAAATCTGCCAACGCTCAATATTTCTTGGGAGCTAGCCAAAAACGATTGGGGAAGATTGATAATGCTATAAGTTCAATGCGAAGGTCAGTAGAATTGGATCCCGCGAATGTTGATTTTCTGATCGAATTGGGTGAAATGCTTAGCCTAGAATCCTTTTACGAGGAAGCGATCGTCCCGCTTCGCAAAGCACATGAACTCGACCCTAGAAATTTCTCAGTTAAGGTAACTCTCGGCGTAGCTCTATTGGAAGCAGCTCGATACGAAGAAGCGTTACCGCTGCTCCAGGAAGCCAATCGAATTAAACCCGGCGAACCGACGGTCAGTATGTTTTTAAATGTCGCTCGGTCGCGAATGCAGGGTGTTTACCAGATTTCGGAATTGAAAAAATTTGCCGAGGAAAATCCGAGAGATGTAAACGTCAGACTGCATTTGATTCAGAAATTAGGTTTTTCTCGTCGAATGGGGGAGGCGGAGATCTACGTTGAGCAGTTTCTCGCTCTAAAACCCAAGGAACCGAAACCATATCTTTCGATCGCCGTTGTTTATGCCACGGCGGGCGATCATGAAAAAGCCTTTGAGATCTATAAAAAGTCTCTGGAAATTAAGCCAGATCCCGGCGCATATTTTGGTATTGCCACCTATTTTGCCAGGAAAGGACAGGTGGAGAGTGCTATCGAAGCATATAAGAAAGTGTTTGAGCTCCAGCCGGACTCGCCCAATCTTCTGCTGTTTTACGCAAATTTTTTGCGCGACAACGGAAAACGGCGCGAAGCTCTTGAATTATATAAACGCACGTTGGAAACTCTTCCGACAAACTCTCCGGCGTTATTTAATGCGGGAATGTTGTCAGCGAGATTGGGCGACTTGGCGTCAGGAAAGCATTATCTGGAAATTTTAAGGTCGGTTGATCCCGAATCTGCAAAGATGCTGGAACGGTGTTTACGATTTAGATTTTGAGAATTATGAACGAGGCTCTCTCAAAAGAAATGCAGCAGCACACCTACGGCATTATGAACGATGTCGAGGATAAGCATTGGTGGTTCGTCGGGCGGCGGGCGATTTTGGAAAGCTTTATGGAGCGGATCGAAAACGGTCTTGGGCGGAAAGATTCCGACTTGAAGATCCTCGATGTAGGCTGCGGGACAGGTGCAAATCTCGAAATGCTCGCGCAGTTTGGCGATTCCGAAGGCGTGGATGTATCGGACGACGCGCTCGAATTTTGCCGCAAGAAAGGGTTAAAAGTTCACAAAGGTCTGGCAGAAAAACTTCCGTTCGGAGATGAGAGTTTTGACGTTGTTACGGCGCTCGATGTAGTTGAGCATCTGGACGACGACGTCGCCGGTTTGAAGGAAATGCACCGCGTTTTGAAGACCGGCGGAAGATCGCTGATCTTTGTTCCGGCGTTTATGTGGCTGTGGGGCGTTCAGGACGATATTTCAAATCACCGCATTCGATATACAAAAAAGCAGATCGTGGAACGATTGGAGAGAGCCGGATTTAAGATAAACCGTGCTACTTATGCAAACATTTCTTTTTTCGCACCGATACTTGCCGGGCGAACTTTGATGAAGCTGACCGGCATCAAACCGGAGTCCGAAAACAACGTAAACGTTTCCGCGCTTAACGGAATTTTTGGAAAAATTTTCAGCTCTGAAAAGTTTTGGCTGAAAAACTTCGATATTCCTTTCGGAGTTTCGATCGTAATTGTCGCGGAAAAATGATTCGAATATCGCCCTTTATGCCTGCAAAACTTCGTTTTCTTTCGCTTTTTGCTTTCACCCTTTTTTTCATTTCCGTCGGCTGCAATAACAATGGTCTCGGTTCAAGTTCTGCGAGCGCCCAAACACCCGTCGTAAGCCCTCGCGTCCAAGAGATCAGCTCACCGGAAGTTCGAAAACTGCTCGAACACGCCGTTCGGCAATTAGAATTGACGAAAACATACGACCCTGCATACGTTGTGCTCGATTATCCGAACGGGGACATTCCAATCGAAAAAGGCGTCTGTACCGATGTCGTAATTCGCGCAATGCGCAATGCCGGCGTCGATCTGCAAAAGGTGGTTCACGAAGATATGTCTTCAGATTTTTCAGCCTATCCGAACAAATGGGGTTTGACCTCGCCGGACAGAAACATCGACCACCGGCGCGTTCCTAATTTGAGAACGTTCTTTGAGCGAAAAGGCAAATCATTGCCCGTAACCAAAGATCCCAAAACCTATCAACCCGGAGATATTGTTTCATGGGACCTTGACGGAAAAGGAATGACGCACATCGGAATCGTTTCGAATCGGCTGAACGAAAGAACAAAAACTTATTTGATAATCCACAATATCGGGAGCGGAGCGCAGCTTGAAGACCGTTTGTTCGGTTGGGAAATAACAGGACATTACCGTTATTTTTAGCTTAATAAATTTCGGGGTCGCCCTCGGGTCGCGATTTCCAGCGTTTATGGATCCAGAACCATTGCTCGGGGTTTCGCCGGATCACTTTTTCGATCTCTTCCATCATCCGAGCCGTGTAATCGATCATATCCTGCTTTCGATCGCCGGTTGATTTAAAATCGAGCCGTGCTTCCGAACGAATAATATATTTTCTCTTCTTTTCATCCCACGCTGCCGTCAATAAAATGCCGACCGCTTTTGTCCGCATCGCAAGCGCTGCGACGCCCGCTGTTGTACATGCAAGTTTGCCAAAAAAGGGAACGAACACTCCTTCGTGCGGCTGTGTATTAAGGTCCGGCAGCACGCCGAGATTTCCGCCGGAACGAAGCAGCGTCAGCGCAGGCATTATGGCAGTTCGTTTATCGAGCGGTTTATTGCCAAACTTTCCGCGAATGTCGGCGAGCATTTTTTCAAGCTTCGGATTGTCCAAACGGCGAACCAGATAACTCTGCGGTCCCACAAAAATGAATGAGATAAACGCCAGGACTTCCCAGCCGCCGAAATGCGGCGTCATTAATATCAACCCTTGTCCGGACTCCTTCAACCGACGGTATTCGTCCCATATTTCGTCTGATATATCTAATTCAACGATCTGTCGCAGCGATTCTTCCGTCGCCTTTGGAAATTGGCTCAATTCCGTAATCTGCCGGGCGAGATTATGAAAACATCCGCGCACGATCTTTTTCCGCTCGTCCAACGGCATTTCGGGAAAAGCGATCTCAAGATTAGTATGTGCAACGCGGCGAAGATTTCCGAAGACGAGATAGGCGAGATCGAAAAAACGAAGGCTCGCGAACATAGCTAAACGGCGCGGGAGTGCGCCGAGGACCGCTAAGACAGACCGCGCAAAATAATATTCGAGATTTATCTGAAGGGTTGATTTTTTAGCCATCGAAGCGTTTGAAAACGAGCGCCGCGTTCAGACCGCCGAACGCAAATGAATTGGAAATAGCCGCTTCGATCTTTTTTTCGCGCGATTGATTCGCTATTACGTCGATCCTGCATTCCGGATCAAGTTCAGTGAAATTCGCTGTCGGAGGCAACACGCCGCGATCGAGTGCTAGAATAGTTGCCGCAGCTTCGATCGCGCCGGCAGCGCCGAGCGTGTGTCCATGTAGAGATTTCGTCGAACTGACCGCAACGCGTGCCGTGTGTTCTCCGAAAACTTTATTAATGGCGTCCGATTCCATCGGGTCGTTTGCCTGCGTCGCGGTTCCATGCGCATTTATGTAGCCGATCTTTTCCACCTCGATCGCCGCGTCTTTCAGCGATTTTCGAATTGCATTTGCCGCCCCGTCGGACGACGGCATTGTTATATGATGCGCGTCCGCAGACATTCCAAAACCGGCGATCTCCGCATATACTTTTGCTCCGCGCTTCTTTGCATTTTCCAGCGTTTCAAACAGAAACATTGCACCGCCTTCGCCGAGAATCATACCGCTTCTGTCGCGTGAAAACGGTCGGCACGTGTCCTGCGAGACAACGCGCATTCCTTCCCAGGCTTTCAGATTCCCATAAGCTATCGGCGTTTCGCTGCCGCCGGTGATCGCCGCATCCACGAGACCCTGGCGAACATGCCAGAACGCAAGTCCCATCGCATGGCTCGACGACGAACAAGCGCTGGTCGTCGTATAGGTCGGACCGGTAATTCCGTATTCCATCGAAATATGGCTCGCACCGGCATTACTCATAGCTTTTGCAACTGTCAGCGGTCGCGGACGGGTTCTCTTTTGCCCGTAAAGTTCGTCCCACTCGAAATCGAGATCGGTCAGCCCGCCTGAACCTGCTCCGGTTACGACCGCGGTTCTGTCGGTGGATTCTTCCGTCCATTCGATACCGGAATCAACCACAGCTTCGCGTGCAGATACGAGCGCAAATTGAGAAAAACGCATCATGATCGTCAACTGCTGTTCGTTAAAATGATCTTCGGGAACGAAACTTTTTACCTCAGCTGCTTTTTTAAATCGAAATGTCGACATATCAACCGACTCGATATCGTCGATAGACGATCTTCCCGCAAAAAGATTTTCTGCAAATTCGCTCGTCGAATTTCCCAATCCGGAGATCACTCCGACACCTGTAACAACTACTCTGCGATCGCTCATAAATTTAGGATCGATTGACCGAACATCGTTTTTAATTAACACGCTAATTAAATTAGCTTACGTATCTATCCAAAACCATTCGATTTCTCGGTTCATCAACCGTTTTTAGTATATTTTAGCGGACTTTCATAAACAAACTGTCGTGTTTCCCGAGGGCTTTGATGTCGTTTCAAGAAATACAACCATAGGAAAATCTCCAATTGCCCGGACTATCTGTTTTTTTAGGTCCAGCCAAAAAAATGGAAGGTCGTTCGCGGAAAGGCATAAAATCCGGGACGTTTGTCCTTACTTTACGACCGAAAGGATCGCTCGATCTGACGGCTTTTCACCGAAAAAGCACCGGGCAATTTATTTCCGGCGCTTAAAAATGAGAACACCGTTCAGCCCGCCAAAAGCGAAAGAATTGGACATTGCCGCTTCAAAATCATGATCGATCGGCTTGTCTGCAATATTAAGTCGGCAATCGGGATCGAGCTCGGAAAAATTAATATTTGCCGGGATCACTTGATTTTTTAACGCTAAGATCGTTGCAACTGCTTCGATCGCACCGGCGGCACCAAGTGTATGTCCGTGCATCGCTTTTGTTGAGCTTACCGGAATTTTATCCGTATGTTTTCCAAAAACATTTCGAATCGCGTTTGCTTCCATTACATCATTCGCAAGCGTCGCCGTCCCGTGAGCGTTGATATATCCAACCGCTTCGGGCGTGATCCCGGCGTCTTCAAGAGCGTCGTTCATCGCGTTGGCAGCGCCGATTTCGGACGGCTGCGTAATGTGAAATGCGTCCGCGGACATTCCGCAGCCCGCGATCTCAGCGTAAATTTCCGCGCCGCGCAACAATGCTGATTCTTCGGTTTCAAGCAGCAGCATCGCGCCGCCTTCGCCGAGAATCATTCCCGTCCGATCCTTTGAGAACGGACGGCATTCATCATTCGAAACAACGCGCATTCCTTCCCACGCTTTAAGATTTGCAAAACCGAACGGCGTTTCGCTCCCGCCGGCGATCGCCCGGTCGACCATTCCGCTGCGAATTGCCCAAAATGCCTGACCGATCGCATGGCTCGACGACGAACACGCGGTCGTTATCGCATAACTCGGACCGGTAATTCCAAACTCCATCGAGATATGACTCGTCGGTGCATTGCTCATGACACGCGGAACCGTAAGCGGATGAAGCCGGTTTTTGTCGAGCTTATAAAGATCTTTGTAAACCTGATCCTGTTCGGTTTGTCCGCCCGCGCCGGTCCCGGTTATCACGGACGTTCGCCGGCGCTCTTTATCGTTGGAAAATTGGAATTTGGAGTCCTCAACAGCTTCGCGCGCGGCGATCAGGGCGAACTGTGTGAAGCGTTCGAGAAGCATTAAATGCCTTTCTTCAAAATGATCCGGGGGTTGAAAATTGCTGACCTGCGCGCCTTTCTTAAAGCGCAGCCGGTCGATTTCGGGAATATTAAGCCGTTTAATTCCGGATTCGCCCGAAAAAACGGCTTTTTCAAACTGCTGCCTGTTATTTCCGAGAGCCGAGATGACCCCGATGCCCGTAACAACGACGCGGCGAGAGCTCATATTAACTACCTTCCGCCGGCGCCGGGTCTGAGTCAGCAGAGGTTTCCGCCGCGGCTGCATCGCCGGACCGGAGATGATCTATACCTTCTACCATTTCGCCTACTGACTTCATCGTCAAAGCTTTGTCGTCGGGAATAAGAATGTCAAACTCCTCTTCAAGTTCGAAGATCAGGTTTAACCCGTCTAATGAATCCATTTCAAGATCTTTTAACTGAGTTTCCAATGTTACCTGATCTTCAGGCATGTTTTTAAATTTTGCGATAACGGCAATCGTTCGCTGCGCAGTATCCGAATTCATAATCTTTCTCCAAAATATTCAATTTTTAATAGTGCTAAAATAAAACGAAAGTATAAGCGGTCTAACCAGCCATTTACAAACGCGCAAACGGCGCGATAATTGAGTTATCGATTTTCCCGAGCGCGCCGTTAAATGTTAAGATTCAACTTTTTCAGCTGTTCCGTCGATCGAAAGTTTCCGGCACTGAACGAATAAAGAAAGAGCCCAATTCCCGCTATGACCAAAGAAGTCTTAAACTCGGAACCTCGCTTGTCGCTGTTCCTTCCCGTTTTAAATGAAGAGGACAATCTTCGACCGATGCACGCGCGCATCACCGAAGCGCTGGCGGAACTTGGCGAATCCGCTGAAGTGATATATGTCGACGACGGTTCGACGGATTCGAGTTTGAAGATCTTGCGTGAGATAGCCGCCGCCGATGACCGCGTCCGCGTTATTTCGCTCCGGCGAAATTATGGACAGACGGCGGCAATGTCCGCCGGAATCGACGCCGCGCGCGGCGAGATACTTATTCCGATGGACGCCGATCTGCAGAACGATCCAAAGGATATTGTCCGATTGTTGGAAAAGCTTGACGAAGGTTTTGATGTCGTATCAGGCTGGCGAAAGAACCGTCAGGATAAATTCGTCTCGCGCAAGCTTCCGTCGAAGATCGCAAACAAGATAATTTCATGGATCGGCGGCGTTCCGCTGCATGATTACGGCTGCAGTTTGAAGGCTTACAAGCGCGACGTGCTTCAGGACGTAAAGCTTTACGGCGAAATGCACCGCTTCATTCCGATCTATGCAAGCTGGGCTGGCGCGCGCGTTACGGAAATTCCGGTCGATCATCACGCACGGACGATGGGAAAATCGAAATACGGAATTTCCCGGACCATAAAAGTCGTCTTTGATCTGATGACGATCAAATTTATGGCTGAATATCACACCAAACCGATCTATGTTTTCGGCGGATTCGGCGCAATTTCCTTTTTACTTTCAATGGTTGCCGGTCTTTGGGCATTCTATTTGAAGTTCGTCAATGACGTTTCGTTTATTTTGACTCCGCTGCCGGTAATCGCCATCGTACTGCTTGCAATATCAATGCAGTTTTTCCTGATGGGTTTGCTGGCGGAGATGCTCGTGCGGACGTATCACGAATCTCAGGACAAATCGATCTACGCCGTGCGCGAAAAGATCGGGTTTGGGTCAGATCCTCGGGCATAACCCTGAGGTGAGTCGATCGTATTTTTTACAGACTCATTCTAGTTTGCGGTCGCGTTTTGAGATTTCGGTGGCAAGAAAGCTATTTTGGATTGAAGGTTTTTCAAAAAATACCTCACCGCCCGCTTACGCAGACGGTTCTGACTTTTTATGTGCGGAATTGCAGGTTGGATAAATTTAGAAAGACGTCGCGATGATCACAGCGAAGCGGTTCTGCATTCGATGTGTGAGCGAATGGTTCATCGCGGACCGGATTCCGAAGGGTTGTGGCTTGATGAAACAGTCGCGCTCGGCATGCGCAGACTTTCGATCATCGACCTGCACACCGGGGAACAGCCGGTTTATAACGAAGACAGATCCGTCGTCGTCGTTATGAACGGCGAACTCTATAATTTTCGCGAGGTCCGCGCTGATCTCGAAAAACTCGGGCATAAATTTCAAACAAACAGCGATACCGAGATCCTGCCGCATCTCTACGACGAATACGGCGAAGCGATGCTGGATCATTTAAACGGCATGTTCGCGTTTGCACTTTGGGACAAGCGACGGGAAAAACTCGTTGTAGCGCGCGACCGTTTTGGCGAAAAACCGCTTTATTATGGAGTCTTTGACGAAAAACTTATCTTCGGTTCCGAGCTCAAAGTTCTTCTCGCAAACCCGTCGGTAAAAGCCGAGATCGATAAAAATTCGTTGCGCCAGTTTCTTTCGTTCGATTATGTTCCCGCGCCGCGTTCGATCTATAAAAACATATTCAAGCTGCCCGCGGCGCACCTTTTGACCGTCGAAAATGGTGAGATAAAAACGCGGCGCTATTGGAATTTGTCCTGGAACAACAGCGGAAATTTGCAGGATGCAAATGACGCAAACTCCGGCGCTCATACTAAAATTCCGCCACCTTCATCGAATATAGCAACCGCAGCCGGCGAGCTCCGCGATCTGTTAGCCGATGCAGTTCGCATGCGGCTTGTTTCCGACGTTCCGCTGGGCATTTTGTTGAGCGGCGGAATTGATTCATCGACCGTAGCTGCGTTCGCTTCGCAGTTTTCCGGCGAAAAAGTTAAGACATTTTCGATCGGTTTCGAAGAAGATTCGTTCGACGAATCGAAATACGCGCGGATGGTCGCAAAGCACTTAGACACAGAGCATTACGAAGATATTCTTAGTGTCGAAAAAGCCGCCGATCTGATCTCGGATATCGGCAAATGGCTCGATGAACCCCTTTCGGACGGATCGCTGATTCCGACTTTTCTGCTTTCGCAGTTCGTTCGAAAACATGTAACGGTCGCGCTCGGCGGCGACGGCGGCGACGAGCTTTTCGCCGGTTACCCGATGTATTACGCGCACACCGTCGCAAACAAATATCTTAAGATCCCCGCGTTTCTTCGAAACGCTGCGATCGAACCGGTCGTTAAAAATCTTCCCGTTTCAAGCAAGAATATGTCGTTCGATTACAAAGCGAAACGCTTTGTCCGGGCGGCGCAGCACGATCTTGTGACGCGTCATCATTCATGGTTCGGATCGTTTGCCGTCGATTCGCACGCACGTCTTTTGTCGCCAGAAGTTTTGGCAAAGACAGACGCGGATATTTATAAAAACGCTAAGGAATTACTCGAAATTTGCGATGCCGGGAACGACATTGAAAAAATGCAGTTCGTCGACATGAACTTCTACATGGCAGAAGATATTTTGACGAAAGTCGATCGCGCTTCGATGGCTGTTTCACTCGAAGTCCGTGCGCCGTTTCTCGATCCTCGTGTGGGTCAGTTTGCGGCGTCGATCCCGCTTGAATTTAAGATGAAAGGCAAAAGCGGCAAGCACATTCTGAAAAAGGCGCTTGAACCGTTGCTGCCGAAAGAGATCCTGCATCGCCCGAAAAAAGGATTTGGAATTCCGATTGCAGATTGGCTTCGCGGCAGATTGAATCCGCTGATGCACGATCTTCTCGAGCCCAAACGATTGAACCAGCAGGGTTTATTTAATGAGAAGTTCGTTCAAAACCTCATTCGCGAACATGAGAACAAAACAGCTTCCCATCACAAAGAGCTGTGGACATTGCTCGTTTTTCAACTTTGGATCGAAAATTTCGGCGGCGATTAAACTTGATTCTGGTCTAAACTTATTGAATATACTGAAAATCTTCCGCCTTCATCAAATTCGTACCGGTTGAACGACATTCCGATCTTCTTTGCAACTTTGATCGAGTTGAGATTGTCATCATCGATGGTGGCGAAAATCTCCCTTAATCCGATTTCTTCAAATCCAAACCTGATGAGACATTCTGCAATTTCGGTGGCGTAACCCAATCCCCAATGTTCCATTGAAAGAATGTACCCGATCTCCCAGTCGTCGGGTTTTTCGGGTCGAGGTCTGATCGAAGCATGTCCGACGTAGATTCCATCTTCTTTTCGAAAAACTGCGTAAATTGTGTCGCAACCGCCCGGGTACATTTCATTAATAAGTTTGTTCCATAGTTTTTCCGCTGCATCGGTTGAAAGCACGCCGCGGTCGACGTTCTTCATCACGACCGCATCGGTAAACAGAACGATGCAATGTTCGCTCTCGTGTTTTTCATATTTTCTAATTATTAAACGTTCGGTTTCAAACATAAAAAAGGCGCCTTTCCAAAAAAGACGCCGAATTTCAAATCTATTCAAAAGATTATTTGATTGTGAAATCAGATTCCTGAATGATCTCTTTCTTTTCGCCGACATTGTCGCGGACAAAGATCTTGATCTTGTAATCACCGGTCGGCATCTGCGAAGTCGGCAGCAGCCGGGCGAGCGTCAGGCGCTGTCCCGAATCGCTAAGCCCTTGCCAATCTTCACTTTGCCGCATAACTTCTTTACCGTCTTTGTAAAGAACATAGTCGACATCGACCGCCGGACGAAGCGTCGTTTGATCGGTCTTTGCATTGTAAACCTGCATGTAAATACCGACATCCTGACCTTTGCGGAAAACCCGCGCCAGATTTGGAATCACTTTCGCGCCGCCGATCACAAAGCTTGCGCCGATATCGCGTTCGGTCGTTGTCCGAAGCGTAGAAGCAAGGATCAACGTCGATGTATCAAGCGAACTTGTGTTGTATTTCGGAACCGTAAAGCCTTTACGAACCAATCCGCGGTTACCGGAAACAACGTCTCGGACGACCACATCAACCTTGTAGGTCATTCCCGGTGTCAGCGGATAAGCTTTTTGATAGATCGACTTTCGGTCAAGCGAGTCTGCCAGTTCTTCGGTCGTCGCATTGGTCGTTACGGAATCTTCAAAAATTCCCGAACGCTTTCCGGAAACGGCTTCGATTCGTCCGAAGATGTTCATCTGCGCCGTCGGAATGCCGCCGCTGTCTTTGAATACGAGATTTCTGTTTTCGGTTTGAATCGTAAACGTCGTAATAACGCTGTCGTCAGACTGCCGGAAAAAATCTACCTGCAGATCGAACGCAAGCGGATTGTTATCAATAACTGGCGAATCCGTTATATATCCCTGTAGATCGCTGAATTTAACTTGCGGCGGACGCTGAAGATTACTGATAATCTCCATTCTGCGGAACGGTTGATCCTGCTCTCTTCCGTAATAATTTCCGTTATTTATACCGGTAATTCTTTCAGCGCGCGTTTCCAGACCGAGTTGTTCGGCGGTCGTCATACCCGCACCCGGAACGTTCAGCATCGCGTCTTTTTCATTGGCATTCCGGGCTATTCGATATTCGCCCGTTCCCGTCGGATCGACGAACTCGATCTCGATTCCGTCGCCAACACCTTCTAAATGTCTGTAAAACCAAATTTCAAACGGATAGGTCGTCGTCGAACCTCCGCCTTCCCACGCCGGGCGGTTATACTGTCCGCCTGACGGATACGATTCGACCGAATCGGGCTTGCCCCATGCGATATAAATGCGCCCGCGGTCGGTTCTCCAACCCTGAATTCCCGATGCGAAGTTCTCGTTCGCATAAGCGATCCGTTCGTAATATTCTTCGCGGTATTCGTTTTCTTCCGTATCGGGATTCGGATCGCGCCGGCGCCAAAATTGCTCGATGAAGTTTTCACGTTCTTCATCGGTCTTTAGCGCGTCGAACGCTTTCTTTTCATCCTTTGTAATGATGTAAGCGACATCATTATTTTTCCATTTTTTGTAAACTTCTTTTTCTTCGACCTTAACATTGCGCGACTTGTTTTGAACATCTTCAGACGGTTGCTGAGCGCTGACGGAACTGAATCCAACGGCAAACGCAAAGCCGGTCAAAATTAAGCTGCGAAAAATTTTCTTGGACATAATGGTTTAAAACTCCTAATGCTTTCGTCCTGAAATAATATCGGAATATATTCGATCCAACAATTTTTAGATTTTAGACAGTTACCTGTATTTGTTCAAGATGCCGTAAAACCTTGTGAAGGTTGCATGATCGTACTTTCAAAAAGTTATATTGATCAAGGATTTTTTTACCTGAGTTACGAAACTTCCGACTGTTTGCGCCGCGCTCTGCCGAAAAACCATGCGATGAAGATCGAAACAACGTAAAGCAGCATCATCGGTGCAGCGAAAAGCATGAGATTAGGAATGTCGCCGGTCGGCGATATTACCGCGGCGACCACGAGAATTATTACGATCGCGATCTTCCAGCTTCTGATCAAAAACTCGGCAGAAACGATGCCGATACGGGCAAGAACGTACGTAACGGCTGGCATTTGGAAAATAACGCCCATCGCGAGCATTATCAGCGTTATGAAATCGAAATAGTCGCTAGCACGCAAAAGCAGGCGAAAATCTTCCCCTAGACCCAACAAATAACGAACCGCCGGCGGAAACAATACATAGTAAGCAAAAGCTGCGCCGATAACGAATGAAATGGATGAAAGTCCAATAAATGGAGTAACATACGCCCGTTCGTGTTTATATAATGCGGGCGAAATAAAGCCCCAGATCTGCAGGAGCAAAAGCGGGATCGACACGGCTATCGCGGCGTAAAGCGAAACCGTGACATAAAGCGTAAACGATTCAACTGCGGTCGTTACGATCAAACGTTCTTCTGCACCGGCACCGTTTTCGGAAAGATCTTCTAAATTTACAGGAAGACGAATGCCTTTCGGGATCAAATTGTTGTTCGCAATGACGGGTTCATCTGTAAAAAGACCGAGCTTACCGGCTGAGTCTTTCGAAACCACGGATTGAATCGATGAACCGGGAGAAATGACGCTGCCGCCGATGTTTGTCGCCCTGTCAAAAATATATCGACCGCTGTCGCCTTCTTTAAGCAGAGAAATTGAGAGAATCTTTTCGTTTCCCGTTAATCCTTCAATCGGAACGTCGCGCCGCTCGGCTTCGGAAAGCGCTTGTCGAATTGGAACGGAAAGAAAATCGAAGATCCGATCGGACACGAACCAGCATAACACGAACGCTATAAGTATAATTATTACACTGTTTACGAGCCGTTTGCGAAACTCGTCGAGGTGCATCAAAAAGGACATTTGTCCGCCGAGTTCATCGTCTTTTTGTTCGAATCTTTCTTTCATTGGAAACTTGAGCGATGGCGGCGACCTTTACAACCAATCGCGCTTATCCGGTTCGCGCGTCTCCGATTCGGATGATTTCCGGACTTCGGGTTCGTCCGCAAATTCGTGTTGTTTAACTTTTTCAGTCTGAACTTCAGAAAACTGGTCGGCGGAGATGGCTTTGACCGCGGGGAGTTCAACTTCGGCTTTAACCGGATAGTTTGAGCGACCAATCGTTCGAGTTTCGTCGATATTCTTCTCGGGCGTAGCGGCGCCGAGATCGCCAAAATTTTCAAGATCGACCTCCCGTTCCCAGGACGCCTTAAATTCGTTCGTCGAACGGCGAAATTCCGCCATCGTCTTACCGAACGTGCGCATCAACTCGGGCAGTTTTCGCGGTCCGAAAATGATCAGCGCGACCATTCCTATCAGAATCAATTCTGATGTTCCGATCGATTCCAGGATGAATAAAAACATTCTTTACTACTCTTGTAACTGTTCGAACTAAACAACTAATAACATTTTCTCGGTTGGCGCACCGACCGAACCGATGATTACTGCTTCTGGAATTCGTCTGACGAACTCATATGCTTTTTCAGCTTCGAAACTGATCAGCAATCCGCCGGCGGTTTGCGGATCGAAAAGAGCGCTTTGAAGCTCGGACGAAACTGTCGCTTCGATAGAGATATTCTCCCCGATATAGGCGCGATTGTTCTTGTCGCCTCGTGTCAGCATTTTCTCTCCGATCAATTCCAATACTTCCGGCAGCAGCGGCACATCGTCCGAGTTTATCGTCAGACTCGTTCCACTTCCATTCGCCATTTCGTAAGCATGACCGAGCAATCCGAAGCCTGTAATATCGGTCGCCGCATTCGCTCCAATTTCCTGCATAACTTTAGATGCTTCGCGAAGGGAAGTTGTCATTGCTTTTTGTGATGCTTTTACCGCTTCAGAGGACGCTTTGCCAAATTTGACGCCGGTACTGATAACACCTGTCCCGACAGGTTTTGTTAAAACAAGCAGATCGCCCGGTTTTGCATTCGAGTTCGTTACGATCCTGTCCGGATGCACAATACCTGTAACGGAATATCCAAACTTGATCTCCTGATCGTCAACCGAATGTCCGCCTATCACCGCAACATTTTCGCGGTTCATCGCAAGTTGACCGCCGCGCAGAATTTGTTCTAAAACATCCCAATCACCTTTCTGCGGAAAACAAACGATCGAGAGAGCGGTTAAAGGAACGCCGCCCATCGCATAAACGTCGTTGACAGAGTTTAACGCTGCGATCTGACCGTAAATTTCGGGTTCATCGGCTATAGGTGTAAAGAAATCAAGGGTTTGCACGAGCGCGGTCGTTTCATTCAGCCGGTACACACCGGCATCGTCCGACGTTTCAAAGCCGACCATTACATCGTTTGTAAAATTTTGTTTTGGCAGCTTACTCAAAACTTGAGCAAGATCGCTTGGGGCGAGTTTTGCTACTCAACCCGCGCACGATACCATTTCTGTCAGACGTTTCATTTCGATTTTTAGCTTTTTTCCATTAACAATTGATAAATGCGGTCAAGATCGCCTTCGCTGTAATACTCAATTTCTATCTTTCCGCCCGTTCCTTTTCCGTCCGGTAAAATATGAACCTGCGTAGCAAGCCTTCGCCGTAATTTCGTTTCAGCCGATCTCTGATTTGCGTCAAGTTTAATCTTTGGCGCTTTGTCTTTTGGAGCCGCGCCGGTGCCGCTGCGTTTTACCGTGCGTTCCGTTTCACGAACGGATAATGATCGTTCAAGAACCTGTTTCGCGATATTGCGCTGAATGTCCGCACTGCCCGCCATTAGAAGAGCTCGCCCATGACCAGCCGAGATCTTGTCCTTTTCGATAAGTTTAAGGATATCGTCGGGAAGTTTCAAAAGACGCAGGAACGTAGTGATAGTGGTCCGGTTCTTACCAACGCGTTCGGCGACCGATTCTTGCGTTAAGCCCACCGTATCAATTAGTTTTTTGTATGCGCGAGCTTCTTCGATGGCGTTAAGTTCTTGGCGCTGAATGTTTTCGATAAGCGCGATCTCAAGCAGTTTATCATCGGCAACATCTTTTATTATTGAGGGAATTTTTGTTAAGCCCGCGCGCTGTGCAGCACGCCAGCGTCGTTCGCCTGCGACCAACTGGAAATGGCTTCCCTGTCTTCGAACGACGATCGGCTGGACAATACCGTTCGCACGGATAGATTGAGCGAGCTCTTCCAGGCGATCATCTTCGAATATCGTCCGCGGCTGTTCGCTGTTGGGTTCGATCAGGTCAATGTCGATATCCGTCAAAGTCTCATCGCCGGACGACGTCTCGTCCCCGATCAGCGCGCTCAATCCTCTTCCCAAAGCCTTTCTAGCCATGCTTCAAAATCTCCTTTGCCAGCTGAATATAACTTTCCGCGCCGCGCGAGCGAATGTCATACAAAATGATCGGCTTACCGTGGCTTGGCGCTTCCGCAAGCCGGACGTTTCGCGGAATCACCGTTTCCAAAACCTGCGAACCGTAGAAATCCTTCAGGTCCTGTGCGACCGCCGCGGAAAGATTTGTCCGTTCGTCATACATTGTTAACAATAATCCCTCGATGGCAAGCTGCGGATTTAGCCGGCGGCGCAGCCGAACCAGCGTGTCAAACAGTTCCGTTACTCCTTCGAGTGCAAAATATTCACATTGAATAGGTACCAAAAGCGAGTCGGCAGCGGTCAAGCCGTTGACGGTAAGTAAACCCAGCGACGGAGGGCAATCAATAATTATGAAATCGTAGTCATGCCTGATTTTTTCTAAAACCGATTTCAGCTTGTATTCGCGGTCTTCGGCATCAACCAATTCAACCTCGGCACCGGCAAGATTTTTGTCTGCCGGCAAAACCCACAACAGAGGAAGTTCTGTGGAAAGGATCGACCCTTCGGCAACTTCTCCCGTAATCAATGCGTGATAAACGGTTGCGCGGTTAATTATTCGCGGGATTCCGGCTCCGGAAGAAGCGTTGCCCTGCGGATCGGCATCCACGAGCAAAACCCTCTTTTCCTCAACAGCCAGCGCGGCGGCGAGGTTTATTGCCGTCGTTGTTTTGCCGACGCCGCCTTTCTGGTTTGCAATGGTTATGATCTTTGGCATCGTTAAATCGAACTTTCAGGAAAGGTAAATGTACCACAGCGCGTCATAGTAAGCGCAACTGTGGCACGTACCACAAGGCGAATACGTAGTACGTGCCACAATATTATTTACCGATCTTTTCCGCTTTTTGCGCCGTAAGATGGACAAGAACAGTTGATAGAGCCGCCGGTGTAAGCCCTGAGATCCGTTTTACCTGACCGAACGTTTGAGGTCGGGCTCGTTCGAGCCGCTCTTTCATTTCATTCGAAAGTCCGCTGACGGAGTTAAACCGAAACCCGTCCGGAATTTTAAGTGAGTCGTTATGATTCACCCGTTCCGTCGCCGCCTTTAAATTGCGAATATACCCGCTATAAAGCGAGTCGGCTAGAGCGGTTTCAAGTTCTGTGGCGGAAAAGCTTTCACGTACGGGCACAGGAAGAAGCCCTTTGATCAACTCGGGAGAAACTCCTTGCCTTTGCGCAAGCTGCGATAGCGTAAAAGCATCGCCGAGATCCTTTCCCAGTACCTGGGAAACAGCGGAGTATTCGATATCGGAACGCTTAAAACGAGTTTCATCAAGTAAATTCCGAAGCCGTGCGACGCGGTCGCGCTTTTCGCAAAACCGTTTCCAGTATGAATCAGTGAGCAATCCCGCCTCCTGCCCCTTCGGAGATAAGCGCTCATCGGCGTTATCATGCCGAAGCGTCAAGCGAGCCTCCGCGCGCGATGTGAAAATTCGATACGGCTCGTCGACGCCATGCTGAATCAGATCGTCGATCAAAACACCGATGTATGCCTCATCGCGCCGCAATCTAAACGGTTCGCGCCCCGCAACATTGAACGCCGCATTTATGCCGGCAACCAAACCCTGGCAAGCAGCTTCCTCATAGCCCGTCGTACCATTTATCTGCCCTGCTAAAAACAAACCTTTCAAACGCGTCGTTTCAAGCGAAGGTTTCAACTCGCGCGGATCGACAAAGTCATATTCTATCGCGTAACCGGGACGAATTATCTTCACATTCTCAAATCCGTCGATCATTCGAAGGAGGTTCTGCTGCAACTCTGCTGGCAGGGAAGTTGAGAAACCGTTCAAATAAACTTCATTCGTATTGTGACCCTCCGGCTCCAAAAACAGTTGATGTCGATCTTTTTCGGCAAATTTTACAACTTTATCTTCGATCGACGGACAGTATCGCGGACCTATTCCTTTGATCTTTCCCGAATAAAGCGGCGATTTACTCAAGTTGGCGCGGATCTCATCGTGGAGAGCAGATGATGTATAGCCGATGTAACAATCGATCTGAGTTTGATCGATGACATCCGTCGAAAACGAAAACGCGACCGGTTTTTCATCGGGCGGTTGGCGTTCGAACGCTCCCCAGTCGATAGTTCTGCCGTCGAGCCGCGGCGGTGTCCCGGTTTTCAGACGTCCAACCGGAAATCCGTGAAGTTTAAGATCTTCCGCCAACTCGATGGACGCCGGTTCGCCGGCACGTCCCGCAGAATAATTCTTTTCACCGGTATGGATCTTGCCGTTTAGAAATGTGCCGGTCGCTATCAAAACCGATTTTGCACCGAACCGGCGGTCATCCTCGAGCGCAACTCCAACCACCGAACCATTTTCGACGATCAAACGAACTACAACACCCTGTCGTAAAAGAAGGTTTGGCGTCGATTCTAAAACCCGGCGCATTTCCGTTCGGTAAAGAGCGCGATCCGCCTGCGCACGCGGCGATTGCACGGCAGGACCTCGCGATCGATTCAGTAAACGAAATTGAATTCCAGTGCGATCAATGACCTTACCGATCACACCCCCAAGGGCATCGATCTCGCGAACAATATGACCTTTAGCAATTCCGCCAACCGCAGGATTGCAGGACATTTGTCCGATCAGATCTAGATTTATCGTGACGAGCGCAGTTTCGACACCAAGACGCGCGGAAGCCGAAGCCGCCTCGCATCCTGCGTGTCCAGCGCCTATCACAATCACATCAAAAACTTCATCGAAAAACATAGTTTGATAGAAAACGTTAGCGGGCTTACCGTCTAACAAAGTAATCTTTCATTCTATTTTATTAGGAACGAAATGCCAATTGAAATTCCTTCAGCCGCTGCAATTACGAATTCCATTTGCCCTTTAAAGCCGAACCGGGACTTGCGATCGATTGGAATCGACCAAGCTGAACGAGGTCTGAATTCTTAAATGAAATGACCGGCATCAATCCATTTTCCAAAAGCATATTGCAGAGCGGATCGGTCATCAGTATCTCTGCACACGGTTTCGTCACCGTCTCGCCTTCCTTCTTATAAATATGCGTCGGCAGACCCGAAACTTTAACCTGAAAACCGCGGCGTGCGTCCCACCCGTTTCGACCGAAACTCTCAGCCAAAAGCAGCGCACAAATAAACACAGGATTTCCCCAAACGTAATTTTCGTGCTCGGTTACGACCTTAAATTCCTCAAAATTAAAGCGCTCGGTAGGATCGGTTTCTTCCCCATATGGCAGCCGCGTAAGAAATCTCGGCAGAGCCAAACCAAGATAGCTTGAGTCCGGAAGAGCCCGGACGGTCGCCCAGAGTTTTCCCCGCTCGGATGAATCATCTATCCTCCAATCAGTAAACGAATTAGCTTCATCAAAAGACCTCAATCCAAAAAGCGAGGGTGAAAGCTGGGCAATAAATGGTGCATTTGCCTTCTGCGCGATCTGCGAAATCCTTATCAGCGCGGCAGCGTCGTCAACATCCATCGAAAAATCGTAGTTTCCGCAGATTAACGCCCACGGCTCAGCACCGGGAATCTCCACCGCTTCTCGCACTGCGATTCTATAGATCTCTGACCGGTCTAAAGGACTCGCGTTCTTGAGGTCTTCCTGAAATTCTCGCTTGCTAAAATCGCATAGATAGATCTTAAGATCGGAGCCCGTTTCAACTTTTCGAACCAAGAGATACAAGGCTCGCCAGGCTGCCTCAAGCCTCTGGAAATCGGGTTGATGAATTATCGCCCGCATCAGCTCGCTGCTCGCTTCATCAACGGCTTTAGTCAAACGATCCCGTTCGCTATCATCCGTTTGAATTACATGCGGCGCGACCAATTTGTTGATCAACCTGCCCAATTCGCCGCCAGCTCCGGAGGGCTTTTGCGAACGTGTGGAATCGAAGATCGAATCACCTAAAATGTCTTCTAAAAGATTTTCCGACGGCGCGACACGGTCCTCCGGACTCGTGTCACTTCCGTCTTCTTTGATCTCCGAATCGACTTCAGCGGGCTCAAACCAGTCGCGCACTTTCTGTGCTGCGGAATTAAACCCGCTTTCGGTTTGCAGTTCGCGCCGGATTTCGCGAAGGTCCGAAAACATCGAAACCTGTTCAAATATCCTATCGGGATGAAAATCGTCGAGTTCTTCGAAGCGCAGGCGCACTCGACCTTCAGCAGCATCGCCCAACCCTAACTCTAACTGCACGTTGAGCTTACGCATGACATCGTCATAGTTGTCGCGATCTATCTCAACCGGTTTACGACTGAAAACGTCCGACAGCGGCGCACCGCCTTTTCCGCTCCAATCACCCAGAAAAAGGATTCTGAACGGCGGATCATCGGGCAGCGGCTGCGATGAAGTTTCAAGGGTAACCTCAGTTTCGAAATCGGTGTCAGCGGGAATCATCAGGATCGCCTCCTCGTTTTAATGTTTGATGAAACTAATATATTCGTAAATCAAAGGATGTCAACGAATTTCAGGAATTAGTCGCTTATTTACCGATGCAGAAAGTACATGAATCTTATAACTCTTTATTCTACAGCGATTTTCCGAAACACAACTTGCTGTCAGGTACAAATGCGATACAAAAGGTGCAGAAAGACGTCGAGTTTCGCGGGGTGTAAGATTGGTGATTTCTGTCTAAGGATACTGATCGGACTGTATATTTCCACTTGAAACGAAATAAAAACAAGTCAAGCTAAGTATTAATGAAAATAAACTTAATAGCAACAAGACCGTTCCTTGTCTATTCTTCTTTCTTCTCCTAGAATCTTCCTAATTTAACCCGAACCCGAAGGTCTCTAGATGGAATTAATAGACAATGTCAGCCGATTGTTCGGCGACGACTTACAACAAACCCTCAAGCCCGGAGCACGGTTAAAGATTGCTGCGTCCTGCTTCTCTATTTACGCGTTCGAGGCGTTGAAAACCGAGCTTGAATCGGTTGATTCGCTTGAATTTGTTTTTACATCACCTACTTTCATTCCGGATGAAGTTACCGATAAAATTCGGCGTGAACGGCGCGAGTTTCATATTCCTAAGGCAGAACGCGAGCGCAGTTTTTTCGGAACCGAATTCGAAATTCAGCTTAAAAACAAACTAACTCAAAGAGCGGTAGCACGAGAATGCGCCGAATGGATGCGAAAAAAGGCGAAATTTCGGTCTAACCGCAGCAAGTCTCCAATGCAGCAACTAGCTTGCGTACAGTCAGACGCTAAAGACACTGTCTATATGCCGCTACAGGGTTTCACCGCAGTTGATCTCGGTTATCAACCGGGTGATGCCGTTTCGAACATGATAAACAAGTTCGATGAGCCTTCCCACGCACAGACTTATATAAACCTCTTTGATCAAATTTGGAACGACCAAGATAAACTAGAAGATGTAACCTCGCGTCTTTGCGACCATATCGCGTCGGTCTATAAAGAAAATTCCCCGCAGCGCATTTATTTTTTGATGCTTTACAACATCTTCAATGAATTTCTGGAAGATTTGAATGAAGATATGCTGCCGAATGACTTAACCGGCTACAAGGACAGTTTGGTTTGGAACAAACTTTTCAATTTTCAGAAGGATGCCGCGACCGGCATAATTAATAAACTCGAATCATTCAATGGATGCATTTTGGCCGACAGCGTCGGGCTTGGCAAAACTTTTTCGGCATTGGCCGTGATCAAGTATTACGAACTTCGAAATCGCTCGGTTTTGGTATTATGCCCGAAAAAACTTGCGGAAAACTGGACGAATTATAAGGGAAATCTGACAACCAACATCTTTGCAAAGGATCGACTGAATTACGATGTTCTTTGCCACACAGATTTGCAACGCACGACAGGATATTCGCTTGGTTTGCCCCTAAACAAGATCAATTGGGGAAATTACGATCTTATTGTCATAGATGAATCGCATAACTTTCGTAATAATGAAGCATTCAAGGAACGCGAGACGCGTTATCAAAAATTGATGAATTCGGTCATAAAGCAGGGCGTGAAAACGAAAGTGTTGATGCTTTCAGCGACTCCCGTCAATAACCGATTTAATGATCTTAGAAATCAACTCGCCTTGGCTTATGAAGGTGATTCCACAAATCTCAGTCGAAATCTAAAAATCGAACGAAGTGTCGAAGAGATATTTCGCCGAGCTCAACTCGCTTTTAATGATTGGTCCAAGTTGCCTGCCGAAGAACGCAGCCCCGAAGCGATTTTGAAGTCGCTCGAATTTGACTTTTTCGAACTTCTCGACAGCGTAACGATTGCCAGATCACGAAAACATATCGAAAAATATTACGACACGTCGGATATCGGCAATTTCCCCGAACGCCGCAAGCCGATTTCCAATCACTGCCCGCTTACGCAGCGGACGGACGTTATCGGATTTAACGACATATTCGCACAGCTTACCATGATGAACCTAGCGGTTTATGCACCAGTCAGCTACATACTGGACAGCCGTATTGCCAAGTACGAAGCCATTTATGATACCGAAGTTCATGAAGGAAAGAGCAAATTCCGACAAGTTGATCGAGAATCGAGCCTCCAGCGATTAATGACGATCAATCTCTTGAAGCGACTTGAAAGCTCGGTCGAAGCTTTTCGCAAAACCTTGAAAAGGCTCAAGGCTAACCATTTCAACACGCTCTCGCAGATAGAAGCGTTCCAGCAAACCGGTCAAGATTCCGAATTCACGGATGCTTCAATGGCATACGAAGACGCTGAACCGGATGATGATGAAATTTTGGATTCTGACGAAAATCTGACCGGCGGAAAGGTTCAGATTAGTTTGTCAGATATGGATCTTTTGCGCTGGGAGCACGATCTAAAGGACGATCTTGACATAATTGAATACTTGCTTGAGGAAATGGACAAGGTTTCGCCTGCCGATGATTCAAAACTTCAGCACCTAAAGGTGGTTCTCGAAAGCAAATTGACATCGCCGATCAATCCGGGAAACAAAAAGGCATTAATATTTACCGCGTTTGCCGACACAGCCGATTATCTTTACGAACATATTTCAAGCCATTTTCTATTGAAACATGGAATCCATACAGCAAAAGTTACAGGCTCGGACAGCCCAAAATCGACGCTTGAAAAACATTACGATTTCCAATCGATCTTGACACTTTTTTCGCCGCGGTCGAAAGAAAAGGCTGCCATTTTACCGAACGAACGGCGCGAAATTGACTTCCTGATCGGCACGGACTGCATCTCTGAAGGACAAAACCTTCAGGATTGCGATTATCTGATCAATTATGACATCCATTGGAATCCAGTCAGGATCATCCAGCGCTTTGGCCGCATCGACCGCATCGGTTCGCAAAATGAAAGCATTCAGCTTGTAAACTACTGGCCAGACATTACATTGGACGAATATATTAATCTGAAAGAACGCGTCGAAAACCGAATGGTCATTGCAGATGTTTCCGCGACCGGCGACGACAATCCGCTGAGTGCAAAGGCAAATGATCTTTCTTACAGAAGAGAACAGCTTCGTCGCCTTCAGGAAGAAGTCATCGACATGGAAGACCTCAAGACGGGAGTTTCCATTACAGACCTCGGGCTAAACGACTTTCGAATGGATCTTGTTAAATATGTCAGCGCGCAAGGGGATCTCGCTTCGATGCCGAATGGTCTGCACGCGATCATTCCGCCGAACAATTTTGGGTTGCGGCCCGGTGCAATTTTTGGACTCAAAAACCGTAATCATGGCGTAAAGATCGCTCATCACAATCGCCTGCATCCGTTTTATCTGATTTATGTCGGAAATGATGGCGAAGTAATTGTCGATCATACCGAGGTCAAAAGATTGCTCGATCTTGTGCGTACTTCTTGCGCGAATCATCCGGAACCGATTTCCGATGTCTGCCGCAGTTTTAATGAAAAAACAGATGACGGGCGAAACATGAATTTCTATTCCAGTCTCCTAAACAATGCGATCAATTCGATTATCAGCATCAAGGATGAAAGCGACATCGACAGTCTTTTCAGCCCCGGGCGAACAACTGCGTTGGTCGATCCGCTCTCCGGCTTGGACGATTTCGAACTTATTGCATTTATTGTAATTCAGGAGGCAGCGTGAGTTTAGGACTTTTCGCTTATCCCAAAAAGGCTGAGTTTGGACGCGCATTGCCGAAAGGCAAGATTTATGAAAAAACGCGTGTTTCGGCGGCGCTCAGAAAGAAATTTGTTCAGCAGATAGATAGAATAGTTTGGCAATATAAATTATCAACGGAAACCGTCAATCTTCCGGCAAAGAAAAATGTACCGGAGATCGAAATTTTTTCGATCACACTTCGCGAACCGGAAATCCATTCTGATATTCTAAAATCCATCGATAACGCGATACCTTTTCCGATAATTTATGAACTTGTTTACAATGAAAAGATAAAGATAAGGGCGGCATACAAACGTCCGAGCGACGCGGATTCCAGCAAATGGATTACGGATATTTATTTTGAGAGCGTCTGGCAAGATATAAACACGAAACGCAAACAGCTGCCCGTCGCGCTTGATCTTGGTTTCTTGTACGGGCAGATGCTTAGCAGCCTGATGCCCGCTTCGCGGTTTGAAGGCGAAAGCATTCGCCGACAAGTACAGCGGTTGGCTGAGATAAGAAATTTGGAAGCGCGTGCCGCAAAAATCGAATTGCAGATGCGGCGCGAAAACCAGTTCAACCGAAAGGTTGAGCTAAACTCGAAATTGCGTGAATTGAGAGATAAGATCGGAACTTTGAGCGGTTCCCCCGCCGGGTTACCGGCAGTATGAATTTAGTCGTGGGTTTCAACCCACGGTAAGATGGAAATACGGTTTCCGTCGCGCTGCGACGATTGAACATTTTGGATGTCAGGCGTCGCCAACGCGACGCAGGATTTTTTCAAATCTAAGACGTTGGTTGAAACCCACGCCTAAAATCGCCTCGCCGCTACGCGGCATATTTTGATATGCAGAAACTAAAAATGCACACTCCCGATTTCACTGAAGAAAACATCGCCCGAATTGCCAAGCTCTTTCCAAATTGCGTTACCGAATCGCGCGATAAAGGCGGCAATCTTAAACGCGCGATCGATTTCGATCAATTAAAACAGGAGCTCTCTGGGAATATCGTTGAAGGTCCGCAGGAGCGTTATCACCTTGATTGGGCGGGCAAGCGCGAAGCATTGCTCACGGCAAACGCGCCGGTTGCCAAAACCTTGCGCCCCGTCCGTGAGGAATCGGTTGATTTCGACACGACGAAAAATCTCTACATCGAAGGCGACAATCTCGACGCGCTCAAATTATTGCAGGAAACATATCTCGGCAAAGTCAAAATGATTTACATTGATCCGCCTTATAACACGGGCAACGATTTTATTTACGAAGACGATTTTGCCGAAAGCGCGGACACATATTTCGAGCGTTCGATGCAGAAGGACGAACAGGGCAATCGCCTTGTCGCCAACATGGACTCGAACGGGCGTTTTCATTCCGACTGGCTTTCGATGATGTATCCGCGCCTGAAACTCGCCCGCAATTTATTGCGCGATGACGGCGTGATTTTTATTTCTATTGATGATAATGAATCATCAAACTTAAAAAATATTGGTGACGAGATTTTTGGCGCAAGTAATTTTATTGCTCAACTTGCTGTTCAGTTAAATCCAAGAGGCAGACATTTAGATTGGTTTGTAGCAAAAACGCATGAATCAGTTCTCATATTTGCAAAAAACTTTGACAATCCGAATACGATGCTTGGCGTTGAAAAGGAAGGTCGAATGGTAGATGAATATGATAGGAGTGATTCAAGAGGAGCGTTTCGTTTATTGGGGTTAAGAAATCGAAATCAATCATTCAATCCACAGACAAGACCAAATCTTTATTATCCAATTTATGTTAATAGGTTAGACGGAAAAGTTTCGATAACTAAAGATGATAAATTTACCGACAAAGTATTACCTGATGCTCCTGATGGAACTCAAACGTGTTGGACTTGGGGAAAAGATAAAGTTGTAGCAGAAAATCATTTGCTTGTTGCAGAAATTTCAGCAGGAGAATGGAGAGTTTACCGAAAAGATTATTTGGTTAGCGATTCTGGAGATACTGCAAAAACTTTGGTCAAATCACTTTGGACGGAAAAAGAAATATCTAACGATATTGGTCGCAAAAGTATAAAAGACTTGTTTGGTAGTTCCGTTATGGATTTTCCCAAGTCACCTGATTTGTTGAAAAAACTTCTCTTAACTGGAGCAAAAAAACAGGATATAGTTCTCGACTTTTTCTCAGGTTCAGCCACAACCGCGCACGCCGTGATGCAGTTAAACGCGGAAGACGGCGGAAACCGGCAATTTATTATGGTGCAGCTGCCCGCAGCGACGGACGAGAAATCGGAAGCCTTCAAAGCGGGTTATAAAACGATTGCCGAAATCGGCAAGGAACGAATCCGCCGCGCCGGAAAGAAAATCAAAGATGAATTGGAAAAGAAAAATGCGGAAAATAAAGAGCTGCTGTTTGATGAAAATTCTCAGTTATCAACTGTCAATTATCAATTAGATACGGGTTTTCGCGTGCTGAAAATAGATTCATCGAATATGAAAGATGTCTATTATTCGCCCGACACCGCATTGCAGGCAAATCTGCTCGACCAAATCGCCAACGTCAAAGAAGACCGCACCGCCGAAGACCTTTTGTTTCAAGTGCTGGTTGATTGGGGAATTGACCTCACGCTGCCGATTCACACGGAAACGATAGGAAATAAAACCGTCCACTTCGTTGACGAAAACGCCATCGCCGCCTGCTTTGACGAATCGGGAATCACCGAAGACTTCATAAAACAACTGGCAAACCGCCAACCCTTACGCGCCGTCTTCCGCGATTCGGGCTTCGCCTCCGATGCGGTCAAGATAAACGTCGAACAGATATTCAAACTAATATCACCCACAACGGAAGTTAAGGCGATTTAGAGCGGGAAGATGTTCCCGAAATCTGTTTCGGGAACATACTGTAACTATAAGAAAACACACACGAAATACATGAGTAAAGACCTGACAACATCAGCAATAGATCGGCAGAATATTCTGAACAATCCCTACGCACTTCAGGAGATTGAAAAAGCCGCGGGCATTCAAGGAATCCCGTTTGAAGGAAAAACGGTTGTACTTAAGGAACAGGTCGCCGCATTCTTTGAGGTTACGCCGCGAACGATCGACAATTATATCGAGAAGTTCAGTGATGAGTTGCGGAAAAACGGCTATGATGTCATTCGCGGTAAGCGCTTGAAAGAACTGAAGTTAGCAGTTAGTACTTCCTTTGGTAATGAAACAGATTTCGTTACCAAAACAACTGTGCTTGGAGTTTTTGATTTCAGGGCGTTCTTAAACCTCGCAATGCTGATGTCAGAAAGCGACAGAGCTGCCCTGTTACGGCAAGCTATTTTGGACATTGTAATAGACACGATAAACATCCGTGCCGGAGGCGGCACTAAATATATCAACCAGCGAGATGAGGACTTTCTTCACTCTGCCTTCATAGAAGAGAATTATAGAAAACAGTTTACCGACGCATTACGCGACTGCGTGAGAATGGGCAACTTTAAGTACGCAGTTTACACGAACAAAATCTACGTTAGCATTTTTCGTGAGGATGCGGCTGAGTATAAAAAGATTCTGAACCTCGAACAAAAAGCCAAAGCGCGCTCGACCATGTATTCTGAGGTTCTTGACATCATTGCGTCCTACGAGAGCGGTTTCGCTGAAGTTCTCAGAGAAGAATTCGATAATTTAGGAAGGCAACTTGAGGCGGCTGAAGTTGACGCGCTCTTCGCAGCCTTTGAAAAACAGGCTCTTTGGAAGCCAATGATCGAAAAGGCCAGGGTAAAGATGGCAAGCCGCGACTATAGTTTTCGAGATGCGCTTCATCATCAATTGGAAGAATATCTCCAACCGTTGCAGCGGGATGAATTCGAGCGGTTCCTCGGCGAAAAGAGCAAGGAATTAGATGAGCGCCTCGAAGAGGCAAAGGAAGTGATGAAACGGTTGAAAAATCGATAAAAAAGATGGAAACAATTTATCTCACAATCGATCAAGCCGTTGAAGTCCATAAACGAACCGTCAAGATAAGTGGGGGCGGCTCAACAGAACCCCTTGACCTTGGTCGGCTTGAGGGTGTGCTTGAGAATATCAAGAACGACGATTGGTATCCTGAATTCGAGGACAAATTAACACATCTTTTCTTTTGCACTAATAAGTTCCATTGTTTTTCGGACGGAAACAAGCGACTTTCGATAGTTCTAACGGCGCATATGATGACCTTGAACGGTTACATGTACTGTGTTGGACGGTTTTATTCGGAGATGGAAAACATCAGTGTTTTCGTGGCGGAAGGAAAGATCGACAAAGAACTCTTACATGAAATCATTTGCGCCATCATTCTGGAAGAATTCGATAGCGAAGAGTTAAAGTTGAAAATCTACAACGCAATTTCGTAGAGCAAACATGAAGATAAAATTCAAAAAGCAGCAGTTTCAAACCGACGCCGTGAACGCTGTCGTCGATTGTTTTAAAGGACAAGGCTTTTCTTCAGGCATCCAATATCGCGTCGATCCGGGAGTTGCTGCGCCGGACGCGCCGCTCCTCGCGGTTCAACCAGTTGAGGAAATTGAAGGGTTTGCAAACGAAAGATTCCGTATTACCGAGCAAACTATCCTCGAGAATATCCATGCCGTTCAAAAACACGAAAATCTTCCGCTTTCCGGCAGGTTGGTCAAAGAGCCGCTCACCGGCTGTGATGTGAACTTGGATATCGAGATGGAGACCGGAACCGGCAAAACCTATTGTTACATCAAAACAATGTTTGAGATGAACAAGCGGTTTGGGTGGAGCAAGTTCATCGTGGTCGTGCCGAGCATCGCCATTCGCGAAGGAGTTCGTAAGTCCTTCGAAATCATGCGCGAACATTTTCTTGAGGAATATCACAAACAGGCAAAGGTCTTTATCTACAACTCCGGTCAACTCCACAATCTGCAGGCATTCTCATCGGACGCCGGGATCAACGTCATGATCATCAACGTCCAGGCGTTCGCTTCAAAAGGGAAGGAAAATTTGCGAATTTACGGTACGCCTCGAGAAAAGAATGGGAAAATCGAGATGGTCGGGCTGGACGATTTTCAGTCCAGAAAGCCGATTGATGTTATCCGGGCCAACCGTCCGATTCTAATCCTCGATGAACCGCAGAAAATGAGCGGAGACGCGGCGATGAATTCGCTAAAGGAATTTGATGCTCTGATGACACTGCGTTATTCGGCGACGCATAAAAAGGAATATAACAGGGTTTACCGGCTCGACGCCCTAGATGCCTATAACCAAAAGCTTGTAAAGAAGATCGCTGTGCGGGGAATATCGGTCAAGGGATTAACCGGAACCAATGCGTATTTTTATCTTGACGGCATTCAGATTTCGCGCGATAAACCGCCGATGGCTTCAGTCGAATTTGAAGTAAAAAGAATATCAGGAAACAAACGGGAAACGCGAAAACTTAAGAAAGGCGACAATTTAATGGCGCTGTCAGAGCTTGACGCTTATGACGGGTTCGTGGTTTCTGAAATCGACGCACGGACAAATAATATTTCATTCACAAATGGCGTGACCGTCGCTGTCGGCGAGGTACTTAATGATCCCGACGAACAGGCTCTGCGACAGATTCAAATTCGCGAAGCTGTAAAGGCGCACTTTGAGAAGGAAAAGATGCTCTTTAACAAAGGCATCAAAGTTCTAACGCTTTTCTTTATAGACGAAGTTAAGAAATATCGTGAATATGAGGGCGATCAGGTACTAAAGGGCGAATATGCCAGAATGTTTGAAGAGGAATATGACCGTCTGAAAGGTGAATACCGGACTTTGATTGATGACGATTATACGAAATACATAGATGAAATTGAAACAGGTCGAACTCACAACGGGTATTTTTCAATCGATAAAAAAACCAAGCATCTCGTAAATCCTTCTGAAGCGAAAAGAGGCGAAACAAAAGGTGAAACCGACGATGTTGATGCTTACGATTTGATTCTCAAAGACAAGGAAAGGCTTTTGTCATTTGAAGAGCCGACGAGATTTATCTTTTCCCATTCCGCGCTCCGTGAAGGTTGGGACAATCCAAACGTATTTGTCATCTGCACGCTAAAACATAGCGACAATACTATTTCCCGGCGACAGGAAGTTGGCCGCGGCATGCGGCTCTCGGTAAATCAGGCAGGCGACCGGATCGATGAACCGGCGATCGTCCATGACATCAATGTCCTGACAGTAGTTACAAGCGATAGCTACACGGAATTCGTTTCAAAGTTGCAGAAGGAGATAAGCGAGAGTTTATCGGGACGTCCGCTAAAAGCCACAAAGGAATATTTTACGGGCAAGATTTTGATCACTCCTGATGGCGATGTTCCGGTTACTTCCGAAATGGCGCACCAAATCTATAAATATTTGGTGACCAATGACTATATCGATGAAAAGGACCATATCGCTCCGAAATATCATGAAGAAAAGGTAGAAGAAACATTGGCAATTCTGCCACTGTTTTTAGAGCCATATAGAGAACAGGTTTTCAAGTTGATCGATGGCGTGTTTGACTCTTCGCAGAACATTAAGACAAATGATGCGACAAAACCGAAGAACCTGCGCAACGCGAATTTCGAAAAGAAAGAATTTCTGGAACTCTGGGACAGAATCAACAAACAGGCAGCCTATACCGTTTCGTTTGATTCGGATGAATTGATTAAAAAATCCGTCGCATGGCTGAATAAATATCTGACCGTCGATAAACTTCAATTCACAATTCATCGCGGGGAACAAACGGCAAAATCGACTGCTGAACAGCTTGAGGCGGGCACAGCCTTTACAGTTGAGGAAACGTCGGTCGAACAAATGGAAGGATCGATTCATTCAGACGTGAAATACGACCTAATAGGTAAAGTAGCAGCGGAAACAGCGTTAACCCGGCGCACGATTGCACTCATTCTTTCGGGTATCAGTAGACTAAAGTTCGGACTATACAAGGTAAATCCGGAGGCGTTTATCGCCAATGCTTCACTGTTGATAAAAGAGCAGAAAGCGGCAGTTACAATAGAACATTTGTCATATGATGAGACTGAAGAATCTTACGATTCTTCAATTTTCACAGTTGAACAAAATGTTTCCGATTGGGCAACGGCTGGTTCGATGCTAAAGCGCCATATTTATGATTATGCACTGACTGATTCAGCAAGTGAAAGAAGATTTGTTGATGAATTGGACTCGAGCGACGATGTTGTAGTTTATGCAAAGCTTCCGAAATCGTTTGCGATCCCCACGCCGGTCGGCAACCATACACCTGATTGGGCAATTTCCTTCAATCAGGGCTCGGTCAAGCATATCTACTTTGTTGCTGAGACTAAGGGGTCGCTTCAATCCCTACAGCTAAGGCAGATGGAAAAAATTAAGATCGACTGCGCGCGGAAGTTTTTTGAGAAGATCACTTCAGACCACGTAAAGTATGATGTTGTGGACAGTTACGGCAAGTTGATGCAATTGGTAAAATAAGATAGTAAAAGTAGTAACGGACTTTGGAAACCAGAAATGTTCATTTGAAAGGAAAGTAATCCCGTTGCTTTTCACTGCGGGAGGAAGATATGGGATGGAGATTCACTTTAAAGGATGCCAACATCGTGGCATATTTGACCTCTGATGATAAGGGCGCTGAACCGCGCATTTCGCATCGTCATCTAGTACGATTTCTTGATGGGTTAAATGAATCGTTGTCCAATAAATTGCCAGTCTTTCTGTCGGATAACTCAGAATGGATAACCCAGATTTCGAAAGAGACAAAACTCGCATCAAAAAAAGTTCGATCTTTTGAGCCCCCAAGTATCGCGCTTGATGTAAATGAATTGGATAAGAACTCCCTGCAATATGCATTTGCGATTCAGCAGACGCGTTCTATGCCCGGATGGTCTCTTGGTCAAATACTATATGGATTACGGGAACTTTTTTGCAATTTCGAGTTATACGCACTTCCATTCGATCCCAATTACGGCAAAATCACCGAGATTGCTGAGAAATTTGCGATTGAATCTGAAGAAAAAGCCCTCATTTTGCTTCCTATTGATTTTCAGCGGGAAGCTTCAGATCAAAACGACACAAAGCAAATCAGTTTCTTAGACCCTTTTCCGGCTGTGAGTACACTCGCCAACTCGGACCTTAGTGAACCGGGAATGCTTCTTTGGACAAATTCTGGAGCTGCACATTACATAACCGACCTAGACCACATCTATCAGGCGTTAAGCATACTCAAAAAGTCGCCTCCTGGTCATGCAGTACAAGAACTGAATGATTTTCTAACGGGCGGTTCTGGTTTCCAAGGTACTGAAATCCTTCATTTGAGTGATCTTCATTTTGGAACAAAGCATGCGTATGAGAATAGGACGCGACTGAAGAATGAGTTACGTAAACGAAAGAACGGACGTCAACAGGTTGTAATCACCGGGGATCTATTTGAAATACTACACGAAAGAGATTTTGTCGATTTTGAGGACTTTAGAACGGATTTGATTGATATTACAGGAAAAGAAGCTATCGTGATTCCCGGGAATCACGATCAACGCTTTGCGGGGAATTCCTTTGGTTTTATAGGTCGGGATTCATCAAAAGTTGCGGCACTGGAATGGACAAATGTACATGTGGATCATCAGGGTAAGTGCGTGTTCTTTTGCTTTGACTCTTCATTCGAAAAGAATATGTTGGCCAAAGGGAAATTCTCCGATCGTGAGAAGGAAACCGTCGAGAACTCTTTCAACACGAAACTATTAAGTGATGGACGGATAGAAGACTACTTCCGAGTTACTCTAATTCATCATCACCCATTTTCGTTCGATACTAATCAGGAATCGATCATTCAGCGACTGTTGGTTCAAATTGGAATGACTGACGAACCATTTTTAGCAATGGATCGATCCGAAGCGCTGATCAAGTGGTGCGCTAACATGGAGATACCGCTGATTTTACACGGTCATAAGCACGTTCAGAGACATTTCACGAAAAAAGTTCTCACCAAGTTCGATCGACACTTCTACGTAACCGCTGCGGGTTGTGGTGCGTCGTTGGGGGCGGAGAATAACCCGCTCACCTATAATGTCATTTCGTACAATGATAAATCCAAGAATTTTGCTATAACTTTCTTTGAGGACGATAAAACTGGCGGTGGATTCGCACCTGCAAAGATAGCACTTCAAGTTGTGGCTTGATGACATCCAAGTTACTGATCGACAACGGAACCTTGGAGCCAGCTTCGATTATCGCCATATCTTCAAGGCAGTACGCGCCAGGTCTAAAGCGCGCGACTCAATTTCTGATTCGTCCCAGGAAATCTTTTCAAGGTACTCGGTCGTTATTTTTAACAGCGAGTAATTCTGCAGCGCTTCCCTCTTCGTTTCCCAAGGAGCGTTTTTCATACTACTATTCAGATATTGTGTGACAAGCGTAAGATTGCCAAGTGTTTTAATTTTGCGATTGCGCTCAAGCCTTGCTAGATCGTCCATGCCGGCGACTGACCAATGTTCCTCCCATTTTTGAGGCATAATATGTTCGACCGTGTAGCTGGATGAACTTAGGGAGCCGACATCATTCATAGGAGTGTGAATTTGATACAGGGAAATACAAAATAGAATTTCGCGAGCGTTGATATTGCTTATTGGCTGTTTCAAAAAGGCGTCCGTGAATTCAATATCGAGCGGGAATCGATTCGTATCCACATCAAAACTCTCAAACATACTCCTAAAGCTTTCCGGTGTTAAATGTTCTAATGATTCAAGTTCCTTAATCATTTGAATAAAAACGTTGTTGTAATTCTTAGTAGACAGACGGCAAACCTGTCGACGGACGAGATAGCTTTCCAAAGTCCCGAGCATCTCAACCAAATGCGACCGATTACCGACACGTTTGTATAAGTAAAGTACAAGCGGATAAACTGTAGTAATTTCTAGCTTCTCAATCACGTGGAAAAACCGCTCTTCATGTTGTGAGAAACGAAGTTCGTTCAACTGCGTCCCTTCCGGAAATGTAAAGTAAATTGAAGCGTAATCTTTTAGCTCTTCAAGAAAGTCGATCTTCTCCTGATCCGATTTTCCGCCAAGCCATGCCTTATATTCCTTAAACAATCGTTCAAGTTCGACATTGGCTTTTTTCTGAATTATCAAATAGCAGTAGAGCAGAACTTCAATATTGGTCCTAACAACTCGACCGGACGTCTTAGACCGATTCCAAAAATTGATTTGATCCTCATCATCTTCAAACACAGGCTCCCAAAGCTCCGAATACTTCACCCGAATCGACGTGTCCGAAAAAATGAAATTTTTCAGAAGTTCTCCGGTCGTGAGCCTGACTCCAAGCGAATTAATCGTATCGAAAATTTCCTGCTCATCATCGTTCGCCGACAAAAGCATGCTAATTAGCGGTACATTGTTTAGAATGACGGTCTTAAACGTATCGAGCTGTTCATCAGTATAACCCTCAAGTTTTTTTTCAAAAAACCGATAGCATTTCAAAATACGATGATCTTGATTCGGAAGGCGATCGACATCTTTGTCGAGCATTATTGCCTCGAAATACTCGATGTCATTTTTTGAATGCTCAAGTCTGATGAAGCTGGTTCCTTTGGCGTCTTCAAAAACTATCAGTTCGTTTGTCTTTTCAATAAGCTTTGTATATGGTTCGTTGCCGCTGGCAGTATTTGCAATTGCCTTAAGCAAAAGAGCAAAAGTCGTTAAGCGTTGTTGGCCGTCGATGAGATCGTGCTTGTGCTCTCCCATTTTGTTTGCTAGCCGCTGTTTAATAATCAGTGTGCCAATAAAATGTTCCGACGACGTAGTGTTGTTCTCAACGTTCGCAATCCTGCTGATATGGTCCCAAAGTATTTCCCAATTTTCGGAATCCCAGACGTAAGCACGTTGAAAAAATGGGACGACAAACTGGAGGGTACCGGAAAAGAAGGAATTTAGTTGCTCCTTGGTTGCATTAATCATTGACAGTATAAGACTCCCCTAAGATCTTTGTTCAAAACAGTATAATGGAAAACATAAATTACTGAAACAATCAAGATTCTGTAAGTATTCGCGACAAACCATGTCAACTCGAGGATGGGCGGATGCTCTAATTTTACGGCCAATTGGTAGCTTGCTGTGTAACTTTTACGGCTGACGTCCATGACGCGATAAATAATTCTCATTTGAAGGTTTAGGATTCTATTTCGGATTGATGTATGACGTTATCAAGATAGATTGGCAGAAAAGCCCTCATTTTTCATTTTTTGGTAACAACTCAATTCTCTCTGCCGGGATCCATCGCTTTGGAAAAAGTCCTACGAACTTTTCAACGAATAACTTACTTGAAGGAGAATCGTAATATGTGCTCTCGGCCTCGAGCGCAGTGTAGATCGCATTTCTGATAACCCTTTCCATTTCTTCATCTTTCGCCGTGGATGCAAACCCGCGCCATTTGTCGAGCGTCTTTGAGAAGTTGTATTTCTTTACTGCGTGCAGCACTACCGACGAAAGTAGCATTGCGTGACGCTGGTTTTCGTCCATCTTCGAGAAGTATTCGGTGCTTGTCCATCTCCTATAAGAATCGCGAAATGGATCGTGGTTTCCGCCCTCGGCAACGGCGAGGATCTGTTCGCAAACCACGGCAGACAGGTGATCCTTTGGCTTAATACCTTCAACGACCCGACTTACCTTTTCAAGAATTCCAGCCAATTCGATTTGACGGTATGAGTTAATAAACCAGAAAGGGTCGGCAAGCGAGGCAAATTCGCCGGTCAAAAGGTCAATCCCTATTTCACAGGCAATCCAATAAGCATAGTTGCATTGATACGGAAAGCGTTCAATTCGTTCGTAAGAGTTCTGGGCGGCCTCAAGATCGCCGGCATGGATTGACGCGACGGCTTCGTCAAATATCTCTTCTATCGGCTGCCGTGCGATTCGGACCAGTTCATCCGCGCCAATCTCCATGAGACGCGTAAGCTCTTCACGGCTGATTCTGGAACCTGCCTTGTAGACCCCTGAAGAGTTCATTTCCACCAATTTTTCTGAAAAAACTTCCAAAAGCTCATTAAGCGAGGTCCCGAGTTCCGCAGCGGCAATTGCTATCGGAATCTCGGCATATTCCGATGGATTGTCGAGCATTATCATCTCTTCATTCAGCTCGAAGAATTTTACGCCTTGCTTTGTCTCCCAATTTTCAAAACCTTCGTCGGATTTAAAATCTTTCCGAGTCTTCTGATTTTTGGGTAGTTTAAGTTTCTCCAATTCTCTTTCAATCTGGCCTCGTCTCTGCATGATCGGGTCAAGTTTTGGTTTCCGTCTCATACTCATTTCACCTTGAAAATCTCATTCATAGGATTTTGCGGATTTCGCTTTAATACCTGCCAGTGTTTCATTCATCGGGTCCAAACTATCCGCATATTTTCTTGCCCATGCGACCCATTGGAATTCTTTGCTTTCAGGATCGAACGGACCGTAAATTGCGATAAATTTAGCTTCGATTGCGTTAACGTAATCGCGGATCATTTCGCATTTCTGCCATCTTCGCGCAGCTGATTCTAGTTTATCGCACCTCTTTTGTTCGTCTTCCCGGCGCCGCTCGACCTCAATCCGCAGGCGTTCCTCTTCTTCCTTTTTTCGATTTTCCTCGACCTGCAATTCAATGATTTCGATGATACCCGCAAGTATTTCGTTAAGTCGGTTTTCAAGAGGCTCGTTCTTGCGGTCCCTCCAAGTAAGGTACCTGGAAAAACGAAAATTGATCTTAATATTTAGCTTTCCCGTATATACCTCAGTAACCTGTTCGTTCATTAGATATGGCAGCTTCCGCTTTTCCCCAGGTTTTGGCAAGATTGGTTGTTTCCGGACTGACTCGCAAATAGAAATCGCAACTTTCACGCCTTCTTTTAAGATCACGGCATTTTCATCCCTATATGTCTTTACGATTGCGATCTGACTGCCCCTTTCTTCCAAGGCTCGGAAAAGTGCATCCATAATGAGAAGAGCGCGATCGAATTGTTCCTCTGAGACTGGAACATAAATGGAATCCATTTCTTCGTCGCCCGGCTCCGAAATTCCAGACATCTCATTTCCTTCATCCCAAAACTGCCTCGCGTTTCTGACAAGCGAGTGAGCATTATCAAAGTTCTTGGCAATTCTCAGTCGGTTTTCCGCAAGGCGCTCTTTTGCTATCAGGGCCTCTACGCGAGGTGGCAGTTTCACAGTATCACCTTGAATGATTGTATTCACATATACATATTCTTTGGTCTTTTTATTCGGGGGAGGTAACGGGGCAGGCTCACGCTTGGCACCTGCATCAATCTTGCTCCAATAGCCTCGTGGTGGCTTTGGAATATCCAACTTTCGGCAAAGCTTCGCGACCATAACGTCGGAGATTCCGAACTCTTCGGCAATTTTAACCGTCGGTACTTGCCAAACTTTTTCATACAAGTCTTCTCTTGAGAACTTGATCTGATTGGACATGATTCAGCCTGCCTTTTTCTACAGTATATTCCTGGAAAAGCTAAGACTGAAACGTAGGTGTTAAAAACCGAAGTGCCTTCTTGCGGACTGTCGATTCACATCACTACCGTGTGAGTTGTGTTCTAAAAGCGTATTACTTCATCAATTCTGGTAGATCACTTGGTTCCGATCTCGACGCGGCAATGATCGCTAGGACCCCAATGTTCGAGTTCGTTTATCGTGGTCTCTCATATACGATCGTAGAAGGAAGTCGAAGCGAACACATAGTCGAGTTTTCTAGCGACCGTTTTGGGCGTCTGCCGGTTGTGATAGTAAGTAGGAACATATTCACTTGTTTGCGGGAAATCGTCGCGCCAAGGGGTCCTGCTTATTCTGAATCGTATATGGGCCCCAAGAAATTCAGACCCAACGCAGATAGAGTCGGAAACGATAGAGTATTGAATCTTTAAATTGAACCCAAATCCTCCGGTTTTGGTTGTGGCGATCTTATGAATTTTCGTATGAAAGCTTTCGATTCTCAAAACTCGAACCACTTTTCGAACTTCTCGCGACCAAGTTTCGAAAGTTCAGAACCCGACACACGCGCTCATTTTACAAACCTTCATTTCATCGCCTTTTGAGCACGGCCGTTTTGAACGGATTTACCACAAACGTATGTCCAAGTTGACGTGCCGACCTTTCCGTCAATATTGAGCGGTATCCTCTGCATTAAAAATAGGGACTAGCCGGTCAAGTAAAGTAGCACATAAAACTTTGCCTTTGCTTTTGTTGGTGTATTTGTAAATGAAAGCGTTTACTGATACTTATCCTATGTTTGTATAATCATGACCGTGAAAGCAAGGTTTTTGGTAACTCTGTAGCAAAATGAAGTCGCTGATAAAAAAAGACTTATGCCAAAACTCTCGCTTTATTCACGAAAACATTGTGTCAAACTGAGCGGCGTTTGAATCTATTTAGACGCAAATTCGCTGTTTTTCATTTATTTGACGCATACGCTTAGTTATCTACTTTCTGCGATGTGATTAGTTTTCTTTTTCCACGACCTACGACTCCAGGTATAAGTAATTTCCTTAGTTACGATCGATTTTGGTCGTTTCTTCGGCGGCGGAGTGAATTCAGCTAACAGCATCTGAAATACATAATCGAGAAACTTTCGGTATTGCTGTTCCTCAAATTCTTCCATCACAGCATAAACGCACCGTGTGATGTGTCGCTGTAGTGTCTTCGCACTTACGCCGTACCTGCCCGCTACAACCCGATAGCTATCCGATAGTGCATAGAGGACGAGCATGTCGGCATGATTCGAATGTCTGCAGATCTTACAACTCATCGGATCAATTACCTCCGTTCAAACGGACCAAGCCGAATGAATCGAAGATCTTCCATTTCACTTATGAAGCGTTCACGCACATCCTCGAAATCTGCACCGGTTTGCTGGATAATGCTAAATGATCTTAGTTCAATATCCGTCTTACGAATGAGCCTCTTAACGTGAGGCATATGCGACTCTCCGTAAATGATAACAATGCCGTTTCGCATAACACTCGTGTAACTGAGCCCTTTTCTCACGGCAGCAACAATTTCGTTTTTAGTTTCTTCCGGGATTCTGGCAAGCTGATCTTTTGTTAATCCGTAGTTCATAGTTCCTGGGACCCCCGCATTAAAAGCACGTATATTTTATATTTTAATCGCCCTCGTCTTCAATCATTAAATTTATCGTTACAATTCAAATGTTCCCCTTAAGTCAAATCCAAGCCTTTCTAACTTCGACCGCTTCCGCTCGCAGTAAGGTGCGCTTGTAAACACCGATCTCTTCCGCGACCATTTCAGCGGTCGATTTACCCGCAAAAGCGGTTTTGTCCAATTCCGACATCGTGTCGGAATTGGACAAAACCGGATTTCCCGCTTTCCTTTTCCGAAGATTATAAAGCTCGCCGACCAGTTTCGCGCGCGAATTTGGATCAACATTGCGCCGGCTTTTTTTGCAACAGCCTTTGGGGTCGTTTTCCCCGCAAAACCACTTTTGCCTAATTCCGACACGATGTCGGAATTAAGCAAAACCGGTTATGCCGAGTTCAATTCTCGAAATTTATTGAACTCGCCTAACGGTACTTCAGAAGAGATTCGCGCCGTGTCCAATTTGGCTTAACCCGTATCAAAGAGAAAGAACAATTCGTCGCACATTCTCAAGTTGTGTAACTTCTCGCTCCGCGGCGAGGTCGGTCAAGCCACCGTTCATAATCAAGATTGATTTTTGTTCTTCTATGATCGTTTCAAAATCATCAAGCAGGCTTTCGTCGTTCAACACTGTCGAGAGTTTTGCGTTATATATCTCAACAAATTCTTGATACGCTTCGAGCCTTTCGATTTGCTCGTTTATTAGGTAGTCCGCAACATCACACCCATCCTGTTTTTGCGCACGTGTAGCTTGTTTTTCAATCAGGTCCGATACACTGATCGAAATTCTATTTCTCCGCGCTTCTGAAGCCACCTGCTGCCACAATTCGTAACCGTCCGCGTCCGGATAGAGAATGATTCTTCGGTTTTCAAGACGCATGAGTTTTTCGGCTTTCAGACTTTGCTTTGAACCGACGGCAAGCCAGTCGAATTCCGGTAGACAGATCGCTCCAACAACCGCGGACTTTTCAGATTCGACGATTGCAGCCGGTCTGGCGGAGTCGGGTAGAAGATGTTCCCCAAAAAATGTCTGCTTGTAATTAAAGTCTCCGGGTAATTTTCCAGCGGATCTCAACTTTGCTACTAGTGAATGGGTATCATATTTTTCTTTTAGCCTTTTCCCGGAACGTCGATCGAACCGAATAAGCTTTCCTCTGCAAATCCGGTTCGCTTGGTCAATATAGGGGAAACAGGTGTAATCCTGATATGACCCAATAAAGTAACGCTTTAAGGTAGCTTCAACTTGTTCAAGCGAGTGCGGAAAAAGGATTTTGAGGAAATGAACGAAAGCGTCACTTTCATAGCCCCGCAGAGTTTCCTCAAACAAATCATAGGGAATGTATGAATTGTCTAAAGTGGCGCTAGGTAGCTCTGCCTTGGCTGCGGCTTCTTTCACCGGTGCGAACCCATAGTTACCATTTTGCCGACGTTTTTGCCGTTCACCTTTCAAACCTGGATTGTCGCGAAAGAATCCCTTCGGCGGGTAATGGTAACCGCATTTTGATTCACGATTGCACCGCCCCACAGTTTCGTCGACATATTTTCCATCGTCGCCGATGTACCTGACAAAGACATACTTATGACCACATGACGGGCAGGTGAATCGGGATCTGTTACCTCGATACTTTTCTAATGAAACTCTCATAGCACCCAAAAAAAATGTTTTTTTAGGGTTCACCTTTTTCACTCTTTTCACACGAAATAGGTGATAAAGTGAATAAAGTGAAAAAAGTGAACCTCAAATAAAAATTTATTGCGACACCTCCAAATAGACGCGGTTTCCATTGTTCAACAGATCAAGATTAAATCCGTGGTCAATGAGCCTTTTTTTGAAGTTTGTTTTTTTCAAAGGGTGTGCGCCCTCTTCAATACAGAAGGCTCGATATTCCAGGTATAGATATTTGAGCAATTCATAACCTTCCGCACTTGGAACGTAGCATTTTTCCGAGATGAAATTTGCAACGCTGTCCGATTCACGCCTGTAGGTTGCTAGCGTTTCGTTGACGATCTCGCTCTCAGTAAACTTCTCCGTCTGAAGCAAGCGGCGTAATCCGGCAAGAATCCAGTTAAAAACGCCTGGTAGTTCATTTTCGATTATCGTTCGAGCAAGACCCTTTTCTTGCTCTGATTCAGGGATAGTTACTCTGAACGGAACGATCAGTAACCTCCTAAAGTATGCGTTCAAATGATCAAAATCCTTCGGAAGATCATTGCAGTTGAAGGCAAGTTTTGCGTAATCTCGCATGATAAAAGGATTGGCGTATTTCAAGCGCGCCTGAATCGGTTCTGTTGACACCAGATTTTTGAATTCATCCCTTGCCTTAGTCGCATTTATTTCAGAGCCGTAATTTAGGAGTTTGTGCGCGATCATCGCCCTATTATGTTCTTGAAGTAGATCTGACAGAGAGTAATTCGAAATATTCTCCTGTCCGATTAGCGCATTGAGAATATCGAAAAGAACACTCTTGCCGTTTGCTCCCGAACCGTATAAAAGCAGCGCCTTTTCCATTTTCAAACCCGTTGTAAATACATAGCCAAAAAACTCCGCTACGATGTCCTGAAGTTCCTTTTCAGGTAACACTCGGTCAAGGAACCGATGAAAAGTAGGGCTTCTGGCATCTTCGTCAAAACTGAACGGAAGTTGGTAGGTAAGAAAGTCACCCGCGCAAAATTCTCTAAGACGTTGGCTATTCTTTGTGATTTCAAAAGTGCCGTTCTGCAGGTTGATCAGAACGCTTCCTTTTTGCGGCTTGATCGGATCGAAATGAGCAGAAGTCAAAAATTGCCGGTACATCTCGGCTTTGAATTTATAGTGCTGCGCCTCCAAAGAGTTTACCCCTAAACGATCTGCAGCTCGCCCCAAAAAATGTTCGAGTGTATTTTTGTTGAGCTCCTTCCAGTAGGTTCCATTGAAAGCAAAAATGAAATCGTCTTTGCGAGCAAGATCAAGATTTTTTTCTCTCACTCTACTTATAAGTTCATTAACGCAGAGCACCAATAGATGTTTCTGCGGAAGCGTATCTTCTGGAGACAACGAAGCTGCTGCCTTGAAATCCATCGGTCCGAGCGTATCGATGATTGTGTTCAGAATCTCAGAGTGTGGGAGCGCGTTGGTCGCGCTTGAAGGCTTGAGTAACGTCTCTGCTTCATCACGTATCGCCGCCAGATTGATACCACGGTGGAAATCTCTCATACTGACCTCCGTCCGTGAGTGTTCGCCTGCGTATATTTTGAATGCTCGCGAACAATATACTCAACCTTCTGCTGACAATCCTGACAAACGCCATTAACGGCGAATTTCATATAATCCGATCGGCATCGTAAACATTGACCTAAATCTTTGTTTCTATTAAAATTAAAAGCATAAAGCGGTTGGTTACGTTGGTATGTTTTTAATCGTTTTCCGCCGATGCTTGCCGCATCGGCTTTTCCTTTATTCTTCATCATCTTGCTCCTTATTTACGTTTAGGGGCAAAATCATGTCTGAAAGTTATTTCTTGTAAGATTTTCATACTTGATCTACAATCAGACACAATTACGCCACCTTTCGCCGCTTACTTGCGGTAAAAGGTTGTTATTGGTTTGCGAGTGACTTGTCGTTGGTAGCGGTGGTCACTCGCGAATTTTTTTGCGTGTACTCTGTTGCGTCTGACGCAATCTCGGATTGGGTCCGGCGCTTCCCGGCAGCTATCCATTGGGTGAGTTCACTACGCGAGAAATACAAGCGTTTTCCTTTTTTGCAATGCGGAATTTCTCGACGAGAAACTTTTGAATAGATGGTGGGTTTTGCAAGTCCTGTTACAGATATTGCAAGATCAATTCCTCCTAGTTCGTCAACATTTTTTTGCTTTGTTGCCGAATGGAAGGATTCAAAAAAGCGCTCGAGTTCAGATTGGACGACATCTCGAATGTCGTCCTTTGTTATTTGTTTAATTGTAAGTATGTCCATCGCAATTACCTCGCTATTTGTTTTGACATAGCGATAGTAATTGATGATTTACTTATCTTGACAGCACTTTTCTTTGTCTATTTTTGAAAAAGATTTTTGCACTGCTTACCACGAGACGGTAAACCGTATTTACGAAAATCTCTCAAAGCGGTATAAACCGTCGTTTCGCTATAAGGTATGTCTCTGAGATAGGAGGCTTCGTCAACAATCTGCCTGACAGTCCAGTTTTGAACGGTTTTCCGCACCAACCATTTTACCCGGTTAACGTCTTGAGGTTTAGTTATGTTTTTCCTACTTTCTAAGTCCAAATCTCTGGATGTGAAATCAAAGTATTTATCCAATTCTTCTTGAAATCGCGTATTAAGCCGACTTCGATAAGCTTCTGCAGTCTCCTCACCGGGGAGCCAACCGTTTTCTCTGAATTCGAAGATGTGACCGACAAGAGATTGTCTATAATCTCGCTTGACCTCAAGATTCACGGCTGATGTCGCGGATTCGTCGTAAAACTGCCATAGAAAATAATATCCATATTCAATTATCCAATCCTTACAAAGATGATGCTTTATTGCCCAATTGACCAAGCCTCCTTGAAGTTCAATGAAATTCTGCAATATTCTAGCTTCATCCCCGGCTGTTTTTTGAAAAACATCTTTTACATGTCGCGCTACCGATTCACATATGTAAGAAAGGTCTTTAATAAATGCTTTGACGTCGTCATCAATGATGTTGGATTTATCGTCGCCTTTCGCGACCAATTGCCACGCATTGAGGAGAGCGATCAAAGGCAGATAATTACCCCAAAGGAAATCACTACGATAACGAGGTTCACGGTTCAGGACATTCTGGAAGGAAAAAAAGGGCTGAACAAGCTTGAAATCGATACTTCTCAAACAACTTAAATAACTTTTTTTTGCATATTCGCTTTCATCTGGATTATTAAACAATCCTTGAAAGCTAGTTGAGAGTGCTCTCAGTTCATTGAGTACTTCTGGACAAAGCTCTTGGATGCACCGCATGAATTGCTCTTGGTACCGATTGGCGAGTACTTCGTTGTCCTTATACATGCCTTGAGGAATCTTAAGCTGAGCGGTGTCGAATTCTTCGAGCTTCTTATTTGTCCATTTCTCTTCATCAAGATCAAGCGGAATCGACTCCACCGAAATTTTCTCCAAGCCACTTAGATCCACCCCAAAGAGGTCCATATATTCCTTTAAGTGTTGCTGAAATTCACCCTTCAATTCCTTTTTCCTGCGCCGCCGCTTTTCTTCAATCTCTACCTTTTTGGAATTAACCGCCATTTTGATAGTTCCCCCTCTAACTCAACTTAATCCGGTCTACCGCTTGTTGCTTTCGTTCATCGATTACCCTCGCGTAGACTTGAGTTGTTTGTAAATTTTTGTGACCAAGCAGCTTCGAAACCGTGTAAATATCAGTTCCAAGGGACAACTGAAGCGTTGCGAAAGTATGCCTGAAAGAGTGAAAAGTAATTTTTCGGTTTATCCCAGCCGCTTCTACCCAATCAGAAATGAACTTGGTTTGATGATACTTGAGATTTTCAAATACTCGATCGTTTTCCGACCCGCGGGGACCGATTTGTTCTAATGCATCAGCAGACAAGGGCAACGTTTCGTTGTCACCAGTCTTCTTTTGACGAAACCGAATAAAATAATTGTTATTATCCGACTTCTGAATCTCCTTCCAGGTGAGTTTCTCAATGTCAGAGTATCGAAGCCCGGTTAATGCAGAAAAAAGACTTGCTCGCCGAAGATCTTCATAACGAAACGGGGTTTCCGCAAGTTTTCTCAATTCATCCAAGCTCAAAAATTCACGCTTAGTATCGACTAGCTTTATCGATCTGATATTTTCCGCTGGATTCTCTTTTATTAGTTTCTGCAGAAATGCTTCTTTTACAACATATTTAAACTTGTCAAAATATGCTGCTGCAGTATTGTTCGAGATAGATTCCTGACGAAGAAGGAAGTCACTAAAATCACGACAAAATGCTTCGTCGACATCTCCGCACGTGCAATTGTCGCCGGCAAACGACCTTAAATATCTAGAAATAGACACATAGCTGTCATAATTGCTTTTTGAAGTTGTCTCTCTTTTGGTTTCTGCAAACGCGTCAAAGAAATTTACGAAGTTTATGTTGCTGTGTCTCGAAGAAAGGAAACCGTAGTAGCCGCTTTGAATGTCCAGTTGACGCTGGGATCTGATAGACTCTCCGAGCATCTTTGATTCTTTGTTGTGCTCTTTTTGAATCTCAGTTTTCGGTCGATCATAAATGTAGAGTTTTAAGTGCTCCCGCCTTGTCGGTCTTCTTGTGTCGGGATTTACGATCGGTGGATAGAAATCTAAATAAAGGCTTTTTCTTCCCTTCGAAATTTTTTTCTCTCTCAAAAATACTTTACTCATAGCATTATATAAACAGTGAATCCAGGTCTTTCCGACGCACAACTACACGCCTGCCGAATCGAACGCTCGGAAGCTTCTTCGTATTTATCGCGTGGGAGACAACTCGCCGGCTTAAACTCAATAACTCGCAAACTTCGTTGATGGTCAAAAAGTCTTTTGACTGAAGTTCAACAATGTTCTGAGAAATCTGATGCACCGTCTCGGCAGTGCTCTTTTCAACCAGTTTCTTGCGCGCCCTTTCTTTGTAGGCTTTCGAGGAACAGCGGTGTGAGCAATATTTAGTCACAGTTGTGCGAGCCGTAAAGCTTTCACCACAGCGCTGACATATTCGAGTTATTTTAATATTGGAACTCATCCCTTTGGGTGCATCTGTGGTCCCTGATGTGCCTCAGTGTGTCTCAATGTGCCTGGATGTACATGATTTCGCCAACCTTGTATCTCAAACACGCTTTTGTATCTCTAAAATACAATAGAGATACAAATTTCAGCAAACTAAAACGAGACATCAATAAGAATGAGTTTGTTAAAACGAAGCAAAACAACGATAGAACGGGCTTATATCAGAATAATTGTATTAGGTTATTTTGTGATGCTTATCAGCAGTCACTTTCCGATGCAAAAGGTGGCGAAAATTTGCGTAAGCATGTCTTCGGTTGTCGTCTCGCCGGTGATCTGTCCTAAAAAGCGGATGGCGTTGTGAAGCCCGATAAGGACGATTTCTTCCGACGCGCCTTCAGCCAAAAGATGATATGAGCGATCTATCTCTGTCCCGGACCTTACAATAAGGTCGTGATGGCGTGCGTCGGAGACAATAAATCCCGCGTTGTTTACTTCGGCTAAGTTAAACGGTTCGATAAGCGCATGGGTCAAAGTTGAAATATTTTCTTCCGTTTTAGCGGAAAACCGGACGATTTTTGAACCGGGAAACTCACTTGTCACCTGCGCAAGGTCGATCTGCGAAACGAGATCGATCTTGTTAACGGCTATCAAATGCGGAAAAGCAGAAACTTCTCTCAAAATCTCTATATCTTCTTTAACCAAAGCAGTTGATCCATCCAGCATAACAACTACGAGATCCGCATCGGCGATAGTGCGACGTGAACGTTCGACGCCGATCTTCTCAACCGTGTCCGAGGTTTCCCGCAGCCCGGCGGTATCGATCAGCGAGATCGGGATGTTGTCCACGGTAAATCGTTCGTGGATCTGGTCGCGCGTGGTTCCGGCGATCTCGGTCACGATAGCCCGCTCGTGTCCAAGTAAAGCGTTGAACAGGCTTGACTTACCGACATTGGGGCGACCGACGAGAGCGATTCGCAAACCTTCGCGAATCAATTTTCCGGCGCTAAACGTCGAAGCCATTTTGTCGAGATCGTCTGAAATAGCGGTTAGGCTTTTAAGAGCGTTGTCACGTTGATAGTCGGGAAGATCGTCTTCGACAAATTCCAGAGCCGATTCAAGCAGAACGATGATATCCAAAAGAGAATCTTTTATCGGCTGCAGTCGATGTGAGATCTCGCCGCCGAGCTGCCGCACGGACAGTTTTGCTGAAGCAACCGTTTGCGCATCGATAAGGTCCCGGATCGCCTCTGCCTGACTTAGATCGATTTGACCGTTTGCCAGAGCACGAAGGGAAAACTCGCCGGCTTCTGCCATTCGGGCGTCATATTTTAAGCATAGATCGATGATTCTTCGAAGAACGACCGGCGAACCGTGACCGCTGATCTCGATCACGTCCTCGCCTGTAAACGATTGTGGAGATTGAAAATAAGTGACGATCGTTTCGTCAACGACATCTGCGCTTTCCGGGTCGTACAGCTTTTTAAGCACCGCGGCACGCGGCTGAGGCGAAAAATCTTTATCGAGCGTGAGTTTTTTAAGTATTTCAAGCGACCCGCCGCCGCTCAAACGGATGACACCGATGCCGCTGCGCCCGGTCGGCGTTGCAAGTGCTACGATCGTATCACTCATAAATTCCGCACTATTTTAGACGAACCTGAAGCCGGCGCTCGCGACCGTCGCCGACCGATTCGGTCGAAAGATCGTCTTCCTGCTGAAGCGTCAGGTGAATAACGCGCCGTTCGGTCGAATTCAACACGCCGAATGTAAACGGCAGACCGTTTTTGCGAACGGTCTGCGCGGCAAAACGCGCCATCGCCTGGAGTTCGGCTTTTCGCGATCTTCTAAAACCGTCGGCATCGCAAATAAACCGGTGTTCGCGGTCAAGATCCTTGCCGAAAACCTGAAAAAGGATCGTTTCGAAAGAATCGAGCAATTCGCCGTTCTCGCTCAATAAATACGACGAATCCTCTCCATCAAAATTCAGCACGCAACCTTCGTCGGTCCATTCGTCAACGATCGAAACATTCAGTTTCATATCGGAAACGATCGCCGTTAAAAACTCTTTCGCGTTCTCGCAAACTTCCTTCATAACTTTTTCCTTCCTAATCCGATCGGCTATTTCGTCAGCGCAGGCGCCGGAGACTCAACCGGATTTTCCGGTGTCTTGTTGTAATAATTAATGATCAGCTGCTGAACGAAGCTGACAATGTTTCCCGCAAACCAGTACAGAAGAAGCCCGGCAGGCGCGCTCCACATAATAAAAAGCATCATAACCGGCATCAGATAGGTCATCATTTTCTGCTGCATTTGCTGTTCCGGCGTAACCGGAGCTGATGTCGGCGAGAATTTCATCGAAAGGATCATCGAAAATGCAAAGCCGAATTCCAAAATATGCCACGGATCGCCGGCAGATAGATCGGGAAGCCAGAGGAACGATGCCTGTCGGAACCCGAGTGAAACCGAGACAGTAATATACAGGGCGATCAAAAGCGGAAACTGCAAAACCATCGGAAGACATCCGCCGATCGGCAGCGCGTCTTTTGTCATCTTAAGCTGCTGCATCTGCAACTCGCGCATGCGCGGATCGTCGTTCGGGACGCCTTTCTTTTGCAGGGCTTTGAGTTTTTCCTGCAATTCTTTCATTTTAGGCGCGTTAGCCGCGCTTTTCTTGAACGATTTCGATTGATACCATCTCAGCGGAAACAGCAAAGAATAGAAAAAGAGCGTGAAAATGATGATCGACCAACCGTAGTTGTAAGTGAATCCGTAGAGAAAATTCAGCGCATACAGAATCGGCACCGACAATGGTTTTGTCAGGAATGAAAACCACCCGTAATTGATAAAATCTTCAATATCGATCGGGCGACCGACGGCATCGGTAATCTTCTTGTTATAAGCGCTTAAAACAAAATAATCTTTGGTTCCGGTGTAGATCTTGGTCGAAGCCCCGTCTGCCGATACCGGTACAAATGCCGAAATCAAATGCCGTGTCTGTTTTGTTTCAGGATTTCTTGTTATCCAGCTAAATATTCCGGTGAAAACCGGATTTATTTCGACCTCGTATTTTGACGCGCGATATTCCAAACCCTGACCCGGCTGCGAAGGGATGGCAGCCATCGCAAAATATGTATCGCCGACGCCCGCCCAGTCGACCGATCCGGGAACCTGCGTAACGCCGGTTTCCTGATCGTCGACAATTGTAGTTCCGTGAAACCGCTCGCTCGAACCGTTTACCGTTGCAACGCCTTCCGGTTCGACTTGATAAAAATTGTAATGATTGATGCCGTGGTCGCCGATGCTGGAACCGATCGCAAGTTTTGTCGTCGGAACCACCTGACCATTCTTTAGAACCTTTATTTTCAGATCGGTCAGGTAACTGTCCGCTTGAAAAGTGTAAGATTTGACCACTTCCAATCCGAGCGCTTCATCGCGAAGAGTAAAATCTATCTGGCGCGTTTCATTTCCCGCAAGGTTTATCGACGATTCGTCGCCGGAAACCTCGTAATTGCGCTGGTTGATCACCGCGTCGACCGCCGCGTCTCCGGTTACAAGCCGAAACGGAACTTCGCGCGGTTCGCGCTTAAGTGCTTCCGGCGCAACAAGTTCGAGCGGTTTTCCCTCGCCGTCAAGCGAAGCGTCGGCATAGAGTTTCTTGCCGTTCGTGTCCTCGACCGAAACATTCTTCAATAGAACCCAGCTTGTTGCGAGGGCTCCTTTCGAATCGAGTTTAACTTCAAAAAGCGGTGAACTTATCGCAATTTCCTTATTAGGAACATTATCGGGAGTCGAAGCAACAGGAGTTGCGGGCGTTTCGGCAGGTTTGTTTTCCGCAACGACCGGTGCCGGTGCGGTATTCGTATTTTCCTGGGAAACGTTTGCGTTCGTGTTCGCCTGCTCCGGTGCCGGTCCTGGAAACAAGTACGACCAGCCGAATAAAACCGCCATCGAAAGCGCTGCCGCGATCATGAAACGAAACTGTGATTCTTTATTTTGTGTTTCTGCCATTATTTAATTTATGAAAACCTATATCACGGGGTCGTGCCCGCCTTTGCAAAACGGCTGACAGCGCAGCAATCGCCAAAAGCCCTTTAGTATCCCGTGGAAAATTCCGTATTTTTCGACCGCTTCCATTGCATAGGTCGAACAGCTCGGCGTAAATCTGCACGCCGGCGGCAAAAAAGGCGAGACCCACATTTTGTAAAGCCGCAAAAATTCTATGACCAAAAACTTCATTTTGCTTACCCTACGTTGTGGCTTTCGCCTTTGTTCAGTTCCAGTTTTTGAACCTTCGCAATTATTTGCCGGAATTCTTCAAGCGGCTCATCTACCTTTGATCTAAGTAAATATCGTCTCGCATTCAGCACCCAATCGTAATTTTTATCAAGCCGCGAAAGCTCTGCTTTGCTTAATCTAAACACTTCCCTCAAAAGCCGTTTCGCACGATTACGTTGAACCGCGTTTCCGACAGCTTTTTTCGAAGCCGTAATACCCAAACGCTGAAAAGACGTTTCCGACGGCGTAAAAAACACCGTCATAAAACGCCCTTCAATACGAATTCCTTTTGCGTAAACATGCTGAAATTCGCGCGGTTTACGCAGTCGATTTTCTTTCGGAAGCCGAAAGTTTAATAGTGAAACGGCGTTAATCTCTTGCGCCCCTTCGCTCTGCGGCGTTTGATCACGTTCTGACCCGATTTGGTCTTCATGCGCGAGCGAAACCCGTGTTTCTTTGCCCGTCGGCGATTGTTTGGCTGAAAAGTTCTCTTTGGCATAATTGTCGATCTCCTCACTCAAAAGTGAAACCATAGATTTTATTGATACGGTCGACTAATGTCAAAGGTAAACGCGTTCATACATAGATTTTTTAGGCTTTAGATTCCGTATCTTAATTCGAAAGATCAGCCGTGCACTGAAAGATCTTTTCCTCACGAAGTCTAAGCGAACGCTAAAATCAGTAAAGTAAAAGCGGAGTGATCCATCGATTTATCAACCGGTTACCGGGAAGGTTCTCAATGGTAAAGCTTTGGCGCTTCAATTCGGAAAACTCTAAATCCTTTTATCCATCGAAGCGAAAGTAAATTTGTGCCACAAACCTGAGGTTTATTCGTTTGATTCAAAATGTACTTGGTAAACGCTTTACTCGGACTTCTAATCTTGTTTTTGGTCTACGGATCGCTGTTTATTTTCTTCTTCTTTCTCGTAATTTCGCTCGGTTTAAAGGAGCGCGACACGAAACTGAAGATCCGCGAAATAACCGGAGATCTTTTTAAACTGATCTTCCGATGATCTTTCGTCCGACGATCTTATAATTTCCTTCAACAATTCTTTTTACCGATTCCACGTAAAGTGCGTGTTCAAGTTCGAGAATCCGCGCTGAAAGCGATTCCGGCGTGTCGTCGTCTTTTACTTCAACAACTTTCTGGGCAATTATCGCTCCGTGATCGAGATGCTCATCGACAAAATGGACCGTGCATCCGGAAACCTTCACCCCATATTCGATCGCCTGTTTCTGTGCTTCGAGTCCGGGAAATGCGGGTAAAAGACTCGGGTGAATGTTTATGATCTTGTTCGGAAAAGCTTTGATAAAATCCTCCGATAAAAGCCGCATATAACCGGCAAGGCAAACGAGTTCAACTTGATTGGCGCGAAGTTCGGCAATTATCTCTCTGTCATGTTCTTCCCGCGACTTACCGATTCTCGGGATGTACTTAGTCGTTAATTCTAATTCTTTGGCTCTTTCCAATCCTGCTGCCGATCTTTTATCGCTTATCACTACTGCGACCTGAGAATCGGGAATAACGCCGTCAGCGACCGCCTGAGCAATCGCCGACATATTCGAACCTCGTCCGGAAATTAATATTCCGATCCTCATTTAATGAGCACTTCCTGTTTTCCGCTGACAACTTTCCCGATCTCGAAATAACGCTCATCTATGTCATCGAGATGTTTTTTGATCTCGATCAGATCTTCGGGCGAAACGACGACAACCATTCCGATTCCCATATTAAACGCGCGAAACATCTCGTCGTCCTCGACGTTTCCGAGCTTTTGCATTAAACCGAAGATCGGCAGTTCGGTCCACGAGCCGCGTTCAATTTCGACCGAGACATTTTCAGGTAAAATTCTCGGAATATTGTCCAAAAATCCGCCGCCTGTGATGTGTGCTAAACCCTTTAACTTCTTTTTATCGATCAAAACCGCAAGCGGCTTGTAATAGCTTCTATGCGGTTTAAGGAGAGTTTCCGCGATCGTCTCGCCGGTTTCTTCGAGCTTTGAATCTATTTCAAACCCGCCGACCTCGAACAAAAGCTTTCGCGCCAGCGAATATCCGTTCGTATGCAGACCGTTTGACGGCAAACCGATCAAAACATCGCCCGGTTTTATGCCTTTTCCGTCTACAACCTTGTCGCGTTCGACGATCCCAACGATAAATCCCGCCAGATCGTATTCTCCGTCGGCGTAAAAACCCGGCATTTCAGCCGTTTCGCCGCCGAGAAGAACACAATTGTTCTGCTTGCAGGCAATAGAAATTCCCTCCACAACATCTGCCGTAATTTCCGGTGAAAGCACGCCGGTCGCAAAATAATCCAAAAAGAAAAGCGGTCGCGCGCCCTGAACTAAAATATCGTTCACGCAGTGATTTACCAGATCTTGCCCGATGGTTTTATGAACTCCGGCAAGAAATGCGATCTTCAACTTGGTTCCCACGCCGTCCGCAGAAGCAACAAGGATCGGCGAATTCATCTCGGCAAATTTAGCGTCGTACATTCCGCCGAAACTGCCGATCTCCGTCAACGTTCGTGCGTTAAAGGTCGATTTAGCAAAGTCCCGGATCTTTGCAACCGCTTGATTGGCATTGTCGATCGAAACTCCCGCGTCTGAATATGTAATTGGTTTCGTCATAAATAAAATTTTCCCTGCGAAATTCGAAATTATAAACAGCCGGACGGCAAATATCCATTGCCAAAATTTTTTCTCGATTATACTTAAACGAAAATAACCGGACAAAAATCCGGCGGAGTTTATTGACTCTTATCCGCCCGCGCGTTTAGCATTTTTTACAGGGAGAATTTTTATGAGCTTTACTTTGATCGATCTAAGTTCAGAAAACTTTGAGTTTAGAGCGAACGTATGGAATTGGAAGACGGCGCTCGAAATCATCAAGAGTTTCGATATTCTGAGCGAAAATAACCTTCGCCAGATGAGTTACAACGCCACCGGAGTTAAGGTCGAAAAGGACGCGGTTAACGAGATAGGCGAACGAATTCGCGGTGAGATCCTGCCGAAACTCGAACCGGACAAGCGGATTTTTGCAGACCTGACCATAACCGAAAACCCTGACGACGGAACACTTTACAAGGATGAAGACGAACAGTGGAAAAACTACAGCGCAGATTATCAGTGGCTGAAGGATTTTTCGGATTTTTGTCTTCGGTCAAAAGGCTTTCAGGTTTTTTGAACGGAATCTTTGTGCTCTTTAATTTCCGCTAAGTAGTATAAATGGAATTTTTCTCTCAACTCTTTGAATCGATCAGCGCTTTCCTCGCGCCGGTTTTTTCCGACATCAGATTTCAGCTTGCGTCGCTCATTATTTTTGCGACGTTTCACGGCTATGCCGGTGCCTGGCTCGCCGTTCGAATGCTTTTTCGACCGCGCAAACCGCTGAAGATCTTTGGACTTACGATCTTTCCGCAGGGAATGATCCCGAGACATCGAAACCGGCTTGCAGCTGCGATCGGAAAAGCCGTCGGCGAAGAGCTTGTTTCGCAGGAAACTATTATCGAGGAGCTTTTCGGTAAAGAATTCCTGCAGAGAAAGATCCAAAACGTAGTGGATTCTTATACAGAAGACCTTCTTTCTCAAAGTTATCCGTCGATCGTGGAAACATTGCCGGCAAATCTTCGTGAACCGGTGCTCGATGCAATTTCGACTTTGCAGATAAAGATCGCTTCTCATATTGAAAACGTTCTTGCAAATGAAGAGACTTTCGAAACGATCCGCGGGTTTGTCGAACGGCGCGTGGATGAGGTTTTGTCCCGGCGCGTGAACGAAACGGTTGACGACGAAACTTTTCGCGAAATTGTTTCGATCATTGAAAATCGGGTGCGATCAATCATTTACGAACCGGAATTCGAAAACAAGATTCGCACATTTATCAGCAGCCGCGTTGACGATCTTGCAGATACGGTGACGCCGCTCGGCGATTTATTTACAAACGACGCGGTCGATCTTTTAAAGGAAAAAGCCGAGGAACAGATCGAACCGATCGTTCATCGCCTTGCCGAACTTGCAACGGCTGAGCGGACGCGAAATCAGATCAGCGCGATGATCAAACACGAAGTTCATGATTATTATGAACAGCTGCCGTTCTTTAAACGAATTTTCGTCTCGCGTGAAAATTTGCTCAAAGAAGTGGACGATCTTGTAAATGAAAGTCTTCCGAAACGCGTCGAAGAAACGCTGCGCGGCGATTTTTTCGCCCAGGAAGCGCGCGGCTTTTTAAACTCTGCGATCGACGGTGCGCTTTCCCGACCGCTTCCGGAAATTGCGGGAAAGATCGCTCCCGAACAGCTTTCCAGTCTCAAAGAACAGGTCACGCGCGGAATTTTATCCGTTCTGCGCGGCGATCAAATGATCGATTCGATCGTGTCTTACGCTTCGGAAACCCTTGAAAAGCTTCGTCCGCACAGCGTCAGCGCGATTCTTCATACCGTTCATCCCGAAGCCGAAGAAAAGCTAAAATTAATGCTTTCAAAAGGTTTGCTTAACGTATTAAATCGCGAAGAAACTTCAAATATAATCAATTCCGTTCTCGCTGATCAGATCGACGGACTTCTTGCCGCTCCGATCGGAAAATTGTCGGATCATATTTCGGAAGAAAAAGTTCGCGCCGCCGGCGTTTCATTGACCGATACGATCATTGCAGCCGCGAAAGAAAAGCTTCCCGAAGCAATAAAGGAATTTGACGTCGGTGGTGTCGTTGAAGAAAAAATTAAGCATTATCCGGCGGAAAAACTCGAAAATCTTGTGCTTTCCGTTGCAAAGGAACATCTGCGAACGATAGAACTTTTCGGCGCGGGCTTCGGTCTTGCGATCGGAATAATACAGGCGATCCAGTTCTATTTCTGGAGCGGCAAATAGGTCGTTGATTCGTCGCCATTCACTTAGCACGCCCGAAATCCAATTTTTATCGAACTTTCAATAAATCAAACTCGTTCTCGGTTATGACTTTTATTTTTTAACCGGAGAGAATCAGGAAATGAAAAAAATTGGAATCATCGTTTTTTTAGTCGCGTTGGCGATCGGAATATCTTTTAGCGGACTTTTTACTTTCGGTAAATTTGTCCCGAATTTCTCATTTTTCTCACGCTCGGTGAAAGGAAACGGCAACACGATTGCTGAAAAACGAATCGTTAAAAATTTTAATGGAATCGACGTTGGCGGAATTTTTGAGGTCGAGATGACCAACGGAGAATCGACCGATGTTGAGGTGATCGCAGACGAAAATCTTTTGCAGTATATCGAACTTGAAAACAGCGGCGACCGGCTCGAAATCTCGACGAACAAGCGAATTGCTTCCGACAGCAAGATCGTCGTGAAGATAACCGCACCTGACATACAGGCTGTCGACGCCTCGGGCGCGGCGTCTGTGAAATTAATTGAATTTCGTGCGGACAAACTTCATGCGGAACTTAGCGGTGCCGCAAAAATATCAGGAACTGGTGTGGTCAGAGACCTGTCGCTTGATCTCAGCGGTGCGAGTCAGGCGGACACGTCGATGATCGATTCGGCAGTTGTTTCGGTCGATGCAAGCGGCGCCAGCAAGGCTTCGGTAAAAGCTTTGGAAAAGTTGTCCGTAGATCTTTCGGGCGCAAGCCGTGTTAATTATTCGGGAAATCCTAAAGAACTGATCAAAAACATTTCCGGCGGAAGCCGTTTGAGCGGAAATTAGGCTTGATTATCGGCAATGAATTAACAAATCGGGCGTTTTCAAACGGTGCGCCCGATTTTTTATGTCTCAACAGCGAAAGTTTTGATTCCGCAAATTTCGCTGTCGGTAAAAACACCTAAAACGTAGATATCTATTTTCACCTTTCCGACCCGATAAACCCTGATCTTGTATAAGTTTTGCTCCAGGAACTTCTGAAGTTCCGCGAACTGTTTCGCCCGTTTTGATTCCTCTTCGCGAAACCATTCTTTTTCGCTCGTCAGACGACCGAAAAATGTTTCAACGTTTCGAATATCAACCGATCCGATTGCCGAGCCAGATTCGTTCGCCAAAAAATTTTCGATCGAATTATCGTCGGGAAGTACAAAAAAAACAGGTTCGATCGGCGCGTCTGTTTCGCTGATATATATCAGGTCTGCGACCTTTTCCCGGAGATCTTTTATGAACGAATTCAGCTCGAAATTTTTTGCTGCAATTGGCTTATATGAACCTTGATTTTCGAGGTGATTTTTTTTCGCCCTTTTTGCCATTCTTTTCTTTCACTTTTCGTCTGATTCTTGAGTCTAGCATATCAATTTTTCCTCCCAAACCTTTGTTGAAAAAAGCCTTTATGCGAATCGATTCAGGTCCGAAAAAAACCTGTGGAATTCTCTTGCATTGAACGGTTTTCTTTGATACTCTGTGTCCCGTTTCAAGTCTGTTTAGTTCTCGTAAATAGTTGAAAACATTAGACTTCAAGTGTTACTTTAACTTTTAAGCAAGTTTCCACAGTGTTGTGGAAAACTCTGTGGATAACTTTATTTCTGCTGCTGTAAGAAACCTCTAAACTTACCAAAACAGAAAGGTTTGTCGGAGATTTTCGAAAGTAATTCTCTAAGGCATTTTTGAAGTATCATTTTTGTCGGATTGCTTAAAGGTTACTGAAAAAATTTATACAAAATTCGCTGGAGATTTTATGGAATCGTTGGAAGGAAAACGTGCGGAAGTAAACGTTTGGAATCTGTTTCTTGAGTCGGTCGAAAAGCGCCTAAACAAGCAGATCTTTGACGCTTGGTTTCGACCCATTAAGTTTGAAGGTTTTGACGAGAACGAGAAGACTCTGAAACTTCGCGCGAGCCACATAACCAAAAATTGGGTCAGCACATATTATGCTGATCTAATTTCGCAAACAATGAAGGATCTCGATCTGAGAAATTTCAATCTCGACTGGACGATCGAGGAACAGGACTCAAGCCTTGAAGCCGCTGCGGACGATGAGGACCAGGATTTCTTTGATGAACCGGGCTCATTGAATTTTCACGGCGGAAACGCGCGGGTTCCGCAAAATTCAAAGAATGAGAGTCTGCCGCGAAATAATTCGACCAATTTCGTAGATATCGAACCGATCGAAAATTCGCTCAATTCAAAATATACGTTTGAAAAATTTGTTGTCGGATCGTGCAATCAATTTGCGCATGCCGCAACTCTTGCTGTTGTCGAAGCACCGGGAAAGACCTATAACCCGATGTATATTTACGGCGGAGTCGGTTTAGGAAAAACACATTTGATGCATGCAGCCGGGCATGCGATAAAAGAGCGAAACCGTCATCTTCGCGTCGCATATATTTCTTCTGAGAAATTTATGAACGAACTGATAAATGCGATCCGTTACGACAAAACGCAGACATTTCGCGAAAAATATCGTTCTATCGATGTACTTTTAATGGACGACATACAATTTCTTGCCGGAAAGGAAAGAACACAGGAAGAGTTTTTCCATACGTTTAACGCGCTCCACAACGATCAAAAGCAGATAGTAATTACTTCCGACTGCCCTCCGAGGGAAATTCCGACATTAGAAGAGCGGCTTCATTCGCGTTTCGAATGGGGTTTGATCGCGGATATCGAACCGCCTGATCTCGAAACTAAAGTAGCCATTCTGAAACGAAAAGCCGATCTGGACGGCGTGCATTTGCCGGATGAAATAGCTTTTTATATGGCGACCAAGGTTAAAAGCAACATTCGCGAACTAGAAGGTTCGCTTGTTCGGCTCGTTGCTATTTCGTCGCTGCGCGGCGTTCCGATCTCAAAAATGCTTGCTCAGGACGCAATGCGGAACATAATCGACAGCGACCAGCCGGACGGCATTTCGATCGAGAGAATCGCCAAAATAGTCGCGTCGAAATACGATCTGACATTTGAAGAGATAAAGTCTAAGAATAATTCGAGACAGATCGCCGTACCGCGCCAGATAGCGATGTATCTCTGTAAACGATTAACAAAACACAGCTTTCCGGAAATCGGGAAAGCTTTTGGCGGAAAGCATCATACTACCGTAATGCATTCGGTTGAGAAGATCGATAACCTGATAAAAGACGACAGAGTTTTGCACAGGTCGGTCAGCGAATTTATCGACGAACTTTGCGGTTAGAAAAGGTCTTGAACGGTTTTGCTGTAAAAAAGTTTTCCGCAGCGTCGCTACAATCAAGAAACGGTTTTGTCGAGAGGATGACAACAAATGATCATTAATTTTCCACATTTCCACAACAAGACGTAAACCGGACAGGTGGAAAATCAAAATAACGAGATATAGAAAAGTTTATCCACAAATCGAAAAGATTATTAACAACAATTTCAACGTCGGCTGTGGACGGAAAAGATCAATGAAAACGTCGATTTTATGCGGTTTTCCACATTTCCACATGACCTACTAGTACTACTAGAAAAATATAAATTATTTATCTTTATTTTATAAAAAGCATCCTTGATCAGCTTCGTTTGGTCTTATACGAATGAGAATATTTTTAATAAGTTTGACTGTAGTTTTTGGAGTTCTGCTTTCCGGCTGTCAGACGGGAGAAAAAGAGAAAACCGTTAGTTTGAGTTCAGGTAAAACCGTTTCGATATCGTTTGAAAAAGAAACCGTCAACGAAAAAGTTACCAAATTAGCTGTCGACGCCGTTACGACGGAAAAATTGAAGACGGAAGTTGATCTGGAAAAAGATGTTACGGAAATTTGGGAATCCGTGCGTGAGAACGTCGAAAATGACGACCTCGACGAAGCGGTCATCAGATATAAATATTCAGCCGATTACGTCAATGAAAGTAACGATCCTGAGAAGGTTTTTGTCGTGTCGGTTTTCCTTATTGAAAAGATAGAGAACGGGACATGGAAGATAGATAAAATAGGATAAATCGGTTAATATTCGGGAAATAAAATTAGGAGAATTTAGATGGAATTTGTAATCAAGCAAAGCGCTTTGAAAGATGAACTCGGGTTTGTGCAGGGAATTGTTGAAAAGAAAAGCACTATTCCGGTTTTGTCGAATATTCTGATCGAATCGATTGGCGAAAACACGATCCGAATCGTCGGAACGGACCTCGATGTAACGATCCGCTGCGAGGTAGAAGCCGATATCAAAACGGGCGGTTCGATCTGTCTGCAGGCAAGAAAGCTGTTTGATATTGTAAGATTGCTGGAAGATTCAGACCTTCATTTCAAAAAAGACGATAACGATTGGGTCAGTCTCGATTCCGGAAAATCGAAATTCCGCCTTGCCGGCGTAAGCCGTGAACAATTTCCGGAAGTTCCGACATTCAAGAGCGCTCCGCTTAAGATCTCTGCTGAAATTTTTAATCATTTTATTCAAAACACCAGCTTTGCCATTACAAACGAACAATCACGCTTTACGCTTTCTGGAGCTAAATTTATGATCGACAACGGTTTAGCTCGAATGGTAACGACTGATGGTCACCGCCTGGCGTTTATCGAACGCGAGGTTTCTACCGATCCGAGCGAGAAAGTCGATTCGTTAATTCCAAAAAAGGCTTTGATGGAACTTACAAAGATCGCAAGAGATTCAAGCGGCGACATCAGTTTTGGCGAAGATGATAATCATATTTATTTCGAAGTTGAAGGTCGCCTGCTGATTTCCCGAAAACTTTCCGGAACTTTTCCAAATTATGAAATGGTCATACCGAAAGACAATGACAAGGTCGTTACTTTTGACGCGGAGGAAATGAAGAATGCGATCCGGCGTGTCGCACTGCTTGCAGACGAACGGACGCGTTCGGTCCGCTTAACGATTAAGTCCGGCGAGATCGCGATCGCCGCGCAAAGTGCAGAGGAAGGTGAAGCTCACGAAGTAGTCCCGGCAAATTTCGCCGGCGATGATGTTGAGATCGGGTTCAATTCGCAGTATCTACAGGAATTTCTAAACGTTGCGACAGCAACCGCAGGCGAAAATGAGGAAGTCGAAAAAGAAGTCGACGGCGAAACCGTTCGCGTAAAAGACGGCGGAAGACTTCAAATCGCATTCGAATTTAAGGACGGAAACGCTCAAACACAGATGAATATTGCGGGCGATTCTAATTACAACTACAAATACATAGTCATGCCGTTGCGCATATGATGAGATTTGCGAAGAATAAGAAAAGTGGAATTCCTACACTGCTTTTCTTATTCTTCGTCCTTTTCCGGTTTCTTTCCTGTCATAATTTCCCGCATAACCTCGGCGCCGGGAATTACCTTTTCCCACATTTGAGGCGCAGTAACTGCCATTTCCAAAATACTTCGAAATCGGTTGTCGAATTCTTCCTTGGTCTTTAGATATGCGTTGAAACTTGCTGATAGATGCGTTCTGAAAAATTCCTGCAAAGACTCTTCTCGCGTTCGCAAAATTTGAAATAAAAACTCGGTCGGTAATACCGTCTTATCGTTTTTCTCTTCTTCCAAAATGAGCTGTATCAAGACCGCTTTAGTTACATCTTCTTTTGTTTTGGAATCAATTACCCTTATATCCGTTCCCGTCCTAACGATCTCCGAAAGATCGCCGTAATTTACATAGGATTTTGTTTCTGTATTGTAAAGTCGACGATTGCCGTAACGCTTGATCGTTAGCACGTCTTCAGAGTCTTTATCAGATTTCGACTTAGCCATAATAAAATAATGCTAACACGTTTTCTCAATTACTCGAACCGAATTTCTAGGGTCAAATTCGATCGATGTCTGTTTATCGCATCTGCGAGTCAAATTCTTACGCGGAACAAACGCCCAACCCGTAATTTGTAGTGAAGAAATTGCGGTACAACATAACGAAACATCAGCAGTGAGCGAGCTCTTACGGAAATTCGATCATTTCATCTCGCAAATGCGAAGAGATAAGTTGACAGATGATTTTTTCTGCGATAGTCTCGTTTACATAGAACGGCAAAACTTTTAGCAGTTCAAATAAAAAAGCAATATTTAGAAAAATTTTCGAAGGAGAAGTTGATCATGGCAAACACAAAGAAAACAGACGTTACAGAAATCATGGAAACGGCAATGGATTTAACGCAAAACTCTGCAAAAACAGCACTTAAAGGTGCAGTGCAAACTGCGGAAGTTACGGAAAGTTATGTTCAGGGAATGTACAAAGCAGGTTACGATGCAAATTACGAAGCTCTCAAAGTAGCAAAAAACTACTGGGATGCAACTTCGCAGATCCGTCAGGACTGGATCAAACTTTTTGGTCAAGCCGGCGAATCGTTAATTAACGCAACTGCGAAAATGGAACTGCCGATGCAGAAAGAGATCATGGACATGGGCAAAGGGATGATCGGAAACATAGAAAGAACAGTTGAGAATTTTACCCCTCAGACTAAATCAGCTGCTAAATAATCGGTTGATGGGGCGAGTCCGCGGTTGTAACAGACCGCGGACTCTTTTATATTCTAATTACAAATTTTCCCAACATACATAAAACATCATGGCAGAAACGAAGAAAAAACCCGTGAAGGCTAAGAAAACTGCGGAGAAAAAGTCGGAATCAAAAACAACGCCGAAAGCGAAACGATCCGCGAAGAAGGTTGCCGAACCGTCGTCGAGTTCCAGGAGTTCGTCGCCGCCGAGTCCGGAGGTTTCGTCAGACTGGGCACGAACGATCGTCGATCAATTGATCGAAGCGCAAAAGATGTGGCTTGAAATCGTTTCCCGGCAAAACGCGCTGGTTTTTAAGACGGTTTCGGAAATTACCGGAATGGCGAACAGCGCTCCGTCCGACGCTCTGGCAAACTGGGCGAAACAGTCCGCGGAAAGCTTTATCGAAGCGCAGAAACAATGGTCGTCGATGGCGATCGAGCAAGGCGATCAATTGATGAAAGCGATGCGTTCGGGCGCCAATCTTTCGGATCCAAACGTACTGTCGACCGTTCAGGAAACTGCCGGTAACGGGCTTCAAACATTGATCAAAATGCGCATGTCGTGGCTCGACTTTGCCGCGCAGCAAAATGCGCAAATGATGAAAATGATGAAGGAAGGATTAAAGCTCGATGATTCGTCGCCGGCAAATGCAATTGCAGATTTTGCTCAGGCTACCATGACGAGTTATGTTGAGATCCAGAAACGCTGGATGGACGTCGCAATGCAGCTGCCACTGTTTGGTTCGCCGAGCGACAAAAAATAGAATAAATGGTCACACAAACCAAATCTAAACGCTCTTATCCCTGGACGACAAAGATCGGCGGCACAGAGTTCAAACTCCGGTTGATGACGGCGGATGACAAGCAGGCGATGCTCGACTTTGCAAAGTCGCTTCCGGAAGACGACCTTCTTTTTTTGGCTGTCGATATCACGGAAGAGCGTGCGGTTGACGACTGGATCAGAAGAATCAACGACGGAAACCTGCGCACGATCTTGATCGAAAAAGACGGAAAGCTTGTCGGGCACGGCAGTCTGCTGCACGAAGAACAGGTTTGGACGCGTCACCTCGGCGGAATTATCTTATTGCTCGCGCCGGAAGTTCGCGGAAAAGGGTTGGGAAATATTCTCGCCGGTGAGCTTTTCGCATTTGCGAGCGAACTAAATCTTCGAAAAGTGATGGCACGAATGGCGGCGGGACAAACCGGCGCTGTGCAGGTTTTCGAAAAGCTTGGTTTTAAGATCGAAGCACTGCTCGCAGATTGTGTGATCGACCGCAACGACCGAACTCACGATCTGATAATAATGTCTTACGACGTTACCGGATTCACCGAGCAATAATGATCTAACTAAGCTCACAAAGCCAAATCTTGACGTTATGAAAAAGCCCGAATTAAACCGCAGATTGTCTTCGCTTGATTCGGCTTTTCTGTATTTAGAGAAGAAGGAATGTCCGCTTCATATCGGCAGCACCAGTGTCTTTGAAGGAAAGATCACATTTAAAGACCTAAAAAAACATATTTCCGAAAGACTTCATTTAATCCCTAGATATCTTCAAAAAGTTGTTCCCGACCCTTTTAATTTAGGGCATCCAACGTGGGAACAAGATCAAGACTTCGAGATCGGGAAACATATTTTTGAGATAACAAGCGAAAAGCCGGTCGATCAAAAAAAATTGATCGAGATCGCGGGTGAAATCATGAGCAGCGTTCTGGAGAGGAACAAACCTCTCTGGGAACTTCATCTTGTAAATGAACTTGAAAGCGGCGGATCGGCACTTGTCGCAAAGGTTCATCACTGCATGGTCGACGGAATTTCAGGAGTCGATCTAATAAAAATTCTTTTCGACATAACACCTGAAGGTACAAAAGCGCCGCCTGCGCCGGAAAACGAACCGCCGCTGCCGAAAAATGACCCGACGCGCGCTTTTCTCGATTCGGTTCTAGGTTCTATGCAGGAAGGAATGAGCCGTTTTATGGAAATGCAGGCGGGAATGCTGTATTTGACGCAGGCGATGTTCAATCCGCAAACGGCGGAAAAACTTCCGCAAATTGCCGATGTGCTTCCGGCAATCTCTGCACCGCCGCCGCTTTTGCCGTTTAACGGAGCGTGTTCAGGCGAACGCCGGCTGGCGTGGAGCGAATTTTCGTTTGCTGAAGCGCGCAAAATAAAGAATATTCTCGGCGGAACGGTAAACGACGTTGTATTAACGGTTTTGAGCGAAGCCGTTGCGCGGTATGCGCAGATTCACGGGCAAAAGCTCAATGATCGTATAGTTCGTTTTATGGTTCCGGTCAGTTTGCGGCAGAAAGAACAACGCGGCGCGCTCGGAAATCTTATTTCGATCTTACCGGTCGAAATTCCGCTCGACGTTGAAACATTGACGGAAAGATTTTCGGCGGTAAATCGAAAGACTGCTTTAATGAAAGAAGCAAAGCTGGCAGAAGGTTTGGGGGTTTTCGGCGCGCTTTACGGAATGATGCCGGCTCCGCTCCAATCGGTCATCGGAGCGCTTGCAGACACTCCGATCCCGCCGTTTAATATGGTCGCAACGAACGTTCCGGGACCGCAGATTCCGTTATATCTTGTTGGCAAAAAATTACTTTCGCATTATCCGTACGTGCCGATCGGGTACGGATTAGGGCTTGGATGCGCTATCTTCAGTTATAATCAAACGCTGTACTTCGGTTTTTCCTCCGATGCACAGGCGATGTCGGATGTTGAGACGTTTAAGGAATTGGTGGATCGGGTCTTTGACGATCTGCTCGCGACGGCTGAAAACATGGAAACACAGCCGGCAAGCGCCGCGGCATAAGTAAATTAAAACGATCATAAATGGATATTTTAGAAGGCGAATTAGAAGCGTTTACCGGATTTGATAAGGAGATCCGTGAATCCGCGCTTCCGCTGATGTTTGAGTCGCTTGTCGGAGTTGACTGGACACTTCTGCATTTATCGCCTGTTTATTATGGTTTCGGAATTCCGCACGGAAACGGCGAACCGGTGATCGTAGTTCCCGGATTTCTCGGCTCCGACATTTATTTGTACGAATTATACCTTTGGCTGGGTCGGATCGGGTATAAGCCGTACATGTCGAACATCGGCTGGAATGCGGATTGTTTGAACAGTTTGTCGGAAAAATTACTGGAAACGATCGGAATTGCTAAAAATGAGACGGGTCAAAAGGTAAATTTGATCGGGCATAGCTTAGGCGGAGTTTTGTCGAGATCGGCGGCGACGCAGAAAAGAGATTCGATCGCGTCGGTAATTACACTGGCGTCGCCGTTTCGCGGCGTCTCATCACATCCGAAGGTTTTGGAGCTTTCGCATCGTATCAGAACACGGATCTTCAAAAACACCGACAAGACCGATTTTCCGCATTGTTACACCGGTCATTGCGATTGCAGTGCGGTTTCTGCCTTGCAAAATTTTCTGCCGAAAGGTTTGAAGCAAACGGCGATCTATACAAAATCGGACGGAATCGTCGATTGGAAAAAATGCATTTCCCGGTTTTCCGACAATAACTTTGAAGTCACCGGCACGCATATCGGACTAGTTTATAATTTTCAGGTTTACAAACTGATCGCCGAGCGCTTAGCTTCACAAAACTAGTTTTATCAATAAACCATCCGGGTTTTAATCGTTCCCTTAACTTCTCTCATGATTTCGAACGCCTCTTTAGAAAGCTGACGGTCGACGTCCAGAATAACGTATCCGATCTCTTCGTTCGTTTTTAGAAACTGTCCTAATATATTGATGTTTTTCGCGGAAAGCTTCGTATTTATTTCGCCCAGAACGCCGGGAATATTTTTGTGAATATGCAGTATTCTGTGTGTTCCAACGGCTTGCGGCAGCGTGACATCGGGAACGGTCAAAGATCCGTGCGAAGAACCTAACTCTAAATATGCAATAAGTTTAGCGGTAACATCGTGCCCGATGTTTTTCTGAGCTTCCTCCGTTGACCCGCCAATATGCGGCGTTAAAATCACGTTCGAAAGATTCTGCAATCCGCATTCGAACCGGTCGCCGTTTTTTTCCGGCTCTTCCGGGTACACGTCGATCGCGGCACCGCCGATTTTTCCCGATTCGAGGTTTTCTTTGAGAGCATCAAGATCGACAACATCGCCGCGAGAATAATTTATTAAGATCGCACCCGGTTTCATCTGCTTAAATTCAGGACCGGAGATCAAGTTTCGCGTCGCGTCATCGGACGGTACGTGAAGCGTGATTATGTCGGAAACGTTCAAAACTTCCTTCAAAGACAGCATTTGCTTTACATTACCGCGCTGCAGTTTTGAGGCGACATCGAAATAGACGACCTCCATTCCAAACGCTTCTGCCAGAGAAGAAACCTGCGAACCGATATTGCCGTAGCCAATAATTCCGAGTGTTTTTCCGCGAAGTTCAAATGAACCTTTCGCATCTTTCAGCCAGATCCCTTTGTGAGCTGCGGCATTTTTATCGGGGATTTTCCGGATCAGCATTACGCACAGACCCAAAACCAGTTCGGCAACCGACCGCGTGTTTGAATATGGTGCGTTGAAAGCAGCGATCCCTCTGTGCATTGCCGCTTTCAGGTCGATCTGATTTGTTCCGATACAAAACGCGCCTATCGCGAGCAATTTCTCTGCTGCCGCGAGAACGTTTTCACTAAGCCGGGTCTTTGAACGGATTCCCACGATGTGTGCGTCCTTGATCTCAGAGATCAATTCGTCTTCGCTGAGTGCGCCGGAAACCCGTTTGATCTCGGTATAACCGTTTTCTGTAAATCCCGACACTGCGGACTCCGAAATGTTTTCGAGGAGCAGAATCTTGATCTTGCTGCGCGGGTAGGATGTCTGTTTGTTTGCCATAAAGAAAACGATTATAAAGAAAACGCCCGTAAAAATCACATTGATCAAACGATCGCCCGCCTTTTTCAATTCAAGCAAAGTTGTTAGATTAATTTTATGACCCCATTTACTTTGATGATCCTGATAGTTTTGCTGCTCACCGCCGTCGGCGTATTTGTCCTGGCGTTTATTACCGTGAAGTTTTACTGGGGCGACCGCGGCACGCCGCCGTTAACCGGAGAACAGAGGCGAGCGCAAAAGGAAGTGGAGCTGAAACTTCGTTCACGGCAGATCGAACATAGCGAAAAAAATCCGTGGAAACCACGCAAAACCAGCTTTTGGGACAACAGGAAAGATGTATAACCGCTGATCGTAAATGTCGATTCGCGAATTTCCGTAAAGATGCGACCGGTTTTTCTCTGAAGATCTTTAATTGACTCATCCGATAATCTTTCCTTCGAAACTTCCGGTCATCTTGAATTAATAAAATAGCTTCAACCGGTCAAACTGATCGAACCAAACCTCTAGCGACTTAGAGACTTTCTCTCAAAACCGCCATTTTCATTGCCCGAATCATAAACCCTTCATCTGGCACGTCTTTTGCGAATGGTGATGTGCCCGACCAGCGATTTTGGTCGCGTCAAAATTAGAGAGAAGTTTTAACAAAATGAAATCCATTAAAATCTCCCAAGCATTAAGCGCTATCGTCCTTGCCGGGATAGTGATTCATACATTTGCTCTTTCCGGTGCGGCGCAATTGATGAAGCAGTCGGCGAAAGCTGAACTAGCCGTCGAAACCGCGGGAACCGTTGAGAATCAGTTCATTAAAAACAAAATAGCCCCCGATCTTGAAGAAAAAAGCGATGAGCTTAACTACGGTTTTAGAAGCGACGAAACTCAAAAAGTGATCATTCAGTTAAAGGCTGAAACACCGCTTAATGAGATGTTCGGCAATGATCTTTCGGAACGGGCGAAAAGATCGCTGTTTCGCGAAGAGGTCAGCAAGAACGAAGAAAAGGTCGGAACGGTCGAAGATCGTTTGAAGGAAAACGGCGGCGATCTGAAACGCGCTTTTAAGAACCTCGGGTTGGTTTCAGCGGAACTTCCGCTGTCAAAAGTTCGCGAACTCGCGCAGATGGATGAGATCGAATATATCTCGCCCGACCGCGACACGTCGGGCGCGGGACATCTGCAAAGCACGACGGGTTATTATAATCAGGGAATTTATGATGCGGGCGACACCAACCCTTCGACATGGCTTGATGCGGGAAATCAAACGATCGCTGTTATCGACAGCGGTGTCGATTCAACCCATACGCTGATGCAGTGGGAAGGCGTCGGCAGCAAAGTTTGGAAATACGATTTTACCGGTCAGGGAACGACCAACGACAACTACGGACACGGAACCCACGTTGCTTCAATGCTCGGCGGTCAATTTACGCTGGGCAACGGGACATATCAGGGAATTGCCGCCGGAGCACAGATCATTAGTCTTAGAGCTCTGAAAAACGATGGAAAAGGCAGCATCAGCTATGCGATCGCGGCGCTTGATTGGGCTGTTCAGCAAAAGCTAAATAATTGGTGGAATATTCGTGTCATCAACATGAGTCTCGGCGCCGGACCGCGCGACAGCTATCTAAATGACCCTCTTTGCCAGGCTGCGCGGCGCGCGGTCAATGCGGGAATTGTCGTAGTTGCATCTGCCGGAAACTACGGCAAGGATCAAAACGGGCAGAAGATCTACGGCGGAATCAGCTCGCCGGGAATCGAACCGTCGGTCATCACGGTCGGCGCTGCAAACACTTTCGGAACGAACTTTCGTTCTGACGATACCGTCGCCACCTTCAGTTCGCGCGGACCAACGCGCGGTTACCGCACGCTTACGAATGGCGCGCGAAAATATGACAATCTGATCAAACCCGATCTGGTAGCGCCCGGCAATAAGCTTATCGGCGCGCGCAGCACCACGACAAATACGCTGATCCAGCAATATCCTCAACTTGCGACCGGAAACGCGACTAATGCGAAGGACAAGGTCATGTATCTCAGCGGAACGTCAATGGCGGCACCGATCGTCGCCGGAGCGGCTTCGCTGTTGATTCAAACAAATCCGAATCTTACGCCGAATCTGGTAAAAGCGATCCTGATGTATTCTGCTCAGCCATTGAGAAATTTTAATACGCTCGAACAGGGAGCAGGAGAATTGAACGTTGACGGAGCCGTCAGGCTTGCCCGGCTAGTGAAATCGACGATTCCTACGACGAACGGAGCGGCGATGCTCAACGGCGCTTTGCCGACTTCGCAAAGCAGCTTGATCGCAGGTCAAACTGCCTATTGGGGTAAAGGAGTAATTACGAATTTTGGATTCCTTATCGGCAACGATCTAATGCTGAAATACCAGAAAATGTACGGAAACGGCGTGCTTATGTCGGATTCGACTCCATTTTCAGGAAGCTCGATCACACGGTCGACCACCTGGACCTCGGGATCGCTCACGCTTTATCAGGGCGTTATCCGAAACAACGGTGTTCTTATGTCCGACGGTACGAATGTGATGAACGCCAATGCGATGGGCGGTTCGCCGACTCCGTACGTTAATTCTCAAGGAGTTTTGATGAGCGACGGAGTTCTGATGAGCGATGGCGTTCTGATGGGCGACGGAGTTTTGATGAGCGACAACGTTGCAGATTTCGCGCTTGGCGACAACACAACCTGCATGCAGCCGGCGCCGTAAGCTGGATTTCCTTATTCAATAAAAAAGAGCCCGGACGCGCGTCCGGGCTCTTTTTTTGTAACGCTTTGCGAATTACAAATGAATCGTTAGATCGTGAACGCCTTCGGCGGCTTCCATCATCGATTCGCTAACCGTCGGATGCGCGTGAATAGTGCGACCCAATTCGTCAGCGGTTGTTTCGAGCGCCATCGCTACGCAGGCTTCTGCGAGCAATTCGGTAGCGTGCGGTCCGATGATATGGACTCCCAAAACCTCATCGTATTTCTTTTCCGCAACGATCTTGATAAAACCGTCCGTTTCACCCAAAATTCGCGCCTTGCCGGATGCTGAGAACGGGAATTTTCCGACCTTTACGTCATAGCCGGCTTCTTTTGCTTTTGCTTCTGTCAAGCCGACGGATGCGACCTCAGGGTCGCAATACGTGCAGTTCGGGACAAGATTTGCTTTGATCGGCTCGACCTTTTTGCCGGCGATCTTTTCAACTACGTTAATTCCTTCTTTCGACGCCAGATGCGCGAGCCATGCCGTGTCGATCACATCTCCGATAGCATAAATGCCGGGTTCGTCGGTTTCGAACGAGTCATTAACCTTGATCGTTCCCCGCGGGTTAACAACGACTTTTGTATTCTCAAGTCCAAGATTTTCCAGATACGGCATTCTTCCTATCGCGACGAGGATCATTTCGGCTTCGAGCTGAACATCTTTCCCTTTCGCATCTTTGCCGGAAACCTTAACGGAATTTTTCGACTTTTTCATCGTGTCGAGCTTAACGCCGGTCATTATGTTGATGCCTTGTTTTTTAAAGGAACGTTCAAGCTGTTTCGAAACATCGGCATCTTCGATCGGGACGATCCTATCAAGAAGTTCGACGACCGTCGTTTCACAGCCAAAACGTGCATAAACGCTGGCAAATTCTACGCCGACCGCGCCTGATCCGATAACGACCATCGATTTCGGAACTTTTTCGAGTTCGAGAATATGATCCGAATTTACGACCTGTTTTCCGTCGGTTTCAAATCCCGGGATCGGTCGAACGACGGAACCCGTCGCAATTATTATGTTCTTCGCTTCGATCGTCTGTTTTTTGTCGTCATTCGTGGTGATTTCGACCTTTCCGGGTTTTAAGATCTTCCCGAAACCGTTAAACACCTGAACCTTATTCTTCTTCATCAAATAAGAAACACCGGCGGCGTTTTTATTGACGATGCCCGATTTATAATTTTGAACTTTCTCCCAATCGTAGCTAAGCTCCTTAACCATCAGTCCAAAATCTTCAAAATGTCCGGCTTTTTGATAAAGATGCGCCGCATTTAGCAGCGCTTTTGTCGGAATACATCCGCGCAAGCCGCAGGTTCCGCCGAGTCTTTCGGTTTTCTCTTTTTCGATCAATGCTACTTTTAAACCCATCTGCGCGCCGCGAATCGCTGAGACATATCCGCCCGGTCCGCTGCCGATGATCGCTACATCAAATTGTTCTGCCATTTATATTCCTCTTAGAAAATAAGTAAAATTTACGAAATTCAAATTAAACATTATAGGAATTAACTGTAAAAAGAAAAAGCGGAAGCAAATTTTCGCTCCGCTTTTAATAAGGTCAAGGTGTTTGAAAACACGTATGGTCAAGTCTGTTTAGATCTTGAAGATAGACGGCAGATCGTCGAGAACATTTTGTATCGTTGCCGCCGCGGCTTTCTCACCTACTAATTTAGCGCGGTTTTTCATTACCGCCAATGCCAATATTCTCCGGTTTCGGTCGATATTTTCGCGGAGGATCTTGCGCATTTCGTCAGAATTTTCCTTATTGGCAAGCTCTTTTGCAGAAACGAATGCTTTCGTCAGTTCGTCCTTTTTAGCTGCGAAAATTTCCCCGGCTTTGGCGATGCCGTCGGAGTCTTCGCCGGATTTTATCGTCTCGATCATCTCTGCAACCGTTGCGTCCATTTCGTTTGTGAACGCATCAACCTGGTGCCGTTCGCCGCCCGCGGCGCAGGCTGAGGTGTAAACCAGACCGGCAATTATCAGCATTGTTTTGAATTTCGAAAGAATTGTATTTGTCATAACCGTTTTTTCCATCTTTAATGTTCTTAGAACGCAATTTATTCGACTACTTGCTTTAGAGGGCTTAATTTTTATGGATCATTCAAAAGAATTTGAAGAGCTTGTCCGGCAGATAATGCCGGAAATTACGGAGATTTCTATCGACGAAACTCTATCGAGAAAGAAACACGGCGCGCAGCTGATCGACGTTCGTGAAGATCGTGAATGGGACGACGGACACGCGGCAGGCGCGATCCATATGGGGCGCGGCGTCATTGAACGCGATATTGTTCGCCAAATTCCGGATAAAGATTCCGAATTAATTCTCTATTGCGGCGGCGGTTACCGTTCTGCGCTGGCGGCTTCGAATCTTCAGAAAATGGGTTATACAAATGTTAGATCGATGAAGGGCGGTTGGACCGCCTGGAAGGAATCCGGCGCACCGCGCACTGCCGGCGAAAACGATTTGAAAGCAGTCCGCGAACGAACCCAGAAGGTCGCCGAGAGTTTCATTAGCGAAGGCGATGCAACCGGTTGGTTCGAGGAAATTTACGGCGGCGCGGACGGCAATAATCTGGAAATTCCTTGGGCGGATCTGGAACCGAACAGATTTTTTGTCGAGTGGGCAAGATCGGCAAATCTCAGCGGAAATGGTCGCAAAGCTCTCGTCGTCGGCTGCGGACTCGGCGACGACGCGGAATATCTGGAAGACATGGGATTCAGGGTCACTGCATTTGACGTTTCGTCAAAAGCGATCGAATGGGCGCGTGAAATTCACAAAGATTCAAGTATCGAATTTCATGTTGCGGATCTCTTCAACCTGCCTGAAGAATGGAAAAATTCGTTCGACTTTGTTTTGGAAATTTATACGATTCAGGCATTGCCGATGAACCTGCGGGAAAAGACGATCGATGCCATAAGCGAGCTTGCCGCGCCGGACGGCGAACTGCTGATCGTAACGCGCGGTCGCGAAGACGATGTCGAACCCGAAGGTCTTCCCTGGGCGGTGTCTTGCGAAGATCTGTCGCGATTCGAAAAGAATGGATATGAATTGAAAGAGTTTACGGTAATGCCGGGTGAAGAAGAAGTGCCGATCGAACGGTTCGTCGCACGCTATAAAAAAACGACTTTAAAATAAAAATGGTGGCGGGGGGGAGACTTGAACTCCCGACCTCGGGGTTATGAATCCCGCGCTCTAACCAGCTGAGCTACCCTGCCGTGAAAAATAGATTATAGAGCTTTAAATTTTTTGGTCAAGTGATTATAAGCCTCTCAGATCGATTTGAATTGCTAATTGCAAAACGAATATCCGATAGCAATTAGCAGGGCAAGGATAGATAACGGTATGAGGATCTTGATGATATTGTCGCTCGTGTTTTGAAAACCGGCGGGTTTAGATTCCGGCGTGATCGCAACCGGATCTGAAGGTATTTGCAGCCTTTCGCGAAGAACCGCGCCGGTGGGAATTTCCGCCGTCGGCGTGAGTTCATTGACAAGAGTCGGCGTCACAAACGCTGTTGCATATGTCGCCGTTTTATAATCGAGACCGGTCTCGCGGGCGATCTCTTTTAACGTAACTTCACCGTAAACGCTTTCCGTCTGTTCATAAGAGATCGGCATATTCGCGCCGACATTCACCCATGTCATAGCCAGATCGCCGAGTCCGGCGCTCTCGAAAGTTCGCAAAAAACCTGGAAAACTGCCGTTTTCCTCGTCCGCGATCATCGCCAGAATAATGTCGACGAGCGAATCGGCTTTATCGCCGATCCCAAATTTTTTTCGGGTTTCTTCTTTGATCGAATCAAATGCTTCCATTTTTCACATCCTCAGCGGTATCTTAAGAATCGCTTTGACGCCAATTCTTACCAATCTCGACCGCTTCGTCAAGCCTTGCCTGCACCAATGAACGGTACATTTCAAGCTCTTCATTTTCAGCAGTTTTACTAACGTAAACCGGTTCGCAGATAATTACCCGCGCTCGGGTGAACGGTTTCGGAATCTGAAGTTTGTCCCAGCTGTTTATCGTCCAGAAGCGTTTTGCTTCGACAACGAACGGCATTATCGGATTTCCGCTCTTTTTCGCCAGCAAAATTGCGCCCGATTTCGCCACGTACCGCGGACCTTTCGGACCGTCGAGCGTAAAACCCATCGGAAAACCGCGTTTCATCAATCGGATCATTTTGGTCAACGCTCGAATTCCGCCGCGTGTTGACGATCCTTTAACGATTCCGTAACCAAACCGCTGAATGACGCGGGCGGTATATTCAGAATCGAAACTTTCCGACGACATAACAATTATGCCGCGATTTCGAAAAAAATATGTTCCGAGAAAAATTCTGTCGTGCCAAAATGTGTAGATCGGGATCTTGCCTTCGGCAAAAATATCATCCATAGATCTCAGATTTTCAACTTCGAACCGAACGGTTTTACCGATCAGAAAAATCGCCGCAAAAAAAACTTTTTCTGCCAGATAAATTACAATTCGCTGTCGGAGAGAATATTTATTCAGCGGAGAAAATTTGTAGAGCTCGGGATGTTGTCCGGTTAATTTCTCGTCCATCGATAGAAAATATCTAACAGTTTGAGTTATCATGTGCAACAAAGGGCAACAAATTATCGTTGAAATCATTAGAGCGGCTCTTTTTAATCCGGCTTCCTACAGGTGAAAATGCAGAGACGAATATTGATTGTTGATGACCACGATGATTTGAAAACCGCTCTTACAGACGTTTTCACAAAGCTTGGTTATTTGGTGAAATCAACTGAAAGCCGCGATGAAGCCGTTAAAATGGACGATGCAGAAGATTTTGATCTTGTCATCACAGATCTCGACGGCGATTCTGCTTTTCAGATCGGCAGTTCATGCGAAGACGATCTTTCCTGTCTTCCGCATTGCGAACCGGACGATAAGAGTCGAAGTATTGTGAGAGCTTTTAAGGTGTGTGCGACTCATTTTCGCAGGGATAATTTCAGCGAAAACGAGCTCAAACATCTCTTTGAAACCGTTCTGAACTACAAATCGGAATTTATCGATAAAACCGATTCGATGACGAACATTCGCGAAAAGATCGAGTTTGAGTTTCCGAGCGCGATCTCGCTGATGCACAGTGTCCTCGGTTATTTAACCAAGCGGGTTGAAAAAGTAGGAATTGTCGATGCGGAAAGCTCTAATCTTTTTGTCGCGCTCGATGAAGCTTTTGTGAACGCCATTAAACACGGCAACAAGTTTGACGCAAACAAGATCGTCAAAATTTCAGCCGAAGTTTCGCCGGTAGAAGCCCGTTTTACGATCGAAGACGAAGGCGACGGTTTTGACGTTGCGGAGATTCCCGATCCGACAAAACCGGAAAATCTTTTCAAAACCTCCGGTCGCGGCGTTTTATTCATCCACAATATTATGGATGAAGTAACCTACAACGAACGCGGCAATCGGCTGACGATGGTTAAAAGAAAAAAATCGAAAGATTAGTTTCGTCTTTTCCTTAATTCAATTTTGCCTGAAGATTTCTAAGCGCTTTGTAAGCCTGCATATAATCGCGCTGTTCGTCGAGCGCAAGCGTGTAATGCGTTACCGCTTCCAAAAGCTTGCCGCGTTTTTCATAGACCGATGCGAGATTAAAATGCGGAAACGCACGGGCTTTGTAGCGTGGAGCTTTGATTGCAAGCTTGAACCAACGAACGCAATCGTAAAAATTACCTTTCGCGATCAAATAACTGCCGATATCGTTATATGGATTTCCGAACGTTTCGTCGACAGCGATCGCTGCCAGACATTCTGCGATCGCCAGATCGTATTCGCCTCTGAAACTATACGTCCAACCGAGGAATGTAAACGCCTCCGCCGTGGGGAAAATGTCGATCGAACGCTTGTAAAGCGCGATGGCATTTTCAAGATCCTGCGCCATCTGTGCTTCGTAAGCGTCGTTAAACAATGCGACCGCTTCGCGCATTTCGGGAGTTTTGATCTCAGTTTCCGAGAACATAAATCGACAATTTTTCTTCAATCTTTAGTTTTCCAAACGCGTTCCATTAGTTGACTTTAACGATCCTGCCTTCAATTTTAGGTGAAATCGTCATCTCCGGCGACGATTTAATTGCGTCTTCCAGAATTTCCGCATCCTTTTTCGCGTTTTCAGGCTTTATCAAAAGCTTTGCATCCTTGAACATCGTGTATCCGTCGCCGCCGTTGAGGACGAGAAATGACGACGTCGCCAGCGTATATGTTTTACCGTCTTCGATCGGCATGCCGCCCACCTTTGCTTCCACGATCCGTGAACCCGCGGGTTTGGAAAGGTCGTATTTATAGGTCAAACCGGAAACCTGCGGAAATCGTCCCGGTTCGGGATCTTCCGCACTGCGCGCTACGCCGTGTTCTAAAACTTCGCGCAGCGTTTTTCCGCCGATCTCGATCTTCACGACCGGATTATTAAATGGAAGCATCGATAAAACATCGCGTTTTGTGATACTTCCCGGATTGTATGTCAGATCGGCGCGGATCGATCCGCCGTTCAAAAATCCGATATCGGCGCCGGTCGATCGGCGAAATGCATCGGCGATAAAATTGCCGACGTTCGTTTCCTGCGTGCGGTTCGAAGCCGAACCGGCATCGAGCACAACGGCGGTTCTTCCGATCGGCTCCGCAAGCTTTTCAAGCAGATCTTTGTACTTTGCCGTAACCGGAGCAAAATCGGGTGAATCCGCTATCCTGTCGGTGACTGGAATCACTTGCCAATCGATGCTGATCAGTTCCCTTGTCTTCGGATCAAAATTCAGATCGAATTTGCCAAGTTCACGGGCGTCGGCGGTCATTTTGAAGATCGGCGTTCCGTTAGAACTCGACTGCAAAAGCGTATGTTCGTGCCCGCCCAGGATCAAGTCAAAATCGGCGCATTGAGCGAGCTTTTTGTCCTGCGCCATAAAAAGATGTGTCAGACCGACGATCGCATTGGCGCCTTCTTTGCGCATTTCCGGAACATATTTTTTCGCCGTCTCACAATAGTCGGCAACCATCAAATTTTCGCCCATGCTCGAGGTTTCTTTCGTTTCGGGAAGGATCAAACCGATGATTCCCACCTTTACGCCGCCCGGATATTCGACGATGACGTATTTTGGTGTGTCTGCGAAGATCCTTTTGGTTTCTGTATCGATGATATTCGCTCCGAGCCAGCGAAACTTAGACTCCTTCATTCGTTCGAGCAAAACAGGCGTCTTTAGGTCAAACTCATGATTTCCGAAAACCGAATAATCGAGCCCGACGGCATTCCATGCGTCGATCATTTGCGCTCCCTTGTAGGTCAAGGTTTCGACCGACGGCGAAAGCGTGTCGCCGCCGAGCGTAAAGATCGTATTCGGATTTTCTTTCATCGCCTGCTGCTTTAACGTCAGCAAACGGGCGAGTCCGCCCCGCGTACCGCCGTCGACGGGCGCGAACGAATAAACGTCGTTGACGTGTAGAATTGTGACCTTGATCGGCGCCTGCGAAAACGCAGCCGACGCGGCGGATAGAACAACAAAAACTAATGCGGCTAAAAATTTCATTTATAATTTCCTGTTTTTTCGTCAGTGCTCACGCGAACGGTCGGGCAGAATTACGAAATTTTAGAAGCGCCTTTCCGATCCGTGCATAACCTTGGATGAGCGATCTGCATATTTTAATGCTTTCCTAATTATATTGATCCGAGCCTTTTCACAAACCCCGAAGAATTTAAGCGACACGGCGGAAGATCTCAATACCACTTCGTTTCAAACGATAAATACCGAATTTTGAACTAACAATTTATCATAAAATGCCTGCTCATTTTTTAAAAAGATCCGGGTCAGCAATGTTTAACACGTGGAAATGAAAAAAGATAACGTTTCGCCGTGCAACAGCGGTTTTTTATGGAACCGAATCCATTACGCCCGACAATGAACCAGCAGCGGCAGGCGCAATTTACAGGTTCATAACATTCGGCTGAAAAAATTCTCAATATTAATCGCGAAATGGAAGGACGCGATCCTTACGCTCGGCTGAGGAACGGCGGTTTTGCGAATTCTTCCGAAAATTCGGTTAGACCTGAACGCAGCGAGAACTTCGCAAGCTTTTATTGATAAATATTCCGCTCGTTTCGTTTATATTTCCAGTCGACTTCCAGCACGTTTTCAGGATCTGAAGACATTATCTCTTCGCTGAGTTTATCGGTTTCGCTATTTAAATTAAGCGAAAGATAATATCTGAGTTTTCCGACCGGCGATTCTTCGCAGGAGGGAATGATCTTCCGAATTTCAGCAGAAATGTTATTTTCGGCAAAGAGATCTTCCAAACTTTTCTGACTTTTCTCTATGTCTTTTGTACAAACTGTTAACTGCATCGGACGATAAGAGTTTTCCGCCTGATTTTGTTCGAGCAGCCAGAGCAGACCAAGGACAAAGAAACACAAAACTACTCCGAGTTCCCACTTTCCTACACCGGCTGATAACCCGAGCGCGAGACTCACGAGGAGAACTGTAATTTCCTTGGGGTCGCGAATATTCGTTCTAAAGCGAACAAGTGAGACAGCAGCAAAGATCGCAAATGCACGCGCGGCATTGTTGCCGACTATCATCATCAGCGATGCGGCGACGACCGCGAGCAGTATTTCGGTCTGTGCGACGTGAAAATTTCTTTGAAATAACGGCGTGTGCCGCTGCGGTCGAAAAGCCAATAATCCTGAAAGCAAAACTGCAAGCAATAGACGAAAAACTATCTCGGACGTCCGTTCGGTCCACGGAACTGCCGACTCCAATGCCTCCGACTCCATCACCTCGGACAAAAGCGGTATGCCGCCTCCGGCGGGCTGCGATTGAGCTGCCGTTGCGCGTTCGGCAGCAACGATCTCTTTCCGCCGCAGCGCACCGCTGAGCGACAAAATGATCATCGAAACAATGACTAAAACATAAATTACCGTTACAAATTTCGAGGTGTTGCTTTTCATCTGCGTGCTAATTTTGTCTGACTTGCGTTATCCAGTTCGGAAATTTTTTCCTTAAAAGCGCGGGCAAAGGTCTCTATCTCGCTCGCTGTATAGTTCGCCGCGCGAAATGCATCCTTTATCTGCTTATCGGATAACTGCAGTAAAAGATCGGCAGTCCAACGAACATCGCTTGCTGAAATGTCGTCGAATAAACCGGGATTGCGTCCGACGTACTTAAATTTTATGTCTCCGTCGTCATCTTTTTCAATGAATTTTGAACCGCCGTAATGATCGGGATTGTTCTTGCTTCGACCCAGTCTCCAAAAAATAGGAATGTTGAAATAACCTGTTTTTCCAAACGTTGCGCCAAGATCGCTAACGACAAAGTGAAGCTCACTACGGCTGCCTTTATCAATAAGAAGAGTAATGTTGTTTCCCTCTTCTTTCAGGTCCCAGTTGTTCAGCATCGCCATCATGATCTTTAGTCCCTGAAGTTCTCTGGTTCCTTTGAACGGATTTTCTTTCCAGCTCCAGCGGTCCTCTCTTTCAACGTTTTCCGGTCGTGCTTCGAGCCGGACATTCCTGAACGTCCCACGACCGGGAATAGTAAGTTCCGGAACAAGATAATTGATCTCGGTGCTGTACCCGATTCCCCAGACTAGTCTGACCGCTGCTGTTTCGGACTGCGCTTCCTTCCCGATTTTCGCTACCCATTCTTTGCCGGAACCGTCTTTGATCCGGAATTTTTTGGTTGCGCCACCCTTTTCCTCTTTTAGAAATTTAATTTTACGGACATTTGGCTTCATCGAAACGCCGCCCGGACCTAGAAAAAGATCGCGCTTCGAAACGTCAACTTTTTCCCACATTACCTTCGATACGGATGTTTGTTTTTTCTTCGATTTTCTTTGAGCCGGTGCCGGAATCACTGCCGATGAAAGAGCAACAAACATCAGCAAGACAGCCACGAAAAATGTTCGGATCATTTATACGATTCTCCCTGTACAAAGTACCGTTCCCGGCAAGCAAACGGCTCGCCATTCGTCGAAGCCGTTTACTCTTGAGAACAGCGCGTTTATTAATTCAAGCAAGCCGCATTCCGAAGCAGCGCCGACCGGATAATTGCTGTATTTTCAGAAATTTGTAAGTGAAGGAATGAAAATTCGCAGATAAAGATCAATTTACCGCTGTATCGCATTCGAACACAGCGGCATCGAAGATCTTGGCAAAATTGATCTAAGAAAGTTCGAGATGCGTTCGCGCTTCCCAAAGCTCGGGGAAGAACTTTTTGTCGAGAGTAGTTCGCAAATATCCTGCGCCGTCCGAACCGCCGGTGCCTTTCTTCATGCCCAGCATTCTTTCAACCATCAGCACATGATGATAACGCCAAAGCGAGATATTTTCGTCGTGATCGATCAGCAGATCCTGCATAACGAAAAGTTCCGGATATTTTTCCGGATGACCGAGGATCTCGCCGACAGAACTCAGCCGATCTTCGCTTTCGCCGACAGAGAAACCTTCGCTTTCGAGAAGTTTCCAAAAAGCATCTGCGAGACTTGGTTCATTAAACCGCCGTGTCAGACGTTCGTGTGCATATTCATCAAATTCAAAGAATTTCAAGATCCGCTCGTCTTTAGCACCGGAAACAAATTCGAGTTCGCGAAACTGCATCGATTGAAACCCGCTTGCCGGGTTTAATTTGTCGCGAAATTCCAAAAATCCGATCTGCGCCATCGTTTCCAGAATATGTATTTGAGATACGATAACTTTTTCGATCGCGGTTGCTGCTTTCAGAGAATGGTTGACGCGAAATTTTCTGCCCTCATTCATCCAGCCGATAGAAGCGTCGAGTTCATGCAGAACCTGTTTGAACCAGAGCTCGTAAGTTTGGTGAATTATTATAAACAACAGCTCGTCATGGCTTTCCGGTTCGGACAGCGGCTGCTGAAGATCTATCAGCTCGCGAACCTTGAGATATTGATTGTAGGAAAGTGCGGGATTTTCTCCGTAATTATGCATAAAAACTTGACCGATTTGGGAAATTAGCTTGCCGATATCTTCGTTTATCAAAATGCCTATGTCAATTTTCCGACCGATGCGAAAGATTTTTATCAATAGAACAAAAAAAACACCTTGACACAAGCCGTGATATTAGGTAAATTTTCGGCGTTCTATCAAAAAACAACACCAAGTAAATAATCCTAAAAATCTTGCATTTTAAGATTTTCTAGTTGCTAGAAATGATTAGTTGTACATTTCTTTGATCCCGTATCAGAAGGCTTAAATGCGCCTTCCGCGATGGGTTTGTTTTTACCGTGCGTTTACCCAGAATGCTTTCGGCTTAGAACTAACAGGAAGAAAAATTATATTCACTGAAGTTTGTAGGAGGAATTTAGAAAAAATGTCAAAAACAACCGGTAAGGTCAAATGGTTTAACAATGCCAAGGGTTACGGATTTATCGAACAACCGGGCGAACAGGATATCTTCGTTCATTACAGCGCGATCTCTGGCGACGGTTATAAAACGCTTGTCCAGGGTCAGGAAGTAGAGTTCGAAGTAACGAACGGTCCGAAAGGACCTCAGGCAGAAAACGTGTTGGCAACTTAGATCCTTACCATTTGTCCGCTTTCGGTCTTCTCTTGAAATCCGGAAAGCAGATCATCAAAAACGAAACCGGCGGCTGTTTTCCACGGAAAACAAGCCGCTATTTTTCTGCGTTTTCTATTGAAACTTAACTTTTGGTTGAACGTAAACCAAAACTATTATGAAACTAAGATCAATTTTGCCGGTGATATTATTGCTGGCTGCAGGTACGATGGCACAAACCGATAAATCCGAGTCCCTTAAATCTATCGATTCCATTATTGACGGCGTTTACAAAGTTATCAGCGGCGGCGCCGGCGAAAAAAGAGATTGGGATCATTTTCGATCTCTTTTCCATCCGGACGCGCGGCTCATTCCGGTGAATACCGACAAAGATACGAAATCTGTGAGTGCAAAGGCGATGACGCCGGATCAATATATCGAACGGGCTTCGCCGTTTTTTGAAAAGAATGGCTTTTTTGAAACGGAAATAGCCAGAAAAACAGAACGTTTCGGCAATATTGCCCATGTGTTTTCAAGCTACAATTCGTTTTACAAATCCGACGACAAACAACCGTTCGCGCGCGGCATAAACAGTTTTCAGCTGATGTTCGACGGAAAACGCTGGTGGATCGTAACAATTTATTGGCAGGGCGAATCAAAGGATCTGCCGATTCCGGCTCAGTATTTGAAATAAATGCAGCCGCACTGCGACCGCCGGTTCCTGCCATTAAATTACGGATCGGAGTTTGATTTTAGCTTCTTGTTTTGCCAATCTATTTTCACCGGCAGACATCCCGACCGGGCATTTCTTTACGATGGCAGAACATATTTTGATCCGCAGTTTTGACCTCGATCGACCGAGAAAAGAGGTCTTCGAGTTTTTTGCTGACGCAGGAAATCTCGAGCTGATAACGCCGCCGGAACTTAATTTTCGCATTCTGTCCGATCAGCCGATCAATATTCGTCAGGGAACTTTGATCGATTATAAATTGCGGCTTCGCGGAATACCGATCGCATGGAAAACGGAAATTTCCGTCTGGAATCCACCGTATTCATTCACCGACCGCGCGCTGAAAAGCCCGTACCGCCAATGGATACATCGACATAATTTTACCGAACTATCGGAAAACCGAACCCGGATCGAAGACGAGGTTCGATACCGTTTGCCCCTTGAACCTCTGGGAGATCTGTTTTACTGGCTTGTCCGCCGCGAACTCGACCATATATTTGATTATCGCGAAAAAACGGTTGCTGAATTTTTTGCAGAAAAATCGATTGAAAATAATGAATAAAGATCTTGAAAACGAAAAGCGCCTCGCTGCGGTCGAAGCCGTTCGATCGGTCGAAGACGGAATGATCATCGGACTCGGGACCGGTTCTACGGCGAATATTGCGATTCGAGAGATCGGAAAACTGGTCGCAGAAGGATTTCGCGTCACCGGCGTCGCAACTTCAAATGCGACCGAAGAACTGGCGCTTTCTCTGGAAATTCCGCTAAAACAGCTCGACGATGTCGATTCGATCGACCTGACCATCGACGGTACCGACGAATTTGACGCCGATCTAAACCTTATAAAAGGTGGCGGCGGTGCACTTTTTCGTGAAAAAATGGTCGCACGTCTTTCAAAGCGCGAAATAATAATGGCAGATTCAACAAAGCGCGTGGAAAAACTCGGCGCTTTTCGCGTTCCGGTCGAGGTCGTGCCGATCGCGCTTGTCTTTGCGCAAAAACAGATCGAAAAGTTTGGCGGAAAAGCCGAACTTCGATTAAAGAACGGTGAAACTTTTGTAACAGACGCGAGAAACCGAATATTAGACGCCGATTTCGGTTTGATCGAAGACGTTCGAAAAATTTCTGCGGCGCTCGATTCGATCGAAGGGGTCGTTTGTCACGGGTTATTCATCGATCTTGCAGACGTGGTGATCATGGCTTCCGGCAGCAAAACCGAGACATTTGAAAAGCCGCGAGTGTAAAAAATGGAAACGCTTGCAAAAATTGCAGTCATCGGCGCCGGCGGCGCGTTCGGAGCTATCGCGCGTTACCTTCTAAACATTTCTCCGCTTGCGTCGCTTTTTGAAAAATTTCCGTTTCCGACCTTTTTTATCAATGTTACCGGTTCATTTCTGATCGGATTTTTTCTGATCGTTTTGACAGACAAGGTCGCGGTTCCGGAAAATCTTCGTCTTGCTGTGATGATCGGGTTTCTCGGAGCATTCACGACATTTTCAACATTTGAACTCGAACTTTTCGATCTGATCCGCGAAAAGTTCGCTTTAACTGCGTTCGGCTATCTTTTTTTGAGCGTGGCTGTCGGCTTTGCCGCCGTCATTGCCGGAATTGCGGTCGGACGCAGATTTTGACGCGATCAACCTTCGTTTTCAACAGTTTCATCTTCCCAACGCTTCTGCGAAAACTCAAACTTGCCTGCGGCTGCTTGTTCGGGCACAGCGCCCGAAATCCGCGCGAGAGTTTTCAAACGTCTGTCGGGTGAAATATTATGCAGCGTCCGCTTATAGTGACGGTCCGAAAACTTTCGAAGAAATTGGATTTTGAGAGAACGAATTTGGAAAGAAACTGTTTTCAGATCAATGAAGCCCGGGCATTTACCGCAAGTTCGCGGGCTTGCTGAGCCGTTTCGCCGAGCGCTGTAATATGCCCCATTTTTCTGCCCAAACGCGATTCGGTTTTGCCGTAAAGATGAAGTTTTACATTCGGAAACGCGAGTGCGTTTTGCCAATTCGGCTCGGAATTTTCCCACAGATCGCCGAGCAGATTTGCCATTGCCGCCGGTCTGAAAAACTCGGTCGAACCGAGCGAAATGCCGCAAACTGCACGAAGCTGCTGTTCAAATTGCGACGTCATACATCCGCCGAACGTAAGATGCCCGGAATTATGCGGGCGCGGCGCGATCTCGTTAATAATAAGTTTTTCGTCTTTCGTCAGAAAAAATTCAACGCAAAGTGTGCCGACAAATCCAAGCTTTTCGGCGAGATCGCGCGTTATCTCAACTGCTTCGTCAAAAACCTTGCGCGAAACCATCGCGGGCGCGAACGAAACGTCCAGGATATGATTTGCATGATCGTTTTCAATGACGCCGTAATGGACGAAATTTCCCGCCGCGTCGCGCGCGCAAACTACCGAAACCTCTTTTTCAAAATCGATAAATCCTTCCAGCACCGATTCTCGACCGTCGATCCGGCTAAATGCCGGTTCGACATCGCCGACGGCATTTATCTTTTCCTGCCCTTTTCCGTCGTAACCGAACCCGGCGGTCTTCAAAACCGAGGGCACGCCGATTTCATTGACCGCGTGATATAGATCTTCGAGTGTTTTTATGTGCCTGAACGGGACGACCGGAAAGCCGTTTTCGTTTAAAAATGTCTTTTCGCGAAGGCGGTTTTGCGCGATATGAAGAATTTCACCTTTCGGATGAACAGCGACAAATTCGGCGGCTTTTTCGACCGTTTTCGAAGGAACATTTTCAAATTCGAAAGTTACGACATCGACCGATCTTGCAAATTTTTCAACTTCTGCAAGATCGTCATAATTCGCCGAAGTCTCCACGTCCGCTACCTGACCCGTCGGCGTATCGCTCGCCGGCGAAAAAGTGTGAACTCGGTAGCCCATTTTGCGAGCTTCTATCGCAAACATCCGTCCGAGCTGACCGCTGCCGAAAACACCGATCGTTGAATTTGGTTGGATCATGATTCTGCAAAAATTAGTCGAAATAAGTTACCGATTTTCGATCGATCTTTTATTTGTGAATGATTTCAAAATACAGCCCGAAAAGAAATAATGATATCAACAATATTATGACGACTATCGGAACGGATACAAGAACGACTAGGGAAATCGCAATTTTTTCGCCGAGCGTCGCTTTTTTATCGACTTCGCCGTCTAGGATTGAGATTATCTCTTTTTTCATTGAAATTCGGCTTTCTAAATTTCGCTTTTAAGCACCTTTTCGGTCTGTGACTCGCGATAACTTCGATATTTTGATCTTAGTTCGCTGTGAGAATTCCCGAGGATCGAGATCGCGAGCAACGCAGCGTTTTTCGCGCCTGCTGCGCCGATCGCCAGAGTTCCGACCGGAATTCCGGCTGGCATTTGGACGATCGAAAGAAGCGAATCCATTCCCGAAAGTGCTTTGCTTTGTACCGGAACGCCTAAAACCGGCAAAACGGTCTGTGAAGCGCACATTCCGGGCAGATGCGCCGCGCCGCCTGCGCCGGCGATTATCACTTCAATGCCGCGCGACTCCGCAGATTTTGCAAATTCAAACAGCAGATCGGGCGTCCGGTGCGCCGAAACGACTTTGCATTCGTGCGGAACGCCGAACTCTTCCAAAATATCAGCCGCGTTCTTCATCGTTTCCCAATCGGACGTCGAACCCATGATTATCGAAACGATAACGTTTTCATCTTCAGCGTGGTCTTTCATGTGATTTCAAAATAGAAAAGGTTAAGGCGAAAATCAAACACCGCGTGGATTTTGCTCTAGTTTTAACGCCTTTTGATCTGACAAAAACCAATCTGTTCAATCGCGCAACAATATGATTCTTTACAAACGTTCAAGAATCCGGCGCGATTCAGATTTTATATCCTCGTCTTCCATCTCGTGATTCTTGTTAAGCGGAGCATTAACTATCCATTCCAAATGCTCTTTAGCCTTTGCCTTATTGCGGTTTGAAAGATAGGCATCAGCCAGATAAAGATGATTCAAATAAAATTTCGGACCGAGCCGAACCGCGTTTTCGAGACATTCAACGGCTTTATCGACATTGCCGATCGAGAACGGAAAACCCGGAGCTTTATCGTAAAGCCTTCCCAAGATCCGCCACGGACCGCCGTAGAAATAGCTTTCGTCGAGCTCGATGCATTTTTCCGCCAGATCCTTGATCGGGTTGATCAGCGAAAGGCTCTGCATAATTCCTTTTTCCTGTCCGTAAAGTCCGTAATTGACGGCGAGCCAAAAATTAGCTTCAAGACAATCTTCATCAACTGCCAAACCTTTCTTTCCCCAATCGACGCCTTCTTCGAAATTGACGAGTTTGTCAGCGCCTTCGGATGTTTCGCCGATCCAGTAATAGATCTCCGAAAGCAGTCCGTACGCCCAGGCGCACGATTCGTCCTCTTCGATCAGATCGAGCAGTTCGCCGTATGCAAGATCGATATTCTCCTCGTCAAGTTCGCGCTCGTCGATCAACTCGCGTACCTTTTCGAAAATTTTCTTATGTTTCATTTATGGCTGCAGTAAATTCGGAACGAACCTGTCGGCGGTCGCGAATCTATTATTTGGAATTGATTAAAAACTTACTATTGCTATCCGAATAAAACAACAAAAAAAGGACGTTCACCGAAGCGACGTCCATTATACTCAAGTCATTTCTGACCAAATTCATCGAGATCGATGCCGATCGGCATCGATCTCGACAAAAATTCCGGCTTAGCCCAAGTTCATAGCTTTGGACTCAGATCCCGCCGGAAACTTAATAACTGCGGAAAAACGGTCTACTGCCGGACCCAAACGACGCCGTCCGACCACTCGATCTCGGATCCGTCGTCCGACAAAATGCCGTTCTTGGTCGAAAAATCCTGTGCGTAAACTCGATTTCCGCGAATAGTGCCGCGCGATTTTGTTTTGGATCTCGGATTTGTGTCAACGATCTTCAGCGTCGAGCCTTCCTGATAGATCGCCCAAACAAAGGAAGAACGAGTTCCATCCGCATAATAACCGACCCAGTTTCCGTTCAGATCGGGCGTTCCGTCGTCAATGACCGCCGTCGTAACTCCGTTTTCGTAATAAAGCGTAACGCCCAAAATTTCGAGCAGATTCAGATTCTCCCATTCAAGATATGCGCCGGTTTCGTCTTCGATCCGAAGATCCCACATTTTCGCGCGCTCAGACCGCGAAAATTTAATATCGACCGATTCGCCGTTCAGCAAAACGTCAATTCCCATCACATCTTTGCCCCAGGTATTCGCCTTGTGCGGTGTAATATAGACCGCATAGATCGCAACTCCGGTGGCGTTGGTCAATGTAAAATCCTGCTTTCCCTGACCGGAGACGCTGGCGACAGCAAACACTCCAGTCGCAACTAATAGAAGCAACAATCCTTTTAATATATTCTTCATTTTTACAACTCCCGATTTTCTCTAAAACTAATGTTCGCCTTAAAAAAGCGTTAACTCCACATTTCAAAACTGCCCCAGATCTCGTCGATGATGTTCTCGTTCGCAGCAAACTTGTCATCCGCTGTGCCGAGGATCATCACGTAATTGTCTGTGATGTCGGTCCCGACCATGATCCTAAGCCTTCCTTTGCTTCCGTCGGCGAGAACCGTCGTTGCGTCCGCAACCGCATATAGATCGCTTTCAGCCTGCAGCGAACCCGGCGTGACACGCTGCCCCATTTCCTCTAAAAACGCCACCGCATCATTCAACAGATCTTCTTTGGTTAGTTCGCGATTTTTATAAGCAAGAACGAACATATCGATGTTCGACGGCGACGGCGTGGTCAAAACCATATAATCGACACCATCAACACTGTCCGATTCGCCGAGCGTACCTTCAGGAACCGAAAATCCGTAACCCTTATTGGAATCGTAAACATAGATCCAATCGTCCGGGACAGGATTATTTTTCTTCGCCGTTTTAGCCGTGCCTTCGGGTTTTTCCGAACCTCTGACTGCGGATTTCGGTTTCTCGTTTTTGGGTTTTGCAGCTTCGTCCTTCTTCGGTTCTGAATTTACCGGTTTGGCTGTCGATGTAACGGTTGACGTATTTGCCGTAAAGTTACACCCGGCGCATACCAGCAAGGTCAACAGAAGGACAGACAGTAGATTTGATCTCATTTTTGTTTTTCTCCTGACGGTTTTTTAAACGTTGAGCATAGCCGTTAATTTGCGGCTAAAATTGTTGATCTATGACCTTTCGTCAATGCAGACGCGTATCTGATTAAACGACGGTTGCGAGCGAATCGTGTCATTGGAAAAAAATATTCTTGCGGCATTTTTTGAAGATTAGCGATTCTTGAGGGCAGAAAGGTTTAATAAATCGGTGATTTTAATCTATAATTGACCGCTTTCGCACTGACAACCTAATTTATGGATAAAGATGCAGCTCACGAGATAAGCGAATTGCTTAATTACTGGAACGCGGGTGATGAAGACGCGCTTGAGAAACTGCTTCCGTTGGTTTACGACGAACTACGTGTTATGGCGCGCAGGTATATGAGAAAGCAGCCCGACGGGCACACGCTGGAAACGACCGAACTCATGCATGAGGCTTATCTGAAGATCGCTGCCGGCGGCACTCAAAAATGGCAAAATCGCGAGCATTTTTTCGGAGTGGCTGCAAAAGCGATGCGTCATATTCTGGTGGATTACGCTAAATCGAAACACAGATTAAAGCGCGGCGGATGGCAGGAACGAATTACTTTTGCGGACGAGGCTTTCGGAAAGCGCGATAGTTCGAAGGAAATGGTCGCGCTCGATGATGCTTTGAACCAGCTGGCGATTTTGGACGAAAGAAAAGTTCGCGTCGTTGAAATGAAGTTTTTTGCAGGCTTAAAGGTAGAAGAGATCGCCGGAGTATTAAAAATCTCTCCCGAAACGGTGAAACGCGATTGGAGTTTTGCAAAAACATGGCTCTTGCGCGAACTTGTAAAACAAGGCTGATCGACGATCTCGAATAATTTTCAAGGGGTTAATGCGGCTTTCGCAATATATTTCGGAATTTTACCCCTATGGATTCTGCAAAGCTTAAAAAGATCGAAGACGTCTACCACTCCGCCCTGGAACTTTCGGAAGCCGAGCAAGAAGGCTTTTTCCGCGATCTGTGTGAAAACGACGTCGAAATAATCCGCGAAGTTAAATCCCTTCTCGCCCTGAAAAATTCCGCGGACCGATTTCTGGAAGATTCTCCCGACGCTCTGGCAGCGGAAATGCTTGCAGCAGAACGATCTTCAAGGTTTCTCGGCAAACTGATCGGGCATTACAGGATCAAAGAGCTGCTCGGAACAGGCGGAATGGGCGAAGTTTATCTGGCTGAAGATCAAAAACTCGATCGTCAGGTTGCGCTGAAATTTCTTCCGCAGCAGTTTGCTTCAGACAAAGATCGCCTTACACGGTTCATCCGCGAGGCGCGCGCGGCATCTTCATTAAACCATCCCAACATCATTACGATCTATGAGATAGACGAGGTCGACGGCGCGCACTTCATCGCGACGGAATTCATTGACGGGAAAACCCTCAATGCGTTGATCGCGGAAGATCGCTTATCCCGAGAGTTTGCCTTAAATATAGCCGTTCAAATAGCTTCTGCGCTTGCTGAAGCTCACTCCGAAGGGATAATTCACCGCGATATAAAGCCGGACAACATAATTGTCCGGTCAAACGGATTGGCAAAGATCCTCGATTTCGGCATTGCGAAATTCGTCGGTTCGGAAAGTTTGGAACTACCGGACGATTCCGATTTAATAAATTCTTCGATTCTGCAGGCGACAAATTCAGGTTCTATCCTCGGCACACCACATTACATGTCGCCGGAACAGGCAAAAGGTGCCGAGATCGGCGCCGCGACGGATATTTTCAGCTTTGGCGTAATGCTTTACGAAATGTTCGCCGGCGAGCTGCCCTTTCACGGGAAAACGGCAAAAGAGATAAGAAAAGCGATCATTGAGGACGAACCGAAATCCTTACCTGAGACGGTGGACGAAAAGATCGCAAGAATAATTTTTAAATGTATTGAAAAGGACACGACCGATCGATACCGGACGATCAAAGAGGTTTTGTTCGATCTGACGGAAGCTTCAAAACCGCTTGTTTTCGCAAATACCATCAAGATCGATAACGGAAACACGGGTCAAATGCCGGCATTCGAAACTGATTACAATTCAATGCGAACCACTGGCATTAAACGAAACAGACGAAATAGTTTCCGGTTGTATACAGCGATCGCTGCGATCGTTCTCTTATCCGCCGCGGGCATCGCTGCGTATCTCTATTTCGGAACGCAAAAACAGATTCGGTCGATCGCCGTTATGCCTTTTGTTAATGCCAGCGGCGAAAAGGAAGCTGAATATCTTTCCGATGGTATAACCGAATCGCTAATTAATAACCTTTCGAAAATTCCGGGACTTTCGGTCAAAGCTCGGAACTCGGTTTTTGCTTACAAAGGAAAAGACGCAGCGGCGAAGGAGATCGGTGCCGAACTCGGAGTTGACGCCGTCCTGTTCGGGCGAATGACCCGTCAGAACGAAGATCTGAGAATGAGCCTGGAACTTGTCGATACAGCAACCGGAAATCTTGTCTGGGCGAATGCTTACAACGGAAAGTTAAACGACCTGAACGCGCTGCAAATCATCGCGTCAAAGAATGTCGCGGAAGAACTTCGTTTAAAATTATCTGCTTCGGACGAAGAATTTGTCGCAAGAAGATATACGGCAAACCCCGAAGCCCAGCAGGCATTTTTAAAGGGAAAGTTTCATTGGAATAAACGAAACGTCCGGGATCTGAAACGCGCGGTCGAATATTTCAGCCAGGCTGTCGAAAAAGATCCCGACTACGCTCTCGCCTACACCGGTTTAGCGCAAACCTATGCATTGATACCGCTTTACGGCGATTATCGACCCAAGGATTATATTCCGCGCGCGCAGGAAGCGGCTCGAAAAGCCCTTGCGATCGATGAACAGGTTGCCGAAGCTCACGCGCTGCTCGGGTATCTTGCTTTCTTTTACGATCACAATCCGCGCGAAGCCGAACGTCAGTATAAGCGCGCGATCGAACTTAATCCGAATTATCCGACCGCGCATCAATGGTATGCAGAATTTTTGGCGTTTCGCGGAAAACAGACCGAGGCGATCGCGGAAATTTCGAAAGCTTTGGAATTAGATCCGCTTTCGCTTGTCATTAACCGGATGAAAGGCAACATTTTAGGCTTCGGCAAGCGCTATGACGAAGCGCTCGTTCAGCTGCGCAAAACCGAAGAAATGTATCCCGACAACGCACTCGTAAAATTCAATATCGGCGATCTGTACGCGTCGAAGAAAATGTACGCAGAAGCGGTCGAGCATTATCTGGCTGCTCTAAAACTTAGCGGAAAGGACGAAAAAGACGTTGAAGCACTTCGGTCCGCTTTTGATCGAAACGGCTGGAGCGGGTTTTGGGAAAAATATCTGGAAACACTTTTGGCTGCGCGCAAAGCCGCACTTGCGAAACAACCTAACGCGTATATCAAAAACGAATCGATCGCGTATGCCTACGCGGCGGCGGGGAACAAGGAAAAAGCGATCGAATATCTGAATCTCGCCTTTGAAGAACGCGACCCGGACCTGATAACCATAAGAATGTCCGACGTTTACGGCTTTCTCGAGGATGACCCGCGGTACCGGCATCTGATAAAAAAGATCGGATTGATCGATTAAAAAAACGCCTTTGAATTCCGCTTCAATTACCTCTGACGCGACCAACCAAACAGTTAATTCCATCAAACGAAATTTGTCTTTCACGCTTTTAAATTGCGACAATAAGTACAATGAAATTGAATTTAAACGATACGTTCCGCCGCGCACTGCCTGCCGATCCGGTTACGGAAAATTATGTTCGCCAGGTTTCGGGTGCCGCGTTTTCTTTTGTCACGCCGAAAAAACCGGGCGCGCCGGAGCTCGTACATGTTTCGCCGCAGATGCTAGAAGCCGTCGGTTTAACCGAAAAGGACGCGAAGAGCGAGGAATTTTTAAAAGTATTTTCCGGAGCGATGGTTTATCCGGAAACTGAGCCTTACGCGATGAACTACGCCGGGCATCAGTTCGGAAACTGGGCAGGACAATTGGGCGACGGTCGCGCGATCAATCTTTTTGAAGTTGATCATAACGGGCAGCAATGGGCGTTGCAGCTAAAAGGCGCTGGGCGCACGCCTTATTCGCGCGGCGCGGACGGTTTGGCGGTTCTGCGATCTTCTGTGCGCGAATATCTTTGTTCGGAGGCGATGTTTCATCTCGGAGTGCCGACGACGCGGGCGCTTTCATTGGTTTTGACCGGCGATCAGGTTCTGCGCGATATGTTTTACGACGGGCACGCCGAATATGAAAAAGGCGCCATCGTTTGCCGCGTTGCGCCGACGTTTGTTCGTTTCGGCAATTTTCAGATCTTTGCCTGGCGGCAGGATCTTGAGAATCTGAAAAAGCTCGCCGATTACACGATCACGAATTTTTTCCCGCATTTGGGCGAGCCTTCAAAAGACGTTTATATCGAATTTTTCCGCGAAGTCTGCGAACAAACGCTTGATCTGATGATCGAATGGGAACGCGTCGGATTCGTCCACGGCGTGATGAACACGGACAATATGTCGATCTTAGGGCTCACGATAGATTACGGTCCGTACGGCTGGCTCGAAAATTACGATCCGAATTGGACGCCGAACACGACCGATGCCGGATTAAAACGTTACCGCTTCGGAAATCAGGCGCCGATCGGCGTCTGGAACCTGATGCAGCTCGGCAATGCGCTCTTCCCGCTAATCGAAGACGCCGCGCCGCTCGAAGAAATTTTGGCAAATTATCAAACGTCTTATCTGCCAAAACATATCAAAATGATGTCCGACAAACTCGGATTAAAAAACGAAGCAAACGAAGATCTTATTCTTCAGCTCGAGAAACTGCTTTTCGATTGGGAAATGGATATGACGCTGTTTTTCCGCAGGTTAAACCGCTTTGACGAGTCATCGCCGGCAGATTTTTGGACGGAACTCGAAAGATCGACCTATTCCGACAACTTTGAAAAATTCAGACCAAAATGGATCGAATTTCTAAACAGTTACGCAGAACTTTTGATCACGGAAAAAAGCGAAAAAGCCGAAAGAATCGAAAAAATAAACAGCGTAAATCCAAAATACGTTCTGCGAAATTACATGGCACAACTCGCCATCGACGCGGCGGACGACCGCGATTACTCCCTGATCGACGAGCTTTTCAATCTGCTCTTAAATCCATACGACGAACAGCCCGAATCGGAAAAATGGTTCGCCCTTCGCCCCGACTGGGCAAAGACAAAAGCCGGATGCTCAATGCTTTCGTGCAGTTCGTAAATTAATAAAATTGTCGAAAACTTTGGTTTATGGTCCATAATCCCCGCTAAATCGCTGAATTCGTGGAAAGTACCGTGATCCGCTAATCCCTTTAGCAGATTGCGCTCTAACTTCGCTTATATGTTTAGCGGTACGCATGTTGCAGGCATCTATTCTTAGATCACTTTCAAAGGGGGTTTTATGAGAAGTTCTAAGAAATTATTAATATTTTGTCTGGCGTTGATGTTGATCGGTTTCACCGGGTCGGATGTCTCGGCTCAGAAGGGCAAGAAATGGAAGAAAGACCGTGAGGAACGGCGCGAGATGCGTGAAAAACGCAGCGAAAACCGACGCGAAAAACGCGAGCGCCGCGCTGAACGAAGGGATGATGATGACGACGACGACGATGATCGTCGTTCGCGCTACAAACGGCGTGGCGGGGACGACGACGACGACCGGCGTGATCGCGTAAAAAGGCGCAATGACGAGCGCCGCGACGTTAACGAACGCTGGAAAGATTACGAACGCGAACAGAATCGCCGCGCCGCCGAATATAGAAATTACGAAATTCGACGCGCGCAGATCCGCCGCGAAGAGCAGAAAAGACAGGCTAAATTCGAGCGCGAATATCAAAAGCAAATTCGCCGCGATCAGCGAGCATACGAACGCGACAAACGTGCTTATTATAAAGAGATCAGAAAGCGTCAGGGCGATAATCGCAGAGACCGGCGCTACGATGACCGCGATGATTATTATTATGCGCGGCAGCCTGTGTATCAGGAACGGGAATACTATTCCGAAAGCCCGTATATGCCGTTTATTCAAGCCGGTATCTCTATGCTGCTCAACAGCTTCGGAGGTCAGGTAAATCAGGCTGCGGTTCCGTATAATTCATACGTACAACCGTATGTTCCAACCCGTAATTACGATAATTCGGGTTATGTAACGAACAACGGCTATTACAGCGAACCTGAGTACGCAGCGAACGACGTTTATTACGATAACGGATATTACGAACCGGACTATTACCAGAACGATTCGAATATATATGATCCGTATCAAAGCAGCATGCTGCCGTTTGATACCGGAAAAGATTGGCTCAATCAAATTCTCGGAGTTGCCATTGCAAGTCTTTTGAATGGTGGAGATCAGAGTTATTTGAACACTCTGCAGCCCGGTCAGCCGTTTTACAGCAGTGTTTACGACGATTCGATGGTGTATTCGAATCCTTATAATCAATACGATATCGGGTACTAGGCACTATATTAACCGATATGGTGCATTGCCAAATTCGTTAAAAGCAGAGAACCCGCGATCGAACTTTTTCGATCGCGGGTTCTTTTTTTTGAAAGCGAAGCTCTTTGCAAGAGAAAGCCCGACTTCAGGTATTTGTTCAAAATTTTCAAAAAATTCCCGTGCTAACGGAAATTCTGCGAACATTATGCTTTTAGATCGAAACGATCTAGATTCATCACTTTATCCCATGCGGCGATAAAATCATGTACGAATTTTTCGCCAGCGTCGTCTGATGCGTAAGTTTCGGCAAGCGCGCGAAGCTCCGCGTTTGAAGCGAAGCGTCGCCGCGTCCGGGTGTGAACCGGACATTGACAGCGAATCCCGCATCTTTAGCCGCCTTTTCAACCGCCGAACAGCCGGAATGCCAAGATTTCGGTTTCTTAGTTTACGTTTTTATTCAACGTTGATTAGAATAGCGGTAACTATCTTCATGACCTGAAATCCTTCAACGCGAACCGGTATCTAAAGGTCAGGAATTTTTAGTCAAATTTTATATAAACGAAATCGAAACATCAGTTTACATTTGCCGGGGCGACGGGTTAGATGTTTCTCCGGACAAAAAGGAAAACATCGGTCTGAGCGGCATTCGATTTTCTTAGCTCTAAACCGTTCAAATTAAAAAACGCAATAAAATGTCAAAAATTTATTACACATTAACCGACGAAGCGCCGATGCTGGCGACACATTCTTTTTTACCGATCTTAAAAGCATTTGCAAAAGCCGCGGACATTGAGGTCGAAGTGCCCGATATTTCGCTCGCGGGAAGAATTCTTGCAAATTTTCCGGAATATTTGAACGACGAACAAAAGGTGCCGGATGCACTTGCAGAGCTGGGCGAACTTGCGACAAAACCGGAGGCGAATATCATAAAATTGCCGAATATTTCCGCGTCCGTTCCGCAGCTCGAAGAAGCGATCGCCGAGCTGCAAAATCAGGGTTTTGCTGTTCCCAGTTACCCGAGCGAGCCGAAGACCGACGAAGAAAAAGCTATCAATAAAAAATATGCGAAGGTTTTGGGCAGCGCCGTAAATCCGGTTCTCAGAGAAGGAAACTCCGACCGGCGCGCGCCGAAAGCGGTAAAAAATTATGCAAAAACCAATCCGCATAGGATGGGAAGCTGGAGCGCCGATTCAAAAACTTCCGTCGCACATATGAACGGCGGGGATTTTTACGGTTCGGAAAATTCGACCACCGTCGATTCGGAAGGAAAATTCCGGATCGTTTTTTATGGAAACGACGGTTCGGAAGAGGTATTGAAGGACTTTTCACCTCTAAAAGCGGGCGAGGTCATCGATTCTGCTGCGATGAACCTATCCAGCTTGAGGTCTTTTGTTGAAGACGCGATGGCAGCGGCAAAAGAAAAAGACATTCTGCTTTCTGCACATTTGAAAGCGACGATGATGAAGATCTCCGACCCGATAATTTTCGGGGCGATCGTCGAAACTTATTTTAAAGACGTTTTTGAAAAGCATAGAGACACTTTCAAAGCGCTGGACATCGACCCGAAATTCGGGCTGGCGACGCTTTTCGAAAAGATCTCCGGGCACGAAAAGGAAGCGGAGATCAGAGCGGACATAGAAAAAACTATCGAAAACGGTCCGCGAATCGCGATGGTTAATTCGGATAAAGGAATAACCAATTTTCATGTTTCATCCGACATTATCATCGATGCTTCGATGGCTGCGCTTGTGCGCGGCGGCGGGAAAATGTGGAACAAGGACGGAAATGAAGAAGACGCCGTCTGCATCATTCCCGACCGGACTTATGCCGGATTTTACGAAGCGATCATCGCGGATATGAAGCAAAACGGAGCGATCGACCCGAAAACCTTCGGTTCCGTTCCAAACGTCGGGCTGATGGCGCAAAAAGCTGAAGAATACGGTTCGCACGACAAAACTTTCCAAATGTCAGGCGATGGAACGGTGAAAGTAGAGGACGAAAGCGGCAACGTTCTGCTCGAGCAAAGCGTGATGAAAGGCGATATTTTCCGTATGTCCCAGACGAAAGACGATCCGATCCGCGATTGGGTGAAATTGGCGGTCAACCGCGCACGGCTTTCCGACACGCCGGCGATCTTTTGGCTCGACAAGGACCGCGCTCACGACGCGCAGATAATCAAAAAGGTCGAAAATTATCTGCAGGATCACGATCTTACCGGGCTCGACATCCGCATTATGGATGTTAAGGACGCGATGACAGAGACTTTGAAACGCGCCAGAGAAGGCAAGGATACGATCTCGGTTTCGGGCAATGTTTTGCGCGATTATCTGACCGATATGTTCCCGATCTTAGAGCTCGGAACGTCGGCGAAAATGCTTTCTATCGTTCCTTTAATGAACGGCGGCGGCTTATTTGAAACCGGCGCGGGCGGCAGCGCTCCGAAACACGTCGAACAGTTTGAAAAGGAAGGCTATCTGCGCTGGGATTCGCTCGGTGAATTTCTTGCGTTGCAGGCAAGCTTCGAGCATCTGGCAAATACGCAGGACAACAAAAAAGCGCAGATCCTAGCTGATGCGCTAGACGAAGCGAACGCGAAATTTTTAGCGGAAAATAAATCACCGGCAAGAAAGGTCGGGCAGATCGACAACCGCGGTTCGCATTTTTATCTCGCAATGTATTGGGCGGAAGCGCTGGCAAATCAAAAGGCTGATGGCGAGATCGCCGCCAAATTTGCCCCAATCGCCAAAGCAATGCAGGAAAACGAAGCCAAGATCAACGAAGAATTGATCGCCGCGCAGGGAGAACCGCAGCACATCGGCGGCTATTATCATCCGGACACCGAAAAAACCTACGCCGCCATGCGACCCTCGGCGACGCTGAATGCGATTGTGGACGAAATTTAAACTTACGATTAAAAATGCAAAAGGTAGAGCCGTGAAATATCGTGGCTCTAATCTGCCGAATGTTGATTATTATATTTTGACTAAATATAATTGCTTTACGCTAGTTCAGGTTAAAAAATATGAAGATTTAACCTGTCCTGCTGTGAGTTCTAAGGTGGGTCTGATTATTTGGTAACTGTGGACTGTGGAGACTTCTTTTCTACTGTAAAGGGAAGAAAGTTTTGCGACGAATGTCAAGATAATTTCTACGAAGAACTTTACGACGGAGCAATGTTAGAAGCAGATAACTTTATTAAGTTGTTTATTCATGAATTAGCAGAAACTTTAGGAGGAAAATGTATGGACAATACTGACACTAATGGACTTAGCGCGAACTCACAGCAGGCAAAAAACTTTTATTACAATTCTCTTTACTTACAGTCGTTGCGAGGATTTTTACTTTGTCCCGAATAAGACGGATGAGATATAATCCTCAAGAACTTTCTGAATGATCTTGAATTACAAGCAATGTTCAAAATATTTTGCTTGGCTGTTATGTTCTGAGCATCTTTCCTTTTGTGATATTGAGATTCTTTAGGAATTGTAATTGTGTCAAGAAGTTTTTCGGCATCTTTTACACTGTCAGCCTTATTATTTTTTATTCGGTTCTCAAAAGCATTTGTTACGGAAAACCTTTTGGGCATCTTTTTTAGTGCTTCAATATCTGCACATAACCAATTTTCAAACTTTCTATTTTTAACAACTACTTGTATTTCTTCGTCGGCAATTTTTTTGAATGCTGCTTCAAGATTATTTTTTATCTCAGGAGGACAAGTTTCCGAATCTTCTCTATCAATAAAAACTATGATTTTGTCAGCATTTTTTCCTCGTAAAAGACTAATGCTTTTTAACGCCTTTTTTGCAATTTGTTCAAACGAAGCTTTGGGCTGAATGTCGGCGTAAACGGGTTTTATGATTTGAGTATTTTCGATTTGTATATTTTTAGTGAGATTGAATAATGCTTGTGATTCAGCATCACCATCAACTATGATTCCAATTTTCATCTAAAATACGCCTCCGGGAGCATATTGTCCTATATAACCTGAATCAAGGTAAGTTGATAGTGTATATTTACCTTCTTTAAATTCGGTTTCTATTTCAGGATCAATTTCGGTTAATTTTTTTAGGTGTGATTCACCGTTTTTACGATAAATTACCCAAAGCTCATCAGGGTTTAGTAAATCAACTAAAATCGGTGAATGAGTAGTTATGATTACGTTTTTAATTTTGCTGACGCTTCTGAGTGTTTCTACCACAGTTCGTAAAACCCAAGGATGTAAGGAATTCTCTATTTCATCGAACAACGTCAAAGTGCTTCTGCCTTCAAACGCGGCGATCAATAATGCCAAAGTTAGAATCGTTCCGTCAGAAACTTCTTCCGCTCGCCAAGGTCTGCCGACACCTTCTTCTTCAAAAAAAAGCGCCAATTCTCTCGTGTAAATATAATCTGTAGAAATATCAATCAAACCAGGAAGAACTTCCCGCATTTTTTCCAACACTGATTGCCACTGCTTGGTCGAACTTCTTTTTAACGAATCTACCATTGTGGGTAAATTTTCACCTGTTGAGGATAGAAAAGGATTCGGAATTGGCGGCGAGCTTCTTCTAGCTAATACAGGTGAAAGTTGGAAAACTTTGAATCTGGAAACTGTGAAAATAAAAAGTGAAATTATACTATCGAGTTCTGAAAATCTAATTAAATACCTTATTTCGATGGGAAAATTTAATAGAACTAACTCTTGTTCTTTAATTTTTTCCTCTGCAAAATCAAATAAAAGCTGTTGATACTTAATTTCCGCACTTTCTTTTGTATTCTTAGAAATTCTTTTCGGGCTTTTAACTCTAAACAAAGGCGACTTTTCAAATTCTTTTATTATCTGCTCGTTCAGGTTGAGTAAATTTATTTTTCCATTCTCATCACGAGTAAAATGCAAAATTAAATTTTCATTGCCTGAACTATCAAAATCTTTTACCAACACTTCTTCATCATCTACTTTGAAGTCTGCTTTTATTCCACCTCCAATGGCTGTCAACGAGAATTTGTGGTGAACATAAACTTTTTCAGATGATTTAGTTTTCTCCCTCTCTCTCGGATAATTTCTCAAATCGTTTTTGTCTAATTCAACGACTGTTTCAAAAGATATAGGTGCTTTTGAACGTCTTTGTTTACGTAGAGCAATATTCTCATATCCACCCGCATTCAAAATTGCACGCTCCAAACCAATCTCATAAACTTCCGCCAAAAAACTCAACGCCTTTGCAAAATTGGTTTTTCCAGAAGCATTTGCTCCAACGATTGCTGTAAATTCAGAAGGTGAGAAACAAATATTCTTGAGCGATTTAAAGTTTGAAATTTTTACCTGTTTAAGTCTCATTATTATTAAACTACATTTCAAATTTTAAGTTGTCATTATTGAGGTTATAAAAGATAAGTTTTGCAACACGGCAACTTAACTGTTTGATTCTACTCAAATATGCAATACACCTCAAAAATTTGTGATTCATAAAATACAATCGCTGAAAACATCAGTCAAAATCTCATTGCTCGCTTGCGACTTTGATCATTACAATCATCCCGTTTATCGAGTCAGTTTCGACCGCGTTAAACTTGATTTTCGCGTATGCTGGTGGGCAACTTTTATCAGCAGTCGCAGTGCCTCGTTGACTGCTTCCGAGCCGGGAAACGCCGCTTGCACGTGCAATTCCAGGCGGATTCGATTCGTTCCGTAAGGGTAACTCCCCACACATTTGCCGCGCACTCTGCCCGTCAGTTTCGTCAAATCGTATTCGGGACGCATTTGATCTTGCCGAGCTGAATTTTGATCTGCATTTCCCCGATGCTCGCATCACTCAAATATATGTGATTTTCCTCATTTTCCAGCGCGGATAAGGCGGCGGGCGATAGCTTTTCGGGTTCATCCGCCCACCAGATAAAGCTGTGCGTGTCGAAAAGCAAATCCGAAATCATTCTTTTCCAAGCCAAAACTCATCCGGCAGCGGTTCGTCGAAATCTTTGCTCGTCCAGATCATTCCGCGGTTTAGACCGGAGATGCGTTTCTTTTTCTGCGGCGCGACGGATTCCAGACGCGCGAGCGGCTTGCCGTCTTGAGTAATGACAATTTCGCCGTCGTCTTCGACAATAGCCAGCAGTTCGGCTAACTGCTTTTCAACTTTATCTAGATTGACCGTCTGCGTCGGCATAACCATTCACCTTCAAAAAAAGTATAGCATGACAGACAAGAGGTCTCGAGACTACAAAAATTTCCCCCGGTTGTTAAATTAAAGCACGAATAGCGTCTTTAAATTCAACTATCAAAGGGTTGCAGCAAAGTTCATCGGCATTCGTGCAGGATTGAATTTCAAATTCCGTCGATCTCTTTCGCCAGGGTAAAATCGTTATGCGTCAGACCGCCGGCGTCGTGGGTTATGATAAAGAATTCCGCGTAGCCCCAGCCGAAATAGATATCGGGATGATGGTCTTTTTCCTCGGCGATCGCGCCGGCTTTGTTGACGAAAGCCAAGGCGGACGCGAAATTTTCAAATTCGAACCGCTTTTTCAATTTGTCGTTCGTAATTTCCCATCCCGAAAGCTCGCTGAGCTTTTTTTCCGCATCTTCCTTGCTCAATTTTTGTCTAGCCACGCTTAGAAACTCCTTATTTTTTAGGTTATAGTAATTGGAATTATAGAGTTTCAGTATGTATTTTTCCAAAACGTTAAAAATCTATCTATTTATTTTTGCACTGATATTTTCCGCCGCCGGATGTGCGTCCGAAACGCCGCCGGCTACGCCGCGCGATTCGCTGAAAGCGTATACGATGGCGATCAAGAAAAAAGATCCGACGACGATGAAGCTTTTACTGACGGACGGTTCGTTGAAAATGCATGAACAGCAGGCGAAAGAGCAGGGCGTTACGATCGACGATATCGTTTTGCGTGAAACGATGTTCAGTCCGGATCAATCGACGCTGAAAGTAAAAAACGAGAAGATCGAAGGCGACCGGGCGACCATTGAGGTTGAAAATTCGTTCGGCGGCTGGGATGTCGTTCCGTTTATTCGCGAAGAGGGAATCTGGAAAATAGACAAACAGGGTTTTGCCAATCAATTTCAACAGCAGATCGAACAGCAGACCAATCAGGCGATCGACGATGTCATAAATCAGGGAAGAATTCCATAAATCAAAGTAACGGAGAAAATCAGAAAAATGAAAAGAACAATCTTTTTTGCGCTTTTGGCGTTAACAATGGCGGGCTGCGCGACAGCTTCGCGCGAGGCGAATACTAATCAGAACGCGAATTCGAACACGAATGCGACATCCGCGTCGACACCCGCGGAAACCAAACCGGCAGCTGACACCGGAGGAATGGACAGCCCGACCGCGACGATGACCACGTTTGTCGAAGCATTGAAGAAGAAAGATATTGCAACGATCAAAAAGACGCTTTCAAAATCGTCCGTTACAAAACTTGAAGAATCAGCGAAAGCCGGAAATACGACGGTCGAAGCGATCTTGATGGAAGGCGAAGACATGTCGAACGAGAAAATGCCGCAAATGAAGAACGAAAAGATCGACGGCGACACTGCAACTCTCGATATCGAAGACGATAAGACCAAAAAATGGGACACCGTTCCGTTCGTCAAAGAAGACGGTGTTTGGAAGATCGCTTTCGATAAAATTAAGACGTAATTTATGAACAATTTCAAACTCGTTTTCATCGCCGTTTTGGCGCTGATTATATCGGCGTGCGGGGGCAGCGCGGAGCCTGAAACTCCGGCTAACGCAAACGCTGCGCGTGCCGAAAATCGAGCGCCGGTCGAACCTGAAAAGGAAAAACCCGAGCCGGAGGTTTCGTATCCGCGCGAAAGCTATTCGCAGAAAACGCCGACCGATGCTTATAAGACCTACATAATGGCGACCGTAAACGGCGATGCGGAAACGGTAAAAAAGCTCCTTTCAAAAGCGAGTTTGGAATTTGTTGAAAAGTCTGCAAAGGAACAGGGACGAACGGTCGACGAACTGTTAACCGGCGGCGCGGTTCAAAACGAATCAAAAAAAATTCCCGAGGTCCGAAACGAAAAGATCGACGGAAAGAACGCAACTATCGAATTTAAGGACGAATCGATGCCTGAATATTTAAAAATGCCGCTCGTTAAGGAGAACGGCGAATGGAAGGTTGCGCTTGATAAATTTATGCAGGAGCTTCTGCAGCAGCTTCAAAACGATTTACAAAAAGTTTGATCGAACGATCGAACCGTACCGGGAGAATTAAGACTTGTCAGTAATTAAACCATTTCGCGCTTTGCGACCCGTCGAGGAAAAGGCAAAGCAGGTTTCCTGTGTGCCGTATGACGTGGTGCACGAACATGAGGTCCGCGAATTTATTGCGGAAAATCCGCTCAGCTTTCTTCGCGTAACACGTCCGGAAGCCGAATTTTCGCCGCAGCAGAATCCGGATAACCCGGAAGTTTTTGCTAGAGCGCAGAAAAATTTGCGCGAATTTATCGATCAAAACATTTTTTCAACCGAAGACGATCCGGCAATTTATCTCTATCGTCTGGCAAGCGACGGGCATTCTCAAACCGGTGTCGTTGCATGTTGTTCGCTGGACGAATACGAATCGGGTCTGATCAAAAAGCACGAAAAAACGCGCCCTGACAAGGTTGAAGACAGAACCGCGCACATGGTTTCGCTAAGGGCACAAAGCGGTTTGATTTTTCTCGCTTTTCGCGGAACCGATCAAACAAAAAAATTGATCGGCGATGCGGTCGAAAATGCTCCGCTTTACGATTTTTACTGCACGAACGGCGTCCGGCAGACGATTTGGAAGGTCGATCGAAACGAAGATTTTATCTCGGCGTTCGAACAGATCCCGGCGCTTTACATTGCCGACGGACATCACCGGGTTGAGAGCGCAAATCTGGCGCGAAAGATCCTTCGCGATCAAAACCCGCACCATAACGGAACCGAAGATTACAACTTTATCGTCGCCGGAATTTTTCCGGCGGATGACCTGAAAATTTTGGCGTATAACCGCGTCGTTAAGGATCTGAACGGGCTTTCGGAAGCTGAATTTTTAGAAAAATTGGGCGAAAGTTTTCACGTTTCCGAAACTGAAGAAAAAGAGCCCGCACAGCACGGCGATATCTGTATGTATCTGGGAAAACGCTGGTATAAGCTGCGTTTTGCCGTCGATTTTATCCGTGAACCGGATCCGATCGAACGGCTCGATGTCAGCATTTTGCAGGATTATATTTTAAAACCGATCCTCGGGATCGAAGATGCGCGAACGAACAAACGGATAAACTTTATCGGCGGAATTCGCGGAACTTCCGAACTTGAAAAAGCCGTCGACAGCGGCGGACAAGCCGTAGCATTTTCGATGTTTCCGACGACAATGGACGATCTTTTCGCCGTTTCTGACATGGATGCGATAATGCCGCCGAAATCGACCTGGTTCGAACCGAAGCTAAAAGACGGTTTGCTCGTTCATCTAATTTGAACGGCGGATCGCGATAAATGGTGATATGGGTGTAAAAATCGAAACATCGCGCCTGATCATCCGCCCGTTCGAAGACCGCGACGCAGACTGCGTATTCGCTCTTAGAAGCGATCCGGAAATAATGCGTTTCATACGCAAACCGCAGCAAAATCGGGAAGAATCGATCGCATGGATAAAACTGATATCGAGCCGCTGGAACTCGGAAGGAATCGGTTTTTCTGCAGTAACGCTAAAGAAAAACGGAACTTTGATCGGTTGGTGCGGGCTCTGGCGTTTGAAGGAAACCGGCGAAATGGAAGTCGGATATGCGATAGCACAAAAGTTCTGGAAAAACGGTTACGCATCCGAAGCTGCAGACGCATTTTTGAAATACGGTTTTGAAAACCTGGGTCTTGAAGAGATCGTTGCCGTCGCAGATCCTTTGAATGAGGCTTCGCAGAAAGTGATGAAGCGGCTTGGAATGAACTACGACTACGCCGGCGAATTTTACGGGCGTGAACTGGTGCATTATTCGCTGACTTCCGACGAATGGAAGGCTATTGCTTCCGAAAACGCACAAGGGAACGATGACGATTCTTGAAACCGACCGGTTGGTGATCAGAAAATTTGAACCCGACGATCTTGCCGCGCTGATCGCGTTTCGCACCGATCCGCGTGTCAGTAAATATCTCGGCGGTGCTAAAATTCAAAACCCCGATTCGTTAAAGGAACGTCTCCGGTTTTATATCGATTGCTGCGACACACACGGATTCGGAATGTCTGCCGCAATTTGGAAGGAAACCGGCGAATTGATCGGCGCATGCGGTTTGCAGCCGCTTGAAAACACAGGCGAAACCGACGTCGGCTACAGTTTTGCTTATCCGTTTTGGGGCAAAGGACTCGCGACCGAATGCGCTAAAGCCTGGCTTCGTTTAGGCTTTACAAAGTTTGAGCTTCCGCGGATTGCTGCCGTCGCACAGACCGGAAATTCGGCGTCGCAAAATGTCATGAAAAAGCTTGGAATGCGGTTTGTGAAAAACGCCGGGCATTACGGATTAAACTGCGCCTATTACTTAGTAGAGCGCGAAGAGTTTCTTCAGAGATTTGGAGGAGAAAATGAGTGAAAACGGCTTCAAAATCAACTATCCAAAGCTGATCTTCGCGATCTTGCTCTCAATCTACTTCTTCTCGGTCGCATACGCTCCGTTAAACGGAAGCTATCTTGATCTTGTCGATCTTCCCATTCACGAAGCCGGACATCTGTTCTTTAGACCCCTTGGCGATTTTATGATGATCGCCGGCGGAACCTTGTTCCAGTTGATCGTTCCCGCCATATTCGTCGGGTATTTTTTCTGGAAAGAACAGTATTATTCCGCCGCGGCAGTTCTCTTCTGGCTCGGGCAAAGCTTTTTGAACGTCTATGTTTACGCAAACGACGCGATCGTTATGAGGCTTGTTTTACTGGGCGGATTTACCGGTTCTGAAGGCGCGTTTCACGATTGGAACTTTATGCTTCGCGAGTTGGGTTTGATAAACTCGACGGCGACGGTCGCGGGTTTGATCCGTCTGACCGGTACGCTCCTGATAATTGCGGCAGCGGTCCTGACGGTCAGATTTTCGTTCAGCAAAGATAAATGAAAGCAACTCTAATTACCGGCGCATCGGGCGGAATCGGCGAAGCCTTCGCACGTAAGCTCGCCGCTAAAGGACATAATCTTGTTCTGGTCGCGCGGACCGAAAACAAACTTGCGGCGATCTGCGATGAGTTAAAGTCGGAGTTCGAGATCGAAGCGCATTATATTGCCGTCGATCTGACCGAGTTTCAATCGGACACGCAGCTTTTTGCGGAAACGGAAAAACATGGTCTGGAGATCGACTGTCTGATAAATAACGCGGGTTACGGAACGATCGGTGATTTTTCCGATCTCGATCTTGAGAACGAACTTCGGATGATCACGCTCAATATAATGGCGCTTGTCGCCCTGACGCACCGATATCTGGCACCGATGCGGGAGCGCCGCGAAGGTGTCATTATCAATGTTTCATCGACAGCCAGCTTTCAGCCGATCCCCTACTTTGCAACTTATGCGGCGACAAAAGCTTTTGTGACATCATTTAGCGAGGCGATCGCGGAAGAAAACCGGAAGTTTGGAATTAGGATCCTGAATCTTTGTCCGGGTCCGACTGAAACCGGATTTTTTGAAGCGGCGAAAATGGACAGTAAAGCCAAAAAGGCGTTTGCTTCGAAAGGAATACAAACACCGGAAGATGTTGTGGATACAGCACTTGAGGCGATAGATCGGGGAAAAACAACGGTCATCTCAGGATGGGTAAACTATGTAATATCGATTTTCGGATACGCGGCGCCTGATTGGCTGGTTTCAAGATTCATGGCGAGGCAGCTTCGTTCAAGATTTACACCTACTAACAAATAGATGAAATTTACAGTTCTCGGCAGCGGTTCAACGGGAAATTCAGTTCTGATAGCGACTGAAAAAACGAAAGTGCTGATAGATGCAGGACTTAGCGCAAAGCAGATCCTGCTTCGTCTTGCTGCCGTCGGTGTCGATTTCGCCGATCTCGACGCCGTTCTGATCACGCATGAACACAGCGATCACGCCGGCGGCTTGCGCGTTTTGCTTAAAACTCTCAAATGTCCGGTTTACATTTCCGGAAAAACCCACGACGCATATTTGCGCGACCGCAAGACCATCAACAACGAAGCGAAAAAACGTGCCGATGCGATCGCCGACCGGACAGTCGAGATCGAATCGGACCGCGGGTTTTGTATCGGCGAAATGGATTTCGAACCGTTTTCGGTTCCGCATGACGCTGCGGATAATTTCGGATTCGTCGCCAAAAATCGCGGAGTCAGGATCGCAACATTAATGGATTTCGGATGCTTTACACCGCTGATAAATGAAAAACTTGCGGGATGCGACGGCATAATCGTCGAATCGAATCATAGTCTCGATATGCTGAAAGCCTGCGACATTTACAGCTGGGAACTGAAACAGCGGATAGCGTCGCGAACCGGGCATTTATCGAACGAAGATCTTTCAACGTGGCTAGAAAACGAGTTTGACGGCTCGGCGCGCAACATTGTACTTGCGCATTTGTCGCAAAAAGCGAACGAACCGAATCTGGCAAAATTGACCGCGCAAACGGCGCTTGACGCACGCAGCCCCCTTTTTCGTGCGGAAACGCGGCTCACAATTTCTTACGACCGGTCGCCGACCGATTGGATCGAATATTGATCTTTCAAGACCGATTTCGCCTGAAAATCAAACATGCTAAACTCTTTGCTTATGGCTGAGAGTCTTTTCGTGCCGGAAACGTCGAACCGGAAATTGATCTATGACGAGATCGTGCCGCAGATCGAATCGCTGGTTTCAGGCGAATCGGACCTGACGGCGAACCTCGGCAACATTGCCGCCGCGCTGAAAGAAGCGTTTGGCTTTTTTTGGATCGGTTTTTATGTGCGAAAAGAAGATCAACTTGTATTGAACGCCTTTCAGGGTCCGATCGCCTGCACGAGAATCGATTTTGGAAAAGGAGTTTGCGGGCACTGTTATTCAACGGCGAAAACGGAGATCGTTCCGAACGTCGATGAATTTCCCGGGCATATTGTCTGCAGTTCCCGGGCGAGAAGCGAGATCGTGTTACCGGTTTTCGGCGCGGACGGCTCGGTCGAAATGGTTTTGGATGTAGATAGCGACAAATTCGGCGATTTTTCCGAAACAGACGCCGAAGGACTCGGGAGAATCGTAAAGATCGTCGAAAAATTGATCGGTAAAAAACTATGAAAGCGAAAGCAGCAACGCAGGAATCGACTGAAAAATTTGCCGCAAGATTTTCCGGCGCGGCAAAAGGACATTTTCGCAAAGCCCAGGATCTGACGGTTTCGTCGCTCGGGATCGGCACGTATCTCGGGAATTGGGACGAAGCAACCGACCAGAGTTACAAAGACGCGGTTGAAAAATTTGTCGACTCGGGCGGCAATGTCATTGATACTGCTGCAAATTACCGCTTTCAACGCAGCGAGCGAAGCATCGGTGAAGCACTTTCAAATTTAGCTGAGAAAGGATTTGAGCGCGGCGAAATAGTGATCTGTACAAAGGGCGGCTATCTGCCTTTTGACGGCGAACCGCCAACGGATGTTCGGGCATATTTTGAAGAAAATTTCGTAAAGACGGGAATCGCGACGTTTGACGATCTCGCCGGCGGAAGTCATTGCATGGCGCCGGGTTATCTGCAAAACCAGATCGAACAATCGCTAAAGAATATGAATATCGATTCGATCGATGTTTATTATGTTCATAATCCTGAATCACAGCTTTCGGCGGTCGATAAGAATACTTTCGAAGTTCGTTTAAGCGCAGCATTTGAACTTCTGGAAGAGATGCGGTCGCAGGGAAAATTGAAATATTACGGTGCGGCGACCTGTAACGGATTTCGGGTCGCGCCGCAGGATTCCGGCTATCATTCGCTGGAAAAAATGGTCAGCATTGCACGGCAGGTTGGCGGCGCAGACCACGGTTTTAAATTTGTTCAGCTGCCGTTCAATTTAATGATGCCGGAAGCGTACCTTTTGAATAACCAGGCATTTGACGGCAAAGCGATTTCAGCGATCGAAGCTGCGAAAAATCTTGGGGTTTCGGTAATGGCAAGCGCTTCGATCCTGCAGGGAAAGCTTTCTTCAAATTTGCCGGAAAATTTGCGCAGGATATTCGGAAATTTGGAAAGCGATGCTCAAACGAGCCTGCAGTTTGTTCGTTCGACGCCTGGAATTTCGACTGCGCTCGTTGGAATGTCGGACGTGGAACATGTCGCTGAAAACATGAAACTTTCAGATGTCGAACCGGCGAGCGAAGCAGATTTTCAGGAACTATTTACAAAGTGAACTAAAGTTGAAGAGCAAAAAGGTGAAAAGTTGAAAAAATAGAAAAGTTAAAAACTAGGACGGGCTTTTATCCGAGCGGGAGAAAAACACAGCGGAATGATCGGCGGATTTAGCTGCAACGCTGTGAACGGCGTGTTGATAAATTAAGCATTCCCTGGCTATGATCTGTGTCGGCGACCATCGCGAGAAAATTACTAAATACTTTTCAACATTTACAATTTTCAACCTTTTAACCATTTAACCTGGCTCCGTTTTTTAGAGATTATTTATGAATGGAATTGAATTTCCTTTATGGGTTTGGGGAACGTTTTTCGCGATCGTACTGATCGCTTTATTTGTTGACATTTTTATCGTCAACCGCCACGCACATGTGCCTTCGCGAAAAGAAACCGTGACCTGGAGCATTGTTTGGATTTCGCTCGCGCTTGCGTTTAACGGTTTTGTTTACTGGGTCGTCAACGATCTTTACGGGCATGATGCCGCGCTTTTCAAAGCGAAAGAGTTTTTTACCGGATACCTCATCGAACTATCGCTTTCGGTCGATAATCTTTTCGTTTTTCTATTAATTTTCAGCTATTTTCAGGTTCCGAAAAAGTATCAGCACCGCGTGCTTTTCTGGGGAATTATGGGCGCGATCTTTATGCGCATGGGAATGATCTTTGCGGGAGCTGAACTTGTCGAAAGATTTCACGCGATACTCTATCTTTTCGGGGCTTTTCTGATCTACACCGGTCTAAAAATGTTTTCGGACGATGAAGACGGATTTAATCCGGAAGAGAGCAAAATGGTGTCGCTGGTTACCCGCTATGTGCGCATTACGAAGAGATATGAAGGTGAAAAATTCATCATCATCGAAGGCGGTAAGCGTGCGGGAACGCTGCTTTTGCTGGTTTTGATCGTTGTCGAGATCTCAGATGTCGTATTTGCGGTCGATTCGATTCCGGCGATCTTCGGAATTACGACCGACCGTTTTATCGTTTATACATCGAATATTTTTGCGATCCTCGGTTTGCGGACTTTCTTCTTTTTACTGGCTGATCTGGCGGACAAATTTCATTATTTGAAATACGGTTTGGCGACGGTTTTGACATTTATCGGTTTCAAAATGCTGACGCCGCTTTTAGCCGAAGGGTTGATATTAGTGCTCGGAACCGAAAACCAATCTGCGGTTGCCGTTTTCACAAAAAGGTTTGTCGCCGGCGATTTTAAGCAGGAGTTTATAAATATTTCGCTGGCTTTTGTGGTAATTGCCATCTTTTTGTCAGTGGTTTTATCGCTGGTTTTTCCGGCAAAGCAGGTTACAGCGAAAGAAAACTCGATAGAAAAACTGGATGAATAGCATATAATTGCCGTTGGTTTTTGATGGAAAACAAGTACCGCAAATTTTACGTCGATTGGTGGAAGATCAAGAAAAGTACCGTTTACGGTGTTGTCGCGATCGTCGTTTTTGTCGCAGTGGTAACGGGCGGTATTTGGTGGTTATGGAATAACGACAGTATTCTCACAAATCAGCCGACCGAAGCCGGACCGAAAGACTCCGGAAAACTGATCTATTTCGAAGGCGAAGTTCGCGTCATTCGCGCATCGACCCGCGAAACCGTTCTTGTAACGAAGGAAATATTTGTTTCCGCCGGAGATACGGTTCAGACACAGGCAGACGGACGGGCGAAAATTCAAATGATCGACGGTTCCGTTATTTCCGTCCGTCCGAACAGTACGGTTGTTATACGCAACAGCAATTCGCTTTTCGGCGGTAAAAACGTTCGCGTCGCGCTCGACGGCGGTCAGATCAATGTCCAAACACAGGATCAAACCGACGGAGAGAACGTTGTCGAGGTTCGAGAATCGGAAAACTATGTAAATCCTGAAACAGACGCCAGTTTTAACATCAATGAAAAAACGAACGGCGGCGAGATCAGGATCAGCCGCGGAAGCGTCGAAACAAAGATCGGCGATCAAACCACGGTGATCAAAGAAAATGAATTTGCTTCGGTAAGCAACGGCAAGATCGCAAATCGTGAAAGTCTTGTAAATCCGCCGAAGCTTGTTTCGCCCGGATCCGGCGAACAGCTGTTGGCGGGTTCGAACGGAAGCGCGGGTGTGAATTTCCGTTGGGAAAGATCAGGCGGAATTGCGCCGTCGAGTTATAACGTTCAGATCGCAAAATCGCCGTTCTTTATGTCCGATTCAATGATCCTCGTCCGCGATTCGATCAACTCACAAAGCATTTCGTTGGGGAGTATCGCGCCCGGAACATATTATTGGCGTGTTCGTGCAAGTACAAATTCAGGACAGGTAAGCGATTGGAGCGATCCCGGAAAATTTACCGTCATCCGCCGGTCTTCGGGCAACGTTATTACCGCCGGCGATTGGTCGGTCGAACCGCTCGGCGGCAGCATTTATCTTGTCAGCGGAAAAACAAAGCCGGGTTCGACCGTGCGCGTAGCCGGACGCGAGATATATGCTTCCGGCGACGGAACGTTCACCATTCAGATCTCTTCGAACTCGTCGATCGTCGGAATTGAGATCAGCGACGACCGCGGAAACCGGACGCGGTTTAATCTTTCTCTGACGACCGCGCGTGCGACAAAACTCTGATCGACCCCAGCTGAACTAAACGCAACCTTGAACGCCGACCAAACAGCCTTTAGACTCAATATAGACGCGATGGTTCCGGAAGACGGGGCAGATTAAAAATCGCGAAGGTTGAATTATCGGCGCACATCATTCACATACAGACACCCGGCGAAGCGAACAGAGCCTGCGAAGATTAAAGATCGCGCTCGGGTTGACGTTCGTCTATATGATCGCGGAGGCTCTCGGCGGCTGGTTTGCCAATTCGCTGGCGCTCATCGCCGACGCGGGTCATATGCTGACGGATGTTGCGGCACTGAGCCTGACTTTGGCGGCGATCTGGTTTGCCGCGCGACCGGCGACGTCGAATAAAACTTACGGGTACTACCGGCTTGAGATCCTTGCGGCATTTGTTAACGGCATTGCACTTGTTTTGATCTCGCTCTGGGTCGTTTATGAGGCTTACGAGCGGTGGAATGCTCCGCCGGAGATAAAAGGTCTCGAACTTACGATCATCGCGATCGGCGGTCTGATCGTTAATCTTATTGCAGCTTACCTGCTTCACGGCGATCATCAGCATGATCTGAATATGCGCGGCGCATGGCTTCATGTAATCGGCGACGCGCTCGGTTCCGTGGCGGCGATCGTCGCGGGAATTTTGATCGTCGCGTTCGGATGGGTTTGGGCTGATGCAGTGACGAGCGTCGTTATCAGCATCATAATAATTTTCGGCGCGTGGAATCTTATCAAAGAATCGGTCAATGTTTTATTGGAAGGAACGCCTTCGCACATTAATATCGCCGCGATCGAACAAGCGATATTGAAACACGAAAATGTCAGAAACGTTCACGATCTTCACGTCTGGACGATAACTTCCGGAATCGAAGCCTTGAGCGTTCACATCGTCCATCATGAAGAAGCCGAGCAGACACAGCTGATGCGGAAGATCAGAAAAAATCTGCACGACGAATTCGGCATAGATCATCTGACGATCCAAATGGAAACGCCCGAAGATGAGAAAGAAAGTCTGCATTATTGCTTTTCGGGCGCAAACTGTTTCGTTCCGGACGGCAAAGCTAAAACTCAGAATTCCGAGTAAGAAATTAGACGCGGATGAACGCCGATCTTACAGATTTTCCCGGATTTTTTTATTAAAATTGAATCTGCGAAAATGCGCGTCTAATTTCTTTTTCCAGTTTCAAAAAATATGCCAACAATAAATCTAGGTTACGGAAGATCTTCGGTAGAATTTGAATTCGACGAGAATCGCTTTCAGGTTTTAGGCGAAAAAGAAACACAAAATGCTTTGAGCGATGTCGAGATCGGTGAAAGATTTGACGCTCCCGTTGATTCGAAAACGCTTGAAGAAATCGTCAAACCGGGCGAGAGCGTCCTGTTTGTTGTGCCGGACGCAACGCGCCGAACGGCGTGCGGACAAATTATTAATTTATTGGTTCGCCGCCTGATCGCCAACGGCACGATGCCTTTCGATATTCGCGTGATCTTTGCGACGGGCATTCACCGAAAAGTTACCGACGAAGAAAAACTCGAGATCGTGACACCATTTATCGCGCAGAGAATCAAAATGCTCGATCACAATCCGCGCGATCTGATGCAGATCGTAAACCTGGGCGAAACTTCGGGCGGAATACCGATTCAATTAAACCGCGCTCTGACCGAACACGATCACACGATCATCATCGGCGGCGTAAATTTTCATTATTTCGCGGGTTTTACGGGTGGAAGAAAATTGATCTGTCCGGGTTTAGCCTCGACGCGAACCGTCAGCGAAACGCACAAACTTGCTTTTGATTGCGAAACGAAAACACGGCGCGAGGGTGTCGGTACCGCAAAGCTCGACGGAAACGCGGTTCACGAAGTTTTTATGGAAATCGCCGAAAAATTTCCGCCTTCATTTGCCGTCAATACGATCGTCAACGAAAAGGGCTTAGCAGTCGAGATTTTCACCGGAAACTGGAAAACTTCCCACGAAAAGGCGTGCGAACTATACGCCGAAAAACACTCGATAAAAATCAAAGAAAAGCGCGAAATAGTCATCGCAAGCTGCGGCGGATTTCCGCACGACATAAATTTGATTCAGGCGCACAAAGCGTTAGATTCTGCGGCAAATGCTTGCTCGGACGGCGGAACGATAATTTTTTTAGCCGAATGCGAAAACGGTCTTGGAAGAAACGATTTCTTAAATTGGTTTGAAGCCGAAAATTCTGCAAAATTAGCCGAAAAACTCTGCGAAAGTTATCAGGTCAACGGACAAACGGCGTGGAGTTTATTGCAGAAAGCCGAAAAATTCGAGATAAAAATCATTACGGATCTTTCAGACGAAGAAACGCGCCAAATGCGTTTGCAAAAGGCGCGTGATCCGGAAAGCATTTTTCGAGAAATTGATTCGAAAAAGAAAGGCTATATCCTGCCTTTCGGCGCGAAGTTTTTGATCGAAAATTAAAAACTATTTACCGGTCGCAATATTAAAAGTCCGCGCCATAGAATCGATCACATTTCGCAGCGAAAGCAGTTTGTCGCGGTAGCCTTCAAATCGCATAACGTAAACGGTATTGTCGTCCGCCTTGAGAAAATAATATCTGCCGCTCCAATTTCTGCCCGATTTTAGAAATTCGAAATTATAGACGCGACCCGGAAGATTTCCGGAAAAACTTTCCTCTTTACCGGCAACGAATCCGGGTTTGAACTGAAGACTATCTTCTTCGCTTTTAATCACATCGCGCATTTCTTCGCCGGAGTCGATCGAAAGTTTTCTTACTTCCAGATAACCGTCCGACCGGGTTCCATAAACGTAACTGACATTCGGGCTGATGTTTGAAGGTCTCGATGTAAGTTTCCAGTTCGTATCGGAAATATCGAACGTATAATCGACGTTCGGGTCGCTGAATGTTTCCGTTTGACCGAACGCCGCCACTGAAAACACCAGACAAAATGCTGCCGAAACGGCGATGGAGAGTTTATTTATCTTCATTGTTTTAATACCTGTTTATTTTTCTCTTATCCGGAAAAATTACGGTTAGTTTATCTTATTTTTTGTATTAACTTAAGCTCTTTGATGTAGATCGGGTTCAAACCCGTTGTCCCGCGCAAATGATCGTTCGGGCAAAAAGTTCGTCCTTTCCAATTTTACATGCGTCTAAAAACCGGTTTCCGAAATTGGGAATTAAGTTTTATTGTTAAAGAAAATCGAGGTTTTTATGACACAAAGTTATTCTGCATTTTTAAGGACAACAGCGCTTTTTCTTTTGATAGCTATAAACGCCGCAACGCTGCCGGTCAGCGCGTCGGACCGCGCAAAGTCGCTGACCGACGATCAAAAAGTCATCCATTTATTGAACCGGATCGGATTCGGCGCACGACCGGGCGATGTTGAACGAGTCAGGGCGATCGGCATTCAAAGATATCTTGAAGAGCAGCTTTCTCCTGAAAAAATAGACGATTCGACCGCAGATTCGAAGATCAGAGATCTTGAGATTCTGAGAATGGAAACACCGGAGATTTTTGCGAAATATCCAAATCCCGGCGCGCTTTTGCGAATGCTCGAAGGCAGCGGCGGCAGAAATCTTCAAAATGCGGAAATGGAGAAAATGAGCGACGACGATCAGCAAAAAATGCGCCGGGAAAGAAGACAAAAATTGACCCGAATTTATCAGGAATACGATCTTCGACCGGCGAATCAGATCTTGCGCGATATTTCCGCTTCGAGAATTTTGCGGGCGGTTTATTCCGAACGACAGCTAGAAGAACAGATGGTTGATTTTTGGACAAATCATTTCAATGTTTTCGCAGGAAAAGGCGCAGTTCGATGGTATTTGCCGAGCTACGACCGCGACGTGATCCGAAAATATGCGCTCGGGAATTTTAAAGATCTTTTAACTGCAACCGCGCAGCATCCCGCGATGCTTTTTTACCTCGACAATTTTCAGAGCGTCTCGCCAAATGCACAGATAAACGCGAACAATCGCGGAAACCGCCGCGCAAACGACCGGCGCACCATGTTCGAAGGAATGATTCGAGATGGAAAATTACCGGAAAACGCGCGCCGTCGCATTAAGGAACAAACCGGTTTGTCCGATGCCGAGCTCGACCAGCGTTTGCGGCAAATGCAGAACAATCAGGGAAACCGCCGCGGGATCAACGAAAATTACGCACGCGAGATCATGGAACTTCATACGCTCGGCGTTGACGGCGGTTACACGCAGAAGGACATTCAGGAAGTTGCGCGCGCCTTCACCGGATGGACGATCGCCGACGCCCGCGGGTATAGAAATGCCGCGGCGATGATGATCAAAGGCGAAAAAGACGATCGCACAGAGCGTCAAAAACGGCGGCTTGGCATTCCGAACGATGTCGAATCCGGTGAGTTCTATTTTAACCCGAGGCTGCACGACAACGGCGAAAAGATCGTTCTCGGGCAAAAAATTAACGAAGGCGGAATAAAGGACGGATTGAAAGTGATCGACATTCTGGTAAAAAATCGTTCAACCGCAAGGTTTATTGCCAGAAAACTTGCTGTAAAATTTGTCAGCGACAACCCGGGCGAAGCGATTGTCGAAAAGGCGGCGAACGCTTTTCAAAGCTCCGGCGGCGACATCAAATCCACTCTGCGCGCGATATTCACAAGTGAAGAGTTTTACGCGCCGGAAAATTATAAAGCAAAGATAAAAACGCCGTTTGAGTTAATGGTCAGTTCGTTTCGTGCGCTCGGCGCCGAAACGAACGCCAGCCCGGCGGTGATCGGTCTATTGCAGAAAATGGGCGAACCTCTTTACGGTTACCAGGCGCCGACGGGTTATCCGGATAGCGCAGAAGATTGGGTTAATACCGGCGCGCTGCTTGAACGAATGAACTTTGCAGTGGCGTTTTCGGCAAATCAAATTCGCGGGACGCGGGTAAATCTAAAGAATTTTGAAGCGAACGCAAAACCCGAAATTCTCAACAAAGCTATAGCCGTTATTCTTAACGGCGAGATAGCGCCGTCGACGAGATCGGCGCTTTTGAAACAGATTGAGCAGCCGTTGATGCAAACATCGCTTGACGAAGATGAAAACGAAGTTCTTGAAATGAACGACGCGATGCCGGCGGGAAATCGCCGTAATTTACAGAACAGAAGAAATCAACTGCTGCCGCCGAGCGGAAACGCAGAAGTTTTCAAGGTAGTCGGTCTTCTGCTGGGATCGCCGGATTTTCAGCGGCAATAAGCCAAAGATAGAAAAGATAAAGTCCGGCTTTTCGAACAGCCGGACTTTATCCTATACTTAAATTCTCTCCAAAAAACTCTTCCAAAATTCAATCAAAACTCTCTCTCCAGCTTTTTTCAGGAGATCTTTATGTTTGAACAAGAAAGAGATTATTCATTCGTTTCGATGATCGTATTTGTTTTTATGGCGGCGTTTTTCGTCGTTTCGTGCATCATCTATTAACTTTTAATCACTCGGGCAATTTGCCTTCGTAAATATCCTTTTTGCTAAATCCGCTTTTCTTGACCTTGCGCAGCATGGTTCTGATGTCGCTGTCCGCTTTTGTCAAGATCCGGCGAAGTTTCTGCTCGGGACGCGCTTTGAAATACGTAACGTGCGTCGTTTCATAGCCGTTCGGCGAAACCGGCGAAAAGTAATAGTTTGAAATGCAGCAGCGCGAGCCCTCGGTGCGGACTTCATTTACCGAATGCCACGATTTATCGTTCGTTGCCATTAGAACCAGACGATTAAACAGGCTCGGAATCTCGAGCGCTTCGGTCACGTCTTCGTTCCAAAGCTCAAGGTTGCCGCCAAATTCCGGCTTCCATCCGGGCGAACAATAATAAAGCAAATTAAGTACGCGGTAATGCTTTTGATCCAGATCGTGCGAATTATCGAGATGCGGGTTGAGGAAATGTCCCTTCGCCATTGCGCTGATGCCGCCGGCGTAAAGTTTCGGATCGCCGTGCGGTTCTTTGATCGACGTAAGCTCCGCAACTTTGTCGATAACTCGTTGATCCTGAAAGGCAAATGTTATGTCGGCGATCAACGGATTGTATTGGTCCAGCGATTTTGACGTGTATTTTTTCTCCCGAAAACTGTCCAGCAGCCGCATTTGATCGAACGGCGGAAACGCGGAAAAGATCTGCCGCGCAAGTTCATCCGGCAGCAGATCGTCGATCGCGGTAAACTTTGTCTTCACAGGCGAAGGACTCTGAAAATCTTCCGAAATCTCGGCTGACGATCGATCGAGCCGCGCGAGCAAAAGCTTTATAATTTGTTCCTTCATAATGTTATCTTTGGATCCTCTAACTAATTTACAACCAATGCGCGCATTGACCAAATTCAGGAAAAAATAAACTGACCATTCACCGTGCCCGCACGTCTAAAAATTACCGGCAAAGATCTGCCGTCAATTTTTGGAGCTTTTATTATGGATAGACGCTATTTTTTGAGATCGGGAGGCATTGCGTTGGCAAGCCTCGGTTTAATGAGCGCGGCGCCGGAATTTTTACATCAGTTTGCATCGGCGCAGGCGGCGAAGAACAGCTTTGGAAAGAAGAAAACGCTGATCGCGATCTTTCAGCGCGGCGCGGTCGACGGATTGAATATGGTCGTCCCGCACGGCGAGGACGAATATTATTCGCTGCGCCGAAATATCGCTATTCAGCCGCCGAAGAAAAACAATGGCGCGATCGATCTTGACGGATTCTTCGGACTTCACCCGTCGCTTTCGCCGTTTGAAAAGATTTGGAACGACAAACGGCTTGCCATAATAAACTCGGTCGGTTCGCCGGACAATACGCGGTCGCATTTCGACGCGCAGGATTACATGGAATCCGGAACGCCCGGCGTTAAATCGACGCGCGACGGCTGGATCAACCGGCTCTTGCTCGAAGATCAAACGAATAACGATTCGCCTTTCCGTGCGGTTTCGATGGCTCAGCAAATTCCGCGTTCAATGTTTGGTCGCGCACCGAGCATTGCCATGACAAATCTCGCTGATTTTTCGATAAAAGCCGGAAATTATTCAAATGCCGTTCAAGGCGGATTTGAGGGAATCTGGCACGAAAAATTGAACGACGGACTCGGCGATACCGGAAAAGAAACTTTCGAAGCCGTCAACTTCCTGAAACGGGCAAATCCCGCAAAACTCAAACCCGACAACGGTGCGGTTTATCCCAATTCTCCGTTCGGACGATCGCTTATGCAGATCGCCCAGTTAATTAAGGCAGGCGTCGGGCTCGAGGTTGCTTTTACCGATTCGCCCGGACTCAACTGGGATACACACGCAAATCAGGGCGGCGCACAGGGGCAAATGGCAAATCTTTTGCGCGACTTTGGGGCGGCGATCAGCGCATTGACGATAGATCTCGGGAAAACAATGGACGATGTCGTAATCCTGACAATGTCCGAATTCGGCAGAACCGTCCGCCAAAACGGAACCGGCGGAACCGATCACGGTCATGGAAATGCGATGTTCGTTATCGGAAACTCGGTCAAAGGAGGAAAGGTTTACGGCGATTGGAAAGGTTTAAAAGCAGGAGCATTAAACGAAGGTCGCGATCTAGCGGTAACGACGGATTTCCGCGATGTTTTCGGTGAGGTCGCTTCAAAACATCTGGGAACCGGCGATCTGAAAAAGGTCTTTCCGGGATATGAATCGAATGCGAAGAAGTTTCGAGGTTTTCTAGGTTGAATGATCTTTCTACCTTTTCGCCTCATCAAGTGCGGAAAACGGAATGTCGAGAATCTCGAAATTTTCCCAATCTTTGTGATCGAAATGCCACCATTCGTTCCTATTGACAGTGAAGCCTTCGGCTTCCATCGTACGCCGCAGCAGATCGCGATTTTCGGTTTCTTCTGCGGTTCCTCCGTTGTAATCGGGCGACGCGCGCTCGGTAAATTCGTCAAATCCGGACGGCATCGGAAGCAAAATTCCCGAACTTAAGTCGTAAATGCTCAGATCGACGGCACAGCCGCGGTTGTGCCGTGAGCCGATCGCCGGGTCGGCGACGAATTTTCGTTTCTCCTGCGGCGTCACATCCCAAAACAGTTTAGTAACCGACCAAGGACGATATCCGTCAAAAATCACAAGCCCCAAAACTTTTTCCGTTAAAGATCTATGAGCCTTTAGAAGCGAATACGCAGCGTCCGGTTGAAGGAACGCGCGCGCCTCTGTGTAAACCGGTCGTCCGATGAAATTATCGGAACGTGCGTAGCGAATATCGAGCTTTATTGAGTTGTCGAGTTTTACGAGTTCGAGCAAGTCTGCCTCTGCGAAGCTCCGGTTCGTCTCAAAGCCGAATTGCCGGGCACTAATGAAATTACGGCGATCAAGACTTCGAGATCGCCGTAACGTAGCTTAGAATATTTTCGAAAATGTTTGAAGCCGTCAATCCGCTTCAACTACGGTTTTTTGATCGGCGGCGGCTGGTCGGGATCGACCGGTATTTCCTCTTCATCGTCAAGTATCGTAATCTCCGTGCCGTATTTTTGATAATTCTTAAACCGGATCAGATTTCGCGTTTCGTACACGTTTTTCGATTCTCTGATCGTCAACCGAACATCGGAAACAAGCGGCAAAAGGTAATCTTCATCACTTATTTTTACCCAATCGTAATCGATAGTTCGCGTCGCTGTGCGAATCGGGAAATTGCTGGGAATTTCGGTTGCTTCGCTGACGATCTTTAAAACACGAAAATTCTCTCGGTCGATCCAAATTCTCCCTTTCATTCCAGCGGTAGTCGTGTCCGAAATGTAACCCGAAGCGGTGATCCGCTGTTTGGCTTTTTCGAGTTCAATCTCGAAATCGTAAACCACCGAGCGCCGTCCGCGAAGAACATCCGTATCGACCAACTCAAATTTTGTTTCGCTTTCCGGTTTGAAGATCAACGCGAGAACCGTAACAAATTCGCCGGTCGAACTTGTTCCGCCTACCTGTTCAAAGGACTGTTTCGATTTGTCTTCGTTTTGAAGAACACCGTTTATCGACAGAACTTTGTATTCTTCAAATCCGGACGCCCGATAGCTAACGGCGACGATCAGCTTGTCCAAATTACGAAAATTATTGGTTCCCGCGTAAGCCGCAGAACGCACAATATCTTGTTTGACAACGAAATCCGGCATTTCCGCGACCGCTTCCAAGGTCTTAGCACGCGCGTTCGCCAAAATGTTCTTCGATTCGGTTTCCGATGGAAGTTTCGCCGCAGACGGGTTAACCCGTCGTCGGTCTGATTCTTCGAGCGTTCGGCGAAGTTCGCTGTCGTTTCGGCTTTTTGTCCGCGTCAGGCTGCGCAAACCGTCTGTCAATTCGAAACCGATCCCGCGTGTCCGAATCGTCGAGATCAGATCTTCCAACGTGCTCGAATCTTTTTCAAGCACATATAAAAGGCGGACATATTCCGTTTGGGTCAGCGGCTTGACTTCCTGGGCATTCGTAAATTGAAAAGAAATTATTACGATTAAAACGGCTAAAATAAACTTCATGTTGATCTTAAAGATGCGGCAGCGTGCGATATAGTTTTCCGGTTGATGGCAAAAAACAAGCGGAGTCCGGCAAAATTCGCGCGGTCTCCGCTTTTTTAAATTAATCTATTTCAGAGACTAGTTAACCCAGTCTTCTTCGTAGTTCAAACGCCAATGACGTGTTACCCATTCCTGAGCCGCGGACAACGCTTTTTGCTTCCATTTGCTTACGTTTTCCGAGATAGAAAGCGCCGCAAGCGGTTTACTAGGATCGCGCTCAACGCGAATTACCTGCGTGTCGACCTCAATAATGAACTCGCTTTCATCGGAAAGACGCAGTTTAACGTCGCTTCCAACGGCAGGCAAAATATCCAAGTTAACAAGAACCGTAGATTCACCCAAATTTTCGGTTAAACCATTAACAAAAACAACGTTTCCATTGTCTTCATCGACCCAGCTCGCCTGTACCGACAGTTTCGCCATAATCCTTTGATGTAAAGGCGACCTGACCGGTGCTGTTGTTTCTGACAATCGTGACATATTTTCCTCCCCTTACTCGATCATGTTTGTGTCTAATGTATGAACTTATCTATAAAAACCATGATCATAAGTAAAATGTGCGCCTAATCTAATTTAAAGTCAGCGGAATGTCAAGTCAAAACAAACCGCTCAAACCGCTCACTGTAATTTTTCAAAAAACACTAAAAGCCCGTAACATTTAAGTAATACCAATTAACAAGCTTTTTATTTCCGTTTTCAAAACCGTTCAAACCGATCATTTGCATTAACTTCGGTCAAACGTCCGTGCACGGTTTCAACTCTATCAGTCGATCGAAACCGGTAAAATGAAAAAAGCTATTTGATCAGATTTCGAATTTAAAGCAAGTTTAATTTTCAAAAAAGGAAGAGTTCGACGCTATTAGCCCGCAGGGGTTTGTCTGCGATCTTGAAATTTTTTAAACGCCCGGGAGATGGGACGAGATGGCTAGCGTTTTTTTGAGGATCTAACGTCGATTCAATGTTGCGTAGGTACGCTCGAATAATGGTTTGTTACGCGGGTTGCCGGTCGGTCGATATAGTGTGCAAGTTTGGGAACTCAATTTGCGTAAAAAAAACTTCAAAATGTTGTCCACAAACAATTTTTTGAAGTTATTTTACGGCGAGAGTTTGTAAGAACATGCTAAGAGTGTGAGCAGTAAGCACTTAAAAAATCTCAAGACGGGTTATCTTAGCAATTCATTAAATACGACTGCTCACACTGAAATTCATAAAATCCGAAAACTAGGATAAAAATTCAAAGTACATTAGTTTTTTTGATCCTAAAACTACGCAATATTTTAGAAGCTAACATCAAAAATAAAGAGGAAAACAAATAGAATGACTAAAAAACTTATCATGGGTCAGATATTGGCATTCATTTTAGTTGGTATTTTTTCACTAACAATATCTGCACAGGTCACGACATCTGAAATTGTCGGAAGCGTAACCGATGCGCAGGGTGCGCCTATCGCAGGCGTTATGATCGAGGCGCTTCACGTGCCTTCGGGAACAAATTATACCGCGGTGACGAACTCCGACGGACGTTTTACGATTCCGGGAATGCGTATCGGCGGTCCTTACACGGTAAAAGCGATCCAAGCCGGTTTCAATGAGCAGGCGGTCGAGAATATTCAACTTACTTTGGGCGCTTCGGCAACTGTAAACTTTAAGCTGAGTTCAGCGATTAACGAAGTTGTAACCGTTCAATCGGAAGACAGTGCGATCTTCAGCGAATCGAGAACGGGAGCGACGACTTCCATCAGCACGGGGGTTATTGAAACACTTCCGACAATTTCGCGGCGCATCAACGATTTCACAAGACTTACACCGCAGGCAGGCGGCGGCGGAACGTTCGCCGGTCAGGATAATCGTTTGAACAATATCACCGTTGACGGTTCTTATTTTAACAATTCATTCGGTCTTGCCGGACAACCGGGCGACCGAACAGGGGTTTCGCCGATCTCGCTGGATGCGGTTGAGGCAATTCAGGTAAACGTTGCGCCGTTTGACGTTCGCCAGGGAAATTTTGTCGGCGCCGGCGTCAACACCGTTACACGCAGCGGAACCAACACGTACAACGGTTCTGTTTATTATCTTTTCCGCAAGCCGAGTCTTGTCGGTAAAGAAGCAGGCGACACGCCGTTTAATCCGGGTGAATTCGATTACAAAAATTATGGTTTCCGTGTCGGCGGACCGCTGCCGTTCTTTAATTTCGGCGAAGGCGGACCGCTTTTTATATCGGGAAGAAACAAGCTTTTCTTCTTCTTCAGCTTTGAAAACGAAGAATTAACGCAGCCCGGAACGACATTTCGCGCCAACAACGGCGGCGAACCGGTCGGCGGCAGCACAACTCGTGTATTGAAATCCGATCTTGACCAGTTGAGCTCGTATTTGCGGCAGAACTTCGGTTATGAAACGGGACCTTATGAAGGTTATTCACAATCGACTCCGGCAAAGAAATATCTTTTCCGAACGGATTACAATGTAAACACGACAAATAGAATTAGTTTCCGTTATATCCAACTTGATTCAAGTACTGATGTACTCGAGTCAAATTCATCTTCCCTCGGTTTTGGTAACCGAAGAACCAACCTTACTTCATTAAACTTTGAAAATTCGAACTACCAGATCCTTGAGAACATTCGCTCGTTCGTCGGCGAATGGAACACGGCTATCGGAAGCAGCGCTTCGAATAATTTGATCGTCGGCTACACCAAGCAGGACGAAAGCCGCGCAGCGAAAGGAACTTTCTTCCCGTTGGTTGACATTCTTGAAGGCGGTTCAACCTATACAAGTTTCGGTTTTGAACCGTTCACACCGAACAACGAACTTCGTTACAACTCGCTCCAGATTCAGGACAATCTGACATTCTATCGCGGTGCGCACACGATCACGACCGGCATCAGCTACGAGCGCTACAAATCGGAAAACGTCTTTTTCCCCGGTTCGCAGAGTGTTTATGTTTACGGCTCGCTTCAGGATTTTTATGACGATGCCAACGGATTCCTGACGAACCCGAACCGCACGACTACTCCGATGGTTTGGCGTACTGGAACGGCACCCGGTTCGACACCGTGTCCACCGAATTCGCCTCCGCCTTGTGCGTTGGTTCCGCTGCAGGCACGACGTTTTCAGGTTAGATGGTCGAACATTCCGGGTCTCGAAAAACCGATCCAGCCGTTAAAGGTTGACTATGTCGGGTTTTACGGTCAGGACAATTGGAAGATCAGAGATAATTTTTCATTGACCTACGGTCTCCGACTCGATGTTCCGTTCTTTGCAGAAACCGGTTTTGCAAATCCGCAGGCTAATGCTTTGTCGTTCCGCGACGAAACTGGAGCGACGGTTCAGTATCGAACTGAAAAACTGCCTGATGCGAACATTCTTTGGTCGCCCAGACTTGGATTCAACTGGAATCCGTTCAGAAGCGGACGTCTTCAGATTCGCGGCGGTACGGGCGTCTTTACCGGAAAACCGGCTTATGTTTGGATCTCTAATCAGATCGGCAACAACGGAATTCTGACCGGATTTGCACAGGCTGACAACACAACCACGCGCCCGTTCAACCCGAATCCTAATACGTACAAGCCGGCAACGGTAACCGGAGCACCGGCACCGTCGTATGAACTTGCGTTGACTAATCCGGACTTCAAGTTTCCGCAGATCTGGCGCACCAGCATTGCTGCGGACGTCAAGCTGCCGCTCGGTTTTGTCGGAGGTGTCGAGTATCTTCATTCGAAAGACGTAAACGGTGTTTACTACATCAATGCGAATTTAACCGATCCGAACACTACATTTACCGGTCCTGACAACCGACCGCGTTGGACGACCGGTAACCGCATCAACAGCAATATTACAAGCGCTGTTGTTCTTAAAAACCAGGATGTAGGCAAAACCTGGAATTTGGCATTTACGCTTGAAAAACCGTATTCGAAAGGTCTCTGGTTCAAGGCAGCATACAGCTACGGCGAAGCTAAGAACACTGTCGATCCGGGTTCGATCGCTTTTGGTTCGTGGAACAACAACCAGCACGCAGGGAATCCGAACAACCCGGGACTCGGCTATAGTTTCGCGACGCAGGGACATCGCTTCTTTGCTTCGGCTTCCTATCGCCTCGAATACTTTAAGTTTGGTGCGACCACCGTATCGACTTTCTGGGAAACCCGAACCGGCGGCAACGGCAGCTATGCATTCAGCGGCGATTTGAACGGAGACGGCGGAACAAGCAATGACTTGATCTATATTCCGCGGGACGTTTCGGAAATGAATTTTGAGCAGTTCACTTCGAGCGGAACAACGTTTACGGCGGCGCAGCAGGCTGCCGCCTGGGAAGCGTTTATCTCCCAGGACCCTTATCTTTCCAAGCATCGTGGCGAGTACGCACAACGCGGCGCGGCGTTCCTGCCGTTTACTACAAACGTTGATTTCAGCGTTGCGCAGGACATTATTTTGAAACTTGGCAAGACAAAGAACAGCTTCCAGCTGCGGGCGGATATTCTTAATTTTGGAAACCTGCTCAACAGCAATTGGGGAGTCGGAGAAGCCTTTAATTCGCTTCAGCCGTTGATCGCCCGCCCTGCCGATCCGCAAGGTCGTCCGGTTTACCGGCTCCGAAATTTCGGTCCGAATCTGCTTACGCCGAATTCTTTCGTTAAGACTGCGAATACATCGGACGTTTACCGAATTCAGATCGGTCTCCGGTATACGTTTAACTAACCTTTGCGGGGAGCTTTTGCTTCCCGTTTCTCTCAAACATTGTTTGAGAACTTAACCTTAACGGCGCGATTTTTTTACAAAGTCGCGCCTTTTTTGCTTATTTCCGCAATTCACTTACTATAAACACGATGCGAATTCTCCAGATCAATTCGGCGAAAAACTTTGGCGGGGGTGAAAAGCATTTAGTAGATCTAACGCGCGGCTTGACAGCGCGTGAACACGAATTGTTTTTAGCGACTGCGCCAGCATCTCCGATCCTGGAGAAACTTCCCGAAATTGCCTCCGAAAATATTCTGGAGTTAAAGATCAAAAACGCCGTCGATGTTTTCGCTGCCGCGAAGATTGCACGGTTCATCGCGGAAAACAATATCGAGATCGTTCATGCGCATACGGGCAAGGATTATCTTCCCGCCAGTCTCGCGCTGCGTTTTTCTAAAAAGGTAAAGCTCGTCATTACGCGGCATGTAATGTTTCCGCTGAAAACCGGTCAGAAGTTTTTGCTTTCAAATGTATCGCGGGCGATCGCGGTTTCATCGGCGGTCGAGGAAAGTCTTCGCAAAACATTTCCGGCGGATAAGATTGCGACAATACCGAACGGAATCAACCTCGAAAACTGGTCGCCTGCAGATCGTGAACAAAAAGGAAAGAATTTCCGTTTCGAAAACAATATTGCATTCGATCAAACGGTTCTCACGGCAATTGGGGAACTAAAGGAACTGAAGGGACAGCGCGATCTTATTCTGGCGGCACAGATCATTGTCGAAAGATGTCCTGAGACGCATTTTATTATCGTCGGAAAGGATAATTCCGCGGACCAGGCATTTCGAAAAGAGATAAAAAGGCTTGCCAAAGTTTTCGATCTTGAGAAAAAATTTACCTGGCTAAACTGGGTCGATGACACGCGCGAATTGCTCGCAGCGACGGATATTTTCGTATCGCCGTCGCACTCCGAAAGTTTTGGATTGGCGATGCTGGAATCGATGGCGTCTGGCTGTGCAGTGCTCGCTACCGCAACGGACGGAGCGAAGGAACTGCTGGTTGATGGCGAAAGCGGAATCCTTACACCAATAAACGATCCGAAATCGCTTGCGGAAAAAGCATGCGCATTGATAGGTAAACCGGAAAAGATAAAGTCGCTGGCAAACGCGGCGCGGATTCGCGCGGTCGAAAACTTTGGTCTCGAACGAATGATCGATGAGACGGAGAAGCTGTATTTGAACCTTTGATCAAACCGAATCCGGTTCGTCGAAACCGCCGCTGGCGACCTTGTTCATCCGTTCGCGGATTAAGTCATAGCCGAAACCGAGCCGCAAAAGATGATCGAAAAAGTTCTTTTTCGACTTTTGATCGTCCGGTTTTCCTTTTAGCCGGAGCCGTTTTTCGATCGCCAGATCTATCAGATCTTCTTCCGGCGTCTCTTCAAACGTTTGCTCGAGCGCATGTTCTATCGTTTCTTTATCGAGCTTTTTCTTTGAAAGATCCATTTTCAGACGCCGTCGACCGACTGCCTTTTGACGGATCTTCGACGCGGCGAGCTGTTTGGCGTAAAGAAGATCGTCGAGATAACCGTAACCTTTGAGTTTTTCTATCACTTCGTCGACGATGTCGTCGTTCGTCCAAACCTTTTCAAGCAGACGTCCGCGAAGCTCTTCTATCGACCGCGGTTTATATGCAAGAAGATTTACCGCGCGGTCGAATGTTCGCTCACGCGACCGGACGGGATTGTTTATCACGCGGTCCTCGTCGTTAATTTTCCGGTTCTTTCGCCACATTTTAAGGCGATTTTAACCCGCCGGTTTGCAAATCCAAATCTTGATATCCAGAATTTAGATATGTTCGACGGAATTTTGATCATCGATAAACCGGCTGGATTGACTTCGCACGACGTAGTTGCGCGTCTTCGCCGGATTCTGAGAACAAAAAGCATCGGTCACACCGGAACGCTCGATCCGTTCGCGACCGGTGTTTTAGTAATGCTCGTCGGCAGGGCGACGCGGCTTGCTCGGTTTTTGGACAAGGATGAAAAGGAATATGAGGCGCTCGTAAGATTCGGTTTTGAAACAGACACGGGCGACCGTACGGGAAGCGTTAAGGATGAAAGTTCCCGGTTCAAAGTTCAAAGTTCGGAGGAACTTTCGATCAAAGCGATCAAAGATGCGTTGGTCGAGTTTCGCGGTGAGATCTCGCAGATTCCGCCGATGTATTCGGCGAAAAAGCAAAAGGGAAAAAAGCTCTACGAACTTGCGCGGCAGGGAATTGAGGTTGAACGCGAACCGGTAAAGGTTACGATCTCGAAACTCAAAATTTTGGACGACGATCTTAGAGACAGCTCAGCAGAATCGGGTTTCGAAACGCGCGATCTGAAGATCGCGGTGTCATGTTCCGCGGGGACATATATTCGAACGCTTGCCGAAGATATCGCAAAAGCCGCGAATCAGACGGCGCATCTCGCTCAATTGCGGCGCGTCAGGGCGGGAAAGTTCGTCATCGGCAGCGCCGTAACATTGGAAGATCTGGAAAAAAGAGTGGAATCTGACGAGCTCGAAGATTTATTTATTTCAATGAACGACGCAGTTTCCAACTTAAAAGAGTTCAAATTGAGTGCGCCCGAACTGCAGAAAATTAAAAACGGAATGAAGCTTCCGGTCGTCGACCGCGAGTTTCGTTCCGGCGAAGCGATACGACTCGTAACCGACGCCGAACAGCTTGCAGCGATCGGTTTTTATGACGAAGGCGAAAAATCGGTTCGCCCGAAGGTTGTTTTAATGTAAAATCTTAGTTATGAAAAAACGAAATTTAGCAATTGGCATCGGCAGCGCGCTTGGGGCGGCGGTCGCCGTAAAAATGCTTACGCGGCAGCCGTCTGTTGAAATGAAAAATTTCGCAAAGGTGATTCATCATCCCGAACATTCAAATTTCATCGAGGTCGACGGCGCAACTGTTCATTATCAGGAGTTTGGAAATCCCGCCGATCCGAACCTAATTTTAATTCACGGTTACACCGCATCGACATACGTCTGGAAATCGGTTGCGCCGGAATTTGCCGAACGCGGTTATCACGTTATTGCTCCGGACCTGCTCGGTTTTGGATATTCGGATAAACCGGCGTCATTCGAATATTCCATTCAGGCACAGGCGCGGATGGTGATGCGTTTGATGAACGTATTGGGCATCGGTCAGGCATCGATTGTCGGAAGTTCATACGGCGGCGCAGTGGCTTCCGTCTTGACGCTGGATTATCCGGAAAGGGTTGAAAAATTAATTCTCGTCGGCGCTGTGATCAACGACCGACCGATGCAGCAGCCGATAATGCGTTTGGCGGGCTTGCCGCTTGTCGGAGAAATAATGACTCCGTTCTTGCTCGATTCCCGCTTGTTCATGCGGCACCGTATGAAGAATACATTTGCGCCGGAAAATCGCGATCTGATTACCACAGAGCGAATAGAATCCGTTCGCCGTCCGCTCAACGCCGCCGATGCTCACCGCGCGGTTTTAAAATCTGCAAGAAACTGGGACGCCGATCGAATTGAACAGGACGCGCATTTAATCGATCAGCCGACGCTGCTGCTTTGGGGTGAAGACGACCTTGTCATTCCGGTCGGAAACGGTCATAAGATGCACGATAAAGTTCTTAATTCGCGGTTTGTGGTCTTCAAAAACTGCGGACATCTTCCGATGGAAGAAATGCCCGAACAGTTCGTTTCCGTTATTGATGATTTTTGCAGCGATCCGAAAGGTAGGCTGCTTGCAAAAAGCGACGACGAGATGCAGGTCGAAAATTAAAAAAAATCTATTTTTTTCTAAATTTGAAACGAAACTAAAAAAGAGGCTGCCTGAAAAGTATATTCCTTAAAGTCCCCAACGGGGACAAATTTAATAGCGTAGGGTAAAGCGAATGAAAATGAGCGACACCCTACGTTGGATACGGAATACTTACCGACGCTGAAAGTGTCGCACACTCGACGATTTATGTTCGACTCCCTTAGAGTCGGAATGTATGACTCAAACAATCGTGGGGTGTCGCTTTGCTTAACCCCACGCTAACAAATTTATCGCTTTCAGCGAATTTAAAGACTTTTCGGACATCCTCTTCGTTCTTTAATAACTAACGGATCTAGTTCGCCGAAGTTCGCGGGTCGGGTGTGATCGTTATCTTGTATTCCTTCGGCGGTTTCACCCCGAGCAGATGTTCCACGAAATAATCCCACCGTTTTCGCATCATGTAGAGCGAATCCGAACCGTAGCCGTGCCGTGCGTTTGGAAAAATTAGCAGATCGAAATCCTTATTAGCTTTGATCAGCGCGTCGACGACGAGATAGCTGTTGTACGGCGGGACGTTGTCGTCCATTCCGCCGTGCGCGATCAGGAGTTTTCCTTTCAGATTCTTGGCGTGAACCTGATTTGCCTGATCTTCATAGTTCGATTTATTGCCTTCCTTAACCTCTAGCCCGATGTAGCGTTCGCCCCAATCGTCCTCGTAATTGCGGTTGTCGTGATTTCCCGATTCCGAAATGCCGACCTTGTAAAAGTCCGGATATTTGAACATCGCCGCCGCGGTCGCGAAACCTCCGCCGGAATGTCCCCAAACGCCTACGCGGTCGATGTCAATGAACGGATATTTTGCCGCCAGCTGTTTAATTCCCGCGATCTGGTCGGGCAGCGTATTGTCCGCCATATCTCCGTAACAGGCGTCGTGGAAAGATTTTGAACGGTCCGGATTGCAGCTTCCGTCGATGACGATAACGACAAATCCGAGTTCGGCAAGCGCCTGATGATCGCTGCGACCGGCGGAAAATGAACGACCGCCGACACCGCCGCCCTGCGGTCCGGGATAGATATAATTTACGACCGGATATTTTGATTTTGCTCCTAAATTCTGCGGCGTGAACATCAATCCGTAAAGATCCCATTTGCCGTTCGCCGATTTAACGGTTACGGGCATCGGCGCTTTCCAGCCGGTTTTGGTCAGACGCGAAATGTCGGCTTTTTCCAGAGTTACGATCAAACGACCGTTAAGATCGCGAAGAACCGCGACTGGCGGAACGGTCGGGGTCGAATAATTATCGATGAAATAATTGCCGCTGTCCGAAAGAGCGACCTGATGGTTGCCGTTTTCCGGCGTCAAAAGCTTCAAACCGGTGCCGTCAAAATTGACGCGGTAAAAATGGCTGAAATACGGATCGCGCCCGCGCTCGCGACCGTTTGCGTTGAAATAGATGACGCGGTTATCGCGATCGACTTTAACGACCTGCGTAACGACAAAATCGCCTTTGGTTATCTGATTTTTCAGCTTTCCGGTGTTCAGATCGTAAAGGTAGATATGTCCCCAATCGTCGCGTTCGGAGTACCAGATAAATTCGTTCGTTTCCGGCAGATATCGCCAGTTGACGGCGCCCTGTCCCGATTCGTATTGCGTCGCAACTTTCTCTTCGAAGATCTCTTTGATCTCGCCGGTCGCGGCGTCGGCGACGCGGAGATTTGCCTGTTTGTGATCGCGCGAACTCGAAACAAAAGCGAGTTTCGTTCCGTCCGCGCTCCATTCGTTATCCGTAAAACTGCCGTCGCAGGCGATGTCGTCGCAGAGCGTCGAACGATGCTGATCTGCCGGCATTTTAAGACGAATTACTTTCGGCTGATCGACCTCGATAATGACGCGTTCGATCATCGTTACGTCTTTGTCGCCGGGCAAAGGATATTTCCATTTTTCAAGTTTCGGCGCGCCGACGTTGGTCGAAACGAGATACATCTCGCTCGTCTTGCGCTGATCCTGCTGAAACGTCGCGATCTTTTTCGAATCCGGCGACCACAGCAAAATGGCGCGGTCGCTGTGTTTCCAGCCGGCGTTGTCGGTCGCGTAGCCGTAATCTTCAACGCCGTCGGTCGTCAGCTGAGTTTCCTTGCCGGTCGCGACGTCCTTGACCCATAAATTCCAGTTGCGGATGAACGCAGCTTTTTTTCCGTCGGGCGACAAAACTTCCAGACCGCCGCGCCGGCGGAACATATTTTGCCCCGTAGGATCGGCGCCCGGAACGAGCGTTTTCAGGTCGCCGGACGTTTTTCGCGAACCGTTCTTCGGGTCGATCAGGACAAATTCCCGTCCGGTCGCGGTCAAAACGCTGTACCAAAAAGTTCCGTCTTCGAGCCAGTTAGCGCGAACGCCGGCGCGGTCGACTAGCTTATTGGTATTAAACCCGAGCGCGTTCTCGGCGCGTTTGTAATCGGCTTCGGTCAAATTCTGCGCGGCAGCCGAAAGCGCAAAGACGGCGATCAACATCGGAATCAAAACATTCCGCAAAAAGTTCTTGTTCATAATTTAGATTTTCCTTGAATCCTGGAAATAGTGAATGATATCGGTTGTGTTACGCAGGAAATATCGAGTGTGTTTCAGAAGAGATGTTGAAAAATGTCCGCGACAATTACCTTCGTCCGAAAATTTCGCACTTGCGACGATAACTATTACATTAATAATCATCGAGAAACCCGAGGATCATAGTCGCGTTAAGAATTATTATGCGAAAATCGCGGACCAAGGTGTCGCGATAGCGACAAACTGATCTTAGCCGTGGGTTTTAACCCACGGAGCGCGGGAATCGAGGTGTTTCGTCGCGATAGCGACCGTCTGATCTTAGCTGTGGGTTTTAACCTACGGAGCGCGGGAATGAATGTGTTTCGTAGCGTCAGCGACCGTTTGATCTTAGCCGTGGGTTTTAACCCACGGATCGCTTAGCTGTGGGTTTTAACCTACGGAGCGCGGGAATGAAGGTGTTTCGTCGCGTCAGCGACCGTTTGATCTTAGCCGTGGGTTTTAACCCACGGATCGCGCGAGTCAAGGTGTTTCGTCGCGTCAGCGACGATTGAATTATCCGAACAAATATTTTTCGTCGTATTCGATCTCGTGAAGTTCTAACAATTCAACAAATTCCTCTTCGAAGCTTTTTTCTGAATGGTGTTTTCGCTGGTCTTGAATGTAATTAACTACTTTGGGGACGGAAGACCTACTGACCGTGAAAATTCCATATCCGTCTTGCCATGCAAATCGTTTTAGATCACGAAATTCTTGATGGATCCATTTAGAGGAATCGCCCTTGATCCATTGCGCGATCCGGCTGGGTGCTATTGGCGGCGAAGACATTATCAACGCGTGAATATGGTTTTCGATTCCGCCGACCTGAATCGCGGTCAAATTATGTCTGCGGGCGACGCCTCCGATGTATGCCCAAACCCGCTGTTCGATCTTTCTGTCGATGAAATTTTCGCGGTGTTTTGTGCTGAAAACCAGATGATAAAACAAATGCGAGAATGTGTTTGCCATGAGATTCTCCGTTGAGACATTTGCACGATCAAAGTATTACAACCGATGTTTTTAAGTCAAAAGTGGAGAAATGTTTTAATTTGGTTCGGTGGTTGTTGTATTTCGTAATTGGAAATGATTGGTTCAATTGTCGCTGACGCGACAGAATATTGGGGCGCGAACATCCGTGGGTTGAAACCCACGGCTAAAGTCATTTTGTCGCTGACGCGACCGAGTCAATATGAGAATTGCTTTGGTATTTAAGACGCAGAGTCAAAATGTCGCAGACGCGACCGAGTCAACATGAGAGTTGCTTTGGAATCTGAGACAAGGAGTCAAAATGTCGCTGACGCGACTGAATACTCCGGATTGGACGTTTTCGACGACACGGGCGAAACTGGGGACTAAATAAATAACTCATTACCGGTCCGTTTTTGGCTTACTTTACAATGAGTTAGAATTCAATAGAATTTCAGGAAAATTATGAAGCATTTGAAATCAATCGTCGTTGTATTCTGCACTTTTGCTTTGTTAGCCGGGACGGTGTTTGCCCAGTCTTCGGGTCAGTTGACCGAATTTAACGAACCGCCGTCGCAGATTCGCGGAATGATCGAAAAATATTCCGCCGATCATGGAAGTTTGGACCGGTTTTACAGCGCGCCGGGGTCGAAGAATCGGGCGAAGCGGTTTCGCGAGTTTTATTCCGAATGGCTCGCGCGGCTCGGAAAGCTGGATTTTTCAAAGTTAAATCACGACGAGCAGATCGATCATCTTCTTTTTAAAAACTACCTGAATCATCAACTGGCGGAACTTGAGCGCGCTCAGGCGCAGATCGCGGAAATGTCGACGCTCGTGCCGTATGCGGACGTGATCAACGATCTCGAGGACGCCCGGCGCCGGCTTGAAACGACGGATGCGGCGAAATCGGCGGCGATACTGGACGATCTAGATAAAAAAATAGCCGAAACGCGAAAAAAGATAGACAGCGGCGCGGTCGAAAAGCCGAAAAAGACGGTCGCGAACCGCGCGGCGCGGTATGTCGATTCTTTAAGACGCGTGCTGCGAAACTGGTTCAATTTTCATAAAGGTTACGATCCTTCGTTTTCGTGGTGGAACGACGCGCCGTACAGATCTGTCGATAAAAACCTGGAAAATTATCAGAAATTCCTGCTCGATAAACTCGTCGGAATCGCGCCGGACGATAAGACTACGATAATCGGCGACCCAATCGGGCGCGACGCTTTGATCCGCGAACTCGAATACGAAATGATCCCGTACTCGCCGGACGAGCTCGTCGAGATCGCGAATAAGGAATTTGCCTGGTGCGAAGCCGAGATGAAAAAGGCTTCGCGCGAGATGGGTTTCGGCGACGACTGGAAAGCCGCGCTCGAGGCGGTCAAGAACAAATACGTCGAACCGGGAAAACAGCCTGAGTTGATTCGCGATCAGGCACTAAAGGCGATCGAATTTCTGGAAAAGAACGAACTGATTTCGATTCCGCAGCTCGCGAAAGAAACCTGGCGAATGGAAATGATGTCGCCGGAACGCCAGCTGATAGCGCCGTTTTTCCTCGGCGGCGAAGCCATTCTCGTTTCCTATCCGACCGACACGATGACGCACGAGCAGAAAATGATGTCGATGCGCGGCAACAACCCGCATTTTACGAACGCCGTCGTTCATCACGAACTGATTCCCGGACACCACATGCAGCGGTTTATGAATAATCGTTACAGACCGTACAGGCAAATGTTTTACACGCCGTTTTGGATGGAAGGCTGGGCGCTTTACTGGGAATTTCTGCTGTGGGACAAGAATTTTAATACGACTCCTGAAGATAAAGTCGGTGCGCTTTTCTGGCGAATGCACCGCGCGGCTCGGATCATTTTTTCGCTGAATTTCCATCTTGAAAAAATGACGCCGGCGGAAGCGGTCGATTTTCTTGTAAACCGCGTCGGGCACGAGCGCGAAAACGCTCTCGGCGAAGTTCGCAGGTCGTTTTCGGGCGATTACGGACCGCTTTACCAGATCGCTTATATGATGGGCGGTCTGCAGTTTAAGGAACTGCACCGCGAGCTTGTCGGTTCGAAAAAAATGACCGACCGGCAATTTCACGACGCCGTTCTGCGCGAAGGACCGGTTCCGGTCGAAATGGTTCGCGCGATCCTTTCAAAACAGAGGCTTTCCGCAGATCTGAAAACAAACTGGCGCTTTTATCCGGGATTAAAATAGAGCGATGGTCATTTATGAGATAACGGCAAAGGTCGACGACGAACTTGTCGAGCGCTTCGAAGATTACATGCGCGCGCGGCACGTCCCCGAGATCGTCGCGACCGGATGTTTCGAACGAGCAGAAATGTCGCGCAACGACGACGGAGCGTACCGCGTTAGATATTATTCGAACGATAGGGAAACGCTGGAAAATTATTTCAGTAAATTCGCGGATGAGCTTCGGCGCGATTTTATCGAAAATTTTCCAAACGGTGTCGAGGTCGAACGCGGCATTTGGAATTTGCTGGAAAGCTGGGGATGAACGAAGATCTGTATTAAAATGGTGCATGAGATTGAGAAAAACGAAAGATCTTAAATTTGTTTTGGGTTTTAGTTAAGCTGAATCAAGGGTTTTGCACGATGGCATCAACTTTGCTTCAATAGTTATAAAGATTTACCGGAAATCAATTCAAAAACCGAAAGGAGAGATCAATGGCAAAAGATGTGATCCATGTGGACGGAGAAGATGTGGTGGTCAGAGAAGATGTCGCGAAAAAACGACGCGGCGTGGTTTGGGCGCTTTTAAGTATTGGAATTATTGTCGCGATCATCGCAGCGCTGTTTATCGCGGGCGCGTTTAGAACCGCAACGGACGACGGCAGCGGCAAATCTCCTTCAAAGATCGAAGAAACGGAACGTAAATAGATTTGAAATTCAGACGCGGTGTAAAAATCCGTCTGAATTTTTTTGGAATTAACCGGGTAAAATCGTCGAAACCTGATTTTCGCGGATGAGCCCGTTTTTTTGCTTTAACTATGGTAAGGAAACCGAAGATCAAGATCGCGTTCGTGCTTTCGGCAATTGTCGTGTTCGGCGCGGTTTCGATCTTTGGGCAGGTAAAAACAGACCGGGAAGATCAATTTATAGTTATTCTCGGTACCGCACAGGATGCCGGATATCCGCAGATCGGATGCGAACGCGAAGACTGCACGAAAGTTCAGCAAAACAGAGCGCTTCGCGAAGCGGTCGTTTCGCTCGGGATCGTCGATCTTAAAGCCGGTAAGAAATGGCTTGTCGAAGCAACGCCCGACATCGGCGAACAGCTTTTCACTCTCAATTCATTTCTTCCGTCGCGTTCAATGATGCCGGACGGCATTTTTCTTACTCATGCACATATCGGACATTACACCGGATTGATGTATCTCGGTCGCGAAGCCGCCGGCGCATCGAAAATGCCGGTTTACGCAATGCCGCGAATGCGTCAGTTTTTAAGATCGAACGCCCCGTGGAGCCAACTTGTCGATCTGCAGAACATTTCGATCAGCGATCTGGAAAATGAAACGGATCTAAAACTTAGCGCTTCGGTCTCTATCAGACCTTTCCACGTTCCGCATCGTGATGAATTTAGCGAAACGGTCGGATTTGAGATAAAGGGAGCGAACAAGAGCGCGCTTTTTATTCCCGATATAGATAAATGGGGAAAATGGGACAAAGATCTGAAAGAAGTTGTGAAAAAGTTTGACCATGTTTTGATCGATGCTACGTTTTTCAAAAACGGCGAACTGCCGAACAGAGATATGTCGGAAGTTCCGCATCCTTTTGTCTCCGAAACGGTCGAGATATTAAAAGATCTGTCTAAAGAGGATAAAAGCAGGATCGTTTTTATTCATTTCAATCACACCAATCCGCTGATCAGGGAAAATTCCGAAGAAACCCGTTCGGTAATCAAAATGGGCTTTCGCATCGCCCGCACCGGAACGAAACTCGCTCTTTAAGAATTTCCGTTCACGCTCCGCTTTTAAATTTCAAAGAATAATTTCCCGCTAACTCTATATTTTTAAAAGAAATATTGACAGTTTTTTGATAAACATCTATTATTTCTCTTAAACGATGATAAACATCGTTTTTATCTTACTTCACCAGCAGTTACATTCTATTTAAAAACTACAAAAATAAGTTTTCGAGGATCTTCCCCGGATTCGAGAGAACAACGGAAATAAATGTCAGCAAAATTAGGAGAAATCCTTGTCCGAGAAAGTTTGATCAATTCCCAGCAGCTGCGCGAGGCTCTCGAGTATCAGCGCAGCAACGGCGGTCGATTGGGCTCCAACCTTGTAAAACTCGGGCTTATCTCAGACGACGTCATAACAGCTGTTTTATCCCGTCAATACGGGGTTCCTTCGATCAATCTTGACCTATTCCAGATCGAACCCGAAACGATAAAACTTATCTCGCACGATGTCGCTCTCAAATATTCGGTTCTTCCGGTTTCTAAGGTCGGTGCAACGCTGACCCTGGCGATGGCTGACCCGACAAATGTTTTCGCCATGGACGATATCAAGTTCATGACGGGATTAAATGTCGAGCCGGTGATCGCTTCGGAAACCTCTTTAAACGATTCGATCTCAAAATATTACCGTTCCGCGACAGCGATCGATCTGCTTGATATGGACGAGGAAAGCGCCTACGAACGTATCAGCGCAAAGCTCGGAAAAGCCGGGAACGGGAACGGCAACGGAAACGGAAAGCAGAAAAGTGCTATCCGGTCGGGAACTGCGGTTGCCGAACGAATACTTGAATCGGATCTGAACGTTTCGCTCGACCGGTTCGAATTTGACGCGCATGAAGCAGGCGATCTTGAGGTTATCGAAGACAATGACGAGATCGATCTTGCCGAACTGGCGATCGCCAGCGAAGACGCGCCGGTCGTTCGCCTTGTCAATGTTCTGCTGGTCGATTCGCTCCGCCGCGGCGCATCGGATATTCACATCGAACCTTACGAAAAAGATTTTCGCATCCGATTCCGCATTGACGGCGTTTTGTACGACGTAATGCATCCGCCGATGAAGATGCGCGACGCCTTGATCTCCAGGATCAAGATCATGTCAAAGCTCGACATCTCGGAAAAACGTCTGCCGCAGGACGGAAGAATCAAGATCAAGGTGAAGGTTGATAATCGATCACGCGAACTCGATTTTCGTGTTTCGAGTCTTCCAACTCTTTTTGGCGAAAAGGTCGTACTTCGTCTTTTGGACAAAGACAAACTCATGCTCGATATGACCAAACTCGGTTTCGAACAGCAGAGTTTGGAAATTTTCCAGCGAAACATTATTAAACCTTACGGAATGGTTCTCGTTACCGGTCCGACCGGTTCGGGTAAAACGAACACACTCTACTCCGCGCTCCAATCGCTCAACACGCCTGAAACCAACATCATGACGGCGGAAGATCCGGTGGAATTTAACCTCCACGGCATCAACCAGGTTCAGATGAAGGAACAGATCGGTTTGAATTTTGCCGCAGCCCTCCGATCGTTTCTGCGACAGGATCCGAACATCGTCCTCGTCGGCGAAATTCGAGACTTCGAAACCGCCGAGATCGCCATTAAAGCCGCGCTTACCGGACATATGGTTCTTTCGACACTTCATACTAACGACGCGCCTTCAACAGTTTCGCGTCTCGTAAATATGGGTATCGAACCGTTTCTGGTAGCGACCAGCGTCAACATCATTCAGGCGCAGAGGCTGATCCGGCGAATTTGCAAGGACTGTAAAGAAGAACAGAAAGTTCCGGTCGAAGCATTAGTAGAGATCGGATTTTCGAAGGAAGAGGCTCCGAACGTTAAAACCTATAAAGGTCGCGGCTGCAATGCCTGCAACAACACCGGGTTTAAGGGACGTGTCGGACTTTATGAAGTAATGGAAATAACCGATGAACTGCGGGAATTGATCATTATCGGCGCCAGCGCCATCGAAATGCGCAAACGCGCGATCGAACTCGGAATGATCACACTTCGGCATTCGGGCTTATATAAGTTAAGGGAAGGAATTACAACGATCGAAGAGGTCGTCAAGGAAACCGTACTTTAGGAGATTTGAAGGAATATGCTGCGAGCAATTGTTTTATCACTGGCGTTATTGATCGGAATTGGAACTCTTATTCCGCTGGCGACGGAGTATGCCGAAGCCGGTTCGAAAAAACCGCGTAAATATAAAAAGAAACGTGCGAAAAAATATTCAAAACGCTGGTGGCGCGCCTATAACAAACGAAAGAAAGTGAAGCAGGCGAAACAGCGCCGCGCGAAAAAAGTTCGTGCCGCAAGACTCAAGAAAGCCCGCATCAAACGCGCCCGAACCGCTCGTCTGAAGCGTACAGCGGTGAAGAAACGCCGCGCCACGACGGCTCGTAAACGCACGAAAAAACGCGGAGTTTCGACCACAGCCCGACGCAGTAATGTGAAGACCGCACCGAAGCCGCAGAAGGTCGTTAAATCTCCGGGACTGGTTGAAGTCGGCTTGACAGCGCCGGCAATACAGCCGGCTGAACTTCCGGCAGCTCCGCCGAAAGTTGTAAAAGCTCCGCGCGACGTTGAAGTTGGAATGACGGCACCCGCGGCAAAGACCTACACGGCGCCGGCAGTTCTTCCGTCGGGAAATCCCGCACCGGAAAGCTGGAAATCGGGCGGTCTGGTTCAGGGCGAACTCCAGTTCAGCGTTACGGATACGAACGGCTCAATGCTCGGCGCGGCTTCGATCTCGGTTGTCGGTCCGGCAGTCGACGAACCGGCTTATTCAAGCCGTATTCAAACCGTCGGCGGTGTTGCGACTAATGCATTGAGACGGACCGTTATCGATCAAATGATCCGTGAAAACGGCTGGGTAGTAAACGATTTTCAGAAGGAAGTCGGCGGTAAAAAGGTTTACGTTGTTGTCGCGCAAACGCCGGGTCAGAACAATCAGGTCGAAAGCCGCACGTATTACTTCACGGAAGTTGAAGGAAAGATCTACAGCGTTGCGACGAAAGCTCCGGAATACAACATGGAGCGTATCGAGGAAGAATCCGAAAAGGTACTCAACTCACTTCAGCGCCGGACTGCTCCGACACAGCTTGCGGTTAACCGCACTGTCAGCAATCTAGTCGCGAACGAAGAATAATTAATCCGGAAAAGTTGGAAAAAAACTATGAGCGTTAACCAGCAGATAGAAAACATGGACACGCAGGTAACTCTTCCCGACCTGCTGAGAAAAATGACCGAGCTTGGAGGTTCCGACCTTCATATCACAACTCACAGTTCGCCGCAGGTGCGTGTTCACGGACATCTAAGACCTCTCGACGAATTTCCTCCGTTAACGCCGGCAATGACGAAGCAGCTTGCTTATTCGGTTCTGACGGACGCGCAAAAGCACCGCTTTGAAGAAAATCTAGAGCTCGATTTTTCATTCGGATTAAAGGGAATGTCGCGATTTCGTGCCAACCTTTTCAATCAAAAAGGCGCGGTCGGCGCGGTTTTTCGTGCGATTCCTTATGAGATCAAAACATTCTCAGATCTCGGTTTGCCGCCGGTCGTTGCCGATCTCTGCAACAAGCCGCGCGGTTTGATCCTCGTTACAGGTCCGACCGGTTCGGGTAAATCGACAACGCTTGCATCGATGATCGACAAGATCAATGTCGAACGCCACGAACATATTCTGACGATCGAAGACCCGATCGAGTTTCTGCACAATCACAAAAGCTGCGTCGTCAATCAGCGCGAAGTGGCTTCGGACACGCACGGATTCGGCGATGCGCTGAGAACCGCGCTTCGCCAAGATCCGGACATCGTTCTGGTCGGCGAAATGCGCGATCTCGAAACCATCGAAATGGCTTTAAGAATCGCGGAAACGGGGCATTTAACATTTGCCACGCTTCATACGAATTCGGCTTCTTCGACCATCAACCGTATTATCGACGTTTTTCCGGCAGGTCAGCAATCTCAGATCAGAACGCAGCTTTCGCTGGTTTTGGAAGGAATTCTTTGTCAGGCGCTGCTGCCGAAAGCGTCCGGAGACGGTCGCGCGATGGCGTTGGAAGTTTTGGTTCCGAATTCGGCGATCCGCAATCTGATCCGTGAAGATAAAATTCACCAGATCTATTCGATGATGCAGACCGGTCAGGACAAATTTGGAATGCAGACGTTCAATCAATCGCTTGCATCGCTCTATCAAAAACGTCTGATCACGCTAGACACCGCAATGCAGCGTTCGTCGAATGCCGACGAACTTAAAGAACTTATCGACCGCGGTTCCGGACTTAATCAGTCCTACGGCGGCGGAATGAAACCCGCAAACGGCGCCGGAAAACCACATCCGAGTCCTTACGCACAGGGTCGACCGATCGGTCAAAGACCGCCTGTACGCTAATCAAAACGACATATTCCAGTTTAACAGGAGCTTGAAATAAACAAATGCCAACTTACGTATTCAAAGGTCGAAATCGCCTGAATGAAATGATTTCCGGCGAAAAGGTCGCTGCATCGCAAGATGAACTGCGCGACATGCTGCGGCGCGAACAAGTCGTTCTGACGCAGGCGTCTGAAAAAGGTCGCGAGTTTTCGATACCGAAGCTCGGGACCAAAAAGAAGGTCAACGCCAAGGAATTAGCCGTTTTCACGCGCCAGTTTTCGGTAATGATCGACGCAGGTCTGCCGCTTGTTTCCTGTTTGGACATCCTCGCGGAACAGCAATCGAACGTATTTTTCAAAGATGTGCTTCACCAGGTTCGCCAAAACGTTGAGGAAGGCTCAACGCTCGCGGCATCGCTGACAAAGCATCCGAAAGTTTTCGATTCGCTTTACACGCATATGGTCGAAGCCGGCGAAGCAGGCGGTGTGCTCGATCTGATCCTGCAGCGTCTTTCAACTTTGATCGAAAAAATGGTCAAATTGAAACGCAGCATTATTTCGGCGTCCATTTATCCGGCAGCGGTCGTATTTGTTGCCATCGCGGCGGTTGCGATCATCATGGTCGTTGTTATCCCGCAGTTCGAACAGATCTTTTTAGGCTTGCTCGGACCGGGCGAAGCGCTTCCGCTACCGACCCGTATCGTCATGGCGATAAGCGGATTTGTCGCCGGATGGGGCGGTTTGGCGGTACTCGCCGCTTCGATCGGAACCGGTGTCGGGCTGAAATATTATTACAAAACTCCGAAAGGCAGATTTCATATTGACACGGTCATTTTGAAACTTCCGATCTTCGGCGCGATCGTCAGAAAGATTGCGGTCGCAAGATTTTCCAGAATTCTTTCGACACTGCTTTCATCAGGTGTTCCGATCCTTCAGTCGCTAGAGATCACCGCTAAAACAGCCGGAAACGTCATAGTTGAAAATGCGATCATCGATGTCAGAACCGGCGTCGAACGCGGCGAAAGCTTTGTCGAACCATTGAAAGCAACGGAAGTTTTCCCGGAAATGGTCAGCCAGATGGTCGGCGTCGGTGAACAAACCGGTGCGCTCGATGCCATGCTCGGAAAGATCGCGGACTTTTACGAAGACGAGGTCGATGCCGCCATCGCCGATCTTCTCGCAATGATCGAACCGGCGCTGATCGCATTTTTGGGCGTTACGATCGGATCGATCGTTATCTCGATGTACATGCCTTTGTTCACATTGATCGGAAAACTTGCCGGCGGCGGAAAGTAACACGATCGATCGATAATAAAAGATGCCGGAGCGGGAGAATTATCCTTCGCCGGCATTTTTGTTTTTAAAATCTGAATCTATTTCCGCCCGAACATCGAAAACCCCTAAAACGCTTCGAAAACGGTTTAGAGCTATTACTATTCCGTTTGTCGTGCGAAAAATTCCGGAACATTCCGGCAATAATAAAAAGGAAAGGAAATATGAAACAGAGAATAATTTTTACATTTTGCGCGGTTGCAGCGTTCGCACTTTTAACTGCATGCGGCGATACGGCAACGAAAACCAATATGACGAACAATACGGCAACCGCCGCTAACAATGCCAACATGGCAAAGCCGATGGAAAGCCCGGCAATGCCGATGAACAGCGATAATCCGATGGTCGGCGGCGCGCCGATGATGAAGGATAAAGACATTATCGACAACGCCGTAAATTCGAAAGATCACACGACGCTGGTTGCTGCGGTGAAAGCTGCGGGATTGGTTGAAACATTAAAAGGCGCCGGACCGTTCACGGTTTTTGCTCCGACCAACGCGGCGTTTGAAAAGCTTCCTGACGGAACGGTCGACACGCTTCTCAAGCCTGAAAACAAAGACAAACTGAAAGGAATCTTGACCTACCATGTAGTTCCGGGCAAATTGGACGCTGCTGCAGTTGCGAAGGCGATCAAAGACGGAAACGGAAAAGCGACTGTCAAAACCGTTCAGGGTGAAGAGCTGACCGCAACTATGGAAGGCGATTCTGTGATCATAACCGATGCGAAAGGCGGAAAATCGAAAGTAACGATCGCTGACGTAATGCAGTCAAACGGCGTTATTCATGTTGTCGATACTGTTTTGATGCCGAAATAATCTTGATCTCTTGAAACTCAAAGACTAAAAACCCGGCGAGCTCTGCAAAGAACCCGCCGGTTTTGTTTTTAGAAATTTTTAACTTTTTAGCCTTTTCTAAGTTCCGTCAAAACCTGTTTTGCGACGGCTTTTAGCGTGTCGAAAACACCGACTCCGGTCGATGCTGTCGCTTCAAAAACGGGTTCGCCTTTTCGCTGCAGTTCGGCGGTCAATTCTTCGACGGAAATAATGTTCGGAAGATCGCGTTTGTTGAGCTGCAAAACGTAGGAAAGATCTTTCAGGTTATAACCCTGCGACTGAAGATTTTCTTCCAGGTTATAAAGCGATTCGATATTCGCGTCCATCCGTTCTTCCTGCGAATCGGCGACGAAAACGACTCCGTCGACCCCTTTTAAGATCAGCTTTCGCGAAGCGTCGTAATAAACCTGTCCGGGAACCGTATAAAGATGAAATCGTGTTTTAAAGCCGCGGACGGTTCCGAGTTCAAGCGGCATAAAATCGAAAAAGAGAGTTCGGTCGGTTTCTGTCGCAAGACTGATCAGTTTTCCTTTTGCCTGCGGCGCGGTCGTGTCGTAGATATATTGAAGATTGGTGGTTTTTCCGCACAAACCCGGACCGTAATAAACGATCTTGCAGTTAATTTCGCGTGATGCGTAATTAATGAATGTCATAATAATACTTTCAAACCGCAGGTAACGATGAACATTTACCCTGCGGTGAAATTAAACTTTTGCAAATTGTTGAGTTACACGGTTGAAAATTCGCCGACTACGAATGACAAATTGTAAAGTTAACGAAATAAACTGTCAATATCCTCATCGGTTATGTCCGCAAAGAATGCCGCTTCCTCAATGCTCCGGTTCGCAGAATCGTGCGCGATCTGGTCGAGAATGTCCGCGATCTCGAAACTTGCGCGCTTCGCCCGAATCTTAACAAGCCCGAGTGTCGAACTTTCATCAAAGACCACAACCAAAAGACTGCGCCCAATGATGCTGATAAAAATACTTTCGCGTTCGCCCTCATGAATCATCGACGGAAAAACATTTTCACCGATCAGCTTTGCCATGCTTGTCGTCGCGGCAACATTTCCCGCGGCAAGACTGGAAAAACTGGTCGTATCCATATCGCCGATATCGCCGGAAAACGCCATCGGCTGTCCGTCGCGGTCGACAAGAAAAACCACGCGGGCAATGCATTCGACGCAAAGACGCGCGAGCACGGACTTTATCTCCTGAAATTGTTTTTCGTGTAAAATTACGGGCGATTCTGCCATTAAATTAGTTCTCTCTTTTAATTTTGTTCGTTCAGAGGAAAGGAAGCAGCAGGTTTTCAACCATTTTTGCGGTAACTTACCGGCGAGTCGATCGGCAAACTACTTAAATAATCTAACATATCCGGCGCAATGGCTACAAGTGTTTTTTTATGTTTAGCAAGGTTTAACGAAAAGATAAATTTCCGGTCAACAAAGATTTCCGTACGCCAAAATATCGGTGAAATAAAAAGTTGATTCCTTGCGTTCGTTCGGGGTATAGTTTTCGGCATATAGTTTTCAAGCGGTTTTTCACAAGTTTTTTCAGGTATTCTTCCATATGCATAATCTCCTCAATCGTGTTTTCACCGGCATCAGGCTAAATTTCCCGATCTTGCGCTATTTTACGTCGCGAAGCTTTCTGAGATATCTTGCTGCCAATTTCATCTTAATTTTGCTTTCGATCGCAATTGCCGCGCAGACGGCGACGTACCGCGCGCCGCTGGATTTTGACGGCGACGGGAAGACGGATCCGGCGGTTGCCAGAATTATCATCGATCTTCATGAACGCCAGCCGCTTCAGTGGTGGATTTTGGGAAGCGCGACGAATCAAACGATGCCGGTGATCAACTTCGGAGCGTTCAGATTCCCCGGACACATTCCGATTCCCGCAGATTACGACGGCGACGGCAAAACTGATATAGCTGTTTTTCTGCGAGGTGCTAACGGAGGAGGGGACGGTAATCAGGCATTCTTTTACGTATTGCGAAGTTCTGACGGTCAAGTGGATTACATCGCTTGGGGGATAGATTCCGACGATCCATATTTGACGCAGGATTTCGACGGCGACGGAAAAGCCGACCCGACTGTTGTCAGATGTTATATTCCGGGAAATCCGATTGAGGTATTACCAGCACGAACTTGGTATATTTTGGAGAGCCGCACAAATTATCAAACTTACCGCGTCGAAGAATTCGGCAAATGCGATGCCAGCCGGGATCGTCCGATCAGAGGCGATTTCGACGGCGACCGCAAGGCGGATTTAGCTCTTTTTCGAGAGTTAGATGTTCGGGAAAATGGACAAACAACACCAGCCAACCGTTTCTATATAAAATTAAGCAGCCGAAGAAATACGGTTCGCGCCGTTCGTTTCGATTATGCTCAGAACGGAGCGGTAATTGAAGGCGATTTTGACGGCGACGGGAAGACCGATATTGCTTCGGCGAGAACGGAGCAGCAAGGTGAGTCAGGTTATCGTTGGTGGTATTGGATCAGAAGCAGCGACGGGCGTTTTGTTGCCAAACAGTTCGGTTTGAATCATCCGAATTTCGCACAAATAGATTTATTCGTTCCGGGCGATTATGACGGCGACGGAATCACGGACACGGCGGTTTACCGGACATTCGATCTGGGACCCGACCGTCGTGCGTATTTTCACATAGACGGCAGTCGGGACGGTTATCGGGTCGTGCAATGGGGATTGGAACTGCCGGATTTACCAATAGCTCAATACCTCTTTTCACAATGAAATTTAAGATTTTTATTTGCAATCATCAGTTTGACGTAAACAGGGAATGACGTTTAGAAAACTGGTTGTGAAAGCAGTATTTCCCACAACCTCAATCAATCTCTCCGCCGGCTTTAAAAAGCGGAGATCATTTTCACAGGAGACAACAATGCAAAGACGATCATTAAAAATCGCTGCACTATTCGTGTATCTAATGCTCGGATTATCTTCAGCCTTAATAATCCACGCACAAACCGCAACTCATAAATCTCCGTTCGATTTCGACGGTGATAATAAAACCGATTTCACGATCTGGAGACCGATCGCGGGAGATTGGTACATACTCAAGAGTTCAAACGGAAGCTACGACATTACACATTTCGGCGTTAAATCCGACAAGATTGTTCCCGGCGATTATGACGGCGACGGCAAAACCGATGTCGCTGTTTTTCGTCGGCAAGAGAACATTTGATATGTAAATCCGTGCAGCAATAATAGGCTTCGTTATGGGAATTTTGAGTTAAACGGGACCTGTCGATTTAAGAGATTTAATTCACGCTCAAAATAGGCTTATTCTTCGTCTTTGTTCTTTTCACACCGTCATATGGATCGTTCTAATTGTTTTAAACCTGTAATGATCTTTCTAGCGCGAGATGCAAAAAGAGATGTCAAACGAGCTGATCCCCGCCAATATTTTCCAAGGTATTTACGCCGATCTTAAAACCTATTGCCCGATTTTTTCGAAAATGTTAAACTCACGGCAGTGTAAACCGCTCAGTAAGCAGATAGATGGTAATTTTGGAAAGGGTTTGATCAGCTGACAAGTAATCTCACGCACAATCATTAATATCTTCAATAAATAATGAAAAATCACCTGTTCGCTCAACGCTCCGAAGGTTTGAACTTTGTCGCCATTGGCGGCGGCAACGGTCTTTCGACGCTTTTATCGGGATTAAAACGTTTTGTTGATGCGTCCGCGTCGGACGCGATCTGGTTGAAAAATCTTTCGGCGATCGTCGCCGTTTCGGACGACGGCGGAAGTTCGGGACGGCTTCGCGACGAGCTTCAAATGCTGCCGCCGGGCGATATTAGAAACTGCATGGTCGCCTTATGCGAAGATTCGCATCTTCTTTCGAAACTGTTTCGCCATCGCTTTCGCGGCAACGGCGAACTCGGCGGGCATAGTTTCGGCAACTTATTTTTAGCGGCACTTTCCGAAATAACCGGCGATTTTGCCGAAGCGGTTCGTCTTTCTTCGGAAATTTTGGCAAGCAAAGGTCATATCTTTCCGGCGACGATGGCAGACGTCCGGCTCGCAGCCGAGCTCGACGACGGCAGCGTAGTTCGCGGCGAAACAAACGTTTCAAAGGTCGGACGCCGAATCCGGCGTTTGAGCCTCGAACCGGAAACCTGTCATCCTTTGCCGGAAGCGCTTGCAGCAATTTACGAAGCGGACGTCATAACGCTCGGTCCCGGTTCGCTTTTTACAAGTCTTTTGCCGCCTCTGCTCGTAAAAGGCGTTCCCGAAACCATCGCCGAATCTTCAGCTGTGAAGATCTTTATCTGCAATCTGATGACGCAGCCCGGCGAAACGGAAGGATTTTCCGCGAAACGTCATCTTGAGATAGTTCGCGAATATGTTCCGGGTATAAATTTCGATTACGTGGTCGTAAACAACCATTTCATCAGCGAAGAACAAACCGAAAAGTATGCCGCACAGGGTTCGGTTCAGATCGGGATCTCGGAATCGATTTCGCCGCTGACAATTGAAGGAGCCGAAATCATTTATGGTAATCTTTTAGACGAAGGCGAAAAGGTTCGTCATCATCCGGAAAAACTGGCTCAGACGACGCTTTTATGCGCCGCGCAGCCTATTCGAACAAGGGAATTTTCAATTTGATCGCTTATGGAAGGGACTAGCAGCCAAAAACCGCTCGACATTTTGATCCTGGCGGCGGGTTTGGGAACGAGGATGCGGTCGAACATTGCAAAGGTTTTGCATGTGCTCGACGGACGTCCGTTGATAAATCATGTTTGCCGCACGGCATCGGCGCTAGGACCGCGAAAGATCTATGTCGTCGTCGGTCATCAGGGCGAAGACGTGATCAAGGCGGTCGGCAGCGAACTCGATGAAGAGAGCGTTGAATTTGTCTGGCAGAAAGAACAGCTCGGGACCGGCGACGCGGTAAACGCCGCGCGAGATTTTTTGGAAAATGAAGATTCGACATTGCTCGTGTTATCGGGCGATGTGCCGATGATCCGGGCGGAGACTCTGGCGGGATTGATCCAGCAGCATTACGATCATCGCGGACGCGGCGCAGAATGTACCATCTTAACGGTGAAGCTTCCCGACCCGACCGGTTACGGCAGAATCATGCGCGACGACGGCGGACTTTTTGAAAGGATCGTCGAACAAAAAGACGCGACCGACGCGGAAAAGGAAATTAGCGAGATAAATTCGGGAATCTACTGTTTTGACACGCGAAAACTTTTTGACGCGCTTTCTCTTATCGAAAACAACAATGCACAGGGCGAGTATTACTTAACGGACGTTCCGAAGATCCTTCGAAATGCCGGCGGCGATATTTCCCTTTTCAATTACACCGATTCGCGTGAAGTTTCAGGGATTAATAACCGAGCGGAACTCGCGGAGCTCGAACGAGTCGTGCGAAGACGAACCGTAACTAAACTTATGCTCGATTACGGCGTCAGTTTTGTCGATCCGAAAAATGTTTATATCAGCGAACAGGCAAAGATCGGGCGCGATACGTTGATCTACCCGAACGTTTCGATCGAAGGCGAATGCGAGATCGGCGACGGATGCACAATACGATCCGGCACGAGAATCGCGGATTCGCAGATCGGACACGGCGTTGAAGTGCTTGATAATTCATTGATCACCGAAGCCGTTGTCGGAAATTCATGCAAGATCGGACCGTTCGCGCATATTCGTCCGAAAACACGTCTGGAAGAAGGCGCAAAGATCGGAAATTATGTCGAAGTTAAAAATTCGACTATCGGACGCAATTCGAAAGCAAATCATCTGACATATCTCGGCGATGCGACGATCGGCGAAAATTCCAACATCGGCGCGGGGACGATCACGTGCAACTACGACGGCGTCAATAAACACAAGACCACGATCGGCAGCAGAGTCAAGATCGGTTCCGACACGATGCTCGTCGCACCGGTCGAGGTCGGCGACGGCGCGGTAACCGGCGCGGGTTCGGTCGTCACAAAGAATGTTCCGCCGAACAAGCTCGCGGTCGGCGCTCCGGCACGCGCGATCAAAAACGTACAAAGGGAAGATTCAACCGATGAAACCGGAAGATGAGATGAAAAAGCGGAAAAAGAGCAAGCGTTCATCAGTTCCGGAAAAGATCGACGCGGAAGAATCGCTTCGAAAGATGAACGCGTTTGACCAACGGAAGGAGGAAATCATTGCCTTTATCAAGCAGAGCAAGGATTGAACTTTATCTTCCGGATTCCTCACAGAAAAGTCATCGCCGTGCCATGGACGCATTTCAGCGCGAATTTCTTGAAACGTTCGGCGGCTGCACCGTCATTCGCGATCTTCGGGGATTTTATTTGTCCGCCGACGGCAAACGTGAAAAGGAAAAGATCGTCCTGCTTTACGCCGACACGCCGTTCGATTTTCAGCAGCATCGATCCGAAGTAACAGAATATGCCGATGCGCTAAGGGAAACCGCACGCGAGGCGACGGAAGAGGAATCGATATTGATAGTCGTTCAGGAAATTTATCATTCGGTCTGAAAACCGATTACCACTGATGTGCGGATGATTTTTCGATGAAACAGATCGTAACCGTATGATAAAATCACCCCGGAGCAAAAAATGCATTTTCCGACTCATTAAAGAGACTCTCTTCCGATATGAATACTGACATCACAATTTCGGTTCCCTCTGAGATCGCTGCAAATTTAGGCGGCGATGAAGTGGAATTATCAAGAAAAACATTGGAAGCGCTCGCGATCGAAGGGTATCGAAACGGGAGTCTCAGCTTGGGACAAACGGCTGAATTGCTCGGATATTCAGTTCTGAGGACCGAAGAGTTTCTTTACGAAAGAAATGTTTTGCTGAATTATTCAGCGACGGAGTTTGAAGAAGATCTGGAAGTTATAGAGAAATTTGATCAATGATCGTCGCAGACACCTCGCCGCTTAACTATCTTGTTTTGATCGATGCAGTTGATGTTTTACCCGCTCTTTTTCAAGAGGTTGTCATTCCTTCTGCGGTTCGAAACGAACTGTCAGCCGCGGGTGCTTCGCCAAAATTGCAGGAATGGATGAACTCCGAACATTTGTGGCTCAAAATCAAAAAAATTGGCAAACCGGATCCGACGATCCGTTTGGGAGCGGGCGAGGTCGAGGTAATTTCCTTAGCATTAAAAAGATCGGCACAGTTGGTGCTGTTAGATGATAAACCGGCGCGGGAAGCGGCAAAGCGGCGGGGGTTGCGGGTCTTAGGAACTTTAGGCGTTTTGAAACTTGCGGAAGAAAGATCGCTTATCGATTTTGAATCCGCTCTAATAAAACTGCAGTCGACGAATTTTAGGATCTCAAGAAAACTAATTTGGGAATTGTTGGGACGTTCACGAAGATAGGTTTCATTAAATTATGTGTGGAATTGTTGGATACGTTGGAAATAAACAAGTTGTGCCGTTGATCATCGATGGATTGCGAAAGCTTGAATATCGCGGGTACGATTCGGCTGGGATAGCGGTTGTCGGTGAAGATTGTAAACTTTCTCTCCGGCGCGCCGAGGGCAAGCTTCGAAATCTTGAGGAAGCGATTCGCTTAAACCCGCTTGACGGAAATTACGGCATCGGGCACACGCGCTGGGCGACGCACGGGCGACCGACGGAAGAAAACGCGCATCCGCATCGGGATCAATCCGGCAAAGTCGTCGTCGTTCACAACGGGATCATCGAAAATTATCTGCAGTTAAAAGAACGTCTGGCAGAACTTGGCAGCGATTTTAAAACGGAAACCGATACCGAGGTCGTCGCGCATCTGATCGGGCATTACAAAGAATCTGAAGATATTTCGCTTGAAGAAGCCGTCAGAAAAGCGGTTCAGGAACTCCGCGGAATTTTTGCGCTTTCGATAATCTCGATCGACGAACCGGACACGATCATCGCCGTTCGCGAGGGACCGCCGGTCGTCATCGGCTTGGGCGACGGCGAGTTTTTTGTTGCGTCGGACATTCCGGCGATATTGCAGCATACGCGCGACGTTTTTTATCTCGGCGAAAAGGAGATCGCGATTCTTTCAAAAGATTCCGTTCGCGTAACGGATTACGACGGAAACATCGTCGAGCCGAAGCAGCAGCGGATCACCTGGGATCCGATAATGGCGGAAAAGGGCGGCTTTAAGCATTTTATGCTCAAAGAGATCTACGAACAGCCGCGCGCCGTACGCGACACGGTTCGCGGACGCGTTTCGCTAGATACGGGAAAGATCTATCTGGACGAAATGGATATTTCGGAAGAGGATTTTCAAAATGTTACGTCAATAAAAATTGCCGCCTGCGGAACGAGCTGGCACGCCGGGATAGCCGGAAAATATATGATCGAGGAACTTGCGCGAGTTCCGGTCGAGGTAGATTACGCTTCGGAATTTCGATATCGAAATCCGGTTCTGCGCGAAACCGATCTGCTGATAGTCATTTCGCAGTCGGGCGAAACCGCAGACACGATCGCCGCAATGCGCGAAGCGAAGGCGTCGGGCTGCAAGGTTCTGGCGATCTGCAACGTCCAGGGTTCGATGATAACGCGCGAAGCCGACGGCACGATCCTGACGCATGCCGGTCCCGAGATCGGCGTCGCTTCGACAAAAGCGTTTACATCGCAAATGATAGCGATCTATCTGTTCTCGCTTTATCTCGGTCAGCTTCTCGGCAAATTGTCCGAAGCCGAAGCTAAGCATCACGCTCAGGAACTAGCCGAGCTGCCGCTGAAAATTGAACATCTGCTCAGCGATGCAGATTCGATCGAAGAACTTTCGAAAGAATTTTTCCGGTCGCAGGATTTTCTATATCTCGGACGCGGGATCAATTTTCCCGTCGCGCTCGAAGGCGCGCTGAAACTGAAGGAAATTTCCTACATTCACGCCGAAGGCTATCCCGCGGGCGAGATGAAACACGGTCCGAATGCCCTGATCGATGAAAAACTTCCGGTCGTCGTCGTCAACACGCGAGACGAATCGAACGAAGGCAGCGTTCTTCGTTACGAGAAAACTCATTCGAACATTGTCGAAGTAAAATCGCGCGACGGAATCATTCTTTCAATTTTAACCGAAGGCGACGAGATGAGCTCGCTGGTATCGGACCACGTCATCGAAGTTCCCGAAACGAACGATCTGCTCGCGCCGATCCTTTCGATCGTGCCGCTGCAGCTGCTTGCATATCACATTGCGGTTCGCCGCGGCTGCGACGTCGACCAGCCGAGAAATCTGGCGAAATCGGTAACGGTCGAATAATCCGAAGCGCATTTCGCCCCTTGAGCGCATGCGCCTCAATCGTTTTCGCAGTGAAACCGCCGACGGGCTTTAGGATTTTGAAAAAGTAACTGCCGTCTCATTTTATTCATCGTTCATTAATAATTACGAAAAGGCACCTTAGATCCGCGAATTGGTCGATCAAGTTCATTCGCGGGTCTTATTTTATTTAAGGAAACGAACTTCGCAGGGTAAAATGGAAAGCAATTAGATGAAAAACGCCGCAGCACATGAAATTCCCACGTTGACTTCGTCGATCGGTCCGGAATTTATCAGCGAATCTTTCGATCGCTTGACGAATTCAAAACTGCGCGCGGGATGTGATGTGCGGCTCCTAAAAGATGCCGAGGAAAACTATCCGGCATGGATAGAAGCGATCGAAAATGCGGAGAAGCGGATCTTTTTCGAGAGCTTTATCATTCACGGCGATGAGCAGGGCGAGCTTTTTACCGAGCTTTTAAGCGAAAAGGCGCGATCGGGCGTAGATGTAAAAGTAATTTACGATTGGGCGGGCGCATTCGGCAAGAGATCGCGCAAATTATGGCGACGTTTGCGCGAAGCCGGTGCCGAAGTTCGGTGTTTTAATCCGCCAAATCTGCTGGATCCGCTCGGGTTTTTGGTTCGCGATCATAGAAAATGTTTGATCGTTGACGGCGAGATCGCGTTTGTCAGCGGCTTATGCGTCGGGCAGGATTGGGTCGGGCGTTCCGAACGCGGCGCGGCGCCGTGGCGCGACACCGGTGTTTCAATTCGCGGCAGTGCGGTTGCCGATGTCGAATTTGCCTTCGCTCAGATATGGAAGGAAATGGGACCGCCGCTCGAAAGCGCGGAAATATCATCGGTCGGCGAGCACGACCAACCCGGAAATACAAATCTTCGAATTATCGGCGGTGTTCCTTCTTCGTCTTATGTTTACCGGATGGACCAGTTTCTTGCCGCCGGTGCACGATCGACGATCTGGTTGACGGACGCGTACTTTGTCGGAATTCCGTCGTATCTGCAATCGCTGAAGGATGCCGCCTCGGACGGGGTCGATGTGCGAATTTTAGTACCGCAAACGACCGACCTTATTTTGATCCGCGATACGACCCGTTCGACATATCGACCGCTTCTGGAGTCCGGCGTTCGCGTTTTCGAATGGAAAGGTTCGATGGTCCACGCAAAAACTGCCGTTTTTGACGGAAAGTTTTCGCGCGTCGGATCGACGAATTTGAATATAGCCAGCTGGTTTGGAAATTATGAACTTGACGTTTTGATCGAAGGCGAAAATTTCGGAACGAAAATGAAGGAGATGTTCGAGGCGGATTTAGCAAATTCGACGGAAATCGTTCTCACCGCATCTAAATTACAACGTCCGCCGAAAAAACCGAAGCAGCGTCGAAATTTGAGACCGAACAGCGGCAGCGTCAGCAAGGCGACCGCCGGAGCGATCGGAGCGGCGGCGTCGATCGGATCGGCGATCACGAAAAAAACGCCGCTCGGTCCGGCGGAATCGCGGCTGCTTGCTTTTGTCGGAACAGTGCTGCTTTTTGCGGCGCTCGCGTTAATCGTCTTTCCGCGAATCGCCTCGCTGCCGATCGTTGTATTTCTTTTAATGCTGGCGCTTCCGACGCTCGCGAAGGCATTAAAATATTATAGAGACCATTAAGCGATGAAAAAACTTCGTATCGCCACATATAACATTCACAAATGCGTCGGGCTCGACCGAAAATTTTCGCCCGAACGGATCGTCGATGTCTTGCGCGAGGTGGATGCAGATGTTATCGGACTTCAGGAAGTTCTTTGTCATTCCCAAGTGAACGATCGTGAACATCAGGCGGAATTTATTGCCAATAGTTTGTCGATGAATTACAGCTTCGGCAAAAACCGGCATATTCGGCGCGGAATTTATGGAAATGCGGTTTTGACGCGTTTTGAGATCATCAATTCGGAAAACTTCGATATAACGGTTTCAAAACGCGAACCGCGCGGATGTCTTCGGGCGCAGATAAAGATCGACCGGCGCGAACCGCTGGAATTTTTTAACGTCCATCTCGGCACATCGTTTTTCGAACGGAGGAAACAGGTCGATCTTTTGCTCGCGGAACGTGTGTTGGATTCCGCCAAATTTACCGGAAACCGAGTGATCGCGGGCGATTTCAATGAATGGACGCATGGAAAAACGACGCGGATGTTTCGATCGAAATTCGACGCGGTCGAGGCGGTTCCGCACCTCGGCAAGCGCAGCACATATCCCGGAATCTTACCGTTTCTTCATCTCGATCATATTTATTTTGACTCCGATTTTCGGTTGATCGAAGCTCTTGTTCACCGCAGCCGTACTGCGCTGATCGCTTCGGACCATCTGCCGATCGTGGCAGATTTTGAATTAAGGTAAACTAAATAAAAATTTTCGCGAGACGTTTTGAAAAATTTATGATTATTTCAGGATCATCAACAGCGCTTTTTAACAAATTGTTTGTGGCGGTCGTGATATTTGCCTTAAGCTTTCCGGTCGCAGGCAGCGTCTTTGCTCAAAACGGCGAACCGCAAACGAAAAAACGACCGACGATCGGTCTGGTTTTAAGCGGCGGCGGAGCGCGCGGTTTTGCGCATGTCGGGGTTTTGAAGGTGCTCGAAGAAAATCGAATTCCGGTCGATTACATTGCCGGAGCAAGTATGGGTGCGCTGGTCGGTTCGCTTTACGCAGCGGGAAAAACTCCTGCCGAACTCGAAACTCTGGTCGAAACTCTTGACTGGGAGAAGCTTTTAAGCGGTGCGCCCGCCTATGACGAATTGACCTATCGCCGAAAACAGGACCGGCGAAATTTGCCGGGCGGCGTTACGCTCGGCGGCAGGGACTTGAAAAGTTTGAAACTGCCAAGCAGCATAAATCCGGGACACGAGATCGGATTGGTGATCGACCGGTTAATGCTGCCGTACAGTACGGTCGATGATTTCGATAATTTCCCGATCCCGTTTCGCTGCGTCGCGACCGATATGGTCAATGCCGAAACCGTTGTTCTAAAAGGCGGTTCTATTCAGCAGGCGCTGCGCGCGACAATGGCGATTCCGGCGATCTTTGCTCCGGTCGAGGTCAATGGAAAGATTCTCGCGGACGGCGGAATTTTGAACAATATTCCGACAGATGTGGCGAAAGCAATGGGCGCCGACATTATTTTGGTCGTCAATATCGAAACGCAGATCGGCGACCGCTCGGCTCTTTTGGATCTGATCGGCGTATTGGGACAAACGTTAACCGTCGCGACGATCGAAAATTCACGTCGAAGCCTGCGTCAGGCGGATATCATCATTGCGCCGGATCTAGGGACATATTCCACGGGCAGCTTCGGTTCGGGAAGCGAGATAGTCAAACTCGGCTACGAAGGCGCAAAGACAAAGGCTTCGATTTTAAAGAGTTTGTCGATGACGGAAGAAGAATGGAAGGAACATCTTGCCGCGCGGCGCGCGCGAGTCGCGCCGGTCCGCGATCTGACGCCGGAATTTTTGGCGGTGACGGGAACAAACGGCAAAAGGCAGTCGGAGATTATTAATGAAACGCTCGAGCCGAAATATGTCGGGCAAGAACTTGTCGAGAAACAGATAGAAGCCGATCTGACTCGTTTGACGGGAACACGCCGGTTCGATAGTCTCGGCTACGAAATAACGGTTGATGACGGAAAACGCGGATTATTGATCCGAAATTACGATACAAAAGAGCGCTCCGAGCGGCGTTCGGTTTTAGAAGCCGGATTTGAGGTTAACAATACCGATTCAGACAGCACGAATTTTAACGCCCGCGCCCGATTGACATTTTTCGACATTGGAAAATTCGGTTCCGAATGGAGAAACGATCTGAGCATCGGTTCGACGATGATGGTGTCGTCCGAGTATTTTAGACCGATCGGAGAATCGAAATTTTTTGTCGCACCGAACGCGTTGTATCGCAATCGCGATGTAGATTTTTTCGTCGACGGAACGCGAACGGCTGAATACGGTTTTGAAAGCGCGCTTGCCGGCGTCGATCTCGGCTACACGTTCAACCGGCGAACCGAAGCGAGGCTCGGTTATAAGCTCGGGTATCAGCGGGCGACCAGACGTGTCGGGGATCCGCTTATTGAAAATTTAGGCGGACGATACAGCGCCGCCGTTCTCGGATTTGAGCACGACGGCGCGAATGACGGTCAGATCCCGACGCGCGGAATTCGGGGAAATGCGTCGTTGTCATATTTCTTCAATGCTCCGGGTGCGACCGGAGATTTTGCGCAAGGCGAGGCAAATTACAGCGTAATGATTCCCGTTTCGGAAAAATATACGTTCTTCAATTTCGGTTCCGGCGGAACGACATTCGGAAAAACGGCGCCGCCGCTGCAGCAGTTTACGCTCGGCGGGCTGTTTTCCGTCGGCGGCTACGGTCGCGAGGAATTTCGCGGGAGCAGCGTTTTGCGCGGCGGAGCGGGATTTTTGCGCGAAACTTATTCGATGCCTGCTTTTATCGGCGGCAAGATCTATCTCGGCGGATGGTACGAAGGCGGCAGCGTTTTCGAAGGTTTCAGCGAATCTCGCTATCGTCAAAGTGCTACCGGCGGTGTGCTTATGGAAACTCCGCTCGGACCGATCTTTGTCGGCGGCAGTTTATCCGGAAGCGGACGAGGAAAGGTCTATTTTTCATTGGGAAGGTTTTTTTAGAAGTTTAAGGAATGATTTTTACAGATAAGATCAAATCTAATTACAGATATTTACGCATAATTTTACTCTTTACCGCACTGCTGACGGGCGCGGCTGCTGCGGTTGCGCAGGAAAGTCCGGCAGAAAACTCAAACTCAAACAAGGCGGCAGCGGCACCTGCGGGTGTTCCGACACCGCTTCCGGTTGCGGCTGTGATCACGGAAGCCGACGCAGCGCTCAAAAAGACGGAAAACATTAAAAATTCTCTAAAAGAAAGTCCGGGCATTGCGGTCATTCAAAACGATCTTCCTCAACTTAAAAGCGAAATCGACGCACGAATAACCGAAACTTCACAGCTGCTTTCCGCGCGCCCTTCGCTCGAAACCCTTCGAACCGTCGAACAGGAATGGCAGGCGATCGCAAAAAAGATCCCGGCTTGGAAAGACAACATTAGATCGCAGATCGGAGTTTACGAAGGTCAGATAAAAGAATTGAAAGAGCTTCGCGAACTTTGGCGAAGAACGCTGGACTCTTTAACAAAACCCACCGCGAACGATTCAAATTCCAATACAGAAGTAAATTCCGGCAGTTCCGCGGACGCTGTGCAGGTCGTTGAAATTCCGCGCGAAGTTGTCGAAAAGATCGAGCGGGTTTTACGTTCGATCGACGAAACGCAGACGCTTGTTGAGAAACAGCAATCTGCGCTGCTTACCTTGCAGGCGCGCGTTATCAAGGAACAAACACGGATCAATGAAACTCTCGCCTCGATAGCGAATGTCCGTGAAGAAGCTCTGTCGCAGCTGTTTGTAAGGGATAGCCCGGCGATCTGGAATGCGGCGCGGCGGACCGATTCGGCGGCTAGCATCTCGCGCGAAACTTCCGATTCACTGTCGCAGCAAGCTGCTGCTCTTGGCATTTATATAAGCCGCCAGACCGAACGGTTTATCCTCCACGCATTTATTTTTCTCGTCTTTGTTTTTATTCTTTTCCGTTTCCGCCGGAAAATGCGCCCGTGGATCGAAGACGAACCGCGTCTTGAACGCGCTTTCACGGTTTTCCGGCTTCCTTTTATCAGCGGTTTGATCCTTTCGATCATGCTCAGCAGCTGGCTTTACCCTCAGGCGCCGCGAACTTTGTCCGCCGTTCTAGGTGCGCTGGCGCTGGTTCCCGGGGTTGTGTTTTTGCGCCGCGTGCTCGATCGACCGTTTTTTCCGATCCTTTACGCAATGGTCGTGTTCTATTTTGTCGACCAGCTGCGTGCGATTACTGCGACACTGCCGCTTGTTACACGAGTTTTATTCCTGCTCGAAATACTCGGCGTGATAATTTTCCTGATCTGGTTCCTACGATCAAAATGGCTTTCGCAGAAAATTCCGGTCAGCCATCATCGAATTTTTACCGTCCTGAAAAAGGCGATTCCCTTCGTTTTAGGAGCCTTTTCGCTCGCATTTTTTGCCAACGTTCTGGGTTTCGTTAGTCTTTCGGCGGTTATCGGCAATGGGGTTTTAGGCAGTGCTTATTTAGCTTTGGTTCTTTATGCCGCGCTTCAAATAGTTGAAAGTTTGATTATTTTCCTGCTGAGGGTTAAACCGATCTCGACGCTATACATGATTCGCGAACATCGGGCACTGATCGAACATAAGATCCTAACCGTTTTGAAATGGGCAGCGGCGATCATTTGGTTCGTGCTGACGCTGGGCTTGTTTTCGGTTTCGCAAACGATATTCAGTACGTTAAAGAATATAGTTGCGGCAGAGCTTGCGATCGGCTCGATAGCCATTTCGCTCGGCGACATTTTGATCTTTCTGATAACTGTTTGGCTTGCGTTCGCGCTTTCGAAACTGATCAGATTTATTCTCGACGAAGACGTTTATCCGCGCATAAATCTCGCCGGCGGGGTGCCGTATGCAATCTCGACAATGCTTCATTACGTCTTGCTTTTGGGAGGCTTTTTTCTCGCGCTCGCAGCACTCGGGATCGATCTGACGAAATTTGCCATTCTTGCGGGCGCATTCGGCGTCGGGCTCGGTTTCGGCTTGCAGAATATAGTTAACAATTTCGTTTCGGGAATAATTTTGCTTTTCGAACGTCCGGTGAAGGTTGACGATCTTGTTCAGATCGGCACGCATCAGGGAGTTCTCAATCAGATCGGGCTGCGGGCGAGTATTCTGCGGACCGTCGAAGGTTCGGAAGTGATCGTTCCCAACGGTCAGCTGATCTCGGAAGAGGTTACAAACTGGACATTTTCCGATCATCGGCGGCGAATCGAGATCAATGTCGGCGTTGCATATGGAACCGATCCGCGCCGCGTGATCGAGCTTTTAACCGCTGTCGCAGAAGCTCATCCGGACGTATTAACGGATCCGGCACCGCAGGCTCTCTTCCTGGAATTCGGCGACAGTTCGCTCGATTTTCAGCTTCGTGCCTGGACGGATAATTCCGATGTCTGGGTCCGAATGCGGAGCGATCTATCGGTGTCGATCTATGAAGTTCTGAACGAAAACGACATAGAAATTCCGTTCCCTCAGCGCGATCTGAACATTCGGCGATACGATCTTCAAAAAGACGAACCGTCGAATGAAGAAAATTAAAAAAGTGTATTTCTATTAAAAATTATCCCCGGCAATGACTGATTTACCATCGGAACGTCGTTTACCGAATTAGAAATAAGAAAACCGGCGTCCGGAAGCTAATCTCGCCTGACGCGCAAAGTTTGTGCTTGCACCGATCGACGAAGCGGGGACAAAGTTGCTGAAGGCGCGATATCTATGGAAAACATTTTCGAACCGATTAAGTTTGAAGCGCCATTGTGATCGCGCCGAATGGAGAAAAATCGGAGTTCGGTTTCGTTTCATTCAGCGCTCAGGCGAACATCCCTGTGATCGGCTCGTGCCATTTATAACGCGGGGTTTAAACTTGAACAGCCGGCAAATAACTAGGAACTTTTAACGAACAGTTGAAAAAGGAAATACAAAATGACAGAAACAAGTACCGGAAGAGCAAAGTCTCCCGAATATTTTAACCTGCGTCCCGAAGTCGAAAAGGCATATGGCTATGCGCACGCCGTCAGGGTCGGAAACGATATAAAAATTTCGGGCGCGGTAAGTATGAACGACGAGGGAAGCCCGACCGCGGAAGGCGATCTCGAGCAGCAGATGAAAAATTGCTATGCCGATCTGGAAAAGGTTTTGGCGCATTACGGCTGCACGTTTGACGATGTCATCCGCGAGAACATTTTTACAACGGATATGCCGCAATTTTTGGAAAAAGCAGGCTACCGCACTGAGATCTACAAAAACCGGTTTCCGACCGGTTCGTGGCTCGGCGTAAAAGAACTGGCTCTTCCGGAATTTATGATCGAAATCGAATTAGAGGCTTATAAAAGCGAGTAATCGTCGGCTGAATTTCTTTAGCTGAAAGTTTAAGCCGCGTTTCCGTCGTCGCCGATGGCTTCGACCGGGCATGCCATCAGAGCTTCTTCGCAGAGAGCGACCTCTTCGGGCGTTTCAGGCTGTTTATAAACGTATGAATAACCGTTTTCGTCGTAACGGGTAAAATTGTCCGGCGAAGTATCGCGGCAAACATCACAGTCGATGCATTGTTCATCGACATAGTATTTACCTGGTGCATTCTCGGGTAATTTGTCGTCAATTTCTGCCATAGATTTGGTAAAGCGCAGCCCGCTAAAAAATAACGATCGTTCGCGATCAATTTTTCTTTTCGGTCAGCGATATCATTCGCTCGAGCGCGACAGTTGCGAGCCGTTTTGTTTCTCCTTCAACCTTTATCTCATTTACAACAACCCCATTCAAAAGGTTTTCCAACGCCCAAGCTAAACTCTGCGGAGAAATTCTATACATCGTTGCGCACATACACAGATCCGGCGCGAGAAGGCGAATGTTTTGTTCGGGATGATTCTTGATCAAACGGTTTACGAGGTTCAATTCGGTGCCGATCGCCCAGGCAGATCCGTCCGGTGCGTTTTCGACCGTGTTAATTATAAACGATGTTGAACCGTTTAGATCACTTTTTTCGACAACTTCGTACATGCACTCCGGATGAACTAGGATCTTCATTCCCGGATGATCTTTTCGAATTTGATCGACATGCCACGGTTTGAAGCGGCTGTGAACCGAACAATGACCTTTCCAGAGAATAAGCCGCGCTTCGCGGAGTTCTTCTTCTGTGTTTCCGCCTAGCTCCTTGTGGGGATCCCAAAGCGCCATTTTATCGAGCGGAATTCCAAATTTTAAGCCCGTGTTTCGCCCGAGATGCTGGTCGGGAAAAAACATCATCTTATCGTATTCCTTCAGATAAATATCGAAAAGCGGAACCGCGTTTGACGATGTGCAGACAACTCCGCCGTTGCGACCGCAGAACGCTTTGATCGCGGCGGTCGAATTCATATATGTCATCGGCGCGATCTTGAATTTATCCAAAAGTCCGATCTCGGCAAGCTGTTCCCACGCGTCTTCGACCTGATCGATATTTGCCATATCAGCCATCGAACAGCCCGCGCCCATATCCGGCAAAACCACGCGCTGACGCGGCTCGCCTAAGATGCTCGCCGATTCAGCCATAAAATGTACGCCGCAAAAGACGATATATTCGGCATCCGTTCGTTCCGCAGCCATCACCGAAAGCTGATAAGAATCGCCTGTCAGATCGGCATGTTTTATGACATCGTCGCGCTGGTAATGATGCCCGAGAATAACGACACGCGAACCGAGTTCTTCGCGCGCCGCTTCTATTCGAGCAGAAAGTTCTTCGTCCGAAAGTACCAGGTAATCTTCAATTTTTCTCGTCGCTTCTAATACTGCTGACATTTTTCCAAAAATTCCGTAAAACTATGCCTTGTTAAGAGACATTAATAAAAGTTGATTCCCCGAGCCCGCTTGCAAATAACCGTCAACCGTAAAAAATGCCCGCGCGGCGAGCGAAATCAGCTATACGATCACTTCCATCTTTTACGTTCGCAGCCCGCGAACTCCATAAAAATTATGGCACCTTAGATATGCCCGCGCAAGACAAAGAGCTAAATGAAACGATCGATCCGAACTTTTACCACGCCGCCGTCGTCATAAACTAGGGAAAGAAAATTATGGACAGAGTCGTTGGTCAGGTCGTCGGTTTCGTTGTACTGCTTGCGGTTTTTACCACGCTCGAACGCGCTTTTGCACTCCATAAAGAACAATCGGTTTTCCGAAAAGGCTGGCGGACGGACGTTGCACATTTTTTTCTCAACCGTTTTTTGATAGATGCGGGAAGCTTTGTCGTTGTCGTAATTCTTGCAATTTTGCTTCGCTGGGCTGTCAACGGGGAACTTCAAAATTTTGTTGCCGGACAGCCGTGGATAGTTCAGTTTTTAGAAGCAGTCTTGATCGTAAACGTCGTCGGATATTTCGCGCACAGACTTTCGCATACGATTCCGTTCTTATGGAAATTTCATGCGATTCACCATAGTTCCGAAAATCTCGATTGGCTCGCAGCCGCGCGGGTTCATCCCGTCGATCAGATTATTTCCCGAGCAATGATGTTCGTTCCGCTTTATGTTTTGGGTTTTTCGAAAGAGGTTTTCGGCGCTTACGTCTTTTTTGCGCTGCTTCACGCGATATTTATTCATTCGAACGTTCGATTTCGATTTAAATTCCTTCGCGGAATTATCACCACGCCGGAATATCACCGCTGGCATCACAGCAACCACCCCGAAGCGAGAAACAAAAATTTTGCCGGCGAACTTCCCTTAATCGATAAAATATTTGGCACTTATTACCTGCCGGAAGACAATAATGCAAAAAAATACGGGACCGACGAACCGGTCCCGCAGGGTTATTTTTCGCAGATGAAATATCCGTTTCGAAAAACGGCGATCTAAACATCAAGATTCTTCACATCAAGCGCATTATCTTCAATGAATTTACGCCGCGGTTCGACTTGATCGCCCATCAGGATCGTAAATATCTCATCGGTTTCGATCGCGTCTTCGATTCGAACCTGCAAAAGCGTTCGACGTTCCGGATTCATCGTTGTTTCCCAGAGCTGCTCGGGGTTCATTTCACCCAATCCTTTATATCGCTGGATGGTCAGATCTTTTTTCGCCGCATTGAGCAATTTTTCAAGCAGCTCGGCGCGAGTGTCAATCGTTTCACTGGTGCCGTTTTCGCCCAGAACGAACGGTGCGGGAAAATCGGTTTCGAGTTTTTCCTTCAGCGCAACGGCTTTTTGAAATTCGACATAACTCGCTAAATCCCAATCGAAAACAAGCGGCGCGCCCGAATTCGTGTGAATTTCGATCTCGCCGAGTCCGTGCTCTTCGTCGCTGAGCAATTCGGTCTTGTATCCGGCGTCGGATATTTTTCCTTCGATCTCAGCCATCAGATCGTCACTTTCGAAAACTTCGCGCATTTTAAGGCTGTCGCGCCGCAAAATTCCGTCGGCGCCGCCGAGTGCGTGGATCAAAATGTTCAAAAGCTTTTCATCGTTATTCATCCGGCGAACAAAACGATCGAAATATCGCTGATATTCAACGACCTGCTCGAGAAGCTTCGTCAGTTCGCGTCCACCGTAAACTTTATCGTTCACGGTCGAACGAAGATCGAGGTCGCTTGTCGCCTGCTTCATCATATAACGAAGCATGGAAGCCTCGTCTTTTATGTACTCTTCCTTCTTACCTTTCTTAACCTTAAAAAGCGGCGGCTGAGCAATATAAATATGCCCGTTTTCAACGAGTTCCGGCATTTGCCGGTAGAAAAACGTCAACAGCAGAGTGCGGATATGACTTCCGTCAACGTCCGCGTCGGTCATGATGATCAGTTTATGATACCGCAGTTTTTCAATATCGAAATCGTCCTTTCCGATTCCCGTTCCCATCGCCGTGATCAGCGCTTTGATTTCGCCGTGCCCGAGCATTTTGTCGAATCGAGCTTTTTCAACGTTCAAAATTTTACCTTTGAGCGGTAAAACTGCCTGGTTCTTACGGTCGCGCCCTTGTTTTGCGCTTCCGCCCGCGGAATCTCCCTCGACAAGATAAAGTTCCGACAACGCGGGATCTTTCTCCTGGCAATCCGCCAGTTTTCCCGGTAATGTCGAACCGCCGAGCGCGCTTTTTCTAACTATCTCGCGCGCTTTTCGTGCCGCTTCGCGTGCCCGCGCCGCGTCGGTCGCCTTTCCGACGATCTTTTTCGCCACGACCGGATTCTGCTCGAAATACTCGCCGAGCTTTTCATTTAGAAACGATTCGACCGCACCTTTTACATCGGAGTTGAGCTTTCCCTTGGTTTGTCCTTCAAACTGCGGCTGCGGCAGTTTAACGGAAATTACGGCTACCATTCCTTCGCGGACGTCGTCGCCGGAAAGCGAACCTTTGAAATTTTTCAAAAGTCCGGAGGTTTGCGCGTATGCGTTGATCGTACGTGTGATCGCGCTGCGAAAACCCGAAAGATGCGTTCCGCCGTCTACGGTGTTGATATTGTTTGCAAAAGTAAAAGTCTTTTCATCGTAGCTGTCGTTATACTGCATCGCGACCTCGACCGACAGTTCGTCCGAAACCTGTTCAAAATAAAGCGGTTCTTCGTGAATAGGATTTTTGTTCTTGCTCAAATGCTTAACGAATTCGGCAATTCCGCCTTTATAATAAAATTCATGTTTTTTCTCCGGTTCTTCACGTTCGTCTTTGATAAATATCCGAATTCCTTTATTCAAAAACGCCTTTTCACGAAGTCTTTCGGATAATTTTTCGAAGCTGTAAACCGTCGTATCAAAGATCGAAGCGTCCGGCTTAAAAGTGATCTTCGTTCCGCGTTTGCTTGTCGTTCCTACTTCTTTGAGCGGAGCAACCGGAATTCCGGCGCGAAATTCCATTTCATATGTTTTGCCGTCGCGCCAGATCTCAAGCCGCAATTCTTCGCTCAGAAAGTTTACGCAGGAAACACCGACGCCATGGAGTCCGCCCGAAACCTTGTAAGAATTAGAGTCAAACTTTCCGCCGGCGTGAAGGATCGTCATAACGACTTCTGCGGCAGAACGCTTTTCCTGCTTGTGCATGTCGACAGGAATTCCGCGACCGTTATCGACAACAGTAATCGAATTGTCCATATGAATTGCAACATTGATCGTGTCGCAATGACCGGCAAGAGCTTCGTCGACCGAATTATCAACTACTTCGTATACAAGATGATGAAGTCCAAGTTCGCCCGTTGAACCGATATACATCGCAGGGCGTTTTCTAACTGCGTCGCGTCCTTCTAAAACCGTTATAGAATCCGCTCCGTAGCTTTCCTTTTTTGATTGTGCCAATTTTATATCCTCGTTAAATAATTTCTCTTAAAAATTGACTTAATTTTAACATTTTTCCGCGGATTAAGACAGTCGGCAGAACATCGATAATTACGTGGTTTCAAATACAAAAAGAGCGGCTTTGCAGAGCCGCTCCTGATGTTTCAAAGCTGATTAAAATTTACCGCAAAGGCGATGAAGATTCGACCGAGATCTGTGAACCTGCTTTAAGTTTCAGATCGTCTTTTCCGGTCAGAACTACCGAACCTGCGCCCGCTCCGCCGCCGATTATCGCTCCGATCGCCGCGCCTTTTGCGCCGCCCGCGATCGCGCCGATGATCGCGCCGATTCCGGCACCGATACCGCCGCGCTTGACGGTTTCTTTCGTCTGGCTGTCGCCTTTCGCAGCACCTTCTTCGTCTATCTTAACGGTTTTGCCGTTTTCGTCGGTTACGCTCTTAAGATTTCCGGCAAACTCATAAGATCTGCCGTTAGTTAAACGTATCGTTTGGAAGTTAAAAGTGATTTCCGAGCGTCCCGAGACCTTTCCGGAACGGTCAATTCCTGACAGATAGCCTTCGATAACCGCCCCGCGAAACTGGTTTGGCGATTGAACCGTCATTCTAAAGCGGTCGTTGTTCTGCGAAACCTTTGTGTCGATGTCCGTGTCGAGGGTTCCGTCCAGAATTACACCGTTGGGGACGATAAAATCTCCGCGGCGGCTCGTGTTTGGCGTCGGATAATTATTCGGATAATCGCCGGGGTCATTGGTCGAATAGCCGCCGTTTTGCGGATCGACCGAGGTATAACCGCCCAGCCGCGCGACAGAATCGATCTTTTCGTAAACGCTGTCAGCGAAAACCGTCTGTCGAAGATAGTTTGTCGTTACACGCTTGCTCACACGCATCGATTTTCCACCGTTTGTCGATGAAAACGTAATCGTGTAGTCAGTGTCGCCGCCGAGACTCGAGATCGTCAGGTTTTCTCCGTTCAGCGAAGTTCTGACACGGATCGTACGTCCGTCGTCTGTTGTTTGAACCGTTTCGCGTCCGTCGGCGGAAAAAGTAACTGGCTGGGCGAGCGATGTTCCGAGCGTTACCTGATTGCCACGGATTTCCAGTGCTATCTGTTCCGGCGATTGGAGTTTGTCTTCCAGATCTTCGCGGTCCTGTTCTGCGTTTCGTGAATTACTGTTTCGAACCGCCCGGTCGGCGATTTCTGCTGCATTTTCGCTCTTTGAAACATCGAGCCGATAGGTTCCCGTCAAACCGTAATTGAAATTGCCGCCAGTCGTCGTCGGATAATTGTTGTTATTAGTGCCGGAATAGCTTCCGTTGTCCCATGTCCAATAGACGTTATAGTTTGACGCCAAGCGGTCGAGCAAAGAAAGAACCTCGCGCCAATCGCGGTCGACGTTTGAGCTTATACTGTTGTACTTAATGAAATCGTTAACGGTACGCGCGGAGGTAAGTATTTTCGTGACATCATCGGCGGTTTCGCGCTGACGGGCAAAACGCGTTTCGTAGGCGCGAATGTCATCTTTAACCTGTTGAACGTCGTCTTCAAGCTTTTCGCGGTCATCGCGGTCAATCGAACTTCGTCTGAGCTGATTGGAAAGTGCCATCTGAAAGTTGTCCATCTTGTTGTTCAACTGCCGGGTAATATCGCGAAGTTCGCGTTCGTTCCTGTAAAGCTGACCGTTTGCCGTGCCGAAAATTCCGGCAATCAAAAAACCAACCATCAAATAAGCTGAAAAGCCTTTAAAAAACCTGTTCATCGTTTTTCTCCTGATCAAATAACCGTTTCTAAAAAATGCCGGGCAGGCGCCCGCACTTGATTGAGAAGCATTTTTAATGCCACGGGTTTTCTTTTGAAATTCGTTTGCCGGCTTAAGCTTTGGCAAAAACGAAAAAAAATCGAATAATAAGATCAAATTAAAAATTAACCGGAGAATCATGGAATCAAATTATAAGACGGTCATCACACATATCGGGAACGGACAATTTGTCGGAACAAGCCCGAGCGGGCACTCGCAAGTTGTTGATACGAAAAGCTTAAACAAAACCGCTGCATCGCCGGTCGAACTTCTCTTAATTGCCGTCGGAAGCTGCACGGCGATAGATGTCGTCTCGATTCTGGAAAAGAAGCGGGAGATCATTACAGATTACCGCGTCGAGGTCACCGGCGAGCGCCGGGACGAATTTCCGAGACATTTTACAAAGATGCATGTTCACCATATCGTGTACGGGAACAACGTTTCCGAAACCGCCGTTGCGCGCGCGATCGAACTTTCCGACACGAAATACTGCACGGTTGCCGCGACGGTTCGTCCGACCGTTGAAATGACGACGAGTTTTGAAATTATCGAAGTGCCGGACAAAAAGTGAACAAATGAGAGCGCCTTTGATAAAGATATTCTTTTTTATAGATCCGCATTGTGCTAACCTTTCCCTTCGAATTTTGCTATGAACTCATCGGCACCGGAACAACTAGAGCTCGAAAAAAAGCGCAAGATGCTCGAGCGTTTGAAGGAAACGCTTGCAGATCGCGAAGAGCAGATGACCGATCTTCGCGGTGAACTTGAGCAATTTGAGGCGCAATATACGATGGAGGTCGGCAGGCTTTACGCCGAACTTGACGAGATCGAAGCTCAGATCGCTGAAGAAGAATTAAAGCTCAACCCTGAAGACGAAGAGATAAAAGCGCGTGCCGAAGAGGCGAGGAAACGAGCCGAGGAAAGCGCCGAGGCAGTGGACGAAGAAAACTGGCAGGCGTGTACGCAAAAGTGGAATCCTTCGCCAGAAGCGAAAAAGGCGTATCATAACCTTGCGAAAATGATCCATCCTGATCTCGCTTTAGACGACGAAGAACGCGAGAAGCGAACCGCCCTGATGGCAAAACTAAATGACGCATATTCGGAAGGCGATCAAAATTTGCTGAACAAACTCGTCGAAGAATATCGCGATTCGCCGGATCTGGTGAAAGGCGATTCGGTCGGCGACGATCTGATCCGCCTGATCAGACAAATTTATCAGGTCACACGCCGTTTGAAAGAACTTCGCGCCGAAAAACTCGAACTCGAACTTTCCGAACTTTTTGTTCTTCAGGTCAAAGTGCGAAGCGAACAGATAGAAGGCAGAAATCTCTTAAAGCAAATGGCTGAACGGACAAAGACGCATATCAAAAAAGCGCAAAGACGCCTTGCCAATCTGAAAAACGTTAACGAAGCTGTCGAAAACGAGATAAAAGAAAGATTCGGACTCGACGTTTCGGCATTTCGATAATTTGCATTTTTGAACTCACAAATCCGCCATTCCCGGTTCGCCAATGTTTTTATTAAGTTTAATTGGTGAACTTTTACTCGGCGAAAGCTCATAAAACCTTTGAGAACAATTTTAATTCCCCGCCGCCGCCGCTCATGGTCACGACTCGGTCAAATGTAAATCCGAGCTTTTCCAATAGGTTATGCGATGCAGAATTGTCCTGAGTTGCGATCGCCCAGACTTCGCTGATCCCCAAGGTTTCCTTGCTGTAATTTAGAATTGCCGAGGCTGATTCGAATCCAAATCCTTTTCCTTCAAATTCCGGCAAAAACGCAAAACCGATGTCCGGCATGTCGAGTCCTTCGCGTTTTACAAGCCCGCAGATTCCGGTTGTTGCATTATCGCTTTTCAGATCAACGGCATAAAGTCCGAAGCCGTTTTCCGTGTAACTCTTCCGGTACTTTTCCTCGATAAAAATGCGGGCTTGATCTTTGGTTCGAACGTTTCGGTCGCCGATGTATCTCAGAAACGACGGCGTATTGAGAAGTTTCAGGATAAACTCCGCATCGGATTTTTCCAGTTCGCGTATGACAAGCCGCGTCGTTTCGAGAATTTTTTTCATTTTATAGATTCGCTTTTGATTATTCTTCCAAAAAGAAGATTCATTTCAATTGCAATTTCGAGGTCCATTTTCTGCTGCCGCCGCACCGTTAGGGAAATTCTTCAATAATTTGGAAACGAACCTTTCAGATCTCCAAACGGAGGAAAACTGCAAAACAACATGCAGTTTTCCCGGCTTTCAAATTTTTACGCTGCTGAACCCGATCGGAACGGGCAAAGGTTTTTGGTAAACACGCGGTTCGTCAAAAATGTTTACGGCTTCGGCGGGCGCTGATCCTGCGGCACATTTGCGTAAACGTCGTCGTACGATGCAAAGCCGTCTTTGATCACGGTATCCATAAGATTATTTTTATCGACGACGACAACTTCCAGTAAAGTCGCCGGAACATCCTTTTTAAGCGTTTCGTTTCGAAACGGTTTTGTATCCGAAAGCGGCTCTTTTTTCGCAAGCTTGATCGCGGCTTCGACGGCTGCATTGGCAAGCGGAATTATCGGTTTATAGATTGTCATCGATTGTTTTCCCGAGGCAATATTCTGCAGCGCGTCTTTCTGCGCATCTTGACCGGTTACGACAACCTTGCCGGTTAGCCCGCGTTTTTCGAGTGCGGAAATTACTCCGCCTGCCATGCCGTCGTTGGAAACAACGACAGCCTGTATGTCGTCGGCGTTTTGCGTCAATGCGTTTTCGACGAAATCCAATGCCTTTGCGGGCTTCCAATCTTCGATAAATTGATCGGCTTTGATCGTGATCGCTTTGCCTTCGATCGCGGGCTGCAAAACCTCGAGCATCGCTTTTTTCATGATAACGGCATTGTTGTCCGTCGACGCGCCATAGACCATTATGTAATTTCCTTTCGGTGCTTTTTCAAGGGCGTACTCAGCGATCTTTTTTCCAATAACTGGAACCTGGTGGGAAATATAGAGGTCGATCTTATCGGAATCGATCAAACGGTCGTAGCTGATGACGGGAACACCCTGCGCCTTCGCCTTTTCAACCATTGAGGCGGCTTGCGTCGCGTTTTGCGGAGCGATCACCAACACGTCAATTCCCTGGGTCAAAAGATTCTCGACATCGTTCGCCTGCTTGTCTTCCTTGTTGTTCGCGACCGTGATGACGCATTCGACATCCATTTTTTTACAGTGCGCTTCAAATGCTTCTTTGTCGCGAACCCAGCGTTCTTCTAGCAGAGTAGCCATTGAAAATCCGATCTTGATCTTTTTGTTCGGATCTTTCGAACCGCTTTGATCATTCGGCGCTTTCGCACATGAAGCCGCTAAAACGGCGATAAGCAACATCAACAATAATTTAAGTTTCATTAAGAAAATCTCCTTTAATTCCGGTAATTACGATTTTTTTCCGATCATGTCCAAGCCGACGGCGGCGACTAAAATTCCGCCTTTAACGAGTTCCTGCATATAATCCTGAACGTTCAGCAGCGACATTCCGTTATCAAGGCTAGCCATTATCAGAGCGCCGAGACAGGCGCCGAAAACCGTTCCGCGTCCACCCATAAGCGATGTTCCGCCGATAACGCACGCAGCGATGGCATCGAGCTCTTTCAAACCGCCCGCGCCCGGAGCCGCGCTTCCGACTCGCGCGGTAAAGATCAGCGCAGCGATTCCTGTCAAAGCGCCGAGCAGGGCAAAAACTTTAACTATCTGGATCTTGTTGTTAATACCCGAAAGCCTTGCCGCTTCCGCGTTTCCGCCGATCGCATAAAGATAACGTCCAAATGTAGTATTAGTCGTAATAAAATAACCGACAAGCGCGACGAATATCAATATCAAAACCGGGTTTGGCACGCCGGACTCGGAATTCATAACGAAGATGAAAACGATGATGCCGCCGATCGGAAGCAGCGATTTTAAGATCTGCGCGCCGACTTTTCCTTCGCCGAGCCCGTAACTTTTTTCTGCCCGAGCGCGCGCTACGGCAAAATAAAGGATCGCGATTATGGCAATTGCCGCGATAAACCAGCCGATCGCCGGCGGAATATATTGCTGACCTATCGCTTTAAACGTTTCATCCGCCACCGGAACGGTTTCCGATTGCGATATTCCTTTTATAGCGCCGCGCCAGGCGAGCAAACCGCCAAGGGTTACGATAAACGCCGGAATATTTAGATACGCGATCAATGCTCCCTGAAACAGTTCGATGATCACAGCAACGGCGATCGCCGCAAATATCGCGGCATAAATTCCCCATTGCAGATCGGTGTACACGATCGCCGCAACGCCGCCGGAAAGTCCGAGTATAGATCCGACCGAAAGATCGATCTGACCGGCAACGATTACCATCAGCATTCCGACCGCGATAATGCCGGTAACGGATGTTTGCAGCATCAAATTGGAAAGATTGCGCGGCATCATAAAGATTCCGCCGGTTTGCCAGTGGAAGAATAGCCAGATCAGCGCCAGCGCGCCGAGCATTGTGTACGCGCGCAGTGCGGACGTTTCTATCTTAAAGCGTTTCTTTTCTGTTTGAGTTTCGCTCATGTTGTTAAATCAACGTTTTCGATTCGCCCGTTGCGGCTGCCATGACCTTTTCGGGCGTTGCTTCCGATCGTGAAAATTCGCCGGTCGTTTTTCCTTCGTGCAAAACCAGAATTCGATCGGACAAACCCAAAACCTCGGGTAATTCCGATGAAACTAAAACGATCGCAAGTCCTTTTTCGGCAAGTAAATTAATCTCGGAATATATCTCCTGTTTTGCGCCGACATCTATGCCGCGCGTAGGTTCATCGAGAAACAGTACTTTCGGTTTCGTCAAAAGCCATTTACCGAGCACGACCTTTTGCTGATTTCCGCCCGAAAGCGTTCCGGCGATCGTCATCGGTGAACTTGCCTTAACATGCAGCGACCTCATCACTTCGCGTGTTGCGGCAGTTTCACGTGCGCGGTCAGTAATAAATTTTCCGGAGATTTGTTTCAAACAGGCGAGCGTCGCATTGTCCCGAATTGTCTGTTCGAGGATCAGACCGAAACGCTTGCGGTCTTCTGTTACAAACCCGATCCCGTTTCGGATCGCGTCCGCAGGTGAATTAATTGGCGTTTTTTGACCATCAATGATAATTTCGCCTGAATGTTTGCCGCGCCATGCGCCGAAGATCGTCATTAACAATTCGCTTCGACCGGCGCCCATCAAACCTGAAATTCCCAGAACTTCACCTTTTTTGACGTGAAACGAAACGTTGTCGACAAGTTTTTTCTCAGAAACGTCCGGGTCAAAGGCGGTTAGATTTTTAACCTCAAGCGCGGTTTCGCCTAATTCATGCGTAGTCGTCGGAAATATATCGCCGACCTCACGTCCGACCATCAGGGCGATCACTTTGTCTTTGTCCAGATCGGCGGCGTTGTTCGTGCCGACCGTCCGACCATCGCGCAGCACCGTTATGCGGTCGGACATCATGAAAACTTCGTCCAATTTATGTGAAATATAGATCATGCCGACGCCGCGCGCTTTCAGATCTTTTAGAATTTCGAAAAGTGTTTCGACCTCCGATTCGGTCAGCGCCGCGGTCGGTTCGTCCAAAACCAGCAGTTTTGCATTGTGCGAAAGCGCCTTAGCTATCTCGACCAGTTGCTGCTGCCCGATTCCGAGATTTTCAACCTTCGTACGCGGATCAAGCGGTAAATTTAGGTCTTTCAAAAGCTGCGAAGATTTTTGATAAACTTCCGACCAATTGATTATCCCGAATCGATTCGGCTCTTTCCCGAGGAATATATTCTCAGCAACCGTAAGTTCCTTTACCAAGGAAAGTTCCTGAAAAATAATGGCGATTCCGGCTTCTTCCGCCTGCCGGACGGTTTGAAACTGTCGAACCTCACCCGCGACAACAATGTCGCCGCCGTAACTTCCAAACGGATAAACCCCGGACAAAACCTTCATCAGAGTAGATTTTCCCGCGCCGTTCTCACCGACAAGCGAATGAAATTCGCCTTCGCCGAGATCGAACGTCACTCCGTCAAGCGCCTTCACGCCCGGGAATTCTTTTGAAATATTGCGCATTTCCAGGATCTTTTTCATAGATTGCCTGAGTGTGAAAAAATCCAAAGTTCGAACGTTTTTTGCCGTGTGTTTGCGCACGTTTTAATTAGCTGAAAAAACGAGACAAACGTCAATACAGTCGAATATTAATCAAACCCCAATTCGATCAAAAAACATCGACTAACGAAGGTGTTTCCAAATTTTCTCAAAAGCTCGTCGCCGCTTATGAATTTTAACCATCTGTCGTCAGATCGTTCAATTTTTTTGCGATCTTAAATCTAAAAGACCGTTCGAGAAAAAGCCGTCGCAAATGCCTGAGCGATAAGCAGATCTCGCAAGTTTACCAGCCGAAAGCGGGAATTTGAAAGCTAGGAACTCAAGTTTAGTTCGGGGAGATTTTTTTGGATCTTGTTCGTCCGGTTTTGGGAGTTTTGGAATGAAAATTCTGGTCAAATATTTACGGAAATTTAGCGATGCGTAATGACGATCAGCGTTTTATGAGTTGATTGTGCCTGCGAAATCAAGTCCCAGAATCAAAATCAGTCGCATTCCGTTAAAGACAAAACTTGATTTAAGAATGTTTTTCGGGAACGAGAGCGATCAGTCCGCGCAATGGCTGATTTACGGATTCGGCATCGGAAAAATATTCCTGCACATCTGGTTCGAGAATTATTGGGCGCGTTTCACGCGTTACCGTCGTGCCGTCCGCTTTGTAAATTATCGTTCGATGCCCGTTTCGCAAAGCCTTCGCGTGTTTGCCGCGCACGCCTTTGCTGAAATCGTATTCTTTACGCATTTCTTCGCCTTTTTTATTCATACATCTTACGTTCGGCTTTCGTCGCTTTACGGACGCTGATCATCCGGATTTTATCTTCACGTTCCGCATAGACGACGACCAAAATCTGATTTCGGTTCGATGTTCCGATGTCAATTAACTATTGTTCTTCGATCGAATGATCCGGGTCGGGAATCGTCAATGAAAACGAATCGTAGAAAACCGATTCACCTTCCGCAAAAGTAACTTTATGTTTGCGGAAGTTTGATTTTTCTTTTTCTTCATCCCATTCAAAGATCGGCATTTTAACAATTTTGTTACGCCACTGCGCTCGCGGTTTCGCCGGATTCGGTTTGCTGTCGCGCGTGATACGAACTGCGCGTGAGCGGCGAAGATTCGACGTGTTTGAAGCCCAAGCTCAAACCGATCTTTTTCCATTCGGCGAATTCTTCGGGTTCCACGTAGCGTTCGACCGGCAAACGCTTTTCGTAAGGCTGTAAATACTGCCCGATGGTCATGATATTGCAATCAACCTTTCGAAGATCTTTCATCAAATCGACGACCTCTTCAAATTCTTCGCCCAAGCCAGCCATAATTCCGCTTTTGGTCAGCATATTCGGAAATTGCGTATCGCGGAATTTTGCCGAGCGGTCTAATAATTCGAGCGTCTGCGTATAAATCGCGTCGGGGCGAACTCGGCGATAAAGCCGCGCGATTGTTTCCGTATTGTGATTGAGAACGTCGGGACGCGCCTGCAAAACATTATTCAAAGCGTCTTCGTCGCCGTTGAAATCGGGAATCAAAACCTCGACTTTGCAGTTTGGATTTAATTCACGAACTTTCAAAATCGTTTCCGCCCAGTGCATCGAACCGCCGTCCGGCAGATCGTCGCGGTTCACGCTGGTAATAACGGCGTGTTTTAAATCCAAATGCTTTACCGCTTCGGCAACGTGCGTCGGCTCCATCGGATCGAGTTCCATCGGTTGACCTTTGTTGACCGCGCAAAAACCGCAATGACGCGTGCAAGTGTCGCCGCCGAGCATAAATGTCGCGGTTTTGTCCGTCCAACATTCAAAAATGTTCGGACAACGCGCTTCCTGACAAACGGTATGAAGATTCAATCCGTCAATTAACTTCAAAACCGCATTCTGATTCGTCGGATCGCCGATCTTGATCTTCAGCCAATCCGGTTTTTTCATCCGCTCGCGTTTGCGGCTCGTGCCGTTTTTGTTGGCGATAAACTTTTCGATTAAAACTTTTTCTTCGATCATAAACTTAAAATACTTCGTTATTCGCTTAATCCTTCAAAATAATCTTCAAACCCGCCTTCGATGTCGCGCGAGCCGTGCAAAACTCTGTAATTTCCACGCCTTCGTCATTGGGAAAATAATAAATGTGATATTTTTTGAAGGGAAACATTCTCATTTCAACAATAAAATTGTCCTGACGTTTGCCGATATTTTTGTTGTCTGCCAAAAGTTGAAATTTTTCGGAAAGTTCTCGAATAAATTTATTGGCAGATTGCTCGTTAAATTCGGAAATATAATTCCAAATCGCTTTTAAATCAGTTTTTGCCAAAGGCGCAAGCGTAAATTTCGGCATTATTTTGCTTCTCTTTCTCTTTTCGCTTCACTGATGATTGATTCGGCTAATTCTTCCGCCGAATTGTAAGTCGTAAATTCACCATTTCTCATCTGCTCAACGCCTTTCATTACTTCGCGCCGAATTTCTTCGCGGCGCAGTTCTTTTAACTGGTCTTGTTCCTTCAAGAGTTTGAGCGCGTCGCGCACGACTTCCGATGCCGAATTATAATCGCCGGATTCTATCTTCTTCTGAATCAAATTTTCGAGTTCGGGCGTTAAAGTTATGTTCATAATGCTTTTATTCCTTTATAACCGGGAAATAACTTTTCCTTTTATATATTCTACCGAAACTGCGCCGAAGTGACGACTGTCGTTGCTGTCGTCAGGATTGTCACCGATCAAAAAAAAGTGTCCGCGCTCGTTTATTCGGTCGATTCTTTTTACCACTTCGGTGGTTTGTTCGATGGGATGTTTTGCCACTACGATGTCGCCGACTTTGACTTCCGCGTTTCGATCGACCAGAACTTCTTCTCCGTCGCGCATTGTCGGAAACATAGAATTTCCCTCGACAATATATCGAAATCGTTGACCGAGAAAGATCAAAGCGATGTCAAAAAGGCTTGCTTCCGGCAGTTCTTTCATAAATAAAAATGGATCGCGAGTTATCGAATGAAAACCCGCGATCCAAGATCTAATGCCTAAAATGTAAAATCAGCTCGCCGTGTACCACTCGACATTGCGACCTTTGCTTTCCCAGAACATTTCGTGGATCTTTTTAACGTGCGCCATCAGGTCTTCGGCATGTTCCAGACTGACTTCGTGTTTACAGGCAGAACAAAGTTTGGCGGTTTTCCAGAAAATATCCGTCAGATCGGGATGTTTTTCCAAATGCTCGGGTTTAAAATAATCCGTCCAGAGGATCAAGGCTTCATCTTTTGCGATCTGCGCCTGTTCTTCCTTGATCTGAATAAACCGTGTCAGCGTGTTGTGATAAGCGGCTTTCGCTTTGTCATCTCCGCCCTCCGGGTATTGAAGAGCCAGGATCTTTTTCGTCATCGATAAAACCGCTTCTGCCGGAATTCTTGTCGACGACGGATCGTAAACTCCGCAAGGTCCGTCGCAATGCGCTTTTGCAACATTTGCCGGTGCAAATTTCACTAGTCGTTTCTTTAGTCCATTAAACATTTTAATTTATTCTCCTTGTTCTTCGTAAATGTTGTGGTGTGTTGGGTTTCCCCGTTATCAACCGTAAATTTTCGCAGCAACCGCCCGTTATGCCTCCGGTCGGTTTCCGGGGTCGATTCCTTCAACGCTTGCCTGACGAATGACTCTAACGTGCAGGTCGTCGATCAAGCGTACCTGGCAAGAAAGCCGTGTATGATCTCCGAGATCGGTTTTTGAAGCGAGAATCGCTTTTTCAGCGTCGCCGATCTCGCCGGGATCGCCGGCTAATACCTCGACACGGCACGTCGTACATTTCGCGTTTCCGCCGCAGCGGTGCAAAATGTCAATTCCGTTATCTTCGAGACACAAAACGAGTTTTTTGTCTTTTTCGGCTTCAAAAGCAACCGTTCCGGCTGCAGTTTCGGCAGTGATCTTATGCATTAATATTTCATCTCCTGCAATGAAAGTCTTAAAATTAATTATTCTTTGACTTTAGGATAAATCGGATGCGAATAGCAAGTTGAAGCAAATCTGAGGTCAACGCGCTTTTATTGACCTTTGTAAATGACCTTTTCCAAAAAAGCTCCCGACGGCGGCGCAGTGAATTTCGCTGCCGCGGCAGTTTTGAAATTGAGATTTCTGCGAAAATCGTCGACCGAAATTCCGCCGCGACCAACTTCTGCAAGATTTCCTACCAGTCTCTGAAACATTTTGGGTAAAAATCGGCTGGCGCGAATTCGGATAAGGATCAGTTCGTCCGATTCTTCGATCGAAGCTGTTTCCAAATTTACCATGGTCGAACCCTTTTTTTCGCTTTCGAGATCGGCGAATGACGAAAGATCAAGCCGACCCTGCAAAAATTCAGAAGCCTTCTTCATTGCAGCCAGATCGATCTTGTTTTTGTTCCACCAGACAAAATTCTTTGCAAAAGCCGTCCGCCGTGTTGATATCTGGTAAACATATTCGCGCCCGGCAGCTTCTTTCCAGGCGTGAAAAATTTCGTCCGCGTTGCGCGTCTTTAAAATGTTTATGTCGTGCGGAAGGATCTCGTTAAAACCTTCCAATATCTGCCGCGGAGTGATATCGGCGGAGAGCTCGGGGACGCTCAAGCTTATGATATTTGACCGCGCATGAACTCCCGGCTCGGTATTTTCAGCCGCTATCATCTCAACGCGGTTTGCAAAAAGCTGCCGCGCGGCGACCATCATTTCGCCCTGAACGGTGCGCTGATTATGCTCCATCCGCCAGCCGCGATAGCGCGTTCCGTCATATTCGATCTCGAGTTTCCAGGTCGGCATATTTTTTGAGTTTGCAGGAAGTTTTCAGAAAGTTGCAGATAGTTTAATAGTAAGCAGAACAATGTGATCAAATGAACTTTGAATATCTAAAATAATTGTTTTTATTGTTTTGAAATTATCTGCAACTCCCCGCAACCTTATTCCCCGATCTTCACCTTTTCCCGATACTGATTGATCGCGACATAAACGACTTCGGCTTCGGTTACGCGAACGATCTGACCTTTTGAGCCAAAGCGTTCAGACTCGACAATAACCTTTATCGAGATCGAAGTGTTCCCGAGTTTCGTCGTCGTCGCATAAAAGCTGACCAGATCACCGACAAATACCGGTTCGTGAAAGATAACTTCCTTCATAGCGACCGTTACGAACCGGTCGTGACCGGTGTGGCGGACTGCCTCGACACCGCCGGCAATGTCTATGTAACTTAAAATTATTCCGCCGAAAACCGTGCCGTGCGCGTTCGTGTCGCGCGGCATCATCGTAATGCGGATCGCCGCATTCCTAAGGCGTTCGGCTTCTTTTTCTTTCGTGTTTTGTTCCATTTGATTTTTTTCACCGCACAGAAGCGGAGACGCGTAAGGAAAAGAATAATGCTTTAAAACTCTGCGTCTTTGCATCTCTCGGGTTTAATTATTTGTTTCCGCCATTTTTTCCAATACCCAATCGTGAATCGCGTCCTTTAACTGAATGAGATGATCGTCAAAAAAATGTCCGCAGTTTTGAAAAACGACGGTTTTGGTATCCGCAGTTTCGGCGATCTTTGCGACCAATTGATTAAGATGTTCGACCGACCCGAACTCATCGCTGTCGCCGTGAACGAAAAGGATCGGTTTTTTAACAGTCTCTAAAAACGAATAGTCATATTTATCGACGGGAGTTCCGATGCTGATCAGCCGCACGACGCGGTCGTCGTTCATCGTCGTTTCCGTGCCGAAACGCGATCCGAACGAAAATCCGGCGAATGTGATCGGCAGATCCGGATAGTTTTCCGATAAATACGCAAGAGCGTCCAAAATATCCTGTTTTTCGCCAACGCCGTCGTCGTGCTTTCCGGTCGATGCGCCGACGCCGCGAAAGTTGAAACGAAGCGCGACCAGACCGGCATCAAGCAAACCTTGCGCAGCGCGGTAAACGACCTTGTTATGCATTGTCCCGCCGCCGAGCGGATGCGGATGGCAAACAAGCGCAGCGCCTTTCGGTTCGCCTTTCGGCTCTTTTAAAATTGCTTCGAGCTTTCCATGCGAAGCGTCGATAAAAAGATTTCCTTTTGGATACATAAACTTTAAGCAACTGATTTTAGGTTTTGCCCCGTCGTTACGCAACCGTTCAATTTTGCCAGGCAGTCGAAATTTCCCATAAAAATGGTCGTGTTGTAGATAAACCAGCCGGTTTCGTGTTATTTTCTCTGTTTAATTATCTTTAATACCCGCAAAAATTTACGGCATTAATAATGGAAGAAATTCAAAACGAAAGTAACGCGCCGGCAGAGCCGGTTCGGGCGCGTAAAGCGCAAAAACTTACCTGGAAACAATGGTTTGCGACCGACGATGCAGTGCGGTGGGTCTATTTGATATTCGGACTTTTAGCGACGTTTTTGATCATGATCCTTCTGCAGTTTTCGACGAGTGCGATTTGCTGCGGCGATTGGGACGGTTATTACCACATCCGCTGGAGCGCCCTTTTGTGGGAAAGTTTGAGCAGCGGAAACTGGCTGCCGGAGTTCAAATGGCTGCCGCTGACCGTTTTAAGTCCGCAAGATTACGCCGATCATCATTTCCTATTTCACCTTTTGCAGATTCCCTTTCTGTGGTTTTTTGAGCCGGTAATGGCGGCAAAGGTCGCCGCTGTTTTTTACGGAAGTCTGGCGATCTTTTCGGTTTACTGGCTGATGTTTCGCTATAAGGTGGACAATCTGCTTTTGTGGCTCGCGGCGATATTTGCGTGCTCCAATTCATTCTACTATCGAATGAACATGGCGAAAGCGCCTCCGCTGACGATCATTTTTACGATTCTCGGCATATTTCTGCTGTTTGAACGAAAATACATCTGGCTGCTGCCGTTGATGTTCGTTTTTGTCTGGACGTACAGCCTTTTCCCGATGCTGATCATTGCGGCTTTCATCTGGACGGTGATAATCGCCTGGAACGAACGGAAGTTCGAATGGCGCCCGCTCGCTTATACGGGCAGCGGAATGATCCTCGGAAACGTTATTAATCCCTATTTTCCGACAAATCTCTATCTGTTTTGGGAACATTTCATTACAAAATTCAAGGTCGGACAGTTTGCGGTCGCGGTCGGCGGTGAATGGTATCCGTATTCCGGCGTCGAACTTTTAACTCATTTTCCGATCGCACTTTTCGCAGTTTTCATCGGCTATGTTCTGTTTAGCCCGCGCGACGGAAAACTGCCGGAAAGATCAACCTTTTTCCTTGCGTTTGTCACGGTTCTGCTCGTTTCGCAGTTTCGTTCGAAAAGATTCGCCGAATATTTTCCGCCGTTCGCAATTTTGTTCGCCGCTTTCAGCATGCAGGCGTTCCGTATGCCTTTTACGATAGAACTCCCGGAAGATTTCAAAGAGGACATCGAACCGTTTCTGGATAAGACCAAGAAGACGCCGAAAGAAAAAATGCTGATGCGGGCAAAACAGTTGACGCTGTGGCTGATCGGATTGTTTTTCGTCGGATGGATCACGTTTAATTTTGTCGGGATCGATCTTTCGCGATGGGTTGAATTTAAGCAGGTCGGTTTGATAACCAACATTCGCGATAACGAACCGAACGAAAAATATAAAGCCGCCATGACCTGGGCTAATGAAAATATTCCCGAAGGCGAGATCATTTACAACTGCAATTGGGATAATTTTCCGAAAATGTTCTTTTACGACACGAAACACCGATACGCGTGGGGACTCGATCCAAATTATCTTTATTCGAAAAATCCCGAGCTTTACAAGCTGATGGGCGACATTAACGGAGGAAAGATCGAAGATCCGGCGCCGATAATTCGAGAGAAATTTAATTCTCGATTCATTTTCAGCGAGGCGAAGGACAATGTAGATTTTGTTGCAAATTGCCTTCAAAGCGGCTGGTGCGAAACGGTTTTTCAGGACAAGGACGCGATAATTTTGAAGATCCGGGATCAAAAGGGAACTCCCGACGAAGATTCCGTTGACGAAAGCGACGCGAATGCCGATGATGTAAAGCAAGTCGAAGAAGAGGAAAATCTGCCGAACGGGCAGGAAGAACCGGATGAAGAAGCTAATTAAAATGCGGGCTAAACGAATAATTTTTATCCGGCTTGTGACGGCGATATTGACGGCGGTTGTCGCGGCTTGCGGATTCGGTCCAAATTACAACAAGCCTCCTGCTGCGGATGTGGACGGTTCGCCTGTTCCCGTCGCGAGCGGCGTAGAACGCGACATCGAATCAATGCGGACGGCGAATTTCGAGTTCATTTTTGTCTTTAAGCGAAAAGACGGCGAGATTATGACCGCGGATGACAAGGCTTATATCAAATCGGTCGCCAAACCGGAACCGAACCGGTTTACATTGAGCGATGATGAAAAGTCCGTTGTCGCCGGTTCGTTTTACAAATTTGAACCGAAAGTGATCGACACGCTGGAAAAGCGATTCATCGTCGAAGATCTTTCGCCGGTCAAAACTGCGGATACGTTGTCCAATAATTCGAACGGCAATCACGCCAATTCTCGCTGATAAAAATGTCTGAGGAAAAAGAAACAGCCAAGGTCCCGATGCGGGAAATACAGAAAAAGCGCCGCGTTCGCCGGACTTTTCGCCGCGTCTTCCTCGATCCATCGACGCCGTCAAGTTGGACTGTCGCGCGTGTCGTCATTGTTGCGTTTCTCGTCTGGAACATTGGCGGTTTTATCGGCGGAATACTTTTTGCGCTGAAAAATCTTTTCTTTGTAATGGTTTTAGCGATCTTTTTCGCGTATCTTATCGACCCGATCGTAAAAACCATTCGCCAGCCGTTCAAGCAGAAAAAACTCGAACGTTTTATGCCGCGCCCGGCAGCGATCGTACTCGCTTATTTAATAATCTTTTCGATTCTCGGATTTGGGATAGCAACGCTCGCACCGCGGGCTTCGAGTCAGGCGCGTGAATTCGGTTCGAACATTCCGATGTATGCGTCGGAAATTCAGGAGAAGATAAACGATCTGAGCCGTTGGAACCGCGGGCTGAAGTTTTCCAAAAGTATTCAGGAAAAGATCACGGAAAAGACCGATGCGATAATTACCGGAACGGGCGACCGGATCACCGAATTTTTTGGAAATTTTTTGATCGACATCGTTACGAGTTTACCGTGGATAGTTTTGATCCCGATCCTCGCTTTCTTTTTCCTGAAGGATGTAAATTTTTTTCGAACGCTGTTTCTGCGCTGTTTTCCGGTCGGCAGATGGCGAACCCGCGCGGGGCTCGTTCTTGAAGAAGTTAATGAGACCCTGGCTGCCTACACGCGGGCACAGCTGATCTCGTGTTTTCTGATCGGTTCCGTTTGCGCGCTCGGTTTCTGGCTTATCGGGGTGAAATACGCACTTTTGCTTGGGATCCTTGCCGGGGTTTTGGAATTTATCCCTTTGATCGGACCGGTTACGATCGGTATTTTATCGATTTCGGTCGCGGGTTTCAGCGGTTCGTCGTGGCAGGCGCTGTGGACGTTCGCATTCTTGATCGTGCTTCGTCTGACGCACGATTATGTTACATATCCGAGAATCGTTCGCGGCGGTATTCTGCTGCATCCGCTGCTAATTATATTGTCGATATTAGCCGGCGAACAGATCGCGGGAATTCCGGGCGTCTTTCTTTCGATCCCGATCGTCGCACTCTTGACGGTTATTTACAGGCATATTTTGGAACACACCGGCAGCCGGGGAATTTTCGCCGGCTGGCTCGATTCGCACAGCGATAAAACCGGCATCGAGGTCGAGAACAAGTAACACAGATCAACTAAAAAAAGTTCGGTCGAGGAACAAGATCACTTCGTAAGATACTGCAGCCATCAGCGCCGCCATCGGGATAGTTAATACCCAAGCCCAAATAATTTTTCCCGCAACTCCCCATTTTACGGCAGAAAATCGTTTCGCAGATCCCGTTCCGACGATGGCGCCGGTTATCGTATGGGTTGTTGAAACCGGAATTCCGGCGAAAGTATTTGCGAACAGCGTCAGCGCTCCCGCGGTTTCCGCACAAAATCCGCCGACAGGCTGGAGTTTAACGATCTTCGTTCCCATTGTTTTCACGATCCGCCATCCGCCCGAAAGAGTGCCGAGCCCGATCGCCGCGTGTGCGGCGAGAACGACCCAAAAAGGTATCGGCGGAAGCGAGCCGCCTTCGCCGTATTGCAGCATACCGCCCGCCGCCAGAACGGCAGTAATGATTCCCATCGTTTTTTGCGCATCGTTTCCGCCGTGTCCGAGCGAAAAAGCCGCTGCGCTGAAAAGCTGACCGACGCGAAAACCTTTATCGATCTTGGCGACGTTTGTTTTACGAAAGATCCAATAAACAGAAACCATTAAAGCGAAACCGAGCGTCATTCCGATCAGCGGCGACAGCACGATAAAAGCGAGCGTTTTTATCCAACCGGAAGCAATCAACACCGAACTCCATCCGGAAAAGCCGCTTGCGCTGATATAAGCTGCGACCGCGCCTCCGCCGTACGCGCCGATCAATGCATGCGAGCTCGATGTCGGCAGACCCAGATACCAAGTGATCAAGTTCCAGATGACGGCACCAAGCAATGCAGCAAGCAGCACGTAAAGACGGTTCCCGTCGGCTATGGCATTTATATTAACCATATCGCCGCCGATAGTTTTCGCGACAGCGGTTCCAAAAACAGCGAAGGCGATGAAATTAAAAAATGCCGCCCATGCAACGGCAACGCCCGGCGACAAAACTCGTGTCGCGACGACGGTTGCGATCGAATTTGCGGCGTCGTGAAATCCGTTTACATAGTCGAAAAGGAGCGCTATGAAAATGATGAATACAACTAAGCCGAATGTAGCCGATTGAACATCCATAATTTATTAGTTGTGTTTTAGAACAATGCTCTCAATGATATTCGCGACACTCTCGCAGCGGTCGGTTGCGTTTTCGAGGATCTCGTAGAGTTCCTTGTATTTGATCAGGGTGATCGGATCGGTCTCTTTTTGAAAAAGCTCGCCTATTGCGCGGAAATAGATATCGTCGGCTTCGTTCTCCAAACGGTGAATCTCGACGATATGTTTGTTCATTCCATTTGGTTTTTTCAACAGCGCAACCGCAGAATTTATCTCGTTGGCAAGCAGCCGCGTAACTTTTGCAAGTCCGACGGCATGAACACCAACTTCCTGCATATCGTACATAACGATCGCCCGCGCGCCGGCGTCGATATAATCGCACACGTCGTCAAGCGCGACGACCAGCGTGTATATGTCTTCGCGGTCAAATGGAGTGATGAACGATTTATTTAATTTTGTAGTGATCTTGTGAGTCAGATCGTCGCACGCATGTTCCGCTTTTTTGATCTTAGCCGAGATCGCCTCATATCCTTTCGGATCTGATTCGACCATTTCGACAAGGTATTCCGAAGCCTTTACGATGACCTCGCCCATTTCGGAAAAAAACGTAAAATAATCGTCCTCTCGCGGCAGAAAGCTGAAACCCATTTTTTTTAGATTCTCCGTTAGCTGATTGAATATGAAGAATCTCAATATAACGGATGAAAGACCCGTTGTCGAACGCAGAAAAAGACGTTCCGTGAACGACTTTTTTAGTCTTACGCCGACAAACTTTCTGCACTTATTTACCCTTGCTGTGTTTGATAAAGGCGGCTTCGGTCAAATAAACGTTCAATTCACAAATGTCTTTGACATAATCGCCGATGCGTTCAAGATGTTTCGCGGCAAACAGCAGCTGAGCAGCGCTGTTGGTGATCGAAGGATCGGAGATCATCATTTCGATCAATTCGCTGAAAATTCGCTTGTAACTTTTATTGATGACGCGATCCTGTTTAATAATACGCCGGGACGCTTCGGCGTCTTCCGACGTAAACGCATCAAGCGCCGACCGAAGCATTTCCGCAGCGTTTGTCGCCATTTTCGGAAGATCGATGTACTGCTTCAGCTGCGGTTCGGTATTAAGTATCAGCGCCGCTTTTGCAATGCTCCCGGCATGATCTGCGATCCGTTCGAGGATCGGCGTGATCTTTGCGACCGAGATAACAAACCGAAGATCGTGCGCCGCCGGCTGCTGCAAAGCAAGAATTTCTATACAAAGCCGGTCGATCTCGAGCTCCATTTCGTCGATCACCTTGTCTTCGCGAAGAACATTTTGTGCCAGGTCGCTGTCGCGATTCGTCAGCGACTGCATCGCCCGCTGCAGCGCACGTTCGGTCGTGCCGCCAAGCAAGAGCAGCTTGTCGCGCAAACGGTCGAGTTGTTGATCAATAATTCTGTTTTCCATCGCTAAATAAGTTTCCGAGTTTACCAAAAAATAAGTTTTACAAAAAAGGCTAACCAAACCTTCCGGTAATGTAATCTTCCGTCAATCTTTCGTCCGGGTTGGTGAACATCTTTTGTGTCGGGTTATATTCAATAAGTTTCCCGAGCATAAAAAACGCCGTTCTGTCGGAAACCCGCCCAGCCTGCTGCATATTGTGAGTTACGATGACGATCGTATAATCTTTTTTCAATTCTACGACGAGTTCTTCGATCTTTTGCGTTGCTATCGGGTCGAGCGCGGACGCCGGTTCGTCCATCAAAATTACCTCCGGTTCGACCGCGAGTGCCCGCGCGATACACAGACGCTGCTGCTGACCGCCGGAAAGTCCGAACGCCGACGAACTTAACCGATCCTTTACCTCATCCCAAAGCGCGGCGTTGACCAAAGCTTTTTCGACACGGTCGTTGAGGTCGCTTTTGCTCGTCTGCATTTTGTTGATGCGAATGCCGTAAGCGACATTTTCGAATATCGATTTCGGAAAAGGATTCGATTTTTGAAAGACCATTCCAACCTTGCGGCGAAGCGCGACGACATCCGTCTTTGACGAATAGATGTCTTCTCCATCGATCAATACAGTTCCATCAACCTTGGCGATCGGGATCGTGTCGTTCATCCGGTTCAGTGTGCGCAGAAATGTCGATTTACCGCAGCCTGACGGTCCGATAAATGCGACTACCTCACGTTCCGGAATTTCCAGATTTATATCGTAAAGCGCCTGCGCCTTGCCGTAAAAAAAGTTGAGATTTGAAATGCTTATCTTGCTTTCCATTTAATTTTCAGTGATCGGCAAACGAGCTAATATCTCCGCCTTGCCAGATATCGAACGGCGACATTTATCGCCAGAATCAATCCGACCAGGATCAATGTTGCAGCCCATGCCATCTGATGTTCAACGTCAAACGGTCCGGTCGCATAGTTGTAGATCTGAACCGTCAACGACGCCATCGGCTGATCATAAAAGTAATTATAAAAACGGCTGTTCAGCGCCGTAAACAAAAGCGGTGCCGTTTCGCCTGAAATACGAGCGATGGCAAGCATTGCGCCCGTCGCGATTCCGGAAGCCGCCGCCGGCATTACGATATTCCACGTAACGCGCCATTCGGGTGCGCCGAGCGCCAGCGCGCCTTCGCGCATCGATTTCGGCACAAGCTTGATCATCTCTTCCGTTGTCCGTGCGACGATCGGGATCATAATGATCGCAAGCGACAATGCACCCGCCAAACCGGATTGCCGACCCATCGGAAGTACGATCAGCGTGTAAATGAAAATCCCCACGATGATCGACGGCACTCCGATCAAAGTATCGGCGAGAAACCGGACGATGCTGCCAAACCAATTGCTGCCCATTTCCGCCAGATAAACACCGCCGCCGATGCCGATCGGCAATCCGATACCGGTCGCAAGAACCGTCATCAAAACCGATCCGAGAATCGCATTGCCGATTCCGCCGCCTTCGCCGACAGGTTTCGGAGTGTCGATCAAAAATTCTAAATTGATAGCCGAAAAACCTCGGACGGCGATGTAAGTTAAGATCAGAACCAGGATCGCGATAGCGAAAACGGCGCACGCCGACGTTAAGCCCGTCATTAACGCGCTCAACATTTTTCGTCTGCCGTGAACAGTTCTTTCCATTTTAGTTAAACGTTTTTTGCCCCGGCTTTTCCGCTCGCAACGCTCATAATCAATAATTTCGCAAACGCATTAACTACAAACGTTACTAAAAATAAAACGAGCCCCATTTCGATCAGGGCACTTAAATAAAGTTCGTCCGTTGCCTCTGCAAAATTCGCCGCCAGAACCGATGCGATCGTATATGCCGGTTCGAAAAGCGACGCGCTGATCTGCGGGGAATTTCCGATAACCATCGTCACCGCCATCGTTTCGCCGAGCGCGCGCCCTAAACCCAGAACGACCGCACCGGCAATGCCCGATGCGGCATTTCCAAGCACGATCATCGTCGTTTCCCACTTTGTCGCACCGAGCGCAAGCGCCGCTTCGCGCTGTGTGTTCGGAACGACTTCAAGAATATCTCTGACAACCGATGTAATTATCGGCGTCGTCATCAACGCAAGAATGATCCCGCCGGTGAGCATTCCGATACCCGTCAATCTTCCCTGAAAAAGCTGACCTACGACCGGGATCCATCCCAAATATGTTTCAAGAAAAACGCCCAGATGATCGCGAATGAACGGCGCGAGAACAAAAATTCCCCAGAGTCCGTACACGACGGAAGGTATCGCCGCCAGGAGTTCGACCATGAACGAGATCGGCGCCGCGATCTTTTTCGGCGCCTGCTCGGTCAAAAATATCGCGATCCCAAGCGAGATCGGAACCGAAATGATCAGCGCGATTAGCGAAGAAACGATCGTCCCGTAAATAAAAGGAAGCGCGCCGAAAACACCGTCGGCGGGCTTCCATTCCGATCCGGTCAGGAACGCTAATCCGAACCGACTTATCGTCGGCATCGAGTTCGAAACCATCATAACGATCATTCCGACGACGATAAAGATTATGCTCGCCGCTGAGATCATCAGAATGGTCCGAAAGATCCTGTCTCCGGTTGTGCGCGTCTGTGCCAAGTTCGATTTCTCCGGTTATTGCCGCAGAGCGGTTCCGTTTGACGTGATCGTTTTCAACTTTTCTTCCACTTTTTTGACGACTTCATCAGGAAGCGGAGCGTAATGGAGATCGCTTGTGAACTTCTCACCGTCGTGCACCGCCCACCATAAAAAGTCGACCAGAGCTTTTCCTTTGACGTCGTCAGGCTGCTCTTTATTCACAAGAATATACGTATAACTCGAGATCGGATAAGCGTTTTCGCCTTCTGCGTTTGTGATCCGGGTTCTCAAGTCTTCCGGCATGTCCTTTACCGATCCGGCAGCGGCGGCAGAAACATTTTCGATGGATGCTTCGACAAATTTTCCGGATTTATTCTTGATAAGAGCGGTCGGAAGATCGTTTGCTTTTGCAAATGCGATCTCAACATATCCGATCGAATTGGGAATGTTTTTTACCTGACCCATGACGCCGTCGTTGCCCTTCGCGCCGGCACCGACGCCGGTGATCCAGCTCGGCTGTTTGTTAGCACCGATCTTGTTTTTCCATTCGCTGTTCGCGTTCGAAAGAAAGTCCGTGAAAACCGCCGTGGTTCCACTCGAATCGGCTCGATATACAGGAGAGATCTCAGTGTCCGGCAGATTTACTTCAGCATTATCCGCTCTGATCTTCGGGTCGTTCCATTTCTTGATGTTTCCGAGATAGATTCCCGCTATTGCCTCAGGCGACAATTTCAACCTTTCTTTAACTTCCGGCAGGTTGTACGTCAAAACCACAGCTCCGAGAACCGTGGGAATATGAATCACCTGCGTGCCTTTCAGATCTTCATCTTTCATCGGATCGTCCGACGCGCCGAAATCCGAGGTGTTCTCCTTGATCGCTTTTTGTCCCGCACCCGAACCCGTCGCTTGATAATCGATCCTTACATTTGGATTCAGCTTTCCATATTCGTTCATCCATTTTTCATAAACCGGTTCCGGGAAAGATGCTCCGGAACCGAGGATCGAGATAGTCCCGCCGGCGGCAGTATTCGCATTGTTGTTTCCGAACGGCTGCCCGCTGCAGGAAGCGCCGATGATTGATGCCAATGTTAGTAACGTCAATAAAAGTGTTGTTTTCATAAGAATTTTCGCGCCGTTCTACGAACTTCATTTCGACGGCAAACGTTTTAAATCAGCTAATCGTCTCCGAACGGTTGGAGCGGTTCAAGCGAAGCATTATATCGAAACGAACCGTTAACAAAATTTATATCGACGCCAAATTAACATTTAGTTAACATCCGCAGAAAATCATTGTAACCATCGGACAAATCGGAACTGCGTGATTTCCACCGCAATTTTACCGACGAAATCGTCTGGACTTTTACTCTTTTAGTGTGTACAACGTTCCTAAGAATCCAAAAAAAGAGGACCTTGTGATGACTCTGGTTAACGAATTGGAAAATGATCTGGCGATGGCTTTTTTTGTAGAAGGAGATTATTCCGCAAAGCTTAAAGCTTCAGAAATTGTCGCGCTTTTTAATCGTCTTCGCGACAGTCTGGAATCGACTTTTCCCGAGGACGAAGCCATCGAAGAAAACACTTTCACTGCGTCCGCGGACTCTCGAAGTCACTGAAGACAAAGGTTTTAAGCGCTTGGAATAAGCTGTCGGATCTTTTGCATCTGTCAAATATGGCGGCTTCCCGATCGTCGACCTAAAGCATGCGTTCTTTGCCTCCCATTTGCCCGTCTCCCTGGGCGATATTTCTTCCCCGAATATTTTCAGTTGGCAGATTTCATACGAATTCACATCCATTTTCCGAGCGTCTTGGAACGTCTTTTGCACAAGTTAATAACCGGTATCATGTTATTGTATAAAAATAGTACAGGTTATTTAGGTTTTGGAGGACGATAATGAAGAGATTTAATTGGGTAAGGAATGCAACGACCGCGGTTTTGGTGTGGTCTATGCTCTTGATGCCTCTTGCTGTGTTCGGACAAACACGGATCAAGCCACCAAAGAATAAGTTTAAAATTTCGGAAGATGTAAAGATCGGACGCGAAGCTTCGCAGGAAGTTCAGCAGCAATTCCCGATACTTAACGATTATCAGGCAACTAGTTACGTCGAACGCGTCGGCGAAAACCTTGTCCGCGCAATTCCGCGCGAATACGCTCATTCGGAATTTGATTATAATTTTAAGATCGTAAACGCGCGCGACATTAACGCGTTTGCGTTGCCGGGCGGACCGATGTTCGTAAACCGCGGAATGATCGAAGCCGCAAAAAGCGAAGGCGAAATGGCAGGAGTGATGGCGCATGAGATAAGCCACGTTGCGCTTCGCCACGGTACGGCTCAGGCGACGAAACAGAGCAATCCGTGGAACCAAATTCTCGGCATCGGGGCAATTCTTGGCGGAGCGATCCTTGCCGGTGAAGCCGGCGCACAGCTTGGCGCCCTCGGTGTTCAGGCGTGGATGACGAAATACAGCCGTGAATATGAAACACAGGCTGATATTCTCGGCGCGCAAATACTTGCCAGAGCCGGGTACGATCCGCGAGATCTGGCGAATATGTTCAGAACTATTGAACAGGAAAGCGGCGGAAGTCGTGCTCCTGAATTTCTGAGCAGCCATCCGAATCCGTCAAATCGTTATGAAAATATCAATCGTGAAGCTCAGCTTTTAGAAGTTTCGCGAAATCCGATTCAGAACACACGCGAGTTCCAGCGAATCCAGAGCCGTCTTCGCGCAATGCCGCGGGCACAGTCGATGGAAGAGATCGAACGTAACGCCGCTAATAATCCGCGAAATAATCCGATGGCGAAAGGACGATATACTTCGAGCGTTAGTTATCCTTCTTCGCGAACGGTCGTTTATCAGAATGGTAACAGCATTCAAATGCGAATACCGAATAATTGGAAAGTGTTTGAAACGCAAAGCACGATAACCTTTGCTCCGGAAGGCGCGTACGGCGACAAGGGAATTTCGCACGGAGCGATGGTCGGATTGATGCAGACTCAGAACAGAGATCTTGCCAGGGCGACGGAAGAATATGTCAACGGTGTGATCCAGGCAAACGATTATCTACAGAAACGCGGAAATTACACCCGCGGCTCGCTCGACGGCAGTCAGGCATACGCCATAACACTTGCCGGTCGGTCGCCGATCACCGGCAGAACGGAGGTCGCTACCGTTTACACGACAATGCTCCGCAACGGGCAGCTGTTCTATGTGGTAACGGTAGCTCCGGAAAATGAGTCTTCGCGTTACAGCTCAGCATTTAGAACAATGCTAAACTCGATCGATCTAAGATTCTGATCGTCGCAGACGTAAAAATTAAAGGGACGGCAGCAATCGCGCCGTCCCTTTTTTTATGCCTCAAGTTCTTTCTCACTGTTTTAGGAGCACAACAGGTGATTGTTCGGCTGCGAGAATGTCAGTGTAAAACTTCCGGATCTTGTCATAACTTTCCACTGGAACTTTCGTCCGGTTGGTCGTTAAACTCCTTGTGTAGTAAAGCTTTCCTTCTTTGACGGTATAACTGTTCTGATATACGCCAAACGAGGTTTTGAGATTAACAGAATCCGGGAGTTCGTCGACCGCGAAGCCTTCCGGCAGATCGAAAACCGCGCTTTCCGAGAACGAGTCCGAATCTATCATGACCGGGTGCGTTCGGGTTTTATCGGTTAGGTAAATGGAATTCGAACGGTTGACTATCGCCGGTTTGAAAACTAGTAATCTTCCCTGCATCAGCTGAGCATAGCGCGGTGCGGAAAATTCGACATCCAGATCAAAGCTCGCATCTGCATGATTGTCTTTCGGAGTCAATTTCTTCAGTCTAGCCGCAGTTGCGCCGCGCGTCAGCCAGCCCTCGAAAACGCGATTTACGTCTGCGTTTGAAAGTGTGCGAAAGAGTCTTCTTGAATATGTCGACGGCTGACCGTTCGATCGTTCGGTGATGACACCGTCAATGCTGCCATCGCCGAGAAGTTTTACCGCAACGTTGCGTTTAAATGTATTTGCTTCCGCCGGAGTTATCGGCATTTCGGAAAGAGTTCCGTTGTCGCCGGCAACGATCAGCGCAAGGCTCCCTTGTTCATGATCGGGAAGATCGCCGACCGGCGTGTATGGATCGGTCGCGTCGAAGATCAGCAGCCGACCGAGTTTCTCGTGCATCATCACGGTCGGTGCGTCGGTTTCGTTCGAAACCTTTACGGCAACGATGCAATGATTAAACTGTCGCGGCGTAACCCATTCGCGCCGAACAAAGGTCGGATCGCCCGAGAATATGACAACCGGAAACGCGTCGATGTTTAATGTTTTCAACATCGCACGCATCAAATTTGCCTTGTCTTTACAATCGCCGTAACCGCGTCCAAAAACGAGATCCGAAGATCTCGGGCGAAGCCCGTTTCCGTAACCAACTCCGATATCGATAGAAATATACTGCAGATTTTGAACGTACGTTCCGATCGCGCGGATCTTGTCCAACTCAGTTTTCGCGTTTACCGTCAATTCTTTCGCTTTGTTGGCTATGTCGTCGTTGATAATGACTTGCGGATCGTACATTCCCGTCAGCCAGCGCGAAAGCTCAACCCAATCGGAAAAAGTTCGTGCTCCGGCTTGAGAATTATCTTCAGGCTGATAATTTATCGCGACCAACGGGACAAGGTTCTTTACCGTCGGGCTCATCGGTTCGATCGGAATGAACGGCAGATCGCTCAACTGCCAGGTATAACTCGAACCGTTCACCTGCGGTTTGATCTCGGCATGATTAAACGTCATGCTGGTCGCTTTCCAGCCGCTTGGCAGATTTAATACAAAACGCGATGAAATGGTCGGAAGCCGTGATTGCGCCTGCCAAATGTCTTGAAAGAGCAGCGGTCTTTCTTCAGTCGTGATCGTGTATCCAAAAACGAATCCCGCGTCGACGTCATCACGCGCCGAAATGATCATTTCGCGACCTTCGTTGTAAACGTCGTCCGGATCGGCAATTCGGTCGATAACCGTTTTTTTATCGTAATCTTTCCATGTTCCGTCGGGACGAATTATCCATGCTTTTATTTCGCGAACTCTTCCCGAACTAACCAGATAATCCGCAACCGCGCGTGCATAACCTCTACCTTCACGATTAATGATCTTGATCGCTAAATTCTCGGTTTTCGTGAGCATTCCGTTGCTGCCGTACGTTACGATCTCTTCGTCGTACAGAACAACGCCGTCAACGTCCTTGTCATATGTCGCGGTTGTGATCGAAGCAGCCTGCCGCATCCACGGCGGCGGAGCATCGGCTGCGAGCGCCGGCATCGAGAGGAAAAAAATAAATAGTGAAAGTAGTAAAAAATGCTTCTTGTAAATCATAAGGTTCTCCAAATTTCGGACGAGCTAATTTTGTTTCAGCGTGACCGAATGACTGTTTGCCTGGTGAAAAAGGTCAAAAAGTTTCTTCAGAGCCGGATACGCCGTCGCCGGAAAAAGCACATGGCTTTTTGCACCGAAGAAAAATTTGCGTTTGTAAATCAATTTGCGGTCCGCCGGCGAATTGGAAATATTAATTTCGAGCGAACTGATCTTATCGGGGTCGGCTACGTTGCCGGGCGCATCGGCATTATCGAGGGAAAAGGTCTCCGGATATGCGATCTCAACATCATCATTCTCCGCCCACGGATATGAAAAATAAATGTTGTAACTTCGTTCAGAAGCCGAAAATACAGAATTCGCACCGGTTTCGAAAAATCCGGGCTGAAAGAACATCCGCTTGCCGGTTTTCTGAGCATAATTGCTGACCTTCACTTTGAAAATATAGATCAGGGGTTTTTCCGGCTCTTCGAAATTTTCGATCGTAATGTCGGAGATCTCCGCTGTTTTCAGTAGATCCGTCAATTCTTCTTTAATATCCGATTCACGTTTTTCCGGTGCGTCGCGAAAACCGGAACGGCGCCGCGAGATCGCCTGATGACCTGTGAACTCGAGCCGTGCCAATCCTTCCAAAGTGCCGTCCTCGCTCAATTTAAACGTTCCTTTTCGATTTGCAAGGGACTTTTCAGGCGGCGACAGTGGAAGTTTTCGCCATGTATGAGTTGTTTCTTCAACCACCATCGCATTGACGCTTTCTTCATACCAATCGACCGAACCGAATGGCATAAACGGCGTGCCGGGATCGAGATAAGTCCATTTATTGTCAACAAGAACACCGATCCCGAGAAAATGAAGATACAGCGGCGAACTGTCTTTACCCGGATCAAAAAAGCTTTCGCTCCGATCGCCGGAATAAACCAGTGCGACCGGGAATCCGGCGGATTTGGCGAGCGCGGCAAAGGTTATGTTGATGTCGCTGCTCGAACCCATACCGAGTTTTAAAACATCGTCGACGTCCTTAATTTTCAGCTTTTCGATCTTTTCCGAATCGAATGCCTGATCGTACGAGACATTTTTCAGCCGCCGCTGAGCAAATTCGTAAAGCCGTCGAACTTTTTCGTCGCTCGACGCAGCCGGGCGAGTCAGCTCTTCGGCTTTTTGTTTTGTAACCTTTGAAGGTTTAGCTGCTTCGCGAAGAAAATTGCTTCGCGCCATTCCCCAGAAGCTCCAGTTAAAAAGTGAACCGATCGTCCGGTAAGAAAGCCCGACCCAGTATCGAACCTCGTCCTCCGGCGGCATTCGCGGTTCTTCTTTCAGTGCGGGAACATTTGAAAGCGATCCGACGAAAAATCCGTCGGAATTTTCAACAAAGCGCATTTCCGGAGTGTTTCGATAGCTGAAACTCGGCGTCCATCCTTTGTATGGGCGGACGAAATAAGTGATCTTCTGCATCGGAATATCGCGCTGAAAGATCAATGTTTCGCCGTCCAGAGAGTCATTTTTCAAAGTTTCCGAATAGCGGTATTCGACTATAACGCCGGGTTCGATCGCCGGAATCGCGAACGATTTTGCGAGTATCTTGATTTTGCCGGCTTTCACGATCTCACGTTCGAATATATCGCCCGGGTTGAGGTCAACTATGGTACCGTCGGGCTTTATCACGCGCGCGGCAACGTCTTCGATCTTTCGACCTTTGTAAAATGGAATATCGACCTTGCTGAACCGTTCGCGCCCGCGTTCGGTAAAGATCTTTACGCGAACATAATGGTCGTACGACAGTTTTCTGCTTTTTTTATCGTCGAGCCAGACTTCCCAAAAGATCGCTTCAGCGTCGGCATTTTTATCGACGACGGGCTCTTTCATCGCAAGTTCGGCTGGTGTTACCGGTTTCCAGGTGTTCGTTTCGCCGGCGATTGCGCCGGTTACAAATAGTGAAAGTAATACAACGGTCGAAAATATCGACAAACGAGAGAATTTCATAAATATTCTAAACAGTATCCTATTTTTGCCTCAAAGATAGAGAATGTGCGCTTGCGCGGTGAAACCCGTCGAAAAGATTCTTTATCGACGAATAAAATGCAGCTGGAAATTGGATGGATTCTCCGCTGCCAAATTGAAAATCGCGTTTGTAATAAAGCGTGCGAGTCGCCGGGTTATGACCGATCGAAATATTCAAAACGCCGATCTTTCGCGGGTCGGAAACTTCCGCCGGAACATCCGGATTATCAAGCTCAAACGATTCCGGATACTGGATCGAAATATTGTCGTGAACTTCCCACGGATAGCTGAAATAGATATCGTGGACGCGCGTTGAAGCCGAAAATACGGGCTTCGCGTTCGCTTCAAAAACGCCGGGCTGCATAAACATACGTTTGCCGGTCTTTTGCGCGTAGTTTGGGACGCGGACGAGATATTCGTAAGTAAATGGCTTTTCCGGATCGTTAGCGTTTTCTATCTTGATGCCCGTTACCTCGGCTGTCGGCATTGATGCTTTAACGTTCCTTATCAAACGCTCTTCGCGCTGGTTTTGGCTTTCGTCATAATTGAGAAGTTTGTGATATTCGGACAGATGTCCCGTGTACTCGCCGGAAACAATGCCTTCGAGCGTGCCTTCTTCATCCAATTTAAATCGTCCGTTTCTGCGGTGAGCAGTTTTGTCCGAAGGAGATAACGGGGTTTTTGACCAGATATAATCTTTTTTTCCTATCAACAGCGCGCTTTCGCGTTCGTCATGCCATTGCAGCATTCCTTCCGGAATAAAATAGCTTCCCGGATCGTAAAACCGCCAACCATTTCCGACTTTTACCGCGATCACAGATAGATGAACGAACATCGATTGTTTATGAAGTTCGGGATTAAAAAAGAACCTGCTGCGGTTGCCGGTGTAAACGTATCTGGCTTCAAATCCGGCTGCGGTAACCATTGCGCCGAACAGAGTATTGATATCGACCGAGTTACCGCGCTTTTCGGCAAGCGCATCTTTGGCATTGTCGATTCCGTCGGCTAACTCTGCGCGCTGTTCGCGTGAAAGAGTTGGATCGTAGGAAAGGTTTCGAATCTGCGTTTTGCAGAAATTGAAGATCCGAGAAATCTTTTCCTCGTCGCTATTCGCATTGGCGATCAGCTCGGGAACCAGTTTTTTGATGTCTTTTTTAGGTTCGAATGCTTTATACCATTCCGATCTAATTCCCGAAAACCTGCCCCAATAGGTAGATGCGGAAATCGGACCGTTGTCCGGAAAAATGAGCATCCATGACCGGACCTGATCGCTCGGCGGCATGTAAGGTTCGGATTTGAACGAAGGAATATTCGCCATTGACGCCAGGTAATAACCTTTTTCGTCCTCGACAAAAGATGCGCTTCCGGCATTGAATGCCAGCCAGCGCATTCTGTTTCCGCGCCAGGGCTTTAAGTAAAATTTGAATGTTCTGATCGGCGTATCGCGTTGAAAATATATCGGCATTACGCCGATTCCGGTATTCTTCGCAATTTCCTTGTAGCGATATTCGATGATCACGCCGGGTTCGATATTTGGAATCGCAAACGAGGTAGCTTTTACTTTTTCGTCGTTGTCGCGGACGATCTCACGTTCGAAAATATCGGCAGTGCCGATCTCGACGATCGAACCGTCCGGTCTTATCACCCGGGCGCTGACATCTTTGATCTTTGTGTTGCGAAGGTAAGGAATATCGACTTTACTGTACTTTTCACGACCTTTTTCCGTGAAAACCTTGATTCGAACGTAATTTTCTTCGATCAAATTTTGAGTTGCGTCGTTCAGACGAACTTCCCAAAACAGTATCTCGGCGTCAGCGCCGCTTTCGACGGAAGATGCGGTCATTTGCCTTTCTGCCGGTGAAACCGGGCGCCAGGGTTCGTCGCCGCCAAAGATATTCTGAGTTACGAGCAGGAAAAGACAGGAAAACCAAAGCAACCGGAGCTGCTTTATGAGGTAACGAAACATAAATCTACAAAGCCTCTTATTTAGTTTTTCTTTATAATTGACCGGGAAAGACCGGAGAAACATGAAGCAGCAAAGGGACGCTGCCGCACAACCTAAAAATTCTAACGCCGAAATATTATAACAGCGATATTTAATTAGCAAGACTTTTTTGCCGCTGTCGAAAGCTGTGTGTATGCTATAATCTTGCGAAAAACGCTCTATTTATCACATTTTTCAAATTTAGGAGACTATTAATGGCTAGCGATTTCAGTAAAATACAAGAACTTTTGGGTGATGAGGCAGAAACTTTATTGAATCACAGATCGACGACGATCCCGAAGGAAAATCTTAACGTGCCCGGCGGCGATTTTGTCGATCGTGTTTGGCTGGATTCAGATCGCAATCCGGCGGTTTTGCGATCGTTGCAGACACTTTTCAGCAATGGAAGACTCGCGGGAACAGGTTATTTGTCGATCCTGCCGGTCGATCAGGGAATTGAACATTCGGCGGGCGCGTCGTTTGCTCCGAACCCGAAGCTTTTCGATCCGAAGAACATAGTCGAACTCGCCATCGAAGGCGGCTGCAACGCGGTTGCTTCGACATTCGGCGCCTTAGGCATCGTTGCGCGGCGTTATGCGCATAAGATTCCTTTCGTTGTGAAAATAAATCACAATGAATTATTAACGTATCCGAATAAGTTCGACCAGGTATTGTTCGGAACGATCGAACAGGCGAGAAATATGGGTGCAATAGCCGTAGGTGCGACAGTTTATTTCGGTTCTGAAGAATCAACGCGCCAGATCACCGAGATCGCAGAGGCATTTGCCTATGCTCACGAACTCGGAATGGCTACGATCCTCTGGTGTTATCTTAGAAATCCGCAGTTCAAAACATCGCAGGGCGATATGCATGCGTCTGCCGATCTTACGGGACAGGCGAATCATCTTGGCGTTACGATCCAGGCGGATATCATAAAGCAAAAATTGCCGACGAATAACGGCGGTTACAACGCTTTGAATATGGAAAGCAGCTACGGAAAAACCAGTCCTAAGGTCTATTCGGATCTGACCTCGGAAAATCCGATCGACCTTGTCCGATATCAGGTTGCGAATTGCTTTATGGGACGCTGCGGGCTGATCAATTCGGGCGGCGAGTCAAAAGGCTCAAGCGATCTTGCCGATGCGGTTCGAACGGCGGTCGTCAACAAACGCGGCGGCGGAATGGGTTTGATCTCCGGACGCAAAGCGTTTCAGCGCCCGACGGCTGAAGGTATTGAATTGCTCAATGCAATTCAAGATGTTTATCTTTCGAAAGAAGTAACTGTCGCATAGGATCTATAATTTTTCATACTTAAAAGCCTGTCCGAATTTTCGGGCGGGCTTTTTTTATTTTTTTGTGATTCTGAATCCGATAGCCAAATGTCCGCGAAAACGGTTTCAAGAACGACAAATTGTTCATTCTGAAATTCAAATTTAATTTTATGAGGGGTAAAAAGATGAAAAAAGTATTTTTAGGAGTTATTTCGTTTGCGATGTTATTCGCACTTAGCGTGGTTGATGTTTCGGCGCAGAAAATGGGTTCTGACAAAGTAACGGTCGGCGGCGAAGCAATGTACAAAACAAAGGATATTGTTGATAACGCTGTAAATTCACAGGCTCACACAACACTTGTTGCCGCAGTTAAAGCGGCAGGTTTGGTTGAAACGCTGAAGAGTGAAGGTCCGTTCACGGTATTCGCGCCGGTCAATGACGCGTTCGAAAACCTGCCGGACGGCACGGTCGCAACGCTTCTAAAGCCGGAAAACAAAGCCATGTTGTCCAAGATCTTGACCTACCACGTTGTTGCCGGAAATTTTGACGCCGCTTCGATCATGAAAGCGATCAAAAAAGGTAACGGCAAAGCCGAACTGAAAACCGTCGCCGGCGGAACACTTACCGCAATGATGAATGGTCCGATGAACGTAGTAGTCATGGATGAAAAGGGAAACACAGCGAACATTTCGACATATGACGTCAAACAATCCAATGGCGTTATTCATGTTATCGACACAGTGCTTTTGCCTAATTAAGTTTGTAACGGGACTTAATTTCTGCAAGCAAAAAGAGCCGCGGTTTATCAAGTTCCGCGGCTCTTTTAACATTTTAGGTGCAGTTATTTCTTCATCATATTTATCGAATAGCTGTTATAGATAGTTTCGATCCACCTGTCCGTATTGATGAAACCGGAACCCGCATCTTTATATTTTTCCTGGAATCCGGTTTTTTTAATATCCACCAAAGATTTCCCCTCACTCATAGATTTTCTAACCATCAATGTGGTTTCGACAAGCATTTGATGGTAATTTTTCAGGTCTTCCATCGTTGAAACCGGTCCGTGACCCGGAATCAGTTTGGCATCAGCCGGTATCATCTGTATCAAATCGCCAATGTTCTTTACCAATCCTTCGACGCTGCCGCCGCTTGCGAGATCAACGAAAGGAAAGCGATCGACAAAAAAATCGTCGCCTAGATGAACAACATTTGAACCGGTGAAAAATATGACGGTGTCGCCGTCCGTGTGTCCTTTTGGAAAATGCACGGCTTTTACTTCTTCGCCGTTGAAATAGATCGAAAGTCCTGTATCATACGTGATCGACGGAAGTCCCATTTTCGGGGTCGGTGTGCGTTTTTGACCGCCAAATTCGGTCGTGTTCAGAAGCCGGTCGCGGACGTTTCTGTGCGCCACGATAATCGAGTCCTGACCGAACACAACGTTCCCGCCGGTGTGATCGCCGTGCCAATGCGTATTAAAAGTGTATTTCGGTTTGTCGGTGCCGAGCTTTTTCAGTTCGGCTTTTAGCTGAGCCGCTATATCTTCAAACTGCGTGTCAATCGTCATCAGACCATCTTCACCGTAGGAAACTCCGATATTCCCGCCGCGCCCGAAAAGCGCGTAAACATTTCCATTTACTTTTTCAAGTTTTAACTGAAGTTCCTGCTGCGGCTCACTTTTTTTAATTAATGAAACATGTGCCGATGTAGAAAAAGCGCAAACGCTGATAAGCGCAAATAAACCGATAATTCTTTTCATATTCGCTCCCTGATCTGATATTGGATTTTGGAGAATTGTATCACAACGGCGTTAGCCGATTTTCTAAGAAACTTCCTGAAAGCGCATAAGCTGCTTTTCGATATTGAACGTCACACGATCTTTCAATATAAATGCGATCGCCTCGCGATAAGTTTCGGAATTCGGTTTTCCGGAAAAACACGGAGTTTCAATTTCGGTGAGGCTCAGATAGCTGATCAGACAGCTTAAGAGCATCCAAAGCAGGATCTCCTCTTTGGTGCCGATCGGATTATGCTTCCAGATCACTTCGCGGTCGTCGATGATACCGCTGACAATTCGTTCAAATTCGCTTTCGCTGATCGATCTCATACCACACATTTAACCACAGGTTTGAAACGAAAATCGAAAGTGGTGAATGGACTAAAATCAGACATCGTTCTGAATAGCTTCACTGCACGTGTACGGTTGATATACAACACCGGATTGGTCGAAAAACGACGCGAATAACAATATGACCGAATAAAAATCGACAGTAAACCTCATATTTCTTTGCGGTCGCTACTTTGGTACGGCGGTTGCTTTAACTTAAGAGCGTTGAAAGAATTGATTGAACGTTCGGAAGATTTTGAACTATTGGGGGGGCAGATTTTTCCGAATTTGATGTTGACTCTTTCTTTTCAAGGGTTATTGAACGAACAAGGGAAGGTTAACATTTTCTTCAATTATCTGATTCTTCTGGGATTGTGATGACTACGACGTGGAAAGTGTTAGGGGAAAAGGGTCGGTTTTTTTAGGCAAAACCTACAAAATGGGGGGTAGGAAAAAAGCCGACCTTTTTTATTCAAGATACGGGTTGGTGAACGGATTTTCTTTTGAATTTGTGCGGGGTTGGGCTTCCGCTTGCAGTTAAATTGCGAGGAGAATTTAACTTGATTTTTTTGGGCTGAAAATCAAAATTTTTTTTGATAACGAAATTCGCTTTTTATTTTGTAATATCACGAGTTTCATTATCGTCTTCGTTTTTGAGTTTTGATTTTCAAATGCTGCCGGAATTCTTTTTAGGATTCCGGCTCTTTTTTTATTCGCTTTCGCTTTCGAACATCAGGTAGTGCGACCGGTGCATTCCGCATTTTTCATAAACCTTTTGAGCCTTGCTATTTTCTGTTTCAACATACAGTCGAAATCCGCAGACATCGCCGGACTCACGCGCAAGCGTCCTGACGTGATCGTACATTGCTGAATAAATATGGTTTCCGCGAAATTCCGGAACGACATAAACGCTTTGTATCCACCAAAACCAGGCGTTGCGCCAATCGCTCCATTCATACGTAACCATCAAACCGCCCGCGATCTCTCCGTGGTCATTTTCCGCGACGATATAAAAACCCTTGCGGTCATCGGCAAAAACCGCCTCGACTCCGTTTTTTATTTTCTGCGGATCGAGTTTCTTTCCTTCGGTTTCAAAAGCCATCTTTTGATTAAAGTCGATCAAATTTTCAGCATCTTCTTTAACCGCTTTCCTAACGTTCATAACCTGTTCCTTGACGATTATCGATCAGGGCTCTACTCTAAAATGTTTTGCGCCGGGCGCAAACTGTTACAAATATGAAACTTCGAATACTTTATCATGGAAACTGCTTTGACGGCGTCTCATCCGCCGCCGTATTTACGAAATTCTATAAGGCGAAAATTCACCCCGACGCCGATGTTTATTACACTCCGACGATGCACCGTGCCGGCAACGCATTCGACAGCGATCAGTTTGACGGAGATGAAAATGCGATCGTCGATTTCAAATACAGTTCGGACGAGCGTTTGACCTGGTGGTTCGACCATCATCAATCCGCCTTTTTGTCGGAAGCGGACGAGGCTCATTTTCTTGCCGATACGTCCGGAAAAAAGTTTCTCGATGTTACAAGTAAATCCTGCGCCGAATTTATTGCGCGGATAGCCAAGGAAAAGTTCGGATTTGAAGACCCTTCGCTTTCCGAATTGATCGAATGGGCACATATCATCGACGGAGCACTGTACGATTCGCCTGCGCAATGCGTCGAACTGCGGTCGTCGGCGTTGAAATTGATGCAGATCATCGAAGGCGAGCGCGACCCGAAATTCGTCGAAAAGATCATTCGCGATCTGACGGAAAAATCGCTCGATGAGATCCTGGAAAGCGATGAGATCCAGGCAAAGTTGAAACCGATACTTGAAAAACATTGGGCAATGGTCGATCTGATCAAAGAACGCGCAATTTACGACCGCGGCGTTGTTACTTTCGATCTGACAGACCGGTTGGTCGAAGGTTATAACAAGTTCATTCCGTATTACTTTTTCCCGGAAACGACGTACAACGTTTCGCTCACCCGCAGCGATTTTCGGACGAAGATCTCGGTCGGGTCGAATCCATGGGCACCGCGACCGCGGACACATAATATTGCCGAACTTTGCGAAAAATACGGCGGCGGCGGGCACGCCGTTGTCGGGGCAGTTTCTCTTGCGCCGGGCGAATTGGAAAAAGGAAAGCAGTATATGAAAGAAATAGTAGAAGAACTAAAATTCGACGATTAAATGTCGATCACGCGTTCGAGCTGCTGCGTTATGAAGAACCGGTCGTACTGTGCGTGGTTTTTGTTCATTAGTTCCAGCAGGCTAAGAACAACCGATTTCCGAACCTCATCAAATCGCGGATGAGCGTGAAATTTTTCCATCAGACGTTCAAGCGATTCCGCGATCGATGCGATGAACAGATTATTGTTGATCTGTTCGGTCATCGTTATTCGACCGTTTCCATATTCAAAGATCGTGGAATTTGGGTGCAGAAACGGATAATCCTCGAAAACCTCGCCGCGGACTTTGTCGAAAACCCAGATAAAATTTAGATTTGCGTCGGCGAGAGTCGTTTCGACCGTTTGGAGTATTTCGCCCAGCAGGGCGAGAAGTTCGTGCCAATCTTCTAAATGATCGATCTCCTTTTTTTCTTCGGCGATGTCGACAGCAAAGATCTCGCCGCCTTTTTCTTTTGACTTCTTTTTACCGAACGAAAACGGAAGGCTCGGCAAACCCAGCCGTTCCTTAAGCGAAACTTGCTCGCTTTTTTGCTCCTCGACGACCTCAACGGGTAAATCCTCGATCTCGGGAGCTGTTTCCGGAACCTCCTCGACCCGCGCTTTCAGTTCGGTTTCTTCGTAAATATTGATCAATCCGCCCGGTTCGTGCGCGCGGATCAAGACACGCGGAAGAACGTCTGCACCGACGGCGATGCGCCCGGAAATATGGTCATTTTCACGCGCCTCGATCTTTTTTCCGGGGCTGAAAATGATCTCAGCTTCGTATGCTTTGGCTTCGAATTTTACGGTGCCGACAAAATCCCAATGCTGCAGATATTTCAAGAGCGCCGACAGGTTTACGTAAAACGTGTTTAGATTTTTATGAGCTAAATCGATCTTCATTAATGTGAAATGTTTCGAGAAGTTGTGACAAGTGTAAAAGAATGACCAGTTAAGAGCAATATCCGCCGCCGCTTAACTTCAAAATCGATCTGAAATAGTTATTTGTTGCTGCAACTATTGCAATTATCCAAATTATCGTTCAAAATTTGCACACTTAAAAAACGTACCTTCTTCCACGAGAAAAACATCCTGATTTTAATCTGACTACAGAAAATCTATGAGCAATCTTTTTCGAAAAAAAACGATCGAGCAAATTAAAGCAGATGCCGCGGGCGGTATGGCAGAACACGATTTCAGCGAACTTGCGCCGCATCTTGATGACAACACGCAGCTTCGGCGTTCGCTTGGAACCTTTGACGTTACAATGCTCGGAATTGCGGCGATCGTCGGCGCCGGAATTTTCGCGATGGTCGGGCAGGCTTCGTTCAACGGCGGTCCGGCAGTTGTCGTACTGTTCATTTTCGCTGCCATCGCGTGCGGTTTCGCGGCACTTTGCTACGCCGAATTTGCAGCGCGAATTCCGATCGCCGGTTCTGCTTACACTTACGCATATGCAAGTTTTGGCGAACTCGCTGCCTGGATAATCGGCTGGGATCTATTAGTTGAATATGCGATCGGCAACATCGCAGTCGCGATCAGTTGGAGCGATTATTTCACGAGACTGCTCTCGGCGCAGGGAATTCATATTCCGGCTTATTTTACGATGGACTTCTTGTCTGCGTCGCGCGGATATACGGATAACAAAGGTCTTGTTGAAGGAGTTTTAGCGCAAGGGCATACGACGAGTTCGCTGCTTTCTATGACGAGCGACCAGCTTGCAGCGGTTTCCGATAAACTGTCGCCGTCGATCATTGAAGCTTATGCAGCCTGGTCTTCGGCGCCCCGCATCGGCAGCATTCCATTGATTGTCGACCTTCCTGCACTCGGAATCGTGGTCTTGATAACCGCACTTGTCTACGTCGGAATTCGCGAATCGAAAACGGCATCGAACATCATGGTTTTCCTGAAACTTGCCGTGATATTGATGGTAATCGTGATCGGCGCGTTCTATATAAATACCGATAACTGGACGCCGTTTGCGCCCAACGGCTTTAGCGGAATTATGGCAGGTGTTGCCGCGGTCTTCTTTGCATACATCGGGTTTGACGCTCTCGCGACGACCGCGGAAGAATGTAAAGATCCGTATAAAACGCTGCCGCGCGGAATGATCTATTCGCTTTTGATATGCACGGTTTTGTATGTAGTTCTCGCGCTTGTTTTGACCGGAATGGTCAATTACACACTGTTGAACGTCGGCGATCCGCTGGCGTTCGTATTCGGTCCGGAAGGCGTCAACATTCCATGGATCTCGGGAATTGTGGCGGTAAGCGCGATCATTGCGATCGCGACGGTACTCCTGGTTTTCCAGCTTGGACAACCGAGACTTTGGATGGCGATGAGCCGCGACGGTCTTTTGCCGCGAATCTTCTCATCGATCCATCCGAAATTTCGAACGCCGTGGTTTTCGACTATCCTGACCGGTATTCTCGTTGCCGTTCCGGCGCTTTTCATGAATCTATCCGAAGTTACCGATCTAGCGGTCATCGGTACGCTCTTCGCATTTACACTCGTTTGCGCCGGAGTTCTCGTCAAAGACGACGAGTTTGGGCGCGAAAACCGGTTCGTCCCATACATCAATTCGCTTTATATAATGCCGGTTCTCGCATTGATCGTCGGGGGTTTAACGTATTATTACACCGGCGATCAGGTATTACGGTTTTTGACCGATTTCACGCCGCCTGAAGGCGAGTCGGCGCTTTGGGGATTTTTGCATAAGCTGCCGTATATCCTGTTTGCGATCTTTGCGGTTTCTATCGTTATCGTATCGGCGGCTAAGAAATGGACGGTGATTCCTGTTTTGGGAATTTTGTTCTGTACGTATTTGATGAGCGAATTGGGAATTACAAATTGGATTCGCTTCGGACTCTGGCTGCTGGTCGGATTGATAATTTATTTCTTTTACGGCTATAAACACAGTAATCTCAACAAGATAAAGCCGGATGAAAGTCCCGCCACATAATCTTCCTTTTAGATCGGCGCGTTAAAAGTTTTGACGCGCCGATCGTCTTTACAATTCTTTACTTTCCGCCTCAAACTAAACATTCACTCCCGCCGTCTAAACAGCCTGACATGTTCTATTAAATTATCAGGAGTATTTTCAATGAAATTAAAGATCATTTTTACGGCGGCATTTTGTCTGATCGCCGGTGCACTGGCGGTTTCCGCACAGCAAAAAACCGATTATTCGGGCAGCTGGACGCTGGATGTTAGCAAGAGCAAATTGTCCGAAAGGTCTCCGGTCGAATCGATGACCATGGACGTAACTCAAACGGACAATGATATTTCCGTCGATACGAAAACCGTTCGAAAGCCGCGCCCCGAAGGCGAAGGTCGCGGCGGCGGAATGGGACGACCGGGCGGCGGAATGGGCGGCGGTATGATGGGCGGGGGCGATGCAAAGCACACATATACTCTCGATGGAAAGGAATCCGACGGCGGCGATATTTCTCTGAAAGCGAAAACCGAAAAAGACGGCAAGCTGAAGCTGACGCAGTCCCGGAATATCGAAACTCCGATGGGGTCGATCAACGTCAAAACCGTCGAAACCTGGCAGCTCACGGATGAAGGAAAAACGCTTAAAGTCGTTCGCGAAACGGAAACACCACGCGGTTCGCAGACTTCCGAAATGATCTTTACTAAAAACTAGTTTTTCAAATCGGTTCTGAAGTCATAAAATGACGATCAGATGCAGCAGCAAACCAATAGACAAATAACCGCCGCGGTACCGAAAGATGCAGCGGCGGTTATTCTTTTAAGTAAAGACGGGACAAAGGTTTTATGGGCACAGCGAAATCCGGAACTTAAATTTCTCGGGGGATTTCACGGTTTCCCGGGCGGCAAGCTCGATCGGGACGATGAATTTTGCGATGTTCGAAAGGCTGCGGACAAGGATCAAGCGGCATTGATAGCATGCGCGGTTCGGGAAGTTTTTGAAGAAGTCGGCGTTCTGCTCGTCCGAAACGGCGAAAAACTTACGAAGGGACAGCGCGCCTCGCTGCATGACGACCTCGTTGCCGGTCGGTTCAAATTTTCCGAGATCCTGGAAACATGGGGTTTATGGATCGACGCCGCAGATTTTTCGTACACAGGAATTTGGACGACTCCGGAATTTTCGCCGATGCGTTACAAAACGCGATTTTTCATCGCAGTTTGTCCGGAAAAACAAATTCCTTATCCTGCGATAACCGAACTCCAAAAGATCGAGTTCATCGAACCAAATGCCGCGTTAAAACTTTGGAACGATTCAAATGTTCTGATCGCGCCGCCGGTTTTGATCTCGCTTCGTGCACTCGAAACTGCGATCCAAAAACATCCCGCAGACGATCGGAAAATGATCGAAAACTCAGCGCGGTCATTACTGAAAACTTCATCCCGAGCCGACGGAAACATCGATTTTATCGAACTGAATTCTCGCCTGATCTGTTTACCGTTAAGAACGAAAACGCTCCCGCCGGCAACGCATACAAATTGCTTTATCGCCGGAGGTCAAAGATTTGTCGTAATTGACGCTGCGGCAAAAGAGCCGTCTGAACACCAAAAGCTATTTTCCGTTGTGGATAAGATGATCGAAACCGGTGCCGAATGTGCAGCGATCATTGTTTCGCATCTTCACAAAGATCATTTCGGCGCCGAAACGGCTTTAAAAAGTCACCTGCAAACGAAATATTCGCTCGATGTTCCGATCGCAGCTCATCAATTGACCGCAGAAAGTTTAGACGGAATTGTCTCATTCGACCGCCTAATTGAAGACCAAGAAGTGTTCGAACTTTCCGACCGTTACGGAAAGCAATTTGAACTCCGGGCGCCCCATACGCCGGGTCATGCTCGCGGACATCTTTGCTTTTATGATGAAGAACTCGGATTTTTACTTTCGTCTGACAATGTTGTCGGGTTCGGAACGGTTGTTATCGCTCCGCCGGAAGGAAATATGATCGATTATCTGAGGTCACTTGTTCGGATGAAAGAGCTTCCGAACCTGAATTTTCTTTGCGGTTCGCACGGTGCCGCAAATGCCGACGCTCGTTTAAAGATCGAAGAATACATCGACCACCGCCTTATGCGCGAAAAGCAGATCGCGGAAGCTTTGAAAAACGGCATTTCCGACGCAGAAACGATCGCCCATACGGTCTACCCGCACCTTGATCCGCCGCTGATGCGGCTTGGCGTCAATTCTGTTCGCGCTCATATCGAAAAACTGCAGACTGTCGGCGAAGGGTTAAATTTTTAGTAAAAATATCTTTCGTGAGATCGTTGAAAGATCTATCGTCCGCTCAGAACGATCCGAAATGGGAAGCATTTTTCGGCTTTAGCGTTTCGAAGGTTCGCTTTTTCAGCCAGATCTGCAAGTTCGACGGTTTTGAAACCTCTCAGAATCGACAGCGAGCCGTCTTCTCTTACAAGCCGGCTGATTCGAAAGACCGCGCAGAAGATCTTATAAAAACCGAGCGCGACCGGACTTCGTTCAAGATCGATCACAAAAATTCTGCGGCGCGAAACGCGCGACATTTCTTTCAAACATTCAATGATCTGCTCGTTTGTAAGGTGATGAGTGAAAAGCGATGAAATGACAAAATCGAACGATTCGTCGGCGAACGGCAGCCGAAGCGCGTTGCCGCGGACGGAATTTATTTCTGCAAACTTTACGGATTCTTCCAAAATAGCGCGCGCGGAGCGTTCGTTTAATTCGAGCCCGGTCAGCGCTGCTGATCGCTTTTCCGTTCTCGCGAGTTTTGCGATTACACGCAGAAGTTCTCCCGAACCCGCGCCGACATCGAGCACCGAAAATTCTTGAAGATCAGAGCGTTTTATCGCGCTCAAAAGCGTTTTTTTCAGCGCTCTGCTGTCGCCCGCGTAACGATTGACTAAACGAATATCCGAAAGAAACCGGTCATATTCTTCGGCGGTATAATCGCCGGTGTCGATCCGTTCCAGCTTTTCGCTGCGGGTTTTGAACATTATCCGAGATTATCAAAATGTGAAGTCATCAAGGAATTTACAGACCATCTATTTTTAATTACAATCTAAAAATTCGCCCCCTAAAGCGGAATAAAATCAATAGTTTCGGTAATTGTAAAATAAAATCGAACCTGCACGGCGCAATCGGGCATCTTCTTTTATAGTCAGGGAACAAGTTATGAATAAATTTTTATACGTTAGTTTATTTTTTGCATTGGCATTTATTTTCGCTTCGGAAACAAAGGCTCAAACGGTTAGCGGTTCTATCGGCAAGGGAACGGTTTCAAATGGAACTACCGTGAAAGGTTACGTTGTTTTGAACATTCCGTCCGGACTGCATGTAAATTCGAACCGACCGAACAGCAAATATGCGATTCCGACGGTTGTAAACGTCAGCGCCAGCGGCGTTACGGTCGGAAAAGTCAGTTATCCCGCGGGAAAGAACAAAAAGTTCAGCTTCTCAGATGACACGATCAATATTTACGAAGGACGTGTTTCGTTTCCGTTCAATGTAACTATTCCGAAAGGATTTAAAGGTTCGACCGTTCGCGTTCGAGCGACGGTTAGATATCAGGCATGTACCGACGAAGTTTGCTATCAGCCTAAGACGAAGGAAGTAACGCTGACGGCGCGAGTTCGTTGAACTGTTTTGAAAAATTCTTAAAGGTGGCGTTTCAATGTTTGAGACGCCATTTTTTAATTTATGCGCGCCCGATAACTGAAAGCAGCCTTCCGGTTTTTCCGTACTTTGATTTTTCCTTCCGGTAAGAAAAGAAAAGATCGGTTCGTTCCATTGTGCACAGCGGCGCCGTTGAAATGTTTTCCGATGGGACGCCGCAGGCGATCAATTGATCGTGATTTGCCAGGTGTAGATCGATCAAAGCATGTCCGGGACGCGTTGTTTTCAGCAAATTTCCACTTGTGGAAAACTTTTCTTCGAAGGCATCTATCACGTCCTTTCCTATCTCATAATTCCGGAACGTTGCTGCCGGTCCGATGGCGGCGATCATATTTTCAGGCTCCGCGCCGTAGTTTTCTATAAGCTTTTTTACTGCCCGATCGACAATTGACTCGACAGTTCCCCGCCAGCCCGCGTGGACCGCGGCGAAACTCTTTGATAACGGATCGCCGATCAAGATCGGAACGCAATCCGCCGTTTTCACACCTATTAAAATTCCGTGAATATCGGAAACGATCGCGTCATATTTTTCCTCGGTTCGCGCCGCAGATTCGCGGTCTGATACCGTCTTTACGCCATTTCCATGTACCTGCCATACGGTGGAAAGCTCAAAATTCCGTTCGAAGACGCTGAGGAACCTGCGGCGGTTTTCGGCGATGTTTTCCGCCGTATCTTCATCGAATCCGGCTAAATTCAGCGAATTTTCCGGAAAATCGCTGACGCCGCCCAGGCGTGTCGAAAAGCCGTTCGCAAAGCCGGCAGCTTCCAGGCTTTGGCTGACCAAAACCCGAACGCCTTGATTTTCGCGCCAGAAAAAACCGTTTTCTGATAAACTTTGTTCTTCTGAATTTATGATCGTTTCAATCGGAGTGGACATAATCGAAGTTTACCGCATACGCGAGACCATCGAAAGAACGCCGCGTTTTGTCGAGCGCGTTTTCACGGAAAAGGAACGCGCATATTGCGTTTCCAAAGGCGCGGCGGCGGCGCAGAGTTACGGTGCTAGATTTGCTGCGAAGGAAGCCTTTCTCAAAGCATTGAAAACCGGATGGCGCGGCAAGGTGACTTGGCACGACATGGAAATTCTTTCCGATGAACTCGGTGCGCCGAGTTTGTCCGTCCGCAACGAAGCCAGGATCTTAATGGAGAATCTCGGCGCAAACCGTATTCATCTTTCGATATCGCACACAACCGAACACGCAGTCGCACAGGTCGTGCTCGAACGAGCCTAATTTTCCGGCAAAACCCGTTCTCGTTCGGAGTTAAATACCGGACGGTCGACCGGAGCATTGTCCGGCGAAGTATGGAGATGAACTATCTTCCAATCTTTCCCAAATTTTTTGTAAACGAGCGTCGTCCTTCCCGAAGCGGTTTCCTTTTTGTCATCAAAATCTCGGGTTTGTTTCCATAAAAACGTTACAAGCGCCCCGCCGGAACCGAGCATTGTTACCCGAATATCACGCGTTTCCAGCTTAGTATTTTTTATTCGCGGATAAGTGTCTTCACGGTTCTTACGGTTTTGCTGCCAGCCTTTTGTAACGGTTCCGTTATGATTAAAGACCTGCAGTTCAGGCGAATTCCAGTAAGGTTCCGTCGCGCCGTCGACGTTTGAATTTTCGATAGCGCGGATAAGATCTTCGAATGCCGTTCGAACCGCCTTTTCGTCCTCTGATGACTTCGAAGCCGTCTTTTGCCCGAAACCCGTAAAAGTTAGTGTTAGAATAAATAACGTTAGCAATAAAGATCGTTTCATAATTGTTTTTCCTTTCCGGTTGAAATTTTACCGCGAAAGCTGTTAGTTGCAATTCAAAGGAAGGAGGTTTTCACAAAAATGTCGAAAATTTTTAACTGTCCGGCGTGCGGAAAGCCGATGGAATACGACGGAAAAACGACGCTTTTTCAGACCTGCGGTTCATGTAATGCGCCGATCGTCGTTCCGATGGAAGTCGTCGATCAAAACCGTATTTTCAATGACGAATCTCAAACCGGCGTACCGGCTGTGCAATCGGCGCCGGTGTTCGAAGCGGGATCGATCCATGATCCGAAAGTGATTGCTAATGCGAGAATTTTCGAAGCCGTAAATTCCGGCAACAAGATCGAGGCGATCAAGCTTCATCGCGAAGCTTTTTCGACCGATCTGGAATCTTCCAAAGAAGCAATTGAAACACTCGAACGCGATATCGCGCGTTCAAAAAGTGCGGTTAAGGATGTTCCTCCGAAAACGAAGATTTCCAACTCGCAGTTTGACGAATTTGCACGACTACTGGGCAAAGGACAGAAGGTTGAGGCGATAAAGCTTTTCCGCGAACGTTTCGGCACAAGTCTGAACGATGCCAAGGAAGCTGTCGAAGCGATCGAACGCAGCGAAACGCCCTAAAGTGCCGCAAATCTATTCCAAATGGTCTATTCGTCTATCGCGGGGAAACGAAATGGTCTATCGATTTATTCGAATGATTCCGAAGTTAGCAGCATTTTCAGCGCTTTCTGCGTTACGACCTTCCGAGTACTAAATCGGTACAGAAATTGCGTAAGTATATAAGCCATTGAAAGAAAATTTCGATCGATCCACTCTTCCAGAAAGAAAAAGATTACCGCAGGAGAGAAGTTTATGAACTCAGCAAAGAAAACCCTTTGGGCATTTTTCTTACTTGTGCCCTTTTTGCTTGCCGGCACGGCTTTCGGGAGCGACGACACTTATGACGACATCCCGGAAGTAACGGCAAAGGTTGCGCGCGTCAGTTTTATTAACGGCGAGGCTCAGATCCGCCGCAGCGGAAGCGAGGAATGGGAGCGCGTTACAAAAAATCTTCCGATCGTAGAAGGCGACGAGATAGCGACCGAGCGCAACTCGCGAATTGAGATACAGTTTGATACCGAACGCTATCTTCGCCTTGACGAAAATGCATATTTGAAAATGACGTCGATCCGCGATGAAGGAATTTCTGTCAGCCTCCCGCAAGGGACACTTCTGCTTCGTGTGCTTGCGTTTGATAAAGATCGAAGCTTTTTCGAGATCGACGCACCGCGAACTACTGTCGCCGTTCAAAAAGCCGGAATGTACCGCATCGACGCAGGACAGACCGATGACACGGAAATTCGCGTCACTGTTACTGAAAAAGGTCAGGCACGTGTTTATTCCGAAAATTCCGGATTTACGCTGAAAGACGGCAGGAGCGCAAAGGTTTTCATTGCCGGAAGTTACGCCGGCGAATGGGACATCGATGACGCATCGAGATATGTCGACGGATTCAGCAGCTGGTCGATAGAACGCGACACAATAATAGCCAAAAAACTCCGCGAAGCGAGCTACGATAAATATTACGACCGCGATTTTTACGGCGCGGAAGACCTGAACGAAAACGGTGAATGGATCTATACGCGCGATTACGGTCATGTCTGGCGTCCGTACAGCAGCGCCATTCGCGGTTATGACAATTGGTCGCCGTATCGATACGGCACCTGGCGTTGGATTCCGCCGTACGGCTGGACTTGGGTCAACGCCGAATCGTGGGGTTGGGCGACATATCATCATGGTCGATGGATACATCACGGCGGACATTGGGTTTGGACGCCTTATGGTCAATATCGTTCGCGCCGAAGCTGGTGGCGTCCGGCACTCGTTGTGATCAGCTATATTGGCAACAGCATTTGCTGGTATCCGCTTCCTTATCAATATCGATATTATAATTACAATCGGCGTTACAACGTTCGAAACAATACGACGACGATCATCAATAACAATACGACCATCATCAACAACAATGGGAATCCGACGAACCCGACGACCATCACGGTTATTCCAGAACCGCGAGCGGGCGGAACGGGAATACCTCCGCTCGGAAATCCGGGCAGCGTTGTTCCGGGCACAGGTGTTATTGCGATCGACGCGAGTGAGTTTGGACGCGGACAAAAGAACTTTAGAACGCCTTCGCCGGCGGTCATCAAAGAGGTACTTTCAAAAGTTCCGGATGCCGATCAATCGCCGCCGCTGCTTCCAAATTACAAGGATCTAAACGGCAATGTCAGCTCCGAGATTCTGGTCAAGAATCCGAAATTCGAATACGCAAAACCGCAGGTTAAAACTGGTGCCGGCGAACGAGAGATCGGAAATCCGCTAGATGAAAAGCTAAGACAGCAAAAGGTTTATGGAAATCGTGATCCGATCAAAACGGAGACAAATTCGAACACCGGGACCGATGCGGGGAACGAGACTCGCGGAACGGGAGCAGTTATCCGCACGCCGCCCGTCGTCAAACGCGATGATGAAAGATCGGACGAGACGGTGAAAACTCCGCCGACCAGAGAGCCGCGCGGTTCGTCGCCGATCATTCGGTCTTCCGGCGGAAAATCTGACGAGCGAAATAACGATTCGCCGCCGATAAAGACGCCGCGCCCGGATCGCGATACGCGCCCGCCCTATACTCCGCCCGTTAGAACGGAAGAGCCGCGGCAGCCGTCGCAGCCGCGAAAGGTCGATCCGCCTAGGGAGACGTATGAACCGCGTCCGCAGCCCCGCGTTGAACCGCGTCCGCAGCCGCGAGTAGAGCCGCGCCCGCAGCCGAAGGTGGAACCGAAATCGGAGCCGAAATCCGAAGAATCGAGACCTTCGCCGTCGCCAAAACGTGAAAAGCCTTAAAGGCTGCTCTTCTGAATAATGTAAAAGGGGAACGCGATCTATTTCGATCGCGTTCCCCTTTTCGTTCGTTCCGTAAAAGTATCTTAGTTTTTCAGAAACACGCTGCGGTCGACGGCGTTCGGGTCTCCGACAACTAGAAACCGGATGTTCTTCATATATTTTTCAGAAACCCGGCGAATGTCTTCCGGCGTTACTTCGCGGATACGTTCCAAAAATCTGAAATTGTTGCGCCAACCGCCGCCGATCAATTCATATTTCGCTAGTTCCGCCGCCTGCGCGCCGTTGGTTTGCTGATCGAGATAATAGAGCGTTAAGAAATTTCCTGAAGTTCCCGAAAGCCTCTCTTCGTCAACCAGATAGGTCTTCATCGAATTAATCTCTTTAAGCATTACTTCGATCGCCGCATTTGCTTCGACGGCAGTAACGTAAATATTCGCTGTGTTCACCGCAAGCGAACCGATCTCAGCGTTTGGCGCGTAAGAAAGCTGGCGCTTAACGCGAACTTCGTCGTAAACGATCGATTGAAGAAACGCCATCGCGACCTTCATCGCAGGATAATCGGGGTCGCCGATCGACGGAGCGTTGAAAACGCCTCGAACATAATTTGTCGGCAGCGACCTCTGCGAAACGTCCACCGTAGATTTTGAAAAATCGAGCGCGGGATAGGGAATTTCTTTATAATTGCCGCGCGGCAGTTTCCCAAATGTCGCCGCAACGCGGGTCTTTAATTCAGCCGGATCGACATCGCCGACAACGACGAGAAGCATCCGCGACGTTTCCATCAATTTTTCGTGATAATTCTTCAGATCCTGCGCGGACATCTTAACGATCGTTTCCGTTGTTCCTCCAACCTCCATCGAGTACGGATGGTTCGCGTAAATGATCCGATCCTGCATAACCTGCAGATAACCGTCTGCGCTAGTTTCCTGTTCGCGAAGTCCGGTTAAAATGCCGTCGCGAACGCGGTTGATGTCTGCCGGATCGAATGTCGGATTGATTACCAGATCGGTAAAAATATTCCAGGTTTTATCGAAACTTTCGAGCGTCGAAGCGAGGCTGACCACGCTGAAATCGTTGTTCGCACCGGCGCCGATGCCGGCACCGACCGATGCGAGCTCACGGCGGACGACCTCGCGCGGAAAATTCTTGCTGCTTTCCACGGCGACGTTGAGCATGAAATTTTCTATTCCCTGATTTTCCTCGGTCAGGTTTCGAACGCCTCCGCGAAAAAATAGTCCGGCGGCAACCGTCGGTGCGCTTTCGCGCCGCTTTACGATCACTTTTAAGCCGTTGACATCAAATTCGGAAACAAGCGCCGCCTGATCCGCCAAAGGGTCGGCATTTGACTGCGTTTGCGCGAACGAAGCGGTGTAAAAGATCGATAAAACAAGTGCAGCCGGAACGATCATCCGCAGACGAATAAAGAGTTTATGCATAATTTTTATTTTCCGATCAGATCTTCATCGGTAAGTTTTGCCGCGGCTTTAGAATTTGGCGACATCAGCGCGATCGCAACATGCGGTTTATTTTGAATATAGGTGCGAACATACCGGTTTGTTTCTTTCCGGTCGACCGCGCGGAGCTTTGCGTAATAGCCGCGAAAATAATCGATACCGGTGGACGACCACCAAAAGCTCAGCGTGTGCGCATATTCGCTCAATTTTTCACGTTCAAAAAGATCGCGCGACTCAAGGATGGTTTTTGCGCTTTCAAGCTCGGCATCAGTAAAATAATCCGGCTTGTCGAAAAGCGCGATCTGCTTGTAAATCTCTGCCAAAGCAGCTTTTGCCTTATCGGGCGTTGTGATCATCAAGACCTGGATCGGACCGACATTTCTCTGCGTGTAATATCCGATACTTGTTCCGGCAGTAAGTCCGGAATCGACCATTGCGCGTTGAAAGCGCGAATCAGGCTGCGAAAGGATATAGGAAAAAACATCCGCTGCATAGGTCGCCGCGTCGTCTTTTCCGATCGAAGGACCGTGCCATCCGATGTCTATCAGTACATTTTGAACCGGTTGTTCAACGATCACCGCCTTGCTTTTTTCGAGCGGCGGATGTTCGACCAGTGGAAATTCCTTAAACGGATCTTTTTCCCGTCGTTCCCACGAACCGAAAATTTCTTCCGCTAGCTTGAAAACCTCTGCCGGGTCGGCATCGCCGGTTACGACAAGTACGGTGTTGTTCGGCACGTAATAACGCGACTGAATAAGACGCATTTTCTCGGTCGTTGCCGACATAATCGTTTCGCGCGAACCGAGCGGATTTTTCCTGGTAGGATATTTGTAGAAAAGATTTTCCTTCAGCGTCTGGTCAAGATAAAAAAACGGATTCGATTCGTTTCTATCGACCTCGCCGATCACAACCTTGATCTCGTTTTGCAGATCCTGCGCATCGAAGGTCGGAAATCTGATTCCGTCGTTCATATACTTCAGCGCCGATCTAAGATTTTGTGAAGTGGTTGAAAGAAAATAATTTACGACCTCTTCGCGGGTGCTCGCATTGCTAAAGGTCAACTGATCTGCGTCCTGCAGATACGAAACATTGCCGATCAAACTTTTCAGTTTCATTTTCTCGGCGCAGCCTTCTTGAGCATAAATATCGAACCTATTTACTTCCTGCGCCAGTTCGCAGCGATAGATCGAAATGGCTTTGTTCGGTTTAAAGAACATATGCTCGTATAAATGCGATAAACCGTTCAGATCGGGCGTTTCGGTGAACGATCCGTTTCTAACCGCGAGCTCGACATTGACAAGCGGAATGCTGGAGTCCGGCAAAACTATGACCTCCAAACCGTTTTTCAGCGTTTTGTTGACAAATGGAACTTCAATGCTCTTTTTTGCAGGCGTCTTCGCCGGCTTTGCGGCAGGCTTTTGCGCGGCTGCCTGCGAAACGAGCAAAGAAAGAAGAACTAAGATCAGACCAAGGGATTTTTTCACGTAAAGATCTCCAAAATGACGTTTTCGGACGGTTGTAATACGCATCGCGAATGTTTAAAGTTACTTATAAAGAATCTATCACAAAGGGTTTTATTCTATGGAACGAGACAATATGATGCACGGTGCGAGATCCGCGTTGAACAAAAATATGGAAATGCGCGAATGGTGCGAAATGTTCTTAAAGGAACGCGAGCGCGCGGCGAAACCGGAAATGTCGGATGAGGAATTTGAAAAATATTGGAAATATCATAAACCCGAGATCATGCATGTCGGCGCCGCCGAGGCAGTTCAGGCATTTAAACAGCGTTAGTTTTGCATCGGCTGAAAACTGCTGTACTTTATTAAAGATCTAATTTGGAGATTTCGATATGAGCAATCAATCAACCGTTTCAGACATTTTTCGCCGTGCGCTGGAGATCCGGGCGGTCAATAAAGACATCGACCTGATGGATCTAAGATCAAAGATCGTGTCGGAATATGAAGGAAAACCGTTTCCGTCGCCGGCGTTTTTGACGATTCCGGAGCTTGATAACATAGCACCGCAGGAAGATTGGACCGCCGGATTACCGATCATTCTTCGCGGAATTCAAAACGAAGATTGGACCGAGATCGCACAGGGAATTGTCATAAGTTTGGAACAGGTCGAAAATTACCCGAAGCAATCCGGGCGCGAAGATGATCCGACGAAAAATTGGCGAAACAGAAATCGAAGAATTTCGGAAGCCGAAGATAAAAATTTCAGAAAATGGATGCCGGAAGATCTGATGAACATTGCGAAACGATCTGCGAAGCAATAGAGGATACGGTAAGTAAAATATTTAAAGGCGCAGCGTCGACAAGATCGCGCTGTGTTTTTTTGCGGGCGAAGCGGACTTTTCGTCAATTTAATTAATGGAAACTGATATGAAGGCAGTCTATTTTCAAGATTTTGGAGGATCGGAAAACATAATCTTTCACGATGTTGACGCGCCCGCGGACCCGACAGGTCATGAAGTTCTCGTAAACGTTAAAGCGGCAGGCGTCAACCGGGCGGATATTATGCAGCGGAAGGGTTTTTATCCCGCGCCGAAGGGATTTCCCGAAAGAATTCCGGGGCTCGAATTTGCAGGAGAAATTGCCGCCGTTGGCGAAAAAGTCTCTCAATTTGAAGTTGGTGAGCGCGTCTTCGGTATAACTGCCGGAGGCGCACATGCTGAAATGCTGCTGACCGAGGAATCGCTTCTCGCAAAAATTCCATCGAATCTAAGTTTTGTCGAAGCCGCTGCCTTTCCGGAAGCGTTTATAACCGCCCACGACGCCGTTTTTACGCAGGGAAAGCTTATTGAAAACGAGACTTTGCTGATCCACGCCGTCGGTTCCGGGGTCGGTCTGGCTGCGCTTCAGCTCGCGAAAGCTAAGGGAATTTTCGTGATAGGAACTTCGCGAACGGATGAAAAATTGGCTGATGCCAAAACACTCGGGCTCGACATTGCGATATCGACCAATAATGCCCGGGACTTTCAAGATCAGATAATGAAAGTAACTAAAGGAAAAGGCGTTAACGTCATTCTCGATCTTGTCGGCGCAAACTATTTTTCACAAAATATTGAAAGTTTGGCGCTGAAAGGTCGATTGATCCTTGTCGGGCTGGTCGGCGGACGAAAAACCGAATTTGACCTTGGTCTGGCGCTGACGAAGCGTTTAACGATCATCGGAACGGTTCTCCGTTCGCGTACAACAGAAGAGAAATCTTCGGCAACGCGCTCGTTTGTGCGGGAAGTTCTTCCGCTGATGGCGTCCGGCGTTTTGAGATCGAATATCGACAGGACATTCCCCGCCGAAGATGCTGCCGGCGCACACGACTACATCGAATCAAATGCAAATTTTGGAAAAGTTGTATTGGAATTTTAAAAATTAGCCGCCGGAATCGCCGTTTTGGTTCTTTATCATTCGTTCCGCTGTTTCATTGGTTACAATGCAAACTCCCGAAACTCCTTCGCTGTCCAGCTGTTCCATCAGATCGATCGCCTGTTCATAGACCAAACCGCTGGCGGCACAGATGTCAAATGTAACAACCGACCATAGCGGCTCGGTCAATTCAAAAACAACCGCGGACGTTCGATCGGCAGCGGAACTATCTTCTGAAATTTGGGGCGCGTGATTCATGTTCAGGGAAGATGGTCAGAATTCGTCTTACAAAGCTAAAAATATAACTTATTTATCGCTAAAACGACAATTCGTATTTGTATCGAGATGTGAACTCTTGCCCGCACTGCGACAATTTGGGAAGATTCAATTAAATGGCTCAAAAAACAGCAAAAGTCGCGCTAGTTCAGGAACCTCCGGTCATCCTCAATTTGGCGCGAACCATTGATAAGCTCGAAAAAATAACAAAAAAATCTGCTGAAAACGGCGCGGAAATCGTTGTGTTTCCCGAAACGTGGATTCCGGGATATCCAATTTGGCTTGACGAAGCGCCGGAAATTGCACTTTGGAATCATCCGCCGGCTAAAAGATTGTTCGGATATCTATTTGAAAATTCGCTCGAACTATACAGCCGCGAGTTCGAGCGGGTTTGCGCCGCAGCGCAAGAAAATTCGACCTATCTTGTAGTAGGTGCGAACGAAAGAATGGGCGGAACCCTCTATAACACAACTATTTACCTTTCGCCGGGAGGTAAGTATAAAATTCACCGGAAACTTGTGCCGACATACACCGAACGGCTCGTTTGGGGCGTTGGCGACGGAAGTACACTCAATATTTTGGAAACCAAGTTTGGCAATTTGGGCGGTTTGATCTGTTGGGAACATTGGATGCCGCTTGCGCGCGCTGCAATGCATTCGCGTAATGAAGCGCTGCACACTGCGCAATTTCCGACGGTTCACGAGCGCCACCAGATCGCAAGCCGGCAATATGCGTTCGAAGGGCAGTGTTTCGTTCTCGCGTCCGGATGCGTCGTTTCCAAAAACGACGTTTTGGACGGCTTTTTATCACTCGAAACCGGCGACAAAGAAGTATTTGCGCTGCTTAATTCAATGAAAAATGAAAAGCTGCAGCGCGGCGGCAGCGCGGTTATTGCTCCGGATATTTCTTACGTTGCAGAGCCGGTATTTGACGATCCTTCGACCGTCTATGCCGACCTCGATCTTTCTTTAATTAATGAATCGCGTCTTTTGCTTGATACGGACGGGCATTATTCGCGACCGGATGTATTTGAACTTCGCATAAATACAAAGGAGAACAAAAACGTTATATTTGAAACGTAGGGATGTTAAAAGCGGTTTGAAAAAAATGCAATTTGACGAAACGATCTTTATCACAGGATTTCCGGGGTTTATCGCCGGCAGACTGGTCGAACGGCTGGCGAATAAGGACGTGCAGTTCTTTTTGCTAGTGCAAAAAAATTTCGTTGACAAGGCGATGAAGGATGTTGCCGAGATCGCAGAAAAGACCGGCACTCCGCTGGAAAACTACGCGCTCATCGTCGGTGATATAACCCGGAAAAACCTGGGAATGAGCGATGCCGATCTTTCAGCCGTTCAGGCGCAAACGACAGACATTTTTCATCTTGCGGCGATCTATGACCTCGAAGTTGCAAAGGAAGCGGCTTACAAAGTTAATGTCGACGGAACCAAAAACGTCAACGAACTCGCACAAGGCTGCTCGAATCTTCGCCGCTATAATTATATTTCGACCTGTTATGTCGCTGGTCTTCGGCTTGGCGAAATTCGCGAGGACGAGCTCGAACATGACGCCGGTTTTCGAAACTATTACGAAGAAACCAAATATCTTGCCGAGCTCGAGGTTGAAAAACTCAAGGATAAATTGCCGGTCACAATTTTTCGCCCATCTGTCGTTTGCGGAGATTCAAATACCGGCGAAACTGCGAAATATGACGGAATTTACTATGTCATCAAGTATCTTCTTCGGGCGCCGAAGCTTTTCCGGCTGGTGAATGTCGGCAACGATAAAGTCCGGCTAAATCTGGTTCCCGTGGATTTCGTCGTCAATGCATTGGCTGCGCTTTCTAAAGATGAGGCGGCGGTCGGAAAGACAGTTGCACTTGCTGATCCAGCGCCGTTTTCGACGAAGGAGATCTGTGATTCGATCGCTGAAGCGATAACCGGAAAACGTTCGATCTACACGCCTCCGCCGAAATGGATCGAAACTTTTCTAAAGTCTCCGATCTCTCCTGCATTAACCGGTTTGCCGCATTCCGGAGTTCCGTATTTTTTCATTCCGCAAACTTACGACACGAGCATTTCGGAGCAATTGCTCGCAAATCACGGTATAAAATGCCCGCGGTTTACTGACTACTGCCGAAATCTGGTTAAGTTCGTTATCGCGAATCCAAGGCTAAATGGTTGACATTCTTTGGTTTGCGATCGAAATTGGCTGATCGTTCGCGATCTCTCTGGCTTTGCGCGGACATTAAACAGGATCGACCGATCATGAAGCATAACTTTTTGCCGTTTAGTGCATCAAAGCGTTGAATAAAGCGATTTTGTGAGGCGTTTATGATCCGAAAAGGGAAGATCCGATTTTCTGCGGCTTTGGCAGTTTTGATGTTTTTGGCGATAGGCGCTGTGGCTCAGGATCCGGATGAAATTGAAAAGGTCTTTACCGAGGAAGTAAAGCTTAATGTTTCGGCGTTTGATAAAGACGGGAAGTTTTTTGCCGGAGTTACGGCGGACGATCTTGTGATAACTGAAAGCGGGCGTTTGCATCAACCGACGAGCGTTCGCCGGATTCCGGCAAATGTTCTGATAGTTATGGATACAGGCGGTGAAATGCGCCGCGCAAAACGAATCGACCAAACTAGAAAAACGGCATTGTCGCTTGTAAATTCACTTTTGCCGGAAGATTCGGTCGCTCTGATCCAGTACAACGACAAGATCGAATTCATTTCTGAATGGACTGAGAAAAAAGATGAGATCCGGGAAGCGCTAAACAAGCGTTTGAATTTCGGGAAACGGTCGCTGTTTTACGAAGCTGTTCAAACCGCAACCGATTTTCTTCAGAAAACTCCGCTTGAAAACAGGCACTTGGTTCTGATCACCGACGGCACCGACAGTTTTGATGACGGGACGAAACGCGCTGCAATGATTAAAGATCTGATCGCTTCAAATATCAGCGTACATGTCATCAGCTATACATTCCTCGAACAAAAAGAACTCGCTCCGGTTGCCGGCAGACTAAGAAAGGGCGAGCCGAAACCCAACCGGTATCCGGATGAAGTGATCAACACATTGCCGAACGGCGTTCGAGACACGCTTCGAGCTCCGCGTTTGGGATCGATCTCGACGGATCGCGAGTTTTTAGGAAAAATGAAGGAACGCGCGGACGCATTGGAAAATGGTGCGAATTTTCTCTTCAATATCGCAAAGGACACCAACGGCGAATTTCTCCTGCCCGAAACGACCGACGAAATGCTTGAAAAACCGCCGCGAATTTCACGGATGATAGATTCAAGCTATGTCGTAACGTACACGCCGAAAAATCCTCTGAACGATTCGATTCCCGGCGATGTGCGCGAAGTTACCGTCACCTCGAAGCGCGACGGACTTGAGGTCTTTGCAAAGCGGAAAATAATCACGCAAACCAAAGAAAAATAATGATTTCAATTTTGCGCGGGACGGCGCAAATACTCCGATCGGATCGCAGTCTCGCTGCCGTTTTCGGAAGCTTTGAGCTTCCGGCTACTGGTCTTCTTTTGCGATCAAACGTTCGTTCGGTCGATCGGAGCCGGAATCGACATCGCGAATGACATAGTTTTCACCTTCGGGAACCGAGGGTTTTGCCTCGAGAGCCGCTTCGAGGACGTCGTCGATAGTGCGAGCCAGGATAAATTTCAGCTCGCCGCGAACGTCTTCCGGAATCTCGTCAATTATCGGCTCGTTCTGATACGGCAAAATTATCCTGCGAATTCCGGCGCGGTGCGCAGCCAAAACTTTTTCTTTGACGCCGCCGACCGGAAAGACCAATCCTGAGAGTGTAATTTCTCCCGTCATCGACGTATCCGATCGGACCTTTCTGCCGGTGTAAAGCGAAGCCAGGGCGGAAGCCATTGTCACGCCGGCGCTCGGTCCGTCTTTCGGAATTGCTCCTGCCGGAACGTGTACGTGAACACCGTTTTCCTTGATCAACTTCTGATCGAACCCGAGTTCGTCGGCATGCGACCAGAGATACGACCGCGCTGCCTGCGCCGATTCTTTCATAACGTCGCCGAGCTGTCCGGTTAGGGTTAAACCGCTGCCGCCCGGGAGCATTGTTGCTTCGATAAACAAAACCTCGCCGCCCATTTCGGTCCAAGCCATTCCGGTCGCGACGCCGGCAGGCATTTCTTCTCGGGCTTTTTCGGGATAGAACTTAGGCGATCCCAAAAACTCGCGAACGTCGTCGGGGTTTATCGTAACCTTTTCCGTATTTCCCTGAGCGACGCGCAGCGCTACCTTTCGTGCAAGATTTCCGACGGTTCGTTCAAGCTGGCGAACTCCAGCTTCGCGCGTATATCTTGCACTCAGCAAATTTATCGTTTCATCGGGAATTTCAAGTTGTCCTTCTTCAAGCCCATTTTCCTTTATCTGACGCGGGATCAGATACTGTTTCGCAATGTGAAGTTTCTCCTGATCGCTGTAACCGGCGATCGAAATTATCTCCATGCGGTCGCGCAGCGGCATCGGTATCGGAGCAAGCTGATTCGCGGTTGCGATAAAGAAAACCTTTGAAAGATCGAACGGCAGGTCGAGGTAATGATCGCGGAAAGAATTGTTCTGTTGCGGATCCAAAACCTCGAGCAGCGCCGAAGCCGGGTCGCCGCGGTAATCGTGCCCGAGTTTGTCGATCTCGTCGAGCATCATTACCGGATTGTTAACGCCGACGCGCCGCAGAGACTGAATAATTCGTCCGGGCATAGCGCCGATGTATGTCCGGCGGTGCCCGCGCAGTTCTGCTTCGTCGCGCATTCCGCCGAGGCTCATCCGGTCGAATTCGCGACCCAATGCCCGTGCGATCGAACGTCCGAGCGAGGTTTTTCCGACTCCCGGAGGTCCGACGAATAGAATGATCGGACTTTTCGAATCTGGACGAAGTTTTACGACCGCAAGCGCTTCCAAAATTCGTTTCTTAACGTCCTCCAGACCGTAATGATCTTCATCCAAAATTTTCTGTGCTTCGTTCAGGTCGAGTTTTTCTTCGCTCGATTTTTTCCACGGCAGTTCTAATATAAATTCCAGATAAGTGCGAATTACATGATAATCGGGCGCTGTCTGCGGCAGTTGTTCCATGCGTTTTAATTCGCGTTCGGCTTCCTTGCGCACGTCATCCGGAAGATCAGCAGTTTCAAGCCGTTCGCGAAGCTGTTCGGCTTCGGCTTTCTCGCCGGTTTCGTCCTCGCCGAGTTCTTTCTGGATCGCCTTCATCTGCTGGCGCAGAACATAATCGCGCTGCGCTTTATCCATTTCGCCCTGCGCTTCGGAAGCGATCTTGGTGCGAATCTGCATAATGTCGACTTCCTTTGCAAGCGCGGCATGCGCTAAGGTCAGCAGATCGTCCACCGATTCCGCCTCGAGCATTCGCTGTTCCGTTTCGCCGAGATCCAAAACGGAAGCCAGGAAATATGAAAGCTGAACAGGATTGTTCTGAGACATTACTGCCATACGAACTTCGGGCGGTACTTGCGGAAGCATTGCAAGAGCTTGCTGAACAAGCGTGTGAATATTTCGTTTTAATGCTTCGACCTCGGTATTATCCTTGATCTCAAGATCCGGCAAGATCTCAACCCGGGCTTTTAAGAACGGCTCTTCGCCGAGGTATTCGATTACTCGAAAACGGTCCAAACCCTGCACGATCAGCTGCAGAACGCCCTCGTTTCGCATCATTCGTTTGATGTTGACGATCGTTCCAACCTCGAACAACTCGCCCGGCTTTACGGTATTTCCGTCCGTGTCGCCGGATTTGGTGGTGATACAGCCGAGAATTTTTTGTTCCGTTGAAAGCGCCGACTCAACCGCGCGAACAGAACGTTCACGCCCGACGGCAAGCGGAACGACGGTTTCGGGAAATAATGTCGTATTCTGCAGCGGCAGGATCGCTATCTCGAATTGTTCCGGAAGATCCGGTTTGTTTTCAAGATCGATCGCAATTTCATTTTCAGTATTGTCAGCCATAATCTTTAACTTTTCTTCAAATAAATAAACAACAGCCCGTCTTCGTAATTATGTTCGATCTTTGCACCTTCGATAGATGCAGGGAACCTTAAGGTTTTTTCAAAATGACTGTAAGTTATTTCCATTTGCTGGTAAGAAACTCCGGCGGCGCACGTCCGGTCCTTTCGGCAGCCGGCAATGTACAAAACGTTTCCCTGCAGATCGATCTCAATGTCCTGAGCCGAAACGCCTGCCAGTTCCACCTTAACCAGCCAGCCTTCCTGAGTTTTGTAAACGTCGGCGGAAGGATACCAAAGCTTTCCTGAAGGCTTAGCGTCGCGGGAGGTTGCCAGATACTGGAAATACCGGTTGATTGATTTAGCCATTTTTACTTCTGAAATTTCGTCAAAGACGATTCCTATCTTAAACTATTTCTTCGATTTACTTATTCGTCCAAAATCCGGTGCCGCTGGAGATATCCTCAAGCGTTTCGGCTACCTCGCGCTGATCTTCCATTTCAAGCGCGACGTCCGCCATCGCGATTATGCCCGAAAGTTCGCCCGAATCGTTGACCACCGGTATTCGTCTGATCTGTTTGTCGCCCATCAAACGTATCGCTTCGAAGACAAAATCGTCCTCGTTAGCTGAAAATATCTCCGTCGTCATGATCTCGCCGATAGGCGTTGAAGATTCCTTTCCGTCGGCGATGGCACGGACGACGATGTCGCGGTCGGTAACGATGCCGACGAGTTTTCCGCCGTCGACGATCGGCAGAGCGCCCATGTCACCCTCACGCATCGTGGCGGCAATTTCGCGCAAAGTATTTTGCGAAGCGCCTGTTTTGACGTTTCGCGTCATTATTTCCCTGCAGCGTTTCCGCGATGTACCCGAAATATCAGTAATCACTTTTGTCATTCAGTTTCAAGGATATAATATTGAACCTAACTTTAATAGCTTAATAATAAAGCATTACGAACGAATTTTTAAATTATGGGTAAATACATCGAAAACCGGCGAAAGCCGAAACGGGAAGGAAAAAAGATCAAGGTCGGAATGGAAGGCGACGTTCCGCCGGGTCGCGGCGCGACGGTCAAGTTAAAAGACGGCACGGAAGTAGCGCTTTACAACATTGACGGAAAATTTCACGCGATCGAAAATTTTTGTCCGCACAAAGGCTTTCCTCTGGCGGACTCAAGAACTTACGGAAACATCGTCGAATGCGACCTTCACGGATACCGGTTCGACGTAAGAACCGGCGAATGTTTCACGAAAAAAAGTTGTTCGGTCGAACGTTACGACGTCGTGATCGAGGACGGCTGGATCAAGATCATCGTTTGATCATCGCGCCGGTGCATTTTCCGCCGCGGTTTTCCTGACCGCTTCTTCAAACTTTAAATAGATGTCTGTTAATCGTTCGACTGAAGCCGGATCGCGCTGAGCCAGCATGGTGATGATCGCGTCGCGTTCGGCAAAAACCGGTTCGAGCCGAGCGATTTCCTGCTCAGAAAGAAAACTTCGCTCGCGTTCACTTTTCTGTTCTTCGCTCAATCGGGTGTAAAAACTACTTGCTGCCTGGCGCGCATTTTCATACTCTCCGCGTTTTGACTCAACGATCGCGGACAAAAGCAGAACTTTCACTTCGGAATTCCTGAGTTTTGTCTGCGCCGCAGAAAGGTCCTGCTGCGCCGACCATTTGGACATCGTCGCCGGGATCAAACCGACGAGAAATGCCGCTAGTATTACGCCGGCAAGGATCAAATACTTTACCGTTTTGTTTCCGCCGTCGCTTTGCGGCTCGCCGACTTTTGTTTCGCTCATATTTTACTCCGGTCAATCTCAACTTTTTTTAATCTGCTTTGATTATAGCCGATAAACCTTTATTTTCTAAAACTTTGCCAAATACGCTATATAATCATATACTTATACTGACGATGACAGCAAAAAATCTTTCACTCGACGCGCTTAGTTTGATCGCCGGTAGGTTCAAGTTACTTTCCGAACCGATCCGTCTGCAGATTCTTCATAAATTGCAGGAAGGCGAAACCAGCGTAAACGAATTGACCGAAGCGGTTTCAACAAGCCAGCCGAACGTTTCGAAACATCTGAAAATGCTGCAGGCTGAAGGAATTCTGCGTCGTGAACAACGCGGCAATACCGTTTACTATTCGATAGCAGATGACAGCATCTTTACCCTTTGTGAGTTGGTTTGCGATTCGCTCGAATCGCGATTAAAGACTCAGGCGGAGATCTTCGGCGGGTAATTCAAAGATTTTTTGCCGGCAGGTTTGACATATTCAATATATAACTGTATCGTTATATTGTTATAAAGATTAACGAGGTAAAAATATGAGTGAATGTACGGTTTTAACATTAAATGAAAAGCTGGAGAACGATGACATTAATCTGCTAGATGTTCGTGAACCGGCGGAATTTGCGGGCGGAAGAATTCCGGGAGCGAAACTTTTGCCGCTTGGCGAACTGGAAAAACGTCAAAGTGAGATCGACCATTCGAAACCGATTTATGTTATGTGCCGGAGCGGAAATCGATCGGCGCAGGCTCAGCAAAAGCTTAAGAAGCTGGGGTTTACGAACGTCATCAATGTTTCCGGCGGATTTGAAGCGTGGAAAAAGCACGATCTTCCGTTCGACCGGGACGAAAATGCGCCTTGGGCGATCGAACGTCAGGTTAGGTTCGTTGCGGGATTGCTGGTTTTGACCGGCTTTGCGCTTAGTTTTCTAAATCCGTACTTTATTTTGATCTCGGCGTTCGTTGGTGCCGGTCTCGCGTTTTCAGCAGTAACGGACACCTGCACGATGGGAATGATCCTTTTGAAAATGCCCTGGAATAAACGGGCTATCGTCTGCGAGACGAATAAGCTGGCGGCGCGATAGGTTCGGGCAATGGAATATTTGGCATATGTTTTTGCGGCTCTGATCGGTCTATCGCTCGGGTTGATCGGCGCGGGCGGCAGCATTCTGACGGTTCCGGTTCTGGTCTATCTTGCCGGCGTAAATCCGGTTCTTGCAACGGCGTATTCGCTTTTTGTAGTCGGATCGACGTCACTTGTAGGCGGCTTTCAAAACCTGAGAAAGGGTCGCGTGGATTTCAAAACGGCGTTCGTATTCGGGATTCCGTCGATCGCAGCGGTTTATCTGACCAGAGCGTTTATAATGCCGTCGATCCCGGAAATGATCGGACCGATCGGCGCGTTTTCACTTTCGAAAGGCACCGGGCTATTGGTCTTTTTTGCAGCCTTGATGATCATTACGTCGGTGTCGATGATCCGCGAAAAAACTGCTTCGGAGATCGAGCATTTAGAGAAAAAGTATAATTATCCATTGATACTTGCCGAAGGCGTTGGAGTCGGAATTTTAACCGGAATGGTCGGTGCGGGCGGAGGGTTTTTGATAATTCCGGCGTTGGTTTTATTCGCCGGTTTGGATATGAAGCTCGCCGTCGGAACATCGCTGTTTATCATCGCGGCAAAATCTTTGATCGGATTTATCGGCGATATTCAAACAGGTTATGATTTTAACTGGTTATTCTTAATCGGGTTCACGGCATTTTCGATCAGCGGGATTTTCCTCGGAACGTGGCTCGGCAAATTCGTTGACGGCAGAAAATTGAAGAAAGGCTTCGGTTGGTTCGTGTTGGTCATGGGAATTTATATGATTTTGAAGGAGACAATTTTTTAAGGGAAGGTGAGATTATGAAATTCAAACAATTTTATTTGGGATGTTTAGCACACGCTTCGTATTATCTGGGTTCGGAAGGAGAGGCGGCGATCATTGATCCGCAGCGCGATGTTCAGCAATATCTGGACGAAGCCGAAGCAAACGGGCAGAAGATCAAATATATTATCGAAACGCATTCGCACGCCGATTTTGTTTCGGGACATATTGAACTGGCGGAAAAAACGGGCGCGGAAATAATTTACGGACAGCGTGCCGACACGAAATTTCCGACTCTGAAAGTTAAAGAGGGCGACGAATTAAATGTCGGCAAGATCAAGTTGAAGTTCATGGAAACGCCCGGACACACGCCTGAAGGAATTACGATCTTAGCCGAACACGAAGGCGAGCCGACGAAAATGTTCACCGGCGATACGCTTTTCATCGGCGATGTCGGACGCCCCGATCTTGTCGGTTCAAAGGGCTTTACGGCGGAACAAATGGGCGCGATGCTTTACGATTCGCTGCACGAAAAAATTCTGCCGCTGCCCGATGAAACTGAGGTTTATCCGGCGCACGGCGCTGGAAGTTTGTGCGGAAAATCGCTTTCAAAGGAAACATGGTCGACGCTCGGCGAACAGCGAAAATCGAATTACGCACTGCAGCCGATGTCAAAGGAGGAATTTGTAAAATTAGTCGCGGCTGATCAACCGGAAGTCCCGGCATATTTCCCGAAATCGGCGGCGAAAAATCTGGAAGGTTCCTTGTCTTTGGAAGATCTGCCGAAGCCGAAAGCGTTTTCGACCGAAGAAATTGAAAATTTCGACGGCGTGGTTTTGGACGTTCGCGTGAACAATGAATTCGGCGCGGGACATATTCCAAACGCAATAAACATCGGGCTCGGCGGACAATTTGCATCTTGGGCGGGAACTCTGGTTTCGATCGGAACACCGATCGCGATCGCGGCTGAAACGCAGGATCAGGTTGACGAAGCCGTGATGCGTCTGGCGCGAGTCGGCATCGAAACGGTCAAAGGTTTTATTTTAATGAAGGATTTTTCGGGCGAAATGAAAACGGTCGAACAAATTCCGGTCGAAACGGTCAAGGAAAGTCTTTCGGACGAAATTCAATTTGTCGATGTGCGCCGAGTCGCCGAACATGCACAGGGACACGCGCCGCAGACGATAAACATTCCGCTCGATACGCTTCCTAAACAAATCGATAAACTCGATCCGGGCAAACCGACGTACGTGATCTGTCAAAGCGGCTATCGTTCGAGTTTGGGAACGAGCGTGCTGGAAAACGCCGGCTTTCGGGAAATTTACAATGTAAAAGGCGGCACGAGCGCGTGGATAGATTCCGGCTTCGATACGGAAGCATCGGCAGCCGAATGTGCTGTATCATAAAAAGCGATCGTTCGCGAAGGTTTTTTCGAATGACTACTTTCAAAAATCGATTGTTGTCGCGGTAAAACCCGAACGGCGAACTTCGCAGTTTTGTGCAAGTTAGACCTGCGGAAAAGAGAGAGAGAGGTTAAAAATGAATGAATTAATTTGGATCGCGGGAATTTTCGGATTTTGGCTTTTACTTCAACTGGTAATTTTGCCAAAGCTCGGGTTTGACACCTGAATGCGAGGATCCTGCAAAACCTCCGGGTCGCGGAGAAATCGGAACGAACCCGAAATGAGTTCAAAAAAA
>JAHCHG010000008.1 GCA_026129865.1 Pyrinomonadaceae bacterium
ATCGAAATGGAAATTATCGGAACTTTAGTACTGATTTTGGGAAGTTTGGTGGCGTTTGTCGGCTGGATCTGGCTGATCGTGATCGGTTTTAAACAGGGCGGCGCGCTTTGGGGAATTTTGATAATTTTGTTCAGCTGGCTTGCGGGATTGATCTTTTGCATAATGCATAAAACGGGCTGGGTTCCGCTGATACTGATGATCGCGGGCGGAATCATCGCTTCGATCGGGGTTGTCCCGATGGTGATGGGGCAGATGGAGAATATGCCGCGAACATATTAAGCCAATGGCGTTTTCGACAAAATCGAACAACTGGCGGCGTGTCGTTCGTTACGCGCCGCTTATTTTATGGGTCGGCGTGATCTTTTTTGCGTCATCGACGGCGGGCTCGATGAACCACACTTCGCGGTTTATTAGACCGTTTCTCGAATGGATTTTCCCCAACACGCCGGCGGAGATGATAACGATCTATCACGGTTACATTCGCAAAGCCGCGCATTTTGTTGAATATGCGATACTTGCGTTCCTTGCTTCGCGGGCGTTTTGGACGTCGTCAAGATCTTTCGTTCAAAAATACTGGCAAATTTTCGCGTTCGCTTTTGCCGCCGCGGTTGCATCGTTTGACGAATATAACCAGAGTTTCAACGCGCAGCGCACCGGAACGGTTTACGACGTCATGATCGATTGCGCAGGCGCGGCGTTTATGGTCGCTGCGCTTTCGATCTGGTTCTATTTTGCCAGGACAGGATCGAAGCAGCCTTAAAAGCTGAATTTAACTCCAAGCCGCACGGAACGCCCGGTCTGAAAGAGGTTCGACGCGTTGTAATCGTTTCTAATTCCCGACGAGCTGACGCCGCGCGCATTCAGATAGTTTTGAACAAATTGCCGAATCCCGTCTTTGTTGAAAATGGTGTTGTAAACATCGGGCTGACTGCCGCAAGTCGTGCAGCCGCTTTGAGTTAACACGGTCGATCGGAAATCCGTAATGCTGATCGAGGTTTGACGGCTTAGAACATTGCGTTCGTCGAAAAGATTGTGAAGAACGATGAAAGGCTCAAGCGAAAATCTGTTGTCCTGTCCGAAATTATATTGATGACTGACCATCAGATCGGTTTCCGAAAATGTTCCCGTCCGCCCGAGGTCGCCGCGCCCGAAAAGGATCGATTGCTGTAAACCGTAAAGGCTGTACATCGTTGTCAATGGTGTGCCGGATTGAACCGTTGTAAATGCCGAAACCGTAGTGCGGTTTACCAAATTATCCGCCCAATCGAACACATAACCGCCGAAAGCCTTGAAAACATGCGGTCTGTCGGTCGCAAGCCTGCCGGAGTCCGAATTTCCGTTGGCGTCAAAACCGCTTGACGGAAGGTCAAAATATCTGGTCGAGTTCGGTGCCGAACGACCGAGTTCGTCCGAACTCGTGAGACCGGAGTAAGTTCCTTTCAATCGGCTGTATGTGTAATTGACGTTGAAGAAAAATCTCGGATGTCGTTTATCGACAATTACTTCTAAAGCGTCATACCGTCGTTCGGCTTTTGGACATGGGTAGCCGGCATCGCGCGTAACTCTGCACACAACACCTTGTCCCGGATTTCCGATAAGACGCTGTTCGCTGCCCTGCGCGTTGAAAAATCCGATGTCCTCGATCGGGTTTTTCAGGTTTCTTCGAATATAGCGTCCCGTCAGAGAAGACAGATTGCCGAGCTTCTGTTCGAATCCGACGGTAAATTCTTCGGTTCGCGTCGGTTTTATTTCGGGATCGAAAAGCGTCGGGTCAAATGTTGGAATAATTATCTGGCTCGGGATAAAGAAGTTGAGCTGGCAAACAGACCATCCCATTGAGTTGATGATCGGACATTCGCCGAAAGGCTTGTCGATATTACCGCCGAGAATTCTTTCCGGAGTGTAATTGGTATACGACGCACCTCGCGAAGGAAGAATTTCAAAATAATCGCGATAAAAGAACTGCGACAAATTGCCTTGGAAAGCTTCGAACTTCAGCCGGTCGAAATGCCAGCCAAAATTGCCGAAAAGCTTTGTCTTGCCGTTACCTAATACATCGACCGCTGCGCCGACGCGCGGCGCGATCTTGTAGCCCCATCCAAATTTGAAGCCGTCATCTTTTCCGTAATCGGGCGTGTTTTCGTTCTCAAAACGAATTCCCAGATTTAACGAAAGCCTACCGATATTCCATGAATCTTGAGCAAACAGGGCTTGGTTCCTGTTAGACGATTCGCCGACCGAACCGAACCGCTGCAGAAATCCCGAACCCAGATTGCCCGGCGTCGGAGTCAGTCCGATCAATGTGCTGATCGGAATGTTATAAAAAAGATTGACGATTCCCGCCTCGACATATCCTTCTGCAATATCGTTGGAAATATGGTTGTATTGGTACCCGAATTTGAAAATGTGGCGTCCGCCAAGTTCGATCCCGTAGAGCGAAGCGTCCGCGCCGAAAGTTGTGCGCTTAGAAACCTCTCGATCGCGGACAAAATTGTTTGAGGTGTTTTGAAAGCCGCGCGAACAGTTTGAGCCGGGAACGTTTGCAGGGCTGCCGGACGTGCTGCAAATGTATCGAGTGGTTCGCGGAAGCCCGTAACTGTTGAGTTTTTCGTTCAAAAACGAACGACCAGCGCGGAAATTGATCAAAAAGTTTTTTGTCGCGTCAATACTTACCTGCCCGTTGACCGTGTTCGCATTTTGTCTTCCGCCGCGCGTTGCGAGCAGCGCCGCACCGCGCAAACCGCCGAACGATTGCGGAACGCCGCCCAAGCCTTCTGCCGCAGACGGCAAAATTCCATCTTGATCGATCGGATTGTAGAGGAACGTTCCCATCATTCGAAGCCGTTTGACCGGCTGGGCATCCAACCGGAAATAGGCGAAATCGGTGCGAACTTTCGCTTTATATTCTACCGATTCCGTAACTGTACGATTCGTCGGATCGGAACTCGAAAAGTAACCGATCGTCCGCTTATTCGAATAGATCTGCGGCGAATAGGATCCGAAGAACCAGAATTTTTCCTTCAAGATCGGACCGCTGAGAGTCGCAGACGGAAAATAAGCGGTTGAATCGTCCTTGTTCGGCTGAAAAAATTCGATCTGTCCGGCGCCTGAACCGAAGCGGCTCAGAATCAAGTTCGGTCTACCCTGCAGTTTTGCGGGCGAGAGCGAAAAGCCAAAATTTCCACGCCAATTATCGTTGCCGCCTTTCGTTACAACGTTTATAACGCCTCCGAGCGCGCCGGAAAATTCGGCGTTTATTCCGGCGGCATTGACCTGAGCTTCTCTGATGAGTTCAAACGGCAGTTCGTTGTTGGCGTCCAACTCGCCGCTGCGAAAGTTCGTGACTTCCTGTCCGTCAATAAAAAACGTATTGTCCGAGCCCGAGCCGCCGTCGATTTGAAACCCGCCGACGAGCGGTTCCGAGCGAACGTTCGGAATGAATGTTAAAAGCGAGGGGAAAGTTGTGCCGACGGGAAGTTTTTGAATCCGAGGATGCAGAAATGCGTATCGGAGATCGGGTGATGGACCAGTAAATGAATCTTTACTGTACGATTTGGGATGCCCAAATGTTGGAATCTCCAATACAATCGCCATTTGTGTGCGGGAATCGCTATAAACGTCGACTTTGAAAATGCCGGTGATGAATCCTAAGCTAGAAACCCGCAATTCATAGGTTCCTGCCGGAATCGCGGGTAGAATGAATCTGCCGTATTCGCTAGTGGTGATCATCTTGGAAAATCCACTTGTATTCGAAGCGCTTACAATTTTTATTGACGCACCGGGCACGACCGCGCCGCTTGCGTCATTGACGGTTCCTTCGATCGAACCGGTGGTTCCCTGAGCAAAGAGATTAGTTGAAAAAAAGAGTGTGATGAAACCGAGTGCAAATGCTGAGAAGATCGATGATCGATTAAACATATTACTGAGCCTCCGAAGGATAATAAAAACGATTAATGGGGATCGGCACATGACCATAAGGCAACTTGTAAACCTAAGCATTAGACATACATACGGATTCCGTTGAAACAACAGAGAATTCAGTGGTTTACGATTCCGTCAAAAGTCCACAATGGAAGTCGAAAACATTCAAGCGATGTCATTGACAGAAAAAAATGGATTTTGCGTTCGAAAATCTGGATAATCGACTGATAATTTCTAAATGCAGTTTGCCTGTTCGTAAATTTGGTAAGCGATAGATTTTAGGCTATTATCAGAACATTAAACGGTAATTATTCGTAGAAAAATCAGCAGAAACAAGAAATGAAAGGAGATCGATAGAATGGGAATTTGGGATAAAGTAAAAAACGAAGCGTTGAATCAGTTTATTGAGGTCATCGAGTGGCTGGATGAATCGAAAGATACGATCCTTTACCGGTTTCCCGTTCACGGACAGGAGATCAAAAACGGTGCGCAGCTGATCGTCCGTGAGTCGCAGGCGGCGGTCTTTGTTCATGAAGGACAAGTCGCCGACGTTTTCGGTCCGGGAAAATACACGATCGACGGCGGCAATACGCCGATTCTGTCAAAGCTCGGCGCTTGGAAATACGGATTTAATTCGCCTTTCAAATCGGAAGTTTATTTTGTTAATACAAAACAATTTACCGATATGAAATGGGGCACTTCGAATCCGATCATGCTTCGCGATTCCGATTTCGGCATCGTTCGCCTGCGTGCATTCGGTGCTTATAGCCTGCGCGTAGCTGATCCGTCGACATTTATCAAGGAAGTTGCCGGTACGAATGCGCATTTCGATACCGAAGATATTGACGAGCAATTGAAACGCGCGATCGTTACCGAATTTTCCGACGCGATCGGTGAGATGAAAATTCCGGCGTTGGATCTCGCGGCGCAGTATAAAGAGATCGGCGAAGCGATCCGCGCAAAGATCAACGTGGATTTCAGCTCATACGGGCTTGAGGTTACTAAGTTTTATGTCGAGAACGTAAGTCTTCCGCCGGAAGTCGAAGAGGCGATGGACAAACGCGCTTCGATGGGCGCTCTGGGCGACGCTCAGAAATATATGCAGTTTCAGGCTGCGGACGCGCTTCGCGACGCTGCTCAGAACGAAGGCGGCGGCGCCGGACTCGGCGCTGGACTCGGAGCCGGATTTGCCGTCGGCGGTCAGATGGCAAATGCCTTTGGTCAACAGGCGCAGGGCGGCGGTCAGGGACAAGGTCAGTCGAATCAATCCATTTCCTGTCCGACATGCGGAAAAGCGAATGCTCCGGGAACAAAATTTTGCGGCGATTGCGGCGGAAAAATGGAAGTTTCGAAAGTTCCGTGTGTAAAATGCGGAGCCGAGCTTCGCGAAGGAGCGAAGTTCTGTTCGGAATGCGGTTCGTCGCAGGAAAAACAAAAATGCACGAACTGCCAGGCTGAACTTAATGCCGGTGCTAAATTCTGCAACGAATGCGGAACGAAGGTCGAGGCGAGCGAATAATAAGCAGGTAAATTAGACAAATTGGCGAAGGCTTTTGTCAGTCTTCGCCTTTTTCGTTTGATTCGCGTCAGTTTTGCGCCTTATGAAGTAGCTTGCGATTGATGTAAAATCGAGAATCATTAACTTTAAGCGGAGTAAATTTAATATGGCAATTAGCCCCGAACTTTTGGAAATTTTACGCTGTCCGAAATGCAAGTCGGAAGTAAAAATCAAAGACGATCAAAGCAGTTTGAAATGCGTAAACCCTGAATGCAGCTTGGTTTATCCGATCCGCGACGAGATTCCTGTGATGTTGATCGAAGAAGCGACGGTTGAGGAATAGTCGGATGAGTCTGGCGAGTCGATTGAGTCTGGCGAGTCTGGCGAGTCTAGCGAGTCTTGCGAGTCTTGCGAGTCTTTCGGGTCGTTCAAGTATGGGACTCCGTCGACTCGCCAGACTATATGGACTCGCTAGACTCGCAAGTCTCGCTAGACCCGGGAGATTCCAGTCCCAATGAACCCGATCGATTGGCAAAAAGTTGATAAGGTGCTCGTTGTTCGTCTGCGTTCAATCGGCGATACGGTTTTGTCGACGGCTTCGCTGATCGCGCTCCGCCGGTTTTTGCCTAACGCGCGGATCGATATTTTGCTCGAAGATTGGGTCGCACCGCTGTTGGACGGATTTCCGGCGGTCGATAATGTTTTGAGTGCCTCAAACGTCGTTAAAGAACGATTCCGCCTGGCGCGAAAGATCAGAAAGACTAAATATGACATTGCGATAAACCTGCACGGCGGCACGACTGCCGGTTTTTTTGTCCGCGCGAGCGGGGCGAAATACCGGATCGGATATGAAAATTATCAATATAATTTCCTTTACAATCATCGCCTTTCGTCGGCTTCCGATTATTGGAAAAAGGAAAAAACGCATTCCGCCGAACAACAGCTCGCGCTTCTGGGTTTTATCGGCGTGCCCGTGGACGACCGACCGAAAACCCGTTTGACTGTAACAGATGACGCGAGAAAAACTGTTAACGACAAGTTGATTTCCAGGGGAATCGACGGAAACGCAAAACTCGCGCTCATTCATCCCGCCGCAGCTTTTTCGACGAAACAATGGGCGACGAAAAACTTCGCAAAGGTCTGTGATTATTTATCCGACAAGGACATTCATCCCGTCGCGGTCGCCACCGGAAAGGAAAATGCAGTACTCCAACGATTAGAGAAATTGGCGGATTCGCCGCTGTCAAGTTTTGACGATCTGTCGCTTCCGGAAATTACGGCGCTTGCCGCGCGTTCGCGGATATTTGTCGGGAACGACTCGGGAATTGCTCATATCGCAGCAGCCGTCGGAACACCGAGCATTGTTATTTTCGGTTCCTCAAACCGTGAACACTGGCATCCATGGACAGACGCGCCAAATGAAATTGTATTCGAAAAATTTTCTTGCCAGCCTTGTGCAGGCTATTTTTGCAAAGAATTTGACGAGCCGAGATGTATTTTAGATGTGAAAATTGAAACCGTTGTCGCCGCGATCCAGCGAAATTTAGTTGAAAGTTCGGCGGCAGAAAAGGTAGAGTAAGCAAACTGGAAGAATTCTGACATGGAAGACCGGCAGCCAGTTGTCGATGATAAATATTGAGTAAAGAAATGTTGACCGACTACATCAAAGCGGCGCTGAAAAAAGCGCATTACGAAATTTTAGAAGACGACGGGACTTTTTACGGCGAAATTCCCGGTTTTCAAGGTGTTTGGGCGAATGCTGAAACTTTGGAACAATGTCGGGATGAATTGGAAGAGGTTCTAGAAGAATGGCTTTTCTTTAGAATTTCGAGAAACCTTGATGTGCCGGAAATAAATAACATCAAGTTAAAAATCGAACGCGTAGCCTGACCCTGTGTAATTAAAGTTTTTGCCAGTCTTCTATACTAATTTCAGCCTGCCGAAGAATTCGCCGCAACAATGGGATTGATATGTCCCCACGATGCGGATTTGGAACTGTTAAGGTCCTCGAACCATTTTGCATTTGCGGATGCTTCCCGCCCGAAAATGGACCCTCCCAGCCAAGTTTGCGTAGATTGCGAATTAGATCCTTTTGTTTAATTGGTGCTAATGAGGGCATTTGCTGACTCCATAAATTTAAACTTAAACGAAACGAGCCGCCAAAATCCAGGACAGAATTCCTGACTTTGACGGCTCAATGTTTTATTGATCCCTGTTAGTTCTGAGAAACTAATCATCAGAACTGACACCATTCTAGCGACATCTGCAGATATCGTCAATTTTCCTAAAGCCCTGTTTCTGCCTAGCTATTCTTGACACATCCCTAATACCCAATTAGTATTTATAGTTTCGGCTCTAATGCCTGAATTGTCTTTATATGTTTGAGTCGCTGTCCGACAAATTAAAGAGTACGTTAAAGAATCTGCGGGGTGAAGGAAAGCTTACGCAGGAGCATGTCGATGCGGCTTTAAAAGAGATTCGAATGGCGCTGCTCGAAGCAGATGTCAATTATAAAGTCGCCAAAGATTTCGTCGAAGCGGTTCGCGCAAAGGCGGAAGGTCAGGAAGTTTGGCAGGATCTTAAACCGCATGAACAGGTCGTCAAGATCGTTTATGACGAACTTGTAAATCTGTTCGGCGGAACGAGTTCTCGGCTTGTTTTTACAAAACAGATTCCGAATGTCGTGATGATCGTCGGACTTCAGGGTTCGGGTAAAACGACCTCGACGGGTAAGATCGCCAAATGGCTTGCGGATAATCAGGAGCGCAAACCGCTTCTTGTTTCGGTCGACGTTTATCGTCCCGCGGCGCGCGAACAGCTTAGAGTTGTCGGCGGTGCGGTTAAACAGGCGGTTTTTCAGGATCGTGAAACAAACGACCCGTTAACCCTTGTCCGTGGTGCTATGAAGCACGCGGAAGAAGTCGGATACGACACGCTGATCATTGACACTGCCGGTCGCCTGCATATCGATGACGAGCTGATGGACGAGCTCGAAAAGATCAAGGCGGAGACCAAACCGGTTGAAGTTTTGTTCGTGGCAGATGCGATGACCGGTCAAGACGCGGTGCGCTCGGCGGAAGAATTTCATAAACGCGTAGGCATTACCGGCGTTGTTTTGACAAAGATGGACGGCGATGCGCGCGGCGGCGCGGCGCTTTCGATCAAACAGGTTATTGGACAGCCTGTGAAATTCGTCGGTGTCGGCGAAAAATACGACGCTATCGAACCGTTCTATCCGGACAGAATTGCTCAAAGAATTCTCGGAATGGGCGACGTTCTGTCGCTGATCGAAGAAGTCCAGGGCAAGATCGACGAAACGGAAGCGAAAAAACAGCTCGAAAAAATGACGAGCAACCAGTTTACGCTGGAAGATTTTCGCGCACAGCTCGGGCAGATGAAAAAGCTCGGGTCGATGTCAAAATTGATGAAAATGCTGCCGGAACAAATGACCGGCGGTTTGCAGATGACGGACGAACAGTCCGAACAGGTCGAAGTTCAGCTGAAAGGTACTGAAGCGATCATCGATTCGATGACCAAACAGGAACGCCGCGACCATAAGATCATTAACGCCAGCCGGAAAACACGCATCGCGAACGGCTCGGGTAAAACCATCGCTGAGGTTAACCAGCTTTTGCGGCAGTACGAACAGATGAAGAAAATGATGCAGCAGATGAACCGCGGCGGACTTTTCTCAAAACTCGCGGGAAGCGCGATGGGCGGACTTGGCGGCGGGCTTGGAAACATGCTCGGCGGCGGATTGGGCGGAATGTTCGGCGGCGGTTCAAAACCGGATTTTGACAACAGTTATGACGAGGCAACCGATTCGTTAAGCAAACGGTTAAAGAAAAAGAAAAGGCACAAGAAAAGGAGAAAATAATTGATAGTTGATAAAGGTTAATTTTTTTTGACTATCAGCTATCAACTATTAACTATCCATTATTAAATATGTTAGCAATCAGATTAATGAGAATGGGAGCGAAAAAAGCTCCGTTTTACCGCGTGATCGTAAAGGAAAAACGTTCGAAACGCGACGGCAAATATTTGGAAAATCTCGGCACTTACAATCCGATGACCGAACCGGCGGAGATCAATTTAAATCACGACCGGATCGAATATTGGATGAGCGTCGGTGCACAGCCTTCGGAAACAGTTGCGAGCCTGATCAAGCATAATCCGCGCATGACCGAAGAGGAAAAAACTGAACGTGATCAGAAGCGCATCGAAGCGAAAGAAGCTAAAAAAGCTGCTGAACTGAAAGCGAAAGCCGATAAAGCAGCCGCTGAAAAAGAAAAAGCTGAGAAGGAAGCTGCTGAAAAAGCTGCCGCCGAAAAAGCTGAAGCCGATGCTGCCGCGGAAGCTGCTGCACCTGCTGAAGCTGAATCTGCAGAAGAAACAGGTGCTGAGGCTGCTCCGGCAGACGACGCTGCTGCGGAAGGCAAGTCGGACGCGGACGCTGCCGATGACGGAAAATCGGACGCCGATAAAGCAGATGATGGAAAATCGGACGCCGATAAAGCTGAAGACGGAAAATCGGATGCCGATGCGGCTGACGATGGAAAATCTGACGCTGACAAAGCCGGCGCTTAAACTTTAATAAAATTGATTATGAAAAACGCCGTCGAAAAGATCGTCAGCGCGCTTGCCGACAACAAGGACGAGGTCGAAATTACGGAAACGGTCAGCGAAAAAACGACCGTGATCGAAGTTCGTGTTGCGGAAAGCGATATGGGACGTTTGATCGGTCGGCAGGGACGAACGATCAAAGCGATCAGAAGTCTGCTGTTTTTTGCCGGACAGAAACAGGGACGCCGGTTTTCGCTGAATGTGTTGGAAGGATAAATGAGCGAAGAACTTGTCGCAATCGCAAAGATTCTGCGAACGCGCGGGCTTCGCGGAGAAACGGTCGCGGAAATGCTGACCGATTATCCCGACAGATTTGAAAATTTAAAGAAAGTTTTCGCAGTTTCGCCGAAAGGTCAGAAAACGGAGATCGAGCTGGAAAAATTCTGGTTTCAGAAGGACCGTATCGTCTTGAAATTCAAGAATTTCGATTCGATCGAATCGGCAGAAACTCTCCGCGATTCGCTGATCTCGATTAGCGAAGATGAAGCCGTCGAACTCGAACCGGACGAATATTTCGACTGGGAACTTCAGCAATGCCGCGTTGAAACTGTCGAAGGAAGACAACTCGGAAAGGTTCGCGAGGTCATGCGAACGGGCGGAACGGAAATTCTGGTTGTCGAAGACGAAGAGAATGCAAAACGAGACTATCTTGTGCCTTTTGCCGCAGCCATTTGCGTTGAGATCGACATAGAAGACCGGTTGATCAAGATCGATCCGCCTGACGGACTTTTGGATTTTTAGACGGAGCGCGGGCAGCCGGTCCGCAATGAGCGCAACGCGCCAAAAAAGTGCTCGCATGAAGATCGATATTTTGACAATTTTCCCCGAATTTTTTACCGAAGTTTTCGATTTCGGCATCATTCGTCGGGCGAAAGCGAAAGGAATTGTCGAAATAAACGCGGTCGATCTTCGTGAGTTTACTTCCGACAAGCATAGAACTGTCGACGACAGACCATTCGGCGGCGGCGACGGAATGGTTCTCAAATGCGAGCCGGTTTTTGCCGCAATTGAAAATTTATTGGGGACTTCGGATCGAACCGGGTTTCCAAAAGGAACAAGGGTCGTTCTGCTTTCGCCCCAGGGACGAGTGTTCAAACAGAGGGTTGCGCGCGAGTTTTCGACCGAGATCGAACATTTGATCCTGATCTGCGGTCGGTATGAAGGCATCGACGAACGTGTTACTGACGCGCTTGTCGACGAAGAGATTTCGATAGGCGATTACGTTCTATCGGGCGGCGAACCGGCGGCTTTGGTAGTGGTAGATGCGATCACGCGTCTCTTGCCGGAAGCGCTTGGAAGTGAAACTTCTGCGGAGAACGATTCGTTTTCGGATGGAATTTTAGATTTTCCGAACTATACGCAGCCGCGTGAATTTCGCGGTATGGAAGTTCCGGAAGTACTTTTAAGCGGCAATCATGCCGAAATCGATAAATGGCGGCGCCGAAAAGCGCTGGAAAAAACAGAAAAGAACAGAAAAGATCTATTAACTAAGGAGAATGGATGATGTGATTAGTTCGAGGTTTTCACCGGAAAACTTTATGAACGCTCACCTCTCTCCGAAAATAATATGAACCGTTTAGACAGCATTGAGCAAACTCAATTAAAAGAAGACGTTCCGAGCTTTCAGCCGGGCGACAACATTCGCGTACATGTTCGCATTACCGAGGGCGGCAAGGAACGTCTGCAGGCTTTCGAAGGCATCGTGATCGCGAAAAAACACGGCGGCGCACGTGAAACCGTTACCGTTCGTAAGATCAGCTTCGGCGTGGGCGTCGAGCGTATTTTTCCGCTTCACGCGACTGTCATCGATCACATCGACGTAGTTCGCCGCGGGAAAGTCCGCCGTGCGAAGCTTTACTATTTGCGTGAACTTCGCGGAAAAGCCGCTCGAATTCAAGAGCGCGATACACGCGGAAAAGCGAAGAAAGAAACAGCATAAAGCCTATTTAAATTTGCGGTCTTACAGCCTTTAACTTAGTTCGCACAATTATGTTCACAGCACTTCGGAATAGATGATAACCGGCTAGATTAGAGATGAAAGCTATTCGTCTTTATCTTTCGGTTATCATCTATTATCTTTTATCTAGTCCGAATTATTTTTAGTTCCAGTTTGAATTCTGCAAATCCAGATAAGATCATTCGCAAATCACTAACAGCAAATAGCGATCTAACCATCGGATTAGATTTTGAACGGCAGGCAAATGCCGAAGGTTTTAAGTTCGTTACCGGAGTTGATGAAGTCGGGCGCGGATGTTTGGCGGGTGCCGTTGTTGCAGGCGCAGTAATTTTGGATCTTTCGAAACCTTTGCCCGAATTTTTGAACGACTCAAAAAAACTTTCCGCTAAAAAGCGCGAGATCATTGCCGAAGAAATTAAAACAAACGCTTTGGCTTACGCCATCGGACAGATCGAAGCCGAAGAAATCGACCGCATAAACATTTTGGAAGCTACCAGAAAAGCGATGATCCTCGCCGTTCAAAACTTAAAATTAAAAGCCGATTTTCTGTTAATTGACGCGCTCCAACTAAAAAACATAGATCTTCCCCAAAAAGGAATTATCAAAGGCGATTCCGTTTCCGCCTCCATCGCCGCCGCTTCGATCATTGCGAAAGTTTATCGTGATAATCTGATGAAAGACTTTGCCGAAATTTATCCCGAATACGGTTTTGAGAAACACGCCGGATACGGCACGAAAGTGCATTTTGAAGCGATCAAACAATTCGGCGCGTGTCCGCTTCACAGAAAAAGCTTTCGCGGCGTTATTCAATGATTTATGAAATTTCATTCGACAAGCTATGAATTTGAAACTGTTTTTGTTGGCGAAAATGGAAAAAGCGGTCGAAATCGTAAAACGAAAAACAGCAGAAATTTCTTTTCGAATTGATCAAAACCAAAATCAACTAATAAATTTAGTGAAAATTCCCGGCGGAAGTATTCAGTTTCGATTAGGTCAAAGCCGGAAAATGGCGCTTAGAGATTTCCCGTCCGAAGAGCGCTAATTTCCGCGAAAATCAAACGGTCGGATACGCCGGCTAAAGCGAGACTCCAACTCATAAAATCCTTAAATAATTTCTACCGATTCGGCTTCAATTCTCGTGGAATCGTCATCAATTCCGTCTGTCTGCCGTCGATATACCAAACCTTTTCGCCGTCGAAAAAGGCGTCTTCTTCTAGCATTATCCGGATCTCTTTTTTCCAATCTTCGATGAAAACTCCGGCGTTTAGTTCGATCGAATGCGCGGTCATCGGGTAAAGCGGATAATCGCCGTTGACGGGAACTCCGCCTTGCTGATCCCAGAGCCCGATGGTCGTTCCGGCGGCATGTCCGTGAAAACCGATCGGATGCGTGTAAATTGTGCATTTCAGGTTTTCGGTTTTACATTGCGCGAGCGAGTTTTTGAGAATTTGATTTCCGGTCAATCCGCTTTTGAAATTTCCCGTCAAAATGTCTTGAACACGATTTCCTTTTTTGAATGCATCCTGCAAAAATTTTGGGGCTTCTTTTTCGCCTGATTTCAGAACATAAGCATGCTGCTGAGTGTCGGTATTCAGACGCAGATACGTGATTCCAAAGTCAACGTGAAGCAGATCGCCGGGCAAAATCACCTGATCCTCGGGACGGTCGGAAAATGCGCGGAGATGTTCGAAAGATTCGGGATCTTTTCTTTGGATCGAAACGGACGGATGAAACCACGTCGTAAAACCGAGTTCGCGGATTCGATCACGATACCACCAGACGACATCATCGGTTGTTGTTACGCCGGGCTGAATCGCTTTTTCCGAAAAACCTTCGGCAATGATCTGTTTCGCCATCCGAACGATCTGCGGATAAACCGCCATTTCGCTTTCCGTCCGAGTTTCAAGCCAGCCGATGGCGACATTTTCGGCGGAAACTACGCGCGGTTTTAAGTTTGCCGGAAGTGCGTTTATCAATTGATCGTATTGCATCGAAGAAATACCGTCAGCGAGCGCAAAATATTCAGATTTGTTTACGCCGATCTTTTTCGGATTTTTCGCTGCAATGAATTCCGCTAACGCTTTCCATTGATCGGGCTGTTTTTCCGGTTCCCAAATCTTTTTAAACATTTTTCCGACCGCATAACGCGCCATCGCGTTAGTTTCGAGTCTTTTGCCTTCGCCCGGATCGTAAATGACGAGCATCGTATTGCGCCGCGCCGATTGCCAGGTCGAAGGTAGAAAAGTCTTCAAAACCGGATCTTCATTGTATTCGCGCGAAACGATCACCCACATATCAACACCGCTTCGACGCATAATTTGGGGCAAAACGGTTTCGATCCTTTCATTAAGCCAGCGATCAATCACCTGCGCCTGATCACGCATATTCAGCGTTTTGGGGAAATATGGATTTTGAGCGGAAATTGAAACGGAGAAAATGAATAAAAACGCAATTGTGATAAATTTTTTCATAATAAAAGTCAGAACCGTCTGCGGTAGGGGACGGTTTAAGTTTGGTGTCTTTTAATTTAATAGATTGTCTATTACAGCGTTTAACCATCCGCTACCGCAGATGGTTCTGACCTAACTCAGCCACTCGCCGCAAAAAACGAGATCCGCGCGTCCTGTAATCATCATTTCGTCATCTTCGCGCCAGACGGCTTCGGTCGTTCCGCCTTCCGCGTGAACCGAAACTTTTCTGTCGGTTTTGCCGATAAAAACGGAGGCGACCGCCGCTGCGATGGAGCATGTTCCGGACGAAGATGTTTCGCCCGCGCCGCGTTCCCAGATGCGGATTTGGATATTTTCCCGATCTAAGATTTTTATAAAAACAACATTCGTTCGTTCGGGAAACGCATCTGTAAAAGATTCGATCTCAGCTCCGGTTCTGCGCCAGTCAAATTGGTCGAAATCTGCGTTCTCTTCAACAAAAAGGCACACTACCGGATTTCCGACATTTACATACAAAAAGCTTACGAACTCGTCTTCGTCCCAAAGACTCTTCGTAATTATTCCCGGAGTGTAAGATTTGCCGCCAAATTCCGCTTCAAAAACGGGAGATTTCGGAAGATCGAAATTTGGTTTTCCAAGTTCGGCACTGAACCAAAAGGTATTTTGATCTTGCGTCAGAAATTCGTAAAGTTTTATTCCACTTTTAGTTTCTAGCCTTAAATTCCTGTCCGACCAAAGGTCTTTATAGTAAAGATACGCGACCGCACACCGCGTTCCGTTTCCGGAAAATCCGGCTTCGCTGCCGTCGGGATTGACGATTCGACATGAATAATCGGCTTCCGATCCGTTAATTTTTTTAATAATCGCAATGCCGTCCGCGCCGGCGCCTGTGTTACGTTCGCAAATTCGACGCGCAAGTTCCGAAACATCTAAAACGCCGCTGAGCCGCTCGTCCTCGACGACGATGTAATCGTTACCGAAACCGTGAAATTTAGAGAATGCTATTAAAACCATTTTAAAAATGACCGGAGCGAAATCAACGACTGGAGCTTAAGCAACGACTGGAGCGCAAGCGTCCTCGCTTGCAATGAGCGCGAAAGCGCGAAAAAAACTTCTCCGGCAGCAACTCGATTCGATCTCAAACGCCGTTTCCGCCGCTTTCGCGCCGGTGCAAGCGAGCCGCTTACGCTCCAATCTTTATTTTCTGGCTTCCGGAGTTATTTTCAAAGTCAATGTTTCGGCACCGCGAACAACGACTATCTCGTATTCTTCGCCCGCCTTCATTTCGCCGAGGACGAAAACGTAATCCGAAATATTCTTGATGTCGCGACCGGCAAGCTTAATTATTTTGTCGCCTGCCTTCACGCCCGCTTTTGCCGCGGGCGAGCCGTCACGGACTCCGTCAAGGCTTAAACCGTCGTTCGCGCTGTCCGCGTACCCCGGAACCGTTCCGAGCGAAACATTAAAACCGCCGCTTCTGCCGCCCATCGTTCCCGAACTCTGCGCCTGCGTGTAGGTCGGTCTTGTCGGATTTTGATCGATCGATCTGACGATATCGCCGACAAATTCCGTTACCTTTTCTAAACCCCGATAATTGATCTTGTCCGATGTGTCCGAAGGTTTGTGATAATCGCTGTGCGTTCCCGTGAAAAAGAAAAGCACGGGAATTTGCTTTCCGTAAAATGATGAATGATCGCTCGGTCCAAAACCGTCCTGATTTAATTGAAGAGCAAAATTTGAAACATCGCTTTCACCGTTTGAACTTCCGACGGAAGAAGTTTTAGCAAAGGTCATTTTTACAGGAAATTTCGCGTTTTTAGTATTGATAAGATCGTTCCATTCAGCTGCCGTTCCGATTCCGCCGATTGTTAATTTATTTTCATTAAGTCGCCCGACCATATCCATATTTATCATCGCCACGGTTTTATCGAGCGGAAAAACGGGATTATTGACATAAGCCTTTGACCCGAGAAGTCCTTCTTCTTCGCCGCCGAACGCGATGAAAATTATCGTGCGTTTGTTGTTTTTGTCTTTTCTGAATTGCCGCGCGAGTTCGAGCATCGCAGCGACTCCGGAAGCGTTGTCGTCAGCGCCGTGATGGACGTCTTTCGAATTCGGATCAAGACTAGATTTTCCGCCGCGACCGAGGTGGTCGTAATGCGCGCCGATAATGATCGCTTCGTTTTTCAAAACCGCATCGCGACCTTCCAAAACTCCGATCACGTTATAGCCCTGCGCCGTGTTTTTCGGCAGATCGACCGTTACCTGCGCGTTCAATTTCGGTCGGTTGGCAAGCTTGATATCGATGCTCTCCGGCGCGTCCTTGCGCATCGCGATCCATTTTTCAAGCTCATTCAGCGAATTTAAGTCCTTTTCACCGAGGAGTTTCGCACCCGCTTGCCTCGAAATGATCATTACCGGGATCGAAGCCTCACCGAGCGATTGATCGTAATCAAGCTTTGCGTATTTATGCTTAGAAAATTCTTCTTCGGCAGATATTAAAATGAGTCCCGCGGCACCTTTGTCAGCGGCGATCTTAGCTTTGGCGCGAGCATCGGCAAACCGTGCGAACGGCGACCGCGGTCCGCCTTCGTCCGGCGTTCCTTCGAATACAAGCGCGATCTTATTTTTAATATCAATGCCATCGTAGCTGTCGTATTTTTGTTCGGCAGCAGCGATCCCGAAACCGGCGAAAACGACCGGAACATTCGGCAGATCGGAATTTGCAGAAAATCCGACCGGCATCCAATCGGTCTTGATGTTCAGTTTTGAATTATTTATCGAAAGCTGATTTTTCAGAGACAATTCGACGCCCGTAACGAACGGGAACGTCTGCATAAAAGTGTTCAGCGAAGCAGCCGGTTTCAGCTTATACGCCGCAAATTTATTGGCGATATAACCCGACGCATAGGTCGCTCCGGTTTCGCCGGTCTTTCTGCCTTCGAGCTTTTCAGATGCAAGATACGCGACGTGCGAACGAAGCCGTTTTTCTTCCTTCGAAGGTTTGGATTTTTGCGCCGAAACGCCGGTCAGTAAAAATAGGACTAATAAAAAACTAAATAAATTCTTTCTCATAATAATTAAAAGTTGTCGTAACCGCTGTAACAGTCAGCATAGATCGGAACGCGGTAAGGCTTGTCCGTTCTAAACCGTACGGCAGTTTCCGGAATGGACGGCTCCGTCGACGGAAGCTCAGCGCCGCGATCGATTCTCCAAATCTCAAGCGATGTTCTTTCGCGAAAACCGCCGTCCTTGAGTTCCACCGATTCAAGCGGAATTTTAAACCTGGAATTCAAATATAACGGAACGCCTTTAGCAAAATTTAAACCATCGTCGCGATGCGGATAGGATAATTTCGTGTATGTTAGCCCGATGCTTTCGTCCAAAACGTTGTGTCTTCTGTAACGCCCGCCGTAATAAATTATATAAATTTTAGAATCCGGCTTATCGGAGATTTCCTGGGCTAACACATCAAGTCTTTGCATGGCATCGCCGCACGGGATTCTCGAGAACTCGGTGAATTTTTTCGCATCTTGCGCCGAGACGGCGAGGCACAAAAGCAAAACAGTAAAAATTATGCTAAATTGACTTCGCATAGCACACCAATCCGCGGTTTACTGCTTCAATTCCAAAATGCTCTGCTGACTCACCTGAATGAGCCCGCGTTTCGGGCGGTCGAGATCGATAATTATAAAAACGATCAAAACGATCAGCAGAGTCATCAAAACGGTCGCGACGACAGGGCGTTTTCCGCCGAGACCGCTCGCGTAGCCGAGTATCGCTCCTGAAACCGCAAAAACAACAAACAGTAGAAACAGAACGACTTCCGGGACGTGCATCTGCTGCAGCGCATTGCGCTTTCCCTGGCTGTCGATCATTTCGTTGAGCGAACTTATAAAAAGTCCTGTTGTTACAGGTCGCGGATCGACCTCGGTCGCCGCGACGGCTTTCGCCCAGATCTCGTTTTGCAGCGCGCCGGCTTTTTTATTAAATTCGGCGCGCGCTTCCGTTTCGGTCAGGTCTATTCCGCCAACCTCGATACGAAGATCGACATACTTTTGAAGCAGAGCTTTTTCTTCGGATCTGAAGGGTTCGGGAAGAAGTTCTGTCCGCAAAATCGCCGTGCCGATCGCGTTTGCTTCGGAAATTACAGCCTGGCTGCGGTTGTCGTAACGGTTCAGCGACATGCTGAACGTAAACCCGAGGAGCAATGCGAGCAAGCCTAACATCCCAGCCTGGATCGCATTCGTCTGCGAACGGATCTCCTCATCGGAACGGTTTTGGATGGCAACGCCGATGCGAAAACCGATCTCATTCGCCAAGACAATGACGACGAATAAAAGAATTGCGATGAGAATACTGCTTTGGTTATACAAGATCTCTTCCTTCATTCCCGGATCTTATTAGCGGCAATTTCCGTCATCCAAAATTTAAGATCGGTCGGACCTATTCCCCTTTTGATTATTCAACCCAATCGGCGATAAATACATTGGTATCGCCTTGAGTTTTCGCATTTCGGTTCGAAGCAAACACCAGTTTCTTGCCATCCGGCGAAAACATCGGAAAACCGTCGAAAGATTCGTAATAGGTAACTCTTTCCAGTCCGGTTCCGTCAACATTTATCAACGCCAGGTCAAAGTTGCGTTTTCGTTCGTCGTCGGCGAAATGATTCGTACAGAAGATGATCTTTTTGCCGTCCGGCGTAAAAAACGGAGCGAACGACGCATCGCCGAGTTTTGTTACCTGTCTTTTGTTTGTGCCGTCCGCGTTCATTACCCAGATCTCAAAATTGTTCGGTTCTATCAGATCGTTCGCGAGACGATCTTTATAACGAGCGATCTCGGCTTCGGTTTTCGGATGATAGGCGCGGTAAACGATCTGTTTTCCGTCCGGCGAAAAGAACGCGCCGCCGTCGTAGCCAAGCTCGGTCGTCAGACGTTTGACGTTCTTGCCGTTTTTGTCCATCACGTAAAGATCAAGGTCGCCGTCGCGTGTCGATGTAAAGACGATCTTTTTCCCATCGGGCGAAACGGTCGCTTCAGCATCATAACCGGCGGTTTTTGTCAGCTGTTTGATCTTTGAACCGTCCGCCTTCGCTGAAAAAATGTCATATGTCGGATAGATCGCCCATACATAACCCTTTGAAAAATCGGGGTTCGGCGGACATTCTTTGCTTCCGAGATGGGTTGAACCGTAAAGAATACTCTTGTCGTCCTTGTAAAAATATGAACAGGTAGTCCGACCTTCACCGTTTGAAACCATCTTGACGTCGGAACCGTCAATATTCATCGTGTAGATCTGATCGCAGTCGCGTCCATCGCGTTTCGATTGAAAAATCAGCTTTTTACCGTCGCTCGAAAAATATGCTTCGGCATTTTCGCCTTCGAAAGTAAGCTGTCTGATATTTTTTAGATGTTTTTCGCCTTCAACGGAAAGTTCGTCCGAATGATCACCGGATATGTCCGACCGGTCAAAGGAAATATTTTTACCCGAAAAAGCAGAAACCAAGAGAAAAAGCGTAATTGTAAATGATAATAATTTCATAGTTAGATCGAAATAGAAGTTTTTAGAATTGTAACATTTGAGCCGCGCTAAACATTAACCGCGGTAGATTAAATAAACTTTCACAAATTTGGTTTAGCTCTTATAATATCCGCAATCAAAGCTTTATAGAAATTAGTCGGAGCAATAATTTGCGAGTTCCTTGAGCGAATCTGATTTAACGATGCGCTCGAATCCTTAGTTATGAAACTGACTTTCGAAACAAAGCGAGAAGTTCTCGAATGGTACGAGAAACAGCCGCGAACTTTGACGAAGGAATTTGTTGATGAAATCAACTGGAAAGATGTAAAAAATTATCCTTTGGACAAAAAGTTCATCCCGGTTCTGTTCTTTATGCGCGACGTCGAAACGATGACAGACGTTTATTATTCGGAACTTCGGAGAACTCCGACCGGGAAAGATCCGCACATCAGCAAATTTATGGAACGCTGGGGCGTTGAAGAACTAATGCACGGCGAGATAATAAACCGTTTCCTGAATGAATACGGGATCGAAACCGATGAAAATTGGCAGCAGAAAGTTTACGGTTCGGTTCCCGCTTCATACACTGCGCTGAATTATCTGTTTTCTGCGGTCGCAACGCTTGTCGGTAAAAAATTTACCGGAACGCATATGGCATTTGGCGCGATCCACGAAATGTCGACGATGCAGGGATACAGGCGGATGATGGAACTTGCCGACCATCCGATCTTAAATAAAATTTTGACGGCAATTGTTCGCGAAGAATCTGCGCATGCAACGTTTTATCGTTCCGTAGCGCGGATCGAGCTGAAACAATCCGGTATTTCGCGAAAACTCGCTCGTTTTATCGTAAAGAATTTCTACACACCGGTCGGAACCGGAGCAAAGCCTGAGAACGAATCCGTTTATGCGATCGGTACACTTTTCGAAGGTCGCGAGGGCGAAGACTGGATCGACCGCAACGTAACCGCGCGGCTGCAGACGCTTCCGGGACTCGACGGAATAACGACCGTGACCGAGCGGATCGCAAATTTCGCACGTGCCCACAAAAGTCCGGCGTAAGTCTATTTTTTGTAAACTTCGACGCCGTCTAAGATCTCCAGTCCGATTCTTCCTCGGCTTTCAGCGTAATCGAGATGAGCGATCGCTTCCGATATCGCGAGAAATCGATGAACATCTTTCCCGATAGCGTTTGGAAAAAGTTTCTTCGCAATTTCAAAAGCAGTTGAACCATCGCGGTCGATTAGCGCGATGACCGCTTTTTGACGATCGTCGATGGCGCGGACATAGCGGTTAAATATCTCTTCAAAATCGGTTATCGGTTCGCCGTGTCCACCGTAAACCAATGTCGGCGAATGAGATCGGATGCGCGCAAGACTGACGAGGTATTCTCCAAGCGAAGCAAAACGCCGCGATCGATCGATCGGATCGGGCGAAACGATCGGATTCGGCGTTATTCGTTTCAAGACACAATCGCCGACGATCAATGTTCTGTCTGCGGCTCGAATAAACGAACATGATCCCGGCGTATGTCCCGGCGTATGCAGAACTTCGAGCGAACCGGCGGAAAACTCAAGTTCCATTTGATCGGATAATTTTCGATAATCGCTTTCTTCAAGCGAATCCGTCAGCAGCGAAATTTCGGAATACGTTTGCGCCATCTCCTGAATGATAGAGCCGGGAACGCCGGCGCGAGTCATAAATTCCAAATTCTCGTGCCGTCCGCCCTGACCGAAAAGATGACCCGTTTCCCAATCGTGAATAAATATCTCGGCATTTTTCGATTCATCGCGAACGCGTTTTGCCAATCCGCAATGATCTTCGTGAGCGTGTGTCAGAACAATTCTGCCGATATCCGAAAACTCGACGCCGTTTCGTTTCAACTTTTCGCGGAGAACTTTTGCGGCTTCATCCGTTTTAGGACCCGCGTCGATCAGCGTCAGCGGATCATCCTTGATCAGATAAACGTTGACATCGCCGACATAAAACGGCGTTGGAACTGAGATCGGAATTATTTTCATATTAAGATCGCCGATCATATTGATCTGAAGCAGATTAGATCGCAGGCGTATTCACGGTATAATAGCGTTTCAAAATTCAAATGCGAAATTCGCGCGGCGACACGATCGGGAAAATTCTAATAGTCGGCGGGGGACCGGCTGGTTCGTCGCTGGCGATTCGTCTTGCGAACCAAAATTTCGACGTTACCCTGGCGGACAAGGACATTTTTCCGCGCCATAAACTATGCGGCGAGTTTATATCGCCGGAATGTTTCTCGCATTTTTCCTCGCTCGGTGTTTCCGACGAGATATTTGAAGCCGGCGGCGAAAAGATCGCGGAAACGCGTTTCTTTTCAAACTCGGGAAAGAATGTCTCGATCCCGAGCGCTTTTTTCGATCCGGAAAACCGCGGCGCGCTCGGGCTTAGCCGGTTTCGGATGGATCACATTTTGTTGGAACGAGCGCGGTCGGTCGGAGTTGAGGTAATTGAAGATTCGACCGCAACCGGATTGGAAATTGAAGACGACAGGGTAAATGGAGTTCATTTTCGAAGTTCCGACGCGAGAACATTTTCGGTAAAAGCCGATCTAATAATCGACGCGACCGGGCGAACGGCGGTTCTGGAACGGTTCCATAGACGCGAATCGGGAAATAGTTCAAAGACCGGCGCGCGCAAGTTTGTTGGATTTAAAGCTCATTTCAAAAATGCCTCGATCGACAGAAATGTTTGCGAGATCTATTCATTTCGCGATGGTTACGGCGGACTAAATTTTGTGGAAGACGATTTGGCGAATCATTGTTTTCTCGTCCGTGCTGAACTTGCGAAGGAGTTCGGCGGCGACGCTGATCGGATATTGCATGAAGCTGAGTTTACAAACACGGGCGCAAAGCGGGCGCTGACCAATGCCGAACGCGTTACCGAATGGATCGCGGTCGCGTTTGACCGGTTTGGAGCGAAAAACCTTTCGTCAGCTCCATGCTTAATTTCTGTCGGCGATTCTTCAGCGTTTATCGATCCGTTTACGGGAAGCGGAATGTTGATGGCGTTCGAAAGCGCGGAAATTCTTGATTCAGCCATTACGACGGGGCGGCGCCGGTTCGAAGAGATTTTTGCAAGATATGAAGAATTGCATTCGGCTGCGTTTCGAAAGCGGCTTCTAATTTGTTCGTTGATCCGGCACGCCGCGTTTTCTCCGACTCTTGCCGAAACCGCGATCTCCGTCCTTAGATCGAGCCGAATAATTCGCAGATATGTTTCGACCGCGACGCGTTCGCCCAAAACCATAAGAAAATTAAACACTTAAATTGATCAAAACCGTTTTTTTACTTGATTATTAAGCCTCTTTGCGATTAAAATTCCCTGTCTATCAATTCATAATCAAGCTGTAAGTTCGAATCAAAAATTTAATCTGGTGTTAGTAAAAACGCCTTACGCGGCGAAGATCGAAAAATGTCGCGATTTCGTGTACCGCTCTTCGTAGTTAAGAACTGACAGGGTCGTAATAGAGTTTCAAATATAAGGAGTTAAATCTAATGAATGTATTTTCTTGGCGAATTTCCGGTTTAGCCGAAAAATGTTTAATGCTTGCGGTTGTGTTCATGCTTTCCGCGACCGCCGCGTTCGCCCAGGCGCAGGCGTCGACAGCCGATCTGAGCGGATCGGTGCTTGATCCGAACGGCGCTGCAGTTCCCGGAGCAACGGTTACCGTAAAGAATTCCGCAACCGGAATTTCCCGAACTGTTACGACGAACGATTCCGGCGAATACCAGATCTTTGCTTTGCCCCCAGGTGAATACGAAATAACAGCATCGGCTTCGACGTTTAAGACCGCTGTAATTTCCGGCATTAAACTTACTGTCGGTCAGCGAGCCGAGCTGAATGTTCCGATCGAGATCGGAACTTCCGACGTAATCGTAAATGTTCCGATCGATGCTGTCGCGCTTGTCGAAACAACGCGAACGACCGTTTCCACGACGATCGATTCACAAAAGATCGAAAATCTTCCCATCAATGAACGCAGTGCGACCGGCTTTGCATTGACCGTTTCAACGGTTGGACGCGACAACGGTCGCCCGATCGGTCCCGCGCCGACGTCAGGTTTGAACATCGGCGGGCAGCGCGGACGTTCGACGCTCGTTCAGGTTGACGGTGCCGATTTTACCGATAATTCGATCAACGCTGCGCGGACAACTGTTTCGCAGGAAGCGGTTCAGGAATATCAGATCGCCACAAACTCGTACGCGCCGGAATTTGGACGTGCAACGGGCGGTATTGTAAACGTCGTTACAAAACGCGGGACGAACGAATACAAAGGAAATATTTTTGGATTTATCCGCGACAAGAGCATTCAGGCGCGCAACGCATTCGCGCCGATCGATAACCCGGATTTCCGCCGCACCCAATTCGGCGGAACCATCGGCGGTCCGATCGTTAAAGATAAAACATTCTTTTTTGCATCTTACGAAAGACGCCAGCGAGATGAGTCGGGCTTTTTTACAAGCAATGTCGCACGTGATCTGACGGCAAGCGTTACAATTCCGGTGATCGCCGGTTTGAATCCGATCGCACGAACTTTCGGAAATCTTACGCCCCAGCAGGCAGCGATCATCAATGCGGCAATCGCCAGCGGCAATTCGACCGCGATCTGCGGAGCGCGTGCTTACGCATTCTTTGCGTCAAGCGGCGGCACGACGGCATTGACGGGCAGCAATCCGCTGATCAGTCCGAACGACGGCAGTCTTTGTCCCGCAATTTCGCCGATCGGTCCCGGTGCGATCGGGCAGCGATTTATTCTTTCCGGCGCGCCTGTTCCGGTCGGAACCACCGGAACGAACGGATTGCCGATCGCATTTCGACCGCTGAACGATCTGCAAAAGATCTTTCCGGTTACCGAACGGTCAAACTTCTTTTCGGTTCGTGGGGATCACAGTTTTAATGACGACAACCAGCTTTCGCTTCGATTCAGCTATAACCCCGGCATGATCACCGGTATTCAGGTAGAATCGCAAAACCAATCGCTTGGTCAGAACGATTTTTCACGAACCGGTATCCAGGAACTGAAAGATTATTCGTTCACCGCGGGATTGAATTCGATCCTTGGAACGTCAATGGCGAACGAATTTCGTTTCACCTTCGGACGGCGCGACACAGTGTTTAAGTCGCAGAATGGCGAAGCGGTTGCATTTAATATTTCAGATGCCGCATTCATCGGTCGTGAACTTTTCTCGCCCGTCGACCGCACGGAAAAACGCTATCAGTTCGCTGATAATTTAAATTACGTTGTCGGAAGCCACACTTTGAAATTCGGCGGCGACATAAATTTTATCGAAATTCCTGCGGCGGTATTTGAACTGAACTTTGCCGGACTTTTCAATTTCGGTCCATTTGCTGCAACAAATTTGAATCCCGGATTTGCCGGATTCCCGGATTTTACACCGGTTCAATCATATGGGCTCGGTCTGCCTTCGACGTTTATTCAGGGGTTTGGAAATCCGGTCAGCCAGATCAAAAACAAACCGCTCGGTTTGTTTGCTCAGGACACATGGAAAGTAACTCCTAGATTTACCATCAATTACGGGGTGCGGTATGACGTAGAATTTACCGAAACGATCGCGCCGGTCGGCATTACCGATCCGTTGTCGGGAATCGTACTTTCGGCTAACGATGTTTTGACGGCGCAGGACGCGCTCGGGGTTCAGCAGGGAATTCCGCGCGATAACAATAATTTCGCACCGCGTTTCGGGTTTGCGTGGGATACCTTCGGTGACGGTAAAACAGTTCTCCGCGGAGCTCTTGGTCTTTTCTACGATCACCCGCTGCTCGCCGTCGCGTTTAACTCGGACATTGCCGATGCCGCGCAGCAGCAGCAATCGGTTTTGACCGCAGGAAGCCCTTCGCCGACCGCGCTTTTGAACGCGGCTCAGGTTTTCCAGGGAACGGTTTGTGTTCCCGGAGCGGCTTTGACACCGGTTTGCGCGCCCGGAACCGTAACACCGGGCGTTGCACCGAGCGCTCAATACCAATTTGGTCGCCAGCGCTTTAATGATCAAACCTTTTCGGGTTTCGGTGCGGTTCTTCCGTTCACGCTTCCGATCGCCAAGGATTTTGAATACGCTTCGGCAACGCAGGCTAATTTGACCCTCGAACGCCGTCTGACAAAGGATATGGCGCTTTCGGTCGGATACATTTTTGTCGGCGCGCACCATCTGCCGCATCCGACGGATCTGAATACGCCGAACACGGCTCTGCAAATTCAAAATTTCCAGCGCTTTTTCGGCGGTGCACTTCCGGGCAGCACACAGGCGGCAGTTGCTTTTTCGATTCCGACAACGGCACCGGGCACACCTGCCGGCGTCGGCTGCGCGGTCGTTATTCCCGGAATGGTAGCTCAATGTCCGGGCGGCAGAGTAGTCGCTCCGGCTATTGCAAACTTCTTCCGTCCGAATGCACCGAACTACTTCCTGGCATCGGCATTATCAGGCGGAGCGGTTACCAAAGCCGTACTTGATTCACAAATCGTCGGAAGCTTGAGAACACCCGGTGCGATCACGCCGTTCGGCGCGGTCAATGCCCAGGTTTCCGATGGAAACTCAAGCTATAACGCGATGAATATCGAGTTGAAACGCAGATTTGCCGATAACTACACGTTCTCGGCTTCGTACACCTGGTCGCATTCGATCGATGATTCTTCAGATCTTCAAACGCTTTTGATCCCGCAGGATCCGAAACGTTTCGGATTGGAAAAATCAAACTCATTGTTCGACCAGCGCCATCGATTCGTTTTTAGCGGATCGCTTATGTCGCCGCAGGGATGGCGAAGTGCGGACAGCGCTTGGAAGAAGGTCTTCGCGGACTTTACCATCTCGCCGATCATAGAGCTTTCGTCGGGTCGTCCGTTCAACATCATTACAAATACGGATACCAACAACGACCAATCGTCGCAGACCGACAGACCGAGTGTTTTGCCGGATGGAACGCTTTGCGTTCCCGGAAGAACTGCGGGGTGCACGCCTTTGATCACGAACGGCGAATTTTCGATCGGAAATCTCGGCAGAAACATGGGAATCACGCACGGATTTGCTTCGGTCGATCTTCGCGTTGCGAGAGCGTTTCACTTCGGTGAACGATTCCGCATTGACCTGATCGCGGAAGGTTTCAACCTGTTCAACCGGTTTAATGAAGGATCGGCTTCGCCGTTCTTTGATGCTGTAAACTCGTTCGGACAGCGCAACGGTGCCGGACGTTATTACAGCCGCCCGACTGCGGCTTACGATTCGCGTCAGTTCCAGTTTGGCGCGAAGTTCAGCTTCTAAATAAAGAAGCACACTTATAAGATTCGGCTGAACGTGCAGAATCGTTCAGCCGTTTTTTTTGTTAGATCGGATACTGTTTCATCGGTTTACGACTTCAGATCATAGGGTATTTTGGACAAAATAGAGCTAACAAATTTTATTCGAAAGATCGCGGTCGATCTGGGTTTTGACAAGATCGGCTTTGCCAGAGCAGAGGCTTTGACAGCGCAAAATGAATTGTTGATACGATGGCTAGATCGCGGATTTCACGGCGAGATGCGCTGGATGGAGCGAGAACCGGAAAAGCGTAGCGATCCGCGGATACTCTTCCCGCCGGCACGTTCGGTAATTGTCGTTGCCCGCAATTATTTCACGCCGCATGAACATCCGGAATCGGCGGAAATGGGGAAGATCTCCCGCTACGCGTGGGGCGACGATTATCACGACGTGATGAAGGGACTTCTTTTTCGGTTGGTCGATGAAATAAAGACAATAAAGCCGGAAATGGAAAGCAAGGTCTGTGTCGATACCGCACCGATAATGGATAAAGCATGGGCGGTACAAGCCGGATTGGGATGGATCGGGAAACACTCAAATTTAATTACGAAAGATATCGGCTCTTGGGTATTCCTTGGTGAGATCCTGACCGATCTTGAGCTGGTTTACGATGTGGACAAGATCGAAGACCATTGCGGAACCTGCACAAAATGTCTGGATGCGTGTCCAACCGGCGCGATAGTTGAGCCGTATGTCGTCGATTCGAACCGCTGCATTTCATACGCAACCATCGAACTCCGCTCCGAAGAAATGCCGCAGGAGATCACCGAAAATCTCGACGGATGGCTTTACGGCTGCGATGTTTGCCAGGATGTTTGTCCGTGGAACCGGTTTGAAGAACCGACTTCCGAAACGCGTTTTGAACCGCGTCCCGGGCTTGTTGCGCCGGAGCTTGAAGAAATAGATAGAATGACGGCGGAATCGTATGCGGAAAAATTTCGACGAAGCGCCGTCAAACGTACGAAACTTACCGGATTAAAGCGCAATGCACGCGCTTTGAAAAGCAAAATCAAATTACCAGCCGGTCTTTTTCCGGCAAACGACAAAAAATGAGATCATCATCAGTTCAAAAATTTACAATACTTTTCGCAATTATTTTTGCGTCATTCGGCGCCGCAACATCGGTCGATGCTGCCGGAAAAGTGATCGTCAGCGTTACCGAGGCGCGCGTTCGGGAATCGCCGAATCTGAATTCGAAAATTCTTGGTAAAAGCCGTCTCGGCAAGGTTTACGAGGTTAAGAACAAACGCGGCGATTGGTACAATATTACGTTTGAAAACGGAAAGTCCGGCTGGATCTCGGGCACAATTGTCGAACAATTTGACGCGTCAAAAAAGGGTCAGATCTATTCGAGGCTCGCGGACAAATATCTGAACCGTCCGAATCTTACGTTTAACGATGCTGCCGAGCTTTCAGAATTTTTGAACGTTATTCAAAATGAAATTGTAGGTTCCGACCGCGAACCGGAGTTATCGCTGAAACGCCTGGCGGCGCTGGCTGCAGCAGTCAATTTAATTCCTTTGGATAAAGTGGATACCGGCGTTTACCGCGAATTTACCGAAGCCAACGAGAACGACATTGTGTACAGCGAACCTGCCGGGCAATATTTCGTCGTCGCAGAACGTTATTGGGAACTTCGTGAACGGTTTGCATCGCACCCGCTAGCCGACGAGATCGCATGGCAAGGATCGCAGACGGCTTTGCCCGGAGAATGCGAAGGTTATCTGGTCTGCCATCTTTTCAACGTTCGCGACACGGACGGAAAATATTTGGAATTATATCCGAACGGAAAATATACCGGTCAGGCGCTGAAAAAAATGTCCGAATATCTTGCTTTCATGGCAGAAGCCGCCGGTGGTAAATCGCCGACGGGGTATTATTTGCCTGATGATGCGGAAGATCGCCAATCTTTCCGACGTTTGATCTCCGAATTAAGATCGATAGTGTCGAAAATTAAAGGTACTGCCGGTACAGGGATCATAAACGATCTTAAGAAGATCGAAAACGGCAAGTTCGACCAAGATCCGGAATAGCATCAATTTGCAGATACACGTTTGCCGATATTTTCACGAACCACGCCTTCGATCTCAAGGATAAGATCTGCGCCGTAAGCTTTGGCAGGAGTTTGAAACCCGGTTTCATAAGATCCATCTAGAATTTTTTCAATGATCTTCAGCGCGGTCAGGTAAGTTGTTGTATAGCCTTCGGGACAAATCTGACGCGCTTCGAGCCGGTTTCCTTTGTTGTCGATGACCTGTCCCCACAGGTATGTTTTTCCATTTTTTCGTGCATTCGCGTCGGGACCGCCTTCGGGAATCTGCTTCATTAAAAAATTCTGCACCGGCTCTGTTTTCAGCAGCCAGCCAAGGTAGCGGCTCATTTTTAGAAGCGTCAGCTGCTTTTCCGGCACGACGGTGTAAACTTCGATATTCGGAATACCGGTTGAGTAATACGCGGTCGAAACATCACCCCAGGGAATGGTCGTCGCAGTTTTTTTCTCTTCGCCAAAATCGATCTCGCGCGATTTATAGGCTGCCGGAACCGAGACGATCTGCCCGTCTTTGCGAATGGCTCCGCCGCTGCCGATATTCATCGTCATTGTTTTTTGGGTTCCGTGCGAAATTCCTCCAAGCCCGTGAAATGCAAGACTCAAGTGAGTCGCCTCAGGCAGCCGGTTCTTCAGATGGAGCGCGAGACAGTCTGAGGGAACTACGTCAAATCCGACGCCGGGCATTATCATGATCCCGGCTTTCTTTGCCTCTTCGTCGCGTGCGGACATCGCTTCGAAAACCGAGATCTCGCCGGTAATGTCGAGGTAGTGAGTCCCCACGTTCAAACACCCGTTGACCATTTGTTCAGCAGTCTGCGAGAAGGGTCCGGCGCAGTGGAGCACAAGATCGACCTCTTTCAAAGTATATTCAAGAGATTTCTTATCTTCGAGTGAAAACGTTCTAAATCTTAACCCCAGCTCTTTCGCCAGCGGTTCTATTTTAGTCTGGCTGCGCCCGCCGAGAATCGGCTCGAGCCCGCGCTTTATCGCCTCGCGCGCGATCAATTCGCCGGTATAGCCGTTTGCGCCGTAGATAAGAAAATTGGTGAATGTTCTCATGCGAGTTTGAAAATATGGCAGGGCAAAAAACTAAGGAAAAAGATTAAGTTTCAACGCCTGGGTTTTTTGAAGTTTATCAAGAAATTCGACACGTTCGATCTCGCGGGCGCCGAGCGATTCAAAATGCGGCGTCATCACCTGAATATCGATCCAGGTCGAACCGCGCTTTTCGAGATGGTCGATCAAAAAAAGCAATGCAAACTTCGACGTGTTTGAACGAAGATGAAACATGCTTTCTCCGCAAAAAACACCGCCGGCGTCAATACCGTAAAGACCGCCGACAAGTTCTTCTCCGTCCCAAACCTCGACGCTGTGCGCCCATCCAGCCCGGTGAAAATCCTTGTAAACCGAAACGAAATCGTCGGTTATCCATGTTCCGGATTCGTGACTTCTTTTAACCTCAGCGCATTTTTCGATAACCGAACCGAAATCCCGGTCGATTGAAATATTAAACTGATTCCGCCGACACTCCTTTCGAAGCGTTCGCGGAAGATGCAGCTCGCTGAATTCCAAAATTGCGCGCTGCTCGGGACAGAACCACGGCAGCGGCAGGCGGTCGATATGCCACGGGAAAATACCGGAAGAATAAGCATTTTTCAAATTTGCAACAGTCAGGTCGCCGCCGAATCCGACGATGTCGCGGGCATTATAGTAAAAATCGCCGAACAGAACCCACTCGGTAAACTGATGTGTTCGCGGATCTGGAAAATTGATCGATGCCGACATTTCGGGAATCATTCTATCAAATCACGACGAATCCTTTTATTAAATAATGACCTGGAAATACCGATTTTCCGAAGCCCGGATCGGAGAAGCGTCAAGGTTCGCAAGGTACGTCAGACGGAGATCTGCCGCAGATCAAAGATATTCCGCGGGAATCTCAACCTTTTTGGCATCGCGCCAGAGCCGCGCCAGGTCGTAAAACTCACGCGCTTTTTCTTCGAAAATATGAACGATAAAGTCGCCGTAATCGAGGAGGACCCATTCTCCGGTCGCGTAACCCTCAATTCGGAGTGCTTTTACATTGAGATCCTTTTTCAAACGTTCGTTTATCTCATCCGAAATTGCCTGGACCTGACGCGTGTTGGCTCCGCCCGCAATGACAAAATAATCAGCAAAACTGGCGATCTCGCGCAGATCAAGCGCAACAAGATCGAATGCCTTTTTCTCGGCAGCGCACTTGATAGCGAGCTTGATCTCTTCGTCGAGCGACTCGAATGGAGTTGTTTGAACCGCTTCGGCGGCGTCGTCAGGAATTTCGCGTTTTAGCGACCGATCCTTTGAAATTTCTTCTTCTGTTTGAGTCATAATTCACTTAACCAAAAATTCAATATCTGTAAAGTTCGTACTTTTCAATATAATTTGCAACTTCCTCCGGTACAAATGTTTTCCACGCAGCATCGGATTTTCTGATCAGAGCCCGAATTTCGGTCGATGAAACATCCGCCTGAACTGCGTCCGTAAAATAGATCCTTTGCTCGTGCGAATTTTCCAACCTGTTCGCAGATGCTCCGCGAAGATCGATTATTCGCTTTGAAATCTCATCCGGAATATGTCGAGTTTCGATGGTTATTCCCGGACGCGTGACGACAATGATATTTACCGTTGTCAATACATTCTTCCAGTCGCGCCAGGTGTCGATCTCCATCCAGGAATCGGCGCCCATCACAAAAAAGATCGAAAAATCTGCGTGAAGAAGCTTTAGCGAATGAAGCGTTTCGATTGTGAACGGGCGTTCCGGTGCTTCAACTTCTATTGTCGAAACCTTAGTATCCGCTTCACAACGGGTCGCCAATGCAAGCATCGCAAACCGGTGGAAAGCGGAAATCGACTGCACCTCACGTTTATGCGGCGCCCGAAATGCCGGAATGAAAGTGAACGATTCCAAAGCGAAAATGCGCGTCAAACTTTGGGATATTTGAAGATGACCGATGTGAGGCGGGTCGAATGAACCGCCGTAAAATGCAATTCGTTTCATTCCTGAACCAGTTTTTGAAAATGCGAGATTATCTCGAGCAAGATCTTTTCAGGGCATTTATCGTCTTTCACGTAAAATTGATAATCGCCGTATTGGTTATTAACTGCGAAACGATGTTCCCGAAATTCAAACTCGACCCAGATCTCCAAAATACCGTCAACTTCAAACCGAACGATCTCGGCTCCTCGCAGTTCTTCTAAATGATCAGCAAACTCATCAAAAAAAGCCGATTCGACCGGCAGATCGACGAAATGCCGCCACCCGTCGCGGCGAATTTGTTCCAGATCTTCACTGAACATCAAACTCAAATTCCTCTTCCTCATCGACCGCGTTTTCTGCGATCTCGTCCAGCATCTGAGCGACCCGGTAAACTAGATCCTTCGTGCCGACATTAGTAACAGATGAGATCGCAAAGAAAGGAACATCGTCATCGAGCGCGCGCCGGCGAAGATTTTCAAGCCTTTCAGGGTCGTCGAGCGCGTCGATCTTGGTCGCAACAACGATCTGCGGACGCTGGGCGATCTTTGGATTATAGTTTTCCAGTTCGCGATTGATCACTTCGTAGTCTTCTACCGGATCACGACCGGAAAGCGATGAAACATCGACAAGATGAAGCAGCAGTTTGGTTCGCTCGACGTGCCTTAAAAATCTATCTCCGAGCCCCGCGCCTTCGGACGCGCCTTCGATCAATCCCGGAATGTCGGCAACGACGAACGAACGAAAATCGCCTATATCGACGACTCCCAAATTCGGTTCGAGCGTGGTAAATGGATAATCCGCGATCTTTGGCTTAGCAGCCGAAACAACCGATATTAAAGTTGATTTTCCGGCATTTGGAAAACCGAGTAGTCCGACATCTGCAATAAGTTTTAGTTCGAGCTGGAGTTCGCGCTCTTCGCCGGGACGACCCGTGTAATGATATTTTGGCGCGCGATTTGTCGGCGTTGCAAAATGCTGGTTGCCCCAACCGCCCTTTCCGCCTTTCGCTGCAAGAAAGCGCTGACCGGGTTCGGTAAAATCGAACATCAACTCGTTATCTTCCGCATCAAAGACCTGAGTTCCAACCGGAACTTTCACAATAATGCTTTCCCCTTCCTTGCCGTGCCGGTTCGAACCTTCCCCATGACGCCCGCGCTGCGCCTTGTGTTCGGGATTATATCGCAGATGCAGCAAGGTATTTACGCCCTCATCCGACTCGAGCCAAACGTCGCCGCCGTTACCGCCGTCGCCGCCCGAAGGACCGCCTCGCGGAATGAATTTCTCGCGGCGAAAAGCGGTTACGCCGTTTCCGCCGTCGCCGGCTTTTACTTTTATCTTTACGCGGTCAATAAACATTGTGTTCAATTGTAGAATTAATGCAGGACGTTGGCAAAATGCTTTTGAAACAGCAATAAAAAGAAGGCGAAACCTTGATCGCTCAAGTGCTTCACCTTCTCTTATCCTTTGAAAGAATACCGAAGTATTCTAAAGGGGTTTGGCAATTTTCACATGTACACGCTACTTGTTGCCGGTTTTTGTATCCCGAGAAAACTCGCGGCGAGCAATTCCCGGTCAGCAATTCGATCTAACTTTCGTTCGACCGCTGTGCCTCTCTCAAAACACATTGCCGATAGGTTTTTGTTGTGGTGGCTTTTCCTCCACCGCCGGTTACGTGCCCGGCAACGAGGCTTATCAGAATAAACCGATAAGCGGCGTCGCTCCCTTTTGGCGGTTCCTTTCCAAAAAGTGTTGTCCGTTTTTATCCGAACAACTCGAAAGATCATTTCTGGTCTTTCTTAAGCCAAGCCTTTCGGCTTCGATCCGAAGCGTCATAGCAGCTTATTTCCGTCTTCTGCTGCTCTCAGACATCGCGTCGCCGCGTTGTCCGCCGCTCTCCGGCTCGGTCAAAACACCGTAATGTTTTTGACTTATGAATGGAGTTTACACCCGTTTTTTTGGAAGTCAAGTAGAAAATACTTTAACTATCTCATTGATTTTACTGAATTTAGGTGGCTGGTCTGTGGAAAACTTATCTACGCCGCTGTGGAAAAACTTGTGGAAAATCGACGAACATTTTGGAATGCCTACTTTATAAATTTCAGCACAAAGCGCGTTCAACGCATGCGCCTGTGGAAAACTGAAAAAACACGGCGCAAAAATTTTTTTTCAGATCATTATTTTTCTTGTAACAATCAGTAAAATTCTGAGAAAAACGTAAAAAAACCGCTTCTGGACTATTTCAGAAGCGGTTTTTGAAGTTTTCACGTCTACGTTAAACGGTCTTCGGCTCCAATTCCTGAGCGCCTTCAGCATATACGCTGATGAACTTACCTTTCTGACCTTTATTTTCGAATTTTACAAATCCTTCGATCAAGGCAAACAACGTATCATCCTTTCCGCGTCCGACGTTTTTGCCGGGCTTCCATTTCGTGCCGCGCTGACGCGCCAAAATGTTACCGCCGAGTACATGCTCGCCGCCGAATTTCTTTAAGCCTAACCGCTGCGCGTTTGAATCGCGTCCGTTTCTCGATGAACCTACACCTTTCTTATGAGCCATAATTCGATTTTCGATTTTGGAATATGGGTTTTGGATTCTAAATCGAAAAACACGATCTAAAATCAAGCATCCAAATTCTAAAATCTACATTCCTCCGTTAAATCTTTTCGATCTTAATTTCTGTGAAGCCCTGTCGGTGCCCCTGTTTGCGCTTATACTGTTTGCGGCGTTTCTTCTTAAAGACAATGATCTTGTCGGCGCGTCCGTGCCCAACGACAGTAGCGCTGACGGTCGAACCGGCGATCTTGGCGTCTTTGCCTTCACCGGTCAAAAGCGCGTCGATCTTGATCTTTTCGCCTTCTTTGCCTTCGAGGGTCGGAACGCGCAAAGTTTGCCCTTCTTCCACCGCGAACTGTTTGCCGCCTGTTTTAATAATTGCGTAACTCATTGTTTGATTATCTCCTTTGCAACAGGCAAAAACTGTCTGCCAGTCGAAAAGTTACGATTATACGGGAGCCGGTGCGGTTGAGTCAATTTGCAAAGCAAAAATCCGGATCAATATCGGAAGAAATTTCATGCTTAGATTTTCTCAAATAAGATCCGGATCTTTTACGGCGGCGATAAACGGCAGATTTCTGTACCTTCCGGCGGCATCAAGCCCGTATCCGACGACAAATCTATTTGGAATTTGAAACCCGCAGTAATCGATAACAAGCTCTTTTTTTATGCGCGGTTCCGGTTTATCAAGCAATGTTGCGATCTTTAGCGAATTAGCACCGCGCGAACCGAGGATCTCCATCAAACGAAACAAGGTAAGCCCCGTGTCGACGATATCTTCACAAATTATGACATCCTTTCCTCGGATCGGATTTGTCAGATCTTTCAGAATTTCCACGTCGCCGGTCGAAACAGTCCCGTCCTTGTAGCTCGAAACCGCCATGAAATCGATCGAAAGCTTTAGATCGATATGACGGATCAGATCTGAGAGAAAAATGCAGGAGCCTTTTAAAACACCGACCACGACTAAGTCCTTTTCCGCATAGTCGCGGGTTATTTTCGCGCCGATCGCCTTAACTCGTTCGCTGATGATCTCAGCTGAAAACATTTGCTCAAGATTTGGGTTAGTAAATTCCGATCCGGTACCGGATGCTGCTGCGGTCATCTTTTGTCTCCAAGAATTTGATTGAAAAAACTTTTGGAAATACTATTCCAAAGAGGCTGGACAGACAAGTTATCGACCGGACAACTTTCGATCTTTTCAACCAAAAATTGTTATGGCAACTGATAATGAAACCCGTGATCGAGTTCGCGCGCTGGTAAAAGAGGTTCTGGCGAATGCTGAGGGCGTCGATGCAAAACCCGCTGAAAGCTATCCGAAGCGGCTCGTCGTAAACTCGCTGCAGGAACGCAGCGAAAAGGACTTTGACCGAGATGAGTCGGCAAAGTCTTTAATAACGGAAGACGATCTTCGCGGACTTGAACAGGGCGCGAGGCTGCGCGTTGATGCGGCTGCCAAGTTTACGCCGCTTGCCGACGATCTTGTAAAAGAAAAAGGACTTGTTTTGATCAAAAAACAAAGCCGGACAGCTTTGACAAAGATCCGTTCGGTTGCTATCGGCTGCGACCACGGCGGATTTGAAACGAAAGAAAAACTGAAGCATCATTTGGCGGATCTTGGCGTAAGTGTTCGCGATTTTGGAACGAATTCGAAAGAAGCGGTCGATTACCCGGATTACGCACACGCCGTCGCGAAGGCAGTTTCCGAAAATCAAGCCGATGCGGGAATCATAATCGACGGCGCAGGGATCGGCAGTGCGATGACCGCTAATAAGGTTCCCGGAGTTCGCGCTGCGGCGTGTTATTCGGAAGCACTTGCGCGAAATTCGCGTGAACATAACGGGGCGAATGTCTTGACGCTCGGAAGCGGTCAAAATTCGTTCGAAGAAATCAAAAATATAACTACCGCCTGGCTTTCGACGGAATTAACGGAAGAAAGGCACAAGAAACGCGTCGGGAAGATCGACAATATCGAAAAACAGTATAAACGGTAATTGCCGCGATTTTATGGACAACAGTACTTACGAAAAATTGGTGGAACAGATCACAGATCTCGTTCTTTCGAAAATGGACGGCGGCGAGCCGTTTGCGGCGTCATTTTGCCGTGCCGATGTTCAGCGGATCGTTGACGCCGGCGCGTCGCGAATCGGGATCGTTCTTGGCGAAACCGCGACCGCGCACGATTGGGCTTCACTTATCGATCATACTTTGCTGAAGCCTGAAGCGTCCGAGTCGGACATAAAGAAACTTTGCAACGAGGCGATCCAGTTCGGCTTCGCGTCGGTTTGCGTCAATCCGACATGGGTAAAACGCGCCGCCGAGTTTCTAAAAGGTTCAAATGTTCCGGTTTGTACGGTAATCGGTTTTCCGCTCGGCGCGACGCTGCCTGATGTTAAGGCTTATGAAGCGCGGCGCGCGATATTTAACGGCGCTCGCGAAGTGGATATGGTGATCAATATCGGCGCTCTGAAATCGGGCGACGATTGCGCCGTCGAAGACGACATTCGCGCCGTCGCGGAAGCCGCACACGAAAATGGAATTTTGCTGAAAGTTATCATCGAAACAGCGCTTCTGACCGATGAAGAAAAGGTGCGCGCGTGTCTTGCGTCAAAAAATGCGGGCGCAGATTTCGTAAAAACTTCGACCGGATTTTCAAAAGGCGGCGCGACGGTCGAGGACGTAAATTTAATGCGCCGAACCGTCGGAAAAGCGCTCGGCGTAAAAGCCTCAGGCGGCGTGAAGGGAATAGAAGACGCGCGAAAAATGTTCGAAGCCGGCGCAACCCGAATCGGCGCATCTGTCGGCGTAAAGATCGCGCAGGAAGCAAGCGGAATCAAGTCAGACGCTGCAGTCGGAAGTTATTAATATTGGGCGGGTTATTCGTATTCTTCAAAAAAGAGGTCGAACCCATTCCGCTGCAAACCTCTCTTCAGAGCTTCGTCGCGTGTCCAAATTTCCGCTTCGAGTTCTAAGGCAAGTGCAACAAATGGCGTGTCCTTCTCGTCTACATCGCCGCATAGTCTATAGGCTTGAAGAAAATTGGCGGTGGAAATTGAATCTTCACTGATGAAAGTTACGCGGCTGAACAATTTTTGAAGCAGCTCATAAACTTCGTCTTCGGAAGCCTTTGATTTATGCAGAATTCGTTCTTTATGTTTGAAAATTTCTACAGCGAGAAAGTTGGGTGCATAAAAACTAAGGCTTTGTCGATCAAAGATTTCCCTGATTTTTGAACTGCCCGCTCGCAGACCGGCAAATAGAACGTTAGTGTCCACAACAATCGCTTTCATCTTGGCGATTCGATAAATTTAGACTTATTTTTTTCCCACCAATTTGCCTTGATCTCTTCGCCAAAATCTTCGATAGATTCGTCCAAATCTACTTTGTTCGCTAAATATTCAAGCCGAATCTTCTCTATTAACTTGAGTAAAAATTCTTTGTCTACAAAATTTTTATCAATTGATATTAAGAACTTTTCGTCGGTTGTTTCCAGACCAATGTTTTGCATCTCTTTCTCCGAGAACAATTGTAACAGCATTGTTCAAGATGACCGCAACAAATATGCGTTAAAATTGACGGGATATTTAACTAAGAATTTTAATCGACACTAAGGTATCGAAAAGAAATCCAGTTTACGGATCTTGTCCGCTGCACTTGATTTATAAGTTAAGGACTTTCGAAAAAACTCCAGCCCCTCTTCCTTTTCGTTTAACTCAAAATATTTGATGTAACCGATGAAGTAGTTCATGAAGCCGAGCGCATTCGCTCTTCCGTCGGGATATTTTTCGCTCTTGTAACTAAAATCAAATGTGCCGTAATTGCCCCGAGATTTTGTGTTTTTCTCCATCAAATCGATCGACTTTTCGGCGTATTGAATCGAAAGGGTCAAATATTTTCGATCCGAGTCTTTAATAAACCTATCAAAGCCAACCGACGCAAGAGTTAAGGTTACGTCAAGAAATTCGGGTTCGTGCTCAAGAATTTGCGCGCCGGCGTCAAATAGATCGTCAATATTATTTTTGACAAAAGAGTCGTTAAAATACCTATAGCGCCTCTCCTTCAGATCGGTCCGATACTGATGAAATAACGAAGCTATTTTCGCTACAGCACTTTCAAGGTAATCAACTTGAGGCTGAAAGAGGGCGTCATGCCCGTATTTTTTAATATATTCCTTTGAAGCTTCAAGAGCTATTCTCTTTTGCTCGGTCGTTCCTCTGCGATTATCAATGAATATTTTATAAAGTTTTTCATTTTCATTAATTTGTCTTTCAAGATCCTTTTTGTAATTTTCCGGCTGCTCAAGCGCTGCAAGTCTTTTCTCAAAATCAGGCAGCATTAATTTTAGATATCCGACCTGATCCTGGAGTTCCGGCGATTTATCAAAAACTCGGATCGCCTGTTTCATAAGAACTATGAATTTTAGAGTCTCGTCATAACCAATACCGTTTTTGAAACACCTTTCGGCTCCTGACAGTTTCTCCAGGATGTCCGTTTTGGCTGATTCCGATGCGTTGTCAAAGATCGTGCCGATCAGCAGATCGCCGGCGCCGGCATCTCGCAGTAATTTTTCGGACATCGGGTCGAGCACAAAATCGACCTTTCGGATAAGGGTTTCGTTGATCAGCTGTGCATTTATTGTATCGACTGATTTTTCACTTTTGTCGTTTATCTTCGAAAAAATATAACCGATTTCAAGAGGCTTTTCCTGCGCGAAAATTTGTTCCGCATTCACCGAAAAGGAGGCGTTGATCAAGATTAGAAATAGGCTGGCTGATCGGAAATTCATACGTTTAAATCCTGTTTTCTAAGAAATATAATACAAAATCGTCAATTTTCGAAGATAATTTTCGACCGGTTTAAAAACGCCGAAACGGCGCTTGGATTTTCGAAGATCCAAACGCCGTTTCTATATTTACCTTAAAACCGTTTACCGCAAAAAGCTGTAAACGATATAGCCTTTTGCTTTTACCGGCTGCCCGTCGATCAATACGGGCTTAAACCGCGACCGGCGCGCCGCCTGCTCGGCGGATTCGCGAAGCAGGCGGTGACCGTCGGCGGCTTTTGCGCCCTTAACTTCTCCTTTTTCATCGAACTCCACTTCGACTTTTACCTGACCGGTCAAATTTAGATTTTTCGCGATCTGCGAATAGATTGGTGAAGCCAGTTCAATTGCCTGCAGAGGTCCAAGCTGACCGAGCTCGACAAATTCCGGAATCGCTTTTTCGGTTTTAACGCCAACCGGTGCAGGCTCATTTTTGGACTTGTCTGCCGATTCCGGCGAATTAACCGGCGATGCGGTTTGGGCGGTTTGCTTTTCTGCTGCGCGGGCACGTTCGTCTTCTATACGTTTTAGATGATTTATCGCAGAAATATTTTTCGGATCGATCTCCAGGATCTTTTTATAATCATCGATCGCTTTAAGCTGATCGCCGTTCTTTTCGTAAACATTTGCGCGGTTTGAATAGGCAATTATCTCGGTCGGATCTAGTTCAATGACGCGGTCGTAATCCCGCAATGCCGATTGATAATCCTTATTTTTTACAAAGATCAACGCGCGGTTCAAATAGATCGACGAATTTCCGGAGTCCAGCTCGATCGCTTTGCCATAATTTTCCAATGCCTTTTCAAACTCACCGTTTCGAAAATTTTCATCGGCTGACTTCTTGTAAAATGCAAAATCGAGTACCGGCACGGCAGGCTCGATCTTTTCGGGTTCGGGCTGTTTCAGAGGCAGCTTTTGTTCGATCACGGTGTTCGTTTTTACGATAACGGAACGCCGTTTTATCGCACCGATCAGATCGCTGCCCGCGCCTGTGCTTTCGAGTTCTTTTTCGATCTCGGGCGTCAGCGAAAAGGTTATTCCGCGTTCGTCGACAGCGCCGGCAAGAATTCGATTTCGTTCAACCAGCGTAACTTTGTTTGAACGCAAACCGATCAGAATATCTGCGAGACTAAGCTGAGCCTGAGCATGGACCGAAACGGAAAACGCCATCACAGACAACAAAACCGACGCTGAAAAAACAAACGCGGGCATTAAATGTTTCGTCGATTTACTTAATAAATTTAGTTCGGACATTTGATGTTTTCCTTTGATTTTCTTTCTATCACTAATCGATCTTTATCAGATCGTCGACTGTGACCTTCTTTTTTGGCGAATCGTTGATCAGATCGTCCACGGACACTTTTTTCTTATCCTGAACTGCCGGTGCCGGCGCTTCCGGCTTTTTCGACTCGGCTATTTGAACCGGTTTTGAACGGACCTGATTTGGAGCGGACACCTCAGCAGGCTTTTCCGGCGTCTGATCGGCGGCAAAGCTGCTCGGATCAGACTCGGCGTCGCTGACCGTTTCAGTTTCAGCCGGCGTTTCAGGCTGCGAAGGGGTCTGCACGGACGGCGAGTCGCTGACGACGTCCGGTACCGTAACGGGCGGAGCCGAAGAAGCGGAGGACGTAACCTTGAGCACGCCGAACGCACCGGCGCCGAGAGCGATCAGTAAGCCGAATACGGCTGCAAATTTTACGAGCGGATTTCGCTTTTTCTCGTTTTCGCCGAGTAAAAATGCGAATTCCGTGTCGGTTTCGGTTTTCTCCGACATGTCCCAAACGACATCAAATTCTTCTTGCCATTCTTCGGCGACAACGTCGGTTTGAACATCGGGTTCGACAGATACAACGATCGTTTCTTCAATTTCTTCCGGCGCAATGTCCGGCTGAAGATCAACCGATTCCCGCACTGCTGCAACATCGGAAACAGCTGCGGCAACATGTTTTTGGCGAAAGGTTTCCGGCGAAACGGTTGCTTGCAGAGGCTCTGCTTCCGTGCGGCGCGACGGGCGTTTCAGCTCGCCGGCGGCAATTCGTTCGCGATATGCGCGCAGATCCGGGGCTTTTGAAGCTTCGCTTCGGAGCTTTTCCGCTTTGCGTTCGCGGTGGACATTAAACGCACTGACGATCTCCGTCCTCATTTCAAGGGCATTGGTGAATCGGTTCTCACGTCGAATTTCCAAAGCTTTCAGCAAAAAGGCTTCGATCTCCGGCGAAATTTCGGGATTCAGCTTTGACGGCAAAATAATCGGATCGTTATGACCTTCTAAAATTTCGATCGATCGTTCCAGCGCGTCGACCGCCGGTTGACCGGTAAGTAACTGGTAAATAACCGCGCCGACAGCGAAAAGATCCGTTCGCCGGTCCGGCGGCAAAAGCAAGACCTGCTCGGATCGCTCATCGTAATCGTTCAAAATAACGCGTGTCGTTCCGGCATCGAGCTTTTGCCAGATCAATTCCAGCGCGGAATATGCAATGTTCGCCGAATCAAAGATCACTGTGTTTTGATGAACATTGCCCGGTACGGAAACGCCCGTCGAAAGCAGCTTTATCTTTCCCGAAGACGTTACGTGAAAGTTCTGGGGTTTGAGATTAAGGAACAGGATCTTTGGCGAAAGCGAATGAAGATAATTCAGCGCTTCCAACGTTTGTTCGCACCAGTTTACGACATCCGGAACCGCAAACGATTCGTCGCTTTTTTTGAGAAGATCGCCGATGTTTTTCCCGTCGACCGATTCCATTACGAGAAAATGCCCGTTCGATTCGGTGAAATGATCCAGCACACGCAGAAATCCTTCGTGCTTGATCCGTTCCAGAAAATTAGCTTCGAAATCAAACAAATTTTTCGAATCGGGATTCGAACTCAAGCTAGATTCGATCTTTTTGAGTAAGACTTTTTCATTGGTTCGAGTGTCCAGTGCCTCAAAATATGAAACCACTTTTCCCTGTCCGAAAAGTCTTGTGATCTGATATTTTCCTTGTTGAAGTTGCTGATTCTGCATAAGTTATAAAGTCGGTCGTCCAGATTAGAACCGCGGCTTAAGATGCGAGAGATGAGGTTGTCGAGAATTGAGGAGGTCTTAAGACCGGGCTATAGTATAACGCCTCGATCAAAAAAATGAAAGTGTTTGTTTTGTATGTTTAAAGATTTTTTAACGACGGGCGTTGGCATGAAAAAAGGGTGCGACGTTCGGTCGCGCCCTTTGCTTGATCAACTTAAGTTCTACTAAGGTTGGGTAAACGAAAATGGATAATAATTCAGATGCTTTATCAAAGTTCCGTCCGGATAGATCAGATCTGAATGCACCTGCAGCGAATGTTTGCCTTTCGGCAGATTAAATTCCTCATAGGGAATAAACGCCTTGATATCCGTAAAATCCGTCGACGGGTAGAGCGGAGTCAGATCGATATAAACCGCCGTCTGACCGCCTTTGCTGCGGTAAGAAGCATTGTCCGTGTACAGTTTATCGCCGTTCGCTTTTTCAAAGAAAACGACGAACTGAGAGGCGACGCCTTTCATATTCTGGATATTGATCTTCGCATGAACGCGCATTCCGAGTTTTCCGTTTTCCTTAACGTTATAATCGACCCACATTTTATCGAACGTCACATTCGCATCCGATACAGTTTCAACCGGTTTCGGATTTTTGAAGATGAATTCGTAAAGATCGAGATGTTTGATCAGCACAAATTTGTCGGTGACCAGATCTGCATCAACCCGCAGATTGTGATCTCCGTAGGGAAGTGTGAATTCTCTGTACGGAATAAAGACCGCATAATCCGAATAAACCGCCGGATCGTACGCCGGAGCAATCCGCCGGAACGCCACCAGCTGACCGTCGACGGAGTATTTCGGATTTGAGCTTGTCAGCGGGTCTCCGCCTTTGGTCTCGAAATAAACGGCAACATAACCCGGCACGTTGAGCATGTTGCTGACGGTAAATTTCACATGGACGCGCATGCCTTTTTCGTCGTCTTCGGTTACATCGTAATCAACCCAGAGCTTTTCAAACGTAACTGCAGGAACTTTCGATGTGTTTCGGGCGGGCGTCGGCGTCGGGGTTGAAAGCCGCGGGGAATTTAAACGGATAGCGTTGATCAAAGCGACGCTCGCGCCGGCAGTTTTGAGTTCGCGTTCTATTTCCGGAGTTAGACGAAATGTCACGCCGCGGTCATTTACGCGCTTGATGACAAAAGCGTTTTTCTGAGCCAGGGACATTCCCGAACTGGTTGACTGCAAAGCTGTTAAGACAGCTGCAAGCGTCAGCGGGTCGTTTTGCGCTTCGACTTTTTGAAGGTTGAAAACAAGCGCGGAAAACGACAGCATTCCGATTAAAAGTGCAATTTTGAATGAATATAATTTGGAATTCACGATAATTGATCAACTCCCGTAATTTTTTTCGAGTTTTGGATCGAACAAGCGGATGATCCAAGTTTTCCGATTTTGGTTGAATAAACCTGCGATCCGAAGACGCCTACCGGCGGGAAAATTTGCGTTTTCAATCGATAAACTATCAGCAGTCGTCCGTAAAGATACAGTCCATATTTTTCGGTTTCGGTGTCGCTCGTCTGACCGGAGTCGGTTTTGCGACGACGGGTTTTGGCGTCGGCTGCGGTCTTGGATCGGCACCCGGCTTTGTGACCGCGGTTTCGGGCGTCGACGGCGCCGGAGTTTTATCCGGTGTCGACTCGGTTTCCGGCAGATCGGCTGTTCCGCCGACGATCTCCGGCTGCGGCGTCGCCGTCGGTGAAGGACTCGCCTCGACAACCGTTGAATTCGGATTTCCTCCGTTAACCTTAGCCGGCTGTGCGCGGACGACGAAGTACCAAACACCGACAGCGCCGCCGGCGATCATCAAAAGCAGAACGCCCGCGATCGGGACAAGCCAGATCAGCGCACTTCGACGCTTTTGCTCGGCAGGAGCGGAAAATGTCTGAGCCGGCGCTTGGAATCCGGCAGCGACGGGCATGGCACCCGTTTCCGGCGGCAAATAGCCCTCGCCGCCGGTATCACTGCTTTTTACCGGGAAACTCACGGTTTCCGGCGAAGGCGGAAATCCGCCGGTTTGCGTTTGCGGGATGTCGCTTAGAATCGCGGTTTTTTCACCATGAAAAGGTGACGGAATCTGCGGCAGCGTCGGGTCGGAAGGAAAATCGGAAGCGCCGAGCTGTACGGTTTGCTTCAGCGTAGGATTTGCACCGGCTTCGATGATCTTATGCAGTTCGCTCCGCATTTCAGCGGCGTTGGCAAACCTCTCTTCACGCCTGATCTTCATTGAACGGATCAAAAAGCGCGAAAATTCGGGTGAGATCTCGCTGTTCAGACTGATCGGATCGACAAGCGGATCCTGCTTTCCATCCCAGATATCTATTGCGCGTTTCACTGCTTCTGCGGGCGCGGTGTTCGTCGCAAGATGATACATCGTCGCTCCGAGAGCAAACAGATCGCTTCTGACATCGGCGGTCTGCTCGAGAAGCGGTTCGATCTTTTCGCCGTATTTATGCGTTATTACCGCAAGAAACGTCGGATCCAAAACACGAAGCATTTGCTCGAGCGGAGAATAATTCAACGTCGCCGCAATAAATGTTTTGTTCGAAACTGTGTCGGCTGTTTTCGCATCGGTTCCTTTTGCGATCCCAAAATCGAGCAGTTTGATCTTCTGACGCGACGTAATTTTTAGATTCTGCGGTTTTATATCGCGGTGAATGACGGGCGGATCCTGAGAATGGAGATAATCGAGCGCGTCGAGCAGGCGGTCCGTCCATTCCATAATTGTTGAGATCGGAAACGGCGATCTTCGCTCATTCAAAAGTTTACCGAGATCGTCGCCGTCGACGAGCTCCATTACAAGGAACTGCGCGTCGTCTTCGGTAAAGTAATCTTTAACATGCGGAATGTTTTCATGATTTACTTTGGCAAGTATCTTTGCTTCGCGCTCAAACGCCAGCTGCGCCATTTCCTGCGCTTTTGTGTCATAAGCGGACGACAGGTTTATCGTTACCTGTTTCAGCGCGACAGATGTTTCGAAAACATTGTCGTGCGCTTCGTAAACCGCACCCATTCCGCCCTGCCCCAGCTGGCGGATGACCTTATAACGACCACGTAGAATTTCACCTTGTTGCAGCATTTTCGATTGACAATTATTAACCAATTCGGCTCAAAAGAAAAGAAATAAATGCCTTACGGATAATTTTAATTGGCAAAGCCGGACTGATAACTTAAATCATATGGAATAACAGGATAAGCGTTCGGACTTATAAAATCGAATCTGAAAGAACGGTTATAACGAAGAGGAGTTTATGGCGGAAAAAATTAGATCACGCGAAATAACGCCGGAAAATCTTTATCTAAACCGGCGAAATTTTATTCGTGCCGGAGTTTTTGCCGGTTCGACACTCGCGACCGCGGGAGTTTATAAACTGATAAATCCGCCGCCGCCGAAAGAGGTTGAAACGGCGCCGATCGAAAATGTCGTTGCATCGACCGAATCCGTTGCCGGTGATGAACTCACGTCACTGGAAAACATTACGAACTATAACAATTTTTACGAATTTTCAACCCGCAAGACCGCCGTCGCACGGGCGGCGGAAGATTTTGTGACCGAACCGTGGTCGATCTCTGTCGAAGGCGCCGCCGGCAAGCCGCGCGTTTTCGGAATGGATGAAATTTTGAAATTTACTCAGGAAGAAAGGATCTACCGGCTCCGATGCGTCGAAGGCTGGTCGATGGTAATTCCGTGGGTAGGATTTCCGCTACGAACGCTTTTGAACAAAGTGGAACCGCTTTCTTCTGCGAAATATGTTGCGTTTCAAACGTTTTATGACGGTGCAAATCCAAAAGTAAGCGGCGTAAAATTGCCGCAGGGTGCAAACTCAATGCAGTCCAGTTTCGGCGCGGGGATCGAATTTCCTTACGTAGAAGGTTTGCGAATAGACGAAGCGATGCATCCTCTTGCGATCGTCGCGACGGGACTTTACGGGAAACGGCTTCCGAATCAAAACGGCGCTCCGGTTCGTCTGGTCGTTCCGTGGAAGTACGGTTTCAAGAGCATTAAATCGATCGTCAGAATTCGTCTGACGGAGACAGAACCGCCGACCACCTGGAACATAGCAGCGCCGGGCGAATATGGATTTTATTCAAATGTTAACCCCGAAGTTGCTCATCCGCGCTGGTCTCAGGCAAACGAACGCAGGATCGGCGAAATTGGAATGCGCAAAACCCTTATGTTCAACGGTTACGCGGATGAAGTCGCGTCTCTTTACAGCGGAATGGACCTGCGGAAAAATTTTTAGATCGAATATTACTCAATGAACGACGCCAAGAACGACGCCAAATTTTATAAGATCTTGATCTTTGTCAATTCCGCTGTGCCGCTCGCGCTGTTGGGTTGGGATGCGTATTTCGGAAGGCTTGGCGCAAATCCGATAGAATATTTTCTTCGGACGACCGGAGTTCTGACGCTTGTTTTTTTGCTTTTGTCGCTGTTGATAACTCCGCTCAGAAAAATATTCGGGTGGAATCAGCTGATAAGATATCGCCGGATGATCGGGCTTTTCGCATTTTTCTACGGCGCCGTTCATTTAATGACTTACAGCGTGTTCGACAAAAGTTTTCGGATCGGCGCGATCGTCGACGACGTTTGGGAGCGACCGTTCATCGCGTTTGGAATGGCGGCGTTTATCATGCTCATTCCGCTTGCGGTTACTTCGACAAATGGGATGATCAAACGGCTTGGCGGGAAGAACTGGCAGCGGCTACACCGGCTTGCCTATTTAGCCGGAATTGCAGGCGTCGTTCATTTTTTTATGATCCAAAAATCCGACTATTTTTATCCGGTAATTTTTGGGGTTGTTCTCGTTGTCTTGCTAGGTTATCGATTAGCGAAGTCGAAATTCGCCGCTCAAAAACTTTCGGGTCAGATAAGATAAACGATCTATTTTTTTAGCGGGGCGATCTTATCGAAATTTTTCCGAAAATCTTCGCCGCTGATAGTTACTGTCCTGCACATTTCGTGAAGACGCGAACGAAGTCGAACGCCGATCCGGTCTTCTAAGGTCTCTTCACGTTCGGAGCCTCTTTCATCGGGATAATTCGTCGTAAAGATCGTCATTTTCTGATCGTTGTATCGCGAATTTATGATATGCGCCATTGTGTCGCGAACCCAATCGGTCGGTTTTGCCGCACCGATCTCGTCCAAAACCAGAATCTCCGCGTCAAATACCGGAGCCAGGATCTTAAGCTCCGAAGTTTTCGAAATGCTGTTATATGAATCCTGAATATTTTTAAGCAGAGCGCCGAATTCGTAAAACAGACAGGAAAATCCGCGTTCGGTCAGACCCTTAAGAATCGAAACCGCCAAATGCGTCTTGCCGACACCGACCGTTCCGCTCAAAAGCAATCCGCGGTCAACCGCCGGATATTCCATCGCCAACCGAGTTGCGTAACGAAACGCGCGTTCCTGCGAAGCGTTAAAGACCTTGAAACTGTGAAAATGACATTCGGCGTATCGTTTTGGAAGCTGCGCACGTTCGATCAAATGCGAATGGGCTTTTTTCCGCCGGCATTCGCAATTTCGCGCGCCTTTGCCGGCGACCACCTCAAGCCCGGTGCCGAAACATATTTTGCAGATCGCCTCATCCGACGAATCGTCGTCAAATTTTTCGTCCTCTTCATCGATATTCGGCACGACGAACAACGGTCTGATTTTCGCGTTTTCTTGCGGCATTTTCGTTTTACAGAGACTAAATTTTCTGGGAAAAAATAAAAAAATCCGGATTTAATTTCGGGGAACTGTGTTGGATTATATCACTAGATAGATCGAATTCAAGTTCGGTTTCAAATTAATAAAACCCAATAAACATCGGCAAAAATCTCGTTTGCCGATGTTTTTCTACGCAAAAAACCGGTTATCCGAAGAGTTCCGGAAGCCAAAAAAGATTAAATTTCCGTTTGCTGCATTTTTGACAATAACCTGCTGTGCTATATTAAACCTGTATCTGAAACTTCCTCAACGAATTATGAGTATTTTTAAAAGTCTTTTGATCAAACTTGGGTTGGCAGATCTGAGTGCCGAACGAAGTCCGATCTCGGTGTTTTTACTCGATGACGACAAGCGGCGGCACCGTTGGTTTCAGAAGAGATTTTCGGGCGATCTGATCGAGATCGCGGAAACGGTGGAAGAAGCAAAGCAGATGCTTTCGAGCTATAATTATGACGCGATCTTTTTGGATCACGACCTGCTGCCGCATCATTATGAATCGAACGATCATGACGATTTTCAAAACACCGGTTACGAAATTGCGCGCTGGCTTGATGAAAATCGGAAACTTCAGCGGGCGGCAACAATAATCGTTCATACGCGAAATGCGGACGCCGCGATCGGAATGGTCGAAACGCTAAGAAGATCGGGGAGAACGGTCGAATATTGCGCGTTTCCGATGCTCGATCTGAAGATCAAAAATTATTGGAAGCGATGAAAAGAATGTGAAATTTTAACCGCTAAGAAAGGCTGCAATTCGAACGCAGCCTTTTTTTGTCTTCGGCGATATGTTTTTTGACTGAACGGAGTAAAACTATGAAAACTAAAGGCTTATTATTTGTCGCATTGCTATTTCTTTCAACTGCCGTCAGCGCTCAGAACGCGGAGGTTTCGACACGCGAAATGGAGCGCATAAACTGGATGGAATTTAAGGAATTTATTCCTTCGAAGATCAATACCGTTATTTTGCCGACGGGTACTCTCGAACCGCACGGCGTCATTAACAACGGTGCAGACAATACCGCCCCGACGGCTATGGCGAAAACCATCGCGGCGGGCGTAAATGCGATGATCGCTCCGACACTTCCTTACGGAATTACCGGCAGCATGGAAGCTTACCCGGGAGCTTTTCAGATCAGCGAAGCTGCATACCGCCCGTTTGTGAAGGAAATTTTGGAAGGTCTCGCAAAGAACGGTTTTCGAAATATTATCATTATGAACGGACACGGCGGCGGGCAAACTGCCGTTCTTCAATCAGTCGCGGCGGAGGTCGCAAAGGAGAAAAACGTCCGAACTCTGGTAATTAACTGGTGGTCGTTCGCCTCCGACGAGACGAAAGAGGTTTTCGGCGAAGACGGTGGACACGCCGGATTGAATGAAACCGCGTTTATCCAGGCGATCGACCCGACGCTCGTCAACAGAGCGCGGTACAAGGACGATCTTGCCACTGCTTATCCAAAACCGGGGACATGGAGTGCGGTGCCGTTTCCGTCGTCGATCGGGCTATATCAGGAAGGTCAGGGATATGTAAAATTCGATCAAAAGAAAGCCGACGAATATTATCGAAAAGTTACAGACAAAGTGGCGAATTTGATAACCGAGGTTGTTAGAAAATGGGACATGGCTGGTCTTTAGATATCAAGCCGCAAGTGAAAATCTGCTAATACGTTGGAAATACATGAAACTAATTTACGATGGAGGACGTTTAAGTTTTGACCGGAAATACAATCCGGTCAAAACTACATAAATATGAAAACAGGAGTACAAAGCAGAGAAGTTCGCGAAGCGCTGCTCGACGCAACAGATCGACTTTTGGCGCGCTCGGGTTATAAAAAAATGACGATAGACGAACTCGCCTCCGAGGTCGGAATCGGAAAAGGCAGCGTTTACCTGCATTTTACGAGCAAGGAAGAGATCGCGCTTTCGCATATCGACCGGATAATCGAACGATTGACGGTCGAATTAAAGAAGATCGAAAAAGGTGAAATATCGGCTGCGGAAAAGATCCGCAAAATGTTAAAACTGCGTGTTCTGTTTCGCTTTGACAGTGTTCAGCATTATACGCAAAGCATAAACGATCTCCTTTCCGCTCTGCGTCCGAGCTTGCTTGCGCGGAGAAAAGGTTATTTCGACAGCGAAGCCGCGATATTTGCAGCCGTTATCGAAAACGGCGTCGACGACGGAGAATTTTCTTCGTTCGATCCGACGGCTGCCGCCGACGCATTGCTGCTCGCGACAAATTCGCTTTTGCCATTTAGTCTGACGACAAAAGAATTAGGCGAACGCGCGGAGATCGAGGAAAAAACGGCTCGGCTTTCAGAAATGCTGCTCAACGGCTTGATCCTTCGCTGAACTTCTTTGCGAAAAGTTATGAAGAACTTTCTAGCAATTATGATGATCTTACTTACGGTATGTGCCGGCGCCGCAACGGTTTCGGCGCAGAGCGAAGATATGACGATCGACGGCGACATACGGTCGAATGTGATAACCGTCATGCTTCAAAAACTTAACCGCTCATACGTGTTTCCGGAAGTTGCAAAACAGATCGAAACTTCCATCAAACAAAAGCTTGAGAAAAAGGAATACGACCGGATAACAAGCGCGCGCGATTTTGCGAAACAGCTGACCGAAGATCTTCAGGCGGTTAGCCGCGACAAGCATATGAGGGTGCGATTTTCCGAAAAGAAACTGGTCGAAGGAGACAGGGACGGCGAACCGTCTGAAGATGAAAAAGCAAGGTTTGCGCGACTTTTGAAGACGACCAACTACGGTTTCGAACAGGTCGAATGGCTTCCGGGAAATATCGGCTACATTCGTCTGCGCGGTTTTACGGATGAAAAACTCGGTGCCGAAACGGTTGCGGCAGCGATGAATTTTGTTAAAGACACAGATGCGCTGATCTTCGATCTCAGAAAGAACGGCGGCGGAAACCCGGCGATGGTCGCGCATATTTGTTCGTATTTGTTCGGCGAAAAGAAAGTTCACCTGAACGATCTTTTCTGGCGCGAAGGCAACGAAACCAACGAGTTTTGGACTGATCCGAACGTTGCCGGGAAAAAATACGCGGGCGACGTTTATGTTTTAACTAGCAGCAGAACTTTTTCGGGTGCCGAAGAATTTTCGAATAATTTAAAGGTTTTAAAACGCGCGACGATCGTCGGCGAAACGACCGGCGGCGGCGCAAATCCGGGCAGTTATTTTAGACTTACCGATCATTTCGAAGTCTTTATTCCCACCGGAAGAGCGATAAACCCGATCACAAAAACCAATTGGGAAGGCACAGGCGTAGAACCGGACGTGAAAGTTTCGCGGGAATTAGCATTAAAAACCGCACATTTGCTGGCACTGAAAAAATCTCTGCAAAACGCCAGGGAAGAAGATGAAAAGCGTGCTCTGAAACGGTTAATTGAAGATCTTCAAAAGGAAATTGCGGAAGAAAAAACTCCGAATTCCGTAAAGTGAGCTTTAGCCGGGAGACGCTGTTTTAAGCAGCGTCTCAACTCGCGTTCAAGCTTCGACCAGCTCATCGGCTGGGACGAAGCTGCGTTGGATGTTTTCGAGCGTTGCTATCAGGTCGGGAAAAGATCTTTCAAGCAATGAAAACATCTCGGCGGCTTCCCGGAAGTCGCCTTTTTGCGATGCTGTCTCGATCGCAAAGGAAAGTTCTGAAATTGCTGCAGCGCCGACATTTCCGCAGCTTCCTTTCATTCCATGCGCTTCAACTCGAATTCGGGAAAGATCTTTATCGGAAACAGCCGCGCCAAGCGCCTGCAGACGAATGGCGGAATCTTCGATGAAAAGTGTAATGATCTCGTCGACAACTTCAGATCCAATCTCGGCTGCGAGTTCATCCATCCTGCATTTGATCGAGTCGAATTGATCGCCGCGCGCAATTTGCTTTTCTTCCGGATCGACCGAATCGTGAACGTCGAGCAAAGATTCGTCCGGGCGGTTCATCCATCGTTCGATCTCAGAACCTAATTGCTGCTGAGTAAACGGTTTAGCCAGACAATTATCCATGCCCGAAGAAAAACATTTTTCTACTTCTTCCGGAAGAACATTTGCAGTTATCGCAATGATCGGCAGACGCGTTTCAGGAGTTTCGTTTTCGCGAATCCGCTCCGTTGCAGCGTATCCGTCGAGTTCCGGCATCTGACAATCCATCAATATAAGGTCGTAAGAGCGCTTTTCCAGAGCAGCCAAAGCTTCGAACCCGTTGCCGGCAACGTCAGCCTGATAGCCAAGCCGGGAAAGCTGGATCTTAATGAGTTTTTGATTTACGGCGTTGTCTTCGACCAGCAAAATGAGTCCTTTGTTTTTGGTACGCTGTTCTGTCAGCGAATGACGCGTGATCAGCTTTTTATTTTTTCTGCGCCGGTCGTCGATCCGGACCTTTTCGCCGTTTGTGATCGCGGTAATGCAGTCGAACAGATCGGTTTGCTTGATCGGCTTTGTTAGATAACCATCGATGTTGATTTGTTTGGCGATCCTTCCATGACCGCGTCTGCCGAACGAGGGCATCAGGATCAAACGCAGAGATTGGAGCGATTCGATCGCCCGAAGTTCGCGCGCGAGCTTGAAACCGGTGATGTCCGGCATTATAAGATCGAGGATCGCAAGATCGAACGGGTTGCCGGATCGAGCGGCATCGGCGGCTTTTTCTATCGCCTCAGTTCCGCACGAAGCTTCGTTAACAGCAACGCCCTTGGATTCGAGCTGGTGGCGCAAGATCTCGCGGTTCGTGGAATTGTCGTCAACGATCAAAACTTTGAGTCCGTCAAGCGCGGCGTTCTGCTTGATCCGGCGATTTTCCGTAAACGGCTGCTTTTCGAAAGCAGCTGTAAAAATAAATGTCGAACCTTCGCCGGGAACGCTTTCTACGCTCAATGAACCGTTCATCATTTCGACGAGCTGTTTTGAGATCGTCAATCCCAAACCTGTTCCGCCGAACTTTCGGGTTATCGAACCGTCGGCTTGAGAAAATGCTAAGAACAGAGTTTCCTGCGCATCCGGATCGATCCCGATTCCTGTGTCGCGAACCGAAAATTTCAGTACGACCTGTCGTTTCGATTCCTTTTCCTTTTCAACTCTAATGACGATCTCGCCTTTTGCGGTAAATTTTATCGCGTTGCCGATCAAATTGGTCAAAACCTGACGCAGTCGTCCCGGATCGCCGCAGAGCGCGACCTCGACATCGCTGTGTACGAGCGACGCGAGTTCGATATGTTTCGCCGCTGCTTGATTTGCGAAGATCTCGACCGTGTTTTCGATCGTGCTGCGGAGGTCAAAGTCGATCTTATCAAAACGTAGTTTGCCGGCTTCAAGCTTTGAAAAATCAAGAATGTCATTGATTATTTCCAGCAAAGATTCTCCGCTTGCTTTGATCGTTTCAAGATATTGCCGCTGCGTTTTAGTCATTGGCGTGTCGGCGAGCAGATCGGTCATACCGAGAATTCCGTTCATCGGCGTTCTGATCTCGTGCGACATGTTCGCAAGAAATTCGGCTTTTACACGCGCCGATTCCAAGGCAACGTTTCTCGCATTTGTCAGCTCGGTCTCTATACGGTGGCGGTCGGTAACGTCAACCGCATGAGCGAGAATATGAGGCTCAGTTCCGGGCGTTTGATAGAGCGTGTTGTTAAATTCCCAGAGTCTGCGTTCGCCGTTCCGGCAGACGACGTTGAACAGCCCGGAAAGCTCGCCTTTGTTGGCGATCTGTACTAGATAACCATCGAAAAATCGTCTGGCAGAGCGGGGCATAAACTCAGCAATTCGCTTTCCCTGCATTTCTTGCGGGGAATAACCGAGAGAATTTGCTGCCGCCGGATTGATCGAAATAAGCGTTCCGTCCAATCGGTGAGTGCAGATATAGCCGAGACTTTTTTCAATGATGTCGCGGTTATGCTGTTCGCTTGCACGCAGTTCTTCACTAGCGCGCTGGCGTTCCAAAATCTCGTGCCGGAGATCGTTATTTATCACGACCGATTCCTGATTTCGCCGCCGAGATTCCTGCGTAAAATAAACGGCGATTATCAGCAGCACGGACATCGTCAGTCCGATCATTAAAACGATCTCATCATTTGCCGTGTGAAGATCGGCGATCGTCTTTTCATTCGGATAGATCTTCGCGCGCCATTCGGCAGTATGTGTTTTGATCTGTCGAAATTGAGCAAGTTGATCTTGAGTCTGCGAAGCCGGTTCCCCGTGAGTAAAAATCGTTTCGTCGCCGTCTTTTACATCCAGCCCATAACCATTAAAAAAAGCCGCGGGAATGATCGAACGAAATAACTCGTCGGTCCTGAAAACGCCGATAATAAAACCCTGGAATTTATCGTCGCGAAAGATCGGCGAGTAAATGATTATTCCGTTGCCGCCCTGCGACAGCGTATGTTTTCGCGTTAAAACCGTTACGCGGTTTGCCTTTGCGAATTCGATCGCTCGCCGTCTATCGGTGTAGGTTTTAAGATTTAAACCGACCGCGGCTTCGTTACCGGCAGCCGGCGTAACCCAACGGATGACAAAATCGGGATCAGCCCATTCGACGGCTTGATACGCAGCGTAGTCGCGGATGAACCTGTCGGCATCTGCCTTCCATTCCTCATACGGCGTTCCGTGTTCGTGGTTGGTCCACCGGTTCGCCATTTGTTCGATCGTCAAAATTCTAGAATTTATCTCGAGTTCGACCTGCTGTTTGATGTTGTTCGCTTCCTGCTCGACAGCAAGTTCAATGCCCGCTTTTTCATGAACGTAAAGCGCCTGCCAGAGTGCAAGGGTAATAGTCAATGAACTGACAGTTACCAGCGCCGGAAGCCAGTATGGTGCGCTTAAGTTTCTCCGAACGCCTTCGCCCCACGCGAGTGCGATCATCGCAAGACCCGCGAAGATAAGCCCAAACGCGGTTTGCAGAGCTACCGATGTAAATTGTCCCCAGCCATATTTAAAAGGAAATCCGGAAACATAGCCGACAAGCGCGACCAATCCGAGCGCGGTCACGACCGCGCCGGTCAATCCGGTAGTCAGCAAAGAAAAGCTGCCTACTTTCGAGTTTCGCGCCAATATCAGCCCGGCAGCGATCAAAAGAAAGCAAAGGGAAGTTGCCGGTGCCATTCTACCCGGAAAAAAGGCATTAGATTCCGTCGCCGCTTTTACCAGAAGTTCATCGATCCCAAAATCCAACCCCAGCGGATATTGAATCAATGAAGCGACCGCGACAAATAATAAGAGAACGGTAAACACGCAGGAAATTCTGCGTTTCAAAGGGTTTAATGTTAATGCAAGTCCGCACAGCAGAAATCCGAGTGAAGTGTTGAACGTCATCGGAGCAAAACTCGGAAATACGGCAGAAAAGCCGGATATTCCGGCGTGCCAGCCGATCAGAGCGGTAACGCTGATCAAAACAACAGTTAAACTTAAAACTAGTTGAGCATGGTCGAAAACGTTCCGTGCAGTACGCGGAGCTGTTGGGAGTTCGGATTTCATTTTAAATCACTTGACGATCCGGTAATAGAAACCGGAAATTCGCCGCAGCAAGGTTAACAATAATGAGAGCCGGAAAACGGAAAAGAGGAAATTCTCATTCAAGAATGCCAAATATAAATTAACAAGTTTTAACGATGGCAGTCAAGAAATAACATCGGCTTTCACGTAAGATCTAACTAGATAAAGAGATGATCTCAATTTTTTAATTTTCCGAATTTCTTTAGGATCTCGATCGTTTGGTCGATGGGAAGTGCGGGGACAATGCGATTTTCACGACCTTTCATCGTTTCGGCACGAAGGATCGAATTGTAGATCGCTTCCTCCGTTGCTTCGATCGCGGCGAGAAACAGAGGCGACATTGCGTCGTTCTTTACCAGATTTCTTACGGAAATGTTGGCGTCGTTCGCCCGGATACGGTTTTCAGGCGCGGTCGAGAACGCAATTACGTAATCGCCGCTGCCGTTCGTTCCGGCTGCACCTGTTCGCGCAAGTCCGAGCATTGCTCGTGCAGCTAATCGATTTAGATTTCGCGCGTCGATCGGCGCATCTGTTGCGATAACGATGATTATCGACCCGTCTGCTGAATCGTTCAGATCGCCGGACTCGTTCCGAGATGTTTTGAGAGAATCCCGAAGATAGTATTTGTCCAGTTCAACTCCGACCGGAACGCCGTCGATAGTCAGCACGCCGCCGAAATTGGACTGAACGAGCACGCCGACTGTGTAGCCTCCGAGCGATTGGGGCAGCTTTCGGGACGATGTTCCGATACCGCCTTTCCAGCCGAACGCGACCGTTCCGGTGCCGGCACCGACGGCGCCTTCTTCGACCGGTCCGGATCTAGCTGTTTCGATCGCGGCAAAAACATTGTCGCGAGAAATATGCCGCCCGCGAATGTCGTTCAAAAAACCGTCGTTCGTTTCCGCGACCAGCGGATTGATCGACTGAACGTTATCGTTTCCGGGCAGCGCCAGCATGTAATCGAGAAGAAAATCGCCCGTTTTCGGCACACTCAGGGTCGATGTGAGCAGGATCGGCGTTTCGATCTCGCCGAGCTCATTGACCTGAGTCGAGCCCATCAATTTACCAAAACCGTTCCCGACAAAGACCGCGCCGGGCACCTTTTCAGAAAACAAATTTCCCGGATGCGGCAAGATAGCGGTTACGCCTGTTCGGATGTTTTCGCCTTTTATGATCGTCGAATGACCAACCTTTACGCCGGCGACGTCGGTTATCGAATTAAATTCACCGGTCGGTAGAATGCCGACCGTCACCCCGATCTCGCGAACACGCGGACGTTTCCCGGCAACATTCGCGGATTGTGCAAAATTCTCTGCCGAAATTGTGAAAAGGACGAAAATAAAGCAAACCAATTTGAAAAAATTGCGGCATTTCAAGCTCGATGTCATAGTTTTGCCTCCGATAATTGCAATAATTATCAGCGCGAATGGCGAATACGACAAATCGCCGCAGGCAGTTTAACCGCTGCGGCGATCTATTTAACATTTTCGGCAATTACTTTACCTACCAGTTTGATCAGCCAGGATCAGCCGGTCGCCTAACGATCAGCACAGAACATGGAGCGTGATGCATGACCGCGTCCGAAACGGAACCGACCATCATTCGTCCCCAAAATCCGCGCCCGTGAGAGCCGACAACGATTACATCGGCGTTCCAGTCGACCGCTGCTTCGACTATTTCGCGACCGGGCGAACCATTACGAACCTCGACCTCGGGTTCAATGCCGGAAATTTCATTTCGCAACGTTGACGCCGCAGTTTCAGCAAATAGTTCCGCCTGTTTCTTCGCCTCGTCTTCGAGTTCCTGGTAATAATCTGCAGAAATTGCGAATGGCTCGCCGGCTACCGGAAAGACGTTTTCATAAACCGAGATCACCTTAAACACAGCGCTGCCCGATCCTCCGAAGATCTCAAGGGCTTTTTCCGCCGCCGCTTTGCTATGTTCCGACCCGTCTGTAGCGAGCATTATTTTCATATAATTTCTCCGGCTTTTTTACCTCGATCGATCTATTTAAATCGTCCTCAAACCGGCGCAGCTTTGCCGCGCTCGAGGCGAGTGCGAGCCGTTCTTCCGGTTCTATTTTTAACTCGATTACCTTTTCCACGCCGCTCCCCGAAATGACGCAGGGTTGATTCATAAAAACGTTGCTGATGCCGTACTGTCCGGTCAAATAAGCCGACACAGGTAAAATCGTTCGTTCGCTTTTCAAGATCGAACGGCAGATCACGGGAATGCAGCTGCCGACCGAAAACAGTTGACCAAATGTTATCTCGCGGGCGGCAGCGACAGGTTTCGCCCTGTCTTCGACCAACATCGAATCAAATCCCGGACAGTTGGGGTCGCAGTTTTCGATCGACGAAACCGCAGACCGCCGGGCTGCGCACCAAACTGCTGCTGAAACGTATCGTTTTTCCGCTGCATCAAAATATTCCCCCGAGGAACGTCCCGACCCGATCACCTGCCGCGCCGGGATCCGCGACGCGTTCAGAGCAACTTTTGCGAGCAGATCAACCGGTTCGACCGCGACGATTAGAACGGATTTGAACCCGTTTAATCGAAGTTCGTCAGCCGTATTATGTACCTGTATCGCATTGCCGACAAGACTGTCGTACAGCGATTTATCCTGACTAGTCCGAACGGCATTTGCAAGCACGACGATGTCTGAACAGGCGGCGTCTTTGCTCGTTCCTTGCCGAATTTTTACAGTTCGACCGATCGGCATCGAATGCAGAATGCTGTTGAGTTCGTTCGAAATGCCGTCGACGTCGTCAACAAGGATAAGTTCATCGATTCCGCCGTCCGTCAACAGCGAATATAGATCTTCAGCTCCGAAATTGCACGCCCCGATTATTGCGACGCTTTTTGCTTTTCGCATACCGGCGATCTCCTAGGTAGTCTTTGCGGCGCGCTCGTGTCCGAATCCGGAAACTCTTGAGTCACGCGGATTCGTAAAACGAACGAGAGTTTTCGTTCCGTCGCTCTCTTCGATATCAAGTGTTCCGCTTACATTGTCGGTCGCCTCGAACGCAACCATTTTCGGCGCGAAAATGTTATGCGAAAGATGTGTTCTTGCCCGGTTTCCGACGGAGATTTCGATGGACGAGCGCTCGTCATTTTCGTCGAGAGTTATACCGTTAAACGGCAAACCGCTGCTTATCATTTGTGCGCCGGATTCGCCGGAAAGGATCTGGATCGAGGTTTCAAAATCGACCATTTTCCGGCTCAATTCGTCGAAATACTCTTTCCATTGATCTTTATTGATTATTATAGTCATAACCCAAACTCCTTGAATTGATCTTTGTAAGCGAATGACAGCGCAAGCGGTATTCCACGACAGTATTCAAAGGCTCAACGGGCGCTTTGCTTAGGATCCGGTGGTTAACCGGCAGAACAGCCTCCGGATTCCGCGAAAAAATTCGCAGTCCCTACAACTAATGTGCGGATATTTTCGCAGCGTTTTTCGCGAAACCCTCTAAAATCCGGTGCTTCAGGATGGAACAAACGTTGCAGTGCAGCTTTGTATCTGCGGAGTGAAACCGCTCAACAAAAACTAGGAGAAAAGATCAATGGTGATAAAGATTTATAAGGCGCTCTGGTTAATAGTAAGTTTGATGGCAGCAGGAATCTACTTTTCCGGTTTGATGTCAGAAATGATGCTGGTTGTGTTCGGCTTTCTGCTGTTTGGAATGATCTTTATGGGAATGATAGGTGTTCTACCGCTGACAATTTCACATCCCGTGGAAGTAAAGAGTTCCGAGAAGGTCGAAGATTCGGCACAGGCGCCTTCCGTATCGCATGCGCATTTAGCTTGATCCTGAAATGTCTCCTTTCGTTACGCGCGGTCAAATAATTTTGCCAGCGTATTCAGGATCTCGCCGGCGGTAAACGGTTTTTCCAAACCGCCGTCGATGTCAAGCTGCTCGAGCTGTCCGGATTGTTTGTCGTTTAGCAGTCCGGACATATAAACGATCTTGATATCAGGAAACCCGGCTTTTATCTCGCGAATCAATTGAATCCCTCCGAACTTAGGCATCGCGATATCTGTGATCACTAAATCGATCGCGGTGCCATTTTTTTCCAAGATCGAAAGCGCTTCTTCGCCGCTTCCGGCAGTCAATACATTGTAATCGAATCGCGTCAGCGCAGCTTGAGCTGTTTCGCGTATCGACTCCTCGTCATCTACGACTAAAATAGTTTCATTGGCGCCGCGCGGAAACTCGATCGAACGTTTTGCCGCGGTGCGGGTATTTCCTACATTTGCAGCCGGAAAATATATCGCAAAACTGGATCCGATATCGCATTCGCTGTAAACGTTAAGATAACCGTCATGACTGTTGACAATGCTTTGAACCGTCGCAAGCCCGAGCCCTGTTCCTTTCCCAATGTCTTTTGTTGTGAAGAACGGGTCAAAGATCTTAGTTCTAAGTTCGTCAGGAATTCCGGTTCCGGAGTCGGAAATTTTTAACAGAACATATTCGCCGACCTTTGCGTTGTAAACCGCTTTTGCCGAATCCTCGTCCAAAAACACATTTTGTGCGGAAATTTTTAGCGTACCGCCGTCCGGCATTGCGTCGCGCGCGTTGATGCAGATGTTCATCAAAACCTGATGGATTTGTGTCGGGTCGGCAAGTATCGGCATCAGTTCGGTATCGATCTGAAATTTGATCTCGATCGATTTCGGAAAAGTTTCCTTCAGTACTTTCACAATATCCTTTATCAAATGCTTTAGCTGAACTCCGATCCGTTCGCCTTTCATCCCGCGCGCGAAACTTAGAACGAGCCGCACGAGATCGGAACCGCGTTCGGCATTTTCACTGATAACATCAAGCCATTTCTTCGTTTCCGGATCCGGATCGTTCATCCGAAGCATGTCAAGCGACATCATTATCGGCGAAAGAATATTATTCAGATCATGCGCGATGCCGCCGGCAAGCGTTCCGATCGATTCCATGCGCTGAGCCCGTAAAAGCTGCTCTTCAGCGCGTTTTTGCGAGGTTACGTCGTTTCGGATCGAAACATATTGATAAGGTTTGCCTTTCGCGTTGAGAAACGGAACGATCGTTGTGTCGACCCAGTAAAAAGTTCCGTCTTTTGCACGATTGCGAATAACTCCCCGCCAGACTTTTCCGTTCGCGATGGTGCGCCAGAGTTCTTCGATGAATTCCTTCGGATGATAGGCAGAATTGATCAGCCGATGATCCTGCCCGATCAATTCTTCACGTTTGTATTTCGAGATCTCGCAGAATTTGTCGTTAACAAAAGTGATCTTTCCGCTCTGATCGGTAATCGCAACGATCGACGATTCATCAAGGGCATACTTGATGTCGGAGAGTTCCTTTGTCAGATCGCGGTTTTCTTCGGCGAGCAGATCATTTTTTTTGCGTTGGATCTTCATCTTCGTTCTTACCGCTTTTATTCAATCGATAACGCAGTTGATCGCGCGAAATGTCGAGTAATTTCGCTGCATGCGTCATGTTTTTTCCAGCCCTTTGATAGGCTTGCCGCGCAAGATCGTTCTGCAGTTCTTCAAGTGAAATTCCTTCGGGTGGCAGCGTGAAAACAACGCCGGACTCGAAGCCTCCGCCGGATGACGCAAGATCGAACGGCAAATGTGCGGTCGTTATCTCTTCGCCTTCTTCAAGGATCGAAGCTCGTTCAATAACATTTCTGAGCTCACGGACATTGCCTTTCCATTCGTAATCGAGAAAGATCCGCTCCGTAATTTTGGACAGCCTGCGCAAATTGGAATCCTTGCTTTTTCGACGTGCAAGGTCAATGTAATGCTGAGCCAGGAGCAAAATATCGTTGCCGCGTTCTCGAAGCGGAGGAATTTCGATCTTAATGATGGATATTCTGTAAAAAAGGTCGAGCCGAAATTCTCCGTCTTCGCTTCGTTTCTTCAGATCGCGATTCGATGCGGTAATTATACGGACATCGAGCGAAATATCCTTCAGTCCGCCGATGCGGCGAACGACGCCGTCTTCAAGTACGCGAAGCAGTTTAGCCTGAAGCGAAAGATCCATTTCACCGATCTCGTCCAAAAAGATCGTGCCGCCGTCAGCGCGCTCGAAAAGACCTTCTTTTCGCGATTTTGCATCGGTAAACGCTCCCTTTTCGTAGCCGAAAAGCTCCGATTCGATAAGCGTCGCGGGCAGCGCGGCGCAATTTATCGCCAGATAAGGCTTTTTTGCGCGGTCGGAGGCAGAATGGATCGCGCGCGCAAAAAGATCCTTTCCGGTGCCGGTTTCCCCCTGTAAGAGAATGGCGGAAACATCGGAACGCGCCACCTTTGCGGCAAGTTTCTTCGCCTTCTGCATCGGGTCGGATTCGCCGATGATCATTTCAAAACTTAGATCGCGGTCATCGCGCGCGATCTTCAGCTCGCGGCGAAGATCCCGCGTTTCAAACGCATTTTTTAACGTAACCCTTAGTTCTTCGAGCCTTACGGGCTTGCCGATAAAATCGTACGCGCCGTTTCGGAGCGCCGCCACAGTATTTTCGACATCGACATTTCCGGTGACCATCACAACTACGGCATCGTTATTCTTAGATTTGATGTCCGCCAAAACATCCAGCCCGGAACCATCCGGCAGATCGATATCAAGAAGAGTAACTTCCGGTTCTTCCGATTCGTACAACGACAAAGCCTCTGCAACCGAAGCCGCCTCGGCAACTTCGTAGTCCCACGCCCGCAAAGCCTCGCCGAGCGTCATTCGCATGAACCGCTCGTCATCGACAACTAAAATTTTCTTCTTGATCGTTCCCAACGTGTCTTTTCCGATATTCTACTTTACAGCAATTCAATAATATATGGAGAAACTTTTCAACGAAGCCGGAAAGAAGGTCGGTAGCTAAAATTATCGCTCGAACCTACTTCAGCCAGAACGCGACAGTCATGCATTCGATCACCAATTACGAAGCAGCCGCCGGTTGCCTGCCGATCTTAGTTCGAACGCACTTAAGATTTACCCGCCAAATCGATGATGGAATGAAGCAGCAGAAAACATTTTGTGCCGGCGTTTTTTGGAAAAAAAGACTGCCGGATAAGATAAAAATTACCCGGACAGTCTGGTTAATTAAATGATTGACGGGAAAATGTTACGGCACTGCGGAGGTCGGAATTGGGATGTCTCCAACAGCACCGAACGCAGCGGCTGAGAAACCTTCGGTAGATTTCAAAACGTACCAGACGGATTCCGACGGACGGAAAACGGCTGCGTCGAATTTTCCGTCACTATCGTAATCGCCCGGAACGGGTTGGTCGCCGGGTGCGCCGAACGGTATTGTGTAAAAAGATCCGTCTTCACTGCGAACGATGTACCAGGTTCCGTTCGATGGTCGCCAAACCGCGAGGTCCGCCTTTCCATCACCGGTGTAATCACCGGGAACAAGACCGTCCTCCGACGTTCCGAGAATTGCTGCAAAGACTTGCCCATTAGAGCTTCGTCTTACCCACCATTCCCGATTTGACCCGTTTATCCGGGTTATAGCAATGTCCGATTTTCCGTCGCCGTCATAATCTTCGGGAACCGGTACGTCGCCCGCGGACCCGAATGTAATAATATCTGTTCCGCCGCCTGACGATCTTATTATGTACCAGGTTTGGTTCGAAGGTCTGAACAGCGCGATGTCCGCTTTTCCGTCCCCGTCATAGTCTCGCGGAACCGGAAGGTCTTCGGAAATGCCGAAACCGAAAGCGTAATAGGAAAAGTCTTCGGAGCGCAAAACAAACCATTTGCCCTCCGACGGACGATAGAAGGCAATATCCGTTTTTCCGTCCCCCGTAAAATCGGCAGGTGTGATCTTATCGGTGGACGCTCCGAACTGAACCGCAAACGTGATATTCGCCGAACTCCGGTTTACCCACCATTCGCCTGCGCCGGGTCTAAAGATTCCGATGTCCGTTCGCCCGTCGCCGTCGAAATCGAACGGAGGGCGCTTTGAAATTCTTGGACGGTACCAATCGGTTACGGAATCCGCCGCCGTATTAAAGGTCAATCGTACAACTCCGCTGCCGTCCGCGTTCATTACGTAAATTTCATCGGAAGTCACAGCGTCGCGGCGGCTTCTGAAGGCGATTTTCGTGCTGTCGGGCGACCATGCCTCGAAAAAATCGAACACGGAATTGTTTGTCAGGATTGCAAAATTACTTCCGTCTATGTTGACGGTGGCGACCTCCATTGCCGCTGACGAAGCTCCGCGCAGAACTCCTCCGATCTTCGTGCCGTCAGGCGATACTTCGCCAGTAAAATTCTGCGGCGGCGTCGTATTCGTCAAAGGAATTTTATTCGAGCCGTCGGCGTTCATTATGACCGCGTTATAATCGTCGCCGTTTTGCGAAGTACCGTAAACGATCTTGCTGCCGTCCGGCGTCCAATTCGCGCCGTCGTCGTCGTTCAGATTATTCGGTGTCAGATTGACCTGATTCGATCCGTTGGCGTTCATCGTGAAAATGTCGCAGACAAACTGCGGGGTGCAGCGACCGAAAGCGATCTTGTTGCTGTCCGGCGACCAATCGGCTATATGATCAATTGTTCCGGCGTTAGTGATCTGTAGTTTATTCGTTCCGTCGGGATCCATGGTCCAGAGGTTTTCGACTGAAGAGCTTTCCGTTCTACCGTAAAGTATCTTCTGCCCATCCGGCGAGAAGCCGTGGACAATATGCTGCCCTAATGCATCCGAAATTAGAACTTTCGCGGTTCCGTCGGCATTCATTATCCAGATTTGTCTTTGCGTTGAGCTGAGATTGAGCAGATAAACAATTTTTGTCCCGTCAGGCGACCAAAAGGCAAGGGATTCATTTTCGGCGGTGTTCGTCAACCTCTGCTGATTTGTGCCGTCCTCGTTCATCTTGTAAATTTCACTGTTTCCGTCGCGATTTGTGATAAAAAGTATCGGCTGGTCGTTTAAGCCCGCCGCAGCAATTCGATTATCAGCTTTAGTTTCCACGGTCGCCTCCACGAATAGCACGCCAGCACATGAAATAATAGTCGCAGCGACGACCGATTTCAGCCAATAAAAAGCACAAAAACGATTGATGTTATGCATTCTTCCTTCTCCTTGAAAGTAGATTTTTGAGTATCAATTAAGGAAATCTCCTTTTGAATGATATGGTTAAAACCATATTTGATTGCCTGATTCGCTCGCAGCAGCTTCTTTGTCCTGAAATCGATTCCGACCTGTTTGCCGGTTTCAACGGTCGAACTTTCCAGAATTGGGTGGTTCCCGCGAGTGTCATTGATACAGTAGCTATAAATAAAAAAAGTATTCTAACCACTTTCTTTCTCAAAGAGTTTCCGTTGATCTCAATGTTTAATGACATTTTTTAGCCATCCGTTACACGAAAAATCTATAAGTCGAAAACGATAAACCGGTAAAATTTAGAAATTAGTTTAATAAAAGCGCCACTTTCCTTTAGAAGCATGAAAAATTGGAATTTGGCTGTTACAACATCGGGTAAAATTCCGTATCTCGCCCGATAGCTTCGGTAATCACTGGAATTCCACCGCCCACTCGAGGTTGAAAATAAAACACAAAAACCTTTCCGCAGCTATGGGGCGTCCGGTTAAACCTTGGCGTAAAAACGACCAATCCGGACATCGATTCGAACGCTGTCGCAAAAAATGCTTGCCGCCTTATCGTAATTTTCATCTCGGGATTTCCTATTCTTTCGCCCTTTCTAGAGCGAACAAAGGATCTAAATCTCCGCGGCGGCACATTAATAAAATCCGAGGTGATGAACGTTTATGCCCACTATGTCGCCCGGCATCGGCTCAGTCCGGGCTCACTGGCAAAACGCGGAACGCGGCGCATTGAAGTTAATAAAGATAGCCCCTCAAATTGGTTCTAAAAAAACCTGGCAGAATCCCGGGAGTTGTATCATTCGATCCAAAAACCGTGGACAGATCGCGGATCGCTGCCCGTTTCTCACGGTTTTACGGGTTGCGTTGTTGTCAGCTGCGACGGAAGAGACCTTGGTGAATGCGAAAAAGCGCTGTCGACGATGCTCGGTTCGCATTTGATTCGTGCCGTTGCGAACGTTTTTCCATTCAAACGGGTCAGCGCCTGTGTTGAAACTGCCCCGTGCAAGATTGGCACCCTAGTTCAGGAACGACGGTTCCTTATCATCAGGCAATGTTCGCAACTTCTACTCGAAAAATACTTTGATGCCAAAAGCAGAAGGGAGAATTCATTACTCGAAACGCTGTATCGGTGGCTGAAGCAAAATGCATTTGAAGTCTTTAAGTACAAAATTCCGTCCGGGGTCAAAACGATCGAAATTTACACGGATATAGTAAATTATCGATTAAAGATCATTCAGTTTACCGGGGAGCCCACGATGCTTCTTTAAATAAAGTGAAGATTTCTAACCGGCAAAGGGTTTTGGAACAGTTGCCTATATCTGCGTGCGACTTGAATACACCGTTCTGAATTGCAACGGGAAGATCAGATGTGGATATTGCAATCAGGGGAGCAAAAAACAAAAGAACGGTCCAAAAGATTATTAAAATATATCCTCAAAGCATAGCGTAGAAATTCCCACAACCACCATGATTCACTTGTTTGAATCGAACTAAATTTAGACGTAACGTTTTAATCAAGGTAAGGTATTTCGTGTCGTCAGTATCCGGTCGGCGGAAATGCAACTCATCAAAAAAAAGCCGCCTCGCGGCAGCTCGAATAAAAACAATAAAAATGGTGGCTAGGGACGGGATCGAACCGCCGACACGCGGATTTTCAGTCCGCTGCTCTACCAACTGAGCTACCTAGCCGTTTGCATCAACTTTTCATTGAAGCAAGTTTGATAGTGTAATTAAGCCAAACTTTGATGTCAACCCGTCGTGCAAATGTTATAAATGAGCCGAATTTGCTGATGAATGCCATCAGTATTTGTTGTTGACAATATGTTAAAAGCGGTTATAATCAGTTTTCAGTAGTTGGTAGCCTATGTCAGCTACAAACCTTCCGAATTCGTTTTATACACCTGCCCGTGTCGGTTTGAACGCCGTCGCTGTCCCCCAGGGACGCAACATTCAAGCCGGCACAGCTATTTTAAAATACATTTTTGTGAGGAGTTTTATGTTCAAAAAGTCTTTATTGTTAATTGCTCTTGCGTCTTTCGGCGCAGCGTGCGGTTCGAGCGAACCGGCGAATTCAGCAAATAATGCAAATGTTCCGCCGGAGTTTTCGGGAAACTCGGTTCCGACGTCCGGTGAAGCGACACCGGGAATTCCGGACGCAAACGCGGCTAACAATGTTCCGAAAGGCACGACGCCGACGCCGGGAATACCGGACCCGAAGGACATCGGCAAACCGCTTCCAAAAGGCGCGACGCCGACACCGGGAATTCCGGACGAAGCTACTCTAAAGCGTCAGGCAAATACGGTGATCACCGATATGGATCTTGTTAACAACCCGCAAAATGCCAACAAGAGCAATATTCCGAAACCGCAGAACGACAGAAAAGGTCAGCGTCCGCCGCAATAACCGCGGTTCAGCTAATCGTAAAAAATGCCGGAACGATCATTTATCTGATGTTCCGGCATTTTTATCTATTCGGCAGCTGTTTTTGCATCTGCCGGCGCCGGTTTGATGATCCCGAGCGCGAGTTTTACATCGTTTTCGATGCGGTCGTAGAGAGCCTGATCTTCGCCGAGCATCGTTTTAACGTTCTCGCGCCCCTGTCCCAAACGGTCTTCGCCGTAAGAAAACCACGAGCCGCTTTTTTCGACTATATTATGATTAACGGCGAGATCGAGCAGGTCGCCTTCGCGCGAGATTCCTTTGCCGTACATAATGTCGAATTCGCATTCGTGAAACGGCGGCGCGACCTTGTTCTTAACGATCTTTGCGCGTGTCCGGTTGCCGACCATTTTGTCGCCTTCTTTGATCGCACCGATCCTGCGAATGTCGATCCTAACGGAAGCGTAAAATTTCAGAGCTTTTCCGCCCGTCGTTGTTTCCGGCGAGCCGAAAAACACGCCGATCTTTTCGCGCAGCTGGTTGATAAAAATGAACGTCGTTCGCGAACTTGAAACAATTCCCGCAAGTTTTCGAAGAGCCTGCGACATCAAACGCGCCTGCAGACCCATGTGCGAATCGCCCATTTCGCCGTCGAGCTCAGCGCGCGGAACGAGCGCCGCAACGGAATCGATGACGATCACGTCAACGCTGTTCGAGCGCACCAGGGTTTCCGCAATTTCCAAAGCCTGCTCGCCCGAATCCGGCTGCGATATCAAAAGATCGTTGATATTTACGCCGAGATTTGCGGCATATTCCGGATCCATCGCGTGTTCCGCATCGATATAAGCGGCGATCCCGCCTTTTTTCTGCGCCTGAGCGACGACCTGCAGCGCGAGAGTCGTTTTTCCCGAACTTTCCGGTCCGTAAACTTCAATTATTCTTCCGCGCGGCATTCCGCCGACGCCGATCGCCGCATCAAGGCTCAAACAATTTGTGGAAATTGCTCCAACCTCTTCCTGCGGACGTTCCCCGAGCCGCATGATCGAACCTTTTCCAAATTTCTTTTCGATCTGTGAAAGTGCCGATTCTATCGCCTTTCCTTTTGATTCTGCTGCCATCTTTGTTGCTTCTCCAGCCATTAGATTTGCTCCTTTTGCGTTATTTCTTTGAATGACTTGAGAAATGTAGCATAAAAGTGAGCATTTGTGAAATGTTGTTGCACGAGTGAAACATTCTTACTCGTTTGCCTGTTTTAAGTGATGTCATAAAAGTATTTGAAAATGTTCGAATTTGCAAGAGCTTTTTTCGTGCATCGGTTCCGCTCAATTTGCTTTGGAAACCGAAAGGAATAAAGGGGATCGGGTGGCAAGCAAAAAACCGCAGAATCGAATTCCGCGGTTCCGGTGTCGAGTAATGAAAAGCTTGCTAGTTCGCCTGTTTCTGCTCTATCTCTTTTATCTTTGCAGCCAAAGTTTTGCCGTCTGCCGATTCTGCCGGGATCAATTTATACATCGCCTTGTAGATCGAAAGCGCTTCCGCAGACGAATCAGGCTTGGTATAAATTTCGTTCGCAACTCCCCAGGCAAACTTTAAAAAATCGTTCGTGTATGCGAAAGCCTGCTGTTTGTCGGTTTGCGTTGCGGCGGAATAGTATCTTTGCCCGAGAATTTCCAGTGTAGAAACCGCAAGTGCGGCAGATTCCTTATAATTCTGTTCCATCAGAAAAGCGTGAACACTATTTTTCCGCGCGTCAAATGAATCCGGGATCTTAGAATAGTATTCCCGCGCCTTTGGGTAATTCTTTTCAAGATAATACAAATTACCGAGCCCGTAGTTAGCGTCCAACAGATCTTTGGGACTCAGTTCGGGAAGCGACAAAATCTTTTCGTAGACAGGTTTCGCCAGCGTATATTCTTTCGCCGAATAAAGTTCTTTCACGATCTCGAGCATTTGCGAACCTTTTTTCTTTGAATCGAGATCTTTTAGTTCAAAAATCCTTCCCGCCTTCGCCGACGCGTCCGCCAATTTTTTGGACGACAGATCCATTTTCGCGAGTTGAAAATAAGCATTGGCGTAAACATTTGCATCGACGCCTTTTAGAGTTAAGATCTTTGCATAAGTTTCCGCGACCTTTGCGGTCAATTTTTTTCCCGAATAGAGTCCGGCGAGTTTCCCATAATTTTCGGCTTTTTTCGCATCGGAGAATTTTTTCTCGCCGGCGAGAATCTCATAATATTTTATCCGCGTGTCCGGATTTCCCGAATAATTAGCAATATATTGCATCAACTCCACCTTTTCATCGGCTGCGATCTTCGAAAATGCCAATAGCCGTTCCTTTTCCGAAGCGGCTTGTGAAAATTTGGATTCTTCTTCGTAATTCTTGGAAAGACTTCGGAGAGCTTTGATCTTTGAATCTTCGGGAGCGCCAGCAAGGTTGACGACGGCTAAATATTTGTCATTGATGGCTTTTTTTCGGTCTGCTTCGGCACGATCTGCCTGGACGCTGCCGGATTTAGATTTTCCGTTGCCGAATTTGACTTGTTCCGACGCCGAATTTGATAAGAGCAATGCTTCGGCACGCTCGGCGTCGTTTGCGGCAAGCGTGAATGCCTTTTCAAAGATCGTTGATGCCGCAAGGAATGCTTTTTCCGCAAGCTTGGTTTCGCCGGCTTTAATCGCTTCCTTAAAATTCGCGTAGCTTCCGGCTTCAACTGCAGCGCCGCTTTTCGCACCGAGCGAACATGGGCTCTTTACCTCAAAGCCGAGTTCGATCGCCTTTTGTTCGTCGCGCGATGCCAGGTCTTTCAAACCCTGTCGGCAGTACGCCTGCGAGCGACCAAAATACGAGTTCGAAAACTCAGGATTTAGCTCGATGGCTTTTGAAAGTTCGACGACCGCTTCTTTATATTTGCTCTGCGAAAAAAACGCCGCGCCCCGATTGTTATAGGCAAGCGAAAATTTCGGGTCTAGTTCGATCGAACGCGTGTACTCCGCGATCGCCGCGTCAAATCTTCCCTGACGGCTGTAAACGAATCCGCGTTCGGTGTACGGCGCGGGCTCTTTAGGTTCTAGCTCGATCAGTTTGTTCAGATCCTTTAGCGCTTCTTCATATTTCCCGGTGTTTGCGTAGATTCTGCCGCGGCTGAGCAACGCGGCAAAATAATCGGGCGACAGCTCGATCGCTTTTGAAAGATCTGTTATCGCCGCCGCATCGTTCTTTAACTCCCGATTGGCAAGCCCACGATTGTGATAGGCAAATGCGTATTTGTTGTCAGACTCGATCGCCTTGGAAAAATTTTCTAAAGCCAGCTTGTAATTTTTTTGCGAATAATAAACGGTGCCGATATTGTTGTACGCCGAGGCGTATTTAGGGTTAAGTTCGACGGCTTTTTTCAGATCGGCAAGCGCGAGATCGTATTTTTTCTGCAGGTAGTAAAGATAACCGCGGTTTCTATGAAACTGAGCGGACTTTGGATCGAGTTCAATGGATTTCGAATAATCCGCGAGTGCAAGTTCGTATTTCCCCTGTTTTTCATAAACGACACCGCGATTGACATAGCCCCAGACGCGCTTCGGATCAAGTTCGTTCGCTTTTGTGAAATCGTTTATCGCCTCGGCGAATGCTCCGTCTTCCATATAGGCAAGTCCGCGCGCTGTGTACGCATAGGCAGAATGCGGTTCGCGTTCGATGGCTTTTGTGTAATCGGCGATCGCTTCTTTATATTTTCTAACCGCTTTAAATGCGTCGCCGCGCCGGTTGTGAACCTTGTCCATCGCGGGGTCGAGCGAGAGCGTTTTCGTAAAATCCGCAATCGCCGCTTCAAAATTCTTTAAACTGTGATAAGCAATTCCGCGGGCTAAATAAAAAACCGCTTTCGGATTTAAGCCGATAGCGGTTGAATAATCGGCGACAGCTTCCTGATGTTTTTTCAACTGGAATAAAAGATCGCCGCGGAGACCGTATGATATATCATCTTTCGGGTTTATCTCGATCGCTTTAGTTGTGTCGCTGACTCCTTCCTGGAAATTCTTTAAAAAGAAATTGGAATAAGCACGCGAACTGTAACAAGTGCCGGAGTTAGGGCTAAGCCGAATGCATTCGGTAAAAGATTTCACTGCCGCCTCATACTGCTTTTCGCTAAGCTGCTTCCCGCCGAGCGCTGTCCAATCGGCAGCTGTTGTCGGCGGCTGTCCGAATGCGGAAATTGCCATCGCTGAGATGACCGAAGCCAGGAAGATATAGTTGATAGCGATCGTTTTCATAAATTTTTACACCGTTCAATTTTACTTAGACGTTGAAGCGACATCTTCTTAATTCGAAACTTAAAGACGAATAACGAAAGTCAGAAGTGCCTTAATATTGTGCGACCCTTTTGCCGCTCAAAAAATTTGGTCTTTCCGCCGCAATTGCGATATGTGCTATTTTGCGGTTGTTATCACAAGCGTTTACGTTGGACACGGTTTGACAATAAAGATTCATCCCTAACATCAATCGCAAAATTTTACCGTCGGTGGGGTCAAAATAATCTGCTTGAGATCACGCAGGTAAGGCTTTTATTCTAAAGCACGACAGGATCTTAACTTTGTGTGCGAGAGTCATTTTTAAGATCGATCTTGTTTCAAGCGGAACGAGCATTTATTTGGCGGGTCTAAAAATCAGGAGCCGCGCCCGGCGGGACGAGCCAAAACTGAGTTACCGTACGATCCTCGCCGCCATTGATCATAACGATCCTTGATAGATCAAACTTCTTGTTACCCAAATATTCCCGGATCAGTTTTTCTATTCTTTCCACTTGTGTTTTATTGCCGAAGTTTACGACATAACCCGTTTCATCATTATTGTTTTGAAGTTCGACGGTAAATGCGTCCAATCGAAGTTTGAGGTCTTCATTTGTTGAATACTTAAATTCATCGATTTTGGGCGCGGCGGGAGCAACCATCACCATTCCCGTTTCCGATGCTGATTTGACGCAGGCGGCGCAGCTGCTCTTTGACGTAACCGTAGCGACGATAATTATATCGCTTAACCCCTTGGTCGAAACTCTAATTTCTGATGTTCCTTGCCCGCTGACGATCGTTCCGTTATCGACTTCCCATTTGTATGAAGCACCTTTTTCGCCCGTCAAACGTGCCGAAAAAGTCATTATTTCGCCGGAAACGACAGCCGACGACGGACCGAGAATTGACAGATCGCCGCAATCGCAATTGACCGCGGTTGATTTATTCGCGCCCGAACTTGGTCCTGCATTTGCTGTACACGGAGTTACGATCTTTTCGCCGAATCTCACAGCCTGTTCTTCGTCGGCAAGCGCAAGATGCTGCAAGCCTTGAGCGCAATAGCCCATAGAACGAAGCCGAAAATAAATGCCGGAATCAGGTCGCAATCTGATGGCTTTGGTGAAATCACCGATGGCAAGATCGAGTTTATCCAGCGAGCCATACGATATTCCGCGATTTTGATAAGCCTGAACGAGATTTGGATCAAGCTCGATGGCTTTCGAATAATCGGAAATTGCCTGAGGATAATTTTTCAGTTCGGAATACGCAATGCCGCGATTATTGTAGGCTCTGGCGAGTTTCGGGTCCAAGTCGGTCGCTTTTGTGTAGCTTTTGATCGCTTCTTGATAATTTTTTTCCTTAGTTTGGTTGATGCCCAATTCAACCCAGTCATTCGGAGTTTTTGCCGCAAAAACACCGGACGGCAGTTTTGGAAATCCTAAATCTTTAGAATCGAATAGTAGATTCGGATTTTTATTTGCGTTATTTGCCGCATTGCTGTTCCATGAAGTTCCCGGCAACGGCACATCATTCGGATAAAGCGGTTTCGGTTTACCTTTATTGATAAATTGCCAGTTGGCAGAGTCGAATTTTTGGATCTTGACCATTGCAATTCGGATATCGGTATCAAATGATTTAAAATTTTCCAGCTTTTGATAATCGTCTACCTTAACGAGAATTAAGGCCGTATATCCGGCATAAAAATCAGTTTTCATCAGTTCGCCAACTTTTGCCCGAATAATTTTATTTGCTTCTTCCTTTGATTTTCCCTGAATCAATCTATCCAGATTTCCTGCAAATGTTTTACCTTTTTCGTTCGAGGTTTTTAACTCCGCTTCGGTCGGTTGACGGGAATTTACAGTCTTTGTTGAAAGATCGGGCGAATCTTGACCAAACAATCCAACCGAACCTAGCTTTGTCTTTAAATCATTTGAATTTCCCGAATTTTGATTTTTTTCCGCCGGACAGGTTTTCGGGCGTGCTTGCTTGTTTTCACTCGCCGGCACTAAGCTAAAACTAAAGTTTAAACTCTTGATTTTTCCTGTTATCAAATTTGCATCTCCCAAAGGAAGTTTTGCTTCACTAAGAAGTTGAGATGCTTTTTTCAAATCTGCTTTCGCTCTTGAAATATCAATATAACCGTATGCTTCAGCCCGACTTAAATAATGTAGTAAATCGTTCGGATTTCTCTGAATCAAAACCGTGAGTAAATTAACAGCCTCTTGAAACTGGCACGATTTCATAGCCGAAGAAGCCATGGTAACCAGCTGAAGGCTAGACATATTGCTAAGGTCTGTGGAGGAATTGGTTTCCTGATTTGAATTGCCCGAATTTTGATTTGTTTTCGCCGTGCATGGATTTTCTATTTTAAAACCGAGTTGGGCAGCCTTTTGTTCGTCGGATTTGGCGAGATTTAACTGTCCTGATTTGCAGTATGCTTTGGCACGATTTACATACACGGAATTTGTTAAATCCAAATCCATTTCTATGAGTATCGTGTAGTCTTTGACCGCTTCCTGATATTTGCCGGATTCAAAATAAGCGTCGCCGCGCTTGAGATAGCCGAATATCGCTTGCGGTTTCAACTGAATGTATTTTGTGAAATCGCTGATCGCTTCATTATATTTTTTCAGATTTTTGTACGCGGTTCCGCGATATTCATATACATCGGCGAAGTCAGGTTTTAATTTGATTACGGTTGAAAAATCATTGACGGCATCCTGTAATTTATTGAGCGAGACAAAAGCATTGGCACGTTGATAATAAGCATCTACTAAATCAGGTTTCAGCTGAATGGCTTTTGAGTGATCGTTAATCGCTTCCTGATATTTTCCGAGTCTGAAATAAGAATTGCCGCGATTGTAAAAAATATATCCATCGTTCGGGTTAAGTTGAATAGATTTAGTGTAATCGGAAACTGCTTCCTGGGGCTTTCCAATCAGACGGTAAGCATTTCCGCGACTGGAATACACACCTGCTTCGTCAGGTTTCAGATTTATCGAAGCGGAATAATCATTTATCGCCTCTGGATACTTTTTGGTCTTGTAATAAATATTACCGCGATTTTTATAAGCGGATGCGTATTTGGGGTTCAACTCAATAGCTTTTGAAAAATCGCCGATCGCTTCTCGATATTTTTCGAGGTTATCGTATGAATTCCCGCGATTTAAATAGCAGGCAGCCGCGTTTTTCGCGAGCGCAATGCATTGCGTATAAGAATTTACCGCGTCCAAATACTTTTTTTGAGTTAATTCTTGATTTCCCAACTTAAACCAATCTTCCGCATTCGTCGGCGTTTGAGCAAAAGCGAAGTTTGCCGAAAGAGAGAGAATAAAGGTAAAAATCGCGAGTTTGATTGTATTTTTCATTTGTTAAGTGTAATTACTGCTGCATTTCTCGGTGGACACGGAAATATTCGAGGCGATCGATTTCACGGCTAAAGCCGTTACTCTGAACGAATTCACGGCTGAAGCCGTTACTCTAAACGAATTCACGGCTGAAGCCGTTACTCTAAACGAATTCACGGCTGAAGCCGTTACTCTGACCTGGAGGGTCAACTTCCGGGTTTGCAGATCTCGGCGGCGCGTTTTTCGTCTGCCCTGGCTAGATATATTTTTCGAAGCCCGCGGTATGCTTTTGCTCTGTTTATGTATGTCCAGTAATAATCGGGTCTTAGTTCGGCGGATCGTGTCAGATCTTCGACCGCTTTATTGAAAAAACCCATTTCGAGATACGTTTGCCCGCGAATATAAAATGTCCGGTCATCGGGGTTAATTTCAACGGCTTTTGAATAATCGGCGATCGCGCGGGCGTTATCGCCGCGTAATCTGAAAATGTTGCCGCGCGTGATATAAGACTCAAAATTTGACGGATCAAGCTCGATCACTTTGGTGTTGTCCGCAAGTGACTTTTCTTTGTCGATCAAAAAATAAGTCAGCCCGCGTTGGTAATACGCGTCCGCATAATCGGGTTTAAGTTCGATGGCTTTTGTAAAATATTTGATCTCGCCTTCATCGCCGATCTCGAGTTTGCCGCGTTCCAGATACGCCTCGGCGGATTTCGGGTCGATCTCTATCGCGCGGTCGAGATCTTCGATCGCCTCAATAAATTTGTTTGCTTTTGAATAGCTGACGCCGCGTTTGATGAGACATCGGGTGTTGGATTTTTCGATCACCAGGCATCTTGTAAATGAATAAATCGCGTCCTCGAAGTTTCCTTTTGCAAGCTGCTTTTCGCCTAATTCAAACCATTGTGTTCCATCGGAAACGTCTTTGGGAATCTCGCTCAACACTTGTCCGTTGACCGCATATGCGCAAATTGACAGCAGAACTAAAACGAATAGCCGGTGAATCTTTTCCCGGTAGTTTTTGGATTTTCTCATAAGTTTTCGCCCTTCATTTTAAATCGCAAGAATTTTGGTGAGATCGGGTCAAAAAAACGCCCTGCTGCGCGATCACAACAGGGCATTCTCGAACGATCCGATTATCGGAAAGACTGCGGGGCTCCTAATTTCCCCATTCGGTTCCTTCGATTCTGCCGAGCAGCTGCAAATCACGCCTTTCGCGCTCGTGAAAGGAGCGGACGGTAATTTCCAGTCCGTCGGATGTTGTTTTGCCCCATTCGATATCGTAAAAATGATACGGGTCGTCCGGCATACGCCGGCTGCCGTTTTTTCCGTAAGTTTTCAGCACAAAACTTTTGAGATCGAATTCCGGCTTGAAATCGATATACATCGAATAAACAAAACCCTTTGCAGGGATCTTGTCGACTAACAGGCGTTGAAATTTATGATTGTATTCCATCCCGAATTCGTCCTTTTTCGGTTCCGACTCGAGCTTTAGGATCTGCGACTTGTCTTCCTGCGTCAGCCCGTGAATTCGAACTCTCAGAGTGGTGATATTTCCTTTATTTACAGGAAATGTCAGCTGAAGCCAGTCAAATCGGGCGTCGCCGACTTGCGCTGCCGATAGGTCAAATTGCTTTGCAAATTTATCAAAGGGCATTCCCAGATAAATTTCCCCCAGATCCGGCGGAATGAATTTCCGCTGTGTCTGATACGAATACGTTTGCGCATACGCCGAAAAGGCGACTGCGATAAGAACAAATAGAACACCAAGAAGTTTTTTCATTTGGATTTGATGCCTCTTTTTGGGGCTGCTTAGCCCAAGAATTATAAGGAATAAATAAAAGGCTCCGGTTAAATCATCTTGGAGCCTTTTGCCAATGCCTGCCGAAACTATTTATCGCCGTCGTCCTCGGCATCGCGCTGTTCGGGTTTGTCAGCGATCGAATATGCGTTGATCTTGCCTTTATTCATATTAAAAAGGACACCGGCAAATTCATCGACCTCGTAATCCGGCGATTTGTCATTGAAAATTATCTGCCGTTCGCCGTTTCCGGTAAGCATATTCACGCCGATCAGACCCGAACCGGAATCGCCGTCGCCCTTTATCTTTGTCAAAACGTAGTAGATGTTTCCGCTTTGTTTCGACGATTGGTATTTTTTGCCCATGAACTGCTGATAACTCGTCATCAGGTTCAAGAACCTCGAGTTTTCTCGATACGCATTATTGTAATTTCCGCGCTGAAATTGATTTGCTTCATTCGCCTGCGAAATAGCAGCAGCGGTTACGGTCAGAGCGGTCATAACGATCGATTCCCATCCGCTTATTCCGGGCGCACCGTATTTTGTTGACCACGCGATCTCCTTCGTCTTCGGATCGAAAGCCAGAAGATGCTGTTTTCCGCGAACTACGACCGTGCCGTTTTCCTGCCGGACGAGCGAAACCGGATTGTCCGTGCGTTTCGCGCCCTTGCCGAACGCTCCGCCAATGCCGCCGAAAGCGATCGCCGCGGCTTTTCCTCCGACATCCGCCGCACCGAGGCTGCGTTTGAATTTTAATTTAATTTTGTAAGCTTCCTTGACCTTTCCGGTGCTCGACAGATCGAGCCCGATCAAACTCGATTTATCGGCTATCAGCATCACGTTGTCGTTCGGCAAAACGACCATATTCGTTATCGAATCGTTGGCATCCTTATAGATCCAATTTGTATTGCCCGAGTTTTTATCGAGCGCGACGACGCCGACCGGACCTTTTTCAAGCCATTCACCTTTCTTCGCGCTGAAAAACTGCCCGCCCATTCTGCCGTAAAGGACATTGTCGTGCAGCTGCATTTCGGCGATTCCGCCTTTGCCGAAATCCTTCGTTACCCATTTCACCGCGCCTGTGTTTTTATCGATCGCGCGGATTATGCCCTGCGCGGAAGTGTAAATAACGTCGGCGTCGATGACCGCCTGACCGTTCGTGTTCTTCAAACTTCCGTCGGTTACATCGTAAAGCGTTTTCCAGACCAGTTTGCCGTCGGTCAAACTGTACCGATGCAGACCGGCGTAGGTCATATACATCGAATCGCCGTCAAATATCGGCGGATTTTCGCCGTCGAGATTGAATCTGTCCGAACGCCCGCCGCCTGAACCGAGAAGCATTGCGCTTGCGCCGCCGCGCTTTTTCTTTTCAACGCCGTAAAGATCGACCTTTTCCGTGTATTCGTTCTGCCAGAGCAGTTCGCCGGTCGACATTTTCAGCGCGAAAATATCGGGTTTATCTTTATTCTGCCGGTTGTCCTTGATGGTTAAAAAGATCAGCATGTCGCGGTCGTAAACCGGCGAAACGTTCACCGTGAATCCGAGCATTTTATCCGTCTGCCAGACGGTTTCGCCGGTCAAAGTATCGACCGCCGTCAATTTTGTTTTCCGCTGCGCCCAGCCGGAATTATCGGCAAAAAGTATCAGCGGCGTGCCCGCAAGCTCGGTATATTCGTCTTCCTTTATCTCGCCGATGTCGGTGCGCGTCCAGACGGTTTTGCCGTCGGTGCCGCTGAGCATTGCAACGCCGGTCTTTGTTCCGACCATCAAATTGCCCGACTCCATCAGCGAATACCATTTCGCTCCGTCAAACGACCAGACGGGCGTGTCGGCAAATAACTTGGATGGAAATATCGCGATCAGCGAAAAGGCGAAAAGAATCCCGACTGCGGCTCCAAATGTTGAAACTAAGGGTTTTTTAAATGTATTACTCTTCATGATCTCCTCGTTTGGGGGTTATTTTAGATTTTTTGGACGTAGACCGTACCGTTAATTATTAATCGCACAAAATCTAAAATTTTCGGGTCAAACTTTTTTTCGAATATAGAAATAATTGGTAAATGGAAGATAGGTTGTGTAAAATAACTCCCAAACCAACGACAAATTTTACGATTACCGGAACGTTTTGATTTCGCACGTCTTAATGTTTGACGTCCAACTGTGAAATTACCATTTTAATGACAAACGAACGAGACGTCACGGCACTTCTGAACAAAGCGCAAGAGGGCGACAAACCTTCGCTCGACAAGCTGTTTCCGCTTGTTTATGACGAACTTCGACGCGTCGCGGCGCGCCAGCTTCGCGCTGAAAGAAGCGACCACACGCTGCAGGCGACCGCGCTTGTTCACGAAGCGTATATCAGGCTGCTTGAACAAAAGGAGGTCGATTGGGAAAACCGTCTACATTTTTTTTCCATCGCGTCGGAGATGATCAGACGTATTTTGGTCAATTACGCCGTCAAGCGAAACGCGAAAAAGCGCGGTCAAAATGCAACCAAACTCGCGCTTGATGAAGCCGTAAATTATTCGACCGGAGAGGAATTTGACGTTGTCGGCTTGGACGCAGCGCTGCGCGAGCTTGCCGAATTTGACGAAAAACAGGCAAAGATCGTCGAGCTTCGTTTTTTCGGCGGACTAACGATCGAAGAGACCGCCGAAGTTCTCGAAATTTCCGATTCGACCGTAAAACGCGAATGGCGGATGGCAAAATCCTGGCTTCGTTCGCGTATCTGAAGTTCAAATGACAAAAGACGATTGGAAATTGATCAAACAGGCTTTTAACGAAGCGGTTGAACTCCCTCTGCTCGAACGTCAAAACTATCTTCATTCAAAATTTAACGGCAAAAGCGAACTGCGTTTCGAGGTGGAAAAAATGCTCGCCTTTGCCGACGACGAAACCGAATTCGATACGCTGGAAATGAACGCATTCGACCTGTTTTCCGACGCGCGTTTGAAACATCCGGAAAAGATCGGCGAATATCGAATAACGCGCGAACTCGGGCGCGGCGGAATGGGCACCGTTTACGACGCGGTGCGCGAAACGGATAATTTTACCCAGCGAGTCGCGCTCAAGGTCATCAAGCGCGGCATGGACAGCGACGCGGTCATCCGGCGATTCAGACACGAGCAGCAGATCATCTCGTCGCTTGAGCATCCGTATATCGCACGGTTTTTGGACGGCGGCGTTACCGACGAGGGTTTACCGTTCTATGCAATGGAATTTGTCGAAGGCACTTTTATCGACGATTATTGCTGCGTCCGCGAACTCGGGATCAAAGATCGGATCGAACTTTTCCGAAAGGTCTGCGCCGCCGTTCAGTTCGCTCATCAAAATTTGATCGTTCATCGGGACATTAAACCGCAGAACGTTTTGGTAACCGACGAAGGAACTCCGAAACTTCTCGATTTCGGGATCGGAAAACTGCTTTCCGATGATGCCGCGATGGACATGGCAACCGCGACTCAGCTGGGAATGATGACGCCGGCTTATGCATCTCCGGAACAGATTCGCGACGAACGGATCGGCACGGCGAGCGATGTTTACTCGCTCGGCATCGTGCTTTTCGAGCTTTTGACGGGAAACAAACCTTACCGCGTGTTGACAAACAGCCGGTTTGAGCTCGAGCGGGCGATACTCGAAACCGATCCCGAAAAACCTTCGTCGATCGGTTCCGGACCGGACGAAGACTCCTCCGAACGGAAACTCAACGCAATTGACAAAAGATCGTTGAAAGGCGATCTCGACAACGTTGTTTTGAAAGCCATTCGTAAAGATCCGAATGAAAGATATTCTTCGGTTCAGGAACTAAGCGAAGATCTGCGGCGTCATCTTGTCGGTCTTCCTGTTTCGGCGCGTCCTTTGACGCTTTCATATCGCGCGGCTAAATTTTTCAAGCGAAACAAGATCACCGCCGTCGCCGGAGCGCTGATCTTTATCAGTCTTTTCGCCGGATTGACGATCGCGCTGTGGCAGGCTGCCGAAGCCAGAGCGGCACGGACACGCGCCGAGAACCGGTTTGCACAGGTTCGCGAACTGGCGAATAACGTAATCTTTAAATATCACGATTCTATTGCCGAGCTTCCCGGGTCGACCGCCGCGCGCGAAATGCTCGTCCGCGACGCACTTGCTTATCTTGACAGCCTTTCTTCGGAAGCTTCCGACAACCCCGATCTTCAGCGCGAACTCGCCCAGGCGTATCTGAAACTCGGCGATGTGCAGGGAAAAATGTATGCTGCTAACATCGGCGACACACGAGGAGCCGAGCAAAGCTATCAAAAGGCGGCAAACCTGCTAGAATCGATCGCCGGGGTTCGTCCTCAAGATCTCGGTTCAAAGGAACTTCTCGTCGACGCGTACGATAATCTCGCGTTCATCGGGCTTCGATCGGGCAGTCAAGATCACAAGAGGGAATTTATCGACAAAGCCATCGAACTTCAAAAGGAACTGATCGCCTTGTCGCCCGAAAGCACTAAACATCAGCTTCGGTTGATAGAACTATACGTTCGTCTGGGCGATGTCGATGTCGGGAACTCGGCAGAATTCGGAGGTCAAAATTTTCAAATTCGCCTGGATCATCATTTGAAAGCGATCGAACCCGCGGAGCGGCTTGTAAAGCAGACGGGCGGCGACTTTGAAGCGGTTAAAACGCTGGCTCGGGTTTATCAGCGGATCGGGACGGACCATTTTAATATCGGAATTCAGGCAGAAGAACGCGGATCGAACGAGTTAGCGGTCGAGTCTTTTTCGAAAGCGCTCGAATTTCACCGGAAGATGTACCGCGAAGTTCAAAAAATGGCGGCGATGAATGTCGAAAACGCTTCGGTTGACCGTTATATCGCGTCTTCATATACAAATATGGCAAATTCGCTTGCGGTCAACGGAATGTTCGCAGAAGCATTGAAAATGGCGGAGAAAAATCTAGAAAAAGCCAACGAAATTTTGCAGAACGACAAAGCTAACAAAGAAGCAAGTTTAGATCTTGCACTTGCTTATGAGGTATTTGCGGACATTTATTCCAGGCAGAAAAATTACCGGCGGTCGCTTGAATTTCACAAAAAAACCCTTGCCGTCGAACAGAAAATCTATGAGTTTGATAAAGCAAATAACGAGGTTTTTATCCGTATAAACCGCCGGAAAAAGAAGATCGACGAAATTTCGCGTTTAGCTGCGGGAAAAAGTTAAAACTCTTCGAACGATCTTCCGGTGCGTTCTTCAAATTGTTTCACCATTGACGGCAGCTGTTCGGAATCTTCGTCGAGCGCGACGCGTTCAACCCGCCACATCGGAAAAAACGCTTCCTGCATCGGCAAAGTTTGTTCGCCTTCGTTGATCGCTTTGATCCAATCGTCAAAATAATTCAGATCGATCCCGCGAATTGAAATTCCTGCGGAATTTATCTCGCGAATAACACCGAGAATTTTCTCGCGCGGGTTTTGAAGGATCACAATTGCTCGATCGCCGTTTTTCATCGTCATATTATTTTTGTTTTGGACCGGTTCCTTTCGGCGGCGGCGCCAGCGGAATGTCGCCGTCGTCTGCGACCTTCTGAACAGGCTGTCGCGGCGGTGTTTTCTTGTCGCCCGAACGAACTCGCAGGACCGGCGCGGTCAAAACCTTTGCAGTTTTAACCGCTGTGAACGTTTCGGAACGTTTCAAAATGGAACCGCCCGTACCGGCGACCCAGACGTTCGCCCCGCCGCGAAATGAAAGTGCATTTAGCGAATTATTGGTAATAGTCGGCTGGAGTTCCCAATTTTCGCCGCCGTCGCGCGTCATAAGAACCCGTCCAAATTCACCGACAGCGATCACATTGTCGCGGTCGAGCGCCTGAACTGCATAGAGATTTGTCGTGAACTCATTTTCAAGATCTCGCCAGGTTTCGCCGGCATCTTCGGTTTTCAGGATCATGCCGTTCGCACCGACCGCAAAAGCGGTTGAATCGTCGCCAAAGCTGACAGCGTATAGGTTTTCCTTGATACGGCTTTCAACCCTGATCCAAATTTCGCCGCCGTCGGGCGTAAAAAGTATCGTTCCGCGGTCGCCGACGATCAGTCCGCGTTTGGAATTAGCAAAATCGACGCTTTCGAGCCAATTTTTTGTCGGTGAAAGCTGCGCTTCCCAGGTAACGCCGCCGTTCGACGTCATTAAAATTATGCCTTCGCCGCCGACGGCGAAACCTTTGCCTGCGGTGATAAAATCAACGCCGAGCAGATCTTCGCCCGTGCGCGAATCAAAACGCGACCAACTCGCTCCGCCATCGACCGTTTTCAAAACAATCCCGCCGTCGCCGACCGCCCAGCCGTCTTCGGCATTGGCAAAACTGATCGCGCGAAGGTTTTGCGAAACACCCGTAAAGACGGGAAGCCAGTTCGCACCGGAATCGTTCGTGATCCAGCTTTTCCCGCGCGATCCGACAGCAACGCCGAGTTCGTCATTAAAAAATAAAATGTCGTTGATGTCTTCGCGACCGCCTTTGCTGAGCCGCTGCCAGCTGTAACCGCCGTCGTCGGAGCGAATTATCAAACCGTCTTCGCCAACCGCCCAGCCGGTATATTGATCGGCAAAATACAACGAAACAAGTTTTGGACTAGTCCGGATATTAAAAGGCAGCCAGATATTTCCTCCGTCGCCGGTCAGCCAAACCTGACCGTTCGAATCGGTCAACGATCCATTTTTCGCATCTGAGAACGACACGGAAAGAAAATCTGCGCTGCTGAAAAGCGAGATGTTCCGCCAAGAATTTCCCGCGTCATCGCTCTTTACAACACATCCGCCGTATCCGACCGCAATTATTTCGTTTCGCCCGAGATATGCGGCACCGGCGATCAAATTGCTTCCGCACGGCTGGCGCGCGATCCAGGTATTTCCGCCGTCGACCGTCGATTGAATATTTCCGCTCGTTCCGGCGATCACTGCGCGCGTTTCGTCAAGGACGGCAACTTTGAGTAAATGTCCTTCGGATGCGCTGATCTGGCGTTTCCATTTAGTTCCGCCGTCAACTGTTTTAAAGATCGTCCCGTGCGTTCCGACCGTCCAGCCGATCTTCGGATCATCCGGCGAAAACCCGATGCTGTAGAGATGATCCTTCGTTCCGATATCGACCGCATCCCAGCTTTTTCCTTTGTTATCGGTCGCAAATACTGAACCGCGGGCGCCGACGATGATCGCGTGCTTTTCGTCGCGCACGTAAACCCCCGAAAAATTGGCTATCACAGGCGCTTTCTGAGCGGTCCAGCGAAAACCTCCGTTCTCGGTCCGCAGGATCGTGTTATCGGCACCGACCGCGTAACCGATCTCTTTATTTTTGGCAAAATGGATCGCAAAGAGTTCATTTCCCTGCGGAAGCGGGTTTTGCCAGTACCAGCCGAGCGATTGATAAGGCTGGGCAAACAAGACGGAAGAGAGGAAAATGACGGCGGGCAAAAGCCGAAAAAACATGGCGGAAATTTTCCGGAACATGTTTCTAAAGTGATCATACCTGTGGATCGATCTTTCCGTCATCAAAGTTCTAAAACGCCGATCTCTGCAACCGCTTCATCCATCAGATCGGGATCGACGCGCCCCATTTCGGCGGATTTCCGCGCTAATGTATCGGCAACTTCCTGAACGACGTGCCCCGAATGTCCTTTTACCCATTCCCACGAAATATCGTGTTTTTCGGCGGATTTTTCCAATTTTTTCCACCAATCGTGATTTGTTTTCTTTTTAAACTTCCCGAGCATGGTTTGAACGACGTAATTCGAATCGCTCAAAACCCGAACCTTACATGGTTCCGTCAATGTCCGCAGCCCGATCTCAGCCGCGGCGATCTCAGCCTGCTGGTTCGTCGCGCTGCCCAGATATTCACCGAATGCGCGCCAGGAGCCTTTGTACCCGAGCACGGCAACCGCCGCCGCCCGCGGATTGCCGCGACCGTTTCCTAAGCTGGACCCGTCGCAAACTATCGTCACTTTTTTCATAAATTCTTCCAACGCCGCCCATGTTTCCGGTCTTACGAATCGAAGATCGCTTCGATCTTTTCCGAAACCGCTTGCCAAACGAGCTCGCCCGCGTCGGCGATAAACGCCGTTTTCGCGAGAATCTGCTCTTTTCCGATCCCGTTTTCGTCCCAGCTCTGCCGGTTGTTGTGCAAGTTTTGCAGAACCGGCATCAAACGGTCGATCGCTTTGGCAAATTTTGCTTCTTTCGTTTCAGCCGCTTCAAACTCAAGCCAAATCGCAAGATATTGATCGCCGATCTCGCCCGGCAGCATTCCAAAAATTCGCTTCGCGGACCGCATTTCGCTTTCTTTGATGTCGTTTCGCGCCGTTTCGTCAAAAAAGAAAACGTCGTCCGAATCTATTTCGCAAATGTCATGGATCAGCAGCATTTTTACGATCTTTTCGGCGTCAAGATCTTCTCTGGACAGTTTAGCCAGCGTTAAACCGAGAATCGCCGCCTGCCAGCTGTGTTCCGCCGTGTTTTCGTATCGATCCTGCCCGACCGGTTTCACCTTTCGCGTTATCGACTTCAGCTTTTCGAGCTCCATAATGAACGCGAACGAACTTTCTATTTCTTCGGACGTCATAGATTTCCCAAAAATTCCGTCTAATCGACCGCATCGGTTTCGAGCGTAACTACATTATCAACGTAACCTTCGAAAGTATCATCGTGCGAAATGACAAAAAGCTGGTCGAAAGTCTGTTTTTCCGTTATCCGGCTGATCTGTTCCGCAAGCCGTTCGCGCCGTTCGACGTCCATGTTCGTCGTCGGTTCGTCGAAAAATGCGATTCGAATATCGGAAAGCTGTTTTAGAAGCGCCAGCCGGACCGACAATGCCGCCGCCATCTGTTCCCCGCCCGACAGGCTTAGAAACGGACGGTCGTAACCGCCTTCTTCCAGCAAAATACCGTAATCGTCGCTCCATTTCAGAGTTCTTTCAGCGTTTCCCGTAATTTCGCGAAACATTTGATTTGCCTCGATCGCGACGTGAAAAACGTAGTTTTGAGCAACTCGCGGCGCGGCTTCCTTTAGGGTGTCGCGAATAAATTTGGTCGCTTCGCCGATCTTTTCAAGACGTTCTTTCGCGGCAAAATCCGCCTGCATCGATTTTCGAACCGCCGCAAGACGTTCAAGCTCTTTTGCGATCTCGGCTGCGCGTTTTTTTGCATTTTCAAGCTTTACACGCGTTTCCGCGGAACGCTGTTCGAATTCGCGCAAAAGAAGTTTTTCTTTTGTGTGCAGTTCCGAATCGTAATCTTTCGCGGCAGCCTGCTTTTCTTTTTCCGAGACCTCAACCTGCAGTTGTAGATCGGCTGCCGATTTGACGGCTTCGGCAAGCTCTTTTTCCTTTTCCGGAAGAGATTTTGCAGCAGTTTCGCTGACGAGATATGTACGATGCGCCTCGATCGTCTTGTCGCGAAGTTCGACCGCTTCTTTCCAATTGGAATTCAGGAACTTGTAACTTTCAAGCTGTTCAACCAGGATTCCGTGATCGTTTTGCAGCCTTTCTAGATTTTTCTCGATCTTTGTCCGTTCGTCGCGCAAAAGGATCTCGCTTTCGGCATTTTTCTTCAAAAGCTCTATCCGACCGGCTGCGTTCCCGATCTCTTTTAATTTTCGTCCGGTTTCGTCAAACTGCGCCTTTATTTTTTCGCGTTCGGAAACCGAACTTTCCAGCGCGGCTTTTTCTTCGTTCAGCTTCGTGCCTTCATCTTTTATCTCATCGCGTCGGCGATAAAGCGTTTCAAGCCGTGAAGAAAACTTTTCCGCCTCGCGCGCCGTTTTGATCGCGGCAGCAAGCGTGCGCTGTTCCGCTTCGAGTTTGCCGATCTCTGCGGTAACTTCCTTGAATTGATCGTTTACAAAACTGTCGAGCGTTTGACCTTCGGCTAGATTTAAGCATTTTGCCGAAAGGATCGGACAAAAACCGCCTCTTATCTGTTCCTGAAATTTTTGATCGGTTTCGAGTTTTGCCCGGAAATTAGCGATCGACGCCGTCAGCTCCTGATCGCGCTTTTGACGCTCTATCAAAGACTCAGCTTCGACCTTGTGTTTTTCGGCTTCGGCGATCTCCGCCTGGTTCGCCGAATATTTTTTTCGCAGGTCGGCGACTTTTGTATCCAGACTTTTGATCGCGCTTTCCGCCGCATCGGCTTTTGCGAGCGCGTTGCGCAAATTTTCAAATTCTTTTTCAAGCTCGCGCTGCTCGGCGGCTTTCGGTTCTAATTCCTTAATTTCCCGATGCGCTTTTAGCGCGGCATCCAATTTTTCGGCGACATTTTTTTGATCGGCGGCGACTTTTGCCTGCGCCGATTCGACGCGGCGAAGTTCTACGTTAAGTTTGTCGCGCTCGCCGCGCTCGCGTTCGAGTTCTTTGATCGTGCCGAGCGCTTCGAGATGTTTTTTGTGATCGCTTTCGACTTTTGTCAGGTTTTCCGCCGCCGCTGCTGCCAGATCTCTTTCTTTTTGCTTTTGTTCGGCGACAAATCCGGCTTTCGCCTGTTCCGACCTTAATTTTTCGAGTTTTGCTTCTACCTCTTTGAAGCGTTTTTCTTTTGCCTCGAAAGTTTCGACAAGAGCGGTCTTTTCTTTTAACTGAGCTTCCAGTTTTGCAAGTTCGGTTTCAAATTCACCGCTTTCTTTTGAAAAAGCGGAGTGCTCGCTTTCCAGCGATTCGATCCGCGAAAGCTCGCCCTCGGCGCGCGCGATCTTTTCCCGGGCAGACATTATCTGCGAGTCGATATAGCGCGACGTTTCAAGCAATTTATCTGCGCCCTGCCGGTATTCTTCGACCTTCAAAAGCCGGTCGAAAGCCTTTTTCCGCTCCGCCGGACTTTCCAGAAAGATCGCCGTAAACGTTCCCTGCGGCACACCGATGGCGCGTCGAAAAAGCGATTCAAGATCGGTTCCCGGCTCAACGCCGAGATGCTGCCAGAGAAATCGCGTAACCTCTTCCTTTTTGTCCGCGATCCGGATTTTCAGCTGCGGATCATAAACGTAATAACCTGTTCCCGAATCGCGGTAGATCGTATATTCGCGCTCGTCGAGACCGCTTTCAAATGACACCCGCGCAACTCCCTTCTTCGCGCCGCGGCGGACAAAATCGTCTTTTTTGTAATCGAGCAGATCGAACAAAGTCCAGGCGACGGCTTCGATCAAAGTAGTTTTTCCCGCACCGTTCTCACCCATGATCGCAGTCGTCCCGCGCTGAAATTCATGAAGAAAATGCGCATGAGATTTTATGTCTTCAAGCTCGATCTTTGTGATGTGCATAATTAGATGATTATTTGAAAATTTCAAATTTCAACTTTTTCGATTACATTAGATTTTAGAATGAACGTAGCGAAAGAGAAAACGTGAAAATTTATTCGTTCGCTTTTTCTAATAGATTCACCACTGGGCTTGACGCTCGCATTTGAAATCAATGCTCAAAAAATGTTTACGATGTGGGTATTATGTTTCATATCAAGAATCGCTCTGCCCCAACTGCGGAATTGAAAACCCCGCAAGTACAATCGAACGCAGATTCGCGCACAGAGCGAGAACTCCCTTCTTATATGGTTTGTTTTTTTCGAGCCTAATCACGCTAACCGCGTTTCTATTATTGTCTGCGAATCCCTTCTCGGACTACTGGTCGCTCATCCCAATTTTCCTTTTATCTTTAATATCCTCGTCGATAGCGGTTTATTTTATGATAAAGGACAGGTTCGAGGTCGAATATCACGATTTCGCGGAAAGCCCACAGTCCGATTTAGACATTCACGAAAAGATCATCAATAAGCGTCTTTCTGCACTTTCGATGAGAATTAAAAGGATTGCGGCTGTGCTCGATAAGATCAGTGACACAGACGACCCTCACCTTCTGGAAACAAAGACTGAACTTATCTCAGCAAGGGAAATACTAGTCGCTCAAAAACTTCAGTATAAACTCCACTCAAAAAGAATTGACATATTCCGGCTTCAAAGCGATATCTTTCCCGCACTTTTGAAATTGCAGGAACTAAATGATTTCGAAATAGAAGAAGCACTTTATCGGCTGGACATTACCAAACGATGCGCGAAAAAAATAAAACATAAGCTGATGGATTCGCTTGCAGAAAAAAACGCGCCAGAGGTCCAATTCGAAATGAAGTCGTTTTTGGATCAACTGACAGACACTGAAAAATCGTGCGAAAGCCTTCGCGGTGCTCTATTGCAGCGACACGCCTCAAACGCGCTTTCCGATTCTGAAATTGCAATCGAGAGCAAAAGCGCTCCTGACAATTCCGAAATAGCCCATGAGATCGAAACTCTTAATATTCAAGTCGCACTAACCGATTTTGCCGAAAAATTCGATCAGCTTGAGCTCGAATACAATCGCACCTTAACGAAAGACGGTAATTGAAGAAACAAGTACTTAGAATCGCGAAATGCCATGCCACGGACTTCAGACCGAGGAAACCCTTTAAGTTCGCTTAGAAAGGTATAGGCATCCGCACTGTAATTCCGATCCATTCTCCATCCAGTCGTACTTCGAAATCCTTCATTCCATGTACATTTAGTTCGTCGGTAACCTGCTTTTCCTGCGTCTCGAGAATGCCGGAAAGAACCAGAACTTTGCGCGATTTCTCGATCAGCAGCGGCAGGATCGGAACGATCACATCGGCTGTCACGTTAGCGCAGACGAAATCGTGGTTCGGAGTCTCTGACGTGATAGAGCCTTCGAAGAACTCAATCTGCGGCGTTGAATTTAACTGTGCGTTTTCCTTTGCTATCGTTACCGAATCGCGATCGGTGTCGCAGCCCGCTATTTTCGTTTCGGCATCAGCGAGTTTCGCTGCGCAGATTGCCAAAATTCCCGTGCCCGTGCCGACATCGAAAAAGGACATTTCAGGCGAGTAAAATCTTTCTATCGCAGCAAGGCAAAGCCTTGTCGTTTCATGAGTTCCGGTTCCGAAAGCCATGTTCGGTTCGATCTTGACGACTATCTTTTCCGAGTCCGAAACGTCTTCCCACGGCGGCGCAATGATGAACTTTTCGGATTCGGTCGGCTTCCAGTGTTTCTTCCATTCGGCAAGCCAGTCCTGTTCTTCGACCTTGCTCCAAACTGCACCGGTAACCGCGCTTTCATCAAGCTGATAGATCTCTAAACCCGATCTGAGAAAGTCGTTGACGGTTTCCGAAGGAATGGTCGATTCGAAATAACCTGTTATCGAAATAGTCGAAGGCGACTTTTCGCCGAGCGTCGAAAGTTCTATCCCGAGCGCTCCAAGTTCATTGAGCGCAAAATTCACCGCTTCTTCCGCCTCGGCTGATGCCGTAATTGAAAGCGATTGCCAGTTTTTCTTTTCCATAAAAAAATCGATCGTTCCCGTATTTCGGAGAACGATCGATAAAAATATCATAAAAACGAGCGCTTAGTTATCCTTGCCCTTTTCTTTTTTTCCTTTCGACGAACGGTCGTCGCGCCTTTCCTGACGCTTGTCCTTGCGCTCTATCTTGTCCTCTTTCCTTTCCTGTTTTTCCAAACGCTTTTCGTATTTTTCCTTATCCTTCATCTCGCGCTTGTCTTCTTTTCGATCTATCCGGTCGTCGCGGCGATCATTCCGTTTTTCACGGCGTTTTTCGATTCGACCTTCCCAAAGATCGCGGCTGTTTCTGCCGTCATCAACGATCTTCACATATTCACGGCTGACCGGATATTTTTCATAAAATTCGATCTGTTCGCGCGTCGGTCGCGCCATTCTCGCGTAGATCTTGTCGTAATGTTTGCCTTTGTATTTCGATTTGATCTTAATGCGGTCGTCAAACGGCTGATCGACCCGGACAAAAACCGGATGCGGATAATATTTTTGCACTCGCGTCCGATAGACCGGCGGTTCTACGACTCGATAAACTGTGTAATCCGACGGATAATTGTCGTAATAATACGGCGATTCATAAACATCGTCTCGGTCGTTGAAAAGCCAATTTGCGATCGCAAGACTTGTATCGAGCCAGTTCGTTTCGTAATTATAATTGTCGCCGTAGATCTGTTCGTTGCCGCTTAAATAAACTCGTGCGCCTTGATTGTCGCGGACGTCGCGTTCGAAAACTATTCTCGCGATCTCCTGAATTTCATCCGGACCGAATTTATCGAATAGCGCAAAACCGCGCTGGTTGTCATAACGGTCGTCGAACTCTGCAACGCTGATGTAGTCGACATAACCGTCGCCATTCAGATCAAGATTGTTGATGCCGTCTTCGGAATTGATCAGAAATTCAAACTCTTCGGCGTCCTCCGCGCGTTCCAAAAGCGCTGCTGCCGCCGGAAGATCAAAGTTTTCCTTTGCCCAATAACCGGTTTCAGCGGAAATCACGTCTTCGTTAGGGGAAAGTTCGGCAGTGCTCTCGGAATTATTTGGTCCGCATGCCCAGCCTAAAAACGAAACTGTAAAAATTGCTAGTGATAAACCTATTAATCTCATAAAAATTTTCTCCCCATGGAATTTGCGCAGACAGAACTGCGCCGGCATTGTAAAACGCAAGGTGCGTGCCGACAAACGCGAGACCGGGCTTAAGTTAAAGGTTTGAAAGAGTTAGAACATGGCAACGCGTGAGGTCGACGATGCCGAACACTGCCGAAAGTTTTGCAAGTATGGTTTCGGTACGGAAAGGTTTCACGAAAGAAAATGCGGCAAAAATTACTCCTCGATCCCCATTTCGTCAAGGTCGCGTTCCTGATTACGCCAATCTTTTACGACCTTCACAAAAAGCTGAAGATGGACTTTTTTGCCCATAAGCTTTTCAATGTCGCGGCGTGCGGCTTCGCCGATCGATTTGAGCTTTGCGCCGCCTTTGCCGATGATAATTCCTTTTTGTGAAGGTCGCTCGACATAAATCGCGCAATAGATCTTCGTTCCGCCGGTTTCCGATTCGTCAAATTTCTCCGTTACGACGGCGGTGACATAGGGAAGTTCGTCGCCGGTCGTCTGCAGGATCTTTTCACGCACCACCTCGGCGACAAGAACGCGAAGAGGCTGATCGGTCATTTCGTCTTCGTCGAAAAGCGGTTCGTTCTCCGGAAGATGTTTTGCGATCTGTTTGAGCAAAATGTCGATCGCATCGCCTTTCAGCGCCGAAACCGGAATAATTTCCGCGAAATCATATTCCTTCGAATAAAAATCGATCAGCGGCAGCAATTGTTTCTTGTCGTTGATCTTATCGATCTTGTTCAAAACGAGCACGGCGGGTTTTTCCGCATTCTTGATCAGGTCGAGTACGAACCGGTCGCCGTTTCCGGTCGAAACCGATGCGTCGCGCATTAGAACGACGAGATCGACCGAAAGGATCGCGTCGTGAACCGCCGCCATCATCCGGCGGTTCAATAAATAGCCGGGTTTATGGACGCCGGGCGTGTCGACAAAAACGATCTGCCCGTTTTCAAGCGTTACTATTCCGCGTATCTTGTGCCGCGTGGTCTGCGGTTTGTTGGAAACGGCGGCGATCTTTTCGCCGACCAGATGATTTAACAATGTCGATTTTCCGGCATTCGGACGTCCGATCAGCCCGACAAAACCGCTGCGGAAACTTTTTGAGCTCATAAAATAAAGTTAGCAGAGAACCGCGGAAAGTGGAAAAACGCACTTTGTTATAAACAAAAAACGACGGCAGAGTTTTTATCGCTCTGCCGTCGAAAATTAAATTTCTTAAGTACTTATTGATCCTTCAGCAGCCGTTCACGCGCGGCGACCGCCTGCGCATAGGCGCCGCCGGGAATGTCGCCGACGTTGATCGCGGCTTCGTAAACCTTTACGGCGTATTCACTTTGATCGCTGAATTCATAAATTCGCGCAAGCGCGACATATGCAAGCGAGATCAAAGCCTTGTCGGTCGTGTCCGTCTTAAATTTAATGACGTTGCTGTAAGCCTGCTGCGCCGCTACCAGGTGATTGTTTCTATCCTCCGGGTTGTTCGCGGCTTCTGCCGAAAGGCTTTCGACGCGACCGAGCGAATAAAAAACGCGCACTTTTTCATTTGGATCGTTCTCGACCGGCTCGGTTTTCAAGAGATTCTTCAACGAAATTCGTGCGACGTCGTAATTCTTGCTTTTTATCTCGGTTTCAATTTCCAAAAGCCGCTTTGTCAACGGATTTTCAATAACGTTAGCCTGGTCGGCAATGGAAAGTTTACGCCGTTCGCGTTCGGCAATTCCGCGCGCACGCGCCTCGGAAAACTCGGCGATGCGGTCGGTCTCCTTTGCAGCATCGAGCGAAGCGATCATATTTCCGACCGATTCCGTAATATCAAAACCGGAATCTTCCATTCCCTTGAGCTTATCGGCAAAATGAAATACCAGAACCGCGCCGCTTTCGTAGGCATCCGAGAGCAAAACCGCGGTTTCGTCCGAAAGCTGCCGGGTAAATTCGTTGAGTTTTGCGACAACCGCTTTTTTCAAAGCATCGCGTTCCGTTTGAACGAATTTTCCTTCCTTTTTGAGCTTTTCGTCTTCGACCTCTATCGCGGCGATCGCCTGGCGCGCCTGCAGATTTGCTATCCGCGATCTTTCATATTCGACCTGCCGCGCGTCAACGGCGGCAACGAGCGAACGCGAAATTGCAAGAACAAAATCGGGCGAGATCGACGGGTTTATCTTTCTCCGCGCGTCGAGCAGCGTTTTTATCGCCGGACGCTGCGCAAATATCTGTTCCGTATTGTCCAAAACGACCGGATCGAGCACGAACTGCAAAAATGCGCGCCGCGCTTCGGACGTTGAAAGATCCGTTCCCGGCGGAACAATGGCGTAATAATCGTCGCCGACGTTGACAAAATTGATCGTTCCTTTTGGAGCAAGCAGTTCGGGAACGACGAAAAATCGTCTATCCCGTTCGCGGCGTTCGGTCGCTTCGATCTTACGTTTTGTGCCTTTCGCTGCCTGTGCCGTGTTCTTCACGCGCTCGACGTAAGAAAGTTCGGGTCGTGTGTTCAGATAATCTAGCAAGGTTCCGACCATTACCGCGGTCGAAGGGCGCATTGCATCGCCTATTTTTTGATATTCCTTATAATAATCGTCTATTTTTTGCGACATTTTTACTTCGCGGAAAAAATCGCGAACAAGCGGCGCAAAGTCCAAAACATCCAGCAATTCTCCCGGAAGATCCGTCGAACGGCTCGGTTCGGTCAGGTCCGGAACCGGATCGAGCGCGTACGCCATTTGAACGAACGGCGCGATTATCTCAGAATCGGTCGATCTTGCATTTCGTTTTTTATATTGAGCAACGAACGTGCTCATCCGCGTTTTCAGTGCCGGACTTATACCCGCGATATCGGCGTTCAATTTCCGGCGAAATTCGTCGCCTTTCTCGGTCAGCGGCGTGTTGATGCCTGCGGCTTCGAGAGCGGCGAGAACGACAATGACGCGTTTATCCGGTTCGATCCGAACGCCAAATTCCGTAAAATCGAGACCGCGCGGCTGTGTCTGCGCAAATACACCCGCTGATAAAACCAGTAAAAGTATAAATATTAAAGCTCTTTTCATTTTAAGATCGGGAAAGAACCGGAAATTAATAAAAAACCGCAAAGAATCAAGATAAACAGGGAAAAGAAAGGGGGAACGATCTTTTCAAAAGCTTTTCTTGATTCTTTGCAATGCTAAAGATGCATTCGAAAAAGTCAAAGATGCCTGTCGCCTGACATTGGAAAAGGGCAATGAGAATTTCTAGAAAAATATCCCACTGCCCGCCAAAATACTCGAACTATAAAAGATTTTAGAAGCTTGCAAGCGCCGTCGCTTCGTCTTCGTAAACGTCAAAAACGGTTAAAAGCTTGGTTATCGCAAGCAGATCCTGGATCTTTTCGGTCAAATTCAAAAGTTTTAATGTGCCGCCGTCCTTGTTAACTGTTGTGAAGCTTGAAACCAGTTCGCCGATACCGCTTGAATCGATATAACCAACACTGCCCAAGTTTAATAAGATCTTTGTCTTACCTTCGCTGACAAGACGGCGGATCGTCGTTCGCAGCGCGACGCTGCCTTCGCCGATCGTTACTTTTCCGTCCATGTCAAGAATTGTTACATCGCCAGCCTGGCGTTCCGAAATGTTAAGTTCAGCCATTTTTATCTCCTCGTGAATAATTGAAAATGTTAGATAGCAGATTTTAGACCAATAAGGTCAAAAATGTCCAAGACGTGCAGTGATTAGCGATTTTTAATCATTTTGACGAGAGTTCCCCCGCCCTTTGGACTCATCCATTCAACCTCGTCCATGAACGTCCGCATAAAAAGAATTCCTCTGCCGGAATCTTTCATTAAATTTTCGGCGTCGGTCGGGTCCGGAACCTCTTCGACCTTAAAGCCATCGCCGAAATCGCGAACCGTTACTTCAAATCCGTTGTCCGAATCTTCAAATGTCAGTTCGACCGTTTTGTTTTCGTCCAGCTTATTTCCGTGCTTTACGGCATTTGCGACCACTTCGCGCACAGCCATATCAATGCCGAAGATCGCATCTTCCGCTACGCCGATGCTTTCCGCAAATGCGACCGCTGCCTGAACCGCCTTGTCGATCGATTCGATCTTGCTGGAAATTGAGATCGTCTTTAGTTTCCCGCTCATCCGTTTAATTTTTGATCAAGTGATTTCTTCCAAGTTTCCGTTTTAATCGAGTTTCTGTCAAGAACTGTCTAAATGTGCCGTGCGCTAATGATCGCGCGGAACAATTCGCAGGTTCGATCGGCTTACGATTTACCGAATTTGTTTGTTCTGTTAAATTTAACTGCTGTCATCAAATTCGCTTAAAAATATGAAAATCGAACAACCGAAAGCGCTCCGCGGACGCGTTGAGCTTCCGGGCGACAAATCTATCTCTCACCGTGCGGCGCTTTTTCTGGCGATTTCAAAGGGCGAAGCGCGGATCGACAATTTTGCCGAAAGCGAAGATTGCGGCTCGACACTTCGCGTTTTGCGCGAACTCGGCGCGTCGATCGAAAGTCGCGATAGCGGCGTTTTTGTAAAAGGAAAAGGTAAGACGGGGTTGTTAAAACCTGCAGCCGCGCTCGATTGCGGAAACAGCGGAACGACCGTCCGTCTGCTGTCCGGAATTCTCGCCGGTCATCCGTTCGAATCGACCTTGACCGGCGATGAAAGCCTGCAAAAACGCCCGATGAAGCGGATCATCGAACCGCTGACGTCGATGGGTGCAAAGATCTCCGCAAACGAACAGCGTCTGCCGCTGAAAATTAGCGGAACTCCGGATCTCAGATCCATCGAACACCGCCTTGCGGTTGCCAGTGCGCAGGTTAAATCGTGCATTTTGCTCGCCGGTCTAAACGCCGCCGGAAAAACGTTCGTAAAAAGCCCGTCCGCCAAATCGAAAGAGCCGTCGTCGCGCGATCATACGGAACGAATGTTGAGATTTCTCGGCGCGGATATTAACGAATCGTTTGAGGCGGTGCCCGAAGGTTTTGTTCACAAAGTTTCAATCGACGGCGGTTCGCAGCTGATCGCGCGCGATATAAATGTCCCGGGCGATATTTCCGCAGCGGCATTTTTTATGGTCGCGGCTGCGGGTTTGGAAAATTCCGTTGTCGAGATGAAAAACGTCGGTCTAAATCCGACCCGTGCAGCCGTCGTCGATGTTCTCAAGCAGTTCGGCGCGGATATTTCGATCAGCGGTCGAAACGAAACCGGCGGGGAAACGCGCGGCGACATCGTTGTTCGCGGAAATAGCGGTTTTGCCGTTAACGCTGTGTCAAATATAATTAAAGGCGATGTGATAGCAAATTTGATAGACGAGATACCGATCCTGGCGGTCTTTGCGACCAGGCTGCCGGGCGGATTGGAGTTTCGCGACGCCGCTGAACTCCGGGTAAAGGAATCGGACCGGATTGCAGCCGTCGTTGAAAATTTACGACGAATGAACGCCGATGTTGAAGAATTTCCCGACGGATTTCGCGTCGGACGATCCGATTTAAAAGGCGCGCGCGTCGATTCGTTCGGCGATCACCGGATTGCGATGGCATTTGCCGTTGCAGCGCTTTTTGCCGAAGGCGCAACCGAGATTTCGGATTCGGCATGCGCGGCGGTTTCCTTTCCCGGTTTCTTTGACCAACTTTCAAAAATATCCACGTAACTAGATGAAAAACGCTGCGGACAGAGTAATATTGACCGGATTTATGGGTGTCGGAAAATCGACCGTCGCGCGGCACTTGTCCTATATTCTGCAGCGGGAACAGATCGATCTTGATGCCGTAATTGAAGAAAGTGAAGGATGTTCGATCGTCCGTCTGGTCGAACAAAAAGGCGTAGAAGTTTTCCGCACGCTTGAAACAAAATATTTGAAAATGATTTTGGAAGACGAACGCGCGAGCATTGTCGCGCTCGGCGGCGGCGCCTGGATGACGGAAGAAAATCGCGAACTGATACGATCGTACAAATGCACAACGATCTGGCTTGAATCGACCTTCGAACATTGCTGGCGGAACATAAATCTTTCGAAAAAAAAGCGCCCGATGGTAAAAAACAAACGGCAGGTTCGCACTCTTTTTAAGGACCGCGAACGGCTTTACTGTCTTGCCGACTGGCATTTTTTGATGAAACCCGAACTGACCTCGCTCGACGTAGCAAAACAGATCGCCGAAGAGGTTTTCAGCATAGAAATGTTAAACGGACGAAAGCGCCCGTAAGATGTGTAATTGACAAAATACAGCTATAAGAGTAGCGTTTTCAGTACTTGAACAAAACTATCGCTCAAATTCGGTAACACAGTCCGAAGATTCTGAGTTGAATTCAAATAACAAAATTAACAGGAAAATCGTTCCTGGGAGGAAATTATGAAAATCAAATTTTTTACTATCCTGGCGCTGACAGCCGCAATTTTTCTTAGCGCGTGCGGAAAAAGCGACGCCGATCTTCAAAAATCAGCCGAAACAGCCGTAAAAGCAAAAGCTCCGGCGGCGACCGTTACCGTCAAGGACGGCGTTGCGGTTCTTTCCGGCGAAGTTGAAAACGACGCGGCAAAAGCCGCCGCCGAAACCGCTGCCAAGGTCGAAGGCGTAAAATCTGTAACCAACAATCTGACCGTAAAACCGGCGGCAACGCCCGCACCGGTTGCCGACACGGCGATCAAAACCGAACTTGAAGACGCATTTAAGAAGAAAGGTTTCAACGATATAAGCGTTGAAGCGACGCAGACCGAAGTCACGCTTCGCGGCAGCGTTCCGGCGGATAAATATACCGAAGCTTTCCAGATCGCGACCGAGATCGCTAAACGAAAGATCAATAACCAATTGTCCAAGAAATAATTAAAGGAGGAGACAAACGATGCTTACAGAAAAATATCAATCGTTGATCGACATGGCAGGACAGCTCGGCGTTTCAGGTTTGGTTGTCGAAGAAGAGAACGGCGTTTTGAAAATGAGCGGCGCCGCGCCCAGCGCGGATGCAAAACAGCAGCTCTGGAACGAATATTCGCGGCTCGACCCCGATTACCGTTCGGGCGACATGGTTCTCGACATCTCCGCACCGGAAGGCTCCGGCGGCGGCAGCTCGTCCACCTACACCGTCCAAGCGGGCGACACGCTCAGCAAGATCGGCTCGCACCACGGCGTCAGCTGGCAAAAAATCTTCGAAGCCAACCGCGACAAACTCGACGACCCCGACAAGATCTTCCCCGGACAGGAACTGAACATTCCTCAGGGATAGAGGCTTCAAATTCAGATACAAAATCGCCGCGCATTTTTGCGCGGCGATTTTTTCTTTTCGCTGAAGTAAAATCATATTGTGTTGTGATCTTTCGACAATCTGAATCTCTTCACGAGTTTTGTCGTAAAGCTGATAAACTGAGTTATCAATCTATGAGTTATATGCGGTAGAGTTTGCTTCAGGAGTCGTCAAATTTTTGTCTGATCCGTTAAAGGAAACCGAACGGAATGAGTTTGTTTTTACAAGACAAAAAGCTAATCTGAGAAAATTTTGCAGCGTTTGGGAAAAACGCTTTTCCCGCCGATTTAGATCACTTAGGTAAACGAGAACGGTGAAATCAAACGAAGAAAAAAGGAACAGTAATCGATCAATCAAGTTTTGAAACAATTAGCATCGCTTTTACTACTCTATGAAAAGAAAGTTTCGAGTTTCGAAAATTGGACAAAAAAGGCACTTAAAAGAAATCAGGTATAAATCCGAGTTTCAAATTGCATGGAACAAACACATACCGGAACTCAAGAACTTCGAACTGCAGTCTGTAGACTTTTTGACAATTTCCGGCGATGCACCGAAAGACTTTATCATTGATCGAGAATATCGTCCGGGACACCGCAGCGCCCGATCGCCGAAGGACAAATTCATTGCTAAGGTCGGTTCAAAGTACTATCCGTTGGAATCGATCATTGAACAATTTATCACTCGAATCGGTCAGATATTTGACCTTAATATAGCCGACTCGAAGTTGCGTACTATAGACGGGCAAGTGCGATTTCTCAGCAAGTATTTCTTAAAGGCCGGCGAACAGCTTACGCATGGCGCGGAAATATACGAATATTCCATCGGTAGAGAAAATTACGCAGAACTCTCGGAAAAAAAGCTGGAAGCCGACTATTTCACGTTTCAAATGACATGCGAAGCCATTAATGTTCTTATTCCCGACGACGATAAGAAAATCGTGGGCGGTTATGTCGAAATGCTGACCTTTGATGCGGTAATAGGACATAACGACCGTCATCCTTACAATTGGGGCATGATAGTTCCACTTCAGAAAAAGAAGCCGCCGCGATTTGCGCCGGTTTTCGACACAGCTCGCGCCTTATTCTGGAACATTCCTGAAAAGCGGGTCGTCACAATGCTGACGAATAAAGCTTCTTTTGAAGCTTATATCCACGGATGTCAACCGCCAATTGGATGGGATGACAGGGAAAATGTTGATTTTTTTGAACTGATAGGTTTAATCTGGATCGAGTTTCCGGTTTATCGAAAACACATCGAAAAATTCCTGGAAACGGACAAACTAGAAAGAATTAATGAGGTTTTGGATAGTGAATTTGGCGAATTGTTAAGCGCCGAGCGCCGCGAACTTATTAAAAGGTGTCTGCATCAAAGACAAAGTAAACTAAAAGAAACGATCAAGGCATTTGAGAAAGAGCAGGAAGAGTTATGAAAACGATTATGCAGCGGGCAAAGGAATGGCTCGGAATGAGACAGGAATTTAAGGCTCCTTCACCTGAAGTGAAAGCCGAATTTTTGCTTTTTCACGGCAGCCTCCTCGTTGGAACCTTAAATGTAATTGAAGGACATTGGCAGTTTAAGTATTCGGAAGAATTTAAACTTCGGACGGAATTGCGCCCATTGGTCGAATTTCCCGACCTGGATAAAATCTATAAAAATGAAGAACTCTGGCAATTTTTTGCTTCACGGATTCCGAGTACGGAGCAGCCGGATGTAGAGGAAGTTTTGGAAACCGAAAACATTGACGAAACCGATGTTGTCGCATTACTCAAACGGTTCGGGACGAGAACGATTACCAATCCGTTTGAGCTGAAATATAACAATGCGGTTGGTTAAGACTTTGTTTTAATCTGATTGCAAACGGGCGGTTTTTGACCGCCTTTTTTTATGCCTTGCCCTCGACAATCCGAATCTCTTCATCAATCAAACCGTAAAGCTGAGACATGAATCAAACCTACTTTCCGTGATTCGCATGAGGTCATTCCCGTCGTATTTTTTCGCGTAGATAATCACGACGCCCCCTGAAATAACTTCCCTGGGCAAGTCCCCGACATACGGGGATAAATAGAAACTTAAGAAAAAAACTCTTGGCACGATTTTCGAATTGCGGTATGCTCTTCGAAAATCGTGCCTTTATTTTGTTTAATTTGGAGGTGATTCTCCTTTTCCCATTCTGCGGCTTTCCGTCGCATTATCTATTCTGATCGGGCATTTTTTGATCGGGAATTTTTAACAAACGATCGGACGGACATTATCTGACCGCCCGGTTCGTGTAGGCTTCTCCCAATGAAAATAAAGAATTCTGATTCGGGCGCAGGTCGGGAAAAACTTCAGCTTCATATTTTCGGAAGTTTAAGTTCGATTCATAAAGCACTTGCCTCAAAAACCTATCCGACAACCGCCGAGCTTGCCGGGCAATTGGAAGTTTCCGCACGAACGGTTCGCCGCTATATCGAATTTATGCGCGACCGTTTCAATGCGCCGATCTCATTTGACCGCGCAAGGAACGGGTTTTATTACACACATCCGAATTGGCAATTGCCGCTTGTTCCGCTGACCGAAGGCGAACTTCTCGCGTTTTTTATCGCAACGATCGCTTTGCAGGGCAAAGGCGCGACCTATGAAGAGAAAACTCTCCGCCGCGCGCTCGGCAAGATCGCAGTTTCGCTGCCCGACGAGATCTCGGTCAATCTCGGCTATCTTTTCGATCACACCTCTTTTCAATCGCCGCCGCATGTCATCGCGGAAATGGAAACGCTCGATCGGCTGCGCCGCTGTGTCGCAGTGCGTGAGGCGGTCGAATTTGATTACACTTCGCCAAACTCCGGCACGAGCCGCCGCTTGGCTCATCCGCTGCATCTTTTCAACCACGAAGGCACCTGGTACGCCGTCTGTTTCGACCCGGAGAAAAAAGATTTCCGGAATTTCCATCTCGCACGCATTTCTAATCTAAAGGCAAAAGCGACCTATTTCGAGCCGCCGAAAAATTGGGATAAAGAACGGCATCTGGAAAAAGGTTTCGGAATGTACAGCGGCGGCAGCGAAACCGGGGTCGAAATAATTTTCGATAAATACCAGGCGCAATGGATGCGCGAACGAACCAAATTTCACCCCGGCGAAACGCGCGAAGAACTCGCCGATGGAAGCCTGAAACTCACCTTCACCGTCGGCGAAAACGCCCTCGAAGCCGTAGCCAGATTTTGTCTGACCTACGCCGGGAATTTTATCGCGGTAAAACCGGAAAAATTGCGAGAAATTATCAAGAAGAAACTGCGGCATGCATTAAGACAGCACGAATAAACTGATGAACATAATCAACTTCTGGGCGAAAACTTCAAATCACGATGATTGCAAAAACGGGTTTCATCCACTGGTCTGCCATTTAACGGACGTTGCAGCAGTAACGAAAAAGATGTGGGACGAAGTCTTGCCCGAAGCGGCAAAAAAAAGAATCAATGAAAATTTCGGCGTGGAAAATGCCGGAAACTTGGTCGCCTTTATCGCCGGACTTCACGATCTCGGCAAATGTTCGCCGCCTTTTACTTTGCGCGGACATAACGAAGAAGGTAAACAAACCGCAAGACTTCTCGATCTTTATCGAAACGAAGAAATTTGGACGGATTCGGCGGAGAAATCCACAAATGCGCCGCATGGTTACATTACGGCAATCGAACTTCCCGAACTTCTCGAGGGATTCGGAATAAAAGGAAAAGCTGCTGATCAAATTGCGGTGTTGATCGGCGGTCATCACGGCGTTTTTCCGAATTCCGATTGGCGCAAAGGCGGAAACAAAGCGATTGAAAAAAATCTCGGAAAGGAAAGTTGGCGAAAAGCGAGACTCGAACTAACCGAAACGCTCGCCCAATTGCTCGACGTGAAATCGTTAGAACCCAACAAATCGATCAAACTTGACAATGCGTCGATTATGATTTTAGCCGGACTCGTTTCCGTCGCCGATTGGATCGGCTCGGACACGCAGTTTTTCAAGTGCGAAATCGAAGATTTTGAAAAAAGCATTAATGTAAATTTAACCGAATATCTTGTCAAAGCCGAAAAACAAGCCGGACACGCGTTGGAACAATTAGGCTGGCTTGATTGGGCGCAAACCGACGAATCAAAGCAGTTTCTTGAACTTTTTCCGAAACTCAAAAAACACGGCTTACGGCAATTGCAAAAAGATGTCGTGAAAATTGCCGAAGAGTTAAAATCACCGGGCATCGTCGTCATCGAATCGCCGACGGGCGAAGGGAAAACCGAAGCGGCGATGTTTTTAGCCGACACTTGGAACATTAACCTCAAGCAGACCGGCATCTATTTCGCGCTGCCGACCATGGCGACGAGCAATCAGATGTTCACCAGAGTCGTCGAATTTCTCGAAGACAGATTTGAGGGCGGAAAAGTTCAAACGCAGCTTCTTCACGGTAAAGCCGTATTTTCCGATGATGCCGACAAATTAAAAAAACGATTTCGCCAAGAACTCGAAAAGAAACTCGATTACGGTCATCAATCAACCGAAGCGGAAATTAAAACTCTCGAAAACGGCGAGAAACAGGAAATACACGGCATTCACGATGAAAATTGCGGCGATTGTATTCCGTCAGTCGTCGCGGCGGAATGGTTCACGGCACGCAAACGCGGACTTCTCGCACCATTCGGAGTCGGCACGATAGATCAAGCGTTAATGGCGGTTTTGCAGACCAAGCACGTTTTCGTCCGCCTTTTCGGACTCGCTCACAAAACCGTGATTATTGACGAAGTTCACGCCTACGACGCTTATATGTCCACGCTTTTGGAACGCCTGCTTGAATGGCTCGCCGCTTTGGGGTCGCCCGTGATTTTATTGAGCGCGACTCTGCCGATTGAACGCCGGAATAAATTGATCGAGGCTTATCAAAAAGGTTTGGGCGTTGGCACGGACGAGATACAAAAAGCCGTCTATCCGAGAATTTCTTACGCGACGGATTCGACGATAAATGTGCGAAAAATTGACGTTTCAACCAAAAGCCGAACTTTGCACGTCGAAAAAGCCGATGAAAATTTCATCGAAAAGCTGAAAGCGAAACTCGAAACGGGCGAAGGATGCGTTGCGATTGTCTGCAACACGGTTCAGCGGGCGCAGGACATTTACGAAGAATTGTCGAAAGACGATTTTTTCAAAGATAAAATTGATCTGCTGCACGCCCGTTTTCGCTACATTGACCGCGAAAAACGCGAAAGAAGAGTCTTAGAGAGATTCGGCAAACCCGACGAATTAGGCGAAAGTCCCGAACGCCCGAAACGCGCCGTTTTAATCGCCACGCAAATTATCGAACAATCGCTCGATCTCGACTTCGATCTGATGATTTCCGATCTCGCTCCCATTGATCTGCTTTTGCAGCGTGCGGGCAGACTTCACCGCCACGACAGAACGAGAAGCGGAGAGTTTAAAACTCCGACGCTTTGGCTCATCGAACCGAAAATCACGGGCGACTGCGAGCCGAATTTTGAAAACAGTGTTGTTTATGACGAACACATATTGCTTCGCACTTGGCTGGCTTTGCAAAAAATCAAGAAAATCGAAATACCAGATGAAGTCGAGAAATTAATCGAAGCGGTTTATGACTTGGAAAAACCTTTTGAAAATTTAGATGAAAATCTAAAAGTTTTATGGCAAACGAGTCTGGAAAACTGCTTGAAGGCAGAAGAAGATGACGATGAGCAAGCGTCTTATCGTTTGATAAAACGTCCGAGTTACAGCCGACACATCAGCGGAATTTTTGCGAACAATCTGGAAGAAGATTCGCCGGAAATCCATAAAACTCTGCAAGCCGTAACCCGTTTAACGCAGCCGACGGCAACCGTCATCTGTTTGTGGGAAAAGGGCGGCAAAATCTTTTTAGACGACGATTTTTCGGAAGAAATAATTTTAAGCAAAAAACCGAATATAAAATTAACCAAAGAATTATTAAAGCGGTCGGTTGGAGTTTCCAAAAAATCCGTCGTGTTCAAATTATTAGCAGAAGACGTTGAGAAAAGTTGGCAGAATTCCGCTCTGCTGCGCCATCATCGAATTCTAAAATTTGATGAAAGCCGAAAATGTGAAAAATTCGGAAATATATTCTGTTTAGACGAAAATCTTGGGTTACAAATTTTCTAGTAATTTTCCATCTCCACGTGCGTAGAGAAAATTTTTGACTTAACCCATATTTACGGTTCATCTCCACGTGCGTAGAGAAATCTGAATCCATTGTCTGATTTATGATGAAAAAATTCAAGATAGAGGTGTTTTCATACTTTACTCATATTTACTTACTTTAAAGTTGTAATCATATTTTGAATGTGCTAAAACAATTTGCGACGGGCTGGTATTACAAAACAAAAATTATGAAGGGGAAAAATTATGATTAGTTTTAACTTGATTGAAGAAAAATGGCTGCCGTGCGTGATGCTCGATAACCCTTTGAAGGATTTGAGTTTAAGAGAAGTTTTGACAAACGCAACTGAAATCCGCGAACTTGTCGGCGATTCGCCGCCGGTTACGATTGCTTTGCATCGTCTTTTGTTGGCGATTTTGCATCGTGCGCTGAATGCTCCGCAAAGTTATGAAGATTGGGAAAATTATTGGCGGGCGAAATCTTGGAACGAAGAAGGAAAATTGGTCAAATATCTTGACGATTGGAAGCAACGGTTTGATTTATTTGATGAAAAACGTCCGTTTTATCAGGTCGGTTCGGTAAAAGACAGCGTGCAGGACGGAGCGATTATTCAACTCTATTTTCAAGGGAAAAATAACGCCACGCTTTTCGAGCATTCGACGATAGAAGAACCTAACGCCGTTTCGCCCGCCGAAGCCGCGAGATTTTTGGTGGCGTTTCAAGGTTTCGATTTCGGCGGAATAAAAGCCGACGGTTCGGCACAAACCGCGCCTTTGCTGCAAAGCGCGATTGCTTTAATTCGCGGGAAAAATCTTTTTGAAACTTTGATGCTGAATTTTCACGCATACAGCGAAACGGACGAAATGCCGTTCAGATTTAACTTCAAAAATGATCTTCCCGCTTGGGAACGTGAAGAAACCGAATCAAAAGAACGGCAAACGCAAGGTTACGTTGATCTTTTAACTTGGCAGGCGCGGCGGATTCTGCTTCAACCCGAACAAAATGAAAACGGCGACATTAGCGTTAAAGATTCGGTAATTATGAAAGGTTTTCAATTTCCGAAAAGTTACCAACGCGATAAACAGGAAACAATGATGGCTTTCAGAAAAAGCAAAACCGAAGGCTTTTATTCGCTCGGTTTCAACGAAAACAAAGCGTTGTGGCGGGACAGCATTTCGCTTTTTCAAACGGTTAAAGACGAACAATACCGCCCGAAAACTCTGGATTGGCTGAACGAACTCGCTTACGAAGGCGTTTTACAAAGGACGAAAGAATATCCGATAGAATTTTACGGTCTTGCCGCCGACAAAGGAAAGCTGCTTTTTTGGCAGCAGGACAGATTTAATTTGCCGCTTGCTTATTTGAACGACAACGAATTGCTGAACGATCTTAAACAAGCAATTCAATTTGCAGAAGAAATCAGCGGAGTTTTAAGGTTTGCCGTTAAGATTTTGGCTGAACAGCTAGAATCGGACGCGAACAGTTTTCCGGCGATGGCGGTTTATTGGGCGAGTTTGGAAAATCGTTTTCAAGAACTGCTTTCCGATTTGCCTAATAATAAGGAAGCGGGGATGCAAAAATGGTTCGGGTTTGTTGATAAAACGGCGAAACGGGCTTTTGAAGATACGGCGAACAGTTTGAGCGGTTCGGCAAACGAGCAAAAGGCGATTGTCGAAGCCGAAAGCACGTTTTATAAAACGCGGGCGAAATTATTAAAGACGAATTCGGAATACGCGCAATTTTTGCCGAATTATAAAACAAAAGGAGGAGTGGAATGAGTGAACATATAGAACAAAAACAGACGCTTGACGAAAAATTTGTTGGACGTTTGGAAAAATATGTCAAAGATGAAGACCGTGCGGCGTTGGCGCATTTGAGACGCGGTTTGGGGAAAGATGCTTGGACGGCGACGGAGATGTTTCCATACGTTGCGGGTTGGACGGCGAATCTTTCAAGACGCGATGAGAACGCTTATTTTCTCGTCGCTTCGCTCGTCGGTTTGTATCCGACTTACAGTTGGAAGCCGACTGAGAAAATAAAATTTAACAATTTAGGCAAATCTCTGTCGTTTTTAAGCGAAGACAGCGGCAGCATCGAAAAGCGTTTTACGGCTTTGCTGAACGCCGACGATGAAGATTTGTCAGAACATTTGCGGCAAATTGTCAGTCTTTTGAAGTCGAAGGAAGCACCGATAAATTGGCATCAACTTTTACGAGACATCAAAAATTGGTCGCACGAAAATAGATTTGTCCAGAGAAGTTGGGCAAAAGGATTTTGGGGAAATTTAGAAGAGAACAAAGAACATAAAGAAGGAGAAGAAAAACAAATATGATTTTAGAATTACACTTAATACAAAACTTTGCACCGTCAAACTTGAACAGAAGCGACACGGGTTCGCCGAAAGACTGCACATTCGGCGGTTTTCGGCGAGCGAGAATTTCGAGCCAATGTTTCAAACGGGCGATGCGCGAGCATTTTCGGGAAAATTTTTCGGCGCAAGATAATTTAGCCGAAAGATCAACGAGACTTGTCGAAGCAATCAGCAAACATTTAATTGAAAACGGCAAAGATGAAGCGGAAGCCAAAGGTGTCGTCGAAACGGCTTTGAGCGGAGTCGGCTTGAAAATGTCGTCGAAAGACGCGACAAAAACGCAGTATTTACTGTTCTTAGGGCGCGAGGAAATCAAAGAAGTCGCCGATGTTTGTTTGGAAAATTATGACGCGTTGCTTAAAATTACACCGAAAACCGAAGAGGGAATGACGGCGAAGGAAGCGAAAAAAGCGGCGAAGGGTTCTGTTCCGCCGGAAATTTCAAAGGCTTTGAAAAATGTTTTGGACGGCGGCAAGGCTTCCGATCTCGCACTTTTCGGCAGAATGCTGGCGGATTTGCCGGACAAAACCCGCGACGCTTCTTCGCAGGTCGCGCACGCGATTTCGACGCACAAAGTCGGAATGGAATTCGACTTTTTCACGGCAGTTGACGATTTAAAGCCGGAAGAACAATCGGGTTCGGATCATCTCGGCACGGTTGAGTTTAATTCGGCGTGTTTTTATCGTTACGCGAATGTCAATATCGAAAAGCTAAAGGACAATCTGCAAGGCGACGAAGATTTAACGCGGGCGACGATTGAAGCGTTTATCCGTTCGGCAATCGAAGCGATTCCGACGGGCAAGCAAAATTCGTTTGCGACGCACGAAAGACCGAGTTTTGTGTTGGCGGTAGTTGGCGATGCGGGTAAATGTTCGCTGGCGAATGCGTTTGAAAAACCTGTTAAGGCGAGCGAAAAGAAAGGTTTGGTGGAAAGTTCGATTGAAAATTTCGCCGCGCATTGGGAAGCGATTGCCGAAATTTACGGCGATGATGCGAAGGCAAAAAATTGTTTTAAGGTTAAAACCGCAGATGTTGATCTGAAATCTTTGAAAAACAATGATGCCGGAAATGTCGAAACATTGATAAATAACACGATGAAGGCGATTTTCGCGTAAAAACGATGAGGTAAAAATATGAAATACACATTGCTTTTGCGCTTAAAAGCACCGATGCAGTCGTGGGGCGTTTCAAGCCGTTTTTCGATTCGTGATACGGGCAAAGAGCCTTCAAAATCCGGCGTAATCGGTTTGCTGTGCGCCGCGCTCGGCATCTCGCGTGATGAAGCAAATTTGGAAAACGAGCAATTTAAGAAATTAACAAAACTGAAAATGAACATCCGCGTTTTGCGCGAAGGCGTGATGCAGAAGGATTATCACACGGCGCAAAATGTAGCGAAAGCGGCGGGCGGAACGAAACCAACGGAACTTTCAGACCGTTGGTTTTTGGCAGACGCTGATTTTTTGGTCGGTTTGGAGAGCGAAGATTTTTCGTTTTTGGAGAATCTTCAAAACGCTCTGAAAAAACCGAAATGGCAGTTATTTTTAGGGCGCAAGGCATTCGTCCCGAGCGTTCCGGTTTATTTTCGGAACGGCGTTTTAACGAATGAAACGGATGAGTGTTTTCTGAAAAGTAAAACGGTAGAAAAAACTCTTGTCGAACACGATAAGGATTCGAATTTTCAAAAACCGAAATACGTTGGGAAACAACGCTTAATATGTGAACCGAAAGACGGCGAAGACGGTGCGGAAGTACGGCAGGACGTGCCTCTTGATTTTGCTAAAAGGCTCTTTAGCCTGCGGCGGGTTCGCACGGAGTTTTTCACCCCTGTCGAAATCTCAGAAGGAGGAAAGGTAAATGAAGGAAATCTATCTGACACGAATGACGCTTAATCCGCGCTCCAATCAGGTGCGCGCGGAGGTCGGAAATCCCCGCGAACTGCACAAGACTATCTCCAGAGCTTTTCCTCCTGTCGAAAATCCGCCCGATGCAAAACCGCATGAGCGGAAGACTCCGCGCAATGAATACAACATTCTACACCGGCTTGAGATCGAACGGCTTCGCGGAAAAGCTTATTTACTTGTCCAATCCGAACACGAGCCGGACTGGAGTTTCCTGCACCATAAGGATTATGCCGACGAAGTTGAAACAAAAACCGTCGGCGATAGATACGCTGCAATAGAAAATGGAACGCGGCTCATCTTTCGTCTTCAGGCAAACCCGGCTAAACGCGTTGCAAACAGATACGAGTACCCGATCGAAACTCAGCGCGAAGAGTTTGACAGGAGGTTCAAAGATGGAAAGATCCGGCGGCGCGTTGCGCTTGTCACAGAAGAAGATCAGATAAACTGGTTAATTCGGCAGGGCGTGAACGGCGGGTTCGGCGTTGAAAACGTTACGGTCGATCCGGCGGTTCGCAACGTCGTCGCAATCAGCGAAGGAAAGATCAAATTCAAAAAGCTGGAAAAAGCCGGCGCGAACGGCGGAGACCCCGTAACCTACGGCTCCGTCGTCTTCGAGGGCGTTCTGCGTGTCGATGATGCCGAAAAATTTCGCAAAGCATTAACCTCCGGCATCGGTCAGGGAAAAGCTTACGGATTCGGACTGCTTTCAATCGCTCCTGCGAGGTGATTAATTTATGAAATTAAAAGATCTGCACACGTTGCCAAAGGTGCGCGACAGCCTCAGTTATCTTTATGTCGAACATTGCCGCATCGAACAGGATTCCAAGGCTATCGCAATTTACGATGTCGAAGGCAAAACTTCCGTTCCCTGCGCCAATCTGTCGACACTTCTCATCGGTCCCGGTTCGACCATCACCCATTCAGCGGTAAAATCGCTTGCCGACAACGGCTGTCTGGTGCTGTGGTCGGGCGAGGGCGGAGTTCGCTTTTATGCACAGGGTCTCGGCGAAACGCGTTCTGCGCGCCATCTGCTGAGGCAGGCTTATCTGAGCTCGGTTCCCGAACTTCGTCTTCGCGTTGTCCGGCGAATGTATGAAATGCGTTTCAACGAATCGCTCGACGAATCGCTAACTTTGCAGCAAATTCGCGGCAAGGAAGGGGTTCGCGTCCGAACGGCTTACGGTCAGGCGAGCGAGCGAACCGGTGTCGAATGGACCGGTCGTTCGTATAACCGCACAAATTGGTTCGATTCTTCACCTATAAACCGCGCGCTTTCGTCGGCAAACAGCTGTCTTTACGGCGTTTGCCATGCTGCCATCGTATCCGCCGGATATTCCACCGCACTCGGGTTTATCCATATCGGGAAAATGCTTTCGTTCGTTTATGATATCGCCGACCTTTACAAAGCCGATTTAACCATTCCCGTTGCTTTCGAAATGGTCGCGGAATCCGAAGTCGACCTGGAAAAGAGAATTCGACACCGGCTTCGAGACCAATTTTACGAACAGCGTTTTCTTCAAAGGATCATTCCGGATATCGAACAGGCGCTGGACGTAAAGATCGAAGAATCCGAATTCGATTTTGACGACGCCGCGCCCGCCGGACTCTGGGACGGTGGCGATTCTTCGGTTTCCGGCGGTGTCAACTGGGCAGATGACCCGGAGGGCGAAGCGCAATGATCGTCTTTGTCTTGGAAAAAGTTCCGGTCTCCCTTCGCGGCGAACTCACCCGCTGGCTTTCAGAACTCCGTGCTGGCGTCTTCGTCGGCAACGTCTCCGCAATGGTGCGCGACAAACTCTGGGAACATGTCTGCGAAAAACTTAAAGGCGGCGCCGCAACTCTGCTTTACAGCGCCGCCAACGAACAGGGCTACCTAATGCGCACCCACAGCACACCTTCGCGCATCGTAAGGGATTTCGACGGTCTTCAACTGATGGTTGTCCCCGATAAAAAGAAATCGTAAAATCTAATGACACTTAGAACGAAAAAAAGCGCTGAACCGCCGATTTTTTCAAGTATTTTCTCCGCGCACGCGGAGATGAACCGAGTTGGTTATCGGCAACCTGAAACTGTACGGAATTTTCTCCGCGCACGCGGAGATGAACCGGACAGCTGAACTTTTCAAAAAAGCAAAGCAGAATTTTCTCCGCGCACGCGGAGATGAACCAGCGGTTCAGAAAAATGGTTGAAACTGTCTGCAATTTTCTCCGCGCACGCGGAGATGAACCGTTTCCTGGGATGAAAAGCTTTACAAAAACATCATTTTCTCCGCGCACGCGGAGATGAACCGGCGTAACGGTCGAAGCGACAAATTCGCATTCAATTTTCTCCGCGCACGCGGAGATGAACCGGCTCATCTGTCTGAATCGGCTACGTTTCGGAAATTTTCTCCGCGCACGCGGAGATGAACCGTAAGCGTATCGGGAATTGATTTAAAACTGCAAATTTTCTCCGCGCACGCGGAGATGAACCGGTTTTTGCGGTGATGGCTTTGTGTCCGCAGCAATTTTCTCCGCGCACGCGGAGATGAACCGCCTGCCGCGGTTGCGGACGTTCTTTTCGGCAAATTTTCTCCGCGCACGCGGAGATGAACCGACTTGAATTTGACATCCGATTCAGGCGAGATGATTTTCTCCGCGCACGCGGAGATGAACCGATTATTCACGACGCCCCCTGCGTCTTTCCAAAATTTTCTCCGCGCACGCGGAGATGAACCGCCGGAGCGAACATTTTAGATAACGGTAAACCGATTTTCTCCGCGCACGCGGAGATGAACCGTTCAAACCGATGCAGTCGGAGATTATATTCTCATTTTCTCCGCGCACGCGGAGATGAACCGCCTGCCCATAGCGAACCGCCGATGATCCGCCCCATTTTCTCCGCGCACGCGGAGATGAACCGTGGCTTTCCGTCCGGTCCGACATCCTCTTGTAATTTTCTCCGCGCACGCGGAGATGAACCGAAACCGCGCGGGTCGGCGCTTGCTATTCCTACATTTTCTCCGCGCACGCGGAGATGAACCGGTTCCTATTTTGTCAATACAGGATAAAACCGCATTTTCTCCGCGCACGCGGAGATGAACCGCCGAAAAGCCATTGTTACCGATAGCGGCTAAAATTTTCTCCGCGCACGCGGAGATGAACCGATGAAAGCGTTTAGGGAAATGTCGAAATTAACATTTTCTCCGCGCACGCGGAGATGAACCGTGAGTTTTATTACGTCTTTTCGCTCCGGCTCCATTTTCTCCGCGCACGCGGAGATGAACCGAAATCGGCGTCGCGGCGTTCGCCCAAAATTCCATTTTCTCCGCGCACGCGGAGATGAACCGAAGATCGACGCCGACACGCTGAAAACCCTTATATTTTCTCCGCGCACGCGGAGATGAACCGATCGCCGGTTTCGATCATAGAAAATTCAAAAAATTTTCTCCGCGCACGCGGAGATGAACCGAGAAAGGTTGGTAAGGTTGTAAGGTGGGATGGATTTTCTCCGCGCACGCGGAGATGAACCGACGCCGAACGGATCGAACGGGTATGCGGACACATTTTCTCCGCGCACGCGGAGATGAACCGATCCGCTTCTTTACGATTCGCCGGGAACGATCATTTTCTCCGCGCACGCGGAGATGAACCGGCATACTGTCGATCGGAGAAGAGAGATGCTATATTTTCTCCGCGCACGCGGAGATGAACCGGATTCCCGCGCGAAACCATCATTTTTACTTTCATTTTCTCCGCGCACGCGGAGATGAACCGACTCTCCGGCGTCCAGCTAACGTGTTGACTGAATTTTCTCCGCGCACGCGGAGATGAACCGGAGTTTTACAAATGCCTGAAGAAAACGACAAAATTTTCTCCGCGCACGCGGAGATGAACCGGTTTGCGTTCGAACGTCGATGAATTTGAACGCATTTTCTCCGCGCACGCGGAGATGAACCGAACACAGTCTTTGCCTTGCTCTGGACAAAAAGATTTTCTCCGCGCACGCGGAGATGAACCGACGCAGATCGCTTCGCAAAACGCTGTTCGGCGATTTTCTCCGCGCACGCGGAGATGAACCGTGATCAGCGCCATGCAGCTTATCAGCACGGCGATTTTCTCCGCGCACGCGGAGATGAACCGTATATAACATTTCTGAGTGATAATTCGATTGAATTTTCTCCGCGCACGCGGAGATGAACCGCGTATTTTTGAGCCGTAAAGCTCGCGACCGGCATTTTCTCCGCGCACGCGGAGATGAACCGCAGTTTGATAAGGAAGTTTCGGTGCGCGTAACATTTTCTCCGCGCACGCGGAGATGAACCGGAGTTTTACAAATGCCTGATAACGAAAAAGACATTTTCTCCGCGCACGCGGAGATGAACCGTTACCGTTTTCGTTCCCGTTGCCGATGTAACGATTTTCTCCGCGCACGCGGAGATGAACCGGACGAAAGAGACTTATGCCTTTAAATGTAAACATTTTCTCCGCGCACGCGGAGATGAACCGCGTTTCAACCGTATCGAGCGTTCCCGGCGCGAATTTTCTCCGCGCACGCGGAGATGAACCGAAAGAATTCGAGGTCTTTATCGTCAATTTCGTATTTTCTCCGCGCACGCGGAGATGAACCGCATTCCCGCTTCGACGTGTTGAATGTTTTGCTATTTTCTCCGCGCACGCGGAGATGAACCGCGAAACGAAAGATGATCACGGTAACGGCTGAAATTTTCTCCGCGCACGCGGAGATGAACCGAACCCAGAACCCGTCGGCGTTTCCGGCTCGATATTTTCTCCGCGCACGCGGAGATGAACCGTTCGCCCGTGAGCAAGCCAAAACGAATAAATGATTTTCTCCGCGCACGCGGAGATGAACCGGCGATCAGGCTAAACGTCAGAACCTTTATGAAATTTTCTCCGCGCACGCGGAGATGAACCGCTCGAACATTCGCGGGAAACGATCGATCAGTCCATTTTCTCCGCGCACGCGGAGATGAACCGGAGACATATGATCATTACTTACCAACACAGCGATTTTCTCCGCGCACGCGGAGATGAACCGACAGAAGTTGGATTTGTGGAATTCAACGAATACATTTTCTCCGCGCACGCGGAGATGAACCGTTTTCTAGGTATACCTGTCAAGAGAAAAAAAGATTTTCTCCGCGCACGCGGAGATGAACCGTAGCCAGATCATAAAATCAACATTGCGGCGTCATTTTCTCCGCGCACGCGGAGATGAACCGCCGTTCATCGCATTTTCAACAGACATTTCGGCATTTTCTCCGCGCACGCGGAGATGAACCGCTGCGGGCAACAGCGAAGATGTCGCGGTCGCCATTTTCTCCGCGCACGCGGAGATGAACCGACCAAGTGATTTGCTCGAGATTCCCGAAAGCCATTTTCTCCGCGCACGCGGAGATGAACCGAAGTGTGTCCCCAACCATTAAGTCGGCGTTATATTTTCTCCGCGCACGCGGAGATGAACCGAGTCTTTTCTGATTAGAAAGAACCCTATACCCATTTTCTCCGCGCACGCGGAGATGAACCGATCGCGACCAGATCAAATGACCAGATCGCGACATTTTCTCCGCGCACGCGGAGATGAACCTCCGTAGTCAGCTTGAAGCCGAATACCGTTGAAATTTTCTCCGCGCACGCGGAGATGAACCGTTTGGAAAATCCGCTACATCAACGCCTTCAACATTTTCTCCGCGCACGCGGAGATGAACCGACGATTACGATAACACTCTCAGGGTCTTTCTAATTTTCTCCGCGCACGCGGAGATGAACCGCCGACAGCGACGGCAATGTCCGCACGGGCGTTATTTTCTCCGCGCACGCGGAGATGAACCGTGCCTGCTACGAACGTAGCTCGCCCGGAAAAAATTTTCTCCGCGCACGCGGAGATGAACCGCAGTTGCGCCTCTTCGCGTTCGCCTACCATGAATTTTCTCCGCGCACGCGGAGATGAACCGATCAGATTTTAATGAAACAAGCATGGCGGGAAATTTTCTCCGCGCACGCGGAGATGAACCGTTTCCTTGATATATGGAACTGCATTCAGCGTGGATTTTCTCCGCGCACGCGGAGATGAACCGTCAATAAGTTTTTGCAAATCGCCTTGCGCTTTATTTTCTCCGCGCACGCGGAGATGAACCGCTGATCAGATTGTTTTCAGGATCGCGGACGCGATTTTCTCCGCGCACGCGGAGATGAACCGCGATTGCAAAAGATCAAGCTTTCGATTTTGTTATTTTCTCCGCGCACGCGGAGATGAACCGAAAAGAGACGGCTGCATATTTTCAAAACCTCCATTTTCTCCGCGCACGCGGAGATGAACCGGCTCGAGGAACTTCACGGGCTGCTTGGCGACAATTTTCTCCGCGCACGCGGAGATGAACCGGATCAATTAAATGGGCAGAAAAAGCGCGGTCGATTTTCTCCGCGCACGCGGAGATGAACCGTTTTCCAGCTTGCAATTCTCCTGACCGCGAAGATTTTCTCCGCGCACGCGGAGATGAACCGGCGGCGGAAATTTCGCGGTTGGTCAAACCGTCATTTTCTCCGCGCACGCGGAGATGAACCGAACTACCGGTTTATCGCCATCTTCGCGATAAAATTTTCTCCGCGCACGCGGAGATGAACCGTTTTCCATGTTCTCGGGAGTATTTAACAGATAATTTTCTCCGCGCACGCGGAGATGAACCGTTCTAGAATTTCCGCTTTTTCCTCTGTCGAGACATTTTCTCCGCGCACGCGGAGATGAACCGTTCGCACCGCGCAAGTCCGCACCGCGCAAGTTCATTTTCTCCGCGCACGCGGAGATGAACCGTACCAAAATCAACTTTACACACTTTCTCAACAAATTTTCTCCGCGCACGCGGAGATGAACCGTTGACGAAGTTGCGCTGAAGAAATTCCATAACATTTTCTCCGCGCACGCGGAGATGAACCGACGGTTTTGCCGATGGCATAAACAAAAATACAATTTTCTCCGCGCACGCGGAGATGAACCTGAATATCCGGGATTTAACCATTGAGTCGTAGCATTTTCTCCGCGCACGCGGAGATGAACCGTTTCGGAGCCTTTCTTTCGTGATTTCTTGCCATTTTCTCCGCGCACGCGGAGATGAACCGTCGGGCGGCATTCGCACGATTAGGTGCAGGAAATTTTCTCCGCGCACGCGGAGATGAACCGGTCGCTTTATCGCAACCAGTCGAAATGATCACATTTTCTCCGCGCACGCGGAGATGAACCGTAGGTAGAGCCGACCTGAAACTCATAAAGTTCATTTTCTCCGCGCACGCGGAGATGAACCGAGTTCGTCGCCTTCCAGCAGCAGCAGTTTCTCATTTTCTCCGCGCACGCGGAGATGAACCGAAGACAATTCGGAGCCGCCTTTGGATTTTCGCATTTTCTCCGCGCACGCGGAGATGAACCGGTCGTCAGATCGGAGCCGGAGACAACTGGTTCATTTTCTCCGCGCACGCGGAGATGAACCGGCTCGAGCGGCGAAACATGGCGAATGAAAATAATTTTCTCCGCGCACGCGGAGATGAACCGAACGGACAAGAAAAAACTTATTGACTTGGAAATTTTCTCCGCGCACGCGGAGATGAACCGAAAAATGTCACACGGATTAAAAGGAAAGGTCAATTTTCTCCGCGCACGCGGAGATGAACCGATCCTGCGAAACCAAACCGCCCATTAAACCCTTATTTTCTCCGCGCACGCGGAGATGAACCGCTGGGCGCGGTCGACGTTCATCGAATCCGCGGATTTTCTCCGCGCACGCGGAGATGAACCGAGTTTCTGCTTCATTGTAAGATCGCTCACATCATTTTCTCCGCGCACGCGGAGATGAACCGCCGCCATCATCGCAAACTACGCTAGAAAATTCATTTTCTCCGCGCACGCGGAGATGAACCGTCCCCGGCTCCGGGGTCTGCCAGATGTGAACCATTTTCTCCGCGCACGCGGAGATGAACCGCAAGCTCGAGAATACTCGATGTTCGTGTCATTATTTTCTCCGCGCACGCGGAGATGAACCGATTTTATCAATATCCATATTAACTTGTTTGACATTTTCTCCGCGCACGCGGAGATGAACCGCGATTGAAGCGCGGCATTTCCGCCGCGTGAACATTTTCTCCGCGCACGCGGAGATGAACCGGAAGCTTACCGGTATTGCGACGGCTGCTTAAAATTTTCTCCGCGCACGCGGAGATGAACCGCCGGTTGCCGACCCAGACGTGGGGGATAGCACATTTTCTCCGCGCACGCGGAGATGAACCGAGGGAGTTTGAGGGAGAAATGTCACATTAAAAATTTTCTCCGCGCACGCGGAGATGAACCGGATTATTCGGCTGACGTAATGGCGCGAGCCGCATTTTCTCCGCGCACGCGGAGATGAACCGGTTTAGATGTGAGATTCGAAAGTATTGAACACATTTTCTCCGCGCACGCGGAGATGAACCGAGTCAAGCAAATGCTTGAGTCAATTCGGTCAAATTTTCTCCGCGCACGCGGAGATGAACCGAACAGTATTTTCAGTTTCAACCCGGAAACGGGCATTTTCTCCGCGCACGCGGAGATGAACCGAAAACCGATCCGGATTCGATCGCTTACGCCGAATTTTCTCCGCGCACGCGGAGATGAACCGAAGGTGCGGAAGACGTCGACGCGGACGTTGACATTTTCTCCGCGCACGCGGAGATGAACCGCAAGCTGATGCGAAGCAAGCTGATGCGAAGCAATTTTCTCCGCGCACGCGGAGATGAACCCGTCTGAAGCGAGTTCTGACACAATGTGAATAAATTTTCTCCGCGCACGCGGAGATGAACCGATATGCTCAAATCGGGCGGTTTTCTTTTAATAATTTTCTCCGCGCACGCGGAGATGAACCGACCAGTTGCGCGAGGAGATCGCGTTTGCGGTCATTTTCTCCGCGCACGCGGAGATGAACCGGTCAAATTCGAGTAGGGGTTTGATGTGTTCCAATTTTCTCCGCGCACGCGGAGATGAACCAGGACGAAATTATTGAAATCGAAATAGGTTCAAATTTTCTCCGCGCACGCGGAGATGAACCGAAGGAAAAGTGTTTTTGGTTCGCGGCGCGTGGATTTTCTCCGCACACGCGGAGATGAACCGTTCAGGCATCCGGCGTTTCTATCGCGTATCCAATTTTCTCCGCGCACGCGGAGATGAACCAAACCTCGCGGCTAACTTGGTTCGTGTTTGTTTGTTTTCTCGGCGGACGCGGAGATGGGGCTTTTTTCACGGCTGAAGCCGTAACTCTGGCGGGGGTTAGTCGGCATGTGCGGAGATGGGGCTTTTTCACGGCTGAAGCCGTAACTCTGGCGGGGGTTAGTCGGCAGGAGCGGAGATGGGGCTTTTTCACGGCTGAAGCCGTTACTCTGGCGGGGGGTTAGTCGGCAGGTGCGGAGATGAGGCTTTTTCACGGCTGAAGCCGTTACTCTGACGGGATGCCGGGGGTTATTCGATACTTCCCAATAAATCTGCTAAATTCCAACTGATGTCTCTCGAAACGGATTTTATTGTTATTGGCAGCGGGGTTGCGGGGTTGCGCTCCGCAATTGAGCTGGCGGAGACCGGGGCTCGGGTTACGGTTTTGACGAAGGACAAGACGAGCGAATCGAACACGGAATATGCGCAGGGCGGGGTTGCGGTTGTGCTTTCGGAAGATGACGAAGCCGCGCTGCATGAGGAAGATACGCTGATAGCCGGTGCCGGGCTTTGCGACGAGCGGGCGGTGGAAACGCTGGTCGTCGAGGGCACGAAATATATAAAACAGCTGATCGATTGGGGGACGGAATTTGACAAGGACGGCGGGCGGCTGGTTTTTACGCAGGAAGCGGCGCATTCGCGGCGGCGCATTTTGCATGCGCACGGCGATTCAACCGGAAAGGAGATCGTCCGGGCGCTGATCGCGCGGGCGCGTCAGGAAAAGACGATTTTGCTGATGCCGTTCGCGAATACCGAGAGTTTGATAGTTTCCGGCGGACGCTGCGCCGGCGTTCGGTTTCTCGATCCGATACTGCGTTCGCCGCGCGAGATCTATGCAAAAGCGGTCATAATGTGCACGGGCGGCGCGGGACAACTTTACCAGCACACGACAAATCCGCCGGTCGCGACGGGCGACGGCATGGCGATGGCTTATTTCGCCGGTGCCGAAATGGCGGATATGGAATTTGTCCAATTTCATCCGACGGCTCTTAATCTTGAAAACGCTCCGCGATTTCTGCTCAGCGAGGCGATGCGCGGCGAAGGCGGCGTTTTGCGAAACTATGCCGGCGAACGTTTTATGGAGCGTTACGACGAACGGCTCGAACTTGCGCCGCGCGACATCGTGTCGCGGTCGATAGTGGCGGAAATGCGAAAGACCGGAACGCGCAGCGTTTTTCTGGATATGACCGCTATGTCCGAAAGTTTCCTCAAAGAACGCTTTCCCAAAATTTATGACACCTGTCTTTTTTTCGGTTTGAACATCGCAGCGGATCTGCTGCCTGTGTCCCCGGCGTCGCATTACTGCATGGGCGGCGTGCGCACCGATCTGTGGGGGCGAACGACGCTTGCAGGGCTTTACGCCGCGGGCGAGGTGACATGCACGGGCGTTCACGGCGCAAACCGTCTGGCGTCAAATTCTTTGCTCGAAGGCTTGGTCTTCGGCGCGCGCGCCGGTAAAGCTGCTTTCAAAGATAGTGGTGACTGGTTAGCGCTCAGCGGACGATCTGAAGATTCGAAATTCAAAATTCAAAATCCAAAGTCCGCAGAGATCTCGGTTGCTGTCCGCAAACGCGTCAAGCGCGTTATGTGGGAACGCGTCGGCATTTTGCGCGATAAAGATTCATTGCAGCGCGCGCTGAAGGAATTTGACCAGATACGAAGGTCAAATCTGGGAACGCTGTCGCGAAATTTCGTAACGGTTGCCACATTGATAACCCGAGCCGCGCTCTGGCGCGAAGAATCGCGCGGCGGACATTTTCGCACCGATTTTCCGGAAACGCTGGAAAATTGGCGGGTTCATTCTATTCAAAAACAGGGCGGCGAAGTTTCGGGTGCGGAGAAGATCGAGTTTAGTTGATGGTGGAAAGTTGATAGGGATTAGTTGATAGTGGTTAGTGGAAAGTTGATAGGGATTAGTTGATAGTGGTTAGTTGATAGTGGTTAGTGGTTAGTGGTTAGTTGATGACGGAAAGTTGATTTCCGATTAGCTATTAATAGTTAAACATCCATCGTCATCCATTAACCATTAACCATTAACCATTAACCATTAACTAATTACTAATAACTGATATCTAATAACTGATAACTGATAACTGATAACTGATAACTGATAACTGATAACTGATAACTGATAACTGATAACTAATAACTAATAACTGATAACTAATAACTGATAACTGATAACTGATAACTGATAACGATTAACTAACCACTAACCACTAACCACTAACCACTAACCACTAACCACTATCAACTATCAACTATCCACTTCCTCCCGGTTTGTCCGAAATGCGTTCAGGTGGTTTAATCAAAGCTTATGGAGATCACAGCCGAAGTGTCCTTTTTCGGGATTCTTGCCTTCGGTTTTATTTTAGGATTAAAACACGCGGTCGACGCCGACCATCTGGCGGCGGTTTCGACTATTGTTGCCGATCGAAAACATTTATTTAGTTCGACGATCATCGGCGGCTTTTGGGGACTTGGTCATACCATTTCGCTGCTGATAGTCGGCGGTTTGGTGATCTTTCTGAAGTTTCAGATCTCTGAAACGGTCGAAGCCAGGCTCGAAGCCGTGGTCGGTGCAATGCTCGTTTTGCTCGGGATCAATGCGCTGCGAAAGCTTTTTCAAAAAGAGAAGATCCACGTTCACGCGCACGAACACGAAGGGCGCGAGCATATTCACCTGCACGCGCACGAGGACGAGAAAAAAGAGGTTACGCACCATTTTATGCGGCTTTCGCCGCGTTCGGTAGCGATCGGAATGATTCACGGTCTGGCGGGCAGCGCGGGTTTGATGCTTTTGATGATTCCGGTCATCGAATCGCCGGCGGTCGCGTTTTCGTACATCTTGATCTTTGGGATCGGTTCGATAATCGGGATGATGCTGATGAGCTTATTGATCGGTCTGCCGATGTATTTCACCGCGGGCAAATTTCAGGTTTTGAATAAATCGATCCTGGGAATTGCAGGACTTTTCAGTCTGGCGGTCGGCGCCGGATTGATCTATGAAAAATTGCTGATGTAGATCGTTTTTTACGATTTTTGAACTTTTGACCCGCGCCGTTCGCGGGTATTTCTATTGGCGGGACATCTTTCAGCGGAAAGCATTAAATCGAAGCCGATAGCACGCGGGGAAGATTCCGGCGAATTTGCGAATTAGCCGCAAAATCTGATTTTGCTGAAAGCGAAAAATAAAATAGCCAGGCGTTAAGCGAAGCGCAACTGCTGATTACGTCAAATCAGGCAATTCGACCCTGAAGGGATCGCACTGAACGCGAATTATCGAGTATTCGATCAAATCTGCTCAAACATTACGCCGATCTTCGCAATGTTTTCGGCGTTTTCCCGGTCGAAAACGGGAAAATTTGTATCGGCGGCAGGTGTTTTTGTACTGGTCACGAAGGTTTTTGTATCGGTGACAGCTGTTTTTGCGCTGCTTACGCGAGAATTTGTATTAGTGACAGGTGATTTTGTACCGCTTACGCGAGATTTTTAATTGATCACAGCTGTATTTGTACTGGTTACACGAGAATTTGTATTGGTGATAAGTGTTTTTGAACCGGTTACGAGAGAATTTCTATTCCAAAAGGAGAAAAAACGAAAAGCGCGCGAAAAATTGCAGAAGATGTTTGCGGTTCGAATCCGAAATTGAAAAGTTCAAACAAAAACCCGAACCGTTCTGAAACGAAAGGTTCGGGTTTTCGGCTTTAATTCGACCCCTTCAGGGTCGGCTTGTTTAATCGCTGCGTTCCCGGGGCGGCGAAACGCCGTCCCGAGCAATGAATTTATCGCCTTCGGCGAATACTTATTCCCCTAAACGCCCGGCATCGCTTTTTTCAGCGGTTTAAGCAGTGCGAAGAGCACGACCGCCATAAAGAGCGCCATCAATCCTAATATCAGGAAGAAATTAGATTGATACCAGATGCTCCAGTAAATGCCGATCATCGTCAGCTTGTTGCCGATAGCAGTTGCGACGAACCATCCGCCCATCAGCAGACCGCGCATTCGAACCGGCGCGACCTTGGAAACGAGCGAAAGTCCCATCGGCGACAGCATCAGCTCGCCGAGCGAGATGATCGCGTACGCCAGAAGCAGCCAGAACGGCGACACCTGGAAAAGCCAAGCGCGATTTAAGAACGCCTCGCGGTGCTTTGTGCCCTCGCCCGGCGCGATCTTGTCGATCGTTGCAATAAAATGCTGTTCGCCGGTTAGCTTCTGTTTCGTGGTTTCGTCCTCGTGCGCAGAAAACTTCACGTCGTTTACAACATTTTTGTCGTCCGCGTCCTTCGCCGCCATCAATTTATCCAAAACTTCCGCCGGAACTCCGTCGGCTTTCAAATTCGTTACGACGCGGTCGTTGATGCGGAAAGATCCGGCAGCGAGCTGCGCCGCGGTTGGTTTTACGCCTTCGCCTTGAATAGCTGCAAAATAAAGGACAAAGAACGAAAGCCCGGTCAGCGTCATGCCGATCGCCATTTTCGTCGGTGTCGACGGTTCTTTTCCGCGTTTATCAAGAAAACCCCAGAACCAGACGAGCGGGAACGTCAAAACGATGATCCAGAAAGGATTGATCGAGTTTGAAATGGTTCCGGAAACGTTCCATGCCGTGTTGTCGTCCGCCCAATAGGTCAGCGTCGAACCGTTTTGATGGAAGACCATCCAGAAAACTATGACGATGGCAAAGATCACGATCAGCGCACCGACGCGTTTCCAATCGGGAACGGCATCCATAAGCGCAGATTTCTTTCGTGCGTTTTCGGCGTGAATACCGTTTTGGTCGCTGATGCCGTGCGGCGGAGCATCGACCGCGGTCGCAGCGGTGTCGGCTGCCTGATCGGAATCTTCGAACGGAAGTTTTCCGTTGTCCTCGACATGCTGGCGAAAGAACCAGAGAATGGCGACCGAGATGATCATTCCGAATGCCGCAACTGCGAATGCTGCATGAAATCCGAAATAAGCTTTAACGATCTCCATCACGACCGGAGCGATCACCGCGCCGACGTTGATTCCCATGTAAAAGATGTTGTAAGCGCGATCTTTTAAATGACTTCCTTCGGGGTACAAATTTCCGACCATCGTCGAAACGTTCGGTTTAAAAAATCCGTTTCCGATGACCAGACATGTCAGCGCGAGATAAACTGCCCAGATCGCCGGAATCGAAAGCAGACCGTGACCTGCCATGAAGAAAAATCCGCCGATCATTACGGCTTTTCGATAACCGGTTATTTTATCTGCGATCAATCCGCCGATCAGCGGACTGGCATAAACGAACATCAGATAATTCGCGTAAAGACCCGTCGCTTCGGTTGCCGTCCAGCCGAACCCTTCGACCGGATCGCGTAAATAAAGCGTAAACAGCGCGAGCATCGAGTAAAAACTGAAACGTTCCCACATTTCAGTTCCAAACAAAACGTATAGACCTTTCGGATGTGTTTGCAGATCGTTAGAAGCCATAAATTTTCCTTAAAGTGATTTGTATTTTGAAAAGAATTAGGCAAAATATAGCAGATTAATTAAGTTACGAAAAGGAAAGTTAAAATTATGTTAAAGAAAACGTTACAAATCCTTTTCAGCGTAATCTTTTTATGCGGAACGGTTTGCATCGGTCAGGCTCAAGACCGTACGTCGGTCGGCGCAAAAGAGGTCAATGGAACTTTTCGCAGCGAATTTTCAGGCAAGTTCAAAGGCAGCGCGAACGAGATAAAGATAAAGGCTTTGGGCGGGCAGAAATTAAGAGTGTCCTTCGATCTTGTCTATCCATACGAACTTCCGAACGGCGAGTTGTCGGCAAACATGGGTTATGCGGACGGCGTCGCGGACATCGAAGCCGACGAAGCGGTTTTCGAATTTAAAAGCGAATATTCAGACGATGTATGTTCGATCGGGATAAAGTTCGTCAAACCCGGCGAAATAAAAGTTTCGCAATTTGGATCGTCATCGGCGTGCGGATTCGGACATCGGGTCGCTGCCGACGGAACTTATAAAAAAGTGAGCGGAAAGATCCCGACATTTGATGAGCCGGAAAAGTAGAATCTTCGGACATTTGGAATTGATCTAACACAGTTGAGAGAAAGTAAATGTTTCTTAGCCTCATAGGATTTATCATCATCATTATTGCCGCTGTAACCGCGTATTCAACGGCAAAGCAATACGAACGGAACGCAGCGCTTTGGGCTGGTCTTGTCGTCCTTGTCGGAATCGGCGTTCAATGGATCTTGCCGATAATCGGTGTCGTCGCGGTCGGGTTAATAATGCTCGCAAGCGGCTACAGCGAAACCGATTTTCAACAGGCGATCTTGGGTCCCGCAACAATAATCAGTGTCGTGTGTCTGATCCTGAGCGTTGTCGCGATGCTGCTTATCTTAAAATATCTTTCCAGTGGTCCCGTCGCCGATTCCGATTCCGCACCGCCGAAACCGCCCGAATTTTTTAATTAATTTATGGAGCAATTTGAAAAGATCGGCGAGCAGATTGAGACCGCGTGGCGCGATCAAAATTATGCGGAAGATAAATTTCCGGACATCGCTGCCGAAGCTTTGTCGCACGCCGGTCTTCCGGAAAAGATTACCGCATGGGAAGTGGTCGAATGGACGCTCGCGCAAACGCAGCTTCCGGACCAGCGCGATCTGCGCGGCAATTTCGGCGATCCGCCGATCACGTTGTTTAACGCGCCGCGGTTTCATATCGACGTTTATTTCTGGCTGCAGGGGACGACCGCCATTCACCAGCACGCGTTCTGCGGCGCGTTTCAGGTTCTGCACGGTTCGAGCATTCACAGCTGGTACGAGTTTTCCGTTGACGAAAAGGTAAATTCGTTCGTCGAACTCGGGAAAATGTCTTTGAAAAGCTGCGATCTTTTAGAGGTCGGAGATATTCAGAAAATTCTCGCCGGTCGGCAATATATTCACGGGCTTTTTCATCTCGACCAGCCGTCGGCGACGATCGTCGTCAGGACGCATAAAAGCCCGCTCTATCTGCCGCAATTTTCTTATCACAAACCGTCGCTTGCGATCGATCCTTTTTTTGAAGATCCGAATTTAATTAAAAAACTTCAATGCATTTCGGCGCTTTATCGATCGAACCACGAAAAGGCAGATGAATTTGCCGCACGCCTTTTGGAAGTGAGCGATTTTCAGTCGAGTTATTCGATCCTTTCAAATACGCGCGGATTTCTGAAGAACGAACAGATCAACCGCGTTTTTGATATCAAGCCGTCAAACGAACGTTTCGATGCGATGGTTGAAATAGTCCGTCGGCGGCATGGCGCGCGCGCCGAGGTTTTACCGGCGGTATTCGCGCATAACGACATGGTCGCCGAGATCGTCGATCGTCGCGGATTTATTACCGATCCCGAACTTCGGTTTTTTCTCGCGTTGCTAATGAACATCGACGGACGGGAAAAAATACTCGAATTGATCTCGTCGCGGTTTCCTGAAAACGATCCGGTCGAAAAAGTTCTCGACTGGGTTTTCGAACTTTCACAGGTTCGGGTTATGGGTTCGAGCGTTCCGAACGCGCTCGGGATCGCAGACTTCGGCGCGCTCGATCTTTTTGTTTTGGAATGCAGATTACGGGCGTTTTCGGACAAAGATGCCGCCGCGGAATTTCAAAAGCAATTTCCCGGCGAAGATCCTGCTAAATTCGCCGAAAGGATCGCTGACAAGGGCGCACAGCTGAATGATTGTGTGGTTTTGCGCCCGCTATTTCTTTAAGAATTTCGCTGCGAAAGGTTCGGAGAATGATCCTTTTTCAAATAGATCATCGCTAAAGCACGAACGACAGACGCTTCAAACCATTTCGCTGTTGCATTATTCAATCCCCGCGTATAGAATCTCTTTCTTTATGCACTTTCGCTTTGTCTGGGTTGGAAAAACGAAGGATAAAAATTGGCGGGCGTTGCAGGAAGAATATCTGCGGCGCCTTTCACATTTTGTAAAGTTTGAGATTTCCGAGATCAAGGACGGCGCAGTACATGAAACAAAAGAAGCGGAAGGCAAACGATTGCTTGAAAAGCTGCATCAGAGCACATTCACGTGTTTGCTCGACGTTACAGGGCGAACAATATCTTCTCACGATCTTGCTTCGCTGATCGTGGAATGGCAGAACCGGGGAATTAAGGAAGTTGCGTTTGTCATCGGCGGCGCGGACGGCGTTTCGCCCGAAGTTGCCGAAAAGGCGGATCTTAGTTTATCTTTATCCGGTTTTACATTTACCCATGAGACGGCGCGGGTCTTACTGGCGGAACAGCTTTATCGCGCGTTTACTATTATAAAAGGTTTTCCATATCAAAAATGAGTGAATTGAATTTAGAAGAAATAAAAGAACGGCTGATCGCCGAACGTGAAGCGTTGATCAACAAATTGCGCGGCAGCGACCTTTCGTCGATCGACGATTCGGAAACCCCCGATCCGGTCGATCTGGCAGTAAAAAATTATTCAAAAAATGTTGCAATGGCTGTTTCCGAAAACGACAGCCGTCAATTGGTTTTGATAAATGAAGCGCTGGAACGTCTGAATGACGACGAATACGGCTTATGCCAGAATTGCGAACAAGAGATCAATGTTCGCCGGCTCGATGCGGTGCCGTGGGCGCGCTACTGTTTGAATTGCCAGGAATTACAGGAAAAGGGACTTCTCGACGAAGACTAACTAAACCCTGAAATTTCGACAGTTTATCTAAATTGATGCTGTCAAAATTCTACGACCCTCTTTTGACTTTAGTCTTTCCTCACGCGTGCCGTGTTTGCGGCGGCAGTGTTGAAAATTTCGCTGACGGACCTGCATGCAGTTCCTGTTGGGAAAACACACGCGTCTTTGACGGTTCGGAAACGCTCTGCAGCAAATGCGGAGCTTTTTTGAGCGAGGCTCGTTCGGAGCGCGTTGTTTATTGCCGTCGATGCGACGATCAATCGTTCGACCGCGCTTTTGCAGCGGGTTTTTACGAAAATGCTCTGACAGCTTCGGTTCTAAACCTGAAACGCGAACCGTTCATCTCAAAACGACTCAAATCCATTTTCATCAAACGTTTCGAACAGTCCGATCTAAACCGGTCGGAGGTAATAATTCCTGTCCCGCTTTCGTCAAAACGGCGGCTTGAACGCGGGTTCAACCAGGCTGAGATAATTGCGGACGTTTTGTCGAAGGCAACCGGACTTTCGGTCGATTCCCGTTCGCTTGTCCGCAAGATCCACACGCCTGTTCATCGTGCGGGAATGGACAGGAAAGCCCGCGAATTGACGGTAAAAAATGCTTTTGAGGTCAAACGAAAAAATCTGATCAACGGCAAGACGGTATTACTCGTTGACGACATTTTCACATCGGGATCGACAGCTTCCTATTGCGCGAAAGTTCTAAAGAAAAACGGCGCGAACGAGGTTTTTGTCTTAACTCTCGCCCGCGCCGATTAATTTTTAGTGCAGAAACACGCACGCAGTAAGTGATGCCCATTCTGCGGACGGACTTCCGCTATCTTGCGTCGTAGTGCGGCGCCGGCAAGTCGCCCGACGCGCCGAACTGCGCTGCGTAAACTGTTGAATCAAATGACCGGAAAACATACCAGATTCCCGAAGAAGGTCGGAAAATTCCCAGATCTTCGCGTCCGTCGCGGTCGTAATCGCCTGCCGCCGGAATATCTCCGTCAGCACCAAACTGCGAGATCGAAACCGAACTATTTCCGCTGCGAAGCGAATACCAGGTCCCAGTTGAAGGTCTGAAAACCGCCTGGTCGTTTCGCCCGTCGCCGTCATAATCGCCGGTTGCCGGAATGTCTCCGCTTGCGCCGAACTGAACTGCAGAAAATCCGACCATTCGGCTGCTAAGCTGATACCAGACGCCGTTCGACGGTCGGAAGACAGCAATGTCGTTCTTGCCGTCTCCGTCATAATCTCCGGCTGTCGGAATATCTCCGTTCAAACCGAAATTTGTTATCTGCGCCTGACCATCCGTCGTTTTCAAAATGTACCAATTTCCGTTCGACGGTCGGAAAACCGCAATGTCGGCTTTTGAATCGCCGTCAAAATCGCCCGCCGTCGGAACATCGCCGGTCGTTCCAAAAGTTACGATCCCGACGGTGTTGTCCAAGCTCCGAAAGTTGTACCAGGTTCCGGTTGACGGTCTGAAAATTCCGACGTCGGTTTTTCCGTCGCCGTCATAGTCTTCCGGTGCCGGAACATCGCCAGTCGCGCCAAACTGCCGGATCTGCGCCTGCCCGTTCGAACTGTTAAGCGAATACCACGTTCCCGTCGAAGGTCTGAAAACAGAAACATCGGTCTTGCCGTCGCCGTCGAAATCGGCGTTTACGCTATTAAATACGGGATTTGTGTTGACGAATTTTTCAACCGTGCCGCCGAGTCCGACCAGATAAATTTCACCCGACTGATCTTCGCCAAACGATGAGATGTTGCGAGCGGTGTCAAAAAGCGGTAACGCCTGCGAGCCGTTCCAGATGTAAAGATCGCCCGAGCAATAGTCTCCAAAGATGTATGTGCCCTGCGGAAAAGTTCCGGCGGTTCCGCGATAAACATATCCGCCGGTTACCGAACAGCGCCCTCCGGAATGAGTGTAGGTTGTTACCGGCGGTAGAAAATTAGAAGGCGTGCAAAGCCCCGGATCGATGTTCGTGCAGTTATTTCCTTCATATACGCGCCAGCCGTAATTGCCGCCTTTAACAACCACGTCGATCTCCTCGATCGCGTTTTGTCCGACGTCGCCCGCCCACAGCATATTTGTCCCGCCGCGGTCGAACGACCAGCGGAACGGATTTCGCAGTCCGATCGCATAGATCTCATCCAAACCGGGCAAGTTCACATACGGATTATCCGGCGGGTTTGTGTATGCAGGTACAGGCGGTGTTGCTGCCAGACTCGGCGTAATTCTAAGCATTTTCCCCAGCATGCTGTTAATGTCCTGTGCCCGGTTGTTCGGATCGTTGCCCGAACCGCCGTCGCCCATTCCGATATAAAGATGTCCGTCCGGTCCAAATTCGATCATACCGCCGTTGTGATTCGAAAAATCCTGCGGAATTATCAAAATGATCTTTTCCGAAGCGAGATCGCCAACGGTATTGTTGTTGATGGCGTTATACCGCGCGATTACGGTCGCGCCATCCGAAGATCGGGTGTAGTTAACGAAAAAATAGCTGTTCGAAGCAAACTGAGGATGAAATGCAAGCCCGAGAAGCCCGCGTTCGCTGCCGGATTGACTGACCTTTGTCGACAGATTGATAAAATCCGTCGGTGTCGTGGAACCGGGTTGGACGACCTTGATGATTCCGCGCTGCTGAACAACGAAAATGCGGTTCGAACCGTCCTTGGCGTGCGTCAAAAACAGCGGAGAACTCAATCCTGATAAAAACGGCTGCAAAACGACGGAAGTTTGCGCTTTCGCATTCAACACCGGTAATACAGCCAAAATAGCGGTCAATAGAACAACAAACCTGAAATTTTTCATTTATACATCCTCAAAAGCAAAATTCGAACATCTTCAGCAGCCGGAGATACGATTCGGACCGCAAAGTCTGCGCTTTGCTTCTTATTTTCTTTAAATCCCTGCTGAAAGCAATTTTATGATAACGTTCGAAACCGTTCCGGCGCAATAATTCTTACGTTTAGTTTCATTGAACGGTCGGATATCCGATCTCGCCAAAAAAGTCTGGCGTCAAAAAATAACTAGAGCCGGTATCGTACCTTCTTTTTTCGCAGTTTTTGATCTTCGTTTTCCAAATTCTGCAGCCGCATCGAAACGTCCGCTGTCATTTCCAGCGAGTCGCGAACTCCCTGCTCCAGATGAACGCTGCCGGCGGCGGCGATCATCGCGGCATTGTCGGTCGATAAATGTTTGGACGGAAAATAAACCGGCAAACCGAGCCGTTTGGCAAGTTTTTCAGACGCGTCGCGAAGTTCCGAATTGCATGCGACGCCGCCGGCGACGATCAGTGTTTTCGGGTTTAATTCTTCGGTCAACCGCTCGACATTTTTCAGCAGCGACCGGACGACCGTGTTCTGAAAACTGGCGCAGATGTCTTTGATCGTTTGATCCGGAGCTTCGCCGTCTTTGAGCGGTTCGATGTTATTTTCCTTCAGATACCGCATTACCGCCGTTTTCAGACCGCTGAAACTGAAATCCGGACGACCGTCCGAGATCTTTGCGATGGGAAATTTTATCTTTTTCGGATCGCCCTCTTTCGCCAGCCGGTCGATGACCGGACCGCCGGGATATTCAAGTCCGAGCATTTTGCCGACCTTGTCGAACGCCTCGCCCGCCGCGTCGTCGCGCGTCCGCGAAACTAATTTGTATTTTCCGGGTTCGGGAACAAAAAAGAGATTGGTATGACCGCCGGAAACGATCAGCGCCAGCGCCGGATACTCGATCGGCGGATTTTCGAAAACTACCGAATAAAAATGTCCTTCGATATGATTTACGCCGACGAACGGAATATCCAGCCCCCATGCGAGCGCCTTTGCATAACAAACTCCGACGAGCAGAGAACCTATCAAACCCGGTCCCTGAGTTACCGCGACCGCTTCGATCTCGTCGAGCGACACCCCGGCTTTTTCAAGCGCTTCTTTGACGATCGGTTCGATCTTTACAAGATGCTCGCGCGAAGCAAGTTCGGGCACGACGCCGCCGAACGGTTTATGCATTTCGATCTGCGACGAGATCACGGACGACAATATCTCGCGACCGCCGCGAACGACCGCCGCAGCGGTCTCATCGCATGAACTTTCTATGCCTAAAACTATCATCTAAAATCAAGTGCTTAAATACATTAAAAATAACATGCTGCGCATCGTTATCGGGCAGGCGGGCTGCCTGCGCTCCTCTAAAATGCCTGCGAAAAGCGGAAATGCAAATGTCCCCGATGCGGGATCAAATGCGCCGGCGGCGCATTTTGCTGCGGCAGAAGAAACACCGGCGGATTTAATAAATAGCCGTAATCTATTGCAAATTCGCCGCCGATCGGCGTTTTTACCCGTATCCCGAGTCCGACCGTGTTTGACCAGAGCGCACGGAGATTTCGGCGAAAAATATCCGAGTCGGAAACGTTTGGCGGATTAAAAATGTCCTTCACTTTACGAAAAACATTGCCGCCGTCATAAAACGGCACGACACGCACGTTTTCGGAAACGGGAATTCTTGCTTCGAGATTAACGATCGCCAGAGCGTTTCCGCCGAACGGAACCGTAAACGGATTAAGAAAAACTTGATTCCCGGCGCTGTCGCGAAAAATTCCTTCCGGCACGATCGCTACGCGCGGACCCGCTTCTTCAAAAGCGAAACCGCGAAGCGTTGTCGAACCGCCCGCGAAAAAGCGCTCGCTGATCGGTAAAATTCCTTCAAGATCGGGAAATTCCGACGACGAAAAATCGGTGTTTCGCGAAAAAACGCTTGCGAGTCCCAAAACGGCGCGTCCCGCAAGGATAACATTATTAAATTTCGGCATCATGTAATAGGTGTTATACGAAGCCTGAAATTTGTGAAAACCGACATTTGCGCCGAGCTGCGGAATGGAAACGTTGTAATCGACCGTAAAATAATTGCCGCGCGTCGGGTCGCTGGCGTTGTAGCGGCACGGTTCGCCGGGCTCGCCTTTAGCGATTATGTCGAGCAGGGTGTATTTGATATTACAATTTTCGCGGGTGTCCCAAACGAAATTTGCGCCGAATCCGGAAGTTCGAACACGCGAATCCGGGCGTAGTAGATTTCGCACCAGCAGGCTTTCAAAATTGTATATTCGTGCATCCTCAAATTTGAACCGGACGAACAAAAGACTTCGTTTCTTAACGCTGACCGTTTTGCTGGTTTCAAGCTGAACGGTGAAGCGGTTCAGCGTCGGGTCGCCGGTGCGGTTTCCAAACACATCGATCGGATTCCCGTTTTCATCGACCCGCTGGACAATTCCCATCGTTCCTTTATCGATGGTCGAACGGAAAAACCTCGTGATGGTTGAATCGCGCTGGTATTGAAGCGTAAATGTCAGAGGCGAAAAGCGGTCTTCTCCGTCGCGGAAAAACCTCGGATTTAGAAAATCCAGCTGAAACAGCTGCTGCACGGCGCTGCCGCGAACTCGAATTCCGCCTTGCTGAAGCTTGCCGAAAAGATTGAAATGGCGGATGTCGAAAAACCCGTTGGCGCCGATGTCGGACGAAAAACCGCCGCCGTACGTTATCAATCGCGACGGCTGTTCTTCGACATTTATGATGATGTCGCTAAACCGACCTTTCCCGTCCGGCGTTTCGCCCGCCGGTTCGGCTTTTATTTCGACAATGCGAAACGCGCCGGTCGCGTACAGGTTTTGCTCGCTCGTAAAAATATCGTTGGCGCGCAGCACTTCATCGCGTTTGAGATTGATCGCTTTTAAGATCGCCGAACGCTGGGTGTTTTCATTGCCGTTTATTAAGATCCGGTTGACGAAAACTTTATTTCCTTCATTTTCGATATTGTAGATAATTCTGACGCGGTCTTCGGTCTGATCGGGCGTGTCCGGAATCTCTTCGATCGCAAAATTAACTTTTGCGTCGTAATAACCTTCCTGTGAGTAAAATTGAGCGAGTTCGCGAACGCCGTTTCGCGCGCGGGCGCGAGAGTAATTTCTGTCGATCAGATTCGGAAGTTTCGCACGCAGTTCCGCGTCGGTAAATGCAGAATTTCCTTCGATCCTGACGTTTTCAACCGTTGTTACGATCCCTTCATCGACGATAAACGTAATGATCAGATCTTCACCGTTGAGCGCGACACCCTGATTGATCCTTACCCTTGCGTCGCGATATCCGAGATCGCGCATAAGCGCTGTAATAGTTTGCCGGTCTTCTTCAAGGATTTCTGCGCTTGTATATCCGCGACCGTAACCGAAGAACGGAATGAAACCGAGAATGTTCGCCTCCTGCGATTCGAGCACGGATTGGATCTCGGGAATCGAAAGTTTGTCGGTACCGCGAAGACGAATGTCGATCAGCTTCAGCTTTCGGTTCAGATCGGCACGATAAACGATCTCTACTGCGCGGTCGTACAAATTTGCTCCGACCAGCGCGCTGCATAATTGTTCGGTCGCGTTGGCGGTTTCGCTTGCTTCGTCTTCGGAAAATCTGGGTTCGACCGAACAAACCGGGCTGACCTCGGCGAAAAAATATCCCTTTTCCTGAAAATAATTTCTTAAACGGCGTGAACCTTCGATGATCGCGGAATAATCCAAAGTTCCTTCGCGAATGACCGGAATCAGTTTTTCCTGAGTTCCTTTTCCGACATTTTCATCGCCGGCGTCGACGCTGACCTCGACCTTAGGTCCGACATTGCCGGTCAATTCGATATCGATCTTATTTGTCTGCGAATCGTAAACAACGCGCGCGTCGTCAAGATCGGGAGCCAGATAACTCTCCTTTCTAAGCGCGGTGCGAATTTTTTCGACATCGACCCGGAGATCTTCGCGCGAAAACGGCTCGCCCGGCTGCAGCCGGAGTTTGTCCGGCAGTTTCGTTCGGTCGAATCCGGCAATGTCGATATCGAACGTTTCGACCTTTGCCTGCGCGTTCGGCGTTACCTGAAACGTAACCAAAACCTCGGTCTCGCTTTTGAGCGGCAACCGCGTGTAGTTTACCTCGGCTTTAAAAAATCCGCGGTCGCGAAGATATTCCAGTATCAAATTGGCGTTGTTTTGCAGCGTTTGCTCGGTTACCGCCATTCCGGGATTTAAAAGATTCAACTTTAACAGAAGTTCCTGTTCTGTTACTTTGTCGTCCATCCCTTCGGAAATTTTAATAACGACCTTGTCGGCGCGCGTTTTGCGCTTGATTATAAATTTCAGATCGACCGAATCCGGTCCGGTTTCTACCGCTTCGACCGTAGCTGATACGATCTTATCGGTGTTGTAAAGCGCCGCCAGCGCATCGCGAACCCTGACGAGCGAATAGGTTACGCCGAGCGCGTTTTCGATAATAACGCGAAACCGGGCGGCATCCGCCGGACTTTGGTCCTTTCCGTCAAAAGCTATCGAGACGGACGTGATCGTCCGATCCTCAAATTTGTTTTGTGAAAATGCTAGCGCCGCGCAGAAAAAGATCGCGATCGAGACACAGATAGCCGCCGGCATCCTGCCTGCGGTAAACGCAAAGATCCCATTTGTCCGGCTAGTTTTTTTCCTGCTTGTTCTGTTCAATTCAACTCAAAAAAAAAATAGATCTTAAAATCGTTTTCTTAAACGCACTTCAAAACTGAATACATTGTTTCTCTGCGTAACATTGCTCAGCGACCGCTGTTCGTATTGCGCAACGAATGAGATCTTGTTCGAAACACGATATTCGAGCGCTAAAACCTGATTTTGGTCTTCCGAAAGGTTAGTAGAATAGGTTACTGCCAGATTTCTATTTATCTGCCGCCCGACGGTCAATCGCGCAGACGGATTCAAACGCTGTCCGGAGATTATCGGATCGAGTTCGAAACGGTTCAAACCGAACAATTTATCGGTTGCACGGCTCGCAGGGTTATTAATAAAAGAATCCGTCAGGATCTCAGCTGCGGTATTGATCCCCGATTGTGCGAGCGTCGGAATTCCGGCGTCGGTATTTGCCAGGCTTCCAGTCGTGATCAGCGAAATAACGTCCGGCTGCGGCAGACCGGGATTCGATCGGACAGTCGCGATAAGCGATTCGGTATCGGTGATGTTTCCGACCAGACTGACAATGATCTGATAGCCTTTTATCTCTGTTTCAGCCTGAAGATTTATATAGGGTTCGATCGTCGTGTTCGGCGGAAATTCAAGTGTTCCGCGCTGCACGTCGTACCGGTCGTTGCGGAAGAAGATCGTTCCGCTGTTTGCCGTAATTCTTCCCGAGATCTGCGGATATTCGATGTCGCCCGTTACGCGCAGCGAAGCCGAAGCGGTCAGATCAGCCAGATTATTTCGAACGACGAGCGCGTCGCGACCTTCGATACGGATGTCGAGTTTCGGAATTCCGAGCAGCGACGACGAGTCGGAACTGCCTGCGGACAGCGAGCCTTCGCCGCGCCCGCTGAAAATATCGGCGACGTCGATATCTTTTGTATAAACGCTTCGCCGCGCATTAAACGTTCCGCGGATCAGCGTGTTCATCTCATTTCCGGTGCGAAATCCGCTGATCTCACCTTCGGCGTCGCCGGTCGTGATGAAATCCGGCGGGAGCGGTGCAGTAATATTCGTGCCGCGAACGTTTAGACGAAACTGTTGAAGTTTTAATCCTTCAACCAGCGCGCCGCCCGAAGCCGTAACCTTGCCGCCGCCGAGAAAACCGCTCAAATTATCGATCTGTGCCTGGTTTGACGTAAAAATTATCAATCCCTTGATCCGGTCGAAGCTGAGCCGTTCCGCACCGATAAACGTCGCGAAAGAAGCATTCTGCAGATCGGCGCGTCCGGTTAGGCGCGATGTGCGGTTGACACCCGAAAGTCGCACCGAAACATCCGCGATACCGGCGAAAAAGTTGTTTCGTGAAAATGCGTTAAAGATCCGCAAATTGATCTTTCCATCGACCGAAAAATTATTGACTCCGTCATTCGTAAATGCTTTTGTGCCGCTGACGACAACGTTCGATCCGCCGCCGGAGAACCGCGCCTCGTCGACGACCACTTCACGCGTGTTAAACCTGACCGCGATAGGATTTGTCGCGACAAAAGGAGTTTCTTCGATCTGCAGTGCAAACTCCGAAAAATTGGCGGCGCCGCTTAAATTTGCCGTCGTAAATTCCCGAACTCCCTGGTCGTTTACCGCGGAAAGATTTCCTTCTAAGATCACCGTTCCCGTCGCACGACCGGAAACCTCTACAGCTTCGGGGCGGATCAGCGCGATTATCGGCGTGAGTTCGGTATTGCTGAACGCTGTTTCAGCGCGGAACGGCAGGTTATCATCGGCAAAATTAACGGATGCTTGAACGATCTGCGGCTGATCGCCGAAGTTGATCGTGACGTTTGCATCGAGCCTTTGATCCTCGGTCTTTCCATTAAAAGAAATATCGCCGACCAGCCGTTCATTGACCGAAACGCTTTGCCCGCTTCCGGAAAATTCGATCTGATAGGTTCGTGAATTGTAAGCGATTCCGGAGGCGTTTGCTTTCAGATCGACGGTTCCGTCGAACGTCGGCAAACTGCTTCCGTTCGGGATGAACGGACGGACGCGCGCAAGATTGACGTTTTCGCCGTTCGCCACAAAATTAAACGCCGTCGAATCAGTCTGATACGAGCCGTTAAGCGTCAAAACTCCTTCGCCGAAACGACCGGTAAAATTCTCGACATTGATCAAATTTCCGGCAAACTCGGCTTTGAGGTCGAAACCGTCAAACGGCTCGCCGTTGATCGTGCCTTTGCCGGACGAAATGTTTGCAGAACCGTTCAAATTATTGGGAATTCCGTCGATCGAAACGGTTCCGGACGTCCGCGCGCGGAAATCCTGAAATTGGTCCGGCAGATAAGCATCGACCGGCAGCGCGGCGAAAAGAGTGCCGGTGTTAAAGTTGTCTAATTCTGCCTGAAAAGATGTGTTGTTCGAACCATAAAAAGGAACGGTCAATCCAAATCGAAGTTCGCCGCCGCCGGCTTGAGCAAGCAGACCTTCGCGAAGCTCGAACATTTCATTCGTCGCATTGATTCGAGTCGTGAGTCTGCCGACGTCGCGGTTTTTCAACACCAATCTTTCAAGCGCAAGCGTTCCTTCGAGATTCGGACTCGCGTAACTTGCCGCATTTGCGGGTGTCTCGAAGAGTGTCGCAAGACTTCCGGTCAAATTTCCGTTGAACTTCAGGTTTCCGGCAAATTCTGCGTCAAAACGGTCGAGCTGTCCGGTGAAATCGGGCGAAATGTCCAAAACGCGGACGATCCGTTCGATCTCCGAAGCGTCGGTCGAATCCAATGCTAAATTTAAATTCGAGTCGCTTCCTGTCAGGTCAAATCTTCCGGTCGCTTCGAATTTACTTTTTTCGGTAAAAAGATTTGCAAGATCGATGTTAAAAAGCCCGTTCGTCGCCGTCAGACCGAGTTTTCCATTAACGGGAACGAGCCCGTCGTCTTCCGTTCCGGCGCTGGCGTTAAAATCGGCGGTTACCGTTCCGCTCGCGGCTCGCGCGTTCGTTCCCGGAAAATCCAGATCGACGGTTCCTGAAGTTTTCCCCTCGATCGGAATGACCTTACCGCCGGTCAGCGCCAAAAGTTTTGAGAGCTCCAAATTGTCAAACCGCACGCCTACATCGGAACGCCGGTTATTATTGAGCGCGATAACGGCGTCGCCTTCCAGACTTCCGTCCATTATCTGTGCCGTCAAATCGTTCAGCGCGATCTGTTCGTTTTCGGCAACGACCGCAGCGCGCGCCGAACCGAGCGAAACGCTTCCAAGAATGCCGCCGCCGATACTCATGTCGGCGCTCGCACGATATCGACCCGAAGGTTCGAGTAGAAAAACCGGCTTGGCGATCGTAACGTCTTCAAGATTTCCGCCGCCTGCGGCGACATTTTCGGTCAAGCGGACATTTCCCGCGGCAATATCCTCCGATCGACCTTCGACACGACCTTGAAAGAACGACAGACGCACGCCGGCAACATTCAAACTTCCCATAATGGCGGCATCTGTTGTCAGAGATGCAACTTTCAAATTATTCGAATAAACATTCGTTGCGCCGCCGGAAATATCGGTAATATTAACGCCGGTCGCTGCCAGACCGGCGAGCTTTACGCCATTTGCATCGAGCCCGTCGGCATTCAGCGTGCTTGAATTTATGTCCGTAGAACCTTTCGTATCACGAATGCGAATGTTATTTGCGGACAGATTTCGCACCGTGAAATCTTCCGTTTCAAGCCCGTCCGCACGGGCGCTGTCGGCATCAATATCCGTAACCGGACCGCTGTCGCGAACGCGCAGATTATTTGCGCGAACATTTCGCGTCGTCGTGTCTTCGGTTTTAACCGCCGAGGCATCTGCGATCGGAGCGTTCACCGTTGTAACTCCGTTGCTGTTCGTTAAATTTACGTTTCTGCTGCGAATATTTTCGATCGAAACATCGTCGGAAACGAAAAGCCGCGCCGCGACGTTTCCGAGTTCCGCACCGAGTTTCTTTTCCTTATAATCGGCAACCGCATCTTTGATAAAAAGCCCGGTGATCGTTCCGATCGGCGTTTTTGCGGCGATCGCCTGCAGTTCGCCGATCCAGCGAAAATCGGTGCCCGTTCCGCGGATGTTCCCGAACAGCTGCGGATAATCGATGACAAAATCTTCGAATGTCAGCATTTCCGCGATCGCTTTACCGTTCGCGTTGTACATCGAATCGGAACCGTCGACCGACGCATTAATTTTAATAGCTTTAAGCCGGATGTTGTCCGCGGCGAGCGATTCCGAATTTATTTCCCCTTCGATCCTGTATTTTTCGCCTTCGCCGGTTACGCGACCCTGAAAATTTCCGACTCCGCGGATCGAGGTTCCGAGCGGAAAAATGCTGGAAGTTTGAGTCAGATCGACTGTCGATTCGATCCGCAGATCATACTTCGGAGATTCCCAATCCTTAACCGTTCCGACCAGCGTCGAGTCGCCGACCGGCGTAGTTAATCGCAAAGACTTTACGTCCAAACCGGTGTCATCCGCCAATCCCTGCGCGGAAATATCTATGTTTTCGAGCCGCGATTCGTCATATTGAAAAACCGAATCGGTCGTCGCCAGATCGAATTTATAAAGGAATTGCGGATCGGTTTCCTGCAGCGATTCCGCGGTTTTGTCCGTTGTCGGGTCCAGCTGAAGTCGGAAATTATTGGCTTTTGCATCGATCTTTCGCTGAATGTCGCCAAAGTTGATGACGCCGCCGCTGAGCGCAACTTCGAGCGAAGAGAACGTAAAATTCAAATTGCCTTCGCCTTTTACGAATTGAATTTCGCGGAAATTTGAATCGCCGTTCTCGTCGAAAAGGATCCAGGCTTCAAAACCCTCGACGCGGGTAGAATCGACGTTTATGTCGCGCGTCAGCTGCCAGTCGAACAGATTTGTAACAGAAAGCCCGATCACGGCATTGCTGATGAAAAATACTTTCTCGCCCGTAATTTTGTTGTTGAAAGTAGCGTTTTTTAACGTGAGTTGAAGCGGGGAAAGCGAAAGCTGAAATACGTCCGCGTCAAAAACGAGGTTCATTTCATCCATTTTCCGGGTGAACTGACCTTTGATATATGTGTCAAGATAACCGGCACGGTAAAAGATCGTCGAAAAGATTCCGAAGACAAGTAAAACGATTGCCGCTCCGATCAAGCTTTTAACGACGCGGCGGCGCGTGAAAAAAGTACGCCGCTTCGGCGGATCTTCTTTCGGTGCCTTTCCAGCCTCCGAAGCATCCGGCTCTTCTATTTGGTTTTTTTCCTCAGACATTTAATTCCCGGGAAGAGCGATCAAATATTTCAATGGGGGCTTTAATTTTCAGCTATTATCGCATTTTTGTAAACCGATTGATCAAAATTATTTAGATCAAACGGGTTCGATATTAACGATCTCGAGTCCAAACGCCGAAATCGCATTTACATGCGGCGGATGATTGGTCAAAAGCGAGATCTTTCTGATGCCAAGATCGCTCAATATCTGAGCGCCGATGCCGTAATCACGCATTTTGCCGTAACCGGTTTCACGCTTTGCCGCCTGAAAATCTATATTCTTTTCCTGCATAACGGCATAAGTCTGCAGTTGATGGATCAGGTCAAGATTATGTTCGCGTTGGCGAAGATAAAGGATCGCGCCGCGTTTCGCTTCCGAAATCTTTTTCAAACTGCTTTGCATTGCATCCGAAGCTTCGCCGAGTTTGGAGCCGAACATTGCAAATGTAATGTTTTCAGTTTGTACGCGAACAAGTACCGGTTCGGTCGAATCGGCGAAATCTCCGCCCATCGTCATTGCGACATGCGTTTCGCCGTTGATTATATTTTCGTAAATGGTCGCCCGAAACGTTCCGAATTCAGTAGGAAGATCGGTTTCAACAACGCGGCGCACCAGCGTTTCCTTTTCGATGCGGTAACGAACAAGGTCGGCTACGGAAATAATTTTTAGATCGTGTTTTTCGGCGAAGATCTTTAATTCAGGGAGCCGCGCCATTGTTCCGTCTTCGTTCATTATTTCACAGATAACGGCAGACGGATCGAGTCCGGCAATACGAGCCATATCCACGCTTGCTTCTGTTTGACCGACGCGTACAAGCACACCGCCGTTCTTCGAGCGCAGCGGAAAAATATGTCCCGGACGCGCAAGATCGGCTGGTGTTGTCTTCCGGTCGACCGCGCAGCGAATGGTTCTAGCGCGATCGGCGGCTGAAATTCCCGTGGTAACTCCTTCTTTCGCCTCGATCGAGATCGTAAAAGCCGTCCCGAATCCGGAAGTGTTCTCCTGTGTTTGCGGCGGAAGCTGAAGATAATCGCACCGTTCTTCGGTCAGCGGAAGACAGATCAGACCGCGGGCGTGCGTGATCATAAAATTTATGATCTCCGGCGTTACTTTTTCAGCGGCGCAAACCAGATCGCCTTCGTTTTCGCGGTCTTCATCGTCGACGATGATGATCATTTTCCCGTTTTTAATGTCTTCGGCTGCCGCCTCGATCGTACTTAAAGCCATTTTATTATTTCGTAAATTGAAAAACCGTTTGCAAAACGTAAATTCTAGCGAAAAGTAAGGTTTTTTGCGAATTCGGGTTAACAAAGCGCGGCTATCGGATTAACATAGCCGAATGACCTTCGCCTTCCGGCTTGCGCTCAAATATCTTCGCGCTCCGCGCAAAAGTCTCGCGCGTTTTACCACCGCCGCCGCTGTCGCCGGAATCGCCGTCGGGGTCGCGGGTTTAATGATCGCGCAGGCGCTGTCAAACGGTTTTGCCGATGAAATTCGGAAAAATATACTTCAGTCGACTCCTCAAATTACCGTGTCAATGACCTCCGGCGGCGAAATATTCGATTGGAAAAAGATCACGAACGAATCAAAAAAAAATTTTGAAAACATCCGCGACATAAGACCGTCTGCCGTTGAAAGTGCCGCATTGATCGGACCGAACGGAACACGGTTCGCGGTGATAACTGTCGGTGGAAGCGAAGATGGCGTAACGGGGGGAGCACCGCAGATCGCTGTCGGCGAAGAACTGGCAAAAGAAACCGGCGCCTCGGTCGGCGAGCAGATCGATCTTGTGATCTTTCGCAATGGCGAACCCGAGCGAAAACGAGTTCGCGTCGAACAGGTGATAAAAACCGGAATTCTCGAACTTGACCGGACGCGGGTCGAAATAAACGAACTCCATTTCGCTCAGCTGACCGGTCAAAGAAAGTTTGTTCCGACGGTTTTGAATATTTACGTTAAAGATGCATTTGCTTCCTCAAAAACTGCCGGATCTCTCCGCGAAACCTTGGGCGGCGGCTTCACGGTCTCGGACTGGCAAACGGCAAACGAGCCGCTTTTCTCTGCACTGGCATTTGAGCGGAAAGTGGTTTTTACGATCGTTCTACTAATTATATTGATAGCTGCGCTTAACATAACGACCACGCTTGCCTTGCTCGTCGGCGAACGCCGTCTCGATATAGCAGTTTTGCGGACTTGCGGCGCGACCGGCAAAGAAATTTCGAAAACTTTTTTAGCCGAAGGTGCGATGATCGGCGCCGCCGGAATCGCCGCAGGTATTTTGATCGGAGCATCTGTCATCTCGGCGGCAAATTATTTTAATCTCGTTACTGTTCCGAAAGAGGTTTATTCAATCAGCAAACTTTCACTCGAACTAAGCATCTACGAAACATTAACCATCGCAGCAGGCGCAATCATTGTCTGTCTTGCTGCCGCTTTTCTACCCGCGGTCAAGGCTAGCGGTGTCAAGCCTTTAGAAAATTTACGAAGGCAATAAATTTTGGAGTTACAGCCGTTTTGCGACTATACTAAGGCAAAGCTCGGAAACTTCTATCATTTGAAATAATTGTCGAAAGAGTTCAGACTTCTTGAAAGTCATTTTTTTGTTTTTTGGAAGCTAGGTCTTGAATTTTTATGTTTGAACGCTATACGGAAAAAGCCCGGAGAGTGATATTTTTTGCGCGTTACGAAGCGCTCCAATACGGTTCGCAAGTTATTGCGCCGGAACATCTTTTGCTGGGGTTGATGCGCGAGGATAAAACGATTGCTGCGCGCTTTTTTCCATTTCGCAGCAGCCTTTCGGTCGAAGCCGTCCGGCGCGAAGTAGAAGAAAGGATCGTGCTGCGCGACCGCATTCCGCAATCGGTCGAGCTTCATCTTGCGCCGGAATCGAAACGAATTCTCGCCTTTGCAAATGAGGAAAGCAACCGGTTAAAGAACAGACATATTGGTCCCGAGCACCTTCTTTTGGGATTACTTCGCGAAGAAAGCTCGATCGCGGCAGAGATCCTTTTTCATTTCGGATTGCGGATCGAACACGCCCGCGAGGCGGTCGCAAAACAAAACGGATTTTCGAATGTGAATGCGATCGGACCGGATAATGCAAAAGCGCCGCATCTGCAGGAATTTACGCGCGATCTGACGGCTGATGCCGCCCAGGGAAAACTGGATCCGCTGATCGGTCGCGAGGTTGAACTCGAACGGATAATTGAAATTTTGTGTCGCCGGACGAAGAACAATCCTGTGTTAATGGGTGAGGCGGGCGTTGGAAAAACGGCGATCATCGAAGGGTTGGCGCAGCGGATCATTAACGGTGAAGTGCCTAGTTTTCTTGAAAATAAACGCGTCCTTTCGCTCGATCTCTCTTTGATCGTAGCCGGAACGAAATATCGCGGACAATTTGAAGAGCGACTTAAGAAGATAATGAGCGAACTTCGTGAAAGCGATGATTACATCGTTTTTATCGACGAGCTTCACACCTTGGTCGGAGCCGGTTCCGCGGAAGGAACGCTGGACGCCGCAAATATTTTGAAGCCCGCGCTGTCGCGCGGCGAAATTCAGTGCATCGGCGCGACGACGCCGAACGAATTTAGAAAATCCATTAAGAAAGACCGCGCGCTCGAACGGCGATTTCAGGTCGTAACCGTCGCTCAGCCGACCGAAGAAGAAGCGCTTAAGATCGTTCAAGGTCTCGCCGAAAGGTATGAGGCGTTTCACCAGATCCGTTATTCAAAAGAAGCGCTCGAAGCTTCCGTTTATCAATCGAACCGCTACATTCCCGACAGATCTTTGCCGGATAAAGCGATCGATGTTCTGGACGAAGCCGGCGCGCGGGCAAAACTGCGGTATCATGCCGATGCTCAATCGGAACCGTCGTGGAAGGAAACGGTTGAAAATTGGAAGCGGACCGTAACCGAAGATCAGCGGATATCGCTTGAGCTGCAAACATTGGAAGATTCGTTCTTTGCCGTCGAAGTTTCAAAGGACGACGTTGAAGAAGTAATAGCGCGCTGGACCGGCGTTCCGGTTCAATCGATAAAGAAGGAAGAAGCGGAAAAACTTCTCGAGATAGAGAATGAACTCCATCGGCGAATAATTTCGCAGCGCGACGCTATCTCGGCGCTTGCAAGAGCGATCCGCCGTTCGCGTGCGGGATTAAAAAATCCGAACAAACCCGTCGGATCTTTTCTTTTTCTTGGTCCGACCGGCGTCGGTAAAACCGAGGTCGCACGGAGTCTGGCAGAATTTTTATTCGGTTCGGAACGCGCTCTGATCCGTTTTGACATGTCGGAATTCATGGAGAAACATACGGTCGCGAAATTTATCGGATCGCCGCCCGGATATATCGGTCATGACGAAGGCGGGCAATTAACGGAAAAACTTCGCCGCGCGCCGTATTCGCTGGTGCTTTTCGATGAGGTGGAAAAAGCGCATCCGGATCTGTTCAATGTTCTTCTTCAGGTATTCGAAGACGGAATTTTGACGGACGCGCAGGGAAATCAGGTCGATTGCAAGAACGCGATATTTATAATGACGTCGAATATCGGCGCACGGTTTATCCAGAAACGTCAGTCGATGGGTTTCCAATCCGGAACGGATTCGTCGCGGACGAAAATGGAAGACGAGGTAATGAGCGAAGTGAAACGGACGTTCGCGCCTGAATTTATTAATCGTCTTGATGAAATAATCATATTCGACGAACTGCTCGACGAAGATCTGATGAAGATCATCGATCTTCAGGTAAATCAGCTGAACGAGGTTCTGACCGCGCATGCGCTGCAGATCAGGCTGACCGAAGACGCAAAGCAATGGCTGATAGAAAAAACCTGCGGCGACCGTAAATACGGTGCGCGACCGCTGAAACGGGCGCTGCAGAGAAATGTCGAGGACGAACTTTCCGAAGCTTTGATCCAGGGAGAGCTTCGAGAAAACAGTTTGATCGAAGTATATGCTGACGATCAGAAGCTTTCGTTTCGCCCCGTCATTCTGGAAACGGTCGACGAACTGTTCGCAGAAAATATCGAGCAGTAGTTTAACAAAACAAAATCGGATAGAAATCAGCCCGTGTTTTCGCGGGCGATTTTTTTTGAATCTAATCGCCACGCGCGCTTTTTCCTTTTTAACGTTTTATCTGTATAATTCGGAAGTTTGCAGGCAAGAGCTAGTCGATAAGGCAACCGACGCTTGATTCAACGAATCAAAGGTCGCGTATCTACTTAAAGCGACTTCGCCCGAAATTTTATTTTATTTTTTTATTACATGAGCGGGCAGCTTTTTACAAAATGCTTCGTTGCTGAAGCAAAACATCGCAATAATAAGGACATCGGTTTTATGCACATTTTTCGCGCTTTCATACCTTTATTACTGATATTTTTGTTTTCAGTCGGATCAATGACGGCAAAAACTTCGGAAGGGACGAAAGACCCCAACGGGGCTGAGAAAAACACAGAAACCGCTGCGGCTCCTCAGCAGCAATTGATCGAAACGGTCGACATTCAGGGAAACCGAAGGCTGCGCGACGACGATCTTCTTTACTATATTAAAACGCGCCCGGGCGATGTTTATGATCAGGCACAGCTCGAACGCGATCTAAAAGAGCTTCTTTCATTAAATTTTTTCGATAAAACCGCGACCCGTGTGCTGACTGAAGAAGGGGTTCGCGGCGGGATCAACGTAATTTTTGAGGTCCGCGAACTTCCGATCATCCGCGATCTTCAATTTGAAGGATTAAAGGCGGTGCCGGAATCTGACCTTTTAAAGGCTTTCCGCGAAAAACGCGTGGGAATTTCAAAAGAAGCCGTTTACAACCCGGTAAATGCGCAAAAGGCGATTCGCGTTATCCGCGAACTTCTAGCCTCGAAAGGATTTCCGAATGCCGAAGTGTCCGTTGAGGAAGAAGAAGTTTCGGCAACGTCGATCGCCGTTACATTCAACGTCGATCAGGGAAACCGTTCACGAATTGTCGAGATCGATTTTGAAGGAAACGAGAATTTTTCCGACGGCGAACTTCGCAACCAGCTTCAGCTTGTAAAAGAAACGGGTTTGATCTCGCGCTTTAAGGGCGAAGATATTTTGGATCTGCAAAAGCTCGAATACGATCTGCAAAAGAACGTTCGTTCTTATATGTTCTCAAAAGGCTATTTTCAGGCGAGGATCGGCGAACCGGAAGTTGTCGGACTCGGTTACAAACGAACCGACTTCATTCCGCTGATAACACTTCCGCTTCCTTTGATCAGCTCAAAGGACGATACGCTGAAGATCATTATTCCTATTAACGAAGGAAAGGTTTTCCGCGTTGGCGAATTGAAGGTTGAAGGAAATTCGATCTATTCCGAACAGCAGATCCTCGGGTTTATCGGCTTGAAAAAAGGCGAGGTTGCCGACGGAAAACGTCTCCAGGATGCGGTTTACGAAGATCTTAAAAAGCTTTACGGTTCGCAGGGCTTTGTAAATTACAACGCGGAGTTTCGTCCGGAGTTTCGTGATAATCCGGCGAATCCGAACGAAGGGATCGTCGATATTACGATCACGATCGAAGAAGACCGCCAGTTTCGTCTTCGAAGGCTTGAATTTACAGGCAATACATTTACACGCGACCGCGTGCTTCGCCGGGAGTTTTTGATCAACGAAGGCGATATTTATAACCAGATCGCACTCGAACGTTCGGTGATCCGGATAAATCAGACGCAGTATTTCGATCCGGTCGATAAGGACAAGGACGTTGAAATTCGGACGAACGAAGATCAGGGCGATGTCGATCTGATCGTCAATGTACGCGAACGCGGACGCCAGCAGATCTCTTTGAACGGCGGTGTTTCCGGAATCGGCGGTTCGTTCTTCGGTTTGGAATATTCGACGAACAACCTGCTCGGTCGCGGCGAAACGCTCTCGCTTCAATTCGGTTTAGGAAATCGCCAGCAGAATTTTTCATTTACATTTCAAAATCCATATTTCCGCGATCGACCGATCGCCGTCGGATTTTCGCTCTTTGCAAGCCGCTATAAATTTTTTGGCGAAGGAACTTTTCTTTCGCAAAATCCCGATCTTTTTCAGGATCTGCTCAACCCGCTCGGTCAGTTGACCACGAGCGAAGACAATCTTTTTACACAAACTACTTACGGTGCTTCCGTTTTTGCAACAACGCAGCTTTCGGAATTGTTCTTTAAGAAAAGCGCGTTTTCCAATTTTTCGAGGATCGGGCTGAGTTACCAGTTTACAGCCACAACGATCACCGATCCGCCGGTGAACGATCTCGGAAATCCGGATCTTGAGATTCCGGTCGTTTTCGCTCAGCCGAACATTATTACCAGTAGAATTACGCCGACATTCGTATACGATACGCGCCAGCCGGCGGCAAACGGTATCGATACGTTAAAAGGGCGGCAGATCGCTGCGTCATTTGCGTTTGCCGGTTTGGGAGGCGACGTCAGAACTTACCAGCCGAGCATTACCTATACGCAGTTTATTCCCGTTCGCAACAAACGCTCGGATCGCGCCGAAGTTTTCGGTTTCCGAATTCAGGCTGGTACGGTCGGTTCGTTCGCGACGAGCGAAAAGATCAAGAATGCGAATTCGCTCTCGTTCGTCGGCGGAATTCCGATCTTCGAACGATATTTTCTCGGCAGCGAATACGACATTCGCGGTTACAACACACGTTCGGTCGGTCCGATCGCTCCGTTTAATTCTTATGTAACGAGCCGGAATGTTGTCGTTGCGACAAATGCGACCGGCGATCCGGTTCCCGTTGCCGGATTGAGCGCGCGCGACCGGGAAGAGATCTCAGCGCTCGGGCTTTTGACCGGCGCAAGCGGTGCAAATCCTGCGCTCTTAAACAATAATTTTCAGTTCATAGGCGGCGATACACAGCTGTTAGGAAACTTTGAATATCGTATTCCGATCTTTGGTCCGGTAGCGCTTGCAGCATTTGCCGACATCGGAACCGTTTTCAACCTTCGCGACACGGGAACGCAGACGATCAACAGTAATTTCCTCAAAGACGATATTTTTATCGGAGCAGGTTTGTTAACAGCGCTTTCGGTCAGAAACGCGCCGGAGATCAATAATTTTAATAATTTGTTTCTTTTGAACAATCGACCCGCGACGACCGCAATTTATAACAACGCCTGTAATCTGGCTGGCATCATTTGTCCGAACAGCGTTCCGCCGGGCTTCCGGCAGGTTTTTCTGCGCGGCGAGGTTCAAACGAATCGTCTGCTTGAAGTCGATAACGCGGCGTTTAACGGTTTCAGCGATTACCGCGCGAGCGTCGGGCTCGAACTTCGCGTTCAGGTTCCGGTCGTAAACGTTCCGTTTCGTTTGATCTATTTCTATAACCCCAATGCAAAGATCGGTGTTACCAAAGAAGCGCCGGGGATTAATCTTCCCGGCAAGCGCAGCGGATTACGGTTTACGGTCGGAAGAACATTTTAATCCGTTGCGGGCTGGTAAAAACGGAATTGATGAAATTGCGTAAGCAACAAATTCCGCAGAATTAGTTTCTAAGAGATTAATCGTCACTTTTATAGTTTTCTCAGAATTTCGGCATTTGGGTCGTTTCTTCGTTATGAAAAAATTCAGATCACTATTTTTAATTTTGCTGACGGCGCTTGTTTTCTCGGCGCCGGCATTTGCTCAGGCAAAGCCTGCAACGCGGATAGCGCTCGTCGATACTGATTTTTTCTACGACCAGAAAGAAGGCATAACGAAGATCCTAAATGCTTATAAACAGCTCGAGGTTGAATTTAAGCCTTCGAAAACGGAACTCGAAACGCTGGCTTCGAAGTTGAGAACATTGGAAACTGAGATCAAGGCGATCACGGATCAAAGCGTCGATCCGAACAATCGCGTGCCGATCGACCGGGACGCTGCCCGGGCAAAAGCCGATGAGGTAGATAGATTGCAGCGCGACCTGAAGTTTAAGCAGGAAGATGCCAACAGGCGATATGCGAGCCGCGAAGAAGCCGTGTTGGGACCGATTATCAACGACATCGGCGACGCACTCGGCGATTTTGCAAAGCAAAAGGGCTTTACAATGGTTTTCGATCTTGGAAAACTTGCGCAGCAGCGTTTGATCGTCTATTGGACCGATACGCCGAATATTACGAAGGAATTTATACAATTCTATAATTCGAAACCGGTGGCGAAATAAAAGGGATCTCGAAATTGATTTTTGATATGAAAAAGGTTGGCTTGATCGGGATATTGATGATTCTAGGACCGCTGCTGGCGTTGAACGCGGCTGCGCAGGAATCTTTGCCGCCGGAATCGAATATCGGTTTCTTAAATCTTGAAGCCTTTTATCAAACAAATACAGGCATAAACCGGATCGTTAACGTAATGAAGGCGTTGGATGCCGAGTTTAAGTCCGATTACGACAATCTGGAAAGTTTGAAAAACCGTATTGCCGCGATCGAACAGGAGCTTAGGAACGATCAAAATGCGGCGGTTCCGCTCAAACCCGCCGAAAGGCAGCAAAAGGCGGACGAAGCCTCGCGGCTTCAACTGGAATTTAATTATAAAAAGGAAGCGTCGCAGGCAAACTACACGCGCCGCGAGCAGCAAATGATGGCTCCTATTCTTCAAGATATTGAAGTAGCGCTTGGTGAATTTGCGAAGCAAAAGGGTTTGACGCTTGTTTTGGACACGCGAAATATGTCGGAAGCGCAGGTTTTGGTCTTTGTGGAACCGGCAAACGAAATTACGGAAGAATTTATCGGATTTTACAACGCACGGCAGAAAACCGGCGCAGCGAAAACACCGGAATAAATAATTGGAACTTGTTAATTGGAGTACGAAAACAATCATGAAACTAATCAAATTTTTGGCATTTAACTTTATTTTTGCGTCGATCTTCGCGGTTGCCGTAATGGCACAGGCGCCGCAAACCGGCAAGATCGCCGTTATTAACACGAAGGCTTTTGAGGCGGATAAAACCGGCATTCAGCGTTACATCAACGGCTTTTTAAGCGTGGATAAAGAATTTGAGCCGGTCAATAACGAACTTAGAAATCTCGTTACAAAACGCGACAACCTAGAAAAAGAGATCCGTGCGCTGCAGGAACAGGCTCAAAAGAACCCGAATGTTCCGATCAAACCGGAAACCATCAACGCCAAGGCGGACGAGTACGAACGTCTCGGTCGCGAGATCAAGTATAAACAGGAAGACGCCAAGGCGCGTTACGACCGGCGTCAGCAGGACGTTTTAAATCCGATCCTCGCTGATATCGGCAAGGCGATGGACGAATTTGCGAACCAGAAAGGCTATTCGGTCATTCTCGACGGAAGCAAGCTTGATCAGGCGGGCGTTATTTTGGCGTTAAGCAAAACTGCGGATGTTACGGACGAGTTCATCAAGTTCTACAACGCGCGTCCAGCCGGAACTGCAACGACAAAACCGTAAGAACGGCGCGCAGCGCAGTAGCATTGAAAGTCAGAAATCGGTAGAATCATTTCACCGGTTTCTGGCTTCTTGTTGTTCTGTATTCAAACTTTTTAATTATGAGCATTCTTGATTCGATCGCTATTCAAGAACTATTGCCGCATCGTTATCCGTTTTTGCTGGTCGATAAGATAATTGAGATCGTTCCGCGGGAAAGGATCGTCGGGATCAAACAGGTAACGATCAACGAATATTTCTTCCAGGGGCATTTTCCCGAGGCGCCTGTAATGCCGGGCGTTTTGATTATCGAGGCGCTGGCGCAGGTCGGCGCGATCCTGGCGCTGCGAGAGTTTGAGGACCGCTCAAAAAAGATCCCGTTCTTTAGCGGGATCGAAAAGGCGAAATTTCGCCGTCCGGTCGTGCCCGGAGACACGCTTGTGCTCGAAGTCGAGGCGCTCAGGATCGGCAGCAAAGTTCAAAAAATGCGCGGCGAAGCAAAGGTCGACGGTCAGATCGCTGCCGAAGCGGAGATCATGTCGGTCATCGCCGACCGTTAAATAAGGAGAACGTTTATGCTTATTCTGTTACAAATAGAGATTTCGCAGCTGCAGGCGGGTGTGATCTTTGGCGCGCTGCTCGGTGCATTTTTAGGATTGCTCCCGCTGGTTCTTGGAATCTACTTTAAGCGTGCCAAAATTGGGATTCTCGGGTTTATCGGGGCGATCATCGGAAACGCTATTCTCGGATTGATACTTTCCATTCCGGTTCTTGCCGTTTCGATCTATCTGATATTCCGAAAGGAAGAACCGACCGTCGAATCCGAAGCCGATCAGCAAATGCTTTAATTCTTTCTTTTATGTCTTTTATTCACGAATCTGCGATCGTCAGTAAAAAGGCGGCGATCGGGAAAGACTGCTACATCGGTCCATTTTCGACGATCGGCGATGATGTAGCGTTAGGCGACGGAGTTCGTTTGGAATCGCACGTCGTCGTCGACGGCAAAACGTCCATCGGTGCGGAAACAATGATCTACCCGTTCGTTTCCATCGGCTTGGCGCCGCAGGACCTTAAATACGGCGGCGAGGCAACCGAAACAAAAATAGGCGCACGAAATCACATTCGCGAATTTGCCACAATTCATCGCGGAACTGCGGGCGGCGGCGGTCTAACTTTGATCGGCGACGACAATTTGATTATGGCGCAGGCGCATATCGCCCATGACTGCCGGATCGGAAACCACGTGATCATGGCAAACGCGGCGACGCTTGCAGGACATGTCGAAATCGCCGACCGCGCGAACATCGGCGCTTATTCGGGCGTTCACCAGTTTTGCAGGATCGGTTACGAAGCATTCGTCGGCGGGTATTCGGTTGTCGTGAAGGATGCAATGCCGTTCGCGACAATTCAGGGAAATCACGCAAAATGCTATGGATTAAATCGAGTCGGAATGAAGCGACGCGGCTATTCCGCAGAAGTGATACGTGACCTAAATCACGCCTTTCATCTTTTATTAACGGCAAAACTAAATACGTCGCAAGCCGTCGAAAGAATCGAAGCCGAGATCAAAGACTGCGAGGAGGTCGATCTTCTGGTCGATTTCATAAAATCGTCAAAACGCGGTGTGGTAAAATAACGCAATGAAAAAAGTAATGATCAAATATTGCCGGGTTTGAGGTTCTTACATGTCATATGCCTCCCGTGCGGCGGCGGCGATAAAAGAGAGGTTTAGCCTTGAAACCGAGCTGATCGAAGGCGGTCGCGGAGAGTTTACGGTTTGGATCGGCGACAAGAAAATTGCTGAAAAAGGCTGGATTCGCTTTCCGACGATCGACAAAATTTTGACGGCGGTCGAGTCGGAGTTACATTAAACAAAATTTGAAACCAACCTAATGAAGAGCGCGATTTAACTGAAGATCGCGCTTTTTTGATTTCTCATACGTTCGCACTTGCAGTTCGGTAAATGCTATTCTCGATTAAATTATTATGTTCAAAGATCTGAAAATTCCCTCGCGCGTGGTCATTTCGGGTTTCGGCTGCGTAACTCCGATCGGAATAGGCAAAACCGCGTATTGGGAAGGACTTTCGAGCGGAAAAAGCGGCATTCGAAGGATCGAAAGTTTCGACGTTTCCGATTCAGCCGTCAAGATCGCGGGTGAGATACCGGATTTCGATTGGAAATCAGAGCTTGATCCGAAAGACCGGAAACATGTCCCGAGAACCGTGCCGCTTGCGCTGCGCGCCGCACGCGAGGCGCTCGAGGACGGCGGGATTTTTCCGGAAACGCTCGATATGGATGTCCGGCAGCAATTCGGAGTCGTTCTGGGAACGGGCGGCGGCGGATTGTCGTTCACGGAAAAACAGTACGACCTCTGGTTTTCCGGCAATAAAAATAAAGCGAGCATTTATACGATTCCGTCATCGACGCACGGCGGACTTTCGTCCGAGCTTTCAATGGCGTTCGGTCTTCACGGTCTGTCGCACATCGTTTCGACCGGATGCACAAGTTCAACCGATGCGATCGGTTATGCTGCACAGCATATCGCACTTGGAAAACAGAAGTTTATGCTCGCAGGCGGTGTCGATTCGCCGCTCGCGCGCGGGATTTTGGAAGGATTTAATGTGATGACTGTTCTGACGCGGGATTGGAACGATCAACCGAAACGCGCCTCACGACCCTTTTCGAAAGACCGTTCGGGAATGGTTGTAGGTGAAGGGGCGTGGATATTTTTACTTGAATCGCTTGAAAACGCTGAGAATCGGCGCGCAAAAATATACGCGGAAATAAAAGGCTACGGTTCAACGTGCGACGCCTATCATCGTGTTCGGCTCGAAGAAAACGGCGTCGAACCGGCGCGTGCAATGAACCTTGCGCTTAGCGACGCGGAGCTTTCTCCCGAAGAGATCGATCACGTAAATCTTCACGGAACTTCGACGCAGCTAAATGACCGGATCGAAACCGTCGCGGTCAAAAACGTTTTCAATTCGCATTCGAAATATCTGAAAACCTCTGCGACAAAATCGCAGATAGGTCATCCGCAAGGCGCAAGCGGTGCCGCCGGAATCGGTTCCGCTTTGCTCGCATTGCAAAAAGGAATTATTGCGCCGACGATAAATCTCGACGAACCGGATGAAGACTGCGACCTCGATTACACGGCAAATTTTGCCGCGAAATTAGAAGTCCGAAATGTGCTTTGCAATTGTATCGGTTTCGGATCGAAAAATTCGGCGCTCGTTGTGGGAATGGTCTGACGAGGGTTTTGTCAGCGATTTAACGATATTCGCTGACCGATGATCAAAACTCTCTGCGGTGTATTAAACGATCTTAATCGAACCTGCAGCACGCCGTTGCCGGTGAATTCGAGATACGGCATATTTACGTCCTCATCTCCGGCTTCGTTCGGAACGGCAGCTATTCTTTGCAAGTAACCGAATCTCGGTTCGCGAAGAACACAATAATATTCAGAAAATGCTGCGCGGTCGGTGTTTTCGACGATCAGCTTGAAATTGTAAACGCGGTCAACATGGTTGTAACCGGATGACCGATTTATAATGACTTTTGCTTCGTCATAAACGTCCTTGAGCATTGTTGCGGAAACGTCGTTGTAAACTTTGCGAAACTCGGCGTACGCGGAATCTGAGGATTTGTCGCTCATAATGAAATTATCTTTAACACAATAAAGGCGTTACGGCAACAAAAAAGGGCGTGTCCTGATATGTTCAAAACGAGCCCGGAAGGTTTTTCTTTGGTAGGTTTATCTAAATTAGGGGTGATCGATCGTTCAATTATTATCGAACGATATTGTCGGTGGAAAATAAAATGAACCGTAAGTTCGCAGCGACTCTGTGTCGAATTTTCGGCGAGCCCCGCAATCGAGGCAGGCGCGATAAGAGCTGTTCCGGTTGGTAAAAGGTCTGGTCAGCCGTTTGTGCCAGCAGCCGAAGACGCTCGAGAAAATACCGATCTTCTTTCCGAAAGCGCCGTTCGTACGGTTTAAAACATTTTCAGCTATTGATTTCTGATCAAGAATTGCCTGCATAAAAATCGTTTCCTCCATTTGTGATTTTTCCGGTGCTTCCGTCTCAGGGGACGCACCGCGGGGAAAGATTTGCAGTGAATTTGATGTGTGGGATGCAGATCGGTTTGTCTAATCACCCGAAAACAGACAGTTTTGGGAATTTTCAAATTAAAAAAGCATCAATACGCGCCTTTTTTTAATCGGATAACTTCGTTAGAATCGTCCATTGGAGCATTCGAATAAAATCATGAAAAGCAAGATCACAGGAATATTTATCGTTTTATTGTCGATCTCGGCATTTGCTGTCGAGTCGGTCGCATGGGATGACACGGGTCATAAAGTTTCGGCGTATATCGCATGGCAGCAAATGACGCCGGAAGCGCGTGAAAGCGCGTTCAAGATCCTGATGAAAGCGCCGGAAGACTCGCATCTGAGCGTTTTTTACAATTCTTACGGTTCACGGTCGGAAGCGGTTAAACGGCTTGAGCTCTTTATGATCGCCGCGAGCTGGTCGGACATTGTCCGAAACCGCGATTTTAAAGTTCGGTTTGAAAATTATCATAAGGGCGATTGGCACTATTCGGACATTTTCTGGAAGCAGACAGAAGGAAAAGCCGAGATATTAAAAGATTTCCCGGAAGAAAGCGGAAAAGCGATTCCTAAACTTTACGAAATGGAAAAAACGCTCAAGGACGAAAGCGTGCCCGATGCGGAAAAAGCGATCGCACTCGCCTGGTTTTTGCATATCGGCGGCGACATTCATAATCCGCTGCACAACGCGTCGCGGGTAACGGAACTCGAACCGAAAGGCGATCAGGGCGGAAATTTGTTTTTTCTGACGCCGCGCGACGCGCCGCGGCGGATCAACCTTCATTCTTTTTGGGATTCGCTGATCTCCGCAAATATGCCGCGGGAAAACGATGCCTGCGATCAAAATTACATTCCCGAGATCGGCGAAAAGATCATGGAAAAATATCCGTCCGCTCAATTCAAAGATCGTCTGAAGATCGGCGATTTCCAAGCCTGGAACCGCGAAGGTTTTGCGCTTTTGAATTCTGCAGTTTACCGGAACGACCTGGAACGTGAAAAACTTCCGTCGGAAGCTTACCGAAAAAATGCTTTCGGCGTCGCACAAAGCGAAATAGCGCTTGCGGGATACAGGCTTGGCGAAATGCTCAATTTGATTTTTTCGGCGGAAAAGAAATCCGTAACGAATTGATCTGTTCCCGGTTAAAGATCGATCTCAGTTTGTAATTGTGAAAGGATGAACGGAAAAGAGCTTTTGGAAATTTTCGAAGCGCGAAAAGCTCGCATGATCGATTCGATCATCGAACTTGTCGAGATCGAATCCCCGTCGCGCGACGCCGCTGGGATTTCGGAAGTTGCCGGAAAGATCGAAACGCTCGTGCATGATATTTCGCCGGAATTTAAGTCGGAGCGCATAAGTGCCGGCGAACTTGGCGGGCATCTTTTGATCCGGGTTTTCGGCGAAAAGGCTGACGCCGGAAAACTTTTGATTCTCGGTCATATCGACACTGTTCATCCGCGCGGTTCTAAGGAAAAAAATCCTACGCGCATTGAAAATGGACGGCTTTTCGGCGGCGGTACATTCGACATGAAGGCGAACATAGCCGTCGTTATTGAAATTTTACGAGTTTTTATTGAGCAGAATCTGCTGCCGCGAAAGACTATCACTCTTTTACTTAGCTGCGACGAAGAGATCGGCAGTCCGACGGGACGCGAAATAGTCGAGCGTGAAGCCGGTTCGTCCGACGCCTGTCTGGTTTGCGAACCGTCTGCGGACGGTAAGGTAAAAACCGGAAGAAAAGGCACCGGAATGTATCGCTTGAAAGCGCACGGAATCCCTTCGCATGCCGGTTTAGAACCGGAGAAAGGCGCTTCCGCGATCCTCGAACTCGCACGGCAAATTCCGCTTGTGCACGATCTGAACGATGCCGAAACCGGAACGACCGCAAATGTCTGCACCATCAGAGGCGGAACAACGTCGAACGTGATTCCCGAATTTGCCGAATGTGAGATCGATGTTCGCTTTTCGAAACTGTCCGAAGCTGAAAAAATAAGCGATGCGATCGCCCGGCTTAGGTCGTTTGATGACCGCGTCGCGCTGGAAATTATCGGCGGAATCAATCGCCCGCCGCTCGAACGTACGGAAAAGGTCGTTGAACTATTTCGTAAAGCGCGAAAGCTGGCTGCCGAGTTTGATTATGATCTGGAAGAAACTCAGGTCGGCGGGGCGTCGGACGGAAATTTCGTCGGCGCACTCGGCGTTCCCGTTCTCGACGGTCTCGGCATTCGCGGCAGCGGCGCGCATACGCTGAACGAGTTTATTTATACTGACGATATCGCAAAACGCGCGACGCTGATAGCGCGGCTGCTGCTCGAACTTTAGCAGCTTATTTCCCCTTATTTGACGCTTATGCTTGGAAATATCTGGGAAAGTTTACTCTGGGTGATCGGCGGAAACGAGGTTGAACAGGTCATTCCTGTCTGGCAGCTAATTGTAAGAACGATACTCATTTACGGTGTTGCTATATTGATAATTCGAGTCGGAAAACGCCGGTTTATGGGCGGTTTTACGACTTTCGATATTTTGCTCGGGTTTGTCGTCGGATCGGTCTTAAGCCGTGCCATCACCGGTGCGATCCGATTTGTCGATATGGTCGTGATCGTTTCGGTCCTCGCTGCAGTCCATTGGATCTTTGCGATCGCAGGTTATTATGCCGGAAGTTTTCTGAGCAAGAAAATGAAGAATTCCGCCAGAAAGCTCGTCGAGGACGGTCAAATGATCGAAGAAGCGATGCGAAAAAGCAAACTCGGCGAGAACGATCTGATGCAGGCGATTCGAAGCAAAGGGAACGTCGATTCGATCGAGAAAGTAAAATCCGCATATCTTGAACGCGACGGTAATATAACGGTTATTCCGAACGGCAGCGAAGCAAATATCGTTGAGATCGATGTGAAAGACAACGTTCAAACCGTTAGGATCAAGATCGAACATCCATGACAGCAAGCGAAACTGGCAAGAAAAAACGGGCGCCGCGAAACCGGACGATCGATCTGAACGAACAGGATCTTTCTAAGTTTAGGTCCCGTTTGATGACCGTTCCGGAAATTCGCGACGCAGTTTCAATTACTGATAAAACGATCTGCGGCGATCTTTTTCAGGTACTGGAAAAACTGCCGGAAAGATCGTTCGACCTTATCTTTGCCGATCCGCCGTATAATTTAACAAAAGAGTTTGGAGTTGAAAGCTTTCGTCAAACTTCGCTGGAAGACTATGAAAAATGGCTCGACAGCTGGCTTTCGAAAATTCGCAAAAGTTTAAAAGAAACTGCTTCGGTTTACATCTGCGGCGACTGGCGTTCGGCTTCTGCGATACAGCGTGTTGGAATGCGTTATTTTACGCTTCGCAGCCGCATCACGTGGGAACGCGAAAAAGGTCGCGGCGCCCGGAAAAATTGGAAGAACGCAGCGGAAGACATCTGGTTTTTCACCGTTTCGGACGAATATGTGTTTAATCTTGAAGATGTCAAAACCAAACGAAAAGTCATTGCGCCGTATACGGAAAACGGCGAACCCAAAGATTGGCAGGAAAACACCGATGGAAAATTTCGTATGACGCATCCTTCCAATGTCTGGACCGATATTACGGTTCCTTTCTGGTCGATGCCCGAAAATACCGATCATCCGACGCAGAAGCCGGAAAAGCTGCTGGCAAAGATAATTCTCGCCTCAACCAACGAAAAAGATCTGATCTTCGACCCATTCGCCGGCAGCGGAACAACCGCTGTTGTTGCAAGAAAGCTCGGGCGGCGGTTTACTGCCGTCGAGGTCGACGAACATTATTGTCTTCTGGCTGAAAAGCGGCTAGCGATGGCGGAAGAGGACGGTTCGATTCAGGGCTTTTCGGACGGCGTTTTTTATGAACGAAACACCGCGCCGACACGAGCGAAGTAACTGTAGGCGATATTTTTGCGTTTCTGTAAATGCCGCGCCCGCTATGGTAAAAATATAACCAATGAAAATTGCTACCTGGAACGTCAACTCAATAAATGTAAGGCTCGAACAACTTTTGACCTGGCTGAAAGACACACAGACCGATGTCATTTGTCTTCAGGAAACGAAAACGGTCGATGATAATTTTCCCTACGAAGCGATCGAAAATGCGGGTTATAAAGTAGCGTTTACGGGCGAAAAATCGTACAACGGCGTTGCGATACTTTCAAAATTTGAACTCGAAGATGTTAAAAAAAACTTTCACGACGACGAACTGGACGCGCCGAAACGCCTGATCGCTGCAACCGTCAACGGCATTCGAATAGTAAACACATATATTCCCAACGGCACAGAGCTTTGGAGCGATAAATTTAAATTCAAGCTCGATTGGATCCAGCGGCTTCGCAGAAAGTTCGATGAAACCTGCGATCTCGACGGCGATGTTCTTCTCTGCGGCGATTTTAACGTCGCGCCGGAAGAACTCGACGTCTGGAACGTAAAGGCGTGGGAAGGCAAACTTCATTTTTCAAAACCGGAACGCGCGGCGATCCATCACGTAAAACAATGGGGATTTGTCGACGTTTTTCGCCAATTGAACGGCGATCTTAAAGAATTTTCCTGGTGGAACTACCGCGAAGGCGCATTTCAGCGAAATCACGGGCTTAGGATCGACCATATCTGGACGTCAAAATCGCTTGCGAAAAAATGCGTCGCATGCTGGATCGACCGCACGCCGCGCGAATGGGAACGCCCGAGCGATCATACGCCGGTCGTTGCCGAGTTTAAGTTGTAAGAATGAACGAGACATTGCCAAAACCGAATCTTGTTCCGCTCGATTTTCAATCGGTTTCCGACGAAAACGAACAAAAACGCCGTGCGGACGATTTTTACCGGAATTTAAACAATCGCCGCACAGTTCGCGAATTTTCAGCCAGAGACGTTCCGTTCGAACTGATCGAAAAAGCGATCCTAACCGCCGGTACCGCGCCTTCGGGCGCGCATATGCAGCCGTGGCGGTTCGTCGTTGTCCGCGATCCTTCGGTTAAAGCAAGGATTCGCGAAGCAGCCGAAAAAGAGGAATACGAAAGTTATCACAACAGGATGAGCGAAAAATGGCTGCGAAGACTTGCACCGCTCGGAACCGACGAACATAAGCCGTTTCTCGAGATCGCACCTTTTTTGATCGTAGTTTTCCGGATAAATTCGATCGTTGAAAACGGCGAAAGCGAGCCGACGTATTACAGTCAGGAATCGGTCGGAATCGCAGTTGGAATGCTTCTCGCGGCGCTGCACAATTGCGGATTGGCGACGCTGACGCATACGCCTTCGCCGATGAAATTTCTTCAGGAAATTCTCGGGCGACCAAAGAACGAAGTTCCGTTCGTTCTGATTCCGGTCGGCTATCCGGCTGAAAACGCAAAAGTTCCCGATCTGAAAAGAAAACCCCTTGCAGAGATTATGACGATCGTCTGACAAAGTGAGAAAAGAAAAGCGAATCGACATCAAATTTTCCGCGAAGAAGCTGGAAACGTCCGACGCCGCGCTGGTCAAAAAATGCAGGCGCGGCGATGAAATTTCATGGAACGCGCTGGTCGACCGTTACCAGCGTTTGATCTTTGCCGTGCCGCGCCGAGCCGGATTGTCCGAAGCCCAGTCGGCGGACATTTTGCAGGAAGTGTTCTTGACGCTGTTTGAAAAATTGGACGAAATAGAACGACCGGAAAAGATCCGCTCGTGGCTTGTAACGACCGCAAAATTTAAAACCTGGAGCGCAGTCCGATCGGAAAAAGGGTTCTATTCGGCGCAAACCGAGGAAGAAATGGAGTTTGAAATGGCTAGTCTGAAAGACGAAGCGCCGCTTGCTGAAGAAAAATTGATCGAACTCGAACAACAGCATCAAATAAGAACAGCACTCAAAGAACTGGAAGAACGCTGTCAAAAGATCCTTTCGATGATCTACCTGACAGAACCCTCGGCAAGCTATGCCGAGGTCGCCGAAGCGATCGGGGTCGGTTCGACCAGTATCAGTCCGCTGCGCGCCAGGTGTTTGAAGAAGCTTGAAAAGATTCTTACGTCGTAACAAGCAAAAAAATAAACATCTGTCTTTATTCGGAAAAAAGCCGCACTGTAAGATGTGAGGAAACGCGACGATGAGTTTGATGAAGAAAAATAACCAAAACGCGGTCGAACGAATAATCAATCTGATGCAGGCGGATGATTCCGTAGACGCGCCGAATGATGCGATCCTTTGGTCGAAGAATATTTTCAAAACACGTGCGGTCGGAGAAAATCGATCGATGGTTGAGACAATAAAAGCTGTCTTAAAGATCGATCTGATGCCGGGCAAACCGGCATTCGGGGAACGTTCCGGTTCTTCCGGCGCGGCGCGGCAGATGCTTTTTGACGCAGGCGACAGCTCGATCGATCTGCGGATAAAGCCGACCGGGAAAGGCTTCGAGCTCCGCGGACAGATCCTCGGAGACGGATTTGCGAACGCGAAAGTGTTCCTTGGTGAATTTGAAACAATATCGAACGATCAAAGCGAGTTTCGCGTGGAAAACGTTCCGTCCGGAAAATATAACTTGATCATAAAGGGCGACCGAACCGTAGAGATCAGCGGTTTGCTGCTTAAAACATAAGAAAAAAACCGAATTTCCAAAAAGTTGATCGGCAAACGAACGCGGCGAAAGAATGTTAAGGCTTTTCGGCGCGTTTGTTATTTATTAGAATATCCGCAAATGAACCGCCGCCGCCTCGCTAAAAAGCTTATCGAATCCGACCGCGCGTCCGACCGCGACAAACTGCTTCGCACAAACGCCTCGATTGCCGATGAAAAGCTCGCTATTTTACTAAAGGATCATTGCTATCAAACCTGGACGAGCCGTCCGAAAGAAGCGCAAAACGCTGCAAAAGCGTCGCGTTCTCTTTTGAAATTCAATCCTGCGCCGCTAGTTCGCGCTTTCGATTTTTGGATCAGAGGAATTGCCGATCTCACCCGCGGACGGCTTGAATCGACGATCAAAAATCTCGATCTTGCCGGTCGGGAATTTCTAAACGCGGAAAAGGAACATGAAGCCGCGAACACGCAGGTCGCAAAGATTTATGCGCTCGCAATGTTAGGAAAATACGATCAAGCGATCGACTGCGGCGAAAATTCGCTCAAGATATTTAAGGATCTTGGCGATGAGCTTGCCGCAGGAAAGGTGGAAAAAAATCTCGGCAATCTCGCCGCCCGCCGCGGCGATGAGCTGCGGGCGGTCGATCATTATTTGTCCGCAAGAGAAAGATTCCTGAAACTTCGCGATCGGGAAGAATTGACGATGGCGGAAAACAGCCTCGCAAATTCCTACGCCGAGTTGAACGAATTTTTAACCGCTGAAAAGTTCTATTCCGATGCTTTGAAACGAGCGCGGCAGGATAACATGTCGGTAACGGAAGCCGAGATCGAAGCCAGTTTGGGAAATTTGGCGTTGTTTCGCGGCAAGCTGGATCAGGCGCTCAGCTATTTAGAATCTTCGCGCCGTAAATACGACAAGCTTGAAATGCCGCATCAAACGGCGATCGCCGAACTTGAGATCGCGGATATTTATCTAGAGTTAAATCTTGTTAACGAGGCGCTTGAGATCTACAGATCCGTTGTTCCCGAGCTCTGCAAATTGAAAATGCGGGCTGAAGAAGCGCGTGCGAGGACAAATTTCGGGAAATCTTTGATCGCGATCGAAGATTCGAAAAATGCCCGTCGACAGCTTCGGCGATCCGTCCGGTTGTACCGAGCGGAAAACAACATTGCCGGCGCGGCATCGGCGACCTTTGCGCAAGCTTCGCTGGAACTTTCTTCGGGGAAGTTTGAAAAAGCCCTGCGTGCAATTCGTTCGATCGACAAAGAAAACGATAATTTGACCGACGAAAGACTGAAACTGCGTTTGGATCTTCTGGAAGCGCAGGTTCTTTCAGCTTTGCGGCGCTTTGAGGAAGCGCGTAACTTGCTACGGGAAGTTATTGCCGCTGCAGAAAAGCACGAGCAGCATTCGGTTCTGCTTCGCGCATTTACATTGACCGGAATGCTGGATCTTGAAGCGAACGATCTGACGGCGGCGTCGCAAAAATTTAAAAAGGCGATCTCGATCGTTGAAAAAATGCGTGCTCCGCTGCCCGCGGAGGAATTTCGGATGGCGTTTTTGTCCGATAAACTCGCGCCGTTCGAAAATCTTGCACGCGTTCTAATCGCTCAGAATAAATATGAAGACGCGTTTCAAACTGTTGAAACGGCTAGGTCGCGATCGTTGTTTGAAAATCTGGATGAACTGCATGCCGATAAAGAATTCAGCGCTGATGAAAGCGCGCTTAACGACGAACTGACAAAACTTCGCGAAGAATTGAACTGGTTTTACAGCCGTTATGACCGCGCATCGGGCGATGATGCAGGTAAATTGCTTGCCGAAGCCGCGAAACGCGAAACCGCGGTCGCGGCATTGAGCCGTCGAATCGAAAGCACGCATGTTCGGCGCGGGCGCGGCGGACAAACGGCTGGATTTTCATTAAAAAAACTCAAACAGCAGTTGGGAAACGACAAAACGCTGGTCGAATTTTGCATTTTTGACGGCAAGATCTGTGCATTCCTTGTGTCGTCGACGGGCGTGAAATTTGTCGAAGACCTGTCGCCGGAGTCTGCGGTCGGACCGATTCTTGAAGATCTTAGGTTTCAATTCGGCGCGCTTCGTTTTGGAACGGCAGCGGTCGCGAAATTTCTTCCCGAACTGAAAAAAAGAGCCGATAAATATTTGGAATTACTTCACCAAAAGTTGATCGCACCGCTCGGGAAACTGAACGGAAGTAATAAATTGATCATCGTTCCGGCAGGCGTGCTGCATTATGTGCCTTTTCACGCGCTTCGTTCGGACGGCAGATATCTGATCGAAGATCTGGAAATAAATTACGCGCCGAGCGCAGGCGTGTGGCAGAAACTGGATTCGAAAAGCTCTGCAAAAACCTCGAACGCGCTTTTACTGGGATTTGCGGATGACGATATTCCGCTTGTCGAAGCCGAAGTGCGGTCGCTCGAAGATCAATTTGCAAAATCAAAGGTATTGTTCGGGGAAACGGCGACATTTGAAAATTTTCAGCGCTGGTCTCCGCATTTCGATATAATTCACGTAGCGTGCCACGGGCAATTTCGAGCTGATAATCCGCTTTTTTCCAGTCTTCATCTCGCTGACGGATATATCACCGTCCGGGATGTTTGTGCAGCGGACATTCGCGCAGATCTCGTGACCTTAAGCGCCTGCGAAACAGGTTTAAGTTCGGTTTTTTCCGGCGAAGAAATACTCGGACTCGCCCGCGGTTTTATTTCTGCCGGGGCGAGTTCGCTCGTGTTGAGTCTGTGGGCGGTGAACGACGAAATGACCGCTGCGCTGATGAAGGAGTTTTACACTTGTCTGCAACGCGGCGCTTCCGTACCTGCATCTTTAAGACACGCGCAGAAAAATTTCATTGATAAAGAAGTCCATCCATATTTCTGGGCACCGTTTTCAGCGGTCGGAAGATGAATTATTTTTTTGAAGTTGTCTTTTCTTCAAAATTATCCGCACTGTGCAAACGGGAACAAAGTTTTAAAAGACTCGCACGGACCAGATCAAGATGAGAAGTTTAATCAGAAAAATAACTTTTACCGCGGCTATGATACTGGCGGTGTTTTGCGTCTTTGGCGAGGCACAGGTCGCCGGTCCTCCGGTTTGCGAAGCGGTTCCGGGACAGATATTCATCGATCTCGTTAATCAATCCGATCTGACGGCAGTTGCGTCGCAATACGGACTCGCACAAACGCCGATAGATTCGGTCGGAACTCCGCCGACGTACCGTATGCAGATCACAAACGGTCAAACGCCGTGTCAGGTCGCCGACGCCATGGCTGGCGATGCGCGCATTTTGCAGCGCGATGTAAACCGCAAGCTGAAGATGGTCGAAAAACAGGACGAGCCGTGGACGATCGGTCGTTCATGGTCGATCGGACGTTCGTGGTCGATCGGCGGCAGCGTGAAAGGTTTTAATTCTCAATGGTTTCCGCATCGCATAGACCTCGATGCAGCACACGAAATTTCAAAAGGCGACGATATTATCATTGCGATCCTGGATACCGGGATCGATCTGAATCATCCGGCATTTGCGGGAAGGCTCGTTCCCGGCTGGGATTTTGTCGGGAACGACAACGACCCGAGCGAAGAAGGCGCGGTTTGGGCAAACGCTGCTTTCGGGCACGGAACACACGTTGCCGGAATCGCAGCGCTGACCGCACCGAACGCGAAAATAATGCCGATCAGAGTTTTAGATGCGGACGGCGTCGGCGATCTCTGGCGGTTAAAGGACGCGCTCATCTGGGCGGCAAATAACGGAGCAACGATCGCAAATTTGAGCCTTGGTTATCCTGAAAATTTCGATACCGGAAGCAACACATTTCTGCACGACCTATTTAACGGGTGCGACGATGTGGTGATTCCGGGTGAACAAGTTTTTCCCGAATTTAACGATAACCGTCTGCTGATAGTTGCCGGTGCAGGAAACGGAGGTCAGATCGGCGACGGTTCGGCAAGGATCTTTCCGGCGGCTGAACGCGGCGCGACCGCGGCAGACGATAACGGTATTGATGACAACTTAATCAGCGTCGGTGCAAGCACACGATATGACAATCTTGCTTCCTTTTCGACGATGGCGCATGTCGTTAACCGGCGCGCCGACCGTTGGGTAAGAACCGTCGCGCCGGGCGAAGAGATCGTAAGTGCAATTCCCGGCGGACGTTATGGAATGTGGTCGGGAACGTCAATGTCTGCTCCGATCGTTTCCGGGATCGCCGCGCTTGTCAAAAAACGGTTTCCTTTGCTGACGCTGGAAGAGATCGTCGACCGAATTGAAGAAAGCGGTTACGAGTGGGATTGCACCGTCCAATCGCGCGGAACGAGAATGGAAACCGCACGCGTTAATGCGGCGTGCGCACTCGCTCCGGACTATAATGTTTGCGTCCCGCCGCCCCGGCGCAGCTGCCCGGAATAAATTCTGCTCGAGTCCTTTTATGAGACCGGAGAAGTTTGCCGGTCTTTTTCAATTTTAAATTTCCGGTTCAATCGTCTTTTTATGCCCGGTTTGCGCACTGTGTATCTGAACAGCCGTAATTTGGAGCGATTTCAGAGAAACGGAAGACTAAAACGCTTATAGCAAGCATGGGAGTAAATGTTATGAAACAACAAAAGAAATTAAAACGGAGCAGATTAGTAAATCTGGCGATAGTTCTATTCGCCATAGGATTTTTATCGATTCTTCCTGTTTCGATGGTTATTCAAGCCAGCGAGATCGGAAAAGACAGCGGCGAAACATCAAACGGCGTAGGCGGCACACCGACACCGACAGCTTCGCCGACAGCGAGCCCGACCGGCAGTCCGAGTCCGTCGCCATCGGCAAGTCCGACCGGAAGTCCGAGCCCGAGCCCGTCTCCGACCGGCAGTCCGAGCCCGAGCCCGTCTCCGACCGGCAGTCCGAGTCCGAGCCCGTCTCCGACCGGAAGTCCGAGCCCGAGCCCGAGTCCTAGTCCTTCGCCATCACCTGGCGGCGGCGGAAACATCTTTGCCGCGCTGACCGGACCGACGATAAACGGAATCATGCCGCGCGGATACGCGGAATACGAAATTCACAGCAGCCGCACGGAGATCGAGTCGCGAATAAGCCAGGTAAATCTTCCTTCCGGAACGAACCTGGCGGCGTTTATCAACAATGTACAGGTTGGCGTGCTAAACCTTGAGAGCGACGGGGAAGGAAGGCTTCGCCTGCGCAGCGACCGGGGCGACAACGTTCCCGTCATTACAGGCGGCGAGTTATTCGAACTAAAACATAACGGCAATGTGGTGCTTTCCGGCAGATTCATTTCAGGAAATCCGAGCCCGACGCCGACTCCTTCGGGAAGTCCGAGTCCGAGTCCCAGCCCGACCCCGAGTCAAAGCCGGTATTTTGAGTCGCATCTGACCGGCGCGGTTTCCGGCGCGCGCGGCGAGGTAAAGGTGTTTATAAATGAAACCGAAACGGCTGCGCTGTTCACGGCGGAATTTCACAATCTTTCAAGCGCGCAGACATTTGCCCGGATCGATGCAAATCTCGGCGATGTTGTGCTTATACATAACTTCGGCGCGATCGGCGGAACTAACGGAAACCTGCCGAATGCGACGGTCGCATTGTCGCCCGCGCATATTCAGCAGCTAAGAGCCGGTTTATGGACCGCAACGATCGGAACCGTAAATAATCCGGGCGGCGAGGTGCTCGGTCGATTGAGCCAGCATTCGGATCTATCGGATTTTGACGGCGACGGAAGCAACGATTTCGCAGTTTTTCGACCGTCAACGGGAACCTGGTACGCGCAAAACAGTCAGGGGTTTTCCGCACAAGTTTTCGGCAGCGCGAACGATAAAGTCGTTTCGGCAGATTATGACGGCGACGGAAAGACCGACACGGCAATTTTCAGAGATTCCAACGGCAGCGGAGTTTGGCAGATCAGGCATAGTTCCGACGGCGGAATTACGTCAACCGCGTTCGGATTCGGAACTGACATTCCGGTTCGCGGCGATTTTGACGGAGACAGTTTGAACGACATTGCGGTATTCCGCCCGTCGACCGGTGTCTGGTATGTCAAAAAGAGCAACAACGCGGGCTTTTTGATCGTCCGTTTCGGGCTCAACGGCGATATACCGATTCCCGCCGATTTTGACGGCGACGGAAAGGTAGATATCGCAGTCTTCAGACCGAGCGACGGGAACTGGTATTGGCTCAACAGCAGCAACGGGCAATTTGTCGCGGCTCATTTTGGAGCCAACGGCGATGTTCCGATCGGAGGCGATTTCGACGGCGACGGCAAAGCTGATATGAGCGTTTACCGACCGTCGACAGGCGTCTGGTACGCGTTTAGAAGTTCGGACAGCGGATACGACATCCGCAGCTTCGGACTTTCGGACGATGTTCCTGTGGCGGGAAATTACGATTCGGACGACATTACCGACATCGCTGTTTTCCGACCGTCGACGGGAATCTGGTACATTTGGCGAAGTGTCGACAACACTTTTGAATATCGTCAGTTCGGCACCACCGGCGACATCCCGGCAATTTCCCGATAAACGCTGCAAAAAAGTGCGAGGGCGAATCCAAAAAGATTCGCCCTCGAACATGACAGATAAATTAATTTTTCCGCCCGGACAAGATTTGAGTCGCGTCCGGTCCGGATCGAAAACCCCGGAAGTAAAGCCCTCCTCGGCTCCGGGGTTTTCACATTTTCTCTAAAATTCTCTTGATCTGCGCGGTATGACGCGCCTCGTGTCCGCCGAGCAGGGCGAGCCATTCGTTCGCATTTAGCTGACCGAAAGCGGGATGCGGAAATGTAAACCCTTCGCAGCCGACGGATTCGAACAGCGGTCTGAGGTCGTTTAGTTCCTTCCTATTTGCATTGAGTTTTTCGATGGATTCGGACAATTTCGCCGCTCCGGTCGGAACGACCATTTCCGGCGCTTCTACTTTCTTGTCCGCAACACCGGCAACCTGCCGGAGAAATTCGTCGGAAATTCGCGCCTCGCCGTTACCTTTTACTCCGCGCTGCTGCGCTCCTCTAAGAAGCTTTGCGGCGATCTGCGTCATTCCATGTTCAACCATCGATAAATGCTCGACGATCTTGGCAACCGACCATTTCTCGCCGTCGGGCAGCGCCGTCGCCTGTTCTTCCGAAAGGTTTTCGATCGTGCTTTTCAAGTTTGCACGAATCTTTTCATTAGCCTGATAGATCTCTTCGATTGTTTGATATTTCATATTTTTATTGATTGCCGAGCGCGACCGCCTGCGGGCTCAAAACCAGGCGGTGCCAGCGCGCATTGCTGCGGACGTTGTTGACCGATTCCTTATATTCCTTGACGTACGCGGTTTCAAAATACAAAAGCGTTTCTTCGGACCAAAAAAGTTTAGTTATCGGATTAAACGAAACGAGCGAATTTTCATCCGGCAAAACGCCTTCGGGCAGATCTGCAGGCACGTTTGTGTTCGCATTTTTATTGGTGTTCGCGTTTGAATTAGGTTCGACCGGTGCTTCCGGCTTGTTCAGATCGTCGTAGACTTTCGAAGACAGCAAGAGCTGATTTCGGAGAAGTATCGCCGCCTGTGTCGGCGCGTTTCCGACAGCATCGTAAATACGAATTTGCTTATCGAAAGCCGCTGCGACCTTTGCCGAATCCGGCGACCAAACCGGATGAACCTGAGTCGGATAATCGTCAAGCAGTCTTTGCCGACCGGTTTTTTCGACTATCCGCGGACGACCAGCCGGACGAAACATTTCGCCGCGCTGATCCGCTTGAAACTGAAATATCTTCCATTCCGTCGATTTCGCCGCAAGCGCCGCGAGCGCCGAACTGTCGGGCGACCAAACGTAATAAAAATAGATCAAACCTTCGTTCTGCGTGACAGGTTTGACGTCGTTTCCGTTCGCGTCCGAAAGATAGATCTGTTCGGTGCGAAACGTAAGAACAGGCGCCGCCGGCTGACCGGTTTGGGGAGTTTCCGCCGGAGCGGCATTCGCAGCTTCGGTGTTCGTATTCTCCGGCAGGCTTTCCGGAGTCGCCTCAACAGTTGGAACCGGCTCTGCGCCGTCGCCCGTTTCACCATTTTCGTTTACCAGACCGCCGGTTTTGGCAAGCCGCGCCATTGCGACAAAGGCGACCGCCGATGAATCCGGTGCCCAGCGGATCGTTTCCGGAAAATGGACTGCCATTCCTTCATGCGTGATGATCTTCAAACTCTTGCCGTCCGCCGAATACATCTCGAGCCGATATTCGTTTTGAACGTCCGTCACGTTATGAAAAACTGCCAGAACTCTTTGTTTATCCGGCGACGTAACGGTCATATCGAGAATTTCCTGCGGACGGTTTTGGTCGAAATCTGCCTGAACAAGACCGTTACGTTCTTCGATCTGCGAAGCCTCGTTTGTCAGGTCCGGCGCCGGCACGTCAGCTTCATAACGAAAGTTAAGCCGCAGCGCCGGAACATCGCGAAGCGAACTCGGCGCGACGCCCGACGGCTGATTTACTTGATTCCGACAGGCTGAAAACGCAAATATCAGCAAGCCGAACAATATCAATTTTCGTAAAAACATACGCAATTTATGTAAAACAGCTATTTCAGATCAGCTCCGAAAAACTGTTTGTAAAGCCGCTTTTGATCGTCCGACGGATTGGGAACCGGCAAGATCCTGAAGTTCGGCGCTGCACGACCTTCGAGCGTAACTTCAATGTTCCGAAGAGAATCAAACCGGAAGATCGTCAAACTTAGTTTATCGCCGGGTTTCTTTTCACTTAGAAGATAGTTCAGCATTTGATTGCTCGCGCGATGACCGTCGATCGCAACGATCTCGTCGCCCGCGTTCAATCCAAACTGATACGCCGGCGAATCCGACGGCAGTGCGCGAACCGTCAATTTTCCGTCCGATTCGCTGATAAGCCCGCCAAGATACGCTTTTTTCGCACCGTCTTCGCCGGTTACGAGCCGCAAACCGATCGGGTTAAGAAATTCATTGTAGGGAATTTCCTCGGTTCCGCGAACGTACTTGTCAAAAAATTCTTCCAGACTTTCGCCAGCCATTGTTTCCGCGATTCTTTGATAATCTGCCGGAGAAAAGTTTTTGTTTTTCTTAGCAAATTCGTCGTTCATGTACCGGAAAACATCGTCCAACGATTTAGCACCGTTCGAAGCGGCACGAATTCGTGCATCGAGAAGAAAATTAACGATCTCGCCTTTGTCGTAATATGAGATCTGGTTGTTTACGGAATTTTCGTCCTGCCGGTAATATTTTATCCACGCATTGAAACTCGCGTCTTCGAGGCTGGTTTCAAACCGTCCGGGGCGCGCCTGAAGCGATTGAAACGCGTTTGCCAAACTTCCCAGAAGTTCTTTATCGGTAGTAATTCCGGCACGCTGAACGAGAAGATTCGAAAAATATTCGGTTGCGCCTTCTGCGATCCAGAGCGATTTTGTGTAATTTTCGTTCTCATAATCGAACGGACCCAGAACATCCGGGCGAATTCGTTTGATGTTCCATAGATGAAAATATTCGTGAGCGACTAGCCCGAGAAAGGCTTTATAGCGTGCTTCGGGTTTGAAGCCGAACTTGTTCCACTGCAGCGCCGTCGAGTTTAAATGCTCCAATCCGCCGCCGCCGCGTAAATTTACGATAAATAAATAATCGTTGTAGGGAAGTTCGCCGAAAATCTTGATATGTTCGTCGATTATTTTCGTAGTATCGGATGCGATCTTGTCGGCGTCGTAATTTCCTTCGCCCGAAAACACATAGCGATGCGTCTTGCCGCCGGCGGTGAATTTCTTCTCAAAAAAGTCGCTTACTTCGAACGGAGAATCGTATAAAATATCGAAATTTTCAGCTCGAAACGTGTTCGCCGGACTGCCGTTCGTGCCTGAAATCTCCGGTAAACCGGTCGCAACCTTCCAATTTCCGTAAGGTCTTACCGTGACGGTCGAGGGTGCCGAGATCTGTCCTTTGGGAAACATCAGAAGCGCCGCCGGAGTGAAAAACGCATGCTGATCGTTCAGTTCGTTTGTTCGTACGGTCAATTCGTTGGCGTAAACCTTGTATGAAACGCGAATTTCCTTCGCGCCTTTTGTATCGATCTCCCAGGTGTTTTTATTGATCTTGTCCCACGACAGCGAATTTCCCGCACCATCCTTCGCGGAAAAATCCTGGACATGACGCGCGTATTCGCGCACGAGATACGATCCAGGTGTCCAAACCGGCATTTTGAGTTCCGCTTTGGCGGGCATTTGATCCCAATTCATCGTCATTTCCACTTCAAGCAGATGAGTCCACGGTTTGGACATTGAAACAGTGAAATTGATATTTGGAACTGTAGCTTCAGCGACGGCTTTTTGATCTTTGCCTTTTGGTTTCGGTTTCTGAGCGGCGGCTTCCTGGTTCATAGAAAAAACGACGGACAATATTAGAATTCCTATCAATATAACTGCTTTTTGCATTACTTTTGCAATCTCCTCCAAAGTGGTATTTTTATTCTTTGATATCTTACTACAAATCATTTGGTTGAGCAGTAAGCGACCGGGAACAGTTGATTTATCGAACCGCCGGTCGCCTTTTTGAGTTTATAAGCATATGTTGGCAGACGAAAAATTTTTAACAAAGCCGTTGATGATCATTTATCTGACGGTTTTTATCGATCTGGTCGGATTCGGTATCGTCATTCCGGCACTGCCTTATTATGTCGAATCGGATTCCTTTCGCGCGACGCCGTTTGAGATCGGAATTCTTTTTGCGTCGTACAGCCTGATGCAGTTTATTTTCGCGCCGCTGCTCGGGAGTTTATCGGACCGCTACGGTCGCCGACCGGTTTTGTTCTTTTCGATTCTCGGGTCGACGATCGGTTATCTTTTGATCGGCTTTGCGTTTGCGCTTTGGATGGTGTTTGCGGGTCGAATAATAGCGGGCATTACCGGCGGAAACATCTCGACCGCGCAGGCATACATCGCCGACGTAACTTCGAAGGAAAACCGCGCAAAGGGCATGGGGCTCTTCGGCGCGATGTTCGGTTTGGGATTTATTTTCGGTCCCGCGATCGGCGGAATTATGAGCCGTTACGGAATTCACGTTCCGTTTTTGTTCGCGGCTGTTCTTTCATTTTTGAACGCAGCCTTGCTTTATTTTATTCTGCCCGAAACCGTCGATACATCCGTTTACGATCCATCAAAGGTCAAGAAAAATCGCTTTATCGAGCTTTTTGAGTCGCTCAAAGACAAGAAGTTCGGCACCCTGACGGCAGTATATTTTTTTCTGGTAACTTCGTTTTCCATAATGACCTATGCGTTTGTTCTATACACGATCGAACGGTTTGGCTACACCGCTGAAGAGAACGGCTATATTTTTACATTCATCGGTTTTTTGGCGGTGATTTTTCAAGGCGGAGTTTTCGGTCGGCTGGTTGAAAGATTCGGTGAAAACCCTTTGATGATAGTCGGTTCGATAATGATGGCGATCAGTTTATTTGCGATCCCGTTCGTTTCGCCGGAATTCGGCGGACTATCCGGTGTCTTAAGCGTCGTTGCGCTGCTGGCAATTGGAAATTCGATGGCTTCGCCGGCGATTACAAGTCTGGCGTCGAAAGTTGCGAATGAACATGAACAGGGAAAATCACTCGGCATGCTGCAGTCCGGTGCGAGTCTTGCACGCGCGATCGGACCGGCGGTCGGCGGCGTTCTGCTCAATAATGCCGTCAATAACGTTGACGATTACACCGTTCAGCGGACTTTTTGGACGGCATCGGCGATCATGGTCGTCGCGGTTTTTATCGCTATCTATTTCGCAAAAATCGAACGGACTGGAGCGGTCGCAGCTTAATACGAGATCATCTTTTCGTCGCGGACACGGAGCGGCTTGCCTGATTTTCGATAGAGCCTGACGATAAACATTTTATCGTAAACGGATTCGTCCAATTTTGGATATTTTTCCTGTCCGATCAAAAGATTTGTCAGCGCCGGCGTTGTTGAATTATGACCGACGATGACGATCCGCTTAAAATTTCCGCGGGTCGCGATCTCGGCGATCTCGTTCAGATTCCGATGATCATAGATCTGGATCATCATATTTTTCGATCGCGCAAATGGCATAACGGTCGCGCGGGTGCGTTTGAATTGCGAAGAAAACACGGCGTCCGGCTTATATTTTTCCAAAATGTCGATCAGGCGCTGTGCACGGGCTTCGCCTTCGGGCGAGAGCCGCGGATCGGGCGTTTCTTCGTTTTCGACCGGATCTTTTTCACCGTGGCGAATAAGGATAATCGTCAATTTGTTATACGTGTTTTGCTGCGCCAAAGCCGGGACGGAAAATAAAATGAACGCTGCAGCCGCGGTCAGAAAAATAGTTGAAGATCGCATAAATTATTTAGATCGAAAATTTGGACATTTTTAGAATCGTCAAAGGTTTTGCCAAAATCGATTCGACTTTTTATTCTAGCGTTATTAACCGGTTTGGCAAATTTAAGAATTCTATGGAACATTTCGATGTATTGATCGTCGGCGCAGGACTTTCCGGTGTTGGAGCAGCGGCGCATTTGACGATGGAATGTCCCAACAAGACTTTTACCATCTTTGAAGGCAGAAACGCTTCGGGCGGAACTTGGGATTTGTTTAGATATCCCGGCGTGCGGTCGGATTCGGATATGTATACGCTCGGCTATCGCTTTCGTCCGTGGAGCGATCCGAAAGCGATCGCCGACGGACCGGCGATCCTTAAATACATTCGCGAAACCGCGCGCGAATTTAAGATCGACGACAAAATCCGATATAACCACCGGGTTGTCAGCGCAGATTGGTCATACGAAAACGCTCTCTGGACCGTTGAAGTTGATACCGGTGAAGAAAGAACGCCTACGAAATTTACCTGCAAGTTTTTATATCTCTGCACCGGTTATTACGATTATGAAAAGGGTTACACGCCCGAGTTTCCGGGTTTTGAAGACTTTCAGGGACAGATCGTCCATCCGCAGAAATGGACGGACGACATCGATTATGAAAACAAAAAAATAATCGTCATCGGCAGTGGCGCAACCGCTGTTACGCTTGTTCCGGCACTTGCGGAAAAAGCCGAACACGTAACGATGCTTCAGCGTTCGCCGACATATATAATTTCCGTTCCTGCCAAAGATAAGATCGCAAATTTTCTTCGTTCCGTTTTGCCCGCGGGTGCTGCGTACACGATCTCCCGTTGGAAAAATGTTTTATTCGGACTCGGTCTTTACAGCCTTTCACGAAAACACCCCGAACTGATCAAAAAGATCATCGCAAAATTGATACGAAAAAAGATCGGGTCAGAACTTGCCGACGAACATTTTTCGCCAAAATATTATCCGTGGGACCAGCGACTGTGTCTTGTCCCCGATTCCGATCTGTTTCGTTCGATCAACGACGGAAAAGCTTCGGTCGTAACCGATCACATTGCAAGATTTACGGGTAATGGCATCGAACTTAAATCCGGAAAACAGCTTGAGGCGGATATGATAGTTACGGCGACCGGGCTTGTGATGAAACTGCTCGCGGGCTTGAAGCTGTATATCGAAGGCACGCCGGTCGATCTTTCAAAAACGCTGACCTACAAAGGAATGATGTTCAGCGATATTCCAAACTCCGCGCTTGCGCTCGGCTATACTAACGCTTCGTGGACGCTGAAATGCGACCTGACGGCGCAGTATATCTGCCGAATGCTGAATTTTATGGATGAGAAACGTTACGGCGTCTGCGTTCCGCGCCTGACCGACCCGACGGTGAAGCCCGAACTGCCGGTAGATTTTACTTCCGGCTATATTCAAAGAGCGATTCACACTCTGCCCAAACAAGGCTCGAAACTCCCCTGGCGCGTCAATCAAAATTATGTAAAGGATGTAAAAATGTTTCGCCGCGGAAAACTCGAGGACGGGACGATGGAGTTTAGATAAGAAACGCATCCTTAAATAACGACTTTTCGGGAAATGAGTTTGCTATTCGCTTCTATAAACGATTTCAGGTTCTCAGATCGTCAAGGCTCAGAACATTAACTGAGGAATCGATTTTCAGAAAATCATCCCAATCGTCGGTCAGCAGATCTGCATTTAATAATTTGGCAGTGGCAAGAATCACGGCATCGGGAAGTTTAATCTTTTTGATTTTGTTTTTGCGGTAAATTATGGATTGGTCGGCGAGCGGTTGGTCTAATTCAATGATTTCGAGGTTGCTGAAAATCTCATCAGTAATTATCTTTTCGAGCCGATCTTGAAAATGGTATGCATAGCACTCGGCATAACTAATTATCGAAGCGAAAAATTTATCGTATCTTGACAATAATTCTTCAATATCAATTTTTCCTTTCGAACCCAAAATAATCGCATTGCTATCCAATACGGCGTTAGTCCCATTCATTTCTCAGCTCTCTTTGCCATTTAACAGGATCTTCGATCTCGGAGAAAAGTCCGATCTCTTGAGCTTTCTTAAATGCGGCAAATAGTCGTTCTTTTTTTTCTTTCGCGTCAACCGCAGTTTCAAGCGTAAGAGTAACGTGAGCGACTTGATCGTCAAGCTCCTCAAACTCCTTAGGCAAACGAATCACACCGTGTTCGATTTTAGTTGTAAATTCCACAGAATCCATGCCAATTAAATTATCCTATCAACTCCTTTTTAGCAATAAATTTAAACGAACATTTTTCCGGGATTCAAAATCCCGTTCGGGTCGAAGACTTTTTTTATTGACTTCATTATTTCGAGTGTCGGCGCGTCGATGGCGATGTCGAGATATTGCGATTTTACGTAGCCGATTCCGTGTTCGCCGCTGATCGTTCCGCCAAGTTCGACCGATAATTCGAAGGTTTCTTTGACGGCATTTCTCGCATTGGCGACGGACTCCGGGTCGTTGCGGTCGCACATAAAATTGACGTGAATGTTGCCGTCGCCGGCGTGTCCGAAGTTGGCGACGAATGTGTCGTATTTTTTGCCGATCTCTTCGACGCGGCGGATGAGTTCGGGCACTTTCGAGCGCGGAACGACGACATCTTCATTGATTTTCAAATTATTATATTTCATCAAAGACGGCGAGATTGCGCGGCGTGCGTCCCAGAGTTTATTTTCGTCTTCTTTATTTTTTGAACGAAGAATATCGAAACCGCCGTTGTCTTGCAAAATTTGTTCGATGAGTTTTGAATTTCGCTCAACCTCTTCCGTAAAACCGTCAACTGCGACAAGTAAAATTGCCTGAGTTTCGGGCGAAAAGCCGAACGCGAAATTTTGTTCGATTGCGCCGATGCAGTTGCGGTCGATGACTTCCATCGCCATCGGAAGCAATCCTTCGGGCGTAAATTTTGTCAGGACTTCGCACGCCGCTTCCATTGATTTGAATGAAGCGCGAACGGTCGCGGTCGCTTCAGGCATCGGCAATAATTTCAAAGTTGATTCGGTGATGATTCCCAAAAGTCCTTCCGAACCGCACATCAAGCCCGTTAGATCGAATCCGACGACATTTTTAACCGTTTTCCCGCCCGTTCGAATCACTTCGCCGGTTGCGGTAACGACTTCCAAACCCAAAACCGAATGTTTCGTAACGCCGTATTTCGGAGTCCGCATTCCGCCCGCGTTTTCCGCGATGTTGCCGCCGATAAAAGAATCCTTATAACTTGCGGGGTCGGGCGGGAAGATCAACCCGAATTTTTCGACCGCTTGCTGCAATTCAAAAGTTGTAATTCCGGGCTGACAGATCGCATAAAGATTTTCCTCGCTTATCTCGATGATCTTATTCATCCTGTCCGTGCCGATGACGATTCCGCCTTCGGTCGGAACTGCGCCGCCGGTATAACCAACGCCGCCGCCGCGCGCCGTTACCGGAAAAAGTTCTTTGTTGGCAAGTTTCAGGATCGCGGAAACTTCCGCAGTCGTTTCAGGAAACAAAACCGCTTCCGGCGGAAACTTTTCCTTCACCGCATCCGCGCCGTACGGTTCAACCTTTTCCGGATCAACCAGAATATTTTCACCGCCGACAATTTTAGATAATTTCTCCAAAACTTTCGGCTTGGAAGCATTCGTCGTCGCGCGACCTTTTGAATTGAAATGAATTGATTTGAACATAAATTAATTTATCTAGGGAAAACTGTAAAACCTAAATCTAAAGCAGATTTTGAGAGTTTGTGGTCAAGACAAATGAAATGTTTTCCTTTAGGCTTTTCAAAACACCAAACCAAAGCGGAAGCTAATTGCATTGCATCCAAAGTTCGTAAATCCCGGGTTTCGATTAAATTTTCTGCAACTGTGCGAACTTTGTCGGTTGCCAAAATCTCATACCATGTTTTTTGTTGAGTTTCGAGTCTTTTTACAGATTCCGCAAAAGCCTTTTTTGAAATAACATTTTCACGAAAGAGCCTGTTCAAAGCACTTTTGCCTTCGATAATAGTTCCCCACCAAGCGACGGTTTTGTATTTTCGGCGAAGCGTGCGGAGTTTTTGGCTGGCAGGTTGGAAGCAGCAAAGCGGAACAATTGCACTCGTATCCCAAAAAGCAATATCAGTCATCATCCCGCTCGCTTCTGATCGTTTCGACAACTTTTTCTAAGTCGATTTCGGGCAAATTTGCTTCCCAAAATTCATCGCCCATTTCCTCTTGTAATGGCAGACGCATCAACCCTTCACCGACTAATTTTCTTTCGTCTTTGCTCAAACTGTCGTTTGCTTCAAACGGCAAAATTCTGGCAATAATTTCATCGTTCTCTTCAACAGCGATTTCTAGACCTTGTTTGACCTGAGCCAAATAAACGCCCAAATGTTTTTGCAATTCGCCGATTTCGATTGTGTTCATAACAAATAACCTATTCATTTGACTTTAAAACGGTCAGTTCGACTTTAGATCAAATACAACACACGGAAATATTCTGACGTACAAGCGTCACTCGTTGAGAATTTCTTCGACGCTCTCGCCGGCAGTTAAAAATTCGTAAATGGTTTGCACAGTTATTCTCTTTCCGCGAATGATCGGCACGCCGTTACCGATTTTTTCGGCATTCGTAATTCTTTCTGAAACTGCCTGCGCCATGTTCAGGATTATATCATTTTATCACTGCCCTATTTTGCAGTGTTTTAAGAATTTGCATCGTCGCACAACCCGTTTGATGGAAATGAATTGCTTTAAATATCTTTGCTTTTACTTAAGCGCGGTATGGTTCTTAATCCTCTCAAATATCGATGAATAGTTTGCAAAGAAAATAGTTACGGGCAAAAGCAATATGAACTACTTAAACCTTTTTGCGACAAGCCGCTGATTCGTCATAGATCCGTCAGCAGGTTCGAACTGTGAACAAGACGGGATGTAACATTTAACAGTCATCTTAACATTCGTGAGGCGCGTAATTCGATAAAATTTTCGATAACTATTGATTTTATTGCGCCGTTCTAACCGGTTCCGATTAGGTATCATTTACACAGATCGTGGAGAAACTGGATCTTTGTCTCAAACTGGTTTTGAATTATGATACATCAAACTTTCACTTAAAACACAATGATCAGAAAATTTGAATTCACTCCGATCCTCGGCTGGTCGGTCAGCCGCTGGGAGACTTTTTCCGCTTGCAGGCGGCAGTATTATTACCAGTATTACACCAAGTTCGAGGCATCGCGCGATCGGGAAAATTTCTTGACAGTCAAAGCGCTGAAAGATCTGACGTCGATCCCTCTCGAGATCGGAAACGTAACGCATAAGATAATCGAAATCCTGCTGAAACGAATGCAGAAAACAACCAAGCCGATAGACATGCGCCGGTTTGACGATTTTGTGTTTGAAAAAACGAAACAGATAGTCGAATCAAAAAACTTCAGCGAAGTTTATTACGAAGAGCTTGAAACGATCGATCCCGAGGTACAGATCCTGCCGAAGGTTTCCGAGGCATTAAAGAATCTGCTCGGCGGCGGCAGGATCGAATGGCTGGCGGACAAGGCGGTCGAATCGAAAGATCAATGGATAATCGACCCGGAAGGCTACGGCGAATGCCGTATCGGTGGACAAAAGGCGTACTGCAAGGTCGATTTTATGTTCCCGGTCGGCGGCGAGCTTCATATTCTCGATTGGAAAACCGGTAAGAAAGACGACAAAAAGCACGGTCGGCAGCTGCGCGGCTATGTAACCTGGGCGTACTTTCATTTCGATGTACCGGCGGAAAAAATCGTTCCGACCGTCGCGTATCTGATGCCCGAATATAAAGAGCGTTCGATAAAGGTCAACGAATTCGATGTCGAAGCATTTGCCGAACAAATTCGCGAAGAAACCGAAGAAATGTATGACTATTGCGAAGATATTTTGCAAAACACGCCGCTCGCAAAGTCGGAATTTCCGATGACCGAAAACCTGAAACTTTGCAGTTTCTGCAATTTTCGCGAACTCTGCGGGCGCCGCTGACCGGTTAAATGGATCCAAAGCACTCTGCTGAGTGTAAAAATGAGTTAAATCAATTCAAAAATTCTGTGGCTTTGTTTACTAAGTCATCACTTTGCTTCACACGTCTTCATCTCCTGTCTTATCAAAGATCGTCAGCAAAGCCAAAGGTTTCATACCTGGGCTCGCCCGTCGAGCTTTCTAAAATGAAGAAGATCTTATGCCCGTTTATACTTCGCGTCACAGCAACATCGGTCCGCCCATCGCCGTCATAATCTCCTAGCTTTAATAGATCGGAATCTAAACCCCACCGGATTATCTGTAGCTCTTGATCGAATGATCGCAGAATATAGAACACCTTTTGCCCTGATTCGTTGCGGATCACGGAAAGATCTTGTGCGCCATCGCCGTCCCAATCTGATCTGCCAACGAAAAATTCATCGCTGCTCAAACCCCATTGAGTTGCGTAAACGCGATTATCAGTGCTTCGTCGCACATACCATATTAATTTTCCGTCCTCGCTTCGAGCGACCGTTAGGTCAGCCTGACCGTCCTTATCAAAATCGTTCGGAACCGGGATATCTCCTGATCTTCCAAAATAATAATTTCGAACAGTATTAGTCGAGCTTTCGATAACATACCAAACACCGGCGCGGAAGACCGCAATGTCGAATTTAGCATCTCCATCGTAATCCGCCGGAGCAGGATAATCGCTGAGTCCAGAACTTCCCCAATTTACTTCAACGGTAGAGTTGGTCTGACTTTGATTAATTCTCCATAAGATCTGTCCACTATAATCGATTGTGGAAAAATCGGAACGCGCGTCACCATCGAAGTCAGCTAGTTGCATGACCGCGTCCCCTGGGTGACCGATCTGCTTTTCGAGTAAACCGCCGATCAAACTAGGTTTAGCATAAAATTTGTTCGTAGAATTTCGATAAACGGTCAGATCGGTTCGCCCATCGCCGTCAAAATCATTGTACGCCCCATTTGCAAGATGAATCTGCCCCCGGACTTCGGTGGAACTGTTACTATTAACAAATATATAAGTTCTGTTTGAACGCAAATTCACTAAATTTTCATAACTCAAACCAACCGTAAAATAAAAGGCTCCGCTTTGTCCCCCATTTTCGATACCGATAAGCCCATTCGAGGACCCCGTTTGTCCTAAAGGTGCACCGTACCCGAACCCCACCCGAATTGGAACGTTCGTGAAATTTTCGTAGCGGCAAGCTGCACGCAATGACGTCTGCGTAGGATCAAGTGTAAAAACACACGAGCCAGTTCCTGGCGAATTACTCTGTGGAACAACCTGCAAACCAGACAATCTGGCAACAAACATCTGACCGTTAATTACGTCACGAGACGTTCCAACTTTTTCTGTGCCAAATCGTACTGTCCCAGGCGAGAGCCCTTGCTGCGCAAGGATGTAGGATGTCAGAGATAAGGAATAGGCGATTAAGACAAATGCGCGGGAAAAAACTTTGTTCATAATTTTCGTTAATCTAAAGATAGAATTGTCCGATCATACCCAAAAACTCAAACATTTGCTACACTCTCAATCGCCCCGCTTTTATAAAATTTTAGCGAACGATCCAAAATTGGGTAGATGACACTTTACGCTCTTTAAAAGTTAGCTACCTTACTCGATTGCAACTTTAATTCAATAGGTGAAAATTACATGAGTGAAAACGAAGAAAGAGAAATCATTCCGCCCGACTTGTACGAGCAGGAGCTGAAAACCGACCTGGACGATGACACGCCTGATAAACCGAAAGGAATGGCGCTGCATACGAAGATTCTAATCGGATTGGTCGTCGGCGTTGCGGGCGGTCTGCTTGTCAATTTCACGCTCGGCGGCGAAGATCCGCGGATCACTTCCGCGGTGGAAAATTTCACCCGACCAATCGGACAGCTTTTTCTTAATCTGTTGTTGATGATCGTCGTTCCGCTGGTTTTTTCATCGCTCGTTGTTGGGGTTGCGGGAATCGGCGATATTCGAAAGCTTGGTAGAATCGGCGCGAAATCCTTTGCATATTCGCTGGTAATTTCTGCGATCTCGGTTGCGATCGGTCTGACGATCGCAAATACTTTGCGACCCGGCGACCGGATGGATGCGGACACGAAAGCGAAACTCGAACAAAAATACAGCTCTGATGCCGGAAAAACGGTCGAAAGTGCAAAGAAAGCCGAGGAAGCTGCGAAAGATACGGCGTTGATGTCGGTCGTTAAAACGATCGTTCCGAAGAATGTCTTTAATTCGATCGCGGGCGAAAATCCGAACATGCTTCATATCATGTTTTTCGCTCTGATCGTTGGTGTTGCGATAACCTTGCTGCCCGCGCCGGTTTCCGAACCCTTCGTTCGATTTATGGAGGCGACGTTTGAAATAACGTCAAAAATAATAGACATAATAATGAAATTTGCGCCGTACGCGGTGGCGTGTTTGCTGTTTAATAATATTTCGATATTCGGGCTCGATCTGCTTTATTCTCTCGGCTGGTTCGTTTTTGCTGTTCTACTGGGCTTGGGAATTCACTTTTTCGGCGTTTATTCGCTTTCTGTTTATTTTCTGTCGAAACTCAATCCGCTCGACTTTTTCAAACGGGTTCGCACCGTGATTTTGACGGCTTTTTCAACGAGCTCTTCGAACGCGACGCTCCCGACCGCGCTTCGCGTTTCTGAGGAAAATCTTGGCGTTCCGAAGGACATCAACAGCTTTGTTCTGACGGTCGGAGCGACGGCAAATCAAAATGGAACAGCGCTTTACGAAGGAATTACGGTTCTTTTCATCGCTCAGCTTGCCGGCGTCGATCTGACATTTGCCCAGCAGCTGATGGTCGTGTATCTCGCGATTCTCGGCGGGATCGGAACGGCGGGGGTTCCGAGCGGTTCGATTCCTTTTATCATTGGTATTTTAGCGATGATCGGCATCGATCCGGCGCTGATCGCGATCATTCTCGGCGTCGATCGATTGCTCGATATGTGCCGGACGACGCTCAACGTAGTCGGCGACATTACGGCGGCGACGTTTGTTGCTCGATCCGAAGGTTACGAACTTCTTAAAGTTCCCGAAAATGTTGAGATCGGTTAGATCGAAAGCGCTGCTTGAGAAATTGAGCAGCGCTTTTTTACGTTCGAAATTCTTTCAAAATTCTCGAAATTATCTTAAAATGCTGCTACTCGTGGGGTTAGAGATATGATTAACGCACACGGGCATCCCGAACCGGTTCGCCTGAGATTTAAGGTCGACGAATATTACAAAATGATCGAACTCGGGATGCTCGATAATTATGAAAGAGCCGAGATTATCGAGGGAGAACTGATTTCGAAAATTACTTTTCGGGATAGACATTCTGCATGCGTAAATTTTCTTAACCGTGTGTTCATCAAGTCGGTTTCAGACGATATTCTTGTAAGTGTTCAAAATCCGCTGCGAATTTCGGAATACGACGAACCGGAACCCGATATAGTTCTTTCCGACCTGACAAAGTATGACGGCAAACGGCATCCGCGACCGGAAGAGGTCTTTATGGTCGTGAAAGTCGCAGACAAAACACTCAAATGCGACAGCGGTATCAAACTTTCGCTTTATGCCGCCGCGGAAATTCCGGAAGTTTGGATCGTAAATCTCGTGAACGATATAGTTGAAATTCATCAAAAACCTTCGAGCGGCATTTATCGGCTGGCGCAGATCGCAAAACGCGGAGAGATCGCCTCATCGTCGATTCTGCCCCAGATAAAAATTAGTGTTGACGAACTTTTAGGATAAAAAAATATGTTTCCGCTTAGCGACGACAATTCCGAAATTACGATTACACCGTATGTAAATTACATTTTCATCGGCATAAACATTCTGGTTTTCGTTCTTTTTCAGGGTTTGGGCGGAAATGACGCATTTTCGTATGCGTATTCGCTGGTTCCGCGCGAAGTGACGACCGGTGTCGATATCGAAGGTGTCGTTGCCGTAAAAAATTCCGCCGGGCAGGTCTTAGGAGAAATTCGCCATTTCAACGCGCCGCTCGGGGTTTATTTTAACTTTTTGAGTTCGATGTTTATGCATGGCGACGTAATGCATATCGGCGGAAATATGTTGTTCTTATGGATCTTCGGCGACAACATCGAAAACCTCATCGGGCATATCCGGTTTGCCGCTTTTTACATCGTATGCGGACTGGCGGCGGCGTTCGCGCAGGTCTTTATGGGACCGGATTCTGTGATCCCGATGCTTGGCGCGTCCGGCGCGATCTCGGGAGTTTTGGGCGGTTATGTTTTGCTTTTCCCGACGCGAAATGTGCGCGCATTGATCTTTAGAGTTGTAACGACTGTACCGGCGTATGTCGCGCTCGGAATTTGGATCGGCTATCAAATAATTCTAGGATATTTCTCGCCGTCGGGTGAAGGCGGTGTGGCATACGCCGCGCATATCGGCGGATTTATTTCAGGTGTTGCGCTTATCAAAGTCTTTGCGATCGGAACTTCGACGGACAAAAACATTCCGGCACATCCGCTTTGATCGCGATTTGAACCGCGCAGCAGATCGTCAGATATAGCGGGCAGCGGATCAGCTTTTTTCAAGAGTTAAGCTTTCAAGCATTTCGATTATCCTTTCGCGAAATTCGGCGAGATGCTCGCTCAGGACAAATGCTTTGAAAACATAGATCTCACCGTCGTTTCGACCACGCAGGATCTTTGTAAACTGCCGCTTTTCGGCATCGTCAACGGAGATCTCGGTTTCAATAAAGATCGCCGAAAAATCGCCCGATTCCGAACGCTCTGAGATCACCTCGCTACTCGACGCTTTGGTTTCCTCGACGAGCTCGTTTACCGACCGGTCATGTACGATCGTAATTTCGGCATTTGCCCGCCAAACATTGCGAAGTTCTCCTTCTCCGAAATCCTTTGAATACGCCTCGAAAATGGAATCATCGCGCAGCGGGTGAAGAAAACCTTCGGGCTTTACAAGTCGAAATCGATCCGTCACTACAACTTCGCGGTCGTAAGCTTCGGCGGCGTTTTTCTTGATCTTTGTGGAGACGTAAACCATTAGGGCAACAATGATTCCGCCTATTATAAAAAGTTCCATAGTTAGATCTCGACCGTACGTCCGATCTGGAATAGATTCGGCGAGTTCTTTGCGGCAAGCTGCCCGCATGCAGCATAAATATCGCGTCCACGCGGAGTCCGCACGTAGGCAGATATGCCCCGGTCTTCCAACGTTCTCTTAAATTCTGCCACCCGGTCAGCTCCCGGTGGATGGTAATCGAGACCTTCAGCTGCATTATGCGCGATGAGATTTATTTTGACCCGCTCCAACCCATATTCATTTATCTTGTCCGCAAGTTCTTCTGCGTGGGCGGGCGAATCGTTGACGCCGCCAAGAAGGACATATTCAAATGTAAACCGCTCGCCGCGGCGGAGCGACAGTTCGAACGTTTTGGCGGCAGTAAAAAGCTCGTCGATATTCCAGCGTTTGTTAACCGGCATTAAACGGTTTCGAAGTTCGTCATTGGGAGCCGAAAGCGAGATGGCAAGGTGCGGGCGATTTTCTAGTCTGGCAAACTCGTATATCTTCGGCACGATCCCGACGGTCGAAACCGTTACCCGGTTCGGAACGATAAAAAGTCCGTCTTCATTGGACATAATTTCGAGAGATTTTATCAAATTTTCAAAATTAGCAAACGGCTCACCCGCACCCATCGCGACCAGATTTGTGCCGTGCGGTGTCGGTTCGCCGGCGCCGTAAACGTCATTTAGAACAATGATTATCTGTTCAACGATCTCTCCCGCGGTCAAGTTTCTAAGCAGCCCGAGTTTCGCGGTCAGGCAAAAATCGCATTTCAGCGCGCAGCCCGACTGCGACGAAAAACAGATCGTGTCGCGGTTTTCCGTAGGAAGATAGACAGTTTCAACCGGATAACCGTCATGCGTTTTCATCAAGAACCGGCGCGTGCCGTCTTCGGAAATGTAGCGCGATTCAACTGTCAGCGTCGAAGCGGTCGCGTGATCGCTCAGATGTTTTCGAAACGCTTTCGGCAGATCCGTGACCGCTTCAAAATCGCGCAAACGTCTTTCATGCAAAGCTTTAAAAATTTGCTTTGAGCGGTACTTCGGCTCGCCGACCGATTGGACGAAATCTTCCAATTCGGACTCCAAAAATGATGTAAGATGAATTTTTTCACTCATTCCGCTCTATTTTACCGCCGGAGGGTTGATCTTGCGAATCAATATAGTTTTTAGGCGATGAAAGGGCGCGAAAACTTCATGTTAAAATTCCATAAATCTTCATGAAAGTCTTAAAAAATGCAAAAATAGCCGCACTCATATTGATCGCTGCCGCAATTTTCTGTGTTTGGGCGGGAAAGCGGATTGCGGAAAAACTGCCGCCGAGGGTCGAAAACGTCGATTCGCTTACGGTCCCGAAAAGCGGAGCAAAAGATGTCGACCTGAGCCTGATCGAAAAGCATTTGCCGTTCGGAATTCCGGACGGCACGACCGCGGACATCAACAATCCAAACAGTTATTTGCTCGTCAGCGAGCATTTTGCGATCTCCTACAATCGTTCCAGATCGACGCCGAACTGGGCTGCGTGGCGCTTAACGCGAGCGGATATGGGAAAACTGCGCCGCGAAGATTCATATCGACCGGACGACCGTTTGCCGAACGGCTGGAACCCCGTTTTCCCCGGAGATTTCAGCGGCAGCGGGTTTACGCGCGGACATCTTTGTCCAAATTCGGACCGCGACGCAACCACGGAAGGAATGGCTTCGACATTTTTGATGACGAACATGGTGCCGCAAACTTACGATCTGAACGCAGGACCTTGGTTAAAGCTCGAGGAACATCTTCGCAATCTGGCGCGCCGCGGCAATACGATCTATGTTGTCGCCGGAGCATACGGCGAAACGAAGAAGATCCGCGGAAAGATATCGGTGCCGACGAACATCTGGAAGGTCGCTCTAATATTTCCCGACGGTCAGCCGCCTGCGAACGTGAACGGCAAGACGAAGGTGATAGCCGTTGATATGCCGAACATCTCCGGAATAAAAGCAAATAACTGGAAAGATTACCGAATTTCCGTCCGCGACCTGGAAAGGCGCACCGGAAATGATTTCTTTCCACTTATCCCCCGGGAAATTCAAGAGATTTTAGAAGTTCGAATAAAGTGACGAGACCGCCGGAACCACGAAGATCCAGGCAGCATTCGCAGAATTTTGTACTAAAATTCATTCAAATACCGATCTATCCGGAAAGTTCAAATTTCTGAACTAATTTTTCGAAACGGGTGATCTTGGCGTGTTCCCTAATGTTAGCGCGGTTGGTTGCAGTTTGTGCGGGAGTTAACGGGTCGACAGGTTCGACGTTCGGCGCAAAGTTTCCTTTTATAGACGGCGAATTTCGAACGAAAATAGAAGCTATTAATTCGAATGACATAAAATCAACGGGAATCACTGTCAACGACGCGTTTAGTGCGGGGCAATGCTGCTTCGGCTGAAAACTTCGGCAAACAATTTTCTTTTCCAGGTAAAAGACGTGAACCGGCGAAAAGAATCTCGGCGGACGCGCCTTTATCGCAAGCGACCGACCCGGGTTGTTTTAACTAGTCAACCGTACGATAATAAGGCAAAAGCAATAAAAGGGAAGCATTTATGAACGACAAATTTAAAGTTTTGATCGCCTATGACGGTTCGGATTTTGCAGACGCTGCGCTTGATGATCTAAAGAACGCTGGTTTGCCCGAATCGTCGGAAATTCTTGTTTTCAGCGTTGCTGAGATCTGGCTTCCGCCCTATGAAAATATTGATGAGGTCGAGTTCGTCAATGATCAATTAAAGGAAAAGTTTCACGCCAATCTCAAGGTTCTGGACTTCGCGCGCCAATCTGCATCTGCCGCGGCGCTTCGTGTAAGGAATGTTAATCCCGCGTGGAACGTTTCGTCGGACGCAACGGACGGAACCGCGACGTGGGAAATACTGAATCGCGCAGAAAGCTTCGGTGCCGATCTGATTATTGTCGGATCGCAGGGAAAACAGGGGATGGATCGTATCTTGATTGGAAGCGTCGCGCAAAAGATCGTAAACGATGCGAATTGTTCGGTCCGCGTCGCGCGCGGATCGGTTGCCGTCGATGACGCTGTAACCCGCATTATTGTCGGCTATGATGGAAGCGCAGGCGCAGATCAAGCGGTCGAAATGATCGCTTCGCGGAACTGGAGCAAAGGAACTGAAGTTCTGCTTGTTGTAGTTGAAGACACAGGTTTGCTCAGCAGATTGTTCGATTCCGGCGCGGAGAATGTCGAGGGTATCGCCGCCGCTGCGGTCGAAGAGCTGAGATCGCGAAACTTAGAAGCCAACATCGCTATCCGTGAGGGCAATCCGAAAAATATTCTGCTCGAAGAGGCGAACAAGATCGGTGCCGATTGTATTTTTGTCGGCGCGGCGAAATTTGACGACACCGTTTCGCGATACTTGCTCGGAAGTGTTTCGTCCGCGGTCGTAACGCGGGCAGATTGTTCGGTCGAGGTCGTTCGATCGCAGAGAGATTGATAGATGTCGGAATTCGATCATGAACATTCGCCGGATGCGATCACATCGCGGCTAGCTGCCGTTAAGCATAATTACATTCGCGACTGGATCTACGGCGGAATTGACGGCGCTGTAACAACATTTGCAGTCGTCTCCGGTGTTGCCGGCGCCGAACTTTCAACGACGATCGTCCTAATTCTGGGGTTCTCGAACCTTGTCGCAGACGGTTTTTCGATGGCGGCGAGTAATTTTTTGGGTACCCGCGCCGAAATTGATGATTACCGTCGATTGGAAAAGATAGAATACCGGCATATTGAACAGTTTCCCGAAGGCGAACGCGAAGAAGTTCGACAGATCTATGCTGAAAAAGGCTTCGAAGGCGACGATCTGGAAAACGCAGTCGAACTGATCACATCGGACAACGAGCGTTGGGTGAAAACCATGCTAGCGGAAGAATACGGATTGCCTTCCGAAATTCGATCGCCCATAAAAGCTGCATTCGCAACATTTGCCGCTTTTTGCATTTGCGGACTCGTGCCGCTCGTCCCCTACTTGTTTACGGTCAAAAACGCCTTTCCCATCGCCTGCGCGGCGACCGGCATCACATTTTTCCTGATCGGTTCCGTAAAAAGCCGCTGGTCGACATCTTCGTGGATAAGGAACGCGACCGAAACCCTGGCGGTTGGTGCCGCCGCTGCCGTTTTAGCGTACGCCGCCGGAGTATTACTGAAAGGAATTGCCGACTAAACCTTAAATTTCTCTAAATTCCCAGTCAAAGTTCAGAGTCTAGTTCAGAGTATCGCCTTCAGGCGATCGCG
>JAHCHG010000009.1:2500-185778 GCA_026129865.1 Pyrinomonadaceae bacterium
GTGGTTTGCGGTTACATTGTTTTGATGAGTACCGGCGAACTTGGCATCGGTATGTCCGCGTTGTTTTTCTTCTCGGTCATTGTTGCGTGGTTCCTCGAAGGCTCAAAGCTTCAAGTGTCGGATCGGTTCGGAACCGTCGTTCTAGTCGCTTCGGTCCCTGCTTTCTATCTTGCCTGGCGATTTCGATTAATCGGGCTCTCGGGCAATGAATCACAGATAGCAGCGCTCCTTGCTCGGCTTATCGCCTTATTATCTATAGTAAAGCTGCTCCAGCGAAAAGCAGATCGCGATTGGCTTTTTCTCTATTTAATGTCTTTTTTCGAAGTGATGCTTGCTGCCGGAATGAGTATTAGTCCTCTTTATTTCGTCAGCGTCGTAATATATTTGTTGGTCACGATCACTGCAATTGTTGCGTTTGAAATTCAGAAAAGTTTTCGAAAAGTTCACGAAGATTTTGGAGAATCGCGCAATCAATTTCAATTTTCATTTCTTCGGCGTTTGCCTTTTACCGCAGTTGGTCTGTTAACGGTTGTTATTCTATTTGCGGCGCCCATCTTTTTTGTGCTGCCTCGAACCGGCGGTGCGGGTTTTGGCGGAGGTTCGAACGGATTGTCCGGCTTTACCGGTTTTTCAGACACAGTAGAGATCGGCTCAATCGGACGGTTAAAGCAAAACAACGAAGTAGTAATGCGCGTCAAGTTAGATGATGCGACGATCTCCGGCATAGAGCCGATCAAGTGGCGGGGCGTTTCACTAGATACGTTCGATGGTCGGAAATGGAGCCGAACGAACGACTTGAAAGAACCGTTTGTGAAAATAGCTGGCGATTTCATGAGATTTGATCGCCCGGCAGCTGCTGAGAAAGATATTGCCATCCAAACGATCTATTTGGAACCGATAAACTCCGATGTACTTTTCGGAATGCCAAGAGCTTTTGCAATTCGCCAGAGCCGTTTTCCAATTCTTTATAAAGACGCTGCTGGCAATTTGTCGTTTCCGCGATCAGAAAACGAACGTGTCATTTACACGATGTTTTCAGATCGAAAAATTCCGCCGGTCGATCGTCTGATCGCCGATTCCGGTCAACTTCCGGTCGATATTGCGAGCCGTTATCTTCAACTTCCAACGGTCGACAGCCGAATTCCGGAACTGACCTCGCAAATCACAGCAGGTTCGTTTTCTGCCTTCGATAAAGCGAAGGCTATCGAAACTTACCTGCAATCGCAATTTGGGTACACGCTTGAAATGAAAGCCGGCGGTGCAGATCCGCTGGCTGATTTTTTGTTCAACATTCGCGAGGGACATTGCGAATATTTTGCGACGGCGATGACGGTAATGCTTCGAACGCAGGGAATTCCGACGCGTCTCGTTAACGGATTTCAGCGCGGCGAATACAATGAGACGGCTGATGCATTCATCGTGCGCCAGAGCGACGCGCATTCGTGGGTCGAAGTATATTTTCCGGAAAGCGAGACCTGGGTTTCTTTCGATCCGACGCCTTTTGCAGGTCAGTTTAACGAAACGAACACAACGGGTTTTTTAAACCGCGTCGGATCATACCTGGAAGCTGTTGAAACGTTGTGGGTTACCTATTTCGTCGCATATGACGATCAGGGACAACGAAGCTTGTTTCGTGCGGTTAAAACCGGGTTTTCGGAGTTTCAGTCTGAAACCTCTTCATGGCTAAAGATCGCAGAAACTGAAATTGTGAGTTGGTGGAAAGATGTTCGCGGGGATAAAGGATTGCAAAATAGTCTGACCGCGATTGCTTACGGAATCGGGGTAGTGGTGATTGGCGCGCTATTTATAACGTTAGCCGTTTTTATATACCGCAGAATTAAAAGGATCGATTTCGCGCGGCGCTTGGCGTTCTGGTCAAACCGGTCGAACGAAAAAACGATCATAGAATTCTATCGAAAAATGGAGCGAGCTTTATCAAGCAAAGGCTTCACACGCGAACCGCATCAAACGCCTTTGGAATTTGCCTTTGCGTTAAAAATGCCCGAAGCCGTAAAGATCACGGAAAAATACAATCGCGTTCGTTTCGGCGAAAAGAATTTATCTAATGATGAAGCAAAAGAAATCGAAAATTGGTTGAAGAATTTGGAAAGTAAAGAAAATGGAGGTGAAAATGATAAATCTTAAAAATTACTCAAAAACAAGAGGTTTGTTCTCATGGGTTTTTGTCATTTTCATAATTTACGGTCTTTTTCAAATAATTATAAATTACTTTAATCCAAGTTCTAACATACTGCTTGTCAGTTGTAATCCGTGCAAATCACAATTCCAAATATTTAAAGAATATTTAGAACCTTTTTTGCTTTAAACAGGAATGGTTTTGTTTATTTTAAACAGAAAATTAACTGATTATATCTCTTTTACAATATTCATCTTTTTGTTGGGAATTGTATTAGCTGAAATTATTGGTGGAGAATGTCTGAAATCTGAACATTTTATTAATTGCGCGAAAGGCGGAATTATTATTTCTTTGTTTCTGATTCCTACATTGGTATTTCTATTTGTTAATTTTATTAAAAATAGAGGTAAGTAATGAAAAAAGTAGGATTTGTCAGTTTCGGATGTCCGAAGAATCTCGTTGATTCGGAAGTGATGATAAAATCTTTCAAGAAAAGGAGCAAAAATGACACCGACATTTGAAACAATTTTGAATCAAGCAAAGGGTCTGCCGGCAAGTGAGCGCGAAAAGTTGATTGAATCTCTGAAACAGATTTCGGAAAAGAATGAATCAGGAAAAAGGCTTGAAAAGATTCGCGCATTTCGCGGGAAATACAGCCGCATTCTGCCAAGTACGGAAGAGTTTTTAGCCGCGAAGCGTAAAGAAGTAGAGATTGAAGAAAATTAATGAGCGCTTATTTTTTTGATGCCTGTGCTTTAATTGCTCTCGCCGATGACGAAGAAGGTGCAGATATTCTCGAAAATTATTTGGCTGATGTAAATAACCAATGCTTTGTTCATTCGTTGAATTTGTGTGAAGTTTATTATCACGCACATCGCAACGGAACTGAAAATGAAGCCCAAAATTTAATCAAAGATTTTTTAGAAATCGGTTTGATCGAAAGAAACGATTTAGACACTGCATTTTGGCAGGAAGCCGGAAACATTAAAGCGATTCACAAAAAGGTTTCATTAGCCGATTGCTGCGCGATTGCTTTGGCAAAAAGACTTGATGCGACGCTTATTACAAGCGATCACCACGAACTTGATGAATTAGCTGATAAAGGCGTATGCAAAGTTTCTTTCTTTAGATAATAAAATGAAAAAAGTTGGATTTGTCAGTCTCGGATGTCCGAAGAATTTAGTTGATTCGGAAGTGATGATGGGACAATTAAAAGAAGCGGGTTACGAAATCACGAATGACGCGGGCGAAGCGGAAACTTTGGTTGTCAACACGTGCGGTTTTATCGAATCGGCGAAAGCCGAATCTATCGAAGCGATTCTCGAAGCGACCGCCTCGAAGGCAAACGGCGGCGCGAAAAGAGTCGTCGTCGCCGGCTGTCTTGTCGAACGTTATCGCGACGATTTAATGAAGGAATTGCCGGATGTTGATGCGTTTATCGGCACGAACGAGATCGGCAGAATTTTAGAAGCGGCAGACGAAAAAACGAATTTTAAGGAATTGCCTTTGCTGCAGATTGGCAACAAAACGGCAACGTATCTTTACGATTTCGACACGCCGCGCTTTCGCGCGACCGATTCTTACACGGCATTTATCAAAATCGCCGAAGGCTGCGATCGCCCGTGCGCTTTTTGTTCGATTCCCGGAATGCGCGGTTCATTTCGTTCGCGCAGATTCGGTTCGATTTTGAAAGAAGCCGAAGATTTAGCAAAACAAGGCGTAAAAGAAATCGTCCTAATTGCGCAAGATTCATCGCGTTTCGGCGAAGATTTGGGCGAAGTTGACGCACTCGCAAAACTAATTCGCGCACTCGGCGAAATTAAAGATTTGGAATGGATTCGCGTGATGTATGCGTATCCGACGCATATTTCCGACGAATTTTTGGCGGCAATCGCTGAAACCGTAAAAGCCGTAAAATATCTCGATATGCCGCTCCAACACGGTTCGCGCAATGTCTTAAAGCTAATGAAACGCGGCGGAACTCGTCAAAGTCTTGAAAAATTAATAAAAAGAGTCCGCGAAAAAGTTCCCGGAATCACGATTCGCACGACATTTATCACAGGTTTTCCGGGCGAAACGGAAGAAGATTTTGAAGAATTAATGGCTTTTGTGCGAAACTGCGAATTCGATAACGTAGGCGTTTTCACATATTCCGACGAAGAAGGAACTCCCGCGTTCGATCTGCCAAACAAAGTTGACGCAAAAACCGCCAAACAACGCCGCGCCCGTTTGATGAAAGAACAAGCAAAGATCAGCAAACGCAAAAACAAGGCAAAAGTCGGAAAAACTTTTAAAGTCCTTTTCGAAGGTCTTTCGCAAGAATCCGACTTGCTTTTCCAAGGCAGAATGGAAGGGCAGGCGCAGGAAATCGACGGATATATTCTGATCAATGATATGCCGGAAAATTTTGATCCGAAGCGTGGTGAAATTTACGATGTGAGAATTTCTGAAGCGCATAATTATGACCTGATCGGAGAAATCGTCGGTTAAAAAAGTTGTAGATTTACGATCTGGATCGACCTGAACTTTCACGAATTTTAGGAAGATCACGTTGCTTGAGCGGTAAATATTTTACCAAAAGTAAGTAATAAAAAGTTCCAGGCGGCAGCGGTATTTTCCGCTGTCTTTTTGTTTTCGACAACAAAAATGATTTGCCGATTAAATTGAAAAGCAAAGGATGGCTTAAACTATTCAAAATTATGCCCGAATACGATGAACTGGTCGAAAAATCAGCTACGATCGAAAAGATAGCACTTTCCAAAGTAAAGGTAGAAACGCGGGGTTTTCGCGATTATTTCGCGATCGCAATAACGACTTGCGGGGTCGGATATCTTCCCGTTGCACCGGGAACTTATGGGTCGATCGTCGGTGTTTTGATCTACCTTGCGGTCGCCTGGGCAGAAGCAAATATTGGACTGTATTTTTCTGGGTCAGGCTGGCGGCTAGAACAGATCTCGGCTTGGTTCATAGCCGTGAATCTAGTATTGCTGCTTGCATTTTGCCTGTTGGGAATCTGGGCATCGGGCAGGGCGACGCGGCTTTTTAAGGATAAAGATCCGCAAAAAGTTGTTGTTGATGAAGTTATGGGACAGCTTCTTGTTTTTTTGTTTATCCCTTTCGGTGTTCATTGGTTTTATATTGTTTCGGGTTTTTTGCTGTTTCGTCTTTTCGATATTTGGAAACCGTATCCGATCGATTCCCTACAAAATTTGCCCGCCGGAATCGGAGTCTGCGCCGACGATCTGCTCGCGGGAGTTTACGGCGGCGTTTGTTTAGCGACGCTTTACGCGATTCGTTTGAGTTTTTAAGAATTTTGCCCGCGAATAAACGCGAAAAAGCGTGAAATAGATATGAAAATGCACATTTTACCCGGAGATTCATTAGTCGAAACTTTCAAGCAAACAAACATTGACGGCGAAATTATAGTTTGCCGCGAATGCTTGATCGATGGCGATCTGTCGGCGGAAAGTTTGGAAGATTTTTGGCTGGTTCGTGAAAAATATTTGAGTAATGCGTATGGAGAAACGCAGAAATCTGACGATTTTTATAGGCAGGGCGTAAAAGGCGAATTCGAAAAGCTTATTGATGCGCCCAATAACGGCGAGATAAATCTCTGGTTTGAATACGAACTTTTCTGTCAGGCGAATATGTGGTTTTGCCTCTTTTTATTGAATGAAACAGACGCGGAAGTTTATCGCGTCGCACCTGTTGTTAGAAACGAAGATAACATTTGGCTGGGTTTCGGCGGGTTGGACGCGAGTGATCTACACAAATGTTTCGAGGCGAGAAAAAAGTTTCGAAGTGAAGATGTAAAACTCGGCGCGGAGTTATGGAAAGCGTTTCAGGATTATGATCTTGATAAGCTGCGCGAACTTTCAAAGACCGAATCAGAATGTTTTCCATATCTCAAAGAAGTTTGCGAAGCCGCGATCGAAAAACAAAATCGTCCGAAAGAAACTTTGAAAAAGATTATCGCAGATGGCGAAAGCGATTTTGGAAAAGTTTTTCAAAAATTCAACGAGCTCGAAGGCGTTTATGGTTTCGGCGATCTGCAGGTGAAAAAAATCTACGATCAATGTCAGAACCGCCTGCGGTAGCGGGCGGTTCAAGTTTGTCGTTGTAATATTTTACCGATGAGAAAGTTAAACCATCCGCTACCGCAGATGGTTCTGACTTACATTCCGAGACTTTTCATCAAAAAGCCGTAAATATCGGCGGCTTCTTCGATTTGTTTTGCGGTCGGTTTCCCTGCGCCGTGTCCGGCTTTGGTTTCTATGCGAATTAATATGGGAGCTTTGCCGCCCTGCGCTTTCTGCAAAGTCGCCGCGTATTTGAAGCTGTGCGCGGGAACAACGCGGTCGTCGTGATCTGCCGTTGTGACCATCACAGCCGGATATTTCGTCCCTTTCTTGATGTTATGCAAAGGCGAATATGCGTACAAAGCTGCAAATTCATCGGCGTTTTCCGACGAACCGTAGTCCGAAGTCCAAGCGCGTCCGATGGTGAATTTGTGGAATCGGAGCATATCCATAACGCCGACCGCCGGGAGTGCCGCACCGAAAAGATCAGGTCTTTGATTCAAAACCGCGCCGACGAGCAATCCGCCGTTCGAACCGCCTTGAATGGCTAATTTTTCAGACTTTGTATATTTTTCTTTGATCAAATATTCCGCCGCCGAGATAAAATCGTCGAAAACATTTTGTTTCTTTAATTTCGTTCCGGCTTCGTGCCATTTTTCGCCGTATTCGCCGCCGCCGCGAAGATTTGCAACCGCATAAACGCCGCCCATTTCCATCCATGCGAGACGCGAAACGCTGAATCCCGGAGTCATCGAAATGTTAAAACCGCCGTAGCCGTAAAGCAGCGTCGGATTTGTGCCGTCCATTTTCAAACCTTTTTTATGCACGATGAACATCGGGATTTTCGTGCCGTCTTTGCTCGGATAGAAAACCTGTTTCACTTCGTAATCATTAGGATTGAATTTAACGTCAGCTTTGCGGAAAACTTCTGATTTTCCGGTTTTCATATCGTAGCGATAAATTGTCGGCGGCTGATTGTAACTGGAAAATGTGTAGAAAGTTTCGCTTTCCGAACGCTTCCCGCCAAAACCGCCAGCCGAACCGATGCCCGGAAGTTTTACGTCGCGGACGAATTTTCCGTTGATATCGTGGATTTTGATCTGCGTATAGGCATCCTTCAAATAACCTAAAACGAACTGATTGTTTATGAAATCAACACTTTGCAGGGTTTCTTCGGCTTCGGGAATAATTTCCGTCCATTTCTTATCTTTTGCGAGAGCATCAACGGCAACTATTCTGGCACGCGGCGCGTCCTTGTCGGTCTTGAAATAAAATTTCGATTCGTCGTTACCTAAAAATGTATAATCGGCTTCAAATTTATCGATGAGCGGCATCACCGGCGCTTTTTCCATCGTCAAATTTTTGAAGTAGATCATGTTTTTCGGCGAGGTTCCTTTGGTTACATAAATTATCAGCCAGTTTCCGTCTTCCGAAACGCCGCCTCCAACGCCCATTTCTTTGTCATCGGGACGTTCATAAATTAAATTGTCTTCAGATTGAGGCGTGCCGAGTTTGTGATAATAAAGTTTTTGGAAATAGTTGATTCGCGTCAATTTTGCGCTGTCTTCCGTGTTCGGAAAGCGCGAATAATAAACGCCTTTGTTGTCTTTCGACCATGACGCGCCGGAAAACTTGATGTCTTTCAGGACGTCCGGCAGATCTTTTCCGGTTGCCACATCGCGGAAACGCCATTCTTGCCAATCCGAACCCGCAACGGCGATTCCGTAAGCCAGAGTTTTTCCGTCGTCGGAGATAGAAATTCCGCTCAAGGCGACCGTTCCATCTTTTGAAAGCGTGTTCGGATCGAGTAAAACCCGACCTTTATCGTTGATTGAATCCGCAACATAAAGCACGCTCTGATTTTGCAAACCATCGTTCTTGTAATAGAAATATTTCCCGCCTTCTTTAAAGGGTGCGGAATATTTTTCGTAATTCCACAATTCGGTCAAACGTTTCTTGATCGCTTCGCGTTGGGGAATGGTGTCCAAATACGCAAAAGTTACTTTGTTTTGGGCTTCAACCCAAGCCTTTGTTTCGGCTGAATTATCGTCTTCCAGCCAGCGATACGGATCGGCAACCTTTGTGCCGTGATAATCGTCCATTTGATCAACCGACTTTGTCTCGGGATAGCTAATTTGGTTTTGCGCGGTCAGACTCGACGCTAGGAGCATAATAGAAAATACTGATAACAGATATCTTAATTTCATCGTGGAAACCTCATTTTACGGGATTTTCACAATTATAGACGGCAATCCTATTCTTTACAATTTGAACGATTGTGAATTGAAAGCGCTCGAATTTTGAAAAAATTGAACTTACGCGGATATCGACGCCGATCGCTTCGAAACTTTAGAAAATAGGAAGATTTTCGGATTGAAGGGTCTTTTCCCGCGATTCATGCGATTCATCGAGGATCAGTGAACTCCAATCGCGGTTTGAGCGTAGTATCATCTCGGCGTCAGCTTCTGAGACAGGTTTCGACATCAAAAATCCCTGTCCATATTCGCACCGCAGATTTCTTAAGAGCGAGAATTGGGAATGTGTTTCGACACCTTCGGCTACGACTTTCATCCCGAGGTTTTTTGCAAGCTGGATTATCGTTTGCAGAATTTCAGAGTTTTCACCATGCTCGCCGACTTCATTAACGAACGATCTGTCGATCTTCAACGTGTCGAACGGAAGTCTGTGAAGATAATTGAGAGAAGAATAGCCGGTTCCGAAATCGTCGATACTGAGTTTTACGCCGAGACGTTTTAACTTAGAAAGAATTTCGATTGTGCGTTCAGCGTGATCCATCGCAATGCTCTCCGTAATTTCCAAGGTGAGACATGACGCAGGTAATCCTGAACGCACAAGCGCTTCGCTGACATCGGTTACGAGGTTCTCATCGAGCAGATGTTTGCCGGAAATATTCACGCTGACAGAAACTTTTCGGCGGCTCTTGTGCGCTTTTTGCCATTTTGCAAAATTGCGGCACGTTTCGTTCAAGATCCAACGCGTCATCGGAATGATCAGCCCGTTATCCTCTGCGATCGGAATGAACTGTGCGGGCGAGATCAGCTTTTTGTCGCGATGCTGCCAACGGAGCAGAGCTTCGAAGCCGATTATTTTCCCCGTCTTCAAAGAAACTATCGGCTGATAATTTAAAAATAGTTCTTCTCTTTCCAAAGCGAATCGAAGTTCTGCTTCCAAGGTGATCCTTTCCAGAAATCTGCCGCGCAGTTCCATGGTAAATACAGACACGCCGCGACCCGTTTCTTTCGCATGATGCATCGCTATATCAGCGTCGCGAAGCAAGTCCTCAGGCTTTTCGTGGTCGGCGTCAAACGGAGCGATCCCGATGTTTAGATCGGTGTAGATCTTGTGTCCTTGAAGATAAAACGGCATCGATAATTTTTCGTGAATCTGCTTTGCGATCAACTGAGCAGTTTCTATCGAAGATACGTCGGTTAATACGATTGCAAACTCGTCGCCGCCCAGTCTTGCTACGGTGTCGCCGTCGCGAAGAAGGCTGACAAGCCGTTTAGCAACCAGTTGTAGGACGCGGTCGCCGACAGTATGCCCGAGCCGGTCGTTTATATTTTGGAAACGGCTCAGATCGAGAAACAAAACGTAGTATTTATGCGAGATCTCTATCCCTATCTCGATCAGCAGCCGCAACCGTTCAACAAGATAAGTTCTGTTCGGAAGATCGGTTAAAAAATCGTGAAACGCAGCATGTTCAAGTTCGGTCTTGCTTTGACGAAGAGCCTCACTTACTTCTTCTTCCTTGGAAAGAGAGTCCGCAAGTTTTTCGGCGTAACGTTCCGCTTCTTTGCGTCGCTTAGTCTCGCTTTCAGCCTTTTCGCGCTGTGCGCGCTCTGCTTTTACAACTGATTCATTTATATCGTTGATCGATTGTTTGTAATAGAGATATGTGATTGCAAAGAAGATCAGCGCCATTACAGACGTCAATAGATCGCCGTAGTTTAATATCTTGAACGCGACGCCGGCAATGCCTGCTCCGACGATCTGTGTCATAGAACTCGAAAAACAAACACGTTTCCACGAAAACCAAAGCGACGTTTGGTTTTTCAATGAATAAAAGAACGACGCCAGAAGCGAGGAAAACAAGAATTGACTTAGCGCCAGGACGCTTAAAACGGGAAACAGAGTGCTCGTCTGTTCATAATTGCGTCCAAGATGCGAATAGTTTTGGAGCAGATGAACGACAGAAAATGTTAGAAATGACGAAAGAGCAGTTGAGAAAATGTTGAACAAAACTGTAAACCGTCCAAACTTTACACCCTTAAATATCAAATAAGAGCAATTTACCAGCATCTCAAGGACGCCGAAGATAATTGCTGCCTCCGGTCCGAAAAGCAAAAAAACCAGAAAGATCATGGTGTCTGCGAAACTCAGGTGCGATTCGGAGTGAGGGATAGACAGTGTCAGGCGCGACGTAATCAGCAATGCGAAGAACAAGATCAAAAGCGCTTTTGCATTCAGCACGTCAAGCTGAAGATTGAAGAGCGAACAGATCAAACATAACCCGCCCGCTGCGCCGATGACGATCTTATAAATAATTAGCTTTTTGTCGCTTGGCATAGAATTGCGTCAAAGCGCCGGAAAAAGGTGAAAACCTTCTAGGCAATTCGTAAACATCGGGAAGACTATAGAATGAAAAGAATTAGGGAAGGACAACAGTTTCGTCGAAACTCCTCATAATTTATAACATTTTAGAAAAAAAAATACCATTTTTTTATTGGACTTCGGTCTACTTCATCAAAACCGCCGATGATTGATTTGTACATTCCGCATTGCCCATCTAGTAAGAAACTTAAACTGAGGAGGCGGTCGTTAGAACGAAATTGGATATTAAGTTTACAAGTCAGAATTGTATAGACAGTAGCCACAAGTGTAACTCCTTTGATTCACTACCTTTAGTTGACAGGTGTAAACCTGCTAAACAATCATGGGAATAATACGACTAATGCCGAAAATTTGTGAAAACGCTGCGTAAATGCTACGAGCAAACAAGTTAGAATATTTTGGTCGGCAAAGTTGATCTATGGCACGGTGGTTGTAATAGGAGAGGGCAAGAAGTAAATAAAAACTTCAATCCAAATTCAAAAAACAAAGAGGAATAAGAAAATGAAAAACATCAAAAAAATCGTAACCACATTGTCATTAGCAGGAATCATCATGATGGGCGTAACCGCAACGAATGCCGGAATCATCATGAGCGGCGCAACCGAAACAAACCCGTGCACGACGGAAACAAAAGTTGACCACGGGATCATCATGTCGGGCTACACCGGAATCATCATGTCCGGATTCACAGGAATCATCATGTCGGGTTTCACAGGAATCCTTTACACCGATCTGGCAGGCGGCGATGAATGCGTAAGAGTTGACAGCGGAATCTTGTACACTGACTAAAAACTTGTCGCTCACCTTTAACGACCGAACTTCCCAATAAGGAACAGCCGAATTAATCACTCGGCTGTTTTTTATTGTGCCGGATGATTTTTTCGATTCCGGTTTTGTCGAGCAGTTCCCGGTATCGCGGTTCAGACGAGAGATCTTTCCAGATCGGGTGACAGCCAAGCGCAACAAGATCGGTACTCTTAATTCGAAATGCCTCGTCCAAATGATCGAGAGCTTTTGAATGTTCGCGCATTCCGGAATAAATGGTCGCGTAGTTTACCGGGTCTACAAATATTTCTTCCGAAAATCTTGAAATCTGATCTAAATTCGCAGCGGCAAGGTCAAACTTTCCACTGCGACCGTGAACGTAGCCAATGTATGCGATGGTCGTATGGGACTCCTGCATCTCCAAAGACCTATGAAACTCAGAAAGTGCAGCTTCAAAATCGCCGACCTCGGCGTAGGTTAATCCTCGAAGCAGGCAGGTTTCGAAATCTGGATTTTCGAGCTCGGCACATTCCTGGAGTTTCAGGATCGCTTCATCGAAACGATGCATGAAATAAAGGAGCTTTGCAGTGTCCTTCATACACCGGACCGATATTGGATCGAGCGACGAAACGAAATTAAGTTCGGTCAGCGCATTTGAATTCTGTCTTGTAAATACAAAAAGTTCTGCCAGGCGAAAATGCGCACTTAGAGAATTTGGGTTAAGACCGATCGCGTGTTCATAACATTTTTTTGCTCCGTCGAAGTCATATTCAAAAAAAAGATTGATAATTCCCTTAAAGACTGACAACTCTGGAATTCGCTTTTCGAGCTTTAACGCGCGATCCAGGATCGGATAGATCTGTTCGAGACTCTCTTCTCTGCTGATCTTTTCATAAGAGTGAAGGAGCCTGTACACGTTCGCTAAACCAAGGTAGACATATGGGTTTGACGGATCAATGACCATTCCCCGAATGTAGTACTCTTTCGCCCGCTCGATATCCTCAAGCGATTTCTTATTTATGAAATAATTACCTTTAAGGTAGCTTTTATAAGACTCAGGTTCATAAATGCCTTTTTCCGACTCGCGCTCGCTTCGTTCGCTTTCAAATCTGTTGATTAGGCTCTTTACGACACTAGCGGCAATATTGCGCTGAATCGAAAATATGTCCGTAAACGGCTCATTGATCGTTGTTCCCCAGATCTGGTAACTGTCTCGCACACGCGTCAATTCCAAACATGCGGTTAGGTTTTTTCCAAGCAAACGAACGCGTCCTGTTAAAATGTTCGCGACATCAAGCATTTCGGCTAATTCTGATAATTTTGTATTGGAATTTTTAAACTCAAAAACGGTATTTCTCGCAAGAACATGAAGGTCCGGAATCTGCGAAAGCTCGTTGATAATGTTTTCCGTCAGTCCATCCGCAAGATACTCCAGATTTTTATCACCGTTTTCGTTGACAAAGGGCAGGACGGCAACGGTAACTTTCTCGTTTTCTGAAGCATGCGCGGATGTCGAAGTCCGAGGCGGGCGCGCGCTTTCCCATTCCTCTGCGGTAACTTCGGAAATTGGCTCAACAAAAATATACCCCGATCCCGAGATCGTCTCGATGAAAGGCTCAGATTTTCTTGAACCTAGCAGCTTTCTCAGTTTTGAAATATGAACCGGTAGATTTCCTTCTTCAACTATTGCTCCACCCCAAACATCATGAAGAATTCGTTCTTTTGAAACCAACTGCTGCCGGTGCTCGATAAGAAACTGGAGAACGTCAAATGTCTTTTGACCGATCTCGACAAATCTGCCGTTCTTGATTAGCCTACGTTCGTTGAGATTAATTAGAAATGAAGAGAATTTTGCGATTCGCATATGTCATCACATTTTTTAATTGCAAAGTTGCGAAACTTCATATTCGCACGAGGTTACAGCTCTTACGCGATCAATTTTCAGTGAATTAATCACAATTAATAATTTTTAAGAACAGTTAAAGACTTTCCCGGAATAATCAGTCTACACTCTTTTTGCTCGGATTTATCCCTTTTTGGAACTAACTTTTTGCTGAGATCTTTCCTTTGGTCTCCCTTTTCCAATAGTACCAAGTGAATCCACAATTTATGGGGCGCGCCCGGATTTGTCGATGTTTATCGCCTGATGATTTCAGAAAGCGTAACCTCGCTGCAAAGTCCACCAACCATACGTCTTTCCGGAAGCTTCAGTGTTCGGGTGCGCCTCGCCAACTATTTATCTTTCGTCATCGATCATTTTAGATCCGCTGCTGAGTACCCCGATAATCTCCGGAGGTTTTCCACCGCTTTCGGCAGATGCTTCATCACATAATCAACATCTTCCAGGGAATTCTGCTTTCCGAAACTAAACCTGACCGAACCGCGCGCAAACGTTTCGTCTTGACCGAGAGCAAGAATTATCGGCGAAGGTTCCAAACTGCCGGACGAACACGCGGAGCCGGTTGAAACCGCAATTCCTTGAAGGTCAAGATTTATCAAAACAGCTTCTCCCTCAACGCCGCGAAATGAAATATTGGAGATGTTGGAAAGTCTGCCTTCTCGATCGCCGTTGATCGAGACGTCTGGAATTGATTCGCCGACCAAACTTTCGAACCGGTCTCGAATCTTTTTTAGATCAGCCGATACACCAACTTTCCAATCCGACGCAAGCTCGCATGCTTTTCCGAACGCAACGATATTTGCAACATTTTCGGTACCACCGCGCCGTTCCCGTTCCTGATGCCCGCCGAGATTTTGCGCCTGCAATCGAACGCCTCGGCGGACGAATAATGCGCCCGAACCCTTCGGCGCGTAAACCTTATGGGAAGAAAGCGAAAGCATGTCGCAATTAAATTCTTCAACATCGACCGGCATCTTACCTAGCGATTGAACTGCGTCGGTATGAAACCAGATCTTATTACCGTTTTCGCGTTGGCGGCGGACCAATTGCCCGATCTCTGCGATCGGCTGGATGGTTCCGATCTCGTTGTTCGCGGTCATGACCGATATTAAAAACGTTTCTGGTCGGATCGCAGAAGCGACATCTTCAACCTTAACGACGCCGTTTTCGTAAACCGGAAGATAAGTTATTTCCACTCCATGCCGCTTTTCAAGGTCTTCGCAAACATTTTTCACTGCGGGATGTTCAATTTGCGAGGTAATAATGTGATTTCCATATTTGGAATTTGCCTCACAAAAACCTCTGATCGCGAGATTATTCGATTCTGTTCCGCCGGACGTGAAAACGATCTCGTTTGGTCGGGAATTTATCGCAGAAGCAACCTGGTGACGTGATTTATCGACGGCTGAGCGCGCCTCCTGCCCAAAAAAATGAATGCTTGAAGCGTTGCCGAATTTTTCAGTGAAAAACGGCAGCATAACTTCAAGGACTTCGCTGTCTACCGGCGTGGTCGCGGAATTGTCGAGATAAATCCTTCTGAACATAGGATTATTTTAGTTCATCTGACAATTATCCAAAAACTAAGCGGCTTCGATTTATATGACTATCACTCCGATCAAAATCGGCGGCGGTTGAAGTTTTGGTCTATTTTTAGCGTAAACAAAGCCTAACAGAGTGCATTGCAGCCTTTTTTCCGCAGGTCTAAAGCCTTTTAATCGTTGCCTGTAGTCCGAATGTAAGATAAAGTAAAACGTTACGCGCGGAGAAAGCATCTATCAGGCGTAAGTTATTTTATAAAGGATATTAAGATGGATTTTACAACGAAAGAAATATTTAAAAGATACGCAAAATTGGCGATTGGGCAGACGATATCTCCGGTTTTTCTGAACATTCTTGTGACGTCGGTTTGCGATATGCGCTGTACGCATTGCTTTTTCACCGACGAACTAAACGACAGACCGCGCAAAAAGCTTCAGATGAAGACCGAAGAGATCGAAAAGATCTCGGAAACACTCGGTGGAAACCTTGGAGTTCTCGTTTTAGCCGGCGGCGAACCGTTCACGAGGAAAGATCTCCCCGAGATTTGTAATGCGTTCTACCGAAACAACAAACTGGATTCCGTTTATTTGATGAGTAACGGTCAGATCCATCCCCGCATTTTTCCGGACGTGACAAGAATTCTTGAAGAAAATCCAAACTTAAATGTCACGGTTGCGCTCGGGATCGACGGTTTGAAAGAACCGCACGAAAAGATTCGGCAAAAACCGGGTAGTTGGGACAAGGCGATCCATACGGCGCGGACGCTGAAGGATATGAAGAAGGAATATCCTAATCTTGATGTTCAGACTTGCACGTGCGTTATGGCTTCCAATGAAGACACGATCTTCGATTGGTACGATTTTCTTAAGTACGACCTGAAGCCGGACAAGATCAATATCAACTATATTCGTCCGCCGTCAAACGATCCGAAGGAACTTGAATTTGACCACGACCGATATTCGCAGCTTTCGCATATGATCCTGGAAGATGTTAAAAATGCGGCGATCAAGAACAATTATGGCGGCAAATCGGGTTTCTTTAAGGCAGCCGTCGATATTTACATGCACGACCTTATCGCGAAAACGAAAGAAACCGGCGAAGCTCAGCTAACATGCTACGCCGGATCCGCCGGCGCTGTGATTTATGACGAAGGAACTATCTCGTCATGCGAAAATCTTTCGGACACGGGAAATCTTCGAGACTTCGATTGGGATTTCCAACGAGCCTGGACATCACCGGCGATGGTAGCCCGGCGCAAAAAGGCTGCAGACGGCTGTTTCTGCACACATGAATCCAATTGCTATTACCCGAGCTTGCCGTTCAATGCAAAACACCTTGTCAAGATCAAAAAACTTGAACGTGAAATGAAAAAGGCGAGCAAAAAGATGGAGCAAAACGGAGTTCCGCAGAACGAAAGCATAACGGTTAAAGCGTAACGGAAAGAAGTTTCGCGAACATGAATAATCCGAAAATTCTAATTATATCGTCTGATACAGGCGGCGGGCATCGTTCCGCCGCTCAGGCAATTTCTGAAGGCGTCAGTAAGTTTTGGCAAGGCGAATCGGCGGTGGTTCGCATTGTCCGGGCGGTTGAAGAATCACATCATCTAACCGAAAAACTTGTTCGCGGGTATAATTGGGTCTTGCAGAACAAGCAGCATTGGATGAAATATGTTTACTGGATCGTCAACAAATTTCGACCGGAAAAAAGTCCGTTCTTTTTAGAACGCTGCGTCGCTTTCTGCAAAGATGTTTTTGAAAAATGGTGTCCGCACTTGATCGTCAGCGTTCATCCTCTGACGCAGCACGTTTTCGCAAAGATCCTCAAAGAATTAAATTTAACCGAACAGGTTCCTCTTGTTACCGTCGTTACCGACCCGTGCTACGGATTTTGGAAGGGCTGGGCTTGCGATGAGGTTTCGCTTTATTTGGTCGCAAACGACGACGCCCGCCGTCAGTTGATCGATTACGGAATTAATCCGGAAAAGATCAAAATTTCCGGAATGCCGATCGATCCTAAGTTTCATCCGGTTGACGTTGAAGACGCTGAAAACGCACGTGCGGCTTATGGACTCGATAAGGACAAATTTACGGTTTTCGTAAACGCCGGATGGGTCGGCGGCGGCAATATTCCGAAGATCTTCAAGGAACTTGTCGCGGGCGAACTCGATATTCAGGCGATCTTTTTAGCGGGTAAGAACGATGCGCTTCGAATCGAAGCTGAAAAACTCGCAAAAACGGCAAAATTTCCTGTGAAAGTTATCGGCTACTCGGACGAGATCGAAAAATTGATGCAGTCGGCAAACGTCATGATCTCCAAACTTGGCGGTTTAACTACATATGAAGCGCTAGCCTGCAATTTGCCAATTATTGCCGATGCGACAACGCCGCCGATGCCGCAGGAAGCCGGAACGGTCAAACTAATCTCGAAACGCGGAGCAGGAATCTTACTCGAAAAAGCGACAGATATAGTTCCGACGATCCAATCGCTTTTGAACGATTCGGTCGAATATGCGCGTATCAAAGCTGCGACGGCTTCGATGACAATTCCAAATTCAACTCGAAATATCGTAAACGAGATCGCAGCCCTGCTTCCCGCTCCGGCTGAGTCGGAGGTTCGTCCGGTAACCGTTGCGGCGGCGAAGGTTTAACGTCCGTTTACTTCCTACTTATTACCTGCACTTGTTTCTTTCAGCCAATTTCATTAACCTTTCTTTTGCTGATTTACAAGGATCTTTATTGGAGAACTTAAATTTTGAGTCTTTTACTTGAAGGAAAAAGAGCGTTCATTTCGGGCGGAACCAGGGGCATTGGAGCGGCGATTTGCGATGTTTTCGCACGCGAAGGCGCGGATGTGGCGTTTAACTATCATACACGTGACGACCTTGCGGCGGAAGTGATCGCAAAGATCGAATCTTATGGTCGACGTGCGTTTGGATTCAAAGTATCGGTGACCGATAGAGTCGAATTGAAGAAGATCGCCCGCGAGATCGCTCAGGATTGGGGCGGCATCGACATTTTGGTCAATAACGCTGCGGTAAATAAGCCCGACAATTTCGCGACGACGACAGATAATTCGTGGGATTGGGTGATCGACACGAATGTGAACAGCCTTTTTGCCGTAACTAAGCCGTTTTACAAACGTATGATCCGGCAGAGAGCCGGAAAGATCTTGAATATTACCTCGATCGGCGCGATTTCAGCGCTTCCGACGTCGGTTCATTACGCGACTTCAAAAGCTGCGATGATCGGTTTTACAAAATGTCTGTCTCGCGAAGCGGCTAATTTTAATATCACCGTAAACGCGATCGCTGCCGGAATTTTTGACACGGATTTGGGAAATACACTGCCTGCTAGACTGCTTGAAGCGCACGAAAATTGGGTTTCTTTGAAACGGCTCGGCGAGCCCAAAGAACTTGCCGAATTTGCGGCGTTTATGTGCAGCGACAGAAACTCCTACATGAATGGAGAAGTGATCACAGTGGACGGCGGAGTCGTTACTTAAGCGCCGTGCGGAACGTTAGTATCCAACTTAAAATTGCAATATTGCCTATCCCCTATAAACTGAACAGATATACGAATCGACGGGTCGCAATTGAAAATGAAATTCAATTCTAACATATTGTAAATAAAAGAGTTGTTTGACAAGCTTGCCGCCATTTTATATTCTGAACGAGTCGAAAAGGAAAAGAATATTTATGTCTAGAACAGAACTTTTGGAAAATTTGAACAAGGCGTTGAGCCTCGAACTTGCGGGTGTTATTCAGTATTCGCAGCATAGTTATCTGGTAACTGGAACGGATCGTGAAGTGTTTAAAGAATTTTTCCGTGATAACGCGGAAGAGGCTCAGGAACATGCCGAGAGTTTAGGCGACAAGATCGTTGCTTTGGGCGGAGTTCCGACGGTTGAACCGGCGATGATTCGCCAATCGACAGAGCTTAAGGAAATGTTAAAACAAGATCTTGAACTTGAGCGTGCAGCGATGGAAGCATACATGAGCGCTTGGAAATCGTGCGGCGAAGAAGATCTTCCGCAAAAATTCTGGTTGGAAGAACGAATTTCCGACGAGCAGCTTCATATCGAAGAACTCGAGAAATTGACCTCCGAAAGACAATCGCGCATAAATTCGGAGAAGATAATTTTGCGGGAAGTAAGTTAAGTGATAGTAGATCAAACAAATAAAAACAGCGAGCGAAAAATTTTTCACTCGCTGTTTTTGATTATTGTTTGACAATAAAACTTACGAAAGCACGGGAAACTGCAAAACATTTTCCGTAACTTCGTTGTTAGAACCTGATTTAAGCTTAACGCGAGCCGACGCGATCACTCTGTGCAGTTGGTCGAGCATTGCCGCGTCCACGCTCAATGTCTTTTGTCCGCACCAACCGAGATCCTCGGTCCAAGTGGAAAGTTTGATCACTGCCTGATCGTCAACAATTGAAACATCAAGCTTTTTGTCGTCGGAAACGATCGGTAAAAATTTTTTGGCTAAATTGCTTTGCATAATGACTCAAAGAAATTGAAATTCGATTTCATTAAGGATTATGCATTAAGTTTGTAGAACGTGTCAAATTTTGGATCGAAATAATTTCATTTCGCACTATCGGGTTGGTTGCCGTTTGCGAAAAAATAAGTCTTTGTGAGAAGGTTTACCTTAAAAAGCGCTCAGAAATAGAAAACAGATGTTGAATTTTGCGATCGAAACAGCACGTAATGCCGGAAATATTCTTCTTGAAAAGTTTGGTCGAAAGATCCAAATTTCAAAAAAGGGAGATATTGACCTGGTTACGGAGGCGGATCTGGCATCTGAAAAATTAATCGTCGAACGAATCAAAAGTCATTATCCTAAACATTCGATACTTGCGGAAGAATCGGGCGAGTCGAACGTACTCGTTATTGAAGGCGAAAGCCGTTGGAAGTGGATAATCGATCCGCTTGACGGAACGACGAACTTTGCCCACGGCTATCCGTGTTTTGCTGTTACCCTTGCGCTTGAACATAACGGCGAGATCGTTATCGGCATTACTTACGACCCGACACGCGACGAGCTGTTCGCTGCCGAAAAGGGAAAAGGCGCAACGATGAACAATCGACCGATCGCCGTTTCCGAAACCGAAGAATTGAGCGAAGCGCTGCTTGTTACGGGTTTTCCCTACAATTTCAAAAGCAAAGAGAATTTTGCCCGGCACTTAACCGAATTTTTGCTCCGGTCGCGCGGACTTCGGCGCGACGGTTCGGCGGCGATAGATCTTGCTTATGTCGCGTGCGGCAGGTTTGATGGTTTTTGGGAAGAAGGATTAAAGCCATGGGACGTTGCTGCCGGTTTGTTGTTGATCGAAGAAGCGGGTGGTCGTATAAGTTTTTACGATGGAACAAGATACAACATATATTCGCCGCCGGTTTGCGCGAGCAACGGGTTGATTCACGATGAAATGCTGGCGGTCTTGCGTTAAAAATTGAATTGGACAATTTTCTGCGACAGCCTGGAAAAACATTAATTCGCAACATTTTCAATAACGGGTTTCAAGATCGCTCGAATTCGAATACTGTTTTTTGTGTCCCCCTCGGAAAGCCTTAAAACTCAGCCTAGAAAATCGTGTTTTCAAAATGCTTATGCTAATCTAAGGAACTTGGATCAAACGTTAGTTTATAAGGATCATTTATGTCTTGGTTTCGACGAAAAGACCCGAAACTCGAAGGTCAAACGACCGACGAAGAGCGTAAGGTCAAAACAGAGGGAATCTTTGTTAAATGTCCGGAATGTTCGGAACCGCTTTACAAGGCGGATTTGAAAGAATCGCAGCAGGTTTGTACAAACTGTGATTATCATTTTCGATTTTCCGCCCGCGACCGGCTCGCAACATTGTTCGATGACGGCGAATTTGAATTGCTGGACGAAGAAGTTTCATCTGCCGATCCGTTGGATTTTGTCGATTCGAAACCCTATAAAGACCGGATAGAACAGGCGAAAAAGTCATCCGGCTTGCCGGAAGCGATCATCTCGGGAAAAGGACGCGTCGGAGGACATACAGTTTTTGCGGGTGCGATGGACATGTCGTTCATCGGCGGTTCGATGGGTTCGGCGGTTGGCGAAAAGATAACGCGGCTTATTGAACGAGCGCTTCATGAGAACGGAGCGGTCGTCATTTTTGCCGCTTCGGGCGGGGCAAGAATGCAGGAAGGCACACTTTCGTTAATGCAAATGGCAAAGATTTCAGCCGCCCTTGCGAAGCTCCACGAAGCCGGATTGCCTTTCATTTCAGTTCTGACCGATCCGACGACCGGCGGAGTTACAGCGAGTTTCGCGATGCTTGGCGACGTAAACATCGGCGAACCGAAAGCTTTGATCGGTTTTGCCGGTCCGCGCGTTATCGAACAAACGATCCGGCAAAAGCTTCCGAAAGGTTTTCAGCGCTCCGAATTTCTTCTTGAACATGGCATGCTGGATATGGTCGTTGACCGGCGAGAAATGCGTCAAACCATCATCCGCACACTCAACTTCATGATGAACGACGCGACGGTCCGTCGGAAAAAGTAATTTCTCCACGCATTGATGCTTTCGAAAAACCGATGAATTTTGACGAATCTGTGAATTATCTCTACGGACTCGGCAACGAGGTTTTGGCAATGAAGCTCGGCTTGGAGAATATCGGTAAATTATTAGGCGCTCTCGGTGATCCTCAAAACAAATATCTAAAAATTCAAATAGCCGGAACGAACGGGAAAGGTTCTACGTGCGCGTTTCTCGAATCGATCTGCTTAAGTGCCGGGATCAATGTCGGGATGACCACTTCGCCGCATTTGATCTCGGTAACTGAACGCGTGCGCGTTAGCGGGATCGAAATTTCCGAAGAAGATTTCGCGCGACATTCAACTTTTATCCGAAAAGTCAGCGAGAATCTGGTAGAATCCCGAGAACTCGAAACCGTCCCGACCTATTTCGAACAGGTTACGGCAATTGCGCTTAACTATTTTGCTGAGCAAAACGTTGAACTTGCGATCCTCGAAACCGGCTTAGGCGGACGATTCGATGCGACGACGGCTGCGAAGGCAGAGATTGTCGCGATCACTCCGATCGGACTCGATCATCAAAGGATACTCGGAGCGACCTTGCCAGAGATCGCGTCCGAAAAAGCAGCGATAATTCGTCCCGGCGTAAAAGCGTTTCTTTCTCACCAGGAAATGCAGGCGGAGCGCGTCATCGTCGATAGATGCCGCGAAGCGGGCGTCGAGCCGCATTTTACAGACGTAAAATTTGAAATCGCTGCGGTTGAAACTGCGGAGCGGTCAAAGTTTGATAAGAAGATCGACCTTACTGTCGATTCGAGAAAGTACCGTGATATTCAATTTAAAATGCCGGGCGAACATCAGATCCAAAACGCTGCGCTGGCAGTCGCTATTTCCGGAGCGCTGCCGGAATTCGGTTTTACAATTAGCAGCGCGAACGTGTTGGAAGGTTTAAGCAATGCGGTACATAAAGGCAGATTGCAGTATATCGATGAGTTTCTTCTTGACGGCGCTCACAATGTTGCCGGAGCTTTGGCGCTTAGAAAATACCTCGATCAAACCTACAGCGAACCGGTCGTCATGATCTATGGTTCAACGCGGGACAAAGACATATCCGAGATCGCGGAAATTCTATTCCCGAAAGCCGGGACGATCGTCCTGACAAAGGCGAACAATCCGCGCGCGATGGAAATCGAAGAACTTGAAAAGTTCGTTCCTCGCTATCAAAATGTAGAGATTTCCGGAAGCGTGGCTGATGCGCTTACGATCGCAAAGGAGCGGGCGGGCGATGGCTGTGTACTTGTAACAGGTTCGCTTTATCTTGTCGGCGAAGCTCTCGCCGAGATTCAAAAACGGCACGTCCTTTGAAATAAACGGCTTCCGAATTAATATAAAAATATGCAGAAATTAGTTTTGATCAGACACGGGCAAAGTGAGTGGAACAAGGAAAACCGTTTTACCGGCTGGAAAGACGTCGATCTTTCGGGACAAGGGCGTGCGGAGGCGGTCGCTGCCGGCAAGCTTCTAAAAGCTGAAGGATTTACGTTTGATGAAGCTTATACATCGGTCTTGAAACGCGCGATCCGGACGTTGAACATCATTTTGGACGAAATGGATCTGATGTGGATTCCGGTTACGAAATCGTGGCTTCTGAACGAAAGACACTACGGCGCACTTCAAGGTTTGAACAAAGCTGAAATGGCGGCGCAGCACGGCGAAGAACAGGTTTTGATCTGGCGCCGGAGTTACGACGTTCCGCCGCCGGCGATGGACGAAACGGACGAGCGATGGCTCGGGAATGATCCGCGATATGCGTCGGTCCCAGCCGGACTGTTTCCAGCCGCTGAAGCTTTGAAACAGACGGTCGATCGGGTTGTTCCATATTACGAAACAGAGATAATGCCGAAGATCAAAGCGGGAAAGCGGTTGCTTATCGCTGCTCACGGCAACTCGCTTCGTGCGCTTGTTAAATACCTTGATAACATGAGCGACGAAGACATCGTGCAATACAATATTCCGACGGGGATTCCGCTTGTTTACGAACTTGACGACGACCTGAAACCGGTGAAAAGCTATTATCTTGGAGATCAGGATGCGATAAAAGCTGCGCAGGAAGCGGTGGCGAATCAGGGAAAAGCTAGCTGATTTACTTATTAAGTTTTCGAATCAATTCAACTTTCATATACGTTTTGCGTCGGAAGTTCCCGAAATAGTGGGGAAACTTTCCGACGTCTTTTTATTTCTAAATACCGGCAGCGGAAAGTTTTCGCGAATATTTTTCAACGTAAAAGTTTAGGAGTTTATAAGAATGCGACTTATTAAATTATCAATTATCACAGCATTATTTTCATTGATCTTTTCGACCGTAGGATTTGCGCAGACGCAAACATCGAAGCGTCGAACGACCACTAAGCGGACGAACGATATCTCAAATTACGATATTTCGCTCGGTCTCAAAGCCGCGCTTACCAAAGGGGTCAGGTTCGCCGTTGACGATCTCGGGCGGAAAAACGGATTTTTGGAAAATCCCGAGGTCAAGATACCGCTTCCGAAATCGTTGAAAAATCTTGAAAAAGGTCTCCGCTTTGCAGGACAGGGCGAACGGGTCGACTCGTTTGTCGAATCGATGAATCGTGCCGCCGAAAACGCAGTGCCGGTTGCGGTTGATGTTTTTGTCGGCTCGATCAAGCAAATGACTTTCACCGATGCGAAAAATATCCTTTTCAGCGGCGAAGACGACGCGGCGACACAGTTTTTTAGAAGAACGAGCGAAGACACACTTCGATCAAAATTTCGCCCGATAGTAGAAGATTTTACAAGCGAAGTCGGCGTTACTCAGCAATATAAGCAGATGGTCGATAAAGCGGGATTTATGGCGATGTTCATCGGCGACGACGCAAAAGACCTGGACGGATACGTTACCGACAAAGCGCTCGACGGACTTTTCTACATGGTCGCGCAGGAAGAAAAGAAGATCCGCAAGGATCCCATCGGGCAAACATCGAAAATTTTAAGAAAGGTTTTCGGAATTTTGAAATAATAGGTCGACAAAATTGACGTCAAAGGACAAGTTAGAATAGATTTCCAGCTTGTCCTTTTTGCATCTTATATGAATTTTGTCATCGGCATCGTTGAATTTTTCGCAATTCTGACCTTTGCTTATTCGGGTTTGATCGAAGCGAAACGCAAAGAGATGGATTTTGTCGGTTCATGTACGCTTGCGCTGGTGACGGCTTTCGGCGGCGGTACGCTCCGCGATATTCTGCTCGACAGACGACCGCTCTACTGGATCGACCATTACGAATATCCGATCATAATTTTCGTGCTTGCGGCGGCTGTTCTCGTTATTTTTCGGTTCAATCGTGAAATTCTCGACCACAAAATTTTAACCTATATCGACGCGCTCGGGCTTGGTTTGTTCAGCGCCTCCGGCGTCGCGATCGCGCTGGAAACCGGAATTCCGATCTTTCCGGCGTCGCTGATCGGCGTTATCACGGCGACGACCGGCGGCGTAATTCGCGACATACTCTGCAATGAAATTCCGATCGTATTCCGCCGCGAAACCCAGCTTTACGTAACCTGCTCATTTGTAGGCACATGGACATTTATTTCTCTCGATTATCTCGGCTTCAAACATATTGTCGGGCTGCTTGCCTGCACGCTTGCGGCGGCATCGCTGAGGCTCGCCGCGGTTAAATTCAACATTCGGCTACCGCTCTAGAACTGACGAAAGGCATACTTTGCGCTGCAGAAATTGAATTGTTAAAATTTACGTTTCGCCTTCAGTCACGCGATTTCGGTTTTTCAATCTATGAGCATTAAAACGATTACCGTCCGCGGAGCGCGGCAGCATAATTTAAAGAACATCGATGTCGAAATTCCGCGCGATTCGTTTACCGTGATCACGGGTTTGAGCGGTTCGGGCAAATCTTCGCTCGCTTTTGACACGATCTATGCCGAAGGTCAGAGGCGATATGTCGAGTCGCTTTCGGCTTACGCGCGCCAGTTTCTCGACCAGCTTGAAAAACCCGATGTCGATTCGGTCGAAGGACTTTCGCCGGCGATCTCAATCGAACAAAAAACGGTTTCACGCTCGCCGCGTTCGACGGTTGGAACGGTAACGGAAGTTTACGATTATTTGCGCCTGCTGTTTTCGTCGATCGGAACGCCGCACTGTCCAAACTGCGACGCGCCGATAACGAAGCAGTCTGCCGAACAGATCGTTTCAAACGTTCTCGAACTGCCTGAAGGCGAACGGGTCATGATCCTCGCGCCGATCGTCCGTGGGCGGAAAGGGGAATTTAAAAAAGATCTCGAGAAACTTCATAAGGACGGATTCGTCCGCGCGCGTATCGACGGCGAAATGCATCTGCTCGACGAAGAGATCGAACTGAGCAAGCGCAAAAATCACACGATCGAAGTTGTCGTCGACCGCCTTTTATTAAAAGACGGGGTCGAAGAGCGTCTTATCGAATCGGTGAGAACTGCGCTGAAAATGACGGACGGCGCCGTGCTGATCTCGATAATTGACGGCGAGGAAAAGCTTTATTCCGAAAAAATGGCGTGCGTGAATTGCGGGATAAACATTCAGCCGCTCGAACCGCGCTCATTTTCATTCAACTCGGCTTTCGGAGCGTGCAAAAAATGCCAGGGATTGGGCGCGGTCCAGGAGATCGATCCGAAAAAGCTGGTTGCCGACGAGAAAATGCCGGTCGGCGAGATCGAATTCACCGGAAAGGACGACCCGAAAGGCTCGAAATATCTGCATTCTGCGTTAAAAGCTCTGGTAGAAGCGGCAAACGATGCTGCAAGATCGGGAAAAACGATCAAAAATCTGGAAAAACTTCCGTTCGCAAAGCTTCCAAAATCGATTAAAGATGCATTTTTTTACGGAACTAATGAGACTCTGACGTTCAAACAGGGAACCTACGTTTATAAAGATGCATGGAAAGGCGCGGTCGCGGCGATGCAAGAGCGTCTGAAAACGCCGCCATCCGAGAAAGTTCATCTCGCGCTGGAGGAACTCGTTTCACCGGTCGAATGTCCGGCGTGCGAGGGTAAGCGATTGCAGCCCGAAAGTTTAGCTGTTAAGGTCGGCGGTATTGGAATCGCCGATTACGTGAGTTTGCCGATCGAAGATTCCGTAAGACTTTTCGAAAAAATAACGCTCTCCAAGCGCCAGGAAAAGATCGCCGGGCTTGTTTTACGTGAAATAAAGGACAGGATGAATTTTCTTCAAGCCGTCGGATTAGGTTATCTGACGTTTGACCGTTCGTCCGGAACGTTGTCCGGCGGCGAAGGACAGCGAATTCGGCTTGCGACGCAGATCGGTTCGCGGCTTCGCGGCGTTCTGTATGTTTTGGATGAACCGTCGATCGGTCTGCATCCGCGCGATAATAAGAAACTGATCGATACCCTGCATGAACTTCGCGACCTCGGGAACACGGTTCTGGTCGTTGAACATGATGAGGAAACCATTGAAAAGGCTGATTATGTAGTTGATCTTGGACCGCTCGCCGGGACACACGGCGGCGAAGTTGTCGCGGTCGGAACCCCGCGGGAAATTAAAAGTTCGAAGGAGTCGTTAACCGGGAAATATCTGTCCGGTAAAGAAAAGATCGATGTCCCAAAAAAGCGGCGTAAATCGAACGGCAAATCGATTACCGTCAAAGGCGCTTCGGCTCATAACTTAAAAAATATAAACGTCAAATTTCCGCTCGGCGTTTTGACGGCGATAACCGGTGTTTCCGGATCGGGCAAATCTACTCTTATCGACGACATTTTGTACCGCGGTTTGGCGAAGGAGATCTATCGTTCGGTCGCGATCCCGCTCGAACACAAGTCGATCGAGGGTATGGAACACGTCGACAAAGTTATCGAGATCGACCAATCGCCGATCGGGCGCACGCCGCGTTCGAATCCCGCGACATATACCGGAGTTTTCACGCCGATCCGCGATCTTTACGCACTGCTCCCGGAATCGCGCGAGCGCGGTTATAAACCGGGAAGATTCTCGTTTAATGTAAAAACCGGTCGCTGCGCCGCCTGCGAAGGCGCGGGAATGAAGCGCATCGAGATGAATTTTCTGCCTGATGTTTTCGTAAACTGCGACGTCTGCCGCGGCGCGCGTTACAACCGGGAAACGCTTTCCGTAAAATACAAAGGGCTTTCCATCGCCGATCTGCTCGATACAACTATCGAAGACGCTTTGCCGATACTCGAGAACATTCCGAACATTAAACAGAAGCTGCAGACGCTGCTCGATGTGGGACTTGGTTATATCAAGATCGGGCAATCCTCAACGACCCTGAGCGGCGGCGAAGCGCAGCGGATAAAACTTGCCAAGGAACTTTCAAAACGCGCGACCGGTAAGACGATCTATATCCTCGACGAACCGACGACCGGGCTGCATTTTGCAGATGTTCATAAACTTCTGGACGTTTTGCAGAGATTGGTAGATCTCGGCAATACAGTGATCGTCATCGAGCATAATCTCGATGTCATCAAATCTGCAGACCACGTGATCGATCTCGGTCCCGAAGGCGGCAAGGGCGGTGGAAAGATCGTCGCGCAGGGAACCCCGGAAAAGGTGGCAAAAGTAAAAGGATCGTATACCGGACAGGCGCTGAAAACGGTTCTGAAGTAATTTTGCAGTTTTTATTTAAACGTCTTTCGGATATGAAAAACTAATTTCTCGCGAAAGACTGCTCCATACATTGATGCGAACAGAAGAAATTTGACTTCAATTTGACGGCGCCGTCCTGAGGCGTCCATTTCTGACATTTCGAGCAGCGGACGAGCGGAGAATCGGATGCGGCTGCTTTTTCAGGAATATCGCGCGCCGTGGGTTTGGATTTTTGCTTCATTTGCCGAAACGCCCGGTACATCATCCACGCAGCCTGAATCTGCTTTCGATAACGATACGCCGTAATTGCGCTGGAAATGAGCGAGATCGCAAACAGTCCTAAAAAAATCCAAAAGATCCATTCCATAATTTTAATCCGTCTAATTCTGAGAATAGAACATTTCGCAGAATTGCTTAAATGATCAAAAATGAAAAAGCGCGTTGCAAATCGGCAGTGCGCTCTTTTTTCGGAAAATTTAAGATTGGAAGGATTGAAACTATCCGAGACCGCGAAAGCAGTTACGAGCAACGGAAGACTCCCGAGAAACATTTAGAGATAAACGAATAGTTAAACAAGCGCCTCGGTTTTACGAATCACCGATCATCGCTGCGACCTAAGTGAAAAACTTAAACCCGAGCAATTGAGATTCGAACATTGATAATGCGACCCATATTTCGCGGCACCGCAATGAATTAACCGGTGCCCAATTTTCAAAATAAAGGAATTAATAGTTCGAAAGGGACGTGATCGTAAACGAGATCGGTTTATTGACCACCAATTCGCCGGTGGAAGCGTCCACAGCATTGACGTTCATGACGGGCGTGCTCATTGGAGGCGGGCATAAGTACATTCCAAAAAAGGGTTTGAGCTCGATCTCAATTAACAACCGCAATTTTGAACCGCTTATTGTGCTTCAAAAACCGCTGGTAACTGCCGACCGTAAAAGGTTTTGGATGTTCGCCCGTTGGAAAAACGGGATATTTCGTTACAGGAACATCCGGATCGCCCTTGAAAACGTGATCTTTTATCGCGTTGCAGGTCTTTTTTCCCGCCTCGACAATATATGCACGCTCGACCGCGGTAATTTTTAGCAACAAATAAAATAAAGAATAGTACGGAAACGAGATATTTTAGATGTCTTTTACCCGCCCGAAACATTCAAATTATCGGAATTTGCGAGGGCTCTAAATTTACTGAATCAAATTTCTGCTGTGGTAATATATTTTTGATATGACGAACAACGAAATCGAAAAGAGATTAGAAATCTTAGAGGCGGAAGTTGCTTTGTTAAAAAGCAAAACCGAGAAGACCGGCAACGTCGGAAAACCGTGGTATAAACAGATCCCAAAATTCGGCGGAAATCCGGCTTATGAAGAAGCGACCAGACTCGGACGTGAATATCGTGAATCTCAAAAGGATTTTGAGGATGACTAAATGATAATTCTCGACACCGATTGTCTCAGTTTGCTCGAACGGCAAACAGGCGAGCCGTATTTTCGTCTGCAAGCAAAACTCGACGAATTCCCAAGCAATGAAATTGTTACAACCATCATCACTTATGAGGAACAAATGCGCGGCTGGATGTCTTATTTAGCCAAAATGCGTTCGATTGAAGAACAGGTTTTTGCTTACGAAACGCTAAAACAATACTTCGATTACTTCAAAACTCTAACAATTATCGAATTTGACAAGAAAGCCGCCGAAATCTTCAAAAATCTCAAATCAAACAAAATCCGCGTCGGTTCGATGGACTTAAAGATCGCGTCAATTGCAATTGCAAATGAAGCGATTTTGATTTCCCGAAACTTGAAGGACTTTGAACAAGTACCGGATTTAACGGTGCAGGATTGGTCACGATAAAGTCATCAGAAATAGTTTTTTAAGAAAGGTCGTGCGAAAGCCGGTGTCGAGATCCCCTGCCCGCGAATCTCAGCTGCCCGCCCGCGCCCGACGGTCAAGTGTCCCGCACGTGAACGGCGAAAGTAAAGATGTGCAGAATTCGTTTCTCGACTGGTAATTCTAAGATGCTAAAATCGCTTAAATTATGCGAAAGCGATTTCAAAAGAAGGTTCTTCGTTCCATTCTTTCCCTAAAAGAAATCTGCCATTAGCTTTTTTACTTCGTCGTTGACCGTCTTCACCCCAAGCCCCCCATTGTTTAAAGAAAAATGAAACATCTTGTTCATCGCACTGTTCTTGAATGTCAATCGCCCATTCAGGTTTCATCGGTCTTGCGCCGTGTCCGCTTTCGCCTCCAACAATTACCCAATGAATATCGGTCAAATCAATCTTGCCAAGACTTTCAAGCAACGGTTCAACCGAAAGAAAACGAATCTTTGCGTCAACATCCCGCAAAACATCAATTCGATTTTTCTTGCTCTTGATTTCAACTGTAACGCCTAACCAAACATTGTCAGGAACAGTTCTGTTTTGAAAATAACTTTCCAAAACTTTCTCGCGTTTTGTCAAAATTTGATAAGTATGTCGCGGTGATTTGCGGATTGTTTCAAAAACTTTATCTAAAAACTCAAAAGGCATTTCTTCGTGAAACAAATCGCTCATTGAATTTACAAAAAATTTTGTCGGCTTTTTCACTCTGAGAGGTGTTTCAAGTCGGTCAGGTATAATTTTGAATTTAAACGCGTTTTCATAATCGGGCGATTTCATTGCTTGAAGTCTTTTCGCCATGACTTCAGCGTAACAATGTTTGCATCCCGCTGAGATTTTGTCGCAACCGATTGAAGGATTCCACGTTGCTTCGGTCCATTCAATTTTGCTCTGTTTCATATTTATAAAATTGTGTAGTTTATCTTCCTTTTTATTTTATAAACTTGATCGTAAGTGACCAACGGTGAAGTTCCGTTAAAGGTAATTTCTTCGTTCTTTTTCATTTCCTTAAGTACCTCAGCAGCATGTTTTCCTAAGTGTCCTTCATTCAAAGCATATTCAAATGCTTGCAAATTATTGGAGATTTCGCCCGACAAAACTTTTTCTTTCACGCTTTTTTGAAATGCTTCAATTTTTGTCAACGGTTGGTCGCCAAACAATGATTGTTGAGTTTTTAAATCATCGTCGTCAATATCAAAATTTGCTTCGCCGTTAGTTTCATTTCGTTTCCAAGCAACTGATAAAAACTTTTCAACTGCTCTCGGATGAGAAGCGCCGAAAATAATGCCGTAGATATTTGCGCCTTTTTTGATTGAAAACGGATAAAGTTTTATTTCGGTTTGATCTGGCAATTTTTTCTTTAATTGTTTGATAACGGAACGATGAACAAACTTGTAAGGTTCTTTTTTAACTTCCGACATATCTATATCCAAATGAGCTTTAAATTCTTTTCCTTCACCTAATCGCCAAAGATAGGAGGAAGAAGCAAAATAAAGAAAATCTGTTTGCCGAGTTCTTTCTAATTCTAAAAGGTATTTTTCGGAAAGAAATCTTATGCCATTTTGGTCAAGATAAACTAAGGACGGAAATTCCTTAATAACAGGCAATAGTTTGGGAAATAAATTCTCAAAATCTTCGTTTGAGTATTCAATTTCAACTGCTCGTCCAACATGGTCATTTTCCTCAAGAAAATCTGAACAGGCTTGTTTCAACAATTCAAATTTTTTTTTGTCGAATTCATTCAAATAGACTCTAATTCTAACTTTTCTTTGGAAAATTGGAATGACCTGTTCTTTAATTTTTTGAAGAATACGAATCGGACTTCCCGCTATCCCGTTTTTGTCATAACCCGTTCCTGCAAAGAAATCGAAAATACAAATAGTCGAAACGCCTTGCATCACAAATGTGGGAATCCAGGCTTGAGCATAATCCTCAAATATTTCAAGTTTGGCAATCGTGCTTTCATCAAATGGCTTATCGTGTAAGTTTTTTATTGACATATTTTATTGAGTTCATTCTTTATTATTGGGTAGATAAAACATCTCCTCAACCGGTCTCAGTGGTCGATTAAGCCAGAGCGGTCTTCTTAACCCGTCCGGACCCGGCGCGGGTCTGGTCAGTTCTAGCCATTCTTTGTAGATTTCCATCGATCTGTTTGTATCAACAAAAACGTCGCCGTATTTATCTTCCGCGTGAGCTTTTTCGATTGAGACTTTTTGATGCCAGCAGTGCATTCCCGAAATCGGGTCGGGATGGACGGGGAATGTGATGTTTTGGTGAACGCCGCCGTCCGACCAGAAGATCCTTGCCGTGTCGGGATCACTCGATTTTGACGGGCGAATGCCGTCAACGACGCGCATTTTCCATTTGCCGCTTTCGGTTTCGTTGATCGTTACCTGATTGACCGCCCAACGGTTTGCGGTCGCGTCCTGCGCTCTGCGCCATCTGCCGAGATGGTGCGAACAGGCGACAACGCCGGGTTTCATTCCTTCCGTAACCCACGCTTTGTTGATGAAATAGCCGATGTCCGTGTTGATGCGGACAAGTTCGCCCGTTTTGATGCCCCAACGCGCGGCATCTTCGACCGAGATCCAGAGCGGGTTGCGGTTGGAGATTTCGGCGAGCCATTTGGCATTTCCCGAGCGACTGTGAATCAAGGTCGGCAAGCGAAATGTCGGCACGAGCGTAATTTCATTTTTCGATTTATCGTAAGTTTCGGGATGAACGTGGCTTTTGATATAGACTGGCGCGGCGTATTCTGCCCATTTCCAATCCTTCATCGTCGTTGAATAAAATTCCTGCCGTCGGGAAGGTGTCGGAAAACCCGTCCGCGCAATTCCTTCGATCATCACGCCGATATTTTTACCGTTTTTGCGGACTTCGCCCGTCGTTTCGTCAATTTCCGCGTCTTTTAGTTCTTCTTCGGAAAGCGCGTGAAGATGTTTGTTGTAAGACATTTCTTCGACCTCGAACGCGCCGTATTTACGCATATATTCGAGCGGCGTTAAATTTTCTTCCGCCGCTTTTTCGGGCAAACCTTCGACGTTTTCAAAAATATATTGATAATATTCGTCGATCGTAATTTTTTCGCCCGGACGATACGGCGAGATGAAATGTTCGCGAATTCCCAAACTTCCGTCGGGATCAATGCGCCACGAAAGCTCAAACCAAAATTCGTCTTCTTCCCAAACTTCGCCCGGATTTACTTCGTACGTGTATTCGACCTCTTTGCCCTGCCGCCGCGCCGCTTCGCGTAAGATAGGTTGGCGAAAAGCGATCCATAAACCCGAATGAGTTTCGTATGAAACAAGGTCGTGCCGCTCGGAAGCGTGTCCCATCGGCAAGACGTAATCGGCGAAATACGCCGTTTCGTTCCACGTCGGCGTGAGCGCGATGTGCATTCCGATCTTTGATTCGTCGGAAAGAGCGTCGATCCACATAAATCCGTCGGGATACGTCCAAACCGGATTAAATACGCGCGTAAAATAAACGTCCAATTTTCCGCGTCCTTCTTTCAAAAAATGCGGCAACAGAAAACTCATTTCGTAATGCGCTAAGGGATATTCGTTCGGAAAATGAAGTTCGTTCCAGAATTTTTGCGCGGGCGGATTGCTGAAACCTTTTGGTTTGAATTTGTTCCAAGCCGAAGGCGAAGTTCCGCCGACCGTGCCGACGCTTCCCGTTAAAACATTCAGAAAATGCAAACAACGCGCGACCGCCCAACCGCCGAGATTCCCCGATCCCGCACTGCGCCAGTTGTGCGACGCGAAACGTGTTCCGGCTTCGCCGATCTTTTGCGCGATCTCGCGGATCATTTCCGCCTTCGCGCCAGATTCTTGTTCGGCAAATTCGGGCGTATATTCGGCGTAGAGTTTTTTGAGTTCGTCAATAAAATTTTCAAATGTGATTTCTCTTGGAGCGCGGACACTCCTGTCCGCATCGCCGGAAACGGCGAAATCGCCTTTTTCGCGCTTCGCGCTCACGCGGACAGGAGTGTCCGCGCTCCATATTTCGCGCAAACTATCGCGCCAATTCACCCAGTTTTTCATATATTCGGCGTTGTAAAGATCGTTCTGCAGCAGGATATTGGCGATCGCAAGCAGGACGGCGGCTTCGCTTCCGGGCTGCGTCGGCATCCAATAATCCGCCATCGAAGCGGTGTTTGAAAGTCGCGGATCCATTACCGCGAGCTTTGCGCCGTTCATCATTCCTTCGATAATGCGCTGCGCGTGCGGATTAAAATAATGCCCCGATTCTAAATGCGCCGAGATCAAAAGAATGAATCTGGCATTCGCGTGATCGGGCGAAGGTCGGTCGTAATTTTGCCACATCGCATAGCCGAAACGCGCTCCGGCGGAACAAATATTCGTGTGCGAATTATGCCCGTCAACACCCCAGCCTTGCAGAATGCGGTCCATAAAACCTTCGTGTCCCGGACGACCGACGTGATAGGCGACTTCGTTATTGCGTTTTTCGATCAAAGCCTTGCGGATCTTTTCGGCAATATCGTCCAAAACTTCATCCCACGAAACTCTTTCCCATTCGCCCGCACCGCGCGTTCCTTTGCGCTTCATCGGATACAAAATGCGGTCAACATCATTTATCTGATTGATCGTCGCCGGACCTTTCGCGCAATTTCTTCCCCGACTGCCCGGATGATACGGATTGCCTTCAAACTTGCGGACTTTGTTCGTGTCTTTGTCAATATAGCTCAATAAACCGCACCCCGATTCGCAGTTAAAACAGGTCGTCGGCACGATCGTATAATTTTTCTTCTCGCGCTTCTGTCCGCTCGTCGCTTCGTATTCCGTCCAGTCGTCCCATTTTTCCGGCGGCGGATAATTCGACAATTCTCCGGGCTCGTTCATATGCGGAATTTCTTCGGCGGCAAGCGACGGATGCAGATTTTCGATCAAGCCGAGCTTTTCGGCGATTGTTTCGATGAATGACGGTTTGTGTTTCATAGGAATTTTTTTATTGCCCGCGGAATGCGCGGAAGGACGCGGAAAATTTTTATTGCTTATACCAGCTATCAATCTCGTTTCTGATACTGAAGTCTAAACTTTTGTTTTGGGTGTTGGCGATTCGTTTATGTTCCAATTTTGGGCAGTGCCCGAAATTTACGAGTAATGCCAGATCAAAATTTGTTGCGTTCAAGTAATTTAATGTTTGCGATTTATTTAAGTCGATAATTTGAGTCAGCGCTTTAATTTCCACAATTATTTTGTTGAAACAAATAAAGTCGGGAACAAAAAACTGTTCTAAAACTCTGCCCTTGTAATCAAGTTGAATTTTGGCTTGAGCGATGAAGGGAATATTCTGCATTTCAAATTCTATCGCCAAACATTCTTGATAAACGGCTTCAGTAAAACCACTGCCCTTTTGCTTGTAAACTTCAAAACAGGCGCCGAGAATTTTGTAAGTTTCTTGTTCGTAAATTAAAGACATATCTTGTTTTTGCCCGCGGAATACGCGGAAAACGCGGAAAATTCTTTTGTATTTATTATCGTCAATGAATCTCTTAAAACCTTATTTTAATTTTGAAAAACCTTTAAAATTCTTTCTTTTTCCGCGCCTTTCCGCGCATTCCGCGGGCAATAAATCCTAACTCAATGGAATCAACTGCGGTGCTTTTACCCAGATGTGCTGGGCGAAGCCCAAGCCGATTAAAATGCAAACTCCGGCTATGGCGAAAAGAATAATGTTTCCGGTAAATAAAAGCGCGAGGGGCAGAAAGTTTCCGACAGCGATCATTCCCCACCAGAACAACCACGAAAATTGTCCTTTTGTAATCATTTCGACCGTTTTATGCGCATCATCTGTAGAATGAGTTGTGGTCAATTCGATTGCCAAAGTTATAAGGTGAAAAACGATCGAAACAATGGAAAGAAAGATCAAAACCATCGTAAAACCGACATTCACGTTCAAAAACAGATGCACGATAAGGTAAACCGCAAAGCCAGCCATCAGCGAATGGATTATCATATGCAGTCCGAGCATCGGAGATTGCCAGAAATCTCTGCCTTTTGCCTGTGCAAAAAGAAACGCGGTGTAAACTGCCGACAGAAGCGCGAACACGATGCCGAATGGTTCGATATATTTTAGAATTTCGGTAAACCCTGTAAACGAAGCGATCAGCCACAAAGTCAATAATCCGCCGTAAATGGTTATGATATAAGAACCTCGCGAAAGCCAAGATTTCCATTGCGGGCGAAACAAGACATACAAAAATCTGTCCGGTCTGCCGAGATCCATGATCAGCAAAATGCCTGTGATCGTCAGGAAAATTAATGAAACGATCGCACCGATCTGTTTGATAAGCAGCGGCATTTCCATAAAATAACCGCCGACGAGCGGAAGCAAAAACGCGCCCGCCGCGATTGCTTTGGTCAAAATATACGCCGAAACTTCCCAACCCCAGAGAATTCCTTTTGCCGGAGCGTCATAAACTCTGCGCGCTTTTTTCGTGCGCGGTTCGATCTGGACGAAAGTTGTCGCAGGCGCAGAACCTGCACGCTCCCTAGCGGTCGCGTTTCTGCCTTCGATTGCTGCATGCTCCCTAGCGGTCGCGTTTCTGCCTTCGATTGCTGCACGTTCCCTAGCGGTCGCGTTTCCGCCTTCGTTAATGCGCTGTTCGGCATATTTCGCGTATTTTCCAACGCCTGCCGCCTGGCTCGACCACATATAATCCGCGCTTTGATTCGTTTCCGTCGGATTTAAGGAAACTTTGTCGCCGTCAATATAAAAGAGTTTGGGATTCGTTCCTTTTTCCGCTTTTCTGACCGAAACGGTTTCACGCGCCAGAAGTTGCGAAATTTCCGTCTGCGGATTGTCCATATCGCCCGAAATGATCGCGTGTTCCGGGCAGACGACGACGCACGCGGGTTCTAAACCGATGTCGGTGCGGTGCGAACAATAATTGCATTTTTGCGCGACCATCGTGTCGGGATTGATGTAGATCGAATCATACGGACATGCCTGTGTGCAGGCTTTGCAGGAAATGCAGCGGCGGTCGTCGAAATCAACGATGCCGTCTTTGCGCGTAAAAAGCGCTTCTGTCGGACAAATCTCGACACACGGCGCGTCGGCGCAATGATTACAGCGCATCACGCTAAAAAGGCGGCGCGTGTCGGGAAATTCACCCTTTTCGATATATTTTACCCAGGTGCGATTTACGCCGATCGGAACGTCGTGTTCCGATTTACAAGCGACCGTGCAGGCGTGGCAGCCGATACATTTGCGGTTATCAATGATGAAACCAAAATTCATAATAAGTTTCCCGAATCAAATTGCTTAAAGATCGAAATAAAATGCCGGTCGTTGAAAACAAAAACGGCTTAAATTCATTTCGATAACTTCCGGATTTTTGCAGATTTTCTTAAGACTAGATCAATAACGAATTTATTCCATTATCGCGTTTACACAAAATCGGATTTTTAAGAAATCAGCTGATCGAAACTTCTAAACAAATACGCTTTACCTATTGGGGCATAAATCTGCGCCAAAACTAGGTAGATTTACTTAAATTGATATATGAATATTTTGAAGCTGTTTGGGTTACCGGCGATCGTAATTTTGTCGCTGTTTTCGAGCATTTTCGGGCAATCGGAGTCTGAACTTAGAGATTATTTTGAAGGACGAAAAGTCGAGGTCAAGATCGACATGCCGGCATCGCGAGGCGGGGTAAACGTTTACCCCGAACGCCGGCGAGCCCTGGACCTTGGTCATTATCGCGATCTGATCAAGAAGTACGGTACAGGCGTTCGCGACGGAGACCGGATAATGATCACAAAGATCAAGGTCAAAGATAAGCATATTGAATTTCAGCTTGGCGGCGGAGGTTATGGCGGCTGGACAGATGAAACATCTCCGTCGGTTTATGTAGATTCTGCTTCGAAAAGCGAACGCGAGAAGAATCTTGAAAAGGATTTGAAGCGAACGACGGACGAACGGAAAAGACGTGAGATCAAAGAGGAGATCAGCGATTTGAAACGACGCCGCGAGCGCGAAAATGCGCGAAATGACGCCGCGGTCGCAGCGGCGGAAGAAATTGCGAAACAGCGAATTCAGGACAAGCGGCTGCAGGCGGGATCGCGGTTCAACATAAGATTCGAGCGAAAGATCGAACAGTCAGATCTGACACCGGAAACGATAATCGCGGCATTATCGGAATATCTCGAATTTGTCGACTAAATTTTTTGTTTTGAAATAGCGTTGATCATCTCCTCGACGGCGCGATATAAACCGACAAAAACCGATCGTGAAATGATGTTATGTCCGATGTTAAACTCGGTAATTTCGGATATCTGCGCGAGCGCGCCGACGTTTCGATAGGTTAAACCGTGACCTGCGGCGACCTTTAACCCGAGTCCGTGAGCGTGAACGGCGGCGTTGTGTATGCGGCGTATTTCCTGAGCTGCGTTCATCGCACCTTCGCCGTGCGCGGCTTTTGCTCCGAGGGTGAATTCGGCATATTCGCCGGTGCAAAGTTCTACCTGCTGCGCGCCGATCCGCTGGGCTGCCTCTATCTGTTCGAGCACCGGATCGAGGAAAATGCTGACGAAAACGCCCGCGTTGCGAAGCGTTTTTACTGCTTTTCCGACGGCGTCTATATTTTTAATGACGTCCAACCCGCCTTCTGTGGTAATTTCGTTCGGCTTTTCCGGAACGAGCGAAACGGCGTCGGGCTGAGTTTTCAAAGCGATCTTCATCATTTCATCGGTCGCCGCCATTTCTACGTTAAGATATGTCGTTACGACGTCGCGAAGGAGTTCGATGTCTCGGTCCTGAATATGCCGCCGGTCGCCGCGTAAATGAACCGTAATTCCGTCAGCGCCCGCTTGTTCGCAGATGACGGCAGCGCCGATTATGCTCGGTTCGATAGTTTTTCGAGCCTCGCGGATCGTCGCAACATGGTCGATGTTTACATTAAGTTTGGCGGTCATATATCAATGAAATTATGCCAAATTCGAATGGAGCGCAAGCGTCCTGCCTATGCTCGAAATCTATTGCTCGGTACTTGCAAATGATTTCGCCGTTTCGGGAGTTGGTTCCTTCAATCGATAAGCTCCGTTCTTCGCATTTTTTCGAATTAACCGAACCTCGTTGAACATTCGCTGCGAATCTCTGAAAACATTGACCTTTGTTCTTTCGTCGTGATCCCAACGGACCGGAATTTCCTTCAACCGCAGACCGTGAAGATTGGCAACATAGAGAAATTCCACGTCGAAGCCGAACCGGTCGATCTTCATAACGTCTAAAAGCGGGCGAAACTTTTTCATGTTGAACGCTTTGAAACCGCATTGTGTGTCCCAAAACGGCAGACCCGTCAGCGTTCGAACTATAAAGTTGAAAACCTTACCGCCCTGTTCGCGCCGCCACGGCTGATGAACACCGATCAAACTTCTGTCGAGCGCACGCGAGCCAAAGGTAACGTCAAAATCTCCATTTTTGATCGGTTCGACGAGTTTCGGCAGTTCTTCGATCGGCGTGGAGAGATCGGCGTCGCTGAAAAGCGCGATATCGCCTTTAGCTGCGCGCAGTCCGGTGATCACTGCGAATCCTTTTCCTCGATTCTCTTCGTAGCGGATGAATTTCGTCGGAATTTCCGGAAATTCCGCAAATGCCGTTTTCGCGCGGTCTCCGGTCTTATCTTTCGATCCGTCATCGACAATGATCAATTCGGCGTTCAGCTTTTCTTTTTGAATGTACGAAAGTATCTTGAGCACCGACGTTCCGAGCCGTCCCTGCTCTTCATAAGCCGGAATTATAATGGAAAGAGATGGATTCATTTTACAAAGATGTAATGGTAAGTTTTTGTTGAAAAAAAGTAAATCTGCATCAAACATTTCGCTCTCGTTCTCCTTGGTTTTGGTATTGAATCTGACCTACAGTGCTTTTTCCTTATCAAAAAAGACGCGCAAAGTATCAAATCGAAAGCATTCGCGACAACGCCGACCTCCCGAACGGCAACAAATTTATGATATAGTTTTACCTGCTTTTTTAATGTTTTATATGAATAAGAAATTCGTCATTACAGCTGTTTTACTGGTATTGACCGGGGCAATTCTCGGAGGCATATTTGGACGTTTGCCGACGAAAACCGCTGCCGAAAACGAACTCTCAACATCTGCGGTCGTTTCCGATTATCGCGAAGTTTTGCAGATGATCGATGAAAATTACGTCGGAAAGATCGATCATGAAAAGATCACCGAAACGTCGATTCAGAGCATGCTTTGGACGCTCGACCCGCATTCTGCATTCTTTACTCGGGATGAATTTAAGAAACTCTATGAAGAACAGGCTTCGCAATTTTACGGTATCGGAGTTTCGATCCTGCAGCATCGCGACGGCGTTTATGTTCAATCGGTAATTCCGAATACGCCGGCAGACCGCGCTGGAATCAAGTACGGAGACCGTTTTGTAGAAGTCGAGGGCAAGGATGCCAAAGAATGGACGAGCGCAGAGGTTTCGAAAAATGTCCGCGGCGAAAGAGGAACGACAGTAAACGTTAAGGTTGAACGCGCGGGTTCGAAAGACCCGATCTCCTTCGATATCGTTCGCGGCGGCGTGCCGCTTCCATCGGTGCGCAATTATTTTATGCTGACGCCTGAGGTCGGTTATGTCGGTTTGACCGGCGGTTTTCAGGAAACGACAGCAGACGAAGTTCGCCAGAGCATAGACGAATTGAAGGCGCAGGGAATGAAAAGCCTCGTTCTCGATCTTCGCGGAAATCCCGGCGGATTGCTGCAGCAGGCGCGTGAGGTTGTCGGTGAATTTGTCTCAAAAGGGCAAACGGTCGTTTCGGTAAAAGGGCGCACACAATATTCAACCGCTGAAGAATTAAAGACCGAAACGAGTAATCCGGAGAATTTTCCGCTCGTCGTATTGATAAACGGCGGATCGGCGTCCGCTTCGGAAATCGTCGCAGGAGCTCTTCAGGATTACGGACGAGGGCTCGTGGTCGGAACTGAAAGTTTCGGAAAGGGACTTGTTCAGCGGGTTTTCCGGCTACCTTACGGAACAGGCTTAACCTTAACAACGGCAAGATACTACACTCCGTTCGGTCGTTCGCTGCAGCGCGACTATTCGAGCGGTTCGATCTATGATTACTATACGCATCACGGCGAAGAGGACGGTGCTCCGAAACCCGCCGGAACTCCGGTAACAACAGCAGGCGGGCGCGTTTTTTACGGCGGACGCGGTATTGTGCCGGACCTCGAAGCCGAAGGGCTCGAATATACGCCGCTGCTTGCACGGATCAATGAATCTGCATTTTTCTTTGTTCGCGAACTCGTTTCAGGACAGATCAAGGGTTTCGAATCGTACAAGGTGGACAAACAAAATTACAAACCGACCGTTGCGCCGAACGAATTTCAGGCGGGCGAGAAACTTGTTGAGGCGTTTCGCGAATTTGCCGTTAAAGATCCGAAGAGCGGTCTGACAGCCGCGAATATCAATTCGCAGCTGACCTACGTTAAAGCGCGGATCAGAGAAGAGATCGCGACGGCGAATAATTCGAACGAAGCCGGACAGCAGGTTTCTCTGGAAAACGACGTTCAGGTGCGAAAAGCGATCGACGCGCTGCCGGAAGCCAAAAGGCTTTTGGAAATGAATTTGGCGCGAAATTGATCAAAGTCGTATCGGCAGTTCGTTTTTTCGGGTTTTCGGGCATCCACTTGAATAGAATCTCGCTTCCCGTTAAGCTGTTTTAGGTTTAATAACCAAAATTGATAATTAAGGAGACGCATAATAAATGGTAAATGTTGGAGATACCGCTCCGGATTTCGAACTTGCGAGCCATCTTGATAAAGACAAGAAGGTAAAGCTTTCGGACCTGCGCGGAAAAAATGTTGTAATTGCGTTCTATCCTTTGGATTGGACGCCTGTTTGAACGGTTCAAATGCCTTCCTACGAAGCCGATAAATCGCGCTTTGAAGGATACGATGCCCAAGTTTTGGGTATCTCAGTCGATAGCATACCGAGCCATGTTGCCTGGGCGAAAAGCCTCGGCGGTTTGTCATACGATCTTTTAGCCGATTTTCACCCGAAAGGTGAGGTCGCAAAACAATTCGGCGCCTGGCGCGACAGTGACGGAATTTCCGAACGCGCGCTTTTCATCGTCGATAAAGAAGGAAAGATCGCTTACAAAGACATTCATGATATTGGCGATCAGCCGGACAATGAAGAATTGTTTGATGTTCTGAAAAGACTCTAAGCAATATCGAATCAGCCGTTTATCCGAAAGGTACTCGGCTGATTTTCTTTTAACCGGAAATATGGCTGGAGAAAAACCGAAAATTTCGATCCTGCAGATAATCTGCGTCGCTTTCGGCGTTTTTTTAGGTTTGATGCTTGTCCGGTTCGTGTTCGCGTTGGAAGGAGTTTTCGGCGGGGCGATCGGCGGCGCACTTGGCGCGGCGATCGGTTTAGGATTGTTCGAATTGATAAATAGATTTAGATAGATCATATGACAAATTTTTCGAGGAAATGTGTGCCGTTTACGCCGTTTGACGGCGATCTGAGCAAGGCTACGATCGCGATCGTTTCGGCAGCAGGCGTCCACAGAAAAGATCAGGAAGTATTTAATATAGAAGATGAGCTCGGCGATCTGAGCTATCGAGTGATGGATGAAAACGTTCGATCGTCCGATCTGATGGTTACGCATCATCATTACGACCATGCCGATGCCGATCAGGACATCAATGTGGTTTTTCCGATCGATCGTTTGCGGGAACTGGTCGACGACGGCGTTATCGGCGGACTCGCGCGGAAACATATAGGATATATGGGCTATACGATGCGTCTGAAGCAGATGTATGACGAAACCGCTCCGCAGATCGCAGATGAGATCGACCGCGGATCGCGTGCCGATGCAGTCATCTTAACCGGCGGCTGACCGAACGTTTGCCACCGCACAGTTGTCGCGGTTCAACGTGAAATAGAAATGCGCGGAACACCGACGGTCTTGATAACCGTCAGCCCCGAAGTGTCGGCTCAAATGCGACCGCCGCGCGCGCTCTATCCGAATGGTTTTAAGATCGGCAACAGTTTAGGGAAACCGAATATCAAGCAGCTTCAGAGAAACGTATTGCTCGATGCATTGAATCTGCTTTCCGAAAACACCCGTCCCGGAAGTTTTGTAACAAAGGAGTATCCGGAATACGGCGAATTTCACGAGCATTCGAAGGTAAAAGGAAGCTGAAATTTATCCGAAAAGGGTCGATGATTTTTTGTTAATTGCAGTTTTGTAAACTACAATTAACATTTTTCAAATACCCTTTTTTTCATTATGTATAAACAGATCGGAATTTTGACAGGCGGCGGCGACGCCCCGGGTTTGAACGCAGTGATCCGTGCGGTCGTTCGCACGGCGACGTTGAAATTCGGGATGAAATGCATAGGTATCGAAGACAGTTTCGAAGGCATTTTAGGCGAAACGCAGCTGACAAAGCTTACAAATAAGTCGGTAAGCGGAATTTTGCCGCGCGGCGGAACGATCCTCGGCACCAGAAATCGCGGAAGTTTTTGCAAGGTCGTTGACGGTAAAATGATCGTTCCCGATATGCCGATCGAAGAAGCCCTATCGAATTTACGAAAACACGAGATCGACGCGCTCGTCGTGATCGGAGGCGAAGGAACTCTGGCGATCGCGGAAAAATTTCACCGTCGCGGATTTCCGGTCATCGGCGTTCCGAAGACCATCGACAACGATCTTTCGGCAACCGAACTTACGTTTGGTTTTATGACCGCGATCGACATTGCAACCGAAGCGCTCGACCGGCTTCATACAACTGCTGCGTCGCACGACCGTGTGATGATCCTTGAGGTAATGGGTCGGAACACCGGCTGGATCGCCCTGCACGCCGGATTAGCCGGAAGCGCCGATGTGATCTTGATCCCGGAAATTCCGTTCTCGTTCGAGGCAATGATCAAAAAGATCCATCAGCGTGAAAAAGCCGGGTCGAAATTTACAAATATTGTCGTCGCCGAAGGCGCGTGCGAAGTCGGTCAATCTGAGATCTTTTTAGATCAAAAGGAATTCCGGCTCGGCGGCATTGGCGAACATATTCGCAGGCGGTTAGAGGAAATGATCGACAAAGAATCGCGCTGCGTAGTTTTAGGTCATCTTCAACGTGGCGGAAGCCCGAACGCGTTTGATAGAATGTTGGGAACTAATTTCGGCGCGTGCGCGGTTCGGGCGTTAGCCGAAGGCGAGCGTGGAAAAATGGTCGCGCTGCAGGCGAACCGGGTTTCGACCGTTCCCCTGTCCGAAGCGATCGCTAATGTTAAGACCGTAAATGTCGAAGGACAGCTCGTGCGAACTGCGCGCGATATCGGAATAAGTTTTGCCGCGCCAAACGTTCGCGGAAACTAGGTTTTGTTAAATTTATCGGTTACTTTGGAGAATGTAAAAATTTCTCTAGAGTGCCGATTATTAGTTGATATTATGGAATCAGTCAGAAAAAAAATTCAGGAAGAATTAGACCTGCTCGAAGAAGAGATACATTTTAAATTACCAAAGGAAATTCAAAAAGCCCGCGAATTTGGCGATCTGCGCGAAAATGCCGAATACAAGGCTGCGCTTGAACGTCAGTCGATCGTTTCGGCACGGATCGGGCAGCTCCGGCGGCGCCTTAGCGAATTGAAAGACGTCGATCTTTCAAAGATCCCGACCGACAGCGCGGCTTACGGTTCAAAGCTTGTTCTTTACGATCTCGACCGCGATGTTGAAATAACGTACCGGTTGGTTACTAGCGAGGAAAGCGATCCGGACAATGGAATGATCTCGACCGTTTCGCCGATCGGACAGGCGCTGATGGGTAAGGAACAAGGGGACGAAGTTACGGTTCGGACCGAGCAGGGTCTCCGAAAGTTTGAAATTGCAAAACTTTATACGATCCACGACAAGCAGGAATAGTTCAAGGTTTCTAGTTCGAAGATCAAAGTCTAATTGTCAGGCTTCGAATTTTGAACTTTGAACTTTGAACGTTGAACTAATTTATGTTCGGAGCAAGCATAGGAAACGGCGCGATGCGTATCATCAATGCGATGGTGCGCTGGCTTGCGTTTGGCGGTGTCAGTCCGAACATTCTGACCGTTATCGGCGTTTCGATTAACGTCGCATGCGGAATCTTGTTCGGTTTCGGTGAGTTTTTCTGGGCTGGGATCGTACTTATCATCGCCAACCTTTTTGATATGCTCGACGGAAATGTCGCGCGGCTTTCGGGCAGAGTTACAAAATTCGGAGGTTTTCTGGACTCTTCGCTTGACCGCGTGTCGGACATGGTCGTTTTTTTGGGGATCATCGCGTTTTACGCGGGCAACATTCCGCAGCACTCGCTTTTGAACACCGTTCTGGCAGGCGTTGCGATGATGTTTTCGGTAATGGTCAGTTACACAACGGCAAGGTCCGAAGGTCTGGGAGTAAAGGCAAATGTCGGGTTTTTGCAGCGACCGGAGCGAGTTGTACTGCTGATAATCGGCGCGCTTTCGACCTGGGATTGGAATTCGGACTTTTTCCTTTTTAATCGTATGCCGCAGGTTCTCTGGGTGTTGGCGGTCGGTTCGCTATGGACGTTTATTCACCGGATGTTCTTTATTTGGAAAGAATTTAAGGCGATGGAATCGGGAGCGTGAATCAACAACGGATGGAATGGATCTCATCAATTTGGGCTTCGGTAACGCTGGGGAAAGTTCTTTTAGGAATTGGAACTTTCCTCATCTCATTCACGATCAGCGCCCTTGCCGTAGGAATCGTAATGGTGAAAATTCCGGCGGGCTATTTTAGCTCGCATTACACCCAGGATTTTATGCCGGGCAAACCCTGGCTGGTCCGTTGGAGTGCCGTCATACTAAAAAATCTACTCGGTATCTTTCTTATACTGCTCGGTATCGTGCTTTCACTTCCCGGAGTTCCCGGACAGGGTGTTTTGACTATTCTTCTCGGGCTGATAATGATGGACATTCCGGGAAAACGACCGCTCGAAGCGAGAATAATCAAACGACCTTCGGTATTAAGCGCTGTTAACGGGCTGCGGGCTCGATATGGAAAACCGCCGTTGGACTTGGATTGACATGGGAATTTTCGACCTCTTCAGGAAAAAAGACGAAGCCGCGCTTGAAGCTCAAATGCGCGATCGGCTCCTGCACAAGGGTCGTATTACCGATGGAGTCGTTATTGATAATGAGATCACGGACGAAGGTTATGTTATCGTTTACTACACTTACAGCGTTCAGGGCGCGGATTTTGAATCGTCCGAGATTTTGAGCGCCGAACAGAGCCGGACTTCGATCAAATATGCTCCGGGAGCGAGCGTCGGTGTTCGGTACGATCCGAACCATCATGGAAGATCGATCCTTGTTTGAGTTCAAAGTTCAAAATTAAAATAACTACAAACTAAGACTTCGAACTTCGAAAATTATGTTCAAAAAAATCCTAATCGCAAACCGAGGAGAGATCGCCGTCCGCGTGATTCGCGCTTGCCGCGATATGCAGATCAAAACCGTCGCGGTTTATTCCGAAGCGGACAAAGATGCGCTTCACGTTCGAATGGCGGACGAGGCGTATTTTATCGGCGCGCCGCCGTCGAATGAAAGTTATCTGCGTTGGGAAAAAATTATCGAAGTTGCAAAAATATCAGGAGCGGAAGCGATTCATCCGGGTTACGGTTTTTTGTCGGAAAACGCCGAATTCGTCCGCGAAGTTACAAATCAAGGCATAACTTTCATCGGACCTTCGCCCGAAGCGATGGAAGGAATGGGCGGAAAAATGTCCGCGCGGAAAATCGCGATTGAAGCCGATGTTCCCGTTGTGCCGGGAACGACCGAACCTTTAGAATCTGCCGAAGAAGCGATTGAAATTGCGAAAAAATACGGATTTCCCGTGATGTTAAAAGCATCGGCGGGCGGCGGCGGAAAAGGAATGCGGTTTGTCGAAAACGAAGCGGATTTGAAAAACGCCCTCGAAGCCGCGCAATCGGAAGCTCTCGCAAGTTTTGGCGATTCAGCAGTTTACGTCGAAAAAGCGATCGTTCGTCCGCGTCATATCGAAATTCAGATTTTTTCAGATAAACACGGAAATCACGTTCACTTGGGCGAAAGAGAATGCTCGATTCAACGTCGGCATCAAAAGGTCGTCGAAGAATGTCCTTCGCCGATCAACGATGAAGATCTTCGCGCAAAAATGGGCGAAGCGGCGATAAAGGTTGCAAAAGCCGTAAATTACGTCGGCGCGGGAACAGTCGAATTTCTCGTTTCGGACGTTGATAAATCTTTTTACTTTTTAGAAATGAACACGCGCCTGCAAGTCGAACATCCAGTTACGGAATTAGTAACGGGAATTGATCTCGTGCGCGAACAAATCCGCGTAGCGTGGGGCGAAAAACTTTCATTCACGCAGGACGAAATTTCCTGGAACACACACGCCATCGAATGCCGCGTTTATGCCGAAGACCCGGAAAATAATTTTCTGCCTTCGCCGGGGCGCATTACGCGCCTGAGAGTTCCGCAAGGCAACGGTGTGCGCGATGACGGTGGAATTTACGAAGGCGCGGAAGTTTCGATCTATTACGATCCGATGATCTCGAAACTCGCCTGTTACGGCAAAACGCGCGAAGAAGCGATTGATCGTCTGCGTCGCGCTCTAAAGGAATACGAAGTCGGCGGAATAAAAACGACTCTGCCGTTTTTCCGCGAGATCGTCGAAGACGAAGAGTTTATCGCCGGAAAACTCGACACAGGTTTTATCGAGCGTTTTAACCGGCGCAAAGTTCACAAACAGACGGACCAGTCAACGAAAGATCTTGCTGTCATTGCGGCGGCGCTTTCTTTCAGCGTTGAAGGACATTCAACTGTCCCCGAAAACGAAACATCAACAACCACCGTCCCCAGCCGCTGGGTGACAGCCGGTCGCGCAGCGCTTCACCAAAATTGGTTTTGGTATTTCCTAACAGACGGAGTCATTAGTGGAAGAATTTTTAAAAACACTTAAGGAAAAAGAGGTCGACATCGCGTTTGGTTCGGGATCGTCGGTGCGTGGTGAAATAACTGACGTCCGCGACGGCGTGCTTTTTCTGCGCGATGAAGAAGATCGGCTTGCCTATGTCGCCATCGAAAAGATCACGGTGATTTGGGAGGTCAAAGATAGTCTTTCGCGCCCGGGTTTTCTCGGTTAATTAAAAAGCCGAATCCAACTTTCTGAATTCGGCTCGTATGTTTCTTTTCGAAATTTTGCTATTTGGAAAAATCCGGCTGCGCAGCATATTTGTCGATCGGAATTCTCCGGAATCCTACGATGCGCTTTTCCCAGTATCCCGCAAATTTTGAATAGGTAACGCCTTTGCTTGAAGAAGCATGATAAAAACCGTTCTCGTCGACGACGATCCCCACATGACCTAAACCGTTAAAGAAGACCAACGTGCCGAACTTATATCGGTCGTCGCCGGTCACCGGTTCAAAATCGTTCCAAAACGTCCGCGCGCTAGAGCGAAGAAAATCAACTCCCGATTCGTTAAATACCGCCCAGACAAAACCGGAACAATCGTATCTGTTCGGTCCCGTCGAGCCGTAAAGGTACGGAATTCCAAGCTTTGATTGGATCGAACCCATCATATCGCTGCGCATCGAAAAATCTACTCCGACCGCGTTTTTTGAAACTGCGGCTGCCGGAGCGGCGGTTGTCGGTTTGGCTAATGTGGTCTTTTTAACTAATGAAGGCTGGTTTTGAACAACTATCGAATTTGTAAGAGTCGGGCGGGAAGTTGATGTGGTCTTTTTTGGAACTGTTACCGTTGGAGCATTTGTCGGGGCTGATTCAACCGTTTTTACTACTCGCTGTCTATCCTGCGCAAACGCCGCACTTGAAAAGAATAGAATCAACACACACAAAGATAAACCAGACGATCTGAATAAAGACATCAACAAAAACTCCTATTATTTATTGATCTTCCGAAACGGAAAAGATGAAGAACCTCAGAAAATATTTAAAATTTCAAAATAAACGCGCAGAAAGCTTTGCTTTCAATTTTTATGCTATTTAATTTTTGCGATTATTTTGGTTAAAGACGAAGAAAATTTTCGCCTAAAAGAAAGAGATTTGCAAATCCCGAAAACAGTTTAACCTAATTTGGCTGGAAAGATGAAACTTTTTTCCGGAAATCTTACGGATAACGAAAAAAAAAGCACAGCGATTCCTTTTCGAATTAGAATAACTGCCGCCCTTCTCCGCCTTCGCAATCCGTTCCGAGTTGTCTTGAATACTTTAAGAAAAGATTCAATAAACCACGTATTCCACAAAAGATCTTTCCAGGTCAAAAGAAAAGTCCGGCTCAAGTTTGCCGAATGAGCCGGACACTACTTAAAATTTTGCGAAAACTAAGCCGAAAACGACGTTCCGCATCCGCATCCACCGGTCGCATTCGGGTTTTCAAAAGTGAATCCCGAACCCATCATATTCGATGTGTAATCGACGGTAATTCCGTTCAAATATTGTGCGCTGAACATGTCAATAAAAAGACGAACTCCTTGTTGATCAACGATAAAATCGCCCTGTCGCGATTCTTCTTCGATGTTCAGACTGTATTGAAATCCCGAACATCCGCCCGGAACAACACGAACGCGAAGTCCTGCCGTTTCCGGTAGATCTTCTTCGCTCGCCATAAACTTTTTAATCTCGACGGCTGCATTAGCCGATACATTAATTTCTACATCCGGTGCCGCTACTGACGCCATATTGAAATATTCTCCTTCTGATATATGTCCTAAAGATCCAAAAAACGAATCTTTACAATTATGTCAATTTTAACCGACCTGCTTTAGGATAACAAGTACGCGGTCAAAGTTGCACGTGAACAGCCGTTACTTTCCACGCGACATTATTACTAGTTCAGGCTTCATCGCCTCGATGGAAACCTGTCTTGCGACTTCTTCCGCCGTTTTGCGGAACGCCTGAGCCTGCGGCGATTCGGGATTGGAAATTACAACCGGAATGCCCTTGTCGCCGGCTTCGCGAACTTCTATTCCGAGCGGAACCTCGCCAAGAAATGGTACGCCCATTTCGTCTGCAAACTCGCTTCCGCCTCCTTTTCCGAAAATGTCATACCGTTTATCAGGCATATCCGGCGGAACAAAATAGGACATATTTTCAATCACACCCAAAACCGGAACGGCAACCGTTTCAAACATTTTCAGCGCGCGGCGGACGTCCGCCAACGACACGATCTGAGGCGTAGTTACAAGAACCGCGCCCTGAACCGGTACTAATTGAGCCAAAGAAAGCTGTACATCGCCCGTTCCCGGCGGCATATCGACGATAAGATAATCGAGTTCGCCCCAATCGACATCGGTCAAAAACTGACGAACAATGCCGTGAAGCATCGGTCCGCGCAGGATCATCGGTTTATCGGCAGGTGCGAGGACAGCCATCGAGATCATTTTTACGCCGTGACCTTCGAGCGGAATAATTTTTCCGTTAAACGCAGACGGCTGTTTTTGCGCCAAGCCGAGCATCAGCGGAACGTTGGGTCCGTAAACGTCGGCGTCCATCAACCCGACCTTGGCACCGTCAATTGAAAGCGAAACCGCAAGATTGACGGCGACCGTAGATTTTCCGACTCCGCCTTTCCCGCTCGAAACGGCAATGATGTTCTTAACATTCGGCAGCGCCATATTTCCCGCGACTCCGCGACCCTTCGGAACTTCCGAATCCATTATGACCTTGACATCTTCGACGCCCTCGATCGAAGACACAAGCTGAACCGCCTCGGTTTCGAACATTTCCTTAACCGGACAAGCCGGCGTCGTTAAAACAATGCGAAACGAGACTTTTCCACCGCTAATCTCGAGATCTTTTACAAAGTCGAGCGTTACAATGTCTTTCCGCAGATCCGGATCGATGATATTGGAAAGTTTTTCAAGTACCTGATCTTTCGTTATTTGATTCATTTAAATACCTTGTAAAAATGTAATTTTGATATAGTTTCACGATACACGACGCAAAAAATGAGTTCAACCAAACAAAAACTATTCCTGTCGCTTTCCGCTGAAGCGCAGCGCTGTTTGATCTGTTCGGAAATGCGCGATAAAACGGCGGTTTTGAGCGAACTCAACGGCAGCCTTGACCCGAGAGTTCTGTTTATCGCGGAAGCGCCCGGTCGCCAGGGCGCCGATCGAACGCGCCGACCGTTTTGGGGCGATAAATCAGGCGAAAATTTTCAGGTTCTTCTTGATTCAATCGGACTGCGGCGAGAAGAGATATTTATCACGAACGCCGTGCTTTGCAGTCCCAGAAAGCCGAACGGTGCGAATCGTAACCCTAAAAAGAGCGAGATCAAGAACTGTGCAAATTTCCTGCGGCGGACGATCGATCTGATCGACCCGAAGATAATTGCAACGCTGGGCGCTGTTTCACTTGAAGCTTTAAAACTACTTGAGAATCATTCATTTTTCGTTAGATCCCACGCCGGTAAAATTGTTTCGTGGAACTCAAAGATACTGGTTCCGCTTTATCATCCGAGTCCGCAGGTTATCGCTTCGCACCGCAGAATGGACCAGCAACTGAAAGACTACGCAGCGCTCGGAGAAGCAATTTCGAATCTTGAAGCCGCCGCCCGGATGAAGTTCGACCGGTAATCGTCTATTCTTATAGTTAAAAATTATGAACGAAACTCATTTAACAGAATATGCGGCGGTACGCGAAACGGGTGCCGGATTTATTGATTTTCCGGGGCGCGGAATCATAGAAGTTTCCGGCGGCGAAGCGGAGATGTTCTTGACCGGTTTGATCACAAACGATGTGAAGAATCTGGAATCGGGACGTTGGATGTACGCTGCATTTCCAAACGCGCAGGGGCGATTGCTGGCAGTTGTAAAGGTTTGGAAGCTCAATGAATCGTACTATTTCGAAACCGAAGCCGAAACATATGAAACGGTCTTGAAAAATCTCGAGCGATTTACGCTCGCGGGCGATTTTCGTGTTCGGGACATGACGTCGGAGTTTACCTGTTTTTCAGTTCAAGGCGTCGAAATGCCGAAGTTTTCATTCGATCTGCCGGCAGAGAACAGAGTCGTTAAAACTGAATTGAACGGTTCGGAGCTGATCGTTTTAAACTGCGCCGACATCGGAAAATACGGGTTTTACTGCTTCGTCAATAACTCCGCAATTGAAGATGTGAGAGCGATGCTGCGCGATGCGGGCATTGTTCCCGTCTCCGATCAGGCATTTGAAGTTCTCAGGATCGAAGCCGGTTTGCCGCATTACGGCGTGGACATGGATGAGACGACGGTCGTGCCTGAAATCGGGATCGACGGATTGATCAGCTACAGCAAAGGCTGCTATATCGGACAGGAAGTCATAGCGCGAATACATTTTCGAGGTCATGTCGCCAAACAGCTGACGGGACTTGTCTTTGAAGATCTTCCGGAACCGGATGCGTCTCACGAAGGTTTGGCCGGCGCGGAAATCAAAACTCCGGACGATAAGAACGCAGGGAAGATCACTTCCTTCGCGTATTCGCCGACTCTTAAAAAACAGATCGCTCTCGGCTATGTTAGATACGCGTTTCTGGAAGAGGGAACGCAGTTGACGACCGGCGACTCGAAACTCACGGTAAAAAGCTTACCGTTTTTGAAATAATCGGCTAAAATGTTTTCACGAGGATCGATCGATGTCAGTTATAACCCAAATCGAGTCAATTCCGGTTACGCTTGATCTCAACATCTTTAAGCTCACCGATGAGACCTTTTACGAATTCTGCCGGCGAAACGAAGAATATCGCTTCGAAATGGATGCCGACGGGAAGATTATCGTTATGCCTCCGACATTTTTAGACTCCAGCAAGAAGAATGCAAAAATCATTGTACAGTTAGGTATTTGGGCGGCGAAAGACGGAAGCGGAGAAGTCTTCGAATCCGACGGAATGATCACGCTTTTGAACGGCGCAAAACGCGCGCCGGATGCCTTTTGGATCTCCAAAGAAAAATATTACGCGCTATCAAAAAACGAACGCGAGCAGAGATTTGCGCGTATCGTGCCGGATTTTTTGATAGAACTGCGGTCGGTTTCGGACACGGTCGAACGGCTCCGGGCGAAAATGACGGAATATATTGAAAATGGCGTGCGGCTCGGCTGGCTGATCGATCCGGTCGAAAAACGCGTTTATGTTTTTCGCGAAAATGGTTCGGTTGAAATTCTCGAAGCTCCAAAAACGGTTTCCGGCGAAAATGTTTTGAAAGATTTCGAACTCGATCTAACCGAAATTTTCGATTAGAACTGTCTGATTATTGGAGGGTTTTCTCATGATCCAAAAACTAATTCTCTTCGCAGCTCTTTTTTTCCTTCTTTTTGTTACGGCGGCGTTTCCACAGGAAGTTGAACGCGAACCGCAGAAACTTGATCAGTTCGGACGTATAGCCGAGTGCGATTTTGGAGCGCGTTTGGATAAACTGATGGTAACGTTACAGGAAAATCCAGGTTACACCGGCGCGATAATTACGTATCGCGGCGCGGACGAGCTGCCCTCGACCTATGATGAGCCTGCAGATCGGTTTATTCGGCGGCAGTTTGCCTTTCGCAATTTCGACGTCTCGCGAGTAACCTTTATCGACGGAGGATTTAGAAAGAGCCGTTTTACTGAACTTTGGATCGTGCCGCCCGGCGGCGATCTGCCGATGTCGTCCGACTCGATCCCGCGCCCGACGCTGCCGAAAAAAACGACATTTTTGTTCGACCGGCAAACGGTCGATGACGGTTATTTCCCGCCGTATAGTTCGGATTTTGACGAATATCTGCTGCGGCACGTAAAAGCTAAATTCGATAAAGAGCGTGAAGAAGCCGAAGCGGAAAAAAGAAAGGTCGATCCCGATTATTCACGGACCGAGAATAACAAGGAATTTTCGGACGAATTTGAGCTCGCAGACCCGCGCTTCAGCTGGTTCGATGCAAAATTCGCCGCGGTTCTGGCGCGAGAGAGAGATTTTACTGGAGTTTTGGTCTATTACGCCAACGGCAGCAAATACGACCTGAACGCCGTAAGATCGCTGATCGACGAAGCGAGAAGCCGAATGGCTACGGACGCAGGGATTCCGGAATCGAGAATTAAGATACATTACGGCGGTTTTCGATATTTACTCGAGGTCGAATTTTGGATAAAACCCAAAGCCGGAAAATTCCCCACGGCAACCCCGGATGATCCCTCCGATTATGAAAGTGAAGAGGAAACGGACGATATCTCGTGAACAGATTACTATTAATTATCGTCTTTCTAGTTATCGTCACCTCGGGTTCGTATGCTCAAAAAGGAATTGATACGTCAGAAGACTTTGAGCATCCGGTAATTCTTTATCACGGCAAAGATCCGAGCGAAGCTGAAATCAAGATAGCGTTATCGGAAGCTTTTGCCGACCTGTCATCGTTCGTCGATGGACATTTACACATTTTCCTTTACGGTCCGGTCGAATCCGTTAAATCGATGGAACGTCAAATTTTAGATAATCTCAGCATAAGAAGCTTTAATCCCCAGCTCCTTACCATTTATCATGGAGGGTCCGGCGAAACGGTTTTGAATATCTGGGTAACTTTCTCGGCGCGTAAATCGGACAAAGCCGCATTTTCCTCAGTTGCAGAGCAGAATCAACTAACCGAAGCGGCGGATTTAACATCGAAGACTGCTTCTCAAGAGAAAGAGCTAATTGCGGAAAACAAACGCGTTCGAACCGGCTTATTCGAATCGTTTGGAACAGTTAGCGACCGTTTTTTCAACTGGGTTTTCAAAGATTTTTCTGATGTGCTGGAGGCGAATAAAGACGTAAAAGGTTATATTCTAGTGTACGGGACTGAACCGGAGAGAAGCAGACAGTTAGACCGCATTGTCCGGCTTGAATCGGTTCAGCGAATGAGTACCGACCGCTTGATCGTTATAGACGGCGGTCCGAAAAAGGAATTTGTAACCGAATTATGGATACTCCCGGAGGAATCCGATCCGCCGAAACTTTAGACTATTTAAAATGAACGAACCACAAGTAGATTCAAACGAACCCGACAACGAACTTTCAAACGCCAAACTCGCTTATACAATTATCCAATCGCTTCTCCAGGCTCAGGACGCCTTGAGCGATCTGCTCGTCGTTATGTCGCACGCGCTGGACGAAGACGTCGTAAAGGCGCTGACGAACACGAACGAATGGGAGAAATATCTCGAATCTAAACGCGAGCTCGAAAACACGAAACTGCAGATAGAGAAATTTACGGAAGAGCTTAAGAGAATGGATAGTTAAAAACGGATAGTTGATAGTGGTTAGTTGATAGTATGGCGAACAATTTGAAGGACAAATCGTATAAGTTTGCTCTTCGAATCGTCAATCTTTATAAATTTCTCGCGAAAGAAGAAAAGGAGTACGTTCTTTCTAAGCAGGTGCTGCGTTCAGGCACCTCGATAGGAGCAAATGTAACGGAAGCGACTCAGGCGCAGTCGAAACCAGATTTTATACATAAACTTTCGATCGCCCAAAAGGAAGCGTTTGAAACAGAATACTGGCTCAACCTGCTTCGCGACGCCAAATTCATTTCAGAATCTCAGGCAGAATCATTACTCTATGATTGCAACGAATTACAGAAAATATTGACCGCTTCAATCAAAACTTCAAAGTCGAAAATTTGACTAATGGGCTATCAACTATCAACTAACCACTATCAACTAATCATCATCGGGGCAGGACCCGCGGGAATTTCCGCCGCTTACGAGGCGGAAAAAGCCGGATTACGATATCTCGTCATCGAAAAAGGGCTCATCGCAAATACGATCTACAATTATCCGGTCGGTTTGACGGTTTTTTCTACGACGAATGAACTGGAATTCGAAGCAGGCGATCTGCAGCCGGCGAGGGAAAAGCCGACGCGTGAGGAATTGCTTTCCTATTATGTCCGATTTGTTTTAGATAACGAGCTCAAAATTCAATGGGAAGAAGAAGTTCGGTCGGTTGAAAAGACGGGCGACGGACGTTTTTTCGTAAAAACTGAAAAGGGCGAATACACAGCCCAAAATGTGCTTTTTGCAATGGGTGCGATGGATAACCCGCGAAAATTGGGTGTGAAAGGCGAGGATCTGCCGAAAGTTCACGATCATTTTCGCGAAACCTATCCGTGGGTGAAAAAGAAGGCGTTGATCGTCGGCGGCGGAAACTCGGCGGGCGAAGCGGCGTTGTTTCTCGCCGAAGAAGGCGCGATCGCGACGCTTGCGATCTTTCGCGATGATTGGGAAAACGACGATCCGAAACAGGGCTGCATTAAATATTGGGTGAAAAATCCGCTCGAGGAACAGCTAAAAAATCACTGCCTCAACCTGTTTTACCTTGGAAAGGTTCTGGAAATTCGCGAAAAGGAAGTCATTCTCGAGGACGAAGACGGCGAACGGTGTGTTTTGGAAAACGACGTCGTCTTCATTTTGATCGGTTCGGATGCAGACCTTACGAAGTTAAAAAATTTGGGCGTCGAAACAGAGTTCAATAAATACGGCGAGGTTCCCGTTTATGACGAAGAAACTTTTGAAACGAATGTGAACGGCATCTATGTCGCCGGGCATTTTACAAATCACCGTCATATAAAAGGCGCGATCGAGGCGCCGAGGAGATTCATTCCGAAATTAGCGGCAAAATTAAATGCCGCTAATGTTATGCGGAAAAATAGATAAATTGCCGTCTGCTTTAGCTGACGGAATTAGAGGATTAAGTGTAAAAGGCTTTAGCCGAATTTGATAAGATTGATCAATCATCCTTTTGCTTTTAGCTAAAGCTAGTTGGAATTTATTTGATTTTTTAAGTTTGGCTAAAGCCTTATCTTGTTTTATTTACAATCCGTCCGCTAAAGCAGACGGCAATTCATGAATCAACAGTTTTTGATTTCGTAGACAGCTTTTTAAAGCTTAACTTTTACAAAATGGTTTCGATACGAAAATACGAAGAAAGAGATAAAGAAGAAATCTGGAAAATCATCGAATATGTCATTTCCAACGGCGATTCTTTTACTTATGCTCTCAATACTTCGCGCGAATTCGCGCTGGAAGACTGGTGTTCCCCTGACAAACATACTTTCGTCGCCGTTGATAAAAATGAAAGCATTCTCGGGACATACTACATAAAACCCAATCAAACGGGACTTGGATCGCACGTCGCAAACGGAAGTTACATGGTCGCTTCTGACGCGCGAAGAAAAGGTATCGGCAGATTAATGGGCGAACATTCGATAGAACAGGCGCGAAAATTGGGATTTCTTGCGATGCAGTTTAATTTTGTCGTCAAATCAAATGAAAAAGCGGTGAATTTATGGAAGAGCCTCGGATTTGAGATAATCGGCGAAATTCCAGATGCATATCGACATATAGATCACGGATTGACGAACGCTTATATAATGTACCGGAAGTTATAGATTTGAAATGACTGGAGCGGAAGCGTCCCCGCTTGCAATGAGCGCGGGTAGCGCGAAAAAAGCGTTCGCGCATCGGATACAGGTTTTTAGCGACGTTTTACGCCTCTTTCAGCGCCGTTGCAAGCGGGACGCTTGCGCTCCAATCGACAAAGATAAAAATGAACATCACACGCGCAAAAGAAATTCTCAAGCACCAATTCGGCTACGATTCATTCCGGATGAATCAGGAAGCGGCGATTGAGGCTGTTTTGGAGAAAAAAGATGCGGTCGTTTTAATGCCCACGGGCGGTGGAAAATCGCTATGTTACCAGATTCCGGCGTTGATGCTCGACGGTTTGACTGTCGTTGTGTCGCCGCTGATCGCGCTGATGAAGGATCAGGTTGACGCGCTTGTAAATAATGGCGTAAATGCGGCTTTTCTAAATTCTTCACAATCGAATCAGGAACAGATCGAGGTATTTCAGCGCATAAAGAGCGGCGATCTGAAATTGCTCTACGTTGCACCGGAACGGCTTCTTCAGAGCGGCGAACAATTTATCGATTTTTTAGAATCAATTAACGTTTCGCTGTTCGCGATCGATGAAGCGCATTGCATTTCCAGCTGGGGACACGATTTTCGTCCCGAATATATTCAGCTCGGGAAACTCAAACGATACTTTCCCGAAATTCCCATAATTGCGCTGACGGCGACCGCTGACAAACTTGTCCGCAAAGACATATTCGAGCGTTTGAACATCACCCGCGCAGAGCTTTTTATCTCGAGTTTCAATCGACCGAACATCTATTACTCTGTGGAACAGAAACGCGGGTCGTTTGAAAAACTTCTCGATTTTCTCGAGCCGCGGCGCGAAGAAAGCGGGATCATCTATTGTCTGAGCCGCGCTTCTACGGAAAGTTTGGCAATGGATTTAAAGGACGAAGGTTTTTCTGCGCTGCCGTATCATGCGGGATTGACGCGCGAAACGAGACAGAAAAATCAGGAATTATTTCTAAATGATGATGTAAAGATCATTGTCGCGACGATCGCTTTTGGAATGGGAATCGACAAATCGAACGTCCGATTCGTCGTTCACATGGATCTGCCGAAGAACGTCGAAAGCTATTATCAGGAAACCGGACGCGCCGGGCGCGATGGTCTCGAGAGTCGCGCACTTTTATTTTTCAGTTGGGGCGATGTCATTAAATTAAAAGGATTTGCGGAAATTGAGAACAACCAGCAACAATCTGAGATAATGCTGAAAAAGCTCAATCAAATGGGCGAATACGGTGATCTGAAAAGCTGCCGGCGCAGGTTTTTGCTTAAATACTTTGATGAGAATTTAAACAAAGACTGCGCTCATTGCGACAACTGTGATACCGACTTCGAAAAGTTCGATGGGACCGTAATTGCGCAAAAAGCGCTGAGTGCGGTGGCGAGAACCGATCAAAAAATGGGTCTCACCTACCTGGTCGATTTTCTTCGCGGTTCAAAATCGCAAAAGATCTGGGATTCTCATAAAAATCTAAAAACTTACGGCGTCGGTGCCGATATTTCGAAGGATGATTGGTTCGAATATTTCCGCGATCTGATTCAGCAAGGATTTTTGGCGCAAACGGAAAGCCAGTTTCCGGCGATCGTTCTGACGGAAACCAGTTTGGACGTTTTGAAGGGAGAACGAAAGGTAGAACTTTACAAGATAACCGAGAAAAAGGAAGAAAAACTTTCGCTGGTCGGTCAACAGGCGCCGCCGTATGAAAAGCCGCTATTCGACGAATTGAAAACGCTGAGGACGGCGCTTGCACGAAAGGAAAATGTCCCGCCGTACGTTATATTTTCCGATGCGGCGCTAATCGAAATGGCGACATATTTGCCGCTTTCAACTGCTGACATGCTGAAGATCTCCGGTGTCGGCGACGTAAAAATGTCCAAATACGGGACGGAGTTTTTGGCTATTATCGCCCGGTATACGGAAAAAAACGAACTGTCGTCGAAGATCGGTTTGAAGTCAAAAAGACGTGAGCCGAAAACCCGTATTAAGCGAAATGTCAGCGGCGAAAGCACTTATTCTATCTCATACAAAATGTTTAAAGACGGTAAATCGGTTGCAGACATTGCCCGCGAACGCGGATTTGCCGTCAGCACCATTGAAAATCATCTTGCGAAATTCATCGAAACCGGCGAACTCTCGGTAAACGATCTCGTTTCGGAGGAAAAGATCGAAGCAATTCGCTCAGCGGTCATCGAATGCGGGGACGACGGCGGGCTGTCGAAAATAAAAGAGAAGCTGGGCGAAAATTTTACCTATGGCGAGATTCGTGCGGTAATTGCTGATTTCATGAGCAATTACGCGGCTGCGTAGATTGCTTTTCTGCGCGGCTTATCGAAAAAACTCATTGCAAAATGCCGCCGCAATCGCTAAACTCAAAAAAATTCACGAGCACATTCCCCCGCTTCAATCCCCTTTGATGTTGTGCGTTTCGTTATAATTATGGCAGATTCTTTCTCCATCCATCGGGCGGCGACGATCATTCGTTTACTGGTTCTCGCCGCCGTTCTGGCTGTCGCGCCGCCGGTCACCGCCGGTGGACCGGCGGACAACATTTCGTTTTCCGATCTTAAGGAACTTTATAAACATAAGAATATTCCGGAACCGCTCAGCACCAAAGTGAGCCATTTGATGACGGTTCCGTTCGTTTCCAACGAAGCTGCAGGCGAAGTTGCGTTTAACAGGTCTCCGCTGCTCGGCGATTTCATTCGTGTCGTTCATTGGAACATCGAGCGCGGGCTCGAGTTTAACGCGATCGCAGCAATTTTTGATCGAAACGTTGAAATCGCAGATTATCTGGACAAAAAGGAATTTCCGGAAGACAGCGAGAAACGCAGGAAATTTCTCGAGCAAGCGGAACTTTTGAGAAATGCCGATGTGATCGTTCTAAACGAAGTAGATTGGGGATTAAAGCGATCGGATTACCGGAATGTAGCGGAGGATCTGGCGCGAAAATTAAAGATGAACTACGCGTTCGGTGTTCAATTTATCGAGCTGAGTCCGATCCAGTTCGAAGAGGAATTCACAGCCGTTGACCCGCAGCAGAAGGAGATCCTGGAATTGATAAAGGTCGATCCGGAAAGATACAAAGGGCTGCACGGTCTTGCTATCTTGAGCCGTTTTCCGTTGGAAAATGTTCGGCTGGTTCCGTTTAAGACGCAGCCGTATGATTGGTATTCTTCGGAAAAGAACGGATTTGACTTAGTAGAAATGGGTAAGCGTCAGGTTTCAAAGGCTGTTTTTCTGGAAAAGGCTCTGAAAGAAATTCGCCGCGGCGGAAGAACCACTTTGTATGCAGATATTTCCGATCCGCGTTTTCCGTCGGGAAAAGTGACGATTGCGGCGACTCATCTCGAAAACAGGACGAAACCCAAAAACCGCGTAAAGCAGCTGAAAGAACTGCTTGAAGAGATAAAAGGGCTGGAACATCCGGTTATCGTCGCCGGCGATATGAACACTTCGACGCAGGATCTGACTCCGACTTCGCTTCGCCGCGAACTTGTAAAGCGATTTGGAAACGCATCTTATTGGCTTAAGAAAGGCGCTTCTTATTTGCTGGGATTCGGTTTGGTCGAAGACACGGTGATGAGCGGATTGAGTTTCGGGCGAAAACATTCCGATCCGACGGTGAAAGATATCCCTTTTGTCTCGCCAAATCCCGAACGAAAGTTTTTCTCGACATTGGAAGATTTTCGTTTTCTCGACGGCGGAAAATTTGATTTCCGCGGCGAACCGGCGCGATCCTGGAAAAACCGCGGCAGCACTCTTTCAAATTCGAACGAGCGCAACGGGAAAGGTTTTGTTACGACTTACAGCGTACACCGACCGCTTCTTTTTATTGGTAAATTAAAACTTGATTGGATATTTGTTCGACCGAAAACGATCGAAGATGCCGAGACCGGACGAAGATTTGAAAGTTTTCCGCCGTATTTCGGAAGAACTCTCGATGAAGTCAACGACCTTGTCGAAGACGGAATATCGGATCATCGACCGATTAGCGTCGATCTTCCGCTGATCGATCCAAAGCTCGAGGACGCGCGCGATCTTTAAAATAAGCTCGGCGCCCGATAACTTATACCGGACGCCGAACCTAGTTAGTTTAAAACCCGTTTATTGCTCCTTCACCTTCCGGACAAAAACCATTTCGCCGTTAAATTTTTCCGCAATATTCGCAGGATTAATTTCATATCCGGTTATATCAATAGTTTGAGTTTGCATGCCGCCAACCGTTTCCGACCAGCGAAAAGGAAGCAGCAATCCGTTTACACTTCTGAAATCGGAAAAATTTAGCCGATGTTCGACACGCTCGGAATTTCCTGCCTTAAATTCGACAATTTTCTTGTCGTTGACTCCTGAACCGTCTTTTTCAGCTTTAGTGAACCTGGGAAATCCAACTTCTTCATAGCTGATCATACGCGGCAAATAAGTCGATTTATCCAAAAACAGCTTGAAGCTGGTTTCTCCGGTTTGAACCAAAATTACGCTGCACGCGTTTCCATCCACCGAAGCTTCGCCCGCAAATTTATATGCAGCGTCGGCATTTTCGGACGCGGTGCCGAGCAAAGCCATTGTCATTCGAAACATTTCATTGTTTCGATTTCCCGATATATTCTCAAGTTTTACATCGTTTTCAACGACAATCCGCTTACCGTCTTTTGTAACCCATTCCTTTTTCGTCGGACTTACATTCTCTGTTACGACCGTTTTAACATCAGCGGTCGAATCGTCGCTTTTGCGAACGGTTATCTTTTTGCCTCCGTCACTGCTTGTCCAGTTAACATCGCCGTCGCCTTTTTTTACTATGAAAACATCTTTGTCGCCGGATTTGTTTCCTTCGTCATTTCGCAAAATTACGACATCGAAATCTTTCTCCACTATTGCATCACCGCCGCCCGGCGTTCCGATGCGAACTATCTTGCTGTACATATTCGGCAGCTGCATGTTGATCTCGACCGAACCGTTCTCGGTTTGCCTCACGCCGTTCTTTTCGAAAACGTGGGTTGAATTTCCCGAGATAGTCATGCTGCGAACGCTGTTGATATTCGCGTCGCCGCCGATCGCAATGCGCGCAAGGCGAATAAGCTCGAGCGCCTGCGGATCGGATTTGAACTTAGCACCCGTTCGCTCGACAACCGCGCCTAAACCCAGAAAAAATGTAGACACCAGGATGATCATCAAAAAAAACTTTTTCATATTTACCTCCAAATGAATTGAAATTTGTTTTTAGAACCGTACGCATTCTGACAAAAATTTCGACACGGGTGATTAAGACGACGCAAAGATTTTGTAAAGAATGTAAAAAGTGTCCGCGAAAGTCTGTTTATTCAACTTTCAACGAAAACAATGCAGTTTTGCGGATTTCGCTGCGTTTGTAAAACTCACGCAAAATGTTTGTAAAGAATGTAAAATATGCAGCGTTTCTGCGAAATTCGATAAATTTGCATGTTAATATTGGCAGCAATGACCGGTAGTAAAGAAAATTCGTGGATATTGATCGCAGCCGTTGTATTTTTACTCGGTTTGCTCGTCGTGCTCGCCGGATTTCAATATACCTGGGTTGGTCAAATCAGCGACGCCGAGCGCGAGCGAATGAAAAACCGCCTGCAGGACGATACGCGCAGATTTGCCGAAGATTTCGACCGCGAGATGCGTTTGGTCTATTTCGGTTTTCAGCTGAATTCCGAAGATATCGCCGAACCCGATTCGAAGCCGTTCAAAAAGCTCCTTGCAAACTGGCAAAATCAGACGAAATTTCCCGAGCTGGCTGAATCGTTCTATTACCTGTCGTTTGACGGCTCGGACGACCTGAAGTTTGACGGCGAAAAAGGAAGATTTGAGAAAATCGAATTGCCTGAGAAACTTGCGGCGACAAAGAACCATTTAAGAACATCCGCCGCGTTTTCGCCGATTCTCGAAGTCGAACACGCTCTCGCAGTGCCGATCTACCCGCCGGAAAGCGGAGTAAAAAGGATCGTTTTGCGCACCGGAAATTCGGAGGATGAAAACGTTTCGCTCGAATCAAAAATGGAAATGCCGGAAAAATCGGGTGTTTTGATCATTGTTTTGAACCGGCATGCGATCTTTGAAAGGATCTTGCCGGCAATTTCCGCCAAGTATTTTTCAAATTCCGGCGGCGCGGATTTTAAGGTTGCGGTTACCGATTCGCATAAGAATTTAATCTTCAAGACCGCTGATCTATCCACAATGTCTCCCGATTCGACCGCCAAACTTTTTAGCGTACAGCCAACCGATTTTGCGTTTTTCAGAAAAGAAGCCGGATTGGTCGAAAGCGCGGCGTCGGTAAAAAGAAGCACTGTCATAAAAAGTGAAAGCGAATCGTTAAAGTCGAAAAAACCTGAAAAGAGTGAGGTCGTCAGCGTAAATCTGCAAGGACTCGACGGAAATACGCCTAAAATTGCCGTGTTTGAATCGATGAACGGTAACGGAAACGGAATTTGGACTTTACAGGTACAGCATAGCGCCGGTTCGCTTGAACAATTTATCGAGAACGCACGGCGAAGAAATCTGGCAGTAAGTTTCGGTATTTTAGGACTTTTGGCAGCAAGCGTCATATTGATCTTTGTTTCGGCACAGCGTTCTAAACGTCTTGCACAGAGTCAGTTGGATTTCGTTTCGTCCGTTTCGCACGAATTTCGAACGCCGCTTTCGGTAATTTATTCTGCCGGAGAAAATCTGACCGACGGCGTCGTGAACTCGCCCGATCAGGTCGAAAGATACGGCGATCTGATAACGGGCGAAGGCAAGAAATTGACGGCAATGGTCGAACAGATCCTTCAATTTGCAGGAGCGCGATCCGGAAAGCAGAAATACGATTTTCGCGAAACCGATGCGCGAACCATCGTCGAAAACGCCGTTGCGGAATGCAAACCATTGCTCGATGAGAACGAATTTCAGCTTAATGTCGATTTGCCGGAACGACTTCCGACGTTTGCCGCCGATTTCGGCGCGTTGAGCCGCGCGGTTCAAAATTTGATCGTAAACGCAGTTAAATACAGCAACGGCAGACGTGAGATCGCGATCGCGGCGAAAAACGGTGATGGTGAGTTAAAAATTTCAGTGGCGGACAAAGGAATCGGCATTTCGCGGAAAGACCTTGCACATGTGTTCGAGCCGTTTTACCGTGCGAAATCGGTTGTTGACGATCAAATTCACGGCAACGGACTCGGTTTGAACCTGGTCAAAGAGATCGTCGAAGCGCACAAAGGAAAAGTCGATGTCGAAAGTGAGGTCGGAAAGGGAAGTAAGTTCACGATCCGGCTGCCTATAAACTGACAGTTTAGAGAATTAAAAGATGAGGATCTTACTTATTGAAGATGAGGAAGGATTGATCCTGACGTTGACGGACCGATTACGAAGTGAGGGTTTCGATGTGAGATCCGCTTCGGACGGCGCTGCCGGGCTGGAAATTGCTTTGAGCGAATCGTTCGATCTGATCGTTTTAGACGTAATGCTTCCGAAAAAGAACGGGTTCGACGTTTGCCGCGATCTTCGTAAAAACGCGGTTGAAACGCCGATCTTGATGCTGACGGCGAAAGGCGAAACATTTGATAAGGTGCTCGGCTTAAAACTTGGTGCGGACGATTATTTGACCAAACCGTTCGAAATTGCCGAACTGCTTGCCAGAGTTGAAGCATTGATTCGCCGGACGGCGAACACGGTTCAAAACCTTAACGGATCGTTCAAATTTGGAAATGTAGCGATAGATTTTCGCCGTGCCGAAGTTCTTCGCGAAAATAAGCCGGTCGAACTTTCCGCGCTTGAATTTAAGCTTCTTCAATATCTGATCGAACATCGCGGCGATGTCTTAAAACGCGACGAACTTCTCGACGAAGTTTGGGGATACGACGCGATGCCGTCCACGCGAACGGTCGATGTTCACATTGCCTGGCTTCGGCAAAAGCTGGAGGACAATCCGAAATTCCCCAAATTTATTCAGACTGTTCATGGGCTTGGCTACAAATTTTCAGCATAAAAAAGGCGAAACGGCTAATGGAAAGCCGTTTCGCCTTTTTTTGTGATCGTTTCTACGATCTCTATTTAAAACATCCCGCACGTTGCCCGCCGAAAAGCTTCGAACCGGCGAGATTCTCACTGTCAGGCGTCAAATTTAAATTTGTAACGTCTGCGTTTACCGTGATGGAAGTCGGGCAGAAAACGAATTGCTTCGAAAGGACAGTAACCGAATATGTGCGACCTGTCGGGACGTCCGGAATGCTGAAGTTACCGAAACTGTTCGTTGTTGCCGAAACCGTAAACGTAGTTCCGGCTGCCGTCATCGACGTTTCCGTCAAAACGACGATTACGCGATCGATCGGCGAACCGGTCGATGTCTGCAATTTGCCGCTTACGCTTGCGCTTGTCGCTGCGACCTCTACCGATCCGATATCGACATTCGCTCCCGACGGTCGCGTCGTACCGCGCTGATCGGTGACGACCGCTTGCGGGGGGTTGTTGGTGGCGCACGAAAGGTCGAGAACACAGTTTTGTCCGCCGTCGATCGCCGGTGAACCGCTCATCGGCAGCATTGTTTGGGTTGGTCCGCCGTTGTCCGCAAGCATTCCGAGCATGGGATCGATGTTCAGCAAATCGGACGTTTCCCAGCCTGTGCTTGTTCCGACATTTCCAATTATGTTATTTCCTTCCGAATCGATACCGTTCGTCGAATTTGTTATATCCGGCGAGGTTGATACGCCGTTATTTCCCGCGACGATACAGTTGCGGATAAAGAAATTGACATTTGTCGTTCCGCGATGAATGCCGCCGCCGTTGTTTCCCGAACTGTTTCCGGAAAAAGTTGAATTTGTAATGATCTGATTTGAACCGTTGGAATGGAACCCGCCGCCGCTTCCGTTAGGCGCAGTGTTATTTGCAAAAGTGGAGTTCGTGATGCGCACGATCCCGTTAAACTGTGCGCCGCCGCCGCCGGTCGTGCCGCCGCTTGTATTTCCGACGAAAGTTGAATTATTGATATTTACGGTGCTGCTCGAAAAATTCTGCATTCCGCCGCCCGAAGAAGTTGTCGCGGTATTGCTGCTGATAACGCTTTCATTGATGTTCAGAACACTGCCGCTGCCTGAATTGCGAATGCCGCCGCCGTTTGTTGCGGTGTTTCCGGTAACGACGACCCGGTTGAGCGTCAGCGTTCCAAGGTCGTTGTAGATCGCGCCGCCGCTGTTTGATGCTACGGAGCCGACGCCGTTTCCACGCGTTAACGTCAGATCGTTGATCGTTGCAGCGACGCCTGCGGCGGTCTTAAAAATGCGGCTGCTTAAGTTGCCGTCGATAGTCAGCAGATTTGCGCCCGTACCGTTGATCGTCAACGTCCCGTTCGCACCGAAAATTATTTCGCCGAGCGTTATGCTAACCGTTTGCGCCGAACCAAAGACCATTGGGTCAAAGTTGATAATGTCGTCGCCAGCCGCAGTGTTGGCGGCTTGCACTGCTTCGCGCAGAGAACAGTCTGTGTCGCATATACCGTCGTTTGTGTCGGCAGTTTTAGTAACCGTGAATGTTGCCGCCGACGCGATGCCGGAAGCCAGGCAGATCAAAGCTGCAATGATGGAACCTTTAACAAATCTTCTCATCTCATTCTTCCCTCCTCGAATGATCAAAAAAAGTCAATAAGACGCGCGCAACGTCCCGGAAATCGAACCGCGCGTTTTAAATTATGTGAAATTGGGCTTGAGAAGGATTTTAACGGCAATTGCCGCGATCCGGCAAGAAAATCGCGGCAATATTTAGAAGAAGATCTTAAGCAGATCAGAATTCGCTTTCAGGAGTTGCTCGCTCGCGCCTTGCAACTCCGCTGCGGTATGCGGCTTCTTCAACTTCGGATGCGACGGCTTCGCCGACCCGGCGGTCGAAAACCGACGGGATAATATAGTCGGGATGCAGTTCGTCGTCGCCGATTATTCCGGCTATTGCGTTTGCGGCGGCGAGCTTCATCTCTTCGTTTATTCGCGACGCGCGGCAGTTCAGCGCACCGCGGAATATTCCGGGAAAACAAAGAACGTTGTTGATTTGATTCGGATAATCGCTGCGTCCGGTTGCCATAACGGCAACATGTCCGGCGGCGTCTTCGGGCATAATTTCAGGTACCGGATTTGCCATCGCGAAGATTACCGGATCTTTCGCCATGTTCGCCAGATCTTTTTCATCTATCACGCCCGGCGCGCTGAGTCCGAAAAACACATCGGCTCCCTTAATAATGTCGTGGATCGATCCTTTTTCCCCGTTTGGATTTGTATTGCGCGCATACCAATCCTTGACCCAGTTCATATTTTCGGTTCTGCCGTCGAAAAGTGCGCCTGTTTGGTCGCAGCCGATGATGTTCTTAACGCCTGCTGCCTGAACGATCTTTGTGCATGCGACGCCCGCCGCGCCGACTCCGTTTACGACGACCTTTATGTCTTCCATTCGCTTTCCGACGATCTTCAGCGCGTTGATCAGCGCCGCAAGAACTACGACTGCAGTTCCGTGCTGGTCGTCGTGAAATACAGGAATATCCAGCTCTTCCTTCAGGCGGTCTTCGATCTCAAAACATCGCGGCGCTGAAATATCTTCTAGATTTATTCCGCCGAAGGCGACCGAAATATTTTTGATGGTTTGAATGATCTCGTGCGGATCTTTCGTGTTCAAGCAGATCGGAAAAGCGTCGACGCCGCCGAATTCCTTAAATAGCTGAGCCTTTCCTTCCATTACAGGCATGGCAGCAGCCGGTCCGATGTCGCCGAGTCCCAAAACTGCAGTTCCGTCCGAAACGACCGCGACGGTGTTTTTCTTGATCGTCAATGTAAACGCTTTTTCCGGATCCTTATGTATCGCTTCGCAAACCCGCGCGACACCGGGCGTGTATGCCATCGAAAGATCGTCGCGCGTTTTTAAAGGCATTTTCGAAACCATTTCGATCTTTCCGCCGAGATGCATAAGAAACGTCCGGTCCGAATGATTGATCAGGTCTACTCCGTCGATAAACTTGATCGCGTCAAGAATTTCCTGATCGTGCTGTTCGGAAGACGCATTGACCGTTATATCGCGGACAAGAAAATCCTTCCCGACGCTGACAATATCGATCGCTTCAATGCTTCCGCCTGTTGTTCCGATCGCGGTTGTCAATTCGCCGAGCTTTCCCGGGCTGTTTTGAATTTTGACTCTTAATGTAACGCTGTAGCTTGCGTTTGGTGTTGGTTTATTTGGCACAATTTTCCCTTACTGTTTGATTCGATCTTTTAGCTTAAACCTTTTATCGCAGATGACGCAAAATGCCGCGCAAAACTCCCAAAATTTCAACCTTATCGGCGGAAATAAATTGCGGCGAATAGCTTCCGTTCGATGGTCGCAACTCAACATTTGCCCCGGCGCGGTGATACGTATGAAGCAGCGCGCGGCTCTTTTCAAGCACTGCCAGCACGACTTCGCCGTCGCGCGAATAGGATCTTTTTTCGACGATCGCAATGTCGTCGCGGCAGATCTGCTTATCTATCATTGAATCGTCTTCGATCCGAAAAAGCGACATCTTTTCCGGACGCTGACCTTCGACCATAAACATCGGGACAAATAAAGACGGTTCGTTGGATTCGCGAAACGGAAGCTGCGCCCAATTGATCTCGCAGGTTTTTTCAAAAACCGAACCGGTCGGATTGAGCTGAAGCTTAAAGCTGCCGGTTTCCCGGCTGCGCAAAAGTAAACCCTGAGATTCGAGCGCGGCAATATGTTTCGCGATTCCGGCTTTTGACGAAACCCCCAAATGACGCGCGATCTGCTGGTACGACGGCTCAAAACCGTGATTTTCTATGTATTGTTTGATGAATTCCAGAACATCCTTTTGTCTTCTGGTCCGCGGCTGCATATTTTACAATTGTATTTTAATTTCGAACAAAGTAAAACGAGCCCGCCGGTCGCCCAAACGATCGTACTCCGATCCATCGGCAAATCCGTTTACCAAAGCGCGCTATGGTATAATCTAGGCTAAATTCAAGCAAAATAACTTCTTGGAGGAAAGTTTCTTATTATTCACGGTTTTACTCAGGGACTTAAACATAGTCAAACCAAACGGATCGAACGGCTTGCGACGCGCCGCGTGCCGCCGGAGCAGATCGTTTCGCCGGAGCTCGCGCGCCAGCTTTCGGAAATTTCTCACGAAACAGGCAGACAGGTCGGGGTTTTGCTCAACCGCAAGGGGAAGGTCGAATATGTCATGGTCGGCGATGCCAAGCAGATCGAGATGCCCGATTTTAAACGTACCCGTGTTGCCGCAGACAGATTTCGCGGACTTCGCTGTGTTCACACTCATTTACTGGGAGAAAAACTCAACCAGGACGATTTGACGGATCTTGCGCTATTGCGGCTCGATCTGATGGCGGCGATTCAGGTCGATGAAAAGACAGGTCTTCCGAACAACGTTTATTCAGCACATCTTTTGCCGACGACGGCGGAAAATTTGGAGGAAGAAAGTTTGTCGCTTCCATACGAATTTCTCGAGCCGAACATTCCGTCCCAGCTGGATATTAATTTTATCTCGCTGATAAATTCGCTCGAAAATGAGATGGCGCGCATTCGGCAAACAGGAAGAAACCGCCACACGAATCGCGACCGCGTCATTCTGGTCGGTGTTACGACGGGCTACAAATCGGACGCTGAAGAATCGATCAAAGAATTGGAAGAACTCGCACTTTCGGCGAATGTTGTGGTGTTGGACAAGCTCGTTCAGCGTCGAAATCAGATAAATCCGAAAACCGTTTTAGGCGGCGGAAAACTGGAAGAATTGCTGATTCGCGCAATGCGTCTCGGCGCGGATATGATCGTTTTCGATACCGAATTAACGCCTGGTCAGGTTCGCTCGATCTCCGAAGCGACCGAACTAAAGGTCATCGACCGTCCGCAGTTAATTCTCGATATTTTTGCCCAGCGTGCTCAATCGCGCGAAGGTAAACTTCAGGTAGAACTGGCGCAATTAAAATATTTGCTTCCGCGGCTCGCGCAAGGTCCAAATTCTGCACTTTCGAGGCTCGCGGGCGGAATCGGCGGTCGCGGTCCCGGTGAAACTAAGCTTGAAACCGACCGCCGTCGCGCACGCGACAAGATCACACAGCTTGAGAAACAGGTCGATAAACTTAGCCGTCAGCGGCAGGAACGGCGAAAAAGCAGGTTGAACCGGCAAGTACCTATCGTTTCATTGGTCGGCTACACAAATGCGGGAAAATCGACCTTGCTGAACACGCTTACGAACAGCGATGTTTACGCAAAAAAAGAGATGTTCGCAACGCTCGACCCGACGTCGCGCCGGCTGCGTTTGCCGATCGAACAGGAAATTATCATTAACGACACTGTCGGGTTTATTCGCGATCTGCCGGAAACGCTCGTTGCCGCGTTCCGCGCGACTCTCGAGGAGATCAGCGACAGCGATCTGCTTGTTCACGTCGTCGATGCGTCGAACGCAAACGCCGAAGCGCAAATTGATTCGGTTGAAAAGATTCTGCGTGAATTACAGCTTCACGAGATACCGGTCGTCATCGCGCTCAATAAATCCGATCTTGCCGAAAAAGAACAGCTTGAAGCACTCGAAAGACATGTAAAGCTTGACAAGAACACGGAATGCGTGGCAATTTCAGCTATCCGACCAAAATCTACAGCAAAATTACTGGAAAAGATCGGCAAGATCGCGGGTAAACCGGATCTTCAATATGCCGTTAACAATTAAACGATGGCATAGTGTCGCGCGGCAGCGGCATCGAACTTATAGTTTATGAGCAACCGGCTTAAAAATTTTCGATCGCCCGTGGAAACGTTTCTCAAAAATGCGTGGACATTTGTTCGAAGTCCCGTCGACAAACTTTCGTCGAGTCAAAAATTTTGGATCGGGTTCGCTTTTTTATGTGTCGTTACGACGATCTTAATCAACAATCCGTTCTGGCGTTCGTCGGTCGATCAGTACAAGGTTGACGACATTGCGCGGGAAAGCATTATCTCGCCGGCGGACATCTCAATTACCGATGAGGAAGAAACCGAGCGGATACGACAAGTCGCGCGCGAAAGTATTCCGCCGATATTTACTTACGAACCTAATCTTGAAGAAAGCGCCGTTCAGAGTTTTAGATCCGCCTGGGAGAATCTGCAAAGGAGAGCAGACCGGGCGGTTCAAACGCCGAAAGACGCTGTGAATGCAAAACCCGGAATAGTTTGGACCGGTGCAGGCGGGGAAGAAGTAGGCGAAATTCTTGCGAGTAGAAAGTTCAGCGCCAATGAATTAGAAGCGATCACGCGCGTTTTGCGGGAAAACTCCGACGGGTATATTTACGACGACAAAGATCGGCAATATTTCCAGGAACTCATAACATTAAACGACCGCCAAAAGCCTGATCAACAGCCCGTTCTGCAATTTCCGGAGAATTATTCGACTGCACTGTCGCGTGCCCGCGAAGGCTTGAAGACGGGATTGTCGCAGATAATCAGTCTTTCGCCGCGGGAGGTCGAAGCTTTTTACGCCGCGCTTGCACCGCTGATAAAGCCGAGCATCGTTTACGACAGCGTCGCCACCAACAATGCGCGTGAGATAATCGCGCGAAAAACCACGCCGGTTACGATCTCTTTGAAACGCGGGCAAACGGTCGTCCGCGAGGGCGATACGATCACGGAATCGGCGCTTTCACAGATCTCGGCGATCAAGAGTTACAGTTCTTCAACACGTCAGGTAAACAGATTTTTAGGTCTGTTGGCGTTGGTTTCGGCGCTTTTTTGGGTCGCCTGGAAGTTTATCCTGCATCGCGGAGTGGTTCCGCGGTTGGTGCTTTCGGAAGAAAAGACATTTGCGCTTTTTGGATTTATTATCGTTTCGCAGACAGCGATTATGGCGATCAGTTTTCGACTAGCCGAATTTACCGCTGCACAGAATATCAAGGCACCGCTGAACGACCCGACACTCTGGGGATTTGCAATTCCGTTTGCTTTCGGCAGCCTTTTAATGACTCTTTTGGCGGACCGCCGAACGGCGCTATTTACGGGACTTTTCGCGGCTTTGATCGCCGGATTGATAGCCCCCAGATCGCTGGAGTTCGCCCTTTATGCGGCAATTACTTCGGCAGTAGCTGTTTACGGGATCGGACGCTACCGCAGCCGACAATCGGTAACGATCGCCGGCGCACTCGTCGGACTCGCGAGCGCAGCCGTTACCGTCGCGCTTATTGCCTTCACGCAGCAGCCTTTCATTTTAAATACGATTTTGCTCGCCGTCAGCTGCGGATTGGCGAGCGGTGTGATCACCGCCGCCGTTACGGCAGTGTTCTTACCGTTTTGTGAATCTTTATTTGGAATCTTGACCGATGTAAAACTTCTGGAACTTTCAAACGCAGATCTGCCCGCGCTCGGTCAATTAGCGCTGCGTGCGCCGGGAACGAACCAGCATTCGCATGCCGTCGGACAGTTGACCGAAGATGCGTGTAGGAAAGTCGGTGCAAACGGACTTCTTGCAAGGATCGGCGCACTTTACCATGACATTGGAAAAACGGCTGCGCCCGAACATTTCGTTGAAAATCAGTCCGGACGAAATCCGCATGACAAATTAAAGCCCGCGCAAAGCGCGAAGATCATTATCAGTCACGTAACTTACGGAACGAAACTCGCGAAAGAAATGGGGCTTCCCGCCAGAATTGTCGATTTCATTCCGCAGCATCACGGAACACGCACGCTCCATTATTTCCTGAAAAAGGCGCAGGCTGAGGCAAAAGAAGGCGAAGAGGTCGTTGAAAACGATTTCCGCTACCCAGGACCGAAACCGCAGTTCAAAGAAGCCGCGATCATGATGATCGCCGACAGCTGCGAAGCCGCTGCGCGTTCGCTTGCCGAACCGACGCCGGAAAATATCCGATTTATTGTTACGAAAATTATCGACGCGATCTTGTCGGATGATCAGCTGGATGAATGCGATCTGACGCTTCGCGAACTTACACAGATACGCGAATCGATGATCAAATCGCTCGTCGCTATTTATCATTCGCGGGTCGAATATCCGGGATATACACCGCCCACTTCTTTACCGACGATAAACGTTGAAGCCGATTCGGAAGAACGCGGAATGCGCTTTGTCAATCCGGCGGATATTCCGATCAGCAAAGGCGGGGAAGTCGAGGATGAGGCAATCGACCGTTCGCACCAGCCGAATGCTGAGGAGGCACCGAAAGCAGAGCAGTCTTCAACTGCTAAGAAATAACCGCGGTTTTGGCTTTTTTGTGCTTAATTTTGCAGATCTAAACTTCCTTCCTTAAAGTCTTCGATCAATTCTTTACACATATTCTCAAGCTCGGCTTTAGGACCGGCGAAAACGCCGAAGTTTTCGAATCGTTCACATTGCGTAGATGCAACTTTGTTAAAATCACCTTCGCTGCCTAAACATTTGGCGGCAGCAGTGATCACCGCGGACAAGGTGTACTTTGGAGAGTTTTCTTCCGTCAGCCCTTCGGTAACCATGATCTTGATCACCCACGAACCTTCATCGGAAACGGCGACACCTTCGATCGCGTTCAGCTCCGACGATAGATAATTTTCGATCGTGTCAGCCGTTTTTTCGTCGTCTGCGACCACGGCGATCGAAACCTTCAGATCGCCTGCCATTGCTGTAAACGCAGTCATAAGAATAAATAGAACGAGAAGAATCGCTTTTTTCATTTGTCTGTCTCCTAGATTAATTAGTTGGAATGCGCCGCAGGATCACGGCAGAATGATTTTCGTTTGGAAAATTTAGGATCTGTATGTTTTAGAAATTTCCCGGAGAGATCCTAATTGACAAACAAAGTTTAACATATCTTATTATGTTGACGCAAAAAGCAGATTTTCCGGCTTGTGAAGATTATAAAATTCCGATTGAACAAACTTCGGATCGGGAGAGAAACGTCAGGCTAAAAAGTGAGTTTTGAGTTTTTCGTACGTGGTCGCGAGCGATTCGGGAATTGTTCTAGTTTCGCCGATCGCGGTCATAAAATTTGCATCTCCGACCCATCGCGGCAAAACGTGCATATGAAAATGTTCTGCAACGCCCGCACCTGCGGCTTTGCCGAGGTTCATTCCGATATTCATACCGTGCGGCTTATAAACCTCACGAATCGCGGTCTGGCACCGTTTCGTGAGTTCCATCATCTCAGTTGTCGTTTCGGCAGGCGCGCGCTCGAGATCGGCAATATGTTCGTAAGGAACGATCATCAAATGACCGCTGATATAAGGATAGATATTTAAAATGACAAAATTATACCCGGCGCGATGAAGAATAAAGTTTTCCTCATCGGTCGCCGGGTTATTCAAAATACTGCAAAAGACGCAGCCGTCGCAAACTGCGGCGGGCGAGTGCTCTGCGGACTTAATGTAGTCGTAACGCCACGGACTCCATAAAACATCCACGATCGGTATTCCTACTTGTTGATCAGATCTTTGAGATCTTTTCCGGGTTTGAAATAGGCAACGCGTTTTGCGGGAATTTTTACCGCTTCGCCTGTTTTCGGATTACGTCCTTTTCGAGCATTTCTTTCGCGAACGCGGAAACTGCCGAAACCACGAAGTTCGATCTTTTCGCCTTCGTTAAGAGTGCTGATAATACTGTCGAATATAATTTCAACAAGCTTTTCTGCATCCTTTTTGGTCATGTCGGCTTCTTTTGCGACTTTTTCTACCAAATCTGCTTTCGTCATCTGTCTTTTTCTCCCCGCACTGTTAAAAAAAGCTAACTATGCTGATTTTTCCTCTGATTCAGTGTTTTCTTCGGCAGCAGGTTCTTCAGCCGCCGGGGCGTCCTCGGAATCCGCGCCTTCGGCGCTTGCGGCGGCACCGACCGCTTCGACTGTTTCGTTTTCAGCTTCAGTCGCCGCCTCGGCTGCAGTCTCGTCCGCTGTTTCCGTCGATTCTTCGGCGGTTTCCAATACTTCAGGTGCATTCGATTCGGATTCGTCACCCGATGAATCGTCGGATTCCGCCTGTTCCTGCGCACGTCTCGCGCGGCGCTCTTTTTTGGAAAGCTTCGGTTCGTCCACGGCGTCGTCGCCTTCGTCTGCCGAGCTCCGCTTAAGATTAATCAATTCACCGAGCGAAGCCATGCCGCCTTTCGCTTCGGTCGAATAGCTTTTCGTGTCAACTATCGGTTCGTCGTCTTTTCCAACCGCACGGTGCGACAATCCGATTTTTTGAACGTCGTGTTCGATACGTAAGATCTTGAAATCGAGTTCCTGACCGATCGAAACGACGTCTTCCGGCTTGTCGACACGTTCGTCCGACAATTCCGAAATATGGCAGAGACCTTCAAGATCGTTTCCGAGTTCAACAAATACGCCGAATCCAGCAAATCTCGAAACTTTTCCTTTGACGACATCGCCCGGTTTGTGCGATTCAACAAACGCATCCCAGGTGCTGGGCGTAAGTTCCTTGATCGAAAGCGAGAGTCTGTGTCCCTGCGTATCGATATTGGTAACGATAGCTTCAACTTCCTGATCGCGTTTGAGGACGTCCTTCGGATGTTTGATCTTTTTCGAATGCGAAATATCGGAAACATGGACGAGTCCGTCGACACCTTCTTCGATCTCAACGAACGCACCGAAATCGGTCAGATTACGTACTTTTCCAATGACTTTGCTGCCGATTTGATATCGCTCGCCGATCGTATCCCACGGATTTTCCTGAAGCTGCTTCATTCCGAGCGAAATTCGACGTTCTTCGGTGTCGATTCCGAGAACCTGAACTTCAACTTCCTCGCCCGGTTTGACTAATTTTTTCGGGCTCTTTGTCCGTTTCGACCAAGACATTTCGGAAATGTGGACGAGTCCTTCGACTCCGGGTTCGAGTTCGACGAACGCACCGTAATCGGTAACGCTCGAAATCGTTCCCTTAACGGTCGAATCAACCGGATAAACCTCAACAACGGTCGACCAAGGATCAGGGAGCAATTGTTTAAAACCAAGCGAAACTTTTTCTCTTTCGCGGTCGAGCTTAAGGATCTTGACCTGGATTTCGTCATTAACCTTGAACATTTCATTCGGGTTCTGAAGGCGTCCCCATGACATATCGGTAACGTGCAAAAGTCCGTCGATGCCGCCAAGGTCAACAAACGCACCGTATTCAGTCAAATTCTTAACAACGCCGTCAACAACGTGACCCTGCTCGATTCGCGCAAGCGTTTCCGCTTTTTGCTTGTTAACAACTTCATCGGTCAAGATCTTGCGCGAAACCACAATGTTGTTGCGTTTTCGGCTGAATTTAATGACCTTGACTTCAATTTCTTTATCTTTAAATGAATCGAGGTTTCTGATCGGGCGTGAATCAACCTGCGAGCCGGGCAGAAATGCCTCAACTCCATTGATGTCGATCTTTAAACCGCCCTTTGTTTTGGAAATAACTCTAACCGAAATCGGTCTTTCTTCATTGAAAGCGTCTTCGATCACATCCCACGATTTTCTTCTGATCGCATCAAGGTGCGAGAGTACCGGAGGAGCGTCACCTGAGTAGATGTTCTTAATAACAACTTCTACGGTATCGCCTTCCTTAACGCTTAATTCTCCTTCCGGAGACATTAATTCATCGCTCGGGACTACACCTTCGGATTTGTACCCGAAATCGATCAAAACTCCGCGGTCTGAAATGCCGACCACCGTTCCTTCTACCAGTTTGCCGGTGTGGTAAACTTCCTGATCTTGTTCGAATTCCTCCAGGATCGCTCCGAAATCCATTTCAGCCATATTCATGGCATCAACATCAGTTTCGTTTTCCTCGGGAGCGCTCGCTTCCACGGTTTCTGCCGGAACTTCCGCCTCTGGTTCTACTGCGGTTTCCGTTGTTGTTTCCTCGTTAACTGCTTCCTCTTTTTTTTCGGAGTCTTCAGTTTCGTTTATAACCTCATTAATCATTTAAATTTATTTAAATTCCTTTTCTTAAAGTAGCTTCGTATATTGTCGCCCGTATACCCGGAATTTGCATAAGCAATGGAACAGGTCGGCAAACGCCTGATTATAGCAATTAATCAGAGCGGGTGGAAATAGATGGACACGCTAATCCGTCGGATCTTGAATCCGTAAAAATTGTGAGATTAGATACATACAGTCCACTTCCGAAAACGCCTGTTTGATCGGGTAAGACTAAAATTTAACGCCGAAGTACCGGTATGTCAAGACAATGCCGAAGAAAGTAGCTTTTTCAGCGAAATAGCTACAAATGTTTGTTAAAGCTTGAGACCGATCGTTTTTCAGTCTCTGCATCCAATTCACAACCGATCGAAATTATCGGATAATGGCGAGCATGGGATCGCTTAAGTTTTTTCAGCTGGATGTATTTACGAATACGCCGTTCGCCGGAAATCCGCTAGCCGTTTTTCCGGAATGCGGCGAACTAGAATCTGAGAAGATGCAGGTCATCGCGCGCGAAATGAATCTCTCCGAGACGGTCTTTGTTCAAGGATCCGAAAAGGCATTGCGAAAACTCCGCATTTTTACCCCAAAACAAGAATTGCCGCTTGCCGGTCATCCTGTTGTCGGGACCTGGAATTTACTTGCCCAATTAGGAATTGTCTCGGTGGATGGAAAATCCGTTACTGTTGAACAGGAACTTCTCGCGGGAGTTTTGCCGGTTGATATTGAATTCGAAAACGGTAAGCCGACCATTGTTACTATGACGCAGGCAAAATTTGAACCGGGAAAGATAGCTGCAGATCGCGGAGTAATCAAAGACCTTGCAGCGGCTCTCGGCATTTTGGAGAGTGACATTTGTGCGGATGCAGACCTTCCGGTGCAGGCTGTTTCGACAGGTATTTATTCGCTTGCAGTCCCTGTTCGTTCGCTCGATGCACTTTCGACCTGCCGGATCAATTCAAGCTTACTTGCAGAAGTTTATCTCGCGTACGGAGCGATCGGGTGTTATCCGTTCACGTTTGAAACGAAGGAAAAAAGTTCGAAAGTTCATGCCCGATTTTTTGCGCCTGATGACGGAATTCCGGAGGATCCCGCGACCGGTTCTGCCGCGGGCGCGCTGGCAGGTTATTTGATACATCATGGCGCGATCGAACCGGAAAGTGATGGACATGCCCGGTTTACGATCGAACAAGGGGATTTTATGGGTCGACCGAGCCGGATTTTTGCGGAGGTTAAGGGAGCCAAAGGCAATATCGAAAAAGTACGGATCGGAGGCAGATCGTGTTTGGTCGCCACCGGCGAAGTTTTCGTTTGAAACGGAAAGAGGCTGTCTGAAAAGTCCTTAAAGTCCCCAACGGGGACAGGTTTAATAACGCAGGGTGTAGCGAATGAAAATGAGCGACACCCGAAGTCTGATTGTGAACACGTTGCGACGCTGAAAGTTCCGCACGATCAACGATTTATATCCGACTCCTTCAGAGTCGGAATGTAGGATTCAAACAATCGCGGGGTGTCGCTTCGCTTTACCCCACGCTATTAAATTTATCGCTTTCAGCGAATTTAAGGACTTTTCAGACATCCTTATTTTGTTGATTTAGTTTTCTTAATTTCGTGTCAAAAGCTTGCTCAGCGAACCTATCCCGCTTACTTTTTCCATCTCTTCTTTGGCTATTGTCGCCGTATTTTGAATTCCGGAAAGCCGCAGACGAAATTCATCCGGGTTCGTCGAACCGCGAAGCGCTTCGTCGAGAGTAATCAAACCGGATTGATAAAGATAAAAGAGCGATTGGTCAAACGTCTGCATGCCGTATTGCGACGTTCCAGCCGAGATCGCATCTCGGACCTGCGAAGTCTTATCTTCATGAAGAATATAATCGCGAATGAGCGGTGTCGAGATCATTATTTCGACAGCGGGAACGCGACTCGTTCCTTTGGAAGATTTCATTAAGCGCTGCGAGACAACTGCTTTCAGAAGTCCGGCAAGCTGAATTCTAATAGATTTTTGCTGATACGGCGGAAATGCCGTGATTATTCGGGTCAATGTTTCGGGCGCGTCAAGCGTATGAAGCGTCGAAAGTACGAGATGACCGGTTTCCGCCGCGAGAAGCGCTGTTTCGATCGTTTCAAGATCACGCATTTCGCCGACCAGAATGACATCAGGGTCCTGGCGAAGCGAGCCGCGCAGTGCTTCCGCGAAGGAACGCGTATCCACGTCAACCTCACGCTGGGTAACAAATGATTTCTTGTTCTTATGAAGAAATTCGATCGGGTCTTCGATCGTTACGATATGAGCGTTTCGATTTGTATTTATATGATCGACGATTGCCGATAACGTCGTCGATTTTCCGGATCCGGTGGTGCCGGTTACAAGTATCAAGCCTCGATTTTCGTCAGCGATCCTTGATAAAACCGGCGGAAGTCCAAGTTCGGTAAATCCGGTTACCTGATCCGCTATCACACGGGCGACAATTCCGATCGAATTTCTTTGCTGGAAAATATTTACCCTGAATCTCCCTAAACCAGAAACGCCGTAGCCGATATCAACTTCAAAAACTTCTTTGAAATGAAGCTTTTGCCGGTTGGACATCATCGAAAATGCCATTTCGAGCGTCTCGTCCTGCGAAAGCCGGTTGACTCCGGCAACAGGTCTCAGTTCGCCATTTACACGGATGAATGGGAACGATCCGGCGCGAAGATGAAGGTCGGAAGCGCCGAAGCTCATCGCCATTTTTAAAAGGTCGTCGATCTTGTTGGGCATAATTAGTTAAAGGAAAAACAGGAGAAATGAGTTGTCGGAATCGAAGATCAGAGGTCAGAGTTGATGGAATCGACAATCCGAAACACCTGTTATTCTAGCCTTTTGGAAAGTAGTGCGTCAACAAGTTTTTCCGGAACGTGTTAGACACTCAACTTTAGGCAACGTAAAATCAAAGCTTAAGATTTGGACGGGAATAATTAATGAACAAAGCAGGCAAAATAATTTCGATCTCGCCGCCGCACGCAATTCCGGGCGGGGAAATTGCTATTGAATGCGAGGGTTTCACGGTTTCGGAGTTTAATGAATACGGCTGCCGTTTCAACGAAATTGAAGCACGGCTGATCGGAGCATCATCGAACAGAATTCTGGCGATCGTGCCTGAAGGGCTTGAAACCACGACGGTCGAGATCGTTCTCTACAGCGGCAATGATGAGTCCGAACCGCAGAAGATAATCGTCGGGCGAAAGCTTGCCGATGATCTGCATCTCGTATCAAACCCGGCAATCGATCCGAATGACGATTCGATAATTCTTACCCGGTCGGGGTCTCGCGGGCAAAGTTTGCCGGTCACGCTTTATCGTTTGGAAAAAGACGGTTATCTTGGCGAAATGCCGGCAGATATTATGAACCCGACCGGCATCGGGTTTAATCAAAGCGGCGAACTGTTCGTCACAGCACGCGCCGACGGGCAGGTTTGCCGTATCTCGCGCGATGAGGAGGTTGTTCCTTATTCGTCCGATCTCGGGATCGCGACCGGAATCGCTTTCGACAGCAGCGGCGAAATGTTCGTCGGTGACCGCAGCGGAACGGTTTTTCGCGTTCCATCGTTCGGAAATGCCGAATCGTTTGCCACGCTCGAACCGTCGGTCTCAGCTTATCATCTTGCGTTCGGAGCCGACGACCGGCTTTTTCTCTCATCGCCCGGACTTTGCAGTTTTGATTCGATCCATGTCGTCGATAGATCCGGAAATGTTTCGGACTATTTTCGCGGTTTGGGACGACCGCAAGGATTGGCTTTTGACCGTCAGGGAAATTTATATTGCGCCGCCTGTTTACACGGTCGGCACGGGATCGTAAAGATCTCTCCCGACGCGGCAAACGCGGAAATTTTTGTTGCCGGAATGAATGTTGTCGGACTTTGTTTCGACCGAACGGGATCGATGATAATTTCGACTACAGAATCTGTTTTTAGTCTTCCGCTCGGAATTTTCGGCACCCTTTTGAATTGAAGAACGCTTAAATTTCAACAAAAAATGCAGCGGACTTTTTGTCGGCTGCATTTTTTGTTTTTCCTTATTCAGGTGAAGACGTCGGTTCGGGATCGCCGCGCCGTTTTAACTTCGGCGGCTCATCTTCTTTCGGAGAAGTTGAGTCATCGGACGGAGAATTCGGGTTATCCGGCTGACGCCTTTTGAGCGTAGGTCTACCGGGTTCTTCTTCATCGAAATCGCCGACAACCGCTGCTTTCGCGTTTGTTATTCGTAAAAGATGATTTTTTACTTTTTGAAATTCCGAAGTGCTGATAATGTATTCGTTCTTTTCGGGAAAACGTGAAACGAGGTCCAGGCTGGCGTCGCGCCGCTCGATCGACTGCGGATGCGATGAGAACAGCTCCGAAAGCTTGCTTCGTTTCTTTCTGTTTTGCGAAGCGAGTTTTTCGAACATCGTCGCCATTCCGGTCGGATCGTAGCCCGAAGCATAAAGATATTGAACGCCTAAACGGTCAGCTTCTTCCTCGGCTCCGCGGCTGAACTTAAAGAACGCAAGCAATTGCCCGATTCCGGCAGTATTCTGCAATACGGCGCCGGCAATTCCGCCGGTGAAAATAATCCCCGCGAGCAAGCCGTAATTTAGAAAAGTGCCTTTTCCCGCATTTTCCATCGAGTGACGCGCGGCAACATGCGCGATCTCGTGCGCCATTACGCCGGCAAGTTCGGCTTCGTTCTCCGCCGCCAGGATCAAACCCTTATTTACATAAAAATAACCGCCCGGAAGCGCAAAGGCGTTTATCTCATCGCTGTCGATAACCTTTATCTGAAATGGAACTTTTGCATCGGAGTTCAGAACAATGTTCTGCCCGACGCGATTAACATATTCAGTTACAAGAGGATCTTCGATCAGTTTTGCCTGCTGTTCGACTTCGCGCGAGAGCTGAGCGCCGATCTGCGCTTCTTTTTCACGCGAACCGCCTAACCAGCCAAAAAATTTGTCCGCTCCGCTGTTAATATTCCGGGTTCCGATCTTCGATGGGTCTTCCTTTTCGGAAAGCGGTTTCTTAGAGCTTTGCTGAACTTGCTGTTTTGCCTCGTCGGTATTGTCGTTCGACTGCGCGGCAGCACTCATCGGCAGAAAAGCCACAGTTCCAATGAGAACTGCGTGCGCCAAAATCATTGAGAACGCTTTGCGGATCGAGTTATTACGCATGAATTTTGCCTCCAACACTATCTTATCAGGTAACTGATCATTTTCTGAAAAATTTACCCGACATCTTAACTTCTTAGCGGTTTTTCGAGTTTAGGATGCACGCACCGGGAAAAAAGTTGTGAATCGGATAAGAATTTAAAACGATCGATTTTTAGAATGAAAAATATTGTTAATAAATGTTTTTTTATTTCCAGAAAATTGTTAAAGTATTAGTCAGCCCGATTTCTTTTAGTCTTAAAGGAAACCGGTGCTGACCCGTTTGTTTTTCCCAACCGCATTAAAAAGATCCCTTCCGGCGGCTTTTTTATTTCGTTAGATATTTATTCTTCAATACAAATGAAAAGGATTCAAGAAAAGGTAAAAGATTTAATTGATGTACGCCCGTACGAAGTTCTCCAGGATTTTATTTCCGATCCGGCGCAAACGCTTTCGATCTATCAATTTACCGACATAACTTCAGACCTGATGGCGCAATGGCTCGATCACGTAGCGAGCGTCGAAAAAGGAAACGGTTCTGCTAAAGCGCTTGCCGGATACAGGGGTGTCGGAAAAAGTCATTTTCTTGCAACTTTAGGCGCGATCATTTCGCAGCCTGAACTTCGTTCGCGCATTACAGATTCTCATGTCGCTTCGAGCGCACAGCGGCTCAAACGGCGCCGTCATCCCGTCGCGTATGTGCGCCGTGGAATTTTCGACCGTTTTGTGGATGAATTGCGCGCCGCCATCGCAAAGGCTCTAAATATTGATGTTACCCATATCGATTCGCTTGCGGAACTTCTAAACCTGGCTGCGCAGACCGCGGATGACATGCCGTTCGTATTAATGATCGACACTGCATTTGAGCGAAGTTCTAGAGTGTCGCGCGATGACGGACCGATCTTGAGCGAAATTGCCGAGATCGCAAAGGATCTGAACATTTTTGTCGGAGTTGCGCTTGACGACGATATTGCCGGCGCTGACGGCGCGAATGCCTCGATTACAAGAACTTACGCCATCGATTACCTCGATCAGGAACATCTTTATAAGATCGTCAATACGTATATTTTTCCGAAGCACCGGCAGACTCTTCCGATGCTGCACGACATTTACAACGAATTTCGACGGATGCTCCCAAGCTTTCGTTGGAGCGAACAAAGATTCATTTCGCTTTATCCGCTTCATCCGGTAACGCTTGAGATCGCCCCTTACGTTCGTCTTTACGCGCAGGATTTTGCGCTTTTGAGCTTTACCGCGACCGCCGGCACACGCATCATGGGGCGACCGGCGAATTCGCTGATCGCGCTTGACGAAGTTTTCGACAGCGTCGAACCTTCGCTTCGAAAAGTTGCCGACCTGGACGATGCGTTCGCTGCGTACGACAAGCTAAACAACGAGGTCGTCGCACAGATTCCGATCATGCAGCGAATGCAGGCGAAACTGATCTTAAAGGGACTTATGCTGCTTTCGCTCGACGGTTACGGAACGACGGTTGGCGAGATCAGCGCGGCAATGCTTATCTTCAACGAAGCCGCGCCTGAAAAATCGACCGAAGAAGTCCGTTCGCTGCTTGAAATGTTTATTACGGCGCTTCCTGAGCGGCTCGAACGATTTGCGGAAGAAGGGCGTGAAACGCGTTACAGCATTCGCATCAGCAATAAAGATTATTTGAACAATGCGCTGACGGAAGCCGTCTCCGGAATAACAAAAGCGGTCATTCCCAAGATTCTCCGGCGTGTCGGGCGCGACAGATTTCCTGAATGGATCCTGCCGGGCGAAACTGAAAACCAGCGCGGCGACACGACCGAATGTCATGTTACCTGGCGCGGAGGGCTTCGCCGCGGCAAGGTTATCTGGGATCTTGAACCGGAGAGTTCAGCTGTTTCCGAAAAACAAGAATCTGCCGAGATTTACGATTGGGAAGTCCGGATCACTCCGTTCGATGTTGCGGAAGCAACCGAAGAAACCGACGCGTCCCGCATTTATTGGCGTCCGGCGCCGCTCCGCGAAGACGAAGCGGACACAATACTTCGATATTTCGTGCTTTCGACCAATCAGACTTTGCGCGAAGAATACGGCGAACTTTGGCATGCCGCCGGTCACACCCACACGGTTAATGTAGAAAAGATCTGGCACCGTTTATTTATTGAAGACGCAAGATTCATCATTGACGGCTCTGAATACAGCGTTTCAGAAGATGCAGCGATGTCGCTGAATCTTTCGGAATTCTTATCGAATATGCTTCAGCCGCTTTTCGAAGTTCGTTATCCGAATCATCCGGTATTTCCGGAAACTCTTCAGATGAACGACGTCGCCGCGCTTGTGAAGGATTTCTTCAGCGGCGCAAAACAAACCAGTCCGGAGATGCAGCGTTTGGCTGAAAACTTTGCACTTCCGCTCGATCTTGTCGTCGAACGCGGAAACGAGTTTGTCAGCGAGTCGGAAGAAAATATTCTCAAGCTTTCGCCGGTGCAGGAAGTTCTCTCATTGATCGAATCCGAAAAAGGCGGCGCGGTTTCGCTGAAAACGGTTAGTTCGCGGCTTCGTCAGATTCCGTTTGGATTGATGCGCGAGTCGCAATATTTGATCCTAAGCGCGCTAGTCGCCAAGCGGCAGCTTGAATTTGTGACATCAAAAGGCGACCGTATCAATCGCCGTTCACTCGATCTCAACATTATCTGGGATGACATTGTCGGAATCGCAAAGCCTGCAACGCTTGATTATTCCGTTAAACGTCTGACCCAATGGGCACAGCTGATCACCGGCGATGAGACGATAAGATCGATCGAAAACCGCGAAGATCAGGAAGCTTTGACGAACGCATTTTCGGCGTGGATGAAGGATTGGGAGCAGAAGAATATCCTCAAACGCTTCGACGAGCTGCCGGACGAAATTTTTAACACGGAAATCTGGCGAATCTCCGTCGCACTGCAAAAGACATTCGGTTCGGCTGCGAACGCGCTGCGCGAATTTTTAAACGGAAATATCGCGGTCGAGGAATCTTTGCTGCGGATCGCCGACGCGTTTTCGGATTCGGAAAACGTTTTCGAAAACTGCCGCAACGATCTTGTGGTCTTGCAAAATTTTGTTGATACCATCGATAAGCGCCGCGAGATCTCGATCTATCTTGCGGTCTGCGATGCCACGGACGAGCCTGAGATCGAAAAACTTCGCGAACGTCTTTCCGATGCAGTAGACGGTATCGGTTTTGATCCCGACGTTGAAAGACGATCTGAACTGGAAACGCTTTGGGCTGATTTTCGCCAAAAATTTGGCGAGCATTTCGCGGTCAATCACGATGCGGTAATGAAAAGCCACGCGCTCCAAGAAAAATATGACGAGATCCGAAAGGGCGACGAATGGTGGGAATTTGAAAATCTTTCGGCAATTCCCGCGTTTCCGAAAACGCACTGGACCGAGCTAAATTCATTTCGAAGACGTTTTCGCGAGCTCGACTGCCGGTTCGATGTGCGCGAACTGCTGAAAACACATCCTTTCTGCGCGTGTTCGTTCACTCTTTCAAAATCGGAAGACTGGGAAGCGCTGCCGGCGACATTTTTTGACCGGTTAAACGGCGGTCGAACTGCATACCACGATATGCTTCGCAAATTGAACAGTATTTTGCTGCCGGCGATAGAAGAAACGGCGCGGAAATATTCCAGTCCCGAGTTTCGCACAGCTGCGGAAAAGCTCAGCGAGTTTCTCAACGGAGAGGACAAAACGACAACACTCGATACCTTTCAGATAGCAATTTTGCGAGAGGTTTTCGATTCTCTTCCGGAGATCGTTCTGACCGGAATTAACACTGCGCTGGAATCTAAATCGTTCGATCAAGCCAAGTTTTGGAATCACACCTTGAATGAACTAAATGTCTGAAAGATTTCAATTTAGATCTGAATGGTCTAAACTTTCAGTAATTTGCAGCCCTATCCATTAACAATTTCAATTATCGGCGCCGGTCGACTCGGCGGAGCTTTGGCGATCGCACTTTCGCGGCGGCGCGAAAAATTCCGCATCGAAAATTTGGTCGTTCGCGGCGAATCCGCGGCGGAATCTGCCCGGTCTCTTGTTTCGGATCTTCCAGATCAAGATCGACCGGAGATTCTTCATTCGGGCGATCTTTCGCTAATTCGATCAAAGATCGTACTTATTACGACTCAAGATCCCGAGATCGAAAAGATCTCGGAAGATCTCGCCCGCGCTGTTTCTTACGATCCGGTTGTTTTGCATTGCAGCGGCGCGCTTTCTTCCGAAATCCTGGGTCGGCATAAGCATGCCGGATCGATGCATCCGCTTATTTCTATCAGCGATCCCGCCGTCGGCGCGAAAAGCTTCGCCGGAGCGTATTTTTGCGTTGAAGGAACCCCGACCGCGCGCGAAGTTTCGGAACTAATTGTCCGAGAGCTCGGTGGTCGTCCGTTTTCGATTGAGACGAGATTTAAGCCGCTTTATCACGCCTCTGCCGTTATGGCGAGCGGGCATCTTACCGCGCTTTTGAGCGCAGCTTTCGAATCGCTTTCAAAATGCGGGCTCGACCCGGAAAACGCTAAGAAAGTGCTGTTTCCGCTCATAAAAAGTACGATCGCGAATCTGGAACAGCACGACCCTTCGAAAGCGTTGACAGGAACATTTGCCCGGCTGGACGATGCGACATTTGAAGGTCATCTTCGATCAATGCACGAGAATCTGACAGACGAGCTGATCGACATCTATCTGCAACTTGGCTTAAGGTCGCTGCATCTGGTTGAAGAAAGAGACTCGAGATCGGAAGCGATCGACCGCATGCGCGAGAAAATATCGTTAGCGAAAAGGAATCTCAAATGTTAGAATTGTGAAAAACGCGTATTCGAAGTTTGGGTTTGATGTTTTCAGAGATTATGGCTGCAAAGAAGGAAGAATTTAAGGACGAAAAGGAAGTATTTTTGGATCACATTCAAAAATCGGGCTTGCGGCGGACTGCGCAGCGCGATCTGATCCTGGATATTTTTTTGCGTACCGAAGATCACCTTTCAAGCGAAGATCTTTACTGGCTTGTTCAAAAAGAAGATCCGAGCATCGGGCATACAACGGTTTACCGCACCTTGAAGTTGTTGACAGAAGCCGGTTTAGCGCGTGAGGTTCGATTCGGCGATGGGAAAACCTATTACGAACATCATTACGATCATGCACATCACGACCATATGATCTGCACGGAATGCGGAAAAGTTATCGAATTCTTTTCGGCTGAGATCGAAGAACTGCAGGACGAGATGGCGGAAAAGTTCGGTTTTAAACCGACACATCATTCGCTAAGGCTTTTGGGAATTTGCGCAGAATGTCAGAATAAAGAAAAAGATTTGAGCAGCGCTGCTTCGGGCGCGCAGCCGAGGATTCGCGTTAAGACCGTTTTTGGAAATTGATCCGGGCAAAAGGGAAGTTTTGGTTTTATGGTTGCAGATGTAAGATTTGAGCGCGAAAATCGCGACGGTATTATTCCGGTAGGTACATATTTGATCGACGCCGCCGGACGGCTCGGCATTGAGATCGACGACGAATGCGGTCGGCGCGGCGAATGCGATCAATGTGCCGTGAAAATCACAAAAGGTGCAGATCTTCTTTCGGAACCGACAAAATCGGAGGTCGAACAATTAAGCGAAAAACGGCGTAAAGACGGTGAACGTCTGGCATGTCAGGCGAAATTCGAAAAGTCAGGAGAAGTTGTAATTATGACAAAAGAAAAAGTCGTTGAAGATGAAAAGCCGGAAGCAGAAGCAAAAACGGATGAATTTCGCAAGGAATTTGAAAAAATGCCGCTGGATCAAAAAGTTTCGTCGCTGCTTGAGCTGGAAATGATCGCGCTTGGCGAAACGGTTTCGTATATTTTTAATTCGCCGTACGAAGTTGCCGGAAAAGTGATGGATGTCATGGCACGCTACGGCAGAAAATTGGAAGACGAAGTAAAAAAAGCGACGCGACCGGACGAACATGTTCCGGAACCGGAAAACAAGAACGGCAGCGCCAGAGCAGAAAGATCGGAAAAGAAAAATTCGGTTAAATCTGACTCCGCAACCAAAGAAAAAAAGGCGACGTCGAAAAAAGATTCGGCGAAAAAATCGTCCGTAAAGAAAAGCGCAAAGAAATCCGACAAATCGTCTGACAGTAAATAAGAATTTTGAATCAGGGTTGAAAACTTGAGCGATAAGCTGCAAAAACGAAGTACCACCTCACTGAAAGAAAAAACGCATTATGCGCTCGCTTTCGGTCTGATCGCAACCATGCTTGTGGTCGCTAATTTTCCGATGTTTGTAGTATTTTTCTTCGGCATTTTCGCTTATTTTCTCTGGAAGACCTTTTCGCAGCCCTCGCGAAACGAAACCCGTGAAATATTTGAGTTTTACCTAAACGCCAATGAAATTCTTCGCGATGACGAACGGCGCTGGTTCGGATTCGAAGTTCAGGAAGTAGTCGGTCGCGGCGAACGCCTTCTTCAGATAATGAACGGTGCGCCGCCGCTTGTATATTTTGCGCTCGGTGCGCTTTACAACAAGATCGGCGACCATAAATCGGCGGTAAATCATCTTTCGTACGTTATCGAAAACGACAACGCGGACGAGGCGACGTATGTGTATCCGTCGCCGGATCTGCGAAATTACGTTCGAATTCTTCGAAAGATCGAGCGCGAACCTGCTGAAGCCCCGCAAACTTCGGCAGCAGTTAGAGCGCTTGAGCGCGCACGGCGAAATCGCGGGAAAGCGATGCTTCAGAACAGTCGTTTGGAACTCGAAAAACAAAACGAGGAAAAGCGTGCACTGTTACAGGAACAGGCGGGCAGCACCGAGCAATCAAGATCGGTGGTTTCGCGAGACGACGAAGCGGTGCCGCAGAACAGCTTTGAAGTCGCCAGCAGATCGCTATTTTCTTCAGACGGCGAACTTCGAAAATCCCGACCGTCGGCTAAACGAAGCCGTTCAAAACGCGGCAAGTCAAACGAGGAACCTTTTGCCGATCGAAAACCGATAAGCGAAGTGCTTCACGACATTTACGACAAGAATATTCAGTAGATCCGCGGATTGTTAATTGTTATTTGAACGAAGTAGAATGATTCAAATAACAATTTTCTAATCCAAATTCTATGCTTTCTGCTGAAATTATCGCGATCGGCTCCGAACTTCTAACTCCAACAAAGACCGATACCAACAGCCTTTGGCTAACTGAAAAATTGAACGAGATCGGAATTGACGTAAAACTCAAAACCGTCGTCGGCGATGACGAACTGCGGCTTGAAGAAGCCGTCAAGGATGCGATAAAGCGTTCGGACGTAATAATTACGACCGGCGGTCTGGGTCCGACGGAAGACGATATTACACGGACAGTTACCGCAAATGCGGTCGGTCGCGAACTCCTTTACCATAACGAACTCGAAAACGAACTGCGTGAACGTTTTCTCGGCATGGGTCGCGAAATGCCGGAGATCAATAAACGTCAGGCGTTCATTATAGAAGGCGCAAGAATTTTACCGAATCCGAACGGATCCGCATCGGGGATGCTCGTTGAGGTAGGCGAAAAATTTCTGGCTGTCTTACCCGGACCTCCGCGCGAACTTAAGCCGATGTTTGAGAACCATGTGCTTCCTGAATTAAGTAAATTGAGAGGCGGCGTTGTGTTCAGAAAGCAGATCTTGAAAGTTTCGGGAATGGGTGAATCGGCGATAGACGAAGCAATTGCACCCATTTATTCTTCCTACGAAAAGGTTCGAACAAGCATTTTGTTCAATAAAAGCGATGTAGAAGTTCATTTAACTGCACAGGCGAGTTCGGCTCGCGAAGCTGATATTTTGAACAATGAAATTGCTCAGAAAATAGTCCGGGCGCTCGGTAACGCTGTTTTTTCGACCAAGGGCGAAGAGATGGAAGAAGTTGTAGGAAATCTTTTGAAGAAAATGGGTAAAACCCTCTCGACCGCCGAAAGCTGCACCGGCGGGCTGATCGCCGGCAGAATTACGGAAGTTTCGGGTTCATCGGCTTATTTTATCGAAGGAGCAGTTACCTATTCGAACGACGCAAAGATGCGTACCCTCAATGTTCCCGCGGAAATGCTCGAAAAGCACGGCGCGGTCAGTGCCGAGGTCGCCGAGGCGATGGCGCGCGGAATGCGCGAACGTGCAAGGACAGATTATGCGGTCGCTGTAACCGGCATTGCAGGTCCGGACGGCGGAACCGAAGAAAAACCCGTCGGAACGGTCTATATCGGATACGCAGACGAGGATAAAGTTACCTCGAGAAAGATCATTTTTCCGGGCGACCGTTATTTGATCCGCTGGCGAACGAGCCAGGCGGCGCTTGAGATCCTTCGAAGAAACCTAATCAAAGGACAAAATGAATGATTCTAGAGCGGTTACGGCGATACGTAAGTCCGGTTCGAGGTTTAGCCGGATGCAAATGCAACGAGTATTTCCGTTCAGCAAACGGAGAAAAATTATGAAACAACAAACAATTTTCTTTGCGATCGCCGCAATCCTGCTCGCCTTTTCGACCATGAATGCACAGGAAGACACGCTTGAATACAAAGATATCGACCTCGGAAGCGGCGTAAAATTGGTAAATAAGAACGTTGTCGAAAAGAACACGGAAAGGCTGTTTGAAATTTCTGCGGACTATCCGCAGGTTGTCGGAACGAACTCGCCCGGAGCGGTAAAATTTAACAAAACCGTACAAGATCTAATCGGCGAACGAAATCAAGAATTTCGCGAATGGATGATGAGTCTCGATGCCGAAGAACTCAAGTTCCATAAAGAACGCGGAATCGAAAGTTATTCCGAGATCGGATACAGCGTTCAATTTGCCGGAAAGGACCTTGTAAGTATTTCATTCGGAAAAAGTTATTACACAGGCGGAGCGCACCCGAATCTGGATTCGTTCACGATCACCTTTGACCTGAAAAACGGAAAACCGCTCGAGCTTTCAGATCTCTTTTTGCCCGGTTCTAATTTTCTTAAGTTTATCTCCGACTTTTCAATATCAACGCTAAAGAAACAGACAAAAGATTTTTCCGACGACGAATGGATAGCCGGCGGGGCTGGTCCAAAAATCGAAAACTTCAAAAGCTGGTATTTGACGAAAGACGCGCTGGAAATAACATTCGATCAATATCAGGTTGCCGCGTATGTCGCCGGACCGCAATACGTTTCAATTCCATTTGAAAAGCTGCGACCTTTTTTAAGAGTTTTTAATATTGCACCGCTGCAATATGCTAACACCGGAAATCCTGTAAATTGGTGCCGAAACGGTCTTTTTCCGAAGGACGGCGAGAACTTTCGCATCGCAAAAGTAAAAGCGGCAACAAACGAAAAGGTATTCTTTTACAGCGACGACCGTTCGGAATGTCCGGGATCGTCGAACTGCAAAACTCGAAGCTATATTGTTCCGAACGATGAAGTTATTGTTTCGCAAACGTACGGAAATTACGCCTGCAGCTGGTATCAGCCGCGAAAAGGTTCCGAAACCGTCGGTTGGATCGAACTCGATAAACTTTCGTTTCAGACTGCTGCACAGAATTTCTCATGGATCGGAACGTGGCGCGATGGCGAAAATGAAATAAAGATCGCTCCGATGAAGATCGCGGGAAAATTTAAAATAACAGGAAACGCTTTTTGGAGAGGGACCGGCGACAATATTCACATCGGCGAGATCGATTTCGCCGGATCGCCGGAAAATAACAAGATGAATCTGGGTGAACCCGGCGAATTTGACTGCCGCGTTAAAATGCAAAGGGTCGGGAAGTTTTTGATCGTCTCCGACAATCTCAATTGCGGCGGTGCTAATGTTAGTTTTACCGGCATTTTCGAACAAAGCAAGAACTGAACTCTTTAAGACTTTCAACGTAATTATTCTGCGATGAAAAACTTGAAATTATTTTGTAAATGGTTAACAGCAGCGTGCGTTTTATTTCTGTCGACCTTTCCAATCCACGGTCAAAAACAGCAAAATGCCGAGGTTTTTGTTTTGTCGACGCTGCATCAATTTCACGATAGGACGAAGTTCTATTCTTTCGAAAAGCTTTCTCAAATCGTTGAAAAATTCGATCCGGATGTGATCGCGGTCGAGCTTACCGCGGACGCAGCGCAGGCAAAATCGGAACAAAAGACAAAACAGGAATACCAAAAAAGCATTTTTCCGCTAGCCGAAAAACACCGGTACAAGATGGTAGCGCTGGAACCTGAAGAGCCGAAATTTTCGGAGCTTGTAAATCTCGTGACCTCGGCGAACAGGGAACTTAGGGAAAAATCGCCCGACAAAGCCGAGGCGTTTTCGATCTTTTCCGAAAATCTTTACGAGTACTTATTCAAAAAATGGGACTCGCCGCTGTCCGTAAATTCGTCGGAAACCGACGCGCTTTTCGAGGTTAAACACGAATTTCAAAAGGCGATATTCGGTGAAAAAGAAGAAAAAGGATGGGAAGGCTGGAATACCTGTTTTTTGGATAAGATCATCGAAACCGCAAAACAAAATCCCGGCAAAAAAATTATTGTAACGGTTGGAGTAGAGCATGCATACTGGCTTCGCGACCGTTTGCGGCAGCACAAAGGCGTAAACTTTATCGAAGCGGCGGAGATCTTAAAATAAATTTATGACGACAAGATCCTGCGGTAAACTTCCGCATCGACATTTCCGCCGCTGACGATAACGCACACCGTTTTTCCGCTGAAAATCTCCGGCTTTTGAAAAATGGCTCCCAACCCGAGCGCGCCTGTCGGTTCGACTTTCAAATTCGCTAAACCGAACAATGTCTGAAGCGCCTTTCGGATGTTTTCTTCAGAAACTTCCACGATCTCAGAAACGCCGTCTTTAATTATTTCCCAGTTATGTTTCCCGAGCGAAAGGGTTCGTGCGCCGTCGGCGATCGTTTGCGGTTCTGAATCGTTTCGGACGAGTTCGCCATTCCGAAGAGAACGCGCGGCGTCGTTTGCCATTTCGGGCTCGGCTCCAATTAAAGCGGCGTTTTTTCCGTTCCGGCATAGCGCCAGAGACGTTCCCGAGATCAATCCGCCGCCTCCGACCGGGACAATGACGGTGTCGAAATCGAACTGCGAAATTTCATCGCCGAGACTCGAATTTCCTTCGATCACAAGCGGATCGTCATACGCGCTCGCTTTATAAGCATCGGGAAATTCATCTAAAAGCTGCAGCACGCGATCTTCACGTGAAACCTTTGCCGTGTCGATCAGGTCGACAATCGCGCCGTAACTTCTTACGGAATCGATCTTTACCTTTGCAGAAGTTTCGGGCATTACGACATGGCATCGTTTCCCGAGAATTTTGCAAGCGTATGCCAAAGCCTGACCAAAATTTCCCGACGAAGCCGTGATCAAATGTTCCTGTGCGACCTTTGAAGCAGTATTATAACCAGCGCGGAACTTGAAACTTCCTGTATGCTGAAAAGTTTCCGTCGCGATCGTCAGATCTAAATTCAAATACGTATTCAATTTTTCCGGCTTAAGAAAAACCGTCGGGCGAATTGCTTCGAGCAATGTTTTCATAAAAAAAGATTAACGCGGAAATGAGCATTTAGTCCAAGCGGCTGGGGGCGCATTGCTAAAAATTCAAACTGCGAAATTAGCGCGTAAGCGTTCGGCTTGCTCCTTCGCACCTTTCCATTAAAATAAGGAAATGGAAAACGCACAATTTGGAATGATCGGACTTGGAACAATGGGGCGAAACTTCCTGCTGAACGTCGCGGAGCACGGATTTCGGTGCGCCGGTTACGATCTTGACCATGAAAAGGTCGATCTCTTAAACGAAGACGGCGCGGATTTCACGGTCGAAGGAATTCACGACCTTTTGACATTCATAAAGTCGCTCGAAAAGCCCCGAAAGATAATGATGCTCGTTCCGGCGGGCAAAATCGTAGATTCGGTGATCGAAAATCTGATCCCTTTCCTCGAAAAAGGCGACATATTGATCGACGGCGGAAATTCGCATTTTTCCGACACGGAAACGCGCGAGAAATATCTGGCGGAAAAAGGTTTTGCGTTTCTTGGCGTCGGCGTGTCCGGCGGCGAAGAAGGCGCACGCCGCGGCGCCAGCATTATGCCGAGCGGCAGACGCGAATCTTACGAGTTTGTCGCACCGATCTTCGAAGCTGCAAGTGCGAAGGTCGGCGGCGAACCTTGCGTTGCCTATATGGGAAATTCGAGCGCGGGGCATTTTGTAAAAATGGTTCATAACGGCATCGAATACGGCTTGATGCAGATCTTGGCGGAAACGTACGATTTTATGAATCGCGTGTTAAAGATGGACTACGACGAGATGAGCGCGACGTTCGCCGAATGGAACAATGCTGAACTCAATTCTTTTTTGGTCGAAATTACGGCTGAGGTTTTAGGTAAAACTGACGACAAAACCGGCAAACCTTTAGTTGAAATGATCCTTGATAAAGCGGCGCAGAAAGGAACGGGCAAATGGACTTCGCAGGCGGCGATGGATTTCGGCGTTCCGATTCCGACAATTGACGCCGCGGTTTCGATGCGGCAGATCTCGGCGCAGAAAGAGGCGCGTATTGTGATTGCCGAAAAATACGGCAGCGATGAACCCGCAATCACAAATCCGCCAAAAGCGGTCGGCGAAACCGTCTCAAGCGAACCCGAAACGGACGAAGCAAAAGCCGCGCGCGAAAAGCGAGCCGCCGAAACCGTTGTCAGCGAACATCACAAAGCGAGTATGGATGCAAAAGACGGCGGCGACCCAACGGAAATCGTCTCCGACGAACAGAGAGATTCCGCCGTTCGCGCCAATGTTTCGCGGAACAAAGCCGAATTTCTTGAACTTCTGAAACACACGCTCTTGAGTTCATTCGTCGTTACATACGCCCAGGGGATGTCGCTTTTACAAACTGCTTCGAAAGAAAAAGATTACGATCTGAATCTCGCCGAGATCGCGAAGATCTGGCGCGGCGGCTGCATAATTCGGTCTAAATTGTTAGAAGAAATTCGTTCCGCTTATGCAAACGATCCGGATCTTCCGAATATGATCCTCAACAACGAATTTGCCGAAATTCTAAGCGTTAATCGCGATTTTTGGTGTATTATCAACAATGAGTTTTCGATCAGCCAGGTGCCGTCGCTTTGCTTGTCGTCCGCTCTTTCTTACTTTGACGCCTTTCGTTCGAGCCGTCTTCCGGCTAATTTGATCCAGGCTCAGAGAGATTTTTTCGGCGCGCACACGTATCAAAGAGTCGACGAAGAGGGAAATTTTCACACACCCGACTGGGACAAATAATTAATGCCATTACCGATCGCACACGGATTACTCGGCGCAGCAGCCGTTGCCGCTATAAATCCAAAAAATTTCGATCGCAAAACACTGAAGCAATGTTTGTTGGGCGGCGCTTTCACGCTGCTGCCGGATTTCGACTTCATCCTTGTTTTCGCAACCGGAAACGATCAATGGCATCGCGGATTTACGCATTCGATCGCGTTTTCGGTTTTTGTCGCTGTGCTGTTATTCCTCTATTTCGGGCGCGAACGCATTCGAGAGGCGTCGGCATATAGTTTGGCATTTGCATCGCATTTTATTCTGGATTTTACGACTACAAAGATCGGAGGCGGATTAGAGTTGTTTTTTCCGTTTTCCGAAAAAAGATACGGACTGCGCTGGTTCGGGTTCTCCGAATTTCCGTCGAAAATGCATGTAACCGATGTTATACAAGCATTTATAACCGAGTTTGTAGTTTTTGGATTGATCTTTTTGCTGGTTGTTGCTGCGAGTAAAAAATTATCCGAACACCGCAGAGACTTTAGGTAGACAGTTTTTGAGATCTGTGACAATTTGGTGTCTCAAGATCAGTCAGCACCTGTCATCCGCCGCAGCTTTTCATATTCGTCCTGAGTATTGACGTTTAAAAACTGGTCTTCGCTAAAGACCGAATGATCGATCTGAAAGGTATTTAAGCTGTCCAACAGATCGCGCATCGAAGCCGATCTCGTTTCTAACAGGATCTCGCCCGCTTTTTTTCGCGATTCCGCAACGCGATAAACCGCGCAGAGCGGCTGCCGTCGTCCATCCCGCTGCAGCGGAACGAACACGGAAAACTCTTTTTTTTCAAGTGCTATCCGGCAAATTCTTTCGATCGCCTCCTTTGCGGCGAACGGCAGATCAACCGCAAGAATTAATGCAAACTCGGTTTCGCAATCGGAAAGCGCGGCGTGAACTCCGCCAAGCGCGCCTCTTTCTTCGTGAATGTCGAAAAGTGCAGGTGTTTCAGAAGGAATTTTATCTAGACGATCTTTCTGAGAACGGTTTAAGACGATTTTTGTTTCTGCACAAAACGGCTTAACAATGTCTAAAGCGTTCTCAAGCAGTGTTTTTTCGCCGATATTTAGAAATGCCTTATCGGTTCCCATCCGCGAAGATCTGCCGCCCGCGAGGATGTATCCGGTAAATTTTTCAAATTTCGACATGTTTTTTCAGCTTCGAAAACTCGTTGTCAAAAGCGGCTGAAACGAAATGCCGTTCGCCCGCTTTGTGCGGTTCCAACGTAACGATCGTCAATTTTGATGTCGGGCAATTGCTCTTTTTCGCCGTGCTTTTATGCGGGACGAGCACATTTGCTTCAGGAAAATAGGTCGCCGCACATCTTTCGGGAATTTGATACGGCACAACGACAAATTTCAAAGCTTCCCGCCGTTCGCCTTCGAAATTGCTGACAATATCCACGACGTCACCTGCCGAAAAGCCATGTGCAGCAATATCTTTCGGGTTCATCAAAATAACTCGCCGCGTACCGTAAACGCCGCGGTACCGGTCCTCGGCTTCATAAACCGTCGTATTAAACTGGCTGTGCGCGCGAATCGTTGTAAGCATCAGTTCGCCCGGTTCGATCCCGATCTTTAAAAGCTCTGACGCGGTAAATTTTGCCGTTCCCGTATCGGTCTTAAAAACTCCTTCGCGCGGCGGATTGGGAAGATAAAAGCCGCCCGGTTCACGAACGCGTTCGTTATAATCTTCCATTCCGGGAACCACACGCGAGATCGCGTCGCGGATCAGATCATAATCGCCGGCGAGCGCATCCCAATCAACCGTCGAACGTTCGCCGAAAATTGATTTCGCAAGATTCGCAATTATCCAGACTTCGCTCCGCAAATGTTCCGACGCCGGTTCCAGAATTCCTTCCGACGTTTGCACCTGAAGCGTCGTATTTTCAGTAGTTACAAATTGTTCGCCGGACGATTGCAGATCGATCTCCGATCGTCCAAGACAGGGCAAAATGATCGAAGTTTTCCCGCCTGTCAGCGCCGTCCGGTTTAACTTTGTGATGACCTGAACGGTCAGATCGCAGCGCTGCAAAGCGTCGGCGGTGAAATTTGTATCGGGCGATGCGACGAGAAAATTTCCGCCCATTGCGAAAAAGACCTTTGCGCGACCATCATGCATCGCGCGAATGCTGTTGACCGTATCGAAACCGTCTTTTTCCGGCGTCTTGAAGTTAAATTCCTTTTCGAGTCTTGCGCGAAAATCGGGTCGCATTTTTTCCCAGATTCCCATCGTCCGGTCGCCCTGAACGTTTGAATGCCCTCGTACGGGACAAAGTCCCGCACCGGGTTTTCCGATCTGTCCGCGAAGTAAATGCAGATTTACAATGTCTTTTATCGTCGCGACCGCATCGATATGCTGCGTTACGCCCATCGCCCAGCAGGTGATGACCCGTTCCGCGCCAATGAACATCTGAGCGGCGGCTTCGATCTCACTGCGTGTCAGACCGCTCTGCTCAAAAATATCCTGCCATTCGACTTTTTCCAGATTTGTAACAAATTCCTCGAATCCCGAGGTCTTTTCTGCGATGAATTGGCGGTCCAAAATGCTTCCGGGATTCGCATTTTCGAGCTCAATGACGATCTTCAAAATTCCCTTTAGGAACGCCATGTCGCCGCCGATCCTGACCGGAAGATGCAGATCTGCCAATTTTGTCGGTTCTCCGATCAAGGCAAGCGGGAATTTAAAGATGTTTGAATAATGCTGGGGATTCGGGTTTGTAAAACTCGTCAAACCGGCTTCTGCCAGAGGATTTACCGCAATTATCTTCGCTCCGTTTCGCTTGGCGTCCTGAAGCGACGACATCATCCGCGGCGCGTTCGTTCCGGGGTTTTGACCAATTACAATTATCAGATCTGCGATCTCAAAATCTTCGAGACGAACACTTGCTTTCCCGAGACCAATCGTTTCCCCGAGAGCGACGCTAGTCGATTCGTGGCACATGTTCGAACAATCCGGCATATTGTTCGTGCCGAACTGCCGGACGAACAGCTGGTAAAGAAATGCGGCTTCGTTCGACGTCCTGCCCGACGTATAAAAGATCGCTTCATCCGGCGAATTCAAACCGTTTAATTTTTCTGCGATGACCGCCAATGCCGATTCCCACGTCACCGGCTCGAAATTTTTTGAATTTTCCCGGAGGATCATTGGAGTGGTTATTCTGCCTTGCGAATTTAACCATTGATCGTCTTCAGCGGCGAGTTCGTCAACCGTGAATTTTTTAAAAAGATTCGGGGACGCACGTTTTGTGGTCGCTTCGTCGGAAAGCGCTTTGGCGCCGTTTTCGCAAAATTCCGCAAACGTACGATCGTCCGGATCAGCCCACGCGCAGGACTGGCAATCGATCCCGCCTTTTTGATTTAGCTTAAGCAGCGTATTTACTGCATTAAGAACGCTCATCTCATTAAAAGTGTATTTGAGCGCCGAAATTATCGACGGGAAACCCGCAGCACGCGATTTTGCTTCGCCGATCCTAAAACTATCTAACTTTTCCGGTCCGACCGCCTTGTTATTTCTCATCTTTTTATCAAATGTCGATCCTTTCTTTTCCGGCGTAGATGTTAAATCTCCGGTCGCGGACAAATCCGACCAATGTTGCATTGAACGACCGGGCGGCTTCGACCGCAAGGCTCGACGGCGCGCCGACTGCGGCAATTACGGGAATCTGTGCCATGACCGCTTTCTGAACAAGCTCAAAACTCGCGCGTCCGCTTAAAAAAAGAATGGAGCTTTCGAGCGGTAATTTGCGATCCAAAAACTTCTGCCCGATCAGTTTATCGACTGCGTTGTGCCGACCGACGTCTTCCTTCAGGTCGATCAATTCGCCGGAAAGATCAAAAAGCGCGGCAGCATGAAGTCCGCCCGTTTCATCGAATACTTTTTGGTTTGCGGAAATCGACCGGGGCAGTTCATGCAAAACTGAATAGCTGACGTTCTGTGAAATCTCATTATTCAGAACCTTCGCGCCGGTTGCGAGCGCTTCGATCGAGGTTTTTCCGCAAACGCCGCAGCTTGACGTGGTGTAAAAATTTCTTTCAAGCCTTTTCAGGTCAAGGTTTACGCCTTTCAAAACATCGACCCGTACCGTGTTTTTGTTGTTCGGAAATTTACCGCAAAACTTGATCGAATCGATTTCGTCCGGATCGGAGACGATGCCTTCGGTAAACAAAAATCCGGCGGCGAGCTGGAAATCGTCACCCGGCGAACGCATCGTTATCGAGATCGGTTTGTGAACTTTTTTTCCATTCTCGAAAAAACCGAGCCGAATTTCCAACGGTTCTTCGACCGCCACCGCGTCGCATTCGATCTGCAGATCGCGGACGTTAACTTTATGAATGTCAACGGTATAACCTGAAGGTTTGACGGCGGCTTTTGACATGACCTAATGATACCAAATCGTCAAAATTTAAGCAGAACCAGGATCGAACGAATCTAAATTACTTCCCATGCGGAATCGGTTTTAAGAAGCTTGCTCATCAGCGAAGCATGAACGGCATGCCCGCTTTTTTCAGCTTTTACCTTTCCCAGTAACGGCATTCCGAGCAGTGCAAGATCGCCGATAATGTCGAGAATCTTGTGTCGGACAAATTCATCCTTGAATCTCAAGGGACCTTCGTTAAGCATGCCTTCAGGAGTTAGAACGATCGCATTTTCAAGCGAACCGCCGAGAGCAAGATTGGCTTTTCGAAGCATTTCGATCTCTTCCGTAAAACCGAATGTTCGCGCCGATGCGATCTCGCGACCGAAACTTCCGTTCTCAAAAACGAAATGAAAAGACTGTTTTTCGATAAAAGGATGCGGAAAATCGATTATGCATTCGATCTCAAATTTTTCCGATGGTTCGACGGACATTTTTCTATCGCCCTGTTCGAATTCAACTTTTTCGAGGATCTTCAGCGAATGCCGCGGCGAATCTTGTTCTTTAATGCCCGCGCGTTCAAGAAGCGCGACGAAATTTTCCGACGAACCGTCCATTATCGGAATTTCTATGTTGTCGAGTTCGATAAAACAATTGTCTATTCCAACACCGCGCAGGGCTGAAAGCAGATGTTCGCAGGTTGAAAGCACAACGCCGCGGCGCAGAAGCGTCGTCGCGTATGCGCAGTGCGAGATATATTCGACAGAAGCGGGAATCTCGAAATTGTCGAGATCGGTGCGGACAAAGATATAACCGGTATTCGGCGGCGCACTTTTCAGCGTCAAATTTACGTCCACGCCCGTGTGCAGCCCGATTCCGGAAACTTTAACTGTCTTTGCAATTGTTCGTTGGTTCGCCATTGGTTTCGATCAATTCACAAAACAAACGCCGTGCCGCCGCGACCGGCGCCGCTTTAACCTGAAAATACCGCGTTTCAGCATCATTAGGTAAAGAACGGTTTGTCGTTTTTGTAGTCCAGCCGCAACACGGTGCGTTGCTTTTCTGCAAATCGTTCTCTGCCTTGACTGAATCTGGCGTCTAACCTAGCATTTACTTGAGATTTAATATTATTTGCCCGTTTTGCACACGACGAAAATCGGGCAGGCTTTTCATAAAATGGCAATAAAAACCGCAGGGATACGAACAAATAAAACGACCGAGATACGGATTGAGAATCAATCGACTCTGGAAATGCCGAAAAATTCGGAAGAGACGATCCAAAAGATAATTTCTTTTCTGCCGATCGAACATTTACGCGGAATGGAAAAGATCCGGCTGGTAGATTTCATCAAGCCGCCGCAGATGAAAAATATGTCGACGCCGGTAACCGGCGATCTGCCGGGGCTTTATCATCCGCGTGTCGGTAACCAGTCGGCTTGGATGGAAGTCTCGCTCGGCGCGCTTCTTCAGCCGACGGAAGGATTTGCAAAGCGTTGGATGGCAAAGAGCTCATTTAAAAGTAACCTTGCGGGCATAATCTTTTCGCTTGTCGGTCAGCATTACTATTTGACGCTTCGTCATTCGGTGAAAAAACAGAGTTTAGAACCGCAGATCCGGCAATATGCCCAGAAAAATTTGAAGGAATGGGGCGAAAAACAAGCCGAGAACTCGCGCCGCGCCAAGTTTTTCAAACCGTTTCGTCCATACCTCGAGCGCTGGGCGAAATGGCTGAACAAAAAAGCAGCGGCTTCGAAGAAATGAGTCTAGCGAGTCTAGCGAGTCTAGCGAGTCTAGCGAGTCTAGCGAGTCTAGCGAGTCTAGCGAGCCAAGCGAGTCTAGCGAGTCTAGTAAGTCTTGCAAGTCTTGCAAGTCTTGTTAGTCTTGTAAGTCTAAGGAGTCTCTTAAGGCTATTTTCTATTTAATTTTGTAAGCAGCGTCTCGCCGGACTGAATCGACCGGAAAGACTGGAAAGACTGGAAAGACTGGAAAGACTCGAAAGACTCGAAAGACTCGCTAGACTCGCTAGACTCGCTAGACTAGAAAGACTCGATTTTGCCAAGCAGAAGGCAAGTTCCGAAGGGAAACAATATCTCCACCTGGACTTTGCGCAGCGCGAAAAGCTTTGCAAATTTTACGATGGTCAGGGTTTCGCGCTCCATATCGAAAAGGTGCGAAAACCTTATCATGTCAACCGTTACCAGTGTGAACTAACTTAATTAAAATTATGCTAAAAAAAGCCGTCGAATATTACAATGAATTGCTTTCGGACTTTGACCTTGCCGAACGTTCGCGGTTGAACCTAGATATCGGTTTGGAAGACGCGAAATTGATCTTCGGCGGTCGCCGTCTGACGCCGTATCTTCGACCGCATTTTGTGACGGAAGACGATTGGGCAATGGTTACAAAGAACTGCGAAATAGTTTGGGGCGCACTGCAAAAGGTCAAAGAAGCGGCGATCGGAAACGACGAGATCTTTGACGAGCTCGGCATAACAGACATCGAACGCAAACTCGTTGCGATCGAGCCCGGATATAAGCAGGTTTCGCCGACGGCGCGGCTCGATTCGTTTTTGACAGAGGACGCATATTCTTATGTGGAACTTAACGGCGAAAGCCCGGCGGGTATTGCTTATGCAGATTCCGCAACGAAGATCTTTATGGATCTTCCGGTAATGCGTAAATTTCGCGAGCGATATGACGTGCGCGGGTTCGAAGGTCGCCCGAAGCTTTTGCGCGTTTTGCTTGACTGTTATCGCGAATATCTCGGGCACGAACCGGAAAAGAAACCGTTGATTGCGATCGTCGATCTAAAAGATCTGCCGACTCAAAAGGAGTTCGAGCTTTTCCGCGATTATTTCGAATCGGAAGGTTATCCGGCGATCATTTGCTCGCCTGACGAGTTGGAGTTTTCGGACGGAGAACTGAAATATCAGGACAAAAAGATCGACATCGTTTATCGACGATTGCTTGTCAATGAATATCTGCCGATCCTAAAAGAAAATCCGGCGCTTTTCGACGCTTACAAAGCGGGGTCGATTTGTATGGCGAACAGTTTCCGCGCAAAATTGGTTCATAAGAAAGCGATCTTCGCGGTTCTGACTAACGAAAAATATCAGCATTTATTCGACGAAACCGAACGCAGCGCAATTACGGCTCATATTCCCTGGACACGGAAGTTCCGCGATGAACGGACAAAATATTACAAAGACGACATTGATCTGGTCGAATGGACGAAGATGAGCCAGAGCAAGCTGGTTTTGAAACCGAACGACGATTACGGCGGGCAGGGCATCTATATCGGTTGGGCATCGACGATCGAAGAATGGAGCGACGCGATCGAGATGGCGCTGAAAAACGGCGATTATCTCGTTCAGGAACGCGTGAAAACAGCGCGCGAAGAATTTCCTATGATCGACGATGTCGGCAATTGGCATATGATCGAACAACTTGTCGATCTCGATCCGCTGCTTTTCGACGGCAAGGTCGGTTCGGCTTTTACGCGATTGTCGTCGTCCGAACTCGCCAATGTTTCGAGCGGCGGCGGAATGGTTCCGACGTTTATCATTAGTGAAAAGAAATAGCGCTGCTGCGTTCCCTTTAGAATTATTACAATAAACGCGAGCCGCGAAAATCATCATCCAAGCTTTTCCAATTTACCCGATCAACATTTGTTCGCGCGTATTCGACGAATCTTTTCGGTATAAAAATTAACTGTAAATTATGAAATTTAAAATATTTACGCTTTTTGCAATCGTCTTGTGTTCGGCGGTCGCTTTCTTTTATTCGGTTTCGACCGGTGCAAAAGCTGCCGGCGGCGAGCTGTTGTTTACGATCTCGAATGAAACCGGGGTGCAGCTGCTCGACCGCGACGATACAGATGCCGCGATCAGAGAAAAGAGAATCGATTTTGCGGTGGATTCGTTCAATGCGGGCGAAAGACATTCGGTAAAATTTCCATTGCTCGACGGCAAAGTTTACGAAGCGGTACAGACCTCGCGCGAAGGCACGGAAAGACGCAGCTTGCGCGATTTTACCTGGCGCGGAAAGATCAGCGAAGGTGAATTTAGCGGCGACGCCGTCTTTTCGTTCAAAAACGGCGCGGTTGCCGGAATAATCTATTCGCCGGACTCCGTTTATGAAATAACTTCGAAAGGCGGCGAGCAATATCTTGTGGAACTCGATCAATCGCGTTTTCCGGAATGCGCCGGCGATGTTTCGGGCGAACAAAATTTCGATCTGACCGACGCCGGAAATTTCGGTACAGCGGCAGATTCGGGCGATCGAATCGACGTTTTGGTAGTTTATACACCGGCGACGAAGAATATCCTTGGCGGTTCTGCGGCGGCAGAGGCATTGGCGCAGGCGTCGATCGATTCGACGAACACGGCGTATATCAACAGCAAAATTCGCCAGCGTGTCCGGCTTGTTCATTCTGCAGAATATAATTACACGGAAACGTCGAGTGCCAGCGCAGATCTTAGCGCACTCAGAAATAATGCAACGATTCAGGCTCTAAGAAATACACATAACGCCGATCTGGTTGCGATGATCGGTGAAATTCAGGGTGCGTGCGGAATCGGGTATTTGATGGGCGCAGTCAGCACCGGATCGCAGAACAACGGATTTACATTTACCGGACGAACCTGCGCGGTCGGAAATTTGAGTTTCGCGCACGAGCTCGGTCATAACATGGGCAGCACCCATAATCCGGAAAACGGTTCGAGCGCTTCGTTTCCGTACGGCTACGGACATTATGTCAACGGAAGCTACCGAACGGTGATGTCGTACGCCGATCCGTGCACGCAAGGCTGCACCCGTCGACCTTATTTTTCGAATCCTTCGATCTCGTTTAACGGTTTTGCGACAGGAATCGACAATCAGCGCGATAACGCGCGGTCAATAGAGAACACTGCGGATTTTATTGCGAATTACCGGTACAGCGGAAAGAGCATTACGATGCTTAATTTCAACGCCGGTGAATTTCTTCCGCGAAACATTTTGCGGACGGTGAATTGGGATTCGAACAACGTAACCGGAAATGTACGGATCGAGATCTCGCGCGATGAAAGTACGAACTGGGAAACGGTCGTTGCAGACACGCCGAACGACGGTTCGCAGGCGATCAGCGTACCCGGAAGACCGACGCGCCGCGCGCGTGTTCGCGTGACAAGCGTTGCCGATCCGACGGTCAGCGATTCGAGCAATAAAAACATTTTCATTCGATAGTTATCCAATTTTGGGGATCCGAAAAGTTTTGTGAGAACATACAGAAAATTAAAGATCCTCGCATTTTTTTTGACCATTCCCTTGCTTTTTTCGACTTGCACGAATAAAGACGGACAGGCGGAAAATAGAGTATCAATTTCGGCGGCGATCTCTCTGCGCGATGCGGTGGAAGAGATAGGCGCCGTTTTTCGCGAAAAATTTGCTATCGAACCGGAATATAATTTCGCGTCGTCCGGAGTTCTACAGCAGCAGATCGAAGCGGGGGCGCCGGTCGATATCTTTCTCAGCGCAGGCGAACGGCAGATCGACGCGCTCGAGCGTTCCGGTTCGATCGAAACGGAATCGCGCCGTGATTTTGCCGGAAACTCGCTCGTCCTGATCATTCCGGCAAATTCTACGATCGCAATTTCCGACATGAAAGATTTGCAGGATTCACGGGTTGAACGGATCGCGATCGGCAATCCGAAAACCGTTCCCGCCGGTGTTTACGCAGCCGAAAGCATTCGGAATCTGGGAATTGAGACGGAAACCGGCAAAAAACTGATCTATGCTGAAAATGTCCGGCAAGTCCTCGATTACGTGGTTCGCGGCGAGGTTGATGCCGGAATCGTGTATTCATCCGATGTCGAAACCGCCGGCAATCGCGTAAAGATCGCCGCACGGGTTGAGCCGCGGACGCATTCGCCGATAAGATATCCGCTGGCGATAGTAAAAACGTCGAATCGAAAAGAAGCCGCACGCGCATTCGCCCGGTTTCTGCTTTCCGCCGAAGCGCAGCAAATTTTAAAAAAACACGGATTTACGAGCGTTCCCGAACAATGATCTGGTCGGCATTCCAACTTTCACTTCTCGTGGTAATTATTTCGACCGCGATCGTCGGCGTCGCCGGGCTCGCTTTTGCGTATCTGATCGCGAAATTTGAATTTCCGGGAAAGGAACTGCTCGATGCGGTATTGACCATGCCGCTCGTTCTGCCGCCGACGGTAACCGGTTATTATTTAATAGTTTTACTCGGAAGAAACGGTTTTATCGGCGGATTTGTTTACGACCTGACCGGCTGGTCGTTCGCTTTTACGTGGCAGGGCGCGGTGATCGCTGCTTTCATCGTTTCGCTGCCGCTGATGATTCGTGCCTCGCGTGCGAGTATCGAATCGGTAAATCCTAATTACGAGATCGCATCATACACGCTCGGCAAGGGAAAGTTTGAGACCTTTCTAAAGATCACACTGCCGCTTGCGAAACGCGGGATATTTGCCGGATTGATCCTGTCATTTGCCCGCGCGCTTGGCGAATTTGGCGCGACATTGATGATCGCCGGCAACATTCCCGGTAAAACGCAGACGATGCCGCTTGCCATCTACGAAGCGGTCGCATCCGGCGATGACAAAAACGCGCAGATCCTGGCTTTGATCTTAACGGCAATTTCCATTCTCGCGGTTTACCTGACAAATAAAATCAGCCGTTCGCATATTTACGGATAAAAAATGCTGACCGTAAAAGTCAAAAAAAGCTTTGTTAAAAAAGGGTTTCGGGAATTTTCGCTCGACGTAGATTTTTCCGCGAACGATGGAATTACGGTTTTGGCAGGCGCGTCCGGTGCCGGGAAAACGACAGTCTTGCGCCTGATAGCCGGAATTCTCACGCCGGACTACGGAACTATAAAGTTAGATTCACAAACGTTTTTCGATTCGGAGAATGACCTAAATTTACCGATTCAAGAACGGAACGTGGGATTTGTCTTTCAAGATTATGCGCTTTTTCCGCATCTGACGGCGGAGCAGAATATCGCCTACGGCGCAAAGATCGAAGGGAAAAGCGCAAAACTCGCGAAAGCGCGTGAATTGTTAACGCTATTTCACATCGAACATTTGAAAGACAGAATTCCCGCAGAAATGTCCGGCGGCGAACAACAGCGAATCGCGCTGGCGCGGGCTTTGGCGAGCGAGCCGAAAATCGTTCTATTGGACGAACCGTTATCTGCCGTCGATGTCGAAACGCGAGCGAAACTTATGGATGAGATCGAATTTGCCCAAACCAGAACGAAAATTCCGTTTATTTACGTAACTCACAACGAAGCCGAAGCAGCAAGACTCGGTTCGCAGCACATCAAGCTCCGAACCGGAATAGTTATCAAGGACGAAGTTTTCGAAAATCGTGAATCTTTGGTGTAGCGTAAATTGCTGTGTTATTTTTAGATAAACACGGGAAAACATTGATCCTGAAGATGATAAGGTCTGGACGGTTTCGAGCGAAGGTTTGGCTTTTATGAGAAAGAAAAGCTTAAAAACGTTTATCAAGGGAGAAAAAGAGGGAAAAAAGTTTTACTCGAGGTTTACAATTTGCCTGATTACATTTGCGTTTGGCTTGGCAAATGTTTTTGTACTTAACGGTTCGCTGCAGTTTTCGGATGAAATTTCTGTAAATTTGCCGGAAGCCAAAAGTGCACGGATAATTTGGGTTTATTCTAAACTTTCCGACGAAATTTCCGAAGAAAAAACAAGTATCATCGCCTGTGAAAGAGGAAAGCTTATAAAGCTAGAAGAAAACAATCCGGATCATAAATGAAAACATCAAAACAAAAAACACGTCTGCGCGAATTAACCGAAGAATTTGAACGTCTTGAACGCAAATTAAAATTCGGCGGCGGCGCGGCGAAAATTGAGCGAATCCATCAGAAAGGGAAATTGACGGCGCGTGAACGTATTGATCTGCTGTTTGATAAAAATGCTTACAGCCAGGAAATCGGTCTGCTTTTCGCTTACGATCAATATAACGGGCAAGCACCGGCGGCGGCAGTTGTAACAGTCGTCGGGAAAATTCACGGGCGCGAATGCGTTGTCGTGGCAAATGACGCGACGATCAAAGCGGGCGCGTGGTATCCAGAAACGATCAAGAAAATTCTTCGCGCACAGGAAATTGCGATGCGAAATCATGTGCCGATCATTTATCTGGTTGATTCGGCGGGCGTGAATTTGCCGTATCAGGGCGGCGTTTTTCCGGGACAATACGGCGCGGCGCGGATATTTTATTACAATTCGATCATGCGCCGATATTTGAAAGTTCCGCAGATTTCTGCCGTGATGGGAATGTGCGTCGCGGGCGGCGCGTATCTGCCGGCGTTGTCGGACGTGATTTTGATGGTCGAAGGCACTTCATTTATGGGCTTGGGCGGCGCAAATTTGGTCAAAGGCGCGACGGGACAGACGATTGATAATGAAACTTTGGGCGGCGCGTTGACTCATAATTCGATCTCCGGCGTGGCGCATTATCGCACGAAAAATGAAGAAGAATGTATCGAGAAAATCCGTAAATTGGTTTCCGAACTTCCGAATAAATTCCAGACAAATGTTTCGATAGAAAAATCGCAAAAACCGAAGTTAAAAGCCGAAAAACTCTACGAAATTTTGCCCGAAGATCATCGCGCCGGATACGATATGCGCGAGCTTTTAAGCTGCATTTTGGACGCGGGCGAACTCGACGAATTCCAAGCCGATTACGCGAAGGAAATGCTCTGCGGCACGGCGCGAATCGCCGGAATTCAAATCGGAATCATCGCCAATCACCGCGGAATGGTCACGCAAAAAGGCAAACCGCCAAAATTCGGCGGAATTGTTTATACCGAATCTGCCGAAAAAACGGCGTATTTCATCGAAAACTGCAACCGCCACGGAACGCCGATTCTTTTTGTTCAAGACGTTTCCGGCTTTATGGTCGGCAAAGACGCGGAGCATTCGGGCATTATTCGCGCGGGCGCAAGATTTGTCGAAGCAATGGCGACGGCGATCGTTCCAAAATTGGTTTTAACGATCAATCACGCTTCCGGCGCGGGATATTACGCGATGGCTGGACAAGGTTTCGATCCCGATTTTATCTTTTCACTTCCGACGGGCAGAATGGGCGTAATGGAAGGCGATTCGGCGGCGGTCGCAATTTTCGGAACGCAGATCGAAAAACTCAAAAAGGAAGGCAAAGAAATTGACGCGGAGATGGAAGCCGAAATGGAAAAGGTGCGCGAAACTTACGAGCGTGAGTTGGACGCAAAATACGCGGCGGCGCGAGGTTTCGTTGATGCGATCGTCACGCCTGAAAACTTGCGCGACGCTTTGCAAATCGCTCTCGAAACGACTTTGAATACAGACAAACCGCATCTTGGCGCGTTTGTTTTGCCGGAAGATCTTTAAGAGCAGATGACGTTTCGTTTAGAGCAGACAAGTAAAATCACCAGACAAATCTAAAATCTACTATCTGTCATCTATTTTGAAAAAATGAAATTCAGGATCGATGAAATGCTTTCGAAGCTCGCTTTGCCCGCCAACGAAAAATGGACGGAAGGCGTTTGGGATATTGAGCCGTTTGAAAAGAACAACGTCAAACTCGTATTTTTTGCGCCGCGCGGTACCGATCATCAGACTTTTCATGATGAGGACGAATTTTATTTCATTGTGCGCGGGTCTGGCGATCTGGTGATCGACGGAGAAACGTTCGAATGCAAAGTCGGCGATGCGTTTTTTGTTCCTGCCTTGAAAACGCATCATTTCGAAAACTTCACGGCTGAATTCGCGACGTGGGCGATATTTTTTTAATCAAAATGTTTTTGCTAAAGAATGAATCAAACTCCGCAGACATCGACGGAACAGTGCGTTGAAATAGAAATTTATCGATCATCTGCACTTCTTCGATTAATTCGACCGGATACCAAAAACACTCTGTCGGTCGCGACGCTCGGTGAACTCGGAAACATCTTTTCCGGTTTAGAATCGAACCGCGACATTGAAACGATCATTGTTACGGGTTCCGGCGACACTTTCGCTTCCGGTGCTAACCTGAACGAATTGAGAATGACTTCAAAAAGCGACGCGCGCGAATTCGCGCTTCGCGGTCAAAACCTGATGCAGCGTATTTACCGATCGAGCAAGACGACGATCGCGGCGATAAACGGTTACTGCATGGGCGGCGGACTCGATCTGGCGCTTTCGTGTTCAAAACGGATCGCTTCGCAAAGCGCGGTCTTTGCGCATCCCGGAGCAAGTTTGGGAATAATGACCGGTTGGGGCGGAACGCAGCTTTTGCCGCGCCTTGTCGGCGAAGCCGTCGCATTAGAAATTTTCTTTACCGCAAAAAGGATCGGTCCAAGAGAAGCTTTACGAATCGGTCTGATCGACGAGATTAGCGAAGATCTGCAGGCACGCATCGCCCAAATTACCGGAAAACAAATTTAACGCCGCAAAATTAAAAAACAAATTGAATTAATGCGAAACAAGATACTAGCCATTTCCGCACTTATCGTCGTGAATTTCATTTTGTTTTCAAATTCATTGACCGGCGAATTTGTTTATGACGACACGCGTCAAATAGTCCGAAATCCGCTTATTCAGGATCCGTCGCTTTACGGAAAAGCTTTGGTTTCAGACGTTTGGGCGTTCAAAGGCGACGGCACCTATACAGCCAGCAACTACTGGCGACCGACTTTCACCGCGTATCATATCTTAAATTTCCGGCTTTTCGGGCTCGATCCGTTCGGATGGCATTTTTTAAACCTCGCGCTTCACGCAGTTGTTTGCTTGCTGATCTTTCTACTTCTGCTGAAATGGGAGGCATCGCCCGGAGCGGCGTTTTCGATCGCGCTTTTATTTGCGGTTCATCCGGTTCATGTCGAATCGGTCGCGTGGATCTCCGGATCGCCGGACATTTTGTTTGCCGCGTCGGCTCTTGCTTCATTCTGGTTCGCGGATAAATGGGCGCGCAGCAAAAGAAATTTTCTTAGCCTCATCGTCGCGCTTATTTTTTATGGTTTAGCGCTTGGCTCAAAGGAAGTTGCGCTGCTTTGTTTTCCGATCTATTTCTTAATTTTTTCACGCCGCCGGGAGTTGAACAATGGGTTCGCTGACGAAAATGATGTGAAGTTGGATACTGATTTACAGGGGGAAACCCAAATTTCAAATTCAAAAGCAGCGGCGACATTCGCGTTTTTAGCCGGACTCTATTTTGTCTTTCGATGGATGATCCTCGGCAGAATTTCGGAATCTGCCGACAGTGCCGCGGGACTGTTGAGCGCCGTGATAAGCGCACCCTCAATCTTTGTATTTTATTTAAAGCAGATCGTTTTTCCCTTAACGGTCGGAACAAACTACGCGCTTCGCCCAATCGAAACGGTTACTCTGATGAATTTTGGGCTGCCGCTTTTGATAGCTGTCGCCGCGATCGCGCTGATGATCTTTTTTATGCGCCGCGGCGGTTTTATAGAGAAGATCGGATTTGCGCTGTTCATTCTTCCGCTCATTCCGGCGTTTAATATTTCCGCTTTCGTGCCGGAACAGATCGTACATGATCGATATTTATATCTGCCCGTGATGGGTTTTCTAACGATAATCGTTCCGTCCTTTGCGAAGGCGTTACGATCGAAGGCGGAAAAGCGGTCGGATTTGATCTTGATCGCGATTTCCGTCATTTTGAGTGTTCCGTTGGCATTTCAGACTTTCGCTTCGAACCGTGTTTGGAAAAACGATCTTACGCTCTGGGAACATAACATCGCCATCGATCCTTCTTCGTCGTCGAGCTATATGCTTTACGGGTCTGCACTTAGCCAGGCAGGCAAGCATGCAGAAGCTCTCGAAGCGTATAATCGCTCGCTCGACAACCGGCAAACGGCGCTCGGTTTAATGGGACGCGCACGGGCGAATATCTTTCTCGGCAACAACGAGGAAGCTGTCTGGGATCTGAAGACCGTTGTCGAAATGGACAACAAAGACCTTGATGCTTACACGCTTTATCAAACGTACGAAGCGCTTTCGCTCGCTCTGTCGCAGGAAAAGAAAAACCGGGATGCCGCGGAAGTTTTGCGCGAAGCGAGAAAGCGTTTGCCGATCTATATGGCGGCGCTGACCGAAAAACTGGCGATAGTTTTGTACCAGCAAAACCGCAAGGATGAAGCTTTAAGAGAACTCGAAACTGCAAAACCGCAGGCGCGCCGCGAGCTGCTTCCGGAATCGAAAAACGTATTTATGCGGTCCGGAATGCTTTACGCGGAACTCGGGCAAAACCAAAAAGCGCGTGAAGATCTACAGGAGTTTTTAAGACTAACGCAAGGTTTTAACGATAAAGGTTCTTTGGAAAATCGCCGGCAAGTGACAGAACTGTTGAAATCCCTCAATTAGACAAACCGTTAAGATCAGTCGACAAGCGACTTATTTTTCGAGGAACTTCGCGATTCCCTTTTGGCAGTCATCCGTGAGACGCGCGATCGTATTGACCTCAGCACCAACCCCGAGCGCGGTGTCGAAGGTCATTCCGTCCATTTGATAGAGAAGTTTTTTTGATAAGACGACGGCAGATCGCGAAACCTTTGAATAGACCGCGGGATAATTTTCGACTTCGTCCTCAAATTTTTCATCGTCGAAAACTTTATTGATCAAACCGATCCTTTCCGCCTCATCCGCCGAAAAATTGAAGCCTTGAGTTATCAATTCAAAAGAGCGTTTTTCGCTCAAATTTCGCCGCAATATCGCCATAACCATGGCGGGAACAAAGCCGATCTTAACTTCCGGGTAACCGAACAAAGCCGATTTGCTTGCTACGACAATATCGCAGGCGGTCGCCAAACCGCAGCCGCCCGCAAGTGCCCGACCGTGAACGGCGGCGATAACGGGAATCTTAACTCTCCGGATCAGCGCGAACAGCTCCATCAAATTTTCCGCGTCCCAGAGGTTTTCCAAAACATCGCTTTCGGCGATCTTTTGCAGCGCTGAAAGATCGGCGCCCGAGCAAAAATCTTTGCCCGCGCCTTTGATCACGATCGCATTCAGAGTTTCGTCGCCGTCAGCTTTTCGCAAAGCGTCCTTCAAGGAATTTACGAGTGCGTCGTTCAGCGCATTTCGCTTTTCCGGACGATTAAGCGTGATCGTAAAAATCGAATTTTCCGTGTTTGTTAAAATTTCAGGCATCATCAATCAATTAAAAATTCTCGAAGGATCTTCGAGACTGCGTCTTTTGCTTCCTGCTGTACCCAATGTCCGGACTCAGGAATTCGAACCTCGCGAAATTCGGCTTCAATATATTCGCCGACATTTTCTACAGTTTGCGGCAAAACGGCGGAGTCCCGTTCGCCGTAAATAAAAAGAGTGGGAACCTCGATCTTTTTTGGTTCGGAGCCTTTCGAAAAAAAACGTTTCAGAATGTTCGCGCGATAATAATTGAGCATTGCGGTCAAAGCAAACGGCTCACTCCAGGCTTTCTTGTATTCACGCAGATCTTCGCGGGTAAAGACGCCGGGCTGAGCTGTGGAATTTTGCAGAGCATTGGTCAGCATCGCATAATCATTGAGCTTAAATAAAAATTCTGGAAGGAAAGGTATTTGAAAAAAGAACATATACCAGCTTGCGAAAAACTGGCGAATTGATTGATTTTTCTTCCAAACGGGTATCGGCGGCACCTGAAGCGCGCCGAGTTTCCAAAGCTTTTCGGGATATTTTGACGCCAGCGCCCACGCGACCGACGCGCCCCAATCATGACCGATGACCGCCGCGTTTTCGCGTCCGAAATGGTGGATCAATCCGACAACATCGTCAACGAGATTGTCGATCTCATAATCTGCAACCGTCCGGGGTTTGTCGGAAAGATGGAACCCGCGCATATCCGGCGCGATCACGGTGAATTCGTCGGAAAGCGCCGTTATTTGATGACGCCACGAATACCAAAATTCGGGAAAACCGTGGAGCAGTATCACGAGTTTTTCGCCGGAACCCGCGGCAGCGTAATGAAGCTTTACGCCGCCGATTCGTGCATAATCAAATTTTATTGCGGAAGCTGCTTCAGAATTCATGCCAAACCCAGATCTCTTGCCTCGTTTTCGGAAAGTTTGATCTTCATTCGAAGCAGCGCGGTCGAAAACGTTTTCCCCTGCGCGTCCGTCATTAAACTCAAAGTGCCGCCGCCGCCCAGGCTTTCATGCAGCAAAAAGTTCAGAGCGCCAAGGTTCGGCAGTTCAAACCGTTCAACTTCGCCTTTTACGATCGCGCCGAAATGTTCCTTGACCTTTTCGGCGGTTACTTCGCGAACCAGAACCGGGTAAAATTCGTCCCGAAGCGCGATCAAGCCGACATTTGCCGTGTCGCCCTTGTCGCCCGAACGGGCGTGAGCAAGCTTTGTCAGCTCGAAGGTGGAAAATTTTTCATTGTTCATAACTTTTAGATCCTCGCTTTGTCTGAATCTTTTTCAATCTATCAAATTCTCGCGAAACAGATCGGAGTAATAAAAACCCGCAACTGCCAACGCATGCGTTATTTTTCCGTCGGCGATCAACTTTTTGACATCGTCATAATCGACAAGTTTCGTTACGACGCTTTCGTGTTCGTCGAAGTTCGTCTCACCGGAGCGCGTGCAGTTTCGGGCAAGAAAATGGTAGATCAAATTGTTTTGAATCGCCGGATTTGGACGCGATTTGCCCAGATATATCCATTCTTCGGCTCGATAGCCGGTTTCTTCTTCAAGTTCGCGCCGCGCCGCTTTTTCCAGGTCTTCGCCGTCGTCAACGATCCCGCCGGGAATTTCCAGGATCAATTCTTCCGTTCCATGCCTGTATTGTTCTATCAAAACCACTTGATTTTCAGCCGTAACCGCTATGATATTTACCCAATCCGGGTTTTCCATAACGAAGAAATTATGTTCGTCGCCGTGATCTTCGCGGCGGCAAATATCTTCACGTATCTTAAAAACACGGCAATCCGCTACTTGTTTTGAGCTAATTCGTTTCCAGACCTGCGGTTTGTTTGACATACAGCATAAATTCAGCCGAATCAGGCTTCGATAATTTCAACTTTTGTCTCGATCAGGTTTTTCGGGATCAGCGCCGGAAAATAAGCCATTATTTCCTCAACCTTCGGGCGACCGCCGGCAAAGCCGGTAACTGCCGGTGGACCCGTTAAAATAAGCGGCGCGATCTCTTTTGTAAAGCGTTCGACATCGTCGCGCGATTGTCCGCGAACTCCGACGCGAAGCTGAATTTCGGGAATGTCTTTGGGCGGTTCGCCCGCGAGATGACCATGTGTCGAGCTCCATCCGACAAACTCCGTCAGAATTGTGTCAAACTTTAGTCCGAGTTTTTCCAGCCGCGCGCGCAAGATACGATCCGCGGCTTTTGCTTTTTCAAATGCATCCGGATACGAATAGACGAGCGTTCCGACCGATTTCCATCCGGCGGAATATGCGATCGAAACTTTGTAAAAATCGGTTTTCGGTTTGCCTTTGATGCCGTAAACCCGTACGCGATTTTCGCCGTCGTCTTTTAACCGAATAGTTGTAAAGTCTGCGACGACATCGGGCGTAATGTATTCGTGCGGATCGCCCATTTCGTATAAAAGCTGCTCTTTGATCGACGGAATATTGATCCGTCCGCCGGTATTGTCGTGTTTTGTTACGACAAATTCTCCGTCGGGATAAGCTTCAATTATCGGGAAACCGACGTTTTCCATTTCGGGAATGCTCTGCCATTCAAACTGGCAGTTACCGCCCGAACACTGTGCGCCGCATTCAATGATATGTCCGGCAATGGTACCGGTCGCAACCTGATCCCAATTTTCAAAACTCCAGCCAAATTCATGCATCAGCGGGGCAAGCGTCAATCCGGTATCGGTCAACCGACCGCCGACAATGATCTGTGCGCCTTTGCCGAGCGCTTCGACGAGCGGTTCTGCGCCGAGATACACGTTCGCGCTCTGAACCTTGTCGAGAATATCTGCGAGCGGTTCGCCGGTGTCCATGCTGTTGATCTCTATGCCGCTATCAAGAAACTCCTGCAGCCGCGGCAGCACGTCGTCGCCTGTAACCACGCCGATCTTTACCTTGCCGGAAAGCCCGAGTTCATTTGCCACTTGTTTGACCGCTTCGGCGCAGCCTTCGACATTTACGCCGCCCGCGTTTGAAAGAACCTTGATGTCTTTTTCAACGCAATCGGGCAAAATCTCTTTCATCAGCGACACAAAATCGCGTGCAAATCCGGCTTCCGGATTACGCGCGCGCTGCTTTTGCATGATGCTCATCGTAACCTCGGCGAGGTAATCGAGCATTAAATAATCTATCTGACCTCCGCGAACCTGATCGATAGGTGCGCTCAACAGATCGCCCCAAAATCCCTGCCCTCCGGCAACTCTAATTTTCTGCTTCATATAGTTTAATTAGAAACCAAAAAAAAGAAGCGGTCAATGTTCGAACAATTTTCGAATCACTGACCGCAGCTTTTTTTACTTAATGAACCCGACAGCCTAATTTACTACGTTCTCTGTTACTTCAGCAGTTTTCTTACCGGTTTTTTTGGTAGCCATCCAGACTTTATTAGAAACCCATTTGGTTCCGTCCCATGTCTGAACCGTGTAATATTTACCTTCTTCGGCGGATTTTTCCGCGACGTTTTCCGTTACTTCAACGGTTTTTTCGCCGAAGCTCTTTGTGGATTTAACGGCTTTTTTCGTGCCTTTGACGGTCGCGCCCGCTGCCGTCTTCGTTCCGTCCACCGTAACATCCGCTACATCTTCTGCGACATCCGCAGTTTTCTTCGCCGCGTCAACGGTTACGTCTTTTGTCACCGAAGCCGCTTTTTTGACTGCATCAACAACCTGTGCGTTGACCACACCGTATGAAACCAATACAAACGAAAATGCGATGATGATCTTTCCTAAACTCTTTAATCTCATAATTAAACTCCTTTTTTCGTCATGCCGACGAATCTTTTTTTATTCTATAAATATGACAATGCACATACTATGCCCAAAAGGGCGTTTACTTTTGAGATCCTTTTTATGCCGAGTTTAATCATCGTTTCTGACGTTATTATTGATAAAAGTTACAATGTCTTCCGTCGAGGTCCCCGGCAAAAAGATCTCGGAAACGCCGAGCTCTTTAAGTTTTGGAATATCCTCCTGGGGAACTATGCCTCCGACGAGGACCAATGTGTCGTCCATTCCGCTTTCTTTCAGCAAATTGACGATTCTTGGGCATAACGTGTTGTGCGCGCCCGAAAGAATTGAAATGCCGACCGCGTCGACATCTTCCTGAAGCGCGGCAGCCGCGATCATTTCCGGTGTTTGCCGCAAACCTGTGTAAATAACTTCCATTCCCGCGTCGCGAAGCGCGCGAGCGATAACTTTCGCACCGCGGTCGTGTCCGTCTAGACCGGGTTTGGCGACCAAAACTCTGATTTTTCTTTCACTCATTTTTATAAAAATTTTCCGTAAAGCTACGAGTTGTAATAGGTAAAACAACTATATCAACAAATTGATTGCAGGAAAAAGAGGGCGGAAGATAAAGTAAGCTCAATATTCGACAATAGGTGGTCAACCGGCGGAAAAATTTGAGATAGCCCGGGTTTCGATGTTCTGAGTTTTTGAACGAAAATTAGGGCTGCCGAAAATGCAGCGAAGTTTTTCTTTTAACGAATTTTCGGAACTTATCGCGGTCCAGGTTTCAACCCATGCGTGAGTGTTTATCCAGAGCCAATTGTAACTCTTCAACGGCGTCGTAATTCCGTAACGAACCTTTTCTACCTCGGGTTCGAACGTTCGGAACAGCCTGTCCCAAATTATCAGGATCCCGCCGTAATTTTTGTCCTGATACTGCGGATTTACACCGTGATGGACTCGATGATGCGACGGCGTGTTGAAAATATATTCGACCGGTTTCGGCAGTTTATCGATCAATTCCGTATGGATCCAAAACTGGTAAAGCAGATTGAATCCGTGAACCAAAAGATAAATCCAAAGCGGAAAACCCAACGCGGCAAGCGGCAAATAAAAGATCCAGTGAGCAACGCCGCTAAACCAGCTCTGCCGCACTGCTACGCTTAAATTATATTTGTTCGACGAATGATGAACGACGTGAAAGTTCCAAAAAAAGCGCGACTCGTGGCTGATGCGGTGGAACCAGTAATAGAGAAAATCGTCGGCAACGATCAGGATCGCCCACGACCACCAAAGGTTAAGGGGCATCTTAAGCGGCGTTAGTTCATAGATTGCAAGATACGCCAGTCCATTGAAAAGACCGAACAACAATCCAAATCCGACGCTGCCGAAACCGAGAGCGATATTTGTCCAGGTGTCCTTGCGGTCAAAATTTTCGCGGTTTTGCCGCATTATCATCCATGCTTCGACCGCGATCAGGATCGCGAAGATCGGAATGGACAGGTATTGCGGCTTAAACATAAATCGATTATAGCCCAACGGCGGAAGATTTTTGAAAAGCTGTAGCAATTTCCGCAGGTGTCATAGTCAGTTGATTCCGGTCATTCTCCGAACGGCAGCGTTTCGCCGCTGTTTTTTGCCGGCGGTAGCTTAGCATTTTTAGACAAAGTCTTTGTCCATTCGATATATTTTTTCGAATCGAACTTTTTTCCCGTCGAATTCGACGTCATATATCGCATTTTTCCAAAGATCTCGCGCTCCATCCACGGGCGGTCGTGCTTGCCGAAACACCATAAAATGCCTGCGTAAGAATTCGGATCTCTGCCGTCGAGCCCGTATTTATTGTTCAAATGTTCGAGATGCGCGAATGCTTCTTCATAATTTTTCGACCATTGAATGACGAGTTTTCCCCAGAGCATTCGAACGTAATTATGCATTTCGCCCGTTATATTTATCTCCCGCTGCGCTGCGTTCCAAAGTTCGTCGTATGTTTCGCAATTTTCAAGTTCTTCTAATGAATAAACCTTTTCGCGTTCGTCGTCGACATGATCGCGCATGGTTTGCTGGACCCAATCGGGAAGTGCGGCAAGCGAATCGTAATTTTGGTTAAATTTCGTAAAGTTAAACGAAAGCTCCCGTCGGACGATCAGTTCTTCGAGGAAGGCATCTTTCGATTCTTGCTTTGCCTTTGATCTCTTAACTTCGAGCGCGATCTCAAGCGCCGAGATGAACCCGAAGTGAAGATATGACGAAAGGCGCGAAGAACCGTCGATCTCAGGTTTATTGCGTGTTTCGTCGTAATTTTCCAGAATATTCTCGATAAAAAATTTCAGACGCTTTCGGGCATTGGCTGTTCCGCCGTGATAGATCGGCGAAGGTTTTACGGAATGATCGATGTCGCACTCAGCGACAAGTTGGGCAATATTTTCTGCGGTAACCTGCGTGTCCGGGCAATCGACCGGAATGTCCGCCTTTTTGACGGCTATTTCGGATTCTTCAAACGGTTTTAGATAATCATCGAGAATTTTATTGATCTTCGGTCTTATCGTATAAGCAGCGTATTCTTCCTTATCGAATTTCGACATCGGAATAATTCCGTTCGAATCGACCGCGTAAACCGGAATTTCGGCTTTTTCAACTATCGCAGCATTGTGCCCGGGAATGATGAAACAGGGAAAATCGTCTGTAATGAGCAGCGCCGCGTCTTGTGCGATCTTTTTTACGGTTTGCTTCGGCGCGTTTTTATCTTTTTGCAGATAAAAGACATAAGTAATTCCGAGCTTTTTGAATTCCTTTCGCTTTTCTTCGACGCCTTCGAGGATAAATGTGTGAATACGGTCGCTCGCCCACGGATAATAATATTTCAGCGCTTCGTAAACGACGAGCGGAAGCTTTCGCTCGTTCGCCTGCTCGATCGCAAATTTCAAAGCATGATTGTGCGAGGTTCGTTTGAACATCTGCATCCAATACAATACATATTTAGCGTTCTTATTTTCAGGCTCGTCGTTGAGAAGCGTAACTCGTTCATCGATCTGTTTCATACTAAAACGATTTTCACGCATGACCGCAAAGTTATCAAACAGTCAGAGTTACGGCTTCAGCCGTGCCCAGTCAGAGTAACGGCTTCAGCCGTGACCGGTCAGAGTTACGGCTTTAGCCGTGAACCGGTCAGAGTTACGGCTTTAGCCGTGAACCGGTCAGAGTAACGGCTTTAGCCGTGAAACTCTCTCGCTGTAATATAGATAGCGATTTGTAAGCAACTTTCTTAAATGCGTGCGGGTTTCACGCATAAATGCGTAACTCTGTCATTACGTGCAAAATTAAAAAATATGAAAACAGCATTTTCGAAGATCGGCAGCTTTTTTCTGGCATTCCTTTTATGTGTATCGGTTTCGGCACAGGATTTTAGAACGGTCCGGGAAGGAATCGAATACGCGGAAGTGAGCCGAAATATCGGTGAGAAACCGGTGAAAATGAATCTTCTCCGGCTTGATCTGACAAAAGTTCGGCTCGACGTGGTTCACGCAATGGACGCGGCGATCGGCACCGAAACCGTTTCTTCGATTGCAAACCGGTACGGCGCTGTCGCGGCGATAAACGCCGGATTTTTCAGATTGGACAGAAGTATTTTCGCGGGTGATTCGGTTGGCGTTCTGATGATCGATAACCGATTTCTAAGTGAAAGCGCGAACAAAAGAGTCGCGTTGGAAATTATCAATCTAAAAGATAAAACGTTGACTTTTATCGAAAAAGTCGACGCGACCGCGAAGATCTACATTAAAAAAGATTCGATTTCCGCCGGAATAAATCGCGAACGCAAGGACGACGATATTGTTATTTTTACTGATCGTTTTAACTCGACGACCTTAACGAATCCTGACGGCGTCGAGTTTGTGGTACGACGGAATAAGATCCGGCAGATCTTCGATAAGCAGGGAAGCATTGAAATTCCTTCCGACGGATTTGTCATTTCGGCTAGCGGAAAAAGGCGCGAAGAACTCCTGCGGCTGCTAAAAATCGGAATGAAGGTTTCACACGGTTATGCGAATTCGGTTGCGCTTAATAGTTCGGAGTCGAATATGTTCGGCGCATCGGAAGACGCGATTGGCGGCGTTCCGCAATTGATCAAAAACGGCAAGATCGACATCACGTGGGAAGAGGAAAAAACAACCAAAGCATTTGTCGAAACGCGTCATCCGAGAACCGCGGTCGCGAAGCTGAAAGACGGAAAATTCTTGATGATAACCGTCGACGGCAGAAGCGACGCGAGCGCCGGGATCGGTTTGGAAGATCTGGCAAACCTGCTTTTGGAATTCGGCGCGGTCGATGCCATGAATTTAGACGGCGGCGGTTCCACGACTATGTATTTAGAAGGAAAGATCGTAAATCAACCATCGGATAAGGAAGGAGAAAGAAAGGTCAGCGACGCGATCCTGGTCTTTCCCCGAAAGAAATGATTGGTAGCGCATAGGGGAATTGAACCCCTGTTTCAAGGTTGAGAACCTTGCGTCCTAACCACTAGACGAATGCGCCTCAGGCGAATTGAAGAATAATTTAGAAACGCAAAGATGACAAGCGAAATTTACCGCACTGTCATCAGAACCGTTCTTTCCCGTGCGCCGTCAAACTCGCATAAATAGATCCCCTGCCATCTGCCGAGCAAAAGTTTGCCCTGTGCAAACGGAACGGTAATGCTCGAACCCATCAGCGAAGATTTAATATGCGCGTCCGAATTATGTTCGAAATGTTTAAAACCTTCGTAATACTGCGGAATCGTATTTTTTAAGAACAGCAGAATATCGTGCTTCACTTCGGGATCCGCATTTTCGTTGATCGTCAGACCGCACGTCGTATGCTGAGTGAACAAAACACAGATGCCGTCGCCGTTGTCCGGCAGCCGCCGGGAAACTTCCGATGTAATTTCGATCAATTCCTCGCGTTGCGAAGATCTTACCTTTATCGAATCCATTTACTTATTACTTCTCACCTATCCCTTATACCGAAACCTACCTTTTGAACTTTTCAAACCAAAGACGCAGATAACTGATCTGCGCCAGACGATTTGAAGGGTGGCGCAAACCGCCGCCGTTGAAACCGTGATACTCATTGTTCAAACGCACCATCGCCGTCGGAACTTTTCTTAGCTTTAGCGCGCGGTAATATTGCTCGGTTTGTTCGAGCGGCGTGCGAAGATCGAGATCGCCGGTCAGGATCATCGTCGGAGTTTTTACATTTCCTACATAAGTCAGCGGCGAACGCTGAATATGTTCCGACGGATCTTCCCACGGCAATTTTTTAAAATTGTAATACCAGTTGGCACCGTCGGTCGTGCCGACGAACGAATACCAGTTGACGACCGGTTTCATCGCGACCGCAGCGGCGAAACGATCCGTATGTCCGACGATCCAGGTTGTCAAAACACCGCCGCCCGAGCCGCCTGTTACAAAGAGATTTTTCTCGTCGATATAACCTTTTTTAATAACTTCATCGACGCCGCGCATTAGATCGTCATAATCCTTGCTCGGGTAAGCATTGTTGATGGCGTTTCCGAACTTTTTCCCGTAACCCGATGAACCGCGGGGATTTGTGTAGAGAACCACGTAATTTTCCGCGGCGTGATTTTGAAATTCAAAATTAAAACCGATGCCGTACATCGCGTGCGGACCGCCGTGAATATAAAGCATCAGAGGATATTTTTTCGAAGCGTCAAAGTCCGGCGGTTTGACGATCCAGCCCTGCACCTTAAATCCGTCGACCGAGTCGTACCAGATCTCTTCAACAGCGCCGAGTTTTCGTCCCGCGAGAAGATCGCCGTTGACATCGGTTACCTTTCGCGGTGCCGGAGATTTAAGATCGAATACAACAACATCGCCGGGTTCGTTCGCGTCCGAAGCTATTCCAGCGACGATGCCGGTTTCGCTAATCGACGATGCAATTAGCTGATGATTTCCTTTTGTTATCTGCCGCGGAGCGCCGCCGGTTAGCGGCATAAAATAGAGGTTGTTGGTTCCTTTATCTTCCGTCGTAAAGTAAACGCCGCTGTTGTCGCGTGCCCAGGAAAGACCAAACGGCGTCCGGTCAAAATCCGCGCTCAATACGCGTTTGTTTTTACCATCCGAATCCATTACATAAAGGTCTTGAATGTTGTAGGTGTCGTTGTTTCTGTCATTTCCGACATACGCGATAAATTTTCCGTTTGGCGAGATCGACGGGTTCGCATCGGTACCGTCGCGGTCGGTCAATGCTGTGATCTTTCCGGTCGATAGATTTGCGGCGTAGATCTCGTCGCCGTTGCGAATGTATTCTGCATCGTCCTTGCGAACACCGCTGAAAACGATCGTTTTCGAATCGGTCCACCATTCCGGCGAGCCGTGGTTATAATCGCCGTCCGTGATCTGCCGCGCTGTGCCGCCTTCGGCATCTACTGTGAAAATATGCGAAAAACCTTCCGGTCGATAACCCGAACCGTCCGAACGATAATTTAGTTTATCGACAACACGCGGCGGTTCCGTCCATTTTGCGCCGTCCGGTTTCGGCATCGGCGGCAGCTTCAGCGCCGGTTTTGCGGGAACCAGCATGTTAAACGCGATGCTCTTGCCGTCGGGCGACCATTGCAGATTTGAAGGAGAACGTTCCAGCCGCGTGATCTGTGTGCCCGCGTCCGGTGTGTCCATCCATTTCACAAAGATCTGCGCGCCGGTCGGCTGACCGGGCGCGATGAATGCGATCCGTTTACCGTCAGGCGACCAAACCGGCGACGAGCCTTTCAACAAATATCGATGCCGCGAACCATCTGCGTTTACCAGCCAGATATCGCTTTCAAATTTGTCGTTGATCTTATCGGTCCAGCGCCGTGTGTAGATGATCTGTTTCCCGTCCGGCGATATCTGCGGATTTTGGACATATTTCCAGTCGAGGAAAAGATCGAGCGTTAGTTTTTTGACGCTGGTTGACTGTGCAGCCGCCGATGTTGAAAAGATTAGGATAAGGAGAAAGCAAAAATTTTTTAATTTCATAACTATTCGAATTTAGCGAGGCGGAGCCTCGGTGATTTGAAGATGGACGTTTCGGAAAGGCAGAGCCTTTCCGCACATGATTTTCAAAGTGCGGAAGGGCTTTGCCCTTTCGATCGAGATTAAATCGAACAAAAAAGCTCCGCCTTTTTCATTATTTGCTCTTAACAGAGATCACCGGAAGTCCTTTTTCCGAAAACGCTTTATTAAATTCGGCGACGTCCGCCGTTTTTATACGATTGAACCGTGCCAGCTGAACGTCGATCTTTCCAGTCAGATCGTTGTAAACATCGACCGCCTGATCGGTCGGCGGAAAATCTGCGCTGTCGACGACCGAAGCCACTCCGGCAAGTTTGTTGTTCAGCTTTATCGGATAATTCAGTGCGTCCTGCGAAGATTTGATCTTTGTCTGCATCAGTTCTTCCTCGACCGCCGTTAATTTTTTGACGATCGCACCTGCGGATTCCTTCAAGTCTTTCTGGTCGGGTTTAAGACGCGCTGAGATCGCTTCAAATTGCGACCGGAGATCTCGAATTTCAAGGATCGCTTCATGCGTTTCGGTCAATTTATCACGGGTTTTCAGCAGAAAATCGAACTGTCTTTGAAATCCGTCCTGCGTCGTCGCAATGCGCGGATCGGCTTTTACGGCAAAATTTTCGGTCGAAACGACCTTGCCGTCGACCGAAAAACGAACCTGGTAATTTCCCGGCACGACGCGCGGTCCGGCAAGACTGCCGCCCCAAAGGATCAAGCCGGGAATCGTCGCCGCATTCGGCAGACGGAAATTCCAAACGAATTTATTAAATCCGTCGTCCATTGAAATGGCGGGTTCGCCCGGCGCAGGCGGCTTTTCCTTTTCGCCGTCCTTCGGAACTTTCGTCGAAAACTTTCTGATCGAAGTTCCGCCGGCGTCGAGAAATTCTATCGAAATTTCCTGTTTCGGCTTTTCTTTTAGGAAATAATTGATAACCGCACCGTTCGGAGGATTCGCACCGATAGTCGCGGTCGGCGGCAGCTGACTTGCGCCAAAACCCGGCGTTCGATACGCATCTTCAGGTTTGAAAAGGAACGCGCCCGCTTTTCGCGCGTCGGCAACTTGGTAAAGAATCGTCAGGTCATCCAAAACGTAAAACGATCTGCCCTGGGTCGCGACGACAAGGTCTTTCATACCTTTGTGAACCGCAAGATCCGTGATCGGAACGACCGGAAGATTCAGCCGAAGCGACAGCCACGACTCGCCGTCGTTCGGCGAATAATACATTCCGGTTTCCGTTCCCGCATAAAGAAATCCGCGGCGGTTCGGGTCTTCGCGGACGACGCGCGTAAACGCGTCGTTAGCAATACCGTTGACAAGTTTTTTCCAGGACTTGCCGAAATCGCTCGTTTTATAAATGTACGGACTATAGTCGTCGGTTTTATAAGCCGTTGCGGCAATGTAAGCCGTTCCGGCGTCGAACGGCGAAGCGTCGATAGAATTGATCTGAATCCAATCCGGCATTCCTTTCGGTGTTACATTTTCCCAATTTTTTCCGCCGTCGCGCGTGATATGAACGAGCCCGTCGTCGCTGCCTGCCCAGATAACTCCTTTCGAAACCGGCGATTCGGACAATGCAAAGATCGTGTTGTAATATTCGACGCTCGTATTATCCTGCGTGATCGGTCCGCCGGACGTTCCTTGTTTGGATTTGTCGTCGCGCGTCAGATCGGGCGATATCGCCTGCCAGCTTTGTCCTTCGTCCATCGAGCGAAAAAACATATTCCCTGCGGCGTAAAGCGGATATATTCCATTCTCTTTGTAATAGGAAAAGACGATCGGATAGTTCCATTGAAAGCGGTATTTCATCGCTTCGGCACCCGCGCCCATCGGATTATCAGGGTAAACATTTACCGAACGCTGCTGTTTCGTCCGATGGTCGTAACGCGTCAGAAATCCGCCGTAACTTCCGGCGAAAACTATGTCGGAATTTTCCGGATGCGGAGCGATCCAGCCCGATTCGCCGCCGCCGACATCGTACCAATGCGATTCATTTATCCCAAAATCAGCCGTTCGCGAGGGAATTTTCACCGTCGAATTATCCTGCTGTGCGCCGTAAATGTTGTAGGGAAAATCGTTGTCGAGCGCGACACGGTAAAACTGTGCCGTCGCCTGATCCTGTTCGGTCCAGTTCTCACCGCCGTCAGTAGTAACGTTCGCGCCGCCGTCGTTGCCTTCGATCATCCGTTTTGCGTTTTTCGGATCTATCCAGAGATCGTGATTATCCCCGTGCGGCGTGCCGATAGTCGAAAAAGTTTTACCGCCGTCAATGGATTTATGAAATTGAACATTTAGTACATAAACCGTTTCCGCATTTTCTGTATCGGCGTAAACGCGATAGTAATACCACGGTCGCTGCATCGTCCGAGGGTCATTGCTGACGCGCTGCCATGTTTCGCCGCCGTTGTCGGAACGAAACAGCCCGCCTTCTTTGGCTTCGATCATTGCCCAAATCCGTTCCGTATTGACCGGCGAAACAGTGATTCCGATCTTGCCCAAAACCCCGCCGGGCAAACCCTTATTGCGCGAAATCTCGGTCCAGGAATCGCCGGCGTCCGTCGATTTATAGATCGAACTTCCTTCTCCGCCGCTGTTCAAACTCCACGGCGTCCTATTGACCTGCCAAAAGGTCGCATAGATCACGTTCGGATTTGAAGGATCGAGAATAAGGTCGAAAGCGCCGGCTTCTTTCGAACGAAAAAGTACATTTTCCCACGTCTTTCCGCCGTCCTTCGAACGAAAAACGCCGCGCTGCTCGTTCGGTCCCCAGAGATGTCCCATCGCGGCAACGAAAACCACGTTCGGATCGCGCGGATGAACGCGAACGCGCCCGATCTGCCTCGTGTCGCTTAAACCGATATGCTTCCAACTTTTTCCGGCATCGACCGATTTATAAACGCCGTCGCCGTGCGATACGTTGCCGCGCACGGGCGATTCGCCCATTCCGACGTAAATGATGTTGGGGTCGGAATCTGCCACGGCGATAGCGCCGACGGATCCTGTTTTGAAAAAATCATCGGAAACCGGAAACCAATCTTTGCCGCCGTTCGTCGTTTTAAAAACGCCGCCGCCGGTCGCGCCGAAGTAATAGACGTTCGGCTGATCATTGACGCCGGCAACCGCCGTTACACGCCCGCCGCGAAAAGGTCCGATCTGGCGATATTGAAAATTCCTATACGGGTCGGCGGATTTAGGAGTCGGCGACGTTTTCGGCGCGGGCGCAAAACTCGGCGTCGGAGTCGGAGTTTGCGCGAAAAAATTACCCGCAAAAACGGGGACGAGCAGAAAAGACAATACGATCAGGGTCTTTTGCGAAAGGGCAAAATACGGTTTCGACATTTTTCTTTGAAAATTTCCTTTTAAGTGAATTTGAAAAACTTTTACGCGAGTTTACGGGAAGGGTTTCGAAAACTCAATAAAAAGAACTCACTTGTATGCAAACGGGAATCCGATCAAGTTTTGGAAAAATAATCATTCATTCGTTAACTTATCCGAGTAGAGAAAACAAAAAAAGCCCTGATGATCAGAGCTTTTTTCGTTTTTTACAATCGAAATTACTTTACCTTTGCAGCGGATTATCTATCGAATTTACTGCGACCGTTTGTTCGATCACGACATTCGGCGTTAATTCCGCATGCGGTTTGTTCGCTCTGTTCGCATTGATATGCGGCGCAATGATCAATGCGACGATGCTCATCAATTTGATCAAAATGTTCATCGACGGACCCGATGTGTCCTTGAACGGATCGCCGACGGTGTCGCCCGTAACCGATGCCTTATGCGCTTCGCTGCCTTTGTACTGCATTTCGCCGTTGATCTCGACGCCTGCTTCGAAAGATTTCTTAGCGTTGTCCCAAGCGCCGCCGGCGTTGTTCTGGAACATTCCCATCAAAACGCCGGAAACCGTAACGCCTGCAAGCAATCCGCCTAAAACTTCCGGACCGAATGTAAATCCGATGATCACCGGCGTGATCAGTGCGATCGCGCCCGGCAGCATCATTTCTCTGAGAGATGCTTTGGTAGAGATCGCGACGCATTTGTCATATTCCGGCTTGGCTTTGTATTCCATAATGCCCGGAATTTCTTTGAATTGACGGCGAACTTCCGTAACCATCGCCATCGCCGCGCGACCGACCGCTGCGATCGCAAGGCTGGAAAAGATAAACGGGATCATTCCGCCGACGAACAATCCGGCGAGTACGTCTGCCTTGTAAATATCGATCGAATCGATTCCGGCAAGCCCGACATAAGCGGCAAACAGTGCAAGCGCGGTCAAAGCCGCAGAAGCGATCGCGAATCCTTTACCGGTTGCCGCCGTTGTGTTTCCGACAGCGTCCAAAATATCCGTTCTGCCGCGAACTTCTTTCGGAAGTTGGCTCATTTCGGCGATTCCGCCCGCGTTGTCGGCGATCGGTCCGAAAGCGTCAATTGCAAGCTGCATCGCCGTCGTCGCCATCATTCCGGCGGCGGCGATTGCTACGCCGTAAAGACCTGCGAATTCGTGCGACAGATAGATGCCCGATGCGAGAATAAGCGTCGGAACAAGGGTTGATTCCATACCGACGGACAGACCGCCGATGATGTTTGTCGCCGCGCCCGTGCCGGATTGTTGAATGATCGAATTAACAGGGCGTTTGCCCATTGATGTGTAGTATTCGGTTACGATGCTCATCAACGCGCCGACAATCGAGCCGACCAAGATCGCAAGGAAAATGCCCGTGTTTGTGAACTCTGTTCCTCTAAGGCTCATTTTTGCCGGCATCATCCACATGACGATAAAGTAACAGGCGATTGTCGTGATAATGATCGAAGTCCAGTTGCCGATATTCAATGCTTTTTGGACATTGCCTTTGTCGTCCTTAATTCTAACGAGCGTAAAACCGATGATCGAAAATACGATTCCGAGTCCGGCAATTAACATCGGCAGAAGAATCGGCGAAAGACCGTTGAAATTGTCGTTTACGATAATTTCACGTCCTAAAACCATCGTCGCAAGGATCGTCGCCACATAAGAACCGAAAAGATCGGCTCCCATTCCCGCCACGTCGCCGACGTTATCGCCGACGTTATCCGCGATTGTCGCAGGGTTTCTGACATCGTCTTCGGGAATTCCGGCTTCGACCTTACCGACGAGATCGGCGCCGACGTCTGCAGCTTTGGTGTAAATACCGCCGCCGACTCTGGCAAAAAGTGCGATTGATTCCGCGCCGAGAGAAAATCCGGCGAGAACTTCGATCGCTTTTTCCATCGGAATTCCGTTGACTGCGGCAACGCCATTGACCGGAGCGACACCTTGAACATAAAGGTAATAAAAAATTATAAATAACGCGCTGAGACCTAAAACCGCCAGACCAGCAACGCCGAGTCCCATTACCGTTCCGCCCGTAAACGCGACTTTGAGCGCGTCTTTCAGACTCGTTCGCGCCGCTTGCGTCGTGCGGACATTGGCTTTCGTCGCAATGTTCATCCCGAAATATCCCGCAGTCGCGCTGAACACCGCGCCGATGAGAAATGAAACCGCGATGATCGGCGAAGAAGTTTCAACCAATGTTCCCGACCAACCGAGAATGATCGCCGCGACAATGGCAAAGTAGGTTAAAATTTTCCACTCCGCCTTCAAAAACGCCATCGCGCCTTCGGCAATATAAGTGGCAAGTTCAACCATCTTGTCTTCGCCCGTCGGTTGTTTTGTAACCCACGCCGATTGAACCGCCATCACGACTAACCCTAAAAACCCTAACGCCGGGATCAAAAAAAGAATTGTAGATTCCATTAAAAAATCACCTGTTTCTCAAATAAATTACTACTTAAAATTTGCTGCTTTAACAATGCGCCTTCGTTTGTCCCAAAAAAGATGCTCCGAGCCCTCTGATCGAAAAAACGATCATACGTTTGATATTCCATTCTGCTCAGGGGTTTCTTCGCAAACGATGCAAACCAAAGTTCGATATTATCTATGTTTTGCGTGAAACATTCAAATCGTTCTATTTCGTTTAAATTTTTTCTCGAAAAACTGCCGGAATTTATGATATTTTCTAGGTTATACAACTCAGAAAATGCCGGCGACGGCAATATCTCAAGCGGGAAAATGAAATGAGTTATTCTCAACGGAACTATATTTTTCCACTCACCATCTTTTTTTTGCGCTATTATGGTCGACCGTTTCGGGCACCGAGTTGCGCGACGTCGCGGTTTAGTCTAAACGCAAGTTTTGACTGCAGGACGATCTCGCCGTTAGTTTGCTGTACGATGAGTAAATTTTTTAATTCGATCTAAAAAGTAAGGAGAGCTCGCTTCTATGACACGACTATTCACATTCTCGAAAATTTGGCTTGCGTTTAATTTCCTCACACTGGTTTTAATTTTTTCGCAAACTGCATATTCGGTCGGCGTATTGGACCGGGTTTTCGGCACCGAAGGAAGCGTTTCAACGGCGGTCGGGGCGTCGGCGCAGGCGAGATCGGTTCTTGTTCAGCCGGACGGCAAGATACTCGTGGTCGGGACCGTCGGTTCGGGCGATTCTCAGGACACCGTGCTTGTCCGATACAATTCAAACGGCAGTCTCGACACCGGTTTTGGCACGAGCGGCGTCGTTATTGCGGCGTTGTCGCCGGTCGACGAACTTATAAACGGCGTCGGTTTGCAAAGCGACGGCAAGATCATTGTTGCGGGAAATATCAAACTTCCCGCGACCGGCGCGGTCGATTTTCTGGTCGCTCGTTTTACCCAAAACGGAACGCTGGATACTACATTTGGAGCAAGCGGCACCGCGACCTTCGACCAATCGCCAACCGACATTTTTAACGCCGTTGTGGTTCAGCCGGACGATAAGATCGTTGCCGTCGGCGCGACGTCGCAAAACGGCTGGGAATTTGCAGCGCTCCGATTTAGTCCGAATGGAACGCTCGACAGCGGTTTCGGCAGCGGCGGCGTTGTTCTTTTGGAACTTTCTCCCTTTTCAAATAATCATTATTTTAGGTCGGTAAAATTACTTCAGAACGGGCGAATCTTGATTGGCGGCACTGCCTGGGATAATGGCGGAACAGATGTGCTGGTCATGCTTGAGCCGAACGGAATGCTTGCTGCCGACTTTGGTCAGGGAGGATTTTCCGGTGAGTTTTTCGGTGCTTCGGAAAGTCCGAGCCAGACATTTGATCTCGCCGCTCTGCCCGATGGCAAAATTTTGACCCTCAGCAAATATGGAATCCGCCGGAGAATGATTAACGGAGCTGAGGATCCGTCGTTTAGAAAAGTTTTTGGCGGATCTGCCGAAAATATCGCATACGCCGGCACGCAAATCGCCGTTCGTTCGGACGGCAGGTTCATCGCTTTAAATCAACGAAGAATAGGAACACAGCCGTTCGCTTATGTTTACGAACCGAACGGCGGAGATATTAATCATGCGAAGAACGTTTCCGGCAACGACATCGCCCTGCAGAACGACGATAAGTTTGTTGTAATAAACTCGACCGGTTCCAATTTTGTCGTTTCGCGCTATCTATCTATCAATTCGCCCGGCACACGGCTCGCCGATCTTGATCTCGACGAGAAAACGGACCTTTTTGTTCGAACTCCCGGGCAAACCGTCAATTTGCTAAAAAGTTCTTCGGGCAACGGGCAAAGTTTCGACGTCGAAGGGGGCGTTGTTCCGGAGCTCTTTCTTCACGTAGTTCCGCCCGGACCGCAGCCGAGCGGGGTTGGAATTACCTTTTGGAAAACCGATCAAAATTCTCTCGGACATTTCGGAAACAATACCGGCGCAGGGATCCGACCGGGGCGTCGTTGGGGGAATTCCGGAGATATTCCCGTCGGCTTTGATCGCGACGGCGTAACGGAAGAATTCACAATTCCGACAAAATCCAGCGAATACGCGATATATCGCCCGTCGGACGGGACTTGGTGGATAGTGAACCGCGACGGTTCGCACTCGGTCGTTCAATGGGGAATAAAAGGAGACAAACCGGTTCCGGCGGATTACGATTACGACGGAAAAACGGATTACGCGGTTTATCGTCCTTCGACCGGAACCTGGTGGATTCTGCGAAGTTCGGATCGCTTGTATATGGAAATTAAATTCGGCATCGATTCAGACATTCCTTTGACGGGAGATTTTGACGGCGACGGAAGAACCGATTTCACCGTTTTTCGTCCGAGCGAAGGAAACTGGTATCAACTTTTAACGACCGAAGGTTTTCGCGTCGTGAAATGGGGAATCGCAAGCGATTACCCGGTTCCGGGCGATTACGACGGAGACGGGAAACACGACATCGCCGTCTACCGCGAAGGCATTTGGTATCTTTTGCAGAGTTCGAACGGTTTACGGATAGTAAATTGGGGCGCGCCCGGCGATCTGCCGGTTGCGGTCAGGTACGATCAATAAACGCCGCATTAAATTTGACTATACGACGGGAGTTTTTAAACGGCTCCCGTTTTTTGCGTATTGAACTTGAAAGTTATCTAAATGAGTATAAAGATGTTAACTGAATAGATCATCCGGTGATGCGTCGTCAGAAATGGACTTCGAAAATAAAAAACTCGCAAATTATACGATCGAAAAACTACTCGGAAAGGGCGGAATGGGCGAAGTTTATTTGGCAAAAGACGAACGGCTCGGGCGCAGGGTTGCGCTCAAGATACTCGCAGAAAAATACAGTCAAAACATGAACCGGCTCAGCCGTTTCATTCAGGAAGCAAAGGCTGCGTCGGCATTAAATCATCCAAACATCATTACGATCTACGATATCGGCGAATTTGAATCTCTGCATTTTATTGCTACCGAGTTTATCGAGGGCGACACGCTTCATAAACGGCTGAAGGGAAAGCCTTTGAAGGTCGAAGACGCACTCGAGATCGCCGTTCAGATCGCGTCGGCGCTTGATGCGGCACACCGTTCGGGCATCGTCCATCGCGATATCAAGCCGGAAAACATTATGATCCGCCCGGACGGATTGGTAAAAATTCTGGATTTCGGTATCGCGAAGCTCACGGAAAAGGGAAGCGCCGAACAGGAATCGCTCAAGCTCGTTCAAACGCATCCGGGAATGATAATGGGCACGCCGCAATATATGTCGCCGGAGCAGACGCGCGGTATTGCGATTGACGAACGCACCGACATTTGGAGCCTCGGCATTGTGCTTTTTCAAATGGTGACCGGATTTGTGCCGTTTCACGGCGAAACGACAAGCGATATCATCGTCGCAATTCTCGAGCGCGATGTTCCGCCGCTGGTTCATTTTCTGACAGATTTTCCTGCCGAGATCGAAAGTTTCATTATCCGCGCGCTGCGAAAAAAGACCATTGACCGGTATCAATCGATCGCGGAACTTGCCGGCGATCTGCACGCACTTAAGAAAAAGCTTGAATATCAAAGAGAATTTTCAAGATCGGAATCGGTTGAAATGCTCGAAACGATCGAGATGCACGCACCTCCTTATCTTGAACGGCAAAATACCGGCTCGGTTAGCGGTGCGGCTAATAAAGACAAGCTTTTGCTGACCGAATTTATGAATCTTACGGGCGAACCGATCTTTGACGGGACGCTGAGAACCGCGCTAGCGGTTTCGCTTGAACAGTCGCCGTTTCTCGATATTTTCCCGGAAACTCAGGTGCGAAACACGCTTCGTTTGATGGAACGCTCGCCCGACGAAACGGTCACGGCAGAACTCGGTCGCGAAATTTGTTTGAGGCAAGGTTTAAAAGCTTACATCGCCGGAACGATCTCGAGTTTCGGATCGCTTTATGTTTTGACGCTCGAAGCGGTCAATGCAAAAACCGGAGAATCGATCGCAAGGCGGCTTGAACAGGCGGGCTCGAAAGAAGAGGTTTTGAAATTTCTGGCAAATGCGGCGAGCGGGCTCAGGGAAAAACTTGGCGAAAGTTTAAGTTCGATCGAGCAGTTCGATGCGCAATTTGAATATACGACGTCGTCGCTCGATGCTCTGAAGATCTATTCGCTCGGCGTTCAGCAGCAAAGAAAGGGAAACTGGCTTCAGGCGATCTCGTTTTATAATCAGGCGATCACGCTCGATCCCGAATTTTCGTCGGCGTACGTCGGCGCGTCGTCCAGTTATTCGAACACAAACCAGCCGAAGCTCGCCGCCGAGTATGCCGCTAAAGCCTTCGAACTTCGCGACAAGGTGAGCGAGCTTGAGAAACTTCGAATTTCGCATTTTTATTACGCATATGTAACCGGCGAGCTCGATAAACGTATAGAAACACTTGAGATAATGCGCCGCGTTTACCCGCGCGTAACAACAACGCTGAACAATCTTGCCGATTGTTATATGCAGCTCGGACAGTTTGAAAAGGCGATCGAGGCATGCCGGAAAAGTCTGAAAGAAAAGCCGAATTCCGCCGTCAGCTATGACAATCTTGCGATGTCGCTGATGCATTCCGGGAAATTTGACGAAGCGAGAAAGGTTTGCGAAACCGCTGTCGCAGAAGGAATTGACAATATCTACTTTCATATTTGTCTGTACCAACTCGCGTTTTTGGAAGATGACGACGCGGCGATGAACGTACAGATCGATTGGATGAGGCGGCAGCCGGAGGAATATTTCAGCTTCGATCTTCAGGCAAGAGCCGCCGCATGTGCCGGGCGGATGAAGGAATCTGAAACTCTTTCGCGGCGTGCCGTGGAACTGGCTCGATTCAATAATATCAGCGGTGCCGCCGGGACGTTTTTGGCGGAACGGGCGCTTCGCCATTCGCTGCTAAATTTTGAAGAAAACGACCGTTTTAAGGCAATTCTGACCGAGATCGGCGAGAAAGCGCTCGATTTCGAACAAAGCCCATTTGTCGTTTCGCGCGTTGCGCTTGCCTATGCGACCGGAACGATGAGCGATAAAGCAAATCAAATGTTGAGCGCATTGAGAAAAGAATTCCCTAAAAACACACTCGTGAATCAGATATGGGTTCCGTTAATAAAAGCCGCAAACCTGCTTGCAGCGAACGAACCGCAGCGGGCTGTCGAGGTTTTAGAACTTGTCTCTCAACTGGAAAATGTTGCGGACTTTTTTCCGCAATACCTGCGCGGCAGAGCATTTCTGCAGCTTGGAGAAAATCAGCGCGCGGCGGCGGAGTTTGAGAAGATCCTGCAAAATCGGGGCGAATCTCCGCTGTCAGGTATCTATCCGCTGGCGCTGATCGGTTCGGCAAAGGCGACCGGCGACCGCGAATTTAGAGACAGGTTTCTGATTCTCTGGCGAGCGGCTGATCGCGATCTGAAGGCTTTAGGGGAAGCGAAAGATCTAGTCACGTAAGCTTTTCGATCTCACCGCTTTTGTTAAATTTTTAAAACGTTTGACCGGGGAACCGTAATTTTGCGGATGTTCCTTCGCTTTACGCCGTCATAGGTCGGTCATCAAGTTTACAGTCTTTTGATCAATTCGCCGCACCTTTTGTGTTTTCGGTCATTAGTTCAATAAAACGTTTGAAAAGATACTCGGAATCGTGCGGTCCGGGCGCGGATTCGGGATGATACTGGACGCTGAATATCGGAAGTCTTTTATGTCGAAGACCGGCGACGGTGTTGTCATTTAGATTGATATGAGTTAGTTCGAGTTCGGCGGGCAGAGATTCTGCTTCGACGGCGAAACCGTGATTATGCGAAGCGATCTCGATCTTTCCGGTCGTCAAATCCTTGATCGGCTGGTTGCCGCCGCGATGTCCATATTTTAATTTGTAGGTTTTGCTGCCGAAAGTTTGTCCAATTATTTGATGTCCGAGACAGATTCCGAACATCGGAACTTTTAATTCGGTCAGTTTTTTTATCTCATCGACAGTTTTTTTCATCGAAGCCGGATCGCCTGGACCGTTCGAAAGAAAAATGCCGTCGGGTCGCATTTTTAAGACTTCGTCAGCCGAAGTTTCCGCAGGAACGACCGTGATGCGGCAGCCGAGTTTGGCAAACTCGCGCAGGGAATTTGTCTTTACTCCAAAATCATAAGCGACAATATGAAATTTTTCTTCGCCGACCGGGGCGTGTTCATAGAGCTTTGCCGCGGTTACGTCGCCGGCGAGCTCGCGATCGGTCATAACGGGCGAAGCCAAAACCTTTTCGAGTAATTTTTTCTCGTCAAGATCGATCGACGATATGCCGGCACGCATCGCGCCCTTGTCTCGAATATGACGAACCAGCGCACGCGTATCGATCTGTTCAATGCCGACAATATTGTGTCGTTTTAAATATGAATCGAGTGTTTCGGTCGACCGCCAATTTGACGCCTTTTTGCTCGCTTCGCGAACGACGAAACCTTCAACCCAGGGTCTTCGCGACTCGACATCTTCAGGGTTTACGCCGTAATTTCCGATCTGCGGATACGTCATACAGACGATCTGTCCGGCATAGCTCGGGTCGGTCAGTATTTCCTGATAACCAGACATCGACGTGTTAAAAACCATTTCACCAAACGATTCGCCGTCAGCACCGAAAGATTCGCCGCGGAATGTTCGTCCGTCTTCAAGAACAAGGATTGCTTTTTTCGAAAGATTCATCTTTTAACAATTGTAAAGAAAAAATGGTTAACTGCAATTTGTCCATCGCAATTAACCATTTCAAAAAACATCATTTGAATACTATTTGACATTTTCCGCACGCGGGTCGGAATCATCAGCCGGCTGCGGTTCGGGAATGTCATATTCCCCATGTTCCAGAAATCCGATCTGTGAAGGATTCCAATAGCGAAAAAACGCTTTTCCGTAAATGTATTTTTCCGGCACCAAGCCCCAATATCGCGAATCGGAAGAATTATCGCGGTTGTCGCCCATCAGATAATAAAAATGTTCGTCAACCTTTTTCGGCGGAAATGTCGGATGACCCTGGTTATGTTCGGGGTCGAGATAAGGCTCGTTCAGCTCGGCACCGTTGATAAATACGACTCCGTTTCGAACTTCAACGATCTCACCGGGCAATCCGATGACGCGCTTTACGTAACTTTTCGCCGGTTCATTTGGGAACCAGAACACGACAATGTCGCCGCGTTCGAGATGTCCCCAGCTGACGCTCTTCCATTTGTAATAGATCAGTTTATTGACCAATAGACGCTCGCCTTCGTGAAGCTGCGGAAGCATTGAAGTTCCTTCAACCACGACCGGCTGTGCGACAAAAACGCCGAGTAAAATAAAAACGGCAATGATCAAAACGATGTCGCGAAAAAGTTTCAAGCCTTCGGACCAGAGGTTTTTTCCGGCGACCTTACGGACACGGATGACGTCGATATCCCGATCGTCGTTGATCGAGATATTTCCAAATTCAAATTGATTTTTCCGCTGAAAATCGAACATAATCAAGAACTTCGCGACGGTTAACGAGGCTGTGACCGGAGGTCGAAATCTAAAATTATATTTATTAAACTGGGTTGTCAAAAACCTGAAGGGAGTTTGCTCAAATTGAACGAAGATATCCGGCAATTGTTTCCGATCACCAATCAATACAATTATCTAAACAGCGCTGCCGTTGCGCCGATGCCCACTTTTTCGGCGGAAGCTGTCGCCTCGCAATTGCTCGATGTTAGCGAGAACGGTTCGTTAAACTATCTGAAATGGGTTGAGACAAAAAATCGCGCGCGCCGCATTATTGCAGAAATGCTGAAAGTCGATCCCGAAAATATCGCATTTATGCGAAATACCTCTGACGGTTTTGCTTCGGTCGCCGATGGAATCCAGTGGCGGCAGGGTGACAATATTGTAAGTTTCGAAAAGGAATTTCCGGCAAACTTTTACCCTTGGCGAAGGGTTCGAGATAAATTTGGCGTTGAACTTCGGTTGTGCCCGGAACGAAACGGGCGGATCGATCTTGACGAAATGATCGCAATGATCGATTCGAATACTAAACTTGTCGCGATCAGTGCGGTTCAATACGGGTCGGGATTTCGCGCGGACCTCGAGAGACTCGGTCGCGCTGCCCGCAATGTCGATGCACTGTTCGCGGTGGATATTATTCAGGCATTCGGTGTTATTCCCTTCGATCTGCCGGCGCAATTTGTCGATATTGCCTGCGGTGCGAGCCATAAATGGCTGTGTTCACCGGAAGGCTGCGGAATTATGTATCTTTCCGAACGCGCGCTGGAACGTGTAGAACCGACGCTTGTCGGCTGGATCTCGGTTGAAACTCCCTGGGATTTTGAAGACCGCGAACAGCGTTTCAAACCAAATGCGCTCGCCTGGGAGTCAGGCACCGGAGCGTCCTCGCTGTTTTACGGATTGGAACAAAGCGTAAAGTTTTTACATGAAACCGGTGCGGAAAAGATCCAGAGCTATCTGGAAGAATTGACCGATTATTTCTGCGAGATTCTCTCAAGTCTTTATTACGAGATCGTAAGTTCGCGCGAAGAAGGTGAAAAATCGCAGATCGTTTGTGTACGAAATCGCAACGGTCTAAGTCCGAACGAGATAGCACGGCAGCTCGAAAGCGAAAATATAATCGTATCTCCGCGAAACGATCGTATTCGCATCGCGCCCCATGTTTTCAACACGATGAGCGAGATCGAACATCTCGTAGAATACATGCCGTGATCATTTATCGAGAAGTCCTTTTGGAAGAATGTCAGGTGTAAATCCGTCAAGGTTGAGTCTCGTCATTCCGCCTGCGTCGCTGAAGGTTTCAAATTTTGAACGCTGGTGAACTCTAAAATAAAAGAAAATAAATCCTGCGAATATTCCGATAACTACTGAGATCCCGAGTCCACCGACAATTGTCAGCATTGTGTTAAAGAACAGATCCGACGCCTGCAAAACAAAATTTCGTTCAGCGCGCTGAAGCGCAAACGGATCTTCGCCGAGCCAGCGAATTTCTTTTTCGTATTTTATTTGATCAAGGAGCGCGCCCGCACTTGCTTCGTCGCGGACATCGAAAACGAATGCTGCATAATTTCCGATCTTCCGGTAAATAGCAGGCGAAGGTTCGGGCGCTTCGCTCAGTCTTTTCCGGATTTGCGAATCGGCTTCGACGGCAAACTGCGGCGTCGTATATTCAACAATCAAAAGCTTTCCCGCATCATACGGCGCCGTTACGGCTTCGGTTCCGCCGGTAAAATCGATCGCTTCGATTACCGAACGATCGCCGACAGCCTGTCGAAGCTGTTCCGGATTTAGAATATAAACTGCACGGTTTACGGCAGATTCATATTCGGGAAGGTGCTTTGTCAACACCGGAATTCCGTCCGATTCGCTAAATTCCTGACTTCTTGTTTGCGGTGTCGCGGAAGCCTGTGCGGACGCCGAATGATAAAAACCGGCGCAAACATTGAATATAAATATAAGGACTACAACTTTAAATTTCTTCATTCGGCTAAGCTTCACGTGCGGAATAACTTAAGATTTAATCGGTATTACCATACTAGCATTGTTTGAAAATCGCCCGCAATAATGATGTAATCCGATATATTACGTCGACGAATTATTTGCGTAATTCGATACACGCTTTCGTTTGAAACTATTTTAGGATGTTTGACGAAAATAAAAGTATGCCTCGTAAAAATGAAACATCGGGGCGTATAATGCGTGTTAAACACTGAAAATTGCGAAATAATCGATTATGGCACGCCAATTGATTGTAGGTATGGATGTAAGGGGGAATAGAAAATGACTACAACAACAGAAACACTAAATTATCCGGTCCTTCAAGAAGGCACACAGGTCGCCGGCGGAAAAACGGAGTTCCTTAAAAAGGAATCGAAGGTCGATGTAACGAAGCTTAATGATTTTGAATTGACCAAGCTGTCTGCGAAAGGCGACATGGCAGCCTTCGAAGAGGTCTACCAGCGGCATCACCGAAGAGTATATTCGATCTGTCTTCGAATGCTCAAAAATACGACGGAAGCGGAGGACCTGACACAGGACGTGTTCATTCAGCTTCATCGTAAGATCGGAAGTTTTCGCGGAGACTCAGCATTTACAACTTGGCTGCACAGACTATCGGTCAACCAGGTTCTGATGCATTTCCGTAAGAGAAATGTAAAGTTCGAAAAAACAACGGAAGAAGGCGAAACTCCGGTTCAGATAGTTGACGGAACGACAAACCCGCGCAAAATGCCGGTTGTCGACAAGATCGCTCTTGAAAATGCGATCGAACAGCTTCCGAACGGATATCGAAATGTATTCGTCCTTCACGATGTTGAAGGTTACGAGCATGAAGAAGTAGCGAGAATTCTAGGCTGCAGCGTCGGAACATCCAAATCTCAGCTTCATAAAGCGAGATTAAAACTGCGTAAACTTTTGCAGAAAAAAGCTCCGCCTCGATTGTTCGGAATATAAGGTCTCAAACAAAAAGCTTTTCGGAAACGAAGAGCTTTTTGCTTTTTAAATGTCAGGCATCCAAAATTCACGCCCGCCGTCGGAAACCTTTTTCAGCCCGAGTCCGGAAAGCTTATCTTTTGTAACGCCCAAATAGGTAAAATGCGGAAGGTCGGAAAAGACCGTTTGAAACCAGCCGTGTTTTTCGAGAATTTCGCGAACTTTCGGGTTTGCATGATCTTGCACATCGAACGCGAGCATTGAAATATGCTGCGACGTTCCGGGCGGCGCGACGGAGTAGATGATCGATTTTGAAAAGTCAATGGAAAAATAAATTCTCTGTTCTTCGAGCTTAAAGATCTCGGTAATCTGTTCAGGTATAGAAAGCCCTTTTATGCGGTTCGCTTCCGACTGTGTGATCTTACCTTTTCTAACCCAATGCTTTAATCCAGGTTCGACTCGGCTGTTCCAATTTTTCACCGTTCCGGAATAATCGCGTCGCGCTGCATCGGAACCGCCGCGCGCCGCGATCTTAACTCCGCTTTGATTTGCCTCTGCGATCGCATCTTTCAATGCCTTCATTGCATTTGACTGGAGTTCAATCGTCGCACCATCGATCGTTTCGGTCGATTTCGAAACTCCGGATTGCCACGCAGAGACTTCAGATTCATTATTAAAAACCACTTTCGGCGGCGGCGTAACGCCGTCTTTTGCAACAAAGATCGCGCCGTATTCCTTCAGCATCTTTTTCCCGACAGCATCCGTCGGCATCGTGAATCCCGCCGGCAGGTTTGCCGCAAATCCGTCCGCAGCATCGACCGTATTTTTCGAATCTATCATTTTGTTGTCATTGTTCGGCTTATCGTTTGAACTCCGTTCCGGAGTCGGAGAACTGTCCCGCGGCGTCGCGCTGCCGGAAGAAGAATCCATTGCAGTCGGCGACCAACAGCCTGCCAGACTAAAAGCCGAAAGAAGCACAACGGATTGCAATATGAATTTAAGTAATTTCATTTTATTAACTGCTGACGAACGGCGTAAAAACCCATCCGCGGTTTCCCGACTCGGTTTGAATGAATGCCCAGTTAGCGACGTTTCCCCGCCATTCGTCGTAATTGTCTGAATAATTTAGGACATAGATCCGTTGACCTTTCGAAAGTTTTCCAACCTTTTTACCTTCAAGACTCGGTGTTGAACGCAGAATGACGTCGTTACCCGTGCAGAACGCGACCGTCGACCCAACCGGCGCGGGAACTTTTTGGTCTTTTTTCGGCTGTTCCGCTTTTGGCTCCGGACTTTCCTCCGGGGTCGGCGACGCGCTTACATTTAAACTTAGCTTCTGCACCGAGTCGGAATTATCTGCTTTCGACGCATCTTTTACCTGAAACGCCCAAATTTTATGGTTACCTTTGTCGAGCAAACCGTTGAAAAGTGCGAATGCATATTTGCCGTTTGCAAAACCTGCGGGAACACGAAGAATTTTCATATTCGGTTCGCCATCTACCGGCGAAGCCTGAAACTCAAGCTGATCGAGCGTACCTTCGTTTGAGATCGAATCGATACTGACGAGCTTTAGATCGGTCAATGGAACTTCTTTCGCATCGGCAAAAAGTATAAAATTTCCATTTTTGGTCCAGCGCGTAAGCGATTCGTCCGAGCTAAATTTTTCCTTTTCCTCAAGCAAATTCGCGACATCACGCATTTTAATTTCGTCGAGCGAACTTTTATCCGAAGTCTGAACAAAAAATCCTAAATGGTCCGGCAGCACCTGTTTTTTCGCGACCGAGCGGCTTTGATTCCACAAATATAACCCGCCCGCGGCTGCGCCAACGACGAGCAGTGCAATTATCGTAACCGCGGCGATCAACGCTCCGCGGCGACTGTTTTTCGGAAGGGCGGCTTGATTCTCTGAAGTCTGATAAGGGTTTTGGAATGGAGCGTCCGGAAGAAAAGCCGTTTCGACAGACGGCGGTTCGTTCGATTGCGGCGTGAAGACCTGTGTCGGCGGAATCGGATTGATATTTGTCGCGCCGCCGGTAAGCATTTCCTTTCCGCATGAAACGCAAAACGAATATTCGTCGTCATTTTCCGTCCTGCAAAAGGGGCAAATCATAAAATTATCCTTAAAATCTCTACGCCATCACATGTTCGGGATCCAAAATTCGTGTCCGTCAACAGTTATCGATCTCAGCCCGAGTTTCGGCAGATCTTTTTCGTCAGTTCCGAGATATGTAAAATGCGGAAGGTCACTTTTAACCGTTTGAAACCAACCGTGCTGCGCCAAAATCGCTCTTACTTTTTTATCACCAAACTGTTTTACATCCAACGCCAGCATAAAAATATGCTGCGAAGCGCCGGGCGCAGCGACCGAGAATAGTATCGATTTGTTGAACGCCGTGCTGAAGTAGAAACCTTCGTCTTCCCAATCGAGCACGCGGGCGACTTGTTTCGATATCTCTAACGTTTTAGCTTCGTCTGCATCTTTTTTTGTGATCTTACCGCGCATAACCCAATGATCGAGTGCCGGGAAAAACCGGGAATTCCAAAGCTTGTAAGTATCCTCAAAAGATCGGCTTGCCGAGATCGAACCGCCGCGCGGCGTTATATCGAGCCCTTTCTTCAACGCTTCAGCCCGGGCTTTCAGCAACGCTTCCATCGCCGGACGCTGGAGCGTGATCTGCGTTCCGCCGATAGTTTCGGTGCGCGGATCTGCAAGCGATTGATAGATCGAAACCTGTTGATCATTCTCAAAGATACAGGTCGGAATTGCAGCCTTATTAGCTTTCGAAACAAAGATCGCTCCGTAATCCTCAAAAACGCGCATCGCGGCTGAGTTTTTATCGATCGGGCAAACGGTCGAAAATTTGATCTTATAATTTGTACGATATGCATCTTCGACGTATTGTCGGAAATTTGGAGATTCCGGTTTGTCCCGCTGGGCGCGCGTAGGCACGGCAGCCGTCGCCAAAGCAAAGAAAAGAAGGAAGATAGCAATCTGTTTTTGTCGTTTCATAAAGTCTTTTGCGAGAGAAGATTGTAAACGAAGTCGAGCGTAATTCAAATCAAACGGTCAATTTCCGAAACAATTTCCTGCCGTTCATTATTTCACCTGGATACAGTATCATAAGTTCGAAAAGCGATGACAAAGATCGAAAATTACATAAATGGCGAACTTTTGGCGCCGTGTTCAGGCGAATATCTTGAAAATATCGACCCGTCGACCGGCACGATCTATTCTTTGATTCCCGATTCGGACGAACGGGATGTCAACCAAGCGGTCAGCGCCGCAAAAAATGCTTTCGGCACGTGGTCGCGCACCGCTGCGGAAGCGCGTCATGACGTAATGATCCGCGTCTCGCAGCTGATCGAGCGCGATCTTGACCAACTTGCAGAAGCTGAAAGCATCGATAACGGAAAACCGAAAACTTTAGCAAAGGCGGTCGATATTCCACGCGCGGTTTCGAATCTGAAATTTTACGCGACTGCGGCGATGCATTTTTCGTCGGAAGCTCACGAAATGGTCGGACAGGCGATAAATTACACGCTCCGGCATCCGGTCGGCGTTGCCGGATGTATTTCGCCATGGAATTTGCCGCTCTATCTATTTACCTGGAAGATCGCGCCGGCGCTCGCTGCGGGCTGCACGGTCGTCGCAAAACCTTCGGAAATAACCCCGATGACCGCGTATTTATTTTCGAAACTTTGCATCGAAGCCGGTCTGCCGCAAGGTGTCCTGAATATTGTTCACGGAACGGGACCGAAAACGGGCGGCGCGATCGTTCAGCATCGCGATGTTAAGGCGATCTCGTTTACCGGCGGGACGAAGACCGGCGAATGGATCGCTCGCGAAGCGGCACCGAAATTTAAGAAACTGTCGCTCGAACTCGGCGGAAAAAATCCGAATATCATATTTGCCGACTGCAATTATGAAAAAATGCTTGAAACGACGGTTCGTTCGTCGTTCGCAAATCAGGGACAGATCTGTCTGTGCGGTTCGCGCATCTTCGTCGAACAACCGCTTTATGAGAGATTTCGCCGCGATTTCGTCGAAAAGGTAAAACAGTTAAAGATCGGCGATCCGTTAGATCCCAAAACGAATGTCGGCGCGGTTGTTTCCGAACCTCATATGGAAAAAATTCTCTCTTATATCGAACTCGCCAAAAATGAAGGCGGAAAAATTCTTGCAGGTGGAAAGCAGGTAAAATTGGAAGGAAGATGTTCGGGCGGATTTTTCATTGAACCGACTGTTTTCGAAAATCTTGCTCACGATTGCCGCACGAATCAAGAAGAGATCTTCGGTCCGGTCGCTACGATAATGCCGTTCGAAGATGAAGCGGAGGTTCTGGATTTTGCCAACTCGGTCGAATACGGATTGTCTGCGACGATTTGGACTGAAAGTTTGACGCGGGCACATCGCGTTGCAGAACTGCTTGAAAGCGGTATTGTCTGGGTAAATACCTGGTTAATGAGGGATCTGCGAACGCCGTTCGGCGGAATGAAGAATTCCGGTGTCGGACGCGAAGGCGGCTTCGAAGCTTTGCGCTTCTTTACCGAAGAAAAAAACGTCTGCATTGATCTTAGTTAAAGAATGAGAATCGAAGGCAAATCAACGAGATTTAATGAGCGGCGAAAACTGGAAATGCCGGTGCACGTTTCTTATTACGAGAGCCGCGAACGCTCATGGAGCGAAACATCAAAAACGGAGGAAGCTACCATTTGCGGCGTCGGTTTGATCGTGTCCAAGCCTGTCGAGCCTAATAAATTGATCAAGCTTAGCTTTCCGATGCCCAAAAATCTCAGGTTGTTCGATTTTCTAAAGGATCAATATGAAGTTTGGGGAATCGTCCGTTCGGTTTCGGTGCTCGAGGCGTCATTGTTCAATAACGTAAACCTTAAGATCGGCGTGGCGCTGATCGGCGAAAATCCGCCGGCGAGTTTTCTTGCCGACCCCGAAACGCTTTACGATCTCAGCCCGGTTCTGCGCGACGGGGGATTTTGGAGCTTTCGTCAATTGCCGCGAAATTGGGTGCGGTCTGCAGATTTTTTCGACCCGCCGCAAAGAATAACGGAACGTGTTTCCGTCGCATTTGTAAATGAAGAAGGAAAGATCGCAGGCTCGATCGAGGCTCAGGCGACCAAGGCGAATGAGGCGGAAATTGAACTTGTCGCGCGGCATAACGGTGAAATTCCTAATTATCTGATGATCTCCGCGAATGGTTCAAACTCAAACTTTCTTGCAAAAATTAAGTCCAGAGAAGAAACCGACGTCAGCGGTTATCATACGATCCGCGCAGAATTTCTCAGCGGCGAATGGACGGTGTAGATTTAACGGAGAGTAAAATAATGGAGAAACTCGTAATCAATTCTGATTCTGCGCCGGAACCGGTCGGACTGTATCCGCATGCGCGCCGCGTCGGGAATCTGCTTTTTCTTTCGGGCGTCGGACCGCGTGAAAAAGGAACGAGCAAGATCCCGGGAGTTGAACTAAACGAAGACGGCGAGATCGTTTCGTATGATATCGAAGCGCAGTGCCGTTCCGTCTTTAAAAACGTCCGTTCGATCGTTGAATCAGCCGGATCTTCGTGGGGAGAGATCGTCGATGTGACCGTTTTTCTGACAAACATGAAGGCGGATTTTAAAACATATAATCGGGTTTACGCCGAGTATTTTGCCGACAATCAGCCTTGCCGAACGACCGTTGAAATAAGCAGTTTGCCGACTCCGATCGCGATCGAGTTAAAGGTCGTCGCGACGATCGAATAAAAATTTTTATGAAATATGTCGCTTTTCTGCGCGGTATCAACGTCGGCGGAAGCAAAAACATCAAAATGGACGCACTTCGAAAAATGTTCGAATCGCTCGAATTTACCGGTGTAAAAAGCTATATAAACAGCGGAAATTTGATCTTTGAGACGGAAAAGTCCGACGTCGCTGATCTTGTCGCGGGAATCGAAAATGCAATAGAAGATAGGTTCTCACTTTCTGTCGATGTAATGATCCGGTCGATCGGAGAATTAGTGAAGATCGTGGAAAACAATCCGTTCGAAGGGAAGTTCGATGATCCGCGGCAGATGCATGTTTTATTTTTGAAAGACCGGCTTTCACCTGAGAAGAGCGGTCTTTTGACCGCGCAAAACAGTGATTCGGAAATGTTCTCGGTGCGCGGGCGCGAAATTTATTGTTTGCTGCCCAACGGTTTGGCAAGCAGCATTCTCGGAAAGGATTTTATCTCAAAAAAGCTCAAGGTTTCTGCAACCGCACGAAACTGGCGAACGGTTAATAAAGTGCTTGAGCTATAATTTTTGCAGGTTGGAAAAATTATTTTACTGTGAATAATCGAACCCATCTTTTAAAGGATATACGAAAATGAAAAAAATTCTCTTACTGCTTGGTGCGACCGTCACTGCGTTTGTTTTTAACAATTCCGAAGTCAGCGCACAATCGAAATCGTCAGCGCCCGATTCCGCTTTGCTATATGAGATCACCGGCAAAGATCTTAAAAAACCCTCATACCTGTTCGGGACGATCCATATCATTTGCGAGAAAGATATGTTTCCGGCAGCCAAACTCGACAGTTATTTCAACAAAACTGACCAGCTTTTGCTCGAATTTGATATGGACGATCCGGTTGTTATGCAGAAAGCGGCGCAGATGTCGCTTTTGCCGGACGGCGGTTCTGTCAGCGATCTTGTAACTGCGGAAGAATATCAAAAGATCGATGCTCTGTTTAAGAACTATCTCGGCTTTTCTTTTGATCTTTTGAAAAATTATAAACCGCTGACCTCAACCACTTTACTGATGACAAGTCCAAAGGTTTTGGGCTGCCAACCGGCGGTTGTTTATGACAATTATCTTTCGCAAAAAGCGGCTGCGGCGAAAAAGCCTGTGATCGGGCTCGAAACCGTTGAAGAGCAGATCGCCGTTATGGATTCGATCCCGGTTCAAAAGCAGATCGATGGACTTAAGAAAACCGCCGCCGATCCGCAGGTTGCAGCCAAGGCATTCAAACAGCTTTATGAAATTTATCTAAAGCAGGATTCCGACGAACTGTTCAAAGTTGCCGCCGGTCAATTAAAGATGGAAGAATATTCGCAGGAAATAATGCTCGATAAACGCAATTCAAACTGGATCAGCGCGATTGAAACCAATATTTCAGCAAAGCCTTCATTCATTGCAGTCGGCGGCGGTCATCTCGGTGGTGAAAATGGAGTCGTTAATTTGCTAAGGGCAAAGGGCTATAAGCTTAAACCGATCAAATTTTAATATCTGAAAAGGATTGTTTCGGCTCATTGAGAATCGCCAAACGGCTGCCCATCCAACTTCCTGAAATTGGTCGCTGGATTGAAGCGAATCATCACGGTCAAAAAACATTGACGTACATACAATGTACATATAGTCTTTACCTATGTTCGTTTGGGACGAAGTCAAACGGCGTAAAGTCGTGAAGGAGCATAAAGTAGACTTTGCGTTACTCGTTGATGTTTTTGATGACGCTTACGGAGTTTATTTTGAAGATGTTGAACATTCGACTGCTGATGAAACGCGTTTCAATTTGATCGGAATTTCTGCTAATTACGGATTGATTTACGTTACATTTACTTTTGAAAACGATGAAATTCGCTTAATTACCGCGCGGAAAGCCGAAAAATGGATGGAGACAGAATATGAGCAATACAAAACCTAAGAATTACGAATATTTGGAAACTTCGGAACAAGCGAGTAAACGCGGACTTAGAAGAATTACCCGTCCGACATTTTTAGATGATCCAAAGCGAAATAAGGAATCGAAATCGCGAATTACGATTTACCTGGACGCCGATATTGTCGAGTATTTCAAAACGCAAGCCGAGGAGTCCAAGCTGGGCTATCAAACTTTGATCAACCAGACCCTCCGCGAAAAAATAAGCGGTTCAGAGACCGATACCTTGCTTGATAAACTTTTGCACGATAAGAAAGCTTTGAAAAAATTAAAAGCAGAATTAGAAGCGATTTGATCAAACGGGGTACTGCTTTCTTTTGAATTTATGTCTTTAAATTTCAGGCGAGTTCGACCTCGACAAGTTTCTCGAGGAAGGTTCCAAGTTCCTTGAAATACGGCAGGTGACGGCGGAAACGAGGTTTGGCTAAGATTAAGAAAAAACGTTAGTTCCGAGCCCGAGTTTAGATAAGACATAGCTGATCAGATCTTGGCATTTGAGATCTGTTATCGATTCCGGCAAGTTTTTCCTGCGTGTCCCAATAGTCCTAAAATAATGTAATGAAAATTCAAAGACCTTTTAATTTTAAGAAATGGATCGATGAGAATCGCCACTTGCTCAAACCGCCGGTTGGAAATAAATGCGTTTACGAAGACGCCGAGTTCATCATTATGGTCGTCGGCGGACCAAATTCTCGCAAGGATTACCATTATGACGAAGGTGAGGAATTTTTCTATCAGCTCGAAGGCGACATAATGGTAAAGATCCAGGAAGAGGGAAAGGCTGTCGATGTTCCTGTACGCGAAGGCGAAATATTCCTTTTGCCGCCGAAAGTTCCGCACAATCCAATTCGCGGTGAAAACACCGTCGGACTCGTCATCGAACGCAAACGCCGAGACGGTGAATTGGACGGTTTGTTATGGTTCTGTGAAAACTGCAATGCGAAACTATACGAAGAATATTTCGAACTCGATGACATCATGACGCAGTTTCAAGGGGTATTTAAAAGATTTTACGAAGACGAAGCAAAGCGTACATGTAAGAGATGCGGCGAAGTCATGCAGCCGCCGCCGGTCGTTTCTTAAATTCTTAACTTATCCGCGCTTGCAAAATTCGGAACGCGTGTCATTCCGAAATTGACCAAGTTAAAAATACGGTTGGCAATTTTAAATTATTTTCCGTCGACGATATCCCGTCGAATGCAGTGATCAAAAAGGTACCGCGTTGCGGGTTGCCAGAACGAAAGTTTTTGAACGCGCCGCGTTTTTAAGAGTCATCTGTAAACGCAAAGAGGATAAGCATTCGACGCAAGATCGGATGTCTCTCGAAACTAAGTTCCTGCCGAAACTTTCCGGGAAACTCAAGCTCTGCAATTTTTTCCATGCTCGTACGGGTATCTATTCACATCCTACTGTGATAGCGTTAGAGCACATATAAGGTCACCGATCTTTCTTAAAATCTTTCAAGAACAATCGTGTTTCCTTACCCCTTTTTTTTAGCCGGGAAAGGAACCGAATGATCATGGATGAGTTGTCCGAACGCACAAAGGGAATCGAACCTGAATCAAACAAACCCGTCGAAGGTGTTAAGCGGAGCCAGCTTTCCGCAATAGAGTCTCTTGCCTTTCTGCTGCTGCGCGAGATCGAATCTTTGAAACAGATCGAAGAAAAACGATCGCTCGGCGACGGGAAAGCGCTCAACTTTAATGACGAAATGCAGAAATTTGAGGCGACGTTGATTCGGAACGCGCTTCTTCACACGAATGGCGTTCAGTACAAGGCAGCACAGCTGCTCGGGCTCAAGCCAAGTACTTTGAACGAAAAGATCAAACGCCAGAAAATTGACTTGAGTAAGTTTGAGAAATCCGAGTGATCGTTCTCGAAGATCCGCCGATGCTTTACGAGCCGCACCTTGCTTTCTCTGCGACCGATCTAAATTACCCAAACCGCCAAATATCCGAATAATCTTCAATAAATTGAATATCCGGTTTTTATACAATAATTTGCATCCCTGCTCTTTTATCCGAAAGCTCGGATAAAAGACCTTCACGAAATCAATTTGAAAGAAGTTCGTCTTCGTTTTTTCGATTTCCGATCAAGTTTTCCCTGCGTCTTTACGAACTGACCTTAAAATACTTTGTTTTGCGAACGATTATTGCATTTCACATAAGTAGGCAGCGGAAGTGCAAATTCGTAAATTCAAATTTTTGAAGAGTTTGTCACAATTTTGAATTTCTTAAATCAACTGAACCATTCGGTTGAGACGAAATTAAATGAGATCAAAAGTTTCCCGCCGCAATTTTTAGAAACACTAATTAGGAGATTACAATGAACAAATATTTCAGATATGTATCTATGGTATTGTCCGTTGTGCTTTGCTTTTCGGCAATGGCATTTGGGCAGGGTACCGCAGGTAGCATTGAAGGAACAGTCAAGGACCAGGCAGGCGCCGTGGTTCCGGGCGCAACTGTTACAATTGAAAGCACCGGTTCGACCGCGGGTTTCAAACGTGTAGTTACGACCGACAACTCGGGATTTTTCCGTGTTCCGCAGGTTCTTGCAGGAACATATAAAGTAACGTTCGAAGCAAGCGGCTTTAAGTCGAAAGCTGAGAGCGTAACGGTTAACCTCGACAGAGCTTCCGTCGTCAATCCGTCTTTGGAAGTTGGTCAGCTTACCACTACTGTTGAAGTTACAGACAGCAATGCGGTAATTGACACGACCGATACAAAGATCGATACAAGCATCAGCAAACAGCTGATCGATGATCTTCCGAAGGGAACAACCTTCGGCAGCTTGCTCAAGATCGCTCCGAACGTACGTCCGGAAGCACTTGGTGCAGGATTCCAGATCGACGGCGCTTCGGGTGCTGAGAACGTATTCGTAGTTGACGGACAGGAAGTAACAAACTTCCGTACAGGTCAGCTGAACTCGAACAACAACCTTCCGTTCGAACTTCTTCAGGAAGTTCAGATCAAATCGACCGGTTTCGAAGCTGAATACGGCGGCGCTACCGGCGGTGTGATCAACGTAGTAACGATCGGCGGTAACGACCAGTTCCGCGGTAACTTCGGTGCTTCGTTCCGTCCGGAAAAACTTCAGGGCGATCCGAACCTGTCGCTTAACCGTTACGGTGCGACAGCCGGTCAGTTTGAATACTTCCAGCCGCCGAAGGATGGCGGAGTAGGTTTCTTCCCGGTTGCTTCGCTCAGCGGACCGATCGCGAAAGGAAAACTGTGGTTCTCGGCTGTTTATGCACCGCAGATCTACAACACGACCCGTACGATCCAGGAATTCAGCGGTTCGGCTCCGGGACGTTCGGTAGTAGGTACAAAAACCTATAAATCTGATGTAAGAACGGAACAGGCTTTCTTCCGTCTTGACGCACAGCCGGTACAGCAGCTCCGTATGTTCGGATCGTTCCTCTGGAACCCGATCATTCAGGACGGCGTACTTCCCGGCATTACTTCAGGATTGTCGGGTGTAAACTCGCAGTCAGTTCAGCGGTATGCACAGCAGGGCGGACGTCAGAACTCGAACTCGGTTAACGGTCAGGCGACCTGGACACCGAACAACTATCTGGTATTGAACTTCCGTGCAGGACGAACGTTCCTCAACGAGAAGCTCAATTCATATGGCTTGTTGAAACAAAACCGTTTCCTTTGCAGCACCTCGGGTACACCGCAGAACGTTCCGGGATCGAACTGTCTGGCTGGCTTCAACACCGGCGACAACTTTACGATCGACTATGACGTTTCGACACGTACAACGTTTGATGCTGATGCAGGCTTGGTCGGCATCAATGCAGCCGGTCGTCATAACTTCAAATTCGGATTCCAGTTTAACCGTCTTTTCAACACTGTTAAGAACGGCTATGCAGATACCGGATATTCGGTTCTTTATTACAACCTTCCGATCAGCGCGCTGACCGGACAGACCCCGACACCGGGCAACCTCGGATCCGGACTTCTTCAGAGATTCGGAACAGTTGGCGAAGCCACAAGCGATAACAAATCGTTTTTCGTTCAGGATTCCTGGACAGTTAACAACCGTTTGACCTTTAACCTCGGACTTCGAATCGAAAATGAGGTTGTACCGAGCTTTGGTGATGCGGCAACGACGAAAGCTATCGAATTCGGCTGGGGCGACAAGATCGCACCGCGATTCGGCGTAGCGTTTGACGTCCTCGGCGACGGCAAGAACAAGATCTTTGCCAGCTACGGCTGGTTCTATGATCGCTTTAAGTATGAACTGCCGCGCGGCTCGTTCGGAGGCGACTTCTATCGTCGCGATTACTTCGAAATTCTGCCTTCACGCGGTGCAGCTTACACAAACTACACTCTGCAGAACATCATCGGCGGCAACACCGATATGATCGGCGGAAACTGCCCGGGCGCGAACACCGGAGTTAATGCTCCGATCGGACCGGCTTGGTCGGTTTGTCAGTTTGACTTCCGTATCGCTACTAACTCGAACAATTCGAATATCTTTGAAACGGGCGGAGTCGATCCGGACATCAAAGCTGCTCGTCAGAGTGAGTACACGATCGGTTATGAACGTCAGTTGGCTCGCAACCTCATCATGAGTGCGCGCTACACCCACAAACAGATCGACCGTGCGGTTGAAGACATCGGTGTTTTCAACGCTCAGGGTTCGGAAGCCTACATCATCGGCAACCCGGGTCTTGGATTGGTTTGTGAAATTTCGTCCAGCGCCAACCAGCCCTGTACGAAAGCTGAACGTCTCTATGACGCTTTCGAAATTCGTTTCGACAAACGTGCAACCAAATACTTCTTCAATGCCAGCTACACCTATAGCCGATTGTTCGGTAACTATTCAGGTTTGGCTAGCTCGGATGAATTTGGACGCTCGTCGCCGAACGTAAACCGCTTCTTTGACCTTCCGCCGCTGGGCTACACAGCCAACGGTGTTCCGGACAATGGACGTCTTGCAACAGATCGTCCGCACGTCTTCAAGGCATACGGCGGCTACACGTTCGATTGGGCGGATAATGGTGTAAACAGAACAACCGTTTCTTCGTTTACCACAATTCAGTCGGGATCGCCGATCACGACGATCTACAATCTCTACAACCTCGGTTCAACCGTTCTTTACGGACGCGGCGACCTTGGACGTACCGAAATGTTCACCGAAACCGATTTCGCTATCGGTCATAAGTACAAATTCGGAAGAGATAACCGCTTTGGATTGGAACCGTTCATCGAAATTCGCAACTTGTTTGACGAAAGAAACGAGATCGCATTCCAGACGACGATCAGCGGAACGAACTTTACTGCTGGCGTATTGAGTTCCCCCGCAGCTGGTTGCCCAACCTGTGCAACTGAAGGTGCTGTATTCAACACCATCTTCAACGGCGGCGGTATTCAGCAGTTTGTAGATAACTTCCTGAACTCGTCGGGCGTAAGCAACACGGGTCGCAGAAACGACTACGGACAGGCAAATACATTCCAGGGCGGACGTGATGTTCGATTTGGATTCCGCTTTACCTTCTAATTCTTTACTGAATTAGTTAAAGCAAAAAGAAAGGCTCGTCTTCGGACGGGCTTTTCTTTTTTGCCATCTTCTTAACTCGCTTGAAACAGTCAAATTGTTCAGTGTAGCGAGGATATCGGTAAGTCGACTAAGATAATTGATCGGACTAATTTGAAAATTAGGGTATCACCAACCGATACTAAACTCGCGTCGAGGCTAAAAACAGAACAACTGTTCGATAAGCTATTGACTCTTAACTACGATGAAAATTAACAAAAGTCATTTTCGTAATTTCCTTAAGCTTTTCCTGCTGGCGATCTTCGCTGTTAATGCGGCGGCGCAGAAAAGCACAGATTCCGATGAAAAACCGCTTCCGAATTTGAAACTGAAAACCGTTGACGGTGCAGTGTGGAATCTCCACGACGACCGCGGCAAGATCGTTCTGCTGAATTTCTGGGCAACATGGTGCGAGCCGTGCCGTACTGAGATTCCCGTTCTTCAAGCACTTGTAAAAAAATACGAAACAAAGGGATTTAAGGTTGTCGGCGTCTCGCTCGATAGCGAAAATCTGGAAACGATCAAAGAATTTATTGCCGAATTTAAGATAAAATACCCGGTCGTATTAACAGTTCCCGGGTCTATGCTTTCGCAGCAGGAAAGCGTTCCGATGTCTTTGCTGATCGGCGAAAAAAGCGTTTTGTATAAAAAATACGTCGGTGCGATCGAAGCGGAGGTTTTTGAAAAAGACATCGACGAATTGCTAAATAAGCCAAAGCCGTGAACTCGCGCCGGAGTAAAGGATTGAGAGTCAGAGTTACGGCTTTAGCCGCCATTGAGAGTCAGAGTTACGGCTTTAGCCGTGAAAAACTCTCGCTAAGAACCGACGCTGAAGAAGGTTAAAATGATCTGAATTCTTGAAGTCGCTTGACGGCGAAGATATTTCACGCGTAAACGCGTTACTCTGACGGCGGAGCTTTTTCACGCGTAAACGCGTTACTCTGACCGGTTAGAGTTACGGCTTTAGCCGTGAAAAACTCCCGCTAAGAACCGGCGGTGAAGAAGGTTAAAATGATCTGAATTCTTGAAGTCGCTTGACGGCGGAGATATTTCACGCGTGAACGCGTTACTCTGACGGCGAAGATATTTCACGCGTAAACGCGTTACTCTGACGGCGGAGATATTTCACGCGTAAACGCGTTACTTTGACGCGCGTTACTTTGACGGTTGAGAGTTTTTTCGCTTAGGCACGATACCGTAAACTAAATTATGAAAAATATTACGATGCCATTCACGGTTACAGGTTGGGATGCGAATCATTATGATGAAACGACTTTTAGTCCGACGCTTTCGGAAGTAACTGTAAAAAAATCATTCGAAGGCGAAATGAACGGCGAAAGCGTCGGCAAACTGCTGATGTGCACTTCGCGGGACGATTCAGCCGGGTACACAATAATGGACCGCTTTTTTGTCGAGATCGAAGGACGAAAAGGTTCGTTCGTTGCCATTCACGGCGGAATGACGGACGAGATGAAGGCGAAAGGAAAGATCGTTCCCGGTTCGGGGACAGACCGACTCGAGGGAATTTCCGGAACTATCGAATTTCGATCCGATGAAAATGCAAAAACGATAATATTAGATTATTCGCTGCCGGAGTAAGCGCGCGAATGATCAAAGCTAATTAGATCTCATTACTTAACAACATCGTTTGAATTTTGTTACTCTGTAAACTCATTTATAGAAAATGTTTCCGGCGATGATAGACATGAAAAACTGCATCAATAAAATGCTCGGTACGATTCTTTCGGCAGCGCTGTTAATCGTTTTTTTTGGCTGTGTTTCAAACTGTCTTGCCGAAGACGCCTGCATTGGCGAACCTTCGACGACCTCTCGGTCCGAAACCGTTTACGGTGCAGAGCACGAAGAAGATTCGTGCCCGGTTAACGTTTCTATCTGTTCGACAGCGCCGGAGCGTGCGGGTTTTTCAGCGGCATTTGCTGCGTTAAATCCCGTTTCATCATTAAAACCCTTTCTTCCGCGGAAGGTCGAACGCATAAATTCGGTTCGCGCGGTTTACTCACAACTTTCCGATACGCCTCATCGAAAACTACCTTTTCGAGTTCTTAGAATTTAAAGATCACTTCGAGAAATTTTGCTTAATTGTTGGACGTCTTCAGTTTATTGAAGGCGGGAATTATCATTTGTTTTTAAACTCTGAGGAATCATTTTATGAAATTATTGTCGATCATATTTATGCTGACCGCGGTGTTCATATCGCTTGCGGCTGCTCAAACAACCATTTCGCCAACGGGTGAAAAGATAGAAGGACAGATAGTTTGCTGTGCCGATTGCTGGGCTGAAGCCGACCGGACAAAGGTCGAATTCGGAACTGCGGAAGATCTTTTAAAGGCTAAATCGTGTGTCGAGGGCGGCGACCCGACGCTCATCGCCGTTCGAACGGGGAACGATTTCAAGCTTTACCAGCTGGAAGAAGGAAAGTTTAAACTTACCGAAAAGAACTGGCTAAGCTACGTTGGCAAAACAGTTGCCGTTACAGGATCGGTTAAAAAGCGAAAGAAGGCAGATGTATTCGTCGTCGATTCGCTCGAGGTTGTTCGCGACAGCCTTGCTGTGCGCGAAGCAAAAGAAGCGATCGGTCGCGAAGAAACGCTTCGGTTAAAGGACCTTTTCGGTACCGATCAATCATTAAATCAATATAAAGGTCGCATCGTCGTTTTGAATTTTTGGGCGACGTTTTGCGATCCGTGCCGTGAAGAAATGCCGGACCTTTCGGAAATACAGAACGAATACGCGGCACTGGGCGTCCAGGTGATCGGGGCATCGACTGATGAAGTTGGAGATCGGGCAAAGATCCTGGAATTTATTAAGGAAACACGCGTTAATTTCCCGATCTGGATGGGCGCGACAGCGGCTGACATGCGGCGGTTCGGGCTCGGTGAAGCGCTTCCGGGAACGGTTGTGATCGACAAAAGCGGCAAGATCGTCAAGGTAATTTCCGGAATTGTGAATGCAGCCCAACTCAGAAAACAGCTCGATTCAATGCTCGAGATCGCAGAAAAGTCCGTCGAAAAGGTCGAACCGGTTGTTAGAAAAGACGCAAAACCCTCAAAGACGGAGGTTTCGAGTGTTCCGTCCTGACCGCTCTGACCGGGAGAAGGTCGCGCCGTGAGCGGGACAGGAGAAAATCAATATAAATGGACATACGGCACGCGTTTTATTCCGGATATAATAAACCGGGCTAAATGGCGAAATACTTTGACTTATCAAGTCAATTCGCGGCTCTCCGTCGGAATTGAATATAATCCGCTAGCCGGAAAACTGTCGCCGCTTGCAAATTTTGTCGCTGTGACGGAAACGGAAAAACGTCCGGCGTTGATCCTTGGAACCAGTTCCGACCGAATCGGAACGCCGTCCGGACAGTCTTTTTACGCAACGTTCAGCAAAAATCTAAAGCGCGAAACCGGATTGCCGATCGCGCCGTATGTCGGTTTAACCTACGGAACCTACGAAAACCGCGTGCGCCCGATCGGCGGATTAAACATTTACCTAACAAAGGGATTTTCAACAACAATTCTTTTCGACGGAGTCAAAGTTCATCCGCTGCTGAATTATTCGAACGGCAGGCATCAGTTTGGATTTATGCTTGCTCAGGGGAAAAAGGCTGGCTTTAGTTACAGCGTTTCATTTTAAAAGACCGAATTTTCGGTCAAAAGAATTGAAGTAAATCTGCCCGCGAAATACTTTAAAGCCGTTAAAAAGTATCAATTAACTTTTGGCGACCTTTCACGTATTTCGCCGACAATAAATTAATCTGTGAACTCAAAAGTTCTAAACAATCAAACCATCATTCGCGGGGAAAATTTACGGCGCGGACGAAGGCTCGAATATTTGACGATCGGCTGGAATTCGCTCGAAGCTTTTATCGCCGTCGGCGCGGGACTTGCCGCCGGAAGCATCGCACTCGTCGGTTTCGGATTCGATTCAGTAATTGAAGTTTCTTCGGGCGTAATTTTATTATGGAGACTTTCGGGCAGCGATGACAGAGAGCAAACTGCTTTGCGGCTGGTCGGCGTAAGTTTTCTCGCGCTGGCGGCGTATGTCGGTTTTGACGCGGTAAAATCTCTTTGGTTTCGTGAATTGCCCGAAGAAAGTTATATTGGAATCGCACTTGCGGCTTTGTCTTTGATAGTGATGCCGATTCTGGCGCGCGCCAAAAGACGGGTTGCGGCAAATTTGAACAGCCGTGCGCTCGCAGCCGATTCACGTCAGACCGATATCTGCGCTTATCTTTCCGCGATACTTCTGGCGGGTTTGGGATTAAACGCACTGCTTGGCTGGTGGTGGGCAGATCCGTTTGCAGCGCTGTTGATGATTCCGATCATCGCAAAAGAAGGTATTCAAGCATTGCGCGGCGAAACCTGCTGCGACATCGAAAATTCATGTTCAAAATAGATATTCACACGCATATTCTTCCCCGCGATATTCCAGATTGGAAAGACAAGTTCGGCTATGGCGGTTTTATCACGCTCGATCATCACAAATCTTGCTGCGCAAGAATGTTGAAAGATGACGGGCATTTCTTTCGTGAGATCGAGGATAACTGCTGGTCGCCCGAACGAAGGATCGAAGAATGCGACCGGTTTAGTGTCGATGTTCAGGTACTTTCGACCGTTCCGGTGATGTTTTCATATTGGGCAAAACCGAACGATGGCGCGGAAGTTTCGCGCATCTTGAATGACGGCATTGCGGAGATCGTTGAAAATTATCCCAAACGGTTTGTCGGGCTCGGAACCGTTCCGCTGCAGGACACGGATCTTTCGATTCAAGAGCTTGAACGGTGCAGGAAGATCGGTCTGGTAGGTGTGCAGATCGGGTCAAATGTTAACCAGCAAAATCTCGGCGAAGATCGGTTTTTTGAATTTTTTAAAGCTTGTGAACAACTCGGAATGGCGGTCTTTGTTCATCCGTGGGAAATGATGGGACAGGCGGATATGCAGAAATATTGGCTGCCCTGGCTTGTCGGAATGCCGGCTGAAACTTCGCGTGCGGTTTGTTCTATGATCTTTTCGGGGGTTTTCGAAAAGCTTCCGGATCTGCGCGTCGCCTTCGCGCACGGCGGCGGTTCATTCCCCGCAACGATCGGCAGGATCGAGCACGGATTTAAAGTTCGCCCCGATCTTTGCGCTGTCGATAACAAAGTAAATCCACGCGAATATCTCGGGAAATTTTGGCTCGATTCGCTCGTTCACGATGAATTAATGCTCGAATATCTCGTAAAATCGGTCGGAGCCGACAAGATCGCGCTCGGTACAGATTATCCTTTTCCGCTCGGCGAACTGCAGCCGGGAAATTTGATCGAAACATCAAAATTCGATGATGAGACCAAAGCAAAAATGCTCCACGGCGCGGCGCTCGAATGGCTGAATCTAGAAAAAGTTTTCTTTGAATAATATTTATGAAAGCAATTGTTAAAAGCAAAGCCGAAGAAGGACTTTGGCTTGAAGACGTTCCCGAACCTGAGATCGGGATCAATGATGTTTTGATCCGCGTTTTGAAAACGGGGATCTGCGGAACGGATGTTCATATTTATAACTGGGACGCCTGGGCGCAGGCGACGATCAAGATTCCCACCGTTTTGGGACATGAGATCGTAGGTGAAATCGTTGAGGTCGGCTCGAATGTTAACGACTTTTATGTCGGCGATATTGTTTCGGTCGAAGGTCATCTCGTTTGCGGTCGCTGCCGTAATTGTATGGCTGGACGGCGGGCTAAATGCGCGAACACGCTCGGCATCGGCGTGCAGACGGACGGCGGTTTTGCCGAGTATATCGCTGTTCCGATGACGAATATCTGGAAACACAAAGACGGCGTTGATCTCGAAGTCGCAGCGATCTTCGATCCGTTCGGCAATGCCGTTCACACCGCGCTTCAATTTGAAGTTTTCGGCGAAGACGTTCTGATAACCGGCGCGGGACCGATCGGAATTATGTCGGCGGCGGTCGCCAAACACGCCGGCGCGCGCCACGTCGTCATCACGGACATTAATCCGAAACGTCTCGAACTCGCCGAAAAATTTCCCGTTACTCTGGCGGTTGACGTTCGTTCGACAAAACTCGCTGATGTGCAGAAACAACTCGGAATGAAGGAAGGCTTCGATGTCGGAATGGAAATGTCGGGAAGTCCCGTCGCCATGCGCGATATGATCGCCAATATGACGCACGGCGGAAACATCGCGCTGCTCGGCATTCCGACCGAAGAATTTGCGATAAACTGGAAAACCGTCGTTTTCAATATGCTGACCGTGACCGGCATCTACGGGCGCAAAATGTATGAAACCTGGTATCAAATGAGCGTTCTTTTAGACTCCGGCTTAAACATCGAACCCGTCATCACGCACCGCTATTCCTACAAAGATTTTGAAAAAGGCTTTGAAGTAATGCGCGAAGGCAACAGCGGAAAAGTTATATTAGATTGGACGGATATTTCTTAAACAAATGAGCGATTTATTGATCTGGTCACTTGAAAAAGCCAGACAACAGACATTAAGCCTTGTCGAAGATTTGCGCGATGAACAGATGTGTCTGCAAACGTCGGCGCAAGAAAATCATCCGGCTTGGATTCTCGGTCATCTTTTGTTGGGCGATATTTATCTTTTATCAATGCTGAAAGTCCGGGAACTTTCGGCGGATTTTTCGGATTTGTTGAGTAAATACGGACCAGATTCAAAACCGACTTCGACGCTTGCTGATTACGACTCGAAACAATTTCTCGTTGAAAGATTAACCGAAACAGGCTTGCTCAGAACGGGCGCGGTTCGCCAAATGAAAAATCTCGACCAGCCGACACCGGACGAAACGCTTGTCAGAACACAACCGACTATAGCACATCATCTGCAAATTTTGGTTTTCCACGAAGGACATCATTGCGGCGGGCTGTCTTCGTGGCGCAAAGCGCAAGGGCTTTCTGCGGTAAAAGGAATTTTTGCGTCGTAAAGGTCAGAACCGCCTGCGGTAGCGGGCGGTTGAACGCGGCGAATCGAGACGTCCGCTCAAGTGTTGAGATGCAAAACTTAAACCATCCGCTATCGCAGATGGTACTGACTTTGAATGCTAAACTTAAACCATCCGCTACCGCAGATGGTTCTGACTGGAGTCAACCAACTTAATTATGTATAGAAAAATTCAAAATCAATTAGAAAATCAATTAAACGAAATCAGAGAAGCGGGACTTTATAAAAACGAGCGCGTGATCGAGAGTCCGCAGGATGCGCGGATCGAGGTGGCGGATCAAGAGGTTTTAAATATGTGCGCTAATAATTATCTCGGTTTGAGCGATCATCCGAAGATCGTCGAGGCGGCGCATAAGGCTTTGGATGATTGGGGTTACGGGCTGTCGAGCGTGCGTTTTATTTGCGGGACGCAGACGATTCACAAGGAACTTGAGCGCAAGATCAGCGAGTTTCTCGGCACGGAAGATACGATTCTTTACGCGGCTTGTTTTGATGCGAACGGCGGGCTTTTCGAGCCTCTGTTTGACGCGGAAGACGCGATCATTTCGGACGAATTGAACCACGCGAGCATTATTGACGGGATTCGTCTGTGCAAGGCGGCGCGGTTTCGTTACAAAAACAGCGATATGGACGACCTCGAAGCGAAATTGAAGGAAGCAAGCGGCGCGAGGCATAAAATTATTGCCACCGACGGCGTTTTTTCGATGGACGGGTTTATTGCGAAACTCGGCGAGATTTGCGATCTGGCGGAAAAATACGATTCCTTGGTGATGATTGACGATTGCCACGCGGTCGGATTTTTGGGCGCGAAAGGACGCGGGACGCACGAATATTGCGATGTGATGGGAAAAATTGACATCATCACGGGAACGCTCGGCAAGGCGCTCGGCGGTGCGCTCGGCGGTTATACTTCGGGCAGAAAAGAGATCATCGAAATGCTGCGCCAGCGTTCGCGCCCGTATCTTTTTTCAAATTCCGTCGCTCCGCCAATCGTCGGCGCGTCAATCGCCGCGCTTGATATGTTGAGCGAAACAACCGCATTGCGCGATAAATTGATGGAAAACACGCGCTTTTTCCGCGAAGAAATTGCCAAAACCGGACTCGAAGTTCTTCCCGGCGAACATCCGATCGTCCCGATTATGTTCTACGATGCCGAACCCGCCGTTAGAATGGCTGAACTCTTGATGAAAAAAGGAGTTTATGTTATTCCGTTTTCATTTCCCGTCGTTCCAAAAGGCAAGGCGCGAATCAGAACACAGGTTTCAGCGGCACATTCGCGGGAAGATTTGCAGTTTGCGGTCGAGAAATTTGCCGAAGCGAAAGCGGAACTCGGAATTTAGAAAAGAAGTTCCTGCGGAAAACGCGGAAATAAGTAAAAATTACGCTTTCGCGTATTCTGCGCGTTCTGCAGGCAAAGATCTGTTTTCAATATGCGAAACTTGAGCGAATTATTGGATGTTCACCAAGATTTGGAAAGGATCTTTTTTTGTCATCAGCAAAGACTTCTGCATTTCGAGTTTGATCAAGCGTTGGAGATTTTGGACGAATACGAACGCGCTTTGCTCAAACATATTTTTGACGAAAACACGCATCTTTTGCCGGTTTATATTGAGCGCGGCGACATTAAAAAAGGCGGCGCGGCGCAGATGTTTTTTGATGAACACGAGAAATTAATCAATCACATCGCACTTTTTAAGCAAGAAGTTGTCAATCTCAAAACCGAAGAAAACCCGGACGAAAAATTGATCTGGCTTTTCGAGCGGGAAGGATTTTTCAAAAAACTTGCGACGCACCACGACATTCGTGAAACCAATTTTCTCTATCCCGAACTCGACCGCATCACGTCCGACGAAGAAAAGCTCGAACTATTGAGCAAAGTTACTTGTAAATTTATAGAGATAAACCCGAATAAAAATCGATGAATTTTGAAAACAACGAAGAATTCGCCCGAAAAATGGACGAACTCGATTTGCTCAAAAATTTCCGCGACAAGTTTTATATTCCGATGCAAGAATCCGGCGAAGAAGTTTTGTATTTCACGGGGAATTCGCTCGGACTCCAGCCGAAAACTACTCGAAATTATATCGAACAGGAATTAAAAGACTGGGAAATGCTCGGCGTTGAAGGACATTTTGCGGCGAAAAATCCGTGGATGCCGTATCACGAAACGGTTACAACGCAACTTGCAAACATTGTCGGCGCGCGCAAATCGGAAGTCGTGGCGATGAATTCTTTGACGGCGAATCTGCATTTTTTGATGGTTTCTTTTTATCGTCCGACGGCGGAAAGATACAAGATCGTTATCGAAGGCGATGCTTTTCCGTCCGATAAATACGCGGTGAAATCGCAAATCGAGTTTCACAAAAGGTCAGAACCATTTGCGGTAGCGAATGGTTTAACGCCCGCAAATGAACAGTCAGAACCATCTGCGGTAGCGGATGGTTTAAGCTCGGCTCCTATAAATTCCTCGAAGTCGAATAAAGACAATCTTCAACCGCCCGCTACTGCAGGCGGTTCTGACGTTCTCGATAACTCAGTACCATCTGCGGTAGCGGATGGTTTAAGCTCGGATCCTATAAATTCCTGGAAATCGAAAAATGACGATCGTCAACCGCCCGCCACCGCAGGCGGTTCTGACTGGTTAATCGAACTCAAACCGCGTGAAAATGAAACTTGTTTAAGAACCGAAGATATTTTAAAAACGATTGAAGAAAACGGCGATTCGATTGCGCTGATCTTGCTCGGCGGCGTGAATTATTACACGGGACAGAAATTCGATTTTGAAAAAATCACCGAAGCCGGACACGAAATCGGCGCAATTGTCGGTTTTGATCTCGCCCACGCTGCCGGAAATGTCGAACTAAAACTTCACGATTGGAACGTGGATTTCGCCGCCTGGTGTTCTTACAAGTATCTAAATTCAGGTCCGGGCGGAATTGCCGGAATTTTTGTTCACGAACGGCATCACGAAAATCCGAATCTGCCGCGTTTCGCCGGTTGGTGGGGACACGACAAGGAAACTCGCTTTTTGATGGAAGACGAATTTATTCCGATCAAGAGTGCAGAAGGTTGGCAGCTTTCGAATCCGCCGATCTTTCAGCTCGCTGCGCTAAAAGCGTCGCTCGACATTTTTGAAGAAGCGGGAATGCATAATTTAATTGGAAAGTCGCGTCAATTAACAAAATATTTAGAATTTTTGTTGAACGAGATCGAAACCGACCGGATCGAAATTATCACTCCGTCAAACGAAAACGATCGCGGCTGTCAGCTTTCGATTCGCGTCAAAAATTCGGACAAAACTTTGTTTAATGAGATCACGAAACGCGGCGTGATTGCCGATTGGCGCGAACCGGACGTAATTCGCGTTGCGCCCGTTCCGCTTTATAATTCGTTTTTGGATTGTTGGGAATTTGCAGAGATTTTGAAGAACTGTTTGACCGAAAATTAATGATCAAAATTTCTGCGATCCAAACTGAAAAGGATTTTGACGAACATCATAAAAGCGAAATTTGGTTCGATGCAGCGAAAGAAATCTGCCGGCGGCATAACTTCGCATTCGACGAAATAAAACGCGCGGGAGGAAGCGAGCATATTGTTTTTTTTATTGACGACGCGTTTGTTTTGAAAATTTATCGCCCGTTTCGTCAGTATTTTGAACGCGAAGTAAAAGCGATCGAATTAGTCGGCGGAAGAACCGGTTTCAAGCTTCCGGAGGTCGTTCATCAAGGCGAGTTTGAAAAATTTCCGTACATTTTGATGACGCGGGTCAAAGGCGAATTGATAACGCGCGCTGATTGGCTGCAAATTCCCGAAAAAGCGCAGCTCGGATTTATTTCAAAACTCGCCATCGGGCTGAAACAAACTCACACGCTTTCGCCGGATTCGTTTGAAAATAATTGGGCGGCATTTGTAAAGGATCGCGCCGAAACATTTATCGATCGACAGGTAGCGCACGGCGTAAACAAACAAGTTTTAGACGCTTTGCCGGCTTTTATCGAAGAAAACTTAAAACTCGTGCCGACCGACGGAAAAACGGCTTTTATGCATGCGGACGTTCATTTCGGGAATTTGGGCGTTGTCAGAACTGAGAAAAGTCTGGAAATCGCCGGACTTTTCGATTTCGCCGACTCAAGACGTGGCTTTTTCGAATACGATTTCCTCGCCGTCGGAGTTTTAATGATCCAGGGTCAAAGAAAACTCCAGCGTGAATTTTTCAGATCTTACGGCTACGCGGGTAGCGAATTAGACGAACAGATGCGAAAGCGTTTGATGATGTTGACGATGCTTTACGAAACTGCCGATCTGCGGCGTTATGCAATTCGTCTGAAGCCGGAAGCGGTGGAATTTTCGCTCGAAGAACTGGAAAAAGGGATCTGGAGTTTTGTTTAGTAGAAATTTGGTTGCGTGACATGCGAATTTTCATTGTCATGAGTCTCTGCCGTTTTAATATTCAAACCCCTGGCAAAACTAGAAAAACGCAGAAACGCGTTCTTCAATAGTGCGTTCCTGCGTTTTTCTTCGATCGCTTTGCTCAAAATCAATTCATAAACATTCCAAGCAGCCAATAGATCAACAGAAATACAATGATCGTTGAAATAATTCCGCCTCCGAGTTTCCATGCGGCTGCGCCCGCCAGTGCTCCTCTTAATAAACCCATTTTCCTTTCCCTCCGTGTATTGTTTTAATTCATCTTTCGATGTTGAATACTCTTACTGCAAACAGCTTGCCAGAATTGTTTTGCCGGAAATTCGTTTAGCGATTTTCAGGCGCATCAGACACTGTCTTGTTCATCCCACCCTTGCACAGTAAAATCGGGGAATGGCAAAAGTAATTATTATCGGCGCAGGACTCGCGGGTTCGCTGCTTTCACTTTTTCTCGCGAAACGAGGAATCGAAACAGAGGTGTACGAGGCACGCGGCGATATGCGGCGTCAGGAGATGTCTGCCGGTAGGTCGATCAACCTGGCGCTGAGCGACCGCGGAATAGCGGCATTGAAACAGGTCGGGATGGATGAATATATGCTCGGCGAAGCGGTTCCGATGCTCGGGCGTATGATCCATTCTGTTGACGGTACGACCAAGCTTTTGCCGTATTCGGGACGCAAGGGCGAATATATCAACTCGGTTTCGCGCGGCGGATTAAACATTGCTTTGATAAACGAGGCAGATAAATACTCCGAATCCAAGTTCTTTTTTAATCAAAAATGCGTCGATTTTGACTGCGAAACCGGCGAAGCGATTTTGGAAGGCGGAAAAAGAACCAAAGGCGACACCGTAATTGCGACCGACGGCGCAGGTTCTGCCGTTAGGCAAGCGATGATGAATGGCTGCGTTTCGCGGTTTAATTACGAGCAGAAATTTCTCGAACACGGTTATAAAGAATTGCACATTCCGCCAAAGTCAGAACGGTCTGCGGTAGCGGACGGTTTAACGTCGTCATCGGAAAACTCCGTTAAAAATTCAAACTTTTCAGATGCTAAACTTCAACCGCCCGCTACCGCAGGCGGTTCTGACTTCGCGATGGAGAAAAATGCCCTGCACATTTGGGCGCGGCGCGAATTTTTGATGATCGCTCTGCCGAATTTCGATGGAAGTTTTACCTGCACGCTCTTTCTCGCGTTCGAGGGCGAAAACAGTTTTGAATCAATTGTCAGAACAGCGAGCCGTAGCGACCTGTTGAACAACAACTCGGAAATCTCGAATAATTATCTTAAACCATCCGCTACTGCAGATGGTTCTGACAGGTTGCTTGAATTCTTTGAAACAAATTTCCCTGACGCGGTTCCTTTGATGCCGACTCTTGTAGAAGATTTTTTCACAAATCCGACGGGAAATCTCGGTACGGTCAAATGTCTGCCGTGGAATATCGGCGGCAAAGCGTTATTGCTCGGCGATTCGGCGCACGCGATGGTGCCGTTTTACGGGCAGGGAATGAACTGCGCTTTTGAAGACTGCCGCGTGCTTGATTCGCTGATCGAAAAACACGGCACAGAAAATTGGAAAACGGTATTTGAAGAATACACTTTGCAGCGAAAACCGAACGCCGACGCGATCTGCGACCTGGCGGAAGAAAATTTTTTCGAGATGCGCGATGCTGTCGCCGATCCGGTTTTCCAGAAAAAACGCGAACTCGAAACGCTTTTAGAGCAAACCTTTCCTGATTATTTTTCAAAATATTCGATGGTTACATTCCGCGAAGATCTGCCATATGCGGTCGCTAAAGAAAAGGGTAACGCGCAGGACAAATTGTTGATGGAAATTTGCGCGAATGTCGAGAACGTCGGCGAGATCGATCTGAATGAAGTTTTGGAAAAAGTTAAGGCGATCGGGTGATGTGCTGCCGGAGATCTTACTTGCAGCGCGAAAAGCAAAATGGTGTAAGATGCCGAAATTATTAAACAAGAGGGAAATATGACCGACAATGACGAAAAACGAAATGACGATCTTCCAAATGGCTCCGACACGCGCGATTTCTCTGCGCTTTCCGCTCTGTATATCAATTGCACATTGAAACCCTCGCCGCAGCTTTCACATACTGAAGGCTTGATAAGAAAATCAATCGCCATCATGGAAAAGCATGGGGTTAATACAGAGCTTTTGCGAGCGGTAGATTTTGACATCGCGCCGGGTGTACAGCACGACATGACCGAACATGGGTTTGAAAATGACGATTGGACAAAGATCTTTGAAAAAGTGATGAACGCGGATATCTTAGTTCTCGGCACGCCGATCTGGCTTGGGGAAAAATCTTCGGTGTGTTCGCGTGTTGTGGAAAGACTCTATGCAGAGTCGGGAAAGACCAACGAATTTGGGCAGTATATCTATTACGGCAAAACGGGCGGCTGTATTATCACGGGAAACGAAGACGGCATTAAGCATTGCTCGATGAACATTCTTTATTCGCTTCAGCACCTTGGATATTGTATTCCGCCGCAGGCAGACGCGGGCTGGGTCGGTGAAGCCGGACCGGGACCGTCATATTTAGACGAAGATTCGGGCGGCGAGGAAAACGAATTCACGCAGCGCAACACGACCTTTATGACGTGGAATTTGATGCATATGGCGCTGATGCTCAAACAACGCGGCGGATTTCCGGCGTACGGCAATCAAAAAACCGAGTGGGAAGCGGGAACGCGTTTCGATTATCCGAATCCGGAATATCGCTAGGGGAATTTCCGGTGCTGCTTTCCGGATAATTATAAAAAGTTATGGAAAACGAAATGATCAGCTTTGAAAACAGCGCGGGCAAACAGCTTTCGGCAAAGCTGTACATGCCCGCCGACCGCAAACCGCATAATTTCGCGATATTCGCGCATTGTTTTACGTGCAATAAAAATTTTACCGCCGTCCGTTATATCAGCGCGGCGCTTGCCGCGGAAGGTTTTGGCGTGCTTAGTTTCGATTTTACCGGCTTAGGAATGAGCGAAGGCGATTTTTCCGAGACGAATTTTTCGGGTTCGATCGACGATCTGACGTCTGCCGCGGCGTTTCTCGAGAAAGAATACGTCGCACCTGCGCTGATCGTCGGTCATTCGCTGGGCGGCGCTGCGGCTATTTTTGCGGCAAACGAAATTCAGGCAATAAAAGCGGTTGTAACGATCGGGACGCCTTGCTCACCGCAGCATGTGACGAATCTCCTGACCGGCGGAATTGAAGAGATCGAAAAGAAAGGCGCGGCGGAGATAAACATCGGCGGCAGACCGTTTACTATAAAAAAGCAATTTGTCGAAGATCTTAAAGATCAAAATCTTTTGAACGTCGTCCGCAAAATGCGAAAGGCATTTTTGTTTCTTCATTCGCCGCAGGATAAGATCGTCGGGATCGAAAACGCTGCCGATCTTTACGCGGCAGCGTTTCACCCGAAAAGTTTCGTGTCCTTAGACGGCGCCGACCATCTTTTATCAAACACGAAAGACGCCAAATACGCCGGCGATCTGATCGCGGCGTGGGCGACGCGTTATATTGAGGTTCCCCGAAAACGTGAGGTTCCCACTGAAAAACATGTCGTTGCTTATCTTGGAAGCGAGGAAAAATTTACGACCGAGATCAAAGCCGGACGGCATCACCTGACCGCCGACGAGCCGGAAAGCTTCGGCGGCAACGATTTCGGTCCCTCGCCTTATGCATTCGTCGCTTCGGGTTTAGCCGCCTGCACGGCAATGACTTTGCGGCTTTACGCCGAACGCAAAAAATGGGATCTGCGCGAGGTTTACGTTCATATTTCGCATGAAAAAACGCATCTCGAAGATTGTCGGAAATGTGAATCCGAGGACGGAAAAATCGATCATTTCGACCGCGAGATCGAACTTGTCGGAGACCTCGACGAAGCTCAAAAAAAACGCCTTCTCGAGATCGCCGACAAATGCCCGGTGCATAAAACGCTGGAAAGCAAAACGCACATTTCCACGAAACTTAAGAACTCGGGAATCGCATTGTAATTTATCAAATACTATTCAACTGTTTCGTGTTAAAGCTTAGGCGACCGGTAACAGAGCTGGCAATATGTGATCTGAAACATGAATTGTTATTGCGGTTCAGACGAAGAATTTGAAGACTGCTGTCAGCCGTTTATTAGCGGAATCAAAAAACCTGCGACCGCTGAACAATTGATGCGTTCGCGCTATTCAGCTTATGTAAATGTTGAGGTTGCATATCTTATCAAAACAACTCATCCTTCCACAAGGAAATTTCACGACCCTAGAGCGGTCGAAAATTGGGCAACATCGTGCGATTGGCAAAAACTAGAAATAATTTCAAAAACCGAAGGCGAAGCGAAAGATAAAAAGGGAACGGTAGAATTCAAAGCGCATTTTCTGAACGAAGATAATGTGCCGCAGATTCACCACGAAAATTCGAATTTTCGAAAAGAATTGGGAAAATGGTTTTTTGTTGATGGAAAAACATTTTAAGCAAACCGAAATCGCCCTCTGAGACATGATATCGATTCATTTAAACGATCAAATATACAAAATCGACGATTCAAAGCCGCTCGATATTTCGATTCCGCTCGATTTTAACGGCGAACAGCCGAACGCGTACGGAGTCGAAAAAGCGTCGGCGGAACCGGTAAAAGCAGGAAGTTTGACCGGCGATACGCGGCTCGGCGGAAGCTGTAATTTTGAACAAATTAAGCTCATTCCGCATTGCAATGGTACGCATACGGAATGCGTCGGGCATATTACCGATGAGAGAATTTCCGTTCACGAATGTTTGAAAGACGTATTTATTCCGGCGGTTTTGATCTCGGCTGAACCCGAATTCGCCGGTGATTTGAAAGATACTTACGCGGTCAAACCCGAAACGCGCGACAAGTTGATCTCGCGAAGATCGATCGAAAACGCTTTTGAAAAAATTAAATCTGAAATTGCGGATCTCAAATCATTTGAAATGCCGAAAGCGATAATGGTCCGGACTTTGCCAAATGACGAACGCAAACTTTCCCAAACTTATCTAGAAGATATTCCGCCGTATTTTTCTTCGGAAGCAATTGAGTTATTGATCGAACTTGGAGTCGATCACCTGCTTGTCGATCTTCCGTCGATCGACCGGATCTTTGACGAAGGGAAACTTTCAAATCACCGGAAATTTTGGAACATCGGAGAGGGAAGTTTCGACCTTTCGGACGAGTCATTTCTGAATAAAACGATCACCGAATTGATCTATGTTCCGGATCGGATCAACGACGGACTATTTCTTCTGAATCTTCAGATCGCGCCATTCGAATCGGACGCAAGCCCGAGCCGTCCGATCATTTTCCCGATCGTCACGCTGTAAATCTGTGAAGAGATGCGGCTTAACAGACCGACTCACCGAGCTTTATCGAGCATCAGTCTGTAGACAAAATTCGTTTCTTCGCCATCACCGTAAAGAAATTTCACCTCGCCGACATGTTCGAAATTCATTTTCCGGTAAAATTGCTGTGCCTGCGAGTTTTCCGACCAAACACCGAGCCACAAAGCCGAAAACTTTCGATCTTTTGCAAACTCGATACAATTTTCAATTAAAAATCTTCCGATACCTTTGCCTTTTAACTTTTCCAGCAAATAGATCCGCTGAATTTCGAGAACGTTTTTTTCGGCAACGCAATCCGCATGAGAGTTTTCGCGAAGTTTTACGTATCCGACAGCTTTCCCTGACATCTCAGCGATTAAAAATGTAGAATTTTCGTCGGCGATCTCATCGGAAATTGCAGCGGGAGAAAATGACTCTGCGATATAATTTGCCAGATCGTTCGCCGCGTCCTGTTCAAAATATGCCTCGTAAAAAGTTGCTGCGGCAAGGGCAGAAAGCAGCCGCACGTCGCTTTTGTCGGCGTTTCTAACACTAACTTCGCTCATCGGAAAAGTTTTGTCATCGTCAAAAATGCAAAAACCCGAAAAGAAAATATCTCAACGGGCTTTGCGTAAAATGGAGCCACCCATGGGATTCAAACCCACGACCTTTCGATTACGAATCGAACGCTCTATCAGCTGAGCTAGGGTGGCAAATTAATTCGCCGAATTTCAGAATATACTTTTCCGCCGACATTTATGTCAAGCAATCGATCCGAAATAATCCATCCGGTTACTTCAAAAATTTCGCGCCAGCCGTTACGATTAGTTAGTTATGAAAATAAATGTGATCGGCGGCGGACTTGCGGGAGTAGAAGCGGCGTGGCAGGCGGCGAATTCGGGCGCTGAGGTTCGCCTTTTTGAAATGCGTCCCGTTCAGCAAACACCGGCGCACCGCACAGAACAACTGGCTGAGATCGTTTGTTCAAATTCGCTAAAATCTGACGAAGTCGGTTCGGCGCCGTATCTTTTGAAAGAAGAACTGCGTCGCGGCGGTTCGCTTGTTATGCAGGTTGCAATGGAAAATAAAGTGCCCGCCGGAGCTGCGCTTGCGGTCGATCGGATCAAATTTGCCGAAGCGATCACAAAAAGAATCGAAGATCATCCGAAAATTGAACTGATCCGTGAGGAGATCACGAAAATTCCTGAAAATGAGGTTTCTATCATCGCCACCGGACCGTTGACGAGCGAGGCGCTGACACAGGAAATCATGAAAATGACCGGCGACGATCAGCTTTATTTTTACGATGCGATCGCGCCGATCGTGGCGGCGGATTCGATAGATATGAACGTCGCCTTTAAGGCAGCACGCTACGGCAAGGGCGGCGACGATTACATAAACTGTCCGTTTACCGAAGAACAATACATTACATTTTATAACGAGCTGATCGAAGCGAAATCGGTTCCGCTCAAACGTTTCGAAGACACGAAATGGTTTGAAGCGTGTCTGCCGATCGAGGAACTTGCGCGGCGCGGATTTCATACATTGCGGTTCGGTCCGATGAAGCCAAAGGGCTTATATGTTGACGGCAAAGAACCTTACGCCGCTGTCCAACTTCGTCAGGAAGATCAGATGGCGGATGCATATTCGCTTGTCGGATTTCAAAATCACCTTCGTTACGGCGAACAGAAACGAATATTGCAATTGATTCCCGGTTTGGAAAACTGCGACGTGCTGCAATATGGTCAGATCCATCGAAACACTTTCATCAATTCGCCGAAAATTCTGGAAGAATCGCTCCAGACGCGGAAAGATCCGAAATTGTTCTTTGCCGGTCAGATCACGGGCGTTGAAGGCTACATCGAATCGGTCGCGACCGGCTGGATCGCTGGATTAAATGCCGCGCGGATCATTCGCAACGAAGAAATGCTGCTTGCGCCGTCAAATTCGGCGATCGGTTCGCTTTGCCGCTATGTTTCAAAAACGGAAACGAAGAACTTTCAACCCGTGAACATTACTTTTGGATTACTTGAACAGCCGCCGGTTGAGATCCGCAAAAAATACAGAAACAAACGCGAGCGCCATGCAATTCAGGTCGAAATGGCTCTCGAAGATTGGGATCAATGGCTCCAGAAACTCGAACGATCGACCGCTAAATTTGTATGACTTTTATATTTGCTGCATCAGAGGTCGCGGAAACCTCCTCGGGCGAAGCGCTACTGGCGATAGGACTTTTTATTTTAATGGGTGTAAGCATCCTCGCGTTAGGTTTGTTCGTCGGTGTAAAGGCTTTCAGATCGACTAAAAAAGACGATTAAGAAATTGTAAATTTTTAAAAGATCAACGCGTATTTTGAATCGTTTTTCGCTTGAGATCCTCTATTTGCGGCGCAAGATTGGTTTCGTAACAATCCGGACAAATGCCGTGGCTAAACTGCGTTCCCGTGTGTTTGACTATGTAATTTTCGATCTGCGACCAATAATTTTGATCGTCGCGCACCTTTTTGCAATATGAGCAAAGCGGCAAAAACTGCTGAAGGGTTTTCACCTCATCAAGGGCTTCCTGAAGTTCGGCGATCAGTTTTTCTTTCTCGGCTTCAACCTTTTTTCGATCGGTTATGTCCTGAAATGCTCCCTGAAGCGCGATGATATTTCCGTCCTTATCGCGAACTGCTTCTCCGATCGACCGAACCCAGATCAGACGACCTTTTGCCGTATATTTTGGCAGTTCAAAATCGTAGCCGATCCCCTCGGTCGCGCATTTTTCAACATATTGGATTACTTTTTCCCGATATTCTTCCGGGTAATAACCGATACCTTCTTCGAGCGTCGGCTGATATCCGGGCGGAAGATCGTGGATAACGCAATTTTCGTCGGACCAGGTTAATTCGCGTTCCGGCAGTTTGATCGACCAGCCGCCGAGCCGGGCAGCCTTGCCTGCCATCTGCGCAAGAAGCGAAGCCTGTTTTTCGCGTTTGTCGAGGACTTTCCTGCGTCCGCTTATGTCGCGAAAACTCAAAAAGATAAGATCGCGTTCGTCGATATTCAAAACCGTCGAATTTACCGAAACGAAACGTTTTTTTCCAGATTCGAGTTTCAGGATAAATGTGCCGCGCGAGACGTTGCCGCCGCCTATCAGGTCGAAAAACCTGGTTTCGCCGCCGTTTTGAAATTTGATCTCGGAGAGATGTTCGCCGATCAACGCTCCGCTGTTGACCTCGCAAATCTCAAGCATTGCAGAATTTGCGTCTAGTATGCGTTCATTCGCCGGATCAACTATTAAATAGCCGTCGGGTGACGATTGAAAAATTTTGCGGTAATGCGAATCGGTGAAGTTCGTGTGTGTCATATCGGTAAAGCTCGGCTGAAGATAACAGCACTATCCTTTAGATCGAAAAAAAATTAATGAGCTTCGAGTGCCGCACGAAGGTCATTCGGAATTTTTGACAATTTGCCGTCCTTCAGCATTGCGACAGTCATTTTTCCGTCGAGCGCGATCTCATTGCTGTCGTTAAACGCCTTAAAGTCATACCGGATCGTGCTCCGTCCAATAGAACCTATCGTCAAATAAAGACGAAACTTTGAGTCGAGCGGTAACATTTTTTTGAAATCGCATTCGACTCGAACCCTCGGAAAATCATATTCAGCAAGGTTTTCAAACATTGAAAACCCGATCCTGCGAAGAAGTTCGATCTCGGCTTCTTCAACTATCTCAAAAATTCTCGGAAAATGCAGAATCCCAGCCGCATCGACATCTGCCCAGCGCATTCTGCGTTCAAATTCGATGAATGGTTTCATATCGTCCTTAAATTGTAACGCAACGCATTGGTTCGGTGAAATTAGGTCGGTGGAAGTGTAAAGCCTGGCATCAGCAGCATCGCGATCGTCCCCGCGTACAGCGGCTTTTGACTGGAGCGCAAGCGTCCCGCTTGCAGCCGTCGCGAAAGCGGCGGAGCCGTGTTGGCTTTTAGAGGGTTTCTTTCAAAGCTAACTTCTTTTCGCGCTGCCGCGCTCATAGCAAGCGGGGACGCTTGCGCTCCAGTCGAACCGGCTTTGCGCTCCAGTCGAACTGGGACTCGAGGATTTCGCGAAATGTCTAAGAAGATCCGGCTGAAAGTAACTTGCGAAAAAATTTTGATGTTATAATCGCTTCAATATCTTAAATCGATCGAACGATCATAGAAATACCGGGCGTCGCATCTAAAGCCGGTGCGTTTTTCAATAAGTCCTATCAGAGGTGAGATCATGAATAAAGATCTGGAACATCTTCGTTTGCTTTCCATTTTTTACTACATTGTCAGCGGCATCATTGCTCTTTTTGCATGCATTCCATTTATCCATCTTTTTATGGGCATTTTCTTTCTGGCGAATGCACCCGAAATGCGCGCAGCACAGAAGCCGGGTGAACCGGATTTTCCCGTCGAAATCTTCGGCGCGATGTTTGTGATCATTCCGGCGATAATAATATTGCTTGGGTGGACGCTTGCCGTTCTTACGTTCATTGCAGGAAGAAAACTCTCGAAACAAACGGGTTACACTTTTTGCTTTGTCATCGCGGGACTTTTATGTATGTTCATGCCGTTTGGTACTATTTTAGGAGTCTTTACAATAATTGTTTTGACAAGAGATTCCGTAAAATCGCTGTTTAACGGTGCAACTCCGATGCAGTATGGCGCCGCTCCGCCCTCGTGGAAGTAATTCGGAAAGACTTTCTGAATTAAGGCGAAACGGTCGAAGATTTCGGGCATCAAACAATTGCCGCGAAAGATTTCAGTTTATTTACCGAGTTCACTTGCACTTTTGCGCGACAGTTTAATGACGAAATTGTTAATAACAATTCAGCTGGTTCTTCTTTTATCCGCGTTGACTTTTTCACAATCGGGTCGAATTAAACCGACTGAATCCCCGAGCCCGACACCGCGACCGAAAGCGGTCTATCAGCCGACACAGAACGTTCAAACTTCGGAAACGCCGCCGCCGCCGATCGACGTGCCGGTTGAAGATAAAGAGATCCTGCGCGTTAGCTCTGCGCTTGTGCCGATCCCGGTTTCCGTCACCGATGCGCGCGGGCGAAATGTTCCGACGCTAAAGCTTTTTGATTTTACGTTGAGCATTGATGGAAAGGAGGCGTCGATCGATGATCTTTACCGTTCGGAAGCGCCGGTTCGGCTCGCTCTCCTATTTGATAACAGTTCAAGCGTTTTTCAGGCACGGGAATTTGAAAAGAAAGCCGCAAACAGATTTTTTCAAAAAGTTTTGCGACCGGACCGCGATCTCGCTGCGCTGTTCAGTGTTGCGTCGGGCGTTGTGCTGGAACAGCCTTTGACGAAAAACACGGGCGAGCTGATGCGTGCGATTAACGCGCTTGTCGAACCAAAAGGCGCGACAAAACTGTTGGACGCAATAATTGAAGCTTCAAATTATTTACAGGATTTTCAAGGTCGGCGCGTAATTGTGATCGTCTCCGACGGAGAAGACAACCTCAGCAACTCGACCCTTGAAGAAACGGTAAAGGCTGCGCAGGTTAATAATTGTCAGATCTATGTAGTAAAAACAACGGAATTTGAAAATTTCAAACGAACCGGCGAACGATCGGGAAGCGCGAATGTCAGATATTTATCTGCCGAAAGACGTATGCAGGAATTGGCTGCGCAGACCGGCGGTGCGGTCTATTCGCCGATCGATGAAGACGAACTCGACCGCGCTTTTGAGCAGATCTCGGCGGAACTTTCCGAGCAGTATATTTTGAGTTATTATCCGCAGGACGACGACGAACGGCGCGGCGAATTTAGACAGATCGCAGTTTCGGTTCGAACGGCTCCCGGTTTGGTCATTCGTACACGCCGCGGATATTATGTTCCGGAACGCGTTAATCCTTGATCGTTATTGATGCTTGCCGAATATCTCGAACAATTTTTTCAGCATTTGCGCTATGAACGAAGTGTCAGCGATCACACTTTGCGCAATTATCTGAGCGACCTCGAGCAGTTTCACGACCATATCGCGCGACCGCGAACGGACGGCAGCCGCGAGCAGATTCCTGTAAAACAGATCGATCATCTGACGATTCGCGAATGGATGGCAATGCTGCATTCCGAGAGCAAGAAAAAAACTTCGATCGCCCGGAAATTGGCGTCTTTAAGAACGTTTTTTCAGTTTCTGGTGCGCGAGGGCGTGGTAGAAAATAACCCTGCAAAATTGGTCGCGACGCCGAAAATTGCACGAAAGCTTCCGACGCATCTTTCGATCGAAGATGCGGTTCGCTTTATCGAAACACCCGATCTGTCGACCCATCTCGGCAAGCGCGATCGTGCGATCCTGGAATTTATCTACGCAACCGGAATGCGCGTCGGCGAGCTTGTAAACCTTGATCTTAAGGACATAGATTTCCGGGAAAAGCTCGTCCGTGTTACCGGTAAACGAAAAAAACAAAGGATCTTGCCGTTTGGAGATCCCGCGCTGCAGGCGCTGATGTTTTATTTGAATGAAACCCGTCCCGCATTTTTGAATAATTGCCCGGCGATCGATCGCGACGATCAGGCGGTGTTTTTGAATTATCAGGGAACGCGGATAACAACGCGGTCGGTCGGTCGTATGGTCGATAAATATATAAGGGAATGCGCCGATATTCCCAACATTTCGCCGCACAGTTTGCGGCATTCGTTTGCAACGCATCTTCTGGATCAAGGTGCGGATCTGCGTGATATTCAGGAACTTTTAGGACACGCGAGGCTTTCGACGACGCAGATCTATACGCAGGTTTCGATGGAAAAATTGATCGAAGTTTATGATAAGGCGCATCCGAAGGCGTAGACCGGGAGCGCCGGCTGCCAGCCGGCAATGAGCGCGAAGTGCGAACACAATGCTTCTTCGCCGAAAGATTTACTTAGAACTTTTTTCGACGCGTACGCGTCGCTGCAGGCTGGCAGCCTGCGCTCCGACTATATCAAGAAATTAAATCTAGAAAACCAATTACCGATATGATTATGAAAAAATTAAATCTGATAGGAGTTGTCATACTGATCTTTTCCGCCTTTTCATTTGCGCAGGAAAAACAGCTGACGATCGACGACATTTTCCATCCGCAAAAACGCGTTGCATTTAGCGGAAAGCCGACGTTCGGCGTTCGCTGGTCGAGCGACGGCAACTCATTTATCGAGCCGCGCAGCGACGACAAATCGACGAAAATCGTAAATGTAAACACGAAAACCGGCGAAGAAGTTGTCGTTTACAACAGCGCCGAGGTTTATGAAGCGCTCGCAAAACTCGGTGTTCCGGGCAGCGAAGCCGATCCGATGTCGCGCCGGTTTATCAGCCAGAACATTCCTGAAAATTCGTTTCTGATCTCTTCCGGCACGGATCTTTACGTTTTCAACGCCAATACGCATGTCGCAAAAAGATTGACGAACGATAAAGCCGAAGAGCTCGAAGCCGATTTTTCGCCAAACGGAAAGATGGTGAGTTTCGTCCGCGGTAACGATCTTTACGTTGTCGATATCGCAACCGGGAAAGAATCGCGGCTTACTAAAGATGGAACGAAGAACATTTTAAACGGCTATTTGACATGGGTTTACGAAGAGGAACTCTACGGACGCGGTCAGAACCGAGGTTATTGGTGGGCGCCTGATTCAACTGCGATCGCTTTTTTGCGATCCGACGATTCGATGGTTCCAATGTTCGTTATGGCGGACGACACCGTAACCGATCAAGTGATCGAAGACGTCGGTTACCCGCAGGCTGGCGATCCGAATCCGATCGTTTCGCTGCATATTGCGGACATCGGCTCGAAAATGGTTTCGGCAGTCGATATTTCAAAGTATAAACCCGAAGATTTTCTGATATCGCGCGTTGATTGGTCGCCGGATTCGAAGAACGTTATCTGGCAAGGTCAGGACAGAGTCCAAACCTATCTCGACTTAAATTCGAGTCCGAAAACGAGCGGCAAAACGACGACGTTATTTCGCGACAAGACACCTGCGTGGATCGATTCGCCGGGAAATCCGACGTGGCTTTCGGACGGAACCTTTGTCTGGGAAAGCCCGCGTGACGGATTTAAACACCTCTATCATTATTCGGCAGACGGCAAACTTTTGAAACAGGTTACAAAAGGCGATTGGGAAGTCGCTTCGTTTTACGGCTTTGACGACAAATCCGGTTATGCATACTTTTCCGCAACGGAACACGAGCCGAACGCGCCGCAGATCTATCGAATCAAGCTCGACGGCAGCGGTTTCAAGCGGCTGACGACGAAAAACGGAAGCTACTCGGCGGTGTTTAATCCGGCAATGACGCATTTCGTGGCGACCTGGAGCGACATAAACACGCCGCCGCAAACGGCGCTGCACCGCGCGGACGGATCAATCGAAAAAGTAATCAATGCCAATGAAGTAAAGGTTTTGAACGACTATAAATTGGCGAAGCCGGAGTTTTTCAAAGTAAAAAATCGGGACGGGTTCGAAATGGAAGCTTATTTTCTAAAGCCGCCGTCGTTCGACGCGTCGAAGAAATATCCCGTCCTGACCTTTGTTTACGGCGGACCGCATGCGCCGCAGGTGCGAAATTCATGGGCGGGCAGCCGGTATATGTATCACCAGTTTCTGGCGCAGAACGGATACATCGTTTTTGTCGTAGACCCGCGCTCGGCAAGCGGAAAGGGCGAAAAGGAAACCTGGACCGCCTATAAAAATTTGGGTTTTACCGAACAAAAAGACATCGAAGACGGAGTATCGTTCCTTAAATCTCAAAGCTTTGTCGACCCTGCGAGGATCGGCATCTGGGGCTGGAGCTACGGCGGTTACATGACGCTTTACGCGATGACGCACAGCAAATCTTTCAAAATGGGAATCTCGGTCGCGCCGGTCTCAAACTGGGCGCTCTACGATTCGATATACACCGAGCGCTATATGCTGACCCCGGAAATGAATCCCGACGGATATGCTCAGAACGATCTGAATTCGAAGGCAAAGGATCTGGATGGAAAATTGCTGATCGTTCACGGAAACATGGACAACAACGTTCATATGCAGAATACAACGAAATTCACATACGAACTTCAAAAAGCGGGAATTCAGTTCGATATGATGGCGTATCCGACGCAGCGGCACGGAATAAGCAATCCTTCGCAGACCTATCATCTTTATAAGATGATGGCGGACTTTGTTTTCAAGAACCTTTAAGATCGCCGGCTTAAGAACTTTTGTTTCTTAAATGGATCTATAAAAAAGCAAAACGCGGCTGTCAGAAAAGTAGAGTCCCCAACGGTGACAAATTTAATGCGTAGGGTAGAGCGAATGAAAATGAGCGACACCCTACGTTCGATATGGAATATGTTCCGACGCTGAAAGTGCCGCACGATCACATTTATATTCGACTCCTTCGGAGTCGGAATGTCTGATTCAAACAAACGTGGGGTGCTGCTTCGCTTTACCCCACGCCATTAAATTTATCGCTTTCAGCGAATTTAAGGACATTTCGGACATCCTCTTTTTGCTTTTAATTTAACCCCTTCCAGCTATAAGAATTCTTCAACTCGCTCAACGTCTGACGAGGCGGAAAATCCTCAGATTATCGCCGTTCTTTTCAGCCTAAATTTCCGCCGTACTTCCGCCTTGACAGAATCGCAAATTAAGTCTTAACTTTTAGCTTGTTAAAATAATTTGAGTACTTCGGACTAACATCCCTTTTAATTCGAAACCCTTGAACGAAATAAATTTCAATGATCGTTTGAGGAAACGAGCCGGCAAATTCTGCCGTCTCTGCGTTCGGAAACCCGAAGTGTGCAATGACATTCCTTTGAATCGAACTGTCTAACGATAGCAACCGAGCGACAATTCTGATCAAGGCAGCATATGAATTTGTCTGCCTCCGATTTGTCCGTACGGCGGTCACGATCAAATTTTATTAAGGCGATCTCAAGTATCCGCGATAGATATTCGGTTTAGTGAGGTCTTTACGGTCTACGAACAGTGTTAAAGAAAACATATGAAAATTAAAAAACTATTCACCTTGAAGGGATTATTACTAACTCCCGTCGTTTTACTGCTGATGTTTGTTTCGGCAAATGCGGCAACCTTCGTCGTTAACGACACCAACGATGTTCAAGATGCAACGCCCGGAGACGGCGTTTGCGAAACAGCTTTGGGTAACGGCGTTTGTACTTTGCGCGCAGCGATAACAGAGTCAAACGCACTTGCGGGAGCGGACATCATCACTCTTCCCGCGGGAACTTACACCACGACCTTAACCGGATCAAGCGAGAACAATAATGCCTCGGGCGATTTCGATATTAACAGTGATATAACGATCAATGGCGCCGGATCCGGAACGACTTTTGTCCAAGCCGCAGCGAGCCGCGGCGTTGCCGTAGAACGCGTTTTTCACATCAGGTTCGTTACGCCCGGAACGACGGCATTCTTAAATGATCTAACCGTTAGATACGGGCGATACACAACGGCTGCCGGAACATTCGGCGCCGGAATTCGCGTCGATACGGGAGCTGCGAACGCGACCCTGAACCGAGTTGTTGTTACCGAGAACGATAACGGAAGCAGCGGCGGAGGCATCGCCGTTTCGGGTTCAAATGGAGCGACCGTAACGCTGAACAACTGCACGGTTTCAAATAATACGGCAGGCGGAACAGCCGCCGGTTCCTCGACCGGAGCCGGGATTATGGGAAACAACACGACTTCGACGATTAATATTAATAATTCGTCGATTACCGGGAATACCGTTTCAAATACCAGTACGACGGTCGCTGCAGTTGCCGGAGGAGTTTCATCGGTCGGAACGCTGAACGTTACCGATTCGATGATCACGAACAATACAGCCACTTCATCCGGATCTAACACCTTTAGCGGCGGCGTCCATGTCACAGCCGGAACAACCACCATCACCGGAAGTACGATCAGCGGAAACGCTTCAACGGTAACTGCCGGAGTCGGAAACGGATTCGCCGGCGGAATTTACAATCAACAGGCAACGGTTTCGATCATTAATTCGACCGTTTCGGGAAATTCGGCGAGCTCATTTCATGCGGGAGTTAGAACACTCGCTTCAACATCTGCAGCGGCGACGACAAATATCACCAACAGTACCGTCAGCGGTAACACCTCAGTTGGTGAAGGCGGAGGCGTAATCAATATCTCCGGAAGCGGTTTCAATGCGACAACAAATATTACGGGTTCCACGATCAGCGGCAATATGGCAACTTCCGCGACCAGTATCGGCGGCGGAATCGAGCAGTTTACGACCTCTACCGGGCTTGGAACGGTCAACTTGATCAATTCAACCGTAAGCGGAAACAGCGCCAATAACGCAGCGGGAATTTACAACAGCGGAACGGCTGCGACGATCAATTCAAACTTTTCAACGATCGCTTCAAACGCTGCTGCGACAAACGGCGGCGGTCTATTTCAGGACACGAACGGCACGACGAACCTTAAAAACAGTATCGTCGGAGATAATAATGCAGGCAGCGCCGGACCGGATATTTTCGGTGCGATCACATCGCAAGATTATAACCATGTCGAAGACATTTCGGGCGGAACGTTCTTTACGGAGTTTCGCGAAGGATCACGGCTTGTAACAACGACATTTTTCACGCTTCCGAACGATGTAACGGGAACAGATCCGCAGCTTGGTCCTTTGGCTAACAACGGCGGAACGACATTGACACATCTTCCCGGATCGGCGAGCCCTGTCGTAAACACCATTCCGTCCGGCGCAAACGATTGCGGCACAGTTATCACTTCTTCGCAAAACGGGCAGACGCGCCCGCAGCAGTCGGCATGCGAAAAAGGTTCGGTAGAAATACCATTCGTCGCAGTTCCGACTTTATCCATTAACGATGTTTCGATGGCTGAAGGCGATTCCGGAACTACGAACTTTGTGTTTACCGTATCTATGTCGATCTCTAGCGCCTCGACGGTAACGGTTGATTACGCGACCGTCGACGGAACGGCGATCTCCGGCTCCGATTACGCCGCGACGAGCGGAACGCTAAGTTTCGCACCCGGGAATCTAACGAAAACGATAACCGTTTTGGTCAGCGGCGATCTGACGGTCGAACCGGACGAGATGTTCTTTGTCGATTTATCGATGCCGTCGGGTGCGACGATCAGCGATGGTCAAGGAATGGGCACGATTCAAAATGACGATTCTGCCGAGATTTCTATCGACGATGTTATTCAGCTTGAAGGAAACTCGGGAACATCGACATTCGCTTTCACTGTTTCTCTTTCGCGTCCGAGTTCGCAAACAGTTACGGTCGACTACGCAACTACGGACGGTACCGCAACCGCGGGGTCTGACTATATAGCCGGATCCGGTACGCTGACATTTTTGCCGGGTGACACCTCGAAAATGATAAACGTTACCGTGAACGGCGACACGGATACCGAACCGGATGAAACATTTTTTGTGAATTTATCAAATTCTTCGGGCGCTCCGATCGGTGATGCGCAGGGGCAAGGAACGATTCAAAACGACGATTCTGTGCCGGCGATCTCAATCAACGATGTTTCGATCGGCGAAGGAAATTCCGGAACGCGCGTCGCATTGTTCGACGTAACCCTGTCTTCGCCGAGCAGTCAAACGGTTTCTGTTACCTATGCAACAGCGGACGGAACAGCCAGCGCGCTGAACGATTACATCGGCGTTCCACCGACCGTTTTGAGTTTTGCTCCCGGAGAAACGACAAAGCAGATCGGCGTGACCATTGTCGGCGATACCGTCCCGGAACCGAATGAAACCTTCTTTGTAAATTTAACCGCTCCATCCGGAGCGACGATCCTCGATAACCAGGGAATTGGAACGATCGAAAATGACGATTTTGTTTCGCTTTCTATTGACGATGTGACCGTTACCGAAGGCAATGCAGGAACTACAAATGCGACATTTACGGTTTCATTGTCGGCGC